>CAXXVA010000001.1:0-1227144 GCA_963675365.2 Candidatus Limiplasma sp.
AGGCCGCGACGCGCATGACCCTGAAACAAATGGAACCCGCGTTTGAACGACTGGACAAGGTCGGCTATTATTCCCTGGAATGCTGGGGCGGCGCCACCTTTGACAGCTGTCTGCGCTTTTTGAACGAGGATCCCTGGGAGCGCCTGCGCGCCATGCGCAAAGGCATGCCCAACACCAAGCTGCAGATGCTCCTGCGCGGGCAGAACATCCTGGGCTACAAGCACTACGCCGACGATGTAGTGGACTACTTCGTCAAAAAAGCGATCGAAAACGGCATCGACATCATCCGCTGCTTTGATGCGCTCAACGACCTGCGGAATATGGAAACCGCCGTCAAAGCCACCAAGAAATACAAGGGCATCGCGGAAGTTGCCATGAGCTACACTACCTCGCCCGTACATACCGAAGACTACTTTGTCAAGCTCGCCGAAGGCATCGCTGAAATGGGCGCGGATATCATCTGCATCAAGGATATGGCGAACCTTTTGCTCCCCTATAAGGCGTATTCGCTGATTAAACGGTTGAAAGCGGCCACCGATCTGCCGATCGTCATGCACACGCACAACACCACCGGCACCGGTGCCATGACGCTGATGAAGGCCGTGGAAGCGGGCGCCGACGTGATCGACACCGCCCTGTCGCCCCTTGGCAACGGCACCGCGCAGCCCGCGACGGAAGCGCAAGTCGCTTCCTATATGGGCACGGAGTACGATACCGGAATCGACCTGGAAAAGCTCATTGACCTTGCCGCGTATTTTCGCGGCGTCGCCGACGAACTGACCAAGGCTGGGTTCCGCGATCCCGCCCGTGTGCTTGCCACCGACGCCAACACGCTTTTGTATCAGGTGCCGGGCGGCATGCTTTCAAATCTTATCAACCAGTTGAAACAGGCCAACGCGATGGACAAGTACTACACCGTGCTTGCGGAGATCCCGCGCGTGCGCAAGGACTTCGGGTATCCGCCGCTGGTAACGCCCACAAGCCAGATCGTCGGTACGCAGGCCGTGATGAACGTCCTGTCCGGCGAGGCTTACAAAATGAACCCCAAGGAAAGCCAGGCGCTCATGCGCGGCGAATACGGCCGCCTGCCCGCGCCGGTGAACGAGGAAGTGCGTAAAAAGGTCATCGGCGACCAGAAGGTGATCACCCACCGTCCCGCAGACGATATTCCCCCGGAACTGGATAAGTACCGCGAGGAGATTCGCGAATATTACCAGCAGGAAGAGGACGTACTCAGCTACGCGCTTTTCCCGCAGGTTGCCATCAAGTATTTCCAATACCGGCAGGCCAAACAGCTGCAAGTGGATTCGACCATGCTTGATAAAGAAGCGCAGGTCATGCCCGTATAGAAACCCATGGAAGCCATACCCCGTCAGCGCTGCGTTGGCGGGGTTTTGCAAACTATTTTATTGAGGTGATTTGCTTGGAATTTCGCCTGGCGGCGCAGGATGACATAGACCACATCATCAATATGCGGATGCAATACCTCAAGGAGATCAATCAAAAGCTGACCGATAAGGAAAAATCAGCGCTTCTCAGCCATCTGCCCGGCTACTATCAAAAGCATATGAGCAAGGACTTTTTCGCCTATCTGGCCATGGACGGCGATATTCCCGCGTCAACCGTGTTTCTGCTGATTATCGAGCGCCCGGCAAATCTCCATTTCATCACCGGCAAAACGGCTATCCTGCTTAACGTCTACACCAGCCCGGACTACCGCAAGCGGGGGCTTGCGTCCGTACTGCTCGGGATGGCAGTCGCGGATGCCAAAACAATGAACGTATCCAGCATCGAGCTCCAGGCGACCGACATGGGCGTTCCTTTGTACGAAAAGTTTGGTTTCACCCACAAGCAATCGCAATATACATTCATGGAGTATCGTTTCGACAGCCATGGCGACAACACAGCCGTGAAACCTTGAAATTCCCGCAAAAAGGAGTATGCTGTTGATTGGCAATCTATCACAGGCGCAAGCCTGCAATCCCCGGAGGTATTTATGTATTTTTATGATTGGACGATCATCCTCATCATTCCCGGCCTGCTGCTGGGGCTTTGGGCGCAGTTCAAGGTAAAAAGCGCGTACGCAAAGTACGCCAAGGTTTCAACCCGGCAGGGCATCACGGCCGACGCCGTATGCCGCGATATGCTCGGTAAAGCCGCCAAAATGCCCGTATCAGTGGAGCCGATCCAGGGCAAGCTGACCGATAACTTCGACCCGCGCTCCAATACGCTGCGGCTGTCCGAAGGCGTGTACGGTTCCCCGTCCATCGCGGCGGTGGGCATCGCGGCGCACGAGTGCGGGCATGCCCTGCAGCAGTCCGACCAGTACAAACCGCTGCTCATGCGCAGCGCCATCGTACCAATCGTCAAATTCGGTTCGATCGCTTATTTCCCGATCTTTCTCATCGGACTTCTGGCAAGCTGGGAACCGCTTTTATACGCGGGTATCATCTGCTTTGCCGCGACGTTCGCGTTTTCGCTGATCACGCTCCCGGTGGAGTTTAACGCCTCCAAACGCGCGCTGGCCGCGCTTGCGGACGGCGGATATATGACCGAAGAAGAGCTTGGAGGCGTTCGCGCGGTGCTCTCCGCCGCCGCGATGACCTACGTCGCCGCCGCGGTATCGAGTCTGCTGCAGCTCCTGCGGCTATTGCTGATCGCAGGAAGAAGACGATGAAAAAACGAATTTGGATCGCCGCGATCGCCCTCGTTCTGGTCGCGGTAATTTCTGTCGGCGCCGTATTGCTCACACAGCAGCGGGAAGGCAGCAAGGGAATCCTGTACCGCGTCACGGGTGGCGAAGGTACGGCGTACCTGCTGGGCTCCATTCACATCGGCACGGATGCCATGTACCCCTTCGGGGACGCCATAACCGACGCCATGGCGAGCTCCGATACCTTCGTGTTTGAATCGGACACCTCCTCCAGCGAGAGCGTAGGACAACTGACGGCGCGGATGAGCCTTCCCTCGGACGTCACCCTTCGGAGCATTCTCGGTGACGATCTGATGGATGAAACGATCGAAGCGTACAAGAAAATCGGCGTGTCCTCCGGGGCGATCAACACGCAGCAGCCCTGGGTTGTGATCAGCACCCTGGCCGTATATTCCACAGCAAACGAAATGGGCATCATGGATGTGCAAAAGGCGATCACCCTGGGTGTGGACAACAATGTTGAAGAGTATGCTACGGCACACCAGAAGCAATTCGCCTACCTGGAAACCATAGACGAATTCGCCGATAGTATGGAAAGCTTTTCCGACGGCCTGACCCGCTACCTGATTGAAGATGAAATCAACTGGATCCTCCGGCGGGACAGTATAGCCGAAGCGAACACCCTGAAGCAATGGCCCGATTACTGGCACACCGGAGACGCGGAGAATTTCTGGGTTTCCTATCAGCAATCCATCGAAAGCGCGGACAGGGAATTGTATGGCGAATATGAGGATAAGCTGATCGCACAGCGAAACGTACTGATGGCCGACCGGCTGGACGCAATGATTCAAAACGGCGGCACATACTTCGTCACCGTCGGGCTTCTGCACCTAATCTATGACGGCAATAACATCCCGGATCTGCTGCGGGAGAAAGGCTACACCGTCGAAAGGATCCTGGACTGACAAACAAAAAAGCCCGGCGCGAAAGCGCCGGGCTTTTCATTGCGCGCTTCTTCTATTGCAGCGCTTCCCCCGCGTGGTAGGAACTGCGAACGAACGGGCCGGACGCGACGTAAGTAAATCCCAGGGATTTCGCGTCCTTTTTATAACTTTCAAACAACTCCGGGCGGATATACTCCACCACCGGATGATGCTGCTTTGACGGCGCAAGGTACTGCCCGATGGTCAGGAATTCACACCCGGCCGTGCGCAGATCGCGCAGAACTGCCAGCACCTCCTGATACGTCTCCCCGAGCCCGACCATGATTCCGGATTTGGTTCTGATATCAGGAGCAATCGCCTTCACGCGCTGCAGCAGCTTAAGCGACCGATCATAGTCCGCCATCGGCCGAACCTCGGGATATAGCCGCCGGATCGTCTCGATGTTATGGTTGATCACCGTCGGTTTTTTGTCAATCACCGTTTGCAGCGCCGCCATACCGCCCTGAAAATCAGGAATCAGTACTTCGACCGTCGTTTGCGGGGAGGCCGCATGCACCGCCTGAATGACGCGCGCGAAGTGCTCCGCTCCGCCGTCGGGCAGATCGTCGCGCGTGACGGAGGTTACGACGACGTGCTTGAGTTCGAGTTTCACAACCGCCTGTGCGACATGCTCCGGTTCCAGCGTATCCACAGGCAGCGGCGACCCTTTCCCAACCTGGCAAAAGGTACAGTTGCGCGTGCATTGATTTCCAAGGATCATGAATGTCGCCGTTTTCTGGCAGAAGCACTCGCCGAGGTTGGGGCAGCCCGCCTGCTCGCAGACCGTGTGCAGCGAAAGCGATTTGAGCGTCTCCTCAATCTTCCTGCGTTCCGGCCCGAACGGCACCCGCTTTACGATCCAATCAGGCTTTGCAGTGTGCATACGCTCTCCTCCATGCCGAAAACTTCGCAGAAATACTGTGCGACCAACCGGTTCAGCCTGTCCATATCCTGGGGTTTCCCCGTAAGCTCCTTGAGCGAGGTCACGCCCCGGTCGCTGAGACCGCAGGGGTTGATCCACCGAAAGTGCGATAAGTCCGTGTTGACGTTAAAGGCGAACCCGTGCGTGGTTGTCCAGCGGCGGATATGGATGCCGAAGGCTGTGATCTTTTGCTCACCGATCCAGATGCCGGTATACTTCCCGTCCTCCCGGTGCGGTTTCAGGCCGAATTCGCGCTCCAGCAGCCGCAGGAATACCTCCTGTACGTTGAACATAAACGCGTGCGCGTCCTTTCCATGCCGGGTCAGGTTGAAGATCGGATACCCGACGATCTGCCCGGGCCCGTGGTAGGTCACATCCCCGCCGCGATCGGTCTGAAACACGTCGACACCGAGTGCCTTCCGCTGTTCCTCGTTCAGATAAACGTTGTTTCCTTCCGCACTCTGCCCCATCGTGATCACCGGCGGGTGTTCCAAAAGCAGCAGGGTGTCCCCGGTTGTTCCGTTCATCACGCGCTCATGCAGCCGGAGCTGAATATCCAACGCTTTCCCATATTCTATTGTTCCGAGATTGACTACGTTCAGCGTTTGCATCGCATCCTCTTTCCATCCGTTTTCTGTGTGCATATCCGATTATAAGCGATTCCGTATCATACATCAAATAGGGTACGAAAAACCCGGCGCGTCTGCGCCGGGCTTAAGACGAAATCAAATTCAGAATTTGAGGGTGTTGACCTTCACTGCCGGGCCCATCGTAGCGCTCAGATAAACCGAGCGGAGGTAGGTACCCTTGGCGACCGGAGGCTTGGCTTTGACGATGGCTTCCATGAGCACCTGCAGGTTCTCGTTGAGCTTGTCCTTGCCAAACGACGCTTTGCCAATCGGGCAGTGGATGATGGCAGTCTTGTCCACGCGGTACTCGACCTTACCGGCTTTAATGTCGGAGACGGCCTTGGTAATATCCATGGTCACCGTGCCGGACTTCGGGTTCGGCATGAGGCCTTTGGGGCCCAGGATGCGGCCGATACGGCCGATGACGCCCATCATATCCGGTGTGGCGACGATGACGTCGAAATCAAACCAGTTTTCGGTCTGGATCTTCTGGACCAATTCTTCCGCGCCGACAAAATCCGCGCCGGCTTCTTCGGCTTCCTTCACCTTGTCGCCCTTGGTGATCACTACCACGCGGACGGTTTTGCCCGTGCCGTGCGGCAGCACGATGGCGCCGCGGACCTGCTGGTCGGCGTGGCGGGGGTCTACGTTCAGGCGGACGGAAAGCTCGATGGTCTCGTCAAACTTGGCCTTGCTGGTCTGGATTACGAGCTCGCAGGCTTCTTCGGGGTCGTACGCCTTCTGCGGCTCGATCAATTTTACGCTGTCTGCATATTTTTTACCGTGTTTCATGGTTCAAATCCTCCCTGTGGTCATAGCGGCACAATGTCCTCCCACAATTCGCTGTTTCTGCTGATTCCAATCGGATAAACGCTGTATTTACCAATGAATCAGTATTATTCCTCAACCGTGACGCCCATGGAGCGCGCCGTGCCCTTGACCATGCTTTCGATGCTCGCGATATCGGTCGCGTTCACATCCGGACGCTTGATCTCGGCAATCTTGCGCACCTGCTCTTTGGTGAGCTGCCCCACCTTATCGCGGTTGGGCACGCCGCTTGCGCTGTCCAGCCCCAGTTCCTTCTTGATCAGAACGGGCACCGGCGGCGTTTTGGTAATGAAGGTAAACGTACGGTCGGCGTACACCGTAATCACCACGGGGATGATCAGGCCAGCGTCCTTGGCCGTGCGCTCGTTGAACTCTTTGCAAAAGCCCGGAATGTTCACGCCGTGCTGACCCAGTGCGGGGCCGATCGGCGGCGCAGGCGTGGCTTTGGCGGCGGGCACCTGCAGTTTCACGATGGATTGAATCTTCTTTGCCATGGGTTATTGCCTCCTCAGATTTGTGGTCATGCGGAACAGTATATGCTCCTCCCACGTCCTTTCCCAGATGGAAAGGCGCAGCCTTTCTCAAAAACGGCTTCGCCGTTTTTTCGAGATAGCGCTTCGGGCTTGTTCGCTTTGCTCACGGTCAGCCCTCCGCGTAAGGTAACCTTGCTATGCAAGGTTTCCGAAACCACCGCACATGTCGCCGGTTTCGGATTGACATTCGAAGGGCGGCGACCCTTCGAGCATCCCAAAAGAGATATCCGTACCGGATGATCTCACACCTTGGTAACTTCCTCCAGACCGACTTCCACGGGCATTTCGCGCCCAAGGAACATCTTAACCTTGACGGTCAGCTTCTGCCGCACAGTATCGACGTCCTCCACGAAGCCGGTGAAGTTTTCCAGCGGGCCGGACAGAATGCGCACCTCTTCGCCGATGGCGATGCCGAATTCCACGCTGTGTTCCTGCGTGGACAGCATCATTTTCACTTCATCATCCGTCAGCGGAACAGGTTTGCTTTCCGGGCCCACAAAGCCGGTCACACCGCGGGTGTTGCGCACCAGATACCAGCTTTCGCTGGTCTCGATCATGTGCACCAGCACATAACCGGGGTACACCTTACGCTGGGTTTTCACGCGGCGGTTGTTTTTAATCTCGACAACGTCCTCCACGGGAACGCGGACGTCCAGGATCAGATCCTGCATGCCGTTGTTCTCCACGGATTTTTCGATGTTGTCCTTTACCTTATTCTCGTAACCGGAATAAGTATGCACAACATACCAGCAGGGCTCGTTTTTTTTCTCGGCCATTCCCATACTCCTTACGCCTTGGGCATCATCAGCTGGATCAAAGACGAAGCGCCCGTATCCAGCAGGCCGATGATCACCATCAGAAAGACGATCATCAGGACCACGATGATGGAAAAGTTGACCAGCTTTTCCCTGGTCGGCCAGGTGACTTTACGCAGCTCGTGCCAGGTGTTTTTAAACGCGTTTCCGATCTTCAAAAAGAACCTTTTGAAGGCGGACCCGGTTTTCACCAAAGCATTTCCGCTTTGCTTCTTGGCCGGCAGTTTTTTTGTGTTTGCCATCGTATTTGCTCCTATCCGTTACTTCGTTTCGCGGTGAGCCGTATGCTTTTTGCAGAAACGACAGTACTTGTTCAGCTCAATGCGATCGGGCGTGTTCTTTTTGTTTTTGAGGGTATTGTAATTCCTCTGCTTACACTCGGTGCAAGCCAACACGACTCTGTTTCGGGCGATACTTGCCATTGCCGGCACCTCCAAACTCTGATTTCGTTAATTTTCTTTGCGTCCGGTTACTTTTTCGGCGATGCTCGCCGGAACTTGTTCGTAGTGATCAAACTGCATCGTGAACAGCCCGCGGCCCTGCGTACGGCTGCGAAGGTTCGTCGCGTAGCCGAACATCTCACTCAGCGGTACGAACGCGTGCACGCTCTGCTCGTCCATGCGGGCCTCCATGCCTTCGATGCGTCCCCTGCGGCTTGTAATGTCGCCGATCACGTCGCCCATGTACTGCTCGGGGATAATGACCTCCACCTTCATCGAGGGCTCCATCAGGCAGCTGTCGGCGCGCTTGAGCGCATCCTTGAACGCCATGGAACCGGCGATCTTGAAGGCGATCTCGGAGGAGTCGACCTCGTGATAGCTGCCATCGAACACCGTAGCCTTGAAGTCCACAACCTCGAACCCGCCGATGATACCGGACTGTGCGGCTTCCTTGATACCCGCGTCGATAGGCGAAATGAATTCCTTGGGAATCACGCCGCCGACGATTTTGGACTCGAAGGAATATCCCGCGCCGGGCTCAGCCGGCTCAATACGGATTTTACAGTGACCGAACTGGCCGTGTCCGCCGGTCTGGCGCACATAACGGCCATCGCCCTCAGCTTCCCTGCGGATGGTTTCACGGTAAGCCACCTGGGGTTTGCCCACGGTCGCTTCCACTTTGAACTCGCGCAGGAGCCTGTCCACGATGATTTCCAGATGCAGCTCGCCCATCCCGGCGATAATCGTCTGCCCGGTCTGGGGATCGGTGTAGGTTTTAAAGGTCGGATCTTCCTCGGCCAGCTTGATCAGCGCCAGGGTCATTTTTTCCTGACCGGCTTTGGTCTTGGGCTCGATGGCGACCTGGATCACGGGATCGGGGAACTCCATCGATTCGAGGATAATTGGATGTTTCTGATCGCACAGCGTATCGGCCGTTGTGGTATCCTTCAGGCCTACGATGCCGCAGATCTCGCCGGCGAATACGGTCTCGACCTCTTCGCGGTGGTTGGCGTGCATCATCAGCAGGCGGCCGATGCGTTCGCGTTTTTCCTTGGTGGAGTTATAGGTGTAGCTTCCGGCGTCGATCTTGCCCGAATACACGCGCACAAACGCGAGCTTGCCCACGAACGGGTCGGTCATGATCTTGAAGGCAAGCGCCGAGAAGGGTTCTTCGTCGGACGCCTTGCGTGTCAGTTCAACGCTGGGCATGCCGGGCTTCTGGCCTTTGATGGCCGGGACGTCCAGCGGGGAGGGCATATACTCCACCACCGCGTCCAGCATCGGCTGTACACCTTTGTTGCGGTAGGATGTGCCGCATAAAACAGGGGTCATATCGCATGCAATGGTTGATTTCCGGATGGCTTCCTTGATCTCCGATTCGGTGATCTCCTCGCCCTCGAAAAACTTCTCCAGCAGCGTTTCGTCCTGTTCGGCAACGGCTTCAATCAGCATCTGCCGGTATTCTTCGGCCTGTGCTTTCAGCGCTTCGGGGATATCCTCCTCGCGCACGTCCTTGCCTTCGTCATCGTAATACACTTCGGCTTTCATGGACACCAAATCGATGATGCCTTTGAAGTCCGCTTCTTTGCCGATGGGGAGCTGGATGGGCACAGCGTTGGCGCTCAGGCGCTCTTTCATCATGTTGACGACGCGGAAGAAGTCCGCACCCATGATGTCCATCTTGTTGATGTAAGCGATGCGGGGCACGTGATAACGGTTTGCCTGCCTCCAAACGGTTTCCGACTGCGGTTCCACGCCGCCTTTGGCGCAGAATACGGCAACGGCGCCGTCGAGCACACGCAAACTGCGCTCCACCTCAACGGTGAAGTCTACGTGGCCGGGTGTATCGATGATGTTAATGCGATGGCCCTTCCATTGACAGGTGGTAGCGGCGGAGGTGATAGTGATACCGCGCTCCTGTTCCTGCTGCATCCAGTCCATGGTGGCGGCGCCTTCATGCACTTCACCCAACCGGTGCGTACGCCCGGTATAGAAGAGTATGCGCTCGGTAGTCGTGGTTTTACCGGCATCGATGTGTGCCATGATGCCGATATTGCGCACCTTGTCGAGCGGGTGACTTCTGTGCATAGAGTATGGGTCTCCTTTCGTTTGCGCGTAAAAGCCGGTTAAATCTTACCAGCGATAGTGTGCGAATGCTTTGTTGGCTTCGGCCATGCGGTGCATTTCCTCTTTGCGCTTGACGGCGCTGCCGGTGTTGTTGGCGGCGTCGAGCAATTCGCCCGCGAGGCGCTCGGCCATGGTTTTCTCACCGCGTTTGCGGCTGAAATCGATAATCCAGCGAAGCCCCAGGGTCTGGCGGCGTTCGGTGCGGATTTCGATAGGTACCTGGTAGGTGGCGCCGCCCACACGGCGGGCCTTGACTTCCAACTGCGGGCTGACGTTTGCAAGCGCTGCGGCGAATACGTCGTTTGCGTCCTTGCCGGTCTTTTCCGCGATGGTTTCAAACGCCGAGTAGCAGATGCGCTGCGCAGTGCCGCGCTTGCCGTCCAGCATGATCTGATTGATGAGTTTGGTGACGACCGTGGTCCCGTATACGGGATCGGGCAGCACCTCGCGCTTGGGTATAAAACCGCGACGGGGCATAATTCTACCTCCTAAATGATTGTAGGCTTGTTCCATTGGCATGTGCGCTTAACACGGGATTCCTGACGGCCGTCAGCATCAGCCGCTCCGGGCAAGCCGGAAAGCCACGCGGTGTGAAAATCTACCTTTATTGTAGACATCGCCTGCGCCCGCTTAGAAATATCTCCTGCATGAGAAACGCAAAGGCTTGAAGAAGGGGTTTTTACTTCTTCTTTGCGCCGTACAGGGAACGGCCTTGCTTGCGGCCGGTTACGCCCGCGGTATCCAGAGCGCCGCGGATGATGTGGTAGCGGACGCCGGGAAGATCGCGCACGCGGCCGCCGCGGATCAGCACCACGCTGTGCTCCTGCAGATTATGGCCGATGCCGGGAATATAACACGTACCTTCGATCTGATTGGTCAGACGGATACGTGCAATTTTGCGCAGGGCGGAGTTCGGTTTCTTCGGCGTCCGTGTCTTCACGCTGAGGCATACGCCGCGTTTCTGCGGGCAGCTCTGCAGAATGGGAGACATGGATTTCTCCACCAATTTCTTGCGCCCTTTGCGAACCAACTGATTGATCGTGGGCAAATAGAACACCTCCGAGTTATTTATCCATAAAGCTCCTCAACCCCGGGAGCGATATGACGGGTCTTGCGCGGCTACCTGAGTATAGCCGCCGTGGCGGTTTTGACGGCGATGAGGCAGGCTTTGCCAAGCGCCTCCATGCTGTCCGCCTTTTCGACGGGCACACCATGCTCTTCACAGGCCGATTCGACCTGGCGGTAGATGAACTCGTCGGCGTCCGTGCACAGGTAAACCTTCGCCGCCTGGCCGGACTTGACGGCGCGCAGCACCTGCTTTAGGCCGACCACGCGTTTGGCCGGGTTTTTCAGCGCATCGTCCATGCCGGGTTCACACCTCCAGTAAATGATGAATAAATGCTTGTGCGATGCCGTGTAATATTTACCGTTAGTTTGTGTTCGCTGAAGTCGAAGTAGTAGCAGTGCTACGTCGAGACTTTCGCGGGCGCAAAATCACGGAAATAGGACATGGCGGCGTGCGAGTGGTTTACTCATCGTTTACGACGAAAATGATGGTCAAAGTGGCCTGGTATCAGCCGTTTCCGGCTGTTTTCCGCCGTGCCGATTGCATACGGATGCACACAAAGGGCAACTGTAACATATTATCACTGGATTTATAGATTGTCAATCGATTTCAGAAAAGGCATGTAAGCGTTGTGTAATATTTAAAAAAATTCATTGGTTTCCCGTCAGCTTCATATAAAATGCGCCGATATACACTCGACATTATACGTTCCGGAGCGCTTGTTCCAGGTCCTCTAGAATATCGTCGATGTTTTCAAGCCCAACCGAAAGCCGCACCATGCCAGGATTGATGCCGCAGGCTTCAAGCTGTTCTTCGGTCAGCTGGCGATGGGTTTCGCTGGCGGGGTGCAGTACGCAGGTGCGGATATCGCACACGTGTACTTCGTTGGACGCCATTTTAAGCGAGTCCATAAAGCGCACTGCGCCTTGCTTTCCGCCTTTCATGACCATGGAAATCACGCCGCTTGCGCCCTTTAAGTATTTCTCAGCCAGCGCATGATACGGATCGCTTTCCAGCCCCGGATAACTAACAGATTCGATCTTGTCGTTTGCCTGTAGATACTTTGCGACCTTCATGGCATTTTCGCAATAGCGGTCCATACGGATTGCCAGGGTTTCCAGCCCCAGATTCAGCAAAAATGCGGAATGCGCCGCCGGATACGAGCCGAAATCGCGCATCAATTGCATACGCGCCTTGACAATATAGGCCGCTTTGCCGTAGGTATCCACATAGACGATGCCGTGGTAGGATTCGTCCGGCTCGGTCATCTCCGGGAAATTCCCGCTGTGCCAGTCAAAATTACCGCTGTCGACAATCACGCCGCCGCCCTGTACGGCATGGCCATCCATATACTTGGTGGTGGAGTGGGTGACGATATCCGCGCCGAATTCAATCGGTTTGCACAGTATGGGCGTAGCAAAGGTGTTGTCGATCATCAGGGGCACATGGTGCGCGTGCGCCGCCCTGGCAAACAGCTCGATATCCAGCACCGTCAGCGCTGGATTGGCCAGCGTTTCGCCGAACACCAGCTTGGTATTGGGCTTGAAGGCCGCGTTGAGCTCTTTCTCGCCTGCGTTGCCCGGCACGAAGATGCATTCGATGCCAAGCCTTTTTAGCGTAAAGGCAAACAGGTTCACCGTACCGCCGTAAATCTGCGTAGTGGATATGAAGCTATCCCCGGCGGAGCACAGGTTCAATATTGCCAGCAGGTTGGCGGCCTGTCCCGACGAGGTGCACATCGCGCCGACCCCGCCCTCCAAAGCGGCAATTTTCTCCTCCACCGCCATGACGGTAGGATTGGCAAAGCGGGAATAAATCAGGCTTTTTGTCGGCTCGTCAAACACCGCGCCGATGGCGTCGGTGGAATCATATACATAGGTCGTGCTTTGCACAATCGGCATCACGCGCGGTTCCGTGTTTTTGGGTGTATATCCGCTGTGCAGGCATTTGGTCTCGTCTCGCATTTTTCTATCCCCTTTGCATATTCATACCATAAACCGTATTATACCAGATGTAGGGATATACACGACCGGAAAACAGAAAGAATACGAGCTGGTTTACTTTCCAAATGACCGTAACGCAGAAAAATCGCTCGGAAATTTATTACGCTGTTACGTTACCGCGTTACTTGACTAAAGTATTTGAATATGATATGGTGTGCGGGAAGACAGCAATGGCGGAAGCGTATCCGCGAGTTTGGAGGATGACCATGGCGCCCACAGAAAGCAGACGAAACCGGCTTCTCACAAGCCTTCGCACCCTGTACGAGGGTCTTGGCTATACGCGCTTTTCCATGCGCAGGTTTGAGGAGTACGGTCTGTACCTGGAAAATAAAAATTTCTTGAAAAGTGAAAACGTGCTCACCTTTACCAATCCCGACGGCAAGCTGATGGCTTTGAAGCCGGATGTAACGCTGTCCATCGTCAAGCACGCCCGCAAAGAACGCGAGGGGATTGAGCGCGTTTATTATCAGGAAAGCGTATACAGCTATTCCGCTTTAAGCCGCGAAGTGACCGAAATCGAACAGATGGGCGTGGAGGCCATGGGCGACGTGGACGGCTATGTGGTATCCGAGATTGTCCGTCTTGCCGTGGAAAGCATGCGGATCATCGGTCTTCCCTATGTACTGGATATCAGCCACATGGGCTTTACCGCGGGGCTGCTGATGAGCGCGGGGCTGTCGCCAGAGCAGCAGGCGGAGACGCTTGCCCTCATCCGGCGTAAAAGCGCACACGAGCTGGAGGCCTACCTGCAAAACCAGCAAATCGCGCAGGAGATGGCAGATCGTATCGTACAGCTGACCAAACTCGCCGGGCCGTTTGAAACGGTCTTCCCCGCCGCACAGAAGCTATCGTCAGGCACGCAGACCGACGCGGCGCTTTTTGAACTTAAAGCGCTGTACGACACGCTTTTGGCAGACGGCGCCGCCGACGCGCTGCGGTTGGATTTCTCCATGCTCAACGAACTGGACTATTATAACGGCATCGTGTTCCAGGGCTACGTACAGGGCGCGCCGCGCGCGGTACTGTCCGGCGGGCGCTACGACCTGCTGATGCGGCGATTCGGCAAGGAGGCCGACGGGATCGGCTTCGCGGTCTACCTGGACGAGCTCAGCCGTACCCTGTCCGACCGGCGGGCGCTGGACGCCGACGTGCTGGTGCTCTACCGAAGCGGCGATGATCTCAGCGCACTCCACAAGCAAGTATTCGATCTGGCGGCGCAGAACCTGCGGGTTATCGCCCGTAAGGGCGAAGCCGCCCCGGAATTGAAGGTCGGAAAAACCCTGCGCTTTGAAAACGGCGCGCTTAAGGAGGAACGCTGATGTTTACCATTGCATTGCCCAAGGGGCGTCTGGTGGATAAGGTCTGCAAGCTGTTTACCGCCTGTGGAATGGATTGCGGCGGCGTGCAGGCCGACGACCGCCGCCTGGTCGCCTACAGCGCGGACGAAAGCATCCGCTTTTTGCAGGTCAAGCCCAGCGACGTGGCGATCTACGTGGAGCGCGGCGCGGCGGATGTTGGCATCTGCGGCAAGGACACCCTGCTCGAAGGCGAAAACGACGTGTACGAGCTTTTGGACCTCGGGTTTGGCAAATGCCGCATGTGCGTGGCCGCGCCTGTGGGTTTCCGGGAAGACCTGACCGCACCCCTTCGGGTTGCCACCAAGTACCCGGGCATTGCTAAGGCTTACTACGCGGGGAAAAGCCGTGAGATCGACATCATCAAGCTGAACGGTTCCATCGAGCTCGCCCCCATCCTCGGCCTGTCCGACGTGATCGTCGATCTGGTGGAGACCGGCACGACCCTCAAGCAGAATCATCTGGAAGTGACAGAGACGATTCTGCAAATCAGCGCCCGGCTGATCGCCAACAAGGCGTCCATGAAGTTCAAGACCGAGGAAATTGAGAGTTTGGTCGCCGCGCTGCGGCAACAAGGAGAACCGGCATGATCAAGATTGTACAGTATTCCGGCCAGCCAGTAAGCGCCCTGTTCAACCGCGCGTCCGAACCTACGCGGGACGTAACCGCCGCCGTGCAAACGATCCTGGACGATGTGAAACAGCGCGGCGACGAGGCGGCGAAAGAATACACTGAGCGCTTCGACGGCGCGAAGCTTGCGTCCTTGGCCGTAACGAAACAGGAAATCGAGGACGCGTTCAAGCGCGTCGATCCCGCTCTGATCGAAACCATGCGCCGCGCCGCCGAAAACATCACCCGCTACCACACCCTGCAAAAGCGCGAAGGCTTTCGCGATACGCGGGAGAACGGCGTCGTTATGGGCCAGCGCATCCTGCCGCTGCAGTGCGCAGGCCTGTACATCCCCGGCGGCACAGCCCGCTACCCCAGCACCGCGCTGATGGCCGCCATCCCGGCGAAAATCGCAGGCGTGGAACGTATTGTGATGGCGACTCCGCCCGAACCAGACGGCAGCGTACCCGACGTGATTCTCGCTGCCGCGAAAATCGCGGGCATGACCGATATAATCAAGCTCGGCGGCGCGCAGGCGATCGCCGCGCTGGCCTACGGAACCCAAAGCGTGCCGAAGGTGGACAAGATCGTCGGCCCCGGTAACATCTACGTAACCACCGCCAAACAGCTGTGCTCCGCGCAGGGCGCGGTGGCGATCGACACCATCGCCGGCCCGAGTGAAATCCTGGTCATCTCCGACGCCGCTACCAACCCCGCGTTCATCGCCGCCGATTTGCTGGGACAGGTCGAGCACGACGTGCTGGCCGCCTCCTGGCTGGTGACCGATTCCATGGAACTGGCGGAGAATGTGCAGACGGAGCTCGAAACGCAACTGCCCAAGCTGTCGCGCAAGGATATCGCACGCACGTCCATCGACAACAACGGGCGCATCATCCTCGTGCAGGATCTGCAAACGGGCTGCGAGATCGCCAACGCCATCGCTCCCGAGCATCTGGAGTTGTGCGTGGAGGATCCGTTTGCCATGCTGCCGCTGATTAAAAACGCGGGCAGCGTGTTCATGGGCCGCTGGTGCCCGGAAACGCTGGGCGACTATCTGGCAGGCCCCAACCACACCCTGCCGACCAGCGGCGCGGCGCGCTTTGCCTCGCCCCTTGGGGTGGACGACTTCTGCAAGCGTTCCAGTTACCTCTACTATACGCGCGACGCGCTGATGAGCGCGAGCGCGGACGCACAGCGATTTGCTAAAAGCGAAGGCCTGACCGCGCACGCGCGCGCCGTGGCCGTCCGCACGGAGGAGACGCTATGAGCCGTTTTCTGATCGAAAACCTGCAATCCCTCGCCCCCTACGTACCCGGGGAACAGCCGCAGGACATGCAATACGTGAAGCTCAACACCAACGAAAGCCCCTTCCCGCCCTCCCCGCGCGTGGTGGAAGCGCTAAACACGGCTATCATCTCCCGCCTGAACCTGTATCCCGACCCGCTGTGCAAAGCCCTGTGCGAGACCATCGCGGCGGAGTACGGACTGGAAACGGATCAAGTATTCGTGGGCAACGGTTCGGACGAGGTGCTGGCGTTTGCGTTCATGGCCTACGGCGACAAGCGCGGATTCGCTTTCCCGGAGATCAGCTACGGCTTTTACCCGGTGTACGCGAATCTGTTCGGCCTGAGCGCCCGCAAAGTACCGCTCAACGAGGATTTCAGCGTTCCCGCGGAGAAGTTTTTGAATCTCGGGATACCCATCGCTATCGCCAATCCCAACGCGCCGACCTCGCTTGCGATGAAGCGTTCGGATATCGAACGCATCCTGCAATCAAACCCCGATTCGGTGGTGCTGATTGACGAGGCGTACATCGATTACGGCGGGGAACCCTGCCTGCCGCTGCTCAAGCAGTACCCGAACCTGCTGATCGTGCGTACCTATTCCAAATCCCGTTCACTGGCGGGCGGGCGACTGGGCTACGCGCTGGCAAGCAAGGAGATTATCGACGATCTGAACCGCGTCAAGCACTCCTTCAACCCCTATTCCATCAACAGTCTGACGATGCTCGCGGGCACCGAGGCGATGCGGGACAAGGACTATTTTACGGACTGCGTTGCTTTCACCGTCAAACAGCGGGAGACGACCAAGATCGATCTGCGTGCGCTTGGATTCACGGTACTGGACAGCGCATCGAATTTCCTGTTCGCCGCCCCGCCGAACATGAGCGGCGAGGCCTATTACAAAGGGCTCAAGCAAAAAGGCGTACTGGTGCGGTATTTCAACGATCCGAAACTCAAGGCATTCGTACGCATCACCGTCGGCAGCGCGGAACAGATGCGGACGCTGCTTGACAAGACAAAAGAACTCTTAGAGGAGGCAGGCGCATGAGAGAGGCAAGCATCACCCGCAAAA
The DNA here is from genome assembly GCA_963675365.2 of Candidatus Limiplasma sp. GTDB lineage: Bacteria > Bacillota > Clostridia > Christensenellales > Aristaeellaceae > CAXXOK01. The sequence continues at coordinate 17,319 of CAXXVA010000001.1, forward strand.
CGGCGGAGACCGACATTTCCTTAAGCCTTGCGCTGGACGGCAAAGGCGCGGCGGATATCAGCACGGGCTGCGGATTTCTGGATCACATGCTTACCCTGTTTGCCAGGCACGCAAGGATTGATTTGACCGTCGCCTGCCAGGGCGACACCCAGGTGGACGATCACCACACCGTAGAAGACGTGGGGATCGCCCTGGGCCAGGCGCTCAAAGACGCGCTTTCCGATCTGCGCGGCGTCACACGCTTTGGCGACTGTGCGCTGCCCATGGACGAAGCGCTGGTACTCGCCGCCGTAGACCTGAGCGGGCGCGGCACGCTGGGCTATGCCGCCGATTTACCCTCGCAGAAAGTGGGCACGTTTGACACCGAACTGGTCAAGGAGTTCTTTCTGGCGCTGACGCGCGAGGCGCGCATCACCCTGCACCTGCGCCAGCTCGCGGGCGAGAACACACACCACATTTTAGAGGCGATGTTCAAAGGCGTGGGACGCGCGCTTCGGCAAGCTGTTTCGATCGATTCCGCGTTTACAAATGATATCCCTTCCACCAAAGGCACGCTCGGAGGCAAAGCATGATCGCAGTCGTAGATTATGGCGTGGGCAACCTCTATTCCCTCACCTGCTCTTTGAAGCACATCGGCGCGGACAGCATAGTGACCCGTGATCCGGAAACGTTTCAAAACGCGGACAAAATCATCCTGCCCGGCGTAGGCGCGTTCGGCGACGCAGCGGACAAGCTGCGCGCGTTGCAGCTGGATACGCTTTTAAAGGATCTGGCCGCGCAGGGCAAACCGCTGCTTGGCGTATGCCTGGGCATGCAGCTGCTGTTTGATAAAAGCTATGAATACGGCGAGCACGAAGGTCTCGGACTGATCCACGGCCACGTGCAGGATATGAGCCCCTATACGGGCGACCTGAAGGTGCCGCACATGGGCTGGAACAGTTTGGAGTTTCACAAGCCCGGCGATCCCCTGCTCAGGGACATCCACGAGGGCGATTTCGTGTATTTCGTGCACAGCTTTTACGCGGCAGACTGCGAAACTGCGCTGGTCGCCGCCGCCGAGTACGGCGTGACCGTTCCGGCTATCGTCAGAAGCGGGAATGTCTGCGGCACACAGTTCCACCCTGAAAAAAGCGGTGAAATGGGGCTTAAAATCCTCGCCGCCTTTGCCAAAGGAGCGTAGCGAATGAAGATTTTTCCCGCCATCGACCTGCGCGGCGGCCGCGTGGTGCGCCTGCAGCAGGGGGATTACGACCTGATGACCGTGTATTCCGACGATCCGGTGGATACCGCCAAAGGTTTCCTGTACGCGGGTGCAAGCCATCTGCACGTCGTGGATCTGGACGGTGCCAAGGACGGCAGCCCTAAAAACCGCGACGCCATCCGCGCACTGTGCAAGCTTCCCCTGGAGGTACAGGTGGGCGGCGGCATCCGCGATGAAGCGGCAATCAAAGACACGCTGAAGCTCGGCGCGAAACGCGTGATTTTGGGCACCGTCGCGGTCAAAGACTTTGCGTTTACCCAGAAGATGGGCGCGAAATACGGCGACCGGCTCGCCGTCGGCGTGGACGTAAGGGACGGCATGGTAATGACCCACGGCTGGACGGAAGCCTCGGAGCTTTCCGGCTTCACCTTCTGCCAGCAGATCCGCGACGCGGGGATATCCACCGTCATCTACACCGACATTTCCAAAGACGGCCTGCTGCAAGGCACCAATCTAACCGCGTACGAGCAGCTTACGACCATCAAGAGCCTGAATGTGATCGCTTCGGGCGGGATTACCGGCGAAGACGAGATCAAAGCCCTGCGGGACCTGAATGTTTACGGCGCGATTATCGGCAAGGCGCTGTATGCGGGAACCCTGTCGCTGAAACGCGCGCTGACAATCGCCGAAGGAGAGTACTGATGCTGACCAAACGTATTATCCCCTGCCTGGACGTGAGAAACGGCCGCGTAGTCAAGGGCGTGAATTTCGAAGGCCTGCGCGACGTGGAAGACCCGGTTGCCCTCGCAGCGTTCTATAATCAGTCCGGCGCGGACGAACTGGTGTTTTACGATATCACCGCGAGCTTCGAGGGCCGCCCGCTGTTTGCGGACGTGTTGAAGCGCGTGGCCGCGCAGGTGTTCATCCCCCTCACCGTCGGCGGCAGCATCAACAGCCTGGATGATTTTGACCGTGTGCTCAAATGCGGGGCGGATAAGGTGAGCGTCAACTCCGGCGCGATCCGGAGTCCCAAGCTTATCGCCGAAGCCGCCAAGCGCTACGGCGACCAGTGCGTGGTGCTGTCCATGGATATCAAGCGCGTGGGCGGTTCCCTTCATGTGTTCGCCAAGGGCGGCCGCGAGGATACCGGGCTGGACGCCGTGGAATGGGTCAAGTTCGGCGAGCAGTCCGGCGCGGGCGAGGTGGTGGTCAACTCCATCGATACCGACGGGGTACGCGGCGGCTTCGACCTGGAAATGCTGACTGCCATCGGGGATGCGGTGCAGCTCCCCCTTATCGCGTCCGGCGGCGCGGGTAAACCGGAAGATTTTGTCGAATTGTTCAAACTCCCGCGCGTGGACGCGGGGCTCGCGGCGAGCATTTTCCACTCCCGCGAGGTGGATATCAAGGATCTCAAACGGTTACTCAAAGCAAGCGGAATCCCCATGCGGATTTGACGGAGGGCTTATGAAATATCAGGAGATCGAGAAAAAACTCAAATTTGACGAAAACGGGCTGATTCCCGCCATCGTGCAGGATTACGCCACCCACGAGGTGCTGACCCTGGCGTACATGAACCGGGAAAGTCTGCAAATCAGCCTGGAGGAAGGCCGCACCTGCTTTTACAGCCGCAGCCGGCAGCAGCTTTGGCGCAAGGGCGAAACCAGCGGCAACGTACAGCAAATCGTCGCCATACGGGCGGACTGCGACGGCGACGCGCTGGTGGTCGAGGTGAAAAAAGCCGGCCCCGCCTGCCACACGGGCGCGGAAAGCTGCTTCTTTCAGGAACTCTACGAAAGCGAGACGATCAAGCCCTTTGCCATCAGTGCGCTGGACGCGGTAATCCGCGGACGCAAGGAAACCCCCAAAGAGGGCAGTTATACTACCTATCTATTCGAAAAGGGCCTGGACAAAATTTTGAAAAAGGTCGGCGAGGAATGCACTGAAGTGATCATCGCCGCCGCCAAGGGCGACAAGGCTGAAACCGTGTATGAACTGGGCGACCTTGCCTACCATGCGCTGGTGCTGATGGCGGAGATGGGCATTTCGTATGAGGAGCTTGTCCAGGAGCTTGCAAAGCGCCACGTGGTGGACACCAAGGTCAAGCAGGAGCGCATGCAATGAATTTTCTGTCCAACGCGCATACCCATTCCACCTATGTGGACGGCAGCGACAGCATTCCGGCCATGGTGCGCAGGGCGCAGGAGCTTGGCTTTGTCAGCCTCGGCTTTTCCGAGCACGGCTACCAGGGCTTCGACCCGGATTACAGCATGTCCCCGGCGGGCAGGAAAGCGTATCTGACCGAGCTTCGCGCGCTGCAAAAAGCGCACGCGGCGCTCGGCATCGCCCCGAAGCTCTACGCCGGCATCGAACAGGACGCGCTGACCCCGCAGGATATCAAGGCGCAAAACCGCCGGGATTTCGATTACGTCATCGGCTCCGCACACTACCTGTCCGACGCGGAGGACGGCAAGAAAGAAGCCGTGGACGGCCCGCGGGACATGCTAAGGCGCTTCGTACGCGAGGTATTCTCCGGCGACGCCGTGGCGATGGCGCAGGCCTATTACACGCTGTTGGGCGCATCCATCAAGACGGACAAACCCGATATCATCGGCCATTTCGACGTGGTGCGCAAGCATGCCGCAGTCATCGGGCTGGATACCAGCGACAAAGCCTATCGCCGCGCCGCGCTTGCCGCACTGGAGGAAGCGTTTCAGGGTTGTACGCTTCTGGAGGTCAACACAGGCAATATCGCCAGAGGCTACGACACCCTCCCCTATCCGGCGGATTTTCTGCTGGACGCGTGGCGGGAAATGGGCGGCGAACTTACCCTGACCTCCGACTGCCACAACTTGAAGGACCTCGACTGCGCCTTTGCGCAGACCCTCGCCATGCTCAAACGGAAAGGCTTCAAGCAACTGCGCCGCCTTGGCGCGGGCGAAAGCCTGTGGGACGCCGTAGCGCTGTAACCGCAGCCAATACCGTATCCATTCTCCGGCGCGATGCAAGCGCCGGTTTTTTGGTTTCCCGCGCGCACTTATGGTATAATCAGCTTACAGAAAACCAGCCGCAAGCAACCGCATAACCGGTAAGGGAGAAAGACCATGGAAAGCAACCGCTTTAAGGACGTCGCCGCGACGCCGGCCCATCCGAAATGGGCAGAGCTGACCGCAAGGCAGGGCAAGCTGCACTACCGCGCCGACGATATCCGCAGCCCCTTTGCCAGGGACTATACCCGCATCCTCCACTCCAAGGCCTACCGCCGCCTCAAGCATAAAACGCAGGTGTTCTTCAACATCGAAAACGACCATATCTGCACCCGGATGGAGCATGTGCAGCACGTGGAATCCGTCGCGACCACCATCGCCAAATTTCTGGGATTGAACGAGGAACTTACCAAGGCCATCGCCACCGGACACGATCTGGGGCACGCGCCGTTCGGGCATCAGGGCGAGGTGGTGCTCAAAGCGCTTGCCAAACAACACCTCGGGATCAATTTCTGGCATGAGCGCAACAGCCTTCGCTTTGTGGACGATATCGAGCTTCTGGAAGACGAGTACCGCAAGCACAAAAACCTCGGTCTCACCTATGCTGTACGCGACGGCATCATCTCCCATTGCGGCGAGGTGGACGAAAACGGCCTCGTGCCGCGCGAGGATCTGATGGATCTGCAGGATTTCGATCAGCCCGGCAAGTACCAGGCGGCCACCTGGGAAGGCTGCGTGGTGAAGATTTCCGACAAAATCGCCTACCTGGGCCGCGACATTGAAGACGCCATCCATCTGGGCTTTCTGGAGCAGCCTCAGCGGGAAGAACTGCTCGTGATGGCGCGGGAGAACGACGCTAATGTCATGAACACCACCGTCATCATGTACAACATGATCACCGACATCTGCAAACACTCCTCGCCGGAGCAGGGCATCGCATTAAGCCACAAAATGAGCCAGCAGCTCAAGGATATCAAAGACTTCAACTATAAATACATTTACCGCCATCCCCGGCAGGAGCCGTTCCGCAAATATTCCGAGCTTGTGATCACGCAGCTGTTCGACCTGCTGGAGGCGTGCTACGACGGCCCGAAAACCTGGGATGTGCTCAGGGACCAGGGGCAGATCTATCCGAAATCCGTCGAATATTTTACGAAGTGGCTGGCGCGTTATTGCAGCGCCGACATCGTTCCGGCGGGCGAGCTGAGAGACTTGTCCCTGCAGTGCGTCAACCGGAAGATTTACGGCGGGCTGAAGGACAGGGAAATTTACGTGCAGGCGATTCTTGATTATATTTCCAGTATGACCGACCGGTTTGCCATCGAGCTGTTCAACGAAACGATTTCTTATTAGTAAGCAATCAAAAAGCGCGGATGCAAATGCATCCGCGCTTTTTATTCTATATCGCCCGATTCGGCGATTGCCGTTTGGGTGTTTCTGCCGTTCCTGGAGCTGCGTATCTCCACCCTCATATACCAGGCAAGCCCGATCAGGATAATCGTACCGCCGATGGCCGAAAACATCGTCGGGACGTCGTTCAGAAATAAAAACACGATCAGCGGACCGGTCACGATGCCCGACATCATCAGCGCCGAAACGGTCGCGGCTTTGAAGTATTTCAGCGATACGTTCGCCATGCTGTGTCCAAGCAGCGTGGAGACGAGCGCGAGCAGCCCCGCCCACAGCAAGCCTTCCGCCGGTACACTTGCGGGCATGCCCGTAAACAGCGCCATGATGATCATCCAAAACAATGTGAATGAGTATAGTATCATGGTATAGGTGATCGTGCTTAAGTCCTCGCGGGCTTTGCGGCCGCACAGCACGTACAGCGCTTCGGTCACCGCGGCAAACAGCGCCAGCATGTTCCCGCTCAGGCGGCCGAAGCCTCCGCCGAGATTGCAGATCACCACGCCCGCCGTGGCGACGAGCAGCCCGCCCAGCGCGCCTTTGGACGTCTTTTCCTTTAAAATCAGCGCTGAAAACAGCACCGTCAGCAACACATAGGTACCCAGGATGGTCGACGCGGCAAACGCGTCGGTATAGACCAGCGAAAGCGCCCAGCCGTTCAGGTGAAAGGCCAGCAGCGTACCCGCCAGCGCGCTGATCCAAAACGAGCGTTTGGAGATCCCAAATATCTCTTTTCGGTATTTCGGGTTTGAAAACGTGATGCCCGCCATGATGAGCACCGTAATCCCCAAGCGGAATACGTTCAGCCACAGCGCGTTGAGGCCGGTTAAAAAGCCCAATCTGTAAAAAAGCGGGGAGAACGAAATCCCAATCACACAGACCGAGATCGCCAGATATCCCTTCAGCATACGGTCGCCGCCTTGCGTTGCCATGCGTGCGTCCCCTTCCAGCTTGCGTTTACAAAGCAGTATACCTTCATCCCCATCCGCCGTCAATCTCTTGACGCAGTTTATGGGAAGGCATATAATAATTATGTTCCTGAAGTGTGCGCCAGCGTCTAGTTTTTACCGACACTTCACAAATGGAACTTGCGTTCGTACACGGATGTCATGCCCCCGTATTCTGTACGTTAGGGGACGGCAAATGCGTACGGCAGAGTACCAACCTGCTTATACATAGCGGGTGAAAAACGTGACGCAGCGGCACTTTGGGATTGTTTTGTCCAAGTTTGCCTTTGTAAAGGAGCCCATATGCAAAACCAGAGCGTTCCCGGAAGCCGGGACGTGGCCCGCGCGGCGATTATGATGAGCATGTCGCGCACGCGCGAGGAAGAAGCACAACTGAAGAAATCGCTCCTCCTGCAGGAGATTCACGCTGCCGCCGTGGATTTCGGCGGCGAATTTGTGCCGTCCATCACCCGCATCATCGAGCGCACGGTCATCGCGGCCAAGCGCGAAGGCCTCATCGACGAAAGCCACCTGGAAGAAGGCGGCGTCGCGGGCGCGGCCAGGGAAGCGCTCTCCCAGATCACCACCAAAGCGCTGGGCATGAACGTCGGCGGCAAGATCGGCGTCGCGCGTTACAGGGACCACGTTGCGGTCGCGGTGTATTTCGGCATCGGGCTTGGACATCTGGATGAAATTTGTATCGGATTGGGGCACCGCGCGATATGACGGAAAAGCACTTCACCATCGCACTGGACGGACCCGGCGGCGCCGGCAAGTCCACCGTGGCCGATGATGTCGCCAAAAAACTCGGGATTTTACATTTGGACACGGGCGCAATGTACCGTGCCTTTGCCTATCAGGCGCTTTTGGAAGGGATCGACCCTGCCGACGAAGCGGCGCTCACCGCGCTGGTCGAAAGAATTGATATCGGCGTCGAGCTGAAAGAAAACGGCGTCCAGCGCACGCTGGTGAACGGGATCGACGTCACCGATAAAATACGTACGCCGGAAATCTCGTTTGCGGCGTCCACCAGCTCCAAGTGCGGCGCGGTGCGCAGATACATGGTCGCAAAGCAGCAGGCGATCGCCAAAACCCGCTCCATGATTTTGGACGGGCGCGATATCGGCACCAAGGTGCTGACCGACGCGACGCTTAAGGTGTTCCTGACCGCAACGCCTCAGGAACGCGCCAAACGCCGCTATGACCAAATGCTTAAAGGCGGCCAGGAGGCCGATTATCAGAAGGTCCTTGAGGACGTTATCGCGCGGGATCAGCAGGATTCCACCCGGGCGATCGACCCGCTGCGGCCGGCGGACGACGCTGTGATGATCGACAATACCCATTATGTGCGGGAACAGACGGTAGCCGAGGTGGTTCGCCTTCTGGAGGACAGGCTATGAAGGATTCCGTAAGCAAACCCGGCCGATATTCATTGCTGTACGCCCTTGTGGTCGGGCTGGCAGCCATCGTGTTTCGCATCCTGATGCCTGTGAAATATCATCATATCGAGCGTGCCCGGCTGGACGCGCCCTATATCATCATCGGCAATCACTTGTCGATGATCGATCCGGTCATCGTGGGCTACGGCTGCCGTAAACACCAGATTCGCTTTCTGGGCAAGGACGATTTGACGAAAAACCCCATTCTCCGGTTTTTATTCGGGCGCGTGCACATGATCTCCGTACGCCGCTACAACACCGATATGAAAGCCCTGCGTGCCTCCCTGCAAGTACTCAAGGACGGCAACGTTCTGGGCATCTTCCCCGAGGGAACGCGTTACAAGCAGGGCGTTATGGAGGATATGGAGGGCGGCGTCGCGATGATCGCGCTGCAGTCTGGCGTGCCCGTCCTGCCGGTTTATATTCAGGAAAAACCGCGCTGGTTCCATACGACGCACTGTTATTTCGGCGAAGTTTTCACGGTTTCGGATATCAAAGCCAGGGGTATCAATAAAGATACTGCCGGCGAGGTGCTTGACCGTATTGCGAATATTTACCGGGAATTTGTGCGCAGCCACCCGCAAACGCAGGAATAATCACTGTTTTTTCGCTTTTTATCGGAAAAATAGAAGGAATTATCAAGTTTGAACCGAATAGTGTAACTGATTACCCGTTTGGAGGTTTTTCCATGCCGATACGCACGGCAAAACACGCGGGCTTCTGTATGGGGGTTCGGCGCGCCGTGGATGAGGCGATCAAAGCTTCCGGCCGGTACGGCGCCATCGTAACCATCGGCGAACTGGTGCATAATCCGCAGGTGATCCGTCTCCTGGAAACGCAGGGTGTCCGCGCCGTGGATACGCCGGCGGAAGCGTCCGGGCAGACGGCGGTCATCCGCAGCCACGGCGTAGCGCCGGATGTGTATACCGAGCTTGAAGCACAGGGCTGCCGGACGCTGGACCTGACTTGCCCCTTCGTACAGCGCCTGCACGAAACGGTGAGCCGCTATTCCAGCGGCGGCAAAACGGTCATCCTGGCCGGACAGCCGGACCACCCGGAGGTTACGGGAACCATCGGCTGGTGCAAGGGCAGCGTGTACACCGTCTCCAGCGCCGAACAGGCCGAAGCCCTGCCGGAACTGGACGAAGCGCTGCTCGCGGCGCAGACTACGTTCTCCCCCGGGCGCTGGGCGGAAATCCTGCCTGTCGTCCAGAGGAAGGTGAAAGACCTTACGGTCGAAGACACCATTTGCACCGCCACGGCGCTCAGGCAGGCCGAAGCGCGGGAGCTCGCGGCCGAAGTGGACGCCATGCTCGTACTCGGCGGCAGCAAAAGCGCCAACACCAGAAAGCTCTACGAAACGAGCAAGGCCATCTGCCCCCGCACATTGCTGATAGAGTCCGCGGACGATATTCCGCCGGACTTTGCAGATATTGATTCCGAAATCATTGGAATAACCACCGGAGCCAGCACTCCGGATTGGTTACTGAAGGAGGTTGTCACACGCATGACAGACAATGAACAAATGGACCAACAAGTACCCGTTGAAGAGACGGAAGAAAACAGCTTCATGGCGGATGTCGAAGCAACGCTGGTGAAGATTCGTCCGGGCCAAACGGTCACCGGCACGGTCGTACAGATGACAGACGAGGAAGTCTGCGTCAACATCGGCTTCAAATCCGACGGGCTGATTAAGCGCGAAGACCTGGTCACCGAGGACGTGAAGATGGGCGACGAGATTGAAGTCGAAGTCGTAAAAGTCAACGACGGCGACGGAAACGTGCTGCTGTCCCAGCGCAATATCCTCAAGCGGAAAGCCTTTGCGAAGCTTGTTGAGAAGTTTGACAATGACGAATACGTGGAAGGCGTAGGCAAGGAAGTCGTTAAAGGCGGCCTGATTTGCGACGTGGACGGTATTCGCGCGTTTGTGCCGGCCTCTCAACTCTCCAACCGCTACGTGGAAAAGATCGGCGAGTTCGTCGGCCAGACGCTGACGCTCAAGATCATCGAACTCGACGAGCAGAAACGCCGCATCGTCGCCAGCCGCAAGGCCGTGCTGAAAGCCGAGGAAGCCGAGAAGAAAGCCGAAGTATGGGCAGCGCTTGAAGAAGGCGCGGTCATCAAAGGCATCGTCCGCAGGCTGACCGATTTCGGCGCGTTCGTGGATATCGGCGGCGTAGACGGCCTGATCCACGTCACCGACCTGAGCTGGTCGCACGTCAAGCATCCTTCCGAAATCGTACATCCCGATCAGGAAGTGGAAGTCAAGATTTTGAATCTCGATCACGAGCGCGAGCGCATTCAGCTCGGCCTTAAGCAGATGCAGCCCAAGCCCTGGGACGTCGCCCCGCAGAAATACCCCGAGGGTTCCGTGGTCGTGGGTAAAGTGGTGCGCATCACCACCTTCGGCGCGTTTGTGGAACTGGAGCCCGGCGTGGACGGTTTGGTTCACATCAGCCAGTGCGCCACCACACGCATCGACAAGGTGGAGGACGCCGTATCCGTCGGCGACGAGATCAACGTCAAGGTTCTGAGCATTGATCCGCAGGCCAAACGCATCAGCCTGAGCATCCGCGCACTGCTGGAGGCGGACGAACCGCAAAGACCCCGGCATGAAGCGGCGCCCAGCCAGCCCGAAGCGCTGGACGAAGCCGTTCCGGTCGATATCGAGGCCGTAGGCAAGCAGCTGGAGGCCGAAGCGCAGGCGGAAGAAGCCAAAGCCGAAGCGCCCGCCGAAAAGGCTGTTGAAGCGCCGAAGGAAGAGCCTGCCGAAGAACCCGCTGAAGAACCAAAAGAAGAAACCGCCGAAGAGCCTGCGGAAGAAGAGGAAGCGGAAGAGAAGCCCAAGAAGAAAGCGCCCGCCAAGAAAGCCAAGGCCGAAGAAGCTTCCGACGAATCCGAAGACGAGGAGGCCGAGGAGAAACCCAAGGCCAAGAAGAAGTCCGCCGCCAAGAAAAAAGAAGCGGACGAAGAACCCGAGGCCTAAGTTTTCAATACCACAACAGGGCTGCCGTCATGGCAGCCTTGTTTTCATCCTGAAAACCGATACCGCAAGGAGGAATTACGATGTCCGAAGCTCTCTCCCCCGCACAGCGGGACGTGCTGCTGAAAACACTGGAAACGCGCTTTATGACTACCGAACGTTATCATCCGGGCCTGTCCTGGGAGAGGGTGCAGACGAAGCTGGAAGCATCGCCGGATACGCTTTCTGCGCTGTACGCGATGGAGGCGACCGGCGGCGAACCGAACGTCGTTCCCGATCCGGAACATCCCTCCGCCGTCGTGTTCATGGACTGTGCCAAAGAAAGCCCCCTTGGCCGCCGCAGCTTGTGCTACGATGAGGACGCGCGCCTGCGCCGCAAAGCAAACGCTCCCGGCGACAGCGCCGTGCACATGGCCGAAACTATGGGCATCACGCTATTATCCGAAACGCAGTACCGCGCGCTGCAGGAACTGTTTGATTTCGACCTGAAAACCTCCAGCTGGGTTCGCACGCCCGAGGGCGTGCGCAGGCTTGGCGGCGCGCTGTTTTGCGACAAACGCTATGGGCAGGTGTTTACCTATCATAACGGCGCGGACAGCTATTACAGCAGCCGCGGCTTTCGCGGGTTCCTCGTGCTGTAATATTCGTTGTAGCAGACCCGGAAACGTGCTATACTGAACGTCACACGATTTAAAGAAACTACACCGATCTCCCAATATTGGAGGGTACCGCTTGACCAGCTGGCTGTTTAAGCTATTCATCAAAAACCCGGACAACCTGGCCGACCGCGGCGTACGCGCCTCGTACGGTACGCTGGGCAGCGTGACGGGCATCATCCTGAACGTCTTTTTAGCGGCGCTCAAGTTCATCATCGGCACCCTGTCGGGTTCGCTGGCCGCCACGGCAGACGCGGTGAACAACCTGTCCGATTCGGCGGGTTCGCTGATGGCGCTGATTACGGTGCGCATCGCCGTCAAGCCCAACGACACGTCCCATCCCTTCGGGCACGGCCGTATGGAGTACCTGGGCGCGCTGGCGGTGGGCGTGATCATCCTCATCGCGGGCGGAAAGCTTTTCTACGAAGGCGTGAAAACCGCCCTCGCCCCGGGCGTGCTGACCGTGCGTCCCGTGCTATTGATCCTCCTCGCGGCCTCGATACTGGTCAAACTCTGGCTTTATTTCTACTACCGTAAAATTGCGCGGCTGATCAACTCCAAAACCCTGTTCGCCGCGGCCAAGGACAGCCTGTCGGATATCGCGGCGACCGGCGCGGTAGTCGTCAGCATGCTGCTGCAATGGGTGTTCGGGTGGCGGATCGACGGCTATATCGGCGTGCTGGTCGCGCTGTTCGTACTGAAAACCGGGTATGACGTCTGCAAGGACACCATCGACAGCCTCCTGGGCGGCAAATCCGACCCGAATCTAGTGCGGGACATCAAACGGATTCTGCTGCAGTATGACGAAATCTCCGGCCTGCACGACCTGATCATTCATGATTACGGCCCGGGGCGCTGCATTGCATCGGTGCACGCGGAGGTCAGCGCGACCGGCGATATCGTGGCCATTCACGAGGTGATCGACCGGGCGGAACGCGACCTGAAGGATACGCTTGGCATGGAGGTTTGCATCCACATGGACCCCACCGTGACCGACGATCCCAAGATCAACGCGCTGCGCAAAAAGATCGCCGCGTTTCTGAAAAGCCAGGATAATCGGCTGTCGCTGCACGATTTCCGCATGGTGCCGGGCGAAAAACAGATCAACCTGGTGTTTGACTGCCTGCTGCCAAACGACGAGATCGACAAAGAACAGCTTTATCGATCGCTGCATGCGTTCGTCAAGCAGCTCGACCCCCGCTATGAACTTATCGTGCAGTTCGATACCGATTTTTCTTAATCAGGTAAATAATGACGATATCCCCTGTACGCTGCCACGCTTTATTTCCGCCATTCTGCGCCTGCGGAAGTCTTGACGTAGCGCTGCTACTACTTCGACTTCCGCAAACACAGCCTGACGAAAATCCAGCGCGGTATCGCACAGCCTCATCATCATTATTTACCTGACGGTATAACGGCGATCACGGAGTGTCCACCCTGACGAGTTCTTCAAATGACGATTCGCAATTTAAAACAGCCCCGACAAATCATAAACGTTTGTCGGGGCTGTCTTTGCAGATTAGGTCTTCTGGACAAGCTGTTATTTGGCTTTGTGGCGAAGCAACTTCTGATACCGCTCGCTATCGGCCTGCATTACGAGCACTTCCAGTTCCTCGTCTCCCATTACGGTGTTGCGGCCTTTGGCGTAGAGGCCGTCCACCTGTTCCTTCACGGTTTTCACCAGATCATCCTGCTTGTTCACCCGGTGCGGGCCCTTGAGGCGGAAGAACGCGTTCATCCAGTGTGCGACGCCCGCAAGCCCGGAGTGGCTGTCCACCGATACCGTCGGCGGACGGTTCAAAATCTTCGTGGTGTTGAAAATGTTATAGATCTCCTCGTCCTTGAGCATACCGTCGGCGTGGATGCCCGCGCGGGTGACGTTGAAATGCCTGCCGACGAACGGCTGCCGGGGACTGATCTCGATACCGATCTCTTTTTCCATGTATTCGGCGATCTCGGAGACCACCGTCAGGTCCATGCCGTCGTCGGTGCCGCGCAGCGCCTGGTATTCGATCGCCATCGCTTCCAGCGGGCAGTTGCCCGTCCGCTCCCCGATACCAAGCAGAGAACAGTTGACGCTGGAGCAGCCGTACAGCCAAGCCGTGCCCGCGTTGTTCACCACGCGATAGAAGTCGTTATGCCCGTGCCACTCCAGCAGTTCGCTCTTGATCTGCGCATAGTGATTGAGGCCGTAGATGATGCCCTGCACGCTTCTGGGCAGCGCCGCGCCGGGATAGCTGACGCCGTAGCCCATCGTATCACACGCGCGGACTTTCACGGGAATACCGCTTTGCGCCGAAAGCTCGTTGAGCTTCTCGGCAAACGGCAGTACGAAGCCATAAAAATCAGCGCGCGTGATATCCTCGAAGTGGCAGCGTGGGCGGATGCCCCTGTCCATCGCCGCACTGACGATTTTCAGGTACTGCTCCATTGCCTGCGCGCGCGTCATTTTCATCTTTTTGAAGATATGGTAATCGCTGCAGGACACCAAAATGCCGGTCTCTTCCACGCCCGCGGCCTTGACCAGGTCGAAGTCCGCCGTATTGGCGCGGATCCAGGTCGTAATCTCCGGGAACTTCAGCCCCAGCGCCTGGCATTTTTCCAGGGCCTCGCGGTCTTTATCGGTGTAGACAAAAAACTCGCTCTGCCGCACCAGACCTTTCTCACCGCCGAGCCTGGAGAGCAGCTTGAACAGGTGCACGATCTGCTTAACCGAAAATGGGCTCACACTCTGCTGGCCGTCGCGGAAGGTGGTATCGGTCATCCAGATTTCGTCGGGCATGTTGATGGGCACCAAGCGGTTGTTGAAGGTGACCTTTGGGATCGTATCATAGTCATAGATCTCGCGGTACAAATTGGGCTCCTGGACATCCTGCAAATCATACTGGTATTTGGACTGCATCAACTGGTTATTTCTTTTGTTGAACTCGATCATACGCCGTTACTCCCTTTCCCGAACTCCCGTATTTGTCGATAAAATGTGGAAAACGCCGGGATAATCCTCTGTTTTTGTGGAAAACCGGTGGAAAACGATAGGATAAACCGTGGATTGCCGCGCACGGTTTTTCCGTATCGCTGTGGAAATCGCCCTGTCGGGCCGGCAAACAGTGACGGGAATTCAGTTCTTCTTTGAATTGTATATGGAAAAGAATGAGGAAACGATATGGTTTATCGTCAGTCGGTCAGGCTTAAGGCAAACGTGCGAATACGTTTAACGCCTTCCATCATATCTTCCATCGACAGGGCGTAGGTCAGGCGGCAAAAGCCCGGAGCATGGAAATCCGCGCCTGGTACGACGGCGACCTTTTCGTTTTCCAAAAGCAGTTCGGCAAAGGTAGAACAGCTGTCGATCTCCAGGCCGTCCTTCTTTTTGCCGATCAGGCCTTTGACGTTCATCATCACGTAGAACGCGCCGTCGGGTTTCAGGCAGGAAATGCCGTCGATCGCATTAAGCCCCGCCACCAGCGCGTCCCTGCGCTCCATAAAGGCCTTACGCATGACCTCCACGGACTCCTGGTCCATGTTCAGCGCTGTGATGGCCGCAAACTGCGAGGGCGTATTCGGGCCGGAGGTCGCCTGGCTCTGGCAGGCGCCGATCGCCTTCATGACGTCCTTGGGGCCAGCCGCGTAACCGATGCGAAAGCCCGTCATCGCGTAGGTTTTGGAGACGCCGTTGATGGTGATGGTCCTGTCCTTCACCTCGTCCCCGAGAGTGGCGATGGAGATATTGTGATCGCCGTTATAGAGAAGATGCTCGTAAATTTCATCGGTAATGATATAAAAATCATGCTTCACGGCAAGGTCGGCCAAAGCCTGCAGTTCTTCAAGGCCCCAGCAGCTTCCGTTGGGGTTGGAGGGCGAGGTCAGTATGAAAGCCTTGGTTTTTTCTGTAATCGCGGCGGCAATATGCGCGGGCTTGAGGACGAAATTATCCTCCTCGGTGGTCTGTGCAAACACCGGCACACCGCCGCACATCTTGACCATTTCGGGATAGCTGACCCAGCAGGGCGTGGGGATAATCACTTCGTCGCCGTCGTCCAGCAGTGCAAAAAAAGCGTTGAAAAGAGAATGTTTGGCGCCGTTGGACACAACGATCTGGCTGATATCGTAGTCCAGGCCGTTTTCTCTCAGGAATTTATCCTTGATCGCCTTGCGCAGTTCCGGTGCGCCCGACGCGGCAGTATAGCGGGTTTTTCCGGCGTCGAGGGCTGCTTTCATAGCGTCTCGAATCGCAACCGGGGTATCAAAATCCGGCTCCCCGCTTGCAAATCCTATCACCTTTTCTCCGGCGGCTTTCATGGCGGTAACCTTCGCGTTCAGCGCCAGCGTAGCCGACGGCGCGATTCCGGCTGCTTTCCTGGAAATCCCTAAAGCCATACTGTTTCCCTCCTGTCGGTCTGCGGTCGTTTTTATACTTTTTACATTTGATCCCTTGTATAAAAACATTTTGCATTATACCATGAGGGGGTCTTTCCCGTAAAGAACTAAACGTTTCAGCGGCATGAGATTTTGGTACATAATATCAGAAAGGTGGTTAATTTATGCACAGCACATTCAAAAAAGCGATCAGCCTGCTTTTGGCGTTGATCTTGGTTTCCGCTCTTATTATCGTTGCGACCGCGGACGAGGACAAAAATGAAAGCGAAAGCTATGAAAACGAGAGCTATGAAAGCGAAGACAGCTACAGCGACGAAAGCGCATCTGCCCAGTCCGGCACAAGCGACGATACGACCGCTGCGGAACCCATCTACCTTGCCGACTATTTTGCCGGTACCCAGCTGGATTTGGAGCAGTATCTGGGTAAGGTTGTTATCATCAACTATTTCACGGAATGGTGCCCCTACTGCATGGAAGAGATGCCGGATTATAAAAAAGTATTGGATACCTACGATCCCGAACAATTAGTGGTTCTTCTCGTCCATCCCTGGGACGGCGAGGACGAAAGCAATTCGGCCTCCGTTGTAGAAACCTACGGCTTGGAAGCCGCAACCGTGATCGAAGACGAGGATTTCGCACTGACCTCGGCTATCGGCGTGCCCGGGTATCCGACTACGGTGATCGTCGATCAGAACGGATACGTGAGTTATGCCGTTGCCAGCCGGATTGATTTCGACACCATATCCAGCATCCTTGATATGCTGGGCGTGGAAACCGCCGGAAAATTGCCGGCCATTTTCGCACAATCGCAGCCGAACATTTTTGTAAGTCATCCCGCTTCCGACGCAACATCGAGCGCTACGCCGTAAGGCAGATGGAGGAATTCCTTGTTTGCTGAAAGCGTAGAACAGCTCTCCCTCTGGGCAATGTTTCTGGGCGGTTTGGTCGCCTTCGTATCGCCGTGCGTGCTGCCGATGCTGCCCGTGTACACGCTGTACCTGGTCGGCAGCGGCGACGATCAAAAGAAGAACGCCTGGACAAGCGTTCTTCTGCGCAGCCTTGGGCTGGCGGCGGGATTCATCCTTTTGTTCACGCTCATCGGCGCGGGTGCCGGGCTGATCGGCGGCGTGATCAAGGACGCCGACCGCGGAACGCTCAATATCGTCACCGGCGCGCTGATGATCGTATTCGGGCTCTGGACGGCCGATATCCTGCGCTGGCGGGGCGTGAACGCGCCCAAGTGGACGGACAAGTTCGGATCGCTCCGCCCCAACGGCTTCTTTTCGGCGCTCCTGTTCGGCGTGATTATCGCGCTATCCTGGACGCCCTGCCTGACGCCGATCCTCGCCAACGCCCTGCTGATGGCCGCGTCCAGCGCCACGATGGGCGCGGGGATGCTGTCGCTTGCGGTGTTCGCCCTCGGGCTGTCGCTTCCGATGCTGTTGTTCATCGTGCTCTACCAGTGGCTTAAACAGGCGTTTAACTGGCTTAGAGACCATCAGCCGCTGCTGCGCAGAATCGGAGGTATCCTGATGGTCGCGTACGGCCTGTATCTCATTTTAACCGGTATTCTGTAAAGAAGATTGCATTTTTCACGGTGATCGCATATCATACGGGTGGAGGCGCGCGTATGAATAACGATCACCGTGAACTGATGTATCGGGAGCTTTTTAGCGGCGAGATTGATCTTTGCCGTGATTTGTGCAACGCGCTGATGGTCCATCAGGCCGATCATGGAACCATACACCCGGAAGTGCTGCGGTCGATGAACTTCGACAACCGCCTGAAGCCAAGCTACGAGCACGCCGCGGAAAAACAGCTGATCGCCGCTTTCGACGGCGGCACGCCCGTTGGGTATATCTTCTCGACCGCCGAATGGCAGACCGAAGCCTCGAAAACGGCAATCCCGGGCTGGGCACAGACGCTTTCAGGCGCGAACAAAACCGGGTTTTATCCCGACGGATTGGCACTGCCGCAGAAGATCGGCTGCCTGAACAACCTGTACGTAATGCCGGAATACCGCGGGCAGCACATTGCCTATACGCTGTGCAGCCGCGCCATGCAATGGTTCCGCACCGTGGAGGATCTGCATACCCTGTTTGTGTATATCTCCAACGGCAACGACGGTGTCGTCAGCCTGTACCGGAATTTAGGCTTCCGCTACAGCCACGACGTGTTCGGCGGGTTCATCCTCGCCTATTCTATGCAGATTTAGAAACCGAAGGGTTAGCGGATCAAATCACATACATCCGTAGCGAGCACGCCGTGCTCGCCGTATTTTTGCGCGGCGGCTTCCCCCGCCAGCCCGTGCAGCGCGCAGGCGGTCTGCAGCAGGCGGACGCCGCTTATCTTATATTCCTTTTGCCCCGCTAAAAGCGCGCCGAGGATGCCCGCCAGCGTATCGCCGCTGCCGGCCTTGGCCATAGCGGGCGTACCGAAGATGTTGATGGCTTCGCCGTCGTGTGCGATCAGTACGCTGGTCGCGCTTTTCAGGACCACGCTGCCGCCGTAGCGCGCGCGAAGATCCCGCGCCGCCTGCGCCTGATTGCGTTTGATTTGCACCACCGGCCGGCGCAGCAAACGCGCCGCTTCGCCCAGGTGCGGCGTGAGCACGACCTGCTGCGGGAAACGGAGGGACTGTGCCAGAAAACCCTCCTGATCATTCGCCAGTATGTTCAGCGCGTCGGCGTCCAGCACCGCCGGGAGCTCGTGTGCGCAAAGGTAGTGTATCAGGCGCTCAACCAGACGGGATGTGGCGCGGCTTTGCCCAAGCCCGCATCCCAAAATCAGCGCGTCCGCCTTTTGCAGCGCGGGTTCCAGCGCGATCCATGGATTTTCGTCCGGAAGCGGCAGGGCGGTGGCGCAGGGCGCAATCGAAATTACGGTCTGTACAATCTCTTTGGGACAGGCGACCGTGACCATGCCCGCGCCTGTGCGCAGCGCCGCCAGCGCGCTGATACCCGCCGCGCCCGGCATGGCGAAGGACCCCGTGACTGAAAGCAGCTTCCCGTAGCTGCCCTTGTGCGTATTTTTGCGGCGCGGAGGACGCTGCGCGTCTTCCGTCTCCATGACGGCAAAGCCTTTCGCGTCGTCAAATTCGGGCGGGATTCCGATATCCGCCGTCTTGATTTCACCGCACAGCTCCGGCCCGTCGCCCAGGTACAGCCCGTCCTTGGGACGGTGAAAGGTGACCGTCTCGTCGGCCTGTACGGCTTCTCCGCCCTCGGGCGCATAACCATTTGCGCCGTCCAGCCCGCTTGGAATATCCACGGCGACGACGGGAAGTCCGCTTGCGTTCAGCTCCTGAACCAGCGCAAGCGCCGCGCCGGACAGCGGCCGCGAGAGCCCCGTACCGAACAGCGCGTCGACCGCGCATGCGCAGTCTTCCGAGATTACCGGCGCGTCGCCATCGACTGTAATGATCTCCGCGCGGTCTTCAAATGCCTTGAGCCGTTTGGTCTGTTCGGCGGTTTCAGGCGACTGTCTGCCAGCGAGCTGATAAACCACGCAGCGCAAAGTTTCAAAACGCGACAACAGGATGCGCGTCGCCGCCAGCCCGTCTCCCCCGTTGTTGCCCGTGCCGCAGAGTACCAGCAGTTTCGCCCCGTGCCATAAAAACGGCATGCAGGCGTCGGCCACATGACCCGCCGCACGTTCCATCAGCGTCAGGCTTTCCGTGTTCGTTTCCGCCATGAAACGCTGTTCCATGCGCTTCATCTCCGCGGGTGAGATCGTATACAGCATAAACTACTCCAACACGCACACGGCGGCGGCGATGCCCCCGTCGTGTGTGATGCTCAAAAACGAGTTCCGCGCGCCTTTTTCCCGCATGGCGTCGACAGCCTTAACGGACAGGGCGTAGGTCGGACAGCCGCGCTCGTCGTGCGCGACGCCGACGTCCGACAGCGCGACCCCGCCCGACAGCCCGACGCCCAGCGCTTTTAAAAACGCTTCCTTGGCGGCGTACATGCCCGCAGCGCTCTGCGCGTCCTTTTTGGTTTTCAGGTATGCGCGTTCGTCTTCCGTATAATAGCGTTTCAGGAATCCGTCGCTTTTTTGCAGCGCTTTCTCAATGCGCTCCACATGGCACACGTCGATGCCCAGCCCGATCACCGCTTGCCTCCGATAAAGGCCGCGTTGGCGATCGCGCGGGCGGTCACCTCCGCCGCAGCGGCGCAGAGCTGAATCATGTTCACGTCCGCGTTCACGCGCCCGGTCGCCAGGGCAAACACCGTGTCTCCGTCGGCCTGGGTGTGTACGGGACGGATGGTGCGGGCGAACCCGTCGTGCGCGCAGGCGGCCACACGGTTGGCCTGGGGTTTTGTGAGCATCGCGTCGGTCGCGACAATGACCAGCGTCGTGTTCCCCCGTTCGGGAATCTTCAGGTGTTCGGCGGCGGGCGCCGTGCCGAACAGCAGGCCTTCGCTTGGCACGGGTTTGCCGTCGCTTAAATGCCCGCAGGCAAGCACCTTTCCGGTGTGGGGATGGTACACGTCGCCGCCCGCGTTTACACAGGCGATCGCGCCGACGGTTACGCCGTCCGGCAGGGTGATACTGGCTGTGCCCGTACCGCCGAATACCGGCGTCGCGCCCGGCACAAACTTGCCGATGGTCGCGCCCGTACCCGCGCCGTACGCGCCCTGTTCCACGGTCTTTTTCGCGTTTTTACAGGCCTCGTAGCCCATGACCGCGTCGGGGCGCACCGTTCCGTCGCCCGCCATCAGGTCAAACAGCACCGCGGCGGGCACGATGGGCACGCAGAAGGAACCGACCTCGTAGCCGATCCCGGCCTCTTCCAAAAATCGCATCACGCCGCCAGCCGCGTCCAGCCCGTACGCGCTGCCGCCGGTAAGCATGACGGCGTTTGCCTTTTCCACGGTCGCCTCGCTGCGGGTGAGGCTAATCTCCCGCGTACCGGGGGCCGCGCCGCGCACGTCCGCGCCGATTACGGCGCCTTCGCCGCCGCAGAGCACCACGGTAACGCCGGTCAGCGCGCGTTCATCCTGCGCCTGCCCTACGCGGATACCGTGCACATCGGTAATCGCACCTTGAAACAGCGGTTTTGCCACGTTGCATCTCTCCTATCGTTCAAAGAGCGGTCGGGTTTCAGTTGTGATAGAAAGAATTTCGGCAGGCGGTTCAGCGTTTCCTGCCAAGAATCAGTTTCGCCGCTTCCTCCAAAGACCCGCACACGGGATGCCCTGTCGACAGGAGCCTTGTTTCGCTCATGTGCCCGCGCGAGATCAGAACACAACCCATGCCGAGGCTGTCGGCCACGAACGCGTCGTGCGCGGTGTCGCCAAGCAGCACGCAGGCTGCAGGGTCGGTATTCGTTTCCTTAATCCACGCTCTGGCAAGATCGGTTTTATCCGTCGCGTAGATGTGTGAAAGCCCGAGCACCGCCTGGAAGCGGTGCAGTATGCCCGCGCTGCCGAGCTGGTCTCGCAGGTTATCCTCCTTGCTCGCCGAAAGGACAAGCTGCGTAAATCCCGCGTCCTTGAAGCTGTCCAGCGCTTGCAGCGCGTCCGGAAACAGCGCAACGGCGTGGCAGCCTGACAGGTACTCGTTCATCCATGCGTTGGCGACCGCCACGAAGTTCTCCTCCGTTACGCCCGCGCGCTCGTAATACAGCCGTACCGGAAAGGTGAACTGCTCGTGGTAGGTTTGCAGATCCTCTATCGCCGGCAGGCCGAAGCGCGGGAACACCCTGTTGCGCACGCCCAGGGCATACTGAACGTCGTCCAAAAGCGTTCCGTTCCAGTCCCAGAGAATGACCTGTTTATCCATTGTTTTAATACGCTTTTGCGAAGTAGATTAATTTTTCGGCTTTTTTCCCGCAGCACACGCAGGTATCGCCGACAGGCGTCTGCTCAAAGGGCATATTACGGCTGGTGGCGGTCGTTTTCTGCTTGATTTCCTCTTCGCAGGCGACGTCGCCGCACCACATGGCCCTGGCAAAACCGGTCTGCACGGCCTCGGTGAGCTCATCCATATTCTTGACGGTCTTGATGCGGCTGTCGCGGAACGCCGCCGCCTGGTCGAACAGACCCTTCTGGATTTCGTCCAAAAGCTTCGTCATGCTGTCGGGAAGACCGCTGAGCGCGACGGGCGCTTTTTCGCAGGTGTCGCGGCGGAAGGCCGTCGCCTGGTCGTTTTCAATATCGCGGGGTCCGATCTCCAGCCGCACAGGCACGCCTTTTAATTCCCAGTCGTTGAACTTAAAGCCTGGCGAGACAGTATCGCGGTCGTCCACCTTCACGCGGAAACCGGCGTCGGTCAGCGTTTTAAACACTTCGTCCACCTTTTCCATCACGCCGCCCTTGTGCGCGGCAATGGGCACGATCACGATCTGGATCGGCGCGATGCGTGGCGGCAGGCGCAATCCGCGCTCGTCGCCGTGGGTCATGATGATCGCGCCGATCAGCCTGGTGGAAATTCCCCAGCTGGTCTCATGCACGTATTCGAGCTTTCCGTCGCGGCTTAAATATTGAATTTCAAAGGCTTCGGCAAAGTTCGTGCCGAAGTTATGGGTCGTGCCCGCCTGCAGGGCCTTGCCGTCCTGCATCATGGCTTCCATGCTGTAGGTTGCCACGGCTCCCGCAAACTTTTCCTTGTCGGTTTTGCGACCGCACAGCACCGGGATGGCAAGTTCGTTTTCAGCCACATCCTGGTAAACGTCGAGCATCTGCAGGGTTTCTTCCTGCGCTTCCTCGGGCGTTTCGTGGATGGTGTGGCCCTCCTGCCAGAGGAATTCGGACGTCCGCAGGAACGGGCGCGTGCTCTTTTCCCAGCGCATCACCGAACACCATTGGTTATATTTCATGGGCAGGTCGCGCCAGCTGCCGACCCACTTGCTGTACATTGCGCAGAAAATGGTCTCGCTGGTCGGGCGGATGGCCAGGCGCTCCTGCAAGGGTTCGTTTCCGCCCTGGGTGACCCACGCCACTTCAGGCGCGAAGCCCTCCACATGCTCGGCTTCCTTGAGCAGCAGACTTTCGGGGATTAGCAGCGGCATATACACGTTTTGGTGTCCAGTGGCTTTGAACCGCCGGTCCGCTTCCTGCTGGATGCGCTCCCAGATGGCGTAGCCGTACGGCCGGACCACCATGCAGCCGCGCACCGGCGCGTAATCCACCAGCTCCGACTGTAAAATAACGTCCGTGTACCACTGGGAAAAATCCTCGCTGCGGGGCGTGATATGCTCCACAAACTTCTTTTCATCCTGCTTGCCCATAAGCTCCTCCTTAAACTAAAAAACCCCTCGCCCAACCGCTTGTTGGGACGAAGGCATTCTTCGCGGTACCACCCGACTTAGAGCGAAATTCGCTCTCACTCGCTGCCCGGTAACGGCGGCAAACCGTCGGGGATTGGCCGAATTTGCGGATGCGGGGAACCCTGTTTGCCGACCGGCCGTTCTTTCAGCGGTTCAAACGGCTCTCTTTGCTGCGTCCGCAGGGCATTCATCCGATGTATATCCTACCATAGGGCACCGCAATTGTCCAGCCCCCAGGTCAGCTCGTAGCCGCCTGTTTATCGCTTGCCCTGCGCAGAAGCTTCGCCTTTTGTTCAAACATCATATCATCCGCAAGCTTGATCAGCGCGTCCAAAGTTTTGCACTTGCGGGAATACTGCGCGAATCCGGCGCTGACCGACAGCTCAAACGCAAACCTGCCCTCGCGGTGCAGCGCCATCAGGTGGTCGTTGACGGACTGCAGAACGGCTTTGAGGGACTTAAGCTCTCCGTGCTTTGTGATGACGACGAATTCATCCCCGCCGAAACGGCAGATGAAATCGTCCCACTTGAATTCCTCTTCCAGCACCCTGGCGACGTCAACGATCGCCTCATCCCCCAGCGTGTGCCCATAGCAATCGTTGATGAGTTTAAAGTTGTTGATGTCGATCATCACGACCGCAATGCTCAGCTTGTCCCGCGTCCGCTCGCGCATAAAGCGTTCAAAGTACGCAAAGGACTGCCTGCGGTTGTACAGGCCCGTGAGGGTATCGGTGGTAATCTCGGCGTTCTGGTAGTTGATATACAGGATCAGAAGGCCGATAACCGTAAAATTCCAGATATACGTTACGTTATAGAAAAACGCCTGTACGCCCGCGCCGAGGATCGGGATCAGCGCATACTCCAGAATCCAGCGGTATTCCTTGATGTTCTTGGCTACGGCTCCAACCTCTTTACGCGCCGGGGCGTAACGGAGGATGACTTTGATCAGGGCAACGAACAGCAGGATGAGCGACAGCACAAACGATGCCGATAACAGCGATCCTCGGTGATACACATTGGCCGCGTCGATATTGAAAAACCAGCCCGTAAACGGCGTGGCGAGCGCAATCAACAGGTTGAGGACGACCGGAACGGCATACCAGCGCATTTTCTTGCGCTGCTTCTCGGCGCTCAGGTTCATCACCACGTCGGTAAACCGCAGGAAAAAGAAGGATGGCAGCGGGTTTAGGATATAATAAAGCGTCGACGCGACGACGTTGACGATGCGAAGCGCCGGATCCGGCGTGCCCGCGACCAGCCAGGTTACGCCGTCCAGCACAAGCAGCAGGATATTCGTGACGACCATATGCTGGAAAAAGAAATACTTCTGCGACTTGTTTTCAAGATGCCTGTGCTGGTTATCCAGGTAAAATACAAAAAGAATGACGAGGGAAAAGCAATTTAAAAGAACCGGCATTTCCCACATCTTTACAGTGACCTCCCCCACGCGGCGCTCCCCCTGTTTCGGTCAAACTCCCAAATATAATGCGAATATATAAATGCCCGTCAAAGACAATCTTTTCTTTTCCGGGCTTGGCGCTATACGCATCGTAGCAAACGTTGCCTTGTTCGTCAAGCGTTTGGTACGCAATATGGCCCTTGCGCCTGCACTGTTTGCCGCAAATCGGCACTCACAGGTCACACCGGCTGTTTTTGATCGGGTTCCTGCCCCCAAATCCTGAGCGTCGGCGGGTCAAACGCCTGGCGCAGGTCGGCGTAAGGAACAGCGTGGTTCAGCCATGCTTTTTTCAGGGATTCGTCAGTCAAAATCACGGGCATGCGGTCGTGGTACGGCGACATCTGCCCGTCCGCCGCGCGGGTAAGGATGGCAAACCCGTCGTATCCGCCGCCCGCAAACCCGCCCAGAAACTGGCCGTAGAAGCCCGCCATGTACATCAGCGGCTCGTCGGTATCGGGGCGGAAAGCGAACTTGTCCTTGGTTTTGCGGCCGGAGGTTCGCCGCCACTCAAAAAAGTGGCTCGCGGGGACGAGGCAGCGGCGCTCCCGCGCGGCTTTTTGAAACATCGGGGTCACGTCGGCCTTTTCCGAACGGCTGTTAATGACCATACCCCCGCCGCCGGTGCGCGGAAAGCCCCACTTCATGGGGCGCACCGTAACCCCGGTATCCTGTTCGCTGACGATGACCGGCGCGATCTGCGAGGGGAAGATCTCCCCGATTCGCACCTGGTCAAACATCGGCAGCCTGCGCCGGTTGAGTTCCTTCAAGATGGCGCGCACTTTGATGTTTTCTTCCTCGTTGTCGATGTAATAGCGTCCGCACATAAACTCT
This sequence comes from Candidatus Limiplasma sp., assembly GCA_963675365.2. GTDB lineage: Bacteria > Bacillota > Clostridia > Christensenellales > Aristaeellaceae > CAXXOK01. Next base: position 42,879 of record CAXXVA010000001.1, read on the forward strand.
GCACCTCCTAGAAGAACAGGTTGCGGATATCCTCTTCCGTCAAGCTGGACAGCGCCGTCTCGCCCGCGAGCACCACGCGGTCGAACACCGCGCGCTTGCGCTTGGAAAGATCGGTGACTTTCTCTTCAATGGTCCCCTGTGCGATCAGGCGGATAACGTCCACGTCCCGCGTCTGACCGATACGGTGGGCACGGTCGATGGCCTGCTCCTCCACGGCGGGGTTCCACCACGGATCGTAGTGGATCACCAGGTCCGCACCCATCAGGTTCAGGCCCGTGCCGCCCGCTTTAAGACTGATCAAAAACACCTGGCCGTCGCCGCCGTTGAAACGGTCGCAAAGCTCCTGCCGAAGCTCCGGGCGGGTGGAGCCGTCCAGGTACAGGGTCTTGACGCCCTCGCGGGCCAGGCGCTTGCGGATGATCTGCAGCATGCCCACAAACTGCGAGAAGATCAACAGCCTGCGTTTGTCCTCGATGGCCTGTTTCACGGTTTGGATCAGCAGCTCAAGCTTTCCGCTGGTGCCCTCGTAATCGTCCAGAAACAGCTTTGGATGGCAACAGACCTGCCGGAGCTTTAGCAGAATACTCAGCACCTGCATCCGCGCGCGCGGCAGCGAACCGCTGGACAGCGCCTCGCCGACGTGGGACCGCAGGGTTTCCAGCAGCTGGTTGTAGATGCGCTCCTGCTCGGGCGTCATCGCCGCGTAGAGCGATTGCTCGCGCTTCTCCGGCAGATCCTTGAGCACTTCGGCCTTCAGCCGCCGCATGATGAACGGCTTGATGCGCTCCTGCAATTCCTCGGCGTGCTCGCTGCCGCCGTAGCGGCGCAGGAACGTCGCCTGCCTGCCCAGATAGCCGGGCAGTACGAAATCAAAAATACTCCAAAGCTCGCCCATGTGGTTTTCCATGGGTGTTCCAGTAAGCGCAACGCGCACCTGCGCGTCGATCTCCTTGACCGCCGCCGCGCCGATGGACTGCGCGTTTTTCACAAACTGCGCTTCGTCCAGGATCGCAAAGCGGAACGGCAGGGTTTTCACCAGCTCGATATCGCGCCGAAGCAGCGGATAGCTGGTCAGCACCACGTCCACCGTCGGGTCTCCCGCGATCTCGGAAAGCACCCGGCGGCGGTCTTCCCGCATACCGGTGACCAGGCGAATGGTCAGATCGCTGTCAAAGCGCTTGAATTCCGCCAGCCAATGGTAGATCAGCGAGGTCGGGGTGACGATAATATTCTGCGCCGCGCCGTCCTTCTTTTTGGCGGCGGAAAGCGCCGCGATCACCTGCACGGTCTTGCCCAGGCCCATCTCGTCGGCCAGGATACCGCCCATACGGCTTTCATACAGCGAAAGGATCCATCCCGCGCCACGTTTCTGGTATGGCGTTAGCTTCTTTCTAAGCCGCGCCGGGATATAGCTTTCAGCGGTCTCGGAATGCTCGGAAAACGCCTTGGCTGTGTTTTGCACCTCGTCGGTTGCCTGGGTGTCGCCGCCCGCCATTTTGAGCATAGTCACCATGTATGCCGCGCGGTATGCGCCGAAATTCAGCTCCCGCGCGTCCGGCTGTGCCTGGGGGTCGTCCAGTGAAGCCGCTTCGAGTAGCTCCTGCGCCACGGGCGCCAGTGCCGTCATGTCGCGGATATCCAAAAATTCGCCCGATTTCAGGCGCACATACTGCTGCCGCGCCTCAATAGCCTTGAGCACGGGAACCAGCTCGCCGACCGGCTTTTTGCCCTCCAGCAGCGAGAATAACAGCCGCCCGCCCTGCATGCGGAACGAGGCCGTGCCGCTGAAGCGGCGGGGTTTCATTTTACGGAAGTCGTCGGATGCGAACACCTCGGCGATCTTGCCAAGATCAGTTACGCCCTGCGTGCAGAAAGCGAGAATATCCTTAGCGCGGCGCAGCACGATGCGCCCCTGGCGCACCACGAAACCGGCGTCGGAGAAGAAATCCAGAAGCTCGGTCTCCGCGCGCCCGTCCCGCAGCAAGAGCCTGCCGTCGGGCTGTTCCTGACGCGGTTCTATTTCGGGATTGAAAAGGTGGATGACCGTATCGCCGTAGTGCAGTTCCACCCTGGCCTCTACGTTGCCCCGCACCAGGTCTATATAAATATGGGGTTTCAGCGGCTGATTGATGAGCTTGTCTTTCAGTTCCTGCGAGGGCAGCACCTCGCCGACGATCGAAAGCGCCGGCAGCAGTGCCGATAAGATATCCTCCGCCTCCCCGGCCGGATAGGTGAACGCCGGTCCGTGCTCGCAGATCAGCTTGCAGATGCGGGCCTGCGCGCTGTGCAGGCGGCGGATCAGCCCGTCGTAAAACACATAACGCCCATCGGGCGTGACGATGCGGATGTCTTCGGCGCCCTGCGTTTCCACCGAGAGCACTCCGCCGTCCATATGAACCGAAAAGCAAAGGGGAATTTCTATCGTGCGGACGCTTTGCTGCATGCGGCGTTCGCCCGCGACCATCAGGTAAAACACATGCCGCTCAAAAAAGCGCATCGCGCTTTGCAAAAACGCACCCGACAGGATGATGAATCGCCCCTCGCTCTGCGGCCGCGCAGCCGTGTCCATGTCCTCCGTTTTGGGCGGCAAATGGCTTTGCAGCAGGTTCAGTACCGCTTCTTCCTCCTTGGAAAAGCGCATCTGCGCCGGGCGGTAGGTGAACTTCGGCGACAGTTCAAGCGTTATACCCTGGGTATAGCAGTTGAGAAATTCGGCGATGTTTTTCACCGCGTACATGCGCTCCTGCCCCACTTGGAGACCAAGCCCCGTACGCCCGTCCTCAAACAGGCGGACGACCGCCATCAGGCGGACGCTTTCGCCGTCGGGCATGGCGCGGCTAAGCGCCTTGAGCATTTCCTGCCCAAGCGCAAGTTTTTGTTCTTCCATCAAGCGCTGCAGAGAACCGTCCTCGGCGGTCTTAAGCCGCGCCGCCACGATATGCGCGCATCCGGCCTCGCCCGTACCGCCGCAGCTGCACGACGCCGTACCGTTTGCATACAGCGTCACCTGCGCTTCGGGCATCGTGCCCACCAGCAGGTTCAGCGCGTTTTCCGTACTGCCGACGGCACGTACACTGCCGCGGTGGAATATTTTTTCGCCCTCGATTTCGAACTGATTTGTTTGCTGCTCCATAGCTCCTCCTGAATGCGTATCCAGTATCTATTCTATTTTCAAAGGTCAAAACCCTGCCCCTTTTGGGGATGATTGACAGGAAAATCCTGTGGTGCTATGCTTCAAACAAAGTTCCCAAAGGAGCGTGCATGTGATGAAACAAATGAAACGGGATATTGAACGGGTTCTTCAGGACGCCGTTTTAAGCGGCGAGACCTCCTGTGCGTCGGTGATGCTTTGGCGCGGCGAGGAAGAAGTGCTGTTCAAAATGGACGGCCTGGCCGATATCCAGAACCAAAAACCCGTAACGCGCGACGCCATGTTCCGCCTGTACTCGCTTTCCAAGCCAATGACGGCCGTCGCCGCCATGACGCTGATCGAGCGCGGCAAACTGGACATCATCGCGCCGGTATCCGATTTCCTGGAGGGGTTTAAAAACCAGCGGGTAGCTTTAAGCGATACCGAAACCGAGCCTGTGAAACGGCCCGTGCAGGTACGCGATTTATTCACCATGACCTCGGGGCTTTCTTACCCCGGTGAAGCCGAGCCCGCGGAGCGCGCGATGGGCGCCCTGTATGGGCAGTTAAAACAGGAAATGATGGATCAGAGCCCGCTGTCCACCATCGCCGCGGCCAACCGTATCGGACAAAGCCCGCTGGCGCACCAGCCGGGCGAAGCGTGGAAATACGGCACTTCAGCCGACGTGCTCGGCGCGGTGATCGAGGTGGTTTCGGGCAAACCGCTCAACGAATATATGGCGGAGGTTTTGTTCGGGCCGCTGAGCATGGCGGACACCGGCTTTTACGTGCCCGATGAAAAACGCGCGCGCCTTGTCACCGTGTACGAACGCACGGATCAGGGACTGACCAAGCATCCCCAGTCTGAGGACCTGCACGGCGTGTTCTCCCTGCCCAGCGTTCTGGAAGGCGGGGCGGGCGTGTTTTCCACGATCGACGACGTAATGCTGTTCGGGCAGATGTTGCTTCATGGCGGTAAGCTCAAGAAACAGCGCATCCTGTCTCAAAACGCGGTCGCATGGCTGTCCGAGAACCACTTAAACGATCATCAGCTCAGTTACCTCAACTGGGATTCGGTGCTCGGGTACGGCTACGGCGGACTGATGCGCGTGATGCTGTCGCCAGGCAAATCGTATTCGCTTGGCGCCAAGGGTGAATTCGGCTGGGACGGGTGGACGGGGACCTACATGAGCGTAAGCCCTGAAACCAAAACCGTGCTCGTCGTGATGCAGCAAATCGCGGGCGCGGGCACCAACGCGGTAATCCGCAATCTCCGCAACGTCGTATACGCAAACATTTAGCTTGCAAACGGCACGTTTCATAGGTATACTGAAACTGCGATGATCGCGGAAACAGCCGGAATGCGGTTTTTTAGAGAACGGGCGGATGCTGAAAGCCCGTAAACGCTTCCGAATTTTCCGCCGCGGGAGCAAGCCGGCGAGGAGCCGGCCGGGCGCGCCCGATACAGCGTACGCGAGAGAAACACGAAGTGTTTAATTTGGGTGGCACCGCGGAGCAAGAATAAACTCCGTCCCTGCTGGCAGCAAACGCTGCCCGCGGGGACGTTTTATTTTCCGGGAAAGGAGGCAGGGCGATGCTGGATCTGGATAGAATCCGAAACGACCCGGACGAACTCCGGCAAATGCTCAAGTCCAGGTTCGTCGACACGCTTGAAGCGGACAGCTTGTTGCTCAAGGACGCGCTGCGCCGGGATCTTGCGGCGAAATCGCTGGCAGGCAAGGCGCGCAGAAACCGGATGAGCCAGCAGATCGGAGAACTGAAGCAAAACGGCGTCTACGGCGAAGAAGTGTTGGTCATCACCAGCGAGATGCGAAGTCTGGGGTCGGAAATCGCCGCGATGGACATGGATATCGCGGAGCTTGACGACAAGCTGGAAGCGTTCCTGCTGTCCGCGCCCAACTACCCGCACGCCTCCGTGCCGGTCGGCAAAAGCGACCGGGATGACGAGGAAGTATATCACTTCGGCGAGCGGCACGGCGCCGCCCGGGAAGCGAAGCCGTTTTGGAATATCGGCTCGGAGCTGAAGTTGCTGGATTTTGACGGCATTCCGGAGTCCGGCAATATCCAAAGCGCGGTATACCGCGGGCTGGGAGCCAAGCTTATGCGCGCTGTATATGATTTCATTGTGGATACGCACATCCAAGCCGGGTGCCGGAAGCTTACGCTCCCCTATCCGGCCATAAGCGACGAGAAGCACGAGGGTGAACCTCTTTCCGGGCAGGATCAATCCATCGCCGATCTTTACCGCGAGCGTATGCTGGAAGACGACGATCTGCCCATCCGCCGCTGTGCGGTTTCCGCCGGTTTTCATCCGGATTCCTCCACGGACGAGAGCATGGAACTGCTGACGATCTGCAGGCCCGGGGACAGCTACGCGGAGCTTACCCAAATGGCGGAACAGACGCACAAGGCTTTGCAGCTTTTGACCCTATCCGGCCGCGTGATGCTCCGGTGTACGGGCCGGATGCCCCTTTGCGCCGCCAAGACCTTCGGCCTGGAGGTCTGGATGCCCGGTTCCGGGCATTACGTAAACTTGGCGGAGTACTCAAACTGCGAGGCATATCTCGCCCGGCGGCTGGACATCCGCTGCCGGGAACCCGAAACCGGCGAGACGCAGCTGTGCCACACGCTTTTAGGCAGCGGTATAGCGGTGCACCGCACGGTGGCGGCAATCCTGGAGACCCATTATCACGAGGACGGCTCCGTATCCGTCCCGGATTGTTTACAGCCCTATATGCACACCGATCGTATCCGTTGATTTTCTATTTTTGAAAGGTGGAATTCCCTTGCTGGATATCCGATTCGTACGCGAAAACCTCGAGGCCGTCAAGGAAAACATTAAAAAGAAGTTTCAGGATGAAAAACTGCCGCTGGTGGACGAAGCCGTCGCGCTGGACGAGGAAGTCCGCCGCCTCAAGGGCAGCATAAGCGATCTGCGGGCCAACCGCAACAAGCTCTCCAAGCAGATCGGGCAGCTGATGGCGCAGAAAAAGCTTGCCGAAGCCGAAGAAACCAAGCAGGCGGTCACCGATCAGGCGGCGCTTCTGACCGCGGAAGAGCAACTGCTCGCGGACGCCGAGGCAAGCCTGAATAAAATCATGCTCACCCTGCCGCAGATGATTGCCGACGACGTACCCATCGGCAAAAGCGACTTGGACAACGTGGAGCGCGAGGTATTCGGCGAGGCCAAGCCCGCCGCGTTCCAAATCCCCTACCACACTGAGCTGATGGAGCGTTTTCAGGGTCTCGATCTGGACGCCGCGCGCCGCGTGGCGGGCAACGGCTTTTATTACCTGATGGGCGATATCGCGCGGCTGCACTCGGCAGTGCTGTCCTACGCGCGGGACTTTATGATCGGCAAGAGCTTCACCTACTGCATACCGCCCTACATGATCCGCTCCTCCGTGGTGGACGGTGTGATGAGCTTTGCCGAGCTGAACGCCATGATGTACAAGATCGAGGACGAGGATCTGTACCTGATCGGCACCTCGGAGCATTCCATGATCGGCAAATTCGCCGACCAGATTCTCAAAGAAGAAGACCTGCCCTACGCCATGACCTCGTACTCGCCGTGCTTCCGCAAGGAGAAGGGCGCGCACGGTATTGAGGAACGCGGCGTGTACCGTATCCACCAGTTTGAAAAGCAGGAAATGATCGTGGTCTGCAAGCCGGAGGACAGCCAGATGTGGTTTACAACGCTCTGGCAGAACACCGTGGAATTCTTCCGCACGCTCGATATCCCCGTGCGGACGCTGGAGTGCTGCTCGGGCGATCTGGCGGACTTAAAGGTCAAGTCGCTGGACGTGGAAGCCTGGTCGCCCCGCCTTGAAAAGTACTTCGAAGTCGGCTCCTGTTCCAACCTCGGCGACGCACAGGCGCGCAGGCTTAAAATCCGCATCAGGGGTGAAAACGGCAACACCCTCGCCCACACCCTCAACAATACCGTTGTCGCTCCGCCGCGTATGCTGATCGCGTTCCTGGAAAATAACCTGAACGAAGACTTCAGCGTCCGCATCCCCGCCGCCCTGCAGCCCTACATGGGCGGCCAGACGGTTATCAAGCCGAAGGCTTGACGAGGTTTAGGAGTTCAACCCCTATGATCTTGGCAAGGGCGTTTCCTTTGAGCTATCATAAAAAAGCCGCGCAATGCGCGACTTTTTTGCGGGGTTCGGGGCACTGTCCCTGATTAGGGTTTTAGGGATGATATCCCTAAGCTTCGCCGTTCTACACCTCGTGCTCAATATCGCCGCGTGCGCGCAGCATCTGGAGAAGCTTTTCGTAGACCTCTTCGTCAATCTTGAACTTTTTCATGTACACGATATAGCCAAGCAATATCGCCGTCAGCGGCAGGATGAGCATTGCGATCTTCATCACGAGCACGCCCTGCGCCGTCACGTCGGCCGCCGACTGCGCCTCGTTGATGCCTGAAAGTATCAGCGTCAAGCCCACGACGCCGCTTGCGATCGCCCCGCCGATTTTATTGATGAACGGCTGCACGGAAAACGTTATGCTTTCGTTGCGTTTGCCGAGTTTCCACTGGCCGTACTCGATGGAATCGGTCAGGAACATCAGCATCAGCATTTCGATGAACGCCTGCCCCACAAAAATCAAAATGCCCGCGACGCCAATCCACGCCATATCCATCGGCGCGATAAAAAACAACAGATATCCGGCGACAACCAGCATGGTCGCGGCGGAGTAAAGCTTGCGGCGCGTAAACAGCGTGCGCACTTTGGTGAAAACCGCAAGCGCCAGGATCTGCGATACGCCAAGTACCAGCGCGAAAACCGCGTACATGTCATCGTTGCCGAAGGCATATTTGAAAAAATACACACCGAACGACGCCGTGGTTACGTACCCGATCATAAACAGCGACAGCGAAACCGCCACCCACATTAGCTGATCGTTTTTTAAAAGAACATGGAACATGCCTTTGAGCGTAGTTTTTTCCTCCTGCCGGAAATACCCCTTACGCTCCTTCACGCCAAACAGGGCAAACAAAAGAAAACCGAGCATGACCAGGGTAATGAGTACCGCGAACAAAAACCAGCCCTCTTTTTGACTGCCGACCGCGCCGGACAGCGCGTTGGTCAGGGGAACAATGCCAACGACCACCGCGAACATCCCGATATTGGCGCAGATGCGCGCAAACGAGCCGATCTTTTCGCGAACCCGCTGGTCGGTTGTCAGCGACGGCATCATCGACCAGTAGGCGATGTCGTTCAGTCCGTAAAAAATGTCCCAGGCTACATAAAACACACCGAACATCACGATGTACATCGTGCCGGTAAGCCCCAGATCGGTAAACATCAGCACCATGCTGACCCCGCCGAGCACACCGCCGAGCAGTATCCACGGCTTGAACTTGCCGAAACGGGACTTGGTGTTGTCCACGATCAGCCCCATCAGCGGATCGTTGAACGCGTCGAAGGTTCTGAGGATGAACAAGAGCACCGTCATCACTGCGAGGGTCGCGTCGGACACGATGCGCACCTCGGTGATGTAGAATAAAATATACATGCTGACCATGGTGTAGAACATGTCCCGTCCGATGGTGCCAAGGCCGAAGAAAAGCCGGTTCTTGCCGTCGATACTTTGTTTCATGCGCTGGTCTCCTGTTCCGCCTGCAAGGTATAAAGGTTGGACCCGTAATCCAAAAGCAGGCGCAGTTTTGCGTTATACCCCGTGCCGGTAAACTGTGTGTTGAGCTGCACGCCGTGCGCCAGAAGCCTCCCGTCGGCGCGGTAGCTTTCCACGTTATCTTTCAAAGCGTACAGACGGTTGAGTTTGGAAAACACAAACCCGTCGGCGCGCAGCCGCACCGGCAGCGCGTGCGATACCAGGCTGCCAAAGCGCCGGATGAACACGCGCTGGGGTACAGTCTCCACACGATAGCGCCGCTGCGGCAAAAGACCGTTCACCTTCAGCCGGTCAAACTTCGCGGAAGGATCGAACCGCGTCTGGAAAAACCCTGCGACGCCGCTTGTCTGTTCTTCGTTCACGCAATGCCAGGCGACCTGGTTATCCCGGTCCGCGTCCCCGCGGTAAAACGTGCCGAATTGCAATACCTTCCGGTGCCGCTTGTAAAACGCGATCTGGCGTTTAACCTCCCTGCGCTCCATCAGCGAAAGCGTCCGCACGTCCATCTCGTATCCCAGGCAGCCGAACGCCGCCACGTTGAAGCGCGTGGCAAGCGGCGTTTCCCTGACCGTTTGGTGGTGCGGCGCGGCGGAGACGTGCGCCCCCATGCACGACGGCGGATACAGGCAGCTTAAACCGCCCTGGATGCGAAGGCGCTCGACGGGATCCGTGTCGTCGGACGTCCAGATCTGCGGTGAAAAGCACAGCATGCCCAGGTCAAAGCGGTTTCCGCCGGATGCGCAGCTTTCCAGCAGAATGTGCGGACGCGGGCGGAAAATACGCTTGAGCACATCATACAGCCCCAGAATGTAGCGGTGAAAAAACTCGCCCTGATTTTTCACGCAGGGCGAATAACAGTCGGTCATATGGCGGTTGTAATCCCACTTGACATAATCCACCTTGCAGGTATCCAGGATTTCGGACACATGCTTTACGATATAGTCGCGCACGGCGGGATTGCACAGATCGAGCACCAGCTGGCTGCGCCCCAGCGCCGGCGTTTTGGCCCTGATCTGCACCGCGTACTCGGGGTGCGCGCGGTACAGGTCGCTGTCAGGGTTGATCATCTCCGGCTCGAACCACAGCCCGAACTTGAGCCCCGTTTTGTGCACGCTCTCCGCGAGGTCCAAAAGCCCCTTGGGGAGCTTTTTTTCGTTCACGGTATAATCGCCGAGGCCCCGCTTGTCGTCATCCCGCTGCCCAAACCACCCGTCGTCCAGCACGAACAGCTCCGCGCCCAAGCGTTTGGCTGAGCGCGCAAGCCCCAGAAGCTTGCGGCGGTTGAAATCGAAATAAAACGCCTCCCAACTGTTGACGAGCACGGGGCGCTCCTTTCCCTTCCAGTCGCCGCGCACGACGTGTTCGTTCACGAAGCTGTGAAAATGCCGCGACAGGCCGTTGAAGCCGGTTTCGGAGTAGCTCATCACGGCCTCAGGCGTTTCAAAACGTTCGCCTTTTTTTAGCTGCCATTCAAAACAGTGCGGATTGATCCCCAAATTCACGCGCACAAGCTCCTGCGCGCTCAGTTCCACCGCGCCGTAGTGGTTGCCGGAATACAGGATGTTGAAACCGTAGACGTCGCCCACGTTCTCCCGCGCGTCGGCCGAAGCCAGCAGAAACCCCGGGTTATGCCGGTGGGAGCTGTCGCCGGTCGTAGACGAGTTCACGGTCAGCCCGAAGGTCACGGGCCGCGTATGCTTCCGCCCCTCTGCGATCCAGCTCCCATCGAAGGTCACCATGTGGAAGCCGTCGTTGGGCATATCAAGCATCAGGCTCATCATGCGGCGGATCGTGAGCGGCTTTTTATTTTCGTTGCGCAGCACCGCGCGGCGGGTGATGACGTCCGTTTCGTAAAACACGGTATAGTAAAGGTCGAGATAGACCGAGTTGCTCTCGTCAAGCATGGAAACGATCAGGGTCTGCGCGTCTTCCCCTTCGGCGGTGGGAAGCTTGTCCATGGGTACGCAGCCGTCATGCACGGTATGGCCCTGGCAACGGAAATCCGCCGTGAAGCTTTCGTCCGGCATTTTGATCTCGGCGGGCGTGTCGCGGTAGTCCCCCTTGCCGACTCCCGACCATTCCAGGCACAGCGTATCCAAACAATAGGTATCGTCGTCCTTGGCATAGACAACCGAATCGCCAACGGGCATTACTCGCTTAACCAGAAGCGGATCCAGCTCCTGGTTGTCGGGCAGGCGGCTGCCGTAATACACATGCTCCAGGTGGCCGTACTTGGTGATACGGAACCAGTAGCTGGTCGATTTGGTGTTCAATTGAAATTCGCCGTTCTGCGCATAGATCATAAACCGGTCTCCCTGAGCACGACGGCTTCGTAAGGCTCCAGAACGCCGTCAAACTCCGTTTTTTCGTAGTTGTCCATCAAAACGTCGCCGCGGGCCTTCACATGCTGCCTGCGTTGGGAAAAGCTCAGGATAACCGTAAGTTTTTCCCCGTCAAGCTCCCGGCGGTATGCCATCATCCGTCTGCGGGCATACAGCGGCTTGAACGTTCCGTATTTCAGGATTTCATTTCCCGCGCGCAGGCCGATCAGCCTGCGGTAGTAGTTGAGCACCGACGCGGGATCGGCATCCTCCGCCTCATAGTTGATATGCGTATAGTTCGCGGTCACCGGCAGCCACGGCGTGCCGGCGGTGAATCCCGCGTTTTTCTCCGCCGACCACTGCACAGGCGTACGTGTATTGTCGCGCGAGGCCATGAGAATCCACTTCCAGCGCAGAAACTTGGGGATGTGGAACGAGCGCATCAGGGCGTCGATGTTGCGGCTTTCGACGTCGTTCAGCTCGTCGATGGACTTGAACCCCGCGTTCGTCATGCCCAGTTCCTGTCCCTCGTAAATGTAGGGCGTGCCGCGCAGCGTAAGCTCCAGCGTCGCAAGCATTTTCGCGCTTTGGGACCAGAATTTCCCGTCGTTTCCGTAATGGGATACGATGCGGGGCTGATCGTGGCTTTCCAGATACAGGGCGTTCCAATCAAGCTGCGTCTGCCACTGCGTATAGACGTCCAACAGCCGCTTGGCGCTGAAAGGCCTGGGCATATAACGCGCCACCCGACGGTCGACCTCCAGGTGGTTGAAGTAGATCAGCATGTCAAGCTCATGGTTCTTGGGGTCGCAGAGCCGTTTGGCTTCCTCGATTTCCACAAACGCGCACTCGCCAACGGTAAAGCAGTCAAACTTATCCAGAACGTCTCTGCGAAGCTCCCGCAGGATCTCGTGGTTTTGCTCCTGCGATTTGTAATGCTCCAGCCCGCATACGGCGGCGCGCGGCTTGCCGTCGGCAAACGACGCTTTGTACAGCACGTTGATCACATCGCAGCGGAAACCCGCCGCGCCGCGCGTAAGCCAGAAGCGCATGATATCCTTCACTTCCGCCATGATACGCGGATTACGCCAGTTCAGGTCCGGCTGTTTTTTATCAAACAGGTGCAGGTAGTATTCCCCGCGTTTTTCATCCCAGGTCCACACCGAGCCCATGAAAAAGCTCGTCCAGTTGTTGGGCGGGCTTCCATCCGCTTTGGCAGGCTTCCAGATGTAATAATCGGTGTACGGTTCGATGCGGTCGCGGCTTTTTTGAAACCACTCGTGTTCGTCCGACGAATGGTTGATGACCAAATCCATAATCACGCGGATATCCCGCTGTTTCGCTTCGGCAAACAGGCGGTCCATGTCATCGAGCGTTCCGAATTTGGGATCGATATCTTTGTAATCGCTGATGTCGTAGCCGTTATCGGCGTCCGGCGAGCGGTAGACAGGCGACAGCCAAATCACGCCGACGCCGAGTTTTTTCAGTTCGTCCAGCCGGGAGATGATGCCCGGGATATCGCCGATCCCGTCGCCGTTTGAATCCTGAAAGCTTCTGGGATAGATCTGGTAAACGACTCTGTCCTTCCACCACTGTGCCATACGGTACTCCCCTATTTCGCGTTGACGGGATACTGCTGCGGCTCTACGAACTGCCCGTACATCTCCTCGGTCACGCCTCCGTTTTGAATGATCTGCGAAAAGAACTCCCCGGAACGCTTGATCGTGCGTTTCTGGGTTTTATAATCTACGTGCACCAGGCCGAAGCGCGCGCTTTCGCCCTCCAGCCATTCAAAGTTATCCGTAAAGCACCAGTGATAGTAACGCTGTACGGGCAGGCCGGACTTCACGAGCGCCTGCAGGTGATCATAGAGGTAGCGGGCACGGAAGGCGTCCTGATTGTCGCAGGCGCCGTTTTCGGTGATGTAGATGGGAAGCGGGCGCAGGGCGTACAGCTTGCGCAGACAGTCCACGATCCCCTGCGGGTACACCTCCCAGTTCAGGTCGTTCACCGGCGCGCCCTTGCGCGTACCGCTTTGAAACCCCGATACCGTGGTGCGGTTATAATAATTGAGCGCGATAAAATCCCAATACAGGCCTTTTTTCACCTTCCCCAGATTGCGGATCGGCCAGCGGAATTTGCCTAAAATCATCGCGCCGGCGATCGCAGACTGGTAAAAGCGGTCCGTAAGGTACGAAACCAAACGGTGCCTGAATTTGTGTGGGTTTTCGGGCTCGAACACATGCATGTTCATGGCAAAACTCACGCGGGTTCCGGCCGTGCCCATGCCCTTTTGCAGCGCGTGGATGAGCTGATATGCCTGCACGTGCGCCACCGTAAGCACCGACATCACCCGCATGGTTTTGAAAAAGCTTTTCCTGCCGGGCGGCCACTCGCCCGCGTAGTACCCCAGAATCGCGTAAACGTTGGGTTCGTTGATCGTCAGGTATTCGGTCACGTCCGTGCCGAACGCCTGTACCATTTTGGTGACGAAACGCAGGAAATACTGCACGTTCTTGCGTTTTTCAAACGCGCCCATGTCTTCAAACCACATCGGGTTGGTAAAGTGGTGCAGGGTGACAAGCGGCTTGATGTTATGCGCGTTCAGCCAGCGGACTTCTTCCACGTAGCGGTCGATCGCGCGCTGATCGAACACGCCTTCCATCGGCTCGACCCGCGCCCACTCCACGCCGATGCGCGTGATCTGCAGGCCCATATCGGCCATGAGCTGATCGTCCTCCCGCCAGCGTTCCCAGTGGCCGTTGGCGCGGGCGGGCGTGGAACCGTCCTTGATGTGTCCGCGGCGCGCCCAATCCATCCAGCTGTGGTTGAGTTCCCCGCCTTCGATCTGCGTGGCCGCGCTTGCCGCGCCGAGCTCCAGCCCGTCCCTGAGCGTAAATGAAGACATGACCTGCGCCTCCCGGTATTGTGTTGCTGTGAGCACATTATAGCATAGGTCGCTTGCAGCGTGAAGGGACGCCCGTCAATATTGACGCGACAGCAGAAAAACCCCGCTGCCGCAAGGCAGCGGGGCCAAAGTTTGCGTTTAGATCCGGGATTATTCCATCACGTCGGCCCAATCGGTGGTTTCGCCGATGAAGATGTTCTTGATCTGCTCCATGGTCAGGCTCATGACTTCGTTTTCGTTGTTCACGACCACGGCGATGCCGTCCATCGCGATAACATAGGGGGTAAGCTGCTCAAGTTCGCTGTCTTTGAGCTCACGGCTGGCCATGCCCACGTCGAAGGTGCCGTCGATGGCGCCGGTCATGCCGACGGTCGAGCCGCCGCCCTGAACCTCGACGTCAACCTTGCCGCCCTTGAGGGCTTCGTAGGCTTCTTCGAACTTCTGCATCAGGGGATACACGGAGGTGGAGCCGCCCACGGTGATTTTGCCTTCCACGTCGGCGGAGGTGTAGTCCTGATAGCCCTGGGAGATGTAGCCCTCTTCCATCACGAGCGCCTGCGCTTCTTCGGAGAAGATCCAGGCGATGAAATCGGCAACCAGCGGGCTGACGTCGCCCTTGGTGGCGATGTTGAACGGACGGGCAAGCACGTACGAACCATCTAAAATGTTCTCAACGGTGGCGTCCACGCCCTCAACCTGCACGGCCTTGACGGTATCGTTCAGGGAGCCCAGGGAGATGTAGCCGATCGCGGTGGGGGTGCTTTCCACGGTGGTGATCACGGCCGCGGTGCCGCTTTCGATGATTGCTTCGATATAGGTCTGGTCGCCGGCTTCTTTGGTTTCCACGCCGGTCAGTTCCACGAACGCGCCGCGGGTGCCGCTGCCTTCTTCACGGCTGATGACGATGATTTCGCTTGCCGCGAAAGCGGAAACAACGGACAGTACCATAACGAGGGCCAGGAGAATGCCTACAAATTTCTTCATTTTCTTCCATTCCTTTCAAATTCGTCCTCTCGGATTTACGATGTCATTGTAAGGCGGCAATGTTAAGCGTAAATGCTGTCAGCGTAAAGCTTATGTAAAATCAAATCTGTTACGATCTTGTTACAATATTCGATTTTACACGGATTTTACATTGGCCGTACTTAACCATAACATCACAATACTATTCTTACATTTGTATAGTGGTATTGCAGCCGGCGAAAGGAAAGTGGCGGATGAAATTAAACGAAAAAGCAATGCGCTGGGTCTTCATGGCGGCGGCCTTCGTGTGCGTGGCCGCGGTGCTGTTGATCTGCGTTTACCTATTTATGACGGGCATCCCCTTCTTCAGCAAAGTCAACATTTTCGAGTTCCTCTCCGGCACGACGTGGAAACCCCTGCAGGACGTCTTCGGCATTCTGCCGATGATCGTGGGCAGCATCTACGTAACGGCCGGCGCTATTATTCTGGGCGGCCCGATCGGCATCCTGGGCGGCGTTTACATGGCAAGGTTCTCCACGAAGCCCTTCATGAAGTTTTTACAGCCGATGATCGCGCTGATGGCGGGCATCCCGTCGGTGGTTTACGGGTTCTTCGGCATCCGCACGCTGGTACCGTTTGTGCGCAACACCTTCGGCGGCACAGGCTTCAGTATCTTAACAGCGTCGCTGCTTTTGGCGATGATGATCCTGCCGACGATCATCCAGCTCACCTACTCGTCCGTCAAGGCCGTGCCGGAAAGCTACTTTGAAGGCAGTCTCGCCCTTGGCACCTCCGAGGAACGCAGCGTGTTCCGCGCGGTGCTCCCGGCGGCAAAAAGCGGCATCATGGCCGCGCTGGTGCTCGGCATCGGCCGCGCCATCGGCGAAACGATGGCCGTGGTGATGGTCGCGGGCAACCAAGCCAGGATGCCCGCCGGGATTTTAAAAGGCATCCGGACGCTGACGACCAACATCGTCACCGAAATGGGCTACGCCGCCGACCTGCACCGCGAAGCGCTGATCGCGACCGGCGTGGTGCTGTTCGTCTTCATCTTATTGATTAACCTGATATTTTCAGTATTGAACAGGAGGACGGAATCATGAGCCATAATCCTGCCGCTCCCAAGCATCAGCCGTTCAAGCAAAAAATCCGCGCCAAAGCCAGGGAATGGCGGCTGCGCATTATCCGGCATCCGTTTTCGGCGTTCATCCGCTTTTTAACCCTGCTGTGCGTGCTGATTACCATCTTCCTGTTTTTGCAGGTCACCATCAGCATTTTGGTGCAGGGCATCCCCAATCTTTCATGGGACCTGTTCTCCTTTAAATTCACCACGGATAACCAGAGCATGATGCCCTCGCTGATCAATACCTTTATTATCACGTTTATGTCGCTGTTCATCGCCGTTCCCATCGGCATCGGCGCCGCGGTGTTCTTAAGCGAATATTCAAAGCGCAACAGCTTCATCGTCAAGGCCATCCGCCTGACGGCCGAAACCCTGGCCGGTATCCCAAGCATTATCTACGGCCTGTTCGGCATGGTGTTCTTCGTCATCGCGCTGGGGCTTGGCATGTCGCTTTTGGCGGGCGCGCTGACGTTGAGCCTGATGATTCTTCCGCTCATCATGCGCACCACCGAGGAAGCGCTTTTATCCGTGCCAACCAGCTACCGCGAAGGCAGCTACGGGCTTGGCGCGGGCAAGCTTCGGACGGTGTTCCGTATCGTGCTTCCGCCCGCCGCGCCGGGAATCCTCGCGGGCGTTGTGCTTTCCATCGGCCGTATCGTGGGCGAAACCGCCGCGCTGATCTTCACCGCGGGAACGGTGGCCAAGCTCGCCTCAAGCATCACCTCCTCGGGCAGCACCCTGGCGGTGCACATGTACATGCTCGCCGGAGAAGGGCATTTCGTGGGGAAGGCGTACGCGGTCGCGTCGGTGCTGCTGTTGTTCGTATTGCTGATGAACGGCATCTCCCGCCTGATCTCCAACAGAATCGTGAAGGAGTAAACTATGTGCAAGATTGAAACCAAAAATCTGGACCTTTTTTATGAGGATTTTCAGGCGCTCAAGAGCGTAAACCTGCAAATACGGGAAAATCAGATCACGGCGTTCATCGGTCCGTCCGGCTGCGGGAAATCCACGCTGATCAAATCGCTCAACCGCATGAACGATCTGATCCCCACCTGCCGTATAACAGGAAGTGTAACGCTGGACGGCGAAGATATTTACGGAGACATGGACGTTAACAAGCTCCGCAAACGCGTGGGGATGGTGTTCCAGAAACCCAATCCCTTCCCCATGAGCGTATACGATAATATCGCCTACGGCCCCCGCACCCACGGCGTACGCCGCAAGGCAATGCTGGACGAGGTGGTGGAGCGCTCCCTGCGGGACGCCGCCATCTGGGACGAGGTCAAGGACCGCCTGCATAAAAGCGCCCTGGGCCTGTCCGGCGGCCAGCAGCAAAGGCTCTGCATCGCCCGGGCGCTGGCCGTACAGCCGGAAGTGCTGCTGATGGACGAACCCACCAGCGCGCTGGACCCCATCTCCACCGGCAAGATCGAAGAACTGGCCGTGGAGCTCAAGGAGAAATACACCATCGCCATCGTGACCCATAACATGCAGCAGGCGCTGCGCATCAGCGACACCACGGCGTTTTTCCTCCTGGGCGAGGTCGTCGAATCCGGGGAAACCAAGAACCTGTTTTCGATGCCGCAGGACAAAAGAACCGAAGATTACATCACAGGGAGGTTCGGATGATGAGAAAAAATCTTTTCGACACACAGGTCGAAGTGCTGAACCAGCAGATGATCGAAATGTGCGGCATGATCGAAAATACGCTGGAGGACGCCAGCGAAGTTTTGAAGAGCCTGGATAAAGTGCGTGCGGAAGAAATCATCGAAGGCGATTCCGTGATCGACCGCAAGGAACGCGAGATCGAAAGCCTGTGCCTGCGGATGCTGCTCACGCGCCAGCCGGTCGCCCACGATCTGCGCGTGGTATCCTCGGCGCTGAAGATGATCACCGATATGGAACGCATCGCCGATCACGCGGCCGATATTTCGGAAATCATCACGATGATCGATTACGAGATCAAGCAGCGGCCCGAGCATTTTCTGGCCATGTCGCGCACCGCGATCGATATGGTGCACCGCGCCGTGGACGCCTACGTGCGCCAGGACGTGGAACTGGCCCGGGTCGTGATGGATGACGACGACATCGTGGACAACCTCTTTGTGGAAGTCAAGCAGGAGATCGCCAACTACATGGCCAAGGACGCCACCCGCAGCGTGGAAGGCATGGATTTCCTGATGATCGCCAAATACTACGAACGGATCGGCGACCATGCGGTCAACATCGCCGAATGGGTGGAGTACTGTGTGACCGGTCTGTATAAAGGAGACGAGCTCAGGTGATCTATATCGTTGAAGATGATATCGGCGTCCGCGAACTCGAACTGTATGCGCTCAAGCAGGCCGGCTTTGAGGTGGAAGGCTTTTCAAGCGCAGCGGCGTTCCGCACGGCGATTAAAAAAGCGCTTCCGTCGCTGGTGCTTCTGGACGTCATGCTCCCCGGCGAAGACGGGGTCACCCTTCTGCAGAGCCTGCGCCGCGAACCCAGAACCAAGCGCCTCCCCATCATTCTGGTGACCGCAAAGGGCACCGAGATGGATAAGGTGCGGGGGCTGGACGCGGGCGCGGACGATTACCTGTCCAAGCCCTTCGGCGTGATGGAGCTTTTGGCGCGGGTCAAAGCGCTGCTGCGCAGGAGCGAGGACGTAAAAACCGAAGCCGTGATTACCGTCGGCAGCCTGACGCTTGACCGGGAACGCCACCTGGTGATCGCCGATACCGCGGCGGTGGAACTGACGCACATGGAATTTGAACTTCTGTCCTTTCTGATGACCCACGCCGGCAAGGCCGTCACGCGCGATATGCTGCTGGACGACGTATGGGGCCTGAACTACGCGGGCGACACGCGCACCGTGGACGTGCACATCCGGTCCCTGCGCCTGAAGCTTGGGGGCTGCGGGGAGATGATCCATACGGTGCGCGGCGTGGGCTACAAGCTGGAGGAAACATCGTGAGGAAAAAGCTGTTTCGGAGCCTAGTTTTATTCTCCATGCTAATTTCGCTTCTGTTGTCGATTCTTCTGATCGGCGGCATGTATATGTATTTCAACAACCAGCTGCAATCGCAGCTGCGGGAGGAAGCGGACACGCTTGTCACCATGCTCAAAGGGCAGGATGATCCCGCGGCCTTTTTAAAGGCCGGGATCTTCGTCAATCGCGTTACGCTGATCGCCAGCGACGGCGTCGTATGGTTTGACAACGAAGCCGATCCCGCACAGATGGAAAACCACGCCGACCGGCCGGAGGTCATCGAAGCGCTGCAAAGCGGCACCGGAAGTTCCAGCCGGTCGTCGGCGACCATCGGCGAGACGAGCGTATACTATGCCGTGAAGTTAAGCGACAGCTATGTGCTGCGCGTAGCTGGAACGCTGAAAAGCGTATGGGTCACGGTCAGCGGCATGATCATCTGGATCGCGCTTGGATTTGTCATCTCCATGATCCTCGCCTATCAGCTTGCCAAGCCCATCACCGCGTCCCTGATCGGCCCGCTGAACAAGATCAATCTGGACGACCCCTTGCAATCCGACGCCTACGAGGAGTTCTCCCCGATGCTCCGGCGCATGGACGCGCAGAACCGGCGCATTGCCGAGCAGATGCGGGAGCAGAAGCGCCACCAGACGGAGCTCACCACGATGCTGCGGGGTTTGCGCGAAGGCCTGATCGTACTGGGCGAAGGGCACCGCATCCTGGTCATCAACCCTGCCGCGCGGCAGATTTTAAACGCCGGGGACGGCGATCTGATGCACCGGCCGCTACTTGAGATCAACCGCAACGAAACGCTGATGCGTATTCTGTCCAATAACGGCGGCAGCGGCGAAATGCGCATCGCCGGGCGCACCTACCACGTATCCTCAAGCCCCTCTGAGGGCGAGATCGGCATCGTGCTGCTCTTGCAGGATATCACCGAGGCTCAGACCGCCGAGCAGAACCGAAAGCAGTTCACCGCCAACGTCAGCCACGAGCTGCGCACGCCGCTGACGACGATCTCCGGCTATGCGGAGCTTCTGGAAACGGGGCTTGCCAAGCCAGAGGATACCGCGACGCTCGGCAACAAAATCCATCTGGAAAGCCTCAGGCTTTTGTCGCTGGTGGAGGATATCCTCCGCCTGTCCAAGCTTGACGAAGGCATGACCAAGGATAAAAACCCCATCGAACTGTATATGCTGGCGCAGGCCTGCGCGAGCAAGCTGCGCGATTACGCGGAAAAATCGGAAATCAGCCTCCACGTGGACGGCAAGCAGACCATCGTGCTGGGCGACCGCACGCTGCTGGAGGAAATGATCATCAACCTGATCGACAACGCCATCAAGTACAACAAGCGAAACGGCAGCGTGTTCGTTCTCGTCGGCGACAGGGACGGTCAGCCGTTCATCTCCGTTAAGGACACGGGGCTAGGCATCCCGCCGGAGCATCACCACCGCGTGTTCGAGCGCTTCTACCGGGTGGATTCCAGCCGTTCCAAGGAGACGGGAGGCACCGGCCTTGGCCTGTCGATCGTCAAAAACGGAGCGCAGCTCCACGACGCTACGGTAAGCCTGGAAAGCAAGCCGGACGAGGGCACCGAGATCACCATCCGTTTCCCAAACGCCAAGGCGTAAGGAATTTTAAAGGCCTCCCGGTATCCGGGGGGCTTTTTTTACTGGTACGAAGGTTATAATCTGTGCTATAATAGCGTATCGTGACCAAGACACATGTCGTTAGTACCGAAGGAGGGCTAATCCTTGGACGACCCTATAGGCAGTCACCTACTGCTTCAGTTCGTTCTGATTCTGATCAACGCGTTTTTCGCAGCGACAGAGATCGCCGTTATATCCATCAACGAAAACAAAGTTCGAAAACAAGCCGAAGAAGGCGATAAAAAAGCCGTGATGATGCTTCGGCTGGCCGAATCCCCCAGTGATTTCCTGTCTACGATACAGGTAGCGATCACCTTGGGCGGATTTTTAGCAAGCGCGTTCGCCGCAAGCAACATCGCAAGCCGCCTCACCAAAGCCTTGATGGCGGGCGGGTTCACGCTGTTATCGGAACAGGCGCTCACCACGGCTTCCATGATCGTAGTAACGATCATCCTGAGCTATTTCACCCTGGTACTCGGCGAGCTGACGCCAAAGCGCATCGCCATGCAGAACCCCGAGAAGGTCGCCCGGCTCACCAGTCGTGTGATTATCATCGTGCAGGTGATCTTCAAACCCATCGTGTGGCTGCTCAGCGTTTCCACCAACGGGCTTTTAAGGCTTTTGCGCATCAATCCGCATCCCGACAGAGCCACCGTGACCGAGGAGGAGATCCGCCTGATGGTGGATATCGGCGGCGAACGCGGCACCATCCAGGAAGACGAACGCGAGATGATCGAAAACATCTTCGAGTTCAACAATATCACGGCCGAGTATGTGATGGTGCACCGCATGGACGTGGTCGCCATCCACGTGGAGGACAGCTTTGAGGAAATCCTCCAGACCATCCGCGAATCGGGCCTGAGCCGTTTCCCCGTCTATGACGAGGACATCGACGATATCACAGGCATTTTGAATACGCGCGATTTTCTGCTCAACGCGCAGGATGAGCATAAAAAAACCCTGCGGGAGCTCCTGCGCCCCGCCTATCTGGTGCCCGAGACCGTGCAGGCCGACGTGCTGTTCCGCGACATGCAGAAACAGAAGGTCCACATGGCCGTCGTCGTGGACGAGTACGGCGGCATGAGCGGCATCGTCACCATGGAAGACCTGATTGAGGAAATCGTCGGCAATATCTACGACGAGTTCGACCCCGCGGAAGAGAACGAGATCGTGAAAGTCGGCGACAACCTCTGGCGCTGCGACGGCAGCGTGGAACTGGAAACCCTGGCCGAAGCCCTGGAAGTCGATCTGCCGCTGGACGAGGAATACGATACGCTTGGCGGCATGGTGTTCTCCTGCTTCAACACCATACCGGAAGACGGCGCCACCCCCGAGGTGGATATCAACGGGCTGCACATCAAGGCGGAAGTCATCAACGACCACCGGCTGGAAACCGCGCTGGTCTCCATCATCCCGCCCGCACCGCCTGCGGCCGACAAGGACAAGGAGAAAGAAAAGAACTGATCCGATCCGGATGTTTTTCTCTGATCTTCAAAAAAGGGCTTGCAATTTATAATACATTATAATACAATATGACCGAAATCAACTGTTCGGAGGGTAAATTTATGTGCGGAATCGTCGGCTATATAGGCAATGAGGAAACTTGTCCCATCCTGATGGACGGCCTGGAGCGCTTAAGCTACCGCGGCTACGACAGCGCCGGGGTCGCGGTGCTCAATAAAGAGGGTAAGCTTCACATCTCCAAAACCCGGGGAAGGCTTGAAAACCTCGGAAACCTTTTGGAGCTCTATCCCCTGTACGGGCATATCGGCATCGGCCATACGCGCTGGGCAACGCACGGCGAGCCCAACGACGTCAATGCGCATCCGCACTTCAATACGCTGAAGAATATCGCTATTGTACACAACGGCATTATCGAAAACCATGCGCAGCTTCGCAAGGAACTCATGGAGCAGGGCTGCGTGTTCGTATCGCAGACCGACACGGAGGTCGTGGCGCATCTGCTGTCCTCGCTGTACGAGGGCGACATGAAGCAGGCGCTGCTCAAGGCCATCAAGGTGTTAAAAGGCAGCTACGCGCTGGGCGTGGTGTGCGAGCAGGAACCCGACAAGCTGTTTTGCACCCGCAACGAAAGCCCGCTTGTCGTCGGCCACACCGATGGCAAAAGCTACATCGCCAGCGATATCCCCGCCATGCTCAGCCATACCCGCGACGTGATTTTTTTAAACGATAAAGAAGTCGCTGTTCTGAGCGCCGACGGGATCGAGGTCGTCAACGAATTCGGCGAACCGGTGATCCACGAGCTCTTTCACGTCACCTGGGACTTGAGCAACGCCGAAAAGAGCGGCTACCCACATTTCATGCTCAAGGAGATCCACGAACAGCCCACCGCGCTGCAGAAGACCTTCTCCCCGCGCAACAGCGCCGATCCGCACGACCACAGCTGGCTGCCCGTGACTCCGGAAGAAGCCAAAAAGCTTCGCAAGATCACCATCGTCGCCTGCGGTACGGCCAGTCACGCCGGCATTTACGGCAAGTACGTTATCGAAAAACTCGCCCGCGTACCCGTGGAAGTGGACATCGCCAGCGAGTACCGGTACAGAAGCCCGATACTCGGCGACGACGAGATTTTCATCGCCATATCCCAAAGCGGCGAGACCGCCGATACCCTGGCCGCGCTGCGCGAGGCCAAGCGGCAGGGTGCGAAAACCCTGGTGATCTGCAACGTGGTCGGCTCCACCATCGCGCGCGAAGCCGGAGAAGAAAACACCTTGTTCACCTACGCCGGGCCGGAGATCGCCGTGGCCAGCACCAAGGCTTACATCACCCAGGTGGAAACCCTGTTATTAATCGGACTGGCGCTTGCGGACCTGCGCGGCACGCTGACGGAAGCGGAGATCAGCGCCCTGAAAACGGAATTCATCGCGCTGCCCAAAAAGGCCGAGCTAGCCGTAGAAACCGAAGAGCAGCTGGTGAAGATCGCCGCCGAGGAATGCGGCAAGGGTCACGTGTTCTTCGTAGGCCGCGGGATTGATTACGCGCTATCGATGGAAGCAGCCCTGAAGCTCAAAGAGGTCAGCTACATCTTTTCCGAAGCCTATGCCTCGGGCGAGCTCAAGCACGGCCCGATCGCGCTTTTGGAAGACGGCAGGCTGGTGGTTACGATCATCACCCAACCGGAGCTTTTGGATAAATCGCTTTCCAACATTAAAGAGATCAAGGCGCGCGACGCGCAGGTGATGGCGATCTGCCGCGAGGACCTGAAGGACCAGGTCGCCCCGGAAGTGGACCGGCTCGTTACCATTCCGGCGGGCGGCGATATCATATCCCCGTTGCTTGCCATCATCCCCATGCAGCTGTTTGCCTACTGCATGGCGGTGGCGCGTGGCTGCGATGTGGATAAACCCCGCAACCTTGCCAAGAGCGTAACGGTGGAATAGAAAAGGAAGGATGCACATGCGATATGTGAAAGCCGCGGCCGCGGACCAGGTCCCCGAGGGCGGAAAGCTGAAAGCGACGGTGGAAGATTTGACGCTGATGATCACCAACATCGGCGGCGAGTATTACGCCATCAACAACCGCTGCCCCCACATGGGCGGATCGCTGTACGACGGAATCCTGGACGGCGAAACCGTTACCTGCCCCAGGCATAAATCCGTGTTCAACGTCAAGACCGGCGCGCTCGTCAAGGGCGGCAGCATCGCGTTCATCCACCTGAAAGTGGCGGACGCGAAGGCTTATCCGGTGAAAATCGAAGGCGGCGATATTCTCGTGGGGCTTGAATAATCCTTAGACGCTTTCACTTCACAAGTCCATATCCTGCCATTTACATCCCTTGCCGTTCCGTGTACAATAGATAAATGAACACCAAGGGAGGTTGAACTATGCATTGCATAAGGCGCATTACGGATGACCTTTATTATGTCGGCGCAAGCGACCGCCGCATCAACATGTTTGAAAACCTGTATCCCGTCCCCAAGGGGATTTCCTATAATTCCTATTTGATCAAAGATGAAAAGACCGTTTTGTTCGATACGGCCGACCACGCCGTATCCGAGCTGTTCTTTGAAAACCTCGGCGCGGCGCTGAAAGATCGAAAGCTTGATTATCTGGTCATCCATCACATGGAACCCGACCACGCCGCGCTTTTGCAATCGCTCATCCGGCGTTACCCTGGGGTGCAAATTCTGGGCTCGGCCAAGACCAAAACGCTGATCGAACAGTTTTTCGGCGACATCAAGGCGGAATTCGTTGCCGTAAACGAAGGCGATACGCTTTCCATCGGCAGCCGGGAGCTTACGTTCCATACCGCGCCGATGGTGCACTGGCCGGAAGTGATCATGACCTACGACCCCAAGGGCAAAACCCTGTTTTCCGCCGACGCATTCGGCACCTTCGGAGCGCTTGGCGGCAGCCTGTACGCCGACGAGCTGAACTTCGAAAAAGAGTGGCTGCCCGAAGCCCGCCGCTACTACGCCAACATCGTCGGTAAATACGGCTCGCAGGTGCAGATGGCCCTGAAAAAGGTCGCCGCGCACGAGATCGGGCGCATCTGCTCCCTCCACGGCCCCGTTTGGCGGGAAAATATCGATTGGTATCTGGACAAGTACCAGAAGTGGAGCACTTATACGCCCGAAGACCCGGACGACGTGCTGGTGGTGTACGGATCGCTGTACGGGCATACCAAGAACGCCGCCGAAGCGCTGGCCTCGTGGCTGTCTGAAAAAAAAGCGCGGGTCATCGTACGCGACGCGTCCAATGTGGATTTGAGCGAGCTGCTGTCGGAAACCTTCCGCTGCGGCAAGTTGGTCATCGCATGCCCCACCTACAACATGGGCATGTATCCCCCCATCTCCCACTATTTGCAGACGATGAAGGAACACAACATGCAAAACCGCCGCGTCGCGGTGATCGAAAGCGGAAGCTGGGCCATCGCATCGGGCAAGCAGGTGCGGGAGCATCTGGAAAGCATGAAAAATATGACGGTCGCCGAGCCCATGGTCACTATCCTGTCCGCCATCCGGGAGGAACAGTGCAAGGACCTTGAGGCCTTGAGCGCCGATTTGCTTGCGGGCAATGCGCACTAAACCGATTACGCGCGGCGTCGGACATTGAAAGGACTCGGGTAGTTTGCAATGAGCATCCGCAGCGCTGCCAAGGCGATCATACTGCACGAAAATAAGGTGCTGCTCAACCAGAGCCGCCGTAAGGATTTCGGCGAGTATTTCGTTTTGCCGGGCGGCGGGCAGAACCAGTATGAAACCATGGAGGACGCGGTCGTCCGCGAGTGCCTGGAAGAAACCGGGTATACCGTACACCCCGAAGCGCTGGTCGCAGTTCACGAGGAAATTTACACCAATCAGGATTTCCGGAGAGATCACCCCGACCACGCCCACAAGATTTTCCACGTCTTCCGGTGTTCGCTCGCAAGCACGGAGAAATCCGTGCCGACGGAACAGGACGCCAACCAGACGGGCAGCGTGTGGATTGCCCTCGCCGACGTGCCCAAACTCCGCCTCTACCCCGCGCGCGTTCATGAGCGGTTTGCGGAGATTGTCAAGACGAATCAGCCGCTGTATCTGGGAACGGCCGAGGTGACCTTCTAAATGACCATGTATCCATCAAGGGAGAATTGCCTGTGCAATTCTCCTTTTTTCATCAGATTCAACCTTTTGATCTCCCGTACGTCTAATGATCAGGCGCCGAAAAAAAACCCGTATACTTGTACTGGCTCCGCAAACCCAAGCTACGTTCAGGGAGGAACAACATTGGACGCGATCACCTTTCAGGCGGAAGCGCTGAAGCTGGAAAAACTTTTGTATCACATCAGCTGGTCCATGCTTGGCAATAACGAGGACTGCGCCGACGCGGTACAGGAAGCGCTGCTGAAAGCCTGGCAAAAGCGCGACACACTGCAGTCAAAGCGCGCGTTTCGCCCGTGGCTGACGCGCATACTGTACAACGTCTGCATCGATATCCTCAGAAACCGCAAGCACCTGGTACAGGAAGAGCTCAACGAGAACGATTTCCCCGTCCAGCCGCCAAAGGAGGCGGACGACGACCTGGTGTTTGCGCTGCAGGCCCTGTCCGCCGAACAGCGCACGGCGGCGGTGCTGCACTACCTGAAAGGCTACAAGCTCAAGGAGATTGCTTCCATGCTGGACGTCTCCCTCAACACCGTGAAATCACGCGTGATGTATGCGCGCGTCCACATGAAACAGGAATACCTGAACCAAAAACACGAAAGGAGCGGCTGTTGATGAAAAAGCGTATCCCGAACCAAACAATTCCCAGTTCGCTTCCAGCCCCTCCCGAAGTGTTTGCAAAGGCCATGCGGGAGACCCTGCAGGGGATCGTGCAGGCCGAAGCGCAAAAGGAGAATCAACCCATGCAAAAGCATTTTACCAAACGAAGAGTTCTGCTCTACGTTATCATTGCCGTCCTGCTTGTCTCCGGCGTCGCCATTGCCGCAGCGCTGCTGACGGGTACCGTGTTTGACTACACCCTCGGCGTTACGCCGGAGAACGCCCAGTCCATGATTAAATATGATTTGGCGGACGAAACCATCGGCGACGCCGAGGTGAAGATTACCGAAGCCGCCTACGACGGCATGTCGCTGTTCGTTGCCTTTTCCATCCGCGATCTAAGTGCATCTGAACCCCTGGGTACCTACGACGAACCGTCCGGCATGCGTCTGCTGACGGAAAGCGATTATGAGTACATCAACGATTTGGGGGTCGGATGGTGGGTGGATCACATCTGGATCGACGGAAAGCCGATCGATATGCCCGCCATGTCCAGCGTCATGGACGTCGCCACCGAGACCCCGGGCGAAATTCTGTATTCCATGCTGTTCCGGCTTGATCAGGAGGAGATCTACTTAAGTGGCAATAGCGTGGAGATCTCCATGCCGATCGGCGAGCGGCAGTCGCTTGATTCGCTGGTCAGGGATGCCGACAGCGGCGAGATCGCACTGCCCGATCAAGGGATGATTTCCTTCACGCTGGATTGCTCCATCCGCGACCAGGTGATAGCGTTCACCCCGGAACTGGAAACCGTCAGCGACCGCTGGCGCGCCAAGGTACGCACCGCCATCTTCACCCCCATCCAGACCTATATCACGGTGGATTGGGCCGTAAATGAAGACGTGATGGCAGCTTATATCGCCGAAAACGGAGAGGGATACCCCGACGATAACGGCGGCTATTACTGGCTGTACGACGGTGTGGACGCGGTTGGCAGCGACATCCAGTCGTTGCAGCTTGTCGATCAAAACGGCATGCCGGTCATTGCGTCAACGGAAGGATTCTACGGCAGTCAGGGGACCGGCGCCACCGTAGCCTACTTTACCTTCCCGTATTTGGAAACGATCCCGGACGAACTGTACATGGCCCCGACCATCGACGGCAAGATCGATATGGATTACGCGATCAAAATCAAATAATCCGGGAAAAACAGGACGCCGTTTAGACGGCGTCCTGTTTTTATGCGGATTATTTTCGCTCCGCTTGGCAGCTTGGGCAGTAATACACACTCCCGCCCATATAGGCAGCCTTGACGATGCTGCCGCCGCAGCCGGGGCAGGGTTTCGTCAGGCCGTTTTTCGACATCAGGGTACGGTAGCCGCCGGGGTTACCGAACAGGTCGGTTTCCGTATCGCGGCCGTTTTGATCGGCCATTTGCCGCAGCGTGGTTTTTACGTTGTTAAACAGCGTCTTTAATTCCGCTTCCGTCAAGACCCCGATCTTGGTTTTCGGGTTGACGCGGGCGTTGAACAGGATATCCTGCAATACGCCGTTGCCCAACCCGGGAATGCGCTGCTCGGTCGCCAGGAACGCTTTGGCGCTCTTTTTTGCGTTTTCCGTCGCCAGATCTTTAAACGCGTTCCAGTCAAATACATCGGACAGGGGCGAGGGTTTCTGCTTGGCGACCAGATAGTATTCGTTGTCGAAGGTCCCCTCTTTGAACGCCCACAGACCGCCGTACATCTGCACGCTGCAAACAAGCGAAGAACCGTCGGCAAATTCGATCAGGAGCTGGTGTTTCCCGGGCAGCGTCTCCCCCGCCGCGAAATACCGGACGTTGATCCCTTCGGCGAACACGATACGCGCGTCCTCCGCTTCGATCTCCAGCTTACCGCCGACGCCATGGGCTTCCCCGACCGTCTTGCCTTTCAACAGCGCGTTATATACGGAACTGTCGCCCGCCAGCCACGCAAACTTGTGCGGCGATGCGTTCGCCACGACGTTTGCGATCATTTTGCCCCTGACGGTTTCGTTCAACTGCTTCGCCAAACTGATGCTCTCCGGCAGCTCGATCATACGATCACCTCCGATATTCTTTTCTTTGTTCACATGATAGCAAATTCACAATCGTTTTACAACGAAAAACCGCCGCATTGAATGCGGCGGTCAATGGTTATAGATTGTTGATGAGTAGGCAACCGAAACGACCTTTTGCCTGTTGAGAATACCTGAGACGCTAAGCGTCAAGGGCGGCAGGAGGCTGAGCTTACTCGTGGCGTAAGTGATGCCGATTGCCGACCCGCAGGTAACAACGCAGATTCGGTGTTATAGACAGGCGCTTACTTTGATTTAATCGCGGCGTGCGCAGCGGCCAGCCTCGCGATCGGTACGCGGAAAGGCGAGCAGCTCACATAGTTCAGGCCGATCTTATGGCAGAACTCGATGGAGGACGGATCGCCGCCGTGTTCGCCGCAGATGCCCAGTTTCAGATCGGGGCGGGTTTCGCGGCCAAGCGACGCGGCCATCTTCACCAGCTTGCCGACGCCGTTCTGGTCGAGACGGGCGAAGGGATCGCTTTCGAAGATTTTGTTCTCGTAATAGCTGTTGAGGAACTTGCCGGCGTCGTCGCGGCTGAAGCCGAAGGTCATCTGCGTCAGGTCGTTGGTGCCAAAGGAGAAGAACTCCGCTTCCTTGGCGACCTCGTCCGCCAGCAGCGCGGCGCGCGGGATCTCGATCATCGTGCCGACGTGGTATTCGAGGCTCATCTGCTGTTCCTTGAACACGGTTTCGACAGTCTCGACCACGATGTCCTTAACGAACTTGAGTTCCTTCACTTCGCAGACCAGCGGGATCATGATTTCTGGAACGATATCGTAGCCCTTTTCCTTCTTGACCTTGATCGCGGCCTGGATAACGGCGCGGGTCTGCATTTTGGCGATTTCGGGATAGGTAACGGCCAGGCGGCAGCCGCGGTGGCCCATCATGGGGTTAAACTCGTGCAGTGCGTCGATCTTCTCCAAAATCGCTTCGGAGGTCGTGCCCAGTTCCTTGGCGATCAGCGCGATTTCAGCGGTCATGCTCTTTGCGGGCAGGAACTCGTGCAGCGGCGGGTCGAGGTAGCGCACGGTCATCGGGCGGCCTTCGAGCGCGGCGTACATGCCTTCGAAATCGCCCTGCTGCATCGGCAGGATCTTCGCCAGCGCGGCTTCGCGCTGTTCCACGGTGTCGGCGAGGATCATCTCGCGCACGGCGGCGATACGGTCGGCTTCAAAAAACATATGCTCGGTGCGGCACAGGCCGATGCCTTCGGCGCCGAACTGCACGGCCTGCTTGGTGTCGCGGGGATTGTCGGCGTTGGTGCGCACCTTCAGGGTGCGGGCCTTGTCCGCCCACTCCATCAGCCGGGCGAAATCGCCGGAGACGGACGCGTCCACCGTGGGGATGGATTCGCCGTACACGTTGCCGGTGGAGCCGTCGATGGAAATATCGTCGCCTTCTTTGAACACCTTGCCGTCCACGGTGAGGGTTCTCGCTTCTTCGTTAATGCGCAGCGCTCCGCAGCCGACGACCGCGGCGCGGCCCATGCCGCGGGCAACGACCGCCGCGTGGCTGGTCATGCCGCCGCGCGCCGTGAGGATACCCTTGGACAGGTCCATACCCTCGATATCTTCAGGCGTGGTTTCCTCGCGCACGAGAATGGCCTTGATGCCTTTGCGGCCGGCGTTTGCGGCCGTTTCAGCGGTGAAATACGCCTTGCCGGCGGCGGCGCCGGGAGACGCGGGCAGGCCAGTGGCGATGGGCGTCGCGTTTTTAATCGCTTTGGGATCAAAGTTGGGGTGCAGCAGGGTATCCAGCTGCTTGGGCTCCACCTTCAGCACCGCTTCATCGGTGGTCAGCTTTCCTTCGTCAACCAGATCCACGGCGATCTTGAGCGCGGCCTTGGCGGTGCGCTTGCCGTTGCGGGTCTGGAGCATATAAAGCTGCGCATGCTCGATGGTGAATTCCATATCCTGCATGTCGCGGTAATGGTCTTCCAGGGTCTTGGCGATGGTTACGAACTGTTCGTAAACCTTCGGCATGGTGTTTTGCAGCGAGGTGATGGGCTGCGGCGTGCGGATGCCCGCCACCACGTCTTCGCCCTGCGCGTTCATCAGGAACTCGCCGTAGAGCCGCTTTTCGCCGGTGGAGGGATCGCGCGTGAAGGCGACGCCCGTGCCGGAATCTTCACCCATGTTGCCGAATACCATCGCCTGCACGTTCACGGCGGTGCCCCAGTCGCTGGGGATGTCGTTCATGCGGCGGTAGTAGATCGCGCGGGGGTTGTCCCAGGAACGGAACACCGCTTTGATGGCTTCCATCAGCTGTTCCTTGGGTTCCTGGGGGAAATCCGTGCCCTTGGCCTTTTTATAGATGGCCTTGAACTCTTCAACAAGCTTTTTCAGGTCTTCGGCGTCGAGTTCCGTATCGTACTGCACGCCTTTGTCTTCCTTCATCTTGTGCAGCGCGGCCTCATAGAGGCTCTTTTTCACTTCCATCACGACGTCGGAGAACATCTGGATGAAGCGGCGGTAGCTGTCGTAGGCGAAGCGCTCGTTGCCGGTCTGCTTGGCCAGGCCCTTGACCGCAACGTCGTTGAGGCCGAGGTTCAGGATGGTGTCCATCATGCCGGGCATGGACGCACGCGCGCCGGAGCGCACCGAGACCAGAAAGGGGTTATCCAGATCGCCGAACTTCTTGCCGCAGATGACTTCGGTTTCCGCCAAAGCTTTGTCGATCTCTTTTTGAATATCGGCGTTGATCGTCTTGCCGTCTTCATAGTACTGGGTGCAGGCTTCGGTGGTTACGGTGAAGCCCTGGGGCACGGGCAGGCCGATGTTGGTCATCTCGGCAAGGTTTGCGCCTTTGCCGCCTAAAAGTTCCCGCATGCTCGCATTGCCCTCTTTGAACAGGTATACGTACTTCGTCATGGATTTGATTTCCTCCTCAACTCATTCTGTGGACCGCCACAGTTGTTGTGCTGATCCTTTCAAACTATCCAAATAATTATACACAGTTTGCATGCAATGTGCAAGGAAAACCCCTGCGTTTTGCGGCAATTTTACTTCGCAAATCCGCACAGGCGCCGCATACGTCAGCCGGCGGTCACGCTTTCTAAAAAACACCGCGTTTCAAACCCGCCGCTGTGCGCTCGTTTCTGCTTGCGCAGCGCTTCAAACGCCTCTGCCGTCATCCCTTTCAGGGCCAGGATGGCATGGATCACTTCCGCGATATCCGCAAGCTCTTCCGCGTTTTCGTCTGCCAGATACTCGTTGACTTCTTCCAGAAGTTTATTATTCAGCGCTTCCCGGTATTCCAAGTCGGACAAACGCCGGATAACGGCACGTGCGCCCGACCGTTCAATGATTTCCGGAATGTTGTCCCTGACCAGTTTTTGATGGTTCGTCGTACCCATCCTCGCTCACATCCTCACAGGCGGAGTATAGCACAAGTTTCGCCGGATTTCGCTCGTAAAAGTTATTGACAGCAAAGCAATCGTGTAGTATCATAGGTCTCGCCGCTTTTATGAAGCGATGACGCGGGGTAGAGCAGTTTGGTAGCTCGTCGGGCTCATAACCCGGAGGTCGAGGGTTCAAGTCCCTCCCCCGCAACCATTTTGGCGGCGTAGCTCAGTTGGCTAGAGCATTCGGTTCATACCCGGAGTGTCGAGAGTTCAAGTCTCCCCGCCGCTACCACCGAAAGTATCGCCTGCAGGCAAAGGATTTTTGCCAGCAGGCGATTTTTATTGCGTTCCTACGCTTTTCAATTCATCCATTCCAGTATATGCTGAATTCACGAGAAATTTTTCTTTCCCGATGGGACAATTGAACGTCATCGTGCATCTAATGGGTGTAACGCGTTATAAAATCCAACATTGAGGTGGAAAATGCTTGAGAAGGCAGCCTTCGTAACACTGATCGACCAAAAAAGCGAAATACTGTATCGCATTGCCAGAACCATTCTGCGCAACGACGAGGACTGTAAGGACGCTTTGCAGGAAACGGTGCTCAAAGCCTGGGAAAACCGGCACAAGTTGCGGGATGAAACGCTTGCCGGCACCTGGATCACCCGCATTCTGATTAATGAGTGCCGCGCTCTGGGCCGCAAGCGCAGGAAATACGTTCTGCGTGCGGACGTCGAGGTGCCCGGCAGTCAGAAGCCGGAAGATCCCGCCCTGCGGGAAGCGCTGGACCTGATGCCCGAAAAGCTTCGGCTGCCGCTTGTGCTGCATTATCTGGAAGGATACAGCTACCGGGAGATTTCCACCATCCTCGGCGTTCCCAATACCACCGTGCGCAGCCGCTTAAGCCGCGCGCGCAGGACAATGGAAACTCAACTTCAATTCGAACAGGAGGCGTGGCCGCATGAAGCGCAGTAACCTGGCTCGTGCCTATACGAAAATCCCGGCGCACTGTTATACCGCGATGATGACGGCCGCGTACTCCGTACAGGAGAAACCCGTCATGAAAAAAAGAGTATCGGCAATATTGGTTTTTGCCATCGTGACAATTTTGCTTGCTGGCGTCGCTATCGCGGCGATCACCATGCAGGGCACGGGAACACAAATTCTGCAAACCGAACAGACAGAAGGATATTATGAAACCTGGCCCGCGGACCTGAAAGCCTCACTGGTCAAGGAGCTGGCCTACATGGATTATCTGACGATTACGCCCGATGTGGAACGGCTCATCGGCGGTGAAATCACGGACGCGGAGAACCGCGGCCGCATTGCGGACGAAGCCATGGCGGCATTTACAGGTACGGACGTATCCGAAATCAGCTTTCTGATCATCATGCAGGCGGCCTGGGGCCCGTTTGATACCTGGAGCGCGCAGCAGCAGGCGTGGTACTCGCAGCTGTATGTGGAGCTTGGGCTCCACCGCGACGGCATCACGCGCTTCGTACTGCCCACGGGTACGGTGAACGAGGCGCAGGCCGTTGCCCTGGCCCGTGCGGCCATCGCCAAGGGCTACGGCGTAGACGAAAGCGTGCTGGACGCCTATTCCCTCTCCACCAGCTTCCAGGTGCCGGAATTCGCCGATCCCGGCGACGAGAAGGCCTACTGGTACGTCGGTTATGAAAAACCGCTCGATATGCCCCAGGATGAAGCGCTGTTCAGCGGTTTTGAGGTGTTTATCGACCCCGATACCGGCGCATTTCTGGAGACGGTGGACGAAATTCTCGCCTTCCGCGACGAATTGCAGACGTATCTGGACGCCATCAGCAGCAATCCGCTGATTATCGACATCAAAGCGTTCCAGGAGACCAATCAGCTGAAGATGAATCCCGAAACCTGGTCTTTGGAGACCTTCGCGGACTTCAGCGCGCAATTCCATGAGCGCGGGCTGAAACAGCTCAGCGAGAATCCCGAGCTTTTCTCCTCCTATCTGCCGGGCGTGCTCAGCCACGCGTACGGCCTGCCGGACGACAAGGCCATCCCGCAGGCGGACGCGCTTTCTATCGCGGAAGACGCCATCGTATCGCAGATTGGGCGCAAAGCGGAGGAAGTGGTGTTTTTCACCCATAGAATCACCGTGATGTACGATATCACCGATCCGGCTAAACCGCTGTGGAAGTTTTACTTCAAAATGCCCAGCATGTACGACAGCGATCCCGCGTACGCCGAATCGGTGGAAGCCTATTACGGCAAAGACGGCGAACGCCTGCCCAACATCAAAATCGAGATCGACGCCTACACCAGCGAGGTCGTGCGCGCATTTATCATTGAATTTGGCTACGATTTCACCAACGATCCCAACGGCGACGGACTTTCGGACTACAATATCGCCTTATATATGCAAGTGTTCTAAACCCGGCACGAGGCTTTCCCACAGTACAAAGAACAAACGGGCGCAGACCCGTTTGTTCTTCTTTGCATATAAAAGATAAACCGCATCCAAACCAGCTTGCGCATGATCAAGCACCGCAGCGTATACTCCCAGCGGCAGCTCACTCCATATCATTCCCGCTTGACAATACTTTCCGCTCGTGCGAAAATTTATAAATAAACCGTACGCACACAACCGCAGAAAGGATTCGCCAATGAAAAAGTCAATATTTTGCACGATTTTTATATGTTGTATTCTCTTCAGCGTAAGCGCCGCATTTGCAAACGAGCCGTATGAAGTGCTCTGGACGAACAACAATCCGAATTCCGTTCATAACGAAACCAAGGATTATTATGTTATCGTGGAAATCGACAAGGAGTGCATCGTGACGTCCATGATGACGTATCACTACTTCAACGGCGGCACGCTGCCGGGAACCATTACGCTGTTTGCGGAAAGCGGGGAGCAGTGGGGTCCGTTCCAGGCGGAAGGCGTGGACGGACAAGGCGATGTGAAGAACGCCTATTGGGTGGCCGACGTCGGCGAAATCCGCCTGTCCCCGGGCCGCTATGCGATCGCTGATTCCGACCAGAGCACATGGTCCAGCAACGAGGCGTCAGGATATAACGGCATCGCGGAATTGCGCGGGTATTACGCGCCGCCGAGCAATCCTTTCGGTTCCGGCACAAGCACGGTTGATAATACGGTGGCGATTTCATCGGATGACGCTTCTGATACGGATTCCGATCTGCAAGCCCTGCAGCAAAAGGCTGAAAACGGCGACGTCGAGGCGCAGTATATCCTTGGATATATGTATGATTATGGGCAAGGCGCGCCGCAGGATTATGAGCAGGCAGCGCTGTGGTATCGCAAAGCTGCCGAACAGGGCTATGCCTATGCGCAGTGTAATCTCGCCTATCTGTATGAAACCGGGCAAGGCGTACCGCAGGACTATGAGTTGGCGATGCTTTGGTATCGCAGGGCTGCCGAACAGGGGGATACGTATGCCCAGACCGGCTTAGGCTATCTGTATTACTACGGGTACGGCGTACCAAAGGATAATGAGCAGGCATTGCAGTGGTACCGCAAAGCCGCTGAACTGGGAGATATGTATGCCCAGTATAATCTTGCCTCAATGTATGAGAATGGAGAAGGTGTGCAGCGGAATATCGACCAGGCGATCCTTTGGTATCAGAAGGCCGCCAATCAGGGAGACGAAGACGCGCAGGCCAGTCTGGATCGTCTGAACCCATAATACGAAAGTCCGGGTTCACCGTCGGCACAAGACAAACGAATTGAAAATTCGTTTGTCTTTTTTTACTCGCTGATCAATGGTATGATAGAGTTTGGATAGTATCCTGAATCCAGCCGCATGATGAAGATATCGCTATTGTCAAAAATGAATGAAGGAAGTTTTTGCGATGAAACTTGGCGCAACCGTATACATTACAAACACACAGGAAGCCGTCCCGACGTATCTGGAGGCGCTCGGCCTGACCCTCGGATACAATGAAAAATTCCCCGACGGCAGCTATATGCACGCGGCGCTTGAAAAGGACGGCGAAGAGATCTTCTGCGTCAGCGAATCGCGCAACGACGCGTATGTGGAGATGATGCTCGGCTCGTCGCTGAAGGAAAACCGGCCCGTGATGAGCTACGGGCTCGATTTTCAAAACGACGAAGAGGTCAAAAAAGCGTTTTCGATCCTCAGCCAGGGCGGCACGGTGATGATGCCCGTCGGTTCTCTGCCATGGAGCGCCTGCTGCGCGGAAGTGGTGGACAAGTACGGCGTATACTGGTATCTGACGGTATAACGGAAAGAGGAAATCGCATGAAACAGCTTCGCATCGGGCTGGTCGGCACGGGCTGGCGCTCAAACTTTTTTATTCGCATTGCCAGGATGCTGCCGGAGCGGTTTACCGTGATCGGCGCGGTATACCGCAGCGAACGCGGACGGGAAACAGCACTTCAATGGGGCGTGCCCGTATTCGGCGATCATCAGGATTTGATCGGCCTCGCGCCGGATTATGTGATTTTGTCCGTTAACCGCGACAACATGGGCGAACTCATGCGCCTATATGCACGTCACGAAATTCCCCTGCTGATCGAGACCTTCCCGGCAAAGGACGTGGACGAGCTGCTTGCGCTGTACCGCGATCTGGCGGGCGCGAAAATCCAGGTGGCGGAGCAGTACCCCTACCAGCCGCTCAACGCCGCGCGCATCGCCCTTGCCGATACCGGCATTCTGGGCAAGGTTTATCAGATGCAATCCAGCCTCCCCAACGGCTACCACGCCGTAAGCGTACAGCGAAAGCTGCTGCACGCCGGGCGTACCTGCCCCGTGATCCGCGCCAACCGTTATACCCATCCCATGACCGGCGGGCCGGGCCGCACCGGCGACCCAACGGAGGACAAGCTGGTCGACGCAAAACAGATGCTCTACCAACTGGATTACGGCGACCGCCAGGCTATCAACGACCTGGAAGACAACCAGCACCGTTCCTTCATCCGCACACAGCATTGGGTGATTCGCGGCGAGCGGGGAGAACTGCGCGGCGAAGACGTGCTG
This sequence comes from Candidatus Limiplasma sp., assembly GCA_963675365.2. Lineage (GTDB taxonomy): Bacteria > Bacillota > Clostridia > Christensenellales > Aristaeellaceae > CAXXOK01. The sequence continues at coordinate 80,244 of CAXXVA010000001.1, forward strand.
TACTTAAAGGATATTGTCACCCCCTGCCGTTTCACGCTGGAGCGCGTCATGGCGGGCGAAGGGCCGAACCTGGAAGGGCTGTACCTGCGCGGGGTGCGCGGCGGCGATCACGGCTGGTATTATCAAAACCCGTACATGCCCGCACGTTTGTTTGACGATGAAATCGCCGTGGCGGCTTGCATGGATAAAATGGGCGTCTATTTGGAAACCGGAGAAGCGTTTTACCCGCTGGAGGAAGAGCTGATGGATCTCTACCTCGCGCTGATGATCCAGCAAGCGGCGGACGAGGACAGGCCCGTTGCAGTCAAGCCCCAGCCGTGGACGGAGTGACGGCCGGTATGCCGGTCACGTTGGAACCGTACACTTTGGATCGCTGCCAGGCGTTCTGGCGCGGCTATACCGCCGACCCGGCCATGTGGTCGGAACCATGCTTATATTATGGCGAAGAGAACGTCACGGATTATTATCAAAATTCAAATCTTGGATTCTGAAACCTGCCACACAGGAGAAAACAACATTGAGTAACATTCAATCCACTTTGGAAACACTTGGCATTCCCGCGGGCGAAGCCGGTTTGCTGCGCGACAAGGACGGCGTCGCGGTATACCGCGTTGCATCCGGCGGGACGAGTTATATTTTAAAAACCTACGAAAACGAGGCCGACCGCCGCGAGATCAAAAACTACCAGGTATTGAACGTTCTCGGCCTGAAAACCCTGCAAATCCTCGGCAGCACGGAAAACGCCCTGCTGATGGAAGACGTTGCGTACAGCGAAACCCTGCGGCTGGCTGAAAAGGACGATATGGCCGATCCCGCCGTCGCCGTCCGGCTTGCCGCATGGTACAAACAGCTGCACGAATACGGCAGATCCTTCGTTGCCGCGCACGGCCAGGGCATGTACGACGAGACCGACTGCATTACCCCGGAAAACATGGATGCCGCAGCAGTAAAAACCGGAACGGCCGATCACCCCGTGTGGGCGCTGCTGCGGGTGCACTTCGCCGAACTTGCGCAAAAAGCAGCGTCCGTCCAGCGGACGCTGACCTATAACGATTTTTACTATACTAACATGATCGTGGCAAAGGACAAGTCCGCCGCGTTCATGTTCGACTACAATCTGCTGGGCAAGGGCTACGCGTACGCGGATCTGCGCAACGTCACCTCGTCGCTGGGGCATGAAGCCGGACAGGCGTTCCTTAAAGCGTACGGCGGGTACAACCCCGCGGAGGAGGCGTTCGACGCCGTCGCGTCCATCCTGACCACGCTGCACTTCGGCTGTCAGAGAGAGACCTTCCCCGCCTGGGCGGAAGAAGAGCTGGAAAAGGTAAAAAACGGCACGCTGGAACAAGCGTTCAGCCGGCTTTTGGGCGAATGATCGCTCCGCGCCGCTCTTTCCATCCCCAGCGTTCTATGCTACAATAATCCGTGTTCACATTTGACTTTCGCCGGAGGACGCAAAGGCATGACGGATCATGAACGCTCCATGCACGCCGCGCTCAGGGAAGCCGAGCTGGCGGCAGCCGAAGGCGAAGTTCCCGTCGGCGCGGTCATCGTGCGCGGAGGGGAGATCATCGCCCGCGCGCACAATACGCGCGAGCAGGAAAACGACCCGACGGCACACGCCGAAATGCTCGCGATCCGCAAGGCTGCCGAAGTACTCGGCACGCGCAGACTTTCAGATTGCACCCTGTACGTGACCCTGGAACCCTGCCCCATGTGCGCGGGCGCGCTGATCATGGCGCAGCTTGCCGCCTGCTATTTCGGCGCGAGCGACGAGCGCCAGGGCTGCGTGGAGAGCATTTACTGTATTCCATCCGATCCCGCGTTTTACCACCACGTGCCATGCACAGGCGGGCTTTTGGAACAGGAATCCCAGGCGCTTTTGCAAACGTTTTTCGCCAAGCGAAGATAGGAGACTCACTCTTGCAGATCGATACCATCGTAACCGACCTGGACGACACGCTTCTCAATACGGACACCACCCTTTCCCCCTATACTTTACAGGTGATCGGCGAAGCCAAGCGGCGCGGCATCCGCGTGATTGCCGCAAGCGGCCGGGCGGCCGTGAGCATGCGGCCCTTTGTGGATATGCTCAATGCCGGCCAGCCATATATCGCCTGCAACGGCGCGCAGCTGATGAATCCGGATCATTCGGAGATTTCCTCCAGCATGTTTTTACCGGAACAGGCGAAGGAACTGCTGCGCTACTTCGCCAGGAATGGCTTTTACGCGCAGGTGTACCGGGGCGATTACTTCTATTTTGCCAAGGACAGCAATACCGGCCAGCTTTATTCCCGGCAGACCGGCATGCAGGGCAAGGCCGTAGGCGACCTGACGGCGTTTTTGGATTTCCAGACGCCCAAGGTGTTAAGCGTCAACGTACCCGAAGCGGTGGAAGCCCTGTACCCCGTCATCCAGAAGGACTTTCCGGACGTTTCGTTTACCATCAGCAAGCCCAATTTCCTCGAAGCGCAGCCCAAGGGCGTCTCCAAGGGTTCGGCGCTGAAGCAGCTGAGCGAAATGCTTGATTTTTCACCTGAACGCACGATGGTGTTCGGCGACAGCTTAAACGACGTGCCGATGCTTGCGTTTACCGCAAACAGCGTGGCGATGGCAAACGCCCGCCCGGAGGTTATCCGGGCCGCCCGCTATGTAACCGAGCAAACCAACGCGCAGGACGGTATGGCCCATTTTGTAGAGGATCATGTACTTGCCTAATCATCAGGGAGTGTGAACGTATGATCAGGATCGTGGATTTCGCCAAAGCGCTGGAACTGAAGGTGCTGCACCATTCCACCAAGGATGAGATGAACATCACCCTGCCGGACCTGAACCGGCCGGGCATGCAGTTTTTCGGGTTCTACGAGTACTTTTCCCACGAACGCCTGCAGGTGATCGGCAAAGCCGAAATGAACTACCTGGAGTCGTGCACCGTACAAAAGCGGTTGTCTATTCTCAAACCTTTCATGCATTACCCCATTCCCGGCATCGTGATCTGCTGGGGCATGGCGCCGCCCAAAGAGCTGTTGGCGCTGGCAAAGGAATACGATATCCCCATTCTGCAATCCCAGAAAAAAACCACGGTCTTTACCCTGCAGGCGATTACCTACTTAAGCCGCCAGCTCGCCCCGCATGAAACCCGCCACGGCGTACTGGTGGATGTGTTCGGCGTAGGCGTGATGATCACCGGCGACAGCGGCGTGGGCAAGAGCGAAGCGGCGCTTGAACTGGTCAAACGCGGCCACCAGCTGTGCGCCGACGACGTGGTGGACATCTGCCGTGTTGCCGACGACCGGCTCATCGGCGAATCGCCCGAGACCATCCGCCATTTCATGGAGATCCGCGGCATCGGCATTATCGACATCCGCGCGATGTACGGCGTCGGCGCGATCACCCTGTCCAAATCCATCGACCTGGTGATTCATTTGGAAAAATGGAACCAGGAAAAGGAGTACGACCGGCTCGGCCTGACGGAGGAAACCACCTCCATCATGAGCGTGAACGTACCCTATCAGGTGATGCCTGTCCGCCCCGGGCGGAACCTTGCCATCATCATCGAGGTCGCGGCCCGCAACCTGAGCCTCAAACGCCTCGGGTACAGCGCGGCAAGCGAGCTGGACCGCCGCCTGAGCGACCTGATGCAGGGCAACGCGGAAAACAATCCGGAATAAACGGAGGAAGCGTATGGTTTATATCGGGATCGACGTCGGCGGCACGGACGTAAAAATCGGGCTGCTGGATGAAAACGCCAATATCCTGGCACAGGGTAAAACGCCCACCGGCGTAGGCGGAAGCTATCAGGAGATTATCCGCAACATGGCGGAATACGCCATTGCGTTGCTGTCGCAGACCGGGTATACGGTGGACGACGTGGCGGCGGTCGGCGTGGGCGTGCCCGGCGTGACGAACAGCCAAACCGGCGTCGTGATGCGCTGCGTCAACATGGCGTGGTGGGACGTCCCCCTGCGCGAGGAAATGCAAAAGCATATTCCAAAACCCATGGTGATTGATAACGACGCCAACCTCGCCGGCTTTGCCGAAAGCATTTGCGGGGTCAGCGCCGGTACGGATTCAAGCATGTTCATCACCCTGGGTACGGGCGTCGGCGGCGGGCTGGTTTTCCGCGACAGGCTGTGGAGCGGGCATAACAGCGCGGGCGGCGAGATCGGCCACATCACCATGATGATCGACGGCGAGCAATGCACCTGCGGGCGCAAGGGCTGTTTGGAACGCTATTGCAGCGCCACCGCACTGATCCGCATTGCCAAAGAAGCGGCGATCGAGCACCACGAAAGCACGCTTTGGTCGGTGAGCGACAACAACCTGGAAAAGCTCAACGGTAAGAATATCTTTGCCTGCGCCATGGCCGGGGACGAGACGGCGCTCCAGGTGTTCGATCAGTATATCCACTATTTATGCCTGGCGCTGTCCTCGATCATCGCGCTGCTCGACCCCGAGGTGATCGTCATCGGCGGCGGGCTTTCCAAGGATGGGCCGTTTCTGCTCGGTGCGATTGAAAAACGTATCCAAGGCTATTTAGCCTTCCCCGAAGTTCCCTATGCCGATATCAAGATCGCCACGCTGGGCGCGAACGCCGGATTTATCGGCGCGGCGATGCTTGCCAAACAAACCCTGGAGGATGCACAATGACACATTCCATAGCCGACCTGTTTCAGAATCCACCCAAAGCGGATATCGAAGGCTTTTCAATCTCCGGCTGGGTACGCACCGTACGCGATTCCAAAGCGTTCGGGTTCATTGAGCTCAACGACGGTACGAGCTTTAAAAACCTCCAGCTCGTGCTGGAGGACGGAAAAACCGAAGGTTTCGCGGACGCTTTGAAGATCACGCTGGGCAGCGCGATCCGCGCCACCGGCACGCTTACCATGACCCCCGGCATGCAGCAGCCCTTCGAGCTGAAAGCGCAGGCTGTGGAAGTTGTCGGCATGAGCGATCCGTCCTATCCGCTGCAAAAAAAGCGCCACAGTTTTGAATACCTGCGCACCATCGCGCATCTGCGCCCCCGCACCAACGCGTATTCAGCGGTATTCCGCATCCGCTCGCTCGCCGCGCAGATCATCCACCAGTTCTTCCACGAGCGCGGCTTTGTATACGTGCATACGCCCATTATCACCGCCAGCGACTGCGAGGGCGCGGGCGAGATGTTCCAGGTGACGACGCTGGACGTCGGCAATCCGCCCAGAACAGAACAGGGTGCGGTGGATTACGGCGAGGATTTTTTCAAGAAACAGGCCAACCTTACCGTCAGCGGCCAGCTGAACGTGGAAACCTTCTGCCTGGCGTTTCGAAACGTATACACCTTCGGCCCCACCTTCCGCGCGGAGATTAGCTACACGCAGCGCCATGCGGCGGAGTTTTGGATGATCGAGCCGGAGATCGCCTTCGCCGATCTGTTTGACGATATGGCGCTTGCCGAGGAGATGATTAAGTACGTCATCACCCGCGTGATGGAGGAAGCGCCCAACGAAATGAATTTCTTAAGCAGCTTTGTGGAAAAAGGCCTCATTGAAAAGCTGACCGCGCTCAAAAACAGCGAGTTCGTACGCTGCACCTACACCGACGCGATCGAAATCCTTAAAAACAGCGGCGCGCAGTTTGAATACCCCGTTAGCTGGGGCGTGGATCTGCAAACCGAACACGAGCGTTACCTGACCGAGAAGCACTTTGGCAAGCCCGTGTTCGTGTACAATTATCCAAAAGAGATCAAGGCGTTCTACATGCGACTGAACGACGACAATCAGACCGTCGCGGCGGTCGATATGCTCGTGCCGGGCGTCGGCGAGCTGATCGGCGGCAGCCAGCGCGAAGAACGCGAGGACGTGCTCAAGGCGCGTATCGCCGAGTACAAGCTCGACGAGGAATCCTACGCCTGGTACCTGGATACCCGGCGCTTCGGCACCGCCCCGCACGCGGGTTTCGGGCTGGGCTTTGAACGGCTGATTATGTACCTGACGGGAATGTCGAATATCCGGGACGTGCTGCCGTTCCCAAGAACCACCGGGAACGCGGAATTCTAAACCGCTCTATGTTTTCGCCACAGCAAAAATGCTGTGGCGTTTTTTTCGATTCGGATCTGACCCGTATCTTGTATATAATCGGTTGGGAAGGACGAGTGTTTCACACGGAATGATGCGTGGTACATGGTTAGGATAGAAATGCCGGCACTTCGTGAAGATACATACAGCAGAGCAGACGATAGTACGCTTTGATTATTGACCGGACTGAGATGATGACAGGAGGATAATGCAAAGAAATGAAACACAGACAGAAACAGAAAATGAGTACAAAACGGAAAATCGTTCTGATTATCATTCTGGCGGTCACCGTTGCCGGTACCGCGCTTACGGTCCCTTGGGACCTGCTGCGGATATGGATAGCGCCCTTGCCGGATACCGTGCAGACGCAGGTTGACGACGCCGTAAAATATGGATTGGATGGCATCGTCGTCTATGTGGATCAAGCAGGGAAAGAACCCGCCCTCTACGCCGCGGGATGGAAGGACAGACAGAATCAAATACCGGCCGATCCGCAAGCGCTGTTTAAAATCGCCAGCATCAGCAAATTATACATCGCCGCTGCCGCCGCCAAATTGGTCGACAGCCAGGCCTTATCCCTGGACAGCACGCTCGCGGAGCTCTTGCCGGAAGTTGAGGACAGAATCGAGTTTTCGGATGAAATCACGCTCAGAATGCTGCTGCAGCACCGCAGCGGCATCCCCGACTGGATCAAAGACCCCGCGTTTCCATGGAACCGATCGGTGACGAATGTGGACGACGTTTTGGCGTTTGTTTTGGATGACCCCGCCGATTTTAAGCCCGATACCCGTTACGCGTATTCCAACACCAATTATCTGCTCATCGGAAAAATCCTGGACAAAACGCTTGGGTATGACCATCAGGAGTATATTCGTCAGGAGCTGCTCACGCCGCTTGGACTGACACACACGTTCGGTTCCTTAAGCGATGTGAATGTCAACGAAGTGTTCAGCGGATATACCGTTGAATATGACGGCGATGTCAAAATGCTTGATTTCGTCGCGCCGGGCGGTTCCATGGTTGCCACCGCTCAGGACGTCGGAATCTTCTTGCGTGCACTCAACGACGGTTCCCTGCTGACGGACAGCGAACAGGCCGTGTATTCATCCGTGTATGTGTATGAGCATACGGGTTTGCTTCCGGGCTACTCCAGCATCGCCAAGTACTATAAAGATATTGACACGGTTGTTGTGCAGTTCGTCAATACCAGCGGCGGAAAGACCTGGGGAAAAACGGAACTCATATATAACCGCATCGTCAGAATTCTGCGGCGGCAAAACGGGCAGTAATCTGAACACCCGTCGCAGTTTTTCTACGGTAAAAACTTGCTGGATTTGATGGTGGCTTCGAGCCTTGATTCCACGTATCGTCTCAGCACTTCAAACAGGGTCTTGTCCCCGGCGATCTCCGGGACGCCGAGGCCCTGTTTGAGCGTCTGGCGCATCCAGTTGAGCTGCTCGGCGGATAAGCGCATCAGCGCGCCCTTGGCGCAGCCGCGGCAGCAGATGCCGCCCTCGATGATATCAAAATACGCGCTCTGGGTGGGCGCGATCTCCTTTTGACAGTATACGCAGTGGTTCAGGCGCGGGCGGTACCCGTTATCCACAGCGAAGAGCAATAGAAAGCTGTTGACGATCATCAGGGGGTTAGCGTCCGTATCGTAACACAGGCTATAAAGGCTCGCCGTCAAAAGCTCGTACAGGGTTTCGGCCTCCTGCTCGGGGTGGGCGGCGGCGTTGGCGAGCTGCAGCATGTACGCCCCGCAGGTCATGCGGTAGGCGTCCAGCCGTACGGGATAATACGATTCGGCGATGTTGCAGGAGGTCAGGGTATAGCGGTCCTGGCTGCGAAACGCCACAAACTCGCCCTGCACAAAGCTTTCGCTGGCGGACATCAGGCAGCTTTTGGGCCTGCGGCACCCGCGCGAGAGCACGTCCACGCGCCCCTTGTCGGGCGTAAGCAGGGTCAGCATCCGGTCCCGGTCGCGGTAATTGGCGACCCGGAGCACAATGCCTTGCAGCGTTTCAGACGGCATGGTTCCTCCCCGAAAGTTTAAAATCTACACCGCAATTATACCACAACGGCACAAGCACGCGTGCAAAAGCGTCTGGCATGGAAAGCCCCGATATGGTATACTTTGGGCATTGAGATGCGGGAGGGATATGGATGAAAACAATCCTCGGCGTTTTGCTGCCGGGCGGCGAAACCGCGGTTTTCGGCACGCCGCTTTTGGGCAGGCCCTGCGGCGAACACGTGAAAGCCGCCATGATCAAAGCCGGTGCGGACGCGGATGCGTTTGCGCGGGAAGAACTGTCGATCTCCGATTTTGAAACGCTGCTTTTCGCGGCGGATAACACGCCGTGTTTGCATGGCCTCGATATACTGGTCGAACGCGCGGCGAAAGGCCCCTGCTCGCTGGTTTCCAAGGCGGGCGCGCCGCTGGCGTTTGCTTTGCCCGCGTGCGAGCTTGCGGCGTTTGAGGACGACGTTACCCTGCCGCTTTTGACGGATACCTATGGCGACACGCTGACTACGATCGAAGCGGACTGCGAAGAGGACGGCATCGCCGTCACCGATTCTCAAAGCTTCGCCGCCGCCTATCGGTGTCTCAGGAAACGTATTGTCCAAACCCATATGCAAAACGGCGTGATCGTGCTCGATCCCGACCGAACGGTGATCGAAGCCGACGTGCAGATCGGCGAGGGCACCGTACTCTACCCGGACAACACCTTACAGGGGCAAACGAAGATCGGTTCCGGCTGCACCCTGTACCCCGGCAGCCGCATGCATAACGCGGTCGTCGGCGACGAGACCACCGTGGAACACAGCGTACTGCTGGAGTGCGCAGTGGGCAGCCATACCACCGTGGGCCCGTTTGCCTACCTGCGCCCCAAAGCCAACGTCGGCGACCATTGCCGCATCGGCGATTTTGTGGAAATCAAGAACTCAAACGTTGGCGACGGCACCAAAATCAGCCACCTCACCTACGTGGGCGACGGCGACCTGGGCAAGGATATCAATCTGGGCTGCGGCGTGGTATTTTCAAACTTTGACGGCAAAGTGAAACAGCGCACCGTGGTGGACGACCACGCCTTTATCGGCTGCAACGTCAACCTCATCCCGCCTCTGCGCATCGGCAAGGACGCTTACGTCGCCGCGGGCAGCACCGTGATTGAGGACGTGCCCGACGATGCGCTCTACATCGCGCGTACGCGCGGGACGATCAAGGAGGGCTGGGTCAGCCGCCGCAAGGAGAAGGGAAAGCTGTAAGCCATGCACCTGATCGCAGGCCTTGGAAACCCCGGAGATAAATACGACCATACCCGCCACAACGCGGGTTTTGACGTGCTGTCGATTCTCGCAGACAAGCTGGGCATTCAAACCGCCAAGCGCAAGGGAAACGCGCTGATCATGGAAGGGCAGATCGACGGCGAAAAAGTGATCCTCTGCAAGCCACAGACCTACATGAACCTGAGCGGCGCGGCGGTGGCGGAACTGATGGCGTTTTATAAGCTGACGCCCGATCAGCTGCTGGTGATCTACGACGATATCGACATTCCCCAGGGCCATTTGCGCATCCGCCGGGGCGGCAGCGCTGGTACACACAACGGCATGCGCTCCATCCTCGCCTGCATCGACACGCAGGATTTCGCCCGCATCCGCGTCGGGATCGGCCAAAATCCCGGCCAGTACGAGCTTGCGGACTGGGTACTTTCGCACTACAATACGCCCGAGGAACGGCAGATCGCCTTCGACGCGTTCCACAAAGCGGCGGACGCCGCCATCGAGTGGGTACGGCACGGCGTGGAAAGTGCCATGCGCAAGTACAACACCAAACGTGAAAAGCCGGCAACGCCCGGCGAAACCGGAGACGACGCATGAACGAGACACTTTTCAAACCATACGCAGCGCTGCCCGCGTGGACAGCGCTTTTCAATCAGCTCTCCGATACGCCCTGCCTGAACCTGACCGGGATGACGGAGGGTGAAAAACCCTTCTTCGCCGCCGCGCTGTATCACGCGTCGGGGCGGCCGGTGCTGCTTGTCTCCCCAACGGAGCTCACCGCCAAGCGCCAGGCGCAGGACCTGCGGCAGCTTGGGCTGGAAGCCGCGATGCTGCCCAGCCGCGACGTGCAGTTCAGCCGTGCGGCCTCCAGTCGCGAGAGCACCTGGCAGCGTTTGCAGGTGCTCACCGACGCCGCAAGCGGCAAGCTGCAGGCGCTGTGCATATCGGCCGAAGCCATGCTCGACCGCTGCCCGAACGCCGGGGCTTTTAAAAGCGCGGGCCTGCCCCTGAAGGAGGGCGGGCGCATTGCGCCCGGGAAGCTTCTGGATACCCTGCTGAGGCTCGGGTACGAGCGCGTGGCGATGGCCGAAGGGCGCGGGCAGTGCGCCATGCGCGGCGCGATCATCGACGTGTTCCCGCCAACCGAGCTGGACGCCCTGCGTATCGAGTTTTTCGACGACGAGATCGACTCGATCCGCCGGTTCGACGCCGTCAGCCAGCGTTCCATCGAACGCGTAAAGGAAGTCGTAATCACGCCCGCTTCGGAGTGCTTCCTCGCCGATCCGCAGGCCTCCGCGAAGCGCTTCGAGGCCGCGATACGGGAGCACGCGGCGATTGAGGGCCAGGCAAAACAAAAACAGGACGGGCTGAACAAGCTGGACGACTTTTTCGATACCATCGATCACGAGGAAGCCGCCGCCGAGCTTGCCGCGGGCGCGCTGATCGATGCGGCGGACAAGCCGGAAACCCCGTCCCGCGTGAAGCACCACATGGACGACGCGGAAACGCTGCGTGCAGGCTATCCCATCCGCACCGCGCCGATGTGGCTGAACGTGCTGTGTCCGCATACCGAAACCATCGACGCGTATCTGGAGCGCCCGATCGTGCTGGTTGATCAGCCCGACCAGATCCAGTCCCGCGCCAAGGCCAAGCACAACGCCTTTCAAACCGAATGGCAGGAGGCCGCCCTGCGCGGCGACAGCTTTCCCGCACAGCGGGACCTGCTTTTACCCTACGAGGAACTGCTTTCCTCCTTAAAGCGCCACGCGGTTCTGCTGTTGAGCGATCTCTCCCGCGGGCTTGGGCAGTTTGCCCCGACCGACGTGCTTTCGTTCCCCTCCGAACCGGTGATGCCCTATCACGGACGGTTGGAGCCGCTGAGCAAGGACATCCGCGCTTGGCAGGTGGAATGGTGCTGCGTGCTGCTGCTCACGGGCGGCGAAGCGCGCGGCCAGCGGCTTTTGCGCGCGCTGGAGCGGCAGGACGTATCAGCGATCTATGCGGAGACCGCTGTGGAAACGCTGAAACCCGGTGAGGTGCTGCTTTTGCCGGTCTCTGTGCACAAGGGCTTCCGCAATCCGGCCGCGAAGCTGTGCGTGGTCTCCGACAGCGATCTGTACGGCTCGGCCTACCAGCGCACGCACAAGCACCACGCCGCGGGTGAGCATATCGCCTCGTTCACCGACCTGAAAACCGGCGATTACGTGGTGCACGAGATGCACGGCATCGGCATATACGACGGCGTAGTACAACTGCAAACCGAGGGCGTGACGCGGGATTATCTGCTGATCCGCTATCTGGGCAACGACAAGCTTTACGTGCCCACCGACCAGTTCGACCGCGTGCAGAAGTTCATCGGCGCGGAAAACGCGCCTCCGAAGCTGAACAAGCTGGGTAACGGCGCGTGGGAAAAGCAGAAAAGCAAGGTCAAGGCGGGGCTCAAAGAACTCGCGTTCGACCTGGCGGAGCTCTACGCCATGCGGCAGAAGCAAAACGGCTTTGCCTTCAGCCGCGATCTGCCCTGGCAGCGCGAATTTGAGGATATGTTCCCCTACGAGCTGACCGAGGATCAGCAAAAGAGCGTGGAACAGATTTTCACGGATATGGAAAGCGCCCGCAGCATGGACCGCCTGCTCTGCGGCGACGTGGGTTACGGGAAAACAGAGGTTGCGCTGCGCGCGGCGTTTAAGGCGGTGCTGGATAATAAACAGGTCGCTATCCTCGCTCCCACAACCATTTTGGTGCAGCAGCACTACAACACCATGAAAAAGCGCTTCGCGGGCTTCCCCGTGACCTGCGAGATGCTCAGCCGGTTCCGCACGCCCAGGGAACAGCGCGAGATTATCGAAAAACTCAAACAGGGCAAGATCGACGTCATCGTCGGCACGCACCGGCTGCTGGGCAAGGATATCAAGTTCAAAGACCTGGGGCTTCTGATTATCGACGAGGAACACCGCTTCGGCGTCGCCCACAAGGAAAGCATCAAGCACATGAAAGTAAAGGTGGACGTGCTCACCCTGACCGCCACGCCCATCCCGCGCACGCTGCATATGAGCCTGTCGGGCATCCGCGACATGAGCCTGCTGGAAACCCCGCCCGAAGAGCGCATGCCCGTGAAAACCTATGTGACGCCGTATGACGATTCCATCGTTGCCAACGCCATCCGCCACGAGATGGCGCGCGACGGGCAGGTGTACTTCCTCTATAACCGCGTGCGCACCATTGAAAAGATGTACGCGCGCCTGCAGGCGTTGGTGCCGGAGGCGCGCATTGCCGTCGCCCACGGGCAGATGCGCGAAAACGCGCTGGAAGACGTGATGCTGGATTTCTATGCCGGATCGTACGACGTGCTGCTTTGCTCCACAATCATTGAAAGCGGGCTGGACGTACCCGAGGCCAACACCCTGATCGTGTTCGACGCCGACCGCTTCGGGCTTTCGCAGCTTTATCAGCTGCGCGGGCGCGTGGGGCGTTCCAGCCGCCAGGCATACGCGTACTTCACCGTGCGCCGGGATAAACTCTTGTCAGAGGCCGCCGAAAAACGGCTGACCGCCATCCGCGAGTTTACGGAGTTCGGCGCGGGCTACCGCATCGCCATGCGCGACCTGGAGATCCGCGGCGCGGGCGACGTGCTGGGCCCCCAGCAAAGCGGGCAGCTGTCCGCCGTGGGCTACGATATGTACGTCAAATTGATCGAACAGGCCGTGCACGAGGTACGGGGCATCAAGGACACGCCGGAGCTCGACACCCGCATCGAGCTCGCGCTGGACGCCTACCTGCCCGAAACCCTGGTGCAGGATGAACGCCTGCGCGTGGAAGTGTACAAGCGCATCGCCATGATCGAGGACGAGGACACGAGACTGGACGTGGAAGCCGAACTGATCGACCGCTTCGGCGACATTCCCGAGCCCGTTGAAGCGCTGATACTGGTCGCGCGCCTGCGCGCGGTTACGCGGCGGCTGGGCATCAACCACCTGTTCCTGCGTGCCGACGGCGTTCACATGCGGCTGGATCCCAAGTTCATCCCCGATACGATGGCCCTGTTCACCGCGGCCACCGAAACCGACAAGCGCATCGCCTTCAGCCACCGCATGCCCCCCGAGATGATCGTCCGGGAGCGCGATTTGGAGCCGCAGGACGCGCTGGAGCTTTCGATCAAACTGCTCACCGGGGTAAACAAGCGCATGGAAGCGGCGAACGTTGCACCCGTTACACAGGAGGAAAACGCATGAGTTTGAACACACACCGCGATGAAGCGGCCCGGTTTCTAAAAGGCATTCACGCCTTGGACGAGCCCCTGGAGAAAAAACTCCGCATGCTGCAGGAAGAGCTGGACAATCTCAAGACCGCCGACCCTGCGGATGCAAAAACAGTCTCCCATCAGACGTACGATATTCTATTCCTCGTGATGGAAATCGCCGCGCAATGCCATGTGGATCTTGACGCCGAATGGGCGGCCGGACAAAAGCGCAAGGCGAATCAATACCTTTGATACCTTCCAACCCAAAAGAACACTCCATCCCGGAGTGTTCTTTTGAATTGATCTGCTATCTGCCGTCTTCCAGTGCCTATTGCTGTTTCAGCCGGATGACGGTGGAACACCTGCCGTCGCCCTTCAGGTACGACGCGGTGATCTCGATTTCCACCGCGCGGTCGAACAGCGTGGAGAACAGCTGCGTTTGAAAGCTTTTGCAGCAATGGTCGCATAGCGACAGCGGCGCGTTTCCCCCGTCGGCAAGAGAGCAGACGCATTCATCCACAGGAACGCCGGTGAGGATGTAGCTTTGCCCGTCTTCGCCCGGCAGGATGCTTTCCCAATACTTGACGGAATGCTCGTCGTTAACGCGCTTGAGATAGTCTTCGGGCCTGCCCCGGAATGTTTCAAAATACGCTTGCGTCCCGCTCGCACAGAAGCACTGCCGCCCGAGCTCGCCGAAAACGGAGCGTTTGACGTCCTCGCTTTGCGTATCGTGTATGAACTGAAGCGTGTTTTGAATCTGTTTTTCATTCAGCTTGATTTTATCCATTGCCTTCCGCTTCCTCCCGCTTGCGAATATAGTGCAGATCGTCAAACGTCTTTTGCAGGCCGTGGGCGGTGAACCGCCCCTTCCGGAAATAGCGGAAGCCGCATTTTTCGATCACGCGGCGCGACTGCCGGTTCTCCGGGAAATGGCAGCAGATCAGCGCTTCGAAGCCAAGCGTTTGAAAACCGTAACCAATCACCGCCTGTACGGCCTCGGGCATTAACCCCTGTCCCCAATACGCTTTGGAGAGCACGAACCCGACCTCCCGCATGCGTAAATCGGGAAACAGCTCCGCGTCGGTATCGTCCACGGGGTGCATCCCCAGCGTGCCGATCATCTTCTGATCGGCTTTGTGGACGACCGCGAAGATATCCTTGCGCGCGGTCATGGCCGTCAGGAGAGCCTCGGATTCTTCCATCGATTCATGGTGTTTCCAGCCCGCCATCTCCCCCACGCCCGGCACGGAGGCATAGGCGTAGAAATCAGCCAGATCGTCCGGCTGCAGCGGCCGGAGTATCAGCCTTTCGGTCTCGATGATGATCCCGGATACATCCATGGTTGTTTGCATGATCTCTGTTCCTCCGTATTGCGGTTAGGAATGAGTTCCAGACGTTCGCTCCGTTCTCCTCTATTTGCTGGGCGGTAAACCCACAGGCTGTGCCTGTACCGTGCCCGCGCGCCCATATCTAGCGCTTGCGAAACCGAACGTATGTTTGTATAATATAAGAGAACATTTGTTCGCTTTTATCGTTTTTGCGCGACCGCCGCAGAGAGGATTTTTTTCATGAGCCGTGTGGTGCTACATGCCGACCTGAACAACTTCTACGCCTCGGTGGCGTGCCTGGAGCGCCCGGAACTGCGGGAGGTCCCCGTGGCCGTCTGCGGCGATCCGGAGCTTCGGCACGGCATCGTGCTGGCCAAAAACATGGTCGCCAAACGGCAGGGCGTCATCACGGGGCAGGCCATCTGGCAGGCCCGGCAAAGCTGCCCCGGCCTGCAGGCCATCAGCCCGGATTTTGAAACCGTGCTCCGTTACAGCCAAACGGTGCGGGGCATCTTTTCCCGCTATACCAACCGCGTGCAACCTTTCGGCGTGGATGAGGCGTGGCTGGACGTAAGCGGCCC
This sequence comes from Candidatus Limiplasma sp., assembly GCA_963675365.2. Classification (GTDB taxonomy): domain Bacteria; phylum Bacillota; class Clostridia; order Christensenellales; family Aristaeellaceae; genus CAXXOK01. The sequence continues at coordinate 95,734 of CAXXVA010000001.1, forward strand.
GCGCGTGGAGATACCCGACGGTTTTCGCATCGCCAACCACCTGCGCCACGCCGTGCGGGAGGAAACGGGGTTGACGGTGAGCGTCGGCGTTGGCGACAACCGCATTTTCGCCAAGCTCGGCAGCGACCTGAAAAAGCCGGACGGCGTGGCCGTGGTCTGCGAGGACAACCGCGCCGTGGTGCTCGATCCGCTTCCGGTGAACGCGCTTTTATTCATCGGCCGCGCCACCTCCCGCAAGCTCAACAACATCGGGATCTACACCGTAGGGCAGCTCGCCGCGGTGGATCCCGCCGCCCTCAAGGCGATGTTCGGCAAGCCCGGGCTGATGCTCTCGGGGTTTGCCCGGGGGGACGACGCCGCCGCGGTGATCGCCGAAGATACGCCTGTAAAAATGAAAAGCGTGGGCAATTCCATCACCACCGCCCACGACGTGGTGACGGCCTACGACGTGCGCATCACCCTCTACGGCCTGTGCGAAAGCGTAGCTTCGCGCATGCGCAAGCACGAGGTCACCGGGCGCGTGGTGCAGGTCTCCATCCGCGACGCAAAGACGCTGGACTGGTTCCAGCGCCAGCAGACACTCGGCTTTGAAACCGACTGCAGCTTCGATATCTTCGAGGCCGCCTACGGCCTGGTGCTGGAAAACTGGCGGGAGGGTACGGCGCTGCGCTCGCTGGGCGTCAGCGTCGGACGCCTCTCCCCCGCCGGGAAGCTTTTGCAGCTCAGTTTCCTGCCCGAGGACGCCGCGCGCCAGAAACACCAGATCCTCGAATACGCCATCGACGGCATCCGCAAAAAATACGGCTATTTCGCCATCCAGCGCGCCATCATGCATTACGACCGGGCGCTTGGCCGCATCAACCCCGAGGACGAACATCTGATCCACCCCGAGCCGTATTTCAAGTAGCCGGGAGTTGAACATTGCCTCTCCATGCTGTTATACTATGGAAAACGGATGCTTCGGAGGCGCGCATGAAACGACTGCTCAAGATCACCCTGATTCTTCTGCTCATGGCAGGCGCTGTACCCGCGGCCGCGCAGGTGCAGTGGCATCTGGAGATCAACGCCGCGTTTTCGATGCTGGAGGAAGATAACCCGTTTCTATTGCGCTATAACGAGATCACGGGCGCGGATATTCAGGCGCGCTTCCCGCTGGGACTGCCCTACATGTTCGGCGGCAAGGACGAGGCGAATTTGCTGTTGCCCTGGCATTCCCTGGAAACTACGAAAAACTTCATCAAGGGCGAAAAATACCTGTACGGCTTCGATTGTTCCGGCTTCAGTAACTGGATCAACTTCCAGTGCGGCAAGCCGCAGCATGAGGGGCTTGAACAATTGCTTTACAACCGCGGGCGGTACCGAAATAACCATATCAGCGTTACAGGCGTGCCCATCGACAGCCTGTACATGGAGCTGGAGGTCGGCGATTACCTGATCCTGGACTCCGGCACCAGCGGGCGGCATATTATGATGTTTATCGGCACGCTCCAGGATTTTGGCTACACGGCGGAAAGCGCGCCGGAGCTCAAGGATTACCTGACCTACCCCCTGATGGTACACTGCGGCCTGTGCCCGCCTTATGCGGAGCGCTACCAGGCCTATATTGATGAAAACGGTCTGGACTGCAACACCACCGACGGCGGCGTGGCTATCGCCATCGTCGGCGTTCCCCAAAGCGACGCTCCCCACTACCTGTATACGCAGAACTATGACCACTACTACTTCGACCTGGACGGATATTTTCTCCGGGATTACGATTTGGACACTTACGCGGCCTATGTTTGGTTTCGGATGGATTAAGTTAAGATAACGATATGAACGTCGTCCCAATCCCCCCCAAAAAATAGTATACCTGTTGGTTCCTCTAAAAACCCCGCGCATCGCACGGGGCGTTTGGAAATGTATTCGCATCCATCGTGGTGAAAATGCCTGAGATACGTGCAAGCAAAAGCGGCAAACAATTCAGAGAGGGTGAATGCCCGACCAGTACCCGGGTATTACCACAGAACCTTATCCGCATCCAGCCTGATGAGAATGCCTGAGATACGCGAAAGCAAAAGCGGCAAAGGGCTGAGCTTACTCATTCGTAAGTGATGCCCTTTGCCGCTTGTAGCTAACAAAGTAGGTCAGGTATTGTCGTCAGGCTGGTTATTCCACGTCCTGCAGAGCGTCGTAACCCTCTTCGCCGGTACGGACTTTGATCACGTTCTCCACGTCGTAGACGAAGATCTTGCCATCGCCGATGTGTCCGGTGTACAGGGCGGTTTTCGCCGCTTCGATCACGGTGCGCACGGGGATTTTGCAAACCACGAGCTCGACCTGGATCTTGGGCAGGAGGTTGGTTTCCATTTCGACGCCGCGGTAGTACTCCGGACGTCCTTTCTGCATGCCGCAGCCCAGAACCTGGGTTACCGTCATGCCGGTCACGCCGATGCCGTCCATCGCAGCCTTGAGGGCTTCGAACTTGGACTGCTTGGTGATGATGACGACGTTGGTCATCTTCTGGCCGTCGGCAACCGCGTCGTCGACGACTTTCTTTTCCTTGGAAACCATCACAGGCACGGCCTTCTCGATGGGAGCGGCTTCCTGCGGGATATCCACTTCGTCACCCAGGGGGATTTCGCCGCGGCTCATGGGAAGCATGAAGTCCGCATACGCGCTGGCCAGTCCGTGTTCTTCGATATCCAGGCCGCGAATTTCTTCGGCAGCCGACACGCGCAGGCCGATGGTGTATTTGATGATCAGGAACGCAATGGTCATGGTTACGGCAACCCAGGCCGCGATGGACACGATACCCAGCGCCTGTACGCCTACCAGATGCCAGCCGCCGCCGTAGAACACGCCGCCGTCAACCGCGAAGAAGCCGACCAGCAGGGTGCCCAGTGCGCCGCAGATACCGTGAACGGCAACCGCGCCGACCGGATCGTCGATCTTGAGGACTTTGTCCAGCAGTTCCACGCCCAGTACCACGGCGATGCCGGCGATGATGCCGATCAGGAACGCGCCGAAGGGATTAACCGACGCACAGCCCGCGGTGATGGCAACAAGGCCAGCCAGCGCGCCGTTGAGCGTCATGGATACGTCGGGTTTCTTGTAGCGGAACCAGGTAAACAGCATGGTGGTGCACGCTGCCGCCGCCGCCGCAATGTTTGTGGTCATGAAGATGGAGCCGATCGCAACAGTGTTGTCGCCAGTGGCCGACAGCGTGGAGCCGGGGTTGAACCCGAACCAGCCAAACCACAGCAGGAACACGCCCAGGGCGCCCAGCGTAATGCTGTGGCCGAGGATCGCGCGGGGCTTTTTGTCTTTGCCGTACTTGCCGATGCGGGGCCCGAGGATGATTGCGCCGACCAGACCGGCGATACCGCCGACCATGTGCACAACAGTGGAGCCTGCGAAGTCGATATAGCCCTTCTGGAAGAGCCAGCCGTCCGCATTCCATACCCAGCCGCCGGAGATCGGATAGATGACAGCGCTAATGATCAGTGAGTATAAGCAATAGCTGACAAATTTCGTACGTTCTGCCATCGCACCGCTGACGATGGTGGCGGCGGTGGCTGCGAACACGGTCTGAAACATTAGGAAAGTAAACATGCTTGGATCAGCAGCGGAAGCGTTTGCAACAAACAGATCAACCGCACCGATGAACCCGTTGCTTTGACCAAACATCAACGAGTAACCGATGATCCAGTAAACGACTGCGCCGATAGAGAAGTCCATGAGGTTTTTCATGATGATGTTGCCGGCGTTTTTGGCGCGGGTGAAGCCTGCCTCTACCATGGCAAAGCCTGCCTGCATCAAGAATACCAACGCGGTGGCAAACAACACCCATACGGTATCAACCGCCGATACCAGAGATGCGATATTCGTTGCCTGGGTCGCGACTTCGGCTGCTACATCTGTAGCCATTGTTACGAGCAAATGCATTGTCTCTCCTCCTTGATTTTGAATATAAAAAACCAAGCCTATCCTGCGCTCGTCTTTGAGCGATGACCGGTGACGATGGGCAGCGCCCATTGCGAACACATGACGGCTTGTTTTTTATCGGGTTGGGGGGTGAGCATCCACATCCTTGTGGGCTCATTGCGGAGCCTTTCCGCCGGTTTAGTAGAACAGGATGTCCTGATAGGTGGGCAGCGGCCAGACCTTCTTATCCACGATGGCTTCCAGCGCGTCCCCGTGAGCACGGACTTCGTTCATCGCGGTGATAATGGTGTCGTGGGAGTAGGCTGCCTGCTTAAGCACATCCAATTCTTCGTCCTGTCCGGCGATGACTTTGTCCAGCGTGTCCAGTGCGACGGCCAATGCGCTGGTATGGTCGCTCAGCTTGGCCAACAGGGCTTTTTCGGCGTCCACGGAGAGCGATGCGGAGATGCTCTGCTTGGCGCTTGCGGCCAGTGCGACTTCCTTGCTGTAGGTAAGCGCTGCCGGGAGAATCAGCGTGTGGGCCATATTGGACATACACATCGCTTCGATGTTGATGACCTTGATGTACTTCTCAAGCTTGACTTCATAACGGCTGTGCACTTCGGTCTCGGTAAAGATGCCATGCTTTTTATAAAGCGCAACATTTTTCTCGGCGATGTAGTAGGGAGCCGCGTCCACTGTGGACCGTAGATTCATCAAACCGCGCTTTTCAGCTTCCACGACCCAGGAGGGGTCATAGTTGTTGCCGTTGAAGATGATTTGCTTGTGCTCTTTGAGCACGCGGCGAATCAACGTGTTAAGCGCGGCGGTGAAATCGTCCGCTTTTTCCAGCTCGTCGGCAAACTGGCAAAGGCTTTCGGCAATCGCGGTGGTCAGGTTGATATTCGGGCTGGAGATGGACTGCGACGAACCGAGACTGCGGAACTCGAACTTGTTGCCGGTGAAGGCAAACGGCGAGGTGCGGTTACGGTCGGTGTTATCCTTGGGGAATGCCGGGAGCACGTCCACGCCCAGCAGCATGCTTTCACGCTTGTGGCCGTTGTAGGCGCTCTCGCTGACGATGGCGTCGATCACTGCGGTCAGCTCGTCGCCCAGGAACATGGAGATGATGGCCGGCGGCGCTTCGTTGGCACCCAGGCGGTGATCATTGCCGGCGGATGCGATGGACACGCGGAGCAAATCCTGATAATCATCCACAGCCTTGATCACCGCGGCGAGGAACAGCAGGAACTGTGCGTTCTCGTTGGGGGTATCGCCCGGATCCAGCAGGTTCATGCCGGTATCGGTGGACAGGGAATAGTTGTTATGCTTACCCGAGCCATTGACGCCCGCAAAAGGTTTCTCGTGCAGCAGGCAGGTGAGGCCGTGCTTGTCGGCAACGCGCTTCATGACTTCCATGGCGAGCTGGTTATGGTCCGCCACCAGATTGACAACGGCAAACACCGGCGCCATCTCGTGCTGCGCGGGAGCCACTTCGTTGTGCTCGGTTTTGGAGTATACACCGAGTTTCCAAAGCTCTTCGTTGAGTTCCTTCATGAACGCGGATACGCGGGTGCGGATCGCGCCGAAGTAATGATCTTCCAATTCCTGACCCTTGGACGGCGGAGCGCCGAACAGCGTACGGCCGGTTGTGATCAGGTCGGGACGCTTTTTAAAATCTCCCTTATCGATCAGGAAGTATTCCTGCTCGGGGCCTGCTGTGGGGAACACGCGCTTTACGTCTTCGTTGCCGAAGAACTTCAGTACGCGCAGAGCCTGCTTGTTGAGGGCCTGCATGGAGCGCAGCAGAGGGGTTTTCTTATCCAGGGCTTCGCCGCCGTAGCTGCAGAACGCCGTGGGAATGCAAAGGCTTCCGTCTTTGATAAAGGCATAGCTGGTGGGGTCCCAAGCGGTATAGCCGCGGGCTTCAAACGTAGCGCGGATGCCGCCGCTGGGGAAGGAGCTCGCGTCCGGCTCGCCCTGCACGAGCTCTTTGCCCGAGAACTCCAGCAGCACGCTGCCGTCGCCCTTGGGTTTAATGAACGAATCGTGCTTTTCGGCCGTGATGCCGGTCATCGGCTGGAACCAATGGGTATAATGCGTGGCGCCAAGTTCAAGCGCCCAGTCTTTCATCGCGTTGGCGACGACACCCGCGATTTCCGGATCAAGCGATTGCCCTCCCTCGATAGTACGTTTGAGGGCTTTGTAGGTTTCTTTGGGGAGACGCTTCTGCATAACAGCGTCGTTGAATACATTTTCCCCGAACCGTTCGCATGAGTTCATCACGTAGCGATACCTCCTGATATGATGGATTGCGGCCTGCGCCGCAGAACATAGACAAAAACGACACCTCTGGATAGCACAAATAATCCTCAGCGCCGTTGCTGTATACTGCGGAGTATACCGTACCCGTTACAGGGTGTCAAGATGAAGTTTGTTCTTTGCTTGTACTTAAAGAACCCCGAAAACACGCGCTTATTCACCTTGCGGAGCCGTGATCTGGGGCAGGTTGATATAGGGCAGGAACAGGATTCCGCCCTTGACCACCGCCCGGGACAGGAGCGATTGCAAATCCTCCGCCGACATCTGCTTGAGGTCCGTTGCCTGTGCCGCGTCAAACGCCTCGGGCGTCCACTGTGAGGTAGTCGCGCCGGACAGGGTCAGCGTGACCGTCTGGGCCATATCGTCGCCCGAGACCGTCAGGGACAGGTCGGCGCTCGTGGGCGAGGTTTTGGTCACCAGGCTTGCGAACTTCATATCCAGCGTGAGGTCCGTTTTGGAAAACACGGCGTAGCCGGAAGCGTCCTCGCCGTCGGGGATCGCCGCGGGCTCGATGAACAGTTTCAAAGTCTGGTATTGCGTTTCATAGCCGTTGAGATCCTTGGTGGTCTGCGACAAACTGCTCAAATCAAACGTCGCCCAGTACGCGGGCTTAGCCGTACCGTCCGCTTCCGTGCTTGTGAACAGGAGCGTACCGTGATATGCCTCGGTGCCGCCTGCGACCTCCTGGCTGCGGTAGTTCAGCTCCAGATAGCTGTCGATGGTTTGCAGGCTCAGGGTGTTATCCAAAGGCATATCCGCCCCGCTCTGTGCGTAGGAATAGGAAAGGGTCGCCGCACCCGAGACGCTGTCGTATAGCGGCATGACAATCTGCAGTTCCAGCGTGTCGCCCTGGAGACTCAGCACGCGGCGGACCGTAAGGTCGTCCTCCAAAGGCAGTCCGTCCACCGCATAGAAGTAGTACGGCTGCAGATCGGGATCCAGATAAAGCGCCGCCTGCTCGGCGGGCATCATGGCCGTGAGGATCCCTAAAAATGCTTCGTCGTTCATCAGGTCGAGTATCAGCTGCTTGAGCTGCGCTTTCATGGCGGCGGGCGGCAGACGGTAGGAGATTTCCATCGCGGACGACCCGTCGTCCAGCGTTGTCGTCTGTACGTCTTCGCGGTAGCCGTCCAGCCAGAAATCGATCTGGGTCAGATAATCCTGCGCCGCGGTATCGATCGTGCTGGTGTTCGCGCTTATAAGATAGTTGATCATTTCAGATATAAACGAAGTCGTTCCCGGCATCAGCCCGGTCGCCTGCGAAAGTTCCGAAACGGCGGACGGCGCGCCCTGCACGCCGGCGGCGCTGAGCAGAGGCTCCAAAACGTCCGCGTCCAGCAGATACCAGCCGTCGTCCAGCATCGAGCTTTGCATGTACAGGTCCCCGCCCTGCAGCGAGAACTCCGCGCTGCCCTGCTGGGCGTCGCCTTCGCCGACCGTCAGGTTGAGGCGCGATTCGGCCGGAGCCGTGTCGTCTCCCTTTTGCTGAATATAGGAAACCCCCATCACGATCGGCATGATCGTGGAAACCGCGTCGCTTTCACGCCCGTCCACGGCCAGGGAGGTGATGGTCAGCGTGCCTTGAAATCCGCTGCCGTATTCCAGCTGCTTGACAAACTTTTCGGCCATCGTGTAGGATACGTCCTCCGCCGTTTGCGCGGCGGCGCTTGCGGCGCACAGAAGAAGCGCCAGTCCAAAGGCCGCGATGCGATAGGCTATTTTCTTCATGCTATTCCTCCCGGCGGCAAGCCGCCTCACCGATCTCATCCCATCCGGTTACTTTCATGAATATTCCCGCACGTCCGGACTGTGCAAGCGAATATCCGCCGCCTGCCGAAACGCGGTCGATCACCCGGAAGCAAACGCAGACGGGATTTTCGGTCATCTGCGCGGCCGCCGCTCCTTTGGCCGATTTTACTCCTTTTTCATCCGCTTGTCCACCGAGGACCCGTCAGTCAAGCATCGCCAGGAAGATGGCGTAATCCGTCTCCGTCATGCCGTCGGCCAGAAGCTCCCTGTCCTCCGCGGGCAGGTTCAGAATCGCCAGCACCAGGTTGCCCGCCAGGCGCTGCGCGGCCTCGTTCATCAGGCTCTGGTGCACGTTGCGCTGGGTGCTGTCCATATTGACGGTGATCATTTCGTTGGGGATTTCGTACTCGTAAAGCCCCACGGGCGGCGTGCCGACCAGGAACTCCGACGATTCGTCCGGCGTTTCCTCCGCGGTTTCCGTCAGCGTTTGCGCGTTCTGCATCGCTGCGGCCGTATCGGAAGACAAAATAGAAATTTCCACATCCGCCTGCGTGCTTTGGGCTACGCCGGCATCTTCCTGCGTGGTTTGGGCGGTCTGTACGAAGCTCAGGTCCAGCGCCGTAAATACGGTGCCGTTGGTCTGTTTACTATAGGAAGCCGAACCGGTCAGTGACGCGCTGGGATCCCCCGCCTGCAGCTTCAGATCCACGGTCACCTCGGTAGCCGTATCGTCAAGGTCCTCTCCGTTGTAGGTGCCGCCGGTTTCGCGCGTAACGCTGCCCTTGCAGCTCCTCACGTCGCCGGTATCGCCTGACAGCTCGATCGTCAGCGTGCTCGTCTCGTTTTTGCCGCCGCGCCGCAGGTTTGCCGTGGTTTCACAGTCCAGGGTATACCCGTCGTTCCCTTCCGAACGCTTGAGGGTCGCGTCGATATTGCGGGTATCGCGCCTGCCATCCTCCCGCGATACTTGATGTATAAAGGTTTGGGTCATGCCGTCGGGCGTAAAGGACCACTGCCATTTCAGCGTCCGCTTGTCGCCGTCCGGGTAGAGGATCGTGCCCTTCATATACAGGCTGATATCCGCTCCGTCCGCGTCCTGATAGAGGGCGACGGTAAACCCGCGCGCGAAGGTGATCTGCGCGATTTCCTGGCGGTATTCCTCGTCCATGCCGCAGGAGATGACCGTGCGAAGCTCCGGCAGCAGTTCGGCGCTTTGGTCGGACGTCAGTTTCGCCACATAGCTGGTACGGCCCTTGCCGATCTTATCGATGGTATAGCTGACCTTGTTTGCCTCGGTCAGCAGCATGGTTTTATCGGTCAGGGCGCGATAACAGCCCTGAAGTTCTTCCACGGCCGAGAGCATATCGAAGGCATCCTCCACGTCGGAGGTGTTGGGGTCCAGGCTATCCGCCTGCACCTCTTCTTCCTCCTCTTGGGACAGAAGCAGCGTATCCATCGGCGACGCCAGCGTGGAAAACAGCATCCGGTTTGGCAAAAGCGAGGTCTGCATCAGGTACGCGCCGCCGGACAGCCGCTCCGTGACCTCAAACAGCGTCTCCCCGCCCAGGGACAAGTGGAAGCCCGTGGCGGAGTCCTCCGTTTCGTCGTCCAGCAAAAGGTCAAGCTGCGTATGATTCAGCACGCGGTTGATCAGGTCGAGTCTCGTATCGTCAAACGGCAGCAGCGTTTTTACGGCCAGCTTTACGGACGTCTTCACCGATCCCTGTCCGGAAAGCAGCGGCGAAAGGGCGTCTTCCAGCGACGCGAGCGAGGCGGAAGCTGCGGTCGTGACGCACAGCAGGGAGCAGAGAATGATCACCAGGGCTTTGCGTTTCATGGGGTCTCCTTTGTCAGTACGCTGCGGAGCAATTCCTTCTGCCCCGCGGTTGAGGGGACGGCGTTGAGCCGCCTGCGGATCTCCGCCGCGCCGGGAAGCCCGCGGATATAGTGGCCGATGTGCGTGCGCATCTGGAGCATGGCGAGTTTCTCGCCCTTGAAGGCCTTGAGCCGGTCGATGTGCTCCTCGATAATACTGAGGCGTTCGGCATTGTCGGGTTTTACGACGGGTTTCCCCCGCATCACGGCGGCGATTTCCCCAAACAGCCAGGGGTTTCCCATCGCGCCGCGCCCGATGAGGATGCCATCACAGCCCGTTTCCTCAAGGGCGCTGACTGCGTCCTCCGCCGTGGCAATATCCCCGTTGTAGAGCACGGGGATTTTCACCCGGCGCTTGATCGCGGCGACCGCTTCGCGGTCTGCCTTTCCCGAAAACATCTGCTCCCGCGTGCGCCCGTGGATGCACGCCCATTGCAGGCCGATCGCTTCGGCGGCCTGCGTAAGCTCCAGCGCGGTCAGGCTTTTATCGTCGTATCCCAGCCGCATCTTGACCGTAACCGGGAGTGTTGTGCCCGCCTTGACCGCTTCCATCAGCTTGATCGCAAGCGCCGGCGTTTTCATCAGCGCGCTGCCCTCGCCGGATACGGTCACCTTGCGCGCCGGGCAGCCCATGTTCAAGTCGATGCTCGTAAAGCTCCGCATCTCCGTCGCCCGCGCGGCCGCTTCCCTGAGCAATTGCGGGTCTTTGCCGAAAATCTGGATGGCGGTGTTTGTTTCCTCCGGCGCCAGCGACAGCAGGTGGTGGTACACGGGGTTATCGTCCTTGGCGTGCATCCAGCCGATAGCGCTGACCATCTCGGTACAGGCGTAGTTTGCGCCCATGCGGCAGCACAATCCGCGCGTCACGCGGTCTGAAAGCCCCGCCATCGGCGCGGCGCCGATTACAGGTTTATCCATTGCTCGCCTGGGGGAACACGGCGACGCGGCCTACGGTATCGCGGTACGGTAGCAGCGTCAGCTCGTACGCGTCGCCCATACGCAGCCCCTGCGGCGGCGAGGGGATGCGCCCGTCTTTGACGGTCCAGCTCGGAGCCACGCAGGCGTCGATATGAACGGACGGTACGCCGTCCTGCATCGTAACGCCGGGCTTTGCCTGTTCGTTCAGGGCATACTGCCACGCGTCGTCGGGGTCGGGCAGCGATAGCGCCATGAGCATGGAACGGTAATATACGCTCACGCTGCTGCGGTGCCCGGTTTTCATATAGGGTTTGCACGTCAGGTCCAGCACGATCTGATCACCCGACTTGAACGGACGCTTGATGGTGTGCATCATCCCGCATTCCACAACCTTGGGCTTGTCTCCGGCGACTGAGATGCGGGCGCTGTCGGCATAGCTTGGCACGCGGACCGAAAGCGCGAAGATCACCGGCTGTTTGGTTTCGACTTTGAAACGGATGTTGCCGTCCGCCTCGGTGCTCATAGCGACGCGCACGGGCACGCCGTTCATGCGCGTCAGACAAACGCTTTCATAGGGCAGAAGCATCGCAAGCTCGGTTTCGCCCTTGACCATCCAAACGGAGCGGCGCAGCGCGGCGATGCCGCGCAACAGCATGCCGACTTCGGCGCGGCTCGGGGCTTCGGCCGCGCAGCTTTTTTCATTCGCCTCGCGGTTAACGGCCTGCATAGGATAGACGCCGTCCGAGGCAAAAAGGTTCGCAAACGCGTTTTCCGCGATCCGCTCCATGCGCTCGGCCACGGCAAACTCGCCGCCCGCGGACAGCAAATCATGCAGGGCTTCCAGCGTCGCGCACACCGACGGCAGATCGGCCGCGGCGGAAGGCTCTCTCCCCGCCAGAAAGGGCTCGGCGGAGAACATGCCGTTGGGCAGGCCGTGGAAGCGGTCCAGGGAGTTCAGCCCCGCGCCCGAAGCGCCAGCGTCGCGCGCCGAACCTGAGTACATGGCAAACAGCGCCGTCAGCGCCAGCGCGTCGGCGATGGTTTTGCCCGTGCCCAGCATTTTCATGCGGCGGAAGTATTTGGAGGTGTCGTCTTTGGCGTCGGCTGGCACCGGCTCCGGTGTGAAGGCCTTTAAAAACGGAAATGAATGAAAGAGCCCCGCCACGTCCGGCACCTGGGAGCGTACCATTTCCATAATATCCAGCAGAAAGCCCTGGCCCGTGCGCCGGTACAGCTCCTGCGCGCAGCGCATACAGTCGGCGGCTACCGGCATCAGCGCGTACTCGCCGATCTCCGGAAGCTTTGCCGCGAAGCGCTTCATCGCCTGCAGGCATAAAAGAAGCGCCGTTTTATCCTTATCCGCCACGGCTGTCATCACGGCTGCGCGCAGCGCCGGCACAAACTCCGGCAGACTGTTTGGCAGCGCGTCGGCAAGAGGTTTCACGGCGGGCATCGGCGGCAAATCCGTATACTCGCCGAGTTTGGAGGCGAGCACGGCGTCCAGCGGCGTAACGGCGTCCGGGTTCGTCAAACCCAGTACTTTTTCTGTCAGTTCGCGCAGGCTGCCCTCCGCGTGCACGGCCCCGTCAGGCAGCGCGACATACGCCGGATCGACCAGCGGCGGACGGCAATACTGTTGATAGCTTGGCATCGGGCGGAATCCTCATGATTTCATGAATTTGCTTACGTGAATATTATACGTTGTTTTCCTTGTGCGTCAAGGCAAACGGCGGTCCGAATACCGGCGATTGACACGGCATTGCAAAAATGCTATCCTGCCCATGCGGTAAGGCGGCCAAACGATCGCATGGCTTGCCATGAGGAAAGTCCGAGCATCGCAGGGCAGGGTGCCGGTTAACGGCCGGTGAAGGCGACTTCAAGGAAAGTGCAACAGAAACAAACCGCCATAGCAATGTGGTAAGGATGGAAAGGCGAGGTAAGAGCTCACCCGCGCCCCGGCGACGGAGGCGCGATGTAAACCCCACCTGATGCAAGATCCGATCTGAGGCAATGCGGCGGCCCGCCGGGCCTCTAAAGTGATCGCTACACCGCGGCGGCAACGCAGCGGGCAGACAGATGATCGTTCAACGACAGAACTCGGCTTACGACCGCGCTTACCGCAACCGTTGAAACGGGCCGCATGCCAGCATGCGGCCCGTTTGATTGCTTCTGTTTATTCCGGATGCACTTCGATCACAGGATATTCCGACAGCCCGCCGATGGATAACAGATACGGCCCGCCAAGGAACTCCCCGTCCCGCATGTAGACGATATACGCATCGTACGTCGGCTCGACCTGCGCGGCGTCCGCACCTTCCTGGCCGAATACGACCCGCGCCCTGTCGCTGCCGTTTCCGGAAAAGTTCATCAGGTCCGCCAGGTTATAGCCCATAAACGTCATATCCCCGCCCGCCTGGATTTCCTGGGGTTCCACGCTCTGCCAGACCATATCGCTCATGATATCGAAATTGCCCGCGATATTGATCGCCCACATCGGCCCGTATTCATCGCCGCCCTGCACTGTGCCGGCCTCAACAGAACGATAGTCCATCACAAACCCTGAAAACGTATAGTATTCATAGCTTTCCACGGTCACGGTCGCCGCTCCCCGAAAGCCGAGGCTCATCTCCCAGGATTTGTTCTCAAATGTGCCGTCTCCATAGGCGGAGCCGATGTATACATAACCTCCGGCAATGCTGCTTTCTTCCCCGTCTTTCCACAGGGCAACCTGCATTGCCCCGCCGGATTGCATGGCCAGCAGCACGTGAACCCACTCGCCGGGCGCTATGCGCAGTCCGCCGCTCAGGGGCTCTATATACGAGCCGCCGCTGACGAACAGCAGCGGTTCGCCGTTTTCTCCCATCGTGATCCCGGCGTTGTTGTCCGCCCCCAGCATCAGCCCGAAATCCTTTGCCGACGGCTTGAACTTGATATGAAACGCCTGATTGCGGTTGATGGTTTCCCCCGTATCATCCAGCCTTTGATCCAGATTGTACATGGGGTTTTCATTCTCCGGGGCCGTCAGCACAAGGCCTTCGCCGGACGTTTGCATGTCTCCGCTGCCGTCACCCAGCATGAAGTGCGCTCCCCCGTTTTGCACCAGATCGTCCCGGGTTTCCGAAAACGTGACCTGCGCGTCTGCCAGAATAACGCGGATGACATCCTCCGCCGTGGCTGCCGATGCGGCGCTCCCCGCTGCAATCACGATAAAAGCCAGTACAACGGTCAATACCGCCGCCAGTGATTTTTTCATTTCGATATCCTCCTGATATGAAGCTGCCGGTATCCTGCTTTTGATATTCTTTTGACATTCTCAGACAAAATCCTTCCGCCGCCAATGTTTCCGTAAGTTTACAAATCGTTCATTTATAATCGCAAATATGGGTTTATATTAATATAGGTAACAAAACCGCAAGACCTGTATACCTTTTAGGAGGGAATTCAAATGTTGAATAACGCAGGCAAGAAAATTATTCTTTGGTCGCAGATCCTTTTGATCGCGGGCATTGCGCTGTCGGTGATCGGCGGTATCTTTATCATCGTGCGGGGCGCGGTCGGAGATCCGCTTCGCGTCACCTATTACAACTCGACCTACCTGTACCAAACTGGTATGATGTACGGCGGACGCTACATTGCCGCCGGGCTTTTGGTGATGATCTTCGGGTCTCTCAGCACCTGGCTGTGCGCGCTTTTGCTGCGCGCCTTCGGCGATCTGACGGACGATACCCGCGCCATCCGCGAGCGGCTGGAAGACGCCGCGCCCGCCGCTGTGAACGTGGAAACGCCCGTAGCGGAAGAACCGGCCGCGCCCGTCAGGAAACGCACCCGCAAACCCGCGGCACCCAAGGCAGACGCACAGGAAAATCCGGACACCCAATAATCATCCGATACCCTTGAAACTCCGATTTTTCCATGATATACTATCTCTGTCCGGGGCCATACCCGCGGACGAAAGACGATGACGGAGACCAAAGCCCGCACAAACGCGGTTTTCAGAGAGGAAGACAAACGCTGCAAGTTTTCCATTCCGCAGACGGCGCATTCCCTCCAGAGTCGCTTCGCCGAACGGTTCCCAGTAAGCGAAGCCGGGGATCAGCACACCCCGTGATCAAGCGAGAGCATTTCCGTGTCAGCAATACGGAGATGGAAGATGGGTGGTACAACGCGGCAATATGCCTTCGTCCCATGCTAGCGCATGGGCGAAGGCTTTTTGATTGGAGGCAAACCGGATGCTGGATACCCTGAACAAAATCAAAGCCCAGGTGGCGGCTGACCTGGAAACGGTGCAGAGCACCGCGGAGCTTGACACCCTGCACGTAAAGGTGCTCGGCAAGAAGGGCGAACTGACGGCGCTGTTAAAATCCCTGGGCACGCTGCCCCAGGAGGAGCGCCCCAAGATGGGCGCGGCCATCAACGAAGCGCGGAAGGGCCTGCAGGATCAAATCGACCTGCGCGCCCAGGAATTGAAACTGAAAGAGCGCGACGAAGCGCTGAAGCTTGAGGCGATCGACGTCACCGAACCGCGCGTTCTGCCAAAAACCGGCACGGCGCACCCGATCACGCTTGTGATGGACGAAATGATCGAGTGCTTCACGGGGATGGGGTTCGAGGTCATGCAGGGGCCCGAGGTGGAGCTTGATTACTATAACTTCGAGCTCATGAACATCCCCAAAAACCACCCCGCGCGCGACGCGCAGGACACCCTGTACATCGACGACAACATCGTGCTGCGTACCCACACCAGCCCCATGCAGGCGCGCGTGATGCTCAGCCGCAAGCCGCCCATCCGTATCGTGTGCCCCGGCCGCGTGTACCGCGCCGACGAGCTGGACGCCACCCACAGCCCGGTCTTCCACCAGATGGAAGGGCTGGTCGTGGACGAGCACATCTCCATGGCCGATCTGCGGGGGACGCTGTCCTCGTTCGCCAAGCACGTCTTCGGACAGGACGTCAACATCCGTTTTCGTCCGAGCTTCTTCCCCTTCACCGAGCCCAGCGCCGAGGTGGACCTGACCTGCTCGGCCTGCAAGGGCACGGGCTGCAAGGTATGCAAGGGCACCGGCTGGATCGAAATCTTAGGCTCCGGCATGGTCAACCCCAAGGTACTGGACATGTGCGGCATCGACAGCCAGAAGTATTCCGGCTTCGCGTTCGGTATCGGGCTGGATCGCATCGCCATGGGCCGTTTCGGCATCCCCGATCTGCGGCTTTTGTTTGAAGGCGACGCGCGGCTTTTGGGCCAGCTGCGATAAGAGGAGGGCATAGAGATGAAATTACCGATGAGCATGCTCAGAGATTACGTGGAAATCCCCATCGCCGCCGAAGCCTACGCCCAGCGCATGATTATGACCGGCACGGCTGTGGAAAGCGTGGAACGCCCCGGCGAGGAAATCCAGAACGTGGTCGTGGGCCGCGTGCTGACCTGCGAAAGGGTCGAAGGTACGCATCTGTCACAGTGCACCGTGGACGCCGGGCAGGAAGAACCCCTGCATATCGTCTGCGGCGCGCCTAACGTTGCCGTGGGCATCCTCGCCCCCGTCGCGCTCGACGGCGCAACGCTGCCGGGCGGCCATACCATTAAAAAAGGCAAGCTGCGCGGCATGGTCAGCGAGGGGATGCTGTGTTCCTCCACGGAGCTGAACATCACCCAGGAGATGTACCCAAGCGTCGGCGAGGAAGGGCTTTTGATTTTCCACGAAGACTACCCCGTGGGTATGGATATCAAGCCCATCGTGGGACTGGACGACGCGATTATCGACTTTGAGATTTTGGCCAACCGCCCCGACTGCATGTGCGCCTTGGGCATCGCGCGTGAGAGTGCGGCCGCATTAAACACCGATTTTCTCGCGCCCTCCACCACGGTCAAGGAATCCGGAGGCGATATCCGAAACGAGGTCAAGGTCAGCGTCCTCGATCCCGACCTTTGCCCGCGCTATACCACGCGCGTGGTGAAAAACGTGCGTATCGCCCCCTCGCCCAAGTGGCTGCGCAAGTATTTAAACGGCGCTGGGCTGCGCTCCATCAACAACATCGTGGATATTACCAACTTCGTGATGATCGAATACGGCCACCCGATGCACGCGTTTGACCTGAGCAAAGTGCGCGGACGCGAGATCATCGTGCGCCGTGCCAGGGACGGCGAACGGCTCACGACGCTGGACGACGTGGAACGCAGCTTCACCACGGACGATCTGTTGATCTGCGACGCGGAACGCGCCACGGGCATCGGCGGCGTGATGGGCGGCGAGGAAAGCGAGATCACCGAGGCCACCCAAGAGGTGATGTTCGAGTGCGCAAGCTTCAACCGCACATCCATCCGCCTCACCAGCCGCGCCCAGGGCATGCGCACCGACGCTTCGGCGCGCTTTGAACGCGGCGTAAGCCCGCACACGACGCTGGACGCCATCAACCGCGCCTGCATGCTCGTGGATATGCTCGACGCGGGCGACGTGGTCACCGGCGTGATCGATATTTACCCCGATCCCCAGGAGATCAAGCCCGTCACCGCCAGCGTCAGCCGCATTTGCGAGCGTTCCGGCGTGGACATTCCCGCGGCGACGATGGTGGAAATCCTCGAAAAACTGCAGTTTGCCGTCAAGCTTGAAGGCGATACTCTTACCGTCACCGCGCCGCCGCACCGTTCGGATATCGAAACCGAGGCCGACGTGTGCGAGGAAGTGCTGCGCATCTACGGTTTTGAGGAAATCGGCTGCACGCCCCTGCACGGCGAGCAGACGCCTGGCGGAATCTCCCCCCGGATGAAGATGACCCGCAAGGTCGCCGGTATCCTGCACGGGATGGGTTACATGGAGATCATGAACTTCTCCTTCCTAAGCATCGGACAGATTGAAAAGCTGAACCTGTCAGCGGACGATCCGCGCATGGATCCCCTCAAGGTCCGAAACCCCCTTGGGGAGGACAGCTCCGTCATGCGCCCGACGCTCTCGCCCGATATGCTCAAAACCCTGTCCTACAACATGAACCATTCCACGCCCTCTGTGCGCCTGTACGAAATCGCGGCGGTCTATGACAAGCACAACGTCACCAGCGAAGGCCTGCCCACCGAAACGCCGACGCTCTGCATGGGCGCCTACGGCGATGAAATGGACTTCTACGCTATGCGCGGCGCGGCCGAAGCCGTGCTGTTGTCCCGGGGCGTCGCCTATACGGTGGAACCTGCGGCCGAACCCTACCTACATCCCGGCCGCAGCGCGGTGCTGAAGGATGGCGATACCGTGTACGCAACCCTGGGCGAAGTGCACCCCGCCGTGCGGGACGCCTTTGATATGCCAAGCCGTGCCGTGATCGCCGAGATCGATCTGGCGCTCTTGCAAAAGGCCTCCGTACCCCTCGGGCAGCTCACCCCCCTGCCGCGCTTCCCCAGCGTTACGCGCGACCTGGCGCTGGTCATGGAGGAATCGGTCGCCGTCGGCCCGCTGATGGCCGCCATCCGCAAGGCAGGCGGCAACCTGCTGGAAGACGCCCGGATGTTCGACGTTTACCGAAGCGAGCAGCTTGGCAAGAGTAAAAAATCCGTCGCCTTCTCCCTCATCTTCCGCGCGCCCGACCGCACCCTTACCGAACCGGATATCGTCAAAGCCATGGAAAAGATCCAGCGCAGCTGCGCCTACCAGTTCGGGGCCGTGCTTCGGTAAGCAGTTTTCATTGTTTCAAAACAGCGGGGTTCTGGTATACAAGAGCCCTGCCGTTTTATTTAATTGCAGGATTTTCCCTGCAAAAAAACGAAAGTACCTATGCATGAAGGGAGGGGCAACCATGAATCTCAGAGAACAATGGGAAGAACATGAACGTTCGTATCTGTCCCCCCTCGCCATGAAAAGCGCGGACTCCAAAGGAAGGGCCAAACCCATCCCGGAATGCGAGATCCGCACGGTGTACCAGCGCGACCGCGACCGCATCCTCCACGCCAAAAGCTTCCGGCGGCTGGTGCGCAAAACGCAGGTGTTCCTGGCTCCGCGCGGCGACCACTACCGTACGCGGCTCACCCACACGCTGGAGGTTGCCCAGGTGGCGCGGACGCTTGCCCGCGCGCTGCGCCTGAACGAAGACCTGACCGAAGCCATCGCCTTAAGCCACGATCTGGGCCACACGCCATTCGGGCACATCGGCGAGGCGACGCTAGACCGCCTGATGCCCGGCGGCTTCCGCCACTACGAGCAAAGCCTGCGCGTGGTGGAGGTGCTGGAAAACGACGGGCAGGGCCTGAACCTCACCTGGGAGGTGCGCGACGGCATCGCCAACCATACCGGAGACAGCAAACCGGCGACGCTTGAAGCCTGGTGCGTGAAACGCTCCGACCGCATCGCCTACTTAAACCACGACATCGACGACGCCATCCGCGGCGAGATCATCACCGCCAAAGACCTGCCCGCCGACGTGATCAAGGTGCTGGGCAATACGCCCGGCGAGCGCATCAACACCATGGTGACCGACCTGATCCAAAACGCGCTCAAAACCGGCCAGGTCGCCATGTCGCCGAAGGTCGCCGAGGTGAGCGAGGCCCTGCGCGATTTCATGTTTGCCAACGTCTACCGCAGCGGCTGGCGCTTTGAGGAAGAAAAGCGCTGCGACTTTATCCTGACCACTCTGTTTGATTATTACGGAGATCATCCCCGGGAGATGCCCGAGGAATACGTCCGCATTGCCGAAACCGACGGGATTGAGCGCGGCGTGTGCGACTTTTTAGCCTCCATGACCGACAGCTACAGCATTGACACCTTTAACGAGCTGTTCGTCCCCAACGTTTTCTCCGTCCGTTCCTGATTTTTTTCATTTATGGCCATCTAGCGCTCCGCCTGAACCCAAGTGCAGGAGAAGCGCCGGTCGCGGCGAATAATTGTAGAGGTGCATCATGAACAGATATCCATCGGCGTGGCTGGATGAACTGCGCATGCGCGCCGATATCGTGCAGATCGTATCCTCCTACGTACCGCTGAAGAAATCCGGGCACCGCTACACCGGCCTTTGCCCGTTTCACAACGAGAAAACCCCGTCGTTCAGCGTAGACGCCCAAAAGCAGCTGTATTACTGCTTCGGTTGCAAGGCGGGCGGCAGCGTGATTCAGTTCGTGATGGAAATCGAGCACATGAACTTCCAGGAAGCGGTGCAGTTCCTCGCCGAACAGCTGCGCATGCCGCTGCCCGAGGTGAAGAACGATCCGGGGTATGAAAAGCGCCGATCCCTCAAGGAGCGCATCTACCTGGCCAACCAGGCCGCCGCGCGCCTGTACCACCAAAACCTCTGGGACAAGCAGGGCGAGGACGTACTGAACTACTTAAAGGGCCGCGGCCTGACCGACGCGGTGATCCGGCGCTTCGGCATCGGGGCGGCGACGGGCTTCCTGCAAATCGGCGAAGCGCTTGAAAAAGAGGGCTTTACCCAGGAGGAACTCCTGGCCGCCGGGCTGACCCGCAGCCACAAGCCCAAGCCGCAGGACATGTTCTTCCAGCGCGCGATTTTCCCCATCATCGACGCCTACGGAAACGTGCTGGGCTTCGGCGGGCGCGCGATGGGCGACGCGAAGCCCAAGTATTTAAACACCGCCGATACCCCGGCCTTCAACAAGCGCTACCATGTGTTCGGAGCCAACCTCCTGCGCAAGGAGAAGGGCCTCAAACGGGTCATTCTGGTGGAAGGGTACATGGACGTGGTCGCGCTCTCTCAATTCGGCGTACCCGGCGTCGCGGCCACGCTTGGCACGGCGCTGACCCCGGAACAGGGGCGACTCCTTTCCCGTTTCGCCCCGGAAATCCACCTGTGCTACGACGGCGATTCGGCCGGGCAGAACGCCATCCTGCGGGGGCTTGAAGTGCTGGAAGCCCAGCATGTTAAAACCCGGGTGCTGTTTATCCCAGGCGGGCTGGACCCGGACGAGTACATCCGCCAGTACGGAACGGACGCGTTTTTGAACCTGAAGCCCCTCTCCCCCGTCAGCTACCGGCTGCGGCGGGAAAAGGAAAAGTACGACTTAAGCCAGGAGGACGGACGCACTGAGTACGCCAAGGCCAGCGCGCGGATTTTAAAGTCCGTCCGCGAACCCGTGGAACTGGAAAACCATTTGAAGCAGCTTGCCGTTGACACCGGCTACACGCGCGAGGTGCTTTTAAAGCAGATGGGCGCTACCAAAGAAACCCGCAATACCTACGCACCCAGGCGCTCTGACCTCCGCCGCGGCAAAGGGCCCCAACAGCCCGTGGATATGCCCGCAAGCACGGTGCTTGCGCTGCTGGCGGCGGGCAAATTGCCCAAAGACCTCGTATCTCCCCAGGATTTTGACGACCCGGATCTAAAGCTTATCGCCGGATCGCTTTTAAAGGGTCAGACTCTGGGCGCGATGCTGGACGAAAACGCGACCGATACCCTCCGCCGGGCCGTAGGCACGATCCTCGCCATCGAGATCGACGACGAGCGCGCCATGAGCATGGCGCAGGAGTGCATTGAACAGGTCAAACGCGTAAAACTGGAAAAAGAACTAGAGGAAATCGAACGACGTTTGCAGAACTATTCCAATGAGGATCCGCAATTCAAGGCGCAGCTGCAGCGGTCCATGGACATTATGCAGCAGCTCAATGCCCTGAAGCTTTCCCGCAAAAGCCCTCTTTAATCTCTGAAGGAGTGATTGATGTTGAGCAACAATTCGCCCGAGGCGATCAAGTTGAAACTCAACGAGCTTTACGAAGACGCCAAAACCAAAGGCACGGTCACGCGAGACGAAGTCGCCTCGCAGGTGATGGAGCTTGAAATCGACGCCGACCAGATCACCAAGATCTACGAGACGCTCGAAAGCATGGGCGTGGACGTAGTCAGTGAATTTGATCCCGTGCCGGCCGACGAGGTAGTCGAGCCCGAGAAGATCGACTTGAGCGTGCCCGAAAATATCAGCGTGGACGATCCTGTCCGCATGTATTTAAAAGAGATCGGCAAGGTGCCGCTTTTAACCGCCGAGGAAGAGATCGCCATCGCCAAGCGCATGGAAGCCGGCGACGAAAGCGCCAAGCAGAAGCTCACCGAAGCCAACCTTCGCCTTGTTGTGTCCATTGCCAAGCGCTACGTTGGGCGCGGCATGCTGTTTCTGGATCTGATCCAGGAAGGCAACCTCGGCCTGATCAAGGCCGTGGATAAATTCGACTACCGCAAAGGCTACAAGTTTTCCACCTACGCCACCTGGTGGATTCGCCAGGCCATCACCCGCGCGATCGCCGACCAGGCGCGCACCATCCGCATCCCGGTGCACATGGTGGAAACCATCAACAAGTTAATCCGCGTATCCAGGCAGCTTCTGCAGGAATATGGGCGCGAGCCCACCCCCGATGAAGTCGCCAAGGTGATGAACATCTCCGAAAACAAGGTACGCGAAATCATCAAGATCGCACAGGAGCCGGTATCGCTGGAGACTCCCATCGGCGAGGAAGAGGATAGCCATCTGGGCGACTTCATCCCCGACGACGAAGCGCCCGCGCCCGCCGAGGCCGCAAGCTTTACCCTGATGAAGGAACAGCTGCTGGCGGTGCTTGACACGCTGACGCTTAGGGAAGAGCGCGTGCTGCGCCTGCGCTTCGGCCTGGACGACGGACATCAGCGGACGCTGGAGGAGGTCGGCCGCGTGTTTGAAGTGACACGCGAGCGCATCCGCCAAATCGAAGCCAAAGCGCTCAGAAAACTGCGCCACCCCAGCCGCTCCAAGAAACTCAAGGACTATCTGGAGTAGGGGGACGAAATGTCGGAAGACAGGCTATCAGGCAACACGGCTAAAATGCTGAAAACGGATAAGCGGCTTCGCGCGGCCGCCGACTGGGTGGAGCCCTGCGATATCATCGCCGATATCGGGTGCGACCACGGGCGGCTGGGCGCGATGCTGCTTTTAGAGAACCGGGCCAGGCACCTGATCGCTTCCGATATCAGTGAAAAATCCCTGCAAAAAGCCAGGCACTGCCTGCAACGCCACGGCCTGACCGGCCGGGCGGAGTTCCACGTCGCCGACGGGCTGGACGCGCTGACCCAGAAAACCGATACTATCTGTATCCTCGGCATGGGCGGCGAAACCCTCAGCGGCATTCTCCTCCGCGGGCAAGGCAAGCTTCAGGGCGCGTCGCTGGTGCTTGGCGCGCATACCAACCTGTACGTCGTCCGCAAAACGCTGCAGGCTCTGGGCTACCGCATCCAGGGCGAGCAGGTGGTACGCTCGGAAGGGCGCATGTACGTGCTCCTGCGAGCCGTACCGGGAACCGGGGACGAAGCGCCCTATACCCGCCGCGAGCTGATGCTGGGGCCCGTGTTCCTCAGGGAACGCCCCGAAGGCTGGCGGCCGTGGCTTGAGCGCAGGCGGCACTACCTGCACAAGACCGTCAGTTCCTTAAAGGCCGCAGACGCCGATACCACTGAAAAGCGGTTCATGAAAGCACAGGAGGAGCTCCTGTACACGCTGGACGTGCTGCAAAATCTCTGAAAGAGGAACGCCTGATGACAGTCAACGACGTTTACGAATGGCTGAACCGCTTCGCGCCATTTGAAACGCAGGAAGAATACGACAACGCCGGGCTGGTCGCGGGCGATCCGGCCGCGCAGGTGCGCAAGGTACTGTTTACGCTGGACGCTACAAAATTGGCCGTAGCGGAAGCCGCAAGATCCGGCGCCGAGCTGATCGTATCCCACCACCCGCTGATGTTCCATCCGGTGCAGCAGCTGCTTTACGGACAGGGCGACGGCGCGGTGCTCAAAGCCCTTGCCGCCTCCGGCGTAAGCCTCATCGCGGCGCACACCAACCTTGACCAGTGCCAGGGCGGCGTCGCCGACAGCCTGGCCGAAGCGCTGGAACTTTCGGACGTTCAAACGAACGCCGAGCATCCGTACCTTCGCGCCGGAACGCTGCAGACGCCGATAAAGGCAAAGGAATTTCTGGACTTTATCCACCGGAAGCTGCACGCCGCCGCCCGGCTGTACGGAAACCCGGACGCAATGATCCAAACCGTCGCGGTCGTCCCGGGCGCGGGCGGCGAAGACGCGGACCATGCCCGGACGGACGCCCTGGTGACCGGCGAGATCAAACACCACGAACTGCTGGCATCCATGGACAAAGGACTTCTGGTATTCGACGCGGGTCATTACCCTACCGAATTCCCCGGCGTCGCCGCGCTGTACAAGCGCTTTATGAAGGACGCCGCCGAAAGCGGCTGGACTGTGGAAGCGGAACTGTTTGCACAGCCGCCGGCCGTTTATACAGTGTAAACCCAGCTCCCTGGCGGGCTTTTTATAGTTTGAAGGAGGATACTCATGGAACAAATCGAGATGCTGCTTGATTTTCAGGATGCCGATATGGAGGCCGACGCGCTGGAGACGGAAATTCGCCGTTCTCCCAACCGTATCGCGCTGAAAAAGAACCGGGATTTTCTCAGAGAGCAGCAGGACGCCGTCAAGCAGATGGAAGAGCAGATCGCTGTGATGCTGGATCGCGTTGACGTGATCAAAGAGGCCATTCACCGGCAGGAAGAACAGCTTAAAGTTCTGCAAAAGCGCATGGCTGATACGCCGCCCGAAAATCTGGACGATACCAAGGCCATGCAGGCGGACGCGCAGACGCTTCTGCACGATATTCACGGCTACGAGACCGAGATGAAACGCATCCAGAAGGAAGCGGCCGATAACGAGCGCCGGCATAAGGAAATCGTCGTTAAATATGCCAAGGTGAAATCCGAATACGACCAGCAGAAGGTGGATTACGAAGCCGAATACACCGAGCAGATGAAAAAGCTGGACGAAAAACGCAAGGTGGCGCAGGAGAAGAGCAAGGGAATCGATCAAAAGCTCATGGAGCGCTATCAGGTGATTAAAAAGCACTCTACGCCGCCCGTAGTGAAGCTGATCAACGGCCAGTGCGGCGGCTGTTACATGAGCCTGCCGTCCGTAACGCTGCGGAATTTGAAGGCAGGTTCGGACATCATCGACTGCGAAAGCTGCGGCAGGATGATCGTACCGATGTAAACGAAAACAGGTGTTTAAATGGATATCATTCAAATCATAGAAAAGAAAAAACTCGGCGGGGCGCTCTTGCAGCAGGAGATCGCGTTTTTTATCGCGGGCGCGACCGACGGCTCCATCCCCGACTACCAGCTTTCCGCGCTTTTAATGGCGATCCGCTTAAACGGCATGGACCGCAACGAGACCGGCTGGCTGACCCTCGCCATGGCGCACTCCGGCGACATGCTGGATCTTGCCGCCATCCGGGGCGTTCCCGTGGACAAGCATTCCACGGGCGGCGTCGCCGATACAACCACACTGATCGTAGGCCCCCTGGTGGCGGCGTGCGGGGTTCCGGTGGCAAAGATGTCCGGCCGGGGGCTTGGGCACACCGGCGGCACGATCGATAAGCTGGAAAGCATCCCCGGATTTTCCACCGAGATGGACATGGACGCGTTCATCGCCCAGGTGAAGCGCATCGGGATCGCGGTCATCGGCCAGACGAAAGATCTGGCCCCCGCCGACAAGGCATTGTACCTCCTGCGCGATATCACCTCGACCGTGGACAGCCTTCCGCTGATCGCCTCGAGCATCATGTCCAAAAAGCTCGCAAGCGGCGCGCAGGCGATTGTTCTGGACGTGAAGACCGGCGCGGGCGCGATTATGCATTCGCTCGAGCAGAGCATCGAGCTTGCCCAGGCAATGGTGCACATCGGCGCCGACGCGAAACGCCATATGGTCGCCCTCGTCACCGATATGGACGAGCCCCTTGGCAGCTACGTCGGCAACGCTTTGGAGGTCAAGGAAGCCATCGACGTGCTGGCGGGCCGCGTGCAGGGGCCGCTGCTCAATGTTTCCATGGAACTCGGCGCACAGATGCTCGTTGCCGCGGGCGCGGCGGACAACGCGTTAAAAGCCAGGCAAATGCTGGACGATGCGCTCGTCTCCGGGCAGGGCATGAACAAGCTGAAAGAGCTCATCACCGCCCAGGGCGGCGATGCGGGAGTTTGCGACGATACGGGGCTGCTGCCGCAGGCGAAATTCGTCGAGAACGTACGCCTGAACGCATCGGGTTCCATCCACAGCATGGATACCCAGCGTATCGGCTACCTGGCCCAGCACATGGGCGCGGGACGCAAAACAAAAACGGACGTGATTGACCCGTCGGTCGGCTTCATACTCCATCACCGCATCGGCGATACCGTGAACGCGGGCGACGTGATCGCCACCGTGCATGCCCGAAGCGAGGCGGACGTTGCCCTGGCCAAAGAGGAGCTTTTGCAGGCGATCACCATTCTGCCCGAACCCGCGAAGCCTTTAAAGCTCGTACACGCGATCGTCACAGCCGACAAAATCGTTACGCTGTAACAGGCGCTAAACGCCTGCGGAAGGAAACCCACATGAACTGTGAAACCGAATCCCACCCCGTATCGCATTCCCGGACCGAGCAGGTGCACATCGTCATGCCCGGCAACTGCAACCAGTATTTCCGCCTGTTCGGCGGGCAGCTGATGCACTGGATCGACACCGTGGCTGCCGTGGTGGCGCGCAGGCATTCCGGTCAGGCAATCACCACCGCGTCCATCGACAGGCTGGATTTCCTTGCCTCCGCTTCGCTCAACGACCTAGTTGTTCTGCAGGGACGGATGCTTTTTGCCGGGCGCACCAGTATGCTGATCTCTGTGGACACCTTCGTGGAGGCCGAGCAGTGTAAAACCCGCAAGCTGGTCAACCGGGCTACGCTGACCCTGGTGGCGCTCGGCGAAGACCAAAACCCCGTACAGGTTCCGCGCCTGACCCCCGAAACAGAGAAAGAGACCGCCGATTATGCCGTTGGGGAAGCGCTGTACGCGGCTAAAAAAGCGGCGCGGAAAAATGCGGAAGCATGACCGCAACCGCCTGGTTTATTTTGACTAAAAACGGCTGAAATGCTATATTGTTACATGAATCAAGCTTGAGGAGGAAAGGCTTTGAACGAGTTTACCGCGCTGCTGAAAGAATTGTTTTCCGGCGTATTGTACATGGGATCAGCGGACGGGCTGAAAACGCTCGTCATGTTTGTGATTTCCGGAGTTCTGATCTACCTCGCCATCCGCAAGGACTACGAACCCGCACTTCTGCTTCCGATCGCGTTCGGGGCGATTTTAGCCAATATGCCGCCGATCATCGACGCAGTCACGGGCGACCCGGCGGCCAGCGTTCTGGGCAGCGGCGGGTTTCTGACCGTTTTATTCAACGCGGGCATCCAAAACGAACTCTTCCCCATCCTGATCTTTATCGCGGTCGGCGCGATGATCGACTTCTCCCCGCTTCTCAAAGACCCGTCGATGATCTTTTTCGGCGCGGCGGCGCAGTTCGGCATCTTCGCCACGTTCCTGGTCTCGATGCTGTTGATCCCGATCGTCTTCCCGGATATCGCGGGGGACCAAAGCCTGATCATGCGGCTGGCGTCGGCCATCGGCATCATCGGCGCGGCGGACGGCCCGACTACCCTGTATGTCGCCAACCATTTCGATTTGAAAGATTACATGGCGCCCATTTCGGTCGCCGCGTACAGCTACATGGCGCTGGTGCCCGTTATCCAGCCGCCTATCATCCGTACGCTGACTACCAAGCATGAGCGCACCATCCGCATGACCTATACCGAACACAAAGCCTCGCGGCTGACGCTGATCCTGTTTCCGATCGTCGTCACCATCCTTGCGGGCATCATCGTGCCCATGAGCGTGCCGCTGGTCGGCAGCCTGATGTTCGGCAATCTTCTGCGCGAATGCAAAGTGTTGGATCGTCTGTCCAAAACCGCGCAGAACGAGCTGGCGAACGTCGTGACCATCTTTCTGGGGCTTGCCATCGGCTCCACGATGCTTGCCAAGAATTTTCTGCGCTGGGATACGCTGTTCATCATGACGCTGGGGCTGCTCGCCTTCGTATTCGATACCGCGGGCGGCGTTCTGTTTGCAAAATTCCTGAACCTCTTCCGCAAGGAAAAGATCAACCCGATGATCGGCGCGGCGGGCATTTCCGCGTTCCCGATGTCTGCACGCGTCATCCAGAAGATGGCCAAGGAGGACGATCCCTACAACTTCGTGCTGATGCAGGCCACCAGCGCCAACGTATCGGGCCAGCTCGGCTCTATCGTCGCAGGCGGGCTGGTCATCACGCTGGTCGGGTTATTGATTGGCTGGTAATTTATGTATATCAATTCCATGCCTTGCCGTCTGTATCTTGTGCTGCTTTTACCCCCTGACTTCGATGCTCAACCTTGACGTAGCGCTGCTACTACTGCGGTTTCGCATCATCGTCAGATGGCAAAATCAATCACAATCTATCATACGTCAAATCATGGAATTGATATACGGATAAGCTGGTTTATAGTGTAAAAACTATCATTTTGAGGTGAGAATATGATGTTTAGATTTTTCATTTCCGCCGCGGAGGCGGTGCAAACCGCCGTGGCCGCGACGCCCGCAGCAACCGTATCGGAATCCAAGCTCGCCGCCATGTCCATTTTCTCCAAAGGACTGGTAACCACGCTGCTGGGCTTGGTCGGCGTGTTTCTGGTACTGGCGCTTTTCTACGTCTCCATCAAAATCATGCAGCGCAGAAAAGATCAAGATCCCGACCCGAAGGAGTAGGCTATGCTGTACACACAGAATGACAGAGATGAAATTATGGCCATGCGCAGGCGGCGCTTGTGGATCGTTTGGGCGCCGACAGCGCTTTTGCTGCTATTGGCCGTCGGTTCCTTTGTGTTTTACAGGCTGAACCATAACGAAACCGGCTGGGGCATCACAGGGCTTATCACCATTCTGGCCGGCGCGTACTGCATCTTCCTTTACGGCGTATACCTGCGTCCGGCGCTCAAGTACAAGCGTCATCTGGATTATATGCTCGACGGCCGCAAACGCGTGACCGAAGGCATTCTCAAGGAGATCGGCGACGTTGTGCAGGACCGCGACGGCATCGACTGCTATTCCATAATGCTTAACGTCGGCGAGAAGAACGAACCCGAGGACGACCGCCAATTTTATCTGGACGCGTTTAAGTCGCTGGACGGCTTCAAGCCCGGCGACCGCGTAACCGTGGAAAGCAACGACCGTATGATCGCGGCTGTGACGAAGATCTGAAAGGCAACATCATGATTAATTTTATATTCCAAAACCCGGCGAAAATCATTTTTGGAAAAAACGCGCTGTCTCACCTGCGGGAGGAGGCGGCGCGTTACGGCAAGCGTATCCTGCTGATCTACGGCAGCGGCTCCATCAAGCGCATGGGGTTATACGACGCGGTGACGGACGTCCTGTCCGAAGGCGGGTTTACGGTGTTCGAGCTTACGGGCATCGTGCCCAATCCCGTTTTGTCCCGCGTCTATGAAGGCATCGAAATCTGCCGCAAGGAGCATATAGATCTCGTGCTGGCCGTGGGCGGCGGCAGCGTGATCGATACCGCCAAAGGCGTTGCCAACGGCGTTAAATACCCCGGCGACGCGTGGGATTTCTATGCCCATACAAAGGTTCCCGAAACCGCGCTGCCGCTTGGCGTGCTGCTCACCCATGCGGCCGCGGGCAGCGAAATGAGCTACTCCTCCGTGATCACCAACGAGGACCTCGGACTCAAACGCGGGTACAATTCTCTGACGAACGTGCCGACGTTCTCGCTGCTCAACCCCGAGTGGACCTTCACCCTGCCCAAGTATCAAACGGCATGCGGCGCGGCGGATATCATGGCGCACATGATGGAGCGCTATTTTACCACGGTTGAGCATGTGGAGCTGACCGACCGGATGATCGCCGCGGGCATTCAAACCGTGCTCAATAACACACCCAAGGCGCTGAAGACGCCCGACGATTACGACGCACGTGCCGAGATTATGTGGGCGGGCGCGCTTGCGCACAATACGCTTCTGGATACCGGACGCATCGGCGACTGGTGCTCCCACAGGCTGAGCCATGAGGTCACCTATGCCACAGGCCTGGCCCACGGCGCGGCGCTTTCCGTGCTGTTCCCCGCATGGATGAAATTTGTCGCCGGGCAAAACCCCAAAAAGATCGCACAGTTTGCTAAAGACGTATTCGGGGTCGATCCGGCGTCCGGCAGCGAAACCGAAGCCGCCCTGGAAGGCATCGGAAGAATGGAAGCCGCGTACCGTTCCTTCGGCCTGCCGGTAAGGCTGAAGGACGCGGGCATCGAAAACGCCGATCTGCAAGCCATGGTGCAAAAAGCGCTGCCCGGCGAGGACAGCACTTTGGGATCCTATGTGACGATCGATCGAAACGCGGCATTGGAAATCCTGAGGCTCGCGGAATAACCCTATTCCGCCGACTCCGGATCAATCTCCAGCACTTCCACGGTGAAAACCGCCGTCGCGCCGCTGGCGTCCATTGCGGCCCGGTACAGCGCCTCGGTCTGAGCGACAGCTTCAGCCCAGGCGCTTTCCTTCATCTGCGGATCGCTGAGCGTTTCCTCATAGAGTTTTTGCTCCATCTCCTGTTTCATCTCCGTGTAGCGATCGGAGGTCAGGGGATATAGGAAATCATATTTCTTCACGCTGTCTTCATCCACGGTCAGCTTAAAATAATAAATTTCGGGCGCGGGAATGAACACCTGAATGGTATTGTTTTCTTCGCTGTACTGTACGTTCGCCGTGCTCAAATCCACGGAATATCCGGCGGTAAAGCTGTACGGGATCACAACCTCCTGCACGGTTCCGATCAGCCAGGCGTCGGTGGATACGGTCTCCTGTCCGGTGATTGTCTTTTCGAGCACGATCAGCTCGCTCTTTGCGGTCAGTTCCTCGGAAAACCGTTCGCTGACCCAGCTGGCGTTCGCGCCGCCAAACAGCATCGCATACAGCCTGGGACCGAACAGCACGCCCGCGGCGACCAGCACGGCAATCAGCACAAGGGTCAATATCGACTTGAAAACGCGTCTCATTCCGGTTTCTTCCCTCCTATACGGGGTGGACCCACTTTTCGATTTCCACAAACAGCCGTACCAGCAAAAGCACCAATGCGGCGACCGTGGTTAAAGCGCCCACGAGCATTAAGTATCCCCGGAAAAACCGGCCCGCCCTGCCCCTGCGCGGGCGTCTGTGCGGTTCCGGACGATGTTCGGGGCGTCCGGGCGGCGGTGCATAGGCCATGGCGCAAACCCCCTTTTCAAGGTTCTGCCCCTATTATAGGGGCGGCGGAAGCGGATTTCAACCGGCAAGTTGGGTTTTTCCGCCATTGTTTCAACTGTGAAAATGCGGGTATATTTTTACCGTGTCCATTCGAAAGGAGATTGTTTACAATGGCGACCATGAAATTTACGAGTGCAAACTTCGATACCGAAGCCCTGCAAAGCAAAGTACCTGTGTTGATCGATTTTTACGCGGACTGGTGCGGCCCCTGCAGGATGGTAAGCCCGATCGTTGAGCAGATTGCCAGCGAAGGCGGCGATTTCAAAGTTGGGAAAGTCGATGTAGACAGCTATCCCGAACTTGCCGCCAGATACGGCATTATGAGCATCCCTACGC
Source organism: Candidatus Limiplasma sp. (assembly GCA_963675365.2). Taxonomy (GTDB): domain Bacteria; phylum Bacillota; class Clostridia; order Christensenellales; family Aristaeellaceae; genus CAXXOK01. The sequence goes on from CAXXVA010000001.1 coordinate 126,995, forward strand.
TTGTCGTACTCAAGGACGGCAAAGTAGCCCAGCAGGCTGTGGGCGCGCGCAGCAAGGAGCAAATCCTGAAAATGCTGCAGTAGTCCAGTGTAGCGAAACGAATCAAAGAACCCCGGCTTTATCGCCGGGGTTCTTTTTCAATACACAGTTCTAAACGGTTAGCTTATCTCACAATCGCGGAACGTGGGATGAACACGCGGATCTGCTTGCCCTGATACACGGTTTCCACATACGCCCATTCGTCGCGCAGGAAGGCCAGCAGCGTTACGGGATCGCCCTTCTGCAGCCGGATGAGTTCCGCCGCGCCGTAATTGGGATCGTCGGTCGCCGCAACGGTCCGAAGCAGCGTCATTTCAAAATCGGCGAACTCCAGTTTCTGCACGTATTCCGGCTCAAACAGCGTCGTGTTCTTGATGTAGCCGACCCTGCCCTTGGTGTTGTTATACCCGATGGGATAGGAGACCAGCACCCAGTCGTCCACCACGCCGTAGATTACCACGCTGTCGTTGGTGGTCACCTGTGCGTTGGGGTCGCGGTAGGAAACGTCGCTGGGAGCCGAATACACGTTGAGCGAGCGCCGTTTCTCAAACGTCGCGCTGACGGGCTCCAGCACCGGCGTGAGCAGCTTGGCCTCCTCGCTTGGCGACAGGGTAGGCGTAGGCGTTGGAGACGGCGAAGGCGTTGGCGTTGGGGTCGGCGTCGGCGACGGCGTCGGGGTCGGCGATGGCGTGGGCGTCGGGGTCGGCGTCGGCGTGGGGGTTGGAGACGGCGTCGGGGTAATGAATTCCTCCGGTTGTACGGAATTGGAATTGCGGTTTAAGACATAGCCTTTTTTATCGTTTCCCTCCTGCAGGGTAAACGCCGTGTTGCCGCCAAGCAGCACCTCGCCGCTTAATGCGTCGCTTTGCAGCATGCCGTCGCTGACGGTGTATTGTGTTTTTTGAATGGTCAGCAGCGTACCGTCGGCCAGGAACTGGTAATAGGTCGTTCCGTCCGATCCGAGCGGCTTCCAAAGCCCCTGGGTGAGGATGGTCAGAATGGACGCGTCCTCAAAGCTGACGGCCATCGGGGTGGGCGTAACCACATCGAATACCGGCACGGTGGCGATGGGCGTCGGTTCGGGCGTCGGCTCCGGGGAAAGCGTATTTTCGATGACCGTATACGGCGTCAGTGATAAAAGCGCGTACTCGCTGGTCTGCGGATCGAACACCAGATCCACCCCGGCGTCCGTTTGGTACACGTCCGCCGTCTGGCCGACGGCCGCGCCGGAATTCAGGATCAGCTTTCCGTCTTCCACCGAATAGCTTTGAAACAGCGTTTCGCCGCCTTCCGGGTTTATCATGCTGCCGTCCGTGTTGAAGCGCAGCGCGCTTCCATCCAGCATCCAGTCGCCCGCCGTAAGGAGTGCCGCGATCTCGTCCGTTTGCGTTACGGGCGTGCCCGCCATCGCCGCCGCTGCGGTGGTCTCCGGCATATCCATGCCCTCGGCCTGCGCCCCGGTGCAAAGCAGCAGCAGGATCAATACGATGATGAGAGAGGTTTTCATCTGATTACTCCTTACGCGTCAATTGAAGATGATGGGATATACGGATACGGCTGAAACGGTAACGGTCTGCTCCGAATCATCCTTGCGAAGAACGAAGTTATAGGAGCGCGGCAGCGGATACGCCATACCGGTCACCGTGCGCAGCGTGATATAGCCTACCTGCCGCGCATCCCATTCCAAGGCGGAGGGCACGGGCTCGATCGAATCAAAGGCGAAAGGATACTGCTGTACGCCATCCACAAACAGCCCGTACAGACCGGTTCCAGGGTCGCGCACCACCAGCGCGCCGCAGTTTACGTAGGCGACCGCGGAGTCCGTCGTCATCATGAGCGTCAGCGCGTCGTCCTGCGTGTGCATTTCGCCGTCTGCCGTAAACGCCATGCCGCAGACGCTTTCGATATAGCCGTCGGTGTCGGGCACGTAATGCACCCGTTTGGCCGTGCCGTCCCGGTGCAGCAGATACAGCGCATAGCGGTTGTCCGTGCCGGTAATATTGCCCGTATCCACATAAGCAAGCGTAGTTTCGGCGGTGAAGGGGAAGGCCTTGACATACCAAAGGCTGGAGATCAGCTTGCCGTCCTCCCCTACGTAATTGAGCATTGTGCCGTCCGCGTTTTGTACGATCGCCCATCCACCGACCATCGGGCTGATGGTCACGTCGCCGCCCGCGCTGCGCGCAAGCGATTCCATGTCCGCAAGCGGGAAACCGCGCGAAGTGACCAGGTAGGGCGCCATATCGATATAGAAAACGTTCTTCCCGCAGGGGATGAAGCCTGTAATGCCGTCATAATAGCCAAGCAGCCTGCCGGTATCGTAATCAAACAGGTAATAATCAAACGTTCCGTTTTGGTTTTCGTTCGCCATGACGATATTCTGCTCGGTCACAGAAGAGGTATTCAGGTCAAGCCCGCCGGTGACCTCGCCGATCTCTTTGACAGCCTGCGATTTCTGGGCAAGGGCCGCCGACGGCACATAGGCCGGAACCTCCGGCGCCGCTTCGGTCGGCGTGGGCGTGGGCATAAAACGCGCGACCGCTTCTTCGCCGAAGACGTCGCCGATCAGGTTTAAAATATCATAGCGGAACACATACGCGCCGCCGCCGATAAGCGCGAGCACCAAAAGCACGATCACGAACTTGAGAAAGCCGTTGCCGCGCCTGCCGTCTCCCCTGTCGGGGGGCTGTTCGGAGTGTACCTGATATCCGCCGTCGTATGCCGCGGGGGGCGGGGGCGGCGGAGGCGGGGGCGTATTCTGCTGTAAGGGATATTCAAACCGGCTTTCCCGGCGTGTACGCGCGTTCGCCTCCTCGGAGATGAAGGAGGAACGGTCCGCGCCGTACTGCGGCTTGGGCGGGTACGGATCGCCGTATCCGGCCGCTTTTTCACGCGGGTCGAGATTTTGGGAATAGGAAAAAGCATCGCCGTCCGCACGCTTGGGAGCCGGCCCGTGCGCGGCGCTTTTAACGCGGGGCGTACGCACCGGACGTTCGGTGACATAACGGACTTTCTTGTCGTCTTCATTCGACCAGTATTCGTTCATGCTTTCCCTCTTTTTTGATAGACTGCTCACCAATTAATGTACCATTCTTCACAGGTTTCGTCAAGGCAGGCGGCCATTTGTGCCGCCTGCGGCCAACGCGAAGAAAGCGCCGGTTCCGGCGCTTTCTTTGCAATGTTTTCCCCGTGTGCCCTATGCCGTCTCGATGCTGTCGGCGGCCTGCAGCCCGAGCTGTTCCACGCCCATCTCCCGCAGGCGGAATTTCATAATCTTGCCGCTGGCGGTCATGGGGAACGAGGTCATGGGCAGCACGTACTTCGGGGCTTTGAAGCGGCTCATGCCGTCGCGGACAAACGCGATGATCTCGTCCCCGGCGGCGCTCATGCCGTCTTTGAAGATTACGCAGGCGCATACGGCCTCGCCGTATTTGGCGTCGGGCATGCCGACCACCTGCACGTCCTTGATCGCCGGATGCGTATACAGGAACTCCTCGATCTCGCGGGGGTAAATGTTCTCGCCGCCCCGGATAATCATATCCTTCAGACGCCCGGTGATTTTGAAATAGCCGTTTTCGTCCATCGTGCCGATATCTCCGGTGTGCAGCCAGCCGCTTTCGTCGATCGCCATACGGGTGGCTTCGGCCATTTTATAGTACCCGCTCATCACATGATACCCGCGGGTGACAATCTCGCCGGGCACGCCGCGCGGCAATTCCTTGCCGGTTTCGGGATCGACGATCATACCCTCGGTATGCGGCAGCAGCCTGCCCACGGTGCTGACGCGGATCTCCAGCGGATCGTCGGTGCGGCTCATGGTCATGCCGGGTGAGCACTCGGTCTGTCCGTAAGTGATGGTCAGCTCGTGCAGGTGCATTTTCTCGGTCACGTCGCGCATGGTTTTGATCGGGCAGGGGCTGCCCGCCATGATGCCCGTGCGCAGCGCGGAAAAATCGTGCGTGTCAAACTCCGGGTGCTCCAGCATCCCGATGAACATGGTCGGCACGCCGTGCACCGCCGTGCAGCGCTCCGCCTGAATGTACTCCATTTCCTTCCCCGGATCGTAGCGCGTCATCAGGATCATGGTGGAGCCGTGGGTCAGGCAGCTCATCACGCCCAGCACGCAGCCGAAGCAGTGAAACAGCGGAACCACGATCATCAGCCGGTCGTCGCTTGTAAACTTCATGCAGTCGCCCATGAACTGGCCGTTGTTGGTGATGTTGTAATGCGACAGCATCACGCCTTTGGGAAAGCCCGTGGTGCCGCTGGTGTACTGCATGTTGATCACCTCGCGGCAGGTAAGCGACGCGGTGATTTCTTCAAGCGTTTCCTCCGGCACGGTTTCGGCCAGCGTGTACAGCTCGTCAAACGCGGTCGCGCCTTTGGGTTTGCGGTCTTCGTCGCCGATCAGCACGACGCGCTCCAGGCAGGGCAGCTTATCATCATGAATTGTATCCGGCTCCCCAGTGAGCAGGGCGGGCATCAGACCCGTGATGTGATCAAGATAATCGTTTCCCCTGACGCCGCCGATCATCACGAGCATTTTGGCGTCGCTCTGCCTGAGCAGATAATTAAGCTCAAACTGCTTGTAATTGGTGTTGACGGTAATGAGGATCGCGCCGAGCTTGGCCGTGGCGAACATCGTGAGCATCCATTCGGGCACGTTGGTCGCCCAGACGGCGACGTGGTCGCCCTTGCGGATACCCAGCGCGTACAGCCCGCGCGCGACGGCGCCCGACAGCCGGTCAAACTCCTTCCAGCTCCAGCGCACGCCGAATTCCGGCGCGACGACGCAGTCGTTATCGGGGATCTCGCGTACGTTTTTTTGAAGAAGTTCCGGGATTGTAACCTCCTGAAGATCGCTTTTTGCCATGAACGCCATCGCCTGTCCCCTCTTTTCCTGATGATACAAAAGCTCCGCCCTCGATCACGTCGAAGGCGGATGCTGAATTCCGCGGTACCACTTCGGTTGGAATCTAAATTCCCACTCAATTCGGCTGTATCGGGCCGCCCGTCCGGCAGTACTAGTGTTCCCGCCGGCCGCTCACGGGAGAGTAGGTTCACAGCCCTTCATGCCTCGCACCGCCCGGCATGTCTCTGATCACTGAGGCTGTTCTCCGCGCCCGTTCATCGCGCTATTGCAGTCCATTATAGTCAGGGCGGAAACCCTTGTCAACCCTTTACCCCCGTGCGGTTCAATGCTATAATGGGGAAAACGCGGCCGGTCGCCGCAGACTCGGGAGGTGGGCGTATGTATCGGTATTCGGGCAACAGCCGTTACCGTTCCGTGATGCGTTCAAACCGCTGGCAGCCCATCCTGATTATCGCCGTTCTGATCATCGCCGTCGTGGTGATTTTAAAGCTCGTGGGCGTCGGCTCGCTGGACGTGGGCAATTACGAACGCCAGCGCAACACGCGGCTGCGCTCCGAAATACAGGGAGCCGTCACGCAGGTCAACAGCCTGTCAAGGCTCGGCGCGACCAGCACCTCAAACACCCTTGGCAAGATCCGCCAGTACGTACACGGCGTGGAGGTGTTGAACGACCTGAACATCAGCATGTACGGCGAAGTGGGCAGGCTGTATCAGCAGTCGGTATTCGACGACATTTATACGATTATCGACCAGTATGAGTCCAACCTCTCCACCGGGCAGAAGGTGAACGAGACCTTAAACCTGCTCACCGAAGCGGTCACGGAGCTTAATACCCTGACGCTTTCTGTGACCGGCGCCACATAAGACATACTCTTTCAGAAAAGGAAGGATGCGGATGGACAAGCGTCCCGTCGGCGTATTTGACAGCGGTTTCGGCGGTATCAGCGTATTGGCTGCCGCCGCTTTTACATTGCCGGAGGAACGCTTTATCTACCTCGGGGACAACCTGCACGCGCCCTACGGCGAGCATACGGAAGCGGAAATCATGGCCTATTCGCGTCAGTGCGTCCGTTTTTTAACGGACGCGGGCAGCAAGGCTATCGTGATCGCCTGCAACACCGCCACCAGCGTCGCCGCGGCCGCGCTCCGTAAAGAGATCGCACTGCCGGTCGTCGCCATGGAACCCGCTCTGAAACCCGCATCCATGCTCGAAGGCGACGGACAGGTGCTGGTGCTGGCCACCGAAGTGACCCTGAAGCTGGAGAAGTTCAGAGCCCTGATGAAGATCTATGGGAAAGACGCCGTGCCCGTTCCGGCCCCAAAGCTTGTTACGGCCGTCGAAGCCGGCATTCTGGACGGTGCGGAGATGACCGCGCTGCTGCGGGAATACCTGTCGACCCGGCTTGACAGACCCGTGAAAGCCGTCGTGCTTGGATGCACGCATTTTGTGTTTTTGAAGCGCGCGCTGCGTGCGTTTCTGCCGGAGCATATCCGGCTGATTGACGGCAACGAGGGCACCGCGCGGCAGTTGAAAACGCGCCTCCGGCAGCAAAATCTGCTCGGAAGCGCGCAAGAACCCGATATCAGGGCGCGGGTCGAATTTCACTCCACAAAGGACGATCCGGAAACGCTCGCGCGGATGGACACGCTGTTCGGCCTGGCGCTTGCTCAGCTTTCCGATAAATAGGCTTTGGGTCCCAGCTCGTAAATATCGTTCCCCTGACAATCGATGGCAACCATCAGCGGCAGATCGCGTACGGTCAGCCGCTTGATTGATTCCGTTCCCAAATCCTCGTAGGCGACGACTTCGACGCGTTCAACGCATGCCGAAAGGTACGCCGCGCAGCCAGCGGGCGCGGTGAAATAGACCGCTTTATGCCGGACGATCGCCTGTTTGACGGCCTCCCCGCGGTCGCCCTTGCCGATGATAGCCAGCAGCCCTTTTTCAAGCAGCGCGGGGGTGAACGGGTCCATGCGCACGGAGGTGGTCGGCCCGATCGCGCCCGAGGTGTGTCCGGGCGGCGTCGGGGTCGGTCCAGCGTAGAAGATCGTCTGCCCCGCGATTTCGACTGGCAGAGGCTCGCCGGATTCGATCGCCTGAACCATCCGCGCGTGCGCGGCGTCCCGCGCGGTATACACCACGCCGGATAAAAGCACCGTCTCCCCCGCCTTGAGCGTAGGGACGAGAGCCGGATCGATGGGCGAAACGAGATGGTTAGGCATAGCGTCTCCTTACAGTACCGCTTTGGCGCGCCGGGTGGCGTGGCAGCCAACGTTTACGGCCACGGGCAGCCCCGCGATGTGCGTCGGCGCGGTCTTGATCCGTACAGCCAGCGCCGTGGTGTATCCGCCGTAGCCCTGCGGACCGATGCCAAGGCAGTTGATTTCTTCCAGCAGTTCTTTTTCCAGCGCGTCGATTTTCGGATCGGGGTGATCGCCTTCGCGGAGCTCCACCAGAGCTTCCTTGGCGAGCATCGCCACCTGCTCAAACGTCCCCCCGACGCCGACGCCCAGAATGACAGGCGGGCAGGGGTTCGCGCCCGCGAGTTTCATGGTTTCCAGCACGAAATCCTTCACGCCCCGAATACCGTCGGCCGGAGTCAGCATTTTCAGCCGGCTCATGTTCTCGCTACCAAAGCCTTTTGGCGCGACGATGAGCTTGAGGGTATCGCCCGGCACAAGCTTTACATGCAGCACGGCGGGCGTGTTGTCGCCGGTATTTACGCGGTTGAACGGGTCGGCTACCACGGACTTGCGCAGATAGCCTTCCGTGTAGCCCTGATGGACGCCCCGGTTGACCGCGTCTTCGAGCAATCCGCCCTCGATGTGCACGTCCTGTCCCAGTTCGGCGATGACGACCGTCATGCCCGTGTCCTGGCAGATCGGGACTTTGCCCTGCTCGGCGAGCCTGCAGTTATCGCAGACCAGCGCAAGCGATTCCCGCGCGGGCGCGAACGGTTCGTCCTCCCGCGCTTGTTCCAACAACGTACGCACGGGTTTTGGCAGCACGGTACAAGCCGTCACGCAAAGCTTGGCGACGGTATCGGCGATGGCGTCCGCCTGAATGGTTCGTATCATGGCTCGCTCCTAGTCCAGGTCGATCCGCAGGATTTCCCGCGGGTTGTTGATGCGCGGTGCGCGGATGTGGTCGCCCGCGCCTGCCGAGATAATCATGCGCTCCCAAACGCCCTTTGTGTACCGGGGAAAGAAGCCCTGCCCCGGCGCGAACAGCCCGCGCCCGAACAGCCGCACCTGCCCGCCGTGCGCGTGCCCCGACAGCACAAGATCGACGTCCTTGTCATGAAGGTACTGAAAATAATCCTCCGGACGGTGGCTCATCAGCACCCGGCAGCCGTCCTCATGCAGAAACGCGGGCAGCATGTCCTCATGGCCGTAATCCAGCGGGCGATACCAGCAGCCGATCATAAGCTCGCCAAAACGCACATAGCGATTGAACAGGAGCGTCGCGCCGGTTTCTTCCGCCTTTTTCGCAAAATCCTGATACGTCTTCAGCCGTACTTCGTGGTTGCCGACGCCCATAAAGGTCGGCACAACAGCGGCGGCTTCCCGCAGAAAATCAATCCCGCGTCCATATGTCTGTCCGTGCCGCTCCGCCAGGTCTCCGGGCAGGAGCAGCGCATCCACATCCTGTAAAAGCGGCAGAATATCCGCATACGGCCCGTTGTGCAGATCGCTGACGACCAAAAGCCGCACCGGCTTTGTAAGCTTTCCCGTGTGCCAGGGATAGGTGGTTATCGTCCTCAATGCCGCGCCTCCGTACCGGTTGATCTACCTACCCTGTATTCGCTGTCCACGGCGGAGTTTTCCTGCTTTGTAATGAAATGTGCACGATGCCGCAGTGGGCAGAACGCTATATTTGCTGTATACTGTTTCATAAAGAGCAACCGCTCAATGCAATGGATCGCGGGGTGAACAGAATGGATGCTACGATCCATCTTAATCCGGAAAAAATCATGATGGAACGAATTGCCAGCAGACTCGGCCTTGTGCAGTACAGCCGGATTCTCTCTCGTGCCGCGTGCTGCGACGTTTCCAAAGATATGGAGTTCCAGCGCCTGTTTAACGGTTATTATCGCGTCCGAAGAAATCCGGAATGGTGCAGTCACTATTATGCCCTTTTTGAAGCGATGAAAACAGGGATGCCAACCTTTGAATATATCATCCGAACGCTTTATGACCGGTCGGGCAATATTGAAGCCTCGTTTGCCAGTAAAATGCTGGCGACGCTGGACACCAGCAAGCCGATATGGGATCAATATGTTCTCAGCCGTCTCCATATGAAACTGAAGGAAAACGGCAAACAGGAAAAACTACGTAATGCCATTACACTCTACGCCGGGATCGCGGATTGGTATACGCAATATCTTTCAACCGACGAAAGCGCATCATGCATCATGGTGTTTAACCGCTATCTGCCAGATTATGCCTGGATCAGCGATGTGAAAAAGCTTGACTTCTTTCTTTGGAGTTCACGGTAAAAACACCGCTAATGCTATCTTTTCTTGACTGGCAATAACTCCAATGCTATCATAGCCCAAACGCGGAAGGGGGCGGGGGTTATGGATCATATGGACGCCGTACGGGCGTATTACGACGCGGATGTCGAACACGAATGGGCGCGCATCGACGGGCGGCCGGAGTTCATCCTCAGCTGCCGCTTCATCGACCGGTATGTTAAGCCCGGCGACCGCGTGCTGGATATCGGCGGCGGGCCGGGACGCTATTCGTTGTACCTGGCCGAAAAAGGCTGCGACATAACGCTGCTGGACCTTTCCCCGGTCAACGTGGCATTTGCCCTGCGCAAAGCCGGGGAACTGGGATTGACTCTACGCACCGCAGAAGGCGACGCACGCGCGGCGGACACGGCCGTGCAGGGCCCATTTGACCACGTGCTGATCATGGGGCCGCTGTACCACCTGCAAACGGAGCAGGACCGCGTGCAGGCCGTCCAAGCCGGTCTGCGGCTCCTGAAACCAGGCGGAGTGCTTTTCGCGTCGTTTATCAACCTGTATTCCGGGCTGATTTATGCGATGAAGCACGAGCCCGAATGCGTGCTGGATCAGGGCGAACAAAGCCTGGATTACCTCAACGCGATGCTCGAAAACCGCAGCTTCGCGGGGCACCTGTTCACGCACGCGTTTTTTATCAAACCGTCGGAGATTCTGCCGTTCATGGAGCGGTTTCCGCTGAAAAAACTGCATCTGTTCGCGCAGGAGGGCGTGATGGCGCCCTGCGAGCCCAATCTCATGGGGCAGCCGCAGGCCGTGATCGACACCTGGCTGGAAATCAGCGAAATCCTCGCCGAACGGGAGGAACTGCACGCGATGGCGGAACATATCATGTATATCGGGCAAAAGAAATAGCCTTCATATCACAACTGCTACCTTCGGTGAATGCCATAGATCGAAAAAATGTGATATAATGACGATACAGAAGACGGGAGGTGTTTTTATGCCCAGAATCGCTGTATTTGTTGACGGATCGAACTTTTTTTACATGCAGACCAAAGACCTTGGCCAGTTCCTGGATCCCAAGAAACTGCTGGATTTTATTGCACAGTTCGGCGAGATCACGGACGCTTACTACTACACCGGCGAGGACGACCACCCCGAAGCCAAACAGCAAAGCTACCTGGACGCGCTGCCGTATATGGGGTATTCTCTGATCACCAAACGGATCAAAACAATTTTCGACCCGCAGACCGGAACCACAAAACGCAAGGCCAACCTGGATATCGAAATCGTACTGGATATGTTCAATACCATCGACAATTACGACATGGCCGTGCTTGTCAGCGGCGACGGGGATTTCGAGCGCGCGCTGCAGATGCTCAAATCCCGCGGAAAGCAATTCAAAGTCATGGCGACGGATAATTTCGCCGCCATGGAAATCCGGCGCGTCGCCGGCATGCACTATATCAATTTATCGGAGATCAAGGACCAGCTTAGAAAAGATTGATATTAACCCTTGGCGGAAAGGCAATCGAAGGATTGCCTTTTTTTGTTTACAGCGTTCTGACCTTATTCCAGATTTTCTCTTCCACCGGAATACCGAGCTTCATATTCTCGCGGCGAACCGCCATCATGTTCTGGCCCGGGTAGGTGGGCGGCTTGCCCTCTTCCCTCGGCGCGGAGGTCTGTAGATCGGCAAGGGTCGCCTTCACCTGTTCCAAATACGCCTCGCGGTTTGGCAGGCTTTTCAGGTTAATCGCCATAAACACTTGGCTGACGCCCGTTTCATTGGGGAATTCCCCGATCTCGCGCGTCGTCAGCCCGCCGCTGATCGCCGCCGCGACCAAATCCAGCATCAGCGCGAGACCCGAGCCTTTCCAGAAGCCGAACGGCATGATCTGCTTGGTTCTGATGATCTCCGCCGCGTCGCGTGTGAGCTGCTGGTTATGATCAAAGCCGCCGTCCAGCGGAAGCTCGCGGCCCTGCCGGGCATAGGTTTCGAGCTTGCCGTAGGCAAACATGGACATCGCGATATCCAAAAGCACCGGGGTGTCGCCGTTTGGCACGGCGATAACGATCGGGTTGTTGCCAAGCCTAGCGTTCTGCCCGCCCCAGGGAGGCATGTTAGGCAGGGTGTTCGTCCAGAGGATGCCGATGCAGTCCGCCGCCGCGGCCATCAGCCCGTAATTGCCCGGGCGCATCCAGTGGTTGGTGTTTTTCAGACCCACTACGCCCAATGCGTTTTCCCTCGCCAGGGCGATCGCGCGCTCCATCGCATCGGCGGCGTTCAAATTGCCGATGCCGCGGTGCCCGTCCCAGCGTTCCATCACGCCGAGTTTCGCGTCCAGAGACACGCGGGCGTTAACGTCCACATCGCCCCGCTCGATCGCCTGGATCAGCGCCCGAAAACGGTTCAACCCGTGGGAATACACCCCGTCGCGGCTCGCATCGGTAAACAGCCCGGCCGAGCGGTCCGCACGGTCCGCGTCTACGCCGTGTTGTATCAGTACGCGGGTAAGTTCCCTCCGCATTTCGTCATAGGATACTCTCATCTCAATCCCTCCGGTATGAAGTATAGTACCAGTGTACCACATTAATAAAAACCTTAAACGATTCGCGCAATATATGCCTGTTCCCATTGCGCTTTGCGGCGCGGTTGGAGTAAAATAGAGAAAACGAACCTGCGGAAGGGAGCGAAACCAATGATCAACGTCGCGATATTGGGCGCTGGAAGCATCGCCCAGAAAATGGCCCGCACAATTAACGGGATGATCGCCCAGGGCAATCAGGGCGTCGCCATGTATGCCGTCGCATCCAGGAACGGCGAAAAAGCGCTGCAATTTGCAAGCGAGTACGGAGTAGAAAAAGCCTACGGCTCCTATGAGGAAATGCTGCGTGATCCGGACGTGGATCTGGTCTACGTCGCAACCCCGCACTCGCACCATTATGAGCATATGCTGCTGTGTTTAAAGCACAGCAAGCACATCCTGTGCGAAAAAGCGTTCACCGTCAACGCCCGTCAGGCCGATGAGGTGATTGCGCTCGCCCGGCAGAAAGGGCTGTACATCGCCGAAGCCATCTGGACGCGCTATCTGCCCTCGCGCAAGATGATCACTGATTTGATTGCGAACGGCGCCATCGGCAAGCCGCGTATGCTGACGGCCAATCTGGCCTATATGATGGAACATGTGGAGCGCATGTACAAGCCGGAGCTCGCTGGCGGGGCGCTTTTAGATCTGGGAGTCTATACGCTCAACTTCGCCGCGATGGTACTTGGCAAGGATGTCGTCGATATCCAAACCACGGCGAAAATGTTCGAAACGGGCGTGGATATGCAGGATGCCATTACCCTGACCTTTGCGGGCGGGGAGATGGCGGTGCTGTGCACGGCCATGAACTGCGCGGGCGACGGCCGAGGCGTTGTGTATGGCTCCAAGGGCACACTGACCGCCGACAACATCAACAATCCCCAGGTCATTACCGTCAAGTCCATCGTCAAGGCCGAAGACGCCAAAATCTACCATGTGCCCGACCAAATCACCGGTTTTGAAGACCAAGTGCAGGCCGCCGTGGACGCCATCGAGCGGGGGCAGGTGGAATGCGAGGCCATGCCGCACGCCGAAACGATCCGCATCATGAAGCTGATGGACGATATCCGCGCCATCTGGGGTTTCAAATACCCGGGCGAGTAACAACAGCATGCAAAAACCGCCGATCCGTTTGGATCGGCGGTTTTTTGATCGTTTTCAGTTGCCCTCTTCAAATTGCAGGTCGATCCCGCCGGACACCGTGCTGAGCTTCAGCGTTTTACCGCCGCTGCCGGACGCGTTTTGCAAGTTGCTGCCGCCGGAAACAGTGCTCACAGATATACTGTACTCTCCGCGCGATCCGCCGAGGCTGCCCTTGATGGAGCCGGAGGTGCTTTTCATGTCGATGCTTTCCGCCTTGACCCCTTCCGGGCGGATGCCGCCCGATACGGACTTTGCGGTAAACGTCTCGCAGCTTGCATCCTGTATCCGCAACGTGCCGCTGACCGATTCCAGGGTCAGACCGCTTTGAGCGGTAATCTGCGTCAGTTCCGCTTTTCCGCTCGTCGTTTTCACGCTGAGCGCTCCGCCCGATTCCAGCTTGTCCGCCGTAACGCCGCCGGACACCGTTTGGATACGGACGTCACCTCCCGCTTTCAGCGCGTTTGCGGTGATACTGCCCGAGGTGCTGCGAAGCGTGAACTCCTGCCGCGCTGTGATGTTGGCCGCGCTGATCACCCCAGAGACCGATTTTAAACCGCAACTGTCCAGGTCGGCCGCCGTGTCGGCGATGATCTTTCCCGAGACCGTGCTGATGTTCAGATCGCCCTGGAAGCCGCCGGGCAGCTCGATCTCCAGAATGTACTCGTTATTGAGAAACGGCGCTGAAAACAGTGCTTTCAGCCAGTTGGAACGGGTACGGTACGAGATCGACAATACGCCGTCCTTCAGCGTCGCCTGATACTCCACGTACTCGTCCGTCTGCCAGCTTAGGTTCATCTGCCCGCCGTCCACCGGCGTAATGATCACGTTGGGCGTGTCGGTATCAATTTGGATGGAGCGAACGTCCGCGACCTGATAGGATTGATTTTCCATGGTTGTGTCCCCTTCCCTGTTTCTCGTCATGGCATATCCAATGCCCGCGATAGCCAAGCCGACGACGATCAGCATAAGCGCGCCGTACAGCAGTCGATTATGAAACGGTTTCATACTTCATTTCCCCCTTATTCATCAAAGCACGCTTGCCCTTCAGCCAAAGCCTTTTGGTGAAGCGCGCAAACCAGCCGGTAACCCGCACGCAGGCCGGGTATAAAAGCACCGCGCACCCCGCGCAGGCAATCGCGACACCGAATCCCATCAGCCTCATGCCGAATTCCGGAACCGCAATCAGCCCGGCGAGACCGCCGATAACCGCCGCGCCGCATGATGCGAGAACCACCCACAACATCAGCGCCAAAATCCAAAGCACGATAAAAAACGTAAGCAGAGCGCTGGCAGCCGCCATCAGCACGGGAAACCATACGGGAAACCCAAGCGTAAGCAGGATCACGACGCCCGCCGTGCGGGGCCTGTGCCCGACCCTTTGCCGGATCAGCGCGGCCATTGGCGTTTCCGCGGTGATGCGCTGGACAATTTCGTCCATGCCGCCGAGTTTGGCGACGGCCTCGTCCTCGGTCATGCCGTCTTCCATACTGTCGTCGATGATCTCGGCATAAAACGCATACGCCTTCTCCCGTTCCGCCTGGGGTAGCTGCGAAAGGCGGCGCAGGAGTTCCTGCAGAAAATCGTGCTTCTTCATAGCTGCTCCACCTCGCTCTGGATGTAATGATAGATGTCGGCGATCCCTTCCCACTCGGCAATGAACTGTAAAAGCCTGTGCTTGCCGCTTTCGGTGATCGCGTAGTATTTGCGAAGCCTGCCGTTGTGCTCCCGCGACTCTACGGTCAGGTGCCCGGACGTCTCCAGCCGTTTTAAGATCGGGTACAGCGTCGATTCGGAGATCGCCACCACTGGCGTCAGGCTTTTGATGATCCGGTATCCGTAGGAAGGCTTTTTAAGCAGGGCGCTCAATACGCAGGCTTCCAGCACGCCCCGTTTCAATTGCGCGTCCAAGGCGATCCCTCCCCTACGCATACTATATAACACATAGTATTAAAAAATAACGGACGGCAGATTGGAATCTGATGAGATTTTCTGTTTTTGAAGCAAAGAATCAAAGTGATTTGTGTTTACGCCTGCCCGGCGAGCGTTTCCAGCGTCCCTACCTGCTCGCTTGTGCCCAGAACCACCATCGTGTCCCCGACGCGGATCACCTCGCCGGAGCCCGGATTGAACTTGAATTTCCCGTTGTCCTTTCGCTTCAGCGCCAGCACGATCAGCCCGGTCCGCTCCGGTATTTTGGCTTCCGAAAGCTTCTTGTCGGCAAGGCTGGAGCCCTGCGGGATCGCGACCTCCGACAAATCCAGCGTTACGTCGCCCGCGCGGGTGATGATATCCAGAAAGGAGATGACCGACGGGCGTAAAAGCAGCGCCGCGATGCGCTGGCCGCCGATCTCGTTGGGCGAGATGGTATTGTTCGCGCCGGCCTTTTTGAGCTTGTTATGGGAGGATGGCTCCACCGCCTTGGCGACGATATAGATGCCGTCGTTCATCTGCCGTGCGGTCAAAACCGTGAACACGTTTTCCGCGTCCGTATCCAGCGCGCAGACAATGCCCTTGGCGCAGCATACGCCGGCCTTTTCCAGAACGTCCTCATGGGTCGCATCGCCGCGGATGCACGGGATACCCGCCAATTCCAGCTCCTCGAACTTTTCATCGTCTTCCTCGATCACCACGAAGCTTTCCTTGTGTTCGGCCAGGTTTTTAATCACCGTACGGCCTACCTCGCCAGCGCCGCAGATGATATAGTGCTTTTTCATTTCCTGAATCTTCGCATCCATACGCTTCTTCCTCCATGCAGACCTGAGTTCGCCCTCAAAGAAAAACGACACAAGGCTCGATACGCCGTACCCTACGGCGGACAGCCCCGCAAAAATGATAAAGATCGAAAACAGCTTTGCCGCGTCGGTCATCACGCCGACCTCGCCGTAGCCGACGGTGGAAATGGTGATAACCGTCATATACAGCGCGTCTACGGCGCCAACGTGCAGCAAAATCATATACCCGATCATGCCGGTGATCAGGATGATCGCCAGAAACAGAAGGATCCGCACGATTTTTCGCCTGCTGTTCATGCCTGCACCTCGTTTTCCGATTTCGCCGCGCGTCCCCGGCCTATATTCCGATTATACAGCATACCGCCCGTAATTTGTAGCTGAAGCTGAGATTGGCGACCGCAAAAAGTCTGTAATTCCTGATCAGGGGTTTGATGAAGGAACGCTAAAAGGTTAAAAACGTGATCGTCTCAAATAAAAACACCCGGCGGTCCGCCGGGTGTTTTGCCGTATGAAACCCAGATGATTCGGTTTTTCATTGATTATCATCGCGCGATTTTATCGCCTGTCAGCGATCAAAATCCATCTTGCGGAAACGAAGCAGCGAGAGCGCGGCAAACCCCAAGGTGAGAACCGCGAATATCACGAGCGGAGCGGCAAAGCTTACCTCGCCTGGATTGCTGAGCCGGAAGAAGAAATTGGATGGCAGCATCCAGGGATAAAGATATGATTTCCCCAAATTGATCATCGGAATCCCTACCACCGTACCCAAAAACGCAATCACGATCGGCGTTGTAAAATTGCGGAAGACCAGCGTGAAAAAGATCATCATCGGCACCAGAACCACGGTTGTAAAGCCCGTTATACTTACCAGCCCGAATACGCGCCAAATATCCGCCGCCACGGTCGGCAGCCCGATCATCAAACCGGACAGCAGCACGATCACACCGACGCCGAGATACAAGGCGACGACAAAGATGGCCACATATACGATTTTCGCCAAAATGATCTGCAAACGGCTGAAGGGAGACGCTACCATGTTTTTCATCGTGCCATTTTTGAATTCCGTATA
This sequence comes from Candidatus Limiplasma sp., assembly GCA_963675365.2. Lineage (GTDB taxonomy): Bacteria > Bacillota > Clostridia > Christensenellales > Aristaeellaceae > CAXXOK01. Next base: position 143,911 of record CAXXVA010000001.1, read on the forward strand.
TACTGTGAAAATCCCGAGAAACGACGGCACAAACGAACCTAAAAATACTCCGTAGAACAGATGCAGGCTGTTGATATAGTTTTGCCATGTCGGCTCGAAACTATCGGTGAAGTAGTAAACAGCGGCTGTGAAGAGCGTCGGAAACAGCATTGCCGCCAAGGCAACGGTATTGACGTACGATCCCTTGAATTTACGAAATTCGCTGACGATCAGTTTACCCATCTATCATACCTCACTTTCGCCGCTGCCGTTGCCTGCAACCGCAAAAAACCGGTCTTCCAGGCTGTCAGTCAAAGCGTTCATGCGCAGCACATCCACGCCGCCGGTCGCCAGCTTCATGTTGATCTCAGCGCTTTGCGCTTTTGTACACAGAACCTTCAGCTGGGTATCCGAAACGGCCGTATACCGGAGCCCCAACTCTTTCAGTATCGCCATCGCTTGATCCGCCTGTGCAACTTCCAGCAATAGTCCGTTCTGTTCTTCTGTATTCAACGCTTCCATATCGAAGGCATCGGCCAATTCCCCGCGGTGGAGAATTCCCACGGTATCGGCGACCTGCTGGATTTCACTGAGAATATGGCTGGACACCAAAATGGTGATGTCCAGCTTCTGAGACAGAATTCGAATCAGCAGACGCAAGTCTTTCACCCCGTTTGGATCCAGGCCGTTGGTCGGTTCGTCCAAAATCAGGATTTTCGGTTCGTGCAGGAGCGCGTTGGCAATTCCCAATCGCTGCTTCATACCGGTTGAATACGTTTTCACCTTTCGGGAAGCGTCCTTTTGCATATCGACGATTTTCAGTACCTCATCAATCCGGCTATGCCGGGTGCTGTACAGGTCCGCCGATATGCGCAGATTATCCCGCCCGGATACGTTGGGGTAAAACGCCGGGCTTTCAACAATGGCGCCGATGCTGTGCATCGCGGCGGCACGGTTGTCCATGATGTTCTTTCCCCATATCCATACGCTGCCCGCGTCGGGCTTGACCAGGCCCATGATGATCCGAATGGTCGTGGTCTTGCCTGCGCCGTTCCTGCCCAGAAACCCGTATACCTTGCCTGCCTGAACCTGCATGTTCAGGCCGCGCAGCACGTCGCGGTCACGATACCGTTTATCAATTCCTTTGATTTCCAATGCGTATTCCATGATTCCTCCAGACAATACTGAAACGGTTACAGATCCTTTGCAAGCATCTTTTTGTATTCTTTGTTGTGGGAGGCGGGATGATGCGCTTTTTGATACAAATGCCCAGCCACGAAATAAATCGCCGCATGCACGGCCGCGGGCATATACAAGAAACCGATCTTGAGGATCACCGCGAAGAATCCGGCGCTGCCGTGAACGGTGAGAAACGAGCCGTAGGCTTCCATCTGCGGAAACGCATGCAATAGGTTAAGCGCCAGAAAGATACTGGCCGCCAGAAAAAAAGCCGCGGGAAAAATTGCTCCCAGCCATTTCCGGTCCCGGTAGGAAAGATAGCCCTGCACCAAAAAGCTGACAACCGTGAACACAGCCAAACTCCAAACCCAAGCCATCAGACGCCCTCCTTTCCCTCGCGGTAGGCGGCCAAAATGGTCTTGGCCACGTCAAGGTCCAGCTTTTCATTCATCGCCAGGCGCTTGACCAGCCCGACGAACGGATCTTCCTCCGCCTTTTCGGATAGTTGGATTTTCTGGATCAGCCGGTCCAGCCTCAGCCGTACCGTAGGGTATGAAACCTGATAGATTTCCGCAATTTCCTTTAGCGATCCTGAGGACAGAACGAACTTTTTGATAAAGTGAATGTCCTCGACGTCCAGTTCGGATAACCAGGTATCTTCATATGCCATCATTTCATCACTCCTTGCAACGCCAATTATACATATATTCAATCCGCATGTCAATTATTATTTTAATTATATTTATTTTAATATTAATATTATTTATATTCAGTGCGAAGGGGAATCAAAACGCCCTCACCGCCAAACACGGCGGAGAGGGCGGATGCATTGATACGGTTGGAAGCGATACTAGAGCGTCTGCACAACCTCCTGTGCCTGTTCAAACCAGTGCCAGTGATGCCAGAAGGCAACCGTACACGCCTGCACGCTGAGCACGATGAACCCCGCCACGAACACCAGAATAAACACGATCAGTGAAACGAGCACTATGGTGCGGATCAAGCGCCGCTTTTTACCCGCGAACTGCGGTGTTACGGGCAGTGATAGCTCATGCCGGGCGAACCAGCGGCTTCCATGCCAGCGCAGATATGCGCGCGTCATCTGCCCCGCCAGCAGCAGAAACCACAGCGATCCCATGAATAAAAGGACTGCCGCGGCGGCGATGCAAACGCCCATCAGTATCCCCCCGGCGACCGTCAGCACGGGGATGGCGGGGATCAGATCCAGCCCAAGCGCAAGGTACACGCCCAGCCCAAACACGGCGGCCGAGCCCGCGAGCATCGCGATCGCCCAGGCATACAGCGTAAGGAAGACCGGAACGGCGATCAGATCGGCAAAGCACAGCGCAATACGCGTCAGCGCGCTGACCTTGCGCGGGCCGTCCGCAGTTTCAGCGCTGGACAAGGGAAGGAAATCCGCCGCGATCTCCTGCGGGGTGCCGAGCTTTTTGGCGATACCCTCTTCGGTATATCCATCGGCAGCCTTGCGGGCAAAGTGCGCCTCGTAATCGGAAAGCACCTCTTCCACGTCCGCGACCTGATGCTTTCTCAGCTCTTTTTCCAGCGCGTCCAGGTATTGCTTTTTATTCATTCTGATGATCCTCCAAAAGGATTTTCACGTCCTCCACAAATTGCAGCCAGTCTCGTTTGTCGCTCTTGTAGCGTTCGCGACCCAGCTCGGTCAGCGTATAGTACTTGCGCGGCGGACCGCCGCTCTCTTCCGACAGGTAGGTGGTCACCAGCCCCTCCGCCTTCAGCTTGCGCAGGATGGGGTACACCGTGCCGTCGGATATATCGATACGCGCCGACAAGGTTTCCGATACGTCGTAGCCGTACTGATCCCTGGTTTCCAGCAGCGCAAGCACGCACAGCTCCAGCACGCCTTTTTTATATTGAATATTCATCTCCGCGCACCTTTCTTTCCCACTACTGGACATTGTATGATAGCGCGCGAACGCTGTCAAGACGGCCTTTGCTGTGTCAGGCATGATGAAGATCCGCATTGCCGTCTCCTGTCTCCAGCCACTTCTTCTGCGCGCCGGAAAAGCGGCTGAATACGATCGCCGTCACCAGCGCCCGAGGTACGACCCTGCCCAGAAACGTGAGCACGTTGTTGAGCATGCCGGGGATATATACGGCTCTGCCCATGAGCGCTTTGCCGACGACCCTGCGGGCGAGCTTTTCGAGTTTATTGGTGGTAGCGTTGCCCCAGAAGCCCTGCGCCGCGATGCCGGACATCGCCTCGTTGGTAGTCGCAAGCCCGCCGGGGCACAGCACCGTCACGCTGCAGTTCTCCCCCTTCATTTCCTCGCGCAGCGCCAGGGAAAAATCGTACAAAAAGCGCTTGGAAGCGGCGTAGGTGGCCTTTAGCGGCATGGGGAACATGGACGCGAGGCTGGAAACAAACAGCACCGTAAACCTCTCCCCCTCGCGCCTGCGCGAAAGCACCGCGTGGGTGATGCGCAGGGTCGCCGCGTTGTTAAGGGATACGATCTTGACGATCGCCTCCCGGTTTCGTGTCAAAAAACCGCCTTCAAAGTCGATCCCCGCCACATTCAGGAGCATATCAAATCGCATGCCAAGCGCGTCAATCGTCTGCAGTATCCCGTCTACGCTCTGCTCGCTGGTCAGGTCGCCAGCCTTGACCGTCACGCTGACGCCGAAACGGCGCGCAAGCCCGTCCCGGATACGCTCAAGGCCCCCGGCGTTGATGTCGGTTAAAAACAGGTCGTATCCGCGCCGCGCACACTCGTTGGCGAGCGTCCGGCCAAGCCCCCCGGCGGCCCCGGTGATGAATACAGTCATACCAAACTCTCCTTTCCAAACTCCACGCCGCACAGCTGCCCGGCGACGGCCATCAGGCGCACGGCGTTCTCCCGCGTCACCTGCGCGGAGTAGCGCCTTTCCCTGGTCAGCTCGTAGTACAGCCCCTGCGGTTCCTGTGCCGGGTCGCAGAGGAAGGCAAAGGTCTTCGCCGGAACCTTCGGCGAGACGCCGCTTGATTTACGCAGCTTCCACACGAAGTTAACCAGCCCCCCGGTCTCCTTGCTGCCGATCTCCGTGTTCACCAGCCCCGGATCAACCACATAGGCGCGCACGCCGGTCGCCTCGCGCCGCTCGTTGATGCCCTCGGCAAGCAGCATGGACAGGAGCTTGGATTGCTTATAAGCCATCAGCGGCCGGTAGCGGCGCGAAAACATCAGGTCGTCCCATCGTACTCTCACATGCTTGTGCGAACCGCTGCCCGTGAAAATTACCCGGCCGCTTGCCTGCTTTAGCTGGGAAAACAGCGCGTGGGTGAGCAGGAAGCCTGCAAGGGTATTGAGCGCGAACTGCTGCTCGTAGCCTTCGTCGGTGGTCATGTACCAGCTGCGCACGCAGCCCGCGTTGTTGATCAGCGCGTGCAGACCACGATCGCCGTGTTCGCATAAATCCGCTTGGATCTCCTCCGCGGCGCGCAGCACCTCGCGCTGCTGCATCAGGTCGGCGGTCAAGAATTTAACGTCCGCCTGCGGATGGGAAGCATGTATGCTCTCCTTTGCCTCCTGGCCGCGCTGTACGCTGCGCCCGACGCCGATCACGCGGAAGCCGTCTCCGGCCAATAGCCTGGCGGCCTCAAGCCCGATGCCGGACGTCGCGCCTGTAATGACAATCGTTTTCATAACAAATCCTCCAGTTTATGTCAGGTGAAACCGCATTCTGAGCTGGTTCCAATTTTCTTTGCCGTGCAGCAGCAGATATAGGAGCGTAAGCGTAAGCGCGGCGGATAACGCGGCCCCTACGGCCGGGTACCGTATGCCGGCCAATACCCCGAGTGCGGCGAAGCCGGATGAAGCAAGCAGCGGCAGAAGCGATAACTCCGTACCCGTTCGTTCCGCATAGGCAAGGATGATCAGTCCCGCCGTCTGCGCCCCCGCCATCAGCAAAAGCGGCCACGCGGCGGCAGTCATCATGCCTGTAAAAAACAGCATCCGGGCCATACTGGCCGCAAACGCCGCCGCCCGCTGCAGCGGTTTGTTTTCCACAGGCTCGCCGGGCAGGAAGGCCCGGAAAACAAGCTGCAGATAGCCGGTCAGGAGCATCGCGGTTCGCAGACCGCCAAGCCACAGCCCAAGCAGCAGTATGGGTACGGACACGAGCACCAGGCAGCGCAGCGGGACGTTTGTCATCCACTGTTTCCGGAAATTTTCAGCTTGCTTAATCAGCATTTGTTTCATCGTCATTTATCCTTTCCTGTCAGGTTCAGGCTGAAGGCGCGCGCGCTGTTTATCAGGTTGTCGCGCATGGCGAGGTCGTCCGTCGTGCGGGTCACGCTCAAAACGGCATAATTGTGAACGCTTGCCAGCGCAAAGCCGTAAGGGTTGCTGGGCGACGGCCCGAGGACTGCGCTTATCTCCCGCACATGCGCCTTCAGCGGGCTGTGCAGGCTGATGACGCCGAGATTGGACAGCGTTGTGGTAAAAAAGTAATCGCCTGTGATGCGGTAGGCGGTGCGCAGCGCCAGGGCCTTCCATTGCAGCGGCACGTACCTGAGCAGGCGGATGGCCCGCTGCGCCGTCGATACGTTCCGTTCCAGCGTTTCCCGTGCCGCAAACGCTTTGAGCTGTCCGTGCAGCGCCCGCGCCAGGTCCGCTCCGACAGACGTGTCTCTCGCGTCCAGGTGCAGCGCGCCGAACCAGGAGAAATTGCGCAGCGTGCGGCTTGCGAATACCCGCCGCAGATCAGCCGTGACCTGCAACTGATACCGCCCTTTTTTTGCCCGCACCGTTTCGCGGGCGGCCGAAAGGATCACCGCGCTCATCAGCGCGGTCACGGAGACGCCGCGCGCACGGGCTGCGTCCTGAAGCCGCGATGCGCTGATCCTGTATTGATCCACGCGGCACTCCCCCGCCGGAAACCGTTCGGCGGGAATTGAAATGGCCGGAGACGCTAAAGGAAGCCCGCCTTTTTGACGGCCGCGGAAGCAGGCAAAGCCGTTTTCCACGTCCTCGGGCAGCGACGGCGCGGCGGTATCCAGTGCCTGCGGGTCGATTTCTGTTCCGTCCTCGCCTTGCAAGCGATAGTACTCTGTGAACAGGGTTTTGAGGAACATCATCCCGCCCATCCCGTCGGTCAGGGCGTGGAACAGTTCCACCGATACGCGGTTGTCCCGGTATAATACGCGAAACAGCGGCTGCGTTTCGTCGGAAACGTCGATCGGTTTACAGATTGTGCCCGTATCCGGTTGGACGCGGAAACGCGCAAACTGCGGCTTGAGGTAATACCAGAACGCGCCCCTGCGCAGGCCCGTTGCATAGTGGGGAAAGCGCCGCAGCGTAAATAAAAGCGCGAGCTGCAAAAGCGCGGGGTTCACCGGCGCGTCCAGCGTCGCCGTCAGGCGGAACATCGCCATTTGCCCCCTGACCATGGAAATGGGATACTGCTTCGCCCCGCCGTCCAGCGGGTAAAAGTCCTGCCGTGGCCGCGCGTAAAAATCCTTCAGCCTGGCGGGATCGAGCCTATGTAATATCTCCTGAAACGGCATGCCCTGCACGGACAGCGCGTCGATACCCCGGGCAAAATCGTCCCGCACGGCAAGGCGCTGCACATCTGGCAGCGCGAACGCACGGTCCAGCGCGCCGAGAAACGAACCGAGCGAGCGTGTAAGCCCGGCCGGGCTGCCTGCGCCGGACCAGAGCTCCCGCTGTACGGCAAGATCGCCGCTGCGTTGTTCCATCCGCTATCCCTCCCTAGGAACGTAAACATCTTGCATTTCGTTTACTATTGTATAATATACAGTAGTAAACTTTAAATGTCAACAGTTTTTTATTTTTTCTGTTAAATGCGTGCAAACCGTTCCGGTATAAGGGTTACGGAATACATCAGGAAAACGGATCGCGCGCTGCGATCCGTTTTCTTTGCATCTATTGTCCTATAAGCGGCTGGCTATGGCCGCGTTTTTTGCGTTTTTCCGGCTAACGGTCCTGATTCGGGCTCAGGCGCGTCTTCCGTCATTCCTTTTGTTTGGAGGCCGCGCGTCTTTGGTTCAGCAGCTTTAGAAACAGCGCTTCGTCGTGCGGCATCGTTACGGGCCGGTCCAGCCACGAGCTTAAGTACATAGCGTTGGACAGCATCAGCTCGTCCAGGCCGTCCTGCCCGGTCGCAGTCAGCGGCTCGCCGCGCAGGATATGCGCGGCAAACGCGTTCATCACGTTGGCGTACTGGTTGTGCTGCGTCTCGCCCTTGATTTCGGTGATTTCCACCGACGGTTTGCCAAAGAAATTCTCCGACGACTGGCGATACTCCGGCTCGCTGACCGGCAGCTTGTGAATACTCAGCGTATTGTTTTCACACAGCAGTTTCCCGCGATCGGTTGAAATTTCCAGCCGGTTCGTGCCCGGCAGATCGCCGGTCGAAGTCACGAATACGCCCGTCCCTCCGTTTTCGTACTCCAGGTACGCCGTGACGTCGTCCTCGACCTCGATATCGTGCCACTTGTGCTCATGGCAGAACGCACGCACGCGCACCGGCATGCCACACAGCCAAAGCAGCAAATCCAGCTGATGCGGCGCCTGATTGAGCAGCACGCCGCCGCCGTCGCCCTGCCAGGTCGCGCGCCACGTGCCGCTGTTATAGTACGCCTGCGGTCTGTACCAGTCGGTAATGATCCAGTTCACGCGCTTAGCCGCGCCCATTTCGCCGGAAGACAGCCGCCGCTTCATTTCACGATATAAGGTATTTGTGCGCTGGTTGAAAATGACGCCAAGCGCCTTGCCCTGCTCCCGGGCGGTATCAACCATCTCATGCGCCGCAAGCGAAGCCACGGCGGCCGGCTTTTCGCACAGCACATGCAGGCCCTGCCGCAGCGCGTCGATCGTGATTTCGGCATGCTGATAATGCGGCACGGCGACCAGCACGGCGTCGCACAGGCCGCTCCCCGTCAATGCTTCCGCCGTCGGGAAAGCCGGGACGCCGAATTCCTGTTCCGCCCATGCGCGCCGCTGCGCGCGGCGTGTGGATACGGCGGTCAATTTCAACTCCGGCGTATTTTCGCCTTGCAGCGTGCGGCAGTGTCCCGCTCCCATATTGCCAAGGCCGATCACACCGATCCGAAGCGGTTTTGCCATATCGATTACTCCTTACCACGGTCCTGAAACCATTCATCGTTTACCGTAACATTCGCCGTGAAAGCACGCTTGCCCTTTGCGGTAACGGGAAACAGGAGGATCAAAAAAACCCCCGGCATTGCCGGGGGTTTTTGTCGGTTTTTCCATCTTTACTCAAATGATACTTCGTAATCGCTCCAGTCGGTCAATGTGCCCGCGCCGCTGAAGTCGGCGCTTTCGCCGTAGCCGTCCACCGTTACGGTATAGGGGCTGTCGCCCTGCACGTATACCGTTCCGTTATTGCCGACGATGCTCACGGTGTTGCCGTTGCTATCGGTGATCGAGCCTTCGTTGTACAAAGCGGTCAAAACGCTGTCGCCGGTTACAATCCAGGTTGAGCTTGCGTCTATGGACAGGCTCGCATAGCCGTCCCCGCCGGAACCCGCATTGCTTTCGTCGTCGAGTACGGCGCCGGTCAAAACGCTGCCCGACTGCAGGTACATATCAAGCTGCGAAATCGAATCCCAGATCACGTCGCCCGTCATTTCCTGGCCGATCCCCGTGAAGGTACAGTCCGCTCCGTTGGCCCCCGCCGTTCCCCAGCCGCGCTGATTGGCGTTACCGGTAACGCGCAGGAAGTAATCGTTGGTTTCGGAGGGTATGATCGTAACGCCGGAAAGCACGAATTCGCTTTCGGTGTTGGTGGTGTAGAACATCCCGCCGTTTAATGCCGTTAAGCTGCCGCCGGACATTGTAAACGTACCCTTTCCCACTTCCGCGTCGCCGGACATGCTCTGGTACAGGATCACGTTCCAAGTGGTGTCGTTTTGCTCCTGATCGGGCATATCGCCGGTGAGATCCACGTCAAACAGGCGAACGCTGTTAAGGCCTTCCAGGGCCAGCGCTTCGGAGCCGGTCGCCGTCAGCACGGCGTCGTGCACGGTGATATCCGCCGTACAGTAAAGCGCCGGAGAGCCGGTGCCGTTGGCGGTATAGGTTCCGCCGTCCACCACCATCGTGCCGCCCCCGCGGTCCGAACGGATGGCCGCCGAAGAACCGCCGCTGGTTTCCACCGTCAGGTTCTTTGCGTACAGGGTGCCGCCGCCCGCAACGTGGATACCGCCGGACGTGCCCTGCTGCGTCGTGATGGCCGTATCGGATACATACACCACGCCGTCGCCATAGGCAAACACGCCCGCGCCGCCGGCCGAATCGGTCGTGATGGTGCTGCCGGAAACGCGCAGCACGCCGCCCGTCGCCAGCATTGCCGCGCCGACGCCATAGAAGCTGGAGCTGTCGCCGCCGCTGCTGTCCGAAGACGTACGGTCGATGGTCAGAGCGTCGGCTGTGACCGTGCCGCCCGTCACCAAAACAGCGTTTTCATCGCTGCCGGTAGACGTGATGCTTTCGCCGCTGATCGTCGCGTCCGCATCATAGGTATTGACGGCCGAATAACTGTCCGGCTGTCCGCTCTGTCCGCCGGGCATGCCGCCCTGCATTCCGCCGCCCGTGCCGTCGGGCGGATCTCCGGGCATGCCGTCCTGGCCCGCGGGCATATCGGGGGGTGTTTCGGATGATGCGTCTTCCGCAAAAGCCGCCGACATTGAAAGTATCATAGATACAGCAATCAAAATAGCCAACCATTTTCTCATTATTTTCGCCTCCTTGTCTTCCCATCCATCGTAGCAGGCAGATATGAGCGAGGTATGAACATGCTGTAAGGAAACGCCGAATTCAGCCGTTAGTTGCCTTTCCCCTGCCCGCCGGCGGGGGGCGGCGCTGCGGGCTGCGTTTGCCCGCTGCCGGCTGTTGTTCCCGGCCCGCTTGCGGTATTCTGCGGCGCGGCAGTCGGCATTGGCATCGGCGCGGTGGTCGGTTTGGGCGTTGCCGTTGGGTCGGCGGTCGGTTCGGACGTCTGCCACGGCGTTTGGGAAGGGCCGTTTTGCCCGTCTCCCTGTTCCCCGGATTCGGAAGACGGCTGCGGAGACTGCGAAGGACTGCCGCCGGACTGCCCCGTCGGTTCTTCTGTATCGGGCGTCAACGTCTGCTGCGGTTCGGTGGGCTGGGCAGGCGGTTCCGTTTCGATGGTCAGGTGCATTGCATCGGCCTCTCCGCCGTCCTGACCGGCCGCGAGAATCTCACGCACGGACCTGCGCAGCCACGCCTGCGTTTCCTCCGCCGAGCCGCCGGCGAGAGGCTTGACGAGCGCGAGCTTTCCGGCCGTCGTTTGCAGGGCTTCGGCTTCGGCGACCATCGCCCGGTCGGCCTGAACGGTTTGGACGCTGAGTTCGGTGCCGCTGCTCTTAACTGTCTGCATTTGTTTGATTTGTTCGAGAATCGGTTCGGTATCCTTGATGCCGTAGGAGGCCACGGCCACAACGACGTCGTTTTCTGCGCCGGCGTTTACATACTCCCCGGCTTCCAGCGCGGCATACACCCTCTGCACGGCGTCGTCCACAGGCTGTCCTACAATGCCGCCGTCAAAAAGCAGTTCCGCGATTTCTTCCCCGTCACTGTTCTTTGCCTCCACCGACAGCACACGGTCAAACCAGTTGAGCGTCATCATTAAAGATGGGTTGACGTCTACGCTGACATAGCTGAACGGCAGGAAGTTAGCCGCCAAAGCGGTCGCCGAAAACAGGACGAGCACAACGCTTGCCAACGCGAGCAGCGGTTTGAGCACGGGCCTGCGCGCACGCTGTACGCCGATCTGCTGCCCCGCACGGTAGCCGCGGTTTTTCACGCGGGCAAAGCCGCCGTCCCGCCCGAGCAGCACGGCGTGCCTGCCGGAAGTATGCATAACAACTGCTTTCATATGTATACCTGCTCTCTGATCACGGTCAGATATGAACCCAGTTCCGGATAGTCGCCATGGAGAATTTCCACGACGGCGATAATATAGTTGCGGTGGCGCTCCAGTAGTTTGCGGGAAAGCTTCGTCCCCGCCTGCAGCGGTTTCAGCGGCAGTCTGCGGCCTTGGCGCATCTGTAAAAGCAGCGCGGGATGCGACAACAAATAGACGGACGCCCTGGCGCAGGCCTGTTTGGTTTTTTTCGATCTTGGCGACGCCTTTGGCAGATCCTCAAACGTAAATCCGTACGCTAAAAGCCTTTGGGACACCTCGCCGATTTCTTCCCGCAGGCGGGTTTCCTGATAGGTGATCAGGCGGGTTTGACGGCGGAACGCAGGGCTGTTTTCAACCGCCTCGCCGGAAAAAGCTTCCGGCGGAACGGCGGTTTCCCCGGCGTGGCGGGACTCCGCGCGGATGGAATCGATCAGGCGGCGGCGGATGACCAGCCGGGCAAAGGCTTCAAATCCGCCCCTGCCCTCCCGGTATTGGTTTACCGCTTCCCAGAAGGCGATCAGCGCTACGGACCAGGCGTCGTCGCTTTTACTCACATATCGGCGCAGCACTTGAGAGGCCGTCTGCAAAATAAACGGCTCATAGGCTTCCAGCATGCGCTCCCGGTCCATCGGATCGGGCGGACGCCCGTGGTGCGCGTCGGTCTTGATCGTGATCTCCTCCGGTCATCCATGATGCGGGCTGCCGGGCGGAAGACGGTCTTCCGCCCGGTTGCCCGGCCCGGAAGGCGCAATCGTTAAATGGAAATCCCGGCAGCCTCCAGGGCGGTCATCAGCGCGGTCAGCGCTTCCTGCGCGGCCTGCGCGTCGCCGCCGCCCGCGGCCGTCATATACGTATCCAGCAGTGCAAGCAAGGATGCGACGGTATCCTGATCCTCAAGGGCCGTAATTGCGGTCTCTACGGCGGTGGAATCCAGATACGCGCCCTGGCTTGCCATGTAAAGCTCAAGCCCGGTGTATCCGTTCACGTCAAGCTGCGCCTCGTTGAGCGCGGCCATCAGCGCTTCCAGCGCGTCCTTGACGGCGCGGGGGTCGTTGCTTGTGACGGCGGTATCGTAAGCCGCAAGCAGCGCAGTGAGGTTTGCCGCGGTCTCCTCGTCGGTCACCGTGGCGATGGCTTCGGCGACTTTATCGACGTCCAGGAATCTGCCGTATTCCCTGCCGATGTTATAGTTATAGGTCAGCGGCCCGTCGCCGGTCTGCAAGCCTGCGGCGGCCATCGCGTCGTGCAGCGCCTGCATGGCGGCTCGCTCATCTTCAAAGCTGTCGCCCGTGGCGGCAGTCTGGTACGCTTCCAGCAGGGCTAACAGCTCGGCTTTCGTATCTTCGTCTTCCAATTGGTTGATGACGCTCAAAATCGCGTCTACGTTGATGTTGATCGGATCTCCCATGCCATTTTGGGTGAACTGCCCGTCGCCCATGTTTTGCATCCGGTCGCCCATGGGTTCCGGGTTCTGGCCCGGCTGCTGCTGCCCGCCGCCCTGCTGCTGTCCACCGCCTGCGGGGCCGCCGTTTCCGCTGTCCTGTCCCTTGGCGAATGCGCCTGTAAAGACCATCGAAACGGCCATAAGCAACGCGATTGCGATAACGATTTTTTTCTTCATACTATCTGTCCTTTCCTTTCGGGGGTTTGTAACAATCCCCTCTGCCTATATCTTCGCGGACGGCGTCGTTTTTTTCGGGGTCGCTTGGAAATTTACAGAATGCGCTCAAAGTGAAGGCTTGAAAACACGATCGGGTTCCCCTGCGCGTCCTTGATGAAGCTTGCGTCCCCCCTGCCCGTACGCAAAAACCCAGCGCGTTCCAAAAGCCGTACAGACGGTATATTGGTTTCCGCCGTGGACGCCATCAATTTGCGCGTATGCAATGTGTCTTTGGCGTAGGCAATCGCGGGCGCCGCGGCTTCGGTTGCGTAGCCCTTTCCCTGATACCGCGAATGAATGAAATAACCGAAGTTCCGCGTTTCTTCGTCGATTGCATGCAGCGCCATAAACCCGATCAGCCTGTCTTCGGCTTTCACGATTACGGCAAAAAAGCCGTCCAGTCCGATGATATACGAAAGCACCTCGCGCAGGCCCTCGTCGTCGGTCGGAAACTGGTTATCGTACCTGGAAAGCCCCGAACTCATCTTGTCCCGGATCAGCGCGGCAAACGCCGCAAAATCGTCTTTTAGAAACCTGCGCAGGATCAACCGTTTCGTTTCCATCGCATCCACCTGAATCCGTCGTATGAATTTCCCTGTCGTTTCCATATAGTTTACCGTGAAGCCCAAGATATCGCAAGCCGGTAAGGCGCCACGGCATTTTAACCCCTCTGCACAATCATGAGCAATCCCTCAACGATGAACAAATCGGCGGAAGCAGTTGAAAACCGTTCCATTCAACGGTATACTGCATAGGAGGATAACAGACAGGAGGATCTTTTATGGATATAAGGGAAAAGACGATCAACAACATCCGTACGCTGTCCGCCGATATCGTGCAGAAAGCCAACAGCGGCCACCCCGGCGCGCCCATGGGCATGGCGGCGATGGCATACGCGGTGTGGGCGCAGGCGATGCGCCACAACCCCGCCGATTCGCATTGGGTCAACCGCGACCGTTTTGTGCTGTCGGCCGGGCATGCAAGCGCCCTGATATACTCCCTGCTGCATTTGTTCGGCTACGGGCTCCCGATGGACGAGCTCAAGGCCTTCCGCCAGTGGGGCAGTAAAACGCCCGGACATCCCGAATACGGCCACACCGTTGGCGTGGAAACCACCACGGGTCCCCTGGGCCAAGGCATCGCAAACTCCGTAGGCTTCGCCATCGCCGAGACCATGCTCGCCGCGAAGTTCAACCGCGACGGCTTTCCCATGATTGACCATTACACCTACTGCTTCTGCGGCGACGGCTGCATGATGGAAGGCATCTCCTCCGAGGCCGCCTCGCTTGCGGGCACACTGAAGCTCGGGAAGCTGATTTTATTATACGACGATAACGAAATCTCCATCGAAGGCAATACCGATATCGCCTTCCGGGAAGATGTCGGCGCGCGTTTCAAAGCCTACGACTGGCATGTGGTCAAGGTGCAGGACGGCAACGATCCCGACCAGATTCTTGCGGCTATCGAAGCCGCCAAAGCGGAGGACCGGCCCTCGCTGATCGTGGTTCCGACGACCATCGGTTATGGCAGCCCCGCCAAGGCAGGCAAGGCCAGCGCACACGGCGAGCCTCTGGGCGAAGACAACGTCAAGGCCGCCAAAGAGTACCTGCAAATGCCCGGGGAAAGCTTCTATGTGCTTCCCGAGGTCTACGAACATCTGAAAGCCGTCGCCCAGAAAGGCGCGCAGGCCGAAAGCGAATGGAACGATTTGTTCTTAAAGTACAAAAACGCGTACGCCGACCTCGCCAAGGAATGGGAAACCTGGTTTGCGTGCGAAATCAAAGCCGACGTCGCGGGCAGCAAGGATTTCTGGGAGTTCCCCGAAAGCATGGCGACGCGCAATACCTCCCACACGATCATCAACCGCCTGGCGGCGGTCATCCCCAATCTCGTGGGCGGTTCGGCCGACCTGGCCCCATCCACCAAGACGATTATCAAAGACGGCGGAGACTACTCCGCCGATAACCGCGCCGGGCGCAACCTGCACTTCGGCGTCCGCGAGCACGCGATGGGTGCAATCGCAAACGGCATGGCCATCCACGGCGGCCTGCGCGTGTACTGCGCGACCTTCTTCGTGTTCTCCGACTACATGAAAAACGCCATGCGCCTGTCCGCCATCATGAAAGCGCCGGTGACCTACGTACTGACGCACGATTCCATCGGCGTTGGCGAAGACGGCCCCACCCATCAGCCCATCGAACACCTGGCGGGCATCCGCGCCATTCCCGGCATGACGGTGTTCCGCCCCGCCGACGGCCCCGAAACCGCGGCCGGATGGCTGGAAGCGCTAACCTGCGGCGGCCCAGTGAGCCTGGTGCTGACCCGGCAGAACCTGAAACTGCAAAAGGGCAGCGGCGAAATCGCCCGCAAAGGCGGATATATCCTTTCCGACAGCAAGGCCAAGGTGCCGCAGTTTCTGCTCATGGGCAGCGGCAGCGAGGTGGAACCGCTGATGGAAGCGCAGAAAAAGCTCTGGGAGGAAAACATCGACGCGCGCGTGATCTCCATGCCGAGCATGGAGCTCTACGAAAAGCAGCCCGACGCGTACAAGGAATCCGTGATGCCCAGCGCCGTGCGCAAACGCATCGCGATGGAAGCGGGCTCCTCCATGCCTTGGTACAAGTATATCGGCTTGGACGGCAAGGCCATCTGTATCGACCACTTCGGCGCCTCCGCCCCGGCGGACATCCTGTTCCAGGAGTTCGGCCTGACCGCCGAGAACGCGGTGGAAACGGCGGAGACAATGATCTAAGAGTAAACCTTATCAGGAAAACCGCAACAGGCAATATGCGCTGCATATTGCCTGTTTGTTTTCCATTTGATTGCCGCCGGATCGCCTGGGGCAGCGGATTTCGCCGCTTACAGCGATTTGACGTACGCGCCGCTGTGGTATTTGGCGATCGCCTGTTCTTCGGAGAGGACGGAGCCGTCGTAATATACGCAGATTTCGCCGTCCTCGTCGATATACGCCTCGGTGATATCCGCACCCGCTTCCTCGCCCATCAGGTCTTCCAGCCTGTAATACGTCCGCTCGCTGGCAGAATCGTTTTCATCGAACAGGAATACGCCGCCGCTTTTGAAGAACTCAAGCATCGTCTCACGCTCCTTTTCAGTTTTCTGTCATTTTACTATACGGTGCTTTCCCGCCCGGGTCAAGTGCCGGTATCCGCATAAATCGCGGCGACGTTTCCGTTTCGCATTTGCAGCAGGTAGTTTCCATAAAGCGTTACGGGTTTTCCGTCTTCATACTGTACAAAGTACTCCGTGTAAATGTATTCGTCCAGATACCGCGCGGAGAACACGTTCACGCCCAGCAGCTTGAAGCTGCCCTGCGCGACGGGGCCGTCGTTCTCTGTGACGGTTTTGATCTTCGCCTTGAACGCATTGACCGTATCGTGATAAAACGTTTCGATCGCCTGATCCGCAGGGAGCTCGGGTGCGGTTTCTGCGTATTCCAGCACGTTATCGGGCAAAAGATATTCCGTTTCTTCTCCTACGCGCAGGTTGGCAGGCAAACAATTTTCAATACATATGTCCAACAGCGCAGCACCGGCATCGTAGCACAACACGCGAACGGGCATCAGTCGGTGAATGTCTTTCAACCTACCGATACATTCTGTCTTTGCTTTTTGATATCGATCGGGATTAAGCGCCTTCAGCGCCTGCCACTCCACGTACTGCGCGCTGCCTTCGATGGCCTCCACGCCGCACTCGTAACGATACTGATATAGATACTCTGCCATTCTTCGCTTACGCAGCGCTAAAAACTCTTTGTATTGAACAGCGTCAAAACGTTCGAAAAGCGCTGCCAGGAGCATGATTTCATGGGATTTGAGCGTCAGATACGCGGGCGAATACCGGTACTTCGTCAGCGCGTCCATCTCGTCGGGGAACCGGTTTTCCTTCTGCTCCATCTGGTACGCGTGAAACATTTCGTGGGCGATCTTGCCGGTTAGGACATCCGGGTCCATGTCTTCGGTCAGCTTCCAGATCGCGATCCATTCGTCTCTGTACCGGATGGCCGTGTTGGCGATGAACTCGTCTGTTTTGAGAAAGGTCTCATCGCCAAAAACCACTCGCTCGTCATCGTACAACGCGAACGGACAGCGCGAAAAGCCCGGCCAGAGCGCGTGAAAGTCCAGCGTGTCCAGTTTTCCCTTGATTTGCGAATATGATGATATCAAATCCATGCTGTGATCCCTGCATAGCGATTTAGAAATAACTGACCAACAGCGCGACGTTTAAAAACGTTACGATCAGACCGATGGCCCACAAAAGGATTTTCGTTCCCTTGCCATTGGCGTGGCTGCCCATCACAGCCTTGGACGAGGTCAGGTACACCTGCGCAAAGATCGTAATCGGAAGCTGGATGCTTAACAGCATCTGGGAGTAGATCAACCCGTCGAACGGCGACGAAATCAGGAAGATGATCAGGGTCGCGGGAATCATGGTGACGAGCACGCCGACGCGGGAGTGGCTGTCCTTCAGGTTATACGGCTCGCCGAAGATGCCCGCGAAAATACTGCCGCCCGCCATGCCCGCGGTGATGCTTGAGGATAGTCCCGCAAACAACAGCGCGATGGCGAATACCAGCCCCGCGGCGTTGCCAAGCAGCGGTTCGAGCATAGTTTTGGCCTGCGCCAGGTCGTCCACCACAACGCTCTGGGAGAAAAACGCGGCCGCCGCCATCAGAATCATCGCTGAGTTGATCGCCCAGCCGACGATCATGGAAAACAGCGTGTCGGTAAACTCGTACTTGAGCTGCTTTTTGATGACAGCCTCGTCCTTCAAATTCCACTGGCGGCTCTGGATGATCTCGGAGTGTAAAAACAGGTTGTGCGGCATGACCACCGCGCCCAGTACGCTCATCACGATGACCATCGAGCCCTTGGGGAAGGCGGGCACCACCCACCCGGTTGCGGCCGCCGCCCAGTTGGTGTCGATCAGGTAGATTTCAAATAAAAACGAAAGCCCGATCAGCGATACGAAGCCGATGATGATTTTTTCG
Source organism: Candidatus Limiplasma sp. (assembly GCA_963675365.2). GTDB lineage: Bacteria > Bacillota > Clostridia > Christensenellales > Aristaeellaceae > CAXXOK01. Next base: position 161,667 of record CAXXVA010000001.1, read on the forward strand.
ATCTTGCGGTAGGAGTTGGTAAACTGCAGCACCAGCACCACGGCCATGGTTAACAACGCGCCGATCTTGATGGGCAGATGAAACAGCATGTTCAGCGCGATCGCCGCGCCCAGTATTTCCGCGAGCGCGGTGGAGATCGCCGCGCCGACCGCCGAGAGCAGCACGATATTTTTAATCCACGGCCGCATATGCGCCGTGGCTGCCTCGGACAGGCACTTGCCCGTAACGATGCCCAGGTGCGCCGCGTTATGCTGCAAAACGATCAGCATGACGGTGGAAAGCGTCACCATCCATAACAGCGTATACCCAAACTGCGAACCCGCCGCGATGTTTGAGGCCCAATTGCCCGGATCGATAAACCCGACCGTGACCAAAAGCCCCGGCCCGACGTACTTTAAAAACGCCGCCGCCTTTTTGAAATGCGGTCCCCTGCCAAAGAGCTTGATACCCATCGCCTTCTTCCGCCGCCGTATATCCTTGCATTAACGTTATTCAAAGTATACCATAGCGCGTTCGTGCGCGAAACCGGAATCTGCACACGCACGGGTATCGTGCGCGCCGGTTAAATATGATAAAATCATAGCAGAACCCCGGAAAGGAGGCGAGACGATGCCGTCTTCGACAAACAAACCGACAGCAGACCGCGCGATTCTGCACTGCGACTGCAACGGATTTTTCGCCTCCGTGGAGTGCCTGGACCAACCGGAATACTGGTCCGTCCCCATGGCGGTGGCGGGCGACCCCAAGGACCGCAGCGGGATTATCCTAGCGAAAAACGAGCTGGCTAAAGGCTACGGCATCGTAACCGCCGAAACCGTGTACTCCGCCATGCGCAAGTGCCCGGGGCTGACCCTCGTGCCACCGCGCCACTGGCGCTATTCAGAGGTTTCCAAGCTCGTAAACCAAATCTATCTGCAATACACCGATCAGGTGGAGCCCTTCAGCATCGACGAATCCTTTCTGGATATCACCGGTTCGCTGTCCTATTTCCACACAACGGCGCGGGAGCTTGCCGACCGCATCCGCAAGCAGGTACGGAAAGACATCGGCATCACCATCTCCGTCGGGGTGAGCTTCAACAAGACCTTCGCTAAAATCGCCTCCGATATGAAAAAACCGGACGCGACCACCGAGATCACCCGCGAAAACTACCACGATGTGCTCTGGGCGCTGCCCATCCGCGATATGCTGTTCATCGGCCGCGCGAGTGTGGAGCATTTAAACAGCCACGGGATCGATACCATCGGTGATCTGGCCCGCATGTCCCGGGAATCCGCCGTTACCCTGCTGGGAAAAAACGGCGCGGGGCTCTGGGATAACTGCAACGGGCTGGACGTGGCGCCCGTACGTCGCTTTGACGAGCGCGAAACCGTGAAATCCATTGGCAACGGTATGACCTTCCGGCGCGATCTGCTGACCGTGGACGAAATCCGCCAGGGCGTCATTGCCCTGTCCGGCGTGGTGGCATCCCGCCTGCGCGAGCACAAATTAAAGGCCGCAACCCTGCAGGTGACCATCAAAGATCCCAAGCTCAAAACCATCACCCGCCAGGCGCCGCTGCCCTCCCCCACACATCTGCAAAAGGAGCTCGTGGATACGGCCATGGTTATCCTCCGCGCCAAATGGCGCATCATGCCCGACGGCCGCTGCGCGCCTATCCGCATGCTGACCATCACCGGGCAGAACCTGTCCCCGGACGGCGAGTCCGCCGAGCAGGTCAGCCTGTTTGAGTTCGCGGGCGGAGAAAGCCCGTCCGCGAAAACCGAGAAATACGAAAAACTGGAAGCCGCCATACAGCAGCTGTGCGATAAGCACGGCGCCGGCAGCGTATCCATGGGCTGTGTGGAAAACGAGGCCCTAGGTATTCACACCTACGAAAAATACCGCAAAAAGCGCAAGCAAAAGCCCGGCGAAACCGCCGGGCCGGAGGAATGATACTTCCATCGGTCAGCCGTGCCTGATAAACGTCCCCTCGCGCAGCTCCCGGAACGCCAGCTCCAGCTCCGCGCGCGTGTTCATGACAATCGGGCCGCCCCAGGCCACCGGCTCGTGCAGCGGCTTGCCGGAAAAGAACATGAATCGCAAACCGGTATCCGGCATGGCGGCCACGGTGACCGCATCGCCCGATCCAAACAGCGCGGCGGATTTTTCGGGGATCGTCTGCCCGCCGATCTGTGCGTTTCCTTCGATTAAAAACACGAATACGGTCTCGCCGGGCTTGGTATCCAGCGTGACGCTTTCACCCTTTGGCAGTTCCACGTCAATCAGCGTCGCCTGGATATGCCCGGGCGTTACGCCCTGCGCGTTTCCATAGCTGCCGGACAGCACGCCGAGCTTCGCACTCCCGATTTTCGTGCGCCCGATCATTTCCGGCGTGATACCAAGATAGGCCGGCTCGTTCATTTTCTCGCTCCTGGCCATGTTCAGCCAAAGCTGGAACCCCAGCATCCGTTCCGAGCGCTTGGGCATTTCCTGATGAAGAATGCCGTTTCCCGACGTCATCCACTGGCTTTCGCCATCCCGAATGCTGCCCTTGTTGCCCAGGCTGTCCTCATGGTCGATCCTGCCGGAGAGCAGGTAGGTAATCGTTTCAATGCCACGGTGCGGGTGCATGGGAAACCCGGCGATATAATCGGCCGGATCGGTGGAATCGAACGAATCCAGCATTAAAAACGGGTCGAAGGCCTCCACCGTATCGTTGGCAAGCACGCGCGTCAGCCGCACGCCCGCGCCGTCGCTGGTTCTGCGGCCGCGTACCACGGTCTCGATTTTGCGCTCCGTCATACCGTACGCTCCTTTCCGCTCTCTGAAAACACATAGCCTGTCATCGACATCGAGCCCATCATGCACGCGTCGTTGAAGACCGTGATCTCGTCGTTCTCGTCCGATGCTCCGAGCACGTACAGCAGCGGCGCGTAATGGTCCAGGGTACGGAAGGCGTAGGCCGCCGCGTCCCCGGCGCGCTCGTACTGTATTGCGCGGTCGAACTTCCGGTCTAAAACGCTCTCCTTGATAAAATTGTCAAATGTCTCGGCCCAGGGGTAGCCGCCGTCCATATTCCAGTTGATCATCGACAGATTGTGCACGATATTTCCGCTGCCCAAAATCAGCACGCCTTGCTCGCGCAATTCACGAAGCTTCCGCCCCATGTCAAAGTGCTGCCGCGGGGTCGCCTGCGCATCCACGCTTACCTGGAACACCGGAAGTTCCGCCTGCGGGAACATACGCCTGAGCACAGACCAGCTTCCGTGATCCAGTCCCCAGCCATTGTCGATTTGCGCGGACAATAGCTCCCGCGCAACCCCCGCAAAGCGGGGCGAACCGGGCGCCGGATATTGCACCCTGTACAATTCCTCGGGAAAGCCGTACATATCGTAGATCATCTTCAGTTTTGGAGCGTCGGTCACCCGCGTGCCCGCCGTAAACCAGTGCGCGGACACGCAGAGGATGGCCTGCGGGCGCGGCAGTTCCGCGCCGAGCTGCTGCCAGCGCCGGGAATAAAGGTTGTCTTCGATCGCGTTCATCGGCGAGCCGTGCCCCACGAACACTACGGGCAGTTTTTCCATCAAATCACACCCTGTCTTTCCGTCGGGCGGGGATGTACAATCATCAGGTAAAGTATAGCAATTCAGCGCTAAAAAGTCTATCCGGCTGCGCTCAAAGCGTGTTCACGGCTGTAACAATGCGTGCCTTCCCGATTTGTTTTTGTTATTTTCGGGTACAATAGGAGTCGTCTCAATGATTGCACACTCCCCACTTGCTTTTAAATGGGAAGGAAGATGAATGATGAAACGAATCACAGCTATAATCACCGTATTTTTATTACTCAGCCTGATCCCCGCCGCAGGCATGGCCGCGACAGCCACGGATATTGAAGCCGCCCAGGCGCTTTTAAACGTCTATTCCGCCGACGAGTTATTGCAGATGTGGACCGAGATCGGTCAAGCGCTGCGCCTGAACGGGTATTATCCATTCTCGGAATTGGAAAAGGGCGATACCGGTTATGAGGTGGTGCAGTTGCAAACGCAGCTCACGGCGCTTTCGTACTATCAAAAAACGATCGTCGATGAATTCGGCAACGGCACCTACAACGCCATGCGCGAGTTTGAAAAAGCGAACGGCCTGGCCGTCAACGGCATCGCATCGGTTGAGGATCAGCAGCTGCTCTACCAGAAAGCGGCCGAACTGACGGCTGCCGCGGAGTCCTCCACCGATGGATTGATCAGTTCCTACTCTCCCGAGGGACAATTGGAGATGTGGCAGCAGATCGCCGTCGCGCTTCGCTACGACGGCAGCTATCCCTACGAAGTGCTGCAAAAGGGCGACGTCGGGTATGAAGTCACCATGCTGCAAACAAGGCTCCAGGAGCTTTCGTACTACGAAAAAACAGTCGTGAACAACTTTGCCAACGGCACCTACAACGCGCTGCGTAATTTCCAGTCGCAGAACGGCCTGAAAGTTGACGGCATCGCCACCGTCGAAACCCAACAGCTTCTGTTTTCCAGCGCGGCCAAAGCCTACGTGCAGCGGACCACCACGACGACCAACAATAACAATACCAACACGAACACGAAAAACGACGCCAACACCAGCGCGACGCCCTAACCCGCCGCAATGCAACCAACAGGCGATCCGAAAACGGATCGCCTGTTGGTTTATGTGCAATTGCCGCCTTATAAAACCAACGCAAATACCAGCGGAATGGTCGCGATACACAGAACCGTCGTCAGCGTCACCCCTCTGGATAGCAGGGCGCCGTCTCCGCCGTACTCCTGCGCCATCATCACCGTCATGCTGCCCACCGGCGCGCTCATCATGATGATGCAAACGCTCAGTAAATCTCCCCCGCCGATGAACATTTTCAGTACAAGTCCAAATACGATCGGCAGCGCCAGCAGTTTGACAGCGGAGAACACCAGCAGTTTCCAATCGGTCAAAAACACGCGGAGCTTCACCTGTGCCAGCGCCACGCCGATAACGATCATACTCAGCGGAGCCGTAAGGCCGCTCAGATAGGAAAGCGGCGTATTGATTACCTGCGGCAGCCTGACATCCAGCAGGTACAGCGCCACGGCGACGATGCTGGACAATACGCCCGGGTTGATGAGCTTCCGCCAGAAGGGCACCTTCCGTATCAGCTTATCCGCGCCCCGCTGCAGGATCATCACGCCGTAGGTATAGATCATCACGTTGAACATCAGTACGAAAACCGAAACGTATAAAACCGCCTGGCCGCCGACAAGTTCGTTAACCAGCGGTACGCCCAGATAGCCGACGTTGGAAAACACAGTCATGACCGTGTATGCGTTTTCCTGATCCCGGGAAAGCCTGAAAAGCTTCGGCAATACAGCGGCAACGGCGACCAGCGCCGCAAACATCAAAACAGCGATCAGCAACGTCACCAGCAGCTGCGCGCCGGAGATGACGTGCTCGGCCTGCGAAGCGCCGATGATCAGCGCGGGATTTGCCACAAAGAGCACGAGTGCGGACAGTTTGCAGCTGGAGGGTTCGTCGAGCATACGAACCTTCGCCAGTAAAAGACCTACGAGCAGCAGGATCAGGAAAACCAGCATTTTTTCAACAATCAGCATTATGATTTTATCCTATCTATCATCAATCGGGACCGTCGCGCGGTGCGGGAGAGCCTATCAGCCTCCGGGATCATTCCCTGTCGAATTTCCGGACGAACATCGTGTCCTCCTCCAAGAGCTTCTCCACGGTGTCGAAGCCCAGCTTTTCCAAAAGCTCGATCACAAAGGGATTATCGATCGGCGTTTCAAACGCGGCCCGCTTGCCGTAGGCGTTTACGTTTTTCGCCGCGTCATCTTTGTTGATCAGTGATTTTGGACCGCCCACACAGCCGCCAACACAGCCCATGCCCTCGATGAAGTTCGCCTGCACCGAGCCGTCCAGAATGTTTTTGAGCATCTCCTTGCACGCGCGGATGCCGTCGGCATGGCCGGCGCGGATCTGGATATCCCTGTCGGGCCGGAGCTTTTGCAGCGTGTTTTTCACGGCCTCGCTGACGCCGGAGGTCACCGCGTAGCGTATCCCCGCCCTGGAGGAATGGTCGCGGTTGTCCTCGGGAAGCTTCGCGGGGTCGATAGCCGCCGCCTCCAGGATATCGCGGATCTCCTCAAAGGTCAGCACGAAGTCCACGGCGTCGGCTATGTCCGGCTCCCGCGCCTCCGCCTTTTTGGCGATGCAGGGGCCGATAAACACGGTTTTTGCGTCCTTGTACATGGCCTTGATGGCCTTACCGCAAGCGACCATCGGCGATACGGACGGCGGCAAATGCGGCACCAGCTGGCGGTAGACCTTCTTGATCATGGCGATCCACATGGGGCAGCAGCAGCTGGTGAGCATGAAATCCTTGTCCGAGTGAATGGATTGATCAAATTCCAGGGCTTCCTTGAGCGTCAAGACGTCCGCAAACAGCGCGACTTCCACCATGCCGGCGAAACCAAGCTGTTTGAAGGCGCTGCGGAGCTTGCCGGGCGTAACGGCTTTGGAGAACTGGCTGATGTAGGCCGGGGCGATCATGGCGTAGACGGGGTATTGATCCTCGTTGATGAGCGAAAACATCGGCACGGCTTCTTTGATCTCCGCCAGGTTGTTCTTCTCGCAGGCGATCATGCAGTCGCCGCAGCCGATGCAATCCTCCTTGGCGATCGTCATCTGGCCGTTTTCATCGTGCCGGATCGCGCTGAAAAAGCACACTTTGGCGCACTTTGCCTGCTCCTCCGGCGGGCAATCGCACACGCCAAGCCGCACGACCGGCGGCTGAAGCTTAGGCTTGAGCAGGCAGGAAAGCTGGTAGGGATCACAGTCGTTCTCGACGCCGATTTTTTCAAGTTCAGCGTCCAGGTGATTGTTGACCCCGGCTTTCATCAGGCGCCGGTACAGGGATGAGAATGTCTGCATGGCTGGCTCCTTACGATCGATGAGGACATCCGGCAAGAATCAGGCGGCGTATAGCCAGCCTTTCCGATAGTTCATTCTACCATCGGATTCGTGCGTTGACAACGCGGCGCATCATGATATGATAATTTGGAGTGCGGAAGTTTTGGGAGGCAGTCAATGATCATCAACCAGCGGCACGAAGCGTTTTCACTTTTGTACAGCGCGGCTCCGGCGGAAACCGGCGACGCGATATTGGTATTCCGGGACGGCGAGGTTCTGCTGCGGGCGGCGCAGGAAAACCGCGTCCCCGCGTGGGAGGACGCCGCGGGCATGGCATTTAGCGATCCCCCCCGCCATGCGTTCACGCAGGCCGGACAGCGGTACTTTATCGCCGGAGCGAACCCGGACGCGCTCGCGCCGGACGGCCTTGTTTGGGCAGAAATCCGCGTATTCCGCACCATGCAGTCGGCGACAGATGCCGCGCTGTTGATGACGGCCCGGCATTTGCTGCTGTGGTATCAAAGCCACCGCTTTTGCGGCGTCTGCGGCGGACCCGTGCAGCCACACCCCGTAGAGCGCGCGCTCAAATGCGAACAATGCGGCTATATCAGCTACCCTTCCGTACTGCCCGCGGTGATCGTGGCCGTGACCGACCATGATCGGCTGCTGCTGGCGCGCAACGCCAGCAACGTGTTCCGCTTTTTCTCGCTGATCGCGGGATTTGTGGAGGTCGGCGAAACCGCCGAGCAGACCGTTGCCAGAGAAGTGCTGGAAGAGGTCGGCCTGCGCGTGAAAAACATCCGCTACGTCAAAAGTCAGCCCTGGGGCATCTCCCAAAGCCTGATGCTGTGCTTCACCGCGGAACTGGACGGTTCCGACGAAATCCACATCCAGGAAAGCGAGCTCGCCGAAGCTCGCTGGTTCCCCCGCGAGGACGTTCCCCGGTACGACAACACGGCGAGCATCGCCTTTGATATCATGGACAAATTCAGGCGGGACGAGCTGTAGCGCAACGGCATTGGCTGGCTCCTATTGATTCCAAATGAATACATAGAAACAGGCACTTCTGAAAAGAAGCGCTTGTTTCTATCCGGCGGTCTGTTTATTCACTCAACGCTCATTCATCCGTCGTTTTCCTGTTTGCGAATAACCGCCGTATCCGTTTGATCAGCGCCTCAGCGCCGCGCCGGATCCGGGCCCGCTGCGCCACCACAATCGCAAACAGAGCAAGAATCGCCAGGCCGAAAAACGGCGCGTACAAAAAGGTCATCACCAGGGATATCAAAAAGAGTACGTACAGCGACAGAATAAAAATCAATCGCGGCGAGATGCTGATTCTGTCGTTCACGCGGGACATGAATCTGGATAGTTTGTGCGTATGCATACGGCGGCCTCCTGAAGGATTGTCATCGGAGTTCAACGGTATCATCTCGGACGAAATTCGGTTTAGGTTTTCACTATGCCAATTTATCCATATACAGCTTTTTCTTGTCGGCAAATTCCTCGTCGGTCAGGATGCCTTCATCGCGCATCTTGGCAAGCACCTTAATCTGCTCGAGAATCCTTGCGTTTTCCGCAAGACCGTCGCTGGCCTTTGGCGGCTTTGCGGATTCTTCCCGGGGTTCCGGCGCGGCGGGCTTTTCCTCCTGAGCTTTTCTGTTCAGGCGGATGATGCTTTCAAACTCGGTGTACAGCTGCTGCGCCGCGTTGAAGCTGTTCAAGTAGGCCTGCGTGCTTTTCTGCATGCTGGTGTTGAGTACCGTGATGGTCAGGGAGGGCATGCTGGAATCGTCTAAATACACGCGGATGGAAATATGCCCGACCGCTTCGGCATTGTGCATCGCCGTAGCGCCCGCGAGCGCCCCGCCAAGCCCGAACGCCGCGGCGCCGATCATACCCGGTAAAACCGCGCTCTGGTGTACCGTCGTGCCATCCTGCACCAGCTCGCAGCCCGTAATTTTATCAAACTGGAAAAACCGGATGGCGGACGCAGGCGCGATGATTCTAGCGACGGTCTTGATATAAACCGTGGTTTCTTTCGATACTGTTTTGGTCAGAATCGCGCCGCGTTTCCCCTTATAGTCAAACCATACCAGGTTGAGACCCTCTTCATACGTTTTATCCGCATGAAAATTGTTCACTTTCAAGTGATGAGAAATATCGTTTTCGTATCTTTGGTATTTCAGCATTGCCTTTCTTTTGCTGGATGCGTCGGCCTTAATACCCCAAATAATCATGATAACAACAAACGCGCCTATTAATATAAATATTCCACCGACGTCCATATCGATCATCCTTGCTTTCTATGATATTTTCAGTATCGCGCAACGAACAGAGAACCTGCGATTAACGATTTTATTCGGTTTCATTATACATGTTACGATGCAAATGTCCAATATCAGCGTTTGTTTTTATTTAATTCCGGCAGTATTGAACCGGTGATGCCGCATTGGGATGGGTACAGCCGCATACCGTACATGCCAAGGCATAATGACACCTTCCTTTTCGGGTTCCTTTCCCCTTCATCGACGGCATCGCAAAGGGATACCCGATCGGGTATCCCTTTGCGATGGAACAGGCCATACAACTATCTGCTATGGCTGTGCGTCCAGAAACTGCCGCGCAAACCGATTGGCAAAGCGAATACTGTCTTTCCACGTGGATGCGTCCGTGCACCACAGCTCCGTCACATAACGGCGTATGCCCATCTGATAAGCCGTGGCGATGGCTTCCGCAAAGTTGACGTGGCCGGTTGAATATGGCACTTCGCGATACACCCCGGGCTTGGTTTCCTTGAGGTGGACGGCCATGATATGCCCTGCGCCAAGGCGCAGATCCTGTGATACGTTTCCACCGTACAGCAAGGCCGCGTTCGTCAGATTGCCAACGTCCGGGTACACGCCCAGATAAGGGCTTTGGATGCGCGATACAAACGCCATGGCTTTTCCCACGGTGTCGAGAAACTCTGTTTCCATCGTTTCAAAGCCCAGCATAACGCCGCGCGAAGCCGCATGATAAACACAATGGCGCAGATTGTTTTCAAACCGCACAACGGTATGCGCTGTGGATGGCTCGTAATAAACATCATAGCCCGCGATTTGAACGATGGGGATACCCAGCAACGCCGCCAGATCAATCGCCTTGGTTAAAATATCAATACTCTTTTGCTCTGTGCTCGCGTCTTCGCTTCCCAAAGGATACCGCCGCTGGGCGCTTAGGCAGATAGAACCGATGGGAATGCCGGTTTTCACAACGGCTGCGCTGATGGCGGCTATATCATCCGGCGACATGCCCAGGCGTACGATTTTTTCATCGGTTTCATCAATGCTCAATTCCAGATAGTCATATCCCAGCTGTCCGGCAAGCGCCAGCTTTTCGGGTATAGACAGTTCATTCGGCATCGATTTCTCGTATAATCCCAGCTGGTAAGGCTTCATGAAACCAGTCTCCTTTAAAAAGGCCATGTACACTTGACGTGCACATGGCCAATCCTGTTTGCTACCTTTTTTGCACGTTCTTTCTGTAAAGCGGGAGATAAACCTCCTGATCACGAATCACGCAGCCTGTTTGGCAGTGCCCGAGCTGGATCAGATCATAGCACTTGTCACAGGTAATACAGCATTTTTTCCGCTGCATACCGCGGCCCTGGATGATGTCCTTTGCGTAATCCGGATACGCAAATCCCTGACGGCCAAAACCCGCGATATCAAACCAGCCCTGTTCGATGCCGCCTGCGCCTACCAGGCCGCCGAACTGTTCAAGCCACGTCAGACCGGTGCACATAAAGATACCATCGGGAACCTGCGCTTTGATGTCGCGTGTGGCCTTGAGCAAATCGAACGTTCCGGCATAGGGATTGATCGGTGCGTCCTCTTCATGCTCCGCCATCAAGCCCGCGCCGTACGGGCGATACCGCGGCATCATTGTGGAAAGATTGATCAGGCGAACATTCTTTTCGGTTAACATCTTACAAAGCTTGATCGGCTCTGTCAAATCGGGCTCCATCACGCCCTCCTCGAACTTCATGCCCCAGCCGTAAGGATACGGCACACAGTCGTAAGCATTCAGGCGGACACAGATATCAATATCGTCTCCGCAGCGATTGCGAACACCGTCAATAATGTCAAAAAGCGCGCGCGTGCGGTTTTCAAAGCTGCCGCCAAATTTGCCGGGGCGGGTAAACGCCGAGAGCAGTTCGCGCAGGATGTATTCATGGCAAACCTTGATATCGACCGAATCGAAACCGGCTTCCACGGCAAGCTCGGCGCCGCGGATGAAGCCCTCGATGATTTCTTCGATTTGTTCATCCGTAAGGATGGTAATTTTTCCCGCGCTGCCGTCAATGGACGTATGATCATCCATATAGGGATTTTCAACCACGGCAAGCGGTGTGGGTTGCCAGTTTTTATCGTTGCTCCGCCTGCCGGAATGGGTCAACTGCAGTACGTTGTAAGGACGATGATCGCTGCCCATCGCGTTGGCGGCATGGGTATTCGACTCATCCACCAGGCGTTTGATTTCGGATATTGTATGTTTATTGATGATCATCTGCAGAGGATTGCAGCGTCCGTCATCAGAAATAGCGATGGATTCATACCATATTAAACCTGAACCGCCTTCGGCGTACCGTTTGTAACGCCTGAAAATCAGATCGGAAGGAGATCCGTCCGGCGTGCCGTCAAAACCTTCCAGGGGTTGGAGGCCCATGCGATTTGGCACTGTTTTGCCATGGAGCGTAAACGGCGTCAGCAGTGCGGAATAATCCTTGGCAACGGGAAAGTCCAATCCGTCCGCCTGCATGACCCGCTGAAATTCCAACCCATTTTCCATTTGACCAAATTTATAGTTTTTCTCGACCCTTTTCATGTGACGTCCTCCTCATGATGGTGATAAACACATCTATGTTTATATCTTGTTGGTTGTTCCACAACATGAAAGCAGGAATACTTCCGGCCGTGGGCGGCAGACGTTACCAGAGTATGTCTGTCAATTGTGCAATTTTCTGATATTCCCTGAATTTTTTCTGATAGATTTCTTTTTTCTGCCGGCAGGGATGGTATACATCTTTCACTTTTACCAGTTTATCGGTGGCGGCCTCTAAGCTTTCCTCATCTCCGCAGGCGACAGCCGCGCATATCGCGGCACCAAACGCGCCTAATTCCTTGGTGGAGATCACCTCCACGGGATACCCCGTGACATCAGCAAACATCTGACACCAGATTGAAGAATTGGTTACGCCGCCGGCAAGGCGGATCGCCTTAAAATCCGATTGGTGCTTCAGCAGCCTTTCGATGTGCACCATGTGGCAAAAAACCACGCCCTCGTATACAGCTCGCAGAATATGTGCCCGTGTATGATAACTTGACATACCAACCAAGCAAGCCTTGGCGTTGCCGTTGTCGTTGGAGCCAAAGATATAAGGGAGAAAGGTGAGGGTAACATCCTCGGGTTCTACGCTCTGCACCAGCTGATCCACAATATCGTAGGCGCTGACGCCCTTGGCTTTACAACTGGCCTTATGCTCTGCCATGAACTGATCGATAAACCACTCCAGGTTGGAGGCGCTGGTCGGAGAGCTTTCTTCGATGAGATAATATCCGGGGGTACAATACAGGGAGTTGAGCATCACGGTATGATCGTCCACAGGGGTGCGGGAGATATATTCGTTAATGCTCCATGTGCCTGCGATGACGGCCAGATAGTCCTCGTTGACGATGTTCATGGCGATGGCACTGGCATCGATATCAAACATCCCGGCCGCGCAGGGCGTGCCTTCAATAAGCCCTGTCAGGGCGGCAGCCTCGGGCGTTACCGTGCCGCAAAGCTCCATCGAACTTTTGAGCGGCGGAAGTTTGCTTCCAAGCGCAGCCAATCCAAGCAGCGAAAGAATTTCATCGTCATAGCTGCGCGTTTTCAGGTTAACAAGGTTCGAGCCGGAAAAGTCGGTAATCTCTGCGCAGGCTACGCCCGTCATGCGAAAACGAATGTAGTCTTTTACGCCGAAGATATAGCGTGTCTCTTGCAGCACCTGGGGTTCATGGTCATTAAACCATTGCAGGAGCGCTATCGGCTGGCAAGCCAGCGCTTTTTGCACGGTTTTTGAAAACAGGGTTTCAAATTGCGGGCTTTCATTGATCGCGGCGGCATAGGAAGCCGCGCGGGAGTCTGTTGAAAGAATACCGTGATAGACGGGCTTGCCATCTCCCCATAGGTAGAGTCCCTTGCCGTGGCCGGAGAACGAAACGCACCGGATTTGTGCGGGGTCAATCCCCGCCTTTGTAACGGCCGTACGTATGGCCCTGGCGTTACATTGCCAAAGCTCTTCCATATCGCGCTCGGTAAATCCCGGACTCGGGGTAAGCAGTTCGATCTGTTCCTTGCCCTGGGCTATGGTCTTCCCGTTTTCATCAAACAGCACGGCCTTGATAAACGTTCCGCCGTTGTCTACGCCCAAGTAGTACCGCATCGGTTTCACATCCGTTCCGTTGAAGATCTCTAGGCTTTGGGATAGGTGATGGCTAAAAAAACCATATTGGAATCGGTATCGTTTCGAATCTCATGCGGCTCACCCGCGGGGATGTGCAACGAGTCGTTCGGGGTAAGCCGGGCGATCTCGCTGCCGTCATGCAGCACGGTCATGCATCCTTCAAGAATATAGAATAGGTGCGTGTGTTCAGGATGCACTTCTTCCGCCATGCCGGCGCCGGCAGGGAAGGTGGTTACATGAATATCGGCGCACTCCTTGACAATGGACCGGGAATAGACGGTGGCGTCGTGACCCTCGGGGGTATATTGATTGCCTTGATCTTTCGGGATAATATTCATACTGTCACACTCTTTCTGGCAGCAAGGCGCCTTTTCATGGTGGTATCCAGCAGAACTGTGGAGATGATCAGTACGCCGATGATGGCGTCACGCCATTCGGTGGGAACGGCCAGCAAGTTCAGGCAGTTGGTCACAATGGTGATTACCAGTGCGCCAATGATCGTGCCAAATATCGATCCCTCGCCGCCGGAGGCACTGGTTCCGCCCATATAAACGGTTGCCAGCACGGGCAGCAGATAAGCGCTGCCGATATCGGCCTGCACGGTATTCATGCGCGCAACATAGAGCACGCCCGTGATGGCCGCCATCAGGCCGCTGAGGACGAAAGCCTGTGTGATCACCTTGCGTGAATTGATGCCCGACATATCCGCGCACTCCCGGTTGGAGCCAACGGCAAAGAAGTGCCGTCCCATATTGGTCTTGCGCATGACGAGCGTTCCCGCGACGGCCAGTACGACCATCACTACAACGGTCATCTGCAGAAAACCGAACAGTGAACCGTTGCCGATGAAACGGAATGCGGGGCTGAAATCGTAGAGCACGTATCCCCGGAGAATCACGTATGCAAATCCGAAAATCGCCCATTGGAAGCCATACGTGGAGATGAATGAAGGGATGCCGACATAGGCGATCATGATGCCGTTGAGCGAACCGATCAGGCAGCCGCTTGCCAGCGCCGCAAAGATGGCCAGCACAAAGTTTACATCGAATGTTTTGATCAGCGTAGCGGCGATGACCGCGCAAATGGTCATAATGGAGCCGGCGGACAGATCCGGTCCGTTGGTAATGATTGCGATGGTCTGGCCGATACCAAGCACGATCAGTATGCTGGCGTTCGCCAGATTGTTGCTGATGTTGCGGGCACTTAAAAACGAGGGATCGATCAGGCTGCCTGCAATAATGACGGCGAAAAGCACCGCAAGGCGACTGAGATCCGCGGTCGCCACGACGGAAATCTTTCTTCTTTTTAGCGAAGACTCACGCATGCACGATTCCTCCTTTTTGTGGTCAGAACTTGGAAAACAATGGCAAAGATGAGGACCAGGCCGATCACGGCCGATTGCCACAGGGACGGCACACGGATGACGTTAAGCCCGCTGCGGATAATTGTCAGGAGCGCTACGCCCAAAATCGTGCCTTTAACATCCCCTCTGCCGATGTTCATGCTGGTTCCGCCCAGTATCGTGCAGGCGATGGCCTCGAATTCCCATTTGGTACCTACCAGCGGATCCGCAACTTCCAGTCTCGCGACCAGAATGACAGCCGCAAGCCCTGTAAGCAGCCCCGCAAACGCGTAAACCATGTACTTCCAGAACTTTGTGTTGATCCCCGAAAGGCGCGCGCCTTCCTCGTTGCCTCCGATAGCGAATGTATATGTGCCAAGCCTTGTACGGTCCTGAACGACAATCGCAAAAAGATAGAGAATCGCACAGAAGATAAACGCCATGGGCCAGGTTTTATTCAGGATAGCGCCCATGGAAATGAACAGCTCATTGTGCACAACGATGCCTTGTTTGTTCGTAAGCACAAGGGCAAAAGCGTATATAACGCCCTGTGTGCCCAGCGTGGTGATAAAGGGCGGCAGCTTACAGATAGAGATCAGGAATCCATTAAGTGATCCGCACAGGAAACCTGTAAGACCGCCCACCAGCAGCACAATGGGAATCGGCAGCCCGGCATTGAGCGCCAAGGCGGACGTCACGCCCGACAGGGTGAGTATGCCTCCCAGGGAAAGATCCAATCCGCCGCTGATGATGACAAAGGTTGACGCCGAGGCCACGACCAGCAAAACCGCTCCCTGCTGCATCAAAACCAACAGATTGCGTACCGTCAGGTAGTTTTTGGAACGAAAGCTGAATATAATCACCAGCACAAGGATAAACCAGAAGATAATGGGAATTTTCTTGACTGCATTCTTTGCCTTAACCATGTTCCTCCTCCTCTCCCCTTGCGCCTTCGATCGCATAAGAAATGATCAATTCCTGCGTTGCGTCCTCCGCGGATACTTCCTTGGTCACACGGCGGTCGCGCATCACATAGATTCGATCGCTCATGCCGATCACCTCGGGCAGGTCGGAAGAAATCATGACAACAGCCTTGCCTGCCTTCGCCAGTTCATCCATGAAAGCGTAGATTTCATTTTTAGCACCCACGTCAATACCGCGGGTCGGTTCATCAAAGATGATCACATCAGATTTGGTGGCCAGCCATTTTGCCAAAACCACCTTTTGCTGATTGCCGCCCGATAAATTTCTCGCGAGCTGGTTGGGCGACGGGGTCACGATGTTTAGTTCTTGAATATATTGGTTTACCGTTGCCTTTTCGGTCAACCTGCGTATCCAGCCGCGCGGGTTGAGCTTGGCAAGATTCGCCATCACAATGTTTTGACTGATCGGCAGGATGAGCGAAAGGCCCTGGCGTTTGCGATCCTCGGGGATCAGCGATAAGCCGAGGTTGATGATATCCTTGGGCTTATCGTTACGGTTTGTCAGCTTGCCCAGGATCGTAATATCTCCTTTTTCGTAGGGGTCGATGTGGAACACGGCGCGGACCATTTCGGTTCGTCCTGCGCCGACCAGACCGGCAAAGCCTACGATTTCACCGCGGCGCACCTCGATGTTGATGTCCGTCAGCTTTTCCTTGGCAGAGCACAAGTTCTCTACCTTCAGTGCGACATCTCCCGGGGTTTGGCGGGTACGGTGATAGAGATCGACGATTTCACGTCCGACCATACGGCGCACGATTTCATCGGTGGATATAGCATTCGTATCTTCGGTGCAAATATATTTACCGTCACGTAAAATTGTAATACGGTCGCCAATTTGTGCGATCTCTTGCAAACGATGCGAGATATAGATCACGCCGATACCGCGCTTGGTGAGGGCTCGTACGATTTCAAAAAGCTGCTCAATCTCACGTTCGGATAGTGACGAAGTCGGTTCGTCCATGATCAAGACTTTGAGATCATGGGTCAGCGCCTTGGCCACTTCAACCATTTGCTGCTGGGCAACGGGTATTTCGCTGGCCAAAGCGTGTGTGTTGACATGCATTTTCATGCTCTCCAGCAACGCCGCAGACTCTCTGTGCATGGTTTTCCGGTCATTGAACACGCCTGAATGGCGCGGCATATGATCAATAAAAATGTTCTCGGCGACGCTAAGATAGGGAATCAGGTTGAATTCCTGATAAATGATACCGATACCCAGTTTTTGGGACGTTATTGGATCGAATTTTGTGACCTTGTGTCCCTCGACATACAGTTCACCACCGTCGGGCGTATAAGCTCCGGCGAGCACTTTCATCAGCGTGGATTTACCGGCGCCATTTTCACCGAGCAATACGTGCACTTCACCCGGCTTCAGCGTAAAATTGATATCATCCAGCGCTTGAACGCCCGGAAATGATTTTGATATATGCCGCATTTCGATCAAATACTCTGAACTCATTAGGTCGTATCTCCTTCCCCCGTGATCGGGAAGTATATTTATCCTAGCCGTTTAAGGCATAACAAAAGATGCGGCTTAATCACTAGGTTAGGGATCTTGGGATGATTCCCGGATCTGGATGACAATGCATGCAGGAATACCCGTCCATGATCCAAACATGCTCGCGGGAGAAAACCGTCCCCCCGGCCCGGCCGCGTGGATTGAGCCGGACCGGAAGGAATCCCTTACATCATATCTTACTTTATCGAACAGAATCCGCGCAAGTTCGGATTGAGTTTGATGGTTGGATTGATTGACTAATGCAGGGAAAGAAACCGGAATATGGTTTAGCGGCTCATCAACGCATCGGGACGCTCGTCCATCTGAACCAGGTTGTCGAGTGTGACGATGGTGATGGGGCAGTTGATCTGGCGGGGAACTTCTTCGCCATTAAGCGCGCGCACAGCGGCGACAACGCTCAGGTAAGCCTGATCATAAACGCCCTGGGATACGGTGAACGCCTCGTCGCCATTGGCAACGGCAGTATACTGGGGCTCCTGAACGTCAAATCCGCTGACCAGCACCTGGCCTTGCATGCCGGCTGCCTTAATAGCTTCGATGGCGCCTTCAGCCTGGTTGCCGCCGACGGCCACCAATGCTGAGAGGGAATCGCCCCACTTGGTGATATAGTCTTCAGCAACTTTGCGGCCTTCGTCAGCCTGCCATTTGGTGATCGCGGTTTCCACTTCGATGTTGGGATAGGCCTTGAAGGCTTCCACACAAGCAGCGGTGCGCAGATCGGAGGTCGCTTGTCCGGGCACGCCTTCCATGACGACGACTTTGCCTGTTTCGCCAATCAGAGCGGCCATCTTGTCAGCAATGACCTTACCCACGATATCATTGTCAATGCCGACATAGGTGAGGTAATCCACATCGGACGGACCCATGGTGTTGTCGTACACGACAACGATACCGGCATCGATCAGATCCTGCACCGGGCCTTTGACGGCTTCGGTGTTGGCGGGAGCCAAAACAACCGCATCAACGCCGGTGGTGATCAGGTCTTCCAGAATACGTTTTTGTTCTTCAACGTTATCTGCCTTCGTGGGAGAATAGTCGAGGATTTCCACGCCCAGAGCTTCACCGGCCTTTTTGGCGGCGATGATGTGGGATTCCCATACGGGAACTGCGGCACTCTTGACGACGACTGCGATCGTATATTGTCTTGCGGGAACGACATCAGTTCCAAAATCGGCAGCCTCGATGCTGCCTTCAGTACCGACCATGACCACGTCCGCGCTCGCGAAGGTGAACCCAAAGAGAAGCGTAACAGACAGGACCAGCATTACGAGGAACGACAGTGATTTTTTCATAGTATCCAAGTCTCCTTTTCTATTATATTCTCAAAGATCCGTACTTGCGTTTTCGAATCCCTGAGTTATAGAACCTTGTTGTTTCGATTTTGCAGCCAGTGCGGCCGCGCCCATCGCCAACGCAGCGATGCCGTTGAGTATAAAGAATATCGTGGTGACCTGCATGGCAATGCGCATGGAGAGGATGGCCATAACCGAGGCGACGATCAGCGGAGCAAGTGCCTGTGCGATGGTTTTGACAATCATCAGAACGCTGGTCGTCACACCGGCTTGCCCGGGGCAAACGACGGAACCCTGATGCAATGCCATGGGGATGCAAGGTCCGCTGGTAAGCCCCGCGATGCAGCAGATCACGATAAACGCCGCCGGAGTGTTGATGATCAACGCAATCATCCATGCAACCCCTGAGATCAGCGCGCCATAGGCCAGCACCTGGGGCGCGGTGATGGGCAGGTAGGGGGCTGTGATGCGGCTGATCATACTGCAAATCCAAAATAGGGACAGACTCAGCGTTGCGGTTTGGGGATCCTGTAAATAAACCGATACATAGCGCAAAGTCCACACGATCACGCCGCTTTGCCCCGCAGCCCCAAAGAACATCGTAGCCAGCAGCAATACCAAAGCCGGGTTGCGGGCATATGCACCCAAGTCTTTGATGCGAAACGAAGTGTTGACCATCCTAACCGCTGGCACTTTACCTTGCAGGCGATGCGTGGTCAGGGCAAATTGGATGATCAGCACCACAGCAGCCGAACCCATCAAAAGGTACACGCTGCGCCAAGGCAGTTTGCTCAGGAGCAGGTATAGAATCGGGGGAAGCAGGAAATTGAAAAAGCCGAACACGCCATGCAGTATACCAAAATACCTTGCGGACTTTTCACCGGCCAAATCCGGTATAATCGCGCTTTGATTGGCGTCCGTTACCCCGATGCCAACGCCGAGGATCAGGCAGGCGGCTAAAAAACCGATGAAGGGTAACGGGATGCCCATAACCACGAGCGTCAGGGTCATCACCAGTCCGCCGCCCATAATCCATTGGACTTTGCGTATCCTGCCCTGCAGCATGATCGTGCTGATGAGGGCCAACAGCGCGCCTACGCTGATCAGACTGCTCATCAGACCTTCCTGGACTCCGTGAAGAGCGTAGTCGTGAATGATGTCGTTGAGCATGACGGCCAGCATGCCGACGGATATCGCCGTTGCAACCATGGTAATCGTCAGGGAAATGAAATATCGCTTTACCGTACTGTTGTTCATGCGCGCCTCTTTACGTATGTACTGATTATATCGGCCGGCCTAAAGAGCCATGGTTGTCATAATGGCATTTGCGCTCTGGGTGGTATCCACTCTCGTGTATTGTACGCTGACCGGAATCGAACAGGCAACCGTTGCCGCATAGGGAACGCCTTGGGGAATGTGCTTTCCCTTCAGGTCCAAGATCTTGTCCATGCGGATATGATGGGTGCGCCTGGCCGCGCATAGTACAGACTGAAGGGGCATGGGTTCGGCGTCTTCAAAATACAGCGTGATGTTGATTGCGCAGTCCTCGCTGCCGGTGTTGAGCACACAGATGGATTCATGACTTACGTAGTGCTCTCCGCTGGTAATTTCCGGCCAGTACATATCCGGGATGATCCATTCCAGCTTGGATTTTGCTTCCATATTACTCACCTTATGCCCTTTTGGAAAGAACGCTGCTTTCATATTCCTTCATCTTCCGGATCCACTCGTACCCTACAGGTACGTTCTGCTGTGCGCAGTAGTAATCCCAAACGGCGCTGAAGGGGAGGGATTTGGCTTCTTCCAAGCAGGCCAGCCGCGTGGTGTAATCGCCTTCCTGTTCGGCTTTGCGCGCGGTTTCGATGGGGTTAAGCGCGGCATGAAGCAGCGCCTTGCGGGTATTGCGCGTACCGATCACCCAGCAGGCGATGCGGTTGATGGAAGCATCAAAAAAGTCCAAGCCCACATTCACGCGATCCTGATACCCGTTAAAGATGATTTCGTTCATAATATTTTGCAGCTCATCATCCCACGTGACCACATGATCGGAGTCCCAGCGCACGCCGCGGCTGACATGAAGCATCAGCTCTTTGGTATACGGGAGAATCGCGCTGAACTTGGCCGCGATGCTCTCGGTGGGATGGAAATGACCGGCATCGAGGGTATACATCTTGCTGCGCGTGATGGCATACCCCAGAGAAAACTCATGGCTGGCAACCGTATAGCTCTCAAGGCCCAGGCCAAACAGCTTGCTCTCCAGCGCCTCGGCCACGAGCGCCGTATCCAGCGGTGCGGCGAAGATCTCGTCCAGCGATTGGATCATCAGCTCGCGGCGAGATGCCGTATCCGCCGGCGTATCCTTATAGCCGTCGGGCATCCAATAATTCACGACGCTTCGAATGCCAAGCTCCCGGCCGAACACTTCGCCGATTTCGCGCGAGCGCTTGCCGTGCTCAATCCAGAAACGCCGCTTCGTATCATCGGTAGAAGAGAGTGAAAAATCGCCGTCCATCATGGGGCTGGAGAAAAATGTCGGATTGAAATCAAGGCCGATTTTGCGGTCCCTGGCCCAATCAATCCAGCGCTGAAACTGCGCATAGGTGTATTCGTCTCTGGAAACCTTTTTGCCGCCTGTTTCCGCCTGGCATGCGTGCACGCTCACTTTGAGTTTGCCCGGAATCATAGACATGGCTTGATCCAGATCATGAAGCAATTCCGGCAGGGTGCGTGCACGGCCGGGATATGCGCCGGTGGTGGCGATGCCGCCGCTGAGCGATTCCGCCCCGTCAAAGCCGATTAAATCATCGCCCTGCCAGCTGTGCATGGACACCGCGACGCCATCGGCGATTGCCATTGCCTGCTCTACGTCCACACCGTGGGCCGCATATTGTTCTTTTGCGCTTTGAAACGCATGAATCACCTGTTTGTCCACTCTCATGCCCTCCGTTATGTATTGGCCGTTATGCCCGATAAACGAATTTCTTCAGGCTGGCCAGCCGATCGCAAAGTTCCGCGGGGATCTCTTTCCCCCAGCAACGGACCGCCTCCATCAGCTGATCGTCGTTGTCAAAGGATGCAATCGGCACGGAGGGGAAATCCTGATTGGCGATCATATACATCATGGAAAGGTCAGTGACGGTGTACTCGGTTTCCGCTGCCATCTTGAGCAGCTCTTGGTAAATAAGATCGTTGCTTTCATTCTGATAAACGTCGGTTACGTTGGACGGCAGCGTTTCCCCGGCTGCCCGGCGCGTGAAATAACCTTTTGCGATGGACATGTACGCCATCACGCTGAGCTTGTTATCCTTGTGGTATTGCCATGTCGGTTCATCCATAAGAATGAAGCTTTTATCCTGAAGATTATCAAAGTTGATATCCGCAAGGCTCCACATCAGCTGGTTGCACAAGAAGCCCTGCTTGCCGTTCTTGGCCGCATAGGCGTTGGCTTCCATCATGCGGTCCAGCGCCCAGTTGGAGCAGCCATAGTAATGAATCTTACCAGCCTTCACCGCTTCGTCCAAACAGTCGACAATTTCGCCGACGGGCACGCTGCGGTCGTCGCGATGCAGGAAATACAGGTCGATATAGTTGGTCTGCAGATATTCCAGGCTTTCGTCCAGATCCTGGTTGATGGCTTGGGGATGCACGCGCGGCACGCTCATGTTCGACCAATCCGGATGCGCGCCCTTGGTAGCCAAAACGACTTGATCACGTTTACCTGTTTCTGCGAGCCATTCGCCGATTGTCCGTTCGCTTCGGCATGTGAGACCCGGATTCCAATCGCCGTACACATGCGCCGTATCGATGAAATTGCCGCCCATCTCCACATACTTGGAAAGCTGATGCTTGGCATCGGCTTTCGACATCGCGGAGTCGTAATTTACAGTCCCCAGGCAAATGGGAGTGACCTCAAGATGCGTACCCGTAAACGTAACCTTTTTCATTATTTTCTCCTTGCGACAACAAACTCAACAAGTCATGCGAATTCTTCATTGCTTGACAACGGATGTTGCTTGTCCTACAAGTAATTATAGCATGTGTTACACTGATGTCAACTGTATTTATTGCACAATTTTATTACAATTTTTAGTCTATAGTAAACAATTAATGTGAAAAGTCATGTCGATTATGACCGGCATCCCGACGATAGTGACATAGCGAAATTCGTTTGCTGTGCTGTAAAGTTTATCGCATTTTCAACCGTTTCGCACACCAATAAACATATAATGGATCAAAAACGAAAATGACGAATAGATTCAGCAGTAAAATGCATAAAACAGACCTCAGGTACGTACAACAGGTTCCCTATTTAATCATCTCGACCTTCCAACCATCGATGTTTAAAAATTGTTTGTTGTTTGACATCCAGCAGATTATAGATATACTGTAATTATAGTGTATGATATTGTTACATATCTCTATAATGTAATGAGATTGCACAAATCAGGAGGGGCGAGAGATCATGCAGGACAATACGGCTGTTTACGACATTCAAAAAATACAAAAAGTAAATGTTAGTCAGGCTACGTTTGATATTATACTTGGCAAGATCATGGACGGTACGTGGAAGCAGGGCGAAAAAATACCGTCCGAAAATGAACTGCGGCTGATGCTGGGCGTAAGCCGGCATACCATTCGATCCGCTATCACAAACCTCAACATGCTTGGGATACTGCAGACCCGGCGCGGGGATGGCAACTATGTCAAGGGTACGGGCGTCGCCCTGTATATTGATTTTCTGCTGCCCTATCTGTTTGCCTCCAAGATGGATGTATGCAAGATACTGGAATTTCGCGAAAGCGTGGAATCGACGGCAACGCGCTACACCGCTCTGCGTATGACGAACGAGGATCTAAAGAACATTGAAGCAAAGATGCATCTTTGCGAACAGCATACGGAATCCGCGGAGTATCCGGAATACGACTTTGACTTTCATCTGGCGATTGCCGAAGCCTCCAAAAGCGATCTGCTGATCCAGTCTATGTATATCGTTAAAAAATATTGCTTTGCCGCGATCCGGGAGTATTTTAATGATACGCTCGTCAACGAAGGCGCGCACCTGCACCATTTACGGATATTTGAAGCGCTCAGCAACCGTGACGCCGATTCGGCCAGCGAAGCCATGGGCAACCACATCCGGAGCATCATCAGGTTTATCAATAACGCGCGCACCTGATAGGCCTGATCCCACCCCTGTCTAATAAAGTAGCATCCAAACGGCTGCCGCACGCGCGGCGGCCTTTTTTGATTTGCTGATATATCCAAAATGCACCGATTTAAAAGAATGGAGTTGATCGGCTTTGCCGATGTTCTATACAGGGCACACGCATATTTTGATTGCCTCTCGTGGAAAATAACTCGTTATGCAACTTTTTTCAAGTTTCATTAGCTTTATTTCCCAATTTTCACGCCACCTCTTACTACCTCAATTAGCAAGAGTCGTATGGGTAAAGATGCTCCTGCCGCAGTCTGCTCCATAGAAAGAGCTCCGTGATCTTACGTTGCGTTTTAAACGGCATGGTTATTTTCTGCCGGATGGTAAAAAGCAGAATAAACAGGCTGATCATGGAAGCAATCGTCCCACTCCATTCAGATAAGAATTCTAATACTGGTTCTCCGTATGCTTAGAAAAGGCTATTTCTAAGTTAACAGTTACATCTATTCAGTGTATCATCCCAAGGCCGGCAATCATCTTCAAACCGAACAGCTTTATATCCATGTTTATTAAGCAAAGAAACCGCCTCAACAGAAAGAAGGCAGTAACGGCCACGACAGTATGCAATGATTTCCTGATCTGGAGATAAGTTTTCTAAATGGGATTCCAGTTCGCCAAGTGGAATGGAATTTGCACCATCAATATGTTTTATATCATAGTCTTCCTTAGGGCGAACATCTATTAAAGTAACGCTTCCTTTATCCATTTTTTCCATAAGCTGTTTGGCTGTAATTTGCTCAATATCACCATGCTGCCCATATACATCTTCGATAAGTTTTTGAATATCGGCTAATAAATTCTCTCCTAGTACTTGCATATGATGAAACATTATACCAACATTATTATCACTTAATTTATAAACTGAATAAAGTCCCTTTTTTTCATATTCTACCAACCTTGATTCAAGAAGCGTTTGAAGATGCTGAGAAGTATTGGCTACGGTCATTCCAGTCTCATGAGCGATTTTTTCTACAGCTTTTGGGCCTTCGCAAAGCAAATCAATGATATGTAATCGGCGAGGGCTTGACAACGCTTTTCCAATTCGAGCCAGATGATGATAAATGTCTATTTTTAATTTCTGTGAACTTTTGCTTGTTGCCATGATATAAATTCCTCCAGTATTGCCCCTTGTATTGCATAAATTATAGTTTCATAATTCAGCTATTTATTATTTGAACATTAATTTATGTACACTAGATTATAGCTTAAAAAATAATACTATTCAACTATTCTATAATTCAAGTGTTCTATTGTTCAATTATTCTATTGACAAGTTAATCACTAAGGTGTATATTCCCCTCTGTAAGATTGTCAAAAAATTATTAATGTTCTTATTTTAAGAATATTGAGAGTTTGATCTTCATCGCAGACTTTATAGTTTTTTGGCAGAAGTGAACAATTGCTGTTTAGAAGGAGAAGAAAATGAAAATTTTAGTAATAGGCGGAGGCCCTGGTGGACATGTTGCAGCTGTAAAAGCTGCTGATCTGGGAGCAGATGTAACGATAGTTGAAAAAAATAAATTAGGCGGAACCTGTTTACATGTAGGGTGTATACCAACAAAGATATTGCTACATGCGTCTGATATTTATGATGAACTCAATCAAGTAGAAGCCATGGGGCTGACAGTCAAAGACGCAAAACTTGATTTTGAAAAACTTCAGTCTTATAAACAGAATCAGGTCAATCAAATCTGTGAAGGCGTTGGTGCAATCATGGACGCTAGGAAAGTTAAAGTTTTATATGGAACAGCAACTTTAACGAGTACATATTCTGCAAAAATCACTTTAAATGATGGCGAAGAACTTGATATGGCTTTTGATAAAGCTATTATCGCAACAGGATCAAAAAGTGCTAGTATTCCTATAAAAGGTGCTGATGCAGACTGCGTTGTTACAAGTGATGATGTATTAGCTTTCAGACAGCCTCCGAAAAGCATGGTGATTATAGGCGGGGGTGTAATTGGCATTGAGTTTGCAGCACTTTATGCAAGACTCGGAACGAAAGTGTCTGTTATTGAAGCTAAGAATACAATATTGCCTTTGATGGACAGAGAAATGTCAGCTCTTGTTAAAGAAAAAATTGAAAAAGATGGTATCGACGTATTTGTAAGCAGCTGTGTGCTTGAAATCAAAGATTCTTTGAATGGAGGAATCGTTCAATTCAAAACTGAATCTGGAGAAAAAGCAATTAGTGCAGAAAAAGTACTTATGGCAGTGGGAAGAATACCCAATACTAGCGATATCGGTCTGGAAAATACTATCATCGAATGTAAGCGTGGTGCAATTCTTGTTGATGAATACTTAGCTACAAATCAGCCCAATATCTATGCTCTTGGTGACTGTACTGGCGGTATGATGCTAGCTCATGTTGCTCAGGCACAAGCACTTGTATTAAGTGAAAATATTGTATTGGGCAACAATAAAATTTTCGATATCAAAACAACGCCTTCATGTGTTTATCTTGAACCAGAATTAGCTTCTGTTGGTCTTACTGAGGAACAGGCAAGAGAGAAGTATTCAAATGTAAAACTTGGTAAATGGAATCTTGCGGGAAATGCAAGAGTTATGGCAATGGGAAAAGAAGGATGGATTAAATTTATCGTTAATGGGGACAATGAACAGGTTCTTGGACTTCATATTTTCGGCCCAAGAGCAAGTGATATGATTCATGAAGGTGCATTGGCAATTGGGATGTGTGCAACAATAGATGATATTGGAAAGGTTATCCATGCTCATCCAACCATTGGTGAATCTATAATGGAAGCTGCTCATGATGTTCATCATAATGCAATTTATAAAATATACTAATCTGGTCAATAAATTCTTCGTGCCGTTTGCGTAGTTTCGTTTTCCGTTTTCAGGATGAACCCGCTAAGGCTCCCGTTTGCTTAGTAAGCACTGAATTCCAGCCCTTTACTAAGCAAACGGGTATTTTATTGCATACACCGCAAACGGAGCAATTCACGAACTGCTTATATCATATAGACTTCAGAGGTAATATGGTTGCAAACAAAAACACGAGATTTGTATCAATCTCGTGTTTCGATGTGGGATAGTTCACCAATTTTGATACAATTCGTCAGTTTGAAACGAATGTAACGAAAGGACTAGCTTTGGTGAAATGCTAAAATGATTAGTCGAAAATATTGCTGACACCCATTGGCAGTATATTTCTTTTTTTACATACCTTGCACCAGCGGATTTTGCCAGCAAACAAGCCGAAATCGCTATCTAGTAACATGAATTGTTTGCCCTGATCCTAAACCAGTTAATGAGTGCATCTCACATCTTTTCTTCATAGCTCTATTTCTTTCTGTGTACATTTTAGGGATAAGGCCGTACCCGTTTTGGGGTGAGCTTATAGCATTTCCTCCGTAAAGCGTAAGTTATAGAATGTGATTTGTTACACCTTAATGCTATTCATGATCTTCCTTTCACACACAGGAACATATTGTACCGGATTTGTGGTATAATAAAAAATAAGGGAGATGATAAAAATGAAAAATGTCGAACGGATGTCCGTATACCCGTAATTTTCATATGCCCGATTTTTGTTTCTATCTACATAAGAGAAGCTAATAAGGAGTTTACAGATGTTTGGTAATAAGATGAACCTGGTGGAAAAAGCAATCAAAAAAAACAACGCCTCCACATTAATCGGGCTTTGCAACAACAAAGATCAGGAGGTATGCCTGTCTGCTATTACCGGACTTGGTGAGGTTGGTGGAGAAGATGCCGCCAACTATCTGATTTCCCACCTGCAGAACACAGATCCGAAGGTACGCATTGCAGTAGCTCACGCACTGGGAGCCCTTGGAGATATGCATACCAAAGCTTTTGTATCTGCGCAGATGAGCAAGGAAGAAAATCCGGATGTCCGCAAGGCTCTGAGTAAGGCTTTAGGGCAAATAAAAAATTACTAGGCCAGACCATGATCTGATTTATAAGCCTCATAGGAAGAGCCATCATCAAGAAAATGCCAGTAAATGCTATGCAAGAAGCACCGCTTATACTCACGGTGCTTTTTCAGATGGGTTATAAATGGTTGTTTAGCATTCTTGGTGTTAAGTAAAAATCTATTCATAGATTATAGGACAGCAATTGCCGGACAGCATCGACGAAAACAATGAACAATCTAGTTGCCGATTAAAACCTGTTAATGCCCTCTTAGCGAATTAGCTTACTCACTGCTTTACTTAATAAAGTGGGAGCAAGGGTTATACCGTTGAGCAATTCTTGAACGAGTTGGTTAACCGAAACTATATGATCCACTCGGTAAGCGTTGCTCCCTACAAATATCAATCCCTCATCCACATTTCCCTGTACAGCGTTGATTAACGCTTGTGAAATGCAGTATGGCGCTGTCTTGGGATTACAGCCTTTCAAACATTGGGAGCAGCCTTTATTATTAAGGCCGAGTTCGTTGAGCTTTTGAATAAAGTGGTTGTTCAGAGCGCGTCCGGGCATACCCACCGGACTTTGGATGATAATGATATCTTCTTCTTTAGCCGCCAGATATGCTTGTTTGTATTTGATATCTGCATCGCATTCGTCGGTTGCAGTAAAACGTGTCGCCATTTGTACACCGTCAGCACCAGATTGCAGGCATTGGGCGATATCCGCGCCGGTATAAATACCGCCAGCCGCAATGACGGGGATTCTTCTTTGCAGACGTTCCCCAAGTGAGCTGATGGCATCTGCGACATCCCTGACAATATCCATAACTGAGGGTCTGTTTCCACTGGTGAGGATATCTCTGGAAAATCCAAGGTGTCCACCAGCTTCCGCACCTTCGACAATAACCATATCCGGGGTTCTTTTGTAGTGCGTTTCCCAGTATTGCGTAATTAATCGTGCGGCTTTCCCAGAGGAAACGATGGGTACGATGCGTGTATGCAGATCTTTTACAAATTCCGGCAGTTTCAATGGTAGTCCCGCACCAGATACAATCAGGTCAATGCCCTCCTCCACTGCGGCACGCACCATTTCACCGTAATGGTTCATAGCAACCATGAGATTCACACCAATGATACCTTTTGGTGCTAATTGCCGTGCTTGTTGAATTTGGGTTTTCAAAGCGCGCAGGTTTGCCCCCAGCGGGTTGTTAAAAAAGTCTGGTTCTCCGTATCCAATGTTTACCCCGGCAATGACGCCTACGCCGCCTTCATTGGCAACAGCCGCAGCCAGTCTTGAGCCTGAAACGCCAATCCCCATGGCTCCCTGTATGATTGGTATCTCTGAAATCAATCCACCTATGTTGAGTTTTGGAATTCTCATCCTAATACCTCTGATCAGTTCGGATATTCATGCACAACTAACTCTGCCAGTATACCATGATTGACTTCTTGCTGCTTATCATCAGAAGATTAGTTTGTAACAAAAATACTGCTTGAAAAATTATTGGATATAATAATGACCGGCAGTGGCGAAAAAATGTGGAAAATGTCGGAACAGCGCATGAGAAAGGCGGTGTAGAAATGCACAGAGAGCTCCCTTTTGAACAAGAACGCTTATAATATTAGCGCACGTTGTAGTCCGAGAATTGGAAGGCAATGAAAGGACTATACATTTTCAGAAAATGTGCTATACTTACTTGGTTACCTATCTGATGCTCCATTGTGTTTCCTGGTTCCAGTTCAATCGAAATACTGTATAGACCATGTCCCACCTGAAGAGTAACCAATGATCGGAACCAAAAACATTTAAAGGAGTACCCCTATGTTCAATGACAAAACCCTTACCTGCCGTGATTGCGGCGCCCCATTCACTTTTTCTGCATCCGAGCAGGAATTCTTCGCAGAAAAAGGCTTCACAAACGAGCCTACCCGCTGTTCTTCCTGCCGTGCTGAACGCCGCAACAATGGCCCTCGCAACAGCCGTGGTGCAGATCGTAACTTTAGCTCATATAACAACCGCGGTTCGCAACGCAGTGCAGACCGCCAGATGTATGATGTGGTTTGCGATGGCTGTGGTGCAGCAACACAAGTACCTTTCCAGCCGCGCGGCGACAAACCTGTTTACTGCCGTGACTGCTTTAATCGCAACAATCCTCGCTAACTTGCCCCAAGAAAATCATCGCTCCTTGCCAAACGGCAGGAGCTTTTTTGTTTGCTGGAAACACAATTTGGTGAAAATACGGTGGATGTGCTCATGAAAACAAGCCGTAAATATTTTGTTGGGCTGTTCATTCGCAATGTATTGTTGAAACCATTTGCTGTTAACATTATATCATAGATTTTACTGGGATTTGCTGGGATGTTTACTGTTGTGCTTTTCCTTTAAACATGATATCTGGTACCTTTCCATTCGACCAGTATAGCCTTATCATCGATGTAATAATCAGCTCCGACTTTCCGAGGATCGGAGCCGAACGCAGCAATACGTTCAGGCAGGTTTTCATTGACTGCATCAAAGTCCAATCCCATTGCTTCACAATACCGGACAGCAGACTCAAGCGGTTTCCCACTTCTGCATGTCCAAAGGATGACCTTCCCGCCACTCTTTCGGAATTTGATTAATACCCGAAACAGCTCATCATTACTCTCGCCTGTATTAGGATACCGGTCGGTTACAAGACAGCCGTCAAAATCCACCGCAACCACTGTCGCATGACCGTTCGTTTTAGGTTTTATTTCCATGGGCGCCTCCTTAGATATTCAGCAAGGCAAAATTTTTTTGCGTTTTTCGGTACCTGTACACATTGCAGGGCTTTTCCATGTAATTCGTAGACGTAATCTAGTGATAATCCATCTCTTCGGCAATGCATTCCTACCGATAGTATCTCATGTATCTCATCTGAAGGGTGGACTGAAAGGGCTTGTCCGGAACTGCATAGATTACCTTTATAATACCACATTCGATGACATTCTGCTTTGCAAGATATTCTTTCACTGTCATGCGATCACTCGGACTCATGCCGAATAGTGTCCCATATCAAAGATCAGCCTGTTGGCAGATCTTCCATATAAGATGTAAAGTTATGGCTATTGCTATGGAAAACTGGATTGGTTTTCCGCTACAAGAATGGTACTGAAAGGACGAAATAACCGGTTTCCCGCTTTCGAATATAAAAACTGGCTGTTGCATAGAATATGCAACAGCCCTTTGCCGTTCGGTTTGCGGCAAGGTTACCTATAGAGTAATGAGTGGCTCATATTAGGGCTGCATAGCGCCGAAAAGCACCAACCAGGCTAGGATTGATTTCGCAACCAAACTCAATACGATGTACGCGTGTTCGCCATAGAGGTAATCCTTCCATTTGCCGACTTTCTTGTACTGCAGGATCATGTTTATCGGGAAGGTATTGAACATTACGAAATATGTCGCCACGATTGCCCAAACAAACCATGGTACCTGTCCAAAGTTCCCCGTTCCGAACATATACAGCAATATTGCAGCCCAGGGAGCTAGGCCAGCAAACGAACCCCACACGAAGGGACCCCAGTTCACTTTACCGTCAGTACGACCGGCGTTGAGTTGCTCCATCACTAGCCCGAACAGGTTCATTGATGCATTAACAACGAAAATCAGGATCAGTGAAGCAATATCGTAGATGCCGAACAGTGTCGCAATCAATACGATCATCACTGAGGAACTCAGCGCGTACTCAAACCAGCGGAATTTATTGATGCCTTTTTGCAGATCACGGTTGTAGACTGCGTTGAGTTTATTGGGGATAGAGATTAGGGCATGCGCCAGTGCGGAAAGCAGCAGGAATACACCTGCTAAAATGCCAAACGGGAGTTGAAACAGTGCTCTGGACGCTGTCTCCAGGGATTGTGTTTCCGTGTTATAGGCTAGATAGAATTGTGTAATCGTCGGGGAGAACTCAGCGATCTTCTGGATCACACTCGTTGCCAGCAAGATCATCCCCACACCCTGGATTAGGTGAAGACCGCCCATGATCAGATTGAATCGTCGAAGTTTCTTATATACTAACTCCATGTTGTTATCCTCCAATCAAAATAGTTAAATTCGATCGCTATCAATATAATCATTGCATTGTAGAATGAAACACAAACACGCGAATCCGGAATTTTCTCGCAAACGATATGCATGAAATCAAACAAAACCTTTATAACGATACTTCTTATCACTCTTCTGCTATATCCACCCCACGATCAACCCTTTCAGCCATTTCATCACTGGAAACAGTAGAATCCGGCGACGAACCATACAAAGAAAACAATTTTATCAATTGCCCTTTTTTTGATTCGATTGCCTTTTGATAAAACGCTTCCCTTTTCTCGGCGCCTTTACACTCCGGATCTGCCTGTGTTGTCAATACATACACAGCTTTCCCCTGAAACTCCACATTTGCCAATACTGCATTGATCGCAGGCGTCGCTTTTCCCGCCCAAACCGGTGTGGCGAGCACAATCCTATCAAATATAGCTATTTCTTGATAGATTGCAGCGTCAAGCTTCGCTTTTTTTCCGAGAGACGCCCGCATGCCGCCTTTGATGAACCCAATAACGCCGCGATAATTCGTTTGTTCAGTAAGCACAATAACCTTTGCGTTCAGTTTGCCTGCCAGATATTCTGCGGCTTTCTTTGTATTGCCCGATCTGGAATAATACGCCACACATGTCTTCATCATTCTGTCTTTTCATTTCCTTATCAAATCCATCATATACAGAGTGTTTTTTACCAGTCACATCGATCTCAGCTTTATTTATATTGGTTCATCAAATGAACCCGCTTTCAAAGCCGCGCGTCGCTTGCGGTATTCGATGATTGGCGCATCTCCCTGGATAAGATTCTCGCCCATCTTCAGATCCGTTTTCTTAGGAATTTGCGTCAGGACGACTCTTCTGTCCTGATGCAGAATGAACCGATTACTGATATTGCTGATGCTGTTGACCAATTGTTTCAGGCCGGGAACCTTCATAAATTTCTGGTAAAATCTGAGGTAAATGCGTGTGTTTCTTTCATCAATGGGGGCGAATATCGCAACGATCCTGATATCGTTGCTAATGATGTTCTGCCACAGATTCGGCATCTGAAACTGCAGATGAAAGAGGTTCTTGTAATTCGTTATTTCTGTCGGCTTCAATGGCTTCACATTCCCGTCATCTTCAACATTACTGACATAAAACGTCATGAGGTTATCGTCCCATATAACCACGGGGCCGTTGACAACCGTACGGTTGCCGCGTCCGATTGAATTCGTATGGACGAAGGGCAGATGTACGACATCAAGCTGATTCTCGATCGCTCTTGTATAATGCACCGACCATGTTTCGGAGAACCCACCATAGGAAAAGCCCTCCCGCAGTTCTCTGAAGAACGGAATCTCGGGTAGGTCGTCTGCGTAGTCGCCATACCAGAGCCAGACGATCCCATATTTTTCGACCACCTTATACGCATTAACCCGATATCTGTTGGGAACAAGTGAAGCGCTTCCGTTGGCAGGAATCAAGACAACTTCCCCAGATGCATCGTAGGCAAATCCATGAAAAGGGCAACGAATTGTGTCACGAATGACCTTGCCAGCGCTTAGCGAAGCTCCGCGGTGACAGCACTGATCGTACACGCAATTGAGGTTTCCGTCTTTACTTCTCCATAAAACCAGCTTTTCACCCATGCGTGTAACACCTATTGGTTTGTCCCTCTTAATTTCTTTGGCATCCAGGATTCCATACCATTGGTTTCGGATCATTTGCTACTACTCCCTCTTAGCTGTAAACTCAATTGCTATCCTGAACAGCTGGTCGTGCCTCGTATTTATCAAGGTCGCACTCCAAGAACTACAACGGACAGGAAGCGTGATATCACAAGGTAAAATTATAA
This sequence comes from Candidatus Limiplasma sp., assembly GCA_963675365.2. Lineage (GTDB taxonomy): Bacteria > Bacillota > Clostridia > Christensenellales > Aristaeellaceae > CAXXOK01. Next base: position 195,200 of record CAXXVA010000001.1, read on the forward strand.
TCCGGCATGATAATGATATTGGGATAATTTCGCCACCATCACAGCTATCATAGCTTTCGCCTTATCCACCAGCTCCGTCCACCTTCACCGGTTTAGTACTAAATAGCATCTACTACATGATTCACAAACACATTAACAATTCTCGGATCAAATTGGCTGCCCGCGCAACGCAGAAGCTCTCCCTTAGCTTCTTCTTTGCTCATTCTCACTCGATATGTTCTGTCACTGGTCATCGCATCATAGGAATCAGCAACAGCAATAATTCTTGCTTCGATAGGGATTTCTTCACCTTTTATTCCATTTGGATACCCGCTTCCATCCCATTTTTCATGATGAGCGAGACATATCTGAGCAAGTTCTGAAAATTCATTGCTGGAACTCAGGACCCGCCAGCCGGATTCCGGATGTCTCTTGATTGCTTGCCACTCAGTGTTATTCAACCGATCTGGTTTATTCAAGATTTTCTCATCAATGCTTATTTTCCCGATATCATGAACCAAACCTGCGATTTTAATCTGATTAATATGGTTTCCGCTGAAATCCAGCTTAACCGCAATTTGTTCGCAAATTTCGCCCACTCTTTTTGAGTGCATAGACTCTCTGTTGCTCTTCTCAAACAATGTGTTCATGATAATATCGATAGTCTCACTTCGCATGCTGGATCTTTCATACAGTTTATATCTGTACATGTAATTCTCGGCATTCGCAAGCACATCTGCAATGGATTCTTTCCCATCAGTCTTTGTATCATATCCAAAGGAAATAGAAAGCTCAATATTCTCTATGCTTTTCTGAGCAGCTAATTTTTTCAATTTCTCGGCAATGATTTTTGCTTCGTCGGAATCTGTTTGTGGCATTATAATGGTAAATTCATCTCCACCAAGCCTACAGATAACATCTCCAGAACGGCAGCCTTCTTTAAAAACAGCTGCTGTCATCTTCAAGAGCTCATCACCAAGCGCATGCCCGAAAGAATCGTTAATGATTTTCAGTCCATTAATGTCGGTCATCATGATTGACAGAGGAAGATTTTCTTTTGAATCTATTTGTTCAATCATTTCTTCAAAATATCTGCGATTAAACAAACCCGTAAGCTGATCATGATAACTCATATACTTGAGTTCTTCTTCGATTTTCTTTTGCAATGTTATATCACGTGTTGCATCCAACACAGCTTCGCGAGCATTAACCTTGACAACAGATGTGGTAAGCGAGGCCGGAAAAACGGTGCCATCTTTTTTTCTATGATATCGTAAGGGAACATTGGAAGGTATATTGCTCATGCCCTTTATTGATTTTTCGGGCTCAGCGGAAAGCTCAATAACACTTTTCAAACCAAGCATTTCTTCCTTGGTGTATCCATAAAGCTGGCAAGCGGCATTGTTCATGTCCAGTATTCTTTTTGTCTCTCTGTCATAAAGAATCAGGGAATCTCTAATCTCTGAGAATAAACGCCTGTACTTTTCTTCGCTCTCGAGCAGTGCATTTTCTGCTTTCTTGCGTCCTGTTATATCATGGCAATACATACGGATAACATTTAACGTTTGAATATGATGGATAGACTGCAAATAGCAGTGATCTCCAACATAAACCTCACGTTCAATGATACTAGTGTTTGGCGCAGAGAACTGCCTAACAATCTTTTGCCAATCAGCTAAAAAAGAATGGCGAGTGCCCAGCGTTGCCAAGTCCGGAATCTGTTGCCGTGCTTCCGGATTTAGATACGTAAGGTTCCCATCCAAATCAAGCTCAATGATCGGATTTGGGTTGAAACTTGGGAATGATGCAAGCTTAGCGATGGTTTCTTCCGCTCTCTTTTGTTCTGTATCATCATTTCCTGCGCTTAGTACTCCGGTTATTTTATCCGCATCATTTCTTAGAAGTGTATTGTGCCAGGAAATAATCCTTTCCTCACCTGATGCTGTGATAATTGTGTTTTCAAAATACTCAGATGAATCCATTTCGTGATTAATGATCTCAAAAAAGACACGTTTAACTTCAACTGCATGGTTTTTGGGTATAAAGGTATCAAACCAGTCCTTACCGATGATATCCTTCTTTTCATAGCCTAGAATTTCACAGCCCTTGCTGTTGATATCGTATATTTTCCCTTTTTCATCCAGGACTAAAAACATAATGTTGGCTACATCAAAGTATTGTCTCGCAAAGTTTTGTTCTTGCATATTTGCTACTCCATGTCATTATGATCTGTTTTGTCATGAACAATAAAAAATGCCCATTGACTTCTGGTCATTAATCCAAGCATAACGATATCTCCCTGAGTCAATCCTATTGATCAGCAAGAGTGTTATTATAGTAGATGCATATACATATTATATATGCTTTTAATCGAATCCACAACATATAGCCTAAATGTGTTATTATAATAGTATTTCAAGCTTATTATCGACATTAGTATTCATATAAAGAATAACTACGAATATGGCTTTTACGATCACTATTTTGAAATTACTCGATAAATCTATTATAGTAATATATAGGCTTAGAAATTAGAAATAATGATCAGGAAAGGGTTCAGATAATGAATAATGGAAAGCAGTTTAGAAGCGATCGCTTCAGAATCGGCGAGCATTTCCTGTCAGGAATCAACGCAAACAGAACGAAAATCAAACAACCGCCGGGAACCCTGCATTATACCGGAATCTACCCGGTTGAGCATTCCAAGATAGAGAGTATACGATATAATGCGGATGAAATTATCCATATGGAAATACAGGACATCACAGATATTGAGGACAGCGAAACACATGTGCAGTGGATCAATATAACCGGCTTGAGCGACACGGCCCTGATCGAAAGCCTGGGTAAGAAGTTCGGTATCCATCGTATTCATCTGGAAGATATCGTGGATGTATCGCAGAGAAGCAAGTTGGAGATCGTCGGGTCTTACTTGTTTTCGATTTTAAAGATGTTTTATTTGGAAAACATGAATATCATTTCTGAACATGTGTCAGTGATCATTACCGGCAATACCCTGATCACCTTTCAGGAAAAGCCCGGCGATATCTTTGATACGGTTCGTGAGCGGCTTGAGGGCAACAAGGGAGTCATCCGCGGTATGGGCGTGGGATATCTGTTCTTCTGCCTAATCGATAGATTTGTAGACGAATATTTTATCAGCCTGCAATATGCAGAAAACCGCTTTGCGGAGATTGAGACCGCAGTCATTGAACAGAAGTACACAGGGATGGACGCGATCTATAGAATCAGAAAAGATCTTCTTTACTTGAAAAACTGTGTCGGATCGCTGAAAGAAATACTGGAAACAATCATCGGCGCAAATACACCGTTTTTCTCTGAAGAGATCAAGCGGTATTTTACCGATGTATTGGATAACACAGCAAAGATATATGAGGCGATTACCACATACCGTGAGATGGTCAATGGATTGCATGAGGCACAGGCTGCGAATCGGAATGACGATATGAACCGGAAAATAATGACGCTAACAGTCATTACTGTTATTTTTATCCCGCTGTCCTTTCTGACGGGTATCTTCGGGATGAATTTTCTGCATATGCCGCTGCTGGCTAATCCCTATTCATTTGTAATGTTCCTGGTGACCTGTGCTGTGATCGTATCCGCCATGCTGTTTATCTTCAAAAAGAGAAAGTGGTTTTAAGCAAGCTATAAAGTATCCTTGTAGAACTCCTACTCGCACTCAAGCCCGGACCTTATACTCTGTGCTTCGTGAGACAGAATTGTTTATTGGTCGAGGCAATGATTATTTCTGCGCTATTCAACTAAAAAAATAACAGCGGGTGCCGCGTCATATATATGGCGACACCCGCTTTCTTCTATGCCTTGAGAATTTTCATCGCTAATTGATCATCCACATCTGTCATGAAGGGAATGCCGGTCTCGCGCTCGGTTTCACGATTAGCCGAGAAGATATCCTCACGGGCGATTTGATTCATGCTGAACTTGCGTGCGCCGGCCATCAGCTGTTGTAATCCGCCAGCCAGTTTATCGCTGAGCGTCCATACGGCGATTGCGCCATACGGAATGTGTTTCATCTCCGCCTTCCCTACTTTGCTTTGTACGTCATAGTATCCGGCAAAGATCTCTTCGGCATCGGCGCCAAACTCATCCGTTATGGTCTTTGGCAGTGCGTCCCAGTTCCCGTTGAGTTTCTCCCTGCGCTCGGGGTGGCATACACCCTCTATGTTCGAACCCAAGTATCCGGGGATCATTAACGCGCGTCCCATACATACGAGCTTGGTAAACGGTGCGCCCATTGCCAACGCTTTAAAGATCTGGTCTTCTTTCGCTAATCCACCGGCAAACGCCATATCAACGACGTCCCAGCCATTGGAGGCCATAATTTTGGCATATTCATAAGCCTTTGCATGAAGGTGAACGGACGGCACGCCCCAGCTTTCCATCATATTCCACGGGCTCATGCCAGTACCGCCGCCTGAGCCATCCACGGTCAGCAGGTCAAGTTTGGTTTCCGTAGCCAGGCGGATAGACATTGCCAGTGCTTCCATACCATAGGAACCGGTTTTCAATGTAATCCGCTTGTACCCGAGCCCCCGCAGATAGTTCACAGCAGATACAAATGCTTTATGAACCTGCTCGCTCGAATTCAGATCCGTATATCCAAGGCGGCTGTGCCGGGCGAACGATTTAATTGCACCGCTATGGAACGCTTCCTGTACGGAAGGCTTGGAAGGATCCGGATCGACGATGTAACCGCGGTTTTGTAAAAACTGCGCATATTCAAGGCTTGTCACCTGGATCTCGCCACCGATATCCTTAGCACCCTGACCCCATTTCAGCTCGATGATGACCTTGTCACCGTATTTTTTAATCAGGTACTCGGCAACACCATTGCGCGTATCTTCTACGTTCATCTGTACAATGATCGCGCCGTAACCATCATAGTACTTGAGATACACATCGATTCTGCGCTCCAGTTCCGGTGCGCTTTGAATACGGCCGTTTTTGAGCACAGACTGTTGATCCACGCCGACAACGTTCTCGCCGATCACGATTGGAAACCCTACCAAAGATGCACCGATCGCAAAGGATTCCCAATACTTAGCGGCAATAAACGTAGAACCAAGCGCTCCCGTCATTATCGGAACGCTGGACTTGGTTTTAACTGCTTTGCCAAATGTGGTTTCGAGGCTTACGTTAGGGAAAATGCAGTCGTCCGCTGAGCTTGACAATCCACTGGGGAGACCGTATGCACCATAATTATACCCTTGAATGCGCAGATTGTTATAGCACACGCCTTCATGGTTGATATTGGAAGAGCCTGCAGTGACTGTCCCAAAATCACGAGGGTAAAGCAGCTTTCTCCCCTTCATGGAAGACAGCCAGGTTTCACACCGGCCCTTGCAGTCCGCCCTGCACAATGTACACAATCCCGATTCGCAAGGATCGCCACGGTTTACGCTTCCAAGAACGTCATTGGTCTTAGAATACTCGGACATAGTACCTCTCCTTTTCAATTTTTCTATAACGAAACATTTCCAAGAGCGTCATTGATCCTGGAAAATGACAATCATCCGCTGATATTAAGCTGAATGATTATGCAATTATATGGTATCATGTTTTTCTACCCTGCTGTCTCCATCTACAAAAAGAAAGCATCTTTTGTACAATTCGGCGAATTCCTTAACATATCCGGCCGCATATCTATACAGAAAACAATAGAAAACCCCTCCTTATGTAATGCAAAGGAGGGGTGATTTCGGAAGATGTCGCCAAGAGATAATCTGGTGATTGGTTATTTGGTTTCCTCGCTTGGCTGTTTAGAATGGAAAAGTAACAATCAGGAGCATCTTGAATGGTGATGCTGCTTTCACAGCGTGTGGTATCCCTGCAGGCATCACAATGCTTTGCCCGGTGCTAAGCTCGTACTCCTTTTGGTCTATGGTGATCACGCCATTGCCGTCTAGAATCGTCACCAGCGCGTCGCCTTTGGATTCATGCGCGCTGATCTCCTCGCCAGTATCAAACGCAAACAGCGTTATGCTGACAGCGCCATTCTGCACCAGTGTCCGGCTTACGATCTGTCCGTCCTGATAGGAGACAAGGTCCTTGAGTTCCAGCGCTTCCGCCAAGTTGATGTTCTTGAGAATTTTATCTTTCATGTGTTTTGGCTCCTTCTATTCCGATACCAATCGTTTTTCTCCGGTCAGCTGCTGTATGGGTGCTATATTCTGCGTTACTTCCAACACGCCCAAATACTCGCCCTGGTCATCTCTTACCGCAAAATAACGGATGTAGATATAATTGTCTCCCATCTTGATCCAAAAATCCTCGTGATCCTTCTTACCGGATTTCAGATCCGCGACGATCCCTTCCACAATATGCACGCTGGCAGGCGGATGGCAATTGGATACCTTGCGCCCGATAATTGCTTTGGTGCGAGGAAAGATTCTCTCCGTTCCCTGAGAAAAATACCGCACTGTATCGTCTTTACCGACAAAGGTAATGTCGATCGGAAGCGTATTCAACATATGTGTCAGTTCCTTAGGCGATAAAAACCCGGTAGGCATGGAGATCGCATTGGTTTTCGGAGTTGCTGGCGGTATTTCCGCCTTCGGTTCGACTGCAGGCTGCCACTGGATCGGTTCATCAATCAGGCAGTAGCCGAGCTCTGCGCTCTCCTGTGCGATTTTCTGCCATTCCTCGGGCTGCAGCGTATCCAGCATCATCGGCAGCAGTATGTTTTCTTCCTTGAAAATCATCTCTTCGATGCGAACGAAGGCATCTTCGAGTTTGGTTTCGACTGTTTGATCCCCTGTCTCAACCATTACAGATGCTTCCTTGAGCAAAACCCGGATTTCATCATCGACACCCCACATCACCTTGGGCGGTGCGGTGATTCCATATTGCTCTAAATACGGGAAGAAGAGATTTTCCTTACGTAGATAGTGCCGGTCGATTTGGCTGAGCTCATCAATCATGGCGGTCACTTCGCCGGCGGACAGATTTCCGTCATGATATGCTTTTAAAGCAGGTCGCCCACGTTCGTTTATCAGCTGTGTAATCGCATGGTTTTCCGCTTTCAATGTATGCGCCGGATGCCCTGGTATCTGTGAGGAATCAACAGGGGCATGGATTTCTTCAATACTGCCTTTAAAAACGGCAGAGTGAACATCACAAAGACGCTGTATCTCGCTTACGGGCATGCCATCAGCAATCAAGGCTTGCTCGGCTTCTGATATCTCTGATGACGATACGCCGGAAAACGCCTGGTCAAATTCCTGTTTGACGTCATCCACAGTCTGTCCTGAATGCAATTTACGCAATAGATCCTTGAGGACCTCTTTACGGTGTTCACGGTTATTGATTTCCTGGCTCATGGCTATACCCCCTATTCTTTCACGCTGAAGCCATGTTCATATAGTTGCTGTTTGATGGTATCCAAATCTAGCTTTTTCAATGCAGCACCTTTGGGTATCGTCATAAATCGTCCTGCCCGTAGCCATCATACCGGGTTTGGTGATGTCTCTGAACCCTATTTCTTCCAGAATCGCAATTAACTCAGGATACTGGGTGCTAAGCGTATAAACAGATTGTGCTAGATCGATTTGTTTCAGCTGCATATCCCATCGCCTCCCGAATACATCATAACTCTATTCGTATCGTCTATCACACTTAGTAATACTTATCTGAAATAAGCAATCATATCGTATATACCCTGTAAAATAGATGATGACGCAGCTTTGTTACTTCATATAGCAAGCATCCTTAAACGAATACCACATTTTTAAATACTATGTCGGCAAAAACCAAAGATTTACTTGTACAGACCAGGTTTCTGTGTCGGGTTATCAAGTAAAGTTTATAGGCTTATGTTATGAAAGCCAAAGCATGGCTGTGTTTGTCATGTTTTGCAGGACGTTTAGCAATCATTTTGTTGACCGATATTGCACATGGATAAACCAAGAAATTATGGATAGCAAATGAAGAAACTCAGCTTCGCATAATCTTCTCCATCGCCTTGCCCTTTGCCAGCTCGTCAATCAGCTTGTCCAGCCAGCGAATTTTCTGCATCAGTGGATCGGTGATATCCTCCACACGAACACCGCATACAACACCTTTGATTTTACCGGCATTCGGATTCATCTGGGGCGCTTCCCCATAAAAGGTTTCATGGTCTGCAGCGCTATCCAATTGTAACTGCAGGCCTTGCTTATCATACCCGGTCAGCCAGGTAATAATAGTATCGACCTCTTCTTTAGTCCTGACCTTTCTCTCCGCTTTTGCAACAAGGGCAATGTACACTTCGGAAAACGGCATTTTATAGATACGCTCCAATCTCTTTGCCTGGTCCATTTCACACACGCTCTCTGATGGTCACCGAAACGGGATCACCGACTTGCTTGCCGATCTTGATACGAATATCTTTGAGAATACCGATAATATAGCAAACAGAACCGTCGTCGTTCTTGATACCCATGTTGACGACACTCCCGTCATACGGTTCTCCATCAAACGTTGCGTGCACTTTGACTCGCCCCTTACCAAACTCTTCTCGAATGTCATACGGAAACGGCACGTACGCGCCTCCCTTATCGGCAGGCCGGATCGTGACAGTATAGACATACGTTTTCGAGTTCATATCATGCCTCTTTCCTACGCATCCCAATACTATCTATCAGCTTAACGATCGCAAATCCCAGAAAGCAGCCAATAGCATTTAGCAGAAAGTCGTCGATATCGATTGCATTGAATGGGCTGTGCAGAAATACATTAGTCAGCAGCTGGGCCGGCTCAATCAAAAGCGTCACGAAGAGCAATGTTATACGAAGCACCCTGCTCTTCATGGCAGGTAAGTTCAGTCGCAACAGAATGGGAAACGGCAATAAGACCAGAAAATTCCCCAGCAATTCCACCCAGTTTCGCTTGCTGTGATAGTCATTTATTGTCTTAAAGGTTAATAGATTGATAGCATCCAACGGATTTTCTGATTCGTGCACGGAGATTATTCGGATCTTGAACAATAGAAAAGCGCAGCGATTGCCCAAAACAAGCCAAAGAATCGAACAAGAAACAATGGAAGCACTCGACGTTGGTCATTGTTTGCTTTTGATTTATCAAAAACCATCACCAGGACGATCGCAACAATGAAGGCAGTCAAACAAATAGGCAATAGATCTGTCACAAGCATGTATTCGAGCCTCTCAATGTACCGTTACATAGATTGCTATCCAAGCAATCCACTAGCGCAACAAGCGCATATCTTATTGATTACAGCAATCCCCGGAGCAGCAACAAGCAGACTTTTTTGTTTTACCAATGAAAAACCGTTGCAGATTTTCCGGAAGCGTATACTTATTGTTATTGGTCATTTTGGGGGCCGAAAACACAGCCTCCAAGATTCCTTTGACCAACATCTCTTTGGGCGGCACTTCAAAGGAATGGCCTTCATAGACAAACACACGGCAATCCACCGTAGAACCACTGATATCACTGCAACAACCGCAGTTGTTTTCAGTTACGGTTGTGCAGATATCCTGGCCATTTACACGAATCGTCGGAGAAGAAAGAAACTGGTAATCTTTCGCAATGTCCGCCGTTTTCATCTCAATTTTGCGATAATCAATGCTAACCCCAGCACGTTCCAATGTCGGCGTAAGTTCAGCGATTGCTTCTTCCAAAACTGCATCCGTGCCAATACACCTGTCACAGGATTGCAGATCCAGATATAAATACTCTATCGTTACTATTTTTTCATTCATGGAGGCTCCCTCCCCTGTTCATGTGCTTATCCTTCGGCTTTGAACGCAGTTTCCAATGTCCATGCATTTGTTATTCTACAGTGATTACGGACACCGGACAGGTGTTTTCTGCTTCTTTTGCGGTTTCTTCAGCAGCTTCAGGTATGGAATCTAAATATACCTCCGCCAAATCATCCTCCGCCATGCGAAACACTTCTGGGCAGGTTTCGACACATAAGCTGCAGCCAATGCAATTGTCTCTGTCGATTGATGCTTTCATGGTAATACTCCTTTGTTGTAGATAGTCGGCAAAAAATGTGTCTTCTTGGTTTTCTCATTCTATCATACACAGACAACTTAAGATAGTAGAGAGGATATCCTGACACTCTCAACCGATTAAGAACATTAGTATGAAATACGAGTATTAATGCGCTATATAGGTGGGATTGTGCTTTCATTATCCCATCCATCAAGCAACATTATTTCTGATAAAGATCCATTCGTCTCGTTTGTTATAAAGAAGAATAGATAATAATGTTATTCGAATTCAATCAGAGGCGTTTTTTCGTTGTTTATTCTATTTCGTTTTTAACGCCTCAAAGCCTGATATAACATCGAATAGTTCTTCATCAATGCTACTCTGGCGCAGACGATGGAATGTGCTGTTAAGTTCATCCAGTAACTCGTCGATATTTTTATCTGCCCGCTGCATTGCCGCCAGCCGACTCGCGTTCTCGCTCGCCAGAGATGCCGCGCATGCACGGAATAGAGAGACAAAAAGATACTCGTGTATGTAAGCTCTCATGGTCTTCTTGCTGCTGCCTATGATTTCTGGTAAGTTTTCTGCTGGCCGCGGAATCTGGGTTAAACGATATCGCCAATCATCGTCCAATGGCAGTAGTCGCTGGCTGACAGGCATATAACTCGCTTCTGATGTAGGACGATTGTAGATAAGATAGAGCTTGGTGGCCGCATCGTTTTTAGTGGAGGGTTCACTTTCCACAAGAATTTGGCCAACAAGCGGCGTAACGGCCTTAATTGAGTAGGGGACAGTAAAGAGCCCTGCCGGTGATAGTCCCGAATCTGAAAGACGTGCATGAACACGCTCGCCAACAGCCCAGATTTTGGGTTTCCCGGGCAATGCTGCAAGCACCGCAATAGCATGATCAGCCACCTTATCGTTAAATCGGCCCACCAATCCTTGATCTGAACCGAACACGACGGCACCGATATCATCAGAAGATGTCTGTTCTTCCGGTTTTGCTACTAAGGGAAGCGATACGCTTTTCTGTAAACAAACGCCCAAGCCCAGTTCAACGGTGCGATAATAGTCTGCTAACGCTTGCACTGATTCCTCATATTGTCCGATATTTGAGGCGGCCAGCGCTTTCATTGTTCGGACAACGGACTGGAGCTGCCCGGCACTGCTGATTTTTCGGCGCAGACTGGTGGTACTATCGCTCATTGTATTCCTTTTGTGCACTGTCAGCTGAGGATTCTGTATTTATAGGAGCTTCTGGCCCCGGAGCAGCGAAAGGCTTTGGTTGGAAAGGAGCAAGAGCATTGCGAGCAATATCAATGATGGTCTTGCGATCTTCGTCGCTCAATTTTGCTGCCGTTTCAAAGCGGGAACAGACATCAGAAGGGATATCGATTGCCGCCTTACGTAAAGTCTGCTCAGCATCCGGTAGTTTGTCCATCGATATATCGTCAAACAGTGAAGCTGTCAGCGCCAGAAGGATTGCGATTTGTTCGGGAACAGACACCAAGTCAAATTCCGGCTGCTTGAAGCAAGCGCGAATCCGTCGTCCATGTTCAATGATTTTCCGCGTATCTTCGTCTATACGTGTTCCAAATCTGGAAAACGTCTCCAGTTCTTCAAACTGCGCATAGGCAAGCTTAAGGTCGCCAGCCACGCCGCGATAAGCCGCCCACTGCGCCTTGCCGCCAACACGCGAAACGGATTTCCCGACATCAATCGCGGGGAGTACTCCCAATTCGAACAGCGATGGCGAGAGGTATATCTGCCCATCTGTTATGGAAATAAGGTTTGTTGGTATGTAAGCGGAAATATCCTGTGCTTCCGTCTCAATGATGGGCAACGCCGTAAGAGAACCACCCCCGAGTCTCTCTGACAAATGCGTTGCTCTCTCCAGCATTCGCGAATGAATGTAGAAAATATCACCGGGAAAGGCTTCCCGGCCCGGCGGCCGACGGAGCAGAAGCGATAATTCTCGGTATGCGCGGGCGTGCTGCGTAAGGTCGTCATAGATGATCAGCACATCCTTACCCGCTTGCATAAAATACTCTGCGATACTGGTCGCAGCATACGGCGCGATATAGATAAGGCCCGGGGGATTATTGCCCTCCGTTACAACTGCAACAGTGTAATCCATCGCTCCATTTTCCCGCAAGGTGGCCACAACCTTTGCAACAGCGGACGCACGCTGACCAATTGCACAATACACGCACATCATATTTTGATTGTGTTGATTCAGTATGGTATTGATCGCAATCGCGGTCTTCCCCGTTTGCCGATCGCCGAGAATCAACTCTCGCTGTCCGCGTCCGATGGGAATGAGTGCATCAATCACTTTAATCCCGGTGTGCAGAGGTACGGAAACAGGCGCACGATCGACGATAGGCGCAACAGATCGCTCAATAGGCAGCCTGGCATCTACATCTATCGGCCCGATGTTATCCAGCGGCCGGCCAAGCGGATCGATCACACGTCCCAGCAATCCATTGCCCACGGCTACATCCATCACACGGCCCGTTCGTTGCACTTCATTCCCTGCATTGAGATGAGAGTGTTCTTCAAGCAGAACAACGCCGATTTCATCTGGGTCCAAGTTGAATACAATACCGAGTTCACCTGTGGGAAACACCACCAATTCATCATAACCAACGTTAGGAAGCCCCGAAACCTTGGCAATACCGGTCGCGACACTGATGACCTTTCCCACCTCCCGGGGTATCAGTTGCGGTGTGAACGCTTCCCGACCATGGCTTATCCTATCAAACGCGCTATCAATAACAACTTTGAGGCTCTCATACTCCATGATCATTCACTCTTTTCTACAGCTGCGACATCTTTCGATTGGGTCTTTGTTTCGTCCTTTTTTGGCAAAATCTCATCCAGCACATTTCCCATCGACGCCAGATAATCCGCAATGTTCCATACTATCTTATATCCATTCGCTGTTAATTCTATACCGCTGATCAGGTCAGGCGCAGTGATGAATAGCAAGTGGATATCGTCCTCAAAAGTTTCGTTAAGGGCACTCTGTATGATGTCGCGCTGATTCTGGGGCAGATCAAACGCGGTGCGCAAGAGCGCTGGCTCTCCCGCTGTCTGAAGCGCATTGGCGATATCTTCTTTCGCTTTGCCTTTCAATGCTCTCAGGCGGCGAATAAACACGTCACACAGACGTTCTTCTAAGCTCGCTGTTCCCAGATCAGCGAGGGTCTTTCGCGCAATCGCAAACACTTCCTGCTGGGTACGAAGGCTAAGGCCTTTATCGAGGGTCTGCGCTTCTTTTTTCAACATTTCCTGTCGCTTTGCATTCATAGCATCGGCTTGTGTTCGAGCCTCTTTGAGGAGCCGCTCACGTTCGGCTTTCACTTCACCTCTTACTTTGTTCAATTGCTCGGTATATTGGCGATCGAAATCCTCGTTCTTTTTTATGAACGTATCCCGTTCCGCTTTCGCTTCCGCTTTTTTAGCGTCGGCGTCTGCAAGCTCCGCTTCGATTCGCTTCTCCCGTGTATCAATCGCGTTTCGTATCGGTTTATACAGAAAGCGCTTCAGCAACCATACAAGAATGAAGAAGTTCAATATTTGCGCGCCAACCGTGAACCAGTCAATACTCATATGTTACTTCCCTGCCACTTGGGCGATGATGTAGTTCCAGAATGGGTTTGCGAAGATGAGAATCATTGTGACCACAAAGCAGTAAATGGCCGTGGATTCAATCATCGCAAGACCTACGAACAAGGTTCTGGTGATGGTTGCCGAGGCATCAGGCTGCTGAGCCAGTGACTTCAGCGCCATCGCAACCGCCTTGCCTTCCGCCAGTGCGGGTATCATTGTGCCGATAGCGGTAGTGATGCCTCCGATGATAATTGAAACTACCGCAATAATAGTCATGCTATCCATAATATCTCCTTTTCAGTGTTTCTTATTTCCGTGTTTTGCCATTGACAGACGCTTTCCCTTGCTGGCCTTGGTGGCTGCTGCGATATAGACCGCTGCCAGAATACTGAAAATATACGCCTGAACCATGCCGGTAAGAAGGCCAAGCACTGACATGATGATTGGAATGATGAAGGGCGTCAGTGTTAGCAGAATTGCGATAATCATCCCCCCACTCATCATATTGCCGAACAAGCGGACAGCCAGTGCCAGCGTTCTGGAAAGTTCGCTGATGATGTTAAACGGAAGCATAATAAACGTCGGTTTTAAATAGGACTTCAGGTAACTGCCCAGTCCCGTATCCCTGATACCGAAGAACGGTACGGCAACAAACACACTTAGAGCAAGAGCCGTCGTTGTGGAAAGTGAACTTGTTGGCGATACATAACCGGGAATCACAGTGCAGAGACTGGCTGTCGCAACAAATAGAAACAATGTTCCCAGATACCCTATATATTTCTGTGGCTGACGCAAGCCTATGTCTACCATTTGTTTGTCGATGTTGATGACGATGATTTCCAGCAGATTCTGCCAACGGGAACGCTTCTGGTCCATTGAAAACTTACGTGTAACTAATACAGAACCTATGACCAACACGAGAATCAATCCCCATGTGAACACAATGGTGGCGTTTAATTTGAAAAACCCATACTGCCAGAATATCGTCTGATCAGGACTGAGACTCATGATTCCCCTCCTGTGCCGGGTAAGTGTGCCCTTTCCCGTTTCGTTGTATCAGCTGTTTCACGATGACGCGTCCCAAAATAAATCCAAGCAAACACACCATCATCCGTTCCCAGTGCCCATTGCCGATACAATAAAAGCCAAGCAGCACCACACCTGTCCGCAGTAAAAAACTTCCTGTAAACCATAGTGCCGGTCGTTTGAATTGATTGGTTTTCTTCACAGTCCACCAAAGGCCACCAAAAAACATCACCCCGAGCGAAATGCCCGTTACAATGGTCAGTGCCAGACCTAAAACTTCATTCATCTTTATCCTCCTGATCCTTCTGGTCCTCATGCATTTCTTTGTTTTCCTTGGATACCCAATGCCACGCATTGAGACAACCCAGGATGAGCCCAAGGACGAGCAGCATCAATGTCCATGAATAGCTTCCCGTATTGTTCTGGTCGATCCAGAACCCTAATGCTGCGCCTAGTAGCGTAGGAACAACCACAGACCAACCGATAAGTCCCATCATACCCAAGCCAAACCAGACACCCGCTGTGGGAATTTTCTTTGCTTTGAGCTTACGTTCCGCTTTAGCGCCAACTTTTCCAATGAAGTCAGTTGGGTCTTTCTCTCTCTTGATCTCCGGGTTATCACTCATGATGGAGCTCCTTGAGATGATGGATGAAACTACTCTCCATTTTCTGCATTACCATGTTGACAATCTGCTCCTGTTCATTCAGGCTTAAAAATTCCTGCTGAACTGCTTCTCGCAGCTTTGCAAGGTCTTCTCCCGCAATTGCTCTGCGTACGGATATCAGTACGTCCGAACCCGTCTTAACGAGAACGCCTTGATCAATGGCCAGAAATGCCTCTCCCTCTGATTTAGTTTCATACATTAAAATCCCGGGAATGAGCGCAGCGACGCAATCAAGTCTGTGCGGTAAGAGTCCGAAGGAACCGTCGTGTGTCTCTGCCACAATACGCAAAACATCAGCTTTCTGAGTATGGATCTTAAAGGGTATAGAAATCTTTAGATTCATTCCAAACGCATGCTGCATATCCAGCCTCCTGTCCAGAGTCTACTAGGTGTTCTGGTTTAGAATTGGTTATGGCGTTGGGATCGGCTGAGGCTTCGCTTTCATTTCCGCTGCTTGTTGATCGACGGGATCGCCAATTTCAGCTTTTTGATGCGCTTCATCAATTGTCCCGATCATATACAGTGCGCTCTCCGGATAGTCTTTATATTGATCATTGAGGATCTGCTCGCAGCCATCCAGTGCATCCTTTAGGCTAACAAGCTTTCCCTTTAGACCGGTAAACTGCTCTGTTGTAAAAAAGGGTTGTGTAAGAAAACGTTCCAGCCGTCTGGCACGGGCAACAATATTACGGTCCTCTGGTGACAGTTGTTCTAAGCCGAGCATCGCAATAATGTCTTTCAGCTCCGCATATTTCGCGAAAGTCTGCCTTATTTTCTGCGACAAGGCATAATGCCTGTCGCCGATGATCCCCGGGTTTGTCATTTTGGAACTGGATTGGAGTGGATCAATAGCTGGATACAAGCCTTCGCCCGCCCGTTTTCGTGAAAGCACAATGGAGGCTGAGAGATGTGAAAACGTGTGTATAGCGGCGGGATCGGTTAAGTCATCCGCAGGTACATACACTGCTTGAATGGAGGTAATAGCGCCGCTATCGGTGTTGGCGATGCGTTCCTCCAACTGGGACAACTCGGTACCCATTGTGGGTTGATACCCAAGGCGAGAGGGTATCTGTCCCATCATACTGGACACCTCCATCCCAGCCTGGATAAAACGAAAAATGTTATCGATAAGCAACAGTACATCGCGGTGTTCGTCATCACGGAAGTATTCAGCCATCGTCAGTGCGGCATGTCCCACGCGGAACCGACTGCCTGGCGGCTCATTCATCTGACTGAAGATCATGGTCATATTCGGCAGTACACCACTTTCCCTCATATCCCGGTACAGTTCCTCGGCTTCGCGGCAGCGTTCGCCGATACCGCAAAAAATACTGAGGCCTTGCTGGTGCCCGATCATGTTATGAATCATTTCAGTAAGCAATACCGTCTTTCCCACACCCGCGCCACCGAAAAGCCCCGCTTTCCCACCGCGTTCCAACGGTACCAGAACATCAATTAACTTGATGCCTGTTTCCAGAATCTCTGTTTTGGTCAAGCGTCGTGATAGCGGCGGCGGCGGCTGATGAACGGATCGCCACTGGACATCAGCCAATGCCGGTCCATTGTCCAGTGTATTACCAAACACATCCAGCATTCGAGAGAGCACCGCGCCGCCTGCCGGTGTTTTGAGCGGCTCACCGGTATCCTCCGCTTTCATCCCGCGGGCAAGACCTTGCGTGGGGGTTAATGCAATTCCACGTATGTGATGCGCATCGAGCTGCGTCAAGACTTCAATAATCGTCTGCCCATCAACTCCGGAGCGCAGCAAGGAATATACCTGTGGCAAACGATTTTCGAACCGTGCGTCCACAACACTGCCCCGGACAGCGCTGATCTTTCCGTAATTATGTGGATTCACTTGATTTGGTTCATGCATATGCAACTCCTTGTCCTAGATTGTCCTGCTGAATCCCTAAATAAGTGTAAATTCATACAAGCAATTTCGTGTTCTTCCTGATAATTGATCCCGGAAAACCGATGTTTCGTTATGAGTGCTCACCGTTTGCCTGCTATGGCATTGGGAGATACCGAATCCAGCTCACACAAAGGATTGCAGAATCTGCTATTTCTTTAAGGAGTCGGTGCAAGCCCATATGCAAATGGGAATACTGCAACAATCTCATCTTCTATATAGATGATTTGATACAGCGCATAGTCACCCGGCGTCACATGCGCTATGAAGTCGGCCAAATCACTCGCACGATATGGATTGGTCTCCAGGCCATAGTAGAAAACACATTCAGTAGCTACAGGATAGGTAAAGTGGTCGATGATAGCATCGTTGGTAAAGCCAGCCGCATTGCCATCGGTATAAGACACCGTCACCAGATCCATCACCAGGTAGGTTATTCCGTCTTCCACGCGTATTTCGCTTAAATACCCAGCGGACACCCTGGTACGTTCAGTGCTCGGGCGGCGCTGCAAAAAGATACGATAGACGGTTTTTTCATTGCTGGTGGATGTAACAGTTATCGTTACTACCTGAGGCTCGTTCGTCATATTGAAATTCTGGGATGTTTGGCCTGAGGATATCTTCGAGCCGTTAACTTCAATTGTTGCCTGGGGGTCTGTACTGACAGGCGTGAAGTTTACCCGGCTCACCCAACTGGCCACGGTGAGCAGATAGGTATAGACATTGGGGCTGAATTCTTCAGGAATCATAATCCCTGTGTTTGGGCAATTGTTGGTCAGGCTGCTGAGAGCGCTGGACGGCAGCGTCGCTTGTTCGGCTGAGGTTGTGGGTACGAAACATACGAGGCAGAAACATGCTGCCAGAAGAAGAGACAAGTATTTCCTCATCATGATTTCCTCCAATTTCTATGCAGGGCGTGTACTCATTTCGCGGTTAAATCAAGACCTAGAAGGATCGTCAATGCTTGTTGAAGAAGCGATTGGAGTTCAGGTATTCTTCATCATGACGTTCTTGAATCCGGAACAGCGAAGGTTTGCCTGAACCCAATAACGGTATCCTGTCAGGTTGGTGGATTTTCGGGAGTCAGTTCATAAAAGTCTTTGGCACTCTTTGCCAGGCTAAGGGTTTCAATCTCAGTGTAAAAAGCGATACTGCCTATGGTTTGAACTAAAGCATCCGCTGTGTTGGTGGGTTTATCGAGGCGCGGATCTAATTTCATATCGTCCACAACAGCTGATGACACAGTACTTTCAAAGCCATCCATTTTGGAGAGAATATTTGCGCACAGCCTATCATAGGTAGCGTCCAGCCCTATGAGGTAGATCATCGGCCGCAGCACGTCGTGAAAAAGCACGATTATTTTCGCAAGAGGCAACATGGGCTTAAACATATCCACCAGAATGTAATAAACAATCTGGTCATGTGTATACAGTGAAAAATTACTGTTCTTGACGTCATGTTCATCCGGCAAAAGATGTTTACTAATGTAAGATACAAACATTCTGCGCGTCACCTCGATGTTGACAGAACGCAGGTATTTTTCGACTTTGGCATAGTTCACATGATCGGGGATTGTTGCAGGCTTGATGAGACTATACTTTTGCCTCACCCTTGACGAAATTTTCCCGACAGCCGTCTTGACTGAAAGCGCTATGTCGGCATTAGCGCTGGTTTTTTTCTTCTTTTCCGAGTTTTTACGCATTGAAACCAGCTCATTTCTCATTGCTATCCTATAGCACATGGTATTGGCCCGATAGGATGGTGTTTGGGTCTTTCAGTCTATCCGCTAAATGCGAACACCGATGTATCGTTAAGGTTCGATGTATCTGCGGCACAAAATACGGGCGTGCCGCAGATACTGTGGTTTATCTTCTCCGTTTGATAAACTGTATCACCAGTACAATAACAGCGATCACGATCAAAATATGGATCAGGCCGCCAAGGGTGGTAGATGTAACCATCCCCAGGATCCATAAAATGGTCAGTACTGCCGCAATTGTCCATAACATACTGTATCCCCCCCTCGCTAGGTTTTTTGCTGCATCACTAGTGGTAGCGTGGCTGTGATGATTGATTGCCACCTCATTGCTCACATAGAAAGTTTTATGCGTTTATACCCAACACATTTACTTTTTCAACACGGGAGTATAGGATCGTCTTCAATCATGTTTTGCTTTTCTTGCCGCATCATGTCCGGTGCGTTTGCCATTGCTGACGCCTTTATTGACACCCACAGAGAAATCCCGATTGATTTTGCCCGGCTTTTTTAGAATCCCTTTTGCATACGCTTTAACGGTTTGAGCGGAGTGTATGACCGAATTCTTTGACTGTGCAGCTTTACCGGAGAGGCCGTTCGCTGCGTTCATCACATTGTCTATAGCGTTTGCAGTGATTTTCTTTGTTGCCTTTGTCATTCTCCTATCGTTGCTTTTCATTGCCTTGTTCTCCTTGCGAGCCTGATCGCGAATCCTTTATGATGGACTGTATCCAACGCTAAAAGCATTGTTGCATTCAGCGTAAGTCGATTCATTGGTTAAAAGAGCATTTGCTGCAATGTCAGTCAGAGGAGCGCTCACTATATGCAGTGAAGGTTGCTGGCTAGGGCGTGTATACGCCGCCTTTATCTTGCTGTGCCGCGAGTACAAGCCCGCCTGTGCCCAGCATGGTTTGAAGCAACCCCAGCCCGTTGTTGGATGAAAAAAAGCCAATTTCGGCAAGTCCGAGTGCGCCGACAACAAGCATCCAAAGACTCAGTACAACCAGTGCGGTTTGCTTTAATCTCCCTTTATCCATACGATGCACCTCTTTCAAATGAATTCCAGATACCCTTTTCCAGCGGATATGTTTACATATCGGTTGGGGCGGAAGTGTTCTTGTTACTGAAACCGCCCCGAATTAACGGATTGCAATATACAGCCCGCCGATACCCAATAAGATTTCCACCAATTCGAGCAAAAAGTTGGAAGCAAAGAACTGCACATCCGCAATACCCAACACCCCTGCCATCAGGGATACTACACACAGTACAACTAGCGCGGTGCGCTTTATATTCGTCATAGTACAATCTCCTTTTTGTTATTTTTGCTCAGGATTCGACTGCGTTTTACGCAGCCAATTGTTTGCACACAATCGCAAATCAATCTGTTTTTACATTTAAAAAACGCAGGCTCGATTGATGAGCCATCGATTGTAGAGTTTAATTTCAAACAAGCACGAATGAACAGAAACATCTGTTTCTGCATGGCATTGTCGGTAATATGGAGTTATTTATACTGGTGAATCACATAAAGTGCTGCATTTCACCGGATGAAGCGAAGCATCATACAATGCCTCGCGAGAGGTCTGTTTGGGATGAAAACCTTAAACCTAAAGATTGAACATAAAGGTTATACCTTCACTGTAAACTTATATCTCCTGTTTGTCAATGCCGTCTCACCCACATACTTTTTTAGTCATGGCAGTATCGAATGACATAAGCAAAGCATGTACCCTGT
Source organism: Candidatus Limiplasma sp. (assembly GCA_963675365.2). Taxonomy (GTDB): domain Bacteria; phylum Bacillota; class Clostridia; order Christensenellales; family Aristaeellaceae; genus CAXXOK01. The sequence continues at coordinate 215,875 of CAXXVA010000001.1, forward strand.
GATGATATAACTCGATCGTATACGCACAGCATAGAGATTTCTCTATGCTGTGCGTATACGAATTGTCGTGACGTCTTAGAGAGTAAATTATGGTCTATCAGATTTTATCATCAATCTAATATCTAAAAATAGCGGCTAGTCCCGATTTGCTTGGCATTGTTTCCGGCGGTAGAACGACCACTTCGCTTTTGCTCTTTAACGCGAGCTGTGCCAAAGCATCCGACACATCACCAACATTGGGCGCATCAATATTACGTGCGAAATATTTCCCGGTTTCGGGTTCGATTTTTCCGGGAATGATCCGGTTTACGTCAATAAACAGTGTGTCTACCCTATTTTCAAAGATGGCTTTGCAAATTACAGCAAGGCTATCCGACCCTAATCCGCTTGCCTTGGCCTGTTCAAAGTGCTGCAAATGCTCCTGCATTTGAGCCAGATAGATAGGCTCCAGTAATGCCCAGGTTTTCTCTCGGAGTTGTTCAAGGCTAAAAGATGTATATTCTCCTTTGATCCCATCCTTGACTAAGTATGGGTTGTTGCTGATTCTGGCAAATGTGGAATGATGCTCATGAAGCGCTACAAGTATCAATGGCAGTTGCAATGGCTTGGAATAGTTTTCATCGACGAAACGGTCCACATAACGGAAGAATTTCTCCGTATCTTTGTCAATCTCTGGTCTTGCGCCGCCGTGACCGTGGTACATGGAGCTTTTCCCAGCCCCATTGAAGGATCCGTGTGTCAGGTATATATCGGTCAATTGATTTCCTAATACCGCTTCAATGTCACGCGCAGTTCCCGGTTCGAGTTCGAGCTTAACTATGCCATTCTGATTGCCCTGGAAAAGATCAAACTCGTTACTGCTCAACCCAAGCAGCAGGTATTGATCTATCGATTGAAATGCCTTAATCAGAGGTTTTGTATGAAAACTATCCGCAACAATCGCCAACGGTTTCACGGTGTCATGCAGTTTATATATCACGCATCGATTCAAGCTACTAAGAATTGCTAATCCATTGAGCGTGTTATTCCATAAATCCTTATCTTCTCCGATCTGGTGTAAAACGCTCATGCTATCGCTCACATCCTTTGATGCATAGTGAAACGCCAGCGAGGACTCTATCGCCTTAAGTAAGTTTTTATAAACAATTGGGTCTTGTTTGTTTTCCGGCGCATGCCGATGGGTAGGCATATACAGCGATATAAACGGGCCTTCCTGTTCATATAGAATATCGTCAGGGAATTTTCTAGCGATCTGATACAACATATAACAGCTCCTCCTTGTGGGGTTTTGGGTCGGTTAAGCATATGGCGGTATGTTCAGCGGTTTCATTCATTTGCTCATCATCTTACAGATGCCTTAGTTTATCCGAAACGCACATTTGTCGGTGTTGAAAAATCATGTTCTGTTCTTCCTCGAGCCATCATGGGCAGTTCTAAATCAGCGTGGCTGCGACTGAAACGGCTGATTTAGAACTGCTATTCATCGCCGTATAATTGTAATGAACCCATTGAAACTCTATGCCGTTGCGGCCTTTTTGCATCGGTTATCCCATGCTCTGCTAATTTCTATGCTTGATCCGATTTATCGCAACGCACGAATGAACGCAACGATAACATAGGCCTGTTTTGACATTTTTATGTTCTTCCAGTGCTGTAATTCCCTGTGGAGTCATCCAAACATTTCAACACCTGTCACATTTGATGTAATCAAGAACATATAACTGATCTACAACGTTTTCATCAATCCCAAATATTACGCTACAGATATGAATATCCATATCTTTGGTATAGTCAACAATGGTCTGTAGTGTATCAGCTAGCATTGGCAGCATATAATCACTCCATTTCAAGCCATAGATTATTCATCAGAAAATTCTTCATGGATAGAAAGAAAGAATGAAAGAGATCCAATTGAATCAGATCTCTTTCTCTGTTTGTCAGAACGACGCTTTCCAGAGGCCGTGCAGGTTGCAATACTCGTAGATTTCACCTGACGCAACCGCCTTAAACTCCGCCTTGGGTTCTTCGCTGAGCTTCAGGAACTTGAACTCGACCTTCCCATCCTCTACGAGTGCAATCCACTCAATGTGGTGCTCGGGCAACATTGGATGCAACGTGGATCCGACCGCGACTTTGATAGTGCCACCGACTTTCGTAACGACCGGTACGTGCTTTTCCAGTGCCGCATCAGTGGTGTTCGCCTCGAGTTTTGTCATGTCCTGCCCGCAGCACACAAGCGTTCCGCCGCCATTTCTGATAAGCGCCACAATGTTTCCGCAAACCTCACAACGATAAAATTCAACAGCCATGTTAATGCCCCTTTCCATTGGTCCGATCATTCAAAGATGACGATCGCCTTAGTAAGCTTGATGTGTAAGAATACTGCCACAAGCAGACAGCAGATGTGATTGAGGTCCTTTTGCTCAAGGTAACCAGTTATCGTGTCCTGACAGGCATTTGCGGTCATTTCATCCTGGCATTGATAATTCCAGTCTCTTAAAGCATTTCTTATTTCTTCCTTGTCGGAAACAAAGCTCCGCCTCCGTGAGGTCGAGTTCACGCAGAAGTGTCATCAGTTTAGCCACGAGCACTTTCTCCTCGTCGCGGTTGTCTACGATGACTTTCTTCGCAATTTCAATATCGGTTGTCTGCACATGTGCGTCATATACATCGATGGTATCAAGCTCTCCCGCGATATCGCGGTGAATAGCCTGAATCAGTTTGTTCATGTATATTCTCCTGTAAGCGTTACTTTGAAATGGATTTACGATTGCTGACATGGTTCATCTCTCCCTCTTGACGTCATGCTCATCCGGCAAGAGTTGCTTTTTAATATAGGATATAAACATTCTGCGTGTAACTTCGACATTTACGGAGCGCAGGTATTCTCAACCTTAGCATAGTTCACATGATCGGGAATCGTTGCAGGTCTGATGAGGCTATATTTTTGCCGCACCCGTGAAGAAATATTACCGATAGCTTTTTTGACCAATAGCGCCATGTTGGCATCTATGTTTTTTTGATCTTGTTTTTTTGAATTGTTAAACATTAAAACCAGCTCGTTTCTCTTTGCCATACTATAGCGCATTGCAGTTTCCCCTAATGGGCCGTGTTATAGTTTTCAAGTCTCTCCGTTACTTGCAAATACCGATGTGGCGTGAAGGTTTGACGCACCTGGGGCACAGAATACAGTTACACCGCAGATGCTGTGGCTTATCTTTTCCGCTTGTAAAACTGTATCACCAGTACAATAACGGCGATTACAATCAAAATATGGATCAGGCCGCCAAGGGTGGTGGACGTAATCATCCCCAGGATTCATAAAATGCTCAGTACTCCTGCAATTGCCATAACATACTGTATCCTCCTCGCAAAGTTTCCCAAAATCACATCATTGGCGATGACGAAACAGCGCTGCTTGTTTGCCATATCTATTGCCTTTGACAATCCACATCGTGATTTCCTAGTGGATTTGATCAGTCATTTCCTTTTTCACCGTTTGCACGGATTGTACAACCGAATCCTTTGCTGCACCGGCTTTTTTAGAAGCAGCCAGCATGGTATCCGCTGATTTATCTACAGCGCTTGCAGCGATTTTCTTTGTTTTCTTTGCCTTCTCCTTGATGTTACTCTTCAGAGCTTTTTTCTCTTTCTTTCCCTTTTTGCGATCCTTTGTTTTGCCCAAAATAATCCACTCCTTACGATATTGTACCGTTCAGCCTGAATGGCTTTGTCAACAATTGGAGGTAGTTCCCGTAGCGATTCGGAAATACAACCTGTTTGGCGATTCACTCTTTGTTGCGTACATTGTCGGCAATTTTGAATACTTAGTTTTAATCTCGCTGTACCGCAAGTACGAGCCCGCCAGTACCCAGCATGATTTGAAGCAGCCCCAACCCGTTGTTAGATATAAAAAAACTAACATCGGCGAGCCCGAGCGCACCGACTGCAAGCGACCCAAGGCTCAAGATAACCAGAGCAGTTTGTTTCAATTTCCCTTTATCCATATAATGGTGCACCTCTTTCTATGAAAGTTCAGGTACCCTGTTCCTGTGAGTGAGCTGATGTCGGACTTTTTTTGGTTGTGACTGTCACCGATATCTCCTGAAATATTCACCGGCTTGCTTAGGTGTATGCCTGCCCGGGAGCGTCTTTGCTATATAATCACTCCAAATTAGCGGACGGCAATGATCAGCCCGCCTATACCCAGTAAAATTTCCAACAACTCGAGCAAAATGTTGGAAGTAAAGAACTGCACATTGGCGATGCCCAGCACCCCCGCCATAAGGAATACTACACTCAGCGCGACAAGCATAATGCGCTTAATCGTCGTCATGGCACGACCTCCTTTACTTCATGATTCTCACAGACTCGTCTGTGTTTTATCCGGCCAAGGATTTTCATGTAATCGCACTCATATCGTTTTTTACGCAAAAACTTTAACTCACTATTTGAGCTGTCGATTGTTCATGTCGATTTTCATACAAAGGTTAAAAAACAGAAACGTCTGTTTCTGCACGGCATTGTCGGTTATATTGAGTTATTTATACTGGTGAATCACATAAAGTGCTGCATTTCACCGGATGAAGCGAAGCATCATACGATGCCTCGTGAGAGGTCTGCTTGGTATGACAATCTTAAACCTAAAGATTAAACATAAAGGTTATACCTGTACTGTAAACTTATATTCGCGGTTTGTCAATGCACAGATACACATGTATGTCTATCAAATAAATATGATAATTTGTAATGAGGGCAACAGCACATATACGAATTTAAAAGATTTTAACGGTACGCGTATGTGTCAGATCGTTGGCATTGACAAGCGGTGAAATAAAGACTACAGTACAGGTATAACCTTTATGTTTAATCTGTAGGTTTAAGTTGGCGGCGGCACTTACTGATCAATGGAAAGCATTTATGCTCGATTTCGCGCATTGAATATAAACGAGATTTTGCATCATTCCGCAATACCGATGTTTTAATAACTCAATAGATCGACAACAGCCCGGCAGAAAAACGCTTTTCTGTTCTTTCTGTTTTATTGAAAGTCAGAAACAGCTGTATCCTAAAGATAGATAAGGCAGGCCGCGCTGGTAGTAACGAGCATTGTCCATAGGCTATATAGGTTCGCTGCATTGCAAATTTTTGATAAGCGGACTCCGCACAACCTGATACCATACTTACTATACCGGCAGGCGACGCGCGTATACGGCATACAAACACACAGTAACGACATGTGCGAATAGCCGCCCTACCGCGAGAGGGTGACGAACATGCAAACAATATATCTTTTTATTATCCCGGCAATCTTGCTGGTTGGCATCATGGCTTTTCTGTGGGCTGTGCTTGCACGATCACAAAAAAAGCAAACCGTAAACATCCATGACGCTTCCCTGTCCGGTGAAGGTCTGCAAGAGCATGCGAAAGCCATCTCCATGCAGCATGCTGTAACCAGTCAAAGACATCACACAGTCCTGCCAATATCCAGGATGAACGATAACTATGACTATATTCTGTCAACGTACCAGAAACTAAACCGGGAAATGCAAAAAAAGAGTCCCGTGCCCCAAGCTGCAGAATGGCTGCTGGATAATTTCTACATGATCGAAGAACAAGTGATGGTCATGCGTAAGAATTTCACAAGAAATGGCTACCTTCGTTTGCCTGTTCTTAAATCGGGAGAATTGAAAGGCTATGCCCGGATTCATGCGATTGCAACAGAACTCATTTCCCATAGCGACGGCCAAATAGACGATCCCACACTGATTGGTTATTTACAAGCTTACCAAACGCACAACACGTTGTTGAACCGGGAAATCGGGGCTATTCCAATGGTCATGATGCTGGCCATCATCGAATACATACGTCATCTGTGCGAAGGGATCGAGGAGACGTTTATACAATGGAATAAAGCCAACCAAATCGCAGATGGCTGGATAGAGAATGAAGGAAAAGATACCGAAGGCGTCACACGCTTGATCGAGAAAAAATTGAATACGCTGGATGAGGTAAACTCCACCTTTATTGAACATCTGTTTTACCGTCTGCGCCGTTCAGGGCGCAGCTATGTCAACGTGCTGCGGGTCGTTGACGAGCAGCTGGAGAAGTTTGGCACAGATACCTCACGCATTACGCAGAAAGAACACAACGCGCAGTCCATGAACACGGTTTCCATGGGTAACTGTATAGCCAGCATCCAGTTTATCGCCACACTCAACGGTGTCAGGTTATTCGACTCCATCAGCCACATTGAGCAAATCCTGGTCAAGGACCCGGATGGCACCTACCCCCTGATGGACGAGGCGACACGCAGCCATTACTGCAGCCAGGTGGAGGAATTGGCATTAGCCCTGCGGGTATCCGAGCTGCATATTGCTAAGGAAGCATTAGCCTTGGCACAGGCTGCAGATGATTCTTGTTCCTCGAGCGGTCCAGCGGAGCAAGTGAGGTGCATGCGGCACGTCGGGTTTTATCTGATCGGTAAAGGGCTGCCCATGCTGATTGCGCGACAAAAAGGCTTAAAAAAACCTTTGTGGCGATATGCCGGTTTGCCTAAGCATCGGCTGGGGTTGCTCTACTTTACATCAATTGGGCTATTTACTCTCTTGCTTTCTTGCATTGCAATACAGTACGCCGCCATTACCGCGTCGTTGCATGTGATTATTCTATGCATTGTAGCTGGGTTCTGTGTGCTCGCCCCCGCCATGGAAATCGCGGTGAACGTTGTCAACTGGGTAGTCAGCAAAGCGCTCAAACCCAAAACGTTTCCGCGCCTGGCGCTGAAAAACGGTATCCCCGAAAGCATGGGCACCATCGTTGCCGTGCCAACCATCTTGCCGGACGTCAAACGTACACTGGAGATTATCAGCAACCTTGAAGGGCAATACCTGCGTAACCGAGAGACCAATTTGTATTTTTCGATTATCGGAGCGTTCAAAGATTGTGCTGACAAGGAGGCTCCGGGGGATGACAGCATCATCCAGGCTGCCATGAACGCCATTGCAGAATTAAACCAAAAATATACCGATGGCGGCCGCGATATCTTCTATCTCTTTCACCGTACCCGGCAGTTCAATCAAACAAACAATCAATGGATTGGCTGGGAGCGGAAACGCGGCGCACTGATGGAATTCAATGCATTCGTATCCGGTTCAAGAAAAAACAGCTTCGCATATACGTCATGCACGGCATGCCCCTTTTCCGGCATACGTTATATTATCACACTGGACAGTGATACGATTCTTCCCATGGGAATGGCTAAAAAGATGATCAGCACCATGGCACATCCCTTAAACAAACCGCTGATTGATCCTGAAAAGGGCATTGTGGTGGAAGGTTATGGGCTTATGCAGCCCAGAATCGACGTGAGTTGCGAAAGTTCCAATAAAACCTTCTTTGCCAGAGTGTTTGCCGGCCATGAAGGTCTCGATCCCTACACAAACGCTGTATCCGATGTGTATCAGGACTTGTTTGACGAAGGCATTTTTACGGGTAAAGGTATTTATGATTTAAAGGTTTTTCAAACGGTACTTGAAAATGCCATCCCGGACAACACAATACTCAGCCACGACCTGTTGGAAGGCTCCTATGTTCGAACGGGCCTGGTGACCGATTTGCAACTGATCGACTCCTACCCTTCGCACTACAATTCGTTCAGCGCACGGCTCCACCGATGGGTTCGCGGGGATTGGCAGCTGCTGCCGCTTCTGTTTAATAAAATCCATGCCCGCAATCATACGAGGATTATCAACCCCCTCACCGCTTTATCCCGATGGAAGATGCTGGACAACATGCGCCGCAGCTTGCTTGCACCTTCGCTGATGGCACTCGCTGTGCTGGCGTTCTCGGTACTCCCCGGTAATTTCTACTTCTGGCTGGTCTATTTGCTCGGCGCGCTTGCGGCCCCGTTAATCATTACGCTGATCCAAACCCTGTTGGCTGGGCGATTTGCTGTGGGCAAAGCCAAGCGCTATATTCACACTATGCTGGGGTTAAAAGCCGCCCTTTTCCGGTTTCTCATCACCTTTGCAATGCTGCCGTATCAGGCTTTCCTCATGGGTAACGCCATTTTTGTCACCCTTTTTCGTGTGCTTGTCACCCACAAGAAAATGCTGGAATGGATTCCATCGGCAGATGTGGAAAAGATGCAAAAGAGTACGCTACGCAGCTATTGGGCGCAGATGTGGATTCCGGTATTGGGTTTTATGTGTCTCCCGATCCTTGCCGCTGCGTTCAAACCTGAAGTATTTGGTCTTGGCTTGTGCTTTGCTCTATTGTGGAGCAGTGCGCCCATGATAGCTTGTGTGATGAGCAGGGAGAAAAAAGAAGCGCTGCCTCAAGCATCCCCGGAGGATGCGCGGGAGTTACGCAGGATAGCCCGCAAAACCTGGCGGTACTTTGAAGAATTCACCATGATGCAAACGCACTTTTTACCGCCGGACAGCGATCAGGTGGATCCGCCACGCGGAATCGCGCGTCGTACATCGCCGACGAATATCGGCCTTGGGTTGCTTGCAGTGCTGGCTGCGCGTGATTTCGGCTATATCGGTACCGGTAAATTGGTAGAGTTGCTGGATAAGACCATCACCACGGTGGAAGCGCTGCCCAAATGGAATGGTCATCTGCTGAATTGGTACGATACCACCTCCTTGCTTCCGTTGAAGCCCGAATATGTTTCCACAGTCGACAGCGGCAATTACATCGGATACCTTATCACCCTTCGGCAGGGACTTCTGGAATACCTGAACAACCCGCTGGCAGATGCTAGTTTGGTGGACGGCTTGGAGGATACACTGGCATGTGCGGGTACGCAAGGAGTTGCCCTCGCACAGCTTAGTGGAATTCGTCATGCGGTTTCCAAGCAAAGGAATATTGATTTATCCGTTTGGAACCAGTGTTTGAACAAACTTTTAAAGGATACGCGTCTAACCGCTTTGATCGATGTAGTCTGGCGGGATAAGGTAATCCGTATGCTGAAGCAGTTTTCAGAGGAAGCGGAACAGTATTTGCCCGGTACCAATCTGCTGCACAGCCTGCCAAAAAGGACTTCCGAAGCGCTTGACTTCGGCGACGAGAACGACACGCAAACCATGATCGCAATGCTTTCGGAGAATCCCACGCTGAATGATCTGCCAGAGCACTATAAGCGTATCGCAGGCCGTATGGATCGGTTGAGCAGGAAAATACATCGCAGCGAAGCGGACGGGCATCAGCCGATGTCAACCTGGCTTATGCTTGCCAAGCCACAGCTGCTGATCGCCCGCGAACATGCGTCCTTGTTGATAAACCATACGAAGGCGTTAATCGCAAGGCTTGACGTTCTGATTCATGCTATAAATTTCACACCCCTTTATGTAGATGAACGAAAGCTCTTCTCTATCGGGTTTAACCTGGACGACAATAAACTTACAAATTCCTATTATGATTTGCTGGCTTCCGAGGCGCGGCAAGCCAGCTATATCGGTATTGCCAGGGGGCAAATCCCCCCTGAACACTGGTTTCGCATGGGCAGGGCGCTGACGATGGTGGACGGTTACAAAGGATTAGTGTCCTGGACGGGCACGATGTTTGAATACCTGATGCCGCTTCTGATTATGAAAAGCTACCCAAATACCCTGCTGGATGAGACCTATTCATTTGTGATGAAAAGTCAGATAAAGTATGGCAAACAAAGGGATATACCGTGGGGTGTTTCGGAGTCATGCTTTAATATGCTGGATCGCAGCCAGGATTATCAGTATAAGGCAATCGGCGTCCCTTGGCTGGGATTGAAGCGCGGTCTTACGGAGGATACAGTTGCCGCGCCTTATGCAACGTTTCTCGCATTGCTGGTAAATCCCGAGGCAGCCATTCAAAATATTCATACGCTCCAGTCGGAAGGCCTGGAAGGGTCCCATGGATTTTATGAAGCGGCGGATTATACACCGGAACGGCTTCCGTTTGAAACCAAACGGGCGGTGATTAAAAGCTTTATGTCGCACCATCAGGGAATGAGCCTGCTGGCTATCGATGATTTCCTGCACCACAATGTGCTGCAGCTTCGTTTTCACTCCGATGCGGAGATGAACGCCGCCCATCTTTTACTGCAGGAAAAAATCCCGCGTCATCTTCTCATTACCAAGGAAACAAGGGAGAAGGCATTCCCCTCTAAAGGGATGGTGATCAAAGAAGCGCTCTGTGTACGCAAGTTTACAGGCATCGATGCCCAGATGCCATATGCGCACATCCTTTCAAACGGGAACTATATGATTTTGATGACCGACAGGGGAACAAGCTACAGCAAAAACAAGCTGATCAGCGTTTCACGCTGGCGAACAGATACATTACTCAACCCATATGGGATGTTCTTCTATATCCATAATCATACGACAGATACAACTTGGTCTGCTGCATACGCACCGCTGAACCGCATACCGGAAAGGTATGAAGTAACGTTTGCCTCCGACAAGGCAATATTCCGGCGTACCGATGGGCAAATCGAAACCACAACCGAGGTCATAGTCGCATCCGGTGATAATGTGGAGATTCGTCGCCTTACACTGAAGAATTCCGGCACCGAACCCTGCACGCTGGATCTGACAAGCTATTTTGAGGTTGTTTTAGCATCACAATCCTCCGATCAAAATCATACAGCTTTTGGTAACTTGTTCATAGAAACCAGTTTTGACAAGGACAGGCATTGCATTATAGCAAACCGACGGCCAAAATCGGAAGTGGACAAGCGTCTCTGGATCGCTAATGCAGCTGTACTGGGAAGTGGAACGTTTGGCGATGTACAGTTTGAAACCGACCGCATGCAGTGGCTGGGCCGGGGACATACGCTGAAAGCACCTGCCGCAATGGAAGTCAACAGAGCAATTTCAGGGACTTTTGGTGCTGTGCTGGATCCTGTGATGAGCTTGCGGGTGAAAGTGCGGATCCGACCCGGGGATAAAACGACGGTTTCATTTGTGGTAGCACTGGGCGAAAATAAGGAATTGCTGCTTGCGCTTATGGACAAATACAATACACCCGATGCCATTGAGAAGGCTTTTGATCTGGCGCTGACCAGAAGTAAAGTGGAAGCGGGCTATCTGAATATCAAAGCCGCTGAGATTGAGCTGTATCAGAATATGATTAGTGATCTGGTGTTCATCAGCCCGACACGAAAAGCATATCAACACATCATTGCCAAAAACACGCAGGGGCAGCCTGCGCTTTGGAAATACGGCATCTCCGGTGATCTTCCAATTGTATTGCTGACTCTTGGAAAAATTGATCGCATGACTGTGCTTTACGATGTGCTCAAAGCGCAGGAATACTGGCGGTTGATGGATTTGCATGTGGACCTGGTCATAGTCAGCGAAGAAAAGTACAGCTATTCGCTTCCGTTATTCACACTTGTAAAGGACATCGTAACATCCAGCCAGACGCATACCCTGACAGAAATACCGGAAGATATCTTTCTGCTGGAAGGCAACAAGGTAACGCCTGAGGATCTGGTGCTGCTGCATGATGCCGCGCATATCATCATTGACGGAAACGGAGCGACGCTGGCGGAACAAATGAAACGGCAGCATACCCAAGAACAGCCACAAAAGTTTCTTCCCGCACCCGCACCGGTGACTGATTCGCCTATACCCCTGAAACGGCCTATTGTGCTAGATGAGAATGGACTTGGCGGATTCAGCGTCGATGGAAACGAGTACATCATCCAGCTTGAGCACAAGCAAAACACCCCTGCGCCGTGGGTGAACGTGATCGCGAACCCTGGATTTGGGTTCATCGTATCGGAGGCAGGATCCGGTTATTCTTGGACGGAGAACAGCCACGAAAACAGGCTGACACCCTGGTCCAACGATGCGGTTTGCGATAGTCCGGGGGAAGCGATTTATCTGCAAGATGCCGATAACGGCTCGCTGTGGTCGCCGACGCATATGCCTGTCAGAGAGGATGAACCCTATATCATACGCCATGGGTTTGGATATACCGTATTTGAACACAACAGTCATGGTCTGTCCCAGGAACTAACCCAGTTTGTGCCGGTGAATGATTCTGTGAAAATCGGCTTACTCCGCTTGCACAATGAAACAACACGGCAGCGGAACATGGCAATTACCTATTATGTACAGCCTGTACTGGGGGTCACCGTACAGGATACCGCTTTGCATCTTACATCCAGTATCACAGATTCCGGTGCAATGCTGCTTGAAAACCGGTATGACCCGTATTGGACGGGCAAGGTCTGCTTTGTACACGCATCGATGGAGAACACGTCTTTCACAGGCGATCGGGCGAACTTCTTCGGGTACGGAGATATGGCTGCTCCTGATGCGCTAAAATATTCAGCGCTCTCAGGGCATATAGGTGTGGCGCTAGATCCCTGCGCCGCGATACGGGGTACCCTGACACTTGCTCCGGGAGAAAAGCGGGAGATTGTATTCTTACTTGGTGTAGTAGAGGGACCCCTTGCGGCGGAAACGATGATCAGGCAATATGGAACGCCGGAAGGCGCATGGAACGCCCTAACAGAAGCCATTCATTTTTGGAAGACAAAAGTCAGTACAGTGCAAGTCAATGTACCCAGCATTGCCATGAGTAGAATGCTCAACGGTTGGTTGCAATATCAGGTTATTTCGTGCCGCCTGTGGGCAAGGACAGGGTTTTACCAGTCCGGCGGAGCCTTTGGGTTTCGCGATCAATTGCAGGACAGCCTTTCCGTTGCAGCCCTTTGGCCGGAAGTAACGCGCAGCCAGATTCTTCTGCACGCAAGGCATCAATTCTTGGAAGGCGACGTCTTGCATTGGTGGCATGAGCCGCTGGGGAAAGGCACGCGCACCCGTGTTTCCGACGATTATTTGTGGTTGCCCTATGCCACTGCTGAATATGTGCGCATTACTGGAGACTTGGCTATATTGGATGAGATAATACCCTTTTTGGAAACCCCAATTCTGGAAGCGTTTGAGAATGAGCGGTATTGCACTCCCAGCGTGTCGGATACAACAGCCACTCTATTTGAACATTGTTTACAGGCGGTGGAAAAAGCTCTGTGTTTTGGAATCCACGGCCTTCCTTTAATGGGTTCTGGCGACTGGAACGACAGCATGAACACCGTCGGGAATCGTGGATTGGGCGAAAGCGTCTGGTTAGGTTGGTTCTTAGTTGACATTCTCGGTAAGCTCGCTCCGCTATGTCGCTCCCGCCAGGATGCCGCAAGGGCAGACAGATACGAGCACATACGCAGTGATTTGACAGCAAACATCGAGCGATCCGCATGGGACGGCAACTGGTACAAGCGTGCTTATTTCGACAATGGAGCACCTCTGGGTTCGGAGCAAAACAGCGAATGCAGAATCGACTCTATCGCACAATCCTGGGCTGTGATATCCGGCGCAGGTGATCTGTGCAGAGCAAAGAAGGCTATGCGTTCACTGGAAGATAACCTCGTTCTGCGTAAAGATGGCATTATCTTGCTGCTTACGCCTCCGTTTAGCGATGGCGAACTGGAACCCGGGTATATTAAGGGTTATGTTCCGGGTGTACGCGAAAACGGCGGCCAGTATACGCATGCCGCCGCGTGGGCTATTACCGCATTTGCGATGCTTGGGGATGGTAACAAAGCCGAGGAACTTTTTGAGCTCATCAGCCCTATCAATCATACCCGCGACGAAAAGGGATATTCGCGCTATAAAACAGAACCGTACGTCATGACGGCGGATGTCTACGCGGTTTACCCCAATGAAGGACGCGGCGGCTGGTCGTGGTATACCGGCGCCGCTGGCTGGATGTACCGGACGGGATTGGAATCCATTCTCGGGTTTCAAAAAAACGGGAATACGCTGGTGATCAAGCCCTGCATTCCCGCCAAATGGAAGAGGTATGCTATCCAGTACCGGTACATGGATACTCAATATGCCATTATCGTGGAAAATCCCGATGGTATATGCAAGGGTGTCAGAGAGATTCACATCGATGGGCAACTTACACAAGGGAATGTCATCCCGTTGGCAAATGACGAACTATCGCATGAGGTAGAAGTGATTTTAGGCGAGAAAAAGACCAGTCAATGATAATCGTTGCTGATGGCTGTAATTTCTAGAACATTTCGAAGTACGCTCTTTTCTGAGCAGCTTCATTCAGATAAACAACTGATGATTATTATGTCAGCAGCATCAACGGCTATATGTATTATTTTGTGCTATAATAAAGAGGAGGTCTTTTATATGATTAGTTTAAAGACTCTTGACCAAGCTCTTGTGAATGGTTATACCTACAATCATTCTGCTCATCTACTCACTTTTCCGCCCGGCAGCATCAATGTTATGATCCTCAAGAAACCCGGTGAGCCTGATATAAACTTAAAATATATCAGCCCTGATGCGCAAGCGATCTCTTCAGTGCTTTTAAAGCACGGGAATGGAAGCCCGGCAAAAAGGTTCTCATAACATATTCACTCTATGGAAGACACGAAGCACCGCTATACTGGCGGTGCTTCTTTTGGATAGGCGGTTTATATAGTCTAAGAAGTATATCCTCATCAGCCACCATAACTCCTCGGCGATCGGATCCGTCGGCTCTATACGCCAACCGGATCTAGCATGCCGAATTAGCGAATACTATCCATCATCGTTTTCACCTGTTCCTTAGTGTGCGTCCTGGTGTTCTTTCTATATAGCGTAAGCTCGCCGGGCGGTAAATGTTCTGGTACCAAATCAAACATATCGCCTTTCATATGCGTGAATTGCGTATAGAAAACAGCTCTGCGTTCGTATAGGGCGCTGTGGCAAGAAATGAAAAATAACTCGACTATGATACTACATGTGATATTGTTATGTGCAAGGAAGTGTTGCCAATGGAAATACGTTTGATGAAACAGCCGCAAAAATATCTGGCTTCGGTCGGCGCTAAAACACGTAAACTGCTATACAAGACCCTGGAGCAGCTTAAAACCCTGGACGGCGATATTGTCAGACTCAAAGGCTATGATAACCTGTATCGCCGACAAATCGAACACTACCGCATTTTGTTTTCAATCGACCGCGAGGGCAATAACATTATCGTCAGCACCACCAACGCTGAGACGGATATCAAGTAATAGACTGGAGACCACGCACATGAACAAGAATGTATTCAGCCAGCAACTAACCCAGATACAAGAAGGCGAACCGGACACCATCGATAAAAAATGTTGGAAGTCAGTATTGCCGTAAATGACAATACCTCCCTGCCCCTTGATATCGTAAGAAATGATATCGAAGGCTACAGCGGCCGTATTCTGGTCCGTATTCCTAAAAGCCTTCACCGTCAGCTCGCCCTCGACGCAAAACGCGAGGGCATTAGCCTTAACCAGTACTCGTTATACAAACTCAGCCAAAACATATGATCACGCTACCCTCTATGTAAAATATCGAGAGAATACTATACAGCACGTGAAATTGTGATATACTTATAGAGTTGCCTTTCTGTTACTCCAATGTGTTTCCTGGTTCCAGTTCAATCGAAATACTGTATAGACCATGTCCCACCTGAAGAGTGCCTAATGATTGGAACTAATAACATTTAAAGGAGTACCCCAATGTTTACAGACAAAACCCTCACCTGCCGCGATTGCGGCGCCCCGTTCACGTTCACTGCATCCGAGCAGGAATTCTTCGCAGAAAAAGGCTTTACAAACGAACCTTCCCGTTGTTCTTCCTGCCGCGCGACCCGCCGTAATGGTGACTCACGCAATAACCACGGTACAGATCGTAACAGCAATCAGTATAACAACCGCGGCAGCCAACGCAATGCGGATCGGCCCATGTATGATGCGGTTTGCGACAGTTGCGGCGTCGCCACCAAAGTCCCTTTTATGCCGCGTGGTGATAAGCCTGTCTACTGTCGCGATTGCTTTAACCGGATGAATCCCCGTTAGCATTTTAAAAACTAACGCTCCTTGCCAAAAGGCAAGGAGCGTTTTTATATTCCGGGAGCAACGGTTTTAACGAATAATAGGGCGGACATACTCACTAACGGTCGCAGAATGAAATGAATACTTTATGACTTTAGCTACCCCTATGATAGAGTATCGTTTATTGCTGTGCTGAAGGGAGTGGGTGCTAGCGAAATCCCGTTGAGCAATTCTTGCACCAGATGCTTTACCGATACGATGTGGTCCACCCGGTAAGCGTTGCTCCCAACAAAAATCAGACCTTCGTCCACATTTCCCTGAACCGCGTTGATCAGCGCCTGGGAAATACAATATGGTGCCAACTTAGGATTGCAGCCCTTCAGGTATTGCGAGCAGCCCTTGATATTCAGGCCGATTTCGTTGAGCTTCTGAATAAAACGGTTATTCAGAGCGCGCCCGGGCATGCCCACCGGGCTTTGGATGATAACGATATCATCTTTTTTCGCTGTGAGATAGGCTTGTTTGTATTTAAGGTCGGCATCGCATTCGTCGGTTGCGGTAAAACGTGTCGCCATCTGCACCCCGTCAGCACCGGACTGCAGGCACCGGGCAATATCCGCTCCTGTGTAAATGCCGCCTGCTGCAATGACGGGAATCCTTTTGTGCAACCGCTCTCCAAATGCGCTGATAGCGTCCGCGACATCTCTGACAATATCCAAAACGGATGGCTTATTTCTGCTGGTGAGGATATCTCGGGAAAATCCCAGATGCCCACCGGCCTCCGTGCCTTCCACTACGACCATATCAGGTGTTCTTTTATAATGAGTTTCCCAATACTGAGCAATCAATTTTGCGGCTTTTCCGGAGGAAATAATGGGTACAAGGCGTGTGCGCAGGTCTTTCACGAATTCCGGCAATTTCAAAGGCAGTCCCGCGCCCGATACAATCAAGTCGATACCTTCTTCAACCGCGGCCCGAACCATTTCGCCGTAATGGTTCATGGCCACCATGAGGTTTACGCCGATAATGCCTGTCAGCGCTAATTGCCTAGCCTGTCGGATGCGGGTTTTCAACGCGCGCAGGTTTGCTGCCAGCGGGTTGCTTAAAAAATCCGGTTCGCCGTATCCGATGTTTACCCCGGCGATGACACCCACACCGCCTTCATTCGCAACGGCTGCCGCCAGTTTCGGGCCCGATGCACCAATCCCCATAGCCCCCTGCATGATTGGTATTTCTGAAATCAACCCGCCTATGTTGAGCTTAGGTATTTTCATCTTAGTTCCTCTAATCGATGCGGGTATTCTCGTACATCTGACTTAGCAAGTATACCACGGATCGCATCTTGTTGCATTGCGCAAGAAAAACCATCTGTAATAAACAACTGTCTGATCGTTGTTAACCCCACATCGTTGATCCATGCACATTATCAATAAAATAAATTCGATGACCATGTGGATACCTATGTGTTTGATTCCAAACCCGAAAGAGAATGCTTTTTCCAATATGTCACAAGCGGTAAGGTGAATAAGATCTATTTCATGGGTATGTTTACTAGCAATCAAGGCGATCTATCAATTCAATATTATGATCCCGAGACGCAACATATGCGATTGTATTACCATGCGTACTTGGGCAGCGCGGTAAAAGCGCGGATCAGAATCTGACTGAGCATGGCGAATCAATGGTCTTCAGCTGCTTGATCACCGAGTCAATGCCCTTACCGGGGAATACGGCCCTCCAGCGCCTCCTGTGGGAAGTTCTGCAAGCGCTGTAAGGCAGTGATATATGCACCCAGCGGCATTCGCTTGATCTCGTACCCGCGTACCTTGCGCCATCCGGCAGAGAGAGGTTGCTTTTGATCTTCCTAAAATAATGCATCCAATATTCCTCGCTTTTCATAACAAACACCCATAGGGGCTTTACTGCCGCCTGCGGGCGTTTGTGTATACGGTCTTATTGCGCCGGGTTTGGTCACAACAGCGGTCAGAAACGCCGTACAGGTGGCCGGTTACTGCCATCTTCCTTCAAGCTGCATCACAGCCCAGGGTTTCAGCGTGTCGTGTTTACGGAAATAAAGCTCCTTTAGGGTTTGGAGCTGTTCACGGATTTTTCATGCACCTTGAGGATCTCAAGCAGCAGCGTTGCGTCCGGCAAGCCGCTCTTGTCCAGAAATCCGCGGTCGATTGTAATCATAGCCTATGCTCCTTTATCTTCCTCGCCAATACCGTAAAATAATCGGTTTTTGTGTTCCATTTGACCGAAACGTAAATTCACTGTATAATTAAAAGAAGTGCTTGCCACTTTTAGGAGGTGAACAAAGTGTCTGAAACCAAAAAGAATCCCAAGTCAAAAAAGACAATTTTGACATACTTCATTGTATTGGTTGTCATTGCAGTCGCGGTGTGGGCTATCTTCACATATGTTATTCCCAAGCAAGATGAAGATGTCACTCCTACCGAAACTGTAACGACGGATACCATGACAACCGATGTAACAGAAACCCCGCCCGCTAATTCCGGGTCACTGCTTGATTGGAACTACATGGATTACATTGCGTAATCTTTAGTTCTGTAATAATCGATACATCAGGGTATAATCTTGCAATAAGATTATACCCTTTGTCTTATACAGAAACATCTGCCAACAACTCCGCATCATCCTGTACTCCCTTACTTCGGCATAATCGCCTTGCGCTGCGAACTCAAACTTTCCATCGCGTAGCGCATAGCGTCGATCGTGTGATTGTATCCGGGTTCCGTGGCAGGATGTTTCCTGCCTTGTCCCGGTCGTGCTCGTACGCGGAGAACTTATTCGCGGCAATCGGGAATTTCACCAGATCGATTGCAATCTTAACTCGCGTCTGAAGCCTCTTCATAGAGCAATTCCAGCAGGTCGCGTAAACTATGGTTAATATTCTATTCCATCCATGAAAGTTAACTGGATTGTTCCATCTTGATAGGCCGTGACCATGTCCACCAATGCCGAGAACATGGCTTCATCAAGCTCAGTCACCAACTATAGTTACGTTCAATTAATACAGTGCGTCCAAGAAGAGGCAAATAGAACACCAAATCATTATAATTCCGCTTTTATACCGACAATAGCCGGACATTTTCTTGTAACATTGATTCCCCAGGGATACGCGCTATTTTGAAAATGATAGATTATAATATCCTTGTCTTGTGTTTTACTGAATTTCGTTCCCAATCCAAAAATAAACGCGCTTGAAGCAGCAACACATATTTTGATTGATGAGATATTAGCTGCTTTCTCAATTGCAGCAATGTCAGAAATAATTTGGTCTGCATATTGGTTCAGTTATTTGGAAGAGTCAACGATATCGTAACCAATTGTTTCTGGAACCATATACTTAAGAACATAATCATTAGGTTCCTGAACATCACGTATATCGGCATCGGAAATTTGTTTTGAGAATTCTATCAAAACCAGTATCTGACTTGGTTTTGAGGGATCACTCGGTGAATCACTGCATTTGCACATCAATTGCCTATGCTCAGATTTTAGCAGATGAAAATTATCGTCATCGGGATCAGTTCTAAATTTGTGAAAGTACAATTTCTTGTTTTCGTCGCCCAACTCATACCCCAGAAGAAATGTTGCCGGGATATTGGCAATACCCGCATAGCCAACTTGATACCCGCTGGTTACGTACTTTAATATGTGTGACACCGAGCTTTCAGTGTGCTCGATAATCTGCCCTATCATTTTATCAGTGGTCAAATCCGTACTATTAAGAATACTGTATTGATTCAGTTCGAACTTCTTTGTTGCATAATCGGCAAGTTCTTTTATATCGTAAGTGAACGCCATTTTTTGCAGAGAAAGATGTTCGATGATAAGTAACTTTCGTTTTCTGTTTTTGTTCAGCAGCCAAAGGAACGAAAAAAACAGAACTGCACAATCAAGCCAAAATATCACCCAGAGCCAAGGGGTCCCCTTTCCATTATCATAAATTAGGTTGACTATATAATATACTCCTTTTGTCTGGTCATATCCCCAGAAATAAGATAGAAGTTCAAACCATCCTTTGATCTTGAAAAGAATCATACCCGCCAATTTTATAGTTCCCAAGAATATCCAAACATTCAGTATCGAAGATAATACGTTTTTCCAAATAATCCGGCTGGTCAATCTACGCATAAATCTCGCCTTCCTTTGCACACTCCAAAAGCTCATCTATCCTTTTAGTCTCGAAGTTTCCCGCCCAAACTCGCAGTTCTTTTGTTCCGGCGATAATGAAAAAAATGTAGTTGCATGCTGTACGATCCATTCGTAAAGTATCATTCCAGTCTTCCCAATCGGTTCCCGAAGGGATTGGCGTTTCCTGTGGGTGAGTGTGCCATAAACCCATATAGTAACTTTTTGATATCTTACCTCTCAGCAAAAAAATCTTATGCTTCGGGTCTTTCATCCGAAAGCTCGTACGGCTTCGTATATCCAGAGGTTGCGGGTATGTAACATATTCCAGCGAAAGATTATCTGTATCTTTATGCCTGTATCCGAGAATGTATCCTCCACTTTCCGGATCGTTCTGATTTACTTGTAGCCATCTCGAAATCTGGCTAAATACGTCAGCGAGGATATCTACCGTTTTCCCGTTCGGCAGCTTCATCTTCACGCACTTGTCAGTCTTCTGAATCGCCACAACAAGCACACTTTCTTTCTGCAAAAGTATTCCCGACATTGGTGATTGAAGTTGAATCGATGTTGATCAGCGAGCCACTAATAATTTCACCTTTATTAATCTTTTGGATTAGATTTAGAACAGCGCTTGTTGTTCGAAGAAGAATTTCGGTTCCGTATGCTACTCGTGTTGCTCCGCAACCATTTCTGATAATAAATTGCTCAGCATCGTCCTCTGATACATGATTCACTTTTATATTGACAAGTTCTCCGCTTGTATCTGTATATAAGCATTCAAAGCATCCTTTATCACTATACTTGACATATAGTATATGACTATATACGCCACCTGCTTCCAGCCATGTAAAAATGACCGGTTTAGCAAAATGCTTCTTAACAAATAAACGGTTTAGGCTTAATTGCACATCGCTGCTTCCAACGGTGAAAATCACCAAGTCAAAATCGTCGGCAACCCTAGCCAATTGGCTTTCATCCATACGCACATTAAATGCATTAATGCACACCTCGGGGTGTATCATTTCAAGCTCTGCTTTCATGGCCGAGGTTTTGAAATGGCCAATCCAAAAGCCGTCCAATCTGTGTCTTAGAATGTTTTCGTTGCTTAAGGTTTCGTTATCATAAATATCTAGGCTCCGGAAGCCGACCTTTACAAGATCCTCAGCAAGATAGCTTCCCAGAGAACCGCAGCCGATTAATAACACTCGTTGATCGGCAATGGAAGCATCGTTACCGATAGACCGGCACAAATGTGCAAAATCCGCTCTTTTGCTCTGTACGATTTCAATTGTGGTAATCGAATGAGTGAGCTTCTCTAATAGTGAAGTCATAGTGCCGTTTTTGAATGTTACCATACAACAAAAGGCGTAGTCGTTCCCATCCACATGCATTTGGAAGACTAGCCCTACTTTGTTTGCTCGAACTTGTTCATGCTTTATTTGTTCAAACGTATCGTGAGATATACAACTAAATTCTCTTCCATGAATGATTTGAATAATGTTTTTCTCTGACCAAGGGCTGTACGGTGTTGGCGGAATAATTCTTCTATTATCAATTGTCAATTGCATGTACTGTCGATGCAAGATGATAGAATGTTTAGGATTGCAATGCACCTTGAACAGTAAGGTGTAAGCAAAGGATGAAGAATGAGAGGTAATTAGATATACTGGAGCTAAAGATCCCCCTAACTTAAAGGAGACTTCCTTTAGTTGTTCAATAGGATTCGCTATTTCATGATAGTGTTATTGACACGGAATATAGGGAAGTAGGAACTCAGCGTGAATCTTGTAATTTGAAGGACCCCTTAGATCATCCGGCAGACTTGTCATATCAATCAAGTTAACGCTTAGTTCCATCCATGAAAGTAAATGCAATCCTGCCATCCGCAAAGACCGTCACTTGATCAACCAACGCTGTAAACAGGTCATCATCGAACGCTAAAGCCCTCTTCTGCGCATTCCCCCATGCCTTCAGACTCCTTTTCAGCGCACTGCGTCGACCATTGCGCGCTTGTTGTTCGTCTTTCAGGTTTTGCATCTCACGCTCTACATCATTGTACTGCGCTTCCAACGCCTGATACTCCCTCGCAAACACATCCTGATCCTGTACTACCCACGTGTTTTGGGAAATCAGTTCCTGTATTCTGGCATTGATTCCCCGCGCTTGAAGGGACAGTGTGCCCAGCTGTTTGTCCATCGCAGTGGTATCCGTCAATTCAAGAATGATGCTCTGATACTCGGCAAGGATAGTATCCATATCCTCCGCCATCTCATGGATTACAGCGAGAAATGCATTTTCCAACTGCCTCTCTGTCATATGTGGGGTTGCGCACTTCTCTGTGCCGTTGTACTTGTGATTGCACTGCCAGATGACACGGCGATACTTGCTGTTGCTGTGCCAGACCTTGCTGCCAAAGTAACTGCCGCAATCCCCACAGACGATACGACTCGCAAAGCAAAGCCTGCCGTTCTTCGTGCGGCCGCTCTGCTTTATCTTGTTTTCCCTTCGCCTGTGCAGCTCATACTGTACAAGGTCATGCTGTTCGCGTGTAATGATAGCCGGATGGGAGTGCTATTCTTATGGTAGTAGAAATAAGGCAAAAAATCAGTGGCTCCGTCACATTCGACAGAGCCACTATTCGAGAATTTCTCCAGTTACATCGCCTATGAAGTTGTAGATAAATCGGACCCTTTGACGTAGCTACCCATCGATTTTATCTCCTTGCTCGACGATGACCTTTGCAATCAATGTCGCCGCAAGCTCTACTATTGTAATATGGCATCACCTCAATAGCTGAGCAATCACCAATGCACAGTCTTTTGCGCCTTTTTCGGTGGCTATGTTTCTGGCGAGAATTTCAGCATTGGTCTTGATCTTATCCTTTAGAGCAAAGCGAATCGCTGCTATCAGCCTTTCAACCGAGAGCTGCTTTTTATAGATAGGTTTCGCTCCAACACCAATATCATATGCCCTATGCGCCCATGCAAACTGGTCGTTTGAAAAGGGTATGATAATACTTGGCACTCCTGATGCAAATCCCGCAGCACTCGTTCCAGCTCCACCGTGATGACAAACTGCTGCACATTGTGGGAAAAGCCATTTGTGCGGAATGCTGTCAATCGCAAAAATGTTTTCGGGTAAGTTTTTAGGTATTCCCATTCCGCTTATTATTCCCCGCTCCCCGGTGGCCGCAAGAGAAGCGGTAATTATCTTTAAAAACTTGTCCATTTCATTCTTATTAAATACGGAACCGAACCCAAAATAAACAGGCTTTTTGCCGTTTAACAGAAAATCAGCAAGCTCCACCGGAGGAGTGTAGTCAACCTCTTCCTCAATGAACCAGAAGCCGTATTGATGAATATTTCTATTCCAATCGCCTGGTCTTTTGAATACAAAGTTGGAGCAGGATACTATGGCTGGGTGCCGGCTGTCTGCTTTCTCAAAGGGGCAGCCGAAATTTGGAGGTAGCCTACCTTCTTTTTTACGATAAAGCATGGCAACACCGCTTTTTGAAGCCATCCAAAGCATGCCTTGCAGCAACTTGTACGTCGTTTTGAACGGTAACTTTGTCTTTCCGTAAGCAATAACAGAAGCTACTTCTTTTGTCTCATGCAAAGGAAACGGAGCTGCCAAAACAGACGGAATGCCCATCTCCAGCGCTGCGAAATATCCTATAGTACAGCCGGGATGCCAAACAATAAGCTCACTGCTACGGCACGCTTCATACATCTCATCTACCATGAATCGGGCGTACTTCTTCATTTTATTGAAGGTCAGCAGCATTTTCAATGGATTGGTTGAATTTTGAGCTGATGCCATGAGCTTTGGGTCGAGGCCAACTGTTTTATAATCCAACGAAAGAGGATAGTGTTTTACACCATAACCCTTGATAAAATTGGCGAAGCTGTTTCCGGCAGCAATTCGAACATCTTCTCCTAACTTTTGAAGTTCTACTGCCAAATAGATATAGGGTTGAATATCTCCGCGAGAGCCTGAACATAAAATCGTAATCATCCAAAACTCCTCCTAAACACTTGCGGATTGACTATTTCCAACATCGTGTTGTATGATGCCATTGTAACTTATACTTTTAGGACATTCAACCGACAATCATATTCCGATTGTTGGATTTTCAGGAGGGATCATGGGAACATATAAAGAAATCTCAGCACAGACAAGGCAAAATTTGATGAATGCATTTTGGCTGATATACCGTGAAAAGCGCATAGAAAAAATTACAGTACGGGAAATTACAGCAAAAGCTGGATACAATCGAGGCACGTTTTATGAGTATTTTATAGATGTCTATGATGTTCTGGAGCAGATCGAGCAATCACTCTTACCTGGCATAGCTGATATACCTCCCATATTTCCTGTGCCTGCTGGTAGAGATTTACCTATTGATTTCTTTATCGATTTTTACGAAAGCGGTAACGAGTATTATACAGTACTTTTAGGTGAAAATGGTGACCCGTCCTTTGCCGCCAAGATAAAAAATAACATAACAGGTGAATTGCTGAGCCGGATTGTTCATGATGGGATTGATACATTGGAGCTCGAGTATTCTCTTGAATATCTATTGTCCGCAATGATTGGAGTATTGACCCATTGGTTTAAAAACGGTGGGAACATATCAAGAGAGCGCTTGGTCGCTCTTATGTACCGTCTGATGAGCAGAGAGGAACTGAATAAGCTTGCGGCCGGACTGAACGGAACATAAAATATTCTTGTCAGTATTATGGGTATGTGGTAGTAAAATTCAAGCAAAAACCAGCGGCTCCGTCACATTCGACAGAGCCGCTATTCAGGAATTTCCCCAGTCACATCACCTATGAAGTTGTAGATAATTCGAACCTTTTGCCGTAGTTGCCCATTGATTTTTTCTGCTTGCCCGACGATGACCTTTTCAATCAGTGTAACCGCAAGCTCTGTGGTCAATACGGTGATATCGGTGAACTGCCTTACCAGTTTTATGAACCGCTCCACACCGTCGTTATTTTCCCTGTCTTCGGCGATGACTATCCGCAGTTGTTCGCAACGGGTACGCAGCTGGGCTTGCTCTGTTTCAAAGCCGGTGAGCATTTTTGCGAACCGTTCCACACTCAGCTCTCCAGCCACCTTATCCTCATAGAGTCGGTTTATAATATGGTCAATTTCATTTAAGCGATTCAGCCCCTCGGCGAGCTCTTTCTCGTTTTTACGGAGAGCGTCCTCACCGCTTCGCTTTGTTTTCCGTTCCACCATTCTGGTGAACTCGTATTCATGTGCCTTAGCGAAAGCCGTGACCTTGCGGAGATGGGTGAGCACCATTCCATCCAGATCATCCCGTCGAATATAGTGCGTAGTGCAGAGTTTGTAATGCAGATAATACCCGCACATATAGCATCCGCCATGGGATTTCAACCTCGGCGTCGGCTTGAAGTACAGCTTGTTCCCACACTTGTCGCAATAAACTAGACCGTTGAGGGGGCTTTTGTCGTGGGTGATGATCTTTCTGTGCCGGCCACTTTCTCTGATCCTGTGAGCAGTTTGCCAGGTTTCCTCGTCGATGATCGCCTCTTGTGTATCACGGGTAATAATCCATTCACTTTCAGGGTTTCGAACGCTTTTCTTGTTTTTGTAGGATACCTTTTCTTTACGATAACTGACGGTATGCCCTGCATACTCGTAGCGGTCGATAATCATAACGATTGAGCCTAAGTGCCAGAGTTCGGGTGGATTTTCTAAGTTAAGCCGCCTGCCGTACTTGTACAGCCCGAACTGTAGCATGTGTTTGGCGGGCGTGTCAATGTTGCGATTGCTCATTTCCTCTGCAATTTGCTTGAAAGTCATACCCCCGATGTAGAGCCTATATATCTCCCGTACCACTTCGGCGGCTTCCTCGTCGATAATCCATTTTCCCTCCTCGGTTTCATGACGCTTATAACCGTAGGGAACGCTGCCGGTGATATGTGCGCCCCTTTGCGCCCGTGCCTTCATTCCTGCCTTGACCTTTTTGGAGATGTCGCGGCAGTACCACTCGTTGATGATATTCCGAAACGGCGTGAAATCGTTATCCACGGCGTTGGCGCTGTCTACGTTATCATAAATGGCGATGAACCTCACGCCGGCATCTGGAAAGGTCATCTCTGTGTAGAGGCCGACATTCAGGTAGTCTCTACCGAATCTGGACATATCTTTGCATATTACAGTCCCGACAACACCGTCCTCGATGTCGCCTAGCATTTCTTGAAAGCCGGGGCGATTGAAATTCGCACCAGACCATCCATCATCGACATAGAACCTTGGATTGGTAAAGCCATGTTCAGCGGCGTACTTGTTCAGGATCGCCTTTTGGTTGCTAATGCTGTTGGACTCCGCATCGCCGCCGTCATCACGTGATAAGCGGCAATACAAGGCTGTGATTTTGCTTTGGTCAACCTGCTGTTTCCTCATCATCAGAACTCCTCCTGTTTTCGTTTGGGTAGTGACCATGTTCGCTCTGATCTGAGGACATAGCAAGTCGTCCAGCGGCATTATCCGATAACTTACTGTTAACTTTTCGTACATCCGGAATATGCTGGATTATCAGCTTTTTCAGCTTCTGCTCTAAGGTCTCGGTAGCTGCCGGGCTGCACTCTGCCGTGACAATGAACAGCGTTTTACCTACCATGATTTCTGTTGTCGAATGTTCCAAAGGTACCCTCCGTTCCGAGGGATAGAAAAACTCCCCTCACTTCCTACTGGACAGCGAGGGGAGAAAATCCGTAGTGGTATCAGCAACAATCTCTACTTTATTGACGTATCTGTGGTTGATTTAATATTGAGCACCGCAGATTTTTCTTGTCGGTATGTATCTTGTTTTGTATAATACCTATAGGTGATTGAGATGTATGAATTTTCCCTGGAAGAAAAACAGAGCATGCATAAGGTGGTTAGCCCATTTGTCGTGATCGGGCGTTACCAGTCGGATGGGATTTTGCAGCGAATCGAAGATGGGAAACTAACCAAACGTGATCTTGGAAGCATCCAGAAAAAATTATCGTTAGCAACATCCAGTTTGAACGGCCCTGTTCCAACAAACAAGGACGAGTTTCTGACACGCCTGGAAATTGCAAAGCACGTTGCCATAGTCGACAAAGCGCTGTCTCGTTACCGCTTATTTGATTGGAAATAGATGGGGATAAGTTGGAAACCAAGACACAGCGTGGCGAGAATATAGTGTGAGCAAGAGATTCTCTGACGAGCATCGGTTGTTTGTTTTTTAGGGGAGGGCAAAATGTCAGATTGCAAAGATCAAGCTTGGCTCAATGAATATGAAGAATTAATGTTTGGTGAACATCATACAGAAGAGACAATGACACGAGCCGCAGAAATGAAAGCCGCGCATATGCCGGAACTTTTATTCAAATATCGTTCATGTTCAGCAGAAACATTTACAGCACTTGAAGAGGATTATCTATACTCTGCTCAACCGAAATTATTCAACGACCCTTTTGAAGGTCCTATAAGCATTCTTAGAGATGATGTCGCCAAAAAACTAAGCCAGACTAGTTATAGCGAAATAAGAAGTAAACTACCTTTCATGCCAGACCACACAGTTTCTTCCTGCCAAGAGTTAGTTAATTGTATTAATACTGGGATGGCCCATCTATATGGTGTTTCTGAACAAGAAAGAATGCCACCAGATCAATTAGCCGCATTAGCGTCAGTACTGGATCATTTTGTTGATGGAGAATTACAGAAAATCATAGATGGTGCACGTAACATGTATAATATTTGTTGCTTTTCCGCCATCAATGATGGAACCTCTATGTGGGAACATTATGCGGATCATCACCAAGGTTTTTGCGTCGGATATGGTATCAAAAACCTAGATAATACCATTACACATTGCACGTTTCCTGTACTATATAGATCAGACTGCCAACTGCACATCCATGATCTTGAAGAAATTAACGGTAGCATTGGCATGCATATGTTGACAATAAAAACTACAGATTGGAGTTGTGAACAGGAATGGAGAACACTATTTGAATCAAATCCGCCTTGTCATTTAGAGCATATGCCATTAGCCAAGGTAGTATATCTCGGGTATAAAATAGGAGAAGAGCATCAAACTAAATTACATGATATATGTGTTCAAAAAGGCATATCGCTATTTAAAATGAAACCTGAACATTCGCTACAGAGACTTGTCCCTTTTCCATTATATATAAAGAACAAAGGCTGACACGAAAGCGCCAGCCTAAATTTCTTTATGCAATTTGACTGTATTCCCTGGACACCCAACCGACCTGATTCTCGAGCACAACCGCGTGCCATCCGTTCTCCGCGGTGGCCACCCAGTCAAAAGAAGCACCGTTTGGTGCGGCGACGATCACCTCATAATCATCACCGTTTCCAGCGCGAACACTAGCCTCAG
This sequence comes from Candidatus Limiplasma sp., assembly GCA_963675365.2. Classification (GTDB taxonomy): domain Bacteria; phylum Bacillota; class Clostridia; order Christensenellales; family Aristaeellaceae; genus CAXXOK01. The sequence goes on from CAXXVA010000001.1 coordinate 244,311, forward strand.
CCCCGGAGCTAACGATCACGATTTTTTTCATGGCAGGAGCCTCCAGCTCGATCATTGTATCACCAGTATCATTAGAGCCGACACTTTCGAGAGCCGCCTGCGTGATCGGGCCACAGATGCCGTCGACCACCAATCCTTTGTCTGTCTGAAACGCCATGACAGCAGCCGTGGTTTCCTCGCCGTAGCTGCCATCCGCGCCGTATTTCGGCAGGCTATAACCCAGTTTCAGCAGCTTGTTCTGCAGCACTCGGACATCTTCGCCTTTGTCACCTTTGCGAAGGGTGGTCACGACCGTTTCACTTCCTTCGTTTGTATAGTCCACCCCGGTGAGCTCACCCCATTCATCCCAGTGGGAGAGCTTGCTGGTGACGACGCCATAGGCGGTACCCTTCGCTTCAATGACGGTATCATCGCCGATGAACAGCCCCACATGATGCCGAGACCCGGCGCTGTTAACCAGAAAGACCGCGGTGCCCGGACGGATCGTAATGCCACTTTCCAGCGTACCCTTGCTGGTACAGTATTTGTTCCACATCGTATTACTGCCGTGGTACATGTATCCGCCAAGCTCCTTGAAAGCCCAGGAAAAAAGGCCGCTGCAGTCAGCGACCCTTTTCCCGATCCACCGTGAACCGTACTTGACCGTCATGGAGCGCGTGGCGGCATCCTGCTTAACCTGCGTCCACGTCTGCCCGGCACCGCCCCAGATATAACCCCATTTCTGATCCAATGCGTATTGGAACTTTGTAATTAGTGCTTGTACGGTAATCACCCGTTCTCACCGTCCCCGGAATCGACAGACTTGTCCTCCCGTCCGTGCAGCTGTGCCAATATTTCCTTGAGCTTGTCCGGGATTGGTAGACCCAGGTGCGCGGCGTTTTCCAGCACGGACAGGCCCTCGTTGCTCAGGTAAAAGGCGACGACCGCGCCACGCAGCGCGCTGCCGGTACCGACCACATGCACATCCACGATGTTGGCTACACCGACCAGCATGAAGATCAATACCTTCCGAAAGATGCCCCGGAAACCCACTTCGCTGGAAAGTTTTTTGTCTGAGATGGCACACATCACCCCGGTGACGTAGTCCAGCACCACAAAGATGATCAGCGCAATCAGCATGCCGTCCAGCCCTCCCAAAAAGAAACCGAGCCAGCCCCCGATCACAGCGAATGCCATCTGCAGCTTGGCCCATACCAGATCAATTGAAAAATCCCTCATGTGAATATCCTCCCGTTTGTTTGATGTATCAGAAAAGCCGCCCCCGATGTGGGAACGGCTGATCAGCGAATCATATAGTTGTTCTTGAATTAAGTTCCGATCGCAAACCAATCTATGGCACGGCTCGTGGAGAACGAACCACCGACTACGCAATAACAGCCGGAGGTGGTTTTGGAGTAGATCTTGAGCGCACCGTAGTCACCGCTCCAGTTGGTGCTGGTAGTTGAATAACAGACAAATACCTTCGGGGTACTCGTAAAACCGGCGGAGGAGTAGTTCAGGTATGCCGCGCTGGAACCGCTGACAGAGGACGACCCGAATGCGAACTTGTACGGCAGCCGGGCCGCGGCCAATGTGCCCGACGTAATGGCAGATGCCGCGTGGGTGTGCGAGGCCGCCGCGGCTCCAAGCGCTGCCAGTGTAATCCCAAGGTTCGTCCGCGCGTCGGCTGCCGTTGCCGCCCCGGTTCCGCCATTGGCCACAGGAACCGCACCGGTCGTGTTCCCAAGCCCCATAGCATTGCGCAGGCTGGTCAGAGATGTTTGGCCCGTACCCCCGTTGGCTACGGGAAGGGCAGCGGTGGTATTCCCAAGGCCCAGTGCGTTGCGGATGCCTGCTGCCGTCGTCTGCCCAGTTCCGCCCTCGGAGATTGCCAGCGGTGTGTCCAGTGAAAGCGGCCAGCCAAATGCGGCTTTCCCGGCCTCTTCGGACACCTTGCCAAAAGCGATCCCGCTGCCATCATGATAAAAATCCATCAGCACTTGCTTGGTGCCAATGCTGACTGACTGCTCCACCGCGCCGAACCAATCCGTGACCCGGATCATCACATCATAGCTGTGCAGCGTATCAAAGGTCGCGGACAACAGCTGGTTCGTGACGGCTACAGCATAATTCGTGATGGTCGGTGTCAGTACGCTGATCCAGGCGCTTGCCGTGGACAGCTTATAGTAGATCGTACAAACCATCGTATTATGACTGTTTACAGACGACACACTCGCCGCTGCGGACACGCGAACATTCACTCCGTCCACCTGCGAAGCCGTTCCAGCCGTATTACAGCGTTCCGCTGAGAACTGCGACAGTGATGGCGAGGTGTACGTAATCACGGTTACGGTTCGGGTCGTTGACGCCGTGCGTCCGCGGCTGTCGGTCACCGTGACGGTCATGGTGTTATCCCCGGCAACGGCTAACACATTGGAAGTAAAGCTATCTCCGGAATAGGTAACGCCGTTCAGTACGGTACGGTAGCTGGAAATGGTACTGCCCTGAACGCCCAGCGCGGAAATGACGATCGACAGCCGGCTCTTGCTCTGCACAAACCCACCGAACTGCGCTGCCAGCCCAGCGATCGCTTCCGTGAAAGCGACATTGGAGATACTGGGGATGACGCTGGATGGCACTGTCAATGTCAAAGAAACGGTGCGTGTGCCTGTCAGGGTGGTTCCATAATAGGTCTGGCAGGTGATGGTACACGTACCCGCGGTGGCCGATGGGATCTGCTGCGCCAGCGTAACCGACGGCGTCCAGGCATAGGCCGCACCGACACCTGTGGCGATCGTCCCGGATGCACCGCCGAAGCTGTACAAAAGCGTGTGGGTGGCAGATGTACTCTGCCGGTTGGTGTAGATGGTCACCGCGCTGCCCATATCCACAGAACTTGCGGATACCGACGGTTGACTGACTGCCTCCTCATAGGTAACCGTAATCGTGGCGGCTGACCATTGCAGATAGTTGGTGGCATACCCATTGCTGCTGGAAACGGGGCTCGGGTTGTAGATACAGAAGGTATTGTTGCCCAGCGCCAAATACGCCGCGATATTGGTCAGCAGTGTCCCCGACATCGTATAGCTAGTGGTGTTATTGTAGAAAGAACCCGTAAAAGTACCCAGCGCATCCCCGTAATACCCGCCACCGGTGATTCCGGATTCGGAGGCTGCCTGATACAGCGACTTGCGCAGATATACGGTTTTTGTGTACCAGTCGCCATACCCCGCGGCATCCGAGGTGAAGGTGAAGGAAACAGCTGTGATCAGCTTGCCGGCAAGTGACAACCCGGAGAAATTGATGATACCGACGAGGTTATAATCATCGATATAGTATTCCTGTGCGGCGGCATCACTCTTGAAGTTACTGGAGGAGGTCGTTTTCCGTGTGCGCAGGGACGCGGAATAGGATACCGTTGTAGCCATAACCTTCTCCTCTCCTAGTCCGTATAGAGCACAGACAGATTCCCGTTTGTTTGGGGCGCAAAGGCGAACTTTCCGATGACGAGCTTGGTCAGGATCTCCGCCTGTGTAACATACAGCTTATTATCTGAGAGATATGCGACTTCCGTATTGTTCATGTAGAACGCCACACGGTCGTTGACCACCCGGAAGGTGACCGGGTTACCGGTTTTACCGATCGTCAGCCCATCTTCTCCGAACTGCATATACGTTCGGATGAGGTTCAGCTGTTCCTCGGTCAGCGCCTGGTTATTCTGGGTGACCTCGCTGAGTTCATTGATCTGCGATACCGCCCAGGTGAAATTGCTCTCGGTTTGCTCGGAGAGGGAAGCTACGCTCACGCCCAGCTGGCTGACATCCTCCGCTGGCGCATATTGCTGCCGGACCTCATTTCGGATAGCGTCCGCTGTAACGGAGATCATGGAGACGGCGTCACCCACCGCGTCCAATGCCTCGTCCTTCGCTATTGCGACTTCGCCCTCCACGTACAAGCGCAGGGCGGTATTCCCGGAGATATCCACCGTCTGCAGGTTGGCAATAAACGCGGAATTGGCAAATAAATCGTCCACATCAAGATTGGCCGCTTTGATGGCTCCGATCAGAGCCTGATCGGCAAAGATACTGGAAACATTCAGTTCCCGAGCCGTGATGGTGTTTTCAATGAGCTTGCCGCCGGAGAGGGAACCGTCCGCAACATCGGTACCGGTTATTTCCTTCTTCTGGGTAGTGACCGTTCCAGTTTCGTCAACGGACACCGCGTAGAAGCTACCGTCCGTCCCCTTTACAATCAGCTCACCGACCGTTAGGGTTGCCATGTTCGCTTCCGTGACCGCCAGATCCGCCACGTACAGCTTGCCGTTGACGCCCTTTTCGATGATCGCGGTACCCGCTGTCAGGTCCTTGATCTGCGCCCAGTCGATGTCCGCCGTCTGGATATTGGCACTGACAAGATTGGCGATGGCAGCATTGAGCTCCGTAATGGATGCCCAGTCGATGCTGGCCGCCTGCAGGTGCGCGGTCGTGATCTGGGCAACGGCGATGTTGGCAACCACAGCGTTCAACTCCGTAATGCTGGCCCAATTGATACCAGCATTCTGGATATTGGCGGTGGTGATCTGTGCGGAAGCGATTTCCGCAATCTTCGCATTCAGGGAGGCTATATTCGCCCAGTTGATATTCGCCTGTTCAATGTTAGCCGCGGTAATCTGCGCCGTTGCGATCTGGGCAATCTGCGCGGCCAGCGTTCCGATATCCGCCCAGCTGATATTCGCGTTTTCGATATTCGCCTGCGTGATCTGCGCTACAGCAATGGTGGCCAACGCGGCATAAAGGATATCCGTGGTCAGGTTTCCGGCGGACAGCTCCTCAATCTTCGCCGTCACTGCCGTGAGAGCTTCCGCGTTCAGGGTGCCGACCGTCGCTTCGGCGATCTTGGCGCGGGTAATGGCAGCGTCCACGATGTGCGCGGTTGCGATGGCCGCCATCTTAATCTGGAGGCTACCCACAGAGCCGCTTTGCAGCTGGCCGCTGCCGACCGAGTTGATCGCGAGCTTCGCGCCGGTGATGATCCCGCTGCCCAGCTGCCGGGCTGAGATCATGTTGCTTTCGACTGTATCCGCAACGGTGCCCAACGTCATGGCCGTGTATTTCCGGGTCAGGCAATCGTAGGTGTACTGCGTCATCCGCATGGAGACTTCCACGCCAATCCGGCGGGCAATCACACGTACGCTGTCGCCCAGAAAGATGTTCTGCAAAAAACCATACGGCTTGTATTCCTCAGTATCTGTACAGTTGATGAAATCCACATCCAGTGAGACCGATGGCAAGTCACAGCCGGCGTCGAACTCCGACTGCGCGGCTTCCCGCATCTTGGTTTTTGCCTGTTCGATGCTCAGCTCATCGGACACCTTTGCTTCGGACACCGGCAGGTGGATCCATTTGGGGTGTGGGTAGCTGCTGATATGCGGGCTGTCGAGATACAGCTCATCCAGGTACAGGACTTCGCCGTCCTTTGTTTCCCCTGTCGGCATAATGCGGGTGACGACATTGGTCAGATCCACATCATAGGAGATTCCCAGCAGGTTCTTGCCTTGACGAATCTGCACATCTGTATCGCTTCCGACCCGTTGTACTAGAAACACATCAAACCAGTCCCTAGCGAGCTCAGCTCCGTACTTCTCTGTCATGCCTCCCTCGCCGAGCACTGCTTCCACCGGATTGATATTCTCAAGCAAAACATCATTTGCGGTAGAGGCCAGATCCGAAAAGAAAGTAAAACCATGGTCGGTCTTACATTGAGAAGAGATATTCTGTGCTACTGCTGCACCGATCGTTGTAGGTGAAGGCTGATACGATTGGATCATATTGTCCATGAGATCATAGAAAATATGACGAGCATACACCGTGATCTTGGACAGCTCTGGCACCACCCGGTAGATGCGGAACGGCTGCTCGCGCAGCTGGCGGCTCTCGACAAGCTGTCCGGTGCTCGTAACGATGTTGCCCTCCGTGCGCACATAGGAGAGGAACTCGGTGGACATATACCCGTGCTTGCCATCCGGTGCGGTCACTTCATACCAGGAGGCGTTCATTTGATTCAGAATAATGACTTCGGTATCGGTCGGATACAGTTTCAGCGTTTTATATCCAGTACCAGGACCTGTGCGCAATCGCAAGCGTCCACCAACGACCTTATAGATCTCACTGCCTTCGCTTTGGCTGACCAGCTTCACCCGAGGTGTCATGGAGGCAGGCACAGGGGCACGAAGGATACAGCCCTCCGCCAGTCGCTGCCATTTCCCCTCATCATCCAGAGGATGCTCCAGTGTCAGTTCCCACTCACTATTCAGAGTTTCCGTTACAACGCAGGACGATGGGCTAACCGGGCCATACCCGTTGTTGGAGAAGTCAGTGCAATCCGGAGCATAGACACAGATCACGGGGATTCACCTCCTGAAGGGCAAAGAAAAAACGCCTGCCTTTTCAGGTGGCGTAGAAAATGTCACATTGACAACCAAAGTCGATGAAAGTGGTACTCGGCAGAGACCCAATAAACTTTACAGGACTAGAATTTTAAAGTAGATGTATATTTTTATACAATGAGGGATAAGGGAGAAAACACGCCACCAATGATCTTAAGGCGTGGGTGGCGGCTGCTGACTCGACGATTCATATTCAGCAATTTCCTGCTGTACCATATGAACGTATTCTTCTTCGTTCGGCTCCCATAACTCGATCAGGTTACCCGCAGGATCCTTGATCTGTGCGAATTTTCCACCTGCAAGTGCAGTTATCTCCTGGAATATGGGAATATCTTTATGCCGCATCTCCATTATGAAACACTCAAGATCGTCCACAGTGAAATTCAGGTTGATGGAGCCAACATTCTTGTTATCGAAAGTAATGAGTGTGAATTGATTGGGCATGAGAAAATTGATGCCATACGCAGAGACATCAAGATTCAAAACCGTATGATACCAATCCAGCAACCCCTTGGCATCATAATCCAAGTGTAGAAAGATGCCGCCAATGCCAGTGATCCTCGCCATGGTAATCTCCTTTACCCATAGGTATGCAGAGCCGACGGTTCCTCAATTCTGATAATCTCTCTGATACCGACCCCATCTAAATTGGAAAAGAAAACAGGGCTTGCGGGTCCAGTTTATCATGATGTCGTCATCTAAACAAGATATCGCCAATTCGGTTGGATCACCACACTGGTTACGGTTCCGCTCCAGCTGACAGCATTCGCCCCACGCGCAAGCGTGGGAAAATCACCGCTCATACTGCTGTTCATGCTGGTCGTACCCTTGTAAGCCTCCATCAGCGGCGTATCCAGCGTGATACTGCTGTCAATCCCCGTCAATGCTACAACCGTTATTCCGATCATCAGCGTTATATCCCCAGAGCCATATACGGTAATCACCGGCTCGGAATAAACGCTTCCGGGATTGGTGATGAACGTGCCGGACTCCGTGAGCGTGATCGGCTCCACATTTTCTGCGTACCAGAAGGGTTTGCAGCGGAAGTTGACGGCAAAGGCGCGGTGCGCATTGCCTCGCAGAATCTTTTCAAAGCTGATCTGATTCGCCACACGCGCGTAGTAGAAGCCGCCCTGCCGATTGGCAAAGATAACCGTTCCGCTACCTTTGAGCCAGGCTGCGATTGCCGGGATCTTCATAGGATCGGAAAGAAAGCACGTGGCCGTCAGCAATAAATCGTCATAGACATCGTCGCCTTCCAGTATCGTCAGACTGCCCGGACGACCCGGAATATTGGTATAGGTCACACGCTCGGAAGGGATCGTGATCGATGGTTGTTCGGAAACATGAATACCATACTCAGTACAACGGATACCATTCCATGCAAACCAATCGTTCACACCATCACCTCCAAGCAGACACAGAAAAGGGCAATGTCATTTGTGACAGTGCCCTTACCCTATATGCATCCAGCTTTATATGCTAAACTCCACCGGAATCCCATCAGGATCCACCACCATAAAATACTTTGGTTTGGGCCCGATCTCCCTGACCTCCGACGGCGAGTACCCCAAAGCGATCGCTTTCTCCCGGACAGTCTCCAGTTCATCATTGACTGTAAAGCTCATCGCCATCCCCTTGACGCTGACTTTCACAGCATCTTCCACCGCAATGAACTCCAGCATAGTCTCGCCTTTTTCATTAGCCAGAAAAACGATCTCCCCCGCTTTGGGCGTGATGCGATTGACAACCTGCAACCCTGCCAGTTCAGTATAAAACCGCACGGATTTCTCAATGTCTCTCACCAGGAAAGTAATGAAGTTCAGTTTCATGGGATCCCTCCGTCGATGCTTTATCGTCAAGCAGAATACTCATTTCAACCTATTTATTATACTCCGGGATAGCATAGCCTTCAAGCCATCCGCAATCCCTTCCCCTGTTGCTGTCGTTTCGTCAGGCTTGCGATTTCGATTGCCAAGGAACGAATATCCTGTTCGTCCCGCACATATAGTTTATCGACCTGCACGGTGGACGTCGCGTTTTGGTTATAGGTTCTGCGATTGTCATACGAAGTATGGCTCACGGCTCCATCCTGCGCAGCGCCGGTCAGAAATCGTGCAGCATTCCAGATCACCTTGGCCTGCTCCCTGCTCTCCAGCAGCGCACCCTGCCCAAAGCCCTTAATCGCCATGCGACCCACTTCGTCGCGGAACACACCGGACGGGGACGCAATTTTCAGTTCCTGCTTGGCAGCGTTTACGGCAGCGCGCGCGGTAGCACGCATGGCAGAGATTACCCCGACCTGCCCCATTTGAATGCCCGCGGCCAACCCGGCCATCGCCTGAATCCCTATGGGTTTCAGTGTGGAAGCGTTCATACTGCCTGAAAGCGCCGCATAGATGGTGTTTTCGAGCTGCGCAGCCAAGGTGCTGGCCTCCGGGGAAAAATCATATCCCATCATCCCGACGCCTACACCCGCGGATACATTATTCCCAATAGGATTCATGCGGGCGGAGGGCGACTGGATGCCCAGCGCCAGGTTCAGCGCTGCTTCCAGACTGGATGCTACGGTTTCCGCATCCGTATCCCACCCGGCTTCCGTCATGCCCTGGGCAACGCCTGCGCGAATGTTCTCACCTGTATCGGTCAGTTCTAGATTGTTTAGGAACTCTACGATGTTCTGCAGATTGGTCAGATCGTCCTCTGAAAGGGTCTCGCCGTTTTGGATCGCCGCCGTCAGTTCGGAGACGTAGGCAGTGAAGCCTGCCAGATTCTCCCCAGAGAACTGTGCATTCATCCGGCTGTCGATTCCGGAGAGTGTAGTCTCGTCCAGCAGTCCCCATAAGGTGACGATACCGCCTTTGTTTTTCTGAAAGGCTTCTAGCTCTGTGTTGAAGCTGCCCATCCATTCCAGCAGGCTGTTGCCAAGAAAGCCGTTGAGGAACCCCCAGTCGTTTTGCGACTGCTTCCCAAACACAGAGGTCGTCACATAGTCCTTGGACAGTCCCTGCGCGGCTTGCTGTACGGATTCCGCTGTTCCCTGGATTTCCGGAGTGATCAGCACATGGAGCGTACCGTCATCATCATAGGCGATTAGGGTATCGGCGTCGATCTTCTCCGCGGGCACGAGGCTCACGGGGATCTCCACGCCGTTTTCCCAGAAGGTGGCGTCCGGGTCAGTCAGCACATCGGAGGGATTGTCGAATGCTTCCCCGATCCGCACCACACCGGTCACCGTAACGGGATTGTTCGCCACGAATTCGTTGTAGGCTGTCAGGTCATATCCGACCAAGGCAATACTGCTGTTGATGACCGCGTCTGCCGTGATCACCCCGGGATTTTCTGCGAAAACATCCCACCGTGCCTGCGCGCCGGTCATATCCAGATCGGTGGCAATCTTTAGCACTTCCTCTGGGACAGCATCCGAAAACATCATACTCAGCCCGGACAGCGTATCTTTATGATCCTGAATAAACTGCGTCAGGCTCGCGATCTGTTCCATCTGCCCGGAAGCATCTAGCTCCGGAAACAGCGCATTGATCTTATCCTCAGAAAGCCCACTGTCCAGCAGTGACTGGATCTGCGTGAGGATCCCGAGGTAATCAGTCAGACTCCCCTCGTCCATGTCGGCAGTCAGCGCGTCCATATCCTCCAGCGCTTTGCCCATCCCCAGGGCATCATTATCAGAGGCGGCAATGCTGTATTCCCGAAGCTTGGCATAGAGCGTATCTATATCGGTGCCGGCTTTTTGAATGTCCGCTTGCTGCCACACCGGCATCACGAGATCAGCTAATGTTTTGGCATACTCCCCGGCAGCCTCTAAACGATCAGCATTGTATTTGGCATTGAGCATCTCCAGCGCCTGTTGCCTTTGAGTTTCATCCTGTATAAGCTGGACTAGCGCGTATTCCTTGTCATACTGCGCATCCATCTGTGTGTTGATAGCAGCCATCCCCTCGGCCGCGGCGACCATGGCGCTTTCATAGACGGAAGCGTCTGCAGTTGCCTCCCCCCGTGCCTGTGCGCGGGCTACTTCCGACTGGAGTTTCTGCCGGATGGCTTCAAACCCGTCGGTATCCGCCGGCGTAAGATGGTACTTGACTTCGATGGCCTCGCGCTCATCCACCAGCTGTTGGAGCCGCTTTTCATCCTTGTCTGTGAAGTTCTTCGACTGACGCTTTTTCAGCAGCTTCGCTACTTCCGCATCCATCGTGTTTAGCTGCGCGATGTCGCCGGCAAGCTGGTCTGATATGGCGGCATAACCGGAGGAATCCGCTGTATCCTTCATGGATTGCAGCTCTTCGCGGGTCGAGATGGTGAGGCTCCGGAAGGACTCCGTCCAGTCGGATACGATCTCGTCCGTTTCCTTTTTCCCGTCCGACCAGACAGCCAGCAAACCGTCCTTCCATTCCTGTGCGGTCTGGGTATTGCGGGTGAAGTCGGCTTCCGACAGCCCGAAGGCGCTTAATCCACCCTTGGAATAGAAGGTGTCGGCGGCGGTATTCTTCCAGTCGCTTGCCGTCTTGCTCATACCCTCGAGGGCCTCGCGGATCGCCTTGGTACCGGACGCATAGTCGTAGAGCTTGTACGCGCCGTAAATCAGCGCGGCGGAGAGCGCGGCTACCGCCAGCTTGGAGGAGCCCACTGTTTTGGCAAATCCGGTAACACCGCCGCCTGCCAGCTTGACCTTGGCTGAGAATTTCCCCATACCGGTGGCAAACTTACCGATCGCGGCAGAGGCTTTCCCTACAGCACTGGTTGTTTTGCCGATGACCAACAGCGCGGGTCCCGCAGCGGCAGCAACGGCCGCGAACTTGATGATCGCCATACGTTGGCTCTCATCCATTGCCAGGAAGGACGCCAGCAGCTCATTGGCCCGGTCTATCAGACTCTGAATGGTCGGGTTCAGATCGTCGCCGATCTGCTGGGCGAACAGCAGCGCCGTATTCTTGAGGTTCGTCAGCCGGCTTTTTGTGGTGGCGTAGCGCTTGTTCGCCTCTTCGGTCAATGCGGTGTTTTCTTCCCACGCGGCGTTGGCGGTTTCTTGCGTTTGGTTGAACAGCTCGGTGGCGTTGGATGCACGCATTAGGGTATCGCGCAGGCGCACCTCCGTGAAGCCCATTTCCTGCAGGGTTACGATGGAGGAAACACCGGCTTCATCCATCTGAGACAGCCCGACAATGAACTGTTGGATCGCCCCGGCTGAGTCGCTTTCCCAGAGCGCCTTGAAGGCATTCTTGGTTAGCCCGGACACGCGGGCGAAATCATCCAGACTGTCGCCGCCGGTTTCCACGGCGACCTGCATTTCAATCATGGCCTTGGAGAACGCCGTGCCGCCCGCCTGGGCTTCCAGCCCGACCGAGGACAGCGCCGTGGCAAAGCCCAGGATTTGTGCCTCCGACAGCCCAATCTGTGAGCCAGCAGAGCCGAGACGCGTGGCCATGTCCATAACGGCGCTCTCGGTGGTGGCGAAGTTATTGCCGAGAGCTACCAGCGCGGAACCGAAATTGGAAAACTTCGTCTGCGACATGCCGGTCACATTGGCAAACTGCGCGATGGCTGTCGCGGCATCGTTGGCGATGATGTCGGTGGAATTGCCCAGGTCGATCATCGTGCGGGTGAAAGCCACGAGGTTATCGTTCTTGATCCCAAGCTGTCCGGCACTCGCCATGACTTCCGCGATATCATTGGCGGAGGTTGCAACCTCTGTGCTCATGGTCTTGACGGAACCGGACAGCTGCGCGTACTCTTCCTCCGTCGCATCCACTGTCTTGCGCACAGAAGCGAACGCGTCCTCGTACTCCACAGACGCTTTCACCGCTGTCGCGCCCAGCGCAACAATCGGCGCGGTCACGGCGGCGGTCATGCCCTTGCCGGCGGTGATCATGGTCTTGCTGACTGCGGCGGCCTTTACGGAAAACGCCGTCAGCGCCTCTCCGGCCTTCGTCCAGCCGGACTGCATGGTGTACAAACGTTCCGTCAGATGGCGGACTTCCGCTTCTGTATCCTTGACAGACGCTTTGGCGTTGTTCAGGTCCGTTTTGACCTTGGCGATGGCATCGGCGTTGTTCTGCAGGGTTTTGGTGTTGGATTTCAGCTGGCCGTCCAGCAGCTTTACCTTGTCCTGCGCGTCCTGGTATTCCTGTTCACAGCGTTCAAGGTTCTCCCGCGCCAGTACGGTCGCGGAATCGGATTCCCCAAGGGAGGAAGCTAGCTTCTTGTACTCGTCCGACGCGCCGGCGACAGCGGTTTTCGCCTGTGTAAGCGCGCCGCGCGCATCCGAAAGGGCGGCGGTCAGCTTCTCCTGCCGGGCAGATGAATCGGTCAACTTCTGGTTGGCCGCCACCAACGCACGCGAATACTGCTCCACGGCGCGGTTCTGCGCTTGCAGCTTGCTCCCGAGCATCGAGAGCTTCGCTTCGGTGCCTTGTATGGATTTATCGAAGCCGACCACGCCCGCGCCGGCCAGCCGGAAGGTGCTTTCAGCTTCTTTTATCTGTTTATTGATGGTGCGCAGGTTGCGGCTGAAATTATCGCTGTCCAGCGACAGCGCTACCACCAGATCGCGCAGAACCTCGCTCATGAAAACACCCTCCTCTCCTTATGGACTGACTCCCGGCCAAAGCTGGTCAATAAAAGCGGGCTTTGGTTCCCGCTGTTTCTGTTCCCGGCATGCGTCCCACGCCCGGACGCGCAGAAAGCCCGGGAGATCCATTTCGTCGATCTCCCGCATCCGCCAGCCGGCTTTCAGCAGTGTGTTGTAGGTTGCATAGATATATTCCGGCAACGTTAAAGTGCCATCTGCTCCGCGATTTCCGTCGCCTCCAGCGTCGCCGGCCTCGTAGGGAAAGCGTCCAGCACCTCGGTGGTCTGCGTCTGCACCGAGAGCAGCGCCAACGCGATATCGTGCATCAACCGATCGGCCGGATAATGGTCGTACACCGCATCCGGCGTAAACTGTCCGCCAAACAGAATGCAGAACCATTGCACCATCGTGTCCAGCGCGTCCGCGACCGTGACGCTTTCACCGGTCACGTCCTTGCCCTCGGCCGCGTCTTTGGAGATGCGCACCAGCTTGCCGTACATTTGGGACGCCGGTTCCATTTCGCGCAGTGCACGGCCGGAGATGAAATCCACCGTGTATTTCTGGTCGCCCAGCGAACAGGTAATCATGATCGAACCCTCCATGTATAAAGGAATGCTGCCGCAGGAAAATACCTACGGCAGCGAGCAGGTTACGGGGTGGTGAAGGTCGGTTCGTAGACGGTCGCGAGGAAGGTTGCGCCCATCGCGGCGGTGAAGCCGTTTTCATCCTCATCAGCCACCGCCTGGTATCGCCCGTCATGGGTTCGTTTGATGGCAGTCCACTCAACCTCGCCGGTCTGCCGGGTGATGGTGCCGCCTTCCTTGGTGGCATAGCTCTCGGTGACCGGTTTGGCACGTACCTTGTACAGCCATACGTAGCGGTACTTGTGATTGGATTTTTCGGACATAAAGCCCACGGCGAAGTAGGGCGGCTTATCGGTCGCGGTGCGTACCAGCACGCCGTTGTCGTCGATCTGGTTGCCGAAGATCATTTCCTGAATGGTCAGCGGGATATCCGCCATCTTGGTCTTGAAGGTCAGTTCGGGATCCGGGTACAGCACATCGAACTCGATGTCGTCAGCGTATTGCACCTCCGGGTCTGTGTTATCCGGGGTGACAGACGCCTCAATCGCGCCCGCGACCGCCTGCAGTGCGCCGTAGGTCAAGGCCGCCTCGGTATCCTCCGACAGCGGAGCCAGTACAACATTTTTAAGGCCTACCGTCGAAGATACGGTAGGCGAAGCAGCGGTAGCCATAGGTTGTTCCTCCTGTTATTTTAATTCCTCGCGCAGAACGCGCTTGATTTCCGTGTATGCCTCGTCCGCTGTGGTATCGAATGCCGGGCGGACAAAGGGGTGCGCCGGCGCGGGCGCGGGACCGCCGTGGCCGAACTCGAGCGGATTGGCATAGTACGCGCCTTTTTCTTTGGTGTGTACGCCGACCGTAATCCGCTTACCGCCATTTCTGCGCTTGCGGACCGGACCGATGCGAATAGAATCGCGCAGATCACCGCTGATCACCTTCGGGTCGCTTGTCGCGTTCTGCCGCATCCGGGCTTCGATCGGGGCGGCTCCGGCCTGCAGCGCGCGGTCGACGCCGGTTCCGTCCGTAAGCGCCGAAGCCATAACGGCCAGATCATCCTCGAGATCGCCAAAGCCCTGCGTGGTGAGCGGCATCAGGTCACCTCCTCGCGCAGGCACCAGGTCCATTGGATGGTGAACTGCCGGGTCTCGGCGTCATACGCCGGCTGACTGCCGCTGCGATCCGATTCCTCAATCATCGCAAAACCGGCCGTGTCCATGGCGGATCGGATGAGTACCGCCGCTTCCGTGGGGTCGGACGTGCTCCACAGGTTCAGGTATACGAAGGTTTTGTAGGCGATCACATGGTCGTCGTGATGGAAATCCTCCATAGTGACGGTGGAATAGACCAGATACTGCTCCAGAGGTGTTGGCTGTCCGGGTGTCGCCCGCCAGGTGCCCACGAACACGGGAATACTGACGCCGGACAGTGCTTGCTGTACTTGCTTCATCCGCTCACGCCCTTTGCACGGTACGCCTGCAGCCCGAGATACCGACGCTGATGCCCGTACCCGTCCAGCGCGGCAATGGTCCATTTTTCATTCAGAAACCGCACCCACATGCCAGGCTGGATGTCGTTACTGTATCGGATCACAAACAGCCTGCCGGCTTCTGTGACAGAGCTGTCCGCTGTCTGGAAACGACGGCTGCTGTTGTCGGATACCGACGCCCAGACGATGCAGACGACCGTATCTGTTGGTTCGGGATAGCCGTTTTCATTGACCGTGTTTTCCGTTTTTCCGATCTCGATTCGGTGGCGAAGCTCGCCCGGATGCGGAGTGCTTTTTAGGTAGGTTCTCAACCAGGCGCACCGCCTTTCACAGCATGAGAGTCAGATCCCGATAGGGATACAGCAGGTTTTCGAATGCCATACGCATGGTGAGGTAGGCTTCCCTGTCCGGGATATCCCGGTTCTCGTAACAGTGGCCGACCATGAGCAGCACGGCGAGGCGCACCGGTTCCGGCGCGGACTCTTCAAAGGAAACGCGGCAGAAGTCCTCGGCGGCGGCTTGCGCCTGCGCGATCAGGCCGGCAAGGTAGGCATCCTCCGCATCCTGCTGGATGCGCAGGTGGGTTTTCACTTCATCGACGGTGATGATCATAGGCTGCCCTTACTCCGTAGGCGGGTCAGGTGCCATTACGCCCGCGGCTTTCAGCGCCGCCAGCAACCGGTTATAATCCTCCCGCAGCGCTGCGATGGTCATGGCGTCACTGGCGGGGATATTGGGAAGCACGGTCGCCGCGGCGGACGGCAGGTTCAGGACGTTTTCCGCGCCCTCGACCGTTGCGCCGGGCAGGAAGGTCAGCTTCCCGCCGATGACCCACTCGCTTCCGCCGTGCGCGTGATAATTCCGGGTAGATTCGTTCATGAATACTCCTCCGTTTCAGGAAAGGGGACTGCCGGAAAGTGGCAGTCCCCAGTTGGTTAGGCAGATTTCATCTGCAGGACTTTGACCGCCTCGGGCAGGATGAGCTTGCCGTCTACGCGCTCGGAGCTGAGGAAGCCCACCTGACCGGTCGGCGCATACAGCTCGTTCAGGCGCTGGAACTTCCGGCCCTCACGGTCGGCGACCCAGTAATAGCCCAGATCCCCGAACAGGATCGTGCTGGCGCTTGCGGCAATGGTCGGCATGAAGGACGAGGTATACACCGGACGATTGAGCAGCGTATCCGGGGTATTCGCGGTCACCGACGGCTGCCAGAGGTAGTCGCCGTTGCCGTTCTTGAGCTTGCGCAGCGCCTTGACCGTGGCGTCGTTCATGATGAACACGGAGCCGCGTCGGTAGGGCGCGCGCAGCGAGTAGAACAGGTCCATGATTTCGTCCATGGTGACGGCCGTGGCGCTGGCGGACGTCACGCCGAGCTCCGCCCCGCCGCTCGTAGCGAGAATACCCAGGGGCTTGCCGGTGCCGTTGCCGGTGAAGAAGGCTTCCTCCTCGGCAGCACCGATGCGGCGGGCGAACTCCTTGGCGATATAGGCGGCGACGTCAAACACGCTGTCGTGCAGCAGCTCGTCGCTGACCTTGATCATGGTGGCGAGCTTGTACGCCCCAATGGAGGTCATGCCAAAGGCATCGTCGCTCTCAGGGTAGGCGGCTTCCTCATCGATCCACGCCGCGCTGCCCTTGGAAGCCACGACCGGGATCTTGCGGTCGCCGGAGCTCGTGGTGATCACGTGGGCCAATTGGCGGAAGATGTTCTGCTCCTGCAGGGCGTCGATCAGAGTATGCTCGTATTCGTCCGGGACCAGGAACCCGCCCTCGGAATCGGTACCGACCTGCAGGGCGTTGTATACCTCATGGGGTACGGACTTAGCCCGCATGACACGCCAGAAGGCGGCGCCGTACTCGGCCGAAGATCTGCCGGTTTTCACCTTGCCGGAAGGATCTCCGGGTTTGCCGGCAATCGGCGTAGACGTGGCTTTTTCCAGCTCATTGTCCAGCGCCGCCTGACGTTCCAGCCGTTCGATTTCGCGGCCGAGGTCGACGACCTGTTTTTCCATTTTTTCATAGACGGCGTTATCCTCGGCGGACACCAGCCCGTCGTCACCGCGGTGGGTATCCAGAAACGCCTTGGCGGCGTCCCAGGCTTTCGCTCGCTTTTCGCGCAAAGCAAGAATCTGTTTCATACTGTTTCCTCCAAATTCAGATGTGTGTTGGGGTTAATGCAAAAGCGACAGCCTTTTTTCAAGGTCTGCCGCTTTGATACCGGGGGTGGAAGGTTCGCTTTTTTGTCGGACTCGGGATTGCAGCTTGTCCAGCAGGCTGTTGGTCACCGCCCGGCGGGAGAAGCTGAAGCTGTTGTCCGCGGAGATGATGCTTTCAGGCTGATACAGAATCTCATCGCAGAAACCGAGCTCCTGTGCTTTATGCGCATTCATCCAGGTCTCTGAATCCATCAACTGACTGATCCGTGTACGGGGAAGGCCGGTTTTGATCTCATAGGCGTTGATAATGGATTCCTTGACCTCATCCAGCAAATGCATCGCTTTTCGCATTTCCTCGCTGTCGCCTACGGCGATGGTCAGGGGGTTGTGGATCATCATGAGGGAAGAGGGAGACATGCAGACCCTGGTACCCGCCATAGCAACCACGGACGCGGCCGAAGCGGCGATGCCGTCGATCTTGACGGTCACATCCGCCGGATACTCCATGAGCATGGTATATATCCGCGACGCGGCCACGCAGTCACCGCCGGGCGAGGAGATGCGCAGGGTAATCGGCCCGGAGCCGGAAAGTAGCTCCGCCTTGAAAGCGGCAGGGGTGACTTCATCCTCAAACCAGCTTTCTTCGGCAATCGCGCCTTCCAGATATAGCGTCCGTTCCCCGGCGTCGTTTTTTGTCCAATTCCAGAATTTCTTCACGGGGTTTCCTCCTTTCTGGTTAACCTGATGGGCACCATATTGCCATTGACCAGATAATCGTCACCGCCATCGGCGTCGGAGATGGGATTGAGGCTTTCCAGCTCACGGATATCATTGGCGCTCATCCAGCCGTTTTGCCGGGCAATGGCGTAGCCTTCCATGCGCTCCTTGTACGCGCCGCGCATGAGCCCGTCCATGTTGAACCGTATGAAAAAGCGCCCTTTCTCGCTTTCGGAGAACAGAGCGCGGTTCATGGACTGTTCGATTCGGACCAGCCATGGTCGGATGGTATGGACGCCAAAGGAGATGGACTGATGCTCGATGTTGCTGAACGTTGCATGCTCCAGATCACCGACCAGATGTGGAGGTACGCGGAAGATACGGCAGATCTCGTCCACCTGGAACTTGCGGGTTTCCAGAAACTGCGCCTCGTTGTTGGGCATGGAGATCCGTTCAAACTTCATGCCCTCTTCCAGAATGGCGACCTTCCCGGAGTTGGAGGAACCGCCATAGGCTGCGTTCCAGCTTTCCCGGAGTGCCTTGGGGCTTTTCACGGTATTCGGGTGCGTGAGCACACCGGCTGGGGTCGCGCCATTGGCAAAGAACCGGCCACCGTATTCCTCCGCGGCGATTCCCAAGCCGATGGCGTTGCGTTCCAGCGCAATGGGGCTATAGCCCATGACACCGTCGAAGCCGAGTCCGGGGATATGCAGCACCATTTCCGGTGGGAGTTTGACGCGTTTTCCATCCGTGGTGGTGTAGGTATACACGAGCCTGCCGTCACTGCCGCGGTCCACCTCCATGCGGTCTGGCAGCAGTGGGTACAGACCTACGATATGGTTTCGGCCATTGCGGACGATCTGGCAGTAGGCGTTGCCCCATAGCAGCAGATGCGAGAGCATCGTTTCCCGCAGGATAAACGACGTCATTTCTGTATTTGGCTCGTCATGCAGCAGCCGGTACAGCGGATGCTCAAGAGCCTTGACGCTGCCGGTGTCCGTGTTCCGATGCACATGCATCGGGAGGCTGGCGACCGTTTCTGCGATCACGCGGACGCAGGCGTACACGGCGGATACCTGGATGGCAGAGCGTACCGTGACCGACTGGCCGGAACCACTGGAACCGAAATAGAACACCGGCGCAGCGCTGACGCTGTTTTGGGGCTTATCCCGTGAATGGAATAAACCAAATAATGGGATTTTCATAACTGATCTCCTTGTCAATGCAAGTATGTATGCTATACTAATTATGATTGTTTGCGTTCAGGGAATTCTCTACCACTAAAATTTACAGGGGGCATTTATGAATCATAAGGAAAAGCGTGCCTACATTGGGCAGCATCTGGACTTGAGTGAGACTCGGTTGACCGAGAATGACGCAGATATCCTTTGCGATTTTATCAATAGATATGATGATTACAAAGGAAAGAGCAAGACAGTTCGCCATTTCGGAGATGGTATCAGTTCAGATGGTAAATGGTCATGGGAAAGAGAAACCACGTACACATTCAACAATACACCCGGCATCCATGAGGAGAGCGATTACTCTACTGATGAAAATGAACGCAGTCATACATCTCGTGATATCACCAGTGGGCGCGGCATCCTCGATTGTTTCGCTAAAAACAAAATCCGCTAAACGTCACAACCCGCTGCCCGTTTTCTTGTCATGGCAGTCCTTGCAAAGGGGCTGCCAGTTGTTTTCATCCCAAAAAAGCGTCATATCGCCGCGGTGCGGGATAATATGGTCAACCACGGTTGCCGGCGTCAGTTTCCTATGGCGTTTACACTCCGCACAAAGCGGATGCTTTCGCAGGAAGAGCGCACGGGCCTTTCGCCACCGGCTGTCATAGCCACGGGCGTTCGCGCCACCTCGCAGGCGATCATCGGAATGTGCGGCGTGTTCCGGGCAATACACGCCGCTGTCGCATAGGTTCGGACAGCCCGGATAGCGGCAGGGGCGTTTCGGCTTGCGTGGCATATGATCACCCCAGTATCAAAAATCCACGGGTATCGTAGACGGATGCACTGCTGTTCAGGTTTTTCATCGCCCGGTCCAGCGCCATCACCAGCGCTACCGCGCCGTCCACCTTCTCGGTGGATTTTTCCTTGTCGATCTTGAGGTTGCCCGCAGGATCGGTGCGCACGAACGCATTGTCCATGTTCCAGCGCAGCACCGGGTGCCCGCCATGATTGAGCCTGCGTTCCAGCACAATACGCATCAGCTCCTTGGTTGGCGGACTCATATCCTTGAAGCCCTGTCCGAAGGGGATCATGGTAAATCCGTCATCCTCCAGCGTCTGCACCATCATGGTGGCATTCCACCGGTCGTAGGCGATCTCCCGGATGTTGTAGCGTTCGCCCAGCTGCACAATGAACTGTTCGATGAAGCCGTAATGCACCACGTTGCCCTCGGTGGTCTTGATAAACTCCTGTTTCTCCCACACGTCGTACATCACATGATCGCGGCGGACGCGCAGCGGAAGCGTTTCTTCCGGCAGCCAGAAGAACGGCAGCACAGTATACGACTCGTCTTCGCCTTCCGGGGGAAACACCAGCACCAGCGTTGTAAGGTCGGAGGTGCTGGAAAGGTCCAGCCCGGCGTAACAGGCCCGGCCTTCCAATTCCGAAGGAATCACCACACCGCCGCATTCGTCCCAGCGGTCCATGGGCATCCAGCGTACGGACTGCTTCACCCACTGGTTCAGACGCAGCTGGCGGAACATGTTCTCATCCGCCGGCGTTTCCACCGCTTTGCGGAAGGCGTCGCGGACTTTATCAATGGAGATGGTATGGTCCAGCGACGGATTCGCCTTGTACCAGTTCTGTTCATCCTGCCAGTCGGCGTTATCCGGCAAGCCGTACACCAGCGGATAGAAGCGGGGATCCGCCTTCCGGCCCTCCAGTATATCAATCGCCTTCTGATGCACTTCCCAGCAGATGGAATTACGATCGGTACCGGCAGTCGTCAGGAAAAACCAGAACGGCTGTCTGCGCGCGTCGCCGGAACCCTGCGTCATGACATCGTATAACGCGCGGGTGGGTTGGGTATGCAGCTCATCAAAAATGCAGGCGCTGACGTTCAATCCATGCTTGGTGGCAACCTCCGAGGACAGTACCTGATAAATGCTTCCCGTAGGCTGATACACCATTCGGCGCGTGGAGGGGATGATCTTGATGCGTCGGCTGAGCGCCGGGGACTGCTTCACCATATCTACCGCTACATCGAACACGATCGCCGCCTGCTGCCGGTCTGACGCGCAGGAATACACCTCGGCCTTCCATTCGTCGTCATTGACCAGCATGTTGAGCGCTAGCGCGGCACCGAGCTCGCTCTTCCCGTTTTTCTTGGGGATCTCGATGTAGGCGCTGGAATATTGCCGTGTATTAGGATCTTCTTCCCGAATGGTTCCGAACACATCCGTAACGATCTTCTTTTGCCATGGCAGCAGTAGAAACGGCTTTCCATGAAACTCGCCCTTGGTGTGCTTCAGGCATTCGATGAAGCCAATAACCCGGTTTGCCTTTGTTTCACTGAACGCCATGCTGCCAGCCTCCCTTCAGCAGCTGCTCCATCGGGTCTTCCGCCATGCCGTCATCCTTGCCGCCGGCCGCGATGATGCGGGCGCGGGTCGCGGGGGTCAGGCCAAACTCCGTACAGAAGGACTGCATGATTTTCAGGTTCTGCTGCGCAATGGATACCTGCGGCACCTGCTGCACATACCCGGAAGGGGTCTTAAAGATGGATCCGTGCTGGGTGATGAACTCCTCGGCTTCGCGCCAGCGTGCATATGCCTGGCAGTACCCGGCGAATGCCGTCAGATCCACCATCGTCAGCACGCCCATCGCTTCCAGCGGGGAGGCCAGCCGTTTCCACTCTTTTTTCGCTTCAGGCAGAAGCCAGACCGGGCACTTCATATTCCCCTTAGGCGGGGTGGGCTCTTTCACGTTGAGCGGACGTTTGCCCGGATTTCCCTCCAGCATTTTGATTGCGGTGGGCTTTGGTTTTCTACCGCGCGTGGCCAACGGCTGCACCTCCTTTCTGCTGTTACTTCACTATCTCCTCATAAGATTGCACCTCCCCTCCGCGGAGTACGCAGACCGGCGCATCCGGATAATCGGTGTGGAACCGCTGTACGATGACGCTGGCGTATTTGGGATCCAGCTCGATCATCCGGCAGATGCGGTCCGTCTGCTCACAGGCGATCAGCGTCGATCCGCTGCCGCCAAAGGTGTCCAGCACGATGCCGTTGGGGGCGGAGCTGTTTTTGATCGGATATGCCAGCAGTGGTACGGGCTTCATGGTCGGATGCTCCGCGCTGCGCTTGGGCTTGTCGAAGTTCCAGATCGTGGACTGCTTCCGGTCGGAGAACCATTTGTGCTTGCCATTGGGCAACCACCCGAACAGCACTGGTTCGTGCTGCCAATGGTAAGGCGAACGGCCCAGTACCAGCGCGTTCTTCACCCAAATGCACACACCGCTGATATGGAAACCGGCCTCCTGAAACGCGCGCCGGAAGTTGAGCCCCTCGGTATCCGCGTGAAAGACGTACACGGAGCCGCCCTCGGCCATATGCGCCGCCATGTTCCGAAACGCTGACAGCAGAAACTCATAGAATTTACTGTCCGACATATTGTCATTCTGGATGGTTTTTCCATCCGCGCTTTCATAAGCGATATTATATGGCGGGTCGGTCACAATGAGGTTGGCTTTTATGCCGTCCATGAGTCGGTTCACGTCAGCTTCGCTGGTAGCGTCGCCGCAGAGCATCCGATGCCTGCCCAGTGTCCAGAGGTCGCCCGGCTGCACGAAGGGCGTAATGGCGTCCGGGTCGATCGCGCAGTCATCATCCTGCACATTCTTGTCATGAACCTTGGAAAACAAATCGTCGATCTCGGCGGCGTCAAACCCGGTCGCGCCGACGTCGTAACCGGACGCCTGCAGGTCGGCGAGCAGATCAGCCAGCGCCACAGGCTCCCATTCGCCGACGGCTTTGTTGAGCGCGACATTGAGTGCCTTTTCATCCTGCGGGTTTTCGATATGCACCACCACACAGTCAATCTCCGTCGCGCCTTCAGCGACCAGCACCTTGAAGCGCTGATGACCGCCTACGATGTTTCCTGTCGCCTCGTTCCAGATCACCGGATCGACGTACCCGAAGGTGCTTAGGCTCCGCCTGATCTTTTCATAGGCGGGGTCGCCCGGTTTCAGATTTTTGCGCGGGTTGTATTGTGCGGGCTGCATCTGCTCTACAGGGATCCGCTGCAGGTTCATGGCTGTGTTCATGGTGTATCCTCCGGTGTTTGTTGGTGGACAGGAAAACAGCCGCCCAAAGAAGCGGCTGTTTCGGTCGAATTTGGTTGATACCCCCCTCCCCGAATTTCGCGGAAACTCACGCGAGAGGAGGCTGCGGTCTCCGTCGAAGCATTGACAGCGATTGGAGGCCCCCCTACCCCTTAGGGGAGAGCGGTGTTACGCCTCCGGCTGTTCGGCCTTTGTCTGCCGACGCAGCTTTGCGTACTTCTCCTTGTGGTGTTCGGCGGCTTCCGGAGTGGGAAAGGCCGCGGAACCGTTGAGGTTCGCAAGCAGCAGCTTGCGTTCTGATTTCATGTCCTCACCGCCGTAACCAAGGCGCAGGAGCCAGGAACGCATGAAGTACTTCTCGTTCTCGGGCTGCTGCAGCTTCGGCTGTACACGGGTGGCGCACTGGGCCGCGGTTACGATGTGGTTCAAGAGGTTAGCGTATGCTGCCCAGAGCTCGGGTCGTTGCTCATCGAAGGGGAAGCTCAGCGTGGCTTTTCCATCGCGGTAATCAAAGCCGTCCAACGCGCCTTGTTCGCGGTACTCGTTCAGCAGTCCGGAGAACGCATCCGGGCTGTCCGGCCGGTACTCCTGCAGGCGTCTGATCAGCGTGTCTGGGATGACAAGAAAACCGCGCCCAACAGAGCGGTTCAGCAGGTATTGCTTGCTGTAGAGCAGGAAGGTCAGGTTCTTCAGTGCCTCGACCGTCATCTCCACCGGAACGCTGATCTCCATTCGTTCGATGATGGTTGTGGGTTCCGGTTCGGCGGTGGGCAGGTAACCCTGCTCAATCAGGAAGGGTTTTAGGGCTTCCGGCATATCCGCGTCCTCCATGATGATGTTTCCCTGCCTGTCGATGGTTACCACGCCAATGCGATAGGCGCAGCTCGGCATACCGGCGTATTCGGGTTTGGTGTGCAGGATCTCCGCGATTTGGTGTACCAGCGCCTTGCGGTCTGTGGTGTTCGTTTCCAGGATCACAGTCCTACCTCCTTTGATTTGGGTATGACATTCATCACTCGGATGGGCAACAAAGTCAAGCGAATCAATGCTTTGCGGGCACTCTATTCACTAGCTTGGCAAGCCCGCGCCTGGCACCTTCCACATCGCCCGCCAGTGCCTGCCCGCGGAGTGTGCGAATTGTCTGAACAGGCAGCTTGCCACGATAGGGCTTCAGGGAACGGATAAATTGCTGTGCGGTCATGAACCCTCCCAATGAAAAGGCCCCCGCGGTTTACCCCGCGAAGGCTTTGAATTCTGCTTTGCCAATTATACCGTATCACACCGGGGCGGGTGTCTTATACTGTCTTTTCATGTCTTTTTTCTCCATTTCCATATTTTTTTCGACTGCCTGCAGCGCACGCCCATGCACCTTGTAAACATAACGCTCCTCCAGATTCAAACAAGCGGCAATCTCACTCCAGCTTTTATAGCACAGGTACCGCTGCTCCAGCAGCAGCTGGAACTCCGGGCTTTTTACCTTCTGAATCGTGGCGTATACATCGCGTTTCAGATCGACCAGCGTGTCGATCGCATCGTTAAGCTCCTGTTCGGCTTCCATCAGCCTGTGAATGGTGTCCTCCATGGACGTAACATTCCGGGTATGGGATACCTTCTCGCTGTCGTAAGCGGAAGTAACCCGTTGGGTCAGGGAACGCAGGGATTCGACCTGCGCCAGTTTGCTGGTGATCCGTTGGTCGAGGCGATAGGCTTGATTCAAGTATTCCTTTGCTGTCATATAGAGCCCTCCTGTAATTTCATTTCCTGTTTGAGATCCCGAAGCAGTTGTTCACCGTCCAAGTCGCACAACGTCGAGAACCATGTGGACCGGAAGAAACGCTCACATTCTGCTTTGGTTTCCAGAGCTTCCACGTGATGATTACACAGTCGCAGCTTCCAGTGCGCGCGGCGGTAATCGGTAACGGCCTGCAGGATGATGGCGTCTGCCAAATCCCGGTACCCGCTGTTGCCCATCATGATCGAACCTCTAGCTGTGCCTTGACCGCGTCGATCAGGGCAGACTGCGTTTTGTCCTTGCGCTGCAGGGCGATCAGAATCTGCTCGTCGATCGTATCCTTGGTGATGATGTGGTGGATGACCACCATATCTGACTGCTGGCCTTGCCTCCAGAGTCGGGCATTGGTTTGCTGATAGAGCTCCAGCGACCAGGTAAGGCCAAACCAGATCAGGGTCGAACCGCCCGCTTGCAAGTTTAGCCCATGCCCGGCAGAGGCGGGGTGAATCAAGGCTACCGACAGTTCGCCGCGGTTCCATATCGCAATGGAGTCTTTCTTATCAAGGTGCGCAAACGGGATATGAAGCTTGGCAAGCCGCTCCGAAATCCTCGCCTTGTCGTGCTGAAACCAATAGGCGACCAGAACCGGTTTGCCGTTGGCTTGCTCGATCAGCTCCTCCAATTCATCGAGCTTTTGGGCATGGATTTCATTCACCTCACCGTCATCCCCATATACAGCGCCGTTGGCCATCTGACAGAGCTTTCCGCTCAACGCCGCGGCATTGGCAGCGGTGATCTCGCCGTTTTTAACGGTCAGAACGAGGTTGCGCTGCAGCTCCTCGTACCGTTCCCGCTCGCTCTTTGAGAGTTCCAGCGAGTGATTCACCGTCAGCAGTTCGGGCATTTGCAGATGGTCAGCGGCTTTCATGCTGATGGTAATGTCACCGATTTTCTCGTAGATTTGTTTTTCTGCGTTTGGCAGCGGCTTGTAGGTGAAGATCACCTGACCGTTTCGCTTGTCTGGCAGGAAGTAATCCGTACGGTACTTCCCGATGAACCGTCCAAGCCGTTGGCCCATGTCGAGCAGCTGGAACTGTGCCCAAAGATCCAACAGCCCGTTGCTGCTCGGTGTGCCGGTTAGGCCTACGATCCGTTTGACCCTCGGGCGAACCTTCATCAGCGACCGGAACCGCTTGGACTGGTGGTTTTTGAAGCTCGACAATTCATCAATGACCAGCATGTCGAAGTCGAACGGCACACCGCTCTTTTCGATCAGCCACTGGACATTTTCCCGGTTCAATACGTAAATGTCAGCTTTCGTGCGCAGGGCGGCGAGTCGTTCCAGTTCCGTACCAACCGCTACCGAAACACTAATTCCCCGCAGGTGCGCCCACTTCTCGGCTTCCTGTTTCCAAACATTTGTGCAGACCCGCAGGGGTGCGATGACAAGTACTTTACCCACGTCGAAAAAGTCGTACAGCAGGTCATTGATGGCTGTCAGTGTGATGGCTGTTTTACCTAAACCCATCGCGAGGAAAATTGCACTCACGATGTGGCTTTCAATGAAAGTGGAGGCGAAACGCTGGTAATGGTGAGGCTCATAGGTTAGGCGTACCATACCGGCATCTCCCTTTCACAAAGGTCGTAGATGAAGTCGCGCCCTTTCGGTGTCCAAAGCAGCATGGGCTTCTCAAAACCGTTATCCAGTCTCACGATCTGCGTTGCCGCAATATGGTCTCTGGCGTAATCGGTGTAAAGCTGCCAGGTATCGGAGCCGCTTGGTTTGTACTGTACGCGGCTCTGGTGCAGGAAGTCGTTCAACCGTTTTGCCGAGATCCCCAGTTCCTTGGCGATCTCCCCGGTTTTATACAAGCCCACCGTATTGGTTTGCCCCTCGTATTTATCCGCGGTGATTTTCAGCACTTGGTTCTGGGCTTCGAGGGCTTCCCGCTCTTCTTCCTTGGCGATCAGCGCCCGCAGTGCCGCTTTATAGTCCCGTGGGGCCAGGCTGCGCTCCATTTCATTGAATGCGGCGATGTAGGCTTTCTTGAACGTCATCGCCTTTGCACCTGTGTAGCCCATGACAAGAAGTGTGAAACCATCACGGGTCATGAGATAGACCGGTTGCTCACGCCCATAACTGTCCATTTCAGAGATCGGTACAAAATTGAACCCATCTCCCCAGTCGGGTTCCAGTGCGATGATGTTTCGAATATCACGCATCACGATTTTGTGTTCCTTCTCGAAGTGCTGTGCAATGTCACGGCTCGATACGACGACTTTGCCATCATGCTCGGTCAATCCAAGCGCCATCAGTTGGTTGTCCATCTGCTATATCCTCCAAAATCTGTTGTATTTGTTCAGGGCAGTCCAGCACGTAGACTTTGAAGCCCAAGCGTCGAAGCATCCCATGCCTGGAAACCTGTAAGGGGCAGGGATGCTCCCCGATGCGCTTCACCTCTACGAATCCAAGTCTCCCTACTTTTAACAGGACAAGACGATCGGGAAATCCGTAGTAGTTTGGGGAGGAAAATTTCAGTGCGATGCCTCCAATAGCCTTAACAGCTCGCACCAGTTTGCTCTCCAGATCCTTTTCCCTCATACGTGCCCCTTTCTGCGACAAACTGCCGCGTTTGGTTGTCGTAGCCGGAAACCTTTATGTGGAAAGGGTTTTGGCTTCCCGCTACGACAACCCGCCATGATTTTCCCTATATATTGCTTACGCGCGGGTATTACGGGTACAACGGTCTATCCCTTACCTGTAAAACCCTTTTTGTATATAAGGGATAAGGTTGTATCACCTGTCGTGAATGGCCCGCAAACCCTAGATTCATTGGACTGCATCCTCTGCGACGACTCTTGTATACATCCGCTGCTCGCCGTAGATGGGGATCCGCTTTTTCACTTTGGTCCTTTCCCACCCGCTAACGCAGGTCATCAGGGCAGCCAGTGTATAGGAATCGGAGATTTTGAGGTCTGAGAAGCTGCGGCCTAAACACTCGACCCAGATTTCAGCGTTACAGACCATCTCGCGCCTAACAACGCCCTTTGGCGCGGTAGGTGCATGCGGATCCGCGATGAAGCTGCGGCGGGCATAGACGTCCATCTCACTCCAATTTTCTGGCAGCAGGGTTTCGAGGTATTCCTCGACCATGCCCTGGCGCTCATCCAGTTCCATGGCGTTTCGCTGCGCGACCTCGGCGGCATGGATCGTATCGCCCTCGAGGTATAGCGTCTCGCCGTTTTCCCAGAGCTGTTTTGCTTCCGCCCATATCTGCTCGCGTTCTTCCGATGTGAACTGCCAGCGCTTCCTTTGCTCCGACTGCCGGCATTTGATGACCCAGAAGCGACGGTTACCGGTGATGTCGCGCAGGTACCCGCGCTCGCCGTTCACCGTGGCGATGATGATGGATTGGCGTGGGTGGCTTTCAACCGTTTTACCGTAGCTGGGACGGTACTTGTCATCCGAGGTGGAGAGGAACGCTTTCACCTTTTCGATGTCGGCCTTTTTCATGCCGGCGAGCTCGCCGATCTCTACGATCCAGAAGCCCTGCAGCTTTTCCGCGCCGGACTTATCGTCCATATCAGTGAGTGACAGGGTTTCGGAATAGAATTCATCCCCGACGAGGTCCTTGAACAATGTACTTTTGCCAATGCCCTGCGCACCGTCGAACACGGGAACGCAGTCGAATTTGATGCCGGGATGGTAGATCCGCGCCACAGTCGCTGCAAAGGTTTTCCGGCTGACGGTGCGAACGTAAGGAGTGTCATCCGCCTGCAGGCATCGGCTGAACAGCGTTTCCACGCGCTTTTGCCCGTCCCAAGGCGGGAGTGCGTCAAGGTAATCCCGGATCGGATGGAAACGCCGATCATCGGCGGCTTTGGTGAAGCTTACCTCATGGTTGCGGCTACTGAAGGTGACGTAGCGTACATCCAGCAGCGCTTTCAGCTGCGCGGTGTCGGCATCGCGCCAGAACTTGTTGTCCGCGGGGCGCTCCCAGGGCATTTGCCCGGTTACCTGCACGCGGTTGGCCAATTCGTTGTAAGCAAACCCTGCAAAGTCAGGATCGTTGCGCAGGATCAGCGTTTCGTTCCAGACGCTGTTTTCCAAAACGCTGCTGCGGGGCATGTATTTGAGCAGCGTTTTCCAGTTTTCTGCTTGCGTACTGAAATCGGTCTGCGCTTGTGCCTGCCGGTTCGCATCCAGCTGCAGCTTCACCTTGGCAAGTGAAACCGCAAACTCCGCCATCGCATGGAAGGATTGCTTCTCATCGAAGTCGGGGAATTTATGCATCCGGACGAGGTCAAATGCGTTGAGCAGCTTCCCGCCTGCCGGGTCAGAAGCATGATGGGAATAAGCCCACTTGCCGTCGTATACGACCACGCCCGCTATGGAGTCGGCTTCCTTATACTGATAACGCCCATCGACTGCCGCCGGCTCGTATACGTCTGACAGGAATTCGTCGATGGCATCCTCGATTGGGTAGGCCGTACAGAACGCGCCGACCACGCCGCGCTTCAATAGCGGATCCTGCTGACTTTTAACTTCGTGGTTGCGCACTTCCGACTCGCGGGACGAGGTCGGCCACTGCGTCACGTCGCGCCAGTCGGCATACATGTTCAGGTATTGGTCGGGGTCGAGCGGATCGCCTGATTGCTCCTGAAAGACGAACTCCCCGTTGGCCGGGCAGGAGGCCCAGTACATCATGCGGTTGGCCTGATAGGTGCTGTCGTCGAAATAATCCATGCCGATCTGCCTGGCGATCATGCGCATGAGTGCGGGATATTCGTCTTCAGACACCTCTCGGGAGAACAGGATGACGATCCGGTAGCGGGAGGCTTCTGGCAGATGGCTGTGGGTGGAATAGAGGAAGTAGCACAGCCCGGCTAAAGCCGAAGCGGTGAGCGCGACGAAATCCACATCCTGCGGGATATTGTCGGCATCAAGCGCGCCGACCTTGCGGCTGATAACGTGCCCGTTCCTGCGGACACCGCCTTTAAGCCATCCGCCTACAAATCCGCCATGGTCTTTAGTCGCGTCCCTTTGCGCTTTGGACAGCTTCGGGTATTCTTCCGCGGTTTCGGTGGTTCGGAGCGGATTGCGGTTTCTGTCGACGATGTATTGCCACGGGTGTTCCTGGTTTTTGTACCTTTTATCCGTTTTGTGATTGCAGACCGAGATTTTGATCGGTTCGGGCATTGGTATCCTCTCCTTCGTGTCGGCCGGTGTGATTGCATCAGGAGCAGCGCAGCGTTCCGGGCCTGTCATTGATCACCGCCATAGGGTATGAGGTCCTGCAAGGCGTCGGCAAACATCTCAAGCTCGTCAGGTTTGAGGCCAAAAACCGATGTGATCTCAAACTCCTCGAGAAGGTCAGACACCTGTTCGCCGTAGCCTGCAACACATAAGGTCTTGACCAGCCAGGCCAAACCGTCGGCGGTGATGCTGATCCCCTCGGCGTGACACTTGTTGACGATGCGTTTCCGGGTGCAGGCAGAGCAGATGATGCTGGTAGAGACCAGATCGCCTTCGCCGTCTGCGATTACCTCCACAAGGTCGACCGACAATTCGCGCCCGCAATCGGGGCAATGGGTGTAGACGTTCTCGTCGGTGATTTCGGTCTTGACGACCTTGCCGCCCGGCAGCTGGGTTTTGGTGTAGAACATTTGGGTTTCCTCCGTGTCTTTGATAGACGGAAAATCAACCGCCTCCACTTTCTACTGGACAGGGGCGGTTGAAAATCCGTAGTCGTTTTTCAATCTTTTTGATAAAAAGATGTCTCGTAGCCGTCACAGCGCAGCGGCAGGCCCGAAGCCCAGGGCGGTACACGGCTCATCTGTTCGCAGACCGCTGGGAGGCTCATGCGCACGTCTGCCTCGATGACCACTTCGTCATGGATATGCATCACGACGTCAGCGTTGCGGAATGTCGACAGCGCATAATATAGAATGTCGCGCGCCGTAGCCTGGGTGATGTTCTCTACCCACTTGCCAGGCGACGACTCGATACGCTCCCACTTCTTGGTTGCGCCGATACCCTCGTAGGTCACGCACTCTGATCCAAAGCGGTTCAAACCGATGCGGGGCTTGACATACGCCAGCTTTCGTCCGTTGGGCAAGGTGATGAATAACATGTCGCTTTGGCAGCTGAAGCGAATGCCATGGGTTTTGGTGATTCTTTTTTGCTTGACGGCTGCCTTCGCTGCTTTGTCTGCATCCCACCAGAACCGTACCACGTTGGGATTCGCCGCTCGCCAGGCGTCCACGAGGGGCTTGAGTTCGCTTTCCAGCAGCCCCATTTCCAAGGCCCCGAATGCCTTCAATGCCCCAACTGAGCCGGAATAGCCACAAGCTAGCACCGCGATTTTGGATTTCTGGCGCAGCGATGATTTTTTATCAAGGGAGCCTTTCGGCACCCCAAACATGATCTCGGCGTTTTCGATATAAAGGTCGCGCTTCTGGGAGTAAGCCTCCAGCGTCCAGGTCTCACCCGCAAGCCACGCCAGCACGACCGCTTCAATACTGCTGAAATCCGCAACGATGAATTTGCATCCGGTTTTTGGCACGAATGCTGTGCGTATGAGTTCGGACAGGACGTTAGGGACAGAATCATAGAGCAAGTTTAGCGTCGTAAAATCGCCGCTGCGAACAAGGGAACGTGCCTGTTCGAGATCTTGCATATGGTTCTGAGGCAGGTTCTGGCATTGGATCAAACGTCCCGCGGCCCTACCGGTACGATTCGCGCCGTAAAACTGGAACAGTCCTCTGGCACGGTTGTCTGCGCAAGCTACTGTTTCCATCGCCTGATACTTTTTCACGGAGCTTTTCGCCAGCTGCTGACGGAGTGCAAGGACCTCGCCCAGCGGTTCCGGCGCGGTTTTGAGCAGTTCAGCGACCGCCTTTTTGCCAAGGGTCTCTGTTTCCAAGCCGTTTTCTGCGAGCCAGTCTTTCATCTGTAACACGGAGTTCGGATTATCCAGCGCTGTTAACGCCTTCATCTTGTCGTTCAGTTCACTCTTCGACTGTTCATTGACGGCGATAGCATTCCGGACAAGTGTCATATCCAGCAGCACGCCCCGGTCGTTGATCTCCTGGTCCTGGCGATATTCCTCCCAGATACTGTCCGGTACGGGGACCTTAGCCAGTCTTGCCTGAATGGCCATTTCCGTTTCCACATCACGGTGGTTATAAGATTTGAACAATTCCCACCTACCAGTCGCGTGCTCGGGTAGGTTACGGGTACGCTTACCATTGGCAATAGTTGCCGCGCAGGGTTTGCAGAAATAACGGATGAGGTCTTTTCCTTCCGAAAGTTTCTGTTTCTCAAGCCCCAAGACTGAACCGACTTTCTCCAAGGAAAGCGGCAAGCCCATATAGGCACTCCACACCATGGAACACCGCCATGACTGTGGGTTTAGGAACCGCGTGGGGATTGTTTCGGTAGATGTAAAATGGTTGTCAGCAAGCGGGTCGAGGCTGACACCTCTGTCAGACAGGTAGCGTGACAGGCAAACCCTCTCAAAATTGGCATTAAATGCCCATTTCTCAACGGCGTCATCCGTGAGCGCATCAAGAACTTCGGGTGGTATGATTTCATCGTTGGTAAGGTCTACCACCTTGACATCGCCGTAATCTACGCTATATCCGAACAGGAGAATCTCGAAATCATCTGCCTCAGCGTACTTGTATACGCCTGATTTCGGCAGGTCGACGGATGAGTAGCTTTCAATATCTATACTGATCGTTTTCATGTATCCTCCAATTGACAGAGGGCGGCAAGCCCTGCTCGTCGCCCTCTGCTTGTTTTGATTTTGGGTTGCCTCAGTTCAGGAAATCACCATCGCTGCTTTCAGCCGAGAACTCATCGTCGAAATCGTCCTCCGCTTTGGCGCGACTCCCGAGGGACTCCCCATCGCGTACCTTCTGGATATTCTGCAGGCCACAGGCGATGCCACGATTGCCATTGGAGTTGAAGGCGTAGAACGTAAGCGACGCGCGGGCGTAAACGCCGGAATATATTTCGCTGGTATCGTAGATGGGCTCGCGGTTCACGTCCACCACGCCGGGGGCGGTATTGCTGTTGGCGTTCAGGAACCAGTGACCCGCATAAGCCTCGTCATCCGGGCGTTCGGTGTCGCCGTCCCGCAAGGGACTCTTGAGGGAGGCGAGGGGCGGCATGGATCGGCTGTTACCCTTGAGTTTCGACTCACCGTCTTCGTAGGCGGCTTGAATCGCGGCTTTAACCTTTGCCAAAGTCTTGGTATCGCTCTTGGGAATCAGGATGCTAGTGGAATACTTGGGCGTACCGCCGTTGATTGATTTTGCCTGCCAGATGTTCGCGTAGCTGAGACGGCACACACCGGTGATGATCTTGGTGGGGTTGACTGCGTTTTTGTTGGCCGTGTTTTCCATGATAAAATCCTCCTATATTTGGGTGGGGTCGGCGAAATCCTCCGCCGCCGTTGTGATGTTTAGCGCTTGGCGCTTGTCCGCCACCGGAGCAAGCACCGGTTTGCCTTGGGGCTTGGTGACAAGCCCCCCGATGATTTCCTCAAACCGCTTCTTCCCCAGAAGCGTCGTCATGGCGGTGATGCCAATAACTTTGTGTTCATACGGATCCAGTCCGACAGCTTTAACGACCTCTGCCACTGCTGTTTCATCCGTATACTTACGATTGCTTCTGCCCTCGACCACTTTCCAGCCGTCGAATTGGACTCCCCGGAGCGCTTCGGCGAGAGCAAAATCTTTCACGTCCGATGCCCAGGAAACCAGGTTGTCAATCTTGCCGAGGATAACGGCGATTTCGCCGGCCAGCAGCAGGGCGGGCTCAGCGAAGTCGTAAGCGGCGAGCGCTAGATTCGCATTGGCACGTTCCCGGCATTCCGCTTTGGCTTTACAAAACTGGCAGTGATCGCCCGCCTTGTAGTTACCGTTGCCGTGCCATGCCAGATCCGCTGCGGGTTTCAGGACTTCCGCCGCCCAGGCTTCGATGTCCTCGCGGGCAACCCCCCAGGTGGAGCAGTTCTGTAATCTTGGCTGGAAGATGGACATCCGCACCGTATGAATGGGATACAGGAAACCAAACATCTCCAGTGCTCCCAAGGCATAGATCCGAAGCTGGTCGTTACCTTCCGCATCCACCTTCACACCGCGTCCATATTTCAGGTCAATGATGTGAAGAATGCCGTCCGAGATGATGAGCGTGTCACAGGTGCCGGAACAGCCGGGAACCCACTTTGAGCAATCCACACGCTGTTCCACATAGACCTTGGGATCCGTTAGCCCTTCCAGCTGTTCGCTGACGAAAGCGATGTAATCGTCCGTGTGCTCATCCATCTCGAGGTCATCGCATGTTGTCGCGACTTTGGTTTTGCCGAGCCGGTGTAACAGTTTTTTCTCTGCGATATGGTGCGCGAGCGTCCCTTCCTGTGCATAGCCCGATGACGAATCCGGGTAGTTTTCCGTCAGACGAGCGCTTGGAGGACACGCAATCCATCGGTGACTTGACGATGGCGATAGCAGGGAGTGTTTTGTGCCATCGCTCATTGGATGGCCCTCGCTTCGACGATCAGGGTGCCAAACTCGGACGGATCGATGTCGGACAGCCTTTGTGCGCCATGTTTATGAATCAGGGCTTGTACAGCCTCCCGGTGACCGGCTGACGCCGTATCTGCCAGGATGCCGCGTACCTCTTCGAGGGTGTGTATTTGGGGCTTCTGGTCTTCCAACTTGGGTTCTGCCTCGTCGTTTCCGCCGTGGGCAGCATTGCCCATCGCTTTGAGTTCCTCCGCGATCTCAGATATCGACGTCGCCAAGCTTGCGAGGTCATGACCGAGTTGCTGTGCCTTGTCGGGTGCCATAGATTTTGCCTCCTCTCATTTCTGCCGCGCGTCGTTGTTCCAAAACGGCAATTCTGCCCGCCAGCCGCTTGCTCACGATGCTGATTGCCGTCAGAACGCCGATCAATTCTTCGTTCCGTTCGCGGTCTTTGTGTAGTGGGCAATGGGCGCATGGGTTTGTTTGCATTTACCTTTTCCTCCGTTTCTGTGGTGATGGAGCAAAATGCCCCTCACTTTCTACTGGACAGTGAGGGGCGAAAATCCGTAGTGGAAATCAGTCGTCGATCAGAATTTCTTTGAGAATGGGATAGGAGCGGATGGTGCACTTGAGCCTATTCTCCCGATATCGCACCCCATCGAGCGTGATATGGAAGTGATCGGCGATCTCCTGTTTCCTGGCCTTGTTCCTCATCAGGTCCCACAACGCACGATCATCCTCGGAAAGCGTATTCAGCACATCCATCAGGAGATCGAGCTTCGACTGGTCCTCATAGATAGCGTTCATGTCGGCGGTTTCGTCTTCAAACTCCGTATAGACCGCCACGCGGTCACCGCCATGGCCGATGGGTTTGTCCAGCTCCATGCCGGTATACTTCAGCGCGTTAAAATCCACACGCTCCTGCTTTTTACGGTCGGCAGCGTTACGTTTTCCGAGGGCCTCTCCCAGGGGGCCACGGGGAAGTCGGATGGCGTAACTGGCTTCATGGTCGTACCACCACCGTCGAAGATATGGGCAGTCGGGTGTCGGGTCTTCCGCTGGTGCAAAACACTCATGCCTGGATACCTCGGTTTCGACACCGTCTGGAGTCATGGTGTAGTAGTGCCGGAAAAACGCTTTTTGGTAATCCCTCATTTGATTTTTCCTCCTTGTGGTTTTCAAAAATGGGTGGCGGCATGGTCACCACCAAGGAGGAGGGCGGGCATGTTGGTGTCTGGTTTTCAACTATTGGCCTCCAATGATTGACATTTGTTCTTGACCGCGGATTATGTCGGTGTTATGCTGAAACAGTAGGAACACGTCATAATTGCTGGCCGACACATCGGGGCAATAAAAAAAGCCCCTGTGATTGCTCACAAGGGCTATCCAAATCTTGATAAGGTTGATGTCCAGCCGCGATAGGGTTAATAGCGTTAATAGGGTTAAAAGTTATCTACGGAGGCAAAATACTTGAACAATTCTGCATATCCGGTGCTTTGTGGAGGAACTTTTTTTACGCAGATTCTCCAGTCGAGGAAACCTACTACATCGCGTCGTCAACGCACACAAGGGCAAACAGATATATTCAAAGAACCGGATGTGCTGTTCGGGCTTGTTCAAATCGTTAATCCGGACTATCAACGTCCTGCTGGTGATACGTTTAGGACATACACCACCAATTACAAAAAATGCGCGAAAACCACACCGAATGACCTAAAGTTTGATAATGAACAGGTTGTTTCTGCGTTCTTAATGCGCCTGGCCACTGATTACCCCACAGAACTCAACAAGATGACGGGGTTTGTCAGGCAGTTCATTGATATTGGAACGACAGCGCAGAAAGATGTACTTCTGGCAAAGCGATTGATTGAACTGATCCGAGACGATAAGAGTATCCCGATCTCAGCTCAATTTGCCGTTACAAAAAGCGGTACTGCAGCAACTAAAGGTGACCTCGTCAACAGTACCGATGAGATCTACCTACCTGCTTTCCTCCTGGATCTGTGGAAGTTCATAGTGACAGAACAAAAGAACAATGCCTTTGGTGGAATAACTATCGTGCAATGGCAACATCCAACGATACAGGGGCGTTATATCGGGATCGACGGATCAACGATAACGCGAGAGATAAAGGTTAAATGTGATGTTTCCGTACCGTCTTGGGATTCTGATGCCAAAGCAGCAAATGTCAAAGATTTCGCCTCGGCAACTAATAGAGAGCCATTAGTTCCGGACGTCAATACATATCTTCAAAGTGCCAAAAATAAATACAGCACGATCAAAACCTTGCTATACAATGACCAACCTCGGCAGTTTTATGATTTTTATGTATGTAATAATATAGAACGCAAAATCCCTGTGCCGAGTAATTACGGAACTTCATATCGGAGTGTTATTATCAAGAATGTGACAGTACAGTCGTTAACTGAGTGCTCACGGTTCGTCATTCTTGCCGGAACTGGTGGCCTTGGTAAATCGATGATGATGCGACATCTGCTGCTCAATGCGGTAGATACCTATGCAGATTTAACAATCATTCCGGTCTTCATACCACTCAAAGAATTTGACGAGACGATCGACAATCTTTTCGAATATGTATATTCAAAGATAACAAGTTTATACGGAGGCATTACTGAAGAGCAGTTAAAGAGGATCCTTGAAAAAGGAAAATGTCTTTTACTGTTTGATGGACTTGATGAAATCAACTCGACATATGCGCGACAGTTCGAACGGGAATTGGAAAACTTTACAGACAGTTACTCTGAAAACTGCTATGTAATTTCATCTCGTCCCTATCAGACATTTGTATCTTACTCACGCTTTACGGTATTGCAATTGCAACCATTTTCGAAGCAGCAGGCATTATTGTTGATTGACAACTTGGAATTCAGACCGGATGAGCCCATTATAAAGGAAAAATTCCGCACAGCTTTGGATGAAATCCTGTACCGTACGCACAACACATTCATCGAGAACCCCTTACTCCTGACAATTATGTTGTTGACATTCGAACAATACGCTGAGGTGCCATCTAAGATGCACATTTTTTATAGAGAAGCCTTTGCCGCCCTTTCTGTCAAGCACGACGCGAGTAAAGGAGCATACAAGCGCACATTGAGAACTGGGCTAGCTGCGGACAAGTTTGCAGACTATTTTGCTGAACTCTGCTCGCGTTCCTATTATGATGAAAAGTTCGAAATGACGGAAGCTGAATTTGCAAAATATTATAACGTTTTAAAGGAGCGAGATAAATCTAACGATAGTACGACAATCGCGAGCGATTATCTCTATGACCTCTGCTCCAATATGTGTCTGATGTACTTCGAAAGCGGTAGATACCATTTTACACACCGTTCCTTCCAGGAATATTTCTGCGCCTTTTATTTTTCCAAACAGAAGGATAAATATCTTGAAAGCATCAGCGATTTTTTCGAGAACCGCCACAATCGGATGTTTGGCGACAAAACATTCAGTATGCTATACGATATGATCTCCGACAAAGTTGAAGAGTACATATTCTTGCCATACCTGACTCGTCTATGCGAGAAGTGCGACGCAATGGAGGGGTATTGGACTTTCTTGGAAACGCTCTATCCCTACATTCGCTACAGAAATGGTGAAACTGATGATCATTCATATAATATCCCTCAGTCATATATTTATGATTTTATTAGAGATCTGAACTGGTACGAAAGAGTTGTTTGCAATGATTTCCCACACTATGACTCATTGGTGACAGAAGAATACGCCTATGTGATCGATAAAGACGACAGCAACATACTCGTTAACAAAGAGGAGGTCAACTGGGAATATAGACAGGAATACGGAACCCCCGATACTGTTGGTTGGGAATATGGTTTTGAGGTTGAGAGTGTGCGTATGGCATCGGACGACTATGCCGAATTGTTGAAACGCCTTGATGATGATAACTTTTCGTTGAAAAAAGAGTACACAAAAATGCGGAAGTACTTTGAAAAACTACAAGTCAAGCCTATGCCTTCAAGCAATAATCTGTTTGATCTCTTTGCGTGAGAAGAATAAAGTATTCCTACACAGACTAATCAATTCACATTATATCTCTTATCTTTACCATATCCCTTTTTATTGGAAGTATGCCCCTTTGGTGGAACTTTGTATGAGATTTCGAAGGAGGGACAACCATTGCTTAAAGAACCGGAAAAGTGGTCCAGCCTTGAGGAAATTGCCGAGCATCTCGGCGTGAGCAAGGATACGATCCGCAATTGGATTAAAAAAGGCGTCATTCCATACCGACGCATCGGCAAGCAGTTTAAGTTCAGAATTTCAGAAGTAGACGAATGGGTTGAAAGCGGCAAGAGCGCCGAGATTGAATAAGCTACCGATGACGAGTATGGTCAAAGGGGTACGAAAAGGTGAAATACTTTTATGAATATTTCGATGCCATACAACGGCACTCTGACAGCCGAGCAATTCCTCTTCTACGAGATCAGGATTGTAGCAAAGCAGTATCTGGAAGGTCACACCATTGAAGAGATCATAGAAGACATCAAGCGGGACAATCTCTTTCAGTTCCCAACGGAACGAATGATTTTAAGGATTGCTCGCGCTTGTTACAAAAGGCTTATTGCACTTGGCAATGAGCATCTGGTTTATGAGGTCGCGAACGCGCCTGCCGAAGCGGCGAAGCAAATAAACCTCTATGCGATGATGCGTTACAATCGCCTGGTCAGAGAGTTTATGGAAGGGCTGATCGGCGAGAAATATCGTCAACAGGACTTCTCATACACCAAGAAAGATATCAACATGTTCTTTTCCCGCCTGCAGGAGCAAAACGATGATGTGGCAGCTTGGAGCGAGCAGACCATTGTTAAACTTAAGCGGGTACTAACGCGGTGCCTGATTGAAACAGAGATGCTTGACAGCCCTAGGGATACTACCCTGAACCCCATCTTTATTAGCGAGGAACTAGAATCGGGTATCCGCGAAAATAATGATTTATCCGCGCTTTCCGCGTTCAACTGTTTTAAGTAGGAGCGTGACTATGGCAGACATCAAGCAAGAACTTGACAAAATCAAAGGGCGTATATCAGACGCAGCCTTCCTTGCCAACAAGGGGCTTTCCAATGAGGTAGGCATTCACGTCTTTAAGTATGCGCCAGAGTACGAACTCATTGTCCGCGATTATATTGAGCGGCTTGTTGCCGCACCGTCTGATGACTACCGTGTTATCGAGCGGGATATGTATAAGATTCTGCTTGAGATTCTAGATGATAAGCGAGTTCTCAGCACAGTTCCGTCTTTGGAAGCAAAAAAGGGCAAGGACTTCCTTCTGGCCCAACTACAGAAAATAGCCACACCGGAGGCGTTCCTTGCCAAAATGATATATGAGCCGCACAAACGCGGCGATGTGCTGTTCCTGACGGGAGTTGGCAAAGTGTACCCCTTCATGCGTAGCCATAAAATGCTCGACAGTATGCAACGGGTATTCTCGGATATACCGATCGTGATGTTCTATCCGGGGGAATTCAATGGCCAAAGCCTCATTCTGTTTAACAAGTTCCATGATGGGAACTATTACCGGGCTTTCAATCTACTTTGACCGGAGGGAAACACTATGAAGATTCAAAGTATGTTCCAGAAGGACATTAACCGCGACATCAACGGTGTCATCAAGGTGGCGCAGGACGATGAGCAGAGCCTCCAACAGGAACTTGGTGAGTACATCATCACCAAGGAGCTCCGCCGCCACTTTTCTACCTTCTTTGATAACTACGCAAAAGCAATAGATCATCCGACGGATAAAATCGGGGTCTGGATCTCCGGCTTTTTTGGAAGCGGTAAATCCCACTTCCTAAAAATGTTGTCCTATTTGTTATCCAACAAGCAAGTAGGTGATCAACACGCATTGGATTTCTTTAAAGACAAGTTCGACGACCCGATGATGTACGCCACAGTCGTTCGATGCACCAATATCCCTACCGAATCGATTCTCTTTAACATCGACATCGAGGGACCCATAAACAAAGACAAAACTGCTGTGCTGCGCGTATTCGCCAAGGTTTTCTACAACCATCTTGATTTCTATGGAGAGGATTTGAAAATAGCGAAGCTCGAACGCTTTGTCGATAAACGGGGTATGACGGATGCTTTCCGTCAGCGTTTCGAAGAAGTCAACGGTGCGTCTTGGGTGGAAGCCAGAGCCTCCTATGCATTTTTTGAGGACGATATCGTGGCTGTCTTACAAAGCGTTCTCAACATGAGCGAGACGGCCGCTCGCAACTGGTTCAACGGCGAAGAAAACGGCGACATGAGCATTAAACAGCTTGTTGAAGAGATTAAAGAATATGTAGATAGTAAAGGTAAAGAATTTAGACTTCTCTTTTGTATAGACGAGGTTGGCCAGTACATCGGTGATGACAGCGACCTCATGATTAACCTTCAGTCCATCGTAGAGGAACTTGGTTCCAAGTGCCGCGGCAAGGTATGGGTAATGGTCACGAGCCAGGAAGCCATCGACTCCGTGGTCAAAATCACCGGCGATGATTTCTCCAAGATTCAAGGGCGTTTTAATACCCGCCTATCGCTTTCTTCAGCTTCGGTGGATGAGGTTATCAAGAAACGCATCCTGGAGAAGACCCAGGATGCAGACCAACTACTACGTATGGTTTATGATAAAGAACACGCCGTATTAAAGAATTTATTCACTTTTAATAATGCCGTTTTGGACATTAAAGGCTATACAGATGGCGCGGAGTTCTCCGCCACGTATCCATTTGTGCCCTATCAGTTTATCATCATTCAGAAAGTACTCGTCGAAATCCGGAAGCACGGTAATAGCGGCAAACACCTGTCCGGCGGCGAACGTTCCATGCTCTCCGGTT
Source organism: Candidatus Limiplasma sp. (assembly GCA_963675365.2). Taxonomy (GTDB): domain Bacteria; phylum Bacillota; class Clostridia; order Christensenellales; family Aristaeellaceae; genus CAXXOK01. Next base: position 285,697 of record CAXXVA010000001.1, read on the forward strand.
TCCAAGAGGCAGCACAAAAAGTACAGAAAAAAGATGAGAACGCTATTGTGCCTTTCTCGCAATTCTACGATACAGTCCATACTTTCTTGGAAAGTCCAATACGCCGAGTCATCGACCGCTGCCAGACGGCCGCAGACAAGCATGATGGTTTGGAGCAGCGTGACGTAAGAGTCCTAAAGCTCCTCTACCTAATTCGCTATATCGATGATATCAAGGCAAACATTGATAATATAGCCATTTTAATGGTGGATGACATCCGCACAGACAAGATAACCCTGCGCCGTGAGATCACGGAATCATTGGAGCGGTTGGAACGTCAAAACTACGTGGCCAGAAATGGCGACACCTACTCCTTCCTTACCGATGAGGAGCAGGACATCGCCATCGATATCCGCAACACCACAGTAGATAGTGCGACGATTGTGCAGAGCATCGGGCAGACGATTTTCTCTGATATCTACCCATCCAAGAAGTTCAAATACAACAAATACGACTTCGCCTACGACCAGTACATTGACGATAGCATCGTCGGCGCTGCCACGGGCGGGGTTCGTTTGCGCTTTGTCACTGTGGCCACCGATTACTACAAAGCGCCTGATGCGAAGATGATCATGGACTCGCAGGTCAATAACGAAGCAATTGTCTTGTTGTCCAATGAAGTTCAATATTTTGAAGAACTCGAAACCGCTGCAAAGATCCGGAAATACATCAAACAGAAGAATGTATCTTTGCTGCCCGAGAGCATTCAGGACATCATCCGTAAGCGTCAGGCACAAGCGCGAGTACTTGAATTGAGTGCAAGGACGCAGATTGACAAGGCCGTCGTGGGCGGAACCTTCTTCATATATGGTGAAAAGGTTGAAATCAAGTATGGCGACGCCAAACAGAAACTTGATGAAATATTGAAGCAACTCATTGAGAGTGTCTACAGTAAATTGAACCTAGTGAATGTGTTCTATGAGAGTGATGCTGATATTCTCACTATCTTAAATGGCACCCCTCAGCAAACCGGTTTTGCAGGTTCTGGTTCGAATAATGAATTCGCCTTAAGCGAAGTAAGCCAGTGGTTAGAGGAACGTCACATGAGTCATGTCCCTATTTCGATGGGCGACGTGCAAAGGCGCTATCAGGCAATACCATATGGCTGGCGCGAGGTGGATATCGCTGCTCTCGTCGCTCGGCTCATCATATCCCAGAAACTAGAAATCCGCTACGGCGGCGCGGTGGTTGGTAAGGAAGATAAGAACCTTATCCGTTACCTGCGTGTCAAGTCCGAAATAGACAAGGCAAACGTCAGCCGCCGAATCGCCCCGTCCGAAGAGGATATACGCAAAGCTGTCAAGTTCCTGCGCGAGTGGCTCGGGCAGATGAGCATCGCTGAGGACGAAGACGGCTTGGTGGCGTTTGTGAAAGACACGCTAGTCGCGCGTCTGCAACGCTACGATAACCTGCTGATTGCGTATAGCCATGATCGCTATCCGCAAAAGGAAGTTGTGCAAAGCGCGCGTAACCTGATGACGGACATCCTCTCACAAAAAGGCGATAACGTAGCCCTACTGAAACGGTTTATTGCTAAGCAGGACGATATTCTCAATATGAACGAGGACATGGAGGAAGTCGAAACCTTCTTCAAGTCGCAAAAAGACATTTTCGACTCCGCGTGCGCTTTGCAGAAAAGCCTCGTGGACGAGCGGGACTACTTCGTTACAGACGCGGCAACCAACAACAACGTACACGAGATCGCGACTATTCTTGCCATGCCAAAACCCTATGGAAGAATTAAGGATCTCAGCGATCTCATGCAAGGTGTCCGCACTGTTTATGCCTCTCTTTTAGAACAGAAGAAAACAGAAATTCTGGGTATCGTGCAGCAATGCATGGGCGATATCCACACGCTTGCCGGTATAGGAAGCAAGGTAAACGAAGAAGTGCGGAAATCCGACAACCGCTTTGCCGAGTATAAACAAAGAATAAACGAAGCAATAAGCCTGACGGTGCTTGATGCTATGATTACCCAGATGCTGAACTATAAGGATCAGGTTTGCAAGCGAATCGAAAGCATCGTGAATGAGGCTCCGCTTGTGCCTGGCGATGCGCCGGTAAAGCCGCAGAAAATTATCCAGATTCGCCGCTATGATGTTTTCCCCGTTAAGCGGCTATCCACACGCGAGGATGTGGATAGTTACCTTGATGGCATACGCAAAAAGCTATATGATTCTTTGGAAACCAACGACGGCATTCAAATCAACTAAAGAGAGAAGAACAATGGATAAGAACGCAATACAGAAATACGCAATATGGGCACGAAACGAACTGATCGGGCAAGTGAAGCAGCGCGCTTTTCAATATGGCATCAGCGACAAGGGCTACAGCGAGGAGAGCGCCTCAGTCATCAACGGACGTGTGCTGACCCCGGACGAGAAGCGCCAGCGGCAAGACTTTGTTCATGAAATACAGAAGAACGGCTTTGAACAGGCAGTAGAGGAAGTTGCATACACTTGGTTCAACCGCTTTGTCGCTCTGCGCTTTATGGAGGTCAACGATTACCTGCCGACCCATGTCCGTGTATTCTCTGATGCAAGTGGCAGCTTCAATCCCGAAATTCTTAAAGATGTGCTGCACCTCGACTTGGAAGGATTAAACAAGGCGAAAGTCTCCGAACTCCTGAACGCCAATCAGACCGAGGAGCTCTACCGGTATCTGTTACTCACCCAGTGCAACGCGCTGAACGTCGCATTGCCGGAGATGTTCGAGAAGCTTGGCAGTTACACCGAAATGCTTTTGCCTAACAACATCTTAAAACAGGACAGTGTTCTTGCCCATCTTGTGAATGACATTGAAGAGAATGACTTTGATGTGTCGAAATCTGGGCAAGTTGAAATCATTGGATGGATGTATCAATATTATAATGCTGAGCCAAAAGACACACTTATAAATGCAAGAAGTAAATACAAGATGCCAGATGTTCCTTTTGTAACTCAGCTTTTTACATCTGACTGGATAGTCAGGTTCATGGTTGATAACACTCTCGGTCGCTTGTGGCTCGACAATAACCTGGGAGCTTCTAAGTTGAAATCCAACTGGAAATACTACCTTGATGAAGCTGAGCAAATGCTGGAGGTTGTGGAGCAACTGCATGTTTTGCGCTCCCAATCGCCCATTAAATCGCCGGAGGATATCAAACTTATCGACCCATGCATGGGTAGTGGCCACATACTGATCTATGCCTTTGATGTGTTGATGCAGATATACGAGAGCGAGGGCTACAAGCCACGCGATGCTGCAAAGCTGATACTGGAAAAGAATCTATATGGATTAGACATTGACCACAGAGCGTATCAGCTTGCGTATTTTGCATTGATGATGAAGGCCCGATATTATTACCGCCGCATTTTTATTGAGAACATTCAACCACAGGTCTACCATCCCGCGGGCTTTGCAGACGGCGAAGCATATGGCAGTTTATTAAAAATCGACGATCCTGGAGAAATGCCAAACCCGAAAGATGGGCAACAAACACTATTAGAAGATTACGAAGCCGACTTACGTGTTTGGAATTTTAAGCGGTTGTTAGCGCAAAAGTATGATGTTGTTGTCACGAATCCGCCGTATATGAACGCAGGCTATATGCCTGACAGATTGAAAGCCTTTATACTTGATAACTATTCGGATTACAAATCTGATCTGTTTGCTGCTTATTTTCAACAAGTAAAATGGCTATGCAAGATAAACGGTCATATTGGGCTGCTTAGTCCGTATGTTTGGATGTTTATTAATAGCTATGAGAAATTAAGAAATTTCATGATAACGCAGTCCACAATAACTGCTCTTGTTCAATTAGAATATAATGCTTTTGAATCTGCCTGTATACCAGTAGCAGCATTTACAATCAGAAATCAATACGTTCAGGGTCTAACCGGTGAGTACATTAGATTGTCAGCTTTTAAAGGAGCTGATTTTCAAGAACCGAAAACATTAGAAGCAATAGAGAATCCAGAGTGTGAGTATAGATATACTGCTTCTTCAGAAAATTATACAAAAATTCCAGGTAGCCCTGTGGCTTACTGGATTAGCGAATCAATTTGCAATACCTTTACAAATAATTGTATAGGGAGTATATGCGCACAAAAAACAAGAATCTCAACCGGGAACAATGATTTGTTTATGCGAAAGTGGCATGAGATAAATGCCGATGCTATGTTTACCCCTAACAAATGGATTCCTTGCCCCAAGGGCGGTGAGTATAGAAAATGGTATGGAAATGTTGATATCGTTTTGGATTATGCTGATAATGGGTTCGCACTAAAAAACTATATAGGAGCGATGTTAGGAAGAGAAGAGTTTTTTTTCAAGCAAGGAATAACTTGGACTGTTATATCCAGTTCCCAAACATCGTTTCGAACAGTAGAAACGGGCGCAATATGTGATCACAAAGGACCTCTTATTTACTTCCCAGATGCTACTAATATATACTATACTTTGGGATTACTAAATTCTGTTTTTTCTGAACGCGTGCTTGAATTCTTGGCTCCAACGATAGGTTTTGAGTGGGGAGCGATCGCAAAAATTCCTTTGATAATTTCAGAACAGGAATTTTCAAATATCGACATATTGGTAAAACAGTGTATCAACACATCAAGAACTGATTGGGATTCTTTTGAAACATCATGGGATTTCAAACGGCACCCGCTAATATAACTTTGCAATTATGGAATCGATGGATTCGGAGGTATAGTTTATGTCAATGTGGGTATGTAGGGCGGGAGAAAACTCAGTATACTACGATGTTTTTAAGGAGAAGAACACTATTTTCCTTGCCTGGAAAGGATTTGATGTCGATCTTTTTACTTTTACCGACAAAGAAGAGCTGAGGGCGTTTGTTATTAAGGAAAAAAAGATTGACAATCGAACTTCTATATCGAACTGGGTGGGGCAACTCTTGTCGTTCTACAAAGAAATGCTTTACAATGAATATGTTCTTGTCCCGAGTAAAGGCAGTCGTTTTTACTCCCTTGCCAGAATTGCTGGCGATTATGAGTACAGAAAATATGCTGATTCGATACTGTACCATTCTCGAAGTGTTGAATTCTTGCGCCATGATATACCACGGGAAATCTTTGACCAAGATATTGTTTATTCTTTAGGCGCATACAGAACCTTGTTCAAGGTAAAGCACGAGCAGCGTGTTTTGGATACAATAGAACACTATAAATGTAAAGAGTAGCAGCAATCAGGAAGGCAATGTGGCCGTGCAGTATAATATGGGGATAGACACTCAGAGGGTCGCGCCCTCTAGCCCCGCCATTTTTCAATTATTTCATTTTCATGGATGGAGGATTAAATATGAGCAAATTAATATCAGAGAAATTCGCGGCATGGGAGCGCGAATGCGACGAACGGTTCTACACCCTCAAAGCCAACGAGGAAGAACTCAACAGCATCTTCATTGACATCTACGACATGCAGAACGAGCTGACCCCCGAAGTTGAGGACAAGAATGTCACCGTCCGCCGCGCCGATTTGGGGCGTGAAATCCGCAGCCTTATCAGCTATGCCGTTGGCTGTATGTTCGGACGGTACTCGCTAGATGTGGAGGGGCTTGCCTATGCGGGAGGCGACTGGGATGTCGGAAAATACAGCACCTTTATCCCTGACAAAGACAACATCCTACCCATTTGCGATGATGAGTATTTTGAAGACGACATCGTGGGACGTTTTGTCGATTTCATTCGGGTAGCCTATGGCGCGGAAACGCTGGAGGAAAACTTGAAATTCATCGCCGATGCACTTGGCGGCAAGGGAACGCCGCGCGAGGTGATCCGTAGCTACTTCCTGAATGACTTTTACGCCGATCACTGCAAAATCTATCAGAAGCGCCCGATCTACTGGCTGTTTGACAGCGGCAAAAAGAACGGCTTCAAGGCGCTTATTTACCTGCATCGTTATAGCCGTGATTTACTTGCCAAAATGCGCACAGATTATGTACATGAGCAGCAGGAGCGTTACCGTACCCAGCTTTCGCACATTGCGGCGGCGCTTAACACGGCGACAGGTGCGGAGCGTGCGAAACTGCTGAAACAGCAGGATAAACTGGCCGAGCAGTTGAAAGAGATCACTGTTTTTGAGGAGAAGGTTCACCACATTGCCGACCAAAACATTCCCATTGACCTTGACGATGGTGTGAAGAGGAATTACGAGATTTTCGCCGATGTGCTGGCGAAGATATAGGAGACGTGTTGAGATGAGGCTTATTCATTTAGACCGTACTGGTAGACTGCACGAGAGCGATACACTAGAGTTGTTCGATGACTATGGGATTGATACGTTCACAAATATAGCGAATACATACCCATCAGGAATCAGCGAGCATGGTCATAGATATGGGTTTGGAACCGAACCTCAAACTGCCACAGAGCTCTGTAACAGTAAAGCAATAGAGTGGCTGTTTGAGGGCATACGCCTTTCCCGTTATCCTGACGCCTTGTCAAGGTTACAGGTCGTCTTTGCGGTCAGTGAATCCGACGTATCTCGGATGATCGGCCAATTTGGATTCACTTCTAGTGTAGCTTGCTTTGAGGTGGTATCGTCTCACGTAGAGAAAAGAGATATGGCTTTACTAACAGGTGATATTGCCAGCGCTTTCATGAACGCAAACAAGTATTGGCAAGGGCTTTGTTCAGAGCAACCATTTTATGAATACCTAATGAAGCCGCCTGTGAAGATTGTCCGGAAGTTGCCACTTAATGGTTTTTACCGGTAGTCTGAACGGGATTATACGGGTTTTGGAGGATGAGTATGCTGTCAGAAACGATCAAACTTAGGCTGTCGGAGCGGTTCTCCGCACCGCTGCCGGAATTTTATAAACGCCGAATTGTATTCTGGCACGACGAGGATGGCGAATTTAGCGACGAGGTGGACAGCATCGATCTGTCTGGCGTAAGCATCGTAAAGCTTACTGGTACGAACAATTTCGCCATCAAAAAGTTGCTCTCCGCAGACGACTTAACGGGTGACTACCTTATTTATGACCCTCTGGTCTACGACAAGGAAAGCAAGGATGATTGGCTTCTGGACATCCGTATGTACAGCGAAGAATTCCGCGCGGATCTCGTGTCCCTCCAGATGGAGGAACTGCTTGTTGAGCCATCCTCAGCGATGCGGAAGACTATGAAACTGTACACCAAGTTCTTCAACAAAGACCGCACGGCGAAACTGAAGAAAATTGGGCGTACCTACCAGGCTCCGCTCCAACTACACATCGACATCATGGCAGTACTGTGCGGCTTAATCGGTGGCTCGGCACAGGACGTGATTATCGCCGTGCTGACGGCGAGCTTGGAAAAAGAAAACAATGCCGCCCTGAAGGCGATTGAGAAGTTCGGCAACATCGACGCCTTCTGGCAACTAGTACAAAGGTACACAGGTTATCAGAACAGCGACGACCGTTCACTGAACGAACTTGCAGAGCACATCCTGATAACCGCGTTGTCGCAGACGATGCCGATGTCCGCCTTGAAAGGCATCGACCGCTTCGTCTCCGATTCCAACAAAGCATACTGCTATCAGCTTGTCCACGAATGGCAGCGAAACGATGGAAGCTGCGATCTGGAGGAGATCTGCCGCCATGTGGAACGGGAACTGCGGCTAGCTGATCGCTTCGATAAAACGGAAATCAGCATTTTGCTCAAGTGTGACACATTCCCCGCAATCAACGAGAGCATCCTCAAACGCTACTTCGCTGAGATTACCGAGAACGTCATCAAGGTGGAAGGTATCATCGCGACAGTCGAGAACCGCCGCACCGCCGCCTGGTATGAACTGACATCGGATTATATCGAAAGCCTCTACTGCATCGCCAAGATGCAGGAGTTTTACCTTTCGCACATTGAAGGCTTCCATATTGTAGAACCGGCGAAAATGTGGAAGCTTTACACTACCGACGCATATGAGATGGATAGCCACTATCGGCACTTCCATCTCAGCTTTGGTAATACCCTCAAAAGCTCAAACACCCTCTTGGAGGATGCTTTGAAGAAGTGCACCGATGTGGTCGAAGGCTTATACCGTGAGTGGTTCTTGAAGCATCTCACCGAAGCGTGGACAAAAGCCATAGCCAGTGATTTAGACTCACTGGGCTATATTTCCGATACTCATATCCCTGAACAAAGGCGATTCTACAACCGCTATGTATCGCCGAATGTGAGCAAAGGAAATCGCGTGTTCATTATCGTTTCGGATGCTCTGCGTTACGAAGTTGCTGCTGAACTCTCCGAGAAATTAAGTCATGACACCAAAGGCAAATCGACATTAGACGCGGTGCAGGCCGTCTTCCCAGGCATTACGAAATTCGGGATGGCAGCGCTCCTGCCCGGCAATGAGATGTCGGTAAACGATAAAATTGACGTGTTCGTAGACGGCTATCCGACCGACGGCACCGCGCAGCGCAGCGCGATACTGGGCATCACCAACTCCAACAGCGTAGCCGTGACGTACAAAGACATGCTCCAGATGAAAAAACAGGAGCGGCGCGACCTTGTAGTTGGCAAGGAAATCATCTACATCTATCACAACACAATTGATGCCATCGGCGACAAACCTGTCACCGAGTCAAAGGTTTTCGCAGCTTGCAACGATGCCATCAAAGAACTAACCGCCATAGTGAAGATCATCGTCAACGATCTCAGTGGTGCGAATGTGTTCATCACCGCCGATCACGGCTTCCTTTACACTTACCGTCCGCTCGACGAGAGTCAGAAAATCAGCAAACAGACTTTTGATGGCGACATTCTTGAACTCGGTAGGCGTTATGCCTTGGTGTCACCCGAGACTACGGCCGATTATCTGCTGCCCGTCAAGACGAACAGAACAATTGGCGGCGAGCCGATGAAGGGCTTCGCTCCACAGGATACTATTCGCATCAAAGTTCGAGGTGGCGGCGAGAACTATGTCCACGGCGGCATCACGATGCAGGAAATGGTCGTGCCAGTCATTGTTTATAAAGGCATCCGGACAACTTCAAGAAATTATGTTGAGGTGCAGAATCCAGGACTGACGCTCATTAGCGAAAGCCGAAAAGTTTCGAACTTGATGTTCTCGCTAGACTTCCTGCAAAAACAGTCCGTGGGCGACAAGGTGCAGCCGTGCAATTATACCCTGCACTTCGCTGACGAGGTAGGGAAACCTGTTAGCGATTTCCAGACTGTGATTGCCGATAGAACAAGCAATAATGCATCAGAACGTGTATTCCGCGTGCGCTTTACGCTAAAGCAAATGCAATACAGTAATCATTCACTATTTCGCCTGGTCATCGCTAACGAGACCGACGCTCCCGAAGAGGTCGAATTCCGGATAGACATAGCATTTGCTGATGATTTCGGCTTTGATTTGTAACCCACAAGGAGGATTTCGCGATGGACAAAGTGACCACTCAATACACGCCGGAAACAGATGATGCGAACGAGGTTATCGGTCGAAAACTACGGCAGCATTTCGATGGCAAAATTGTTCGTAAAGATCTGACCAAGGCTATCAAAGAAGGCGCGAATGTGCCTGTTTATGTCTTGGAGTTTTTGCTTGGGCAGTATTGTTCTTCCGTCGATCCTCAGATTATCGAGAACGGTGTGGCGAACGTCAAGCGAATTCTCTCTGAGAACTTTGTGCGTCCAGATGAGGCACAGAAGGTGCTGTCCTCACTCCGCGAGCGTGGAAGCTACACGGTTATCGACCGTATCACGGTCAGCCTGAATATAAAACGGGATCGCTACGAGGCCGACTTCTCCAACCTCGGTGTTCGAGGCATACCCATCTCATCAGATTACGCTTCAAAATACGATCGTCTGCTTTGCGGTGGCATCTGGTGTATCGTCGGGCTTGAGTATGAATATATTGAGGAAGACAAAAAGTCTACACCGATACGCATCGTCAAGTTGACTCCGATTCAGATGCCGCACATTGACATGGACGAGATAAAGGAAGGCAGAAAAGCTTTTACCAAAGACGATTGGATTACTGTCCTACTCCGCTCTGCCGGTATGGAAGCCGACCGATTCACCAACCGCGAAAAGTGGCTGCAGCTGGCGCGTATGCTTCCACTCATTGAAAACAACTTCAACCTCTGCGAACTGGGCCCCCGCAGTACGGGAAAGTCGCACCTTTACAAGGAGATTTCTCCGAACTCTATTCTTGTGTCTGGCGGTCAGACTACCGTTGCGAATCTCTTCTATAATATGTCGAGCAAGCAAGTTGGGCTAGTAGGTTTATGGGACTGTGTGGCCTTTGACGAGGTCGCAGGCATCACTTTCAAAGACAAAGACGGCGTCCAGATCATGAAGGACTACATGGCTTCAGGATCTTTCGCCCGTGGCAAAGAAGAGAAGGCAGCATACGCTTCGATGGCTTTCGTGGGTAACATCAATCAGAGTGTGGATGTGTTGCTTAAGACCTCGCACCTCTTTGACCCGTTCCCCGAAGCAATGGCATATGACACTGCATTCCTAGACCGGATGCACTGCTATATTCCCGGTTGGGAGATCCCGAAGTACCGCCCGGAATCGTTCACAAACGACTATGGTTTTATAACAGATTACCTCGCTGAGTTCATGCGGCAGATGCGGAAAGAGACATTCGGTGATGCATGTGATAAATACTTTCGCTTTGGTAATAACCTGAATCAGCGTGATGTGATCGCTATTCGCAAAATTGTATCAGGCTTTACGAAACTGCTCTATCCAAACGGCGAGTTTACAAAGGAAGAGATAGAGGAAATCCTGACTTTTGCCCTTGAAATGCGCCGCCGCGTTAAAGAGCAGCTAAAGAAAATCGGTGGTATGGAGTTTTACGATGTGAACTTCTCCTATATCGATAATGAATCATTCGAGGAACGTTATGTTTCCGTGCCTGAACAAGGCGGTGGCAAGATCATCCCCGAAGGCTTGACGAACCCCGGCAATGTCTACACCATATCGCAGGGTAAAAGTGGCATGATAGGCGTATACCGCCTCGAAACGCAGATGTTACCCGGTAATGGTAAGTTTGAACGCACGGGGATTGGCTCAGATCGCGATGCCAAAGAAGCCACCAACACGGCGTTTAATTTTCTGAAAGCAAGCGGTCACCATATAAGCGGGCAGCTTAGTACGACCACCAAGGACTACATCATCAACTATCAAGATTTGAATGGTATCGGCATGACCAAATTCTTAACATTGCCGACCGTAATTGCCCTCGCTTCCTGCGCTCTCAGCAAGCCGACGCTTTCGAGCCTCGCCATCCTTGGCGAGATCAGCATCAGCGGCACAATACTCAAAGTCGAAGAACTGGCAAGCGTCCTACAAGTCTGCCTTGACAGCGGCGCAAAGAAAGTGCTGATTCCGATAACCTCCGCACCTGAACTTGGTACAGTCCCGGCTGATCTAATTGGTGCCTTCAGCCTGATATTTTACAATACCCCGCAAGAAGCCGTGTTCAAGGCTTTGGGCGTGGAATAAACGTAAGGATAATCACAACTATTTAGGGAGGAACTCGATATGTCCGATACAATCAAAATCCAAAACTGCAATAACATTACAAGCGGCGAATTAACTATTTGCCCTAACAAGTTAAACATCCTGTTCGGTCGCAATGGTACGGGAAAATCAACGATTGCAAGGGCTATCGACCTTAAAGCACACGGCAAGGCGTTGACCGAACTTGCTCCTTACGGAAGCACCGGTAGTGACGCTCCTCCAAGCATTTGCGGAATCGAATCTGGTAGCGTTTCCATTTTCGACGATAATTATGTCAGTCAGTATGTCTATCAGCCAGACTCGTTGATTAAGGACGCTTTCGAGGTTCTTATCCGTTCGCCGGAATATGATGCGGCAAAAAAGAATATTGATGATGCCTTGGCAAAAATCCGTACCACCATAACTGAACGGCAAGGAATCTCTGATTTGCGTAGTCAGATTGGGGCGTTGATAGACACTATCAAATTCACCAGCAACAATAAGATAGCCAAAAGAGGTGGGATCAAGGGCGTTCTTGAAGGCAAGGGAGCCTTCTTTAACCCCAAACCAGAACTTAGCGACTTGAAGCCCTTTATGGAAGGAGACACAGTATCCAAGTGGGCGGCATGGCGGTTGCAAGGTTATGAACAGTTTGGAAACAAAAAACTGTGTCCTTATTGCTCTACGGGCGATACGGATAAGACCGAGACCATCAATCGTGTATTCGCAGAGAGTTTTGATAAAACGAGCGTCGAGACTGTTGCCGCTATTTCTAGGGCAATAGAGAGCTTGAAGCCGTATCTTGATGAGTTAAAGATATTCGAATTGATGTCTCTTTTCGGTGTAAAAGAGGATTTGCAGGTTCTCGAAACCCAGCTTACAAAACTACGTGTAGAGGCAAGCTATCTTCACGATAGGTTGACGGCTATCCTGTCGTTTAATGGTTCATCGGTTAACAGAGACAATATCGGCGATTTGCAGACCAACCTTTCCGATATGAAGGTTGACTTCCGTGCCTGCGATACCTATTTTACAACCGACTTGACCAAGAGTGAGATGGGTGCAGTCAATGTCGAGATAGATGACCTTCTCACGAAAGTCAATGCTCTTAAGGGCGAAATCGGTAAGTACAATAAGTATATTCAGGATAAAATCAATGATAGGAAGCAGGACATTAACGACTTCCTTAATCTTGCGGGGTTTAAGTACACATTTGAAGTTGAAGTAAGCGGCGAAAACAATGCCAAGGCTCTTTTGAAATTCATACTGCCTGACGGCAATCCCGGTGACGTTCAGTCACCCGGTTCTCATTTGAGTTGGGGTGAGAAGCACTCGTTTGCCCTTATCTTGTTCATGTTCGACGCTATTAGAAGCGATGCCAAGTTGGTGATTCTTGACGATCCGATATCATCATTTGACAGCAACAAGAAATATGCCATCATCAATCGCCTGTTTAAAACTGGCGAAAAGGGAAACAGTCTGTATGAAAGAACGGTTCTCATGCTGACTCACGACATCGAACCAGTCATTGATTATATTCAAACGAATTCTGGTCGGCAAACACCAGCATCAGTCTGCGCCTATTATTTTGAAAATAAAGCTGGATTGTTACAATGCACCCCGATTTGTAAAGACGACGATTTGATGTCTTCGATTGTTCTTCTAAAAGAGCTGGCATCAGACATGAGCATTGATTTAGCGGCGAGGATAGGCTGTCTGCGAAAATTCATTGAACATCAATACAAATATCCACAGGCAGAATCAAACGCCTATAACATCCTGTCAAGCCTTATTCATGGACGTTCCAAGCCGACATTTGATAAAGATGGTAAGGATATGCTCTCCGGAGAACAAATCTCCGCTGGCACGGATTTTATCAAGGAGTTTATAACAGATTTTGACTATAGTACGGCCCTCGCTCAGTGTAAACCTCAGTGCCTTATGGAGCGATATGCGACCGAAGCATCAGCCTATATCAAAATGCTCATACTCCGAGCCTATACAGAGCAAGATGATGAAGCACGCGAGCGACTCCGTAAATACAATGACGTTTTGCGAAAATATGTCGATGAAACCTATCACATTGAAAACGACTATCTGTACTCGCTTGACGTTCGCCGTTTCAATATAGTACCTGATAACTACATAGCAGATGCTGAACGGTATGTAGCCGACGAAAGAGCAAGATTCGATTTTGCCACAGAATAGCAAAATAGCCCGTGAACACCGAGAAATCCGGCGTTCATGGGCTATCAGATTCTACTACCATAAGACTATCACTCGTGGCTGTCCTTCACGTAATACTTAGGCACTTCCCCCTCGTTGATTTTGCTCTTCTTCGTGAGGAAGTCCGTTGTAAAACTCTTTTGGAGTACGGCGTCCCCCTTATATTTCTCGTTGGTCAAAATCGACTCAACCGTTGACCCCGTCCAGTTCTTTTTCCCAGCCGGCGTTGGCACACCATCGCCCGTAAGCAAACGTGCAATGCCCGAAGGCGTATCCCCTTCTAAAAAGAGCCGATAGATCCTGCGTACCACTTTCGCTTCCTCTTCGTTTATGACAAGGCGCCCATGATCACCTTTGTCATAACCCAAAAAGTGCGAATATGCCACAGACACCTTGCCATCCGCAAATCGTTTGCGGACACCCCAGGTGCAGTTCTCAGAAATGGAGCGGCTCTCCTCTTGTGCAAGGCTGGACATAATGGTCAGAAGAAGCTCGCCCTTGCTGTCCAGCGTATCAATGCTCTCTTTTCCGAAGAAGACCCCCACACCAATAGCCTTCAATTCACGGATAGTGATCAGCGAATCCACGGTATTACGGGCAAACCGGCTGACAGATTTAGTGATAATCATATCAAACAATCCGGCTTTGGCATCGGCGAGCATCTGTTTGAAGCCTTCCCGATGCTTGGTGCTGGTTCCCGTGATCCCTTCATCGGTATAAATGCCGGCGAACTCCCAATCGGTACGCCCCTGGATGTAGCGCGTATAGTAGTCAACCTGCGCCTCATAAGAGGTCAACTGTTCCTCGTGATCCGTACTCACGCGCGCATACGCACATACACGTTTTAGATGCTGATATCTCGAAACGCCTTGCATGCTTGATGCCACCGGCATCATGGTTGTGATTTTTGCGCCATCCGCCCGAAACGTGACATCCCCCTGCCGATGGAATGTGTTGATTTCAGTCATGACAACGCCTCCTCGTTTCTGTCTCTCTTGCTTTCGTCCGCATCTTATCGGTCCACCCGTTAGAGCGCGAGCGGTCTTTCCAGACCTTTTCAACAGATCGTCCGTCAGAAAGTCGGAATACGATACGGTTTGCGGACGGCACCCATATCTCTTTGACCTTTTCTCTAAACGCGGAGGCATCAAAGGATGCAATATTTAACACCTCACACGTCAGTGTGCGAAGAACCGCATCCGGGATTTGTTTTGCCGGACAATACTTCTTCCCCAGGGTAATGTATGTGGAGCACTGCCATTTCAATCGCTTGTGCGTATCCCAGCGCCGATAGCTTTTCCCGCAGTTCTCGCATTTGATCATCCCCGAAAAAGGATAGCGGGCTGTGGTTGCCTTTTGTGTATTGCGGGCCTGCCGGTTCTTCTCCATGATCTCCTGGGCCAGTGCGAAAGTCACTTCATCAATAATGGCTGGATGTGTACCTTCCACCAGATACATAGGCAGCTCGCCTTTGTTTTTCTGTTTCTTCTTCGTCAAGTGATCGGCAATAAACGTCTTTTGCAACAGCGCATTGCCGAGATACTTCTCGTTTTTCAGGATGGTGCGAATATAATCCTGGCCCCATCCTCCGCTGAAAACCGTTGGAACGTGCTCCTGCCGCAATCTTTCAGCAATGCGCTGAACGGTCTCCCCCGCCACATACTCTTGAAAGATCCGGCGGACAATAGCCGCTTGCGCAGGATGAACCCCGAAACGCCCGTTTTCAATCCGATAACCGTACATACGGCGCAGATTAACCAGTTCACCCTGTGCAAAGCGTTTCCGGATACGCCATTTACAGTTCTCACTCACCGACCGGCTTTCTTCCTGTGCATATGACGCAAGAATCGTGAGCATAACCTCTCCGTCTGCGCTCATGGTGTCAATGCCTTGCTCCTCAAAGCGTACACCGACCCCCAATCGTTTCAACTCACGAACCGTCGCCAACAAATCAAGCGTGTTGCGGGCAAAACGGCTGATTGATTTCGTCAGGATTATGTCGATCTTGCCGTTTCTGCAATCCTGCAGCATCCTTTGAAAGTCCGGACGATTGTCTTTGGTTCCCGTCACTGCTTCATCTGCGTACACACCTGCGAAGTTCCAGCCAGGTGCAGATTGAATATAACGGTTGTAGTAACTCACCTGTGTAGCAAGCGAGTGCAGCATAGCATCTTTGCCGGATGAAACACGCGCATAGGCAGCAACCCGTGTGAGCTTTGGCATCGGCGGCAGGGTTGGAAGGATCGTAATTTCCATAACAGATCCTCCTTTCACTGTCCATGTTCGCTCTGTTTCCACGGTATATCAAGTTGTTTTGCCCTATAGTCCGCCCCATACCGGAGAGAATTTTCGGGCGAATATTGTATCAATATGCGCATACTCATCCTGCGTGATCAACTCGGTTTCCAGAAGCGATTTGGCTATTGTCATCGCGAGACGATACCTTTTTTCACGTCCGAACTGTTCAGGCGTCATTGGCTTTTGCGTCACGTGCTCATAGCTTTGCCCAACGCATTTAGAAACGTCAACAGGTCTCATACGCACAGACCCTTGCGATTGTGCTGACTGCGCCAATACCGCAAACGGCAATAATCCGAACAGAATTCACGCGGACGGTGTCCATCCAATACACAGATGCTATCCCCGCAATTCTTGCACGTATCACGCTTCATACTTTTCTTGCGGGAGGCAATCGTCTTTTCCTTGCATACAAAGGATTGAACCGTGGTTCTGGGAAGGCCGATGGTTCTGGCGATCTCAGAAACCGAGATTCCGTCGGTTCGCAAAGTTCGTATATGCTGCTTATGTTGATTTGTCATGATGCTTACCCCTCTGTATTGCTTTTTTCTATTGTTTGGGATGCGATACTTTCCTGTGAAAGGAGTGGAACTGTATGAACGACCAGCACAAAACCATCGAGGAAATGACAAGCGATACGCCCGCCAAGGAAAAACGCGACCGCAAGCACTGGGTTGGCTTTGTCGAAAGCGACGTGGTGAACTTCCTCATGCTCAATGATCTGGGAAAGATGACGCTGGAGGACGGCGAAGGCAATAAAGCCAAGCTGACCCGCCGCAAGGACGGCAGCGTGTATGTGGAGTGCACGTCATCCAACGTCCTGTAATTGAAATCGAAATGTCGAAGGGTGCGCACGAATGATGTGCGCACCCTTTCTGTTTATAAACCGTAGTTGTCTGTGATCATTGCGCCCTCATAGTAGAACGCCAGAATTACCTCATGAGATACGCCGTTGCGAGCCGCCCACATCGCGCCATGTTGGGACATACCCACGCCATGACCGAAGTTCGTTACATTTCGTTCTTCCCGTGCGTTGATGTCCCATTCATCGAGTTTGGATACATAATAGGGGTAATGGGTTTTCCAAACATCACCGCTGCGCTTGGTGATACCATGATTAGAGGCAGAATAGAAACAATCGACAGTTTTACCGTCATAGGTCAGCACCTGCCCGGTTGTGGCTCGCACCGCCTCATCAACGCGAGCATACTTGCCGATCAATGACGCTCTCAACGCTTGGCTGGCAGTTGTATCAGATAACACACCGTTCCTGCGCTTATAGGCATAAGTGCGTGCGGCAATCGCCTGCGCCTTGAGCGCTTCGATGTCCGCAGAAGCATACATCTCTGACGGCACAACCCCACGCAGGTATTCTTCAATGTCAATGGATATCACGCCACCGCCAAAGCGATTGATGTTCTCCTGCCGGGTCATGTTGACTTGTACATACACTGTCTGTGCAGGTGAAGCCGTCTCCGTGCTTTCAGCGTATGCGTCCGCAGGCGCTTCCGTTTCCATGTCCTGCGCGTGATCGGATTCAGAAATGGCTTGCAGCGCACTTGCCAATGCCTGCCGCGTTTTCGGTCCGACAATGCCATCTACCTCCAGGTGAAATGCGGTCTGGAACGCAAGGACCCCAGCCTTGGTCTTAGGACCAAAGATGCCGTCTGCCTGGCCGCAGTCATAGCCCAGTGTATTGAGTGCCGTCTGCAAGGCAAGCACATCCCCGCCCTTGATCATTTGTTGTCCCTCTTTATATGAAAGAAGGCGTGTGGAGGCAATCGCAGGATTGGTAGTTCCAGTGACAATCTCCGTTTCAGCAACGGTATCGGGAATACTCACACCGGCTTTTCTATACTCGATGAACGGCAGTTTATACCAGTGCGTAAAACTGCGGTCTTTCAGCTTGCTGCGCACACAGCCGTAAGCAAAGCCTCGCCATTCGATGAGTTCTCCGTTCCCCAGGTAATACCCGACATGCCCCGATTTATACACTGCGACACCAGGGATTTCCGGGATGGTATCGATGGCTCCCCAGTCCATGCCTTGACTTTTGGCATAGGTGAACATGGAGTTTGCGCCTTTGTCTGGGCAGCCATTGGCTTGGTACTTGCTGGTATACGTGTTGCCTGTACCGATTGCCTCCAGCACGCCCTGGCCGCCGTTCGTCCAGGCATACCCTTTGGCGCCGCCCATACAATCGGCGCACACTTTTTTAGCGGCGATATCCTGCTTGTAACGCGCTGTACGATTGTCCTGATAATGGCTTGGGTATTGGTTAGCCTTGCTGTTTCGTAAGCTTGCGGTGCAGCGGTAAAAGCACGTGCCAAACCAATAGGGCTGACCCACCATCCGCATACAGAACGCCATAAAATGTTCATTGGTGAATGGGATGTTGATTCGCTCAGACATAGATATCTCTCTCCTCCACAAAGCAATGGAGCGGCAGTCCTTCTCTGCCGCCCCGTCTGGTTAACCGTTATCTGTTGTGTCCTCGTCATCGTGACCGGGAAGTGCGTCGTCCTCTTTCCCGTGCAATTGCGAAAGGATATCCTTCAGCTTGTCCGGTACAGGCAAGCCCAAGTGCGCCGCGTTTTCGAGCATGGAGACGCCTTCATTGGACAAATAAAACGCAATAACCGCGGAGCGAAGCGCACCGCCTGTTCCCACCACATGCGTATCAATCACATGCGCCATACCGACCAAAGCGAAGATGAGCACCTTGCGGAACAGGCCCTTGAAACCAACCTCACTGGATAGCCGTTTATCCACGATGGCGCACATGATCCCCGTCAAGTAATCCAGCGCAACAAAGACGATGAGTGTAATCAGCAAGCCATCCAGTCCTCCCAGGTAAAATCCCAGCCAGCCGCCAAGCGCCGTGACCGCGATCTGGATCTTCGTCCAAACCAGCTCGATCGAAAAATCTTTCATGGTATCTTCCTCCTTAAATTTGGGTATGAAAAAACCGCCCTCGTTGCCAAAAGCGGCTTATTCCGTGGATAGTCACCGTTATGTTCCGATGGCGAACCAATCAATGTCACGCATGGTGCTGAACGATCCGCCGACGATAATCGTGGCTTGTGTGGTCGTTTTGCTGTGCACCTTGAGACACCCGTTATCACCTGTCCAATTGCTGCCTGTTTTGGAATAATTGACAAGTACCTTGGGAACGGATGTAAATCCCGCACCGCTGTAATAGATGTAAGCACCGTATGAACCACTGACGCTGGCCGAACCATATGCGAATTTGTAGGGCAGCCTGTCGGCAGCCAATGTGCCCGATGTTATCTGGGATGCCGCATGCGAGTGAGAACTCGCTGCGGCGCCTAAGTTCGCCAGCGTGACGCCTAAGTTTGTGCGTGCCACGGCTGCGGTTGTTGCGCCTGTCCCGCCCTTGGATACAGCCAGTGTGCCTGTACAGTCCGCAAGCGCATGCGCATGACTTGAGTTTGCCGCCCCGATCATAGCCGGCGTGATAGCCGCCAGATTCTTTCCACCGGCATAGAACGCCCACTCGCTGTTGATTTCTACACAGTTGACGATTTCTGCCGCTTTTCCGAACGCCACACCGGCACCGCCGCTGAGGAAGTGCATCGTATAAGCGGCGCTCCCGGCATCCACAACCCGGGTGACTGCCGAAATAGCATCCGTTAGGGTGAACACCGCTTCATAGCTCGCGTCCACAGCAATGCTCCCAGCCCCCACGACCGCTGCAGAACCACTGGCTAAGTTCACTGCTGATGATAGCACACCGTTGCTGCCCTGCCGATACTGCACCTGACAGCTTGCGCTGTTCTTGCCATCCACAGACGAACAAGCGAAGTACGCCAGCATCTTGAGATAAGTCCCCTCGTCATCCTCCGAGCCGGTAGATAGACACCGAAGCGCTGCCGCGTTGCTGAAGATCGGTGCGGTATATGGTTTAACGTCAATGGAGATGCTCGCACTGGCCATACGTCCGCGCGTGTCGGTGACGATACCCATGAAAGAGATCGAGCCACTGTCCAGCAGGAAGCCTGTCGTCAGGCTGCTGGAAGATGCAGAATACCCTGCGCCTGTGATGGTGTAAGACGCGATGCTGGACCCATAAATGCCAGATGCACCTGAAATGCTCACCTGTGCCTTGCTCTTGCTCTGTACATACACACCCCATGCAGACGGTACATCACCGTCTATGCGTGTAGCGGAGAAAGTACCGGGACTGGGTATGACCGCGCTTGGCGCGGTGATGGTAAAGGAATAAGTCACCGTGCCGATCACCATGCTGTCAGACAACGTGGTCAGCGTGACGGTCGCTGTGCCGGATGTAGAATTTGGGATCGCGCTCAGCCAGGATAAAGGGATGGAAAAGCTGCTGCTTGATACTCCCGCGCTGATAGCCTGTGTGCTGGAATTGCTGCCGAACGTCCACTTGGCGGTATGCGAGTACGCGGATGATTGCGCGGCGATATACATGGTGATGGAACTGCCGGCGTTGACCGAGGTTGCGCTGAATGTTGCAGAAGATGTCGCATAGTGGTAGGTTATCCGAAGTTGCGGCATCTCGTTCATGCGAACGTAATAACTGTACTCTATGCTGGTATTGACATTCTCATGATAGATCCCAAAGCCGTTGTATCCATTAAGCAAGTGGTTGAGATGTGTGAGGGGGATGGTCACCCAGCTTGCCTGCCCTCTCGCGAAAGCGCCAAGCAAGAACCCATTGGTGAAATACCCGGATGCAGAGACACTGCCAGACGCAGACGTTTTGGAGGAACAGTGCAAGCGTACAGAGGTTGCGGCGCTTGAGCCATGCGCTGTATCGGCGCGCTTGAACCAGAACTCCACCTTGTCCACGACGACGGAGCCGTTAATGGTGTTTCTCAACGTCGTCAGATCGTCGGAAGAAAACCAGCAATGCCCATAATAGACATATCCACCGGCGTTCTCGTAATACCCTTGGATAAAATCGGTCTGACTCCAACTGCCGCCGCGATAGGAAGCTCTGGAAGAGGCCGTCAGTGTCAACGTCGGCATACCGATCCTCCTTTACGCAGAGCGCCACTTGAAGGCGAGACCGTTGGGTGTCGTGATCCAGTCGAAATAGCCACCGTTTTCTTCGTTGCCGATGGTCAGGCGGTTGGTGACATGCGCCGAGGTGATGTAGAGCTTGTTGTTGGAAATGTAGGCGATCTCCTCGCCGGATTGGACAAATGACAATCGGGTATTACCAAGCCGTGCCATAAACGGACTGCCCAGTACACCCAGTTCCAGCCCGTCCGCCGAGAAGCGCTGGTAGCTCTGCAGCACGTCAATGTACTGCTGCATCTCCCCCGTTACTTCCACGGTATAAGTGCGGGCACGCTGGAACACCAATTCAATGTCCGTTGCAGTCTGCTGGATGAGCGAGTTCAGGGCTTCACTGACGATCTGCACATTCTGCCTGGTTCCATAATTGTTTGCCACGGCATCAAGCACATTCTGCGTGACGTTTTGCGCTGTCTCGCTGATGTCGTCCGACAGGGTTTGGGTTGCGGTGTTCAAGGCGTGAATGTTTTCATCAATATCCTCGGGAGCGACTGTCCAGTCGGTCGGTTTGTTGCCTTCCTCCAGCTTGATACGGTAGAGAGACACGGTGTTGTTCGCCGTTGCACCTGCAACTCCGGCATACAGCAGCAAACTCCAACTGCCTGTTTCATTGGGTGTGGTCAATACCACGGATTGCCTGGCATCCGAAATATCCAGTATTCCGCTTGTTCCGCTGACTGAAGTACCAAGATCATACACACGCCATGAGATCTGTGTTGCCGTTCCGGCATCCAGCGTGATATGTCCGATGCTGAGTGCGTATTGTGTGTTTTGCTTTAATCCTGTATAGATGGACTCATACGCGTAGTTGGAGGTTTCTGCGACCATGGTCAGCATACTGCTGTTGCACACCAGATTTCGCCCGCCGATGGTCAGGCCATCAAATTCCACCTGACTAACCTTGGATGTGATCTGCTGCGCTTGCGCGGTAATGGTGGATTCAGCAGAGGAAAGGCGGCTTCCGAGGTTGTCTGTCACCGTCTGGTCCGCCTTAAGGGCGATGGCCTGGTCGGTCTGGCTGAAGCGTGTGTTCAGCTCGGTCTTTGTGTAGTAATCATCCGGCTCGACATCCGACCCGCATACCATCCATGCCGTGCCGCTCCAGCGTTTGATGAGGTTCGGTGTAACAGAGGTGTCCAGCCACAGCATATGCAAAACGGGCGCGTGTGGTGCGGTATCCGATACATAGATATCCGTCTCATCCCGAATCGTCAGCTGCGCCACACAAAGCAACTAGCTCACCTCGCATGTAAAAGTCGTTTTCACATCCACATCATCCCCGTCAATGGCGACGGATTTCCCGGTCGCAAACGCCGCGCCGCTGTCCATGGCGTTGCCATCCTTATCCCGGCGATACCATGTATAGGTGTGCTCGGTGCCGGCTTCATCTACCTCCGTGCCATTTTGGAACAGACGGCATGCGAGTGTGGAGGTACCTACACTGTTTTTGAACACATCTCCGCCGCTGGACTCAATCACGGCTTGGAAGTTATCCGTTTTATCTGTCAACGTCAGGGTATCGGTGTAGGTTTCGCCGCCATAGGTCATGACGCACTGATAGGCTTGTACGCCGCTGACATCCCCGCCGCTGACCGTGAGTGAGGAGCTTGTTTCCCCCGAAATGGCGTTCCACGAACCCGCAGTGTACTTCTTCCACACAAAGGTCGCGCCGGAGGTGATGGCGGCAGTGCCGTCATAGGCGGAGGTTTGGATAGGAAGTGATCCTGCTTGGTTGAGAAACACCGAGCCGTTAGGTGCATAGAGTGAGAACACGACTGCGTTCTGACCGTCCGCGCCTGTCACGCCGGTATTGACCTTGCTCCACTGGATTTGGAGGGTGGTGGATACAGGCGACGTGATCGGCACAGACAATTCGCCCTGTTGCTGACCGCTGCCGCCAAGCATCGCACCCTCCGCAATGGTGATCGTAATCGGAATCTCATTGTTTACGGCAGAGCCAGCCTCCACCGTCATGCCTGTGGGAGCGCCTGTAATCGTGCTGATACTGGGCGTTACCTTGCCTGTGCCGGTATAACCAACCACGTTGCAGATCCGCGTCACGGCGGCAACCTGACCGCTCGCGTTACCCGCAAAGGTGATGTTCTCGTTGGTCAGGAAAACAGTGGACGCGTTCGCACCGGCAGATCCAGTTGCACCGTCTCGTACCTTGTAGACGGTGAGTGTATCCGTCACGCCGGACTCCGAGGTCACAATCCGAAGCACAGCAGTATCACCGTTGAATACCGCATGGATAGGCTTGACGTTCAGGGTTGCACTGGTGATGTCAGCATTATCTGCTGTGGTCGGGTAATCCGTCCAGATATCCGATGCGTTCTTGTACTGCCACCTGTCCACGGTTACATTGGCAAGGTTTGCAGTTAGCGTAATCTGGGCGGGAGAGACGCTGTCGTTCACGTCATACTTGAAAACCTGTTCACCAGAGATGGACACGAGTTTGGCATTGACCGCTGTTTTGATTTGCGAGAAAGTGATGTCTGCGACAATATCGCTGACCAAATCATTCTCCGGATCGGTATAGGTAACATACGCGAGATAGGAAAGCAGACCGCTGGCAACAGCTGTGAGCTTGTTGACGTTGACCGTCAGCACACCATTGGATACCGTTTCTCCGGAAGCAAGCGCGGTTTCGGCGCTTGCGCCTTCCCTGCGTTTCCATGTCACCGACAGTCCAGCGGCGTTCAGCGCCATGGCGTTTTGGTTAACGAACACCACAGGGGTCAGCACCAGGTTGCCGCTGTCCGTCCAATCAGGAACAACAGACGCGTCGTTGGGATCGTACACCTGCGTTTTAGGCAGATTGGACGTAAGATAACACGATAGGGATTTGCCATCCGAGAGGTCGACAATGGAGATTTGGCCGGTTGCGATGACTGACATGTTGAATGCCCTCCTTGAATTCTATGCATATGAAAAGACGCCCATCTTCATGGACGTCTTTCACACTCGTTTCAGCTAGTTGTCTTCGTAATGACCTTTACATTGATAAATAATGATTCATATTGTTCCAATGTATTCTTCTGGTTTGAATGGCATTTACAGTAGATTCTTGTACTCTTGTTTGGCATCGAAGATTGCGTAGATGATTACTTCTTGAGCCTTTTCTTCAACCTTGTAAAAGATCAAGTGCCTTTGAACAATCAAAACACGGTATCCTTGTTTGCGAAGCGTACTATACCTGGGATAACTTCCCATATTCGGCGATGTGCTCAAAAGGTTGATGCCTTGTTCGAGTTTTTCCAGATACCCGAGCGCTGTTTCGATACTCCCAGAATCATCCGCAATGTAGAGGATTAGGGAATGAAGTTGGTCATTGGCTTTGTCTGTTCGCAAAATGCGATAGTTCATTGGGCTTTCCTCTCAAGCAGGGAAGCTCTCAAACTATCAAAGCTAGTCTGCATCGGTGCAACGCGACCTTGCCGGACATCTTCCTCAGCCTCAGCCAGTGCTTTTAAAAGCTCTAATTCAGCTTTCATTTGTGCATATTGCGCCATGCTAAGCAATACCGTGTCACCTCGGCCATTAACCGTCACATAGACGGGTTCTTGTGTTTCCTTACATGTTTTAGAGATTTCAGCATAGTGATTGCGCAAATCTGCTGATGGGCGAATGATCTCTATCTTCAACACCTCCCTTAACATAGTCAAATTATATTCTTATATGACTATGATGTCAACTGTTATCATCAATCAGTTCACATCGAAACGTCGCTTGCCGAAACACATCGGTTCCTGATACCACAACGCTTTTCATGGCTTGATGATCTGCATTCCATATGCCATCCGCTGTGATATCATCACTCTCCCGTTTCCATCTGAAACGCGTTTCTGGTAGATCATCTGTAATATCGGTCAAGCCATGATACACCTTGGCTGTGAGCAACGTGCTTCTGACCCGCTGGGTCAGAAAGGTCGTTTCCGTATGGATCTCTACCCGATATCCAAGCAGCGCGTCCATGTCGGAGTAAATCTGCGATTGTGTTTGCTGATAGGTTTGGCTGGAGGTTACAGTGGACACAATCGCATCGTCTGTGATCTTGAGTTCCGCTTGGGATATCCGTTCCGCGAGAGCATCCACCTCCGTCATATCCGCTTTGCTGCCCACCATGAGCCGGAGGTACTCATTACCGGAGATATCCATGGTATTAAGAACGTTGATGGTTGCCTGGCGAGCAAACAGAGTGTCCACATCAAGGTTCGTAGCGATAAGACTACGAACAATAGCACTGTCAGCAAAGATGTCATGTGCGTTGAGAGTAGCTGCGGCAACCGATCCTTCGATGAGTTTTTCTCCTGCATTGATGGATACATCTTCGACATCAGCGTTTCCGATCTGCTTTTGCGTAGTCGTGATATTCCCATTGCCGTCTACCGATACCGCATAGAACCCACCGTCTTTGCCTTTGACAATCAATTCGCCTACAGTGAGTGATACGAGATTCGCTTCTGTGACAGCAAGCTTGGCAATATAGAGTTCACCGCCTACGCCCTGCGTGATGATGGCAGTATCCGTTACCAAATCCTTGATGTGCGCCCAGTCGATATCAGCCGAGCCAATGCTTGCACTTACGATGGCAGCCACTGCAGTGGTCAGGCCCGTGATGGACGCCCAATCAATGTCAGCGGATTGAATACGTACATTGACAATATTGGCAATCTCGGCAGTTAGCTTTGTAATGTTCGCCCAGTCGATCTCTGCGGACGCAATCTGTGCGTTGAGCAAATTAGCGACTGTTGCAGTCAGCCCAGTAATGGCTGCCCATTCAATATTGGCGCTGTCAATATTCGCGGTCGTGATCTGCGCCTGTGCGATGGACGCCATCTGTGCCACCAGCCCTTGGATGTTTGCCCATTGAATATTGGCTTGCTGGATGTTGGCGGTCGTCATTTGCGCCACGGCAATAGCCGCAATCGATGCGTAAAGCTCATCCGTGGTGATGTGCCCTGCCACAAGCTCCTGTATCCGTGCCGTGACAGCTATTAGAGCATTGACAGTGAGCGTTTCGACCAACGCCTCCGCAATCTTAGCGCGGGTGATGGTCGCATCACTTATCTGCGCGGTTTGGATCGCCGCGTCCTGGATATGCGCCGTTCCAATCGCCGCCAGCTGGATATGCGCCGCGCCGATAGCAGCGGTCTTGACCTGCAGCGAACCTACGGATGCGTTTTGCAATTGCCCCGAACCAATAGAGTTAAGCGCTAACTTCATACCGCCAATGGAGCCGGCCGCAATCTGCCGTGCAGAAATCATGCTGGTTTCCATCGTGGTGGATGCCGTACCCAGCGTGACGCCGGTATAGCGCTTAAGCAAGCAATCGTAGGTATATTGGGTCATGCGAAGAGCAACAGTTACTCCTAGTTTCTCTACGATGACGGTCACGGCATCGCCGATGAAGATATCCGTCAGTGGTGTATAGGCGGCGTACTCAACAGTATCTTTGACATTGATAAAATCCACATCCAGCGTTACCGTCGGAAGATCACACCCACTGTCCAGCAGCTTTTGGGCTTCGGCGCGAAGCATGTTTTTGACCGCCGACACGGACAGTTCGTCCGATACCTTGGCATCACTAACCTGCAGATGATACCACTTGGGATGCGGATAGCTACCGATGTTCGGACTGTCGATATACAGCTCATCCAGATAGAGCAGCTCGCCGTCCTCGGTTTCACCCGTTGGCAGGATGCGGGTAGCCACATCCGTTTCATCAATGTCGTAGGTGATGCCCAGCAGGTTCTTACCTTGCCGGATCTGTACATCGCTGTCCGTGCCAATACGACCCACAACGAATACATCGTACCAATCCCGTGCCAACTCACCACCGAACATCTCAACCGCACCGCCTTCACCCAACAGCGCTTCTACAGGGTTGATGTTTTTAAACTCAACATTGTCCGCCGTTCCCGTGAGGTCGGTATAGACGCTAAAGTCATGCGGTGAACGAGTCTGACTGAAGACGCTGTTGATGACATTTGTAGCCGATGCCCCTGCGCCGGGCTTGCAGCTGACGATCATGTTATCCATGAGGTCATAGAAGATATGCCGGGCATAAACGCTGATTTGATTCAGCTCCGGCACAACCCGATAAATGCGAAAGGGCTGCTCTCGGAGTTGCCGAGGTTCCACCACCTGCCCCGTGGCAACCGCTGCGCTGGTTTCTGTTCGCACATACTCCAGATAATCCGTGTGCATGAAGCCACGCTTGCCGTCCGGGGTTAGCACTTCGTACCATGTGGCATTGGTCTTGTTCAGGATGATAATCTGTGTGTCTGTCGGATAAAGCATCAGGATTCGATGTGAGGTGCTTGGGCCTGTGCGCAGGCGAAGGCGACCGCCAATGACCCGATAGATTTCACGGCCATCCGCTTGGTTGACCAAGCGAATCCTAGGTGTAACGGACGCAGGGACAGGGGCTTTGATAATGCATCCATACTGCAGGTGCGTCCATTTATCCGCAGTATCCATCGGATGCGTCATGGACAATTCCCACTCACCGTTCAGCGTTTCGGTGACGATGCAGGTGGAAGGAGTGAGTATGCCCAGACCATTGCCTGTGAAATCCGTTTCATTCGCCGCATAGATGCAGAGCACAATTCTCTCTCCCTCGGTTTATACGTTTCGCCAATTTGGCGTGATGACGATTTGCGCCACGCCGCCCGTCCAAAAAACCACGTTGTCACCTGCCAGCAGCTTTGGGTAATCACCGCGCATGTTTTGATTGTAGGATGTATAGTCCATGTAGGTTTCCGTGAGCGGCGTATCGATAGTCACCATACCCGTGATCCCCGTTAGCTCAAAATAGCTGCCACCAATGACGATCTCCGCATCACCTGTCAGCGTAACTTTTAGCACAGGTTCAGAGAATACATTGCCTTGGTTTAAAATAAAAACACCGGAAGTCGTCACCATGATATCTTCAACATCCGACAGATAGAAGAACGGCTGACAGCGGAAGTTGACGATAAACGAGTGATGCGGGTTGCCGCGCAGAATTTTATCAAAGCTGATCTGGTTCACAACCCGCGCAACATAAAAGCCACCCTGCCGGTTGGCGAAGGTGACTTTTCCGTCTCCCTTGAGATATTGAGATATAACCGGCAGATTGGATGTTTCCCGAATCATGCACTCTGCGCTTACGATGAAGTCGTCATATACATCTTCGCCCTCCAGCGTAGTCAGCGTACCGCTTCGGCCGGGAACACTGGTGAAGGTTGCACGCTCCGGTGGGCGAACCAATGCAGGCTGTTTCAGCACATGGATACCAAGTTCAGTGCTGCGTACACCGTTCCAAGTGAACCAGTCGTTCAATCGCATCGCCTCCTGTTAAAGCCTAAAAGTGCAGCCTGGCAGATATCTCATTGGCCAGAAATCTACCCAGCACCTGAGCGCCTACGGCAGACGGATAACTGCCATCCTCATAGTAACGTGCATGCCTTGTCATACCGCTTCGATAGGTTGCATCGATACAATCAATCCCCAGTGCTTCACAGCAAGCAATGATGGTGCCCCGCATCGCAAGGAGGCTGGTATTGGTCGTGCTGTCGGGTACCATGCAGGGCGTTACCAGAAGCAAGTGGCAAGCCGGATAGTCTTCACGAATCAGCTCACACAGATAGCGAATCGCGCGGCAGGTCGTGGTTATGTTCGTGACTGCCATGCCGGTGATATCGGTAAGCCCAAAGGCATCCTCAATGGTTCCAGTTTGTGATGGATAATTGATTGCATCATTCGAACCTGCGTATAAAACGATGGCATCGGGAGGCTCAGTCATGCCATTTGTAATGTCTGCCTTCAGCCGATTGTACTGATTCCAAAGCACGTTATTCACGCCATCAGAGGGATCATACACAAGGCTTTCTGCCGTCGTTGCATGATGAAGCCACGTAGCGCCCCAGACAGCGTACTCCTTGAAAAACTTGAAGGATTGTCGATTCAGCATTTCATTGACCCATTCGCCCTTGGTGCTGTTTTCATAGGTTCTATCTGTCACGTTGTCACCAAGCACGATCACACTTTTTTCAATATGACTCGGACGCATCGTTCTTCTCGTACTGCCATGCAGAGTCACCGCTTGTGACAAGTCACTTACGCTG
Source organism: Candidatus Limiplasma sp. (assembly GCA_963675365.2). Taxonomy (GTDB): domain Bacteria; phylum Bacillota; class Clostridia; order Christensenellales; family Aristaeellaceae; genus CAXXOK01. The sequence goes on from CAXXVA010000001.1 coordinate 314,885, forward strand.
TGATCCTCTAAGGTTTTTGTGTATTCACTGACCATAAGCCGCGCCTTGGTGTATCCTTCCAAAAGGGGAACGGTCCCGCCGTATGCAATTAGACCCAAGAAGTCATCTTGCGGCGTATGAGAGAAAGAGTTGTCCTCGTGAAAGTAGAACACAGCGTAAAGCCAGCCATTGCGATTGTTTGGCGCAAATTGAATGAAATCACCAGCTTCATAGGTGAATATTCCCGAGCGAGCCACATTGGTTTCGTTTCCATAATCCTGCCCTGTGTAAGGATAGATCTCTCCCAGCTCAAAGGGAATGGGATCTTTGATAATGTGTACGGTTGTGATGTCGCCGAGCGCTTGCGTGATTGGCCTAAGCTGATCGAGAACATCTGCATTCTTGCGATCCATATAAGTACGCGCCTCATGCAGTGGCTTTAGATTATTCGCCATTACATCACCTCTGTGCCAGTGCTGTTATACCACTGTCCGTCTACATCCAGGAATACATGGATAGCGCCTTCGGCAGAAGGGTCATAGTACCACTTTCGATTCCATGCAATGGTGCCGGGTTTGACATGGGGATAAAGCGCCAATTCTGCCAGGAGGTTTACAGATGTGATGGTCGGTCCCAGCAAAATATCGCTGTCCACACCAAGGGATAAGCAGCTGTTGCCGCGCCGGATTTCTTTTGAAGTTGCCATTCATTACACACTTCTTTCTGCTTGAGCCACGAGAAATGCCGCTCGAAGGCGGCATGGGTGGGAATCCGTTTTGCCTAGATATGACAATCCACTACCGTAATGTATAACCCCTGCTCCCCCGCTTGTTTAAGGTATCTCTGGAACTTTCCTTCATACTCTTTCTGTGTTTTGACGGTCGAGTCATCCATGCCAAACCATCCCATTCGGCCAGGTTCATGCCACTCACCCTCAGCAGTCAGAAAAGCAAACGGGTTAAACATGGATTGACGCTTTGCATAATACTCCTTATCCCCATACTGGCGGATATAATACTCGGGCTTGTAGATTCGCAAATGATCCAGCGCTTTTTCACCATCCCGCAGCGGTGCATCTTCCACCTGAATCTCCCATTGCCGAAGCGCGTGCGCATAGGCTTCTGAGTCAGGTGAAAAATCACAGTCCGCCACCAGCGCTTGATCACAACGCTTTGGATCCAGCGGGTGATTCTCATTCATAAAAGGCGGAGAGCCATAAGCACCCTCCTTTCCTTCCTTAAGTTTCAATTGTCCTCTCCATCGTCCGCCCATATTCCACCAATCCCACTTTGCATTGGGATTCCGCCAGTACCCACAGCGGCCCATCCCGTCGTCCTCATCCGCTTGGGGATCTTCCTGGAATACCGCATATGGGGAATTACCGTCCACCGCCTCATAGAATGGGCTCAGCAGAGAACCAATTTCCTCCGGTTTCTTAGAGAATACCGCCACGGGATAATGTGACATGGAACGACCTCCTCGTTGTTTTGTCATGGTAGTATTGCTCTGATTTGGATATATAGCAAGTCCTTATTTCACAACGGTTTACGCCATTCGAAGCCCTCTGCCGCGCTGCTGTCTTTTGGTGAGTGCGGCGATCTCGATGGCAAGAGAACGGATGTCCTGTTCATCCCGAATATAGAAGGAATTGCCTGACAGGTTCACCGAGCTTTGCTGGTTGTACACACGGCTGTTGTCGCTTTGATTGGTCACAACCGAGCCGGTTTGTGCCGCGCCTGTCAAGTACCTTGCGGCGTTGGCAACGATCTTGGCTTGCTCTTTGCTCTCCAGCAGCACACCACGTCCGAATCCGCGCATGGCCATGCGGCCGACCTCGTCGCGGAACACGGCGGACGGGGACTGGATCTTGAGTTCCGATTTGGCGGCGGCAACGGCGGCGCGTGCGGCGAATTTCATGGCAGCAATCACACCCGATCGCCCAGCGTTGATGCCTTCCGCCAAACCCAACATGGCATGGACGCCAACTGTACGAAGCGATCTGTTTGTAAGCGTGGCAGATAGTGCCGTCTTTACATTGCTGGCAATGGTGTTTGCTGTGGTACTCATACCAAACGATGTCATGGCGAGTACCAGCCCTGTAATGAGCTGCTGTCCTGTAATCGTAAGCAGGTCGCTGTACAGCGCCGTTTCCATGGCCAGCAGAAGATTGGCGGCGAAGGTCGAAGCATCGGTTGCAGCATCGTACTCGTTTAGCCCAACACCCACACCAGCAGCTGCATTTTCGCCAATCGGTTTCATGCGCTCGGATGGCGATTGGATACCCAGCGCAAGGTTGAGCGCGTCTTCCAAGCTGCTGGCGACGCTTTCGGCATCGGTTGTCCACCCCGCTTCGGTCATGCCCTGCGCCACACCCGCGCGGATATTCTCCCCAGTTTCGGTCAGTTTCAGCGTATTCAAAAAGTCTACGATGGCTTCGAGGTTGTTCAGGTCATCCTGGCTGACCTCAGTGCCGTTTTGAATGGCGGCGACCATCTCAGACACATAAGCGGTGAAACCAGCCATCGTATCCCCGGAAAACTGGTCGCCCATCCGCATATCGATACCCGACAGAGTCATGCCATCCAGCAATCCCCACAGCGTGATCCATGTGCCTTTGTTTTGCTCAAAGGCTTTCAGCTCACCGTTGAAGCTATTCATCCAGTCGAGCAGACTGCCGCCGAGCATATTATTGACAAAACCCCAGTCATTTTTTGCAGTGTTGCCAAAGACAGAGGTCGTCACATATTTTTCGGTCATCTGCGACGCCGCTTGCTGTACAGACTCTGTTGTACCCCGGATGTCAGGAGTGATGAGCACATGGAGCGTACCGTCCGTGTCATAAGCAATAAGCGTATCGGCGTCGATCAGGTTCGCTGGTACAAGGTTGACAGGGATTTCTGTGCCGCCTTCCCAGAACACTGCGGCAGGATCGTTTATGACATCGCTAGGATTGTCGTACTGCTCGCCGACACGCACAATGCCAGTGAGTTCAACGGGATTGTTTTTAACAAACGCGTTGTAGGCCTCAAGGTCATACCCCACGATACCGATGGTGCTTTCAATATAACTGGGTTTTGTGATACCCTCTTGTTCTTCGTAGGCGGTAATCTGCGCAATGACTTCGGCATAGAGTTCGGTCTGATCTACGTTGGTTGCTTGCGCATACGCCGTAACCAGCGCTGCGATCTGCGGATTGGTCAATGAGCTGACATCGATGTTCTCTGCTTGCAGATACTCCGTGACCATGGCGGCGATATCCTTCGGGTTGAGAGAAGCAGTGCTTGCTCCGTCTGTGACTTCTTCATATGCCAGCACAAAGGCCGTGATGCCGTCAGGCGACAGACCTGTGGTATCGACTGCGTTTTCTTCCATATAGGATGAAATGAACGCAGCGATATCAGCAGGTTTCAGCAAGCTGATGTCCGCACCGCTTGCCAGTTCCTGATATGCGCTCACCATGGCGGTGACATTTTCAGGAGTCAATCCCGATACGTCCGCGCCGGTAACCACTTCGGCATATTTGGCGACATAAGCCACCAGTCCTTCGGGCGTTAACGCAGCGGTGGATGCACCCTCCGGGAATTCGGTATACTGTTCAATGAATGCCGTGAGGATGGGCTGAAGCTTGATGGCATCCTCGGCTTCCTGATAGCTGTCAATGACTGCCTCGGCGGTAATCACGCCCGGGTTGGCTGCAAACGCATCCCAACGAGCCTGTGCGCCCGTCATATCGAGATCGGTTGTGATTTTCAGGATTTCCTCCGGCACGGCATCGGTGAGGATGGTATTCAGCCCGGAAAGCGTGTTTTGATGATCCCTCACGAACTGCGCGAGTGCGGCGATCTCTTCCATCTGCCCCGACAGGTCAATGTCCGGGAACAGCGCATCGACTTGTGCCACACTCATACCGCTGTCCAGCAACGATTGAATCTGTGTCAGCACGCTGATGTATTCCGTCAGAGCCGTCTCGTCCATATCAGCAGTGAGCGTATTCATCTCTTCCAGCACTCGTGCCATGCCTAGTTTGTCGCCGTTGGCAGCTTCGATGCTATATTCACGGAGCTTGGCGTACAGGGTATCCAGACTATCCCCAGCGGCTTGAATGTCCTCCTGATTCCACACGAGCAGGACAATCTGCGCAAGCGCAGCCGCATATTCCTCAGCCGCCGCTTTGCGGTCAAGCATGTATTGGGCGTTGAGGTCGGAGAAAGCTTGCTGTTTCTCGGTGCTATTTTCCATGAGCTGAATGAGCGCGAATTCCTTGTCGTACTGCTCATCCATAGCAGTGTTCACAGCAGCCATGCCCTCGGCGGAAGCGACCATAGCGCTCTCATATACGGATGCAGCTGCATCACTTTGGCCTTTTGCCTGCGCACGCGCAACTTCCGCTTCGAGCTTTGTAAGGATGGTGTCAAACCCGTCTGTATCAGCAGCGGTGAGTTTGTATTTGACCTCAATGGCTTCTCGGGTGTCGATGAGTTCCTGCAGGCGTACCTTGTCCTTGTCTGTGAAGTTGCGGTTTTGCCGGCGCTTGAGCAGGGATTCGATTTCTTTATCCAAGGTATCCAGCTGCGCAAGGTCAGTGTTCAATTGTTCAGATATCGTCGTCAGCTCGGCATCATCCGCGGTAACTTTCATGCCTTCCAGAGCATCACGGGTGAAAGCCGTCAGGCTCTTAAAGGACCCTAGCCATGTGCCCAGAATATCGTCGGTTTCTTTCTTACCGTCCGACCATACCTCCAGCAAGCCTGTCAGCCATGCTTCAGCGCTTGCAGTCGTGCGGACAAAGTCATCCACAGACATGCCGAAATAAGATAATCCGCTTTTAGAGTAGAAGGTGTCGGCAGCATTGTTCTTCCATTCCTTGGCGGTATCGTTCATTCCCTGCAGAGCTTCGCGGGTAGCCTTTGCTCCCGATGCGTAATCATACAGTTTATACGCGCCATAAATGAGCGCAGCGGATAGTGCCGCAACCGCAAGCTTTGATGACAAGACAGTCTTGGCAAATCCACCAAACCCACCGCCAGCCGTTTTCACGGCAGCGCTGAACTTGCCCATGCCTGTGGAAACCTTGCCCAGGACGGCGGTTACCTTGCCCACAGCGGATACAGTTTTCCCTATGATGAGAAGCGCAGGACCTGCCGCGGCGGCAATGCCGGCGAAGCGGACAATCGCCATTCGCTGGCTCTGATCCATCGCAAGGAAGGCGGCCAGCAGCTCATTTGCTTTTTCAATGAGGTTTTGGATGGTGGGATTGAGATCATCCCCGATACGCTGCCCAAATAAAATGGCCGTGTTCTTGAGGTTTTCGAGCTTGCTTTCAGTGGTGTTGTACCGTTTGTTGGCTTCGACAACCAGCGCAGTATTCTCTTCCCATGCTCTATTCGCTGTTTCCTGTGCGCGGGCAAACAGCTCGGTGGCGTTCGTTGACCGCAGTAGTGTATCACGGAGGCGGACTTCTACAATGCCGATTTCCTGCAAGGTGGCAATGGCACTCTCGCCATCGTCATCCAGCTTGGAAAGGCCTACGATGAACGCCTGGAATGCCGCGGCGGCATCCTGCTGCCACAAGACCTTGAACTGCTCAGCGGTCATGCCAGAGACCTGTGCGAAGTCTTTGAGTGCATCACCGCCTGTTTCGGCGGCGACTTCCATCTTGACCAGCGTTTTGCTGAATGCCGAGCCGCCCATCTGCGCTTCGATGCCCACAGCGGAGAGCGCTGTGGCAAAACCAAGAATCTGCGATTCCGTCAGCCCGACCTGATGTCCAGCGCCAGCCAGGCGAAGCGCCATCTGCACAATGGAGGACTCGGTCGCGGCAAAGTTGTTCCCTAAATCGACCAAGGTTGAGCCTAAATTCTGAAACAGGCTCTGATCCATCTGTGTGATGTTGGCAAACTTAGCAAGGGACGCCGCTGATTCAGAAGCGATGATGTCAGTGGATTTCCCGAGGTCAACCATAGTCTTGGTAAACTCGGTCAGGAAGTCATTTTGAATGCCCAACTGCCCAGCCACCGCCATAACCTCGGCGATTTCCTCGCTGGATGTCGCCACTTCCGTGGACATCTTGCGGATAGATTCCGATAACTCGGCGTATTCGGCTTCGGTGGCATCGACAGTCTTTCGGACAGAAGCAAAGGCGCTCTCAAAGTCAATGGATGCTTTGATGGCAGCAGTAGCAAGACCCATTATCGGTGTGGTGACATACAACGTCATGGAACGGCCCATGCGGGTCATGTTTTTTCCGATGGTATCGCATTTCTTGGAGAACGCCGTCAGCGCCTCGCCCGCCTGCGTCCATTTGGACTGCATGCGGTAAAGTTCCTGCGTGAGCTTCTTGGTCTCTGCTTCGGTTTCTTTAACGGCAGCCTTGGCATTGTTGAGATTGGTTTTGGTGGTGGCGATGCGGTCAGCGTTGTTTTGCAGGGTCTTACTGTTGGCAGTGATCTGCCCTTCGAGCTTCTTGACCTCCGCGCCTGCGGCTTTATGCTCTTCCTTGAGCTGTTCCATGTTCTGCTTGGCGGCGATGGTCGCGGAGTCAGATTCCCCAAGGGTGGAAGAAAATTCCTTATACTTGGCGGTAGCCGATTTGACCTCATTGCCGATACGCTCATACTCTGAGCGTGCACCTGTCAGCGAACTCTTGAGCTTTTCCTGCGTCGCATACGAGTCCGTCAGTTTTTGATTCGCCTGCACCAACGCACGGCTGTACTGCTCGACCGCCTTGTTCTGCTGGGTGAGCTTCGTGCCCAGCATGGATAGCTTGCTTTCCGCACCCTTGACGGACTTCTCGAAATTGTCGATGCCAGCACCAGCAAGGTTGAAGGTGCTCTCGGCTTCCTTGATTTGCTTGTTGATGGTACGCAGGTTGCGGCTGAAATTATCGCTGTCCAGTGACAGCGCAACAACCAGCTCTCGCAAAACTTCGGACATGCAAGACGCCTCCTTTATGCACAAATGGATGAAAACCACCAGAATTCAGTTTGCTTTACGATTGAAGCTGAATTCTGGTGGTATCTGATGAAACGCCTTGAAATTTGAGGCAAAGTTTTCGCTGATTGCTTGCAATCAAGGTTTTAAAGTTGTACAATATGTTGTACAAGGTGGTGATATTGATGTTGGCAGTAAACTATTCCAATTATCGCGAAGCATTGAAGCGGTACTGTGATTGCGTAAACGACGAATCCGAGGTTTTAGTCATAACCCGCAAGGCTGGAGGCAATGTTGTCATGCTGTCAGAGGACCACTATAACAACCTCATGGAGAATTTGTATCTCAGGAGCAATCCAGCAAACTATGAACGCCTCATGGCTTCGATAAATCAGCTAAAGCAAGGCAAGGGTACGATTCGGAACCTCAAATCCTTTGAGGAAGCAGAGGCTGCGGATGAATAAGGTCTTTTCTGATGCCGCATGGGAAGATTATTTATACTGGGAGCAAACCGACAAGAAAATCTTCAAACGCATCAATCAACTCATCAAGGATATCGACCGCAATGGTCATGAGGGTATCGGCAAACCAGAAGCCCTGCGCCATGAAATGCAGGGCTTCTGGAGTCGTCGTATCAATACAGAACATAGGCTTGTCTATGCAATTGACGAAAACAACATTTTAGTAGCGCAATGCCGGTTTCACTATGAAAAGTAACCATCGCACTTTCTCGCCTTCCACGCCTCGCCAACAAATGAACGGCGAGGTGATCGTTAGCGAAATCACCAGTTATTTACCAATAATTTGTGGGCGGTATTTTGGGTATAGCATTTGGGAAAGGAGCGATGTTTGATGCAAAACATCATCCCGATCTCCGATCTGAAAAACTACGGCGAGGTGCTTCGTAAATGCGAGAGCGGCGATACCGTTTATCTTACGAAGAATGGCCGTAGCCGTTATGTCATACAAAGTCTGGAAGAGTATGAGAAACAAAAGGCAACCATCCAGTTGCTGACCGAGCTTGCCAAGGGCATCGAATTGCTTCGCAAAGATGGCGGTCTGTCTCAAGATGAAGCGTTTGCGGGATTGGAGGGCTGACATGCCAAATAGCATAGCTAATAAATATCATTGTCCAGTGACAGCGCAACAACCAACTCTCGCAAAACTTCGGACACCAAGTTCACCACCAATCCAATACTCACCGCTATCATGCATCGTGGTGAATTGTTTAGGTTTTGTTTTGTATACTTATGTTGAGTGTTGACAACAGTGGTTTTGCTTGGCATACTTTGGTTAGTGATCGTGTTGCAGACACCTGCGAGGCCTGCGACCAAGGGAATTCCTGCGGGAATTCCTTTTTTACTAAGGAGATAGAAAATGCCAAAACCCTTCTTAACCTATGAGCAGCAAATCTCATTACTAAAAAGCAAAGGGCTTTGTATCAGCGATGACACAAAAGCCACTGAAACCTTGATGTACATTGGTTATTTCCAATTAATTGGTGGATATAAGCATTGCTTCAAGAACTCCACAACAAAAAAATACCTTGATGGAACAACCTTTGATGACATTGTTGCTTTGTATCATTTCGATGAGAATCTACGTCATCTGTTCTTGGAACATTTACTGATTGTCGAAAGAAACATCAAGACACAAATGTCCTATGCTTTTTGTTTGCATCATGGCGCAGACCAAGCCCATTATCTCAACAACGCAAACTATCATGTGACTCCTTTGAACCGCACAAAAGTCATGAAATTGATCGGAATCCTCAACAATCTGGCGACCTCACCAACAGACTATCCATACATCAATCATCATCAAAAGCGGCATCACAACGTTCCTTTGTGGGTACTCATTAACGCCATTACTTTTGGTAGTATGTCAAAGATGTTTGAATATTTTCCACAATCGCTTCAATCACAGATTGCCAAACAATACCCATTGAATATTTCGGATTTGATGCGTTTGCTATCTGTGTTGACAAAGTATCGCAATGCGTGTGCGCATGGTGAACGATTATTCACCTATAAAACCACGGATGCAATTCCAAACCTTCTCATACATGAAAAGCTTAAAATCACGAAAAAGAATGAACAGTTCATATATGGCAAAAACGACCTGTTTGCAGTTGTGATCTCCTTTAGATATCTGCTTCCCAACGATGACTTTAAAAGCTTCAAGAAGTCATTGGCGGTTCAGATTGCGTCTTTCCTATCGGATTGTGATAACATAAGCGAAGATCAACTGCATAAGCTGATGGGTTTTCCCACAAATTGGAAAAAGATCACGAGTTTCAGCAAATTAAAAGCATAATGACCGTAATCATACATTGTGTTTTGTCCACACCTCGTCAATGAACGCTTGACGGGGTTCTTTTTTCTTTTGCTCCTGTCGTACGTCCCAAGCACGGAGTTTCAAGAATCCCAGCATATCCATCTCATCAATGTCCCGCATACGCCAGTCAGCTTTTAGCAGGGCATTGTAGGTAGAATAAATGTATTCCGGCAGTGTCAGGGCGCCGTCGGCGCTTTCTTTGCGATCTCCGTCGCCTCCTCCTCCACCGTCTTCGTAGGGAAATCAGACAGCACCTCCGTGGTCTGTGTCTGCACAGCCATGAGCGAGAGCGCGATGTCGTGCATGAGCCTGTCGGCCGGATAGTGATCGTACACCTCATCAGGAGTGAACTGGTTCCCAAACAGGATGCAGAACCACTTGACCATCACATCCAGCGCTTTTGCAACAGTGGCTGGCTGTTCTTGGATCGTTTCGCCTTCGGTGGCCTGCTTTGCCAGTTTGACGATGGATGCGTACATTTTAGACGCGGGCTCCATCTCCCGCAGCGCGCGCCCGCTAATGAAGTCCACCGTGTATTTCTGATTTCCCAGTGTGCAAGTAATCATAATAGTCTCTCCTAAAAGCTGCCGCCCTGCGGATATCCCGCAGGGCGGCAATGCGGTTAACCGGCCGGTGTGAAAGCCGGGGCATACACGGAAGCAAGGAAGGTTTCGCCCATGGCTGAGGTAAATCCATTTTCACCCTCATCCGCAATAACCTGATAGAGGTTATCATAGGTGCGCTTGATCGCTGTCCATTCCACCTCGCCGGTCTGACGGCTGACTGATCCGCCTTCCTTGGTCGAGTAGGTTTCGGTGACAGGTTTGGCACGAACTTTGTACAGCCAGATGTAGCGCATCTTGCCGTTGCTTTTTTCGGACATGAACCCTACTGCAAAGTACGGCGGCTTATCAGTTGACTTGCGTACCAACACACCATTATCGTCAATGCTGTTGCCGAAAACCTGCTCCTGGATCGCAAGCGGGATATCCGCCATCTTGGTTTTGAATGACAATTCCGGATCCGGATATAAGACGTCAAACTCAATATCGTCTGCAAACTGCACATCCGGGTCGGTGTTGTCGGGGGTAATGCTGGCCTCAATAGCGCCAGCGACGGCTTGCAATGCGCCGTATGTCAGGGTTTCCTCAGTGTCCGTCTCCAGGGGCGCGAGAACCACATTTTTTAAGCCGATGGTCGAAGCGACCGTCGGCGAAGGGGCAGTAGCCATATTCAATTCTCCTATCTTTTACAGATTTCGTCCCGAAGGACAGCTTTCATTTCGTCATAGGCTTCATTGGATTTGGTGTCAAAAGCAGGGCGAACAAAAGGATGCGCCGGTGCCGGAGCGGGTCCGCCGTGCCCAAACTCCACAGGATTGGCGTAATATGCACCTTTTTCTTTGTGGTGCACACCGATGGTAATGCGCTTGCCTCTTTGCCCGCCCTTGATGCTTCCTGTGTGAATGGAATCATGCAGATCGCCTGAGATGATCTTGGGATCGGTTGACGCATTGCGCTTCATCTGTGCTTCAATCGGAACTGCGCCGGCACGAAGCGCACGGTTCACGGCGGATCCGTTTTCCATGGCGGCTGCCATATTGGTCAGATCGTTTTCAAGGTCGTCAAATCCCGAAAGCTGCACGCTCATGCGCCCACCTCCCGATACAGGCACCACGTCCATTGCACGGTGAATTGGCGTGTGGACGCATCATAAGCGGGTTGGTTATATCCTTTGTCGCTTTCTTCGTGCATGGTAAATCCGGCTGCATACATCGCCTGCCTGATCCTGGCGGCAGCCTCGGTCGGGTCGCCATCGCTCCACAAGTTCAGGTACACAAACGTTTTATAGGACACCACCTTATCATCCTGGTGTGCTTCCTCGGTGGTGGTATACGAGTACACCATGTACTGACCAGGCGGATTTTGCTGCCCTTCTGTTGGCCTCCACACGCCAGCGAACACAGGAATACCAACATCTTTGAGCGCGAGCTGTACCTGTTTCATCAGCTCACGCCCTTTACGATGGAGGTTTTCAATCCTAAATACCTGCGCTTGAACTCATACTCTCCCAAGGTGGTGATGAGCCGTTTCTCACCCAGGAACCGCACCCACATACCGGGTTTCACATCATCCCGGTACCGAATGGTGAAGTTGATGACGCTCTCGGCATTCTTGGTATCCGCAGCGCGATAGGTTTGGTTGCCAGCCTCCAATGCCGATGCCCACACACGGCAGATCACAGTATCAGCGGGCTCGGGATAACCGTTCTCATTGATCACATTTTCCGTCAGCCCGATTTCGATTAAATGCCGAAGGTCGCCCGGGCGTGGGTTGCCTTCAAATTGTTTGTAACCACGCACGCGGAATTCACCCCTTAAAACATCTTCGCTGCATCACGGTGAGGGTACAGCAGGTTCTCAAACGCCATCCGCATGGTCAGGTACACCTGTATGTCGGCATTCTCGCGATTCTCATAGTAGTGGCTGCACATCAGCAAAATAGCCAACCGCACAGGCTCCGGCGCGTTTTCATCAAACGGCACGCGGCAGAAGTCTTCTGCAGCCGCCTGCGCCTGCGCGATCAGCGTTTCGAGATAAGCATCTTCATCGTCATACTGAATACGCAGGTGCGTTTTCAGCTCCGGTACAGTGATAACCACAGGCTCACCGCCTAGGCTTCATCAGGCGCAGACGCCATGAGGCCGGCGCTGCGAAGCGCTGCCAGCAAAGCGTTATGCTCTGCACGCAGGGCAGCGACGGTCGTAGCCTCGCTGTCTGCGATATACGGAATCCGGGCAGTTCCACCGCCCTGGCCGTCCAGCAAATCACCGATCCCCTCTACAGACGCGCCGGGCAAGAACGTGAGTTTTCCGCCAACGACCCATTCGTTACCCCCGTGGGCATGATAGTTCTTGGTATTGCTGCTCATTTAACTTCATCTCCTTAGTCAATCAGAAAGGGAGAGCTCTTTCACAGGCTCTCCCACTTGGGATCAGGCAGTCTTCATCTGCAGGCATTTGACAGCTTCAGGCAGGATCAGGCGGCCGTCGACACGTTGGGTGACCTTGAAACCAACCTGATCGTTCTTGGCATACAGTTCATTGAGACGCTGCATGGAGCGCCCTTCCCGGTCAGCCAGCCAATAGTACGAATAATCGCCGTATAGAATGGCCTTATTCGCCGCAGTCGGAAGCGGCATATAGTTGGAGGTCAGCACACGCTGGTTGAGGAGGGTATCCGGCTGACCGTGCAATAAACCCGGCTGCCACATGAATTGCCCGTTTCCATCCTTGAGCTTGCGAAGCAGCTTGATGGTCGCGTCGTTCATGATGAACATAGCCTTGCGGCGGTAACCGGCTTTCAACGAGTGCTGCAGATCGAGCAGCTCATCCGCCGTAATCGCAGCCGCACCTGCCGCGGTGACGCCAAGTTCCGCGCCGTTGGTCGCGTGCAGCAATCCCGTAGGCTTGTGGCTGCCATCGCCCGTAAGAATGGCTTCCTCCTCGGCTGCTCCGACACGGCGGGCAAACTCGTTGGTAATGTATGCGGCGAGGTCAAACACCGCGTCATGCAGGAACTCTTCCGACACACGGATCATGGTGGCGACTTTATGGGCGCTGAGCGTGATCTGCCCGAAAGCGTCGTCCGACTCGGGGATGGCAGCTTCCTCTTCCACCCAGTTCGCGGTACCTTTCGTGGTGACGAGCGGAATCTTTCGGTCGCCTGTGGAGGTCGTGATCACGCGTACGATACCGCGCATGATGTTTTCTTCCTGCAGGGCTTCAACCAGCGTGCGCTCAAACTCGTCAGGAATGGTATATCCGCCTTCCGATAGCTCGCCGATCTGGAGCGCATTGCGCACTTCATAAGAGGAACGGTCGCGCATCTGTTTCCAGAAAGCCTCGTTATAGACCGTGCTGGCACAGCCGGGGCGGTTATCCGGCTTGATCGGCTGTTCCGGTTTGGAAGTGTAGACCGTATTTGCCGGCGCATTCATCTCGCGCTCCAGCGCTTCAGCGCGTTCCTCGCGCTCAACGGCATGCCCGAGATCGACGACCTCCTGCTCCATGCGCTCATAGGTCTGCGTATCCTCGGCGGACATCAAACCGTCCTCGCCGCGATGTTCGTCCAAGAATGCTTTGGCTTTATCCCAGATTTCACCGCGCTTTTTGCGCATTGCAAGTACCTTGCTCATGATGGGGTTCCTCCTTTAAATCATCGCCGCGAAGGCTGAATTAAGCCCAGCCGTTTTTCCAGCTGGGCGATGGGGGTTCCGGGCTTACCCGGTGGTTCTGTTCCGTCCTGATCCTCAGAGGCGGTTTGTGCTACAGCAGATGTATGGTCTTTCCCCCTGTCGGGGCGGGACAGATTGAATTGGCTGTGCTGCTCGCCGGTTTCTTCATTTGGCGGATGACACGTTGGTTCTTGCGTTTCCTCTTGTTCCGTATGCTGCAAGTGTGGAATTTGCCGGTCAAACCAAGCTTTCACCCTGGTTTCGGCCTCACTGCGGTCCACGCGGTGCACGCGTCCATTGTTGCTCACGCCAGCGACAGTTTCTTCCTCGGAGATGCCGTCGATAAACCCGTCCTTGAACGCGGCATTTGCATCCATCCATGTCACAGAAGTCATCATGGCAGCGATATCCTCACGGTTTCTCGGGCATCGCTTGGCGTAAATATTGAGGATGCTTTCTTTGCTGGCGCGCAGCAATCCGACCGCTTCCAGCAAGTCCCGCTCATTGCCCCAGGCTACAACGCTTGGATCGTGAATCATGAGGATGGAACCGGGGCTCATCTCCAGACGGTCAGCGGCCATGGCGACTACCGAACCGGCGGATGCCGCTGTTCCGGAAATCGTGATCATGACCCTGCCGGGATAAGCACGGATGTCATCGTGCATGCGGGTCGCGGCATTGCAGCTGCCGCCATAGCTGTTGAAGCGGATGTGCACGTCATCCTTGTATGGGTTGTTCTCGCCATAGAGCGCTTCGTGCAGAGCTTCCGGGGTGATCTCGTCACCCCAGAAAACACCTTCGTCGATGTACCCGTTAAGCGTGATCTCTCTCATCGGTCATTCCTCCAATTCATGCGCCCAGACAATGCCGGCCAAAACAAAAAAGACACAGGACACAGCCACGCTGTTGCCATATGCCTTGTAGACTGCTCCGTCTGTCGCCGGGCTCTTCAGCCACCTGATGATTTGTTTTGCCGACTTAGGCCGCCGGGTCGATTTCGTGGCGGGGTCGAAATATCATGATTCCTTACCATTCAAGCTACTAGTCCCCTTTGTGGATGATATCCGCATCATATTTCCGTTCACGAGATAGTCGTCGCCGCCGTTGGCTTTTTCAATGGGGTTCATGTTCTCCAGCTCACGGATATCATTTGCGGAAAGCCAGCCGTTTTGACGGCCAATGGCATACCCTTCCATGCGTTCCTTGTAGCTGCCGCGCATGAGGCCGTCGATATTGAACCGGACATAATAAACGCCCTTCTCCTTGTCGGAAAAGAGCGCTCGGTTCAGTGATTGCTCCATTCGCACCAGCCACGGTCTGATGGTGTGCATCGCGAAGCTGATGGACTGATGTTCAATATTGGAGAATGTAGCGTGTTCCAAGTCGCCGATCATGTGCGGCGGCACACGGTAAATGCGACAAATTTCGTTGACTTGGAATTTACGGCTTTCCAGAAACTGCGCCTCATTGTTCGGCATCGAGATACGCTCGAACTTCATGTTCTCTTCGAGAATAGCCACCTTGCCCGTGTTGGATGACCCGCCGTAAGCCGCATTCCAGCTCTCCCGAAGCGCTGACGGATTTTTCACGGTATTGGGGTGCGTAAGCACACCGCTGGGCGTCGCGCCATGCGCAAAGAATTTACTCCCGTATTCTTCCGCCGCAATACCCAGCCCAATAGCGTTCTTTTCGAGGGCAATCGGCGAGTACCCCATCACCCCGTCAAAACCAAGCCCTGGGATATGGAGGATATCTTCCGGTCTGAGCCTGACGAGCTTGTTGTCGCGGGTTGTGTACTCGTATATCAACATGCCACCTGCGTCACGGTCCACCTGCATCTTATCCGGCAACAGCGGATACAACCCGATGATCTTTCCACGGCCTGAACGGATGATTTGGTTGTAGGCATTCCCCCACAGGAGCAGGTGCGCTAGCGTCGTCTCCCGCCACACAAACGAGGTCATCTCGCTATTGGGTTCATCATGCAGGATGGAATACAGCGGGTGATCCAAAGACTTTTCCTTGCTTGAACTTGTGTAGTGATACACATGAAGGGGTAAACTCGCCACCGTTTCCGCAATCACCCGCACACAGGCATACACCGCCGACATCTGCATGGCGGAGCGGGGCGTGACAGACTTGCCGGATGCGCTTGACCCAAAATAAAACGCCAGCGCTTGGCTGACGGCGTTTTGGGGCTTGTCCCGTGAACGGAACAACAGGGAGAACGGATTTTTCATTCACGACCTCCATTCTTGGACATGAAAAAAGCACCTCCGTGCGGAGATGCTTGGATCAAATTCCAGCTATCTATGTTATATAATCCATATGGGAACAATCAGGCTCTGACTGTCCATTGCGGACAGATCATTTTTCATGCAGAGGACCGCACCCATGCCACGAGGAATAGAACCTTTGTCCAGCAGTTTAAACGCTCTCGAGATACGGTTATCCGGACTGGCGGTTTTTTTGATCTCCATAGGGTTGAGCTGGCCATTCGCCTCCAATATCACATCAATTTCCTGCGCGTCTTTATCGCGGAAATAATATAAGTTTGGTTCCATCCCTGCATTCAGATAACTTTTAACGATTTCTGCCACCGTGTAGTTTTCAAGGATTGCGCCGTTCATCGCCCCTGCTTCCAATGTTTCAGCGCTGGTCCATTTTGTCAGATACGCAACAAGCCCGGAATCATAGAAATAAAGCTTTGGGGATCTTACTGTTCTCTTGAGAAGGTTATTGGAATATGGATACAGATAGAAAATAATCCCTGAGCGTTCCAGAATACCCAGCCATTCTTTGACCTTTTCAGAGCGCATACCATCCACATCACGGCCTATCTCCGCCGCATTCACCAATTGAGCACACCTGCAGGCAACCGCCCGAATAAACCGCGCAAATTCCGTGGCGTCAATGCTCCCGCTGAGTTCCCGCACATCACGCTCGATGTAGGTTTGAATATAGCTTGCATAGAACAACTGCCGATTACTGACCCGCCCGCTGGTATACGCCGGCATTGATCCCTTAAAGATTCTCTGATACAAGCCAGGGGTGTCGGCTGCTTCCCGATGCTTTTTCCTGCTGTTTAGAGACTCAAGGCTTAGAATAAAAGGTTCCGCCGTGCCATCACCGTGGAGTTCCTTCTGTGAAAGGGTTGTCAGATGCAATACGGCAACCCGGCCCGCGAGAGACTCGCCTGTGAGCTCCATAAGCCGAAACGGCTGCGAACCGGTCAGCCAAAACAATCCGGGTTGCTGCTCGCGATCTGCGATGAGTTTAATATAGCTGAAGAGTTGTGGTGCATACTGCACTTCATCAATAAGGACAGGAGGTTTATGCAGCTGTAAAAACATCTCCGGATCATTCATCGCCAGCGCACGGGCATCAAGATCATCCAGAGAGATGTAGTTCCGCTGCGTATCCTGCATCAATCTCTTCAGCATTGTGGTTTTCCCAACCTGGCGCTGGCCAGTCACCAAAACAACAGGGTATTCTTGTGATGCTTGTAAAACGATCGTCTCCAGGTCTCGCGGGATATATAGGATATCCGGCATATCCATACCTCCAATTTCGGCTATTTTACAATTCGTTTGTATTATAGCCGATATAGTCAGGCTTTGCAAGTCTGAACCTGCCGTTATAACCCAAGCCCGGTCTTTCTGTCATGGCATGGTTTGCACAGCGGTTGCCAGTTGCTTTCGTCCCAGAACAGCGTTTCATCACCGCGGTGTGGGATGATGTGATCAACTGCGGTTGCTGGGACAGTGCGGTTGTTTCGCAGGCATTCAGCACACAAAGGGTTTTGCTTCAAAAACCGCGCTCGTGCTTTTTGCCATCGGCTGTCATACCCGCGAGCAGCAGCACTTTCACGGGCATACAGACCTCGATGCTGTTCACAATACACACCATCCGACAGATTCGGACATCCGGGATGGCGGCATGGGCGTTTCGGTTTATGTGGCATTGCCGCCTCCTAGATCAACAAAAGGCCCCTGTCATCGTCATATACGCTGCCATGCCCGCCCTGATTCTTCATAGCGCGGTCCAGCGCCATCACCAGCGCAACGGCTCCATCCACCTTTTCGGTGGATTTGGCTTTGTCAATTTTGAGATTGCCCGCAGGATCGGTTTTGACAAAGGCGTTGTCCATATTCCAACGGAGTACCGGGTGCCCGCCATGAGCGATACGGTGCTCCAGCACCAACCGCATCAATTCCTTGGTCGGCGGGCTCATATCCCGAAATCCCTGCCCAAAGGGAACCATGGTGAAACCGTCGTCCTCCAACGCCTGCACCATCATAGCCGCGTTCCAGCGGTCATAGGCAATCTCACGGATATTGTATTTTTCACCCAGATGGATGATGCGCTGCTCTATGAATCCGTAATGCACGACATTCCCTTCGGTGGTCTGGATGAACTCCTGCTTTTCCCACACGTCGTACATCACATGATCGCGGCGCACACGCAGTTCCAGCGTCTCACCGGGCAGCCAGAAAAACGGCAGCACGAAGTACGGTTCATCCTCCGTATCCGGCGGGAAGACAAGTACAATAGTCGTCAGGTCACTGGTACTCGCCAGGTCAAGCCCTGCATAGCACACGCGCCCATCCAACATGGATATGTCAAAGGCCGCTCCACATTCATCCCATTTGTCCATGGGCATCCAACGCACGGATTGCTTGACCCACTGGTTCAGCCGCAGCTGGCGGAACATGTTCTCGTCCGCAGGCGATTCAATCGCTTTATGATAGGCGTCACGCACCTTATCCATACCGATGGTATGCCCCAGCGAGGGATTGGCCTTATGCCAGTTCTTTTCGGACTTCCAATCCTCGGTTTCGGGCAGTCCGAATACCACGGGGTAGAAGCGCGGGTCACGCTTTCGGCCTTCCAGGATATCGACAGCCTTCTGATGTACCTCCCAGCAAATGCTGTTGCGGTCAGTCCCGGCTGTGGTGAGAAAGAAAAACAGCGGCTGCTTTCGCGCATCACCGCTGCCCTGCGTCATGACGTCAAATAGCTTTCGGGTCGGCTGGGTATGCAGTTCATCAAAAATGCAGGCGGATACATTCAATCCATGTTTCGTCGCCACCTCGGAAGACAACACCTGATAAATGCTCCCTGTCGGCTGAAACACCATGCGCTTGGTGGATGGGATGATCTTGATGCGTTTTCTGAGCGCAGGCGATTGTTTGACCATGTCAACCGCGACGTCAAACACGATACCCGCCTGCTGACGGTCGGATGCGCAGGAATATACCTCCGCTTTCCATTCATCATCATTAGCCAGCATGTTCAGCGCGACCGCAGCACCGAGCTCGCTCTTGCCGTTTTTCTTCGGGATTTCAATATACGCCGAGCTAAACTGCCGCATACTGGGGTCTTCGTCGCGCACGGTGCCGAACACATCCGAAACGACCTTCCGCTGCCAGGGCAGCAGATGAAACGGTTTGCCGTGGAACTCCCCCTTGGTATGGCGCAGGCATTCGATGAACCGGATGACACGCTGGGCTTTCCGTTCATCCAGCGCCATCGCGCCATTCCCCTCTGAGCAGTTTTTCCATGGGATCCTCTGCATCTGCCGAGGCGTCAGGATCCCCCGCAATAATGCGCGAACGGCAGGCTGGGGTCAGCCCAAACTCGGTGCAGAACGATTGCATGATTTTAAGGTTCTGCTGCGCGATAGACACCTGCGGCACTTGCTGGACATACCCGCTGGGCGTTTTAAAGATCGAGCCGTGTTTTGTAATGAACTCCTCCGCTTCACGCCAGCGTGCATACGCCTGGCAGTAACCGGCGAATGCGGTCAGGTCAGCCGCAGTCAGCACACCCATGGCCTTTAAGGAGGATGCCAGCCGTTTCCACTCTTTCTTTGCTTCAGGCATCAGCCAGTTGGGGCATCGGATGTCAGCTTTGGGCGGCACCGGCTCATGTTCATTGAGCTTGCGCTTGCCGGGATTGCCTTCCAGCACCTTGAGCGCGGTAGGCTTGGGTCTACGGCCGGTTGTAGCCACAGGCGTTTCCTCCCTTCATTGAAAATAGGCACAAAAATACCGCCGTGCGGTGCACAGCGGCTTATCGGAATAGCGTGGATATTATGCCTTAGAATCTACAGGTGTACTCTGCTTAGGCACCCTGCGTGCGCCATTGCCGGGGATGCCTGCCATAAGCGCCTTCCTTACCTCCCTGTACTCGTCCCCGATAAAACCCAATCGCAGCAGGAAGCAGCGGAAAGAGTATTTCAGGTTGTCCGTTTCCGTCGGTGTCAGTGATACACGATGAAGCTTCCTGGCCAGCTTGATGAGCGCGGCAATCAAGTATGCCGTTGCGTCGATCAATTCATGCGGTGCTGTGCCTGCCAGCCATGTAAAGCGCAGGACGTCATGGTCAAATTCCGTTTGCAAAGTATCCGTGTCCAAGGCGAGTTTGATGAGTTCACCCTTACCGTCAATTAACTTTTGAAGCCGCTCAGTCTCGGCATCGGATATGCCATCCCGCGGGAAGCTCAAGCAGATGTTGTCTGCGGATTGTGTTTTCATGCACGCTTGCAGTGTTTCGTCAGCAGGCGGCGTTTCGGTTTCTTCCCACGCATTCCCGATCTGCTCAAACCTCTTGGCACGAAGCCCCACCACCAGTTGCCCGACCACTTTCGCATCGGTGAACTCGTCCGTTTCAATCTCTCCATTGCGGTGCACCGTAAACCCGCCGATCGAATAATCGAATGTTGGTGCGCCTTTGTAATCCATCGGGAGACTCAGCACCTCGCTGATAGCCTTTGCCAGCTCTTTTCTGCGCTCTTTGCCATTTTGAAACAGTATTGTCAATGGAATCCCTCCTGTGTTCTCTATTCCTACCATCCGCGGTGTGTTATACATCCCTCAAGTTGGCAGGAATAGCAAGGGGAACTTCACAGAAATACCACACAAGAACAGCGATACAATCCTGTGCCTATGACACTTGCGGTACGTCTTTGGCAATATCAGTATAGGATATCTCCTTGCCATCACGCAGAACCTTGATATCCGCATCGGTCCCTGCCTGTTCCAGAAAACGAAGTACGATAACGCTGGCATACCTGGGGTCAATCTCCAGCATATAACAGATACGGTCCGTCTGTTCACAGGCGATCAGCGTGCTGCCCGAGCCACCGAAGGTATCCAGCACGACGCCATTGGGCGCCGAACTGTTCTTGATGGGATAGCAAAGCAGCGGGATAGGCTTCATGGTGGGATGCTGGTCGCTTCGTTTGGGCTTGTCATAATTCCAAATGGTCGATTGCTTGCGGTCGGAGAACCACTTGTGTTTTCCGTTGGGCAGCCAGCCATAGAGAACCGGCTCATGCTGCCATTGATAGGGACTGCGCCCCAGCACCAGCGCGTTCTTCACCCAGATGCAAACCCCGCTGATATGAAAGCCAGCTTCCTTGAACGCCCGGCGAAAATTGAGCCCTTCGGTGTCCGCGTGGAATACATACGCGGACGCTCCTTCTGCCAAATGCGCAGCCATATTCTTGAATGCTGCCAGCAAAAACTCGAAAAACGAAGTGTCCGACTGATTGTCGTTTTGGATGGTCTTGCCGTCTTTGCTTTCATAAGCTACGTTATATGGCGGGTCCGTCAGAATGAGGTTCGCGCGCACGTCACCCATGAGCATGTCGATATCCTCTGCCTTGGTTGCATCGCCGCAGAGCATCCGATGCCGTCCCAGGGTCCATACATCGCCAGTCTGTACAAAGGGCGTGATTTCATCTGCGCTGATGTCGCAATCATCATCCCTGACTTCTTTGTCATGGACCTTGGAAAACAATTCGTCGATTTCAGCGGCGTCAAATCCCGTTGCGTCCAGATCATACCCGCACGCGCGCAAATCGGTGAGAAGCTCAGCCAACGCGACGGGTTCCCACTCGCCCACCGCCTTGTTCAGGGCAATGTTGAGCGCTTTTTCATCGGCGGAATCTTCAATATGCACGACTACGCAATCTATCTCGGTCACGCCTTCCGCTGCGAGCACCTTATACCGCTGATGACCGCCCACGATATTGCCCGTGACTTCATTCCAGATGACAGGATCGACGTACCCAAACGTATGCAGCGAACTCTTGATCTTCTCATAGGCCGGGTCACCGGGCTTTAAATCCCTGCGGGGATTGTATTGCGCGGGTTTGAGCATCTCAATGGCAATTCGCTGCAGATTCATGGTGGTGTGCATTCTCATTCTCCTCGAAAATGTATAGGGAGGCGGGATACCCCCCCTCCCTGGTTTCGCGGAAATTCACGCGAGGCTGCCGATCGGTCTGGAGCAAGGGATTCACAGAGATTGCATCCCCCTCCCCCAAGGCAAACTTTCGCAGGGCAAAGCGCGAAAGCTAAAGCTTGGCCGCCTCGGACTTCACTACGGCGAAGCGGCGAAGTGGAAACCCTTGCCGTTTGGGCCGGACTTTCGCACGGCGAAGTCGAGAAGTCCCGTCGCCGACCCCCGGTTCCGGCCGGCAAAAAGTTTCGGCGCGGGCGGTCACAGAAGCTGCCTTCGCGCCGTATAGGAAGAAACCCGCAAACCCTTTTGTGGATTGGTGTTAAGCCACAAAGGACTGGCGGGTATTTTTGTGCGGTTTAGCCGCTTGCTATTTGGAAAACCCCGAGCGATAAATGGGTCGCGCCACGGAAAACGTGGCAACCGCCGCGGACGGGAAAAGCCGTCGGGCAAGGAGACACCCCCGTGAACGAAAACCAAAACGAACGCACCCTTTGCGCCGCCCAAGCCGTTCAACTCGCCGCCCGTTCGGTTCTGGAAGCCCTTGCAAGCGCAAACAACCCCGAGGGCTGGGCATTGGGCGACCCAACCTACTGGGCAGCCCGGGCCGCCGCCGAAGCCGCCCGCTCTGCGGGGGACGACGAAACCGCTGACTTTACCGACCAGCTCGCCGACGAATTCGTCACCCTGGCCAACTCGGTCGGCCACACCATCCGCCGGTAACCCGCCCCCTGATAAAACCATCCGACTAACAATAGAAGGAGGAGTTCCATGTTTTTCAAACAAGTCGCTTACGTTTCCACCCGTGCCAACCGTGCCCGCGAGGCCGGTCGCGTCGCCCTTTATTTCGCGCAACGGTACGACACTTACCCGTCGGTCGAGACCCGCCGGGATGCCGAACGAACGGCCAAAGCCGCTCTAAAAGCCGCCGACCGTGCCGAGGAAGCCGCCTTTGCCATTGATCCCGTTGCCGCCGATGACAACCCCATCCTTTTCGAAACGCATTGCAACGCCATGGAAATGGCGGAGTTCGCCAGAAAAGTCGCCGCCGCGCACGCACGCCCCGCCTGACGATGATTGGTTGGCTGCCAGTCGAAACGCCCCAAATCAAGGGGCGTCGCGGGAAGCCCGCGCTTCAAACACAACAAAGGAGGAACCACCCATGAAATCCATACCCGAACTCGACACCGCCATCCAAGCCCGGACACCCATCTCTGCCATCGGCGTTGGACACACCTTCATCCGCGCATACCAGTTCGCGCAAAAATGCGACAACGCTGAGCTGGATTTCTACGACACTTTCTTCGAAACCGACGTACCCGGTATGGCAGCCGACTGCAAGCGCTTTCAAATCAAGAGCTTTACCATTTCGTCTCCGCACTCCAACATGGCCGACTCGCTTTGGGAGTTACAGCAGCTCGGTTGGCGCATTACCGGCATGACACAAATCAATTCTCAGTTCAAGAATTACGAAACCGGTGCATACGACAGGATATCCGCCCTGCGGCTTGCGTACCATCCTGCCTGATCAGTCTGGCTGACCGTCAGCCGAAATCTTCCACTTTGCAGGGCAAGGAAGCCACAGCTTTCAAATCAACCAGGAGGTATTTGCATGAACACCATCGTGATTAAAGTCTGGCGCGGCATTGTTGCCGAGGTTTATGCCGACGACCCGAACGTAACGGTGACCGTGATCGACGAGGATGAACTAACCAACCAATCCGACACACCGCTGCCCAAATACCAGGTGTACTGACGCTTTCAAATCAAGAGGGAGGACTCCGCATGAACATCACCACCTTCGCCCAGTGCATGGACGTTTTCGATTGGTACGACGACAGCCTGTACGACTACCTAACCCATATCATGCTCGCCAAACTCGACGGGAACGAGCGCATCCAGCGCACACTCCCCGACCTGATCCAATATGCCAACGGCCTGATCAACGCCCACAAACACACCGACTCTGCATACCCGATGGAGCTTCTAAATCAACCCGCCTGACGAGACCGTGCGGCACACGGCCGAAACCTGCCGCTTGGCAGGTCGCGGGAAGCCACAGCTTCCAAATCAAATAAGGCGGGAACACATCATGAACGAAAGCACAGAAGACCGCACCATGGATATCATCATCGAGGTGTATAACAACATGAGCGCGGAGGAGAAGCGAAACTGGGCGCCGGCAGACGCGCAGGATGTCGTGAGCGACCAAATCAAGATGGATGCAGCGCACGGTCTGCCGCCCACGTCCTATGATGCACAGGATTTCTACGAAACCATCCGCGAGCTCATTGCCCAAGACGGCACCACATAGGTTGCACCCGGTACATCCGTTGCCCAATCCGGCGAGAGGAGCGCAAGAGCATGAAGAAAGCATTCCGGCTCGAAGGCTCTCAAATCAAGCTCAGGGAAGTCAAAGACTTGGTCGGGCAGGCACGGTACGAACACATCATCCGCGAGGCGCGGAAAACCTTTCTGCAAGACCCGGTCACCGAAATCGCGTTCATGACCCGTCAGGGGATACTCGTGGTCGAGTTTCGGATTGATTGACGGAAGCGATCAAATCAAGGAGGTTTTATCTCATGAATCAGAGGCGGGACTGCCCGCCCACGATGCATACATCGAGCTTGGTCTGTGCTCCCAAATCAAGCGGGTGCTTCGGCCAGCCCTGAACCGGAGCTTTCTTCATACCAGATGTTAGCCGCACCATCAAAACACCTGCCCGGTCGTCCAATCGGGCAGGTGTTTTGCCGTTGTAGGGCTTTTACATCCAGGGGGATGGCACTTCGGTGATTGGGTTTCCAACCCGACTTGCGCCAACGTCGCGCGAATGCGGGCCAACCCAAGCA
Organism: Candidatus Limiplasma sp.; assembly: GCA_963675365.2. Taxonomy (GTDB): domain Bacteria; phylum Bacillota; class Clostridia; order Christensenellales; family Aristaeellaceae; genus CAXXOK01. Next base: position 339,465 of record CAXXVA010000001.1, read on the forward strand.
GCCCGGAAAATGCGGCAGTAAAAGAGTTCCCCTATTCCTGCTTCGCTATCCAATCTGCAATCATCCGGGTGCCTTCCCCGGTACTCTCAAATCGCACAATGACCTGTCCGTCAGCGCACTCGTATACCGCCTGAAACGGCTCTTGCTCCAATCGAAACAGACCGGGGCAGTTGTGATGGGCTGTTTGCTGATAGTCTCTGAAATCCTCGTACTGTGATTCTTCCTGCCAGCGTTCATACAATCGGCACAGAAATTGTGCTTGATTGCCTTGAAGAAGCTCCCACAACTGTGCGCCTGTCATGGTTTTGCAATCGAGCAGCTCCTTCATACATGCCCACGCTTCCATGGGAAGCGGTTTGCTGAAAGCGTCCAGCATCGCTTCGGCGGCTCCACAGGCCTCACAGACATAGAGATTGGCGTGACGGCTGCTGGCGTTATGGTAAAGCTGCTCACGCATCGTATCCCTTCCGCACCGCGGGCAAGGCATGTGTTCACCGGCATTCTGTCTGGCTTTCAAATCAAGCAGTGCTTTTTGCTGTTGCTCTGTCATCAGGACGTCCTCCTCTGCGAAATCGTCGTGATGTTACCGTAAGTTTGCAGCCATAGCAAGCTTAATTCGAATCATGTTCCTGCGTCTGATGTACTGCGGCAAGCAAAGCATCACAGCGGTCGAGCCGTTCCCATGGATAATCCGGATTGGTAAAATGGCCGTACGCCGCCGTAGACGCATAGATGGGGCGGAGAAGCTGGAGAAGGCTGATCATCCCAGCCGGACTGAGAGGGAAGCAGACTTTCACCGCTTGCGTGAGGATGTGCTTTGAAATCGTCTCCGTCCCGAAGGTCTCAATCTGGAATGCCACAGGGTCCGCCTTGCCAATCGCATAGCAGAGGTTCACCCGGCAGCGGTGCGCCAGCCCGCAGGCGACGATATGCTTTGCAATATACCGCGCCATGTACGTGCCGCTGCGGTCCACCTTGGTCGGGTCCTTCCCCGACAGCGCTCCCCCACCCTGCAGCGCCAGTCCGCCGTAGGTATCGACCATGAGCTTGCGCCCGGTCAGCCCGGTGTCTGCTGCAGGTCCGCCTTCGACGAACCGTCCCGATGGATTGATAAGTATCACCGTATCATCATCCAAAGGGAAATCCTCAAAGCATGGGAGCAGTACCTGCGTGCAGATCTCCTTTTTAAGCGCTCCTAAATCTTTATCTTTCCTGTGCTGGACGGACACCACCACAGTCTGCACGCGTTTGGGCTGATCGTCCTCGTATGCGATGGTCACCTGCGCTTTGCCATCAGGAAGGAGGCCGCGGACGATGTCCTGCCTGCGCACCGTATCCACACGCTTGCAAATCCGATGCGCCAGCACCACCGGGAGCGGCAGCAGTTCCTTGGTCTCGTCTGTGGCATACCCATACATCGTACCCTGATCGCCGGCGCCGAGTGATTGTCCATCATCCTCGCTTCCCTCGCGGGTTTCCAGGGGGTTGTTCACGCCGGCGGCAATGTCCGGGCTCTGGCGGTGCAGATACATCTGTACTTGGTAATCATGGGGATTATATCCAGTATCACCGAGCACCTGACGGACAATGCCGCGTATGTTGGGCCTGCCTGCACAGGTGATTTCACCCGCCACGATGATCCGTCCCCGGGTCGCCATGACCTCGCAGGCCACGCGGGCATTTTCATCCAACCGCAAGCACGCATCCAGAATGCTGTCGGCAATCCGGTCGCACAGTTTATCCGGATGCCCGGCGCATACGCTTTCGGCTGTTCGCAAATCATGCGGCATGTATACACTCCCATCTGCTCTTGGGTAAAGCAAAAGCCCTCGCCGCATTGGGCGAAGGCTATCGTATATTTCTTCCACGATACCAGTGTAGCACACCCTTTTGTCACATACTGTAACATGCGCTCGTTTTTTACCGAAATATTTTTCCGCCTTTGAGCAGGGCATGGAACAGCGCGTTCACCCAAGTATCTGACCGGTAAAGGTTGGCGCTGCAGGAAGCTTTCCGAAACGCAGCCGTGACCGTGGCCGGCAAGCAAATCTCCTGTCCCCGCGTTCTCGCCGCCTCCGCATAGCTCTCCGCTTCCTCCCGCCTGTGCGTCCGGGTCAGATAGGCATAGCGGAGCATATCATCCTGCAGCTGATATGCCAGGTAATATTTATCCACCCACAAATCGCCCGCTCCGCACCGTGTCCGCAGTGGGCAAGGCATTGCTTCGCCGTACATCCTGCGTACATCGGCATAAGCCACCCGTTTCAAATCAAACCGGTCGCATACGGCGTCTGCCAGCGCCGCCAGTTCCGGGCACGTCAGGTGATCAAGGGCATTACGCCCGGCGTCACGCATGGGTACACGCCTTTTGCAGCAGGTCTTCCACCATAGGCAATGCTTTTTGGTCATGCAGGCGGTGCACATGCTGTCTGCTCATCCGCAGGGCGTCGGCAATGCTCTGAAAGCTCTGGAGGTTGATGTACTTGCCCTCCAGGATCAATCGGCAGTCCATGTCCGGTACCTGTTCGACGAGCCTGCCTGTTTCGGCTTTCAAATCCACCAGGCGGTCAATCACGCGGTCCAGTTCCTGTTCGGCTTCCCAGACGCGCATCACCGCGTTGGCAAGGAAGCTGACGTTGCGCGTATGGGTCACAGGTTCCTGCTCCATAGAAACCGTCAGTCTCTTAGTCAGCGCACGCAAGTCCTGTATTTGATCCAGTTTATTCTGGATCTGCTGGTCGATATGCCGGATCTGTCCCAGGTATTCACGTGCCGTCATTTGTGTTTGGATGGTCTGCATCGTCGTATCCCTCCAGTTCATTCAGGATTGCTGCCACCTGCGCAGCGGATGTGACTTTGTATGCGTGTCCCTTTGCGGCGTTGATATGCCGCAGCGTTGTTTCCTGCAGCTTTGTCAGCTTGCCCGTCTCGGTCTTGACCTCGAAAGCCATAAACCTTCCATGATAACAAACGATGATATCGGGGAGCCCAGCCCGGCCATACTGGCCGCCATGCTCCTTCCACGCAAAGCAGTGGGAGCGTTTTTTCAACAGCCGCATGATGGCGGCTACGATGTGTTTTTCTGCCATTTGTGCTCCTGTGCTTCCGCCTGCGTTTGTAACTTGTAACCGTGTAACCCCCGTTTTTAGAGAGACGGCTCTTTACGCGCGCATATATACGCATACGTATAATGAAAAAACTTTTTCCGCGTAGCTCTATACTCAGCAAATAAAAGTTACAAGTTACAAAGTTACAAAGGGTCAGTCTGTGGTCTCAGGAAACCTTCGATATCACAGCGTTTTTGCAGCAATGCATAGTCGAGTACCGCTACTTTCTTCACCCCGTCCGTAAAACGCATAGCAACGGTTTCGATGTACAAATCCGACTTGCGCAGCTGTTTCATGAACTGTGCGTAGGGTAAGCATTCGCCCAGAATGGCGTGCTTTTGCCGGTACCCCGTGTACTCGTCGTAGAAGGAGCGAAAGTGCAGGGCGATCTTCCCATCCTCCATCATGCGGCATTGATCCTCATGCAGGCCCATGCGGTCCATGATCTCAAGGGTCTGTTCCACAATACTTTTATTGCTTTCTCCGCCATCGAGAAGATATTCGCACACCGCGTACTCCAGATGTTTGGCACAAGCATCCAGTGTCATCGAAAACACATTTTCCCATTGGAGATTGTATCGCTGACAGAATCGTTCAACGACCCGCAGTCCCACATACGCACACGCCAGATTATTAGAAACACGGGACGGCAGCGACGTCCTGAACAGCTTAAGCGCATCCTCGTACCAGCGGCAAAACACGGCAGAAGAAAGCGACAGCGATACCTCCAGGAACCCGCGCCCCAGCTTGGTGAGCAATGCGGATTGTCCGCTGAGGCGGGCAAGCGCTGCGCTTGCTTTGGGGTTGCCTAAGTCCTTTTTGCTGAACAGCAGTTCCAGCCCGCGCTCACGGATGGCCGGTTCATCGGGGGATTCCTCGCCGGCGACAACCACCGGTGCCATGAGCAGATAGCATATCTGTGACAGATCCGCACGGCCGCGTATGCCGACATGGCCGTCATAGCTGTCACGAAAGTGATTGTAGAGGGCTTCGATTTTGGTTTTGCCCATCTTGGATGGCTTGAACTCATCCAAGGCTTGCGGAAACAGATTGCTGGACGCGGATTCTTTCATGAGCGTGAACGCTGTCACCTGCGGCGCAGCGACCACCTTGCTCTGCCCAAAGATTGGCAGGATAATGCGCTCCATGGTCGTGGACTTGCCGCTGCCGGCTTCGCCGATCAAAAAAAGATGCGGATACTTGATTCCTTGTACCCTCAGATGCTCTTTCACATAGCACCCGGCACACCAAGCCAGCACCGACACCGTTTTGGCAGGCTCGTTATATGCCAGCAGTCCCGGCGCGACAGATTGCAATTCATCGGCGGTCATGATATCTGCCGATGCCATCGTCGTTTCAATACCCCTGGATTTCTCAAGCTGCACGATGTCGCTGACCGCTTCCTGGTTCTTTGCAAACGCCTTGTCCGTTGCCACAAATACCCATTGGTCGTTATGGCGATGCAAACCCAGCATCTTCACGCCATACTTCTTATCCCATGACAGTTCAGCCAAGTACCCCTTCAACACTTCCAAATCGCTCTCAGCGCCCGTATAACTCAGAGAGATAGTACGTTTATTCAGCATGCCTTTGAAACGCTGCAGATTGCCAAAGTCACTGGTCATGAAGATCTGGTGGAAAGTCTCGCCATTCACCGTGACAAGGTCACAGGTCATCTGTGCCTCTTCGTCGGCAATGAGCATTTCGACAGGTTTGACAACGAAATTGGTTAAAGGGTATACATTGTCGCCCTTCTCGCGGAAGTAACGGCCATGGCTCTCAAATATTCCCATATCACCACCGGGCGAGTAGGTCCGTTCTGTGCGCTGAATTGCTTGCGCCACTGTTTCCTCGCCGTAGGTCGCACCGCTGGCATGGTGCACGGTATCCCACTTGGGTCTAAAGAGTTTGGAGGCACGAAACAGCCTGTCCATTTGTTCCTTATCCTTGCCGGTCCAAAACGCCAAGGCACAGCATAAGGCAAGGTCGGCTTCGGATTGGCTGCCATACCGGGCCTCCCATTCACCAGTCCATAGCGCTTTGAAATCATCGCCGTTATCCGCGGTGTTTGCTTTCTCCAGCACCTGTTCATCTGTCAAAGCAATAGAGCGATTAACGCTGCGCCGCTTTTTCTTGGATGCATGCTTCTTGGCAATGTAGTTTTCGTGTATCCATGGCAATGCATCCGCGCCATCGGAAATGGTATCGGGCGTACCCTCCACCCGCTTGCCAGTCATGGTGAAGTAGCGGCTTTGGGCGTACATTTCCACGCCGTATTTGCTGTTCTTATTGCCGTGCCCAGGCATCTCGCCAAGATAGAAGATATGCAGGCCTGTACCAGAGGGTGAGATCTCGGTGTAGCTTGGAAACCTGGATACGATTTCTTTGGCGACATCGTTGATCATGCCATCCTTGATGCAATGATCAATGTCTACGCCGATGATGCCGTCATGTTTGGTGAACACAAAACCGATACCGGAATAGTTATATTTTACGCAAGCATTCATCGCCTCCGCTAACGATGCCCACGATGCCTGCGCTGTCGTGGAAGCCTTCTTGCAGCTCTTGGGATCATAGGGCACTTTGCGGTCCTTACCGCCATTGAGATCAGGTTCCAGCCGCCAGCAGATCCATTGCGGTAAAGCCGTGAGCTCTTTGGGGAACGATTGATTCACATCTTCACCTCCTTAAATTGATTTTGGTTGCTCGTGTCCGAGCTTGGAAAGCACCGCAAAAGGAAGCCGGTTGAACAATCGAGAGCATTGCGCTTGCATCTGCGGATTACGATAACTCTTCCAATGCTCCAAAGTTATGTCCGTATGAAGCTTCAGCGATGATCGGTACATCCATTGCAGGAAACGGCTTTGCTTCCATGCAGGTCTTGACAAAGGCAACGGCTTCCTCCAGCTTGGTTTCTGGGATTTCAAAGACCAGCTCATCATGGATCTGTAAAAGCGGTTTCAGCCACGGTCGATCCGGTAACCCCATCACGATACGTCCCAATGTGAGTTTCAGGATATCGGCCGCCGTCCCCTGAATTGGCGTATTCAAAGCACAGCGTTCTGCATAACTCCTTTTGCTCCAATCCTTTGCGGTGATGGACGGCAGATATCGCCGTCTGCCCAGATAGGTTTCTGTAAACCGCCTGCGTGCTGCCGTGTTCCTGATTTCCGTCTGCCATCGTTCCAGTGCAGGGTACCCCGCTTTCAGGTTTCGGATGATGCCGTCACATTCATTGAGTGATTTTTTCAGCCCCGCCTTGAACCTCAGCGTTCGCTGCAAGCCCTTAGCATACAAGCCAAAGAAAGTACCGAAGTTGCAGTTCTTGGCGATAGTGCGCCGCTCTTTATAATCCGGCGCGTGTTTATCCGCCGCCTGTTCAAATGGGATGCCGAAGATAACCGCGGTCGTTTGTGCATGAATGTCGCCACCCGTCTGGTATGTTTGCAGCATCATCTGGTCACGGCAATAAAAGGCCCCGACACGCAGTTCAATCTGTGAGAAGTCCAACGTCAATAGCACCTTGCCTTCTGGCGCGATCATAAACGAACGCACACCGATTGGATCATTAGATTGGCGCGGACAATTTTGCATGTTGGGTTTACGGGAAGCAAAGCGGCCAGTTTCGGTAGCCAGCGGCAGCAAGTCTGGATGGATACGCTCAGTTACAGGGTTGATTTGTTCAATATAGCCGTCAATGTACGTCGCCTTCAACTTCGACCACTTGCGATACGCTTGCACCAGCTCAATCAGCCTCACCAGTTCAGGCCGATGCTCCTGACACCACTCGGTGAGCAGTATCATGGTCTCATCATCGGCTGCTTCTTTGTTCTTCCCCGTCACTTTCAGGATCGGGAGTTTGAGTTCCTGATAAAGATAGTCCTTGAATGCCTTGGTGGAGGCATTGGCTCCCAGCGGTACTGCTCCGATAATGCCCCGGATTTGGTTTTGGAGTTCCTTGAGCTTTTGAATAGCCTCTCCCTGCTTGCGTACCATGGCTGCTTTATCCATGAGAATGCCGTTATGTTTCATCAGACCGCAATAGACAGCGGTCGGGGATTCCACGTTTTCAACAATCCAGCGGTGCTTAGGCAGGGATTTTTCAAACCACTGATTGAACCGATAGTAGAGTCGCAAAGCACAATCGCTGTCCGCACAGGCATAGCGTACCGTTTCGGGGGCATGCGATGGGAGTTCATCAAAGAAGCGGCCTTGAGTCACATCCTCAAATGACGGAAGCTCAATTCCCAGCAGTTCGGGTACGAGTTTTTTCAACCCGCTGTCGGACAAACCACGGAATTCAAAACGGGTTTTCAGCGTCAGCTGGGCCGCGGCGATGGTATCATAACAGGGCGGCTGGAGGATGATTCCCGAGGCATACAGAAACATGCTCTCAAACGCAAGATTATGCGCCACCTTGATCACACCATGATTGGCAAACAGCGCTTCTTTCAGGTATGGGACGATGACATCCTTGTCCGCGTTGTCACCATCCAGATGATGAAGTGGAATATAGATTGCCGACCCAGGTGTATGGGACAAGCTGATACCCACGATACAAGCACGATGCGCATCCAGCGACGCTTTCGGATCATCCCGATACTGCAGCAGGGGCGCTGTCTCGAAATCAAAAGCCACGATGCTCGCTCTTGACAAGTACTCCTGTATCCCTTTTAGATCTGTCATACAGCGGTAGTCCATAGTAGCCTCTCCCTAGGAGGGTTGTCATGAACAGCCCTCCCCTACTCGCTTTAATGCAAAGGCTCCATAATCTCCCCTGTTTCGGGATCAACTGCGAAGTCGGTACCCACATCGGCGGAGTCGTCTTCATACCCGACCTGCGTCGCGAACTGTCTGACCTGCTCTGCCATACCCAGTACATCGGGAAGCTCCGCATCCGTGAGCTTGCGTTCCATGGCGAACTGCGCTTGCGAGTAGGCGATACCACCCGTATTGGTCGCCTTCTTTAGAGAGAAGCGTGTCACCACAGAGGTGGATTTCCTGCCCTTGGCCAGCAGGCGCTTGACGTAATTCTGAAAGTCCCGGATCGAACCGGTCGGAAGCGTGAGCAGCAGCGGGATCAGTTCGCCCTCGCGCAGGATATACACACGGCGTTTGTTCTTGCACGCCTTGCCGCCGTTCTCACCGCTGCCAAACGCATTGAGCGGACACTGGGCACATAATCCGCCGGGGTCGCCATGACCGTTGACCGCGTCGTAACTGCCGCAGTCAGGCATATTATTACCGCCCGTGAATTTCTCTTTATAGTAGGTGAACAATGGGTGATGAAAGAGGATGACGCCGCTGAACTCCTTCACGGCGTCGGTCTCACCGGGTTCCTCTCCCGGCACCTCAAAGACGGTACCGCCGCCCGACGGAATCTTGATACGGTCGAACGTGACATCCATCCCGGCGAGTTCCTCAGCCATAGCCTCGGCAAGATTGAAATCCTTCAGGGAATCAAAGGCATTGGCAGTGATCAGTTCCTTACTCATGTTGGTTTCCTCCAATTATTATTTGTGTTTGCGGACAGCGACAGTTGTTTTTTCAAAGATGTTTACAAGCCCGTCCAGCCAAGTGGGAAGGACATCACCATTCTCCTCCATCTGCTCTTTGACAAAGGCGGAGAGGGAGTTCGCGTTGATGGTCTCATATACCAGATCCCCAAAACCCTCAGTACGCAGTGCAACAAAGAGGTCATCCTTGCGGCCGCCAATGGCGTTGGCACGAATCTTGGTGGTCAGGCAGAACTGCGTACCGGCACGGGTGAAGTTCTGGGTCTCGGTCTCAGCCATCAGATTGCCTAGATGCCAATCGGCATCGTCGATATCCGCATTGACCTGTTTGAGTTCCGCCTCCAGCTCAGACTTCCGGTCACGCAGGGCTTTCAGCCTGTCGGCGCATTCGAAGAGTTGTTCTTGCATTCTTCCTCCTCTGCATGTTGGGTTGAAGCGCAGTAATTGCATTTATACACATGCACGACATTGCGTTAAGGCAAGTGTTGCGTGTCGGTGTTGCCAATAAAAGGATTGTTCCCTTGGCGGCAGTCGTCCACCAGCGCTTTGGCAAGGTTAACCTTGTCACGGAGCGCTTTGAGCACCTTGGTATCGACCGTGCCCTTGGCAAGCAGGTGAATGTAGGTACAGGGGTTAGTCTGTCCCACACGGTGGATACGCGCACGGGTTTGTTCGTAATTGCTCATGGAGTAATCCAGCGAGTAGAACACCATCGTGCTGGCAGCCGTGAGCGTGATACCAAGCCCCGCCGTTGCGATCTGCCCGAGGAACACCCTCACAGTTTTGTCGTTTTGGAAAGCATCAATCTGTTCGGACCGGTTCTTGATCTCACCTGAAACCTGCGCGTAGCGGATGCCCTTCTTCTCCAGCATTTTCCCGATTGCATGGATCTCGGGGACAAACCGTGCGATGATCACCAGCTTCTCTCCGTCCTGCTGCGCGCTGTCGACGATGTCGGAGAGTGCCTCCAGTTTAACCGTTGAGACCTGTTCCACTGTACTATGCTTATCGTTGCTGATGAATCCGCCCGTGAGTTGGGAGAGTCGCAGGATTTTGGTGAGTACATTGGTCGTCGTCACCTCACCCTTGCTCAATTCAGCGTAGCTGTCCTTAACCAGCTGCTGATACATACGCCTAGCTGCAGGCTCCAGCTCCACACGCTGCAGAATATCCATGGTTTCCGGCAGATCCAGGCATTCCGCTTTAGTCGCCCGGAACGCGATGGAGTGCAGCTTGCGTGTGAATTCCGACTCCATGCTTTCCTTCATCACGGGCGTATGATTGCCGTACCCCACCATGTCGAAAAACTGGTTGCGGAACTGATAAAAGCTCGGACCATAGATTGCAGGATCCGCGAACTTGTACTGGCTGAATACGTCGATGGGCTTATTGGTGATGACGGTGCCTGTCAGGAGCAGTCTATATTTCGCTTTGGCTCCAATGCGGTGCATCGCCTTGGAAGCTGCGATGTTATGCGTCTTGATCTTATGTCCCTCGTCCGCGATGACGAAGTCGGGTTTCCAATACATGAGTATGTCCGACAAGCGCCACATGGTTTCGAAGTTGACTACAATTACTTGCAGGGCACTTCCATACCGTTTCTGAACTGCCATCTTCTTTTGTTCGAACGTGCCCTGCAGCACCGATAGCTCATAATCAAAAGCCGCGAATTTAGCGAACTCATCCTCCCATACTCCGAGGATGGACAGCGGCGCTACGATCAACAGGCGACGGATGCGCTGTTCCTGATAGAGCGTTCCGGCAATAGCGATACTGGTGATCGTTTTCCCAGTGCCCATTTCCATCAGGAGGGCAGCGCCCTTACCATTGGAAATGTTCATCACATCACCACCTCTTGCTATCTGTCCTGTAAGAACTGCGTTTACGTGTTCGAAAAAGCGCTCTTCTGTTATCGATAATCTATCTGCAAGTGTTTACACCCTGTTCGTAATCTATGCAGCCGAAGATATGCAGCACGAATTTCCAGGCAGCTAATTGGTGCTGATACAGCTTGGTTTTGATGGGAATACCCATGGTTTTTCATCCTCTCCACTTTGTTTGTTTTGAATTAGACTAATAAAATATCATTATTTTTAGTCTATTTACGCACAGTATATATGCTCTGTTCACCGTTTGTCAAATATGAAATATTAAAGTATATTATTTTAATAATTCATGTTGACCACTGATGAGCGGCATTGTATACTAAAGCCAGAAAAACGAAAGGAGCGTAGGTATGGGACATGTTCTATATACCAATCACGGGCTAGTCCTGTTGGACAATGACGGCTCCGTACTCCATCGTGAGCAAGCCTACGATGATCTATTTGCTTTTATAGATAAAGATGAATCTGAACTCTATATTTTATTGCCAGAGTACTTTAATCAATGTATTGACATCAAAAAGCGCGCACCAAAACCCAGACAAAAGGATGCAAGAACGAAGCTTTATCTTACAATGAGCAATATTATGATAGGTCTACATCCGTTCTGCACACCTTACTACCAGCAGCAAGCCATCCTGGCATATTATCATGATCAATTGCTTCATACAATCCCCAATGAAGAGGTATGCAGTGAACCGTGTTATCATGACATGTTTCATGCGTTGTTCCCAAACGGGTATGATGAAGACGATGATGAAAGCGAGAGTCCACATCAGGCAAGTTATCATCAATACTTAGCTCTTCATAGAAACCGATTCAAGATAGCAACACAAAACAAACCATTTTATGATTTATATCAGGCAAAACAATTCACAAGCAGCTATCTATACTGGGTGCTCGATATTCAGGCAAAGCCATTCAAGGATAATACTTTGCAGCAAAGAAGTAATATATTTCAACACTGTCATCATATGAAAGCGAATCGAATTGCATCCGCATCCATTGATTACTATCTTGGTCATGAGGAGCAGGTGCAGCTCAGTGCAGATAGCATATCCATAGATAACAACTCGCCATTCATGACAAAAGCCGCCGATACACAACGCTATTTGGCAGAAGCACTACAGACTGTTGTCTCTGATTCTGCCTATGATGCGCTGTCTCCGGACATCAAAAAAGACCTGCTCAGTACTATCCGCAAAAATACCGGCAGGCCGCAGGCAGACATATATTTCCCTGTCTATCGTATTGATAGTCTATTTGATCTATTATTTATTGAATGCCAAAGAATGACGGAAACAAAGCTCAGTATCAGGCGGTGCCTCAAGTGCAACCGTTATTTTGTCGCCGAAAAATCCAACATTAAATACTGTGATCGACCGCTGGACGACAATCCAGCCGAGACCTGCCGCACAACGGGGCCAAAGGAATCGATCATACGGAAAATCAGGAACAACCCTGCACAGTATGAATATCACAAGGCTTACCGCACACACTACGCGCGTATTCGAACCGGGAAGGTCACGCAACCTGAATTCACCGCATGGTCAAAAGAAGCAAGAAGACGTTTGGCATTGGTGAATGAAAACCCTTTGCTGCTCCCGGAATACAAGGAATGGCTAAAAAAGCCATAGCACCTAACCCCATGCACTTATATACATGGAGTTAGGTGTTCTTACAGCAAGTTCAGCAACCACGGTGCTGTTGGTTTTTCGATCAATCTGGTATTAAGATACGCCATCTCCAAGGTGATGCATGTTGTTCCCGAATAATATCCGTCCACTGGTGAAAGCACCATGACGATATCCGGCTTATCCATATTCGACAGACAAAGCGGCAAGAGAAATTGTACCTGTTCCCCATACATCTGAGGAACGACGATACTGGGGCTGTAGTTCGCCTTGCGCCTGGCAAGCTCTACCGCGCTGTCCATCAATAACATCGCATTCTCCAGCTCGCGGATCACCGGCGGAAGACGGTTTGCATTTTCTTGATCCTCCAGAATATGTTTATAGTTAATCCGGATGTTCCAATCCGGGTAGTAGCAGGATGCCGCCCCGCGATTGATGCTGAACACTTTCCTGGGCAGTGGCTCGATGTACTTAAGCCAAGGGGACGACTGCTCTGTGAAGCCTCTGAAATACCAGTCCAGCATCGTGTCTTTGCGCTTGTTGCGTTCAAAGTACGCAAAAATGCTTGCATACCTTGGCGTCAATAGCCCCGTATTGAAGCATGCCACTTCATTGCGTATATAGAACGCCTGATCTGCTTGTGTTTCATCTGGGGCATAGTAGTGGTCCAACGCAGCCTGTTGAAATAATATTTGTATATATCGCTCCAGGATGGGTGTATAAATATTTTTGGTTTCATAAGCCGGATCTCGGAAATGCCATGGTTCAGGGATCGCCAACTCAGCCAGCCTGTCCAGTTGGTCATACCATGCAGGAATATAAGCGAACTCAAACAGATTGGGTTTGATTATCATATTGTTACCTCTTTCTATTCTTTTCTGTTCCTTTATACTTACCGTCCAGAATTTCTTGCAACTTGAATTTAGGGATAGCTTCAATCAAAGCCTCTTGAATATCCGCCTTCACGTCCTCATCTAGAACATATTGTACACTCCCATTTCTGTCACACTCGGCCGAAGATGCAAGCCATGTAACATATGCATCATAATGATCGAGTATCTGAGCTACAGCACTAGAATTTCCATCTACTGCTTTTTTGATTATCTCAATGCTCACTAAATTACGCTCACTAGGTGCCATGACTAATTGTCCTTTCTGGATACCATTATTCGTAGTTCCTTCAGCGTCCAGGTTCTCCAATTTCGTATTGTACGATCTGACACATCAAAGCGTCTTGCGATGTCAACATCAGCCCAACCTTCCCAGAAATGCAACAAGAGAGCAAGCAATTTTCTTTCTTCTAGTGCTTGCAACGCATTATAAAGAGGCTCATAGGCGAAGTAACAGATAAGCTCGTCAAGTGAAATTTTCATTTCTTCAATCCGACAAATTGCCTGATCAGCTAATTCATCAGGATTCATAATGATGATGGGTGCCTTTTTTTCACGCCTGTTCATATTTCGATGTATATTATAGGTTCGATGGCGAACTACAGTTTTACAAAAACTATCAAATAACTCCTCTGCCAATAAGTCGTATGCTCTGGTCTTCTTGTTCATCGGTTATTTTGGCAAATGACAAACCCGTCCACACAAGCTTATAAACGGGTAATAAATCCAGATTACTATGTCATTTTGCCGCCCTACAAAATAAGTACCCCTAAGATATCGAAATTTGGAAAGATTCTAGTTATTATTTTGGGATATATCCATGCGCTTATAATGTTGAAGCGGTATTTCGGTAATAATAGACAATCCCACTTGGCTGTTTCAGATTGCTGTGATAGCGTTTCAACCTTTCGCATGGTTTTGTCTTTTAGATTTGGTTGTTGAATGAATCCTATACATTACTTGACATTCTTGAAAGAGTCATCCGCATGATTGCTAACTATGTTACTGACTTGGCCGAGCGAACTGCAGAATAAAAAAGAACTGTGCCACTACCTCTTTTTCATATGTACAGACTTTTCAAGGAAAGAAGTTGTATCCCATACGTAGTTTACTCCTTCGATTTAAAATAAATGCTCGCGCCAAAGGTTGAGCATGCGCCGATGATGATAGGCAGATAGAAGGTAAATAACCGCCACACCAGCAGTGCCAGACCAATCGTTCCCGGAGTATACAGCCCTTTAAAAAAAAGCAGGAATCCGACCTCTTGCGCACCGCTTGAACCCGGCAAAGGCGTATAACTTGCACTGATAAATAATAGGAAGGCAATTGTGAGTATCTGATTCCACGCATAGCCTATCGGATTGAAGGCGTAATACACGCATAGCGCAATGCTCATGAGCGCAAATATACGCAAAGCAGCTAATATGATCTGAACAATCAGAAACTTCGGTGTTCTAAACATTTGCCGGATATTCGCATGGTAATTGTCTAACTCAACATTAATGCGCAGTTGAACCTCGTCTGGTTTTTTAATAAGTTTAAGCTTGATACCGATTCGGACAATAAATCCGATGATTGCATCAACAATCGGTTTATTGGTCGCGATAAGCACAATTAGCGGTACGGAGATAAAATTGATAAAAAATCCAATATTGATCGCCCATCGAACGCTGGAAAGCTGTGTGCTCACGAAGTCCGCATTAAAAATCCACAGCACGGAGGTCACCAAGACAATGGTCACCTGCTGAGAGAAAAATTTCGTAGCCAGTGCTGACGAGCTTATTGAATATGGCACATTATTTTTGCTGAGGTAGTATGCCTCCATAGGTTGTCCTCCAGTTGCACCCGGAGTAATATTGGAAAAATAAGCGCCGATCAGCGAGACGATCATCGCATATCGGAACGGAATATGACTGCACTTACTACGAAGTGCACTGTACAGCGCACACGAATCTGCAAACCAGCATATCACCAAGCCCATGGCTGCCAAGGCAATCCATGTGTTGTCCACAATCAAGTTGATTTGTCGCATGTTATTGATATCATCGTTGCCAAATATTAAAAACAAGGTGATTCCAAGCGTCGCAAGGACAAAAGCAATGCCGATCCTGTTGCGTTTCATGATTTACGCCTCATAGCTTTCAGGTGTCCAAAACCCTGTCCGGATCATCAACTGACCTCCTATCCTTTTCGCAATCAAGGGTATTGGTTTTTAACAGACTATTAGTCGCTATACCATTCATTTCCGCTTAGTTGGACAAATAAATGGAGTTACTTCTCTTTGATGAACTTTTTCAAGAACAGATCCTGTATCACTTGATATATGTTGCCAGCAATCCAGTATAGTCCGATGCCTGCCGGCATCGTAATGGTGATGATCCCACTGAAAATCGGCGAGATCATCACCATATACTTTGATAGGTTGGGTGAGGATGTTTGCTCCGGTATGTTGGGCATGGAATATCGCGCTGTTTTTGTTGCAATCCACGATGTGGCAAAAGCGAGCAAAGGTATCAACAGCAGGCTGAACTGCAGCATGTTTTCAAAGGAAAGAGTTTGCATGGAAAAAACCTGGGAAGGAATAATCCCAAGGTTGATCCCGAACAAATTCATATTCGGCAGGCTGAAACCATTAAGAATATCTGATACCTGAGTAAGCAGTTCGGGATGGCTGCTGTAGTATCCTAAAATACTCATGTCCTTCATATGCTCCGCTCCCTGATACGCAGAGGGTATGGTTTGAAATAACTGGTCAATGATTTCCGCCGAAAATCCATACATGTAGGTTAACGGACGTGAAAAGACCTGGTACATACCAAACAGGAGCGGAAGCTGTATCAGCTGTGGAAGGCATCCACTCAGAGGACTATAGTGATTTTCCTTATAAAACTGCGCCAGTTTTGCCTGTAATTTCTCAGAGTCGGTTTTGTACTTATCCTGAAGTTCCTTAAGTTGCGGTTGTAACCTGTTCATCACCAGCGTAGATCTGCGCTGCCGTATCGCAAGGGGCAAAAGCATTGTTTTCACGCCTATTGTGAACATCACAAGCGCTATACCATAATTTTGAAAAGCAATCGTATCATACAAAAACTTAAGAATGTGTCCCATGGGCACAGCAATAAAGTCGAACATAAACTGGTTTTTCCTTTCGATGCTCAGCTAGATTATTCCGGATTTTGTTTAGAGAATATATCTACACGTTTTTCTTTCCCATGTAGCAGTCGTCTGATATTGGAGCGATGCGCAAACAGAACCAATCCGAAGACATAAACCACAAATCCCAAAGACATCCACTCTCTTTGCGCTACACTCATCGTGCTGTTCACGACAATTAAACATAACGCACCGCAAATGTTACCCAGAGAAATCATACGCGTTTTCAAAGCAATAGGGATAAGTACGAAGAGATAAATACAGCTATAGACAGGATTCACAAACGACAAGACTCCCAGTGATGTTGCGACGCCTTTTCCTCCTTTGAATTGAAAGAAAACCGGCCAAATATGTCCTGTGACAGCTGCCATGCCGCCAGCCATCGCACCGATATTCCCCGCAAGCAGGCTTCCAAGCCATGCCGCGAGAACTCCCTTGCAGCAGTCAACAATAAAGACAAAAATGGCTGGTTTTTTCCCCAGCATCCGATAAACATTGGTAGTACCTGTTGAATGACTGCCTTTTTCACGAATATCACCCTTGCCCATGCATTGGCTTAGGATAATCCCTGGCTGAATGCTGCCAATCAGATACCCAAGAATAACGCACAGCGGTATCGAAACATATAGCTCCATTCGCTTCCTCTGCTTCAGCTCATAGGAGTAACTTGAAACGTGCTATAGAGTTGTCCGGCAATCAGGGCTATCAGGATAATTCCACCCGCGGCATAGGCGATTTTCGTATGTTTATATCCCTGCCAATAGCCGTAAACAAGCCCTACAAGAGACATGACAAAAGAACCCGCAAAGATCAGCGAAACGTTTACAATACTCATATGGATGCTGTACCCAAATACCATGCCCGCAATCAATACCGGAATGAACCAGCGAACCGCCAGCCATGCATATTTGATGATTGTGATGGTATTTTGCATCGTTTCACGAAAATCCTCGGGATAAAACACCTTAAATCCCATATAAGCCGTCATCGAGGTAAGGAGAATAAGCAATGTATAAACCTTTATGTGTTCGATATTCAACGCTGAGATTAAGGGCTCAAGCCAAATGGATAATCCCCACCCTAAGAGTGTCAATACCGTCTGGAATGCCGCAAAGACAGCGCTCAACAGAATGCTCCGTTTTAGCGGCAAGCTGCCCTGCGTAGCGCCGATGGCCATGGTCGGCGCCACGTATACCAGCAGGCAGCATAGAAAAAACAGTCCGCTTTCAGCCGCTTTCATTCGCGTGCACTCTCTTTGGTTACATCACATTGAATTCCACTGTTTTGGCAAGAGCAATGCCACAGTGCATCGGCTACAGGCGACCATGCAAGCGCAGCGTCTGTACATTTGCTGCATAGATCCTCCACATTCTCAGGGCTCATCAGATCGGTGGATTTGGCATCGGCTGCCTGTACCATGCTGGTCAGCGCACCGGGATTGTCCAAAAGCGGGCATGGACGCAGATGATTTTCATTAAAAGGTTGATTGTTGTGGTAGGCCATAAACAGCGGAGCTTGATAAGCTTCCAACAGCGTTTTTTGATGAATGTTTGTATCCGAATAATGGATGAACGCACAGGGTTCAATATCACCAGCGGCATTGATATGCAGATAGCTTCGTCCGCCTGCGATACATCCGTTTACATATTCGCCGTCGTTCCAGAAATCAATCGTGAAAATCGATTTGGTTTTTCTAAACTTCCGAAGCTGGTGATACATGTATTCCCGCTGTTCTGCCGAAGCCATCAATTCCGGGACGGCGTCTACGCCTACAGGTATATACGTAAAGAACCAGGCCATTTTGCAACCCATCTCAATCAGGTAGTCGAAATAGGCCTCGCTCCCGATGATTTCCGTATTCTGGCTTGTGTAGCAGCAGCTTGCCGCAAACGGCAATTTGTGCGCTTTCAAGAGCGCCATTGCTTTTTCAACCTTTTGATGCGTACCCTTGCCGCGTCTCGCATCGGTATGCTCCTCATATCCTTCTATGGAAAGCGCGGGGATGAAATTCTGAACGCGGAGCATCTCGTTACAGAAGGCCTCGTCAATCAACGTACCGTTGGTGAACGCAAGGAAAGCACAATCGGGATGCATTTCGCAGAGCTTGATAATATCGGCTTTACGTACCAGCGGTTCGCCGCCGGAGTAAAGGTACGCGTAAGTTCCCATTTCTTTGCCTTGCCGGATGATGCTGTCGAGCGTTTCCAAAGAAAGATTCATTCCATGACCATATTCCGCCGCCCAGCAGCCGATACATTTTAAGTTACACGCGCTGGTGGGATCCATCAGGATAGCCCACGGAACGTTGCACCCATACTTGTTCTGCCACTTCAACTGTTTACGATAACCAATCATCGTTGCGTTTACCGCGACATTCTCAAATAACCTTTTCCGAACCCCTGGGTCAATGTCAGTCCATAGGCTAGTGGCCAGCTTAAACCAATTCCCATCCTTATCGCTCAGTCCATTCCGGATTTTTTCAAAAGACTTTTTATTATCGCCCCTTTTCTTGGGCAGCAGCGAATCGGCCCTGACCATCCATTTGAGTAATTTGGGAATGTTTTCATCCGGATTTCGATCCAGGTATTTCATAGCGGTTTTAAATCCGATTCTCTTGGCGTATCCTGCCGCAGTTCCTTTTGCCATGACGATAGCCTCCATCCTTTCGATTGATTATGGTTAGTATAGAAGGAAACGTCATCGGCAGGTAGCTTCAACATAGGCGATATGTTGATGAATGGCTACAAAATCGTCTATTTGTAGCATAATTGGAAACGCAATCGTAAGACTGTTTCATTTCTTCCGCTCTCAGTGAATTCTAATCCGAAATGCGATGCACCCTGTGGTATTTTGCCAAATAAGAGGCATATTGCCGTTATATGCCCATTGAATAAATGCGCATAACTCTTATAATGGACATGTATCCCGTTAAACACATTGTTTCATGGAACTCGCAACACAGCAAGAGGGAGGAAATTTCATGTTTTCATTTGGGGAAGATCTAAGGAAAGTGATACTGGCGGGAGTCGGCGCTGTTGCACAGACCAGCGAGAATGCGAAATGGCTGCTGGAAGACCTTGTGCACAAAGGCGAACTCACAGTCGAACAGGGCAAGGTACTCAATGAAGAGCTCAAGCATACCGTCAAAGAGAAGATGAAAGGCGGTATTGACGTTATTCTTGACGGGAAAAACAAGAAATCTCTTATTGATCAATTGGATACCATGACTCCTGACGAACTGAAACAACTGCGGGAAAAGCTGTCCGCAATGGAGGAAACGCAAAATGCTGCCGACACAGCAAAACCTGAGTGACTACGAAAGCAAGCGCAAAGCACGGTTTCGTGAGATTCTCGGGATCCTGGTCAAGCATAACCTTGCATCCGGCATCACTCCGGAAAAGTTAGTCAACATTTTAGAGGATTTAGGTCCGACGTATATCAAGCTTGGGCAGATTATGTCCATGCGCAATGACATTTTACCCAAGGTTTACTGTGTAGAACTCGCAAAGCTCCGCTCAGAAGTGGCACCTATGTCGTATGAGGATGTTCGGGCCATCATTGAGGACTCCTGCGGGAGTCCTCTCCTTGAATTGTTTAAAGATTTTGAAGAGACACCACTCGGTTCAGCTTCCATCGCGCAAGCACATCGCGCGCATCTGATGAATGGCACACCGGTGGTTGTAAAGGTGCAAAGACGTGGAATCTTCGATACCATGTCGCGCGATATTACTATGCTGAAACGGGTATCAAAAGCGTTTAAATATGTCGGGGGCTTCGGAGAAATGATAGATTTCGATATCATTTTGGACGAACTGTGGCATGTTGCACAGGAAGAAACGGATTTCCTTCACGAGGCAGGCAATGCAGAGGAATTCTATCAGCTTAACACGAACGTGTTGTATATTACCTGTCCGAGAATCATCAAAGGATTGACCACATCCAAAGTGCTGGTCATGGAACACATTGGAGGTTGTGCAATCAACGACCATACCACGCTCAAAGCCGATGGTTATGATTTTCATGAAATAGGTGAAAAGCTGGCCGATAACTATGTGAAACAAGTGATTGATGACGGCTTTTTTCATGCGGATCCACATCCCGGCAATATTCGCATTCAAGATGGTAAGATCGTTTGGATTGATTTTGGCATGATGGGGCGGCTTTCCATGAGTGATCAAAGGGCGCTGTCTGCTGCCGTGAAAGCAATTGCCCGTCGTGATGTTGGAACGCTTAAGGACGTTGTCATTTCCATGGGAGTCTGTCGCGCTAGAATCAATCACGCCAAACTCTATGCAGATATCGATGATTTACTATCCCGTCTGGGCACGATTGATATGGGCAGTATGGATATCGTGATGATTATTGATACGGTGCTTGAAGTCGCACAAACGCACAAGATCGCAATGCCGCCGGGAATGTCCATGCTGGGGCGCGGCATGGCTACATTGCAAGGCGTGCTGGCGGAATTGAGTCCGGACGTCAACTTCATCGAAATTATGGCTAAGCATATGCGATCGGACATGTTCGGACGATTCGATTGGGAGAAAGCAATATCCGAGAGTGGACAGTCCATTATGGATTCCGGAAAAAAAGCATTGGATATCCCCGCGCTGCTTGCTGAATCTTTACGAATGGCAATGAAAGGGCAAACCAAGCTGGGGATGGAATTACAGGCGACGGACGAATTCAGAATCATGGTCAGCAATTGGGTAAACACACTCGTCAAAGCCATCCTGGTCGCTTCACTTTTACTTGGTTCGAGTTTACTGTCCACAACGGACATGCAGCCACAGTTGTTTCAGGTCCCGGCAATCGGTGTGATTGGTTATAGCGTCACATTTGTAATGAGCATCTGGCTGCTTGTGGATATCAGGCGAAGCAGAAAAAAATAACGCATCCTTGCAAACAGCTCATGTAAAGGAGCAACATGATGGGCAATACAATCGACTATGTAGGCAAAAACAATGAAAAACGCTTCTCAGAAGAAGCATTCAATGAGATCGACAACCTTGTCTTATCGCAAGCCTCATACCTTCAGTTGGAGTACATTCCTGGGTTCAACCGTGAATTGACTTTCCGGGATATCGCGGCATGTGAAGACACACGCGTTACGGGACTGGGGATATTGGAAAAGGATAATCGAAAGCTGCTGGCAAAGCTGGTGGAATCTAAACGCTTTGCGCATGTGCGCTTAACAAATTACGTGACGGATACTGACCCGGAACTGGAAAAGCAGTTTTCCGCGACCACATATCTGTTGGATGACGGAACAGCCTATATTGCCTTTCGCGGCACAGACAGCACGCTGGTTGGGTGGAAAGAGGATTTCAACCTCTGTTATGCCGCGCCGGTTCATGCGCAGACCGCGGCCCTGGAGTACCTGCAGCATGCCGCCAACCGCCTTGATTGTCCGCTCCGTGTCGGGGGACACTCCAAAGGCGGGAACCTTGCGGTATATGCAAGCGCTCATAGCCCAATGGATATTCAATCCCGCATTATGGCTGTGTATTGCAATGATGGACCAGGGATGGATGAGGATACCTTTGCAAGCGAAGGCTATCAAAGAATCCAACAAAATATACATTCGTTTGTCCCACAGTCATCCATTATCGGAATGCTTTTACTGCATCCAGAAAACTACACGGTGGTGAACTCAACGGGCTTCAGTATTATGCAGCATAATCCTTTTTATTGGCAGGTAGAAGACAATCACTTTATCGTTATCGATCAATTACGCCGAGGAAGCCAGTATATGGATACACTCATTAAGAACTGGCTTCGCAGTGTGGATGAGCAAGAACGCATGGTTTTCATCAACACATTCTATTCCCTATTAGCAGCCACCAAAGCCGAGACACTGGGACAACTTGCGGAAGGCGCGCTGAAAAATGGGCCGGCAGTCCTTGCGGCCGTGAGCAGCATTGATGATAAAACCCGTAAGATCATTCTGCAGGTTTTTTCCGCATTGCTAAACGCAGCCATCAAGAGCTATTCCAAATAACAAACCGGGAGATTAGCATGGCGGACGAGAAAAGCATGGCACGAAACGCGCTGGCTGATAGTGCAGTCCGCTTAGTGTTGAGCGGCATTCCATTCGAGAAGCTGACAATTAAACAGATCACCGACGGCGCCAAGCTTATCCGCCCGACGTTTTACCACCATTTTATTGATAAATATGAGATGCTGGAATGGATTTTCAAAAGCGATGTGATTGATCCTGCCCGCGCACTGATAGAAGTTCAATATTACAGAGAAGCTTTTGGATTGATACTCAAAAGGATAGAAAAGCATCGTTTGTTTTACGAATGCGTATTGAAATTGGAAGGACAGAATTCTTTTGCTTCCATCATGGAAAACACATTGGTTGATTTGCTCCGCGAAATGTTAATGAAAGCACATGACCATCACAACCATCTGCCACTGCTCACCGCTGATAATCTAGCACTATTCTATGGTGATATGCTAACAAATGTATTAAAGTTGTGGATAAAGCGAGGGGAAGAAACCTCGGTCGAACAGACGTTGGAAGCGTTTGAATATCTGTGCAAGCATTCAATGCTGGAAATATTGGTTAAAGACGGATAGAGTTAGAACTTATTGCATAACATGTCTCGACATTACCGTAAGTAAATTTGACCTGATAACCAAGACGCACAATTCTTAAAACGAAAAATCATCATTGTGAAAACTTTCTGGTTCCTCATTGGGACAAGTAGTTCCGTAGCATCAGCTCAATTATGGCCGAAAACCTGGGATTTATTCTGCGGATATCCTCAAAAGGGACAGTTTCGGAAATCCACTTCCCCCTCTTTCTCTGCGATATTTACTTTCTGCTTTACGGTATCCATCGGCAGCCTATGGGAAATCTATGAATATACAATTGACGGTATTCTTACGCTGAATATGTATAAGTAACTACCTGGAAACCATACTCCGCTAGTTAGACGTATGGCGCTAATGGATACAAAGCTGGATATTATCATTAATGTTTGCGGTACATGGCCACTGCGGTCACCGACTATATTTTGCTTAAGCGCAAGCGGGCATCTGGTTGGGCACAAAATGGTATGGTCATGGAATAATAGTTCAAATGTGGTGCCGATTACGATGCGTTGTGCTCTGGTTATGAATATACTTTGTTTGGTATACACATACGCACATCAGGAGGATTGCGATGCCTGATTCAAACATCACAAAGCTGGCACTGGCCAATTCACTAAAGCGTCTGATGGTGCAGAAATCATTTGATGAAATCAGCGTCAGTAATATAGCCGATGGTTGTAGTCTAACCAGACAATCCTTCTATTATCATTTCAAAGACAAGTATGATTTGATGAATTGGATTTACTATACGGAAACCACCCGCATTATGATTAGCAACGACGCGTCCGAGTTCTGGACGGACAACCTAAAAGATCTATGCTATTATATGCAGCAAAACAAAATATTCTATCAAAATGCACTTAATACCACAGGCCAGAATTCCTTCCCAGAATATCTGCGCGAATATATAATGGATATTTCCATTTCTGCCATTGAGCGTATACTAAATACAGAAGCAGAATGGAAAAACTGGGAATTCACTGTTTCGTTTTTCGCTACAGCTTTCGTTGCCTTTATCGTACGATGGTCGAACAACGGTATGAATGAAGACCCCGCGGTATTTTTGAAGGATATGCGTTCCTTGTTTGACGGTAGTATACAGCGCGAAATAGCAAAGAAGCAAAAGAAAGTCTCTCCGTCACATCCGGAAACACCGCTGAAATCCCCTTGACTTACCCATAGTTAATGTCTGGATTCCAACTCTGTAGCACAATCCAGAGTCCGGAACTGGTACAAAGATACATTTCATACAAAATTTCAAGAAGCGAGTGCGGAAGCGATTCTCTGCATCTTGTTTCGAAATATGCTCTTTTTACCAAATCAACGGTCATATAATCCAAACCATGCGTGATTTTATCACTGATGTACTGTATGTCCCTGAACCATTCCAGCGTAATCAACAGTTCGCCGTTTTCATCTCTTTCCCGATATATAAAGTCATACACCGTATCCCTGCACTGTTTGGAAACGCCGTCCCGGGCGATATAAACTCCGAACAAGTTGCCAAAACCAATGGCCGTGCGAACGCAATCCGATGAAGTCACACGGTTCATGTTTTTTTCGCTGTAATACAAGTGATACCCATATAAGCAGCGGTTCCTCTTAAGCAACTGGAATGCATTTATATCGCTTGCACTGCTGAAATGGTGATCCACCGCTTGGACAGAAATGATTAGATTATGCGTTTGGCCGAAGATCGAAGCCGTTTGTTCCGAAATTAGCGCGGCAGGGGTCTTAACGATGAATACGCATTCGTCAAAGCAGTTGGCCATTTCACATAGGGCAACTATATCCTCCTGTTGGTGTAGGCGGCAGATAAAGGTAAAAATACCCATTCCCCGACTTTCCGTAAACAAACGTTTCAACCAGTCATAAAACGCGGGGGAGGATTCCGTAAGATCAAACAGCAGAAGCCAAGGAAGCCGCTCCCCGCTTTCCTGCTGTTTTTTTATCAGCTTGCTAACTCCATAGATCCAGCTGTTATAACCAAGATTGACCCCCACTTTTTTAAACGTGTCGTAATCCACTTCGGAGATTATTCTTTTAACTATAGGGATATATGTGTTCTTTGGATTGGCAATTGCTTTGCGGGCGCTCAAAAATAAACGTCTATGCGCGTCGTTTTTTGAAAAGAGAAGACCCAAGTCGACCAAATTCCTTAAACTGCGTTTTATGTTTCCTTTCGCGTCATCCAACGCTTTGCCGACAGCGATATCAATGGCTTGCCTCACAAGCCGATGTTGTAAATCCACAAAAACCTGTCTCCTTCCCTTGCATCATGATTTTCCACATCAATTGCCTTTATTTTATCCTGAAAAGAAGCGGCTTCCTATTGACAAAAACATCAATGTGTAAAATATTTTTACACTTTTTGTTTTTTGTCTAATTACTGCGAATACACGATATGCTAAACTCCATAATAGAAAAGTGACATAAGGAGGGTAAGATGACATGAATAAGACGGTCAGTAAGACAAGGCTGACACTGGCTTACTTCTATTTGGAATCTAACCCTCAAAAAAACATTCCGAAGCTATTGAACTATATCGATTGCTTTGATCAAAAGGACAATATTGCAAGCCAAATCGAAACTATCCGCGAAGTTGTCGAGGGTAAGGACAACAACTGGTATCGATCAATCCTCAGCATATGGTCGGATATCGACACCGATGTACAGAAAGCCTTTTTTCTGAGCTTCATTTTAAACGCCTATCTCTTGAGTGATCCCAAGCGGGATAAAGCCCGCGAGAAGTATGGCTGTAACATTCCCTGGGCGATCTTGCTGGATCCCACTTCAGCCTGCAGTCTAAAATGTACCGGCTGCTGGGCGGATGAATATGGAAATACGCTGTCCATGAGCTACGAAACGTTGGATAGCGTTATTCAACAGGGTAAAGAACTGTGCATCTACTTCTTCATCTATTTAGGCGGAGAACCTCTGGTGCGCAAGAAGGATATCATCAGCCTGTGCGAAAAGCACAAAGATTGTGAATTCCTCGCATTTACCAATGATACCTTGATTGACGAGGAATTTGCCGACGAAATGCTGCATGCTAAAAACTTCGTACCAGCTATCAGTATTGAGGGCTTTAAGAGGGCAACGGATTCGCGCCGCGGCCCAGGCACTCATCAAGCGGTTATCCGTGCCATGGATATACTTAGGCAAAAAAAACTAATCTTCGACGCTTCTCTTTACCATACCCAATCTAACACAGAGGAAATCGGAAGTGAAGAGTTTATCGACTTTATAATTGAAAACCGATGTTTACCATGGATTTCTGGAACGATGGTGAATACGCAGGCGGCTGCATTGCCGGGGGGCACAAGTACTTGCATATCAACGTAAACAGGGATATTAAGCCCTGCGCATTTACACACTATTCAAACATAAACATCTCCGAGACAACGCTTCTTGAGGCACTGCAGTTTCCTTTATTTATACAATACCGTAAAAACCGACCGTTCAATAGAAAACACCTGCGGCCCTGCCCATTGCTGAACAACTCGGAAAAATTGGCCGAAAGGGTGGAGAAATCCGGCGTGTATTCTACAGACCTCATTCAGCCGGAAGACGTTCGAAAACTGAACGCCAAGTGCATGAATGCTGCCGAGAATTGGGCACGGACGGCGGATCATATCTGGAGTGAGCTGCATCCCTGGGTCGGCTGTGATACAGCAGACGATAGCGCAGAGATAGCCGCGGTTTGGTAAAGATCAATGACAAAAGCAACATCATCTGATTTGTGCCATCTTGGTCTGGAGACTGTTGATAGCGATACAACCACTGGACGTCATACGCTTCTTAACCGGATACTTGTTGTGATTCCCGCGTTAGCGCTACTGATATCCGTTATATGGATTCACGGACTATATATCAGAGTTGTTACGGTAGTGGTCGGCTTGCTGTGCATCAATGAAATGTTAAATGCGGTCTCTCGAAAAGCATGCCCCATCCGTTTTATAGGATATTTATTTGCAGGGCTGCTCTATCCATCCTATGTGTGTCTGGGCGGCCTTACTGGTGCGGCAATATTGCTGACGTTTTGTGTAATGGCAGTTTTTACATTGCTGCTGATCTCAGGGCGCAACTTGATGGATGGATTGCTTACAATACTTGCAATGGTATATCCTGGGCTGTTCTTTGGCTCAATATTCGGTATCGTGTGCCTGCCCAGTTTACAGGCTTCGCGGTTTTTGTTGATTGTTGTGTTTAGTAGTGCCATCCTGACTGATACGTTTGCATATTTCGGTGGCATATTATTTGGACGGCACAAATTAATAGAAGCAATCAGCCCGAAGAAAACAGTTGAAGGTGCGATCACAGGCACAGTCTTGGGTACGATAGGGTTAACTGTCGTGGGAATACTGGCGCAAAACATGTTTGGTTTTCATTTATATATCTGGTGGTATCTGCCGCTTGGGCTACTGCTGTCTGTATTGGCACAGGTTGGTGACCTGGCGGCCTCATTAATCAAACGTTCTTTTGGCATCAAGGATTTCGGGCGTATTATGGGCCCTCACGGCGGCGTATTGGACCGGCTGGACAGCGTACTGTTCATAGTCCCCGCTGTTTATGCATTTTATATGATGATCCTGTAAGACTGACGATGAAATTCTTGTTATAAACTTCTGTGGTTTACCCTAAATGGATGAAGGTGAGCGTATGGTCAAGATAACCGCAGACAGCACTTGCGATCTTTCCGCGGATATGCTGGAGAACTTGAGGATTACCGTAATGCCCCTGATTGTTCTGATTGATGGCAAAACGTTTTATGATGGTGTAGATATTATGCCCGCAGATATATTTCGGTACGTGGATTTGGAGGGGAAAACCTGCAAGACCGCCGCCGTAAACACATATGAATATGAGAGCTTTTTCCACAGGTTTTCATCAGAATACGAGGCAGTTATACATATTTGTTTAGGCTCCGGTTTTTCCTCCTGTTACCAGAACGCAACCATGGCTGCGGAGAAGTTTGATAATGTCTATGTCCTCGACTCGCAGAATCTGTCGTCTGGCAGCGGGCACGCAGTTTACGAAGCTGCCCTCATGGCTCTCAATGGCGCCGGTGCACATGAGATCTGCCGCAGTTTGGAAGATCTTATTTCCAGAGTGGATGCAAGCTTTGTTATCGAGCAGTTGGATTACCTGCACAAAGGCGGGCGCTGTTCCGGCATAGAATTACTGGGGACAAAAATGCTGCAGATTAAGCCGTGTATAGAAGTCGTCAACGGAGAAATGATTGTCGGTAAAAAATACAGAGGCAGTTTTGATAGATGTCTTGATCAGTATGTTAAGGATAAGCTGTATAACAAGCAGAACATCGATTACAGCAGGGTGTTTATCACACATCCGATGTGTTCCGCAAAAACTATTGAAAGGGTAAAAGCGGCAGTTTGCCAATATGCCTGTTTTGATTCGGTTATTGAAACGCCTGCAGGGTGTACGGTATCCAGCCATTGCGGTCCTCACACTCTTGGGATACTGTTTAAACGAACTGACAAGAAAACCCATGTCTAGGCATGAACAAGCCTGCAAAATACTCCGTCTGCTCATTCGGCCAACAGTGGATACACCCATAAAATGGTCCTCTTTGCCAAAATGTTGGTGTGGTGCTTTTCACCAGGATTTTAAAATTGACGTTTGTCCGGTTTTCTTCCTAGAGAGCTTGGAACCCTTATCCCCAAACAGCGATTATTATAATTCCATAGTGAGCAGATGGGGTAAAGCAAACATTGCTGAATACCTTACAATTAATCTGCTTAGTACATATAATCAAAAGAAGCTGTATACTACGTATTGTTTTATCGCATTGCACACAATCATTTGAGTGGAAAATGTGTTTCCTGTCAAGCAGTATATGCGATTCGGATGTATTCATACAAAAATAGTTTCGAGCGATGATACCCATGCGATTACAGGTAGTGTCAATATGAATTATCATAGTTTTTACTTGCACTTTACTAACGGCGTTTGGATTTGCGGAGCGCCTATGCTTACCGATATGAAAAAAGACATTGTCGAAACCTTAGCTATTTGCAAGGAAATTTCATTTCAGGCGTGGGAAAAGAGACCGCTGCATATCAAGTTTATAGAAAAGTTTTCCCGACTGCTCATTCCGATATTATAGTAAATTAAGGTTTGCGTATTGGCTCAAGAGTGAAAAAGCACAGGCCTCAGGCTAGTCTCCTGCTTCTTTGTCGATCACACCTGCCACACAGGCGGCCAGCAGGCGGCTGACGATCTTCGATGCTTCATCCAAGCTGTATGATTTATCGGAAAGAAACCAGCTCTGATACACCGAAATCATGCCTGCGGTGACAAAATCGACGGTTACATTCAGGGCGATGGGTTCAATATCATTAGAGAGGCTTAATCCGCCAAACAGCTTATCCCTGAGTATCTGCTTAAGCCGAAGGCTAAGCGTGGAGCTTTTGATGGAACGGAGGATCGCCGTATTCAGATCCAGATCCATATACAGGAGATTGTTCAGGCTCTTATAGAACAAATAAGGATCTTTGCTTAGCTTCGAAAACTCGATCCGTTCAATCTCCGCCGTGAAAGCCGCGATAATCTCATTCTCAATTTCCTCCACCACTTCGTTGACGTTGCTGTAATGGAGATAGAAGGTATTACGATTGATGTCGGCGATCTCAACAATCTCTTTCACCGTGATTTTTTCCAGCTCCTTGTCGATCAGCAGTTTGGCAAACGCGTTTCGTATGCTTTTTCGTGTACGCACCCATCTGCGGTCGGTCTTTGTCTCAGCATTTACCATGTGTTCCCCCCAGTAGTGTCATCCATAATGCGACACAATTGCGTCATTTGACCATTGATTAACGATACACGATTATTATAATATACATGTGTAGCCAAATCAACTTCACTCGATAGGAGAGGAGCCCCTCTGAAAGTCATCATTCTGACCTGTGCCACCGGAGAAGGGCATAATTCCGCTGCACACGCGATTGCTGAGGCGTTGAACGAAAGGAATATCCCTCACGAAATCGTGGATATTCTGATGACGTTTGCTCCTAAGGAGCTTGCCAGACTGGTCATCGGATCCTACAACGAGATGATCAAAACCATACCGCAGGCATTCGGTTATGTGTATAAGGTTGGTGAACTCGTTTCCTCCAATAAAAGGCATTCTCCCGTATACTACGCCAATACGCTCTATGCAAGTAAACTGCACGATTATCTGGATGAAAACGGTTTTGATACAGCCATCAGTACACACCTCTATGGGGCTCAAGCACTCTCCTTTATAAGAAGAAAGCATAAGTATCCCATCCGATCTTACATGGTCGCTACCGATTATACTTGCATTCCGTTTTTTGAGGAGATTGACGTTGATCAATGGATCATCCCGCATGAATCGCTGCGTCGGGAATGGATGACAAAGTCCATTCCCGATGAAAAAATCGTTAGCCTGGGTATACCAGTGAAAAAGCAATTCCAAAGAAAAACCGAGAAATCGCTTGCCAGGGACATCATCGGCATCCCGCAAGATCGGTCGGCCTTTTTGATTATGTCAGGTGGTGTGGGAAGCGGTGCGGTTCTGGAGATCGTTGAAAATCTCATTGCCTATGCCGCCAAGCCGATTAGCATTGTTGCGTTAGTTGGGCGTAATTCAAAGCTCCATGACACATTGGTCAGCAAGTATCCTCAAAGCAGCAGCGTCAAAGCCGTCGTATACACACAGGAAGTGGATGTGTTCATGGATGCCTGCGATGTGTTGATTACCAAAGCTGGCGGGCTGTCCACCACCGAGGCAGCGGTGAAAAATATCCCTATCGTCCATGTGGGCGCTATCCCCGGTTGTGAAACAAGGAATACTTTGTTTTTCAGAGACCGTGGCATGTCGATGCTTGCGGAGAATAGCGAAAGCGCAGCACGCATAGCCTATGAATTGGCAATATCTCCTGTACGTATCAGTGCTATGCTTGCCATGCAGCGGAATTTCATCAATCCCAATGCTGCACAGGACATTGTTGATTTGTTAGTTCGCTGAAAGGCGGGACATTATGCTGCTTGCTTATGTGGGACTAAGCGTGGCCGGGTTCTTGCTTGGCGGCATTCTGCCAAGTTATCACCTTCCCAAAATGCTTAAGGGCGTCGATATTGTTAAAGTCAGTGATGATGGAAATCCCGGGATGTATAACGCAGCTGTTCATGCGGGGATGCCGATTGGTTTGCTCTGCCTTCTTATGGATATGGGTAAGGGCTTTGTTCCTGTATTCATCGCGGCACAGGAATTCGGAACAGAATCTATCTTGTTTGTGCCGGTCATGATCACGCCATTGCTGGGACATATCATCGCTCCGTATTACCGATTTGCAGGGGGCAAGGGCAATGCCACAGCCTTCGGCGTATTATTTGGTCTGCTCCCTGAAAACTTGCTTGTTTTTGCACTCTGCATTCTCTTCATTCTGTTTTCAACGCTCATCAAAATCAAGCCGCACACAAGAAGAGTGACGGTTACCTATATGGCTTTCTCTTTGGTAGCCGTCGTGCAAGCTATCATTATTCATTCACTCTTTATTGCTTGCGGGGCAGTTTTGATGTCTGCTATAGTTGTGCATCGGTTTGCAAAATCCAAAGTTTGTGATCCGCCAATCCCCCGTGTCGGGTAACACAGGTATCTTGCTTCCCTATTGCTTTCTTGAAGATAGCTACCCAATGCGTCTATACAAAGATCGGAGATTATTACGATGAAAAAGAACGGCAAACAAAAAATCGCTCTAATGACGGGCGCAGGTTTAAAGCCCGGTTTTCATCTCCAATAAAAATACGGTGGAATAAAACTGGAAGTCTACAGGTCCGGTATTCCGATTAAAATCCAAGGGTTTTACCAAGAGTGAATGCAAACCATATGATACTCTCTCATGTAACGGACCTGTACTGTGATATGCTCAACTCTACCTTTGAAATCATCAACAGTATGGTCAATAAAGCTAATATGTTGGAAATTGTTGCACTGGTCATTATCCAAACGTCGCGCGCCTAAGAGATAAAAATCCAATATACAGCAGGCGTCGATGTGAAATATTTCCCTTTCTTCAACAATTTCTTGGATAGCATCAGTTTACGAAAGCGATGTTCAAGGTACAAAAACTAAGATTATCATTATTTGGTAGAAACTCCCTAAACTGAATTAGTAAGTACCAGATATTAATCTTGTTATCATCAAGGAGGTTACTATGGATTTTAGTAACAACAGAAAGGACCGCCGTATTACAAAAACTCAAAAAAGCATAAAAAGAGCTTTAATAGAGTTAATCGAAGAAAAAGAAGTTTTTCAAATTACAGTCAAGGAACTGTCTGAAAAAGCAGATATAAACCGAAAGACATTTTATTCACATTATAGGAGGAATATTGATGATATTTTTAATGCTATTGATCAAGATATTGCATTAAAGATAATGCGTATAATTGAGAAATATAAGGTTGCTAGAATTGACGAGATTTCATTTTTTATTAGATTGAATGCAATGATCAATGAGAATATTGATTTTTATAGGAAATTGATTAACGCCAGTTATTATAGCTTTCGCTTTAATGCGACAAAAAAACTCTTGAAAACTGTATTTGTAGAGATGTTTCACAAAAAATCAAAAGTTGATAAAGATGAACTGAATCTATGTGCTGAATACTGTTCCTCAGGCATCATTTCTATATATCTTGAATGGTTTCATACAAATTCGAAATTATCTTTAAATGATTTAGCGATTTTAGCAAATAAGATTGTAACTAATGGAATAAACTCAATTGAAAACTTAGCAAGTAAGTCAATAACATAATACTACCCTCCACTTCAAAACTCAGAATTATTATCATGACGAAATTTGACGAAGTAATGAAACGAAAGGTTTTCAAGATTTTTAACAATTGTATAAAAATCTTGATTTGAAGTATTTCTAGATTTTGCATCACTATTTCGATGCTTTTAAATCTTTATAAAGATACAATAAGCTGCCCTTTTGCAAGGACAGTTTATTGTATCAATGTAGTGAAACTAAGGTGGTGGAGATGAGGGGAGTCGAACCCCTGTCCGAAAGCATGATTGTCAGGTTTTCTCCGAGCGCAGTCGAGCTTTTGAATTTCCCATCGGCAGACGCCGCTTGACGGGCTTAAGCCTCCGGTAGCTTCATATTTACGGGCAAGGCCTCAAAGCTTTGGCGGTGCTCGTCCCCTACGTTAATGACGCCGATTGCCAAGTTCGTAGGCAGCTTGGGTCGACGCGCAGCATTAAGCCGCGAAAGCTAACTGATTGTTGTCAGTTCGTTTTAAGTTCCCGTTTTTATGCGGTTCAGGGCCGCAGCTCGCTTTCCCGACCTTCAATAACCCCCGTCGAAACCGGAACATCCCCATGTCGTCCTGTCCAAATAACCTAGTCATTTGGCTGGGCAGATTACAGTGTCCCATTGTGTAAATGATGTTTTGAGAACATGCGGGATGGTGAATCTGTTTTTTGTCAGATTTGGTTTACGAAATCCGCAGTAGTAGCAGCGCTGCGTCAAGGATTTCGTAAGTCAAAGATGGCGAAAATCAGGTCACCAGCATGTATGGGATCAAAGCAACATTTATACATTTTTGAAGGCTCTCTCGATCTCGCGCTGAGCGTCGCGTGCCGCTTCGCTGTCGCGCTTGTCGTGCAGGTGCTTGCCCCGGCACAGGCCGAGCTCAAGCTTTACCAGTCCGTCCTTTAGGTACACCTTCAGGGGAATCAGCGCGTAACCCTTGCGGCTGACCAGGCTTTGCAGCTTATAGATCTCGCTGCGGTGCATGAGCAGCTTTTTAGGGCGCAGCGGATCGGGGTTGAACATACTGCCTTCTTTATACGGGCTGATATGCATCCCCTCGGCGAAGATCTCGCCGTTCCGCACCAGGCAGAAACTCTCTTTTAAGTTAATCCGCCCGTCGCGTACGCTTTTCACCTCTGTACCGCGTAAACTCATCCCACATTCATACCGGTCCTCCACGAAGTAATCGTGGAAGGCCTTCTTGTTGTGGGCGATGGGCTTAATGCCTTTTTGCCGCGGCACAAAGCTTCCTCCCCTTAAGTCAACAGTCGCGTGCTTCACCGAAGTTTAACACGCATCTCATTATAACATAATTAAGGC
Source organism: Candidatus Limiplasma sp. (assembly GCA_963675365.2). GTDB lineage: Bacteria > Bacillota > Clostridia > Christensenellales > Aristaeellaceae > CAXXOK01. The sequence continues at coordinate 373,377 of CAXXVA010000001.1, forward strand.
ATGTTGCAAAGATACCGTCCCTACTCTATAATGATTACAAACCTTTGAGGAGGGCACTTTCATGTCTGATGATTCGATCCGTACCATGGCACAGGATGCACGTCGTGCGGGTCTTCTTTTATCCACCCTTTCGCTTGAGCAGCGCAACGCGGCGCTGGTCGCCATCGCGGAGAGCATTCAGGCGCATTCAGCGGAGATTTTCGCCGCCAACGAACAGGATTTAAAGTTGGCCGCAGAGGAAAGCCTGGCCGCGCCGCTCTTGTCCCGGCTTAAGTTTTCGGAGTCCAAGGCCGAGCGCGTGATCGACGGTCTGCAAGCCCTGGCCGAACTGCCCGATCCGCTAGGAAAAATTCAGTATGCCAACGAGCTGGCCGAGGGCCTGAAGCTCTATCGTACCTCCTGCCCCATCGGCGTCGTCGGCGTGATTTTTGAAAGCCGCCCGGATGCCCTGGTGCAGATCTCCTCGCTGTGCCTGAAATCCGGCAACGCGGTGTTGCTAAAGGGCGGGCGCGAAGCCGCCAAAACCAATCAGGCGCTGTATAAGGCCATCGTGCAGGGCACCAAAAAGGCCGGGATTCCGGATGGCTGGTGCCAGCTACTCAAAACCCGCGAGGACGTCAGCGCCATGCTTAAGCAGGACGACTGCATCGACCTGATCATCCCGCGCGGCTCCAAGGCGTTCGTGCGCTATATCATGGACAATTCAAACATTCCCGTGCTCGGCCATGCCGACGGCGTTTGCCACGTATACGTGGATAAAGCGGCTGACCTGGACATGGCCCTGAAGGTTACGCTAGATTCCAAGGCCTACCGCTTTTCCGTGTGCAACACCGCCGAGACCCTGCTGGTGCACCGGGACTGCGCCAAGGACTTCCTGCCCGTCGCGGCTGTGGCGCTGAAAACCAAAAACGTGGAAATGCGCGGCGACAACGAGACCTTCGACCTGATCGAGTGCAAGCATGCGACCGACGAGGACTGGTCCACCGAGTATCTGGACGCCATCCTGGCGGTGAAGATCGTTGGCGGCATCGACGAGGCGATCGACCACGTCAACCGCTACGGCTCCGGGCATACCGACGCGATCATCTCCAAGGACGCGGACGCGATCGAGCGCTTCATGGCGCTTGTGGACAGCGCGGACGTGTTCGCCAACTGCTCCACGCAGCTGGCCGACGGCTTTATGTTCGGGCTGGGCGCGGAGGTCGGCATCGCCACCGGCAAGCTGCACGCCAGAGGCCCCATGGGGCTGGAAGGCCTGTGCACCTACAAATACAAGCTCTACGGCAAGGGACATACCCTGGCCGATATCAACGACGGCAAAACGCCGCTCATTCACCGAAAACTGAACGATTAGAAAGGAGCGCACTTTGGATCACATCATCCAGGTCGATCACCTAAGCAAAAACTACGGCGACGTACAAGCCGTTAAAGACATTAGCTTCTTCGTAGAAAAGGGAAAGCTGTTTGCGTTTCTCGGACCAAACGGCGCCGGAAAATCGACCACCATCAACATGATCTGCACGTTCCTGCAGCCAAACGGCGGCAGCGTACAGGTGAACGGCTTCACCCTGGGCAAGCAGGACGACGGCATCCGCAATTCCATCGGCGTGGTGTTCCAGGACGGGCTTTTGGATAATCTGCTGACAATTGAGGAGAATTACTATGTACGCGGCGCACTATACGGGCTTTCCGGCAAGACGCTTAAAGACGCCGTAACGCAGGCCATTCAGGCCGTCAGCATCGAATCGATCGCGGACCGGCGGTACGGAAAGCTGTCCGGCGGGCAGCGCAGGCGCGCGGATATAGGGCGCGCGCTGATTACCCAGCCGGAAATCCTGTTTCTGGACGAGCCGACTACGGGGCTGGACCCGCACACCCGCCGCGCGGTGTGGGATACCATCCTGAACCTTCAAAAAACCACGGGCATGACCGTGTTCCTGACCACCCACTACATGGAGGAGGCCGACGGCGCGGATTACGTCATCGTCATCGACGACGGAAAAATCGCCGCCAAGGGCACGCCAACGGAGCTCAGCGCGAAATATGCGCAGGACAAGCTGTACTTAAACGCCGCCGACATGGACAAGGTCAAGGCGTACCTGGAAAAAGCGAAAATCGGCTATAAGCAGGTGGCCGACAACCTGATTATCGGCATCGGCGATACCTTCGAAGCGCTTCCGATCATCGAGGGCTGCCGCGAATATCTTAAAGGCTTTGAGGTCACCGTCGGCTCGATGGACGACGCGTTCCTTGGCATTACGGGAAAGGAGCTGAGAGAATGATTGCTCTGATCAACCGCACGCTCAAGGTCTTTTTCCGCGATAAATCCGCCGTCTTCTTCTCGCTGATGGCTTCGCTGATCATCCTCGGGCTGTACGCGCTGTTCCTTGGCAACACCATGGCAAACGATATGCGGGAATTGCCCAACGCACGCTTGATGGTGGACCGCTGGCTGGTGGCCGGGCTGCTGTCCATCACCTCCGTCACCGCCTCGATGGGCGCCTATGGTGTGATGGTATCGGATAAAACCAAGCAAATCATCAAGGATTTCTATACCTCCCCCATCCGCCGCTGGAAGCTGATGGGCGGGTATATCTTCTCGGCGTTCCTGATCGGGTACATCCTGTCGGTAATCACGTTGGTTGCCGCGCAGCTGTATATCCTTTCGCAGGGCGGCACGATGTTCAGCCTGATCAACTACGTAAAGGTGCTGCTGGTGCTGCTGCTGGCCGGATTTTCCAATGCGACGATGGTCTTCTTCTTCGCGGCGTTCTTCGCCACGGAAACCGCGTTTGCCACCGCGTCTACGGTGCTTGGCACGCTGATCGGCTTTGTCACGGGCATCTATCTCCCCATCGGCCTGCTGCCAGAAAGCGTGCAGTGGATCGTCAAGCTGTTCCCCACCTCCCACGCAGTGGTGGTGCTGCGCCAGATTCTGACCAATTCGATGATGGAATCTTACAGCAGTACCGTTCCCGCCGAATCGATTACGAACATCAGCCGCATTATGGGTATCGAGTACTATTTCGGCGATACGCCGTTTCCGGTTTATGCGAGCCTGCTCATTCTGGCGGGTGTCGGCGTTCTGTTCTTCCTGTTGTCGCTCATCCACATGAAGCATAAACAGGCGTAAGACAACAATCAAAAAACAGGCCGCGGATGCGGCCTGTTTTTTTGATTTCCGGTTCTGATACGCGCGTCCTGTTTGTTTCTGTTCAAAGGCTCTCCGGACTATTTGCCCCCGACGCTCAGCTTGCCGACGTCCACACTCGGGGAACCGACCGAACCTTCGGGGAAGATCAGGTCGCTGCCGACGGTGCGGACGGCTTTGAGCATTTCGTAGAAGTTACCCGCGATGGTGATCTGCTCCACGGGGCGTTCCGCCTTGCCGCCCTTGATGAGGAAGCCCTTGGACAGCAGCGAGAAATCGCCGCTGACCGCGTCGGCGCCCGCGTGCAGGCCGGTCACTTCCGTGATCGCCAGACCGTCGCCCATGGCCGAAAGCATGTCGTCGTATGCGGTTTCGCCGGGCTTGATATAGAAGTTTGTCGGCGCGATCCGAATCGGCGCGGAGTACCCGGCTTTGCTTGCGTTGCCGGTGGATTTCACACCGTCCTTCTTCGCGGTTTTCAGGTTGTGCAGGAAGGTTTTCAGCACGCCCTGATCAATCAGCGCGTGCGAGCCGCCGGGCACGCCCTCGGCGTCGAACGGGCGGGAGGCGATGCCCTGCGGCAGCAGGGAATCGTCCATCAGCGTGACCGATTCGGCCGCGACCTTCGTGCCAAGCTTGCCCTTGAAAATCGACAGGTCCTTGTGCACGTTTTCGGCGGAAAAGGCGTCCGAAAACACGCCAAGCAGGTCCGCCATGGCGCGGTTTTGGATGATGATGCGGTACTGCCCCGAGGGCACCGGCGACGCGTGCAGCATGGCGATGGCGTCTTTGGCCGCCTTGGCGCCGAGCTTCTTGGCGTCCAGCGCGCCGAAGCCGCGCCCGATCTGGATGGCGATACCGGTCGCGCTGGATTCGCCGTCCTTGGCCAGGGGCATCAGGTAGGCGATGCCGTAGGTCGCGGTGAATTGCTTGTCCATGCCGTAGGTGTTGACGATGCGGACGGATTCCTTGCTGGTGATGATGGTATTGTAGGCGACCTTCTGCACGCGCTCGTCGTAGCCCTTGGCGGTGCTTTCCACGTCCAGCACGAACTGCAGCTTATCGGCGGGATCGCCAGTGTTCGCTTCCAGAACGAGCTCCGGGTTTTTCTCCCTGCCGTCGTAGATGAACTGCTCGGACTGGTCCTCGCAAAGCACGGCGGAATCCACCGCGTTTTTCAAAAGCCAGCCGACGGCGTCTTCATCAAACGCCTCGGTGGACGCGTAGCCGATCTTCCCGTTCACCTTCACCCGGAAGGAAAGCCCCTTGGTGAGATTGGAGGAATACTGGGTGATCTCTCCCTCTGTCGCCATCGCGCGGAAGCTTTCATCTTCCGCCACATAGGCCTCGGCGGCTTCTAGCCCCGCTTTTTTCGCCTCGGCAAACAACTGATCTAAAAATGCGTTTAATTCCATTTCGCTCACTCCTTCGCTCTGCCACCGACGGTCATCTCCGACACGCGGATCATCGGCTGGCCGACGTTGGTAGGCACGCTGCCGGAAACGCTGCCACACATGCCCTGGTCCATAGTCATGGTTTTACCGACCCGGTCGATTTTTAAAAGCACGTCCGCGCCCTTGCCAATCAGCGACGCACCGCGCACAGGCGTAGTGATCTTGCCGTCTTTGACCAAGTAGCCCTCGGCCACGGCGAAGTTGAACTCGCCCGTCCCCGGGTTGACCGATCCGCCGCCCATCTTTTTGGCGTACAGGCCGTCGCCCATGGTTTTGATCATCGCGTCCTCGTCGTCGCTGCCGGGCGCGATGAAGGTGTTGCGCATGCGGGACGTGGGGTTGAAGGTATAGTTCTGGCGGCGGCCGCTGCCGGTGGGCGCCATGCCCATGCGCTTGCCGTTTAATTTATCGATCATGTAGTTTTTCAGGATGCCGTTTTCAATCAGCGTCAGGCGCGTGGTCTGCATGCCTTCGTCGTCCACACGGGTGGACCCCCATTCGCCCTGCATAGTGCCGTCGTCGATCGCGGTTACGCAGTCGGCGGCGATCTTCTGGCCAAGCTTGCCGGAGAATACGCTGAAGTTAAACGCCACGGCCGTCGCCTCCAGGCTGTGCCCGCAGGCTTCGTGGAAAATAACGCCGCCAAAGCCCCCGTCGATCACCACCGGCATAACGCCCGCGGGGCACTCCGGCGCGTGGAGCATCAGCACGGCGGACTCCGCCGCCTTCGTTCCGGTTTTCACGGGATCGACTCGCTGCTCAAACAGCTCAAAGCCCATCGACGCGCCGGGCCCTTCGTGCGCGGTCTGCTTTTCGTTGCCGTTGTCGGCGATCGCCGTGCATGCCATGCGGGTGCGCACGCGCGTATCTTCCACATACAGGCCCTCGGAATTGCAGATGGTCACGTCCTGCTCCAGATCCACAAATACGCAGTTCACCTGCCGGATATCGGCGCTGACGGCGCGGGCGGCCGCGTCCGCCGCACGGAGGATATCCAGCTTGCGCTTATTCTCGATGGTAGACGGCATCAACAGGATGCGGGCGGGCGGGGGCAGCTGCGGGGTAACAAGCGGCGGCAATTGAAACACGGTTTGTTTCCGGTCGCGCACCGCTTTGGCTACCTGCACCGCGCAGCGCAGAAGCCCTTCCCTGTCGGTTTCGTTGGTATAGGCGTACACGGGATTGAGTCCCGCGAATACCCGGATGCCCGCACCGTGCAGGCGGCTGAAGTTGATGCTCTCGGCTTCGCTGGATACCAGCTGCATCCTTGAGGAGCGGGTGTCTTCCATAAATATTTCCGCGAAGTCCCCGCCGCCGGCCAGCGCCGCCTGGAGCACCTCCTGAAAGTATGCTTTCATTTCATTACGTCCCTCCCGGCCGTATAATTTTTTATGCAGGCTTAGTATACCATGTTTTTTGTTTGGGTGAAAACCACAAGATACGGCGAAAATATCTGTGTAATTTGGTATAGAGTTTTCCAGTCTATACATCGTGAACAAATGCGTATGGTAAACTTTGTCTATTTACACCATTTGCTTTTCGGGTCTCAGAAGTTATAATGAACTTACATTGTTCCTATTGAGCGATCATTCGTTCAAAAAGATAAGGAGGCTATCTCATGGCAAGTGTATCTCTGAAGAAAATTACCAAGGTGTATGCCGGCAACGTCGTTGCTGTCAGCGATTTTGATCTGGACATTGAAGATAAGGAGTTTATCGTTCTGGTCGGTCCGTCCGGCTGCGGTAAATCGACCACGCTGCGCATGGTCGCCGGCCTGGAGGAAATCACCGGCGGCGAGCTTTACATCGGCGACCGCCTGGTCAACGACGTCGCGCCCAAAGACCGCGATATCGCGATGGTGTTCCAGAACTACGCCCTGTACCCGCATATGACGGTGTTTGACAATATGGCCTTCGGCCTGAAACTGCGCAAAACCCCCAAGGCCGAGATTAAAACCCGCGTGGAAGAGACCGCCAAGGTGCTGGACATTTTCCATCTGCTCAATCGTAAGCCCAAGGCGCTTTCCGGCGGCCAGCGCCAGCGCGTTGCCCTGGGCCGTGCCATCGTGCGCGAGCCGAAAGTCTTCCTGATGGACGAACCGCTTTCCAACTTGGACGCCAAACTGCGCGTTGCCATGCGTACCGAGATCACCAAGCTGCACCAGCGGCTGCAGACCACCTTCATTTACGTAACGCATGACCAGACCGAAGCCATGACGATGGGCACCCGCATCGTGGTCATGAAGGACGGCCTGATCCAGCAGGTGGATACCCCGCAGAACCTGTACGATTATCCCGCCAACCTGTTCGTGGCCGGCTTTATCGGCAGCCCGCAGATGAACTTCTTCGACGTGACGCTGGAAAAGACCGGGAAAGACGTCGTTGCCAAGTTCGGCGAAAACAAGATCGTCATCCCGCCCAGCAAGCTGTCCAAGTTCGCGGATGAAAGCTATATCGGCAAAGAAGTGATTCTGGGCATCCGTCCGGAGAACATCCACGACGAAGACGTGTTCGTGCAGTCCGCGCCGACCGCCGTGATTACCGCAGACGTAGACGTTACCGAGCTGATGGGCGCAGAAACCTATCTGTACCTGACCACCGGCGGCAAGGAAGGCAATATCATTGCCCGCGTGAACCCGCGCACCACCAGCCGCGCCGGCCAGAACATCCAGGTCGCGTTCGACGTCAACCACCTGCATTTCTTCGACAAGGAAACCGAAGAAACGCTGCTGACGCGCTAAACCAAACGCAATGCATCCCCTGCCTGCAATAGGGCAGGGGATTTTTCTTGCCGATGAAAGGAGACGGGAACCTTGAGTGTATCCATTTCCTATGACGCCGATTACAGGCTGACGATCTCCGGTCTGGACTGCGCATGCGGCCTTACCCATACGCAGCCGTCGCAGGATATCTATGTAGGCAGCGGAATTGCCAAAAACACGCCCGCGTACATTAAAAAGCGCGGGCTTGGCACGCACTGTGTGCTGGTGGCCGACCAGAACACCTGGCCGCTCGCGGGGCAGGCACTGGCAGAACGGCTGACAGGCGAAGGGTTTTCCGTGATCCCCTGCGTAATCCGCCGCGACGGTGTGATGGATCCGGACGAACGCGCCTGCGGCGAGGTGCTGTTGTCCATTCAGCCGGAAACCGAATTCCTGATCGCGGTGGGCTCCGGCAGCATTACGGATACCACCCGTGTTAACGCCACGCGCTGCAAACTGCCGTTTGTGAGCGTCGGCACCGCGCCGTCGATGGACGGGTATACCTCCGTAGTCGCGCCGCTTCTATTGCGTAAGGTGAAAATCCACCGCACGGGGCTTTGTCCCGAGATTATCGTGTGCGATACTGAAATCCTGCGCACCGCGCCTATGGATATGGTGTGCTCGGGCGTGGGCGACGTGCTGGGCAAGTATATCGCCAAAGCGGACTGGATGATCGGAAGCATTATCAACGGGGAAACCTACTGCGATCTATGCGGTGAGATCGTCACCGGCGCGATCGAAAAGCTGCTTAAGAACATCGACGCGATCAAAAACCGCACGGAGGAAGGCATTCGCATCCTGATCGAAGCGCTGCTGCTGGCGGGAGTGACGATTATGATTATCGGTAACACGCGCGCGGTGGCGTCGGCGGAACATAATATCGCGCACTACTGGGAGATGATGCAGCTCTCGCGCGGGCATCACCCGCCCGCCCACGGCGCGTCCGTCGGCGTGGCGACGCTTTTATGCTGGACGCTGTTTACACGCTTTGCCAGGGAGGATTTATCCAAGCTTGATCTGGACGCGATCAAAGCAAGGCGCATGCCGCGCGCGGAGCGCGAAGCGTGGATGCTGAAAGCCTTCGGAGAAGAAGCCGCCAGCAGCATCATGCGCGACAATCCCGAAGATTTCCTCAGCTGGGAGGAACAGGAGCGCCGCATCCTTGCCGCGCAGGCACACCAGCAGGAGATTCGCGATGCCATCGACCTGCTTCCGCCATATGAGGAGATTGAGCGTGCCATGAAGCAGCTCGGCGCGCTGCTCACCCCCGCGCAGTGCGGTATAGACCCGGGACTTCTGAACCTTTCCATGCACTGTGCCAAGGACTACCGCTCGCGCTATACCCTCTTCAAGCTCATCGCCGAGTGCGGCCTGGAGGACAAGTACTTAGGCGAGTTTCCGCTGTAAAGAATGTTAGGTTTCACTCCTTAAACCCTGACAAGGGCTTTGCCCTTGTCCCACTGCAAAAGACCGCGCGATGCGCGGTCTTTTATTGGGGTTCAGGGGTACTGCCCCTGATCGGGGTCAAAGGGGCGGAACCCCTATGCTTCGTACTTCGTTCGTTTCTGCGATAATAGCTCCTGGAGATGTTTGGGGGCCTGAAGTTTCCCGTAGATTTTAATGGACGCGATTTGCACGCTGAACAGCTCCGCGTCGATTGAGCGGTCGATGATCAGGACGCCGACGACGATGACGCTCGCCTTCTTGCCCTGGGCTTTCAACCTGTGCAGATCGGCGGCCGACAGGCGGAACACGCCGATGCCGCCGATGGTCGCGATCATCGCTTTTTCATTCTGTTCCGCGCCCTGCGAAAGCGTTTTTTCGATATACTCCTGATGGTACTCCAGTTGTTTGCGAATCGCGGTACGGATGAAGTCGCTGCGGTTGGTATACAGCAGGTTTTCGACCAGCACGTCCATTTGCGCCAGCTCCACCACGCCGATATTCACAGCGGCCTTCTCGGTTTTTTTGATTTTAAGATTGCTTTCCATGATCTTTCCTCCAATGGACCTCGATTTCGTAGTTGTATAGCCATTAGTATCTATTTATATTCTATTTAGTATCTATATAGTATATTTTCAAATAGAACTTGTCAAGCGCAGTGTTCGTATAAGCGAACTAAAAGCCGCAATCGAATAACGACTGCGGCTTTCAGCTTTGGTTATTTCTGATTAAAAGCGCTTAAGCCACCTGTTGGCCAAGACATTTTTGGCGTACTCGGTTACAGCGTGACTCCCGTTTTGAAAATCGCGATCCCGCGGTAATCGTTCATCTCGTTGCGCGTCGGTTGACCGCCTGCTATGGAAAGAACGAAATCCATCAGCTCGTCTGTCAGCCGGTCCATGCTATGGGTGGTTAACAGCCGTCCGGCATCAAAGTCGATCCAGCTTTTCTTGCGCGTGGCAAGCTCCGAATTGCTGGAGATTTTCACCGTGGGCACCGGCCCGCCGAACGGTGTACCGCGGCCCGTGGAAAACAGCACGATCTGTGCGCCCGCCGCCGCAAGCGCGGTGGTCGAAACCAGATCGTTTCCGGGCGCGTTGAGCAGGGTCAGCCCCGCTTTTTCCACGCGTCCGCCGTAAGGCTGCACATCGCGCACGACGGCCGAGCCGCTTTTCTGGGTACAGCCCAGCGCCTTGTCCTCAAGCGTTGAAATCCCGCCCTGCTTGTTGCCGGGCGAGGGATTATCATAGATCGGCTGGTTATGCTCCTCGTAATAGCGCTTGAAACCGTTGATCATCCCTACGGTGTCCTGAAACACGGCCTCGGTTTCACAGCGTTCCATCAACAGGGTTTCCGCGCCGAACATTTCGGGCACCTCGGTGAGGATGGTCGCACCGCCCATGGCGACGAGCCGGTCCGAAAATCGCCCGATCAGTGGGTTGGACGTAATGCCCGAAAGCCCGTCCGATCCGCCGCATTTGAGGCCGACGACCAGTTGATCCGCCGATATTTCCTCGCGTCTGTCGTTTTGCATGTTGTCGGCAAGCTCTTTAAGCAGCTTCATGCCGGTTTCCAGTTCGTCGTCCACGTCCTGCAGCACCATGAAGCGCACACGGGCTTGGTCATAGGCCGGCATGGCCTTGCGGATAACGTCCACCGGGCTGTTTTCACAGCCGAGCCCCACCACCAGCACACCGCCCGCGTTTGGATGCACGGCAAGATCGGCGAGGATGGTGCGGGTGTCTTCCTGGTCGTCCCCCATCTGCGAGCAACCGAAAGGATGCTCAAATACGTTAACGGATTCCACAGCGCCGCCGACAAGCGTTTGCGCGCGCTGCCGCAGAGCGCGGACGGCGTCGTTGATGCACCCGACCGTCGGGAGTATCCACAATTCGTTGCGCACGCCCGCGCGTCCGACTTTGCGCTTGTACCCCATAAATGTCCGCGCGGGAATGGACTCGATCACCGGCCGCTTGGGTACATAGCGGTAATCGAGTTCGCCTGAAAGCATGGTTTGTAGGTTGTGCGTATGCACATGTTCGCCCTGCGCAATATTCCGCGTTGCCGCGCCGATAGGCAGCCCGTACTTGATCGCAGGTTCGCCCTTCTGAATTGCGCGAAGCGCTATTTTGTGCCCAGTGGGGATCTCGTCCCGGACCGTCAGTCCGTTTTCCTGTATGCTGTCCCCCTTGTGAAACGGTTTCAGCGCGACCACAACGTTGTCGTCGGGATGGATCAATATCGTTTGTTTCATACTGTTCCCCTCAAAGCCTTTCGGCTATCCATGTAAATGGTTTCATTCCTTCGCCTATCATACTCCGGATCGGATTATCCGTCAATCTTACGCTGAACACTCATTTTTTTCGCCGCATACAAATTGCTCGCATCTTGCATTTTTCGGGAATTACTTTATAATAGACGCAGAAATACGGTAAGCATTTACATGGCTAAGGCCGACATCCACAATAAGGAGTATGCCGATGAAAAAATTCATGGATCAGGACTTCCTGCTGACCACGGAAACCGCGAAGCGATTGTTTCACGAGGCTGCCGAAGCCTGCCCCATTCTTGATTATCACTGCCACATCAACCCCAGGGAGATATTTGAGGACAGGCGTTACGAAAACATCACGCAGGTGTGGCTTGGCGGCGATCACTACAAGTGGCGGCTGATGCGCTGCGCGGGAATATCCGAGAAGTACATCACGGGGAACGCCAGCGACTATGATAAATTCGTGGCTTTCGCCCGGGTGCTCTCCAAATCCGTCGGCAATCCCATCTACCACTGGAGCCATCTGGAGCTTCAGCGCTTCTTCGGATATACCGGCACGCTGAACGAACAGACCGCCGACGAGGTGTGGACGCTGACCAGCAGGAAGCTCCAAAGCAAAGGCTTTTCCGTGCGCGGGCTGATCGGCATGAGCAACGTGGAGCTGATCTGCACCACCGACGATCCGGTGGACAGCCTGGAATGGCACCAAAAGCTTGCCAAGGATGAAAGCTTCGCCACCAGGGTGCTGCCCGCCTGGCGGCCGGACAAAGCCATGAACATCGAAAAGCCCGAGTTCGCCGAATACCTGCGCACGCTCGGCGAGGTTTCAGGAGTTACCGTCACTTCCTTTGAAACCCTCAAGGACGCCCTGCGCGTGCGGCTTGCCTATTTCGACCAAAACCATTGCAGCCTGAGCGACCACGCGCTGGGCTACGCCATGTACGTGCCCGCCGGCGACGAGGATATCGAGCGTATCTTTGCGGATAAGCTGTCCGGCAAGGCCATGACGGAGCAGGACGTGCTCAAGTTCAAGACCGCGTTCATGCTGTTTGCCGCCGGAGAATACCGCCGCATGGGCTGGGTAATGCAACTGCACTACGGCTGCCGCCGCAACAACAACCCCAATGCCTTTGAAACCCTCGGCCCCGATACGGGCTACGATGCCATCGACACCCATACCCCGTCGGCGCAGCTCGCGGCGCTGCTGGGCGCGATGGAAGTGCAGAGCGGCCTGCCTAAAACCATCCTGTACAGCTTAAATCCGGCCGATAACGCCGCGATTGATACTATCTGCGGCTGTTTCCAGACCGACGAGGCCGTATGCAAGATCCAGCACGGCTCCGCCTGGTGGTTCAACGACCATCTCCACGGCATGACCGAGCATTTGACTTCGCTTGCCAACCTCGGGTATCTGGCGGGCTTTATCGGCATGCTCACCGACAGCCGGAGCTTTTTAAGCTATCCGCGCCACGAGTACTTCCGCCGCATCCTCTGCCGCCAGCTCGGCGAGTGGGTGGAGGACGGCCTGTACCCCGACGATTTTGATACGCTTTCCCAGATTGTGCGCGGCGTATGCTGCGACAATGCCAGAGCCTACTTCGCCTTTCAATAGCCTCAAACGCTCACAAATCCATATCCGGCTTGACAAAGCGATCCGCCGAAGCTATCATGATACTACTTTTATCGAGCAGTATGGAGGCAAAGCATGGCGGACGTAACGATGGATAAACTGGTAGCCCTGTGCAAAAACCGAGGCTTTATTTTCGCGGGCAGCGAAATTTACGGTGGCCTGGCCAACGCCTGGGATTACGGCCCGCTGGGCGTGGAACTGAAAAATAACGTTAAGCGCGCCTGGTGGCAGAAGTTTGTGCAGGAAAACAAGTACAACGTCGGCCTGGACAGCGCCATTTTAATGAACCGAAACGTATGGGTCGCCAGCGGCCACGTGGGCACGTTCAACGATCCGCTGATGGATTGCAAGGCCTGCAAGGAGCGTTTCCGCGCCGATAAGCTGATCGAGGACTGGGGCAGGGAGCGCGGCGAGGAAATTCTCGCAGACGGCTGGAAGGACGAGCAGTACGAGCAGTTTATTGAAGAACACCAAATCGTCTGCCCCACCTGCGGCAAGCATGATTTCACGGGCATCCGCAAATTCAATCTGATGTTTAAAACCCATCAGGGCGTCAACGAGGATACCGCCGCCGAACTGTACCTGCGTCCGGAGACCGCGCAGGGCATTTTCGTCAACTTTAAAAGCATCGTGCGCTCCACGCGCCGCAAGCTTCCCATGGGTGTATGCCAGATCGGCAAATCGTTCCGCAACGAAATCACGCCGGGCAACTTCATCTTCCGTACCCGCGAGTTTGAACAGATGGAACTGGAATTTTTCTGCAAGCCCGGCGAGGATCTGGAATGGTTCTCGTACTGGCGCGCGTTCTGCCGCGATTGGCTGCTAAACCTCAACATGCGGGAAGAAAGCCTGCGCCTGCGCGACCACAGCCAGGAGGAGCTTTCCCACTATTCCAACGCCACCACGGACTTTGAGTTCAAGTTCCCCTTTGGCTGGGGCGAGCTTTGGGGCGTTGCCGACCGCACGGACTTTGACCTCAAAGCCCACCAGCGCGTCAGCGGCGAGAGCATGGAATACATCGATCCCGTAACCAACGAGCGCTTCATCCCCTACGTGATCGAGCCGTCACTTGGCGCCGACCGCGTGCTTTTAGCCTTCCTGTGCGACGCCTACGAGGAACAGGAACTGGAAAACGACAGCCGCGTGGTGCTGCATCTGCACCCCGCCCTCGCGCCGTACAAGGCGGCCGTGCTGCCCCTGCAGAAAAACAAGCTTGGCGGACTGGCGACCGAAGTGTACGAAAAGCTTGCCAAGAAATTCATGGTCGATTACGACGAGACCGGCTCCATCGGCAAGCGCTACCGCCGGCAGGATGAGATCGGCACGCCGTTCTGCATCACGGTCGATTTCGATACCGTGGAAGACCAGACCGTCACCGTGCGCGACCGCGACAGTATGGAGCAGATTCGCCTGCCTATCGACGAACTGATCCCCTACCTGGAGAGCAAGGTTACGTTTTAAGAAAATTTCCGCGCTGATTTAACAGATCAGCCGTTGCACAAACGGGACTGCGACCAGCGTCGCAGTCCCGTTTGTGTATGCGTTCCTGTTCGCAACAGATTTTTTCGTATATTCATTAATTGGTAACTATCCCCACATTTTCCAAAAACCAGCCCTTCCAGCTGATTTCGTCGGTAAAGCCGGCAATCTGGCTGCCGCCCACAAAGAAGGCGACGCGCCGGGCGCTGGCGGCATGCAGCAGGGTATCGACCAGCGAGTAGGCCAGCAGCCTGTCCGCCGTGTTGCTTACGCCCAGCCCGGCTTCCAAAAACGAGTTGGACAGGTTCACCAGCAAGGCGTCCCCGCTCAAAGAAATGCCGATGATATCGGAATCCTTCAGCGCTCCGGCGGGCAGCGTCGCGGTTACGTCCGCATCGCTGTCCTGCGCCGACGGCCCTTTGAACAGTTCGTTCAGTAGCGCGCGGGGATTGGACGTCTGGTAGAACGGGATCGGGCGGCTGACCTTTTTGAGCTTTTGGCTCGACGCGTCGGCAAAGTACAGCGCGGCGTTGTCCATCAGCAGCGCCGCGAAATCCGCGCGCCGCTGGATACCGTCCTCAAACAAAATGCCGCTGGTTCCCGTCAGCATCACGTGCTCTACGAGCTCGGAATCGATGAAAACCTCGATACCCGCGACGTTTGGCAGGAAGGTGGTCAGCGTATAGCACAGCGCCGCCAGGCAGCTTGCGCGCGAGATGCCCACCGCCTGCAGCATATCGTCAAACATATAGCTGAAATCCAGTGTGATCAGGTTGCCGCCAATATCGGCGGGCTGTGAAATCACCGGCGGCACCAGCAGATACTCCGTTAAAAGCGGCATCGCGGGCGAATCTTTCACTACCGCTGCGCCGCCGGAGATTTCGTCCATCAGCGTAACCGCCATATCGGCCGGGTCCATGGAATCAAAGGTAACGTTATGCGCCTCGGCCATGATGCCGTTGATTGCGGCCAGCGGAAAGTAAAGCGTCGCCGTCGCCGTCAGGCGCTTGGAGGCTGCGTCCTCGCCGGAGAGCACGCGCCGGGACATCTGCTGTTCATACAGCGCGCCGATATCTTCCCCCATACTGCGGGTCAGCGCCCCCTGGGGCAGGGAGCCCGCAATGTCAAGCGCCAGGGATTTGTCGGCGACCAGAGTATTGACATACTGGATGCTGTCCATTTCCGTCAATGTGTTGGTAATGGCATGGCTGACAAGGCAGAGGGTCTTGCGGTCCAACTGCAGCGCGGACGCCGCCAGATTGACCGTCGCCACGTCGCCGCTGACCTCCACGGGGTTTGCTCCGTAGAGCGAAAGCTTCACTTCTCCGCCAAGCGGCGAGGCAATGGAACTGCCCGGCTGCTCCAATAGAAGCCGCACGATGCTCTCGGCTACCAGCCGCCCTTCGGACAGCGGAATGGTATCGGTCACGGCAATCAGGCGTTCGCCGTCGTGCCTTGGCAGGTAGAACACGGCGGGCTGTGTGTACTCAAGCATCGCGTCGCCCACCGGCGCGCTTACGTCCAACTGCGCGTCCGGCAGGGAGTAGGTACGGCCGTCGGACGCCGGAACGCCCGAATTGACGCAGGAAGAAAGGCACAGCGCGGCACACAGCGCAAGTACAAGTGCCAGATGCTTTTTGCGTCCTCTCATCGTCATTCTCCCCACATCAGATTTCCGGAACGATCGCCATCAGGCTTTCGTACCGTATTTTCCATACGCCGTTTTCCCGTTTGAGCTGCAGAGGATAGCTAAGCGATTGCTCCTGCCCGCCGTCCAGAATCAGCCGGATGAATACGGTCACCACCGCCGTCTGCCCGTCCAGGTACACGCTGCCCCCGCCCACAGAAAGCACTTCTATGGAGGGAGCAAGGTCCAGCGCTTCCACAAAGGCGGAATAGGCCGGTTTATCCGTCAGGGTCAGGTATTTGTACATCCGCTCGTAATCCTTCTGCGCCCAGGCGTTCAGGATCGTCTTGATGGTCATCTGCGGCGTCAGCAGCAGCGCCTCGTCGCGGATCATCGGCTCGCTCAGGCCCTCCGAGCCGTCCAGAAAATAACTGTTATTCAGCCGCAGGCTGGCCTGCGCCTCGTTTTTGCGGTGTACCAGAAACTGCACGCCCGTGTACGGATAGCTTTCTGTGACCGACGCCACGACGCTCTGCGTGATCAGTTCTCTCAGCAGCGGCGCTTCCTCGCGCCAGGCGTCGGTCAGCGCCCAGTCCTCGGGAACGCCGTCAGCCAAGAATTCTTCGCTGAAGGTGACGAACAGCACCTGTCCGTTGTTGGATACGGCTTCCACCTGCGCGTCCGCGGGGATGATCCGCCGCAGGTCCGCGTTGCCGGCGCCAGGCCCGGACAGCAGCGCTTCTATAATCGCCTGCTCAGGCCGCTGGTCGCGCCGCACGGTGATCAGCCGGCTTTCCGCCGCCAGCATCGGTTCGTCCAGATAGCGGAAATAAAGCGTCGCTTTGATGACGTCCGTATTGCTTTCGTCGGCGGCCGCCGCGTACAGCTCTTCGGAAAGCCCCGGCACGGCCGTGGCTTCGTTCTTCACCAGCGGATTGAGCTGCTCATAGCAGCCCGAAAGCAGGAGCGGCAGGAGCACAATGAGCGCGAGGAGCAGCGCGCGGGGTGTTTTCTTCATCACGATTCCTCCCCAAGCCCTGCCAGATGGCCGCCCATGGGCAGTTCGATGGTGAAGGTCGTGCCGCTGCCCTCGGTGGAATCGACCGTTACGTTGCCCCCGTGCATCAGCACGAACTGGTGCACGATAGACAGCCCAAGGCCCGTACCGCCCGTATCGCGGCTCCTGGCCTTGTCCACGCGGTAAAAGCGGTCGAAGATGTGCGCCTGGTCCTCCTTGGGGATGCCCGGGCCGTTATCGGCAATGGTCAGCACGGCGTTGCGCCCGGAGCGCACCAGTCGCAAGCGGATCACCCCGCGGGGCGGCGTGTACTTGATGGCGTTGTCCAAAATGTTATAGATCACCTGGGTGAGCTTGGCGCGGTCGGCGTGCATTTCGCACCCGTCGGACAGGTTGACCCGGATCTCCTGCTGTTTTTGCCGGGCGACGATGGACAGGCGCTGGACGACCTCGGTCACCAGGTCGCCGATCTTGAAGGTCTCAAGCCTGAGCCGCATGGCGTTGGTATCCATGCTCACCAGAGTAAGGAGATCGGAAATTATCAGATTCAGCCGGTCGATTTCGGAGTTGACGTCGGTTAAAAACTCCGTGCGCAGGTTGGCCTGCATATCGGGCTGGTAGATGATGTTTTCCAGCAGGATCTTCATAGTGGACAGCGGGGTTTTCAGCTCGTGGCTCGCGTTGGAAACGAACTGGTTGCGGCTCTTGTCCAGCCGTTCCAACTTTTCAGACATGGTGTTGAAGGTTTCGGCAAGCTTGCGGAGCTCTCCGCCGCCCTTGACCGGCACGCGAACGGACAGATCGCCCCGTCCCATGCGCTGGATGCCGCGGGTAAGCCGGTCGACGGGTTTGGTGATCAGGCGCGACAGGAACAGCGCGATAACCGCCGCCACGAACGCCGCGACCAGGAAATAGATCAGCATATTTTTCTGCAGAGCGACGAGGCTTGCCATCATATCGCCCACGGACGACGAATACACAAGCACGCCGACGGTCTCTCCCCCGCTTACGATGGCCGCGGAGCAATAGGCGACCCATTCGTCCTCCTGACCCTGCTGCGAACCGAAGTAGGAGAAGACCGACAGGCTCCTGTCGGGATCAAAACCGTGCACGCCGTAATCGACGGCTTTTTCGCCGGTCAATACCGACGCCACCTCGGGAATTTCCAGGCGTTTGCCGTTGAGCTCGGAAAAGCTGTCCGCCTGCACCTTACCGCTTTGGTCCAGTACCATCAGCCGGCCGCCCATCTCCCCGCTCTGGAGTTCTAAAAGCGATTGCAGGCCTTCGGAATCGGCGCTTAAATATAGCGGCGCGACAACGACGGCCAGCTTTTCAGCGGCCGCCTGGTCCTGTGTGCGCCGATCGTCAAATAAATAGTCGCCCACCAATCCGATCACCGACGCAGCCACCGCAAAGTAACTTACACCGACGATCAGCAGGAAGGCGAGCAGGTATTTCCACCTGATTGACGAGAACGGATTTTTAATCCTTATCCGTAAAATAGTAGCCCACTCCCCATTTGGTGAAGATGAACTCGGGCTGCGCCGGGTTGCGCTCAATCTTTTCCCTGAGCCTGCGGATATGGACGTCCACGGTGCGGGCGTCGCCGGGGTAATCGTACTTCCATACGATCTCCAGCATCGCTTCGCGGCTGAATACCTTGCCGCGGTTGGTAACAAACAGCTGTAACAGGTCGAATTCCTTGGCGGTCAGGCGGACTTCCTTGCCGCCGAGCGTAACCGCGCGGTTGACGGCGTTGATTTCCATATCGTGCACGCGGATGGTCTTTTTGGCGTCCGTGGGCTGGGTGGCGTTGGTGCGCCGCATGATGGTTTTGATGCGCGCCTTGACCTCCAAAATATTGAACGGCTTGGTCATATAATCGTCCGCGCCGTATTCCAGTCCCAGAATCTTATCGATATGCTCGCCCTTGGCCGTCAGCATGATGATGGGCACGTTTGAGTGCTCGCGAATACGCTGGCAAACGGTGATGCCGTCCAGCTTGGGCAGCATCACGTCCAGAAGAATGAAATCATACTTACCGGCAAAAAATTTCGCCAGCGCCTCTTCGCCGTCCGACGCCGAATCGGTCTCGAACCCCTCTTGTTCAAGGGAGTATTGCAATCCTTTAACAATCAAAGGCTCATCATCAACGAGCAATATCTTTTTTGCCATTGGATTCATCCTCTCATTTATTTACGATCATGAAGACATGATTAATATTTATTGTAAAACGGTTGCCCGGAAAAATCAAGCAAAATGTAACATTCTTTTTGCTATTTTTTTACAAGATACTATATATCTTATCAATTCGACTTATATCCACAATATAATGTTCATTTCAATTTTAAGATACAGAAAATACACAATAGCTTGTGTGTGAAAACCCTTCAAAATCGCCCATTGTATTCACCGTTTGCATATTCTCACCCGATAGGCTACCCTTAAAGAAGCAGGTTTAAGTGTATTTGGACAGAGAGTGCTGTATCTTTTCTTCAGCATTGCCGGATATCGCATGACGCTTTGACTATTGAAACGGAGGAGATCTATGAACATCACCATTGTGGGCACAGGCAACGGCGGAACGACGATCGGGGCGGATCTGGCGCTGAAGGGGCATCAGGTCACGCTTTTAAAAACATCCGACAAGCTGCACAACGAAAACTTTGAAACCCTGCGAAAAACGAGACGGGTAGAGTTTGAGGACACCGACAGAACCAAAACCGCGCATTTCAAAGATGTGACGACGGATTTCGCTTCGGCCATCCCCGGCGCGGAGCTGATCATCCTCTACATCTGGACCAATTTCCACCAAGCGGTCATCGAGAGGATGCTTCCCTATATCCAGGACGGCCAGTGCTTCCTGCTGGAGCCGGGGTATCTGTCCACCTGCTATTTCATGCAGGCGACGAATAAGGATATCACGATCATCGAGGCGGAAAGCTCCCCGATCGATTGCCGCATCGACAAGCCGGGCAAAGTGCGCGCATTGTTCCGCAACGTGCTGAATCCGTTCGGGGTGTACCCAAGGGCGAAACGCGAAACGGCCGTCAAGGTGCTGGACGCCCTCGGCTATCCCTACATGCTCACCGACAACGTCGTCGAGGCGGCGCTGCACAACCCCAACCTGATCGTACATACCATCGGGGCGATTTTTTCCATCCCCCGCATCGAATACACCAACGGGCAGTACTGGATGTACAAGGAAGTGTTCACCCCGCATGTGTGGAACATCGTCCGGAGCCTTGACAAGGAAAAGATGGACGTGCTGGAACGCCTGGGCAGCAAGCGCCTGCCCTATGTGGAGGCCTGCAAGCTGCGCAATTCCGAAGATAAAAAGGGCAACGCGAAGGCGGCGTTTTTCCATTACGCGCGGCATTCGTCCCCCAAGGGACCGCACCAGCCCGACTCGCGCTACATCACCGAGGATGTGCCCGAGGGACTGGTACTGCTGGAATCGCTCGGGCAGACGCTGGACGTCCCCACGCCGACCTGTTCGGGATTGATCAACGTCGCCTCAGCCGCGCTGGAAACCGACTTCCGCAAAGACGGCCGTACCGCGGAACGGCTGGGGCTTGAGAATATTCATCAGATACTTGAGGACAGCAAGGCAGAATAATACCGGAAATCCTTCTCACAGCAAATCAAAAACCCTCCCGTGATGCGGGAGGGTTTTCAATATGCCAGCGTCTACTAAACCAGCGATTTCCCGGTCATTTCCTTGGGCACAGGAATCCCCATGCTGGTTAACAGCGTCGGCGCGACGTCGCACAGCTTGCCGCCTTCGCGAAGCGTTTTCCCGACCATATCCTCGCCCACGGCAATGAACGGCACGGGGTTGGTGGTGTGCGCGGTGAAGGGGCCGCCCGTTTCGGGATCGACCATCACGTCGGCGTTGCCGTGGTCGGCGGTGATGAACACGCGCCCGCCGTTGTTGAGGATCGCGCGGGTCACGCCCCATACGCAGTCGTCCACGGCCTTGACGGCTTTGACGGCGGCATCCATGATGCCGGTATGGCCGACCATATCGCAGTTGGCGAAGTTCAGGATCATCACGTCGTACTTCTTCAGGTTGATCTCGTGGATGGCCTTGCCCGCAACCTCGTAGGCGCTCATCTCCGGGTCCATATCGAAGGTCGCGACCTTGGAGGATGGCACGAGGATACGGTCCTCGCCCTTGTTGGGTTCTTCCACGCCGCCGTTAAAGAAGAAGGTGACGTGCGCGTATTTCTGGGTCTCGGCGATCCTGAGCTGCGTCAGCCCAAGGGACGACAGGTATTCGCCCAGCGTGTTTTTCATCGTTTCAGGCGGGTTGACGACCGCGATATCGGTAAACGTCGCGTCGTACATGGTCATCGAAACGAAATGCACGTGGAAATACCCGTTTTTACGCACAAAGCCCTTGAAATCCTTCTGGATGAACGCGCGGGTCAGCTGGCGGGCGCGGTCTGGGCGGAAATTGAAGAAGATCACGCCGTCCTCCGGCTCAATGACCGCGGTCGGTTTACCATCGGCCAGCACCACCGTGGGTTTGACAAACTCGTCGGTGTCCTTGTCGCCCAGGGCGTAGCTCTGCTCCACAGCCTGCTCCGCGCTGTCGGCAAACACGCCCTGGCCAAGCACGATGGCGTCGTAAGCCTTCTCCACGCGGTCCCACAGGTTATCGCGGTCCATAGCCCAGTAGCGGCCCATGACGGTGGCGATCTTGCCCACGCCGATTTCCTGCATCTTGGCCTCGAGCTCTTTAACAAATCCCAGGCCACTGGTGGGGGGCACGTCGCGCCCGTCCAAGAAGCCGTGAACGTAGACCTTATCAATGCCGTACTGCTTGCACATCGAAAGCAGCGCGTACAGATGCGTATTGTGGCTGTGTACGCCGCCGTCGGATAAAAGCCCCATCAGATGGATGGCCTTGCCGGTCTTCCTGGCGTGCTCCATGACGTCGACCAGCACTTGCTTTTTGAAGAAATCGCCGTCCTGAATGTCCTTGGTGATGCGCGTGAACTCCTGGTATACGATGCGTCCCGCGCCCATGTTCAGGTGGCCGACCTCACTGTTGCCCATCTGGCCGTCGGGCAGGCCCACGTCCATGCCGCTGGCGCCGATGTGCGTGTGCGGGTATTTGGCCTTGAGCATATCAAGTCTCGGCGTACCCGCCTGGCAGATGGCGTTGCCGTCGCAGCTCGGGTTGAGGCCGAAGCCGTCCATGATGATGACTGCCGTCATTTTCTTATCCATGTTCTATCTCCTTACCGGTCAAACAAAACGACTTTGGAAAAGTCCGGCGCTTTGAGCGACGCGCCACCGATCAGCCCGCCGTCGATCTCCGGCTGGGCCATGAGGCCCTTGACGTTTCCGGGATTCATGCTGCCGCCGTACTGGATGCGTACGGCATCCGCCACAGCTTCGCCGTACTGCCTGGCGACGGCCTTGCGGATGACGCCGATGGTCTCGTTGGCCTGCTCGTCGGTGGCGGTCAGCCCCGTGCCGATGGCCCATACGGGTTCGTAGGCGATGACGAGGGTTTTGACCTCCTCGGCCGTCAGTCCCGTGAGCGCCATACGGGTCTGGTATTCCACGATCGCGTCGGTATAGCCGGCCTCACGCTCGTCCTTGAGCTCGCCGACGCACACGATGGGCACAATCCCGCCAGCGACCGCCGCACGTACGCGCTTGTTGACGGTGATATCCGTCTCGCCAAAGTACTGGCGGCGCTCGCTGTGGCCGATAATGACGTATTCCACGCCCGTGGCTTTGAGCATATCCGCGCTGAGTTCGCCCGTGTAGGCGCCCTTCTGGGCAAAGTGCACGTTCTGCGCGCCCAGGTGGACGTTCGAACCTTCGACGGCCTCTTTGACCGTCTGATAGCATACGGCGGGCACGCAGACCACCACGTCGCAGGCCGCTTCCTTCACCATGGGGATTAATTCGGCCACGAGCGCTTTGGCTTCGCCCGGCGTTTTATTCATTTTCCAGTTTCCGGCAATGATCGGTTTGCGCATCGGTTTCGCTCCTTCAATCTTTTTTTCAGCCCTTATTGTACCACACTATGGACAGGTTCTAAACATACTATGTCTAATATCATGTTAAAAAGCAAGCAATACATTGCTTGCTTTTTATAGCACCTTATAGCGTTTTCAACCTGTTTAAAAGGCCTGAGATACTGACACCGCAGATTAGGTTTTTAGGATGGGCTGATTACTTATCATCCAACGCCGCGACGCCCGGCAATATTTTCCCTTCCAGGAATTCCAGGCTCGCGCCGCCGCCGGTGGATACGTGGGTGACTTTGTCGGCATAGCCCATCTGCTCGATGGCCGCAGCGCTGTCGCCGCCGCCGACGATGGTCACGCCCTTGCAGGCCGCCATGGCCTTGGCCACTTCACGGGTACCGTCGGCATAGTTGGGGAATTCGAACACGCCCATGGGGCCGTTCCACACCACGGTGCCGGCAACGGTGATCTCGTTATAGAACACGGCCATCGCGATCGGGCCGATATCCATACCCTCGAAGCCGTCGGGGATCTCGCGGGTGTGGGCGGTGATGCGCATGGCGTCGTTATCGAAGCTGTCGCCGCAAACGTTGTCGATGGGCAGCAGCAGGCGCACTTTCTTATCCTGCGCCTTTTGCATCAGCTCTCTGGCAAGGTCTACCTTGTCGGGCTCGGTCAGGCTGTTGCCCACGCGCAGGCCCTTGGCGAGCTTAAAGGTATAGGCCATCGCGCCGCCAATGATGAGGCTGTCCACCTTGTCCAAAAGGTTGTTGATGACGTTGATCTTATCGGACACCTTCGCGCCGCCAAGCACCGCCACAAAGGGACGGTCCGGGTTTTCCAGCGCCTTGCCCATGATATCGAGCTCTTTGCCGATCAGGAAGCCGGACACTGCCGGGGACAGGAAATGCGCGACGCCCTCGGTGGAGCACTGCGCGCGATGCGCGGTGCCGAAAGCGTCGTTGACGTACATCTCGGCAAGCGACGCAAGCGCTTTGGAGAATTCGGGATCGTTCATGGTCTCGGCCTTGTGGAAGCGCACGTTTTCGATCATCATCACGTCGCCGTCCTTGAGCTCGGCCGCAAGCTTCTTGGCGTCCTCGCCGACGACGTCCTTAGCTAGGGGCACGGGCTTATTGAGAAGCTGGCTTAAGCGCACGGCCACGGGCTTCAGGGAATATTTTTCTTCAAATCCGTCGCCCTTGGGGCGGCCCAGATGCGAACACAGGATAATTTTCGCGCCGTGCTCGATCAAATACTGGATGGTCGGCAGCGCGCCTTTGATACGATTTTCATCGGTAATGACTTTGTTTTCGTCCAGCGGCACGTTAAAATCGCAGCGTACGAGTACTTTTTTGCCCTGAACCTGAATGTCCTCGACGGTTTTCTTAGCCATAACTCATTCTCTCCTTGCCATTTGTTCAACACTGTATTTTATCACATGCTGTCAAACTGAATTGCCGCATGTGCAGATCCCTATAATTCCTGAATTGCTTTCGCCGCGCCCTCGTCGGTGACGAGCATGGTCTGCGGGCGGGCGTACATCACCGCGCGGATCGCCTCGGCCTTGCGCGCGCCCGCGGCCACGGCGATCATCGCGCAGTCGGGCTTGAGTCTGCCAAGGTCGCGGGAGACGGAGGACGCCGAATACACCACGTCGCCGTCGGCGTTGAAATAGCAGCCGTAGGCTTCGGCCTTCGCCCCGCGCTGCAGTACGCTTTTGAGGAGTTCCGCGGGCAGCTGGCGCTTCTGCCCCATATCGTCCGCCCGGCCGATGCCGTAGAGCACGACGTCCGCCCGCTGCAAAAGTTCCAGCGTTTCCGTGACGTCTGTATTCTTCCGCATTTCCGCCATCGCCGCCTCGTCGATATCGTCGGGCAGGTGCATCAGCCGGTGATGACCGCCAAGCCGCCCGGCGATCTCCGCCGCCACGGTATTGGCCTGGGTTTCCAGCGCCCGCCCGATGCCGCCGCGCGCGGGAACGACCATCACGTTCATCGGCGTGCCGCCCGGCAGGGTGTGGGCGAGTTCGAGCATCGTCTGCCCGCCGGTCACCGCAAGCGTCGCGCCGCTTTTTAAAAACGCACGCAGCTTACCCGCGGCGAGTCTGCCCACCTCATGCAGCACGTGGGGATCCTGGTCCGCGTCGCCCGCCGCCACATAGACGCGCGGGACGTGCAGAAGCTTCGACAGCGCCGTTTCCGTCTTGGTCAGCCCGCGCAGCTCGCGGCTGAAACGCCGCGCCGCCGACAGAATGTTTTCCGCCTCCGGGGTCAGCGCCATGCCCGCAGCGGTCAGCGCAATCAGGCCGTTATCCTTCAGGGTCGCGGCGATGGAGCGCACCTCGCGTTCGGGCAGGTTCAGCCGTCCGGCCAGCATACGCCGCCCTACCGGCTGTAAAGCGTCGATACGCTCCAGTACCAGCGCGCGGCGTTCAATCTGCTCGGCCAGGTCCGGGGCGATGGTTTTCATCAGGGTAAACAGCTCTTCCGGCATGGTCGCCCTCCCTCGGGACGTTTCCTGCCCCGCTTGGTCAGTTTCCATCCCACTCGAGAGTATACAATACTTCCCGCCTTTGCGCAAGACGATTTGGATGAAATTTATGCTAAACGTGTATAACTTCCGTGTTAAGAATCGCAGCCTCGATCAGGGCGTCGGAATCCAGCTTGCTTTCGCCGTCCAGAATGATATCCATCTTCGGGCGGGTGGCCGGATGGCGCGGGGTGAATACCGTGCAGCAATCCTCATAGGGCAGCGACGAGGTCTCGAACGTACCGATTTTGACGGCGAGATCGACGATCTCCTGCTTGTCAAAGCCGATCAGCGGGCGGAACACCGGAAGCTGTGAAACGCTGTCGGTGCATTGCAGGGCGTGCATGGTTTGGCTTGCGACCTGCCCGATGCTCTCGCCCGTAACCAGCGCCTGCGCGCGCTCCTTTTTGGCGATCAGGTTGGCGATGCGCATCATATACCGGCGCATGATAACGGTGGTGTAATCGGGGTGGCATTTTTCGTGGATCTGCATTTGGATGTCGGTAAACGGCACCAGGTGCACGTTCCATCCGCACAGGCTTTCGGACAGGAGTTTGGCAAGCGAGAGCACCTTGTCCTTCGCGCGTTCGCTGGTATAGGGCGGAGACAGGAAATGCACGGCGCTCATCATCACGCCGCGCTTGGCGATCATCCAGGCGGCCACAGGACTGTCGATTCCGCCGGATAACAACACCATCGCGCGCCCGCCCGTGCCCACCGGCATGCCGCCGGCGGCTTCCAAAGGTTCGGAATACAGGTAGGCGTGGTCGCGGATCTCCACGGAAACGCGGTGATCGGGCGTGTGCACGTCCACGGTCAGGTGCGGAAGCTTTTCTAAAATATAATGTCCGATCTCGCGGTTGAGATCCATGGAATCCATAGGATAACGCTTATCGCTGCGGCGGGCTTCCACCTTAAAGGAGCCCTGCTTGCCCTTAAGCAGCTTGACCGCCTGTTCACAGATAGCGGAAAAATCCTGCTTATCCATCTCTACGGCGCGGCATACGCTGTGCACGCCGAACACCTTGCGGGTGCGGCGCAGGGCCTCGTCCATATCCGCAGCGTCGGACACGTACACGCGGCTGTCCGACAGCCACACATGGCCGCGTAAGTCCCTGACGGCTTCCTTAACGCGCTCGACCAGCATGCGCATGAAATACGGGCGGTTCAGCCCTTTTAAGTGGATTTCGGAAAAGCGCATCATCAGCACTTCACGCAAAGAATATCGACTCCTTACTTATCGGCGGGTGAATTTGGAAAGCGTTTCGTATTGGGTTTGGATGGCCTTGGCCGCAAGCCTGATCTCGTCCATCGTGTTAAGGACGGAAAAGCTTAAGCGGATGGCGCTATCCATCAATGTCCTGGGCACGTTCATGGCGGAAAGCACCACGGAATACTTGCGCGAGTGGCTGGAGCAGGCCGAGCCCGTACCGACAATTACATGCTCCGCTTCCAGCGCGTGCACCATGGTTTCCGCCTTCACGGGCGGCAGGGACACGCTGAGGATATGCGGGGCGCTGTCGGGGTCGCCAGGCGCGGGTCCGATGATTTTCATGGCGGGAACCGCGCTTTGCAGCAGGCGCGCCATCTCCGCTTTCAACTCGTACAGCGTTTCGACCGCCTGCACGGGAAAGGCTTTGACCGCCGCGGCCAGGCCCGCCGCGCCCACGGTGTTGTCCGTGCCCGCACGCAGGCCGCGCTGGTGCCCGCCGCCGAAGATCAGCGGCGCGATCTTATGCTTGTCCTGCACGATCAGCGCGCCGACACCCTTGGGACCGTGGATTTTATGGGCGCTGACGGCGTAGGACTGGATATTGAGCTTTTGCATATCCACGGGCAGGCGCAGGAAACCCTGCACCCCGTCCACATGAATGGCAGCCTTGGGCGCGAGGCGATCCCGCAGGGACACAAGCCGTTCAAGCGGCATCACGATTCCGGTCTCGTTGCAGACCTGCATCACGGCGATCAGCCGGACGCTTTCGTCCATCATGCCTTCCAGGGCTTCCAGATCCAGCGATCCGCGGCTATCCAGCGGAATGCGCTTGACGACAAAGCCGAGGTTCTCGGCTTCGATCGAAGCATTGCGCACGGCGGCGTGCTCGGCGCCGGAATACAGCACCGTGCCGCTGCCCCGGAGCGTTTTCAAATGCCCGAGGATACCCAGGTTGTCGCTCTCCGTGCCGCCGGAAGTGAAAATAACGTTCTCCTGCTTCATACGCAGGGGCGCGGCGACGGCCGCACGCGCTTCGGTAAGCGCCCGTTCGGCCTCCACGGCGCCCTTGTACAGCGCAGACGGGTTATAGTAGCCTATACGCATCGACGAGGTCATCGCATCGATGACCTCGGCGCAGGGTTTGGTGGTCGCGGAATTGTCCAGATAGATTTCGTTCATTCGTTATAGACTCCGCGCGGCAGATATTTTTTCACGTAATCCACCAGCTCCTCGCTGGGTTCAAACACGATGATGCTCTTGGCTCCATCCTTGATATAATAGAAGTAATACAGCTTCGCGCCCCGGTTTAAAAACCAGTTCTTGGCCTTCGAGCCCGGCGCGCTGATCAGCCTGCGGAAATGATCGCTTTCCACGGGGCCGAACGATTCCACGTTCTTCACGCGCATGGTGCCCAGGTTTTTGCGCTTTTTATTATTGAACACCTGCGCAAAATCCAGATCGCCGTTGGTAAAGGTGTACTCGTACTCCGTGCGCAGCCTGTCCCTGTATAAAAACAGCAGCAGCGCGGCGCCGATCATGAACAGCAGATAGACCAGCAGCTGAATGGAAAATCCCGTGAAAATCCATTGCAGCATCATGAAACCCAGGATCGCCGAGATGACCATGGCGATGTTTGCCGCATAGTACATCATCTCCTGCAGCGCCCGGTTTTTTTTGACGACGACCTCTTCCATAAAATGATCCATAATAGCCTCCCAAACGGTAAAATATCGTTACAGTATCAAAAACAAATAGATGACGGTGGTCACGACCCCCACGAAGATCCCGCCGACGACTTCAAACGGCGTATGCCCGACGAGCTCCTTGAGCTCGTCGTCAGAGATACGATGGCCGTTGATGAGCACGTCCTTCAAAATCCGGTTGATCACGGTCGCCTGCGTGCCGGTTTCCCGGCGGACGCCGATGGCATCGTACATCACGATCAGGCTCAAGACCATGCAAACGCCGAACAGCGCCGTGCCAAAGCCCTCCAAAAGGCCCACCGAAAGCGTCAGCGCGACCACCAGCGCCGAGTGGGACGAAGGCATGCCGCCCGCGCCGACCAGCCGCTTCCAGTCCAGCTTATGTTCTACGCGGTAATACAGCGGCACCTTTAAAATCTGCGCCGTGAACCATGCAAAGAGCGAACACAGCACGATAGGATTGGAAAACACGTCCAGAAAATCGTGCATTCGTCCTGTCCCCTTCCAAAATCAGGATGCGCGGGTTAGGGTTTTATCCGCCAGCTCCCGCAAAAATGACGCGCGCGCACCAAACGGCTCCAGCGCGTCCTTCGCGGCGGCAATCAGCCGGGCCGCTTCCTCACGGGAGGCGGCCTCCCCGTACACAGCGGGCCAGGTCATTTTGCCGCGCTGTAGATCCATGCCGGTCTGCTTGCCGAGTATTGTAGCATCCCCCCGCAAATCCAGCAAGTCGTCCACGATCTGGAAGGCAGCGCCGAGCGCTTCCCCATAGGCGCGGCCTGCCGCAAGCAGGGCGCCGTCCGCGCCCGCGAGCATCAGCCCGGCGGTCAACGGCGCGGTTAGAAGGTCGCCGGTCTTGTGGCGCTGGATATAGTGTACCATATCCTTTCGGGGCTGTGTACCCTCCAGCTTCACATCCAGCGTCTGCCCGGCGATCATCCCGCGCACGCCCGCGCGGCGCGCGATTTCTTCCATGGCTTTGAGCGCATGCGCACGGCCGGTTTTCACCGCCGCTTCGAGCATGGTTTCCATCGCCAGGGAATACAGTCCGTCGCCCGCCAGAATGGCGATATTCTCGCCGAATACCAGGTGGCTGGTGGGCTTGCCTCGTCGCAGGGCGTCGTCGTCCATGGCGGGCAGATCGTCGTGGATCAGGGAATAGGTGTGGATCATTTCCAGCGCGCAGGCATACGGCAGCGCCGTTTCCCAATCGTCCGCAGCCAAATGGTACGCCGCCAACAGCAGCACCGGGCGCAGCCGTTTGCCGGGCAGCAGGAGGCTGTACCGCATAGCGGATTGCAGCGGTTCGGGGATCGTCCCGTCCGCGGGCGCGTCCGGCAAAACCTCGGTATGCTGCGCCTCCCCCTTAAGCAGCGGATGCCCGGCGAGGGCGTCGTTCACCGCCTGCAGGTAGCGGCCGTAGGTCTCGTTATACTCCATACCGCGTCATTCCCCTGTGTCGTCGAGCAGGGATTCTTGTTTGGCGACGCCGCTTTCTTCCACGGAAAGCTTGCCGTCCTTCTGCTTGCCGACCTCGTATAGCCTCGCCGCGGCGGTTTTCAGCCGCGCGTCCAGGCTTTTAGCGAGCTTCGCGCCCTGCTCGTAAGCGTCCATGAGCTGTTCCAGGGGCAGTTCGCCCTGTTCCATCTTATCGGCGAGTGCTTCCAGCTTTTGGAGATCCTCTTCAAAACTCGGTTTTTTCTCTGCCATTTATTCGTCCTCCTGATGTATATGCAGGGTTTTGGCTTCCGCGCTGCCGTCCGCAAGGGTGATCGTCAGCACGTCGTCGGGTTTGAGCACGGTCACGCTCCGCACAGCGCTTTTCCCGCGCCTGACGATGGCGTAGCCGCGCTTTAAGGTCTCTTTGGGGCTTGCGGCGGCAATGCGGAGCGAAAGCTCCGAAAGCGCCCGCGCCTTCTGCTCCAGTGCCTGCTTGTACAATAGCGTCAGCCGCTGCGTCAGGCCCTGTACGCGCTCGGCGATCACGCCGAATTGCTTTTCCGGCGTCTGCCGGGCGATGCGGGCGGACAGCTCCGAAAGCATCGCCGCGTACTCCGAAAGGGTCATTTCGCAGGCGCGGCGCGTGCGGGTTTGCAGCTTTTCGACGGTCTGCAAAAGCTGATCGCGCTGCGGCACCACCAGCTCGGCGGCCGCAGAGGGCGTTGGCGCGCGCAGATCGGCCACGAAATCAGAGATGGAAAAGTCCGTCTCGTGCCCCACGGCGCTGACCACGGGCTTTTTACAGGCGAAAATCGCCCGCGCGAGCACCTCTTCGTTGAACTCCCAGAGGTCTTCCAAACTCCCGCCGCCCCGGGCGACGATAATCACGTCCACCTCGGGGAGCCTGTCCAGCGCTTCCACGGCGGCGGCGATCTCTTTGGCCGCGCCCGCGCCTTGCACCGAAACGGGATAGAGATAGAACGGAATCCCCGGGTGGCGCCGCCAGCCCACGCGGGTCATATCGTGAATGACCGCGCCGGTCTTGCTGGTGGCGATGCCCAC
Source organism: Candidatus Limiplasma sp. (assembly GCA_963675365.2). Lineage (GTDB taxonomy): Bacteria > Bacillota > Clostridia > Christensenellales > Aristaeellaceae > CAXXOK01. The sequence continues at coordinate 404,155 of CAXXVA010000001.1, forward strand.
GCCTTTGGGCAGGAGCGGCAGGGGTTTTTTCAGCGACGCGTCGAACAAGCCCTCGGCCTGCAGCTTCTTTTTCAGCGCTTCCATGCGCAGGTGGATATCGCCGAGCCCCTCCTCCTCCATACCGTCCACATAGAACTGGTAGGAGCCGGTTTTCACATACAGGCTCACATTGCCGCGCAGCACTACCTTCATGCCGTTGGCTGGCCGGAACCTAAGCCCGATCGCCGCCGTGCGGAACATGGCGCACTGGATGGCGCTTTTCTCGTCTTTTAATGTAAAGTACAAATGGCCCGACACATGGCGTTTAAAGTTACTGATCTCGCCGCACAGGGATAAATTGCGCAGCATCGGGTCGCCCGCAAGCGACTTGCGAACGTACTCGTTGAGCTCTTCAACCGTCAGCGTCAGGCGTGTGTTCATGAAAAAGCCTTCTCCGCCGCGTCGATGGCGTTACTCATCAGCATGGCGATGGTCATGCGGCCCACGCCGCCGGGTACGGGCGAGATCCAGCTGCACTTGTCCTTGACGGCCTCGAAGTCCACGTCGCCGCAGAACTTGCCGTCCACCCGGTTCATGCCAACATCCACGACCACCGCGCCGTCCTTGACCATATCGGCGGTGATGAACTTCGGTTTGCCGATGGCCGCGACCAGCACGTCCGCGCGGCGGGTATGCGCCGCAAGGTCCCTGGTTTTGGAATGGCAGATGGTCACCGTCGCGTTCTGGTGCATTAACAGAATCGCCATCGGCTTGCCCACGATATTGGAACGCCCGACGACCACCGCGTCCTTGCCGGCGAGGTCGATTCCGGCGGATTTGAGCATCACCATCACGCCCTTGGGCGTGCAGGCGACGGGGCCCGGCTCGCCGCGCAGAAGCTTGCCCATGCTTACGTTCTGAAAGCCGTCGGCGTCCTTTTCGGATGCGATCAGCGCCAGCGCACGGTTGGAATCGAGATGCCCGGGCAGCGGCATCTGTACCAGCAGGCCGTGGATTTTCGGGTCGTCGTTGGCTTCTTTAATGGCTTTTTCCAGTTCCTCCTGGGTGGTGTCCTCCGGCAGGCGTACGGTTTTTGAATACAGCCCAAGCCTTGCGCAGGCCTTTTCCTTATTGCCGACGTACAGGTGACTTGCGGGGTCGTCGCCCACGAGAATGACTTCCAGCCCCGGCACCTGTCCCTTTTTAAGCATCGCGTCCACGCGTTCCTTCAGTTCCGTTTCCACCTGCGCGGACATCATTTTGCCGTCTAAAATCTGCATGGCAATCCCTCCGTTTCCAAATATCGCCGCATCCCCAAACGGGCGACGCCCGCCGCGTTATCGGATGCGTATTCACGCTTTCCAAACAGTATGTTGGCATAGCACCCAAGTTTTATAAGCCGCGCGGGAATCCATTCCCTGAGCAGCGCGGACGAGGCCACCCCGCCGACGATCAGCACGCTCTGCGCGTCCGTTTCCCGGCATGCGGCGGCGATCATACGCGCCGTGGTGCGGCTGAGCAGATCAAACGCTTCGGCGGCGACGGTTTCCGGGGGAAACGCCCCCGCTTCCAGCCAGCGCCTGCATTGGGTCTCCGCGCCGGACAGGTGGCAATCGAGGTCGCCCCGCGCCATGCTCACCGGCAGCCGGGCTTCGGCCTTGCCTTGCATGGCGAGCCGCTCCAGCGCCGCGCCCGCCGGGAAATCCAGACCCAGCTGTACGCCGATCCTGTCCACCAGTTGCCCCGCATGCAGATCGAGCGTCTGCCCGATACATTGAACCGTTTCGCCGTCGCACAAGAGGGTTTCGGTCGTGCCGCCGGACAGATGCAGGGCGACGAACGGCGGTTTGAGCGGCGCATTGCCGATCATCCCCGCCAGGATGTGCCCCGTCTGGTGCGAGGTCCCAAAGAACGGAACCTTCAATACGCTTGCAAGCGACCGGCCGAAGTTCGTGCCTACGGTGAACACGGGCATGTAGCTGTCCTCCGCGTCCCGTGGCGATACCGAAGCCGCGACGGCGGAAATTGTTACATTCTTGACCTCCGCCATCAGGCCATCAATCAACCCCGGCAACTGCCTTAAGTGTGCAAAAACGGCCTCGCTTTGGCGCAGGCCGCAGGTTCCCGGTTGCACTGGCAGCAGCTTTCTCTGAAAGCCGACGATCTCGCCGTTTTCGTCCGCGACGGCCGCGGACGTGGTGTAACAGCTGGTATCAAGCCCGATCGCTGCCCTCATGCTCAACACCCTTTCGCTTGCCGCGCTGGATCGCGCCCAGAACGCCGTTGATGTAGCGGCCGCTCTTGGGCTCGGAGTACTTGTCGGCCATTTCCATCGCCTCGCTGATGGAAACATTGTCGGGCACGTCGCTTCTATAAAGCAATTCGTACACGGCCAGCCGCAGAATGCTCATATCCACCTTCGGTACGCGTTCCATCGTCCATTCGCCGCTGGAATGCTCCGCGATCAGCCCGTCGATTTCCTGCTGGTGCGCCTGCGTGCCGGACAGAATATCCTCAATAAACTGAAGGTCGTCCTTGGAGGGCTTGCCGCCCCTTTTAAACTGTTCATACACCAGCGCAACGGCGTCCTCGCCCGTTTCTCCCCCGCAGGAACGCTGATAGGAAAGCTGCATCGCAGCCAGCCGGGCTACCGAACGTGCCATGCGCTACACTCCGATTTTCTCATCATTCGCCCTTGGGCGGGAAGATCTTGTTGATAAAGTTCTTGATTCCCACGATTTTTTGATTGTTGGAGCCGAACAGGTATCCCACCGCAAAGAAAACGGAGATCATCAGCGTTCTCCAAAAGCCCAGGAATAAAAGCATCAGCGCGAGAGCCGCGCCGCTAATGCCGATCAGCCAGCCGCAGTGCTTGGTGCCGATCGTAAGCCATTTGGATTGATCATCTTTCGCCATTTACGCGTCCTCCTTGTCGTGCGGATCGCCGGATTTTGGCGCCGCAGCCTTCTTCTTCGCCGCTTTGGGCGCTTTTTCCTTTTCGGGTTTTTCCTCGGCCGCGGGGGTTTCCTCCGCCGCCGGATCGGGGTTGACTTCCTCCTGCGCGTCCTGCGCTTCGCCCTTTTTGCGGAAGATGCGCTGGTGCAGGGATTCTTTTTCCTCCTCGGGGGCCTTGGGCGCGGCGTCGGACTTGATGGCCTTCTGCACCGCGTCGTTTAATTTATCCACCATGCGGCCCGCCTTTTCCACGGCGTCCACGTCGGCGATGATCTCGTTGCCCTTATCCGCGTGCAGCTCGGGGCCGGAGCCGGGAGCCGTATCCACGTACACGCGCACTTCCTTGACGTCCACGCCCGAGCAGGAGGTAATGTACTGCCGGGTCTGTTTTTGCAGGGCGCTGACGATCATGGGGATGTTCACGCCGTTTTCCAAAAGAATGCGGACGGAGACGATGACGCCCTCCTTGGTGTGGGAGATCTTGGTATGGTTCACCTTCAGCTCGTCGTTCATATCGACGACCTTCTTGACCATGTTCTCCATCGCGTTCATGGAGATGTTCAGGTCGCCGTATTCCGTACGCTGCAGGATAAATCCCTTTTCCTTGTTCGAGCGGAAGATCGCCGCGACCCCCCGGATTCCCAGCAGCAACAGCACCAGGGCGATTGCGGCCAGCAGCACGTGCTGCCAGAAGGTAAACGGTCCTTCCAGGAACGTCATATCCAGCTGGAAGGGAAAAATCCCGATGCCGTATACGAACAGTCCGAGTCCCAGAATGGTCAGAACCAGCCCGGCAAGCCCCGTAAGCATGCGGTCGGCAAACGATCGTTTCATATTCTTTGTCCTCCATGCCCGAAAACGGGCAAAAACGCAAACCCAAAAGAACTGAAAGTCCCTTTGGGCTCCGCGCTATTGTTTAGTCCCCTTTTCCGGATCCTGCTTGGATTCGGCGGGTTTGCTGTCTGCTTTCGGCTTTGCCGCGGCTCTCGTCCGCTTCTTTTTGGGTGCGGGCGCGGGTTTTTTCTCCTCGGCAGGTTTTGTTTCTTCCGCCGGCTTTTCTTCTTTAACCGGTTTCTCTTCTTTGGCCGGTTTTTCTTCTTCCACGGGCGCATTCTCTTCGGGTTTTTGTTCCAGCGCCGCCGCGGGCTCAGCCGCCTCAAGATCGGCGTGCATCGCGTTTTCCAGATAGGTTTCGGCTTCCAGTTTTTCCTTTTCAAAGCTTACGCCGTTGACGTGAACGTCTACCCGGACGACGTGCAGCCCCGTCATCGTCTCGATGGCTTTGCGCACGCTTTCCTGCACGTCCAGCGCCGCGACCTGGATGGGCGTGCCGTATTCCACGATCACGTACAGGTCGACCGACGCTTCCTCCGCGCCGATTTCCACCTTAACGCCCTTGCGGATGTTTCTGGAACGGATAAAGACGTCGGAAAACCCTCCGCCGGAGCACATACCCGCGATGCCTTCCACCTCATTGGCGGCAACGCCGGCAATAATGGCGATGACTTCGTTGGCATAGGTAATGGTTCCCGAGGAATCATTTTCCACGGTTATGCTGACAGGCAGAGTATCCTTTTTCGAGGCCATGCCTACACCTCCTTGGGTTGTTGGTAACCAAACGATATTATAGCAGAATGTGCGCGGTTTGACAATTCATTCGCCGCCCGCAGGCTTTGCACGCGTTGACAGGCCCGCCGGGTTTCCGTATAATACAGCCACAGACGCCGGGCGGCCGCGCGGTTTAATGCCAAAGGCGCGCAAACCGCCCGCAATACTTGAAAACTATTGATTTTCCCGCGCAACAAGATTATGATAAAGTCATGGATCGTGAAACCAGCGCCGCATAAGGAGGCAAGGATCATCATGAAGAAATTGCTTGCGTTCGTTCTGGCCGTTGTGCTTGTCACGGGCGTGTTTACGGCCGCGATGGCTTATACGACCATGTACGTATATACCTCCAACGGAAAACCGCTGAATATGCGCGACGCGCCCAGCATCATCGGCTCGGTCATGACGCAAATTCCCAACGGCGCTCCCGTGCGCGTCAACGACGCGTACGATGATACCTGGTATTCCGTGACCTACAACGGCTACACGGGGTATTCCATGGCGCGCTACCTGGTCAGCGGCTGGCCGACGCCGACGCCCTACCCCACGCCCGCGCCGACCTATTGCCCCCTGCCGACCGTAACGCCGACGCCTTACGCGGCCTTCCCCAACGATATCTTCTACGGGTTCCAGACCGTATACTATAAAGCGCTTGTCAGGCCCAGCAACCCGGCGGGTTATGTGAACCTGCGCTGGGCGCCGTCCCTGCAGGCGGAAATCAACACCCATTACTACGCAAACGCCGTTTTGACCGTGATGAGCCAGAACTCCCTTTGGTGCCAGGTGCTGGACGAGGACGGCCACGTCATGGGCTTCATGATGCGCCAGTTCCTCTCCCCCTATTACGGCGACAGCTGATCCGCGTAAGCGTCAGTCATACGGAAAGGAAAGATGCTTGTGAAGAAAACAATCGCCCTTCTGCTCTTGCTTGCGGTCACGTTCACCGGGGCCCTGGCGTCGGCGCAGGAGGTTGAAATCCACCGGGAAGACGCGCTGTTTTACATGCTCGTCACCCTGCCCGACGGCGCGCGCGTGGAAAGCAGCCAGACCGACGAGAATTTCTCCCTGACGACGATCGGGTATATCACCACCGGCATGCCGACTGTGGAAATCACCGCCGCGGCCACCGAGCTCTACGTCGGCCAGAGCCTGTCCGATCTGCCCACCGAGGACGTCGAGAGGATCATTTCCGATATTACCGTGGAGATGGCCGATCCCATCGCCGAGATCCGCACCACTCCGGGCGGGTATGAGTACATCGTCGCCAACGAACAGACGGCCGACAACGATACCTGCGATACCGTGATGCTCGTCAACGGCTTTTTCATCATGGTGAAGGTATACTATCCCGACCTCAGCGAACTAACCCAGGCGGACGAGCAGATCGGCCCGTCCATCGTGGACAGCTTCCGCTTTGTGGGCAATACCAACTCGTAAGCGCGGGCTTGTAAATTTTTACTTGCGCCGCAAGGGGCTGTATGGTACAATGCCCTTTGTGATATGAAACGGACGGTCCTCTGCACGGGCAAACGACCCGGGGTACGAACGTCTATGAGGGAAAGGAGGCACACGCAATGAGCGAAATGATTCGTTCCATCGAAAAAGCTCAGCTTCGCAGTGATCGTCCCGCTTTCAACATCGGCGACACCGTACGCGTATGGGTCAAGGTCGTCGAAGGCGAACGCGAACGTCTGCAGGCGTTTGAAGGCACCGTAATCGCCAAACGCAACGGCAGCATCCGCGAAACGTTTACCGTGCGCCGCTTAAGCTATGGCATCGGCGTAGAGCGTACATTCCCGCTGCATTCCCCGCGCGTAGACCGCATCGAGGTCATCCGCAGGGGTAAAGTGCGCCGGGCAAAGCTGTACTACCTGCGCGGCTTGCAGGGCAAGGCTGCCAAGATCAAAGAAGCCAGCCGCAACTGATGGAAACCATGAACGTCCGAAAGGGCGTTCTTTTTTTACCGGAAAACATCATAAACCCGACCTGTGTTTGCCGAAAAGATGGCCGCCGGGTTTTGAATCTGCGCCGATTTGTGGTATAATTGCAGATAAGAAACGTTGTGTTGATCTCCATACAGCCGTCCCGTTTCGGCGCAGCGCGGCTGCGGAGTTCATATCGCGATTTTCCCTTACGGTATTGAAAATCCGGAGGTTATATGAAGTTCACACCGCAGCTACAGGGCGATCAGATTGATCTGCTGATGAAAGCGCTTCTGACCCTGACCACAACGGATGAAGCGCATCGTTTTTGCGAGGACGTTATGACCATCAAGGAACTGGAGTCCATCGCCCAGCGTTTGGAAGTCGCCGTAATGTTAAACCGAAGGGCGACCTACCAGGAGATCGCACAGAAAACGGGCGCAAGCACCGCAACCATCAGCCGCGTCAACCGCGCGCTGCATTACGGGGCCGAAGGTTATCAATTTGTGCTTGCACAGCTGGACGAAGAAGTATAGAGGTTTATGATGAATTTGGACATGCTCAACCCACAGCAGCGCAAGGCCGCTGAAACACTGAACGGCCCTGTGCTTATTTTGGCGGGCGCGGGAAGCGGTAAAACGCGCGCGCTCACCTACCGCGTCGCCAACCTGATCGATTCCGGCGTCGAGCCCTGGCGTATTCTGGCGATCACCTTTACCAACAAGGCCGCCAGGGAAATGCAGGAGCGCATTGTGGAACTCGTCGGCGACAAGGCCGAGGACGTGTGGGTGAGCACATTTCACGCGATGTGCGCAAAGATTCTGCGCCGCGATATCGAAAAGCTCGGGTACAAGCGCTCGTTTTCCATCTACGATGAGGACGACCAGAAAAGCGTGCTGAAGAACACGCTGAAGGCGCTGGATATCGACGACAAGGCCTTCACCATCCGCGAGCTGAAAACGAAGATTTCCGACGCGAAAAACAACCTTCACACGCCCGACGAATGGTTCATGGAGTCGGCCAAGGATTTTCGCAGCCAGCAGATCCACGATATTTTCACCGAATACGAAAAGCGCCTGCGTTCGGCAAACGCGCTGGATTTTGACGACCTTTTAATGCGGACGCTCGAGCTGTTCGCAAACCATCCCCCGGTGCTTAAAAGCTATCAGCAGCGCTTTTCCCACGTGCTGGTGGACGAGTACCAGGATACCAACTTCGCCCAGTACCAACTGGTGAAACTTCTGACCCAGGAAAGCCGCAACCTCTGCGTCGTCGGCGACGACGACCAATCCATCTATTCCTGGCGCGGCGCGGACGTGCGCAATATTCTGGAGTTTGAGGAAGATTATCCCGAAGCCACGGTCATCAAGCTTGAGCAGAATTACCGAAGCACCGGGAATATTCTCGACGCCGCCAATCAGGTGATCGCCAACAACCAGGAGCGCAAAATCAAAAAGCTCTGGACCGACGCGCACGAGGGCGAGCTGATCAGCCTGTTTTGCGCGGGCGACGAGCGCGAGGAAGCCGCCTGGATCTGCGACCGCATCCAGCAGCTGCAATTGTCCGGGGAGAAATACTCCGATATCGCCGTGCTCTACCGCACCAACGCGCAGAGCCGCGTTCTGGAAGAAATGCTCATGCGCGCGGGCATCCCCTACCGGGTATACGGTGGCCTGCGCTTCTACGACCGCAAAGAGATCAAGGATATCATCGCCTACCTGCGCTGCATCGTCAACCCGTCCGACGATATCAGTTTAAGGCGTATCATCAACCAGCCCAAGCGCTCTATCGGCGAAAGCACCATACGGGAGCTTTTGCTGTTCGCCCAGCAAAACGACATCCCCCTCTATTCGGCGCTGATGGACGTGCCCGAAACCCTGTCGGCGCGGCCGCGCAAATGCGTGCGCGAGTTCGGGGAGCTGATGAGCGAGCTGGTTGGTCTGCACGAAAACATCGGGCTGAGCGAGTTTGTAAGTACCCTGATTGATAAAACGGGTCTGCGCGCGCAGTATGAGCGGGATCTTTCCGACGAGGCGAAAACGCGGTTGGAAAACATGGACGAGTTCCTGGGCGCTGTGCGCGAGTTTGAGCAGGCCGCCGACGAACCGACGCTTGAGAACTATCTGGAAAACGTCGCCCTGATCACCGACCTCGACCAGGCGGAAGCCGGCACCAAGCACGTCACGCTGATGACCGTGCACTCGGCCAAGGGGCTTGAGTTCCACACGGTGTTTATCGCGGGCCTCGAAGAGGGCGTGTTCCCAAGCGGCCGCAGCATCATGGAGGACAACAGGCTGGAGGAGGAGCGCAGGCTTGCCTACGTGGCCATCACGCGCGCCAAGGAAAACCTGTATATCAGCTACGCAACGCAGCGGATGCTGTATAACCAGCTCAACATGAACGCGCTGAGCCGCTTTGTGGACGAGATTCCAAAGCATTTGATTGACGACGCGTGGATCGCCAAGCGCGAGCAGAGCTTCCCCGAAGAGGAGGCTAAACCGCTGCCCGTGCGCAAGCAGCCCGAGAAAAAGCAGCCGCAAAAGCCGCTCAAGTTCGGCGTGCCCCAGATCGTCACGCGCGGCGCGGGCATCGGCGCCAAAAGCTCGGCGCTGGGCATCAAAGGCGTCAAGAAGGGCTTCACCCCGTCGGCCGCCGCGGGAGTGGCCGCAAGCGCCCTGGCCTCGCTGTTCAAGGTGGGCGACCGCGTGATGCACAAGAAGTTCGGCGAGGGCAACGTGATGGATATCCACGGCAAGGGCAACGATGCCCGCATCGTGATCTCGTTCGCAGCCTATGGAATTAAAGAGTTTGCCCTAAGTATTGCGCCTATCGTCAAGGTGAATGAATAGCATTTCATGATATCCAACAGGACGCTGAGGAGCGTCCTGTTTTGGGATGGAGGATCCATGAGCACAGACAATCGCATGGACGAACTGATCCGAAAACTAAACGAAGCAAGCCTTGCGTATTACTCCGGCGGGCAGGGCACCATGAGCGATGCCGAATGGGACAGGCTGTACGACGAGCTTTCGCGCCTGGAAACAGAAACCGGCGTGCAGCGGGACAACAGCCCCACCCGGCGCGTCGGCGCGGAACCGCTGAAGTCGTTTCAATCGCACCGGCACTTAAACCGCCTGTGGAGCATGGACAAGGTGCAGAGCAAGGACGCGCTCCGCGCCTGGCTATCACGCTGCGAAAAGCTGTTTGAACAGCAAAATGAGCTGTTGCCGCCGCTCAGCTACGGCGTGGAGTATAAGCTCGACGGTCTGACGATCAATCTGACCTACGAAAACGGTATGCTCACCCAGGCCGCCACGCGCGGCAACGGCGAAGTCGGCGAAGGCGTGCTGCCGCAGGTACGCACCATCCGCGCCGTGCCGCTAACCATCCCCTATCAGGGGCTGCTCGAGGTGCAGGGCGAGTGCATCATGCGCCTGAGCACGCTGGAAGCCTACAACAAAACCGCCGACGAGCCGTTGAAAAACGCACGCAACGCCGCCGCGGGCGCGATCCGTAACCTCGACCCATCCGTTACCGCCGCGCGGAAGCTGGACGCGTTCTTCTATCAAGTGGGGACGATCGAAGACCCGCCGTATACCGATCAGCCGGGCATGATTCAATTTTTAAAAGACAACGGGTTCCCCACCGTACAACTGCAGACCATCGCCGATCCGAACGCGCTGGAGAGCGCCGTAGATGGGATCGAACGCGAGCGCGAAACGCTTGATTTCCTGATCGACGGCGCGGTGGTCAAGGTACAGGACCTGCGCACACGCGAGCTGATGGGCAATACCGACAAATTTCCGCGCTGGGCCGTCGCCTACAAGTTCGCCGCCGAGGAGGATATCGCGACGCTCCTGAGCGTGGACTGGCAACTGGGCCGCACCGGAAAGCTAACCCCGCTTGCGCGGCTGACGCCTACGGATATCGGCGGCGTAACCGTGCAGAACGCAACCCTCAACAATTACGGCGATATCCTGCGCAAGAAGCTCGCCGTGGGCTGCAAGGTATGGATACGGCGCTCCAACGACGTGATCCCGGAGATCATGGGCCGCGTGGGCGAGGCCGAAGCAGGCGAGCGGGAGATTCTGCCGCCGACCCACTGCCCCGCCTGCGGCACGGAGCTGACCGAGCGCGGCGCGCACCTGTTTTGCATGAACCGCAAAAGCTGCAAGCCACAGGCCGTCGCCCGCCTTGCGCACTTCGCGGGGCGCGACGCTATGGACATCGAAGGCTTTTCCGAAAAAACCGCGGATCTCTTATACGACAAGCTCGGCGCGCGAGACCCGGCGGACCTGTACGGTCTGACGGTCGAGGCATTGCTTCCCCTGGAAGGATTTAAGCAAAAACGCGCAGAAAACTTAATCAACGCACTCAAGCAAAGCAAGCACTGCCAGCTGGACCAGTTCCTGTTCGGCCTTGGTATCCCGAACGTCGGCCGGAAAACCGCGCACGACCTTGCCGATACGTTCGGGACGCTGGATAAACTCGCCGAGGCCACGGAGGAGCAACTGCTCAATATTCCTGAGGTCGGCGGAGTGGTCGCCGCGAGCATCACGGAGTTTTTCTCCTTTCCCGAAAACCGGCAGATGATCGCGCGCCTGCTGGACGCGGGCGTGACCCCGGTCTACGAACGCAGCATCCAGTCCGACGCGCTGATGCTAAAGACCGTGGTGATCACCGGCACACTTGCGACCATGAGCCGCCAGGAAGCCGAAGCGCTGGTCGCAGCCCACGGCGGACACGCGGCCTCCGCCGTCAGCAAAAAGACCAGTTTCGTGGTCGCGGGCGACAAGGCGGGCAGCAAGCTTGCCAAAGCGGAGCAGCTCGGCGTCCCCGTGCTGACCGAACAGGAATTCCTGGCAAAGATCGGCGCATAACGCCTCTGAAATCCCTGATGTGTTTTCATCTTCCTGATTCTGGACATCTTATACAAAGATAAACAAGACGCTCGATGGTTCATGTGCTGTGAAGGAGGGTTCCGCATGAGTTCCATGACTAAAAGTATCGTCACCAAATTCCTGATTGTCGTCGGGTTTGCCGCTACGGTGGTCGTCAACTTCCTGGCGACGACCGGCAAAATCAACGGCCTTAGCACCGCCGCCGTATCCGACGCCAACCCGACGCTGTTCACCCCCATGGGATATACGTTTTCCATCTGGGGTTTCATCTATCTGTTCCTGTTTGTGTACGTACTGGTACAGCTTTTCTCCGCAGAGCTCGGCAGGGACGAAAGGCTTCGCACAATCGCGTTCTGGTTCATCCTGTCAAGCGCCGCGAACGTCGGCTGGATTTTCGCGTGGCAGTACAGCCAGTTCCTGATCACCGTTCTGGTCATGCTGGTGCTGCTGTTCAGCCTGACGCGCATCCTGTCCCTGGTCGCCGGCTCGGAACGAACCCTGACCAACCTGTTCAGTCTGGAACTACCCTTTGGCCTCTACGCGGGCTGGATCACCGTGGCGACGATTTCCAACATCGCCGTACTGTTGCTCCATCTCGGCTGGGACGGCTTTGGGATTCCGTGGTTCATCTGGCTGATCATCGTGCTGCTGCTTGCGACCGCGATCGCCGTCAAAGCGACGCGCGATACGCTCAACCTCGCCTATCCCGCGGCCGTGCTGTGGGGGCTGATCGGCGTCTTCGTCCGCTATATTCCGGACTTCCGCTTCGACCTCGGATCGGAAACGATGTGGATCGTCATCGCCATCATCTTGAGTATACTCGCCATCACTGTCCGCTGGATCGACGTCGTGATCCGCAGATTCAAATAATCCGTAGCACAAAAAGCCCCGCGCCGGTTAAAACGGCGCGGGGCTTTTTTGATGATCAGGGAACGTACATGCTGTAATCGCCGTCCAGACCCATCAGATCCACGGTCAGATCGGCGTTGATCACGTACGTCAGCTTCAGTTCCGATTCGGGCGTGCCGTCCGCATCGGAGCCGCGCACATAGCGGAAGGTAATGGAAGCCGTTCCCGGCGTCACGCCCTGAAATACCCAGGTATGCACGCCGCCCGCACCAAGCGCGCCGTCGGCCGTTTCATCCGCCTCGTAGACGTCCCTGACGGAAGACAGCATGCCCTGCGGCTCGACGGCAACCGTCCAGCTATAGCCTGTGGTCGGATTATCCATCAGGCGAATGGTCACCGTGCCGGTCATATACTGCTCGGGCATGCCGGTGGTGGATACCAACTGCAGGGTTCCCGCGGCGTCCGAGGAAAAGGTGTACGTGACGTCCGGCTCGGGCAGCGTTTCCTCCCACGCCCAGGCATAGTAAAAGCTCACGGTCGCCTCTCCGGCTTTGAGGCCGCTGACGACCCAGCGGTGGGTTCCGGGAGCGCCAACCAGATCGTCTGACGCCTCGGGGGCTTTGTAGCCGCCGTCGGTCACGGACAGCACCGCCTCGTCCGAGACGGTATAGTGCCACATATACCCTGTGGTCTGGTTCTCCGAATAGGATACGGTGTAATCCGACGCGGCCGCCGATGCCGCGCCCAGGAGCAGCGCGGCGCAGACCAGCAGGCAAAGCAATGCTTTTTTCATCTTATATCCTCCGTATGGTCGGTCAGTCCGTATTGTCCATCACCCGGGAGAGCGCCCGCCGCGCCTCGCCGTAGGAATAGCCCCTGCGCTGCATGGCCTGGATAGTTTTGCGCTGCGCGTCCGCGGGTGGCGCGCTTTGGTAGCGCCGAAGCAGCTTCCGCGCCAGCGCATCGGCGCTATCTAATTGTTTTTCGGGTTCCAGTTCGTTCACGGCCCGCTCGGCCAGCGCGGCGTCCACGCCCTTTTGCCGAAGCTCGTACAGGATGCGCGCCTTGCCGATCTGCCGCAACGTCCGCTCCCGCGCCCACTGCATGGCGAACGCTTCGTCGCTGAGCAGCCCGTTTGTCGTCAGTTTGGTGATTACCATCTCCACGGTATCGGACAGATAACAGGCGTCCGTCAGCCGTTTTTCGATCTCGGAAACGCTTCTGGCGCGCACCGCGAGCAGGCGAACCGCGCGGTTCAATGCGTCGGGGTATTGCTTTAAAAGAAGTTCATGCTTCCATTCCTTGAGGTTGACCGCGTCTCCTTCCAGGAGACCCAGGTTTTTACAATCTTTATTGCGCAGGCAGAGCGTTTCTTCGTTGTTCACGGTCACACGGACGCCGTAACGCAGTTCCCGAATGCCGGTGATACGGTCGTCGTTCATGGCAGCAGCACCCGGATCAGGTCGCGGTTTAGCAGACTCAGACGGCCGATGCGCTGTTCGCTCGCGCCGCTGTTGAAGGAGACGAAGCCGTTGCCTTTGTCGTCGAAAAAAAAGCCGTTCACCGCGCCGTAGGCAAAGCCCTGGTGCCCGTGCAGCGCGCGGCTGGATACGTCCCCATCCTCCAGTAAAAACATCCCCATGCCGTGGCGTATACTTGGCCAGTGTTCCTTTCCGCCGCCGACGGGCGTTAACAGCTCGTGAAGCGATTTTGCATCCAGAAATCCTTTGCCTCCGCGCATCACGAGCAGGCAGAGCTTCGCCATGTCCGCCGCCGTAATAAAGAGGTTGCCCGACATCAGCAGAAAATGCCTTTGCGGGTCGGGCGCAAGAATAGGCGATGCCGCTTTGCGGCGCGCCGCAGCACTGAAAGCCGCGGTAGGCTCCGGCGGGAGTACGCGGTAGCTATCGGCCAAGCGGTTTGCCTCCGCTTTGGTGATATCGAAGGTCGCCGTAACGCCGAGCGGCCGGAACAGTTCTGTTTGCATCAGCTCTTCTATGGAAACCTGAAACCGGTGCTCCAGCAGGCTGCCGATCAATCCCGCGCCGAAGTTGGAATACCGGAAGCGCTCATAGGGTTTCGTGTCCGCAAAGCTCAAGCTATCGCCCAGCAGCGTGTCCACGGGAATATCTTCCTGAAACGAGCGGAAATATTCTGGCGAGTCCACAAATCCCGCGCTGTGGCTAAGCAGCGCCCCAAGCGGGATGGGCGTATCGGGGACGTGCGGATTGCGGATTTCCGTGTGCCAAAAAGATGATATATCTTCTTCCACATTGAGCTTCCCGAGCGTTTGCAGGCGAAATACTAAAAGCGCGCAGACCGCTTTGGCGATCGACGCCGTGCGGAACACCGCGTCCGACCGCACCGGCGTGCGCGGCCCAAGGGACGCGTTCCCGGCATAATACAATCCCGCCGCCTGCCCGTCCCGGAGCACCTGCACACAGCCGCCGACCACACGATGGGTTCGCAGGACGGCTTCCACCGCTGTCTTCGTATCGGAATCCCCGCCGTCCGCCTGCACGTGTTTCCAATGGCAGCGCCTGCCCAGCAGCGGCAGCGCGGCGGCATACAGCCTGTTTTTACGCGCTGTGACCGGCATCTAGCGCCTCCGTTTTCAGTCTGCGGTAGGGCCACAGCAGGTAAACAGCGACCGAGATCCCCGCATAAAAGAAGTACGGCGACTGCCAAAGCCATTGCCCGCCGAAGATCCAAAGCATCAGGTAGACGATCAGATCCGCGCCTGTCCATGCAAGCGCCGCGCGGTTTTCCTTGCCCTCAAACAGCAACAGCCCGCCGATGGCGGCAACGTACAGCGCGAGCGTCACGATCACGCCAAAGAGGCTTCCGGCCAGCAGCGGGCGCAGGAACGCAAGCACGCAAACGGGCAGATACGCAAAAAACGTTTTGCCTTTTTCGCTTCGGTACAGCCGGACCATGAACACAGCCGCCACCGCGACGCACAACAGCAAGCTGAGCATCTGGCTTGCGCGCATGCCCAGCACGTACAAGCTGTCGGTGCGCAGCTGCTCGATTAAAAACCGGCCGCAGCCGTACAGCACCAGATACCATAAAAACATGTCCCCGCGTTTTTTCATGCGCTTGCGGGTCAGCCACAGCACGGCAAACACCAGGAGATTCCACATCGATTCATAAAAAAACGTCGCCACGTGCCAGACCTCCGCCCCGTCCTCGCTGATCAGCACCCCGGCGGGGAAAAACTGCCAGAACGTATTGGTGATCGCCGGGCCGAAGGCCTCGCGGTTGAAATAGTTCCCCCAGCGGCCAAGGGCCTGCGCCAGAATCAGCCCCGGCGCGACGATATCCACAAGCGACGCTATGGAGATCTTCTTCACCCGGCTGTATATGTATACGGCCAGCAGGCCGCCGATTACCGCGCCGTAAATCGCCACGCCGCCGTTCCAGATATAGAAAACGGAAACGGGATCGGACGCGAATTCGTCCAGCTTCATCAGCACGTAATAAATGCGCGAACCGATAATCCCGGCGGGCACCGCCACCAGCACGACGTCCAGCATCGTATCCTTTGGAAGCCCAAGGCGTTTCGCCTCGCGCGTACCCAGGAAATACGCAAGCAGGATGCCCGTCATGATCAACACGCTGTACCAGGTGATACTCCCGACAATAAACCGGCTGTACGGTATCGCCACGAAACCGCCTCCCTTTTTTATGATTATACCACACGCCCGCTGCCCATTGCCCCGCATTTTGAAACATGATAAAATGGCATGTATCGACACTACGGAGGAAATACCGATGGATTACAGAGCCGAATCCCTGAAAAAGCATTACGAATGGCGGGGCAAGCTGGATATTACGCCGCGCGTTCCGGTGGAAACCCGGGACGATCTTTCGCTGGCGTATACGCCGGGCGTGGCCGAACCCTGCCTTGAGATTGAAAAGGATATCGACAAAAGCTTCGCGCTGACCGGCCGCGGCAATTTGGTAGCCGTGATCACCGACGGCTCTGCGGTGCTCGGGCTTGGCAACATCGGCCCCGAGGCCGGTATGCCCGTGATGGAAGGCAAGTGCGTGCTGTTCAAGGCGTTCGGCGGCGTGGACAGCATTCCCCTGTGCATCAAATCAAACGACGTGGACGAGATCGTCCGCACGGTATACCTGCTGTCGGGCAGCTTCGGCGGCATCAATCTGGAGGATATCTCCGCGCCGCGCTGCTTTGAAATCGAACGCAGGCTGCAGGAATTATGCGATATCCCCGTCTTCCACGACGACCAGCACGGCACCGCCGTCGTAGCCTGCGCGGCGCTTATCAACGCGCTGAAAGTCGTCGGCAAGAAGATGGAAGACGTCCGCTGTGTTATCAACGGCGCGGGTGCAGCCGGTATCTCCGTGGCGAAATTATTCATCAAGCTGGGTGTCGGCGAGATTATCCTAGTCGACCGCCTGGGTGTGATCTATGACGGACAGGAAGGCATCAATCCCGCGCAGCAGGAAATGGCGAAGGTCACCAATCCGCGGGGAATACGGGGTGCGCTTGCAGACGTGATGAAGAATGCGGATGTGTTCATCGGCGTATCGGCGCCAGGCGTCGTATCCGCCGATATGGTGCGTTCCATGGCGAAAGACCCCATCGTATTTCCGATGGCCAATCCCTCCCCCGAGATCGACCCGCAGGAAGCCCTTGCCGCGGGCGCGGCGGTGGTGGGCACGGGCCGCAGCGATTTTGACAACCAGATCAATAACGTGCTGGCGTTCCCGGGCATCCTGCGCGGCGCGCTGGATACCCGCGCCAAGTGCATCAACGACGAAATGAAGCTCGCCGCGGCCTACGCAATCGCCTCCCTGGTGACGGACGAAGACCGCAAACCCGGCTACATCATCCCCTTCGCGTTTGACAAGCGCGTGGGCCAGGCCGTCGGCCGCGCGGTGGCGGACGCGGCGGTGCAAAGCGGCGTCGCAAGGATCATACCGGACCAGAACTGACCTCATTGAGAACCTACGGTTTACGCATTTCGGAGGCGCAATGGCCCAGCAGAACACGACTGAAAACAAGCTCAGACGCATGACGGAGACCCCCATCCCCAAGCTTTTGTTCTCCCTTGCCGTCCCCACCATCATCAGCATGCTGATCTCGGCTTTTTACAACATGGCCGATACCTATTTTATCGGCAGGCTCGGTTTGGCAAGCGCAACCGCCGGGGTGGGCGTCTGCTTCCCGATGATGGCCGTTTTACAGGCGGTCGGCTTCATGTTCGGGCAGGGCTCGGGCAATTACATCGCCCGGGCGCTTGGCTCACGGCGGCAAAAGGAAGCCGAGGAAATGGCGTCGACCGGTTTCTTTTCCGCCGTTATAAGCGGCGCGGTGATGATGGCGCTGGGGCTATTGTTCCTGCCGCAATTGGTGGTGCTGCTCGGCTCGACCGAGACCATCGCCCCCTATGCCGTCCAGTACGCGCGCAATATCCTGATCGCAAGCCCGTGGCTGGTCGGGAGCATTGTGTTAAATAACCAGTTGCGCTTGCAGGGCAACGCTGTTTTTGCTATGGTAGGAATGACCTCCGGTGCGATCATCAACATTGCGCTGGATCCGCTGTTCATCTTCACGCTGGGCCTGGGCGTAGGCGGCGCGTCGATGGCGACGATGGTCAGCCAGTTGATCGCCTTTGTGCTTTTGTTCCTGGGCACGCACCGCGGCGACACCCTGCGCATCCACTTCAAACGCTTCGCCCCAACGATGCGCAACTTCAGGGGCATCCTGCGCGGCGGTATCCCGGCGCTGATCCGCCAGAGCATCGCAAGCGTATCCATGATCCTGCTCAACACCGTCGCAGGGAGAATGGGCGACAGCGTGGTCGCCGCGCTGTCCATCGTTTTCCGCATCACGATGTTCGTACTCATGATCGTGATCGGCCTTGGACAGGGGTTTCAGCCGATCTGCGGTTTCAACTACGGTTCCGGGCGTTACGACCGCGTACGGGAGGCCTACTGGTTTACGGTAAAGATCTCGTTTGCCATGCTGCTGGTGGGAGCGGTATTCGCATTTGTGTTCGCGCCGGAGCTTGTAAACCTGTTTTTGAAAGGACATCCCGAGGTCACCGAAATCGGCAGCCTGGCGCTGAGGTTTCAGTCCTTCACGTATCCGACGTTTTCTATTTTTATGATGAACAGCATGATGCTGCAAACCATCGGGCACACGCGCAACGCATCCATCATAGCCGTATCCAGGCAGGGGCTGTTCCTGCTTCCGGCGATCCTGATTCTTCCGCATTTCTTCGGGCTTCTTGGACTGCAGTTGGCGCAGCCCGTCGCGGATTTCAGCGCGATGCTTTTAAGCGTTCCGCTTGGCCTGAAAGCACTCAACGGATTTAAACGAGAGGAGGCGCGGCTCGCCGCCCAAAGCGAAGCCGCACACGAAAATGTCCAGGTATGACGCGGTTTTGTTCGATATGGACGGTACGCTTTTAGACACGGTAGAGGATATCCGGGACGCGCTCAACCAGACGCTTGAGGAGTTTGGATATCCCACGCACATTGTGGACGACGTCAGACGCTTCATCGGCAACGGCGCACGCGAGCTGATCCGGCGCGCGCTGCCGGACTATACCGAGAAGAAAACGATTGAAACGGTTCTGGCCGTGTTTCAGAACCGCTACATGCGGCAGACCAGCGAAAAAACGCGTCCGTACTACGGCGTACTGCCGATGCTGACGGCGCTGGACGAAGCAGGGCTGAAGCTCGCCATTATTTCCAATAAGGACGACGGCAAGGTCAAGCGCCTGACGAAGGAGCATTTCGGCAGCCTGATCCACGTCGCCATCGGCATGCAGGACGGCGTTCCCCAAAAACCGGAACCGGACATGCTGCACATGGCTTTAAAACAAATCGGAACGCTGCCCGAGCGCACGCTGTACATCGGCGACGCGCCGACCGACTTCCTCGCGGCGGAAAACGCCGGGATGGACTGCATTCTCGCACGCTGGGGGTACGGCAACCCCCAGGACCTGTCGCTGCTCATGCCGCTGTTCTTCGCGGGCGACCCCGCGGAACTGCCGATGCTGATTTTACAGGAACAGGAGGATTTCACATGAATCCGTTCTTTGCGTATTTAAACCGTCTCAAGCTCATCCAGCGCTGGGGCCTGATGCGCAATACCATTCCCGAAAACGACATGGAGCATTCCATGCAGTGCGCAATGATCGCCCACGCGCTTGCGGTGCTTGCCAACACCCGGCACGGTAACGCGCTCGATCCGCAGAAGGTGACCACCCTGGCCCTATACCACGACGTGGGCGAGGTGCTGACAGGCGATCTGCCCACCCCCGTAAAATACAAAAACGCCGAGATCAAGAAAGCCTATAAGACCATCGAAGCGATGGCAAACCAGCAGCTTTTGTCCATGCTGCCCCAAGACCTGCGCGAAGGGTACGCGCCCTACCTGACGCCGGATAAGGACAGCTACGAATGGAAGCTGGTCAAGGCCGCCGACCGCATCTGCGCCTACATCAAGTGCGTGGAAGAAAAAAAGGCGGGCAATCTGGAGTTCACCCAGGCGCAGATCTCCATAGAAAAGAGCATCTCCGATCTGGAGATGCCCGAAGTGAAGGATTTTATGACCGAATTCGTTCCGGCGTACGAGCTGACGCTGGATGAAATGAGCAAATAGCGACTTTTTTGGTCTGTATATAGCTGAACCAAATGCCAATCCCAACCCGAGTTCCGGATCAATTGCGATTGATTTTTATCCAATGGATAGAAACAAGGCCGAAGTAGTAGCAGCGCTACGTCGAGGCCGAAGTGACAAAGCCAGTGGAAAAAATCAACGCAAGATGTCGAATTCAGGGGAAGGGGTTGGCATTTAAAATTATCTGCTGAGAATGCGCCGATGTCCCGTTTCGAGTAAACGGCCGAGATCGGCGCCGTTTTCGAGTACCTTGGCACAGCCCATGACCACGTTTTTCTGCGGTTCCTCCGCCACCGAACAGGGAATGTTCAGCGCGTCGGCCACGGCCTCGCACAGGCCGAACAGGTCGGCCCCGCCGCCGGTGAACATGATGCCGTAATCAAACACGTCGGCCGCGAGCTCGGCGGGCGTGTGCTCCAGCACCCCGTGGATGCTTTCGATCAGCTGCTGCAACGGCTCGTTGATGGCTTCAATGACGTCGTCGCTGGTAATGCGCATGGTTTTGGGCAGGCCGGTAATCAGGTTGCGGCCCGTGACCTCCATGTAGAGCTGCTCGGTGCGCGCGATGGCCGAGCCGATGTTGCGCTTGAGCTCCTCGGCGGTCAGCTCGCCGATCAGCAGGTTATGCTTGCGGCGCAGGTGGCGGATAATGCCGTCGTTGAAGCGGTCGCCGCCGACCTTCACGCAGTCGCTGACCACGGTTTTGCCCATGGAAAGGACGGCTATATCGGAAACACCTGCGGAGATATCCACAATCATGGTGCCGTAGGCCTCGTCGATGGGCAGCCCGGACCCCAGCGCCGCCGCGATGGTGCGGTCCAGAAGCTGGGTGCGGCGCATGCCCGCGTCGAGCATCGTGGAGATGATGGAACGCTTTTCCATTTCGTTGACGCCCGTTGGCAGTGCCATCACGGCGCGCGGGCGCACGAACACGCGCTTGCCGATCGCCTTCATCACAAAGCCCTTGAGCATGATGGAAACCAGCTCGTAATCGGAGATCGTGCCGTCGCGAAGCGGCCGGAGCGCCAGAATATTACCGGGCGTGCGGCCGATCATGCGCGCGGCGTCGCTGCCGAACGCGATCACGTCGTGCGTATCCCGGTCGATGGCGATTACAGTCGGCTCCCGCAGCACAATGCCGCGGCCCTTCATGTAGATCGTGATATTGCTGGTTCCCAGATCAATCGCTAAATCGCTGACACTTGCCATGCTTGATGAAACACCTCTTCCCTGCGAAGTTCGCCGGGGTTTGTTAAAATTCCTTCTCTTTCAGGCTCGACGCGGAGTGCTGATAGAACACCTGGGTAAGCTCCAGCCCGCAGGCGGGGGCCGTCGGCCCAAGGCAAAGGCGGTCTCCCGTATCGAACGCTTTGCGGAAACAATGCACGTCCAGCTTGCCCTTACCGATCTCCAGCAGCGTGCCCGCGATGATGCGGATCATGTTGTACAGAAACGCATTGCCCTGTACGGTCAGGGTCAGGCGTTCGCCCTCGCGCTTAAGTTCCACGTAGGTCAGCGTCCGCACGGTGGTTTTCGCCGTGCCGCCCACCGCCTGGAACGCCGCAAAATCGTGCGTGCCGAACAGGTCTTTCACCGCTTCGTTCATCAATTTCAGGTTCAGCTTTCCCGATACGTGCGCCATGTAATTGCGGTAGAGCGCGCTGGGGTGCGGCGAATTGTGCACGCGGTAGGTATAGGTCTTGCCGACCGCGTCGAAGCGGGCGTGGAAGAACCCGTCCACCTCCCGCCCCTCGATCACCTTGATATCCGGCGGCAGGTGGGTGTTGAGCGCGTAGGGAAAGCGGTCGGCGGGGATGGTGGAGCGCGTATCGAAATGCGCGCACTGCCCCAGGGCATGCACGCCCGCGTCGGTGCGGCTGGCGCCGGTCAGGGGCGTCTGCGTATCCAGCAGCTTGAAAAGCGCTTCCTCCAGCTTTTGCTGCACCGAAATGCCGTTGAGCTGCCGCTGCCAGCCGACGTAATTCGTGCCGTCGTAGCTGATGGTGATCAGCACGCGGCGCACGCCGCTTTCGGCGATCAGGCCTTCCCGAACGATCGGCGCGGTCTCCACAAACATGATGGCTCCTCCCCTACCACAAAATGGTGCAGGCGATCAGGAGGAAGAGCATCGCAAACGATACCAGAAACGCCCGGCCGTCCTCCCGGGTGAAGCGCAGCACGCGCAGGCGCGTACGGCCTTCGCCGCCGTGGTAGCAGCGGGCTTCCATAGCCATGGCAAGCTCGCCGGCGCGGCGAAACGCGCTGACGAACAGGGGTACGAGCAGCGGGGTCATGGCCTTGGCGCGGGCGATGAGGTTGCCAGACTCGAAATCCGCGCCCCTGGCCTTCTGCGCCTTCATGATCTTGTCGGTTTCCTCGATCAGGGTCGGGATGAAGCGCAGTGCGATGGTCATCATCATCGCAAGCTCGTGCACGGGAAAACGCACTTTTTTCAGCGGCGTCAGCAAAATCTCGATGCCGTCGGACAGCGCCACCGGCGAGGTCGTCAGCGTCAGGATCGAGGTGCCCAGCACCAGGAAGATCAGCCGCAGGGAAAAGTGCACCGCGAGCAGAAGCCCTTCCTGCGCGATGGTGATGAACTTCCAGTGCACCAGCACCGTCTGCCCGCCGGAAAAGAAGATGTTCAACACGAAGGTTAAAATCAGCAGGATTCGCAGCGGCTTGAGGGTCTTCAAAAGCTGCCGGAACGAAAGCCCCGCGAGCCTTGCGGTCATGAACACGTAAACCGCCGGGATGACGTAGAAGACCGGCGAGCCGACCGTGAACACCATAGCGATGTACACGATGGTCAACAGGATTTTCGCGCGCGGATCGAGGCGGTGCACCACGGTGTCGCCGGGCATGTATTGCCCAAGCGTGATATCCTTAAACATTGCCGCACGCCTCCTTTAATTGCAGGATCGCGTCGCGGACCTCTTCGAGGGTGTAGATGTCGTCGGGAAGATCAAAGCCATCCTTGCGCAGGCGGCGGGCAAGCTCCGCGCCCTGGGGGACGCCAAGGCCGATTTTTTTCAGCCTCTCGGCCTGCTTGAAGATCTCGCGCGGGGTGCCGTCCATCTCCAGCGTTCCCTTGTTCATCACGATCAGGCGCGTGGCGAGGGTGGCGATATCGTCCATATTGTGGCTGACCATGATGACGGTCATCTGGTTTTCCTTGTGCAGCTTTTTAATCATCTTGAGGATCGAACGCCTGCCCTCGGGATCGAGACCCGCGGTGGGTTCGTCAAGGATCAGCACCTTCGGGCGCATGGCGAGCACGCCCGCGATGGCGACGCGGCGCATCTGCCCGCCGGACAGTTCAAACGGCGAGGCCTTGCCGGTGGTTTCGTAATCGATACCGACCTGCTCGCAGGCCCAGCGTACGCGCTCATCGATTTCTTCCTTCGTGCAGCCGATGTTTTTGGGGCCGAAGGCGATATCCTTGACGACCGTCTCTTCAAACAGCTGGTATTCCGGATACTGGAACACAAGACCAACCTGCTTGCGAAGTTCGCGCAGGCCCGCGCCCTTGGCGGCGATATCGGTATTGCCCACCACCACGCGCCCCGACGTAGGCATGAGCAGGCCGTTTAAATGCTGTACGAAGGTGGTCTTCCCCGAGCCCGTATGCCCGAGGATGCCGATAAATTCCCCGTCCTCGATCGTCAGCGTCAATTCGTGGATCGCCGTAGCGGAAAAGGGGCTGCCGGACATGTAGGTATGCGACAGGTTTTCTACTCGGATAGGCATGCCTTCAGCTCCTTTACCATATCTTCCACCGTGAGGATGCCTTTGGGCAGTTTCAGTCCGCGCTTTGCAAGCATGCTGGAAAGCATCGCCATCGGCGGCACGTCCAGCCCCAGGCGGCGCAGCTTGGTCACCTGGGAAAACACCTTCTCCGGCGCGCCGTTCATTTCGATTTTCCCGTCCGACAGCACGATCACGCGGTCGGCCCGGGCGGCTTCCTCCATAAAATGCGTAATCCACACGACCGTGATGTGCTTTTCTTTGTTCAGCCGGCGCGTGGTTTCAAAAATATCCTTGCGGCCGGTGGGATCGAGCATGGCGGTGGCTTCGTCCATCACCATCACGTCCGGCTGCATGGCGAGCACCCCCGCCACGGCCACGCGCTGCTTCTGCCCGCCGGACAGCATATGCGGGGCGGCGGTGGCGTAATCCTTCATGGATACGGCGTCCAGCGCGGCGTCGATACGGTCGATCATCTGCGCGCGGGGCATACCGATGTTTTCAAGCCCGAAGGCAACGTCCTCGCGCACGACGGTGGCGACGATCTGGTTATCGGGGTTTTGGAACACCATGCCGGCGTGCTTGCGGATGTTCCAAAGCTGCGGCTCCTTCGCGGTATCCAGCCCGCAGACGATCACACGGCCGGACGTTGGCAGGTAGAGCGCGTTCATCAGCTTGGCGAGGGTGGATTTCCCCGAGCCGTTATGCCCGAGCACCGCCACGAACTCGCCCGCTTTGATCGCCATGGAAACGTCGTCCACAGCCTGCCGGGTCTCCTCGTCGTAGCGGTAGCTGACGTTTTCAAGCGTCACCGGTTCAGGCAGGATTAGTTCGCTTTTTGATTCGCTGATCCACGTGCGCGCGTCTTCCCTGTCTTTGGCGATCTGCGTCCGGAGCGCGTCCAGGGTATCGAATTTTTCTTCTTTTCTGAGGAAATGCAGGTAGGTCAGCGTCAGGCTTTTGCCGTACAGGTCGCCGCCTTCATAGTCTAAAAGGTGCGCCTCGATGGTCGGCGAAAGGTCCGGCGCCGTGGGATGGCTGCCCTGGCTTAATATCGCCAGATAGCGGTGATGCTCAACCTCCGCAAGCGCAACGTACACGCCGCTTTCGGGCATGTCCTTCCCGCGCGGATACTCCAGATTGGCGGTCGGGAACCCAAGGCCGGTCCCCAGCCGTTTGCCCGGCACGGTGATGCCGCGTACGGTGAATTGCAGCTTGTTTTTCACGCCCGGACCTCCTCAAATATACTTTCAGATGACTGCAAAACTATATTATATAGCAGTGCAAATGCCGCGTCAATCCAAGGCCCGGCGGCATTGCATACATCGAGCGAAGTATGGTACAATTTGGCTTGTTATTTCTCGTTTAACCAATTGCCTGAAAGGAGCGGGTTCGTGTGACGGAGATTTTGGTCATCGACGGCCACGGCGGCGGCCTTGGGAAGCTGATTATCGCG
Source organism: Candidatus Limiplasma sp. (assembly GCA_963675365.2). Classification (GTDB taxonomy): domain Bacteria; phylum Bacillota; class Clostridia; order Christensenellales; family Aristaeellaceae; genus CAXXOK01. Next base: position 429,232 of record CAXXVA010000001.1, read on the forward strand.
GCGCTCAGGGACGAAAACGCCGGGTATCATATCCATGCCGTCGGCGTCAACTCCATCGCGACGGCCGCCATGCTTAAAGCAGGCGCCGATTCCGCCGCCACGGGCGAAAACGCGGTGATCGTCGGCTGCCGGAACGCGGATATCATCACGGGCCCGATCGGCATTGTGATCGCCGATTCCATGCACGGCGAGATCACCCCGAAGATGGCCGCGGCCATCGGCCAAACCCAGGCCAAGCGCGTACTCGTGCCCATGAACCAGTGCGACAACGTGATCGTCGGCGTGCTCGACCAGCCCGTCAGCCAGGCGGTGCAGGGCGTGGCACGCGCGATCCGGCAAATCGCCAGCGAACTGGCCTGACATGACGGAGTTCGAAGCCGTCGTCCGTGCGCATACCAAGCGCTATCCGCTGATGCGGCCGCAGGACTACGCAAAGCTCGCCTACCAAAGCGAGTTCGGGCCGGAGCACATGATCGCGGACGAACAAAGCGCCGCAAAGTACATCCTGTCGGAATGGCAGGGCGTTGAAGGCGGCCCCGTGCTCCAAAACCTCGAGCCGATCGGAAACGGCCTGTGCCGCTTCCACCTCACAGGCGGTATGGTTTCGCCGGAGAGCGCCGGGAAGCTTGCGAAGCTCTTCGCACAATCCGCCCGGGAGCACCGGGGGACGCGGGAAGGGCTGGAAAAGCGGATCGCCGTTATCGCACGGCTTCCAATAGCTGGAATGGGCGCGTGGCTCGCGGATTGGCGGGAGCAAGGGGTTCCGCCCGTACACCACTCCGATAATTTCCGCACGGTCTACCGGCCGCATTACCGCGTTTTACTGGAAACGCACGCAAAACAGTTCCTTGCCAGCCGCAGCGTACGGCCATACCGCATTTGCCCTTCGCCGCCATGAAGACGGTGCGGGGATATTGATAGAAAAAACCAAAGGTTGTCATGAAGACAGTGAGCCTTGCCTGAAGCAATGCAAATCATCCACTTTAGGAGGTTTCACCATGCGGAAAACCACGATCAACCTGACCCTGAGCGCGATGTTCCTTGCGCTGTGCTTTGTGCTTCCCTACCTGACGGGCAACAACTATCAGCTGGGCAGCATGCTGTTATTGATGCACATTCCCGTACTGCTGTGCGGCTTTGCCTGCGGCTGGCCCTGGGGGCTAGCGGTCGGCTTCATCGCTCCGCTTTTACGCTCGCTGCTGGTGGGCGCGCCGCCCATGCCCAACACCGCCGTGCCCATGGCCTTTGAGCTGGCCGCCTACGGTCTGTTCGCCGGGCTGCTCTACCAGGCATTGGGGAATGGAAAACTGAATTTGTTCGGATCGTCTGAAAAGGCCAAAGAAGCGGGCGCGCTGTATGCGTCGCTGATCATCGCCATGCTGCTTGGGCGCATTGTGTGGGGCGTCGTTAAGTTCCTGTTCATTTCCCTGTTCATCCCCGACGGCGTATTCACCCTGCAGCTCTTCTTCGCGGGCGCGTTCGTAACCGCCTGGCCGGGAATTCTGCTCCAAATCGTGATCATCCCGCCGATCGTTTACGCGCTAAAGCGCCTGAAACTGACCGCGCAATGAGCAAGCCTATGGAACAATTGGTCTTTGACCTGCAACAGCATATGGAAACCTGCGGACGCGCGGTGCTGGTCATCGACGGCGACTGTGCGGCGGGCAAAACGACGCTCGCCGCGCGTCTCGCCGCGCGCTTTCATTGCGGCGTGATTCACATGGACGACTTTTTTCTGCCCAAGGATCTGCGCACGCCCGAGCGCCTTGGGGAGCCGGGCGGCAACGTGGATTATGAGCGATTCCTCAAAGAAGTCATTCCGCCGCTGCAAAAAAACAAGGCGTTTACCTACGGCGCGCTCAACTGCGCCGATTTTTCCGTTACCGGGATTGCCGTACAAAAAACCCCCTGTATGATCATCGAGGGCAGCTACGCACTGCACCCGCGCTTTCTGGACGCGTACAGGCAGATGAACGCCATCAAGGTTTTCCTGCGCGTTTCAGCGGACGAGCAGCTTCGCCGTCTGCAAAAAAGAGAAGACGCAGCGTCGCTTCGTCTCTTTCAAGAACGTTGGATTCCCATGGAAAAGCGCTACCAGGCGGCATTTCAATCCCAGTGGGACGATGTGATGATTACAGGCGGCTGAACACCCAGTCGATCAAATATTGAAATACTTCCTCGCGGTTGGGCTCGTTGTGCATTTCATGTCGGCCGTTTTCATATAATTTCACAGTGACGTCTTTGATACCGGCGGCTTTTAGCTCGCCGGCGACTTTTTGCACGCCCTCGCCGCGCCCGCCCACGGGGTCGCTCGCCCCGGCGTATAACAGCACGGGTACGCTTTTGTCCATCGCGGACAGGTTCTGGGGGTACAGCTTTTTCAATCCCCGGAACATATCACGGTATGCCCCCGCCGTGAAGGTAAAGCCGCACAGCGGGTCGGCGATATAGCTGTCCACCTTGGCTTCGTTTCTGGAAATCCAGTCCTTTTCGGTGCGCGCGGGAGACCAGTCCCTGTTGTAGCCCGCAAAGCTCATATTCTCCAGGAATTTGGACGGTTTCCGCTCCCCGCCCAGCGCGCAGAACAGGTTGGCGAGCACAAGCCCGGCAGTCACCAGCGCCGGCGGAAAGTGTCCCGTGCCGGAAAGGATCACGCCGGAAAGCCCCTTCTCCTGCACCAGACAGTAGTCGCGCGCCACAAAGCTGCCCATGCTGTGCCCGAACAGGAAGTACGGAACCCCCGGATATTCCTTTTGCACAAGCAGCCGCAGGGTATGGGCGTCTTCCACCAGCGCATCAAACCCGCCTTTGCCGAAATAGCCCAGCTGCTCCGCCCCCGCGCCGTGCCCAAGGTGATTGTGGCCGACGACCAGGATGCCCGCCTGGTTTAAGCGCCTGGCCATCTCGTCGTAACAGTCGATGTACTCGGCCATCCCATGCAGGATCTGCACGATGGCCCGGACCTCGCCCTCGGGTTTCCAGGCACGCAGCTGCAGCATCAAGCCTGTTGCCGAACGAAAATCAGCCTCCATTTCGCCATCTCCTTTGATGATTAACGTATATTGAGTTTCAAACTGATGTCCAGCGGACGCACGAAGTTTGTCAGGTCGCCGACCGAGATGCAGTCGACCCCCGCAGCGGCCACCTCGCGCAGATCGCGCTGCCCCATATTGCCAGACGCCTCCACCACGGCTCTGCCGCCGATCAGCGCAACCGCTTCCCGCATCTGCTCTGCGGTCATGTTATCCAGCATGATAATATCGGCTTTGGCGTCCAGCGCTTCCTGTACCTGCCGCAGGGTTTCGGTCTCTACCTCGATCTTCAGGGTGAACGGCGCGCGGCTGCGCGCACCGGCCACGGCCTGCGCGATACCCCCCGCCGCCTGAATGTGGTTGTCTTTGATCAGGATGCCGTCCGCAAGCGAAAAACGGTGGTTATGCCCGCCGCCGACACGCACCGCGTACTTTTCCAGAACCCGCAGGCCCGGCGTGGTTTTACGGGTGTCGAGGATACGCACGTCGTAATCCGCCACCTGCGCCACCGTTTCCTTCGTGCGCGTCGCGATGCCGGACATGTGCTGCAAAAGGTTCAGCGCCGTGCGCTCACCCGTGAGGATATGAGCCGCGTCGCCATTGATATCGGCGATCACGTCGCCCTTGCGCAGGACGTCCCCGTCGCGGAAATGAAACTCGAGCGCGATGGCCGTATCCACCGTGGCAAACACGGCTTTTACGACCTCCGTGCCGCACAGCACGCCCTCAGCCTTGGCGATGAAGCGCCCTGTGATCTGTGTGCCGGGCGTTACCGTACCGGCCGTCGTGATATCGCCGGTGTTGACGTCCTCGTCCAGCGCCATTTTGATGATTCGTTGCAGTTGACCCGCGTCAATCATGTTCTTGTGCCTCCCCGTCCGTGCGGTAATGCGACCCTACGGAACCCCGGCGCTTGAGCGCGCCGCGCAGGATATCCGCAGCAACGGTCACCATATTATAAAGCTCCATATCACGTATGGTGCCGAGCCTGGCAGCGCCGAGCATTTTTTTGATCTCGGTGATACGATCCAGTCCCCTGCGCAGCTGCCCGCCGCTGCGCACGATGCCGCAGTCTTTCACCATGATGCCCTTGAGCTCGATGATCAGCGCTTCGGCGTCGAAGGCAAGGCTGCGCGTATTCGCGTCGTCAAACTCCATGCCGCAGGCAGGCGTTTGCATCGCGCTTCCGGTGATCGCCTCCGCGCAGCGGCGGCCGAACACCAGGCATTCCAGCGTTGAATTGCTGGCAAGCCGGTTGGCGCCGTGGACGCCGGTACAGGCCGCCTCGCCGCAGCAATACAGCCCGCCGATATTGGTGCGCGCCCACAAATCGGTCTGCACCCCGCCCATCATATAGTGCTGTACCGGCCCGACGGGGATATCGTCTTTCGTGATGTCGATCCCGTGCTTCAGGCAGGTCCGGTAAATGGTCGGAAAACGCTTGACCAGAAAATCGGCGTCGGCAAAGGCGATGTTCAGCCGCACGTAGGGCAGCGTCTGCTCCTGAATCTGCTTGTAAATCTCCCGCGAGACGATGTCCCGCGGTGCAAGCTCCGCCAGCGGATGTGCCTTTTTCATAAAGCGCTGGCCCTTCTGGTTCAGCAGAATCCCGCCCTCGCCGCGCACGGCCTCGGAAATCAAAAAACACTGCCGGTTGCGATTTTCCGGCGTATACAGCCCCGTGGGATGAAACTGAATGAATTCCATATCCCGGAGCTTCGCGCCCGCGCGCGCCGCCATTGCAATCCCGTCCGCCGTGGCGACCACAGGGTTGGTGGTATAGCGGTAAATTTGCCCGATGCCGCCCGAGGCGACGACCACATGGCTGGTACGGTACAGATGCCAGTAATCGTCCTCCAGCACCGTTAAGCCGCATACCTGCCCGCCTTCGGTCAGCACGTCGGCAACGAAGGCGTTTTCATGCAGGCGCACGTTCTGTTTTGCCTGCATGGTTTTTTCCAGCGCGCGGACCATTTCCAGTCCCGTAGCGTCGCCGCCGGCGTGCAGGATGCGGTGCATGCCGTGCCCGCCCTCCCGCGTGGTCATCAGGCGGCCTTCGCCGTTGAGGTCGAATTTGGTGCCGATTTTCAGCATCGTTTCGATCTCGCTGGGCCCTTCCCGCACGATCAGGCGTACGGCCTCCTCGTCGCAAAGTCCCGCGCCGGCGGTGATCGTATCCATGTAATGGTAAAGAAACTGGTCGTCCTTCTCGGTCACGGCGGCGATCCCGCCCTGCGCCAGAGAGGAGGAGCTGGTTTCCGTTTTATTCTTGGTAAACAGCGCGCACTTAAGCGTATCCGGCAAATGGTACGCCGTATACATGCCCGCCAGGCCGCTGCCGATGATGGCAACGTCCACTTCGTGCCGGATAAAGTCTTTCCACGGGGTATCCGTTATATAGCGGCGCAAAATATCAGCCTCATTTCGCCAGTTCCAGCATACGGTCGAGGCTGCGGCGCGCCTTCAGCATCACGTCTTCATCCAGCGTGACCTGGTGCCGCATCCGCAAAAGCGCGTCCCGCACGTCCGTCAGGCGCGTTTTTTTCATATTGACGCATATTAGCCTGTTGGACAGCAGATGAAAGGTTTTCTCCGGATTTTGTTTTTGCAGCTCGTGCAGTATCCCCTCTTCGGTGGCAATGATGAACTCCGTTTCCTTCGCCTGCGCAGCATGTTCCAGAATCTGCGCGGTGCTGCCGATGAAATCCGCCCTGTCCAGCACCGCATCAGTGCATTCGGGGTGCGCCAGCAGCGGTGCGCCGGGGTACAGCGCGACGGCCGCGCCGGTTTCCTGCGCCGTCAGCTTGTGGTGTACGCGGCAATAGCCGGGATGGAGGATGATTTCCTTCTCCGGCAACTTCCCGGCCACATAGCGACCCAGGTTTTGGTCGGGTACAAAAATAACCTGCGTTTCCTTGAGCGCACGCACGATCTTGACGGCGTTTGACGAGGTAACGCATACGTCGCTGACGGCTTTCACCTCGGCGGAGGAGTTCACGTAGCAGGCGACCGCCGCACCGGGGTACTGCGCCCGGAGCTTTAAAACGTCTTCCGGGGTCACCATATCCGCCATCGGACAGCCCGCGTCCGGCGCGGGCAGGAGCACGGTTTTGGTCGGCGAGAGGATTTTGGCGGTCTCCGCCATAAACCTGACGCCGCAAAACACAATAACGTCCGCATCCGTGTTTTTGGCCAGCTTGCTTAAGCCGTAGGAATCGCCGACGTAGTCCGCGGTGTCCTGAATATCGCCCGTTTGGTAGTAGTGCGCCAGGATGACGGCGTTGCGTTCCTGTTTCAGCCGCCGGATTTCTTCTTGCAGCATGTTCGTATCGTACATTTCGAAGGTCTTTTCTCGCTTTCCATTGTCAAAATGAGCCATACAGACGGTAGATGGAACAAAACAGCCGCCGGACGACCAGCGGCTGTTTTACTCCATGAAATTACCGTGTGGAATCGACGACGATTTCGCCGCTTTGAATCATCAGGGAGAGTTCATCCGCAGCGGCTTTCACACCGTCGGACACCTGCTGGGGCATTTCGTCCTCCGCGCCGTAGCCGATGGAAATGATCCCGGTGGACATGTCCGCCTCCCAGATCGTGCCGCCGGCAAACGTGCCGTCCGCAATGTAGTTGCCGACTACCTGGTAGATGCTCTCGCCGATGTTTTTGACCATCGAGCAGATGATGTGCTCGGGGTCGATGTATTTCTGGTCGGAGTCCACGCCGATGGCGTATTTATTCTGCTCCTTGGCGGCGTCGAACACGCCAAGTCCCGTTTTACCCGCGACGGCGAACACCACGTCCGCGCCCTTGGAGTACAGCGAGATCGCCAGTTCCTTGCCCTTGTCGGGGGACTCGTAATCGCCCGCGTACACCGGATCAAGCACCGTGCCGGCGGGATCGGCATACAGCGCGCCCTGCTTGTAGCCCACGAAGAAGTTGTTGATGGTCTCGTAATCTTCGCCGCCGACGAAGCCGACGGATTTGGTCATGGACGTCATCATGGCGATATAGCCCGCCAGGAACGAGCCTTCGTTTTCGGCGTAGGTGATGGACAACAGATTGTCGCCCAGGCCGTCCAGCCCGTTATCGACAAAGATGAACTTGGTATCGGGAAGCTGGGGCACGACCTCGGTGAGCGCGTCCCAGTACTGCCAGCCGACTGCGACAACGATATCGTTGAGTTCCGCGGCGTCGACCAGCGAGGTCAGGTATTTTCCGGCGTCCGATTTGCACTCCACGATGCTGCCTTCGACGTTATAATCTTTTTCAAGCCTTGTCAGGCCTTCGTAGGCGCTGTCGTTGAAGCCCAAATCGCCCAGCGCTTCGGCAAAACAAACGGCAACTTTCAGCGGCGTTTCCTCCGCCGCGGCAAACGATACGGCCGATAAAACCAGTACGGCACACAGAAAAACGGATACGAGTTTTTTCACGGATATTTCATCCCTTTCAAGTCATGACAATTCGTTCGTTCGGTTGTATTTTAACAGCCCTCATTATACATGACGAACAAGGCGAATGCAACGGAGCATTCGGCAGCTTTTTCGCCTTGACTTTCCGCAATGCAGGGGCTATGATAGGCGTAGGGAAGGGAAATCCCTTTTCTATTCTGCACAAAAAGGAGGAGCGCTCGTGGACGCGGACCCATACAGTAGGCACTTAACCAACCGCTACCGCAACAAATTGAATACTACGCTCCGAGAGGCTGTGCAGAGGGCTGCGGCACGGTAGACCGCCTGCGCTGATGACGCTCAGACCTGCTCGGAAGCGCCGCCGACACCCCGGCGGCGTACGGAAAGGCAGGTTTTTTGTATGAAAAGGGTATTTCTGACGGTCGATGATCATCTTTCCGAGATCACGACCTTTGAAAAGGGCTGCTGGATTCACCTCCAGGCGCCCACCAAAGAGGAGATCCAGGGCCTCAACGCCCGCTTTGCGCTGGACCCCACGTATCTGCAGTCGGCGCTGGATGAAGAAGAGAGCGCGCGTATCGAGCGCGACGGCGACCAGACGCTGATCATTGTCGACGTTCCCTACGTGGAAACCGAGGAAAAGGGCTACAGCTACTCCACCATCCCCATGGGCATCATCATGGTGGACGACGTGATTATCACCGTCACTTCGCGCGAATCCACCATTATCAACGACTTCGCCGAGGAACGCGTCCGCGGGTTTTGGACCTACAAGCGCACCCGCTTCCTTTTACAGCTCCTAAACCGCAACGCCAGCCGCTACCTGGCCTATTTGAAGCAGATCGACAAGGCCTCCACCTTCGTGCAGAAGCGCCTGCAGGAAAGCCTGCGTAACCAGGAGCTTTTGCAGATGATGCAGCTGGAAAAATCGCTGGTTTACTTTTCCACCTCGCTCAAGGGCAACGAGATCGTATTGGAAAAGATGATGCGTCTGGATATGCTGCGCAAGTATCCCGAGGACGCTGATCTTCTGGAAGACGTTATCATCGAAAACAAGCAGGCCATTGAAATGTGTAACATTTACCGCGACATTATGTCCGGTACGATGGACGCTTATGCTTCGATTATTTCCAACAACCTGAACATCGTCATGAAGGTGCTCACCAGCCTGACGGTGATGCTCGCCATCCCGACGCTGTTCGCGTCGCTTTGGGGCATGAACACCGGCGTGCCGTTCCAGGGCACCATCATGGGATTTTGGATCGTATTCGGCGCGAGCGCGCTGGTGACGATCATCGCGTTTTTCGTGTTAAAGTGGCGAAAGATGTTTTAAACTGATTACGCTTTGTGCAGCGGGTCGTAGCCTCCGGGATAATGTTTTACTTGCCCTTCGGCTCCGTCCTGTGAGGGATGCATGGGCCGCGCGTGCGGCTGAGGCCCGCCGGAACGAGACGCCGCGCCCGCGCGAAGCAGCCGGTTGGTCTCCTTGATTCCATCCAGCACGGAGAATAAGGCCATAATCAGCTCGTAGGCGACACGGACGGCGATAGGGCCCAGTACGATCATCAGGATGCCGGTCACGATGCTGCCGGACGCAAGCGTTACGATACCCGAAAAGATGGCATACAGCGCGCTTGCCACATAGGCGAATTTCAGCAGCTCTGGGAAGATCATGCGCTCGAAATTAACGTGCGCGCCGAGTTTCTGCATCAGCCCCGTATAGCGCGTTCTGCCCGACGGACGCAGGAAGTACACCCCGGCCGCCACCGCGCCCAGCAGCGCCAGCCCGGCTGAGATCAGGTACCAGATGCTAAGCCCCGCGGAGTAATATAAGGTATCAAACCCTGGCATATCGTCTCCTCCTCGTTTCTATTCGATTGTCGATTGTGATTGTCGATCGGATGCTGTACAGTGTCGGTAATTTCATTATAATTAGCGCCATTCCATCCGTCAAGACCGCATATACCAAAGGAAGGAAGCCCCCTATGTCCGGCGAACTTGCCCATAAAATTGCCATGCTCCCCGACAGCCCCGGCTGCTATCTGATGAAAAGTCACGGGGAGATTTTGTATATCGGCAAGGCGAAGAATTTAAAAAACCGCGTGCGCCAGTACTTCCATTCCCCGGAAGGGCACACGGCGAAGGTGCGCGCAATGGTCGAGCGCATCGACGATTTTGATATCCTTTTATGCCGCACCGATTTTGAAGCGCTGACGCTGGAAAGCAATCTGATCAAAAAGCACAGGCCGTTTTACAACATCCTTTTAAAGGACGACAAGCACTATCCTTATCTGTGCTACGATCCCGCCGAGATGTTTCCAAAGCTCACCGTCTCGCGCATTTACGATCCCAAGGACGGCAAAAAGTATTTCGGCCCCTACATCGGCGCGACCGCCGTACGGCAGGTGCTGGACGAACTCGGCCGCTATTTTCCGCTGCGCCGCTGCAGCCTTAAATTTCCGCTGAAAAGCCCGCACCGCCCCTGCGTGTATTACGATACCGGCAAGTGCTACGCGCCGTGCGCGGGCTTCATTTCCCAGGAAGCCTACGATGATATTTTAAAGCAGTCCGTCGCGTTTCTAAACGGCGATATCCAGCCCGTGCTCAAAGAGCTGCGCCGGAAGATGGACGAGACCGCCACCAGCATGCAATACGAGCAGGCCGCCCTGTACCGGGATATGATCGCCGACGTGCAGGCCGTCTCGGCGCATCAGCTCGCCATCCAGACCCGCTCCGTGGAGCAGGACATCATCGCCGTCGCCTCCGACAAGATCGACGCGGTGGTTCAGCTTGTACACATCCACCAGGGGCGCATGGAGGACGGGCAGCATTACATGCTCGAAGGCCAGGGCGGCGATACGGCCGCCGACGTGCTGACGGCGTTTATTCCGCAGTATTACGGAGAAGAGCGCATGATCCCGCGCGAGGTGCTGTTGCAGGACGAGATCGAGGACATGGACGAAATGGAACAGCTCCTGCGTGAGCGGCGCGGCTCGGCGGTCACCCTGCACAGCCCGCAGCGCGGCGAAAAGCGCAGGCTGGTGGAAATCGCCGTGAAAAACGCACAGGACGTGCTGCTCAAACATCAGCAGTCAAAGCAGATCAAGTTCCGGCGCACCACCATGGCCATGCAGGAACTAAAGGACGCGCTTTCCCTGCCGGCTCTGCCGCGCCGTATCGAAGGCTACGATATTTCCAATACCCAGGGCAACCTGTCCGTCGGCTCCATGGTCGTGTTCGAGCAGGGCATGCCCGCCAAAAAGCAATACCGCCATTTCCGCATCAAGACCGTAGAGGGCGCCAACGACTTCGCTTCGATGGAAGAGGTTCTCCGCCGCCGCTTCACCCACGGGCTGGAGGAGCGCAAGGAACGTCAGGAGAAGGGTCAGCCGGTTGACGAAGGCCGCTTTTCCCGCTTCCCCGATATGATTTTGATCGACGGCGGACCGCAGCAGCTGCTGTTTGCCAGGCAGGCAATGCTTTCCTGCGGGGTAAACCTGCCGATGTTCGGGCTTGCCAAGCGCAACGAGGAATTATTCCTGCCCGACCAGGAAGACCCGGTTGTGCTTGACAAACGCAGCCACGGCCTGCACCTTTTGCAGCGCGTGCGCGACGAGGCGCACCGTTTCGGCATCACACACCACCGCGCGCTGCGCGGCAAGGCGGGGCTGAAAAGCGAGCTTACGTCCATTGCGGGCATCGGCGAAAAGCGCAAGGTCGCGCTGCTTCGGGCCTTTAAAAGCGTGCCGGCAATCTTCGACGCCGATAAAGACGCGCTCATGGCCGTAGAGGGCATGACCAACGCCGCCGCGCAGGCGATTGTAGACTATAGTCATAAAAGAAAAAAAGAAGGATAAGCGCCATGTTTCCGCAAAAAACATGCTATACTGTCATAGTAGCATTATGAGCGTGAAACCCATGCGGAAAGGTTGACGATAAAGTGGAACTTTGCCGAAGGATAAAAGCATATTCGTCTGTGCCGCCTGCGGGTATCAGGCGCCGCGCTGGCTTGGTCAGTGCCCCGATTGCAGCGCCTGGAACACCTTTGAGGAGCAGACGTCCTTTGCCGCGCCGGCCGCTGGCAAGGCCGCCGAAAAGGCGGCCCGTTACCGTATGCCGACGTCGAACGCGGTGCTTTTGCACACGATCGACGACGCCCGGGAAACCCGCGTATTGACCGGAAACGAGGAACTGGACCGGGTGCTGGGCGGCGGGCTGACCGAGGGCAGCGTCACGCTGCTTGGCGGCGATCCGGGTATCGGCAAATCTACGCTTCTATTGCAGGTCGCGGCGGAACTGAGCCAGACAAAGCAGGTGCTCTACGTCAGCGGTGAAGAAAGCGTCCGCCAGATCAAGATGCGCGCAAGGCGCCTGCAGGTCAAGCAGGATCAGCTCTACGTGCTGGCGGAAAACGGAGTGGAAAGCATTTTGGAAAAGTGCGAAACGCTCACCCCCGACGTGCTGGTGATCGACTCGATCCAGACCATGGTCTCGTCGGACAGTTCTTCGGCGCCCGGCAGCGTATCGCAGGTGCGGCAGAGCGCTTCGGCCATCATCCGCCACGCGAAAACAACAGGGCTTTCGGTGTTTCTGGTCGGGCACGTCACCAAGGACGGCACTCTGGCAGGCCCCCGGGTGCTTGAACATATGGTGGATACGGTGCTCTCGTTCGAGGGCGACCGCCAGCACGAGTACCGGCTCCTGCGCGCGACCAAGAACCGCTTTGGCAGCGTGAACGAACTGGGCGTTTTCGAAATGCGGCAAACGGGTATGTTCCCCGTGGCCAACCCCAGCGAGACGCTGCTTTCACAGCGCGCGCGGGGCGCAAGCGGCAGCGTGGTGTTCTGCACCATGCGCGGCAGCCGCCCCATCCTGTGCGATTTGCAGGCGCTGGCGGCGCACAGCTTTTACTCCATGCCCAAGCGCACCGTGGGCGGCTTGGATTCCGGCCGCATCGCGCTGCTGCTGGCGGTGATGGAAAAGCGCGCGGGCAAGAAGCTTTATGATCAGGACGTGTATGTCAGCGTCGCGGGCGGCTTGGAACTGGACGATCCCGCGGCCGACCTTGCGGTATGCCTGGCGGTGGCGTCGAGCCTAGAAGGCTTTTCGCTGTCGCAGAAGCTCTGCGTCATGGGCGAGGTCGGGCTTTGCGGCGAGGTACGGCCCATCGCCAACGCCGAACGCCGCGTGGCCGAGTGCATGCGGCTGGGCTTTACGGAAATCATCCTGCCCAAGCAGAACCTGAAAAACCTCCCGCCCGTGAAAAACGCGTCCGTCACCGGCGTCGATACGCTGATGCAGGCGCTGGCGATCGTTCACTAAATCCAGAAAGGAAGGGAAGCGAATGAGACGAAACCAATGGATGGCGACCATGCTGCGGCTTTTGATCACAGCGGTCGGCGCGGGCATTGGCGCCGTGATCGCCGCCGGGGTCAGGCCGTTCATGGAACGGGCGTATCCGCACGTATTTTCCGGGCAGGAGAGTGTCATCGTCCTCTACGTCATCCTCTGCTTTTTCTTCGGACTTATCTTTTTTGCCTTCTCCCACGGAATCATGCTGCGCGTGATGCGGATCTCCGGCATTATCGAGCGGAACTGGACGAGCATGCCCACGCGCCAGATTTTCCTGTCCGCGATGGGGCTGATTATCGGCCTGAGCATCGCGGCGCTTTTACATCTGCTGATCCAGTCCGCAGGTTCCAGCCTGCTGAGCATTTCCATTTCCGCGATCATCTATGTGGTGCTTGGCACCATGGGCATGCGCATCGGCTACCAGCGCTATACCGAGAAGCCTGTGCGCAGGGGCGCTACGCAGCTTGACGCGCTCAACATCATTCTGGACGATTCCCAGCCTCAGGACGACGCAAAGCCGTCCGGCACCCCCGCCAAGGTATTGGATACTTCGGTGCTCATCGACGGGCGCATTCTGGATATCGCGGCCACCGGTTTTCTGGAAGGAGATCTGGTGATTGCCGAATTCGTGCTGGACGAACTCCGCCACATCGCCGACAGCGCCGATACCCTGAAACGCACGCGCGGACGGCGCGGGCTGGATATCGTCAAGCAATTGCAGACAAAGCTCGGCGACCGCGTGGTGATCCGGGAGCGCAATGGCAGGGATCAAAGCGAAGTGGACGTACAGCTTTTAAAGCTCTGCCAGGCTCTGGGCGGCGTAGTGGTGACCAACGACTATAACCTCAACAAAGTCGCGCGCATTTCGGGCGTCAAGGCGCTCAACATCAACGATCTTGCCAACGCCCTCAAGCCGATGCTCGCGTCGGGCGAGGAGATTACCGTGGAAATCGTCCGCGAAGGCAAAGAAGCCGGACAGGGCGTTGCCTACCTGGACGACGGCACAATGATCGTCGTCGATCAGGCGCGGCAGCTGGTCGGCCAGAAGGCCGAGATCGTAGTCTCCACGGTGCTGCAAACCAGCGCCGGGCGCATGATTTTCGCGGGACTGAAAAACGGAAAGGACGACTAAAGCTTGAACCTCTTCCAAAGCGACTACCAGGAGGGCGCCGACGGCAAGGTGCTGGAGGCTCTCCGGGCGACCAATGCCATGCAGACGCCGGGTTACGGCGACGACGCGCTGACGGCGGACGTGAAAGCGCAGATCCGTTCTCTGTGCAAAGCGCCGCAGGCAGACGTGCATTTCTTCGTGGGCGGCACGCAGGCAAACCTCACCGTCATCGCCGCGGCGCTGCGGCCTTTCGAGGGCGTGATCAGCTCCGATCTCGGGCACATCAACACGCACGAGACCGGCGCGGTGGAGGCCACCGGTCACAAGGTGCTCACCCTTCAAAACGAGCGGGGCAAAATCACGGCCGCGCAGATCCAAGCAGCCTTTGACGCGCACATAAACGACGTGACCCACGAGCATATCGTACGCCCCGCGATGGTGTACCTAAGCCATCCCACGGAGCTTGGCACCCTGTATACCCGCAGGGAACTGGACGCGATCCGTGCGGCAACGCAAAGCTGCGGGCTGAAGCTGTTCATCGACGGCGCAAGGCTTGCCTACGGCCTGGCCGCGGAACCGGACGTGGATCTCCCCTATTTGGCAAGCGTCTGCGACGCCTTTACCATCGGCGGCACCAAATGCGGCGCGCTGTTTGGGGAAGCGGTGGTGCTCAAAAACGCATCCGACTGGCCGCACTTCCGCTACCACATCAAGCAGCGCGGCGCGCTGTTGGCCAAGGGACGGTTACTGGCCGTACAGTTTCAGGCCCTGCTGCAAGACGGCTACTATGAAACGCTTGGCAAACAGGCCAACGCCAAGGCGCAGCGGATCAAGCAGGCGCTACTGACCAAAGGATATTCGATGCTTGCCGACACCCGGGCCAACCAGATCTTCCCCGTCCTGCCAAACGACGCGCTGAGCACCCTTCAAAAGGATTTCGCATTCGCGTTTTGGGAGGCTGTGGATTCCGCGCATACGGCCGTGAGAATCTGCGTCGGCGTCACCACGCCGGACGAGAATGTCGCGGCACTCATCAGCGCTTTGGAAGCCTTATGACGCCTTGCAAATCCGCTTTTTGCGAAAAAGCACGGAAACCCGCATTTTTTTCGCGGAAAATTGTGATATTGTTTAAATTATTCCTTGACAATGTAATAATTTTGTAATATTATCAGGCTGAGAATTTATCTGCCATATTATATATACAAAATAGAGTACTGAAATAATTCGGAAACGGGGAGACACCAGCATGAAAACAATGATGCGCAGCGGCAAAACTATTCGCAGAAGCGTTTCGCTTTTGCTGATGATGAGCTTGTTGATCGCCCTCCTGCCCATGACGGCAGCCGTCGCCGTAACGACGCCCGGCGCGTACGGCACGGTCACGGTAACGGCCAAGAACGTCGTCATCCGCAATAGCCCCGCCGGTTCGAGAACCGGGTATTTCGCCCAGCCGGGCGAGTATCCCATGATCGGCCCGTCCGTTGAGCTCAACGGCGTCACCTGGTACAACCTGCAAACGGACAGGGCGTCCGGTTACGTGCACGGCGATTACGCCAATGGCAATTACGGCGGCGCGGGCATGCCGTCCACCGATAAAAAATACGTCAAGCTGACCGCCGCCACAACGCTTTATAAAGGCGACGACGCCGCGAACCCGGTTTTAAGCGGCGGCAACCGCATTGAAGTCGTGATCGGTACGGGCAACCTGCTGCAGCTGGTCACCGGCACTCCCTATTCCGCAACCTACGGCGGTACGACGAGCCAGTACATCAACGTATATAACATCAACGACGATTCAGAAACCGTATACCATACGCTGTATGACACAGCGTTCCAAAACGGCCTCCTGTCGACGGACGGACTCAACGCCTATATTGCCGACGTAACCTGGCAGACGACCGCCACCGCCAGCATGCAGCGTGAACTTAACGTCCATGGCGACTTTATGTCGCACGCGATTCAGGCCGCGCTGGAAATTCTGGGTTATTACGAAGACGACGTGGACGGTAACTACGGCCCCAACACCTATAACGCCATTGAGGAATTCCAGGACAATAACGCGCTGTCCGTGACCGGCGTCTCCAACACCTTTACAATCGATAAACTCTTCCCGCAGGCTACGGATCAACTGGAATATCTGCGGTCCAACCCGGGCCTGGTGCTTGATTCCGACACCACCGACGACGGAACCGTCATCGGCGACAACATGATCAAGACCACGGTCGATAAGCTGCGCATCCGCAAATCCTACTCCACCAGTTCCGCCTATCTGGGCATGATCTCGCTTGCCGGAACGATTCTGGAATACACCAACACGCAGCTCAACGGCAGCGTGACCTGGTATTACATCAAGTATCAGGGCACCTACGGCTGGGTGATGGGTACTTATGTAACAGCCGCGTCCTCCTCGTCGGGCGGTACAACCACCACGATTACCGATTACGGTACCGTGACCATCACGAAAAAGTGGACGCACATCCGCACATCTCCCGCGGGCGCGCAGTCCGGCTATCATCTTAACATCGGCGACGTCGCTACGATGATCGGCCCCTCCAGCGAGGCTGGCGGCTACGTATGGTATAACATCCGTTCGGCAAGCGGCCGCACCGGCTGGGTGCGCGGCGACTGCGCGACCGCCGATTTCGGCAGCGCGGGCATGCCCGACACTGAGAAGAGCTACGTGCAGCTCGCCAAGGATACGACCCTCTATCTGGGCACAAGTCCTTCCACGCCCGGCACGCCGGTTGTCGTTGCCGAGGATACGGTGCTGCAGCTGACCGGATCCTCCTACAGCTATTCCGGCACGACCTATATCGATCTGTATTACGACAACGAAGTGCACTATACCGTTTACGACGCCGATCTGATCAGCGGATTGCTGACGACCGACGATCTGAATAAATACATTATCAACACCATTTGGCCCGCCGGCCTTCCGTCCGGCGAACAGGCCGGTCAAACCCTCGGCGGCTCCACGACGCTGCGTACCAGCGACGTTTACGTGCACGCCATCCAGGCCGCGCTGTACGAGCTGGGTCTGTACACCGATGACGTGGACGGCATCTTCGGCTCGAATACGACGACCGCCGTGAAAGCCTACCAGAACAACTACGGTAAAACGGTCTCCGGTGTGATTGACTCCGCCGAAAGCTTAGACCTGTTTGCCGCCGGCATGGCCGCATTGGAAGCCAAGCGCACCGGTACCGGCGACTCGACCACGGTTGGAGACTTCGGCACGGTGACTACCGTCAAGAGAGGCTCATGGGCCGAGATCGACGGCGGATCCACCTCCCTGTTCCCCAAGAGCAGCATGGCGACGGTTATGGCCGTAGACGATTCCCAGCACAGGGTGTTCCGCGTCTGGCGCTGGTCGGGTGCCAACCACGCCGACATCGTCACCTACGATAAAAACGATACCGCGGTACTCAGCGCCATCCTGGGCGTAACCTACAATCCCGATCCGCCAAGCTCCGCGGAGCTTGCCCTGATTAAAGCCTCCGGCAATCAGGATACGCCGGACTACACATGGCCCGCGTGGCGCTGGGACAGCGATTATAAAACAGCAGGCAACGTTTATAAGATCCCGGTGTGGGTCAACCTGAACGGCACTGTGTACTGTGCAAGCATCTACATTATCCCCCACGGCTACACTGGTACATCCAGCTTCTCCAAAGCCACCCGCGGCGGAACGTACTACTACAAGCTCAACAACATGTACGGCATGATGTGCATGCATTTCTACGGCAGCACAACGCACAGCACGGGCGTTGTGGATTCCAAGCACAAGTCTAACATCGAGCACGCGTACAGCGAAGCCTCTTCACAGTTCCCCGGCAAAGTGCAATAAGAACAACGAAACCCTTACAAAGGCCCGCATCGCCAAACGATGCGGGCCTTTGTAATATTTGTGTAAACTCATTGACAAGCGGGTGTCCGCATTTTATACTCATATCTATACATCTAGATATTTAGATATCTACTGTATCGCCGCAACCCCATGCAACGTCAAACTAAAGGAGACGCCCTATGCAGCCAAACGAAAAACCGGCCATTAGCTTCTTTGAAAAATACCTGTCCATTTGGGTCCTGTTATGTATGGCCGGCGGCGTACTGATCGGCAAGTTTCTGCCGGAGGTCCCCGCCGCATTGGCAAGACTTGAGTACGCGCACGTTTCCATCCCCATCGCGGTGCTGATCTGGCTGATGATCTACCCGATGATGCTGAAGGTGGATTTCCAGAGCATCAAAAACGTCGGCAAGAATCCCAAGGGGCTGTTCGTCACCTGGTCGGTGAACTGGCTGGTCAAGCCCTTTACGATGTTTTTCATCGCGTGGGTATTTTTCTTTTTCGTCTTCAAATCATGGATTCCCCCGGAACTCGCCAAATCTTATCTGGCGGGCGCCGTACTGCTTGGCGCGGCGCCGTGCACGGCAATGGTTTTTGTGTGGAGCCACCTGACCAAAGGCGATCCGGCCTATACCGTGGTACAGGTCGCCACCAACGACCTGATTATCCTGCTTTTGTTCACGCCGATCGTTGCGCTGCTGCTGGGAATCGGCGGCATCGTCATCCCCTGGGACACGCTGCTGCTATCCGTCGGCTTGTTTGTGGTCATCCCGCTTGCCGGCGGCATGCTTTCACGCCGGGCTATCGTGAAAAAGCGCGGTCTTGCCTACCTGAGCGGGACTGTTCTGCCGAAGTTTTCCAGCGTGACGATCATCGGGCTGCTGCTAACGCTCCTGATTATCTTCTCGTTCCAGGGCGACGTGATATTGCAAAACCCCCTGCATATTTTGCTGATCGCGATCCCGCTTACGCTGCAAACCGTGGCGATCTTCTTCATCGCGTACCTGACTTCCAGGGTCCTGAAGCTCCCCCACTGCATCGCGGCCCCGGCCGGTATGATCGGCGCCAGTAATTTCTTCGAGCTCGCCGTCGCCGTGAGCATTTCGCTGTTTGGCGCGTCCTCCCCCGCGACGCTTGCGACGATCGTCGGCGTATTGGTGGAAGTCCCCGTGATGCTGATGCTTGTGCGCATCGCCAACCGGACGAAGGGATGGTTCCGGGCATGATCAAAGTCGCCTTTATCTGCGTGCACAACTCCTGCCGCAGCCAGATCGCCGAAGCGCTTGGCAAGCGCTATGGAAAAGACCGGTTTGAAAGCTATTCCGCGGGTACGGAAGTCAAGGACCGCATCAACCCGGACGCCGTGCGCATCATGAAAGAGCGCTTCGGCATCGACATGGAAACCACGCAGCGTCCCAAGCTCTTACAGGATATCCCTCCGGTAGACATCGTGATCACGATGGGCTGCAACGTACAGTGCCCCGCCCTGCCAAGCAAGCACCGGGAGGACTGGGGCCTCGACGACCCGACCGGGCAGGGCGACGCGGCGTTTCACCGCGTGATCGACGTGATTGAGCAAAAAATAAAGACCCTCGCGGAAACCTGCGAGGATCTGGTATAAGGCCCGTATTACAATTCGAAACGATCCAAAACCTTCTTGGCTATGCGCACCCGCGACATGCGGCTGTCCATCGCCTCTTTTTCGATCACGCGGTGGGCCTCCTCCTCGGTAATGCGCATATGCTCGATCAACAGGCACTTGGCGCGGTCGATCACCTTGAGCTCCTCATAGCGCGTTTGCAGGCGCGCGGTCTGCTCCTTGTACATCAAAAGCCGGTTGCGGCAGGCCATGCCCACCTTGACGATCTGTTCAAACAGCAGAAGGTTGACGGGCTTGGTCACGATCAGCGCTCCGGCTTCGATCGCCGTATCGGCGACCAGCGGCGCCATCTCGGTCTTCACCAGCAGTATGACCGCCGCGGTGGTGTTACGGGCAAGGTCCACGGCAAGGTCCAGGCCGGATTCGTCCTGCAGGGGCATATTGATCAAAGCAAGCGAGAAGTTATCCCCGCTTGCCTTCCGGCGCGCCTGCGCAGCGCCCGCTACGGTCACGATCTCGCCGACGCAAACAGCGCCGAGCCATTCCCTCAGCTTTTCCTGCCCCTTTGCAGCTACCAGTAAATTACGCCCCTGCGTCAACGTCGTGCTCTCCTATTCGGTGAGGGTAGGGAAGGGTTCAAAAACCAATGCGTCACCGGACGAGGTCGTTGTAAGTAAAAACCGTCCGGCAGCGTAGGGAGATTGTGGAGCGGGTTCTTAAAAACAGCCAAATTGTTCTTCAAACAGTTTATTCTTATCCTGCTGGTCTTTTCGCACCATATCCCGGGCATTGTTCAGGAATGCCGATACGACGCTTTCGGGCAGCGAGCGCTTGATGAATTCGCTGCTGCTTGCGGCCTCGATCGCCTCGCCGAGCGTTTCGGGAAGCGCCGGCGCTTGATCCCAGCCGCTTTGCACGGCGTCCGGCAGTGCCTCGTCGTGTTCGATGCCTTCCAGCGCCGCGAAAATGAGCAGCGCGTAGGCCAGGTATGCGTTAGACAGGCTGTCGGCGGATGCGATTTGCATCTTGGCGAAACGGTGCTGCGGCAGCGGCACCCGGACGGCGTTCTTTTGGCGCTGATGCGACCAGCAAACGCGGTTGGGCGTCTCGCCGTCGGTCAGGCGGTCGTAGCTGTTGGGTACGGGATTTAAAAACAGGGTCATCTCCGGCAGCCGGTTCAAAACGCCCGCCATCGCTGCTTTCGCCTCGGGCGGAAGCTGTTCGCTGTCCATGCGGAACAGATTTTTACGGTCCTTGAACAGCGCGAAGTTCACCTTGAAGGCGTTGCCGTACTCGCCGGGCAGCGGTTTTGGCATAAACGACGCCGCCAGTCCGTAGCGCGCGGCGATGGTGCGCACGGCGTTGTGGAACGCCACCAGATGGTCGGCGCCGGTCACGGGCTCGGCGCGGTGGAAATCAATCTCGTTCTGCCCGGGTCCGCGCTCGTGATGGCTGAGCTCGGGCCGGATGTTCATGGACAAAAGCGTCAGGCAGATTTCCCGGCGCACGTCCTCTCCACGATCCAGCGGGGCGACGTCCAGGTAGCTTCCCCTGTCCTGCGGGTTTTTGGTAATGCAACCCTGTTCGTCGGCCTCGAAGAGGTAAAACTCGCACTCCGCGCCAAGCCGGATGGAAAACCCCCGTTTGGCGGCCAGCGCTTCGGCCTTTCGCAAGATGCCGCGCGTATCGCTTTCATACGGCTTGCCGTCGGCGGTGATTACATCGCAGATCAGGCGGCACACGCGCCCCGCCTGCGGCCGCCACGGGAGGATGCACAGGGTGTCCGGATCGGGCCGCAGCAGAAGGCTGCCCTTCTGCGGAGACGAAAATCCTTCCACCGCGGCGGCCTCAAACGGGATACCCTGCTCGAAAGCCTCCTCCAGCAGATCCGGCTGGATGGCGATATTTTTCAATTTCCCGAATAAATCGGGAAACGCCAAGCGTACAAACTTGACGTCGTTTTCTTCCAAAAAGTCCATTACTTCCTGCGCAAGCATTGGATTCCTCCCGCATGTCGTTTCGATAATTTGTTCCCCTATTCCTTAAGCTCCAAAAGCTTTGCCTTGAGCTGGGATTCGAGCACCACCAGCTGCTTTTCGGCATCGATGCGCTGCTGACGGCCTTCCTTCTGCACGGCCATCACTTCGGTGATGGTGTCGATCAAATCCTGGTTGGTCTTGGCCAGCGTGGAGACGTCGATAATGCCGCGCTCGGCTTCCTTGGCCGTCTCGATGGTGCCCATCTTGAGCATTTCGGCGTTTTTCTTAAGCAGCTCGTTGGTCATGTTGGTCACGGCCGTCTGCGCCTTAAGCGCCTGCTGGCTGCGGGCAAGCCCAAGGGCGATGACGATCTGGCTCTTCCACAGCGGCAATGTGTTGGAAAGCGTGGATTGAATACGCTCCACCAAAAGGCTGTCGTTGTTCTGCAAAAGCCGGATCTGCGGGGCCATCTGCAAAGCGACGGTGCGGGTGAGCTTCAGATCGTGGAGCTTCTTTTCAAAGCGGTCGCAGGCGGTGGCGAGGTCGTTGACGCGCTGGGCATCCATGGTGTCGCCGCTCGCTTTGGCCTTTTCGCTGAGCTCCTTGAGCGTGCCTTCGCGCACTTCCGCGAGCTTCTTTTCACCCGCGACGATGTACATGGTGAGTTCCTTGAAGTACTGGGTGTTCATATCGTAGAGGTGGTTGAGCATGCTGATGTCCTTGAGCAGCGTCCGCTGGTTTTCTTCCAGCGAGCGCGCCACGACGTCCACGTTCACGTCCACCTTTTCGTAGCGGTTTTTGATCTCCTCGAAGTTCTTGCGCGCGTCCCAGAACCAGCCGCGGATGCCGGAGGGGCGGTCCGCCTCGGTGGAAAAGCCCTTGATCTCCGAGATCAGCTTGACGAGCATATCACCGGTTTCGCCGGTCTGGTCGGTGCGCACGGTCTGCAGCGCGCTGTCGGAGAAATCCGCGACCTTTTTCTGCGCGCTCGCGCCGTAGAGCAGCACGTGCTCGGGGTTTTCGATATCGATCTTCTTGGCGAATTCGGTGATGGTCTGCTTTTCGGTCGGGCTCAGCATGGAGGTATCCAGCTCCTGCAGCGCCTTTTCGGCGACCTTAGCGGACTTGGCGGTGGGCGCGGTCGCGTTCACTTTTTCAAGCGCAGCAACCGCTTCTTCAAGATCGGCCTTATCCTTGGCCATGGACTTGTCGTCCAGCGACAGTACCGGGATATCCGGCGCCTGCGCTTTCGCGTTTTCGTCTGTCATTGCGATGTCCTCCTTATTGTTCCGTTCTATATTCAATCTGCTGCGCCTGCGATCCGTTTCCGGCGGCGCTTGTCTGCTGCATCTGCTGTACCGTCTCCGAAGGCTGCGGCGCGGCCGCTTTGGCCTTCTGGTCGATCGCCATGTTGATCTCCGCCGCGCGGCGCGCCTGGTCGGCGGCCATTTGGAGTTCGGTTTCGGTCAGCCCGTCGCGCTTTAGCATCTGCTCCAGCACGTCGATATCTGTGGTGATGTCCAACACGTCGTCCTGGTAGAGCTTGGACAGCAGTTTCTGGCAGCCCTTGATAACCGTGCCCAGGGCGTCCTCGATGCGCTGGCGCGCCTGCGCCATCTCGCTGCCGAACGCCCCGCGTTCGCTGATCACCCGGTAGGTGGAAACGATCTTAAGGGTCGTCGGCAGGTAATAGTCCATGAATTTACGGATCTGCGGCGCTTTTTCGGGCTTGTCGTGTACGGTGCGGAAAATCTCCCCGCAGAGTATCTCCAGCTGGTCGAGCCGCTTGGTCAGCAGTTCGTCGGGAGTCTTCCGGTTCTCCTCACGGATTTGCAGAATGGTTTTGCGGCCCTTTGCGAGGATCGCGTCCACCTCTGGATTGCCTGTTTTCCCCTCGGGAACCGAGGTGACGGGCTTTTCCTCCACAACCGCTTCCACGGGCTCGGCCGCACGGGCTTTGCGCTGGACATTCTGCTGATTATTGGCTTTCAGGTCGAGCCCCGAGGCCATGGAGCGCACGATGGAGCTGACCAGCCCGGCCACGATCAGGCCGCCGATCATCCCGCCGAAACCAAACCGGCCTACGAATATAAAGTATAAAAGAAAGGTGATGCCGAACGCCATGCTTCCGGCTTTCTTTCCTTTGCTCTGCTTGTTTTTTCTGGATTGATTGCTCATGCTCGCTCCCTTGTTTTTCCTTCAAATGCGGTGTTCGTTCGTCTCCCAGAGTATAGCATATTCCTTGAAGCAAGAAAAGACAAAACGCTTCAAATCTACTGAGGAGAGGATGAACGCAACATTAGAATGCCCTGTGACCGCTTTTTTACAATTGCGCGCAACCCGCGGCGGGGCTTCAATCGCCGTGTTTCTGCCCGGATTTCATCGCGGCGGTCAACCGATTCGCGCGTTGACAATCCCCCGGCGTTGGCTTATGATAAACACCGAGTGACAATCGCGTCCAGATAGAAAGGGAGGCGGAAAAATGGCTTCGGTCACCGTCAACGAAGATCTCTGCAAGGGCTGCGGGCTGTGCATCAGCGCCTGCCCCAAGAATATCATGATCATCAGCGCCGCACAAATCAATGCCAAAGGATATCATACCGCGCTTTGCGAAAAGCCCGAAGCGTGCATCGGCTGCGCCTTTTGCGCAACCATGTGCCCCGAGGTCGCCATCCGCGTGGAGAAATGATCAAGGCATGCGCCGGGAAGGAACTTAAGTAATGAAGAAACTCATGAAAGGCAACGAGGCGATCGCCGAAGCGGCCGTACAAGCCGGCTGCAAGTTTTTCTTCGGCTATCCGATCACGCCGCAGAATGAAATCCCCGAATATATGTCGCGCCGCTTGCCGGAAGTCGGCGGCTGTTTTTTGCAGGCCGAAAGCGAAGTCGCGGCCATCAATATGGTCTACGGCGCCGGCGGCGCCGGCGCGCGGGTGATGACCTCGTCCTCAAGCCCCGGCATCAGCCTGAAGCAGGAAGGCATCAGCTATCTGACCGGCGCGGAAGTACCCTGCGTGATCGTTAATATCATGCGCGGCGGCCCCGGCCTTGGCGGCATCCAGCCTGCCCAGAGCGACTATTACCAGGCCACGCGAGGCGGCGGGCACGGCGACTACCGCACCTGTGTGCTTGCGCCCGCAAGCGTGCAGGAGGCCGTGGATTTAACCCAGGCCGCGTTTGATATCGCCGACCGTTACCGCAACCCCGTGATGGTTCTGGGCGACGGGATGATCGGCCAGATGATGGAGCCCGTGGATATGGACAAGCCCTACCACCCGGCGGTTGATCTGGCGGATAAAACCTGGGCCGCCGACGGCCACGAGCCGACGCCCGGGCGCCCGCGCAGCATAATCAACAGCCTGTATATCGACCCCAAGGTGCTGGAGAGGCACTGCGAGAGGCTCGAAGGAAAATATAAAAAGATCGCCGACAGCGAATGCCGCTGGCAGGAAGAAATGCTTTCCAACGCCGAGGTGGTCGTCGTCGCCTACGGCACCACCAGCCGCGTGGTACGCAGCGCGATTCGCAAGTGCCGCGAAGAGGGCATTCGGGTCGGCATGCTCCGCCCGATCACGCTGTGGCCCTTCCCCACCGAAGCCATCCGCAAAACCCTGCGCACCGCCCAGCATTATCTGGTCGTGGAAATGAGCGCCGGGCAGATGGTGGACGACGTGCGCCTCGCCGTGGAGGGCGAACGCCCCGTGCATTTCTACGGGCGTATGGGCGGCATGGTGCCCACGGTTAACGAAGTAGTCCAGGAAATTAAAAAATACGCGACTCCGCACCAGAAGACGTTTGCGGAGCTCGCGCTGGAAAACGCAATCGACGAAAAACTGCAGTCCGCGACCGACGCTGTGGAGCATATCCTCAAGCGCACCAAGGAAAGGCTCAGGGCGACCGGAGCCGCAAAGCAATCCAAAAAAGACAAGTAGATACTTAAAAGGAGGTTGGCACCATGTTTGACGAGCACGCATTTGACGAAATTGAAGAGAAATTCAAAGCTACCCTGGACAGCATGAAAAAGAAGTTAAAGGAAGCCAGCGGCCGGTACGATGCGGCTTCCTCCCACGAAATGGAAAAGAAGATCAAGGACACCGCCGAAAAGATGGCGGAACGTATTAAAGAGGCCGCCCTGAAGATGGAGCGGAAACTGGAAAAAGCGGGCGTCAAATCCGATAACCCCGAGCTTGACGAGATCGAAGAAGACCTGGATATGGCCGCCGAGGAGATGGATCACGCCTTTGAAACCGCCGCAAACGCCGTAGACGAAGCCGCGGAAAAAGCCGCCGACGCCATGGACGCAGCGGCAGAGGAAACCGCAAAAGCCGCGGACGAACAGGCGGAGACCGCCGGGAAAAAGGTGGAGTTCAAGTTCGAGTTTGAAGGCAAGAAGCTGGACGATATCAAAATGGACGATGTCGAGGAGAAACTGCGTTCCGCGGCCAAAACCGTAGAAGAAAAGCTGAACGAAGCCGGCAAAAAGCTGGACGAACTTTTGAACGATCCCAAAACGAAGGAAAAGGCCGAGGAGGCCGGACGCCAGATCAACTCCTTTTTCAACAAGGCGGGAGATACGATCGCATCGGGCATCGACGGCTTTATGAAATCCGTCACCCACGCCGCGGAAAACTTCAAAAAAGACTGGGACGAAACGCGGAAAAAGGCCGATGCGCCTGATGAGCACGAGGACAAGGGGGACGAATAACGTTGGCCATCGTATTTGAAAAAACCGAAATGCTGACCGACCAGCCGATGCACTACTGCCCCGGCTGCACGCACGGCATCATCCACAGGCTGGTCGCCGAAGCGATGGACGAGCTGGGCATCGGCAAAACGGCCATCGGCGTCGCGCCGGTGGGCTGCGCGGTGTTTGCCTATGATTACTTCAACTGCGATATGATGGAAGCCGCGCACGGGCGTGCGCCCGCGGTTGCCACGGGCATCAAGCGCGTCTGCCCGGACAAATGCGTGTTCACCTACCAGGGCGACGGCGACCTTGCCTCCATCGGCGCGGCCGAGATTGTGCACGCGGCGACGCGCGGGGAAAAGATCACCGCGATTTTCGTCAACAACGCGATCTACGGCATGACGGGCGGCCAGATGGCCCCCACCACCCTGCCGGGCCAGGTGACCACCACCAGCCCCTTCGGGCGCGACGTGGAGCATTGCGGCTATCCCGTACCCATGAGCGAAATGCTTTCCACCCTTGCGGGCAGCGCGTACATCGAGCGCGTCAGCGTGCACGACGTCAAGCACGTCAAAGCCGCCAAGGCCGCGATTAAAAAAGCCTTCGCCATGCAAATGGAAAACAAGGGCTTTACGATGATCGAGGTGCTGTCCACCTGCCCGACCAACTGGGGACTTTCGCCTGTGGAAGCCATCGAGTGGCTGAAAAACAACATGATCCCCGCCTATCCGCTGGGCGTGTTCAAGGGGGCGGAAAGCTGATGGAAAAACAGTTTCTGATCGCGGGCTTCGGCGGCCAGGGCGTGCTTATCATCGGCCAGCTGATTGCCAAAACCGCAATGGCAGAAGGCCGGGAAGTCAGCTGGATGCCCAGCTACGGGCCCGAAATGCGCGGCGGCGAGGCCAACTGCGCCGTGGTGATCAGCACCGAAGCCATCGGCTCGCCGCTGGTCTCCGAACCGGATATTCTGGTGGCGATGAACAAGCCAAGCCTGCGTAAATTCATGCCGCGAATGAAACCGGACGGACTGCTGTTATACAATTCCTCGCTGATTGAGGACCCGGCTTTGCGCGCGGACGTCCGCATCGTCGCCGTGCCGTGCAACGCCATCGCCGATTCGCTGGAAACCCCACGCGTCGCCAATATGGTCATGCTTGGCGCATTGCAGGCCGCCTCGAGGCTGTTTTCAACGGAAAGCCTGATGACCGTAATGACCGAATGGCTCGGTAAAAAGAAAGCGCATCTCCTGGAGGTCAACAAACAGGCGCTGGGCATGGGCAAAGCGCTGGTGCGGTAATCGAGTACAAAGCAAAACGGAATAATCCGTATCCATCCACACAAGGCCGCGGCTTCGCGGCCTTTTTCTTTTTTACGGAACGCGCCTGCCGGGGTTCCCCGCCTGAAAGCATTCTGCCCGATAATTTTTCCGGCAGGCGACAACATTCTTTCATCGCCTCCGTTCGCCAGGACATGACGTACGTAAACAGTACGCGTAAAGGATTCCCGATCATTCAATAATCCTTTCAGCGTTGAAGATGTGCCATTTTGTGTTATTAGAGTATACTATTGTTTCATTGACAATACGCAAATCCCTCGTGTATTATAGGGGCAGATCCCATGATTTATATGGGCGCAACAGTATATCGTCGCATCGGGTCCACTATCGAGGCAACTTCCTCGGAAGTGAATATCATTTTTATTTGCCCGGTTACTAAAACGTTTTCTCTCAGCGAAACACAGGTAAATCAAGCCTTACCGCACACCCTGCTTTGTAGGCATTTTGTGATAGATCCCGCGCATTCCCGCCGGTTCCCGTCTTTTACAGATCCATCGTTTCGGAGGCTAGATCGTGAAGAAAAATTTCCTGACCGTGGCGCTGCTCATCCTTTTATTCGGCTGCCTGTTGATGCCGTTTTATTCTATGTACCCGCATATGGCGCTGGATCCGGCCGTCGCGCAGGCGTTCCCGGACAGCGTATCCGGATTGCAGCTGGTCCTGCGGGGAAACGGCGTACTGCCCCTTGCCGCGATGCCCTCGCTTTCCGCCGTTTCCTTCCGTGAAGGCTTGCTTTTGCTGGGCGTCATCCTTACGGCGGTCGGCGCGCTGCTTTCCCTGATCAAACGCAAATATATCGCGCACATTGCCGCATTGATCGGCTGCGCGGGCATGTTGCCGCTGATGCTGTTTTCTTTTTACACCCAGCAGCTGGACCAGAGCATCCTGTTTGACGTGATGCTGACCGCCAAATGGCATGTATGGCTGCCGTTTCTGCTGTCGGCCGCGCTGCTTGTGATTGAGCTGCTCGCGCTGCGCGGGCTGCCCCGCCTTGCCGTCTCCGATCAGAAGTGGCGGCTGCTATCGGCGGCGCTGTGCGCCGTCGCCCTGCTGATGCTCGTATTCCCGTTTCTGGCAACCACCGTGCCGGACGGCGTATTCTCGACGCCCGAAGAAGACGCGCTGGCCTCCCGCTCCGTTTCCGGCTGGGCATGGATGACGCAGCGCGAACCGCTGCTCCAGGAGCAGGCGGTGGAAACGGGCTTGTACGGCGCGCCTACCGAAGGCGGCATGATACAGGATCTAATCCTGCTCGGCGACAGCGCAAGCGCCGTGAAAAATCTGTTCCGCATCCCCACGCATAACGGTACGCTGCGGAGCATGGCGATCGCCGGAGCATTGATGCTCGCTGCGGGCATGGTCTTGCAGCTCATCCGTAAGGTGGATCGCTGGATTCCCGCAAGCCTGATCACCGTCGCGAGTTTATTGCTGCTGACCGAGCTGTTCAGCATGCTCGCCGTAGACGCAAGTTACCAGTTTCAGGGCGCGGCTTACCAGCTTACGTTCCTGGGGCTGGGCGGATATACCCTGTTCCCCCTGCTGATGGGCGCGTTTGCCGGCGGGGCGGCCGCCGGCGCGATCATCGGAATCCGGCGCGCGGACGACCCCTATTTTGTCAACCCCATCCCCCAGCGCAAGCGCCTGTTCGTCGTCAGCCTGGTGCTTGCCATCGGCGCGGCGGCATTGCTGTGCCTGCCGATCTTCCAGGTCAGCCTCTACACGCCGGGCAAAATCAACCAGGCGAGCCCCACGGTATCCCAGCCCATGAGCGGGTTTTCACTTGTTACTTTCCAAAAACCGGACGAGCTGATGACCCCGGAAAACACACGCGGCAAAGCGCTCTATTCCGAGGAAGCCGCCAAAAACGATTTGACCCTGGCGGATTATCAGGCCGTGATTTCCAAAGTGCTGAACAAGCTCGGCGTCCTGACGGCCGCCATGAAGGCGCTGGCGCTCTTTGGCATCGGGCTTTTGATCTGGCGCAGGCGGAACAAACAACTGGTCATCACCGCGCTGATGCTCTCCACCCTGCTGCAGGCGGCTTCGGCGTTGATTGCCATTACCCTGATCCCGGCGGATGTCGGGTTCATTATTGGCATGGGACCATTATTTGCCGCGATGGGATTCAGCGTTTTCTCGGCGTTTTTCGCGGGTTTTATGGATTACGAAGAACTGCCCAAGAAGTTCAAGCTGTTCTTAATGATGCTGCCGTTTTTGGTCGCGGTGTTCCTGTTTGCGTACCTGCCGCTGGCGGGCTGGCGCTACGCGTTTTACAACTACAAGCTCGGCCTGCCGATGGACCAGCAGGAGTATGTGGGCTTTAAGTGGTTCACATCCCTGTTCTCCAATCCAGCGCAGCGGTCCGAAACCGTCCGCGTACTGCGCAACACCTTCGCGATGTCGGGCATCGGGCTGATCACCAGCTGGCTGCCGGTGGCGTTTGCCATCTTCCTCACCGAGATCCGCGTCGGATTTTTCAAAAAGTTCGTGCAGATCTTCACCACGCTTCCCAACTTCATCAGCTGGGTGCTTGTGTTCTCGTTCGCGCTGAGCATCTTCTCACTGGACACGGGTATCGTCAACAAGCTTCTGCTGCGGCTGGGACTGATCGACGAGGGGATCGCCTGGCTCAACTCCAGCGAACACATCTGGATCAAGATGTGGCTGTGGAACACATGGAAGGGCCTTGGCTGGGGCGCGATCATGTACCTGGCGGCCATCGCCGGGATTTCGCAGGAGCTCTACGAAGCCGCCAAAGTGGACGGCGCGGGGCGCTGGCGGCAGATTCTCCACGTGACCATTCCGGGGCTTTTGCCGACGTTCTTCGTGCTGCTGCTGCTGCAAATTTCCAACGTCGTCAACAACGGCATGGAGCAGTACCTGGTATTCCAAAACGCGATGAATAAATCCACCATCGAGGTGCTGGATCTGTACGTATACAACATATCGCTCGGCACGCGATCGACCAATACCATCTCCATGGCGACCGCCATCGGCATTCTCAAGTCGCTGGTTTCCATCGTCCTTCTGTTCGCCGCCAACCGGTTCTCCAAGTGGGTCCGCGGCGAATCGATCGTGTAGAGGAGGAGAAGAGAAATGACAGTGCTCAATCGCAAACGCACGGCGCACAGAAAACTCATCCGCCGGTATTCCGCGGGAGACGTTGTGTTCAACGTTATCAACTATCTTTTCTTTGCCCTGTTCACTTTGGTGTGCATTTTTCCGTTCTACTACCTGTTTATCAATACCATTTCAGATAACCAACTGGTATCGCTTGGGCAGATTACCCTTCTCCCCAAGGGCATCCACCTGGAAAACTACGTGCAGGTGCTCAAAATCGAAGGGCTCGCCGACGCGGCCCTGACCTCCGTAGCCCGCACGGTGCTGGGCACCATCTGGGCGGTGGGCGGCAGCGCGTTCCTGGGGTATCTGGTCACCAAGAAAGAAACCTGGCACCGCAAGCTGTTTTACCGGCTGATCATCATTACCATGTATTTCAACGCCGGGCTGATTCCCTGGTATATGAACATGCGGATGCTCGGTTTTCTGGACAGCTTCTGGGCGTACGTCATCCCCTGGCTGGTATCGCCCTATAACGTGATTTTGGTCAAAACCTTTATCGAGAACGTTCCCCAGTCGCTGGAGGAAAGCGCGCATCTGGACGGCGCGGGCTACATCGTCAGCTTTACCAAGGTCATCCTGCCGCTGATCACGCCGATCATGGCGACGCTGGCCATCTTTACGGCCGTGTACCAGTGGAACAGCTTTATCGACACCATGGTTCTCATGCCAAGCGGCAAGCACTATACCCTGCAATACGTACTCTACAAGTACCAAAACGAGGCCAATGCCATGGCCGCCATGATGCGCAGCACCCAAAACTCAAGCTCCATCGCAAACCTCGCCACCAAGCAAACCGCCCTGTCCGTACGCATGACGGTCGCGATGGTCGTAGTCTTCCCCATCCTGCTGGTCTACCCCTATTTCCAGAAATACTTCGTCAAGGGCATCATGATCGGCGCCGTGAAGGGCTGAAGAGAATGTAACCGGTTGCACACCGGTACAAAATAGAAGGAGGGAACCCCTAATGCGGAAACTCAACAAAATTCTGTCGATGCTGGCAGTGATTACCATGCTGATGAGCCTGGTGTCCGTTGTCGCCGTCGCGGAGGACGTCTACCGGGAACCTATTACGATCACCGTGTTTGACGAGCTTGCCAACCAGCTTTCAACCGGCTGGTTCGCCAAGATCCTCAAGGACAAGTTCAACGTGGAAATGAACATCATCTCCACCAACCTTGATGAGAACGCATGGCAGACCCGCATGGCGGCGGGCGAGCTTGGCGATCTGATCATCTTTGGCGATACCGGCGACCACCTGATATCGGCCATCAACGGCAACATGCTGCTGGACTGGAACGAACTGGACATGGAGCCGTACACGAACATTGAAGCCTACACCAAAACCGCGCAGGCGAAAATTACGAACTTCGTCCTTGATGCGACCGGTGTGGACGGCGTGTGGGGCTTCGGCCACGACATCGGCTACAACCGCACCGACTGGGACGTCGTCATCGAGCCCAACTACGGCATGCAGGTGCGCTGGGATGCGTACGTTGCCGCCGGAATGCCCGAACTCAATAGCATGGACGATCTCGTGCCCTTCCTGCAGGCCTTGCAGGATGCCGTGCCCGTCAATGCCAACGGCGAAAAAGTATACGCGTTCGGCGGATTCGCTGACTGGGAAGACTGCGTCATGAAATTCACCTGGGACCTGATGACCTGGTACGGCTATGCCGAGCAGGATTACCTGGGCGTTAACTGGGGCACGGGCGACATCGTCAACCCGCTGGAAGATGGCAGCCTGTACTACAAAATGCTGTCCATCAACAATCAGCTTTACCGTGCCGGCCTGTTCGATCCCGAATCGATCAGCCAGAACTACGACACCTATTCCACCAAGGTGGATGCGGGCCGCTATCTGCTGGGCCTGTGGGGCTGGAAGATGCAGACCTACAACTCTGACGAGCGCGTCGCAAACGGCGAAGGCTACGTCACCATGATCCCCAAGGACGCCGCACCCATCGTTGTGGGTACCGCACCGTTCGGCTCCAACCGCGTATGGACCATCGGCGCCAACTGCGCATACCCCGAGCGCATTCTTGAGATCATCGACTGGCTGTGCACCACCGAAGGCATCATGACCGTCTGGAACGGCCCGCAGGGTCTGTGCTGGGATTATGACGCGGACGGCATGCCCTACGGCACCGACTTCGGCTGGGAATGCTGGAAAAACGAGCAGGGCACCGAAATGCCGGCCGAATACGGCGGCGGCACCTATTACGACGGCAAGAGCGCGCTGAACAACTCCACCATCCTGATGAACGCCTATGATCCCGAAGGCGGCTTCTGCTACAACCACGATGCATGGGACGACGGCCTTGCCAAGCTTGAAAACAACATGCTCAAGGCCTGGAGCGCGGACTACGCCAACGGCGCCCGCACCGGCGTTGAGTACTACAAACAGACCGGGCAGTTCTCGCTGCATCCCGCCACGATGTACACCGTCGCGGCCCGCCCGGACAATCTGGCCGAAATGCGCGCGCTGTTCGCCCCGATCATGAAGGAGTACAGCTGGAAGTGCGTTTACTCTGAAACCGACGAAGAGTTCCAGGCCAACTGGACCGAAATGGTTGACAAAGCCAAAGCCTTCGGCTATGACGAAGTCACTAATTTCTACCTTGGCGAAATCGCCAACAAGCTCGCCGCGATCGCCGCTGGCGAATAAGCTTTCTCTCCATCGCGATACACTCCAACCAAAGCGGGAGCGCAGTATGCGCTCCCGCTTTCCATTTTTTTGATTCTTAACTTAAGTCAATGCGCGGTTTCCAAAGCAAGCGTATGCTCTGTATAGATCACAGAAAGGATTGTAACTTTTATGGAACATACGCTGCAATACAAAGCACAAAACCGCACCGCGCATATCGCCGGTCTGCTGTACACCCTGATGATTCCCCTGGCCGCGTTCGGCATCCTGTTTATCCCGACCAAATTCATCGTGGAGGGCGACGCCGCCGCAACCGTCGCTAACCTGCTAACCTACGAAGGCACGCTGCGCCTTGGCGCGCTTAGCGCGCTGCTGGTGCAGGTCTGCCATATCTTCATCGTGCTGCTGTTATACCGGCTGCTCAAACCCGTCAATAAAAACATGGCGTCGCTGATGGTGATTTTCATGCTGGTTGCCATCCCGATCGCCATGATGAACGAAATGAACCACTATCTGCTTGTGGTGCTTGCGCACAGCGGAAGCGACGCCACCCTGGCGCCGATGCTGTTTCAGCTCTATGATTTCGGTATCATGGTCGCCGGGATTTTCTGGGGGCTGTGGCTGATCCCCATGGGTATCTGCGTATACCAATCCGGCTTCCTGCCCAAGGCTCTGGGAATCATTCTGGTGGTTGCCGGCGGATTTTACGTTGCCGGAAGCCTGCTAACCCTTGCGATTCCGGGATATGAAACATCGGCGGTCGCCACAATTGTGAAAATCCCCATGTACGGCGAAATCCTGTTCCCCTTATGGCTGCTGATCCGCGGGGTGAAGCCTTCGCTTCAGCCGGCTTAAGGATTCCGGCTTGATCCCAAGATAGCTTGCCAGCTGGTACTGCGGAACGCGCCCGAGTAATTCCGGGCGCTTCTTCAGCAGCAGCAGGTAGCGCTGCTCTGGGCTTAACGACAGGGCGTCGGCAAAGCTTTCCTGCGAGCCGGCCATCATATCCTCAAGCATTGCCGTCAGCATTTTATCCAGAAACGGATATTGATTCTTTAGGTTTCCATCGTCATGCAGACTGCCGACCAATAAAACCGAATCCTCCGCGCAGACCAGCGAGTATTTGGAGGGTTCATCGCTTTGTTTGGGCGAAAACACGGCGGCTGTCTGCCGCTCCGTATAAAAATTAACGGTCGTTTCCACGCCGTCTTCATCCACCGAATATTGCCGGATCAGCCCTTGCAGCACAAAGTAGCATTGCGTTGGAACATCCCCCTGCTCAAGTAGCACCGTCCCTTTGGGGAAAGACGAAAACGGCAGCTGATCGATGACTTCCATCAGCGCCGTGTCCGGCATATCGGTATAGCGTTTTAAGTGTTTCAACAATATATCTTTCATGCCGCGTCATTCTCCCGCTTTGATAAGCGCTTGTTTCCCGACGGTTAGGCGCCGATCAGCCGCATCCGTTCTCATTCCGTGCGTTTCATTCCATCATCATAGCAAAAATATCCCGGAAAAACAACTTGACGAAAGGGACTTCTGTACCGTACAATAACCGCATAAAACAAGGATGTTTGCGTCGATCAGAAATGCTCTCGATTTGATCGGCTGTTTGGTTTGGAACTCTCCGAAAGGAAGCGTATGTCGTTTTCCTCCGACTGCAAGGAAGAGCTTTGCCGCGTACCCTGCGATGAATCCTGCTGCCGCATGGCGGAATTGACGGCGCTGTACCTTTGCCTTGGATCATTTTCCATCCTTGGGCAAGGCAGGGTGAGCGTGCGTTTCGCCGTGGAAAGCGCGGCCATCGCACGGCGCATTTACCGCTTTGTGCAGAGGGAAACGCAAATCGCGGCGCAATTGCAGTACGTCACCCATGCACGCTTTGGCGGCACACGCGAATACGTGCTGACCATCGGCCCCAACGAAGCGCCCGCGCTGCTTGCGCGGCTGGGGATGATGACGACCGGCGCGGCTCCTATGCTTTTATCCACGATTCCAAGCATCCGGCTTACCCGCGCCTGCAGCCGGCATGCGTTTCTCCGGGGCGCGATCCTTGGCTGCGGTACGCTAGTCAACCCCGAGCACGCGTATCATCTGGAATTTCTGGTCAAGGACGGGAAGCTCCGGCAGAGCATACTCAAGTGCCTCAAAAGCCTGGACGTGCCCGTCAAGCAGGGAAAGCGCAGAAACGGCGAAACCCTGTACTTAAAGCAAAGCGAGCACATCATCACTGTTTTAACGGCGACGGGCGCGCACCAGGCGGTGACGACGCTGGAAAGCACACTGGTCAAACGGCAGGTGCTTGGCAACGTCAACCGCGCCATGAACTGCGACTATGCCAACCTGCAAAAGCAGATGAACGCGGGCGCACGGCAGCTCGGGCTGATCGAAGCGCTGCTGGACTCCGAGGCCTTCGCCTCGCTGCCGCCCAGCTTACAGGAAATCGCCAGGGCACGGGTGCAGGCGCCCGACCTGAGCCTGACGGAGCTCGGCCAAAGAATGACACCGCCGCTTTCCAAAAGCGGCGTGAACAACCGCATGCGCCGTCTGATGCACATCGCGCTGGAAACCCAGGGCCATCCAAAACAAGAATAAGGAGTGATTCATATATGATCCGGACACCGATCAATCTCGAACCGCTGCTGCCTTTCACCCGGGTGCTGGCGGCGAAGCTTGCGACCGTCGGGGGGCACTTTGAGTGCAGCCTGACGCTGGAGCAGGAAGGCCTGGCCGTCAACCTCAAAAGCATGCTGGGCATGCTTTCCCAGACCATGAAACCCTCGCCGGACATCACGCTGGTTGCCAGCGGAACGGACGAAAAAGCAGCCACCAAGGCCATACTCGACGCCATTGCGGAATACGAACAAAGCGAAGCCGTCAAATGACGCGGTAACAAAGCCGATCCATACACAATTGAAACCGGAATCGTGCGTTGACCGCACAGGAGAGACTGCCGCAAGGGCACGGCAGTCCTTGTTGTGCCATGCGCCAAGCAGTAAATACGGTTGATAAATCCAGGAAGAACCGCTATGATAGAATCAAGATCCATTGAGGGAGGCGCGCCGATGCTCTGCCATGATTCCCACTCCCATGAACACCGCGACCCCGTCGGGGCGGCGCCCTGCGGCAGCAGGGTACGGCTGCGCTTTTTTTGCGATGAAAACTATACTGTTACCCTGCGCACCTGGGACGGTTCGGAGCGGCTTTATCCCATGGAGCAGGCTGACAGCCATATATACGAGGCGATCGTGACCGTACCCGTAACGCCGATGCTTTTCTGGTATGATTTTATCGTTCATACGCCCGAGGGCGAGCTGCGCTACGGCAACCGGGACGACGGACTGGGCGGCACGGGGCAGATCGTACACGACACGATGCACGCCTTCCAGATCACGGTGTACGATCCCGCCTATGAAACGCCGGATTACCTGCGCGGGGGCGTCATGTACCAGATTTTCCCGGACCGTTTTTCCCGGGGCAGCGATCAGGTCTCGAAGACGCAGCAGGAGAAGATCGCCGCCGCGCACCCCGAGGCGAGTTTCCATAAGAACTGGAACGAAGCGCCGGCGCTGGATATCGACCCGGAAAACGGCGACAACCGCGCGCTGGACTTCTTCGGCGGAACGCTCAAGGGGATACAGGAAAAGCTCCCCTATCTGCGCGATCTGGGCGTGACGGTGCTTTACGTCAATCCCATCGTGCGCGCGCGCACCAATCACCGCTACGATACGGGCGATTACCATAAAGTGGACCCGGTTCTGGGCAGAAAGAAGGATTTTACCGCGCTTGCCGACGCCGCCAGGGCGATGGGCATCCGCGTAATTCTCGACGGCGTGTTCAGTCATACCGGCGCGGACAGCCTGTATTTCAACCGCTACGGGCGCTACCCCGGCAAAGGCGCGTACCAGAGCCCGCGTTCGCGCTATGCAAGCTGGTACAGGTTTGAGGACTTCCCCAACCGCTACAACGCCTGGTGGGGCTTTTACACGCTGCCCGCCGTGGAGAAGGACCAGCCGGATTACCAGCATTTCCTGCTCAATCAGGAGGACGGCGTGCTCCCCATCTGGATGAAGCGCGGCGCGAGCGGCTGGCGTCTGGACGTTGCGGACGAACTGCCCGTACGGCTTTTGCGGAAAATGCGCTACGCCGTCAAGCACGCGGACCCAAGCGGCGCGCTGATCGGCGAGGTGTGGGAAGACGCAAGCAATAAGGTAAGCTACGGCGAGCCGCGCTCCTACTGCCTGGGCGACACGCTGGACGGCGTGATGAATTACCCGCTGCGCCGCGCCGTGATCGACTTTTTTACGGATAAGATCGGCGCGGGCGAGCTTGCCCGGCTGATTCTGCACCAGCGCGAGGTATACCCGGCGCCGTTTTATTACAGCGTGATGAATCTGCTGTCAAGCCACGACCGCGTCCGCGCCCTGAACGCCTTTTCGGGCTTGGACAGCCCGGGCATCCTGCAAATGCCGCGCGTGGAAGCGCAAAAGGTGAAGTTGTCAAAAGAACAACAGGCGCTTGCCAAATCCCGGTTCCTGGAAGCGCTGAAGCTGTTGTGCGCGTTGCCGGGCATCCCCTGCGTGTACTACGGCGACGAGATCGGCATGCAAGGCATGGCCGATCCGTGGAACCGCGCGCCCATGGCCTGGGACAGCGCGGACAGCGCGCTGCGCGAGGCCGTCAAAGCCATCCTGATGCACCGCAGGCAAAGCCCCGCGCTGCAAACGGGATTTTTGGACGTACTGGCGACCGACGCCGATACGCTGCTCATCCGGCGCACGGCCAAAGATGGGCTGGACGCGTTCGCAGTCCCGCTGGACGCGCCCGACGCGGAGATTACGATTTCGCGCCGGCTGAAGCCCTTCGCCGGGGAGGCCTGAGATGCAGTTCACCTCCCTGCAATTGAAAAACTTCCGCAATTATGCCGCGCTGGATTTCAAACCGGGCGGCGGCATTACCGTACTGTACGGCGCCAACGGCTCCGGCAAAACGAACCTGCTGGAATCCATGCACCTGTTATCCGTCGGGCGCAGCCACCGCACAACCGTCGACCGCGAGATGATCGCCCAGGGCGAAGAGGTGGCGTTTATCCGTGCGCACACCCAGCGCCTGGACGGCAAGCACGATTTGGAGGTGCGGCTGTATCCGCTGGAAAAGCCGCAGAAACGCGTGCTGATTCAGGGCAAGCCCGCCGAGCGCATCACGGATATGATGGGCCACGCGACTACGGTGATGTTCGCACCCGAGGACCTGCGCATCGTACGCGACGGCCCGGCGGTGCGCCGCCGGTTTATCGATATGCAGCTTTCCCAGATCCGCCCGAGCTATCTAAAAGCCCTGCGGCGGTATCTAAGCGCGCTGGAAAAGCGCAACGCGCTGCTCAAATCGAACAAAGTGAAGCAAGCACAGGATTTCGACCGCCAGCTGGACGCGTGGGACGAGCAACTCGCGGGCGCCGCGGTCTATGTTATCGAGGCGCGCCGATGGTTTCTATCGGAGCTTTCCCAGCACGCGGCGGCGCAGTACCAGGCCATCGCCGAGGATGAAAACGAGGCGTTCTCGCTTCGCTATTCCGGTCCCCTGGCGGCTACGGAAACGCCTTACCGCGATATGCTCGCGGCGCTGAAGCGCACGCGCGCGGAGGATGAACGGCGGCTTTTCACCACCTTCGGCCCGCACCGCGACGACCTGGCCTTGATGCTCGCGGGCAAGGACCTGCGCGCCTACGGCAGCCAGGGGCAGGTGCGCTCGGCAGTGCTGAGCATGAAGCTTGGCGAGCTCGCGCTGATCGAAAACGAAATGGGCGAACTGCCCACGCTGCTTTTGGACGATGTGTTTTCCGAGCTCGATTTTAAGCGCCGCAATGCGCTTTTGCAGTCCACCAAAGGCGTGCAGACCTTCATCACCTGCACAGACAAATCAGACGCGGCGGGTGCGAAAGCCGACGCGTTTTACCGCGTGACGACGGACGCAAACGGCCTGGCGTCGCTCAGGCCGGACGCATAACAAACCATTCGGGAGGCTATTATGTTTACGGTCATGCACAACACCCTCACACCCGCCGAGTACGCGGATCTGTATGCGTCTGTCGGCTGGACGCCGCCGCCCCTGGAGCAGATTGCCATCGCGCTTGCCCATTCCGATTTGACCGTGTCCGTGTGGGATAACGGGACGCTGATTGCCATGGGGCGCATCATCGGCGACCATGCCATTTCCTTTTTCGTGAAAGACATAGCCGTACGCCCGGACTATCAGGGCCGGGGTGCGGGTAAGCTGATTATGGATACGATGATTGCATTTATCCGTGAAACCGTACCGCAAGGGTACAACGTCAGTATGGAATTGATCGCCTCGGAGGGCAAGGAAGGGTTTTACGGCCCGTTCGGCTTCGGAGCCAAACCGGGCGACGGCATGGGCCACGGGATGATGGCGCTGGTCGTCGGTCAAAAGCCTGTCGGCGGTTCGCCGCGGCGGAAATAACCCAATTACAGATTCCTATTCCGTTTTCAGATTTTCATATTCGATCACCGCATCGGGATCATAGCGCTTGCTTAAGATATGGCTGGCCTTGCGGTTTTTCACGGTGTCGAACACAATCGAAAAATCATAATCCGGCGGGTACAGTTCCGCAGCGGGTACGATGAGCTGTACGCGCGTATGTTTCATTTTGCGTTTTTCGCCTTTTACCTGCACGATCACGTCGCCGTTTTCGTCCGCCGGGCGGTAGACGATACCCTTCTCCTTCTCCGGCAGCACCATCACGCTGTCGCCCATGGTGAACTTGGTGAATTTCTGCTTCACGGGCGGGCCCTGACGGGTCAGGCGGCTTTTAGGCACATGCATGGCGGGCACGGAAGCGACGGCGGTTTGCTCCCCGTCGTACACGGCACGGCCGGCACGGGACAATAATTGCCTGTCCAGCCCGAGACGTTCGGCGATCTGCAGGGCGCAGCTTTCGCCGGTCTTGCCCATTTCCAGGCGGTACTGCGGGGCGAGGGTTTCGGCGTCGAAGGCCATGCGCGCCCTTAAGATATGCTCCGCCGATTTAGCGTAGGTTTTGATCTGCGGATAATGCGTGGTGACCATGAACATGCAACCGCGCAGCCGCAGCTCCTCCAGCACCGCGATACCGATGCCCATGCCCTCGGCCGGATCGGTGCCGCTTCCCAGCTCGTCCAGCAAGACCAGGCTGTCGCTGCTGGCGCTTTTGAGGATATGGATCACGTTGGTGATATGCCCGGAAAAGGTGGATAGGTTCTGGGAGATGTTCTGGCTGTCGCCGATATCGCACCAGACGCCGTCCTGCATGGCGATGTAGCTGTCCGGATCACAGGGAATGTGCAGCCCGCACTGCGCCATCAGCGTCAACAGTCCGACGGTTTTGATCGCGACCGTTTTCCCGCCGGTGTTCGGCCCGGTGACGATCACACCACGGTCGCCGTCCGAAAGCGTCAGGTTCAGCGGCACGCAGGTATCCGGGTCCAGCAGTGGGTGCTTTCCGTTGAGGATCACCAGTTTCCGCTCGCCGCCGATCTGTACGGGGCGCGCGTCCATCGCCGCCGAGAGCTTGCCCTTGGCAAACAGCACGTCCAGCTCCGTCAGCAGCTTCATGTTGCTGTGAATGGCATGGGCTTCCTCGGCCACCTGCGCGCTCAGGGTATACAGCACGCGCCGCATTTCCTCGTCCTCGCTGATGCGCACGGCGTCCAGCTCTTCCCGAAGCGCCGCCGCCGTGGCCGGCTCGATGAACACGGTGGTACCGGTCGACGACGTATCGATAACCGAGCCGGGGACTTGCTTTTGGAATTGCTTTTTCACGGGCAGCACGTAGCGCCCGGCGCGGCTGGTGACGTAGCCGTCGGACATGCATTGCTTGTGCGTGCGCAGGATCTGGTTGAGCTTGTCCTTGATTTTCGATTCCAGGGTGATGATCTTGCGGCGCAGGTCGCGCAACAGCGCGCTGGCTTCGTCGCGGACCTCGTCTTCAAAGATACAGCGCTGGATTTCCGCCTGCAAATCCTCCAGCGTATGGATCGCCTGGCCGTAGCTGGACAGCGTGGCGTCCTGCGAGGCGATGCGGCCCAGGTAGCCGACCATGCGCTTGCAGGACGCAGCGAACATACCCACGCCGTTCAATTGCTCGGGCGAGAGCATGGTGCCGATTTCGGCATGGGTGACAGTTTCGGAAAGCTTCGTCATCATCGGCAACGGCGGCGCGCCGAAGGCGTCCAGCACGCGGCGGGCGGCGGTGGTCTCCGCCATGCGCTGCACACAGGCCTGTTCGTTCAGGTAAGGCTTGAGCGTATCCAGAATCGCGCGCGCCGCATCGGACACGGCGAAGGATTTCAGTTTTTCCAGTATGGCCGGGAATTCCAGGGTTTGATGATGGGTATTCAATGGTCTCACTCCTCATGGATTTTCAGGGAATGCATGAGCAGGATGCGGGCGAAGGAATCAACAGCGCAAACAAAAAACATAGCCGTCGCTATGCCTACAGAACCCTTTGTCAGGAGACTGTCGGCTACCGGTCCGCGCTGTGAAGGGTATACCAAATAACGATCATGCGGTCGTCTTTTTGCATGGCACATCCTTCGCCCTTTACAAAACCGATAACAAACACGTACCTCCAGTATCTTTAATGCCAACAGTATACAGCAATCCTATGGCCGGGGTCAAGCCTGTTCTCACAGAAGCAGGGGGTTGACAGCGCAATTGCCAAGTGCTATGCTGTTTTCAATCACCGGATGACGCGGAACAAGCCGCCCCCGAGCATTGCCAAAGAGATTGCCGCCATGGGCTGAAAGCGGCAAGCAACAGCGGGATGCGGACACCATCCGCCGACGATGCGCGTGGCTTGCGATAGAGAGTTATTCAAAGCGGAAGCGGGCGCGGCCCGTTTCAAGCAGGGTGGAACCACGAACGATATTCGTCCGTCCCCGCAGTATATGCGGGGGCGGATTTTTTTACGAGGAGGAACGGGGTATGAAACTCACGGTATTTGGAAAATCGTACGAGGTGGAAAAAGGCTCGTCGGCGGGTGATCTGCTGAAAAACGAGTTTGCAGAGGACTTTAAAAGCTACTATGCGGTCAAGATCGAGGGTACGCTTACCGATCTGTTCGCGCCGATTGACAAAGACGCGGAGATCACCCCCGTTACCTTCCAGGACGAGGACGGCAAAAAGGTGTTCCGGCACTCCTGCTCGCATCTGCTGAGCATGGCGGTGCTCCAGCTCTACCCGGACGCGAAGCTCGCCATCGGCCCCGCAATTGAAAACGGGTTCTATTACGACTTCGACGTGGAAACGCCCTTCAAGCCCGACGATCTGCCCGCCATCGAAAAAGCGATGGACAAGCTGATGCGCTCCTCCCTGCGTCCCAAACGCTTCACCCTGCCGCGCAGCGAAGCGATCGCCCTGATGAAGGAAAAAAACGAGCCCTACAAGGTGGAACTGATCGAAGATCTGCCCGAGGACGCGACGATTTCCTTTTATCAGATGGGCGATTTTGTGGACCTGTGCGCCGGGCCGCATCTGCCCAACCTGAATTACCTCAAAGCGTTCAAGCTGACGCAGATCGCCGGCGCGTACTGGCGCGGCGACGAGAATAAAAAGATGCTTTCCCGCATCTACGGCACCTGTTTCCCCTCCAAGCAGGAGTTGAACGACTACCTGGAAATGGTTGAGGAAGCCCGCAAGCGCGACCACAACAAGCTCGGACGGGAGCTGGAGCTGTTCACGACGGTCGATATCATCGGCCAGGGCCTGCCGATCTTCCTGCCCAAGGGCACGCGCATTTTGCAGATTCTCCAGCGCTGGGTGGAGGACACCGAAATGAAGCGCGGCTACGTGCACACCAAAACGCCGCTTTTGGCCAAGCGCGACCTGTACAAGATTTCCGGCCACTGGGATCACTACCGCGACGGCATGTTCATCATCGGCGATCCGGACGACGAAACCAAGGAAT
Organism: Candidatus Limiplasma sp.; assembly: GCA_963675365.2. Lineage (GTDB taxonomy): Bacteria > Bacillota > Clostridia > Christensenellales > Aristaeellaceae > CAXXOK01. The sequence continues at coordinate 472,319 of CAXXVA010000001.1, forward strand.
GCTTTGCGCTGCGGCCCATGACCTGCCCGTTCCAATACCAGGCGTTTTTAAACCGCTCGCGCTCCTACCGCGACCTGCCTATGCGGCTGGGCGAAACCTCGACGCTGTTTCGCAACGAGGACTCCGGCGAGATGCACGGGCTGATCCGCGTGCGGCAGTTCACCATTTCCGAAGCGCACCTCATCATCCGCCCCGACCAGCTGGAGGAGGAATTCCGCGGCTGTTTCAACCTGGCGCACGATATTTTATCCACGCTGGGTCTGTGGGAGGACTGCAGCTTCCAGTTCTCGCAGTGGGATCCGCAAAACACCAAGAAGTACGAGGGCACGCCCGAGCAGTGGGACGCCGCACAGCAGGCGATGAAGATCATCCTGGACGATATCGGCATCGACTATAAGGTCGCCAAGGACGAAGCCGCGTTCTACGGCCCGAAGCTGGACATCCAGATTAAAAACGTATTCGGCAAGGAAGACACGCTGATCACCGTGCAGATCGATTTGCTGCTCGCCAAGAAGTTCGGCATGGAATACACCGACGCCGACGGACAGAAAAAGAACCCCTACATCATCCACCGCACGTCCATCGGCTGCTACGAGCGCACGCTCGCGCTGCTGATCGAAAAATACGCAGGCGCCTTCCCCACCTGGCTTGCGCCCGTGCAGGTGAAGATTCTGACCATCACCAATCGCTCCGACGACGCGGCGGGCGAACTGCAGCAGATGCTCTGGGATCAGAACCTGCGCTGCGAGCTTGATCTGCGCAACGAAAAGATCGGCTTCAAGATCCGCGAGGCGCAAATGCAGAAAATCCCCTACATGTTTGTGATCGGCGACCGCGAGGCGGAGAACAAAACCGTTACCATCCGTAACCGCAAGGGCGACAATCTGGGCACCGTGCCCTTTGGGGACGCCGTCGCCATGATCAAAAAGCTCAACGACGACAAGACCATTGACTAAGAGGTAAATCCCATGGAATCAAACGAAAAGCCGCGCACCGTGGACGAATACATCGCCTCGCAACGCGAAGCGGTACAGCCCGTGCTGCGGGAAATGCGCACCCTCATCCGCGCCGTGATCCCCGACGCCAAGGAAGTCATCGCCTGGGCTATGCCATCTTATAAATTCCATGCCTACATTGTGCACTTCGCGGCGCACAAGACCCATATGGGGTTTTATCCCGGCATTGAGGCGATGGAAAAGTTTCAGGATCGGCTGAAAGATTACCATACCTCCAAAGGCGCGATTCAGTTTCCGTATTCCAAGCCCTTGCCTAAAGAGCTGATTGCCGACATAGTCAGCTTCTGCGCCGTACAGGATACCCTGCCAAAACGCTGATAGAAGTACAGCGAAGAAGACGCTTGTATATGCAGGCGGCTTCTTTGTGTTTGAATCCCAAATTGGAATTGTACCGGCAGACTGTTCATAAAACCTTAGATACCAGGAAGCAAAAACGGCAATGCAGATTAGGTTTTTAGACAGATTGGAAGCCGCCTGCGTACACAAGCGGCTTCCGTTATGTCGTTTTGACCGAGTGATCGCTTAATGATCAGCGGTTCAGCTTATTCGCCGAACGCAGCCGTCCATTTCGCCATGCGCTCGTCGAGGATCGCCTGTCCGCCGGAGGCCATATAGTCCGCCATGCCGGCATCCCAAACGGCATCAAAGTTTTCCACAGAAGCATTGATCGCGGTATTGAGGATGACGTCGCGTTTGTCCGACAGTACGGTCGTAATCCCTTCGGCAGCATCGACAGCGCCAAGATTGATGTTGCCATAGGAAACACCGTTATTCAGCGCGGTCGCAAACGCGGTCTTGATGAACTCAGGCGCAATGTAGGCATAGCCAAGCGCCATGGACGCGGCGGTCTTGTCCACATCGCCCAGATCCAGACCGTTGATGATCATGGTGGTGTCGATGTTGTTGGAGGATGACATCTTATAACGGCCGTTCTCAGCCGGAAGCGCTTTGAGGACACCGTCTTCGGTGTACTCGTAGTTGATGCCTTCCACGCCGGTCTGGAGGAAGAAGCGGTTTTCAAACTTCGCCATCCAGTTGAGGTAGAGCAGCGAGGCCAGAGGCTCGGTGTTGGTGGAGGGGAAGAAGATCCAGCGGTCGTTGGAGGAGTAGTTGACCTTTTTGGTGACGCCGGCATCGTTCTGGAACGGATCGATCGCGATAAACACGGCGTCTTCGCCCTGCGCTTGCTGGAGCATATACTGGACGCTCTCTTCGGCGTTACGGTATACGTCGTCCCAGTTCACTTCCACCGCGCCGACATACCCGGCTTTGAGCAGGTTGTACTCGGTCGCGTCGCCGGAAGCGTACAGCGAGAAGTCCTGAAGGATCAGGCCGTCGTTGTACCACTTGTTGAGCATACGGACGGCTTCCTTGACGCCGGGCAGCAGGAACTGCCTGTCGTCGTTGTAAATGTAGTTATATTTGTCGGTGGTGTACTCGTCGGGCACGAAGGAATAGAGGATGTTGTTGGCTCTCCAGCCCACATCGTCCGTCATGGAGTAGGGAATCATCTTGTCGGCGTCTTCGCCAAGCAGAAGTTCCGCATTGTCCTTGAAGGCATACAGCATGTCTTCAAATTCCTGCGTGGTGGTGGGAACCGCCAGGCCGAGCTTGTCAAGCCAATCCTTGCGAACGAAGGTGTTGATGCGCGCAACGTTCATGCGGCGGGCCACAATGCATTCGGTCTCGCCCGTGTACGGATCGGTTTTCCAGGTCATATTGCTGCCCAGGAAATCGTACAGGTCGGTCAGGGAATCCTTGTACTCGTCCAGCAGCGGCTGGAGATCGAGCACCGCATCCTGCAGGAAGTAGGTGTGGATCGCGCCGTCGTTGTAGGTATAGCTGACGTCGGACGCGGTTCCGGCCGCCAGATAGTTGGCGATGTCGTCGCCTTCCGTCCAGCGCGGGGTCGTCTGGAATACAACTTCCACGTTGTATTCGCTGAGCATGCTTTCCTTGATGTAGTCGGTGAACACATTGTCGTCCACGACCGCACCCTCGGTGTTGCGGTCAAAGATTTCGACCGTTATGGTGCGGGTCTCCGTGAATTTGCCGTCGACAAATCCATCGTCAGCCGCCAGGGCGATCGGCGCCATGACAGAAACGACCAGCAGTGTGCTCAAGAGTAGCGCAAGCAGTTTTTTCATTGGTTTCCCTCCTTTTATTTACCATAAACACGACCTTACCAGACGTGTTGGGTATCCTTCTCAGCCTTTCATAGCGCCCAGCGTGACGCCGTGGATGAAAAAGCGCTGCAGCCAGGGATAAATCATCAATATCGGGATGGTCGCGATCATGACAGTCGCGGCCTTGATCGCGTCGGATGCGCCGGGCGACGAAAAGCCCTCCTGCGTAGCGGCGTCAACGCTCTCCTTGCTTTGGATGATGAAGTATAAAAGCAGCTGGATGGGATAAAAAGGTTTGTTGCGGTTCATGAACATCAGGGCGTCTGAATACCCGTTCCACCGCCCCACCGCGTAGAACAGCGAAAGCGTTGCGATTACCGACGTGGACAGCGGCAAATAGATGGAAAACAGAATCTGGAACGGATTGGCGCCGTCGATCTCCGCGGATTCCCGCAGGCTGACGGGGATGTTTTGCAGGAACGTGCGCATGATGATCATGTTGAACACGCTCAGGCTGTACGGCAGCGCCAGCACCAGCGGGCTGTTAATCAGGTTCAGGTTCTTAAACAGCAGGTAGCTTGGGATGGTTCCGGCGTTGAAATACATCGTGATCAGAATCAGGCTGTTGACCAGCTTGCGGCCTTTCAGCTTGTCAAAAACCAGCGGGAACGCGCATAAGGTCGTCAGCGTCATCGAAAGCAGCGTGCACCCTACGGTCAGCATCGCCGTCCACGCCAGCGCCCAGGTATACTCCGCGTCCTTGAGCACCAGGGAGTACGCCGTCAGGTCCAGTTCCTTGGGCCAGAGGTATACGTCGCTGCGGACCAGCGCCGCCGGGGACGAAAGCGAACGGACAAACACGTTCCACACGGGCAGGAAACAAATGAGAATCAGGAATACGCAGATGGCTACCACGATATAGTCGCCGATTCTGGAGTTCTTGGACTTAACCATTCATCCCACCCCCCTTACCAAAGACCGCGTTCGTCAAAACGCCGGGCAATGAGATTTGCGCTGACCAGGAAGATAACGCCGATCACGGACTGGAAGAACCCCACGGCCGTCGCCAGGGACTGCTGCGTGCCCTTGATGCCGTAGTTATACACAAAGATGGACAATACGTTGGATACGCTTGTGACCAGCGTATTGGTCAGGGCGTATGGTCGGTCGAACTCGCTTCCGATGATCTGCCCAAGGCTTAGAATAAGCAGGATAACGATGGTAGACCGCAGGCCCGGCAGGGTGATGTGCCAGATCTTGCGCATACGGCTTGCGCCGTCCACGGCGGCCGCTTCGTAGAGCTCCGGATTGATGCCTGTCAGCGCGGCAAGATAAATGATGGTATTCCAGCCAACCGACTGCCAGATGCCTAGGAATACATAGGTCCATACCCAGTTGGCGGGCTTATCCAGAAACTGGATCGCTTCCAGCCCCATATTCCGCAGTACGATATTCACCAGGCCGAAGCGGGTGGCCAGCAGCTGCAGCGCAAGGCCCGAAATGATGATCCAGGACAGGAAATGCGGCATGTAGGCGACCGTCTGTGTGATGCGTTTGAAGCGCGGGAAGGGCAGCTCGTTCAGCACCAGCGCCAGAAGGATGGGTGCCGGGAACCCGAACACTAGGCCCAGAATGTTGAGCATCAGCGTATTACGCACCGCATACAGGAAATCGCGGTTGGAAAACGCCTTGATGAAATACTCAAACCCGTTGTTGTTCGCCCACTCCATCTCCCAGGCGCTCTTGGTGATGGAAAATTTCTTGAACGCGACCTGGATATACGTCATCGGAATATACTTGAAAATGATGAAGTACGCCAGCGGGATCAGGAGCATGGCATACAGCATCCAGTAGCGCTTGAAATACATCCGTGACTTATATCGCTTGAGTGCCTTTTGTGCGCGCGCTTCTGACAATATTCTTTCCCTCGCTTAAAAAATAATATCGCTGACGCTTTGTTCTAACAATGTGCTCGCGCACATTTTCTGATATATTAGTATATCACGCTGGACGAGACATCAATAAGTGCGTCATATTCCTAATTTGTTATCTCAAGTATAGGATACCGCAATGAACATTGTCAATACTTTTTGGGAAACTTTATCCTGTGCTGAAGCGCACAATGAACCCTAGACAGGGTAAAAACGAATGGATTTAAGGTCCAAAGAACAGCCCGGCAGAAAAATGAACGAAACCGTTTGAGACCCGACGATCTTAGATCCCAGCGGAAATGTCTTTTCAAGGTAGTTTTCCGTTCCGTCGAGCTCGATCATCACGCGTTTTATACCGGTTTCGCCGGTAAATACGACTTGCATGGAGTTTTTGGGGATTCCGGAACGATAGCGCACAGAAATCGTTTCCGTTCCCGCCGGACCGAAATCCATATCCCGGTATTCGAGGGTGACGTTATTGCCGATATTTTCAACGGCGCCGCCGTTGATTTGGTAGTTGTCGCCGTAAACCGCGTCGCAGTCCGCCGCGTCGAGAGCTGCATACGCCTTGTTCATCTTCAGGAAGCGGAAGCCTTTCATGTGCAGCCTCCGGCGGAACACAAAGCACAGGGTGGTCACGCCTTTGAGGCGCTTGGGCAGGGTGTAGACGGCAGTTCTGTACACTGCCCATTCCATCCCCAGATCGTATACGAAATCAGCGAGTTTTTGCCCGCCCTCAAGCGGCATGCCCTCCCAGACCTCAAAGGGCACCGGCTCGTTTTCCATGATGAAAAGAGGAAGCTTGAACGTATCCGCGCCGAAAGCGCCGAAATCGAGGTTTGCGAAACCGACGTGGCTTTCCCCTGCCTTCAGCGTTTCCACGCCGCGCTCGATGCCGCCATTCAGCGGCAGGTTGCTGCTGGAATAAAGCCCGCCCGAGACAAGCGAGTAGGGATCCAGCATCGCCTCGCCGCGGCCCGTGATTTCGATTTTCAGCATGGAGATGAACGCCGGGTGTTCCCGGCCGTTTTTAGGCATACAGCGCACGTAGGCGACGCCGTCGCCTTTTTCTGTAATGGCCGCATGCCAGCCGTCCGGATGGACGGCGAGGGAGGCGACGGGGCTGTCGATGCCCGATACGTCGGCAATCCGCCAGATCAAATCCGAGTACGACGCGTTTTCCGGCAGAATCTTCGCAGAGACCGTATCTCCCTCCCGCGAAAGCTCCACCTTGCGAATCGGTATGTCCCTATCGTCAAACGCGGCCGTTACTTCGGGGGTCTGCCCCGCGCCCGCCTTGACGATCGCCAGCAGCTTTCCGGAAAACAGTCGGCGGTTGTCCGTGTTCTGGTAGGGTTCAAAGTCCGTGGAATCGCCGTTGTCCAGCGCGAGCAGGCGGCCGTTTTTCACCGTCACGCGCACGCGGCGGTTGGCGTTTTCCACGGGGTTGCCCGCCGCGTCCAGCGCGGCGATCGTAACAAAACGCAGTTCTCCGACGGTTTCCTGGGAAAGCGAAAGCTTCTCCGCTTCCCCGAAGGAACGGCGCTCCGCCTCCAGTGCGGATTTGCCATCACGGTCGTACGCGACGGCCTTCAGCACGCCCGGTTGGTAGGGTATCTGCCAGTCGGAAAGCAGCCGTCCGTTCAGCTTCCGTCTGCCAAGGCTTTCGCCGTTTAGGAAAAGCTCGGCCTCCGGCGCGTTGGTGCAGACCCGCACGTCGATCAGCTCGCCGGGAGAAAAATCCCAGTACGGGAACAGATGCAGCACCAGCCGCTTTGTAAAGTCCGTCCAGCCCGCCTGGAACAGATAATAGGAATCCTTTTCAAAGCCCGCCGTGTCGGCCTGGCCAAAATACGCGTTCTTGGTGTGGTACGGGGTCGGCTCGCCGAGGTAATCCGTGCCCGTCCACACGAACTGCCCCATCGAAAACGGCGTTTGCAGGTCGTTTAGAATCATGGTTTCCAGGTTCTTCGCACCCCAGCTTGTAAAGCTGTTGCAAAGCGACGAACATTGCAGATCGTCGTCCGACAGCAGAGGCTGGGAAAGCGGGAAATGGTAAATGCCCCGGCTTTGCACGGTAGAGGCGGTCTCACCGCCGTAGATAATCCAGTCTGGATGCGCGGCGTGGTGCTCCCGGTACAGCGCTTCGGTATAGTTGTAGCCGATCAGCTTGATGACGTCCGCACTTTTGTGCGTGTTATCCCACCACATGTAATTGGAGCACAGGGTACAGGGCGCGTGTCCGTCGGGGTCGTGCCTGCGGACCAGGTCCATCAGGTAACGTACGGTGTTCGCGCCATCCTCGGCATCCAGGTGCGTGTCGTGGATCTCGTTGCCGATGCTCCAGAGAATCACCGAAGGATGATTGCGGTCGCGGCGCACCCAAGCGGCCACGTCGCGTTCGATCCACGCGTCGAAAAAGCGCGTGTAATCGTATGTTGTCTTGGCATGGCGCCAGACGTCCGTGATCTCGGACATCACCAGGATTCCCAGCTCGTCCGTCAACTCCAGCAGTACCTTTGCGGGCGGGTTGTGCGCCGTGCGGACGGCGTTTGCGCCCATGCGCTGCATCAGCATAAGCTGCCTGCGCAGCGCGTCCGCATGCACCGCGCCGCCCAGCGCTCCCAGGTCGCCGTGCAGACATACGCCTTTGAGTTTCAGAGGCTTGCCGTTTAAGTAAAAGCCTTCGTCCGTCGTATAGCGCAGGCTGCGGAAACCAAAGCGCGTATCCACCGTATCGGTTACCGTACCGCCTGTCAGAAGCTCCGAGCGCAGGGTATACAATCGCGGATTCCCGGGTTCCCACGGAATAATCTCCCCGTCCGCCTCCACAAGGCTGTGGCGCACGGTATATGCCTGATCCGGCGCGATCACCTCGGCCTTCGCCCTGAACGTCCACCGTCCGTCCTCTTCATAGGTGGTCACATAGATGCCGTCCGGCGCAAAATGGCAGGCATTTTTCACGATCAGGCACACGTCGCGGTAAATGCCCGCGCCGGTGTACCAGCGGGCGTTTGGCGACTGGTAGTTCACCTTGACCAGGATTTCGTTGGGGCGATCAGCAAATACGTACTCCGTGATATCAAAATAGAACGGCGTGCAGCCGTTTTTCCACTTGCCCGCAGGCTGGCCGTTGACGAAAACGACGCTGTCCATATACACGCCGTCGAAATACAGGTACAGGCGCTGGCCGGCCTGTAAAAACGAAGCGTCCAACACGCGGCGGTAGTACCCAATACCGCTTTGGTAAAGGTTTTGCGTATCGGCGATCAGCCAATCATGCGGAATCTCCACAGGAACAAAGTCCCGTGGAGATTCTTTGGCGAACGACCATCCGTCGTTCAACAGGATCCGTTGATTTCGAACTTCAGACGTCATTTCGCATATCCTCGATTGTTTTTTATGTTGTTTCAGCGTGCGATTTCGTTTAGTCTGCGCGCTTCTTGCCCCAGAAGAATACCGCAACCGTACCCGGCCCCGTATGGCTGCCGATGGTGGTGCCGATATCGTGGATTACGGGTTCGCCGTCGAGCTTTGGAAAGCTCGCCTTGATCAGCTCCGCGACGGCCCTGGCGTCCTCCGGGCAGTAGGAGTGGGACAGGTAACACTTGCCGGAATAATTCAGGCCGTCCTGGGCGTTGTCGACCATGCGGTCAACCATTTCCTTGATGACCTTATGCTTGGAGCGCACCTTGGCCCGCGGCACGATTTTGCCGGCGATATCAAGGTTCATCATCGGGCAGATTTTCATCAGCGTGCCGACGAAGCCGGCGGTTTTGGAGATCCTCCCGCCTTTGATGAAGAACGTCAGATCGGTTGAGAAGAACCAGTGCTGGAGTTCCAGCTTGTGCTCCTCCGCCCAGTCGGCGACCTCGTCCACGGTTTTGCCCGCGTCGCGCAGATCGGCAAGCTTGTCCATCAATAGCCCGTAGCCCGACGACGCGCCAAGGCTGTCCACCACGCGCACGGTGCGGTCAGGATACTTTTCCTTGAGCATGTCGCGTGCGATGACCGCCGAATTGTAGGAGCCGGATATGCCCGACGACAGCGTAACGTGCAGCACGTCCTTGCCGTCTTCCAGAAAGCCTTCCCAGTACTCAAAGTACTCGTCGGCGTTGATCTGCGAGGTGCTGGTCTCGGCACCGTCGATCATGCGCTGATAGAACGTATCAAACGGCATGGTTTTGCCGAGATCGTCGTTCATCTGCACGCCGTCGATGGAATAGTGAAAATAAATATACTGTATACCCCTTGCGTCGAACTCTTCCTGTTTTAAATCGGCTGTGGAACTGCAGCTTAAAACAAAGTCGCTCATTGGGTCGCCCTCCTCATCGGATATGGTTACGCGGTGTGGTTCATATCATACCAAAAAGCGTTCAAGAATGCAATTTGCCCCGGATCATAAAACACGGCCGAAGACGGGATACGCCATTGACAAACCCGCGCCTTGCCTATATAATACATTTTGCTGTTTACACAGCGTTTGATCCATTAGCTCAGTTGGCAGAGCACCTGACTTTTAATCAGGGTGTCCCGCGTTCGAGTCGCGGATGGATCACCACTCGTCGCCGCGGACTGCGCTCAGTTCGCGGCGACGATTTTTTAAATCGCCCCTCTCACACCGCTCCGTCGCGGCTCCTCTCGCCTCGAAACAGGTTTCTCGGTGGGTAGACGAAGGGTACGTAGACGAAAGAAACATCGCTCCGTTTTTGTTATCACAAAAACATCCGCGGATTCCCTTGCTCCTCCTCTCGCTTCAAGGCAGGCCTTGAAGCGGGTGGACGGGAGTACGGTATGCGAACTGCGCTTAGTTCGCGGTGACGTTTATTTTTTATCAACAGCACTTTTTACTGTAATTTGAGCTGATTATTCTGCTGCTGCGGTCTCCATATCGTCCAAAAGCGCGGCGATCGCATCACGCGTGTCCATATCGACGATGCCGGTCGCGCGCACACCCGTATCGCGTTGCAGCTGCTTTACGGCGTCCTTCAGCTTGTTGGAAAACACGCCGGTATACCGGCTTTCCATCGTATAATACCCAAGCGTGACCATGTCGTTTTGCAGCAGGAGCACGTCGTCGTTTTCATTATAAACGCGAAGGTTTGTGTACGCACGCTTTACCGGCGTCCCATACCCGTAAATACTCTTGTCAACCAGCGCGTATACGGCTCGCTGTACCTTATCGGGATTGTTGCCTTCGATCACATGGATCTGGATGCTGCCGTCCGCATCCCGGCTGACGCCTTCGACCAGCGCGACGTGATCGGTGCCTTGGGTACGATTGTAATAGTAAAACCAAATGTAATCGCCGGGATATGGAATATATTCGTTGTTCTCCAGATACTGATCGCTGCCAATCAGCCACTGCTTCTCATAGGTATTGGGCACCTGGCCGGTATCCGAGATGAACCGCCCCTTCTGGATAAAAAACGGTGCGCCGGTGGATGGGCCGCCGTAATAGGGAAACACCGTATCCATCAATGCCGTGCCGTAGCGCTGATCCACCTGGTCCACACACCAGGTGAGGAACTCCGAGCACCACGCAACCCGGCCGCCGCAGAACCATTCCCCGTACTTGGTTTGGTTGCTCAAGGGGCCTTCCTCATAGCCCAGTTCCTCCTGCGCTACCTTTAAAACTAGCAATTCGGGGGAATCGGTATCCGTAAAATCAGTCAAGTCGGGAGGCGTCCAGGCTTCGGTGGATACGATTTCACGCTCTGCAGACGCCGGCACGAGGATCAGGAGTATACAGAGGATACAAAGAACGATCGTTGTTTTTCTCATACGGTTTCCTCACAGCTTAACATTTCCAAGTCATTATAGCACGGTGAGCAATAAACGGATTCTATTGCCCATCTTCCGCATAGGTTCCAAACCCGATGATGCTGGTGACTTTGCGGATGGATGAACTCCCCGCGCCGCCGACGTTCACCTGCTCGCCCATGAAGATCAGGGAGGTCGTTCCCCCGCCGTCCAAGTTCAGCGCCTCGGTCACACCGCGCAAAAGCATACGCTCGGCCAGCCATGTCAGATACGCGCCCTTGGATGTGCTGGAGCGCCCGTTCACCGTGAGCACCAGGTAATGCCCGGGGGCGATCATGCCCAACGCGCTTCGCGGCTCGCGGTAATGGTAGTATGAAGAATCGAGGATACGCTGGCCGATCTGCCCATCCTGCACCAAAATCGGACCGAACGCAAGCACCTGCTCCGCGCCCATATCCAGGTATTCCTGTGCGGTGTAGGCGTTCTTTGAAAACGTCTTCATGCTGCCGTCGGAAAACACCGCCATCGTATCCAGCGGCGGCCAGGCGTCCCGCGTTTGATAGGTTTTATCAGAGATGATTTCCCCGTTGCGCACGATAATGCCCGCGATTTGCTTGTTATAGATGCGGTGGCCGAAAAAATCGTCCGTAATCGCCAGCACCGCGCGGTTCTTGACCGCCAGATCTTCCGGCGTGGAAAAGCGGTACCCGCTGCCGGATTTCGCCGTAAGGTAACTTTGCAGCTTCTCGCCGTTTTGCAGTTTGATCTCCGTTTCGTACCAGATCAGCGTCAGATTCGGATCGGTATAGCGTTTGATTTCCACCGCGAGATCCTGCGTCAGATAGATGTAATGCCCGTCCTGCGCGTCGGCAAACACGAACGGCATGGCGGCGGCATCGGCCAGAAAGCCCTCCGCCGTCAGCGCCGGCAGCTCCGGCGACGTTGCAGGCCCTTGGATGGGCATCGGCGTGGGCGTGGGCGCGGGGGTAGGCGACGGCGTAGGCGCGTTTGCCGCGGGGACGGCGCTGTCGGAATAGATCAGCGCCTGCAGTTCCGGCGTGGCAATGCCCGTAGCTTCCAGCCCGTTTCGCTGCTGGAATTGTTTCACGCGTTCGGCCATGACTTTATTGTAGCTTTCGCTTAAATTCTGATAGCTAGTAAAATCGCCAAGCCAGTACATCCGCTGCTTGAGCGCCAGCACGTCGCTGCCGGTATCACCCTGTGCGAGCGTGCGGTACGGCGAAAGCGTTTCGCCCGGCGCCAAAGTCGGCTCTGCGGTCGGCCCGGCCAGGGGCATACCGGACGCCGTCAGGCACGCGTCGGAATAGATGAACGCCTGCAGCTCCGCGGTAGCGACGCCGGTCTGCTCCAGTCCGTTGATAGCCTGCAACTGCTCAACGCGCCGGGCCATCACGTCGTTATAGGCGTCCGATACCTGATCGGAGGTATAATACCCGAGCGCGTACATGCGCAGTTTCAACGCCTGCACGTTCTGCCCGCTCATGCCGATATCCAGCGTACGGTACGCATTCGAAGCGCCCGTCCACAGCAGCACGGCAAGCAGCAGGTATAGAAAAAGAACGGGTGTCCGTTTGATTGAAGGTCTTGGCCGCATCAAGCTGTTCATCATTGTCAGGGTTTATTCCGCCGTCGATTCGCCGGTATACGCAATTTGGAAGGGATCATCTTTGGTGCCTTCGCCGCCGGTGATGGAAACCATCGTCATATCCAGCATGATGGACGGCCGCAGGCCGATGTTGACGCGCGTATACGCGCCGTAGCTCAGATGGCCGTCGTAGCCGACGATCTGCAGCATATAGCCGTCGGCGCCCTTGATGGTCGCCACCCAGTAGGGAGACGCGCCGTTTGCGTCCTTGTATAAGCCCTGTTTTATGGCGTAGTCCGTCGGATACGCCTTGCGAACCTTCACCACGCCGAAGCGCGCGGAGGAAAAGCCGTAGTCCGTGCGCAGAAACTGCTCGTCCGTCAGCGGATAGAGCAGCCCGTTTTCGCCCTCCACCAGCGCGTTTCTGATTGCCGATTCGCCCAGCATTTCGTCAAGCATTACCGTGTTCATCCACACGTACAAATCGCTCTGGGTAAACGTTTCGATCCGGCGGTATGAATGCGCCTTGATGATCTTGGGATCGCTTTCAAAGATGACCTGCTGTACGTCGATCACATACTCTGTGATGAGCAGCAGTTGATTATCCTCAAGATACAGCGCGCGCCACAGCAGGGGCTCAATTTCGCCGTCCTTCTCCTGCGGATATTCGCCGATGAAATAATATTGAAAGCCTTCGCCGTGTACGTAGCCGCGGGGAGCCGGGTCGGTCTCAGCAGCGGAACCCGCCGTGAAGAGCAGAAGCAAAAACACAGTCGCCAGAATGAGTATACGTTTCATGGGAACTCCTTTTCGCGGTTTTAACGAATGGAAACGCCGTGTTCAGCGGCATCGCGGCGCGCCGGCTCCGGCAGGCACAGTCTGTTCTTTTTTTATCACAATCCCGATAGGGTGTCAAGCTTCCAAAGCCCTGTGGGAACAGGTTTTCAGCCAATCTTACGTGGTTTGTTACAAAAGAGATATTCTATGGTATACTATATACAGACCCAAATAATACAAACGCACAGGTTTCTGCCCGACCTTCCCGCGGACAAGGCTGTTACTGTATCTTCTTTATGCTCACAAGGAGGAATGAAGATGGATTCTGCGTACAAAAAACTGCGCCGTTTCAACATGATCATGGGTGCCCTCCACCTGATCCAGGGCGTCTTGATGATCTTCCTGGCGACCAGCGTGATCCAGAAAATCGCGGAATTCTCCCCGACGGTCACGCATGTTTACCTGACCTACAATGTAGAAACCCAATCGCTGGAAAGCGCGTCCCGCGCGCTGTTTCAATTGCCGTTCGGCATTCTGACGGGCGTGTTCCTGCTGCTGTCCGCCCTGGCGCACGCGCTGATCTCCATCCCCAAAAAGCTCAACGAGATTTATAACCGGGATCTGCAGCGGGGCATTAACAAATTCCGCTGGTTTGAGTACGCGCTGAGCTCGTCGATCATGATCGTGCTGATCGCGACGCTGTTTGGCATCTACGACATCGCTTCGCTCCTGCTGATCTTTGTCGTCAACGCGGCGATGAACATGTTCGGGCTTGTGATGGAGCAGCTCAACGCGGGGCAAAGCGAAGGCAAGATCATTTGGGGGCCCTTCGTGTGGGGCGCGCTCGCGGGTCTCGCGCCCTGGGCGGCGATCCTTTCCTATATGATCGGCACGGGGAACTTCGGACAGGTTCCGTGGTTTGTATGGGCGATCGTCGCTACATATTTCGTGATGTTCAACACCTTCCCGGTCAATATGATCCTGCAATATAAAAAGGTCGGCCGGTGGAAGAACTACCTATACGGCGAGCGGACCTATATCGTCCTGAGCCTGGTCGCCAAGTCCATCCTCGCATGGCTGGTGCTGTTTGGCGCCATGCAGCCGTAAACCGGCGAAACCCCCGCAGCCATAAGCCCCATGAGCCGCTGATCTGACGGGGCTTTGGGTCTGCATTCCCGCCCCGGTTTCATTGACAACTTATCACCCCGATGATAAGATGAAAACGGACTTTTGTCCATTGATGAAAGCGAGGAAGAATTTTATGGCAACAGTTAACAAAAATATGTCAATCATTGATGTTTTGAATGTAGATCCCGGTACCGCGCACATCCTGCTTGAGTACGGGATGCACTGCCTTGGCTGCCCCCACGCGACGGCGGAATCGCTTGCCGACGCTTGCGCGGCGCACGGTTCGGATCCCGAAGTTCTTGTGGAAAAACTGAACGCGTATTTATCACAGAAGGATTAACCGGCGTAACAATTGTCCTGTATCCCTTGCACAGCAAGGGATACAGGTTTTCCACATCCGTTTTTGATTCATTGTGGAAATCCTATGGATAACAGACGGGAAGGACTATGGAAATGCTGATCAAATCCGGACAGGAAGCGCTTTTCGTGGCCATCGAAATGGAGCGCGGCGCCGTGCAGACCTATGAGCGCGCCCTGATGCTGACCGATCCCAAGGACGAATCCCAAAAGGAACTCAGGCAGCAGCTTTTGATCATTTTAAGCGACGAGCAGCAGCATCTGGCGAAGTTCCAGTCGCTGTACGAGGGACTGGACGAGACCATCGAAGAACAGCTGATGCTTTCGGCCGTCGCCTCCTCGGTGCTGTTTGAGGGCGGGCTGATGGGCGCCGTGCGGAGCGGCATGCTGAAAAGCAAGGAAAGCCTGATGGATTTCGCCAAAGGCGCCGAAAAGAAAGCCGCCGAAACCTACCGCGGCTTTGCGGGCGCCTGCGGGGACAATGAAACGGCGGGCGTTTTGCTGTCTATCGCACGCGAGGAAGACCGGCACCTGCACACCCTCCGCAACTATATGTGAACCCCGGCTTTCATTCTAACGCGGAAAGAAGGATGAACATGTCAAAGAAAATCACAGCCCAGGCCATCGCGCTGTGCGGGATGATGGCGGCGATCATCTTCGTCGCCACCTATTTTCTGAAGATCCCCATGAACTACGGGTACATCCATCTGGGCGACGGCTTTATTCTGATCTCCGCCGCCATACTCGGCTGGCCCGCGGTGGTTGCCGCTGCGCTTGGCAGCATGCTTGCCGACCTGTTCGCAGGATATACCATCTACATGCTGCCGACCTTTGTGATCAAGGGCGCGGTCGCGGCACTCGCGGTGATTGCCAGCCGCCGGCACAGCCAGCCGGTGCAGATGTTTTATATGCTGATCGCCGAAGCCGCGATGGTGGTTGGGTATTTCCTCACGGAGTGGATCATCCTTGGTTTCGGCCTTGCGGCGGCAACGGCGGGAATTCTGGGGAACGTTCTGCAGGGCTTGAGCGGCGTTGCGATCTGGGCACTGCTGATGCCCGTCGCCAACCGTATCCGCAAACAGCCGCAATAAGGCGGCGTCCGCAGGTTACGCTTGCATTTTCGGCATTCCAATGGTAGTATAGATTGATTAATTCCTTGGAGGTTTTCCGCATGAGTTTAGTGCAATGGATTGTAGGCGTTCTGCTCCTGATCTCGGCGATCGTGATGATCGTAACCGTGCTTTTGCAAAGCGGCGCGCGTACGGGGCTTGGCGCGATCGGCGGCGCGGCGGAGACGTTTTTTGGTAAAAGCAAGGCCAAGGGCATGGATGCCAAGCTGGCGCTGGTCACTAAGATCTGCACCGGCATCTTTGTAGCGCTGAGCATTGTGATGATGCTGCTGGGCTAACCGAAGCTTATATCCATACAGCCCTCCGCATGCCGGAGGGCTGTTTTTGATGAAAAGGAGAACGAGATGACCCCGGAAATCCTTCTGCGCCTTGAGACCCCTGACGATACCCGTGCGGTGGAAGCGCTCACCCGTGAGGCGTTTTGGAACCTGCACGGACCCGGCTGCGACGAGCACTATCTGGCGCATAGTCTGCGGCAGGCGGATGATTTTATTCCGGCGCTGGATTTTGTCGCTGAAATCAACGGCGCAATCGCCGGCAACATCATGTATGCCAAATCAAAGATTGCGCTGGACAAGGGCGGCGAACTGCCCGTGATTACCTTCGGCCCGGTCGCTGTTCTGCCGCAGTACCAGCGGAAGGGCGTCGGACGGAAGCTGATTGCGCATACCCTGGCGCTTGCGGCGCAGATGGGCTATCCAGCCGTGCTGATCTACGGCGACCCCGCGTATTACGGCCGCCTGGGCTTCAGACCAGCCGAAGACTTCGGTATCGGCTCGGAACACGACGAGTACTGCGCGGCGCTCCAGGCCATCGAGCTGCGTCCGGACGCGCTCCAAAACGCGGCGGGGCGCTTTTTGGAATCGCCCGCGTATCATATCGACGAAGCCGCCGCATCCGCGTTCAACCTGGTCTTTCCGCCGAAAGACAAACAAACCGGCACGCCCTCCCAGCAGCGCTTCCTGGAAGTCGTAGCCATGCGCAAGCCGAGAAATTGAGAACGATAGAGGGTTCCACTCCTTAAACCCCCTGGCAAGGGCTTTGCCTGAACCCATCACAAAGGCCGCGCAATGCACGGCCTTTGATGCGTGGGTCAGGATCACTGCCCCTGTTCAGGGTACTAGGGATGAAGTCCCTAGTACCCTACTTCACAAGCTTTAAAAGCTTGTTGGAGCGGGCCAGGAACGCGGTGATCTCTTCCTTTTCCAGCGGGCGGACGCTCATACGCGCCAGATCGTAAAGCTGGGCGGCGATCATGGCTTTGGTATCCGCATCGGTTTCTGTCAGCAGACGCTGTACCACGCCGTCGGCGCGATTGAGGATCAGGGTGTGCCGTTCGGGCATTTTAAACTCCTGCCCGTAGATTTTTGACATCTCGCTGAAGCGGCGGCCCTGCTCGTCCTGCACCAAAAGCGCGGAAGTATCGGTGTCGGTCAGGGTTTGGAGCTTGATCTCCAGCTCCTTGTTGCCGGTGGCCTCGTCAAACAGCGCTTTGAGAGCTTTTTCGTTCTCTTCGGTCTGCTTCTTGGCTTCTTCGTCGGCTTCTTCCTCTTTGGTGAAGGTGGCGGCGTCGCCGTCCACACGCACGAAGTGCAGGCCTTCCACGCCCGCGGAGTATTCCATGAAGGAGACGAAGTTCAGGTCGATCAGGCTGTCGAGCACCACCACGTCGATCTCCTGCTTTTCATACAGGGCGATGGACGCGGACTGGCGGGTGGGTTCGCTGGCGTAGACGACCTTTTTGCCGAGCTTGCCTTCGTTCTTCGCCAGGTATTCCTGCAGGGTAAAGTACTCGCCCTTGGTGGTCTTGAACAGGATCGAGTCCTTGACCATATCGAAGAACTTGCCGTCGCGCATGCAGCCGTACTTGACGAAGGGATGGATATCGTCCCAGTATTTCTGGTAGTCCTCGCGCTCGTTCTTGTAAAGCCCGGTCAGCCGGTCGGCCACCTTGCGGGTGATGTAGGCGGAAAGCTTTCTGACATAGCCGTCGTTTTGCAGGAAGGAACGGCTGACGTTGAGGGGCAGGTCCGGGCAGTCGATAACGCCCTTTAAGAGCATCAGGAAATCAGGAATGACCTCCTTGATGTTGTTGGCGACGAACACCTGGCCGGAAAACAGCTTGATCTCGCCCTCGCGGGTGCCAAAATCGTTGCTGAGCTTGGGGAAATACAGGATGCCCTTGAGGTTAAAGGGATAATCCACATTCAGGTGCACGTAGAACAAGGGCTCGTCGAACACATGGAAGACCTTTTTATAGAAATCCTTGTATTCCTGGTCCGTGCAGTCCTTGGGCTGCTTAAGCCACAGGGCGGGCGTATCGTTGATGTGGACAGGCTCTTTGGGCTTTTCGTCCTTTGCCTCTTCGCCCTCTTTTTTCGGTTCTTCGGGTTTGATCGCCTCGAAATATACCGGCTGGGCCATGAACTCGCAGTAACGGCGAAGCACTTCGAGCACCTTGTGCTCGTGGGTGAACTCTTCCTCGTCGTCGGCAAGCTCCAGGGTGATGGTCGTGCCCCGCGTTTCGCGAGTGCCGTCGGACAGCTTATACTTCATGCCGTCTTCGCTCTCCCACTGCACGGGGGTTGCGCCTTCGGCATCGCTCAGCGTTTGGATGGTCACCTTTTTGGCGACCATGAACGCCGAATAGAAGCCCAGGCCGAAGTGGCCGATGATGCCGCCCTTGTTTTCGCCCTCGTAGTTTTTCAAAAACTCCTCGGCGCTGGAAAACGCGACCTGATTGATGTACTTTTTCACCTCGTCGGCGGTCATGCCGATGCCGTTATCGGAAAAGCGCAGCTCTTTCTTCTCGGTATTGAGCGTCACCGTTACGCGGTACTCGTCCTCCGCGCCGGGGTGTGCCATCTGCTGCTTGACAATCGCGTCGCAGCCGTTGGAGACCATTTCGCGGATGAAAATATCCTTATCGGAATACAGCCAACGCTTGATGATCGGCATGATATTCTTGGCATGAATGGAAATATTGCCCTTGCTTTGCGCCATGCAAAAGCCTCCTTAAACATGAATATTTGCGGCTTTCAGTACCGCATATCCATATTTTATCACTTCAAAAACCGGATTGCAAGATAAAATTAGCACTCAACGATAATGAGTGCTAACAGTTTTGGATTTTCAGCCGATTCTGGATTATTCGATCGCTTCCCGGAGCAGTTTCTTATATTTTTCCGGCGGCATCAAGGTTTTGAGGACCGCCATCGAGTCTTTGAACTGGTTATCGTAACCCATGATACTTTGGGATTTGAGCACCCGGAATCCGAGCGACGAATACAGCCCCACGGCGACATAACTGCAGGGCTGGCTGTGCAGGTACACCGGAAATCCGTCGAGCTCCGCAAAGCGTTCCAGCAGCTTCTGCATCAGCGCGCGGCCGATTCCCCTGCCCTGCTCCTTGGGCGATACCACCAGCCAGTGTACGGCGGGGATCAGGCGATCGCCGTCCTTTTCCCGCCAGGCGATCACGCATCCGGCAAACTCGTCTTTTGCATTGACAACGCAGATAAACCGCCGTTTCAGCGCTTCCAGCTCACCGAAATACGTATCCCGGAAGTATTTGTACGCTTCCTCGAACGTATCAAAATCCTGGATCATGTGCTCAAGCCACGCCCATTCCATGGCGTCCCTGTCCCGATAATCACGGAAGCGGTAACCCTCCGGCAGGCGAATAAAAGACGAAGTGTATCCTGTACACTTCATCAAAATATTATAATAGGGAATCCGGTGGTCAATGATCATAGAGAATCTTCCTGTCTGGTTTTCCCAAAGGCGAATGATGATGAAGAGCCTGTGCGATATCGCGATAGCATTTTGTCAGGTTGGGTTCTGACAATCCGAAGTCGTAGCAGCGCTGCGTCGAGGATTGGAAGGCCCAAGACGGCGAAATGATAACCGGCAGCGCGCAGGGGATTGCGAGTGTGTTCACACAATCCGAAACGGTCAGTCTTCAGGCGATTTTTGTGCCAGGCGCGACGCTTTCGCGATGGAATACTGGAAGTATTTCGAGCGGAAGCAACAAAACATGGCGCAAAAAGTGGCAAAGCATGACCGTTTCGCGTTTGTGCGAACACACTCACTATCATTCGCCTAAATTGCATTCCGTCCAGTGCTTGCGGCACAGTGCCGTGTAGCTTTCGTTGCCGCCCAACAGAATCTGCTCGCCCTCTTTGATGACTTTCCCATTATAAATACGCGTGGTGTAGGTGGCCTTTTTGCCGCACCAGCACACGGTTTTGATCTCCTCAATGGTATCCGCCCAGGCCATCAGCCACAGACTGCCCTCGAAGAACTCGCCGCGGAAGTCTGTGCGCAGGCCGTAGGCCACGACCGGAACGTTCAGGTTGTCAACAATATGGATCAGATATTCGACCTGCGCCTTGGTGAGAAACTGGGCCTCGTCTACGATGACGCAATCGTAATCCGTTACGTCGTAATTTTGGATGTTTTCAAAAAAGTCGCATTCGCAGCTCAGACCGCTGCGCGAAGCGACCATTTTCGCGCCGTCGCGCTTATCAAGCATGGGTTTGAGCATCAGAGCTTTCTGCCCGCGCTCCTGATAGTTGTACTGCACCATGATGGCATTTGCCGTTTTAGAAGAGCCCATCGCCCCGTACCGAAAATAGAGTTTAGCCAAACGATACCCTCCACCTTATACCGCCCGGCTGACGGGCGGTGGTTTTACCTATGTCTAAATATGGGAATTGCAGATAATTTTGCAGAGCTTCTCCGCCGCGTCTTCCGCGAAAGCCGCATCCGCGAACTGCGCAAGATACGCCCTGGCGGCGTCCTCGGACGGCAGCGCCAGCGCCAGGTCGAACTGCGCCTTCCTGCCGCATACCGTATGCCTGGCCTCGAACTCCGTCGCGCTGTGACGCACGATCTCGCCCACAGCGGCGCTTGACGGTTTCCCCTCCTGCGCGTCCTGCGCCAGGCCGAACAGATAGGTCAGGGCCTTGGGCGCCTGAGCCTCGAATTGTTTGATGGCGCGGCCCGCGAGCCTGCGGCTTTTGGTCTGCATACGGACGTGCAAAAGCGTCAGGTCGCCTTCCATCACCGACAGGCTGAGCCGGTAATCGCCCCGCGTGGCGCTGTCGTACGCGGCGCGCACCTGCTGTTCCGAGGAGATACGCTCCCGGAACGCCGGGGCGGCGGCGTCCATTTTTTCAGCAATTTCGGTTGGAATCCGCTCCCCGAACAGCTTGAGCGCCTCATGGCCTTTCTCGGTGAGATACAGGTGGTTTTTCAGCGATCCCGCGCCGTATTGCAGCTGTTCGGCCGCCAAAAGCTTGTGCAGGCACAGGCGCATGGTGACGTAATCCATCAGTTCCAGTTCCGCAGCGAAGGTCCACAGCGAAAGCTCCGTAACGCAATCCAGCACATCCACGCAGCGCAGCAGCGTGAGCATGTACTCGGTCTCGGATATATTCCTGGGCGCGGGTTTGATGGAAGACATGGAATCACCTACACAATTGAAGAAAAGGGGCAAAGCTGAGCTTTGCCCCATACATGACCCGTAAAGGGCCGATTACTCAAGTAGGATTTGCCCCGGAGGGCCAGGGTTATCAGGCCACGAAGGGCTTGATATCCTTGAGAAGATCGTCGCAGGATTCGGCATAGATTTCCATGGTGATGGGCTTGGACAGATCCAGGCTGAAGATACCCAAGATGGACTTGGCATCTACCACATGGCGGCCGGCGCGAAGATCGACGTCGTAGGGATACCGGTTGATGATGTTGACGAATGATTTCACATTTTCAGCCAGACTCAGTTTGATAGTGACTGTTTTCATGCATTTCGCCTCCTTTTCACGAAGCAAGTATACACCGGCAATGCTTAAAATGCAAGGGTTTGGCAATAATTATCAGGCGGAATTATCTTTGCGTTCCTCCTTGACGCCGTGATATTGCCAGGCAACCTTCCCCGGGAAATACAGGTTGATGGCGCGCACCGGGCAAAGGTTAAGGCAGCGGTAGCAAACGGTGCAGTTATTGCCGCCTTTCGCAACGCCGTTTTTCAGGGTCAAATTGTGCATTGGACAGCGTTTGACGCACAGCCCGCAACCTGTACAGTCCTTACTCACCCGTATGCCCCGCTTCATCATCCACTGGAAAAACGGAGAAACGATCGCCTGGGGCAGCCCGAGCAAGCGGGATTTCAAGTCAAAGTCGCGTCTGAACGTAATGCCCGCCTTGAGATCGGCGGCGATTTTGAAAACATGATCGCGCGTTTCCCCGGTCAGCCGCACAATATCCTCATCCGGCGTTCGCATGAACGATTTCATGTTGTTGACGTTATTGGGCATTTTGATCTGTTCGGCATAAAGCACTTCATACGATCCTCTTGGCAGCAGGTCGGTAAAGCAGCGCGCCCCGTCGCCTGAAAACATCATCTGCGTCGCAAGGATCACCAGCTTTTTCCCACGCAGATCCGCCCGGTGCGCCCTGACGAACTCGGCCATGATCCGCGGCACGCGCGACAGGTACACGGGGTAGGCAAACGCAAGGGTATCCGCCCGCTGAATCAGCGCGGAAAAATCGGCAGTCTCCTCAATGCTTTTGCATTCGCCGCCCATTTCCGCGGCAAACAGTTCCGCCGCGAATTTTGAATTGCCTGTGCCCGAGAAATACAGGGTCAGCATGGACGACGCCTTCTTTCTTTATGCCCTGCAGGCGGTCAGCGCAAACACGCGCAGCGCACCCGCGGCGTACAATACCCGCGCGCACTCACAGGCCGTGGCGCCGGTGGTAAGCACGTCGTCGATCAGGAGCACGGTTTTATCCCGCACGGCCGAAGCGTCGCCGATGACGAACGCGCCGACGATCTGCTTTTTGCGCTCGTCCCGGCTTTTGCCCACCTGCGAGGCAGCGTGGCGGATGCGATTGAGCGCATGCGGCGCCTGCGGCAGGCCGGTGATCTGCCCAAACGCGTCGCACAGGACCTGTGCCTGCGCATAGCCGCGCTTACTCGCCTGCTTGGGGTACGACGGAACGGCCACGCAGACTTCCGCCGCGCGCAGCTTCGGCATGCGTGCAAAGCGGGCGGCCATGCCCTCGGCCAGCGGCTGCGCGGCGGCTTTGTCGGCTGCGTATTTCAGGCTGCGCACAAGTTCGGCCGCCATGCCGTCGTAGGCGTAGGCGGACGCGGCGGTCAACTGTTCGGGCTTGAACTGCATTTCTTCCTCTTTGCGCTTGAAGGTGCAGCGGTCGAGTTCCTCCCGGCAGGATGCGCACAACATCCCCTCTCCGGCGGTCAGCATACAGCCGCAGCCGTGGCAGCACAATCGCTGCGGGAACAAAAACGGAAGCGCACGCCGCAGCAGCGCGCTCACCGGATCATCGCCTCCAGCCTGGCCCGCAAGGTGGTAAAGCGCTTGACGATGCGGTTGTTGTGCACCATACGCGCGATAACCTCCTCCTGCCCGACCAGCACCACCAGCTCTCGCGCGCGGGTCAGCGCGGTGTAGAGGAGGTTGCGGACCATGAGCATCGGCGGGCCGCCGACCACGGGCATGACCACCACCGGAAACTCGCTCCCCTGGCTTTTGTGCACGGTCAGGCAGTAGGCGAGCTCCAACAGGTCAATCTGCTCCTTTTGGTAGCTTACGTAGCGTTCCTCGTCAAAACAGACGGTCATGCGGTGCTCGTCCGTGTCAATACTTTCGATATATCCGACGTCGCCGTTGAACACGCCCGTGCCTTCCTCCTGCCCGTCCGGCGTATCGCGGACGAAGACGATCTGGTAGTTGTTTTTAATTTGGATTACCTTATCGCCCTGGCGGAACTCCGTTTCCCCGTGCAGCAGCGAGGGCAGGTCCTTGCGGGCGGGGTTGAGGGCGTTTTGCAGCATGCGGTTCAAAGCCACACTTCCGCAATCGCCCTTCTTGGTCGGAGTGAGCACCTGCATCATATGTACGGTTTGGCGGCGCCGGCCCTTTTCCGGCAGCTTCAGGTATTCCGGCAGGCGTTTTTTCAGCAGTTCGCCAATGGTTTTGGCGGTCTCCGCCGTGCCAGTGCGGCGCTCGAAGAAGAAGTCCGTGCCCTTCTGGTTCAGGTACGGCAGCTTTCCCTCGTTGATACGGTGGGAGTTGATGACGATCATGCTCTGCTCGGCCTGCCGGAAGATCTCCTTTAAGCGGACTGACGGCAATATATCGCTTTCCAGCATGTCGCGCAGCACGTTGCCCGCGCCGACACTTGGCAGCTGATCGGCGTCGCCGACCAAAATAAGCCGCGTACCGGGCAGGGTCGCCGTTAACAGCGCGCGCATTAGCGTGACGTCCACCATGCTCATCTCGTCCACGATCAGGCAATCCGTCTCCAGGGGGTTATCCTCCCGCCGCTGGAACAGGTTTGCCTCGCCGTTGTACTCAAGCATCCGGTGGATGGTCTTGGCCTCGGCCCCGGTCGCCTCCGCCATGCGCTTGGCGGCGCGGCCCGTGGGCGCGCAGAGCATGATGTCGTTATCCTCTTCCAGAAGATGCAAAATGCACTTGATGATCGTGGTTTTACCCGTACCCGGCCCGCCGGTGATGATGATGACGCCCTCTTCCACCGCGCCGCGCACGGCCTTGCGCTGGAGCTCCGAAAGATGAATGCCCTGTTCTTTCTCAATCGCCGCGATACGGCGGGGGAAATCGTCCACCTTTTTGTAGGGGCGCGACTCCATCAGGTAGGAAAGCCGGGTGGCGATCTCCTGCTCGGCGTGGAAATAGTAGGGCAGGCACAGGCAGGGCTCCTCCTGCCCGGGGATTTCGGTGGATATGATGATGCGCTGCAACAGCGCCTGGGTGATCTGTCTGTCGACCAGCTCTTCCTCCACGCCCAGCAGCCTGCACGCCTGCTCCCGGAGCATGGGCGCGGGCAGATAGGTGTGCCCAAAAGCGTTCGCCGCCTCCGACAGCAGGTGATACAGCGCCGACCGCAGGCGGAACTCGCTGCGCGGATCGACGCCCGTGGACAGCGCGATGCGGTCGGCGGTCAGAAAGCCCACGCCGTCGATATCCAGCACCAGACGGTAGGGGTTTTCCTTGATGATGGTAATGGCGTCGGCGCCGTAGTGCTTGGCGATCTTGGTCGCAAGCCCCGGCGTGATCCCATAGTTTTGCAGAAAAATCATCACGCGGCGCGTGCTGACCTGCGCCAGGTAGCTCTCCGCGATCATCTTGGCCTTCTTGGGGCCGATGCCGGAAATCTCCACCAGGCGATAGGGCGCTTTGTCGAGCATCTCGATGGTGTCCATGCCGAACGTGCTTACGATCAGCTTGGCCGTCGCCGGGCCGATGCCGCGGATCAGCCCCGAGCCGAGGTACCGCTCGATCGCTGGGAGTTCGACCGGCGGGGAGATCTCGTACCCCTTGGCGATGAACTGGCGGCCGTAGACCGGATGCTCGCCCCAGTCGCCGGTGAACGTAACCAGCTCGCCGGCGGAAAGCTCCGGCATCGCGCCAACGACCGTCTGCTCGGAGGTGCCCGCAAGGACGCGCACCACCGAATAGCCGTTTTCGCTGTTGCGAAACGTGGTGTCCAGCACGGTCGCCGCAAGCTGTTCCATTGGCTCACTCCATTTCGTATGCATTATATCATATTTACGGAAATGCATACAATATATGCTAAATCGTTCGATTGTATTACAATAAATGTAAATTTATCTGTATTATTATTGTTTTTATTAAGCGTCTGTGATATTTGCTTTACGTATCTCTAACATATTCTATATATAGTTGTTTTGCACATGTTACTACACTATAATAAGCGTAAGGTTTCATGCGTCGATTGGGCGGACATCGTCGCTCTATCAGTATATTCAAACATACAGGCGCAGGACAACCACGTTTCGCAGATATGAACCGTATACCCGCTATCATCGCTGACACTCGTGGATCGGAGGCGTTCCGTTTGGTACACAATCGATCTTTCCGACCGCTATGCTTTATCCTATGCCTTGTGTTGTGCGTGGGCATTGCGTCTTCGGCGTTTGCCTATGAAACCCTGATTTATGGTTCCGTAGACGATAACGTTTTAAAGATGCAGCGGGCGCTGCAGGCGCTTGGGTATCTTGGTCCGGCGGAGAGGGACGGGGTTTTCGGCCGAAAAACGCTGGTGGCCGTGTGCTGGTTCCAGGCCGATATGAACATGACCGTTGACGGCATCCCGGGGGACGAAACGCTGACGAAACTCTACACCCTTTACGATACCGCCGTATCCAAATCCACGGACGCCGACGTTTCCGCGTTCCAGCGGCTGTCGTTTGGCAGCAAAGGGCTGCTGGTGGAATACCTGCAAAGCAAGCTTGGGCAGCTGGGATATTACAACGGATTTGTGGATGGCTTCTACGGCGTGCAAACCAAACAGGCTGTGATCTCCTACCAGGAAGCCAACAGGCTGTTCGTGGACGGCGTCGTCTACAAGGATACCTGGCTGAGCCTGTTCGGAACGCTGGATCTGCCCAATACCTGAGAAACGATTTGTAAAGGCCCGGCCGATGCCGGGCCTTTTTAATTGCCGGCAGCCGTGCGGCGCCGGGTTACTCCTCAAGCCAGTCCTGGTAGCGTTCCTTGGGATAGAGGCTTTTCATCATATGAATCATAAACTGGAACTCCTCCTCCGAAAAGAAAGAGGCGTATTTTTGATATAGTACGCGCAGCGCGGCGAGGCTTTCGTGCTGCAGAGCGTATTCGTTGAGCTTTTCAAAATTGGACGAAAACGGCGACAGGCGATCGAACATCAGCCCCATCAGGTCGTCGGTCATATATTCGATATCCCGAAGCGTCAGCTTTTTGGTTTGATAGTTTTCCACCACGATGCACATGCTCGCGTGCGTCAGCTTGTTGATACGCACCAGAATATGCTGCTCCAGCCGCTGGCGAAGCTGCTCAAAGGTCTCCCGCACCGGGGAATACTGCATCATTTGGTAGCTGAGCTCCTGCGAAAGCGGCGTAGACATCAGAAACAAAGCGCCGAGCCATGGCTTAAGCGCATCGTTCACGTCGTCCAGATGAATGGGAACGGGCATGGTTCCTCCTCAGGCCGGCGGGGCTTCATCCACCGGTTTTACGGGTTCGGATAGATTCATATTCTACAATTTCATGACATTTTCCTTTCCGCTCTTCATAAATTCATCCCATTTCCTCTTGCGGAATATGGCAATGATATATGTCGCCGACTTTGCTTAGCTTCACAGTTTTTTAAGATGAAATATCCGTAATTTTTATACATTCTTTGTCATAGTTAATACATAGAATTGCGACGATCTTTTAAACGCTTCTATACCTTGCGGCGTGGCTGCCTGCCCTATACAATCACTGGTAGTTCAGGGAGGGATCAGCAGCGTATCTTATGCAATATCCCACGCCATAAGGCTTCTTGCCAAGCTACCCGATATCTGCTATGATTGAAAAGAAAAACTGGTGCATCACGATTGGCATTTATATACAGAAAAGCCGAAGCGAATGTGCACATTTCATTGATGAAAATAGTGCATATTTATTGACTAATTATGAATACAAATATCTTGCAGGAAGGATGGGACAGATTGCAGAACGCCGAGGACATCTGGAGCAGAGCCTGCAGGATATTGAAGGACGACATGAACGCCGTGTCTTACGAGACATGGATTAAGTCCGCCCTAAAACCGTATGCCGTCATTGATCACTGCTTCCTGATCGAATGTGTCAACGCGCTGATGCGCGATTTCGGCGTAGACCGCTATCTGCATAAAATCCAGTCCGCCGTGGTTTCCGCATCCGGAGAGAACCTGGCGGTCGAAATCCTCAACCATGACGAACTGCAGCGCCGCAAAGCCGAGCTGCAGCAGAAGCTTTCCAGCGCCAACCCCGACACGCTCAACCCGAAATACGTGTTCGATACCTTCGTGGTCGGCTCCAGCAATCGTTTCGCCCACGCTGTATCCCTGGCTGTGGCCGAAGTACCCGCCAAGGCCTACAATCCCCTGTTCCTCTACGGCGGCGTGGGGCTTGGCAAAACGCACCTCATGCACGCCATCGGCCACTACGCCCATGAGCTGTACCCGGAGATGAAGATCGTCTACATCACCAGCGAAGATTTTACCAACCAGCTCATCCAGGCCATGCAGAATAATGAAAACCAGCGCTTCCGCGACCATTTCCGCACGGTGGACCTGCTGCTGGTGGACGACGTCCAGTTCATCGCGGGCAAACAGGCGACGGAGGAAGAGTTTTTCCACACTTTCAACCACCTGCGCGAAGCCGGCAAGCAGATCGTCGTCACCTCCGATAAACCGCCCAAGGAGATCGCCAAGCTGGAGCAGCGGCTTTGCAGCCGTTTCGAGGGCGGGCTTCTTGCCGATATCCAGCGCCCGGATTTTGAAACACGCTTTGCCATCCTGCGCAAAAAGGCGGAATACGACCACCTACGCATCGGCGACGACATCCTGTCGCTGATCGCCGAAAAGGTTGCCTCCAACGTGCGCGAACTGGAAGGAAGCCTGACGAGGCTGACGGCCTACGCGTCGCTCACCCGCCGCCCCATCGATATGCAACTGGCCTCCGAGGCCCTGCGAGACCTGTTCAACCGCAGCGAGATGACCAAGGTGACCGCCGATACCCTGCAGGAGGCCGTGGCCACCTATTACGGCATCACCGTGGAGGATTTGAAAAGCCCGCGCCGCAACCACGAGATCACCGTTCCCCGCCAGATCGCCATGTTTTTAACCCGCGAGATGCTGGGGCTGAGCCTGACCAAGATCGGCGACGCGTTCGGCGGCCGCCACTACACCACGGTGATGGCGTCCATCGAAAAGGTGGAAAACTCAATCAAGCAATCGCCGAGCCTGGCAAGCCTTCTGGACGACATCCGCCGCTCCGTGAAAGAGCCTTGAAACAATTGATCATGAATGAATAAGGCTGCCGTATAGAATACGGCAGTCTGTTTTTTCGTATCGCCTTTTATGTGCGCCTTTTGCGTAAAACCACCGCCGCGCCGGCGGCAAGCAGCGCGGCCGCGGCGATTCCCGCCCACAGCCACGGCAAAGAAGCGTCCCCGGTATTGGGCAGCGGACTGCCGTCGCCCAAGAGCTCCACATACCGGTAGGGGGAGATATCGGACCAGTTGCCCGCCAGTATCCCCATGGACTCATTCCATACGAACTTGCCGGCTCCGGCTTTATCCGTAGAAGCATAAATTTTGTTGGTTACTGTGGGCGTGATGACCTCGTCCGTATCAAAGAACAGCGCTTCGTCCTGGCTTGCAAAGATCAGCCGCCCGTCGCCGACGCGAAAACTGCCGGACGAGGCATCCGCCCATACGGCGCCGAAGCCATTGGTTTCGCTTGTGAAGGTCCCGTTTCCGCCCGTTACCAGCGCCTGATAAAACAGCAGCGCGTGCGATTCCTCAAATCCCGCGTCCGCCGTCGATACGACGGTGCCGCCCGTCATATAGAAATCGGTCGCCGAAATAGCGCTGACCGCCAGCGCAAAGGAGTATACGTCAATGGATCCCCCGTGAATATTCAATTCATACTCGGCATAGATTCCGTAGGATTCGAACGCTGAAAAAAGCGTAATCTCGATGGTCCCGCCGTAGATGGTAATATCGCCGAATTCCGCCAGCAGACCGTCCGATACAAACGACGGCGCGCCGGGATTGATGAAGATGATCAGGGTTCCGGTGTCATCCGCCGTGCCGTCCGATATTACGAGGTCGCCGTCGCACACAACGCCAGCCGGCGCCGCGGCGCTGCTTCCGGAATAAGTTAGGCTGTTTGTCCCAAGCAGGACGATATGAATATCCCCGTCGGCATAGATCAGTTCGTCGTAGGCGTTCATGGTATCCACCACGGCGTCCTTCAGGTACAGCGTCGGCATGGACGTACCGGTATCGAAATACGCGTTCCAGTCCGACGCCGAGCCGCCGCCGCCGTTTTTCCAATAGGGGTTTGCGGCGTTCAGCGTGACTCCGTTGAGCTCCACCAAGGCCGCATCGGCAGCCAGCGCGGCCGACACGAACAGGCAGAAAACCACGGAAAGCAAAAAAGCGATCAGTACATGCCGCTTGACTGATTGGCTCATCTTAGGCTCCAAAACGACGCTTTAGGAAAATTGACAACTCCACTATACCCAAACGGCCCGCTGCCGTCAATGAAAACAGCGGGCCGTTTTGTATGGAATTTGTACTATTTGAAGTGCCCGCCGCATTCTGCGCGGCAATGCGCCTACTCCAGGTCGTCTAAAAGCGCCAAATCCGGATCGTCGTTTGCCAGCTGTTCGTCGGCCTCTGCCAGTTCCTCTTCCACGTCGCGCGCATCCTTGTGCTCCAGCGCCGCCATGGCTTCGGCGCGGATGATCTTGTCGATTTTGTCGGCAATGTCGGGGTTATCCTTTAAGAACTGGCGTGCGTTTTCGCGCCCCTGGCCGATACGCTGGTCCTCGTAGCTGAACCACGCGCCGGACTTGTGAATGATGTCGCGGTCCACCGCCATGTCCAAAAGCGTGCCGGTCTTGGAAATGCCCTCGCCGTAGATGATATCCACCTCCGCGATGCGGAACGGCGGCGCGACCTTGTTTTTCACAACCTTGATACGGGTGCGATTGCCGATCACCTCGGTGCCGACCTTCAACTGCTCGCCGCGGCGCACGTCCAGGCGGATGCTGGAATAAAACTTCAGCGCGCGGCCGCCGGTGGTGGTTTCAGGGTTGCCGTACATGACGCCGACCTTCTCGCGCAGCTGATTGATAAACACGGCCACGGCGTTGGTCTTGGAAATCACCCCGGTCAGCTTTCTGAGCGCCTGGCTCATCAGCCTTGCCTGCAAGCCCACGAAGCTGTCGCCCATCTCGCCTTCGATCTCCGCCTTGGGCACGAGGGCCGCAACCGAGTCGATGACGACGATATCCACCGCGCCCGAACGCACCAGCGCTTCGCAGATTTCAAGCGCCTGCTCGCCGGTATCCGGCTGGCTGATGTAGAGGTTGTCGATATCCACGCCGAGCTTGCGAGCATAGGCGGGATCGAGCGCGTGTTCTGCGTCGATGAACGCCGCCACGCCGCCGCCCTTTTGGGCTTCGGCGATGCAGTGCAGCGCCACGGTGGTTTTACCGCTGGATTCCGGCCCGTAGATTTCCACCACGCGGCCGCGCGGCAGCCCGCCGACGCCCAGACTGATGTCTAAAAGCAGATTGCCGGTGGAGATGACGTTCAAGTTCTGCACCGCGCCCGAATCGCTGTACTTCATCACGGCGCCCTTGCCGTAGGTTTTGTTCAGCTGGGACAGCGCGCTTTCCAGCGCCTTGAGTTTTTCCTTGCGTACGGCGTCTCCGTCGCCGTCAAAGGTCTGTACGGATTTTCCGGTGGTTTTCTTGACCGCCATGCTATTGCCCGCCTTTCATACAGTTGAGAATGATTTGAAGCGCTTGCCGCACGGTTTCCCGCCGTACGGCCTGCCTGTTTCCTTTGAAATGGTATTCCTCCGCCGATACGCTGTCACCGTATGCGCAGCCGATAAATACGGTCCCGACCGGGGTTTGCGCGGTTCCGCCGTCCGGCCCGGCAACGCCGGTACAGCTGACGGCGAGGTCGGCGTTCGTGAGTTTGCGCGCACCTAGCGCCATCTGCCTTGCGCAGTCCGCCGAGACTACGGTATCCTCCGTGACGCCGTCCACGCCCAGCACGTTTTGCTTCACTGCCAGCGCGTAGCCGACCACGCCGCCCAAAAGCGTTTTGGACGCGCCCGGCACATCCGCGATCGCCGCGGCGATCAGCCCGGCGGTCAGGCTTTCGGCCGTCGCCAGCGTTAAGCCCTTCTGCGTCGCCGTTGCAACGACCTCCCGCGCCTGCGCCAGCGGCTCATTCATCGTAGGTCTCCGCAAACACCGCGCGGTTCTTGAGGAAATAATCCACGCCGGACCACACCGTCATCAGCACCGCGAATGCGATCAGCACCCAGTCGATCCAGAGGTCTTTGAGCGCCGGAATGTTTAAAAGCACGACTAAAACCAGCACCATCTGCGATACGGTCTTGATCTTCCCGAGCTTCCCGGCGGCGATAACGACGCCCTTCTGCACGGCGATCAGGCGCAGCCCGTCCACCATCAGCTCCCGGAACAGCACCACCACGCATACCCACGCGGGCAGCTGCCCGAGGCCGGAAAGCGTGATCATGGTGCTCAGCACCAGCAGCTTGTCCGCCACGGGATCAAGGAACTTGCCAAACACCGTCACAATGCCCTGTTTGCGGGCGATATACCCATCCAGCCAGTCAGTCATGCAGGCGAACACGAATAAAACGATGGCCGCCGAACGAAACGCGCCCGTATCCAGCAGCAGCAGCACGACGATGACGGGGATGGCCAATACGCGCAGGATCGTAAGCTTATTGGGCAGGTTCATGCGATCACCCCCGAAAGATCATAGGCGTCCGCGCCGGTGATGTGCACCGCCGCGAAGGTGCCGGGCGAAAGTCCATCGGCGCCGCTGATACGGCAGACGCCGTCGGCGTCCGGGGCCTCGCGCGACGTACGGCCGATAGCCGTACCGTCGTCCGATACTTCCTCAATCAGCACGGTTTCGGTCGTCCCCACGCGAAGCTGGTTCCGTGACAGGGAAATCCCCTGCTGCAGGGTCATCAGCGCGTCGAGCCGCGCCTGCTTGACCTCCTGGGGAACCTGGTCCCGCATCAGCGCGGCGGGGGTATCGTCCTCCGGGGAGAAGGTGAACGCGCCAAGGCGGTCAAACCGCATCTCCCTGACGAAGGACAGAAGCGTTTCAAACTGCGCGTCCGTTTCGCCGGGAAACCCGACGATCATGGTCGTGCGCAGCGTAAAGCCCATGTCCCGCGCCTTCAGTAAAAACGCCTTGACGGTTTCAATATCCCCGCGCCGGTTCATACGCCGGAGGATTTCAGGATCGGCGTGCTGGAGGGGCAAATCGATATACTTGCAGATGTTCTCGTGCGCCGCCATGACCTCGAGCAGGCGTTCGTCCACCTCGTCGGGGTAGCAGTACAGCACGCGCAGCCAGCGCACGCCGGGGATTTCCGCCGCCTTGTCTAAAAGCTCCGGCAGCAGGCTTCTGCCCTCTCTGTCCGCGCCGAAGCGGGAGGTGTCCTGCGCGATCAGAATGTGCTCGGCTACGCCTGCGTCGGCCAAAGTCCTGATTTCCGCCAGCACGTCGTCCGTCGTGCGGGAACGGAAGCCGCCCCGGATCAGCGGAATGGCGCAGTAGGCACAGCGGTTATCGCAGCCGTCGGCGATGCGGATGTAGGCCATATACGGCGGCGTGGTGAGCACGCGTTCGCCGGACAGGATATGATAGTCGTCGGCACAGTAGGACACGCGCTTGCCCCCGAGCGCCTCGCGGATGGCCTCGGGCAGACGCTCGTACTGGTTGACTCCCATGATGAGGTCGAGCTCCGGCATCTCCCTGAGCAATTCCTGCTCATAGCGCTGGGTGAGACAGCCGGTGGCGACCAGCACCTTCAGCCTGCCCTTATCCTTATACTGCGACAGGGATAAAATCGTGTCGATGCTCTCTTCCTTGGCGGGTTCGATGAAACCGCAGGTATTGACGATCAGCACGTCCGCCTCCCGCTCGTCGGCGGTCAGCGTGAAGCCGTTCTTCACGAGGATATTCAGCATCTGTTCCGTATCCACGCGGTTTTTGGCGCATCCAAGCGACACGGCCGCAACTTTGATCATATCGTTCCTCTCGCCCCCCGGTACGGCTCATTATACCATATCTTGTACCCGCTTGGGAAGCATAAACAGAACAAAAGTTCGCTTTTCTGTTATGCCTGCGGCAGGCGCAGTTTGCGGAGCGTTTCCGTGAATTCTTCGGGCGGCGGAGCCGTGAATTCCATGCGTTCGCCGGTTCTGGGATGGGTAAACGCGAGGGTGTGGGCGTGCAGCATCAGGCGCGGCGCTTTGACCCCGCCCTTGAGACCGTACACCGGGTCGCCCGCTACCGGGTGATGGATGTGCCGCATATGCACGCGGATCTGGTGCGTGCGGCCGGTTAAAATCCGCACGTCCAGCAGCGTCGCCTGTTTGAGCACCTCCAGCACCGTCCATTCCGTCTGCGAGGGTCTGCCGTCCTGCGTGACCGCCATCTGCTTGCGGTCGCGTTTGCTCCGCCCGATGGGCTGATCGATCAACCCTTCTGGCTCTTTGAACACGCCTTCGACCACCGCCAGGTAATGCTTTTCCACGCTGCGGTCCTTGAGCTGTTTGGACAGCGCCAGATGCGCTTTGTCGTTCTTGGCAACCAGCAAAATTCCGCTGGTGTCCTTATCGAGCCGGTGCACGATGCCCGGGCGCTGCACCCCGCCGATGCCGGACAACCCGTCCAGCGCGTACAGCAGCGCGTTGACCAGCGTGCCCGTATTGTTGCCGCCCGCCGGATGGGTAACCATGCCGCAGGGCTTGTCCACCACGGCGATATCCTGATCCTGATAGAGGATGGAAATGGGGATATTCTCTTTTTCCGCCTTGTCGGGTTTCGGCTCCGGGATGGTCACCTCGACGACGTCTCCCGTATTTACAGCTGTACCCGCTTTGCGCGCTTCCCTGCCGCCGACCAGGCACAATCCCGCCGCGATCCACTTCGCCGCCTGCGAACGCGTAACCTGGCAGCCGTCGGCTACCAGCACGTCCAGCCGCGCGGGCTTTTCAGCCGTCAGGGTTTTGATCATGATCGTGTCCCTCCGCCTGTTTGGACTGCCAGTCCTTAGGCCGGAAAATCAGGCTGATGCCGGTCAGCACCGCGCCCAACGTAATGGCGATATCCGCCAGGTTGCAGATGAAAAACGGCAGCCACGGGAAATAAATCATATCCACCACGTAGCCTAAAAACACCCGGTCGATAAAATTGGCCGCGAATCCGCCGAAGATCAGCGCCGCGGCGACCCGCATAAAACGCGACAGGTTGTACCGGCGCAGCAGCACGACCCCCGCAGCGATCGCGACCAGCGGGAGGATGATTCCCGCGATCGTATACCCCGATAAAATTCCCAGCGCCATGCCCGTATTGTGCGTATAGCGCAGCTCCAAAAGCCCGCCGAGCCAAACGATACGCTCGCCGAGCGTCATATACTGCTGGGCTAGCAGCTTGGCGGCGCGATCGGCCAAAACCACGAGCGCCGAAATGATCCAAAATCCCGTCATATATCCTCCCCGGAATATAAATTCCTTCCCGGTCATTATAGCATATCCCAAGGCATGGGCGCAGTTGTATTCCACCCGCTTCCTGTGATAGGATGGGGGCAGTATTTTGGAATCGGAGGCGCGGCATGCTCAGACTGCATCAGGTCAGGCTCACGCTGGACAACGCGGCGGACGGACAGCCGGACGTCCGCGCCCTGGCGGCGGCGCGCCTTAAACTGCCGATTGATGACATTCGCTCCGCGCGCATCGCGCGCCGCAGCGTGGAC
The DNA here is from genome assembly GCA_963675365.2 of Candidatus Limiplasma sp. Lineage (GTDB taxonomy): Bacteria > Bacillota > Clostridia > Christensenellales > Aristaeellaceae > CAXXOK01. The sequence goes on from CAXXVA010000001.1 coordinate 507,567, forward strand.
GCACGCGACAAGCGCGACGTGTGTTTCATGCTTTCGCTGGATGTAAAACTCAGTTCCGGCAAAGCGGAACAGGTAATGGCGAAGCGTTTTAAGCCCAACCAGGCCGCGCTGATCGACGCGCCGGACGAACGCGATGTGTTTTCGCTGCCGGTTACACCCTATCCAAAGGGCAAACCGCGTCCGGTAGTCATCGGTGCGGGCCCGGCGGGGTTGTTCTGCGCGCTGGGGCTTGCCGTACGCGGGGCAAAACCCATCGTACTGGAGCGCGGCAAGCGCGTGAACGAGCGCACGGCGGACGTTGCCGCACTGATGCGCGAGAGCAAGCTGGACCCCGAAAGCAACGTGCTGTTCGGCGAGGGCGGCGCGGGCGCGTTCAGCGACGGCAAGCTGACCTGCGGCCTGAACGATCCGCTGATCCGTACGATCCTGCGTACGCTCACGGTCTGCGGCGCTCCGGAGGAAATCTTATACGACGCCAAACCGCACATCGGCACCGATCTTCTGCGCGGCGTGCTGAAAGCCCTGCGCGGGAAGCTTTTATCGCTGGGTACGGAAGTCCTGTTTGAACGCAAGGCAACAGGCTTGACCATCGAAAACGGCAGCGTGACCGCCGTGGACACCGGGGCGGAGCGCTTTGAGACCGACGCCGTGTACCTGGCCGCCGGTCACAGCGCGCGCGACGTGTACGCGTGGCTGGATCAGCTCGGCGTCCCGCTCGCGGCCAAGCCCTTCGCCGTGGGCGTGCGCATCGAGCACCCGCAGGCGCTGATTAACAAAGCGCAGTACGGAAACTTTGCGGACCACCCCGCCCTGCCGCCCGCGGACTACAAATTAAACGCGAAAACGCCCGACGGGCGCGGCGTATATACCTTCTGCATGTGTCCCGGCGGCGAAGTGATGAACGCCTCAAGCGAGGAAGGCCGCCTGAACCTAAACGGCATGAGCGCACATGCGCGCGACGGAGAGAACGCCAATGCCGCGCTTCTGGTGGGCGTTCGCCCGGACGATTTCGGCGGCCCGCTGGACGGGATCGCATTCCAGCGCCGCATCGAGGAAGCGGCGTATGCGATCGCCGGGTACAGCGCTCCCTGCCAGCGCGTGGAAGATTTTCTATCGGGTAAGCCGGGCAAACGTTTCGGTACGGTACAGCCCAGCTATTTGCCCGGCGCCGTTCCGGCCGATATTGCGGGTATCTTCCCCGCGTTTGTGAACGAAAATCTGCGCTATGCGCTGCCGGCGCTTGGCAAAAGCCTGCGGGGCTTCGACCTGCCGGACGCGCTGTTATCCGCGCCGGAAACGCGCTCGTCCTCCCCGGTGCGTATTCTGCGCGACGAGCACAGGGAAAGCGCCTTGCGCGGTCTTTACCCCCTTGGCGAGGGCGCGGGTTACGCGGGCGGGATCATCTCCTCGGCGCTGGACGGATTGAAAGCTGCATTGGATGAAAGGACAAGCAAATGATCAAAGCGGTATTGTTCGACATGGACGGGGTTTTATTCGACACCGAACGGATGTACCTGGACAGGCTCTTCGGTTTGATGCGGGAGCGCGGGTACGAAATGACGCGGGAATTTTTTATCGGAACGCTGGGCGTACCCGTCAGCGCTTGCCGGGAGATGTATTTTCAGACCTACGGGAATGATTTCCCGTACGAAGAGGTTTACCACCGCCTGTTCGACGATGTGCGGATCCATGTGAAACAGCACGGAACGCCGCTTAAACCCGGCGTTATGGAGTGCTTCCGCGCGCTCAAAGCCCGCGGGCTGAACATGGCGCTGGCCACCAGCGCTCCGCGCTTTGCCGTGGACGAGTTCTTCCTTTCCCAGCCGGAGCTTGACCGGATGTTTTGCGGCAAGGTCTGCGGCGACGAGGTCACGCACGGTAAGCCCGACCCGGAGATCTTTCAAAAAGCCGCCAAACTGACCGGCTTCGATCCCGCCGAGTGCCTGGGCGTGGAAGACTCGCCCAGTGGCCTGAAAGCCATCCGCGCCTCCGGCGCCTACGCGGTGATGATCCCCGACCTGCTCCCCTACACCGACGATTTGAAGCCGTATGCAGATAAAGTTTTAAAACGTATCGATGAACTTCCACAGATAATCTACGGTTTGAATAACAACGAAAGGTAAACGAAGAGTCAAGAACACGCATGATGATGCCGTGTTGATTTTTCGTCAAATTGTACATGCGGGCGACGATGTAGCAGCAGCGCTACGTCGAGGAGCCCGCTTGTGCGAGATGGCGGAAAAGCGACCGGCAGGGTGCGTGAGATTGATTCTTCGTTTGCCTTTACCTAATCATCTAGCTTTTCCTTAATCTGTATACTTCGAATCCGCCACTGGTCGTCTTCCTTGACCAGCGTAGCCGAATACAGCGCGGCCTGCCAGCGCGGCGGGCTTTCATAGGTATCCTCGCCGTAAAGACGGATGGCCGTTTCCTCGTACTGGCGGTTGATGCGGCCGTCGATGCGCGGTATGCGCTCAATAAACTCTGCCTTGGCGGTTGTCTCCCACGGCCAGCACCACATCCAGGTCAATTGCAGCCGGTGGTCGATGCCGCGAACGGTATAGATCGTATAGGGGCTTTCGCCTTCCAGCGCCTTGACAAGATTTTCATCGCGCTGCAGGAAGCTGGTCTGGAAAAACTTCGAAAGCTCCGTCGCGTCGTCCCCCATCATGATCACCTGGGCGCGCTTTGCCATACCGTCCTTCAACACAACGGATATATTGGTGGCGTTCATGGCATAGTAAAACGTTACCACGGCAAAGCCTAAAAGCGCCAGCAGAATCAGCAGGCGCGTCGCCAGATACCAAACGAAGCGGCGCAGTTTAGTCACCTGAAAACAACCTCTCCAAAAGCTTCGAACCGTCGTTTAGAAGCGGCGTATCCGCCGCCGCGGCCTCCGAATACTTGCGGGGTTTGCCGGGTTTGCGGCTGTCGTAAATCGCGTATGGCACGGGGCTTCCGTCGTGCCCGCGCGTGGTTAAAAGCGTGGGATGGTCGGGCAGGATCAGCATGCGGTAGTCCTCCCCGCGCTTGTCCATAGCCTGAAGAAGCGGTTTCATCACCAGATCGTTGACGTTCTGGATCGCCCGCATCTTCTTAATCATATCGCCCGCGTGGGCCATTTCGTCGGGCGCTTCGACGTGCACGGCGGCAAATTCGTCCCCGCCGTTCAGGGCTTCCACAACCGCGTCCACTTTGCCCTGGTAGTTGGTATCCAGGTCTCCGTTTGCGCCTTTGACGCGCGGGGTTTTCAGCCCCGCAAGCGTTGCGATGCCCCACACCAGCGGCACAGCGCTGATCACAGACCCGGTTTTATGGTATTTTTCCTCAAAGCTGTCCAACCGCATCGCGGTCGCCGCGCCCCAGGGCCAGATCATATTGGCGGGCAATAACCCCTGCTCCCTGCGCGCGAGGTTGATCGGATGATCTTTCAGCACCTCGTAGCTTACCAGCATCAGGTCCTTGATCGCCGCGCACATCGCCTGTGCGGCAGGATCATCGCCCGTGCAGGCGGGCAGATGGTTTTGGATTGTCTGTCCCAGAATATTATGCGGCTCGGTCAGGTGTACGGACGCGAGATCGACCGCTCCGGTCTTGATAACGCCGATGTGGCGGAAGGTGTCGGTGATATGGATATCCAGCCTGGCGTCCTTCATTTTATAGGCAAACGGCGACGGTATGGACGTCAGATCACGCATCAGGGTTTCGGCGTTCTTACCGTGGATTCCCCCGCCGTTGTGGCTTAGGATCACGAGCTTTCCGTCCCGCTCCTCCACGGCGCAGAGGTTGACGCGCAGGCTGACGCTGCCCTCAGGCACCGCGACGCCGATACCTGCCGCTTCCAGGGCGCTGCGCCCGGTGTAGCAGGTGCGCGGGTCGTTGCCGAAGATCGAGAGGATGGCCGTATCGCTGCCCGGCACCATGCTCTCCGGCACGGTGCGCACGCGGCCGTATATGCTGCCCGCCGCGCGGTCAAACGCGTCCAGCGTCAGCGCGTCCAAAGGCGTTTTCCCATCCAGTTGCTCTAGCGGAACGTCCGCCATGCCGTCCCCGATCACCAATACGTATTTCATGCGTGCTCTCCCTTATCATGATCGGGTATAAGTATAGCGCGGAAAGCCCCGATTATCAAGAAGTACAGCGTGCGCGGCATCCTTGTTTACAGGATGGACAGCGCGCGTTGCCGCATTGGTATTCATTGTATATAATAATGTCAGGATTTCTCCCTGGAGGCTTGCAAATGAAAACAATTGATGCGACGCATGCGTTGCAAAAAGGTTTTGCCATTTTACTGCTTGCGCTTGCCGTTTTTGCACTGCTTTCCGTATTCCCTGCCGTAGGCACGGCGGATGAACCCGCGTTTCCGGACGGCAGCGGCGGCGGGCTGATCGCGTTCTATTCGGGCCGCGGCGGAAATAACTCCATTTATCTCATGAACGCGGACGGCACGGCGCAGACCCGCCTGACCGATGCATCCGCCGATGACAGCTGCCCCGCGATATCGCCCGACGGCCGGAGCATCGTGTTCCTCTCCGACCGGGGCGGCGCGCAGGATATCTACGTCATGGATTCAGACGGTCAAAACGTACGGCAGCTGACCGATACGCCCGAACCGAAGGAGCAGCCGTCGTGGGCAGGCGGTTCCGACATCCTGTTTGTCAAGGATTACGCGTCATATACCGAAATCTGGATCATGAATATAGACGGCACCGGGCAGACCCGGCTGACCGCCGGCGGGTACCGGGACGAACGGCCGACGCTATCCCCGGACGGGAGCACGATTCTGTTTATGTCCAACCGGGACGGCAATTATGAGATATATACGATGGACAGGGACGGCTCTAACCAGACAAGACTCACGTCGTCCCCGGAGCACAAGATTTTTCCCGTGTGGTCGCCGGACGGGGAACAAATCGCGTATTCCGTAAACTCCATGGGCAACCGCCGCGCCGTAATCCACGTGATGAACGCGGACGGGAGCTCCGATACCGCGCTCACGGCCGCCGACGGCCGCAACGAAAACCCCTGCTGGTCTCCGGACGGCAGCCAAATCGTTTTTCAAAGCGAGCGGGACGGGAATTTTGAAATCTACTTCATGAACTTTGACGGCAGCGTTCAGACGCGCCTAACGAACAGCCCGGGCTGGGACGGCTGGGCGTCGTGGGGCATCCGGTAGCGCCGATGGTTGGCATGATGATCTATTTTAGTGTATACTATGCGCGATAGAACGCTAAAGGAGCGTGTGGAATGAAACGTATCGTGCTGACCGGCGGGGGCACCGCCGGGCACGTTTCCCCGCACTTAGGCCTTATCCCGCGATTGAAACAGGCGGGATACGAGCTGCATTATATCGGCAGAGCCTCGGGCATCGAGTTTGACATTATTCATGAAATCGACGGCATAGCATACCACGCCGTCAGCGCGGGCAAGCTTCGGCGCTATTTCAGCCTGACGAACGTTACCGACGTGTTCCGCGTGCTGCGCGGCATCTGGCAGTCGTACTGGCTGATCAGAAAGCTCAGGCCCGACGTGTGCTTTTCCAAGGGCGGGTTTGTGAGTATCCCCGTGGTGATCGCCGCGCACATGAACCATGTGCCCACCGTTTGCCATGAAAGCGATATGACCCCCGGGCTTGCCAACCGCATCGCCGCCCGCTTTGCCGATACCGTCGCCACCACCTTCCCCGAATGCGCCGCCTGCATTGGCGGCAAGGGCGTGATGACCGGCACGCCGCTGCGCGAGGACCTGTTTCAGGGCACCCGCGAACAAGGCCTCGGGCTCGCGGGGTTTGACGGCAACAAGCCCGTGCTGCTGGTCACCGGAGGCAGCCAGGGCGCGCAGGCGATCAACCAGGCCCTGCGCGGGTGCCTGGACCGGCTTTTACCCGATATGGACATTTTACATTTGTGCGGGAAGGGCAATTTGGACGCAAACCTGAATGATAATAAAGGATACCGCCAGTTTGAATATCTGCAGGAAGAATGGCCTCACGCGCTTGCGGCGGCAGACCTTGTGCTAAGCCGGGCGGGCGCCAATACCCTGAGCGAACTGCTGGCGCTGAAAAAACCCATGCTGCTCATCCCCTATCCGCTGTCCGCCAGCCGCGGCGACCAGATTAAAAACGCTGCCAGTTTTGAAAAACAAGGCTTCGCCCGGGTACTCCCGCAGGAAAAGATGACGCCCGATACGCTCCTGAAAGCGGTCAAAGAGCTGCTATCGGAGAAAGACGCCCTGCTGACCGCGATGAACAGCTGCGCCGTACAAAACGGCACCGACGCGGTATTCCAATTGATTGAAGACGTGCAGACAAGGAGAGATTGATATGGCTCGAATGTTTGGTACCGACGGCGTACGCGGCGTCGCCAATGCGGATCTGACCTGTGAAATGGCGTTCAAATTGGGGCAGGCAAGCGCCGCGGTGCTCGCAAGCGACGTGCACCGCCCGACCATTCTGGTGGGGCGCGATACGCGCCTGAGCGGTGAAATGCTCGAATCGGCCATGGTCGCGGGCATTTGCAGCATGGGCGCGCGCGCGGTGTTGGTGGGCATCATGCCGACTCCCGCCATCGCCTACCTGACACGCTATTACGAGGCCGACGCGGGCTGTGTAATCTCCGCCAGCCACAACACGGTGGAGTACAACGGTATCAAATATTTCGACAAGCACGGCCATAAGCTCATCGACGAACTGGAAGACAAAATCGAGGAGATCGTCAAGGGCGGGCTGCCCGAAGATTATGTGCTGCCCGTCGGCACGCAGATCGGCAGGCCCGTGCACCAGTTCAACGCCGCGCGGCGCTATATCGACTTCATTCAAAGCTCGCTGGACGTACGGCTGGACGGCCTGCACGTGGTGCTGGACTGCGCCAACGGCGCCGCCTACGACGTCGCCCCCGCGGTGTTTAAAGAGCTGGGCGCGAAGGTAAGCCTCTACTACCACGAGCCCGACGGCACCAACATCAACGATCTGTGCGGGTCCATGCACCCCGAGCGTCTCTGCGAGCTGGTGAAGGAGCTTGGCGCGGACGTCGGGTTCGCGTTTGACGGCGACGCCGACCGCGTGATCGCCTCGGACGAACGCGGAAAGCTGGTGGACGGCGACCAGATGATGGCGCTGCTCGCCGTGTATATGAAAGAAAAGAACATGCTGCCGACCAATACCCTGGTCGCAACCGTGATGAGCAACATGGGGCTTGATATCGCAATGAAGGAGCGGGGCATTGAGCTGATCAAAACCAAGGTCGGCGACCGCTACGTGCTGGAAAAAATGCGCGAGGAAAACCACATGCTCGGCGGCGAACAATCCGGCCATGTGATCATGCGGGCGTTCAACACCACGGGCGACGGCATTTTAACCGCGCTGCAGGTATTAAGCGCCATGGTGCACGCCAAAACCTCCCTGTCGGCGCTTGCGGGCGTGATGCAGGTGATGCCGCAGAGCCTCTATGCCGCGCACGTGGCCGACCAGAAGAAAGAAGAATATATTCACAATCCGCGCGTACAGGAAATGATCGCAGAAATCGAAGCCAAATACAAGGATTCGGGCCGGCTTCTGGTCCGCGCCAGCGGCACCGAACCGCTGGTCCGCATTATGATCGAAGGTCCCTTCCAGCGCGAGATCGACGCAGACGTCTTCCGCCTGGCCAAGCTCATTGAAAAGGAACTGAACTGAATGCGGCGGGCACTGCGGCGGGCAATCGCTTTCATCGTTCTTCTATTGTGGCTGCCCGTGGGCGCGCTTGCGCTGACCGGGCAGAATATTTCGACGTTTTTAACCTACTACAAAGAGAACGTCGTCTTTATCAACGGCATGACCGACCGCCACATGCTGCCCGTCGAGCTCGACGTTACGGACCTGAAGGACGGCGGGCGCACGCAGTATTCCGCGTCCTCGGACGCCTTGAACGTAACGGTCTCGGCCGACAGCGACGGGATCATCGAAAGCTGCGAGATCCGGCTTTTGTACCCGGAGGGCGCGCAGCAGGGCAACAGCCTGTACCTGGATTATGTAACCGCCAATTACCACAGCCTTGCGTTCATCATGGCGATGCACATCTCCCCGGAGCCCGAAAGCCGGTATTATCTGGTGGAAGAGATCCGCAACGAAATGATCAGCAATTACGGCGCGTATGAACGCCAGCTTGGCGCGTATACGATCTCCTGCGTCAGCGTCGCCGGCGAAGGCGCGGTGTTCACGTTTACAAACAACAGCCTGATCCCCGCCGAGGAGGAACCGGCCGACGGCGGACCGACGCCCGAACCCATCGAAGAAGACGAAGCGGCCAACTACGGCTGATCCAACAGCAATCGCATGAACACATCGGACGGAGGACTTTCCCGCCGGATGTGTTTTTTTTGCGGCGTTGAAAGCGCCACGTACGCGCTGTGCAGCGCGAATCGGCGGGGAAGCAGCGGGTGTTCCGTACCGTAAAGGAAGTCTCCCGCCACCGGGCAGCCGATGGACTGCAGATGCACACGGATCTGATGCGTGCGTCCGGTATCAAGCCGGAGGCGGATGAGGCTTCTGCCGTTTCCGGTTCCCTCCACACGGTATTCCGTACGCGCGGGCCTGCCCTCCGCCGAGACGACGCGGCGGATGCTCGCGCCCTCCGCCTTTTGGATTGGCGCGTCGATCACGCCCTGCTCCGCCTGCGGAATACCGTCGCAGACCGCGAGGTATTCGCGGATAAAATCATCGGTATGCAGCCGCCTTTGCAGGTACTGCTGGGCGTGGGCGTGCCTGGCGACCGCCATCAGGCCGCTGGTGCCCTTATCAAGCCGGTTCACGGGCCGGTAGATAAAACCTGCCGGCTCGCCAAGGTACGCAAAAACCGCGTTTTCAAGCGTCTCGCCCGTCTGCCTTGGCGAACCGACGGACGGCAGCGGAGCGGGTTTATCGACGATGAGAAGATCGTCGTCCTCATAGGCGACGGTCAGCTTTAGTCTGGAAGGCGCAACCGGTACGGCGGTCGCGTCCGGTACGCGGACGATAAGGGTCTGCCCGACCGTCACCCGGCGGTCGGCGTGCACGGGTTCGCCGTCCAAAACAAGCGCGCCCTGAAACTTGGCGCGCTTGAACTGCGCGGAAGACATGTCAAGGGTGCGCAGCGCGATTTGCCGCACCGCCTTGCCAGCGTCCTCCGCCGTGATGATCACGGATAATTCCTGCATATTCCCACCCTCCGCACAGGCGGAGTATACCACGCGGCGGCGGCATGCGGCAAGAACTGTTGGGTTTGCCTACGGCTGCAGCCACTCCAGCTGGATCGGCGACCCGGCTTGTATAACATCAGACATTTTCACATAGCCGATTGTCTCGTCCGGACGCATCAGCCAGTCGTCCTCCGTCTGCGGTATGCTGACCATCAGCCAGTTGCCGGTTTCGGCCAGCACGCGTAAAAGCGTGCCTTCCGGCAGGGTTTCCTTCGTTTTGGCAAACAAACCCGTGCTCTGCTTTAGAGCAATTTCTTTTTTCGTCCGCGCCACGGCCGGGGTACTGCAGGGCACGGAGGTTTTCTCCTCGTCAGGATAGGTCACATAAATGCTTGCGACATAGCCCTCCGTATCGCCAAGGCGTACGTGATACCATACGTACGGGTCGCCCGGCAGGGTATTCAGCACCTGCACCAGCGTACCGGCGCGCAGCATGCCCAGATCCTTGGCGCGCGAGGAGGTATCGCCGCGCAGATGTACGGCATTGGTGATGCCGTAGCCGTCGGGAAACGCCTCGCTGGTCTCCGCCGCGGCCTGGCACGCTTCCTCGGTTTTGGGGAACGCTTTGGCGTCGATATACTCCATGGCTATTGGCGCCATCATGGGATAGTAGGTCAGCGTTTTATCTCCATGATCCAGCGTTATTACCTGATACCAGTTCTCAAACGAATCGGCCAGCCTGCTTCGGATTTCGATGCTCTGGCGGGTTTCATAGTCCTCCCGGGTATAGTAGGACAGGATGCACTGCACAATCGCGGCCGATACGTCGCGCATCATGTGCACGCTGCAGCGAAAGGTTTCCTCCGCGGTATCGGAAATGGGATAATGAATGTCAAAGGCGTTGCCGTTTGTATAGGTGAAATACAGCGTGCGATCCTGCAATAGCGCTTTTTCCCCCACAGGGGCGACCTGCCATTCGGTTTTGCCTGAGAGTTTATACAGCATCACCAGCATCCGCCGGCCGTCCTTTTCAAAGGCGGCAAGCCCCGAACCGTATATAAGCAACGTATCGCTGTCCGATAACAGCAAGCGGTACGCCCCGGCCAAGCATTTATAACCCTGCAAGTTCGAGTGGGAAAACGCGGCTTCGAGCTCCTCGGGCACTTCCCCCACAAACTCGCACACCTGTTTCGTATCGTTGGTCTGCCGGGTATGCACGCCGGGTTCCACCACGGCGATGGCCGGGGTTTGCTCCAGCCCGAGCGCCTCAAATACCTGATCCCGCCATTCCACCAGCGCAGGCTGCCAGTTCAGTTCGCTTCCGTAACAGGAGGTAAAGAAATCATGCAGCGCCTGCGAAGGGGTATACGCGGTATCGACAAGTCCCTTGCGCAGTTCGATTTCCATGTAGATGCTGCCGTCGTTTTCAATCGCTTCCGTCAGCGCGGCGCGGCTTTGCGCGTTCCACTCCGACAGCCAGCCGTTCTCCTGTATGGCGCGCAGAATAGAGCGCACGCTGTTTTCAGGCGCGTCGGCGGTTTTCGAGGCTTCGAAGGGCGACGCGGCATCCAGAAAGCTTAAGTCCGCCAACGCATAGTAGGCTGTATACTCCCAGCCGGGATGGTTATAAAACTTGGCAACCCAACGATCATCCTCCTCTGAAAGCTCGACGGTAAAGGCTTCCGCTTCCGTCTGGGTGTAGCCGTATACTTCCGTTAACAATCCCCAGACCTTTTGCGTGAGGGTCTGCCGGGCATCGTCTTGGGCTATCGCCGCGCCAGATACAACAAGCGCCAAAGCAAGTGCCAGTGCCAGTGCCAGTATTTTTTTCATCATCTTTCCGCTCCTCAACCGTGTCCAAGGCCGCTGATATCCATGATCCTGCCGTCGCTTGCACGTACCGCGATAATATAGGAGCCGTCGGGGTTTTCGCTGTCGATGATATTGAACATCCAGACGGAATCCATATAGCGGTTATCAACGTTTGAACCGTAGTAATCGACATTCACGGTATAGCGCGACAGGTCTTCAATCTCCGCGCCGAACTCGTCGTGTATGGTTTGCATTGCGACGTCCAGCGCTTCCGGCAGCGATATGCTGTCGGAAGCGGGCATATCGGTAAAGGTAGCGTACTTCTCGTCCGCATAGCGCGTCGCATGGATAGAAATATCGCCGGTCACCTGCCGCAGGTATGGCGTGGCGTCGATATCGCCTTCCGCCGTGAAGAACGACGCTGCCAGCAGCATGGCGGCAAGCAGCACGGCCGTCACCGCAAGCCATTTCACGGCGCGCTCGAAATTGAGGATGCTGCGCACGCGGCTTTGCAGTTTCCGGCCCGTCATGGTCATGCCGGTGGCCAGCACCCCAACGCCCGGTGCGTAGCGCCTGGACGCGGCCGTAACCAGCGTATTGGTGTACCCCATGCGTTCTGTTTTCGGAAGCTTGCTCACCACGCGGCTGTCGCAGGCCAGCTCGCCGTCGGTGCGGCTCATGCGCGCCGCAATCCACACCAGCGGATTAAACCAGTGTACCGTGCAGCACAGCAGCCGCAGAATCCCCAGCCAATGGTCCCTGCCCTTGTAGTGGCAAATCTCATGGGCAAGAATATAGGCGGCGTTTTCCGGCGCGACGGTCAGCGGCATGGCGATGTAGGGCCGGAAAACACCCACCAGGCAGGCGCTTGGCAGCGGATCGGTCAACCACACCGGGATGGGTTTCACCTTACGCTGCGCGCATGCCGCAAGGTACTGTTCCTCCAGCTTGCCGGAGATCGGTTCGATGCGGTTGCGCTTCATTCTGCGCCGGAAGCGGATATTGGCCGCGGCAAAGAATACAAGCACAGCGCCCGCGCCAAAGAGATAGATTCTGAATAGAAGAATGGACAGCGTTCCGTGGTACAGTCCGTTTCTGATGTTGTCGACGGTCTGATAGAACGGGGTATTCAAGCTCCAGCTCGATCTGCTTGAAAACGCGTCTATCGCGTCGGAAATCCGCACCCTGATCTGCCCGGCAATGGGGCGGATGGCTTCGTCGTTAAGATAATAGGGACGGAACTCGTTGATATACGGATTGCTAAACGCAAACGGGAATAACAGCCGTATGGCGATCAGCAGCCACAGAAAGTAAATCATCCGGTTTCCCAAAGGTTTTCTCAGGAATTTGCGGAATACGATCATCAGCAGGATGGCGGCACTGGCCATCAGGTTTGCTTCCAGCAGGAAGTTGAATACTGTTGCGGTGCGCATACGATCCCTCCTATTCGCCGGCTTTGCGCTCGTTTTGTTTGATCATATCCAGTACGGCCTGAATATCTTCCACGTCGGCTTCGCCCGAATCCACAAGGTTTGAGATCAGCAGCGACGCGTTGCCCGAAAATACGCGGGAGAGAAACTTGCGCGTCTGCTCCGTGGTTGCCTGTTCCCGGGTAATTTTGGGCGAGTACATTTTCACGCTGCCCGTTTCGTCCACGCTGACCGTTCCCTTCATCTCCATGCGCTTTAACAGCGTGATGATCGTATGGCGCGTCCACCCGGTGGAAGGCTCCAGCGCTTTGGTGATCTCCGGCATGGAGCGCGGATGCTCGTCCCACAGCAGTTCGATAATTTTCCATTCGGCGTCCGTTAGCTGGATCGGCATAAGGATGCTCCTTTCAACGGTTGATGGTAGACACTTGTTTACCGATAGTATACAGATGTCTACCAATGTTGTCAACAATGTAATTTGATCGTTACAATTGTTGACATACGGGCTCCCTTATGATAGAATTTTTTCTCGGCGGCATACGTCCGCCGTACGCCGGGAGCGGCGCCTTGCGCCTGTAGCTCAGCTGGATAGAGCAACGGCCTTCTAAGCCGTGGGTCGGGGGTTCGAATCCCTTCAGGCGTGCCATGTGGTGGGTATGGTTCAGTCGGTTAGAACGCCAGATTGTGGATCTGGAAGTCGTGGGTTCGAATCCCACTACCCACCCCATTTTTTTATTGGGGTATCGCCAAGCGGTAAGGCACGGGACTTTGACTCCCGCATCGTAGGTTCAAATCCTGCTACCCCAGCCAGGCGTCGCCGCGGACTACGCTTGGTTCGCGGCGACGCCATTTTTGCGCCGCCTCTCACTCCGCTCCGTCGCGGCTCCGCTTCGCTTCAAAGCAGGCTTTGAAGCGGGTGGACGAAGGACGAGAGGCGAAGGTACGGCAATAAAACGAATAACGAATGTATAATCCTGCTTTGAAACATCAAGCAGGGTTTTTTACATGTCGGGATATCGTTATCCGGGGTGTGCAGCGCGGCAATACCGGTTTCAACTGTGCCAATTTATGGTATCAAAAAGAATAGATAGACTTGGCTGAGCAACAGCGGGCTATCAACCAAATGGATCCAACCGACACAAGGAAAAAGGGAGTTTTAACATGTTTACACAGTATCAACTGCCCTATGCGTTCAACGCATTGGAGCCTCATATCGACGCCCAGACCATGGAGACGCATTACACCAAGCACCATGCCGGGTATACTAAAAACCTGAACGACGCGGCGGAGAAAGCCGGCGTTTCCAATCAGGACGTCGAAGCGATTCTCAGCCATCTGGACAAGATTCCGGATGAAAAACTCCGCACGGCTATCCGCAACAACGGCGGCGGATTTTTCAACCACAACCTGTATTTCTCCACCCTGGCCCCGGGCAGCGGCGGAGAACCGGACGGCTCGTTTGCTGCGGCGATTAACAAAGCCTTCGGCGATTTCAACGCCTTCCGGGATGAAATCAGCAAGCTGGCCGCAACGCGCTTCGGCTCGGGCTGGGCCTGGCTGTCCGTAGACCGCGACAATAAACTTGTGCTGTCCTCCACTCCCAACCAGGACAATCCCCTGATGGAGAACAAGGGTTTGATCCCGATTTTCGGTATCGACGTCTGGGAGCACGCGTATTACCTGAAGTACAGGAACATGCGCGCCGATTACATCAAAGCGCTGTTCAACGTGGTCTCCTGGAAAAAGGTTGCGGAGAACTTCGACCGGGCTTTGCAGGCGAACCGGAACGCCGCATAACATATTCATTTCCGCAAAACCGGATTCACGAAAGGGCCTGCCTAAAAGGCAGGCCCTTTTTTTGCCGTCCGTTACTGGAATTGGGCGTAGAGCAGCGTACCGTCTACGGCGTTGAAGATGGCGAAGCTCTCAAAGCCGTGCTTGACGCCGTCGGTATCCTGATAGACCACATACCACGCGGGTGTGAACACCATGCCGTCCGCCTTGTCGGCGGCGCGGGCCGGCGCGTAGGTCAGCTCCATGCTGATGATATGGTCCAGCGCCATGTCGTTAAAACGCGAATCCGCGATTTCCACAGGCAGCTTTTCCATGATTACTTCCGGCAAGACCAGGGCATCCGGCGTGGATACCGCATCCCCTCGAATGTACATATCCCGAAGCTGCATATCCACGATGCCGTTTTGCGTTACGTACGCATACAGATCGAACAGGCCGCCATCGGATTTGACGCCGTTTGTATAGTGCAGGTAGAAACCCTCGTCCGCTTCCGTGACCAGCGAATAGTCGATGATCGGCGAATTCCAGTACTGGTTTTCTTCGATCATGCGGTTCATCGTTTCGCCCATGCTCAGGATGCGTTCGACGTCCATATCCAGCGCATAGTCGCAGGTATAGCCTTCCACATCCAGCGTTTTCAGCAGCGCTTCGACCTTTGCCTTGGCTTCGTCCAGGGTGATGCCGGAAAGCGCGGTTTTGGAAAGCGCAATGCCTTCCCAGGCTTCCGGCCATGCGGAATACGCATGCCCCGCCAGTTCCGAGGCGGCGTGGCTCACCGTTTTCAGCGGTAAAATCATCGGTTCACTGTCAGGTAATTTGTAGTTGCCGTCATACGTGCCCTGGTATTCGTTGTAGAACAGCGCCTCAGGCGACCAGGACAATTTGGCTTCATCGGTATACGTGATCATATAGTTCTCGGTCTTGGCAACGCCGGACTGGTTGAACAGTTCGGGGTCCAGATTGGCGCCGAAATCTCGCGTGACCGCCGCGTATACGGGCATCGTGTATGCTTGGGAATAATCGTCGGGTACGATCAGCTCCACATCGCCGATGGTCTGTGTGAATGCGGAAGCATCCGCAACCGGTTCTTCCGTCTGTTCGCTGATGGGTTCCGGCTGGATTTCGATGATCCAATCGCCAACCTGCTTGGTATCCCGGATCAGGCAGCCGTCCGCGTCCGTATCAAAGAAATAGGAATGCATTTCGATTTGGTACGTGCTGCCCTCGCCGATCGCCACGCCGTCTGAAACCTCAAACGAGAACAGAATGCTGCCGTCGCGCTGCTGCACCCAGGAATAGCCTGCGCTGCCGAGCGTCAGCAGTTCTCCGCCGTCCACGCCGATCCGGTTGACCCGTATGCAGGCCAGCAGAATCTCTCCGCCCTTTTCCGCCGCGACCTCGGCAATAGTTTTGGCGTCTTCAGGCGCGGTTTCCGGGCTGCCCATTGCGCCGTGGATATCATACCCGTAGGGATCGGTTAACAGCTGGTCTTCGCAAATGATTACCACGTCGCTGCCCTCCGCCGGACGGATGGTGCCCACGCCGTACAGACCGTTATTGCGATAGACAACCTCGTCTACGGTATAGATAAGGTCGCCCAGCGTGTAAGCTTGATCGCCGGTCGTCGCTACGCTGCCCTCTTCGAGCCACGTTTTCATATCCTCGCCATAGAACGTCCCAAACAGTTCCGCCACCCGGGATGAAAACGCCGCGTAGGCCGCGGCCGTCAGCAGTACCACGATCGCCGTGGCGATCAGTACCGTACGCATCGTATGCTTCATTGGTTTCTCCTCCGTTTTTTGCAGAGCAAAGGACACGCGATGCTTGAAGCTTTCGGGCGTTGCGCCGTACATTTTTTTAAGTTCATAGCCGTTCATGCGCGCACCTCCTCCATCTCCGGCGTATCCTTCAGGAGATATCTTCCCCGGTGCAGCCGCGATTTCAGCGTTCCCTGCGGCATTTTCAGCATCCGGGCACACTCCTCCACGGAATAGCCTTCTACGTAGAAAAGCACCATCGGCAAACGATATTTCTCGTCAAGGGAGGTAAATAATTGATAAAGATCGGGGTTGGCGTCTATGGCCGTTTCCCGCTCCGGCAGGGTATCCAGGGGCGTTTCCCGTTTGCGGCGGCGAAGCAGGGTATAGCATTCGTTGATCAGGATGCGGATCACCCACGCGCGCATGGCGCGGTCGTCCCGAAGCTTTCCCTGTTTCCGCCAGGCTTTTTCGATTGCCTCCTGTACCGCGTCTTCCCGGTCGCACAGCTGCGGCAGAATGGTGGTCGATATGCGGTAGAGCGTATCCTGCATCGCCACAATGCGCCGGGCAAACTCCTCTTGCGTCATATCGCTCCTCCGGTACCGGTAAACGCCGATTATATTCCCTGCCCGATCCCGGTTTTATTACCGCCATCTTGCACACGCAAGCTCCTCGACGTAGCGCTGCTACGACTTCGTCGCATGCCTGCACAATCTGACGAAAATCCAACTCGGCATCACACAGGTTCTTTACTCATCGTTTACCTTATGGGTGACTGCAAAATCGATCTTACGTTATACAGATGGTTGGAAGGAATGAAAGGTTGCGTGGGTGGATCATTTCGCGAGAATCGTAGCACGAACACAGACAAGCGTAAAGCGAATATGCTATACTCTTTATAGAACGTCGTCTATTTGTACGATTGGAATCATGTAGGATACTGGAGAAATTCGATATGAAAACAATTTTGTGTTTTGTTCCCGATCAATGTGCAGATTTTGAAATTGTGCTGGCGCTGAACATGCTCAACTGGGATGAGGAACGGCAGATTCAAACCGTCGGGTATTCGCACGAGCCCATGAAAGCGCAAAGCGGCGTGCAATATACCGCTGATCTCACGCTTGAGGAAGCGGTAAAACTTTCCGATATTGAAGGGTTTATCATGCCGGGCGGGCCGTTGCGCGAGCAGGATGCGCGCCTGAGCGCTTTCCTGTTGGAAATGAACAGGCGGGGCGTGCTGCTTGCGGCCATCTGCTTTGCGCCGCAGTATCTGGCGCGCTGCGGGCTTTTGGACGCGCGACAATTTACCACTTCCTGCACGCCCGAACACATACGTAAAAAAGGCGTCTCCGATCCCTTCCCGCGGAAAAACTACGTGGAAGAGCGCGTGGTCGTCGACGGCAACATCATCACCGCCAAAGGGTACGCCTTTGTGGATTTCGCGTTTGCGATCGCAAAAACCCTCGGCGATACCGCCGGGCGAGAAGATGAGTACGACGACTATTACCGGGAAATCACCAATCGATGAAAGCCTTTGCTCGACAAACACCGACGCGGTAACGCGCCGGTGTTTGCCGATTCTTGTTTATAAAGTCCTGAACTTCTTCAATGCCAGTGTATTGATGGTCATCAGCAGCGCGCCGAACACAAGCAGCGCCAGGGTTTGCAGCCAGATACCGGTAAAGCCAGCGCCCTCGATCATCACGCGGCGGATGGCTTCGGCGGAGTAATACACCGGGGTAACGTAGGCGATGTTGCCAAGGCCAAGCGGGATGGTATCCAGCGGAATCAGCCCGCAGAAGAACACCTGGGGCACGACCAGCACCGGAATCATCTGCGCCACCTGCATCTCAGACGACGCCACGATGGACGCCATCGCGCCAAACAACACCGCGACCAGGGCGTTTAAGAGCATGACCGCAAAGATCAGCCCGACGTTGCCCGCGCACGGCATATGCAGCACAAACAGTACGTACGTCACTACCAGCGCGGACTGGATGACCGCAAAAACCCCGTAGCCCATGGTATACCCGGCCATCACCTGCCAGCGGCGGACTGGCGTCATCAACAACCTTTCCAGCGTGCCGCCCGTGCGCTCGCGCACCAGGGTCATACCGGAGATCACAAACACGAAGAAAAACGACAGAAACGACAGGAACACAAACCCGAGCGACTGGAAGGTGGACGCGCCGTCGTTATACACGACGTGGGATTTGATGGAGATCATCTGCTGCGAAAGCGAGGATACCGCACCCTGCAGCGCTTTGATGGCCTGCGCGGATTTTACCGTCGGCTCCAGGATATAGGTGTCGATCTGCAGACCGGATTTGGTGACGACCATGTCGATGGTTTTATCGTCGATCAAAAGCTGTTCCTCGGTGTCGTAGCTAAGCGTCCCGAGGTCGATGATGTGCACGTCCTCGTTTCCAAGCGCGGTGATCACCTGCGCTGGCAGGGCGCTTTCATCCACGGCGATGGTAGGCACGTAGCTGGTATCGCTGAGCAGGAAAAAGATCAGCGTAAACATGAGGAGCGGCGCGAACAGGATAAGCCCCAGCGTGCGCTTGTCCCCCCGCATCTGGCGGATGACCCGAATGGCGATTCCACCCATCTTAGTTCACCGTCCCTTCCGCGGCCTTGAAAAACAGTTCTTCAATCCGTCCCGAATCGGTGGAGGCGATCAGCACATCCACCGCATCGTAGCGGATCAGCTTTCCGCCGTATAAAAGCGCCGCCGTGTCGCACTCGGTGACCTCGTCCATGACGTGGGTGGAGATGATCATCGTGATTCCCTGCGCCTTCAGCGCATGAAACCGGTCCCAGACCGCGCGCTTGAGCACGGGGTCGATGCCGACGGTCGGCTCGTCCAGCAGCAAGAGCCTGGGCTCGTTTAAAAGCGCGGTGGCAAGCGACAGCCGTTTTTTCATGCCGCCGGAGTAAAAGCGCACAAGCTTTTTCCGGTCCTGTTCCAGGTCCAGAAGCCGCAGCACGTCTTCGATCCGCTCCCGCCTGCGCGCCTTGTCCATCTTGAACAGCGAACCGTAAAACTTCAGGTTATCCTCGCCCGAAAGATCGTCGTACAGCGCGTCGTTCTGCGGCATGTACCCGATATTTTGCAGTACGCCCAGATCGGGCACGGTGTGCCCGTCGGCGACGATGCTGCCGCCGTCGGAAGGGATCGCGCCCAGGATCAGGCGGATCAGCGTTGTTTTTCCGGCCCCCGACGGCCCCAGCAGGCACAGGATGCTCCCGCCCGCCGTTTCAAACGAGATATCGTTTAAAACCTGTTTCCCTGAAAATCCTTTGGATAGCTTGTCCACCGTGATTTGCATGGTTTCACTTCCCTGTCGTTTCGATCTTATGGATAAACGCATCGGCGATGATTCCGGCGTGCGTATTCACAAAGGCGTCCTCGTCCTCCGCACTGTGGAACAGGCAGTAGCAGATGCTGGTTCCCATCAGCGAGTTTCCCAGCCACTCCGTGCAGTTCCTCGCCCATTCGCCGTCCGCGTTTGTATAATTACCGGCGAGTTTTTGAATGTTTGCAAGCGCCCTGCCACGGATTTTGACGAGGATCGCCCGGATATCCTCGTATTTCTTCGCCTCGAAGATCAGCATCCGGAACAGCGCGTTGAAGCGGATAAATTTGTGCAGAAGGCTGCGGCACAGTCCTAGCATGTCCTGGCGGAAATCTCCCGTTTTTGCGTTTGGAATCTCCACCAGCCCGAACTCGCCGGCGATATGCGTTGCTACCTTGAAAAACAGCGATTTCTTATCGCCGAAATACCGAAACAGCGTCACCTCGGCAACGCCGGCCTCCGCGGCGATGGATTTCGTCGTCGCGGCGTTAAACCCGTGGGTTTCAAACTGCCTGAGCGCGGCGAGGATCAGCTTTTCCTCCGTCTCCATCATCCCGCCTCCTTTGAATGTATGTAATCACTAACACACATCATACGCCCGGCCAGACACAATGTCAATAAAAACCGTCAAACCCCATGCGGCGTGGAAACAGCTTGCAATGCATTGCGGAATAAGATACAATAAATACCAGAAAACATCTTCCAAATAACGTTTTTCAAGACAACCATGCGTAATCCGCCGTTTCAGCCGCATTCATGACCCGACAGGAGTCCTTTGAATGAGATCTACGAAAACGGACGCAAGCGAAAAGAAGGCGCTTAACCGGGCGTTCCTTCGTTTTTTGTCGATTCCGATTGTGCTGATTATGCTGTCTTCCCTGCTGATCAGCTACAATTATTTTACCGTGCGCCGGCATACGCTCATGCACGAACAGCTGGGTACCATCGTCGAGGCTATGATTGACTACCGCGACCAAGTATCCGCCATGACGTCGATCGTGCGAACGATCGAATCCGACTATCTGGAGCTGGCCGCCAGACAAGCGCCCCTGACGGATTATGAAGCCCTGTTTATGAGCAACATGCTCAAGTATCCTGATATCGACAAGCTGCGGATACTGGACTTAAGCGGCATGGAGGTTCTGCGCCTCAACCAGAACGACGGCGATCCCTACGTCGTCCCCATCAAGGATCTGCAGGATAAATCGGACCGCTATTTCTTTTATGAAGCCAGGGTGCTGGGCAGGCATCAGTTCTTGTTTTCCGCGCTGGATCTGAACATGGATAACGGCGTGATCGAGATCGATCCGGAAACAGGTCTTACGAAGCCGACGCTGCGCATTACGTCGCCCGTCGATATCAACGACCGGCGCATCGGATATCTGGTGGTCAATTTCCTGATGCGCGATACGCTGGACGGCATCCGCAGTTTTCCGGATACCCCGGGGTGCACGATTCTGATGTTCAACGAGCAGGGCTACCTGTACAACGCTGAGGACGATTCCTACAACTTCGGCTTCTGTTACAATGCGAGTTCCCCGCAGTACAGCCGGACGATTCTAAATTTCTTTCCGGATATCGATCTGACGCAAACCACCGGCTCCTTCCTGCGCGACAACAAACTGTGCAGCTATACGACGTTTGTAAACATCTACGACCGCAGCAAGGATTATTTCCTGGCCGAATCCGCGGCAAAGAAGCTTGGATTTCTGCTTTGCTACGACAGCCAATCGCCCTATCAGAACGACCTGCGGTTCAGCTATTTCTATCATCTGGTCGCTTCGTGGAAGACCCAGCTTTTAATATGGACGGGATTCATCCTGCTGTATATCTTGGTGCTGCGGCTGTTGTTCCTGTTCGACAGGACACGCTTTACCGATCTGTTTGCCTATAACCGCTATGCAAAATCCACCCTGCGGCAGGCGATACGCAACCACGAATTCGTCAACTACTACCAGCCGATCATCAACATTCAGGACGGCACAATGCTGGGCATCGAGGCGCTGTCGCGCTGGAAAACCGGCGGGCAGGTGATGCCGCCCTCGATGTTCATCGACGAGGTGCTCCACTATCAGCTTGGCCAGATGTTGGATGAAAACGTGTTCCTGACCGTGCGCGAAGACCGCAAGCGTATGGAGACCATGGCATGCTTCAAAGATACCTTCATCTCCATCAACTGCTGCCAGCAGACCTTCGACAGCCTGATTAAAGAACCGCCAGCTACCATCATCAACCTGACCGAGGACGAGAAGAATTACATCGTGCTGGAGCTTCTGGAGGATATCGTATTCAACAAGCGGACACAGGAACGCATCCGCGATCTGTACAAGCACAACATCATCTTCGCGATCGACGATTTCGGCACCGGCAACTCCAACGTCGCCTTCATCCGCAGCTTTGAAAACATCAAGGTCAAGATCGACCGCGCCTTCGTGCCCGTAGACACCACCGACGAAAAGGAGCGCGTGATCATCGAGGCCTTCGTGAAAATGTTCATCGACCAGGGGCTGAAAATGATCGTGGAAGGCGTGGAAACCCTCGAGCAGATCCGCTACCTGAAAACACTCGGCATTCAGGGCGTACAGGGCTTCTACTTCTCCCAGCCCATGACCATCGACCAACTGATCGAGTTCATGGAAAAGCAGGATTATTTGAAAAAGCTCTAGGAGCAGCGAATTGAAAAGCGTGCAGCCTGGCTGCACGCTTTTTTTCTGATCTATCATTCCAGAAGACACAAGGTTGATTAATACGCGATCATCGGGATGGTTTCCGGTTTTTCATTCACGGGTTCGCTTTCCAAGAATTTCACGGCGTAGAGCCGCTTGCCGCTTTCCCGCGCGGCGCGCATCATGACTTCGTTTGGCAGGGAGCAGATATCAAACATCCCGATATTGTAGTTTTCGCCGTCGAATCTGCCCAGGGCGAACTGATCGTAGCATTGGAACCAATGGCAGCCGACGCCGTTTGGGTGCGCGGCGGCGCGCTCGGTATAGTAGCGGTAAGCCTTGCCGCGCTCCGCCTGATTTTTCACGGCTTCCAGCCCCGTGGCGGTTTGGCCCAGGTCCAGCGCGCCGAAGTGGTATTCGCCGATCATGACCGGCAGATCGACCCCGAGGCTTGCGACGCTGTCCAGCATTTCGGTCGGGTCCACCGCATAGCAGTTGATGGAAAATACATCAAAATACCGCCAGCCCGTCACCAGATCCGGGTCGGAAATCCACGCCCAGCGCATGCCCAGGTTCATATGGTTGGGATCTGCCGCCCTGCACGCTCTGGAAATCACGCCGACGTAAGCGTCCAGCAGGATGACCGAGAACGCTTTTAAATCCATCTTCGCGGCGTCCGACAGCGCCGACGCCTTCCTAATCGGGGTGTTTAAATCAGTAAAGCTCTCAAACGCGCAGTCCCATGCTTTGGATAACGCCTGCGGCGTTTGGTACTTCTCCGCAAGCCAATGGATCATCTCCCGTTTGCAGGCGCTGGACGCGGAATTGTAAAGCACCTCGTCGGCCAGGATCAGCCCGTCTACAAACGCCCACGCGGGCTCGTTGCGCAGAAAATAGCCGATCATCAGCGGATCCTCCGCCCGCGCTTTGAGCGCCTGCGCGCAGTCTAAAGCGCTTTCCCTGTATTCCTCCGAAAGCACGTCGGGGAAATCACGGAAGATTTTAAGCTTCGTGTCCGGGAAGCGGTCGAGCATCGTCACATACGGCAGGGAGATGGTTCCCAGGCTCTCCGGATCGCTCCAGTTGCCCAGGGTATTGAGCATGCCGTGCTTTAATTGGCGGCTCATGAGCGCCTGCCACCGCGCATGCCAGTTCTCCCCGAATGTCCGGTACAGGTTTGCCTGCGGGAAGGAAAACAGCGTACAATCCCTGTGACGCGGGGCGTCCCCCAGCGGCCAGTGCATGTGGCGGTACATGGCGCCGTAGACGGGATCGTCCTCGCCCGGAAGCCAATCCATATACTTTTCCATCGCGTCTACGCGGCAATCGGAACGCACGATCGCGCAATCGGGTCCGACGCTGAAAAACGCGTTGCCCAGCGGATCGACCAGCGTCCAGCGCCCGTCGACCTTCGCCCGGGTGAAAAAACCCGTGCCTTTCTGTATGTGTCTGCGCAGCGATCCGCCGTAGCGGTCCCAGTCCGGATCGGGAAACGCGTCCGGGAGATTCAGCGCATCCTCCAGTTTTCCGCGCATTTCCTCGACGCTTTGCAGCTTCCCCGGCCAGGCTTTCCGTTTCCACTGCCCCATTTCGTCGATCAGCTTTTCATCAGGCAGGGGGAACGCTTCCGGAAACTCGTCCGTCAGCGTCAGATCGGACAGGCATAGGGTCACCCCCTGATAACAGGCGGGCATCTCCAGGGTGATCTTTTCCATCGCCGCACGTTCCACGCGCCTGCCATGGCAAACCACCTTCAGCTGGCCCGGATTCCCCTCCGGGAAGAGGATGCTTGCATCCAGGCGTTGAAGGTCCAGGCAGATTCTCGCGCGCAGCTTCGGCAGGATGCCGAAGCGCATGAAAAAGGCGGCGTTCGTGTCGCCCGCCTTTTCAAATACGTTGAGGTTGAGGATCAGACTGTGATCTTCCATGCATTCGGCGTCGAACACCAGATAGCGTTCCTCACGGCCCGCGATTGCCGAAACATCCAGCCCGCCGCCCTCTTTCCCGATCGAAAGCGTCGTCATGGCCTGTTCGCGGGTCTGTATGGTGGATTGGTGCAGAAGTTCCCGTGAAATTTGGATTGTTTTCATACTGCTCCTATCCCGATATTCGGGGCGTTAAAGGGTCAGCGTGACCGGCGGTAGTCCATCCGCCGTCAGCCGCAGTTCCGTCGCGCCGGTTTTGCGCACATACACGATCGCCCGGCCATGCCAGGTCGGCCTTGTTGCGCTTGCATAGCTAGTGAGGTCCCTCGCGCAGCCGTTTTCGATTCCCATGAATTCCCCGTCTCCGGATACTTCGCACGTCAGCTGCCGGTCGTCCGTCATGGCGATCCGCCCGTCCAAGTCCAGCAGGGAAACTTCAATCTGGCGCATGGCGTCGGCCGGTCCCGGCCATACGTTCACGGAAAGCGTCGCGGCTTTGCCCGTCGTGATCAGGGCGTCCGTCGCGGTCTCTTCGCCCTTTGCGCAGACCACCGAAAGCTCACCCGGCGCAAACGGCGCCCGGAAGCTCGCGATACAGGTTTCGCCGACGGGCTTTGATTCCAGCACACGGCCGTTGAGCATCAGCGTCGCTTGATCTCCGTTGGTCAGCACGAGGATATCTTTCAGCTCGCCTTCCCCGCCCGCCCAGATAAAATTGGCGTTCCAGAATTCTTCCGCATTACCGATCGTCAGCTTTGCCGTGAGCGCGTCCGTCCACAGCGCTTTGCGCAGATAGAACAGCGGTTTCACATATCCCGCCATGTCCAAAAGTCCCGGCTCCGCCGCCCGGATGGGCCAGCCGAAACACTCGCCGAGGTAATCCACGCCCGTCCAGAGAAACTGCCCGCTGATGAACGGATTGTGCTTGACGGCAAGCCAGTTTTCGGGCTCGTGCCTGTTTTCCGAGCCCATCAGGATATGACCCGGATAGTTCCGGTGGTCTTCCCGGTAGAGCTCTTCTTTATAATTGTAGCCGACCACATCCAGCTGCTGCGCGTACCCGATCAGATTGCTGATTTCGGGCATAGCAAGCGCCGCGGTTACGGGACGGGTCGTATCGTTCTCTTTCACAATGGCCGCAAGCTCTTTGGCAACCGTCGTCAGGCGGCCGATATACGGTTTATCGGGATTGTACAGAAGCTCATGTACCGGCTTGTCCCGGTCGTTGTTCCCCTCGGCCTGCATAAACAACGGATGCACATAGGGATCGTTGGGGTAGTCGATTTCGTTGCCGATGGACCACAGAATCACGCACGGGTGGTTGCGGTCGCGCCGGACCAGATCCTCAAGATCGCGGCGGTGCCAGACCGGAAAATCGTCGGAATAGCCGTTGAGTTTGGGCGGATACACGTTGTGCCCCTGCCACCATTTGTTTTTACAGCCTTCCCATTCGTCGAACGCTTCGTCGATCGCCAAAAAGCCAAGCTCGTCGCACAGGTCCAGCAAATGGGAGTCCGGCGGATTATGGCTGCAGCGGACGGCGTTCACACCCGCTTCCCTGAGTTTTTTCAGGCGGCGCAGCCAAATTTCTTTGGGCACGGCGGCGCCGAGCACACCCGCGTCGTGGTGCAGGCACACGCCCTTGAGTTTCATGTTGATATCGTTGAGAAAAAACCCTTCGTCCGCGTCAAAGCGGAACGTACGAATGCCAAACGGTATTTCCAGTCTGTCCGTTTCCGCACTATTTGAAAAAACGGACGCGACAAGCGTATACAGGTAGGGAGTATCAGGCGACCACAGCTTCGGATTTGCTACAGTAAGCGTGTCCGTCCCTTCCGCGACCGTTTGCCCCATATGGTCTTTGAGAACGCAGCGAAGCTCCGCGTCCCCCGCCGTCTCGGCGGTTACGCGTATGGCCGCGCGCTTCGTATCCGCCTTTTCCGTAAAGGCAAACACGCCGTCCTGCACAAAGTGTGCGGGCGAGCACAGGGTCAGCGTCACGTCGCGGTAGATGCCGTTGCCGGTAAACCACCGGGAATCCGCAAGCTCCTGATGTTCGCAGCGCACGCTGATCACGTTATCGCCCTCGATAGCGAACTCCGTAATATCATAGGTAAACGTCGCGTAGCCGAACGGGCGCATTCCCAGATAATTGGAATTGATCCAAACCCTGGAGTGCCTGTACACGCCGCCGAAGGTAATGTAAACCTTGCGGTCCTTAAGTTCCTTAAGCGTAAAGCGCTTGCGGTACCAGCCGATACCGCCGGGCAGGTACCCCGTGCCGCTGGAACAGGCTTGATCAAACGGAAGCGAAACAGACCAGTCGTGCGGAAGGGTGACGGTCTTCCACGATTCGTCATCATACCCTTTGAAATACGCCTGTGCTTGATCTCCCAACGCAAACCGCCAGCCGGTATTCAATTGGATCGATGTTCTCATGGTGATGCTCCTTTGGGTAACCGGGGCTTGCAAACAGGTTTGCAAGCCCCGTATGTCGGTCAATATCCAAACTTACCGTCTTTGATTAGTTGCCGTAGACTGCGTCGATCTGGCGCTGTACTTCCGCCATCACGGTCTCAATACCCGCGTCCTGCAGGGCCTGACGGAATTCCGCGACGTAGGCCACGGGATCGTCCATCTTGCCGAAGGTGATAACAGGCATATAGGTGTTGTAGACGTTGGTGACGTTATCCAGTTCCACGGAGATCGGATCGGTATCGAACACGAGCTTGCCGTAGGGGTAGTCGATCTTGACGGGATTATACTCTTCCACGAGCATGGCGTCGTATGCATCCCAGTCCACTTCGGAGCTTCTGATCTCCAGATCGTCGTTGCGGCCCCACCAGTAGTCAAAGCTCACACCATCGGTGCTGTCGTCCAGATACGTATCGGGGCGGGCCAGGAAGCCGTCTACCACAATATACTGCTCGCCTTCGATGCCGTAGTTGAACAGATCGTAGAAGGTCTTGTCGTTACGGATGAGGTCGTAAACCATCAGAGCACGCTCGGGGTTCTTGCTCTGGCCGGCAACCGCCATCGCGCCGTGGGTGATGTTCAGCGAGACAAGCGAACCGGATTCTTTACCAAACCAGTAGAAGCGAAGATCGCTGCCGGCTTGTTTTTTCTCCATCCTGGTACGTTCTGTACGCCAGGTCTGCGTATGGTGCTGATAAGCGCCGGACAGGCCGGTCTCCAGCAGGTCTCTCTGATCGCCGGTGTAGTTGAGCACGTCCTCGCGCCAGTAGCCGGCTTCCGCCCAGGCTTTCTGCTGCGTGGCGAAGTTCACCAGCGAATCGCCCTCCAAGAAGCTGCGGGACAGGGTGTAGAGATTATCCTTGGTGCCGTAGAACAGCGCTACGGGCAGGCCTTCGATGGCAACCAGGCCATCCTTGTCGGTCAGGTAGCCGCCGGCAACCTGCGGAGAATAGGAGGAGCCGCTGCCGTCCGCATCCCACGGCACGACGTCAGGATAGGTATCCTTGACGTACTGGAAGTATACGCCCAGCTCGTCCCAATTGTTGATCACGCCGCCCTCAAGGCCGGCGGCAGTCGCCCAATCGCCGCGGTACATGAAGCCGTGGTTGGTCCACTGCGCGTAATTGTCTTCGGGAGCAAAGTAGATCTCACCGTCGTATTTGCACATATCCCAGTGCGCCGCCGATACGGATTCATAGGTCATCGGTGCATAGGTCGCGAGCATTTCCTCGCTCAGGGGCATAAAGCCGCCGTTGCGGGCATTGTCCCAGGCATACAGCCAGTCGGTCGCGGTGCCGACCAGGTCGATGGAGCCGTCCTGCATGGCAAGGGCGAGCTGATACTTCGTCTGCCAGTCCGCCCACTCGATCCATTGGATACGGAGCTCGGCATTGATGGCCGCGGTGAGCTTTTCGTTGAATACCGCGAGCACTTCATCGGTCTTGTTGGTGGGAACGTTGCCGGTCACCAGCATCGTGATTACAACGTGTTCCGAGGTATCAACGCCCGGGAACCAAGCGGCGTAATCCGTGTCGGTTCCCTCAGCAAACGCTGCCGGCGCCAGGGAGAGCAGCATTGCCAGAACCATGAGTAACGTTACAAGTTTTTTCATCGCGATTTCCTCCTTAAAAATATATGATCTTGTGCCTTTCACACAGCACAATAATCCAATGGGACGCCTACCCTTTGACCGAGCCGACCGTCAGGCCGGCGACGAAATACTTCTGCACAAAGGGATAGGCAAAAATGATCGGGCCGGTCGCAAGGACAGCGGTCGCCATTTTCAGGGTCTCGGCCGGAAGATCCTGTACGACGATATTTGAGGATGCGACCGAGTTTTTCAGCGAAGCGACGGTGTTTACGATGTTATACAGGTGATATTGCAAAGGCCGGTACTTGACGATCGTCGTTAAAAACAGCGAGGAGAAGTACCACTCGTTCCAGTAGCCCAGCGCAATGAACAGACCGATGGTCGCAAGCGCGGGGGTCATCGACGGCATAATCAGCTTATAAAAGATGGTGAAGTCCCCGGCGCCGTCGATCTTTCCGGATTCGGTGATTTCATGCGGGATGGCCTTGACAAAGTTCTTCATCAATATGATCAGCCACGGGTTCATTAAAAGCGGCAAAAGTACGGCGAGGTAGTTATCCTTCAGCCCGTAGAATTTGACCATGACGTAATAAAACGGCACCAGTCCGGCGGTGAACAGCGAGGTGAAGTAAATAAAAAACGAGATTTTGTTGCGCAGACGGAAATCCTTGCGCTGCAGGGCGTAGCCGGTCATCGAAACCACAAACAAACCGACCAGCGTACCAATAGCCGTCATGGCGATGGTAACGATGTAAGAGCCGATCAGCAGATCGGGGTTGTTGAGAATCAGGTTATAGGAACGAAGAGATGCCACCGCGGGCCACAGGGTAAACCCCGTACGGCGGATCGAGCCTTCGTCGGCGAACGAGGACGCGATAATCAGCCAGAACGGGATAATGCAGGCGATTGCGAACAGGGAAACAAAGACATAGGTAAATCCGCGGATGGTGCGATCCGTCCAGTCGATTTTCAGGTGGCTGAGCCTTCCGTTGGTTTTGTCTTTCGCCATAATCTCCTTCTCCTTTCTAGAACAGCGCGTAGTCCGGCTCGATGCGGCGGACGACGGTGTTAGCCAGCATCACGATGCCAAACCCGACCACGGACTGGAACAGGCCGACTGCGCTGCCCTGGGAGAAGTTGAAGTTGTTCATAAGCGCGCGGTACACGTAGGTCTCGATGATATCGGTTGTTTTGAACAATACGGAGTTATTGCCGACCAGGTTATAGAACAGTCCGAAATTACCGCGGATGATGCCGCCCATCGCGAACAGAAGCAGGATGATGACCGTTGGTTTCAGGCTTGGAAGCATAATGTAGCGGATGCGCTGGAAGCCGTTGGCGCCGTCTACGGTGGCGGCTTCGATCATCGATTCGTCGATGGAGGTAATGGCCGCGAAATAAATGATCGTTCCGTACCCTGTGGTCTGCCACAGGTTGACCGCCACGATGATGAACGGCCACGCCGAAGCCTGCGAGTAGAGCTTTGGCATGGTGCCGCCCGCCGCGCGGACCAGGGATGAGATAAATCCGTAATCATAGTTGATCAGGTTATACACCAAAAGGCTGACCAGAACGGTGGAGATGAAATACGGAAGAAACATCATCGACTGGGTCAGCTTTTT
Source organism: Candidatus Limiplasma sp. (assembly GCA_963675365.2). GTDB lineage: Bacteria > Bacillota > Clostridia > Christensenellales > Aristaeellaceae > CAXXOK01. The sequence continues at coordinate 537,154 of CAXXVA010000001.1, forward strand.
AAACTTGCGGGACCGCACCTCGTTTAAAAGGATCGCAAACGTGATCTGAAAGAAATTGCCCAGCAGGATAAACGCGAGGTTGTACAGGATGGTGTTGCGCAATAAAAGCGTCAGCTGCCCCGAAGTAAACAGGAAGGCGAAGTTTTTAAAGCCGACAAACGGGCTGCCGAATATACCCTTGATATAGTTGAATTTGGTAAAGGCGATGTAACTGAACGGCATGGGGATATAGGAAAACGCGATGAAGAACAGGATCGCCGGCAGGCACATGAACAGCAGCGTTTTGCTCTGCACCGTATTTTTCCAAAGCGACGTCCTCCGAACCTTTCGGGTCAAAGCGCCATCATCGATTTTCTTCTTCCAAAACAGGGTTCTCTGCAAATATAACACCTCGATTTTGAAAACGTTTACTTTTCTAAAATATATCGCGTTCATTTCTGTTTGTCAACACCTTTTGTAAATTATGGCGATAATTTAATGATATGATTACATGATTAATGCCAAAATCGCATAACTCCGTATTGTTCCTATCTTCAAACGCTTCAAATATTCTTAACATTATCAATGTGCCCGCACATGTTTTGATAAACGTTTTCATTCTATGTTGCGTTTTACGGATTTCAATAGTAAAATAGACGTACTGCGGCAAGAATAAGCCCGGATTCCCTTGTCCGGCAACGGAAAAAGGCCGCTCCATACTTACAATACGGCTGTACAGGGAGAGCTATGGTAAACAGCAAGATCAACATTTTTGATATAGCCAACGAAGCCGGCGTATCGATCGCTACGGTTTCGCGCGCGTTAAGCAATACGCCAAACATGAACTCGGCCAAGCAGCGCAAAGTGCTGGAGGTCGTGCAAAAGTATAATTATAAGCCGAGCGTCGCCGCCAGAGGACTGAACCAGGGGCATTCCAAGCTGATCTCCATCGGCCTGCCAGAAATCGCCCATCCGTTTTACAGCGAGCTGTTTTCCGCCGCTGCGGACGAGGCCAGAGCCAACGGCTATTCGCTGATTCTCTCCCGCATCCCCGACAGCATCAGCGGATATCAGTCGTTTTTAGACCAGCTGATCGAACGCCGTCCCGACGGCGTGATCCTGGCCGGAGGTATGGTTGAGGACGATAAAGGCAAGGATCGCCTCACGGTGCTCAACCATCTGCGCAACTATATGCCCATCGTGCTGATCGGCGATCCGCTGGATAGCTTCCCCTGCGTATACATTTCCGGCGATATGCACGAAAGCGCGGCGATTACCGTGCGCCACCTGAACGCGCTGGGGCACAAGCGCATCGCGTTTCTGGGCGGCAAGCTGCAAAAACGCGGTTCCAGCAAACGCGAACAGGGGTACCACGACGAAATGGTCAACCTGGGCCTGGAAGAAAACATCTATGTACAGCTGGAGTCCGGCTACAATCTGGAAGACGGCGCTATCGGCATCCAAAAGCTGCTGTCCGAGTCCGAGCCCGCCAAGCGCCCCACCGCGGTGATCGCCATCAACGATCTGGTCGCCATGGGCATCCTGCGGTATCTAAACAGCGCTGGCATCCGCGTACCGGATGATATCGCGGTGGTCGGCTGCGATAACCAGTTTTTCACCTCCTATACCAATCCGCCGCTGACGACCATCGACCTGCACATCTCCGAGCTCGGCCGCCGCGCGATGACCTACCTTCTGCATTGGGAAAAGGGGCAGAATTTTTTCCACAAAACCCAAACCAATCTCATCGTGCGCGAATCCTGCGGCGTCAAGCTGGGCCGGCGGAAGATACTATGATCCTTCATAACAAACCCCCTGAGCACTTAGGGCTCAGGGGGTTTGTTATGCATTGGGAAATCGCTGTGCGATTAATCTTTATTTCCCGGTGTCCTCGTCGTCCACGCTATACCAGTCAATAGCGCCGGCTGGAATAAATCCGCGCACCGTTTTCCCGCTTACCCGGGTTTCCACGTAGGACCAAGCGCTGCGGTTGTAGAACGTCGACAGGTACGTAACCTGCTGCCCGGCGGGCAGGTACACGATGGACGAGCTTTCCGTGGCGGGATCGTCCGTCAGGCTGGCGCCGCTTGTCAGGACGGCCGTTTCATATGCGAATTGCAGATACGGCGCGTTCACGCCGCCTTTGATATCCTGGCCGTTCACATAGCCGACCCGAACCGCGCCGTTGTTGGTGGCGTACATCACCAGCAGCCATCCGCTGTCCCACCCGGCCGCGTAAACCGTGCCGTTGGTGCTCACCAGGGCTTTGCCGTTTGCGCCCCGGTAGGACGAGCTGCTCGGCGCCGAATAGACGCTCAATTTCTGCCCCGCCTTCATATCCACGAACGCAAACCCGGACAGCACGTCGAAGTTGTCAAACGACACGTAATCCAGATAATGCATCCCGCTGGTATTGAAGAAATCCATATCCCGCATATTCCGCCGGACGCTTTTAACCAGGGCTTCGTTGTCCCATTCCACCGTGCTTAGCTGCGGGTAGCACGCCCGGCTGTTATCGGAATCGGCGTTGGGCGTATACCAGGGCATCATAGAGAAATACAAGTCGTATTTGCCGCCGGGGATGAAGTTGTAGCCGTGCCTGGCAAAGATTTCGTTGAGGATAAATCCAAGCGACTCGTAGTCCCAGTCCCACAGCTCCTCGTAGGTCAGCTGGCGGGTGTCGCTGTCGGGGATGATGTACTGGCGCCCGGCGGCCAGCGCTCCTGCCGGCAACAGCAGCATAATAATCAGCGCTGCGGCAATCCACTTTTTCATACTGGTTTTCTCCTTTGGCACTCATTCTATGAACATAGTACGAAGTTTGTCCTGACTATACCATATCGGAATTCAATATTTCAAGCGGAAATCGTCCGGAAAGAAACGGACATGCAGCGAAACGAATCTCAACGCTGTAGCCGCGCCGGAACCAGCGGCCGTTAAACATCAGAAAACCGCTTGAAATCTAAAATCTCAAGCGGTTTTAAAGGACGATAAACCGGTTGCAACCCAAAAACGACGATAAATTCTGTCCGTTACTGTTTAACGAGCGATTGTGTAACCTCATCCCAGCCGGGAATCGAGGTGGACGCTCCTTGACGGCAAACAGATACGGCCGCGGCCTTGGCCGCAATACGTACCGCTTCCCGTGTGGACAAACCCCGTGCGATGGCTGCCAGAAAATATCCCGTAAACGTATCCCCCGCGGCAGTGGTATCGACCACGTCGATCTTGAATGCCGGCTGGCTGAAATCTTCATTCGCATCATGATATAAAACGCCTTTTTCGCCCAGCGTCAGCACGATGCGGGCATTTGGAAACCGTTTCCCGATTGTTTCCATCATTTGCGCTTGATCGTGCTTTCCCGTGATCTGCTCGCATTCTATTTCATTCAAAAGGAATATCCCGACCTTATCCAGGTCGCAGGTTTCCAGCGCGGCGTTAAACGGCGAAGGATTCAGTGCGATCGTCATTCCCCGGGCGAATGCTTTTTCGATCAGCACAGGAACCAGATTGATTTCGTTTTGCAGCAGCAGAATGTCCCCGGGCTCAAACTGCGTAAGTATGCGTTCCATCGCCTCCGCAGTTTGCGAATGGTTTGCGCCCGCAAACAGAACAATGCTGTTCTGTCCGAGCTTATCCACCTGTATCAGCGCATTGCCTGTTGCCGTATCACTGGAAACAGACAGATAATCGGTATGCACGCCGGCGTCCGCAAACGCCTGCTCGAGTGTGCTTCCATCGCTGCCGATCGTGCCGGCAAAATAGACTTCCGCACCCGCCTTGGCTAACGCGATTGCCTGGTTGAGACCCTTGCCGCCCGGGAATACTTCCCTCTTTTTGGAGGATATCGTCTCCCCCGGCAAAGCAATATGGTCTACCGAAAATACCAGGTCAATACTGGCGCTGCCATAATCCAGTATTCTCATTGATAAAACAATGCCTCCGTTATTTACCCGATGCTCCTTGAGTGGTGCGCATGGATCAGCGTCACCAAAGAAACCGACAGGAGCAGCAGGCCGCCTTGTACCAGATCAAACGCGAAGCTCGGCGCCCCGATCATCGTCATGCCAAAGCTGATAATGCGCAGCAGAAAAGACGCTACGATCGTTCCGGGGATATTGTACACCCCGGTTTTGATGAACGTTGCGCCAAGCATCAGCACCGTCAGGGCGTTGATCAGCGCATCGGAACCCATATAGGGGCTTGCGCTGTTGAGCATGGACGTCTGCATAATGCCGGCGACCCCGCATAGAAGCGCGCAGATCACAAACGCTTTGATCTTCTGCTTTGCCACGCTGACGCCGACATACTTGCAGGTCGTCGCGCTTGAGCCGACCGCGTAAAACAGCTTGCCGCTCTTGGTGCGCTCCGAGTAGATCCACATAATCGCAACGATAATCGCCGTCACGACCACGGAAACCGGAATGACGTTGAAGAGATAGGATTGGCCTAAAAAGGTATAGCTGTCGGGCCAGCGGCGGGAGGAGATGCTTCCGCCGTTCGTCATCCACTTCGCAATGCCAAGGGCGATCAGAGACGTACCCATTGTGGCGATAAACGACGGGATTTTCACCTTGATGTGGAGAAAAACGTTGATTACGCCATACCCGGCGACCAGCAGGATCGCCACCAGAACGACCGGGAGATACCAACCGGAAAACGCGGGCTTATCCAATACCTTCGCAATCACAACCGCGGCAACCGTCAGCTCCATGCCGCAGGAAAAATCGATCTCGCCCACACTCATGACAAAGGTAACGCCCATGCCCACCAGCGCCAGGATACAGGTGGAGCTCAGCATCGCCATGATGTTGGTCATCGAGGCAAAACGGGGCTGAATGATAGTGAAAAAGATGAAAATCGCGATCGTAAACAGCCCAAGCCAATACTTGATCAGAAACGTAGAAAATCTTTTACTGCTGCGAGCTTTTTGTGCCGCTTGCATGTTCATTATCTGCTCGCCTCCTACTTATTAAACGTCACGCTGGGCAGCCCGCCCTTATGCGTCAGGGAAATGAAGCCGACCGCCACCAGAATAATTACGCCCTGAATCAGGTCGTCCACAAAATCCGCGGCGCCGATGCTGACCGTTCCGTTGCTGATAATGGTAATCACCAGCGCGGCGACAACAGAGCCCTGAATGTTATACTGGCCGGGCCGCAGGAAAGTCGCGCCCATCATGGTCGCCGCAAACGTCGGCAGCAGGATATCGCCGCCCAAAGTGGGAGAAACGGTCATAACCTCCGACGACAGCACAATGCCGCAAAAACCCGTGATCAGCGAACAGATCAAAAAGGAATAGACCATGATGCGCTTGGAGTTGATCCCGACGTTTCTGCAGGCGGCCGGGCTGTTGCCCACGGAATTGACGTAGCGTCCAAAGCGCGTTCGGTCCATTAAGATAATCGTCCCTATGGTAATCACCAGCAGGATAATGACCGGCATCGGGATCACCCCGAACACCTTCGTCTGCCCCAGGAATTTAAACGAGGTCGGCCAGTACTTGGAGTACATAAAGCGGTTGCCGGTCGTGATTTTGATAAACCCGCCGATAAAGGTTGCCATGGCGATGGTGCCAATAAACGACGGGATTCCCACCTTCACCACAAAGAATGCGTTCAGCGCCCCGACCGCCAGGGCGGCCAGCAGGCCGACGACCAGCGCAATCGGGTAATTGTTGAAATTCGGGCCTTCCAGCATCTTGGCGACAACCGCGGCCGCAATGGTCGCCTCCGCCCCCACGGCAAGGTTCATTTCCCCTGTCGCCATCACAATCGTCATGCCGATGGCCAGCATACTCGTGATGGCCGCGGAGTTGATGATATTCATAATGTTGTTGATGCTTGAGAACCTCGGCTGGACAATGCTGAAGAATATAAACACAAGCACGCCGATGATCAGAAGCATATACCTGGTAACGTTCTCCATGGTAAGCTTTTTCCCAAAACCCTTTCCAGGCATACCGGTCACCCCTTTCTTCCAATCGCGTCTGACAGAATCCGTTCCTTGCTGAACTCCGAACGCTGATATTCAGACACGATATCGCCGTCATGGAACACATAAATCTTGTCGCAGGTGGTGAGAAGCTCCTCCAGCTCCGAGGAGATAAAAATGACGCTCTTGTTCTCCTCGTCGACGAGCTGGCGGATTTTGACGTATACTTCGCTTTTTGCGCCCAAATCCATCCCGGCCGTCGGCTCGTCCAGCACCAGCAGCTTCAGATTATCCAGCTCAATGGAACGGCCGATGATGACCTTCTGAATGTTGCCGCCGCTGAGTTCGATGATGTTCTGGTCGACGTTTGAGTATTTGACTTCGTTCTTTTTAAGCACCATGTTTGCAAACTCGCGCATCTTATCAAACATCATAAAGCCGAATTTGTTTGATAATTTGTCAATATAGAGGTTGCAGATGTTCTCTTGCAGCGAAAGCCCCGGAAATGCGCCGTTCGCGCGTTTTTCAGGCGTGAGGATGAAGCCGCGGTGGATCATGTGCACGGGTTCCGTTTTCCGGATTCGTTTCCCCGCAAACGTGACGTCCATCTTGTCCGTCAGGCGGATGCCGCCGATGGCTTCCATCGCTTCCGTCCGGCCGGACCCGACCAGGCCGTAGAACCCAACGGCCTGCCCCTTCAATATTTTCATCGGCACATGATGAGATTTGCCGTTATATACAATATCGCCCGCTTCCAGTACGGTTTCGGCGCCGGTAAAATCTTTCTCCGGAACGCTGATGGATTTCTGCCGCCCCGCCCGGATCATCGCTTTCACGCAGGCTTCGGGGGTCAGCTCTTCGGTTGGCGAGGTCAGAATTTTCTTGCCGTCCGCCAGTGCGGTAATGGTATCGGAAATTTCATATACTTCTTCAAGCTTATGGGAAATAAAGAGTATCGCCATATCAAGATCGTCGCGCAGGCTCTTGACGAATTCCAGGAAAGGCGCAACCTCGCCTTCGCCCAGAGACGCCGTCGGCTCGTCCAGGATGAGCACGGACGGATTGTTATAGAAGGCGCGGATGATTTCGATGATCTGCTGCATGCCCGCGCCGAATTGATTGACGGGAACATCCAAAGGCACGTCAATGCCAAGCTTCGCACGGATTTCCTCCGCCTTCTGCATGATCATCTTTTCATCCATCAGCGGGCCTTTGTGCGGCTCGTGCCCCAGGCAGATATTCTGCGCGCCCGTCAGGTGCCCCACCAGATTGCGCTCCTGGTACACCATGCTGATGCCGGCGGCAAGCGATTCCGAAGGAGCCTGAAAATTTACCTGCTGGCCGTCGATATAAATCGAGCCGCCGTCAGGATGATATACGCCGGTCAGCATTTTGCAGAATGTGCTTTTTCCCGCGCCGTTTTCCCCGCAAAGCGCATGGATCTCATGCCGGCGCACTTCCAGACTGATATGATCGTTTGCCAGAGCTCCGACAAACCGCTTTGTCAGATCCTCTACTTGCAGAACGACCGAGTTCCTGTTCTCCATTGATACTCACCCCTGCATAGTTGCAATCGAACAATGTCTTCGGTTATTCACATGGATGCTTTCGGTCTATAAAATATTGTCTGATTGCTTTATATATTGCATATATCCTACAGTCTGTCAAGAACCCCATTCACCACACCAATGCTATGGTAAATGGGGTTCTTTTTGACAGGCTGGGGAATTCATGGCAGATTCCGCAGCGCTCTGTCGCGTTTAGTCGGCAATATAATCGCTTACAACATATGCGCCATCGCCGTCGTTCCAGTTATACCATGCATCCATGTCGCTGGGATCTCCGCCGTAGTAATCAAACACCGCGTGGATATTAGTGCCCACGGCCGGGCAGTTATCGCGGTCAACCACGATGCCCTGGCAGTACATGATTTCGCCGACGTGGGAGATTGTACAGCCTTCGTCGCCGGGATTCATGCCTTCGACTTGGATGTCGTTGATAACTTCCAGCGCCATATGCACGAACAGTTCATCCGGTACGGCATAGCTGTAGCGGAAAGGCGTATTGTTGCGGATATAGCCCCAAGCCTGAGATCCGCCGTCAAACCCGGATACCCACACTTCATCGCCGATACCGGCCTGCGTAAGCGCTTCGGCAACGGGGCAGCCAAAGTAGTCGGTGCTTGTGATAATGCCGGTCAGCTGATCGCCGTACTGGGTGACCCAGGTCTTGGCAAAGTCGTTGGCGGCCTGCAGTTCGTCATACGTTACCGCGGCAATGTCCTGCTCCGCCAGAATGTCCATGTTGGAATAGCAGTTTGCGATCGCGGTCATTACGTCGGTGCGCTCATAGTGCACTTTGATGGATTTCTTGGTGATGACGGCAATCCCGTCCGTCCACTGATGTTCTTCGCCGATGGCATACATCAGCGCCGCGCCCGCCAGGCCGTCCGGCATGGCCGAGTTGCTGATGACGCCGTTGACAATCTGCGTATCCGTATTGTAGAAACCGATGCCGGCGTTGCGTGCCTGGGCCACGATATCCATTTTGGATTCCATGTTCGTCAGGCTGAAGGTCAGGATCGCGTCCACGTCCTGGTTGATCAGGTTAAGGAACTTGTCGCGCAGGTCCTGCTCGTTTTCATAGACCACTTCGATCAGATCCCATCCGCGATGGGCACATTCGAGCCTGAGCTGCTGGAGAATGCGCTGGATGGATTCGAACTCCGGTTTGTCCGACACGAAACCGATGGTCAGGTGTCCGTCAGTCTTGACCCTGGGATGCGGGAAGTCATCAAATGCGGTATATTCTTCGGCGAGTGCCGAAGTATAGACCGTGCCCACCAGCATGACCAGTGATACCACGAGAACAAATAGACGATTCCAAATTTTCATACTTGCTCCTCCTAAGTTTTTATTTGCAATGGACTGATGAAATACTCCCAATCCATTAAGCAACAATTTCAGGTCTTCCCAAGCTTGCTTTTCTGTGTGTCTGCGGTCCGTCGTATGTCTGATTCCTGAAGCGATCTATATATGGTATCGTGATTGATAATTTGTGCATTTTAACTGTATTGGATGCCATTATTATATTATAAATGACAACGATCACAATATCATAACGAGCCAACAAAATACCAATATCGGACATTGATATTGCATTCCTCACATCAGTTTATTATAATCTCAATAGATGATCGAGCGCAACCAACAGACTTTGGAGGTGCGAAATGAAGACCGCGGCAAGCAATAATAATGAAATGGAATACGATAATTTCGCCAGCGTACTGCCCAGCATGAACCTGTCGGCATGCAGCGACGCGATGCGTTCCATCGTGTCGTGGTGCCGGATTGTATCGGCTGAAGACGAGCCGCTTTCCAACGGCAACCACAAGCACATGGTGCATGAACTTCATTATATATATGAAGGAGCGCTTCGTTTCAACTTCGACGAGTCCATCGTCTGCAAGCCGGGCAGGTACATTGTCATCCCCGCCGATATTGTGCACAGCATCGACGATATCGGCAAGAACACACGCAAGCTGGTCATCGGGTTTGACATCGCCTCCGGCAACGAACTCATCACCGACTGCTTTGCCAACGCACAGGCGCCGATCGCCCACCACGAGTCGGGCGCTTTCCATGAGCTGGCCCTGGCTGTTATGCACAAATCGGCCACGAGCGACATGACGACTTCCATCTCCATCGCCTGTATCATTCACACCCTTTTATTGGAAGTGGTCGATGCCCTCGCGGCCAAGTCTGCCAACAAAATTCAGCACATGGGCAAGTCCGAAGATTCAAAACGCATCGACCAGATTTTGTCATTTATCAACGAGAATGTGTTCAGCAATATCACGGTGGAAGACGTAGCCAAAGCGCTGAACCTGAGCATACGGCAAACCTCGCGGATCAGTCACAGGCTGTTTGGCTATCCGGTCAGTCAGGTGATTACCAAAGTACAGCTCCGGGAGATTTCCAAGCTGCTGATTGATTCCAACAGCAGCATCGCGGAAATTGCGGAAATCACCGGATTTTCCAGCCCGTATTCCTTTTCGCGGCATTTTTCGCATTATACGGGCGTAACGCCCAGTTCCTACCGGCGCAAATACGAAATCCAGTCCTGATCGACTACACAATGCTATCCAAAGACGGGAGGTCTCACGATGCCGAAAATCATTGATGCGCACATGCACCTGGGAGAGGACCTGATCTACGGTTCCAACGACAGCGAGGAAACCATCCTTGCGTATATGAAGGAGTTTTCTATCGACGGCGTGATTCTGCAGCCTGGGCTGAAGGCCCATAACTGGCACGACGCCTGTGTGCGTATCCGCGATTTTGCCAGCACCAACCCCGGCCGCGCATGGGGCATCGTTTCGCACACGCCCCACTGCTCCCAGGAAGAATACATGCGGCAGGTATCCTGGGCCGTTCGTGATCTGGGGTTCGTCGGCATCAAACTCCATCCGGAAGCGTATGCGTGCGCCCCCAACGCGCCGCAGGCAAAAAAGGTTTACGAAACCGCCCGCGCGCTGAAGGTTCCGGTGATGATCCATACCGGCAACGGCATACCGTCCTCCCTGCCGTCGCTTGCCATCATCCCCGCCCGCGAGTATCCCGACGTTACGTTTGTGCTGGCGCATGCGGGCGGCGGCGTTTTCGGCAGCGAAGCGCTGGTGGCGGCGCAGGTTTGCCCCAACATTTATCTGGAAACCTCATGGTGCACGGTGTACATGCTGCAAAGCTTCATTGAGCACCTCGGCTGCAGGCGCCTGATGTTTGGCGTCGACAATCCGTCCAACTCGGGAGTCGAGCTGGCGAAGTACCGCGCACAGCACCTGTCCCAGGAGGATCTCGCATGGTGCCTGGGGGGCACCGCCGAAACTGTGTTTTCTCTGCAATCGCAGTAACGCTCCGCCATCCCGCCGCGGCGCCATCCCGCAGGCCGCAAGATTCCCGGAATCGCATCCGCACGCGAGGAGACAACACATGAAACTGAGGAGCAGTTCGGTACTGCAAGGCTATGAATGGTCCAGCGTACGCTCTCTGTACAAGGGCATGGGCTTCAGCGATTACGATCTGAACCGCCCGCTGATCGGGATTGCGAATTCCTGGAACAATGCCAATCCGGGCCACAGCAACCTGCGCCAGGTCGCCGAGTTTGTCAGGCAGGGAATCCTGCAAGCAGGCGGAACGCCGGTTGAATTCGGCATGATCGGCCCCTGCGACGGCATGGGCTGCGGCAACGACGGGATGCGGTATATTTTGCCGGCCCGCGGCCTGATGGCCAACGAAGTGGAAACTATGTCCGAGCTGAACCATTTCGACGGCATCGTGCTGCTGGGTTCCTGCGACAAGGTGATTCCCGGGCTCCTGATGGCGGCGGCGCGGCTGGACATTCCGGCGCTGATCTGCAACGGCGGGCCGATGCTGGGCGGTATTCCGTTCGACGGCAGGGAATCGGACAACTCCAGTACCGTGGAAGCGCTTGGCATGCTCCAGACGGGGCAGATTACCGAGAAGGAATACCGGGAACTGGAAGACGGCTGCTGCCCCTCCATCGGGTCCTGCTCGTTTCTCGGCACAGCCAATACCATGTGCGCCGTGACGGAAGCGATGGGCATGGCGCTTCCCGGAAGCTCGATGGTGCCGGCGGTTATGGCCGAACGGTTCCGGTTTGCACAGGCTTCCGGCCGCCGGATTGTGGACATGGTGCGGGAGAACCTCACCGCCCGCAAGATCATGACCCGCGCGTCCCTCCAAAACGCGCTGCGGCTTGGCATGGCCATCGGCGGCTCCACCAATATGGCGCTGCACTTTCCGGCGATCGCCTATGAATGCGAGCTTGACTTTTCCATGCAGGATCTCGACGGCATCGCGCGTTCCACCCCGCATCTGGCGCTGATCTATCCAAACGGGCCTGGAAACGTTCCCAATTTCTACCGCGCCGGCGGCGTACCGGCCGTGATGAAGCATCTGCTTCCCCTGCTGGATCCGGACGCCGTCACCTGCCTTGGCGTCGGCTGGGGCGCCATCCTGGCGGACGAGCCGCCGGTGGAAAACGACATCATCCATTCCATGGAACATCCCTGGCATGATTGGGGCAGCCTGGCGGTTTTGCAGGGAAACCTCGCGCCGGACACCGCCATCACCAAGCCGACTGCCATCCACCCCGATATGCTGACTTTCAGCGGGAAAGCCGTTTGCTTTAATTCGGAAGAGGACGCCACGCATGCCGTTACCAGTGGGATGATCCGCGACGGAACGGTTCTCGTCATCCGCTACGAAGGACCCCAGGGCGGCCCCGGTATGCGGGAAATGGTCCGGATCATGAAATTGCTGTACGGACGCAATCTCGGACAGACTACGGCGGTCGTCACGGACGGACGGTTCTCCGGCACCAATAACGGCTGCTTCGTCGGGCACGTTTCGCCGGAGGCTTCCCAGGGCGGACCCATCGCATTGGTCGAGGACGGCGACGAGATTACCATCGACATCCCGGGCGGACTGCTGCACGTAAACGTACCCGACGACGTACTGGCGGCGCGAAGAGCGGCATGGACGAAACCGCCGTGTACATACAAAGGGTATCTGCGTCATTTTGCGCAGCTGGCGGAATCGGCCGACAAAGGCGCGATCCTGAAAAACCGCTGATGCCGGACCCGCCTGTAACCACGATATATCCCTGCCAGCGCCGACTATTTGCAGCCGACGGAGAGTGGGTTTTGAACCGGTCGGAACCCTGCCGGAGGCTGCGTCATCAGCATGGCGGATATGCACAATCCAAATTTTTGGACGATCCAAAGCAAGAGAGGGCCTTATCATGAAAGAACTGTACGGCATTACGGTAGCCATGGTTACTCCGTTTACCCAGGACAATCAGGTGGATTACGCAGGCGTCGCTCAGCTGACAAACATGCTGGTTGACAAGGGGGTCAACTGTCTGTATCCGTGCGGAACGACAGGCGAAATGTTCCGCATGAGTGTGGAGGAGCGCAAAAAGGTTGCTAAAACGGTCGTTGATGCCGCCGATCACAGAGTCACCGTATTTATTCACTGTGGCGCGATGAATCAGGAAGATACGATCGAACTGGTGAAACACAGCCAGGAAATCGGAGCGGACGGGGCCGGTGTTGTGACGCCGATCTTCTTCGGCGCAAACGACCGCGAGCTGGAAGAGTATTTCGTGGCCGTCGCGGACGCCGTTGCGGACTTCCCCATCTATCTGTACAACATTCCCCAGCTTGCCGCCAACGACCTGAAGGCCTCGGTGATCCAGCGTGTCGCCGACCGCTGTAAAAACGTCGTCGGCGTCAAGTACAGCTATGCCGATATCAACCGCACCGTTGATTACACCAACATCAACAACGGAACGTTTTCCGTTCTGCACGGTTTGGACCGCGCCCTGGTTTCCATGCTGGCACTGGGGTGCAAGGGCACCGTTTCCGGCATTGCCAACGTATTCCCCGAGCCTTTGGTCGCCGCCTATGCCGCGTATTGCGACGGGGATCTGGAACAAGCGCAGAAGTATCAGAAGATCTGCGTCAAGTTTGTGGACGCGCTGCGCCGCGGTTCGAATATGTCTTACTTCAAAGAAGCGCTGAAGATGCGCGGCATTGCCGGGGGGCACATGCGCAAACCGCAGCTGGACCTGCCGGCGGAGGAGGTTGCGCTGCTGCAGGAGCAGTTGGAAAGCCTTTGCGCGGATGCCGGCATCCCCATGAAATTGTGAGGTGATGTGCTTTGGGTAAAATTCTAGTATCCGCGTCCCATTTTGATACCCTGTGCAAGGATGCATGGGCGCTTTTGGAAGCCAACGGCCACGAGGTCGTCTTTGACAAAAGCAGATCCTTTCCGGCGTATTCATATGAAGAGCTCAAGGATATCATCGGCGACATCGACGCCGCCATCATCGGGATGGATCAGTACGATGAAAACGTCTTCAAAATCGCGGGCAAGCTGAAAGCGGTCGCCAAGTTCGGCGTCGGCGTGGACAATATCGACCTGAAAGCCGCCACCAAGTACGGTGTCAAGGCGTTGAACGCTCCGGGTCAGAATTCCAACGCGGTTGCCGAGCTGACGGTCGGCCTGATCGTGGATATGCTCCGGCAGGTAATCCCCATCCATAAGGAACTGGAAAAGGGAAACTGGCCCCGATGGATGGGAGAAGAGGTCATCGGCAAAACCATCGGGTTGATCGGCTTTGGCGCGATCGCAAAGCTGGTGGTTCAAAAGCTGTCCGGCTTTGATGTAAAAATCAAAGCAACAGACCTATTCATGACGCCGGAATTGGCCGCGCAGTACGGCGTAGAAGCCTGCGATATGGACGAGCTGATCGCCGCAAGCGACGTCGTCAGCCTGCACATTCCCGTTACGGATGATACTTACCATATGTTTGACCGGAAGACGTTTGCCCGCATGAAGAAGGGCGCTTATCTGGTCAACGCGGCCAGAGGCGGCCTGGTGGACCTGGACGCCCTGACCGAAGCGCTGCGGGACAAGCATCTGGCCGGCGCGGCGCTGGACGCGTTTGAGGTGGAACCCCTGGAGGCGGGCGCCGAGATCTTCAAGTATAACGTCATCTGTACGCCGCACATCGGGGCGGAAACCAAGGAAGCCTACCGTAACGTCAGCCTTTGCGTCGTGAAGGACATCGTGGCGGTTCTTGCGGATAAAGAGCCCGTTTGCTGGGTGAACAGACCCAAAGCGTAAAACCCCGTTGATGGCTAAGAAGGAGGAACCCCAATGAAAAAAATCATGAACGCGCCGGCCGCCTATGTGGACGATATGCTCAAAGGCATCTATGCCGCGCATGCCGATAAAGTCAAGCCGGCGGGAGACGATCTCCGCTGCTATTGCACCGCGAAGAAAACCCCCGGCAAAGTCGCCATTATCACCGGCGGCGGCACAGGCCACCTCCCCCTGTTTTTGGGGTACGTCGGCGAAGGGCTGATCGACGGCTGCGGCGTAGGCGGCGTGTTTCAGTCCCCCTCTCCCGAGCAGATTTTCAATATTTCCAAGGAAGTCGAAGCCGGAGCGGGGGTTTTGTACCTTTACGGCAACTATACCGGCGATATCATGACGTTTGATATGGCAGCCGATACGTGCGAGATGGAGGATATCGTCTGCAAGAGCATCGTCGGCGCGGACGACGTGAATTCCCATGCGAATCCCGATACACGCCGGGGCGTGGCCGGTATTTATTTCATGTTCAAGGCTGCCGGCGCCAAAGCGGATGCGGGCGGGGACCTTGACGCCGTACTTGCCGCCGCGCAGCTGGCAAAGAACAACACCCGCACCGTGGGCTTTGCCTTAACGCCCTGCATTATTCCGGAAGTCGGGCACGCGAACTTCCGGCTCGGCGAAAATGAAATGGCCATGGGCATGGGTATCCACGGCGAACCGGGCGTCTGGAACGGGCCGCTGAAACCCTCCCGCGAGATTGCGCAGGAATCTCTGGACACGCTCCTAAACGATATGCCGGTGGCGGCGGGCGAAGAAGTCGCTCTGCTGATCAACGGCCTGGGCGCTACCTCATTGGAGGAATTGTATATCCTGTCCAACGATGTAACGGAGATTTTGAATGCGAAAGGCGTTAAAATCTATCAAACCATCGTCGGCGAATACGCAACCTCGATGGAAATGGCCGGCGCTTCGATCTCGGTCTGTAAAATGAACGACGAACTGAAGGCGTATATGGACCATCCGGTGCATACTCCCTTCCTGTGCCAGAAGTAAACACGACCCGAAGGAGCGTTAAATGGAAAAGCTTTTATTTCAGCAAGTACCTGCATTGTTCGACAGCGTCGGCCAAATGTTCGAAGACAAAAAGGATGAGCTCTGCGCGATGGATGCGAGGCTCGGCGATGGCGACCTCGGGCTGACGATGAGCAAGGGGTTTGGCGCGCTTCCCGGTTTGATGCGGGAAGCGGCGCCGTCGGCCGCCGGGGATGTGGGGATGCTGCTTGTCAAAGCGGGCATGAAGATGTCCTCCCTTGTTCCCTCCACGATGGGATTTCTGATGTCTACCGGCATCATGGAAGGCGGAAAAGCGCTGAAAGGGAAACCCGAAATAAACGGCGCGGCGTTGGCTGAATATCTGGCCGGATTTGCCGGCGGCGTCCAAAAGCGGGGAAAATGCGAAGAAGGGCAGCGCACCATTTATGACGCCGTTAAACCGGCCGCGGACGCCGCGGCAGCCTGCGCGGAAACCAGCCAAACCCCGTCGCTTCTCAGCGTCATAGACGCGGCTATGGAAGCCGCCAAGGCAGGGATGGAGAAGACAAAGACCATGATTCCGGTTTTCGGCAAAGCAGCCGTACACGCGGCCCAAAGCGCGGGCCTGCCGGACCAGGGCGCCACGGCGGGATTCTATATGATTCTGGCGATGCACCAATACATTTCCGCACAGCAATAATTCCCCCGCCGGTTTGGGTGATCCAGCCTCTTCAAAATATGATCTCAATATACAAACCATCTAGCGATATAATCTTTGATCGGCAGATGGTTATTTTTTATTGTAAAGCTGCTACGATTTGATAAGGTTCATCCTGTACGTTCTCAGAGGAGACGAGCATAAACGCGAGGCGTTCGGCATCGTCCTTTGAAAGTTTGAAACGGTTGGGTAACTTCTTACCGCAATCAACAATCGTACAGAAGATGCTCTAGCGCACGAGAAAGATATCGAAGAAATCACACACGTATTCCGCTATAACGACTGATAAAACATCTTAAATCTCAGGCCTTGGTTATAATTGCCAAAGCCTTTGCCAAACAAAGTCATTCCACCCCGATTATCATTATTGGTAGGCGCATCAATACGGTAAACCAGTTCACTGCTGCTGGTGATGTTAAAATCATCAATCGTAACGTCGCTGATCTTTTCTCCGCCAATGTATGTCCCGTTCTGCCGGATGATAAGCGGTACTAAAATGCCATATTGGTTTAGTCCCGATATCCACCAGTCCGGCGTAAACAGGCCGTGTTTCGAGCCAAAATCTCCCGGGCTGGTCCAAATACCAAGCGGCGTATTGTTGAATGTGAAATGAATGTCGCTTGGCCAGTTTTCATTATAGCCAGGCGCTTCAGACGAGAGTTCCTGTGTGATTTGTATTTCAACGGGCTTACTGTTTGCTTTTAAATAATTGGGGAAGCGGTACTCGACAAATCCATGTCCCATCCATAGAATGTTTGCATTCAAGCGCTCCGGATCGTCGAAATAACAAGGATAATCCCACTGGCCGATAATATGTTCACGGGTTGCCATACCACACGTAGGAAATACTTTGTGGTTGACGAAACTTCCAATAGGCAAATCCACAACGTAAGAATCGTCTTCCGCCGCTTGAAATGTCGGATTGATGAAAAACTGGCAATCATCCAAATAACAGCGCTTTTGCGTCCCCCTTTTCCCGGAGGTCTTCTCAACGCGTATCAATCCCGCATCCTCTAGCTGATGTATATGTGCGGTCATGGCGCTGCTGGTTACATTCAGCTTGTCTGCAAGCTCATTTATATTAATTCCGTTTTTCTGAGCAACAAGCTGTATCAGCGTTAACCTTAATTTGGAACTTAACGCCTTGCTTACTTTCAACAGCTCATCAAACGATGTTATTTCTCTCATTTGGTTTGTTCCTTTCGCGTGATTTAAGTTTATCATATCAAATTCGATTCCTAAATACAATAGAAAACAAGTTTTCTTTTACTTAAGCATTATCTAAAGCATTAAGAAATATAGATGATAATTCTGGATAGTATCTATTAAATATTAACATAATTCTCCTAATTATCGCCTTGACAATAAATTTTATCAATGTTAATATCATTATTGAAAGATATATCTTGAATAAATAACGAGCAAAATTCCATTGTGATTTGCGTATAGAGAATACGCTAATTAATAAAAGGAGGTTTACTCATGAAAAAGGGACTCGCATTATTACTTACGCTGGTACTGATGGCAAGTTTGGTTTCTGTTACTGCTTTGGCCGACGATACCGTCACCCTCTCCTTCCTCTCCTGGCAAAACGAAACTACCCTGCAGCCCATTCTGGACGCCTTCTCGGCTGCCTATCCCAACATTGTAATCGACCTTCAGTATGCTCCGCCTGTGAACGATTATCTGGAAAAATTCCGATTGCTGGTCGCGTCCGACGAGCTGACGGATATTTTCGTTACTGCAGCCGAGAACAAGCTGGAAGTCATGGAAGGCGGTTATGCCGTAGACCTGAGCGATCTGCCGATGGTCGCCAACCTTGGCGCAGCTAACATAAGCACCTATTCCGATGCAAACGGTAAACTCATCGCGTTTGCCCCGGATGCCTGGATGGCCGCCATTTTCTACAACAAGGGTATTCTGGATGCAAACGGAATCGCAGTTCCTACCAACTACACCGAGTATATCGCCTCCATGAAAACCTTGCAGGCAAACGGCGTAGCGCCTTGGGTATTCCAGGCCGGAAACCTTTACGATCCGCTGCAAGGCTATGTGATGACCGAGACGATTGCCAAAGATCGCAATTATGATGCAAAGGTAGACGCAGGCGAACTGACCTATGCGGACGGTTGGACGGTCCCCATGAATCTGTGGGTGCAGGATTACGTAACGTCCGGTGTGATTCCTGAAGAAGCGCTTGGCCTGGATGGCGATCAGTGCATAAACTCATTCATCAACGGCGAAGCCGCTTACACAGTCGGAGCCACTTGGAATGTCACCTCCATTGATGAAAAGAACCCCGATTTGGACTATGGCATGCTTCCCTGGTTTGGCACAGACGACGAAACCCAGTGGGTTACCGGCGCCGCGGGTGTAGGCTGGTCTATCAACGCCAACAGCGAGCATCCGGAAGAAGCCATGCTTTTCCTGGAGTTCCTGACCAGCGCAGAATCCCTGCAAACTTTCCAGGCACAGACCGGCGGGCTTCTGGCTGTAAGCGGGATCGACTATGAGATCCACCCCGTAATCCAGATGTGCATGCCTGAGCTGCTTGCCGGAAACTTCTATCTGCCAGCAGTATCGTGGAAATATTCCGGCGCCCTCGGCGAAATCATGAACGCCGGCGCACAGAATGTTGTGATGGGAATTTCCACCGGCGAAGAAGTCGTGCAGAGCATGGACGAAAAATGGGCCGAGATGGAAGCGGCAAACAACTAATCCTATCTTATGACTGCGTCATTGGGCCGACAAGGTTTTCTTGGCGGCCCAATGGCATTTCGAAAGGGACTTAGCCGATGAAAGAGCGATTCGTCTTTCGCAAAGAATTTCCATACTTGATGTTCATTATACCGGCTTTTGTTGCTTATACGGTTTTTGTGATTACACCGCTGGCGCTATCCTTTCGCTATGCGTTTACCAACTGGGACGGTGTGAACCAGGCGCAGTGGGTGGGTTGGACTAATTTTCAGACGGCGTTCAGCGACAAGACCATGAAACTCGCAGTTTGGAACACGCTGCGATATTCGTTTTTTGTGCCTTTACTGGTTACCATCATTGCGATTCCGCTTGCAGTCACCCTCAATTCCAGCATGAAATCAAAAAACCTGCAGCGCGCCATTTTTTTCTTCCCCTCGGTTCCCAGCGCCTTAATCCTTGGTTATATTTGGGCCTATATTCTCAATCCCACAAAGAGCGGAATGCTTAACCAGATCATTATGTTTTTCGGCGGTAAGTCTATGCTGTGGTTAGCAAAACCCAACCTTGCCTTTATCAGCCTGATTGGCGTGGCCGTATGGCAGCAAATCGGCTGGCATTCCTGTATATACCTCGCCAATCTGCAAAGCATCCCCAAAGAATATTATGAAGCCGCCACCATCGACGGCGCCGGCTTTTTACAGCGTTTCCGCTATATAACCTTCCCGATGCTTGCGCCTTCAATGACCATCAGCGTCATGCTGCTTTTAACCGGCAGCCTGAAGGTGTTCGATCTTCCATTTTCGCTGACAGGCGGGGGGCCGGGATACACAACTACCATGGTCACGCAGATCATCATCACCAAAGGCGTATCTGAAAAGATGTACGGCAAGGCTACGGCGCTTTCCTTAATCTTCTTTGGTGCGATATTCGTCATCACAACCATCCAGATCATGGTGATGAAGCGAAGAGAGGTTAAGCTATGACTGCCATGCATACGCCAATCCGCTATCGTAAGCCGCGTTACAAATTGAAAACTCTCTTTGGCGAGATTGTCATGCTGCTGCTGGCCTCGATCATGCTGCTTCCGTTTTATTACCTTGTCGTGAACATCTTCAAAACGCAGCAGGAGGTTGCCATGACGCCTCTGGCCCTGCCCACCTCGCTGTATTTTGATAATTTCGTGGAAACTTTCCAGCAGATGAAGTTTTTCAACGCGCTGAAAAATACCGTGATCCTCACCTTTTCTTCCCTGATCATCGTCGTCGTATTCGGTTCGATGTCCGGCTATGCCATCAGCCGCCGAAAGCATATCTTCTATAAATCAGTGATGATTTATTTCTTGCTTGGCTTTATGGTGCCATTACAAACAACCATGATTCCGCTGTTTTTGCTGATGAACAAGTTTGGACTGATCAACAGGCTGTACGGCGTTATCATCCTTTCTTCGGGCGGTTGTACGTTCGCATTCTTTCTATATCAGGGGTTTGTGAACACCGTACCGTATGACCTGGAGGAAAGCGCCCGAATAGACGGCGCGTCCGTCTGGCGAACCTTCTGGGTGATCATCTTCCCGCTGATGCAGCCGGTTACGGTCACGCTGTCCATCTTCCACGTCATGGGCTCGTGGAATGACTTTGTCACCCCGTTTCTGTTTTTGCATTCGCGCAGCAATTCCACGCTGATGCTGGAAATGTATCGCGGTGTCGGCGAGTTTTCAAATGACTGGCCACGTATGATGGCAAGCATGGCGATTATCATGTCGCCGCTGGTTATCTTCTATTTAATCGCGCAGCGCTATATTATCGCGGGCCTTGTCGCCGGCGCCGTGAAAGGATAATCGTCTGCAAATCAGGAGGTTTCATAATGAAAGACAAGGGAATCCTCATGCCGGCGCCGCTGTTTCGCGATCCGATTTACGACGGACCGACAGATCCGGCGGTTATCTGGAACCGTGAGGAACATAGCTGGTGGATTTTCTATACGCAGAGGCGTTCCAATGCGCTGAATCTGGGCGTCTCCAGCATCCACGGCACGAAAATCGGCGTCGCGTCCAGCCTGGACGGCGGTCGCTGGCTATACCGCGGCACGCTGGATAATCTGGATTTTGAACCCGGCCACAACACCTTTTGGGCGCCCGAAGTTATCTGGGCGGCGGGTAAGTACCATATGTATGTATCCTATATTCAAGGCGTCCCGCAGGACTGGCAGTGGCAGCGGCATATCCTGCACTATACGGCAGACCGGCTATGGGAATGGCGTTTTGAGAGCGTTGTTCCGCTGTCGTCCGATCGTGTAATCGACGCCTGCGTATACGAAATCGTACCGGGGCAATATAAAATGTGGTATAAGGACGAGGATCACCAAAGCCATACCTATGCCGCTCTCAGCGATGACCTGTACCATTGGAATGTGCTGGGCCCTGAAATTACGGACTGCCCGCACGAAGGCCCCAACGTATTCACCCTGGGCGGCAAAAACTGGATGATCACGGACTGCTGGGATGGTCTCGGAGTCTATGAATCGGCTGATTTCTTGCATTGGAACCGTCAGACCGGCAACCTGCTCAAAACCCCGGGAACCCGCACGGACGACAACGCCATCGGCAACCACGCGGATGTGCTCGTTCGCAGCGGCAATGCATACCTGTTTTATTTCACGCATCCGGACTATCCGGCGGAGCTGCGCAACCGTCCGGATTTTCAAATGACTTCACGCCAGGCGCGGACGGTAATCCAGGCGGCACGGCTAAGCGTGAATAACGGGCGGCTCTGCTGTGACCGTAACGAACCCCCTATTTTCATTTGATGATAGCCTTGGCCTTTTCATTCTGATACGCAACAATACCAATCGTGTTTTCCCAACATGTAACGTCAGCGCCATTCTGTCGTCGTATTTTTCACAACCGCAGAAGCATTGCAGATACATGTTCTCCTGAATCCGCAATTCAACATCCATATCAGGCCGCCCATCGTCCGATCCGATGTGCTTCTCTATTTAGTTAAATGTTCTTGAGATTTTATATCACATGTCTTACCAACAAATGAAAACATGCGCCTTGTGCTCATTATCAAACCATTCCGGCTGCACCAATCACAAATTGTGGCAAGCAGCCCAGTGCCCGCCGCCGCGATTCGTCAGTTCAGGTTCTTCTTGTCTGCAAATTTCGGTCGCATAGGCACAGCGGGGGTGGAATCGGCATCCGGATGGTATGCTTTCCGGGCCGGACACTTCTCCCGTCAGTACGATTCTCTCCCGTTCTTCCTGTCCGGGTATTTGCGGAATGGATGATAGCAGCGCCAGCGTATAGGGATGCTCGGACCGGTCAAAAAGCACTTCTGTAGGCGCCAGCTCGACGATTTTTCCCAGATACATCACAGCCACCCGATCGCTGATATGCTGGACTACGTTCAAATCATGGGAAATGAACAGGTATGTGATATGGTATCGTTCTTTGAGGGCCATCAGCAGATTGATGATTTGTGACTGAATGGATACGTCCAGCGCCGAAATGGCTTCGTCCAGCACCAGAAATTCCGGCTGCAGCGCAAGCGCTTTGGCGATGGCGACCCGCTGCCTCTGGCCGCCGGAAAATTCATGCGGAAACCGGTCGGCGTTTTTCGGGTTCAATCCCACCTGCGTCAGCAGTTCGTCCGCTCGCTCCCTGCTTTGTTTCCTGCCAAGCTTCATCCGGACTCTCAGCACTTCGGTGATCGTCCTGCGTATGGTCTGCCTGGGGTTTAAAGACGCGTAGGGATCCTGAAATACGATCTGCAGGTGATTTTTAAGCAGGCGCAGCGATTTCCCCCTTGTTTTAAGGATGTCCTGCCCGCGGAATACAATGCTGCCCTCGACGGGTTCGTTCAGCCGCATGATCGCCCGGCCCAGCGTGGTTTTCCCGCATCCGCTTTCGCCTACTAGTCCCAGCGTTTCGCCTTCCAGAATGTCCAGATTGACATGGTCGACCGCAGGTACGCAGCGGCGGCGGCGCAATAGCCGTACGCCCTGCGCCGGAAATCCTACCTTAAGATTTTGAATGGATATCATGGGTTTTTTGCTCATCATGATCTCCCTTCAGCCAGCAGCTAACCCGGCGGTTTCCCACGGAATATTCCCGCGGCTCAAGCTGTTTGCAAATCTCCATTGCCTTGGGGCAGCGCTGATGAAAGCGGCATCCGGCCGGATATTGCAGCGGATCGGGCGCTTCGCCAGGCAGCGCGTCAAACGGCTGCCCGCGTTTGCTGTATATCCCGGGAATGGAATGAATCAGCAGCTCCGTATAGGGGTGCCAGGGATCCTTGAAAATCTCCGCCATCGGCGCTTCTTCCACAATTTCCCCCGCGTACATGACCGCCACCCTGTCGGCCAGCTGCGACACTACCCCGAAATCGTGGGTGATCAGCAGCATGGACATCTGCCGTTCCCGCTTGTATTTCTTCAGCAGGTCGATGATTTGCGCCTGGATGGTTACATCCAGCGCGGTCGTCGGTTCGTCCGCGATCAGGATTTTCGGATGATTCGCCAGCGCGATGGCTATCATGACGCGCTGGCGAAGCCCGCCGGAAAGCTGATGAGGGAATTGGCTGAGCCTTTCCGCGGGATTGGGCACGCCGGCGCGTTCCAGCGCCTGTATTGATCGCTGGCGCACTTCCGCCCGTTTCATCTTGGGATTCCGGCGTTTAAGAACTTCGCCAAGCTGCTTTCGAATCTTCATGACGGGGTTGAGGGCCGTCATGGGATCCTGGAATATCATGGCAATCTTCCGGCCGCGTATCTGCCGCGCCTCTTCTGCGGACAGGTCTTTGGCGTCGACGCCGTCAATCACAAATGTATCGGCGGAGATTTCTGCGTTTTCATCCAGCAGGCGCATCAGCGACAAAGCGGTAACGGATTTCCCGCTTCCGCTTTCCCCGACCAGGGCGAGTGTTTCGCCCTGCCAAAGCGTAAACGATTCGCCGTCCACGGACCGGGCCACGCCTTCGGGCATATGAAACCAGGTCTTCAGCCCGCTGATTTCCAGTACTTTTTCCCGCATCATAGCCTATCTCCTCAGCCGCGGATCGAATACGTCGCGCAGGCCGTCGCCGACCCAGTTCATAGCCAGCACCGTCAGGGAAATGGCAAGGCCGGGAATCATGGTAAGGTAGGGAGCGCTTTGCAGATAATACCGGCCCTGATTGAGCATAATACCCCAATCCGGCTGGGTGCCGTCGGTTCCAAGCCCCAGAAAATTGAGGCTTGCGGCCGACAGGATTGCGGTGCCGACCATCAGCGTCAGCTGAACGATCAAAGGTCCCATGCAGTTGGGCAGAATATGATACACGATAATGCGGGGGTCGCGGTATCCCGTGGCTTTTGCGCTCTGCACAAACTCAAGCTCTTTCACCGCCAATACCTGGCTTCTGGTCAGCCGCGCGAACCCCGGCCAGCTGACCAAGGCGAGGATCAGGATAATATTCGCCCGGGTTGCCCCCAGCACCGCCATCATGGCGATGGCGATGACGAGGAACGGGAAGGACAGCATGATGTCCGTCAGCCGCATCAGCACGGCGTCCAGCCAGCCGCCGTAATAGCCGCCGACACTGCCGATCAATACGCCGACACCCGCCGCGAGCAGCGCAACGCTCAGGCCGGTGAGCACCGAAGTGCGCCCGCCGTATAATATGCGCGCCCCAACATCCCGCCCGTAATCGTCGGTACCCAGCAGATGGCCCGCCGATCCCGGCGGCAGCAGGGCGTTTTGTAAATCCATATCCAGCACCGGATCATACCCGGTGAAAAGCGGCGCCAAAACACTCAGACTGACGATCATGACAAGGATCGCAAGCCCGACGACCGCCAGCCTGTTTTTGGAAAAACTGCACACAATCGCCCCCGAACAGGTTTCGAGCGGAAGGGCGTACCCGGGCGCGGCATCCTGATACCTTCTTGTTTTCTGCTCCATCGCTCCGCTACCTCAGCCTGATTTTGGGATTCAGCCACGCGCAGATGATATCCACGAGCAGATTCACCAATAGAAAAAACACACATAGAACCAGCGTGGTTCCCTGAATCATCGGAAAGTCGCGCTGCCCGACAGCGTTGACAGCCAAACGGCCCACGCCGGGCCATGCAAAGATGGTCTCGATAATCACAGCGCCGCCCAGCAGAGAGCCGAACTGCGCGCCAATGACCGTCACAAACGGAATCAAGGCGTTGCGCAGAGCGTGCGCCTTGAGAATATACCGCTCTTTCAGCCCTTTGCCGCGTGCAAAGCGCATATAATCCTGCCCCAGCACCTCAAGCATCGAGGAGCGGATCATGCGCGACTGTGTGGCCGCCAGGCCCAGCGCCAGAGAAAACGCGGGCAGAAACAGGTGCTTCAGGTAATTGCCAAACCCGTCTTCCATGTACCCGATCCCCTGGGAGGGAAACCAACCCAGTCCCAGCGAAAACAGAAGAATCAGCAGCAGCGCAAACCAAAACTGCGGCATGGATACGCCAATCGTCGATAAAAAGGTTGCCAGCGAATCCCACACGCTGTTATGCCTTTTGGCCGCGAAAATCCCCAACGGCAGCGAAATGAGCAGCGCAAGCAGCATAGAGGCCGCCGTGAGGATGACCGTGGCGGGCATTCGGGTGAAAATCTCCGTTCCTACGTCTCGCTTGGTAACGTAGGACGTACCCAGATCGCCTTGAAAGGCGCGGGCCATATAATCGAAATATCGAATGAAAAAGGGTTCGTCAAGCCCGAGGTCCTGGCGAACCTGTTCATAGGTTTCCGGGGATATGCTCTGCTGGTCTCCCGCGCCCAGCATTAAGTAAACCGGGTCCCCGGGTGTAATGTACAGCAGGCCGAAAATTAAAAAAGAGAGAGCAATCAATGTGGGGATGGCCTGCAGGAGCCGTTTGATGATGTAGTTCCTCATGATGCCTCATTCGCGGACATAGAAATAGGGGGCTGTATCACATACTATACGATACAGCCCCCAGCTTGAAAAATCAATCCGATACGCCGATATTTCTTGTGGAAGTCACAAAACCATACCAGGTGGTGGTGTTTTCGCTGAATCCGGTCACGCGGGTGTTCACGCCGATCTGCGCATATTCCACATAACCGCCGGCCTGCACACAGTCCTGCACAGCCCGTAAAGAGGCCTCTTCCAGCAGGGCTTTACGCGCTGTTTCATCCACCGTACGGAAAGCCTGGTTGAGCAATGCGTCCAGCTCAGGGTCCACAAGACCGGTTCTGTGTGAGTTAGCCGAAGCATACGCCGAGTTGAACAGGTAGTTCAGCCCATCCATCGTCGTGCCGCCGCCCGAAACAAACATCTGCACGTTCCCGTTGGAAATATCCGAAAGCAGCGTGCCCCACTCGGTGGGTACGGTGACGGCGTCAATCCCGATTTGCTTTAAATAGGTCGCCGCGATATCGCCCATTTTCATGCGGTTGGGGTCGTTGGCGGGCGTTTTGATGGTCAGGGCAAGCCGCTGCCCATCCTTTTGGTAAACGCCGTCGGAGCCTTTCACAAATCCATCCGCTTCAAGCAGCTCCATGGCTTTCTGGGGATTGAATTCATACTCTGCCATCCAGGCGTCCGGGTTATAACCTAAAAACTCGGGTGTCACCGGGCCGTATGCGGGGATTGCAAGCGTCGCGCCGATAGCGTTTTTGAAGATGGCACCCGTGATGGCCTCAAAGTCGATTGCCTTGCGAATCGCCAGGCGCACAGTAAGGTCGGCCAGGAAGGGATCGTCAACATTAAACCCGATGTAGCGGTACGATCCCGACGGGCTGGGAACGACGGTCAGGAAACTTTCGGCCGCAACAGCTTCCAGATCGGTGGGCAGCAGCTGCAGGGCGATATCCACTTCCTGGTTGCGCAGCGCAATGGCGGCGACGGCCTTATCCGGAATGATTTTGAAAATAAGCTTGTCCAGGTTCGGCTCGATATAATAATCCTCGTTCTTCACGAGCACCACCCGGTCGTCCGCCCGGTACTCGGAAAATTTGAACGCGCCGGTCCCCACGGGGTATTGGTTCAGGTCAAAGCCTTCCGCGATCGCCTTCATGGGGAAGATTTCTATATCGCTGACATAGCGAAGGAATTTCGCGTCGGGCTCTTTGGTAGTCAGCCTGATCGTGAAGGGATCCACAATTTCAAAGCTTTCCAGGTTGTCCAGGTAGGACTTGCGGAAAGATGGATAATCCTCGCTTTGCAGGTAGTCATACACGGCCTTGACGTCCTCGGCGGTCACCTGCACCTTTTCGTCTCCGAACAACGGGTTGCCCGTCTGCCAGTAGGCGTTTTGCCGCAGGTGGAACACATAGGTGTTGTCATCCTCAACCGTCCACGATTGGGCAAGCGCCGGAATATATCCGCCCTTGTCCTGCTCGATCAGCGGCTCATAAATGTTGCCGATGATATACCGGTCCCCGTCCGACATGTACTGGTCGGGCAGCAGCGTGTTAACGGTATAGGGGGTGGCGACGGTCAAAACCTTTTCATCGGCGGCCGCGCTGGCAGAAACACCTGCAAACAGCAATGCCGCGGCGATCAGAATCGAAAGAAAGTTCTTCATTTTTCCCGTTTTCATATCTTCAAAATCTCCTGTTGAATGGATTAGTGCAGATTGGCAATGTACCGTTCTGCGAGGATGGCGGCAACGGAGCCGTCCGCGGCGGCGGTGACAACCTGCCGGATCTGCTTGGTGCGCACATCGCCCGCCGCGAAAACGCCGTCCACGCTGGTTTTTGTATCTTCACCAGCGACGACATAGCCCCATTTGTCCGTCTCGAGCTGGTCTTTATACAGGTCCGTCATGGGCTGCGTTCCGATGTAGACAAAGGCGCCTTCGGTATCGATCACGCTGCGCTCTTTGGTTTTCAGATTCTCGATTTCCACGCTGGTCAGGGCATGGCCCTGTCCGTTGACCTTGCGCACTTCACTGTCCCAAATTACATGGATTTTCGGATCGTCCATCAGCGCCTGCTGTGCGGTTTTCGAAGCTTGGAAGTTGTCAAACTGGTGAATCACAGTAATGTCGGATGCGTATTTGCTGAGAAACACGGCTTCTTCCACCGCGGAATTCCCGCCGCCGACCACAACGATTTTACGGTTTTGATACATGGAGCCGTCGCATGTCGCACAGTAATGAACGCCTTTGCTTTTAAACTCGTCCGCATTCTCCGCCGGCAACGCGCGCGGGCGGGCGCCGGTCGCCAGAATGATCGCTTTAGCGTGATACACGGTATCCTCGGTGCGGACGGTTTTGTCCTTCAGGTTGACTTCGGCAATTTCCTTCAGGTCGTCAATCACGGCGCCGAAGGTTTCCGCCTGCTTGCGCATGGCGGCAATCAGGTCTTTGCCTTTCGTTTTGCCCGTAACCCCGGGGTAATTCTCGACGTGCAGTGTGGAAGCCGTTTGGCCGCCGGGAGGCAATTCATCCACGACCACGGTATTGAGCATCGCACGGCCGGCATACAGCGCCGCGGCAAGGCCGGCGGTACCCGCGCCTAAAATCAGCACGTCGCAGTCGACTTCTTTCATTTCTGTCGGAGGCAGCTGCGAGCCGTACGCGGCTTCCAGCGTCTTGCGTACCTGCGGCTTGGTTAAGAACCCGCCGAGTCTCGGCGCGACTTCTTTTCCGTTTTTATAAAACAGAACCGTAGGGCTTCCGGTAACGCCGATGCCCTTGGCAAAC
This sequence comes from Candidatus Limiplasma sp., assembly GCA_963675365.2. GTDB lineage: Bacteria > Bacillota > Clostridia > Christensenellales > Aristaeellaceae > CAXXOK01. The sequence continues at coordinate 565,882 of CAXXVA010000001.1, forward strand.
TCCTTGTTCTCCTCGCGCTTGATCTTAATGAACCGAATCCTGTTGCCGTGCAGGACGGCCATTTTTTCAAAAATCGGCGCAAGCATCTCGCAGGGAGGGCAATCGTCCGAGAAGAAATCGACAATGCTCAATTCATTCTCTTGCAGTAATTCGTTATATCCCGAGGCGTCTGTGTAAACAATGTTTTGGCTCACAATACTTTACTCCTTCTAAATTTGAATCCTTGTTAAACTTATCCCAAACCATTGATTTGGTCTGTGAGCAAGTCACAGAGTCGGTCGGTATTTCCTTTCACCTTTCGAATATGTAAATATCATCTGTCTTTTCGTTAAGGCTGATCCTCCTTTTTTAGCCGGATCAATCGATACATTGAACACTTTGTGTTCTTCTGTGATTACATCACTGATAAAAACGGAACAAAGTCATTCAATAAAGGAGTAATTTTGATTTTGGGAGGTATTGACCTATGTTTGATTCCCGAAGATGCGCGCTGATGCAAAAATCTTTTTGTTCCTGGAGCCTGTACCGGTTTCTGCAGAAGCTATGGTCTTAAGCGGCATGACCGCCATTTCTTGGAAGCGGCCGGTGCATGCCACAAAGACGTTATGATAAATATGCTCAAAGTGTAAGAACAGCCTATAACAAACTGCCCCACAGCGACGAAAGGCAGTTTTTCATTGGAAACGAGGCGATTGTGATGGATTGTACAAAATGTACGCAAAAAGGATGCAGGCAGGGCACGCCTTGCCAAAATCACCGTGATGATTATGTGGAAGAATATCATCAGCCGGCGCAGCAGGCATATGTAAAAGCCGCATCGGCTTTAGTGGATCACGGGCGTGCGGGAACGCTAAACCGCCTGGAAGAAATCATTGAATTCATCAAAAGAATGGGCTATCAAAAAGTGGGCGTTGCCTATTGCTATGGTATGGAAGACAAGGCGGCGCTTTTGCGCAAACATCTTGAACATGCCGGAATCAAACCCACGATGGTTTCCTGTACGGTGGACGGCGTCACGGAAGATGACGTTTCCCCGGGCAAGGGGGCCTGCAGTGTTTCCTGCAACCCCATTGGGCAAGCCGAAGCGCTGAATCGATCCGGCGCCGACTTTGTTTTGCTGATGGGATTATGCCTGGGGCACGATATTCTATTGCAAAAGCAATTAACCATGGATTTTACGACATTTGTTGTCAAGGACCGGGTGTTTTCCCATAATCCGATAGCGGCATTAACGCGCTAACCTCGTATCAATATACACAAACCCGCCTCCGCGCATCGTTGTGCTAAGCCACAAGGAAAGATTAATGCGTTTGATTTGGCTTTCATCCAGAATTTCAACATAAACCCGGGATGTATCTTCATTGAACTCCAGGGATATCACGGTGACCCAATGCCATTCTTCCAGTGCGGTTTCATCCCCATTGCAAAGGTTTAGAAAAGCGACGGGGGCATCGTTTCGCATTGCCTGATCAATAAACTTTACGACGTCTTCAACGGTTGGGCGTTTTTGAATATCTTTGGCGATGTTCAAAACCCGAAGTTCCGCTTTCAACTGGAGTTCGTCCAGATACCTGCCCAGCGAATCCACAAAGAGCTTAGTGGTATCCACCCCTTGCTGCGTAGGGGTTACGTATGCCCACACTTTTTCCATAAGCGTCAGGCACTTCTCCTTGTCATTGGTCATATTGACGCCTAAAGCCGCCTGTTGGTTTCGGCTGATATAATACATCAGGTTTGACGCCGCCGTTGGACCGCAGCCAGATATTCGCTGCCAATGCGACTGATACCATTCCTGATCACATCCGAATAATTTTTTCGTTTTATCTTCCGAAAAAATCTGAAAATATTCAGGATGGCGAATTGTACTGTTCATGATTCATGCCTCCGCAATATATCCAAAGGAGTTTACGAGATTTTTGGCTTTATCCGAAAAATTAATCACTCTTGTATCCTCCAGCAACACATAATGATGGGCTGCATTTCTATTATCTAATAATCCAACATATTCTAACCACTTTATTTCTGTCTGACATTTCATTATGGTTTTTTCGGTCATTAAATCATAGCACATTTGCCAGTTGCAGACAATGCAATCAGTACTGGTTAGCATTCTGACGCTGCAACAGATATAACTGTACAGAAACTTCCTCCCTAACCTGGACATAATAGTCCAAAATTAAAAATATAAAACCGCTTGAAACCTTATATTTCAAGCGGCTTTGCGGTGGTACGCCCGACTGGGTTCGAACCAGCGACCTACAGAGTCGGAGTCTGTCACTCTATCCAGCTGAGCTACGGGCGCGCGGGGCGAAATCCATTGTAGCCCATGCCAAAATCATTGTCAAGCAACGGCGCGCCTGACAGGGCTGCGGCGGATTGGTTTTTGGGTGCGCGGTGCTTATTTCGTCTTGAGGAGATCGCGGATCTCGGTCAGCAGGACGACGTCCTGGGGCGGGGCGGCGGGCGCTTCCGGCTTGGCCTCTTCCTTCTTCTTGAGCTTAGAAAGCACCTTGACCACGAAGAACACGCTCAGCGCGATCAGCAGGAAGTCTACGATCGTCTGGATGAAGGTGCCGTACAGGATGGCGACCTCCGCCGTGTCCCCTACTGCTGGCGTGAGGACGATCTTGAGCGTCGTGAAATCGATGCCGCCTACGATCAGCCCGATCACGGGCATGACGACGTCGTTGACCAGGGAACTGACGATCTTGCCGAACGCCGCGCCGATGATGACCGCGATCGCCAGATCCATCACGTTGCCCTTCATGGCGAATTCCTTGAATTCTTTGAGCATAGTTTATTCCTCCCGAATCGGTTTTCTTTAGTATAGCACAACTGCGGCAAAACGTAACCCGCAGTTCCACGGTTGCCCCCGAACCCCGGGTACATTATAATAGGCATAGCATTGTATGGGAAAGGAAGCGGAAATGATGAAACCGGTTGTACTGATTACAGGCGCGTCCACCGGCATCGGCGCGGCTGCCGCAAAGCGATTTGCGCGGGAGGGCTTCACCGTATACGCCGCGGCCCGCAGCATGGATAAACTGGAGAAACTGCGGACGGACGCGATTCATCCGGTCGCGCTGGACGTAACGGACGATGCATCCATGCAGGCGTGCGTCAGCCAGGTACTCGATCAGGAAGGCCGCATCGACGTGCTGGTCAATAACGCGGGCTACGGTTCGTACGGCGCGGTGGAAGACGTCAAAATAGCCGATGCCCGCAGGCAGTTCGAGGTCAACGTATTCGGTCTGGCGCGCATGACCCAGCTGGCGCTGCCCGCCATGCGAAAAGCGGGGCACGGCAGGATCATTAACATCTCGTCCATGGGCGGCAGAATCTGGACGCCGTTTGCCGCGTGGTACCACGCCACGAAGTTCGCGGTAGAGGGCCTGTCGGCCAGCCTTCGGGCGGAGCTCAAGCCCTTTTCGATCGACGTCGTGCTGATCGAACCCGGCGCCATCGAAACCCCGTGGGGCACAATCGCCGCGCAGCACCTGCGGGAGACCTCCAAAGACGGCGCGTATCAGGAGACCGCGATGCTTGCGGCGCAGAAGCTTGAAAAGCGCTACACAGGCGGCGGGCTGATCACCAAGCCGGAGGTCATCGCCGATTGTATCGTCAAGGCCGCCACGGTGCGCCGTCCGCGCACACGCTACCTGCTGGGATTTGGCGCAAAGCCGATGGTCTATATTCAAAAGCTGTTCGGCGACAGGGTATACGACGCGCTTGTCCGCAGGGTGCTGTAACAGGCACGCCGGTATACAAAAACCGTTCCGGAGTTCCGGGACGGTTTTTGCATACCAAGCGGTGTTATTTCACCACGTCGTACGGCCAATCGATAATACCGCCGAAATCGTACACCTGGGTGTAGCCCAGCGCGACCAGCGCGTTCGCCGCCGATCTGGACCGGTTGCCGCTGCGGCAGTACACGAGGATTTTCTGGTCCTTGTCGGGCAGTACCTCCGCCGCCAAAGCTGAAATGCTTCCTACCGGCAGCAGGGTGGCGTTTTCGATATGCCCCGTATCAAATTCGGATTGCTCCCGCACATCCAGAATCACGATATTCGCCTCGGTATCCATCACCGTTTTGGCTTCCGCCGCAGTGATTTTATGGTAAACCGCGGCGTTTTTTCCCGCCGCCTGGGTTTCCTGCACGGTGTTTGCGGTACCGGAGCAGGCGGATAGGGTCATCACGGTCAATACGCAGGCCAAGCCTATCAGAAACGGTTTCTTTGCCCTGTCAAGCTTCATTGGGTTTGCTCCTCTCCAAAGCGTTTTAGGAATGGTTCCTGTTCAAAGCATACCCCCGCAGCCCCGGTATGAAACCCTTCGCCGCCGCAGCGTGATTGACATTCCCGCCCCCAGTTTCTATAATCAGAAGTACCGCTATCCATCCAAAGTTTTCCATGAAAGGAAACGGCATATGAATACAACCCAAGCCATCCGCGCCCGCCGCAGCATCCGCAGGTACAAGCCGGAGACGGCCGTTCCGCAGGAGCACATCGACCTGATGCTCGAGGCCGCCATGTGCGCGCCAAGCGCCCGAAACAAGCGGCCGTACGCCTTTGTGGTCGTCGAAAATAAAGCGCTGATGGCGGAAATCGCGGTAAAACACCCTTATGCCAAGTTTTTACGCGAGGCGTCGCTTGCCGTGATCGTCTGCGGCGATCCTGCGATCGACGGCAATCCGCCGGGGTACGAACTGTGGACGCAGGACTGCGCCGCCGCGACCCAAACGCTGATGCTGCAGGCGACGGAACTCGGGTACGGCAGCTGCTGGTCCGCGCTGTATCCCTATGAGGACCGCTACGGCGTCGTTGCCGAAATTCTGGACATCCGGGACGTCGTTCCATTTTCGCTGATCGCATTGGGCGTCGCCGACGAGACCCCCGACCGCCGTGGATTCTACGATCAAACCAAGGTGCGCTACGTCCGGTAACTCCCTTCCCCGTCAAACGCCACGGAGGTGACAGGATGGCCGACAGCTCCCCTATCGTTGACTTCGAGCACGTCTCCGTGCGTTTTCCAAGCGCTCTGGCTAACGACGACGTAAACCTGGAAATCCGGCGCGGCGAGGCGTTCGCGCTGGTCGGGGAAAACGGCGCGGGCAAGACCACGCTGATGAACGTGCTGTACGGCCTGGTGCGCCTGACGCTGGGCGAGGTGATCGTCAAGGGTGAAAAAATAACGTCGCGGCACGATCCCATGCGCGCCATCGCCATGGGCGTGGGCATGGTGCACCAGCACTTCAAGCTGGTGCCGAGCTTTACCGTGGCGCAGAACATCGCCCTGGGTACGGAGCCGACCAAAAACCTGCTGTTTTACGATCAGAAGCGACTGAATCAGGAAGTGCTTGCTTTGTCAAAGCGCTTTGGCCTGCCAGTCAACCCCGGCGATATCGTGGACGACCTGAGCGTCGGCCTGCAGCAGCGCGTGGAGATTCTAAAAGCCCTGCACCGGGGCGCGGACATTTTAGTTCTGGACGAACCGACCGCGGTTCTCACCCCCGCCGAGACCGACGAGCTGTTCACCGTACTGCGCGGCGTGATCCGCGACCAGGGCATGACCGTGATATTGATCACGCACAAGCTGCGCGAAGTGATGCAGTTTTCCGACCGCGTCGGCGTGATGAAGCAGGGCAGGCTCGTGGGCGTCGTGGAGACCAAAGACACCGATGAAAAGCGGCTCGCGGCGATGATGGTCGGGCGCGAGGTGTTGTTCGACGAGCTGCGTTCCGGCACGCCGACCGACAGGGACGTGCTGATGCTTGCAAACCTGCAGGCGAAGGACGACCGCAGCCTGCCCGCCGTCAAGGGCGTCAGCCTGACCGTGTACGCGGGCGAGATCGTGGGCGTGTGCGGCGTGGAGGGCAACGGACAAACGGAACTGACCGAGTGCATTATGGGACTGCGCCCGCAGACGGGCGGCGAGGTGTATTTAAACGGTAAAAACATCAGCCGCATGAACCCCAGGGAGATCCGGGACATGGGCGTGAGTTTCATCCCGTCGGACCGTATGCGCACGGGGCTTTCCGCCGAGGCGACGGTGATGGAAAACATGCTGGTCGGCAAGGAGCGGCAGAAAGAATTCCGCAGCTTCGGCATCCAGTTTAAAAAGCGCCGTGCCAGCGCCTATGCCCGGGAACTCGCGGAGCAGTTCGACGTACGCTCCGGCGGCGTGGACCTGCCGATGAAGAGTTTGTCCGGCGGCAACATGCAAAAAGCAATCATCGCGCGGGAGTTTTCCTTCAATACGCCCGTGCTGATCATCAACCAGCCCACGCGCGGCGTGGATATCGGCGCGATCGAGTTCATTCATGAAAAGATTCTGGAAAAACGCGCGGCAGGCTGCGCCATCCTGTTGGTGAGCGCGGACCTGGACGAGCTCTTCCGCCTGTCCGACCGCCTGGTAACGCTCTATGAAGGGCAGCTGACGGGCAGCTTCCAAAACGGCGAGATCACCAAACAGGAGATCAGCTATTACATGACCGGCGGCAGGCAGGAGGTGCGGGCATGAGACGCGCGTACCGCCTCTGGCAGGCCGTAAAATACCTGCTGATCGGCAAGCCCAAGTACCGCCTGACAGCGCAGTACCTGCTGTCGCTGCTCATCGCGATCGTGCTGGCGTTCCTGGTCGGCGCGGGCATTATGCTGATCACCGGGTATGACCCGATTGAATGCTATAAAGCGCTGTTTGTAGGCGCGCTTGGCAAATCCCGCGCGTTTGGCAATACGCTGGCGAAGGCCGCCACCCTGTGCCTGACCGGGCTTGCCATGAGTATCGCGGCCAAGGCGGGCATTTTCAACGTGGGCGGCGAGGGGCAGCTGTACTTCGGCGGGCTTGCCGCCGCGGTGGTTGGCGCGCGCATGGCCGGCGCGCCCGCGTGGATCATCGTCGCGTGCGCGCTGATTGCCGCGGTTATCGCAGGCGGGTTTTACGCGTGGATTCCCGGCGTGCTCAAGGTGAAGCTCAAAGTGAACGAGGTCGTGACCACCATCCTGTTAAACTCCGCCGCCATTTATTTTTGCAGTTACCTGACCAACGGGCCGCTGAAAACCGCCGAACGCGGGATCTCCTCCGGAACGGACAGCATCGCGGCGTCGTTCTCCCCCATCATCCGGCTGTCCAACCTCAACGGCAGCATATGGATCGCCTTTGCCGCGGCGCTGTTCATCTGGTACCTGATGACGCGCTCCACCGTGGGCTTTGAGATGAAGATTACCGGCACCAACGACCGCTTCGCCCGCTACGGCGGCATTCGCGCCGACCGGCTGATGATCGTCGGCATGGTGATCTCCGGGATGCTGTGCGGGCTGGTGGGGATGATCGAGGTCTTCGGCATCCACAAGCGCTTCATCACCAACCTGTCGGCGGGGTATTATTTCGACGGCATGCTGGTCGCCATGATCATGCGCTACAACCCCTTCGGCGTAATCGTGATGAGCTTCTTTTTCGCCGTCCTTACCATCGGCGGATCGGCGATGGAGCTTTCGGCGGGCATCTCCGGCGAGGTCATCCTGATCGTCCAGGCCGTGATTATCTTCTTTATGGCGGCCGAGGGCGGCATCCGCCAGCAGCTGCGCGCGTACATGGCCAAGCGCCGCGTGAAACGCGGACGCGCCGGGGAGGTGAGCGCCGTATGAGCGACGTGTTCAACCTGTTGCTGTTCCAAAACACGTTGCGCACCGCGACCCCCGTGGTGCTGTGCGCGCTGGGCTGCCTGATGACCGAGCGCACGGGCTTTATGAACATTGGCGTCGAGGGCATGATGCTGATGGGCGCGTTTTTCGCGGTGCTTGGCAGCTACCTGTACGGCAGCTGGGTGATGGGTTTGGTGTTCGTGATCGTACTGGGCATCCTGCTCGGGCTTTTCTATTACCTGTTCTCCGTCAAGTTTAAAAGCGACGAATTCGTCATCGGCGTCGCCATCAACATCCTCGCGGGCGGGCTGACGGTGTTCCTGCTGCGGACGCTGTTCGGTGTCAAGGGATCGTTTTCCGGCCCGGGCATCGTACCGTTGCCGACCCTGCACTTTGCGTGGATTGAATCCATCCCGGTGCTCGGCACGATACTGAGCGGCAACACATTGCTTGTTTATATCAGCTGGATACTGGTGCTCGTATGCTGGCTGCTTTTATACAAAACACCGCTGGGCTTTCACCTACGGGCGTCCGGCGAAGCGCCGGAGGCCCTGCGCGCCGCGGGCAAGAACCCCGACCGCATGAAGATGCTCGCGTCGGTGCTCTGCGGCATCATGGCGGCGCTGTCCGGCGCGCACCTAAGCCTTGGTTACCTGACCATGTTTTCGGAAAACATGAGCGCGTCGCGCGGGTTTGTGGCCGTCGCGTGCGTGATCTTCGGCGGCGGCAATCCCCCGCGCGTGTTCCTGGCGGCGCTCCTGTTCGGGTTTATCGACGCCCTGGGCCTGCGCATGCAGAAGTATATCCCAGCCGATATCACCGCCATGGCCCCCTACGTGGTCACTGTCATCATGATGGTCGTCGTCGTGCTCCTAAAGCGCAGAAAAAAGCAAGCGGTAAAAGAAAACGTTTAGGGGTTGCACCCCTAAGACCCTGCCAAGGGCTATGCCCTTGACCCATGATAAAAGGCCGCGCGATGCGCGGCCTTTTACCATATAAATACTCAATTACCATACGACCAATTGAAGAAAACAACAGACAAACGATAGCTGAAAAACGTACGGGATTCGGTCAGTGTTTGCTTAATTAATCGGCTCTGAAGATTTGAATCGTCAGCACGCCTTCGCCTGTGGATTCGGCGAGGATACGGATGGGGAAATCGTAATCGTTGCGGAAGATGAAATTCAGGGTCGAGTTGCCCACGGCGGCGTCCTGGTGCATGGGCAGGTAACGCGCGCAGGCGGGGCCGTGCGGGCGGCGGTATACGATGGTAATGCCCGGCAGCTGCCGCACGGTGTTATAGAGCGTCGACGAGCTCTGGCAGGTGCCGCCGCCGTAGCCGGGCTGCGCCTTGCCGTTGACCAGCACCGGCGCGGGGAAATACCCGTTGCTCGCCTTATAGGGGCCGACCTGGTCGTTAAAGTTCAGGCTCTCACCCGGCTGCATGACGCGGGTCATCGACTCGCAGGAACGTACGATATTCTTCACGCGCCCGTCGTTCATCGTGCTTCCGTTATTGTACGCAAAGAACGATGAAAACGCGGCGATCGGGGTGTCCTCGCTCATCGGCACGTCCGTAGGCGACACGACCACGAGGTCTTTAAGCAGCGTGGCGTCGATATAGCCGTAGCTGCGCCAGTACAGTACCTTGGCGAAGCTGCCGTTGAAGCCGAGGATCGCCACCTTGCTGCCCGCGCCGACTTCGATGGGGAAGGTCTCGCTGGTCGTATCTGGATCGACGTACACCTTGGCCACGGCAGTGGTCGTGGCGACATACTTGGTGATGGTCACCCCGTAAGGAGGCGTGTTTTCTGGGTCGAGAACGGTCATGTCCTCATCGATACAGGTGCGCAGGATAAAGCCGGATACACCCTTGTATTCCGCCAGCACATAGGCCGGAAACACCTGATAAATGGTCACGATATTTCCTTTGCCGACGGTGCCGAGGATTTTAGCGTCGGCATCCTGATCGGCGCGGATATTGGCATAGGTTCCGTTGGCCGTCAAGAACTTGATTCTCGTGGTATACAGCGGCGTAAGCCCTTCGACGCTTGGCGACACGCGGTCGGTTTTACCTACGATCTCGCCCATGCCGTCGTCGGCAACGTCGTCTTCAATGACAGTTTCATCGCTCAAATCCACGGTCTGGGTATCCGCCGCTTCTTCGGCCAAAACCGCCGTGATAACAAACATAAGCATTCCCGCGAGGCATAGCGCCAATAAACGTTTGAACAAGCCCACACACTCCTTTTTGACAGTATAGCACAGTTTCTCCGGCGGCGCGATACGCGGGCACAAAGATTTACGAATGCGCGAAACAATGGTATAATAAGCCGATATCGAATGAGGAGGACGCTTATGCCGTTAGTCAATACGCAGGAAATGTTCAAAAAAGCCTATGCGGGCGGGTATGCCATCGGGGCCTTTAACGTCAATAACATGGAAATCATCCAGGGGATCACCGAGGCGGCAAAGCTGGAAAACGCGCCGCTGATTTTGCAGGTTTCCAAGGGCGCGCGCAAGTACGCCAAGCACGTCTATCTGATGAAAATGATCGAAGCCGCGCTGTCGGACACCGATCTTCCCATCGCCGTGCATCTGGATCACGGCCCGGATTTCGAGACCGCCAAAAGCTGCATCGACGGCGGATTTACCAGCGTGATGATCGACGGCAGCCACCTGTCGTTTGAGGAAAATATCGAGCAAACCCGCCGCGTGGTGGAATACGCGCACAGCCAGAAAAACTACGTTACCGTCGAAGCGGAACTCGGCCGCCTGGCGGGCGTGGAAGACGACGTCAAAGTGTCGGCGGAAGATTCCTCCTACACCCATCCCGACGAGGTGGAAGAGTTCGTCAAGCGCACCGGTTGCGACAGCCTGGCGATCGCCATCGGCACAAGCCACGGCGCGTTCAAGTTTGCCGGCGAGCCCAAACTGCGCTTTGACATCTTGGAAGAGGTTGGAAGACGGCTCCCGGGCTTCCCCATCGTGCTGCACGGCGCGAGCAGCGTAGTGCCCGAATACGTACAGATGATCAACCAGTACGGCGGCAATATGCCCGGCGCGCAGGGCGTACCCGAGGAGATGCTGCGCAAAGCCGCGTCCCTGGCCGTGTGCAAGATCAATATCGACTCGGATCTCCGCCTGGCCTTTACCGCCGAGGTGCGCAAGCATTTCACCGAGCATCCGGATCACTTCGACCCGCGCCAGTACCTGACCGACGCGCGCGACGGTATCCGCTCCATGGTGCAGCACAAGATCGTCAACGTCCTGGGCTGTAGCGGCAAAGCCTAACCAACAACTATGAACAGCATCACCGTTAACGGACGATCGCTGCGCGAGTACGCACTTTCCGCCTGCGAAACCATGATGCGCAAATTTACCCCCCAAAACCTGCCGCCAGTCGGCAGGTTTCATTATCATCAGGGGGTATTCTTAAGCGGCATGGCGGAAACATACAAACTGAACGGCGAAGAAAAGCTGCTCCAGTACATCAAAGCGTGGGTTGATTCCCTTGTCAACCCGTTCGGAGATATCGTCAATTTCAACCCGGGGCAGCTGGACGACCTGCAACCGGGCGTACTTCTGTTTCCGCTGTATGAAGCCACAGGTGACGCGCGCTATCAAAGCGCGATGGAAACCATCCTGTGGTTTTACGAGCGCTTCCCGAAAAACAATCTGGGCGGGTTCTGGCACAACGCTATGGGCCGCGACCAGATGTGGCTGGACGGGCTGTACATGGCGGGGCCGTACATTGCGCAGTATGCCAAAACCTTTGATCGCCCCGATCTGTTCGACGTCGTTACGCTCCAGGCCGAGCTGATGGAGCACCTGACGCGTGACGAAACCACCGGGCTTTGGTATCACGTCGTGGATTTGCAGAAGCGTCACGCGTGGGCAGATCTTAAAACCGGCTGCTCACCGGAGTTCTGGGGCCGCGCGATGGGCTGGGTGCCGGTCGCGCTGCTCAACGAAATGGACTTCATGGACGGCGAGCACCGGGAGACCCTCGCCCGTATCACACGAGATCTGCTGACAGCGTTGCTCCCCTATCAGGACGCCGCCACGGGCTTGTGGTATCAGGTCGTGGATAAAGGCGATCAGCCCGGCAACTGGCTGGAGACAAGCTGCTCCTGCCTGTACGCGGCGGGCCTGTGCAAGGCCGTGCGCCTGGGCGTACTCCCGCCAGACACCCTGCCCTATGCCGAAAAAGCGATACGCGGCATCCTGAACCGCCTGGAATTTAACAGCGGCGACCTGCTCCTCAACAACATCTGCGAGGGCACCTGGATCGGCGATTACGATTTCTACATCCACCGCAAACGCTGCACCAACGACCTCCACGGCGTCGGCGCGTTCCTGATCATGTGCGCCGAGGCGGAGCGGGTGCTTGATACCCAAATGAAATAATGACATCACCACATCGAAAAAGCCGCGCATCGCGCGGCTTTTATCAATTATCAGACACATAACCCCGCGTGACATTTTGGGGCGCGACCACAATAGTAGATTGGGTATTATTGATGGGCTGAGTCCAGCCTGTTCAGAATGCCCGAGATGCTAGGAAGCAAGGAAGGCAAAGCAGATTGGGTGCTATGGACGGGCTGGGTACCGGCTGCTCAAAATCCCTGAGATACTAGGAAGCAAGAGCGGCAAGCGCCGATCTTACTTAAGCGTAAGTGAGGCGTTTGCCGCTCGTAGCTAGCATAGCAGATTGTGTGTTCTGGGCGGGCTGTATCGGTAAACGATGAATAAAAACGTACAGGCTGGCGAAAATACGATCACCTGCCTGTGTGAGGTTTTGTCTCCAGCCCGTTCAGAATGCCCAAGATGCTAGGAAGCAAGGAAGGCAAACAGGTGAGCGTACACTATCCGTACGTGACCCTGTTTGCCTTCCGTAGCTGACACCGCAGATTGGGTATTATGAACGGGCTGGTTAGATGATTTCGATGACGCACATCTCAGCCGCGTCACCCCTGCGGGGCCCCAGCTTATAGATGCGGGTGTAGCCGCCGCCGATTTTCTTTTCTTCGTTGCGCTTTTTGAACTTCGGGCCGTATTCCCGGAAGAGCTTCTCCACGACGGGGAACTTGTTGTCCTGGGTGCGCTCTTTGAAATCGTCCTTGTCCTCGTCCTTGCCGCGGACTTCCTTCATGGGATAGAGATACGCAAGCATCCTGCGGCGGGCGGCGAGCCTGGAAGGCGCGTCGTTAACGACGTCCAGGGTGACGATCTGACCCTTTTCGTTATGGGATGATTTCTGTACTTCGACGGTATTATCGCATTCTTTCACGGCCAGCGTAATCAAACGCTCGGCGGCGCGGCGCACTTCCTTGGCGCGCGCTTCCGTGGTTTCAATCCGGCCATACCAAATCAGATTGGTCACCTGATTGCGGATCAGCGCTTTGCGCTGGTCGGCGGTCCGGCCGAGTTTCCGTTGTGCCATATCGGGTTCCTCCTTGTGGTAGGTGAATTGAATTATTCTTCGCTGGGCTTTAAAGCGAGGTTCAAAGCCTGCAGCTTCTGTTCGACTTCTTCCAGGCTCTTGCGGCCGAGATTGCGAACCTTCATCATGTCTTCCTGGTTGCGCTGCACAAGCTCCGACACCGTGTTGATGCCGGCGCGCTTTAAGCAGTTGTAGGCGCGCACGCTCAGGTCGAGCTCTTCGATGGTCATCTCAAGCACCTTTTCGCGCTTGTCATCTTCCTGATCGGTGAAGGTGACTGGCATCACCTGGTCGGTGAGGCTGACAAACAGGCTCAGATGCTCGGTGAGGATCTTGGCGGCGGTGGAGATCGCCTCGTCGGGGATCACCGTACCGTTGGTCCACACGTCCAGCGTGAGCTTGTCGTAGTCGGTCACGTTTCCAACGCGCGTATCCTCGATGGTGTAGTTCACCTTGCGGATGGGCGTGAAAATCGAGTCGATCGGGATGACGCCGATGGGCATGGAGTGCGCCTTGTTGCGCTCGGCGCTTACATAGCCGCGGCCTTTTTCCATCGTCAGGGTCATGCGCAGGTGCGCGTCTTCGTTGAGCGTGGCGATGTGCAGATCGGGGTTGGACATCTCCATCTCGTCGTCCATGGGAATATCCCCGGACTTGAGTTCCATGGGGCCTTTGACGTCCAGGATCACGGTCTTAGGCTGATCCGTATACATCTTAAAGCACAGCTGCTTCAGATTGAGGATCAGCTCCGTCACATCTTCCACAACGCCGGGGATGGTGGTGAACTCGTGCATTACGCCGTCGATCTGAATGTTGGTGATCGCGGCGCCCGGCAGCGAGGACAGCAGCACACGGCGCAGGGCGTTGCCCAGGGTGTTGCCGAAGCCGCTTTCCAGCGGTTCGATCACAAACCGGGCGTAGGTATTGTCAGCGCTTTGTTCTACGCATTCGATCCGCGCTTTTTCAATTTCGATCATGGTTGTACCCTCCTATTTCAAGCCGATAGTTAACGAGAGTAGAACTCGACGATCATGTTCTCCTGCAAGGTGAGATCGATATCCTCCCGCTCGGGCAGCGCTTCGATTTTCGCGGTCAGCGTTTCCGCGTCGGTCGTGATCCACTTGGGCACGACGCGGTTGATCCCTTCTTTCACGATCTTGAAATGTTCCATATCCTTGCGGGTTTCCTTAATGCCGATAACGTCGCCGACGTTGGTGATGTACGAGGGGATGTCCACCTTTTTCCCGCTGACGGTAATCAGGCCGTGGAAAACGAACTGGCGCGCCTGGGCGCGGCTCGAAGCCAGACCGGAGCGGTAGACGACGTTGTCCAGGCGGCGTTCCAGAAGCTGCAGCAGGTTTTCGCCCGTGATGCCCTTCATGCCTTCCGCCTTTTCAAACGTACGGTGGAACTGGCCCTCCATCAGCCCGTAGGCGCGGCGGACCTTTTGCTTTTCACGCAGCTGCAAGCCGTACTCGGACGCCTTGCGCATACGCCGTCCCTGGCCGTGCTGGCCGGGAGGGGTTGGCCGTTTTTCCATGGCGCACTTGGAGGAGAAACACTTTTCGCCCTTGAGAAAGAGCTTGGTGCCCTCGCGGCGGCACAAACGGCATACGGAATCTGTATATCTTGCCATAATTCTTGTACCTCCTTACACCCTTCTGCGCTTTGGGGGACGGCAGCCGTTGTGCGGAATGGGCGTGACGTCCTTGATCATGTTGACTTCCAGACCCGCGGCCTGCAGGCTGCGGATGGCGGCCTCGCGGCCGGAGCCGGGGCCTTTGACATACACTTCAACGGTCTTGAGGCCGAATTCCATCGCGGCTTTCGCGGCGGTTTCGGCGGCCATCTGCGCGGCAAAGGGCGTGGATTTCTTGCTTCCGCGGAAGCCAAGTCCGCCAGCGCTCGCCCAGGACAGGGCATTGCCTTTGGTGTCCGTCAGAGTGACGATCGTATTGTTAAATGAAGAACGGATATGCGCGGCGCCGCGCTCGACCAGCTTTTTTTCACGCCGTTTACGCGATACCCTTTTGAGCTTTTGCTTAGGTGCCATTCGTTGAACTCCCTCCATGCTTTCATCGCATTGGTTCGATTATACGGCTTTTTTCTTACCGGCTACGGTGCGCTTGGGGCCTTTGCGGGTCCGCGCGTTGGTTTTGGTGTTCTGCCCGCGCACAGGCAGGCCGCGGCGATGACGGATGCCGCGGTAAGAGCCGATCTCAATGAGCCGCTTGATGTTCATAGACACCTCGCGGCGAAGATCGCCTTCTACCTTTACATTTTTTTCAATGTATTCGCGGAGCTTGGAAACTTCCTGTTCGTTCAGATCCTTGCAGCGGGTGTCGGGGCTGACGCCGGTGCCGTCCAAAATGTTTTTGGAGATCGCCGGGCCGATGCCGAAGATGTAGGTCAGGCCTACTTCCACGCGCTTTTCATTGGGCAGGTCAACGCCTGCAATACGTGCCATGTGTGAGACACACCTCCATAATGTCAGGAGAACCGCCGCCGCGGACGCCGGTAAAAAACGCCGGAAGGCGCTTGATTCCGTGTGTATCGCCGCTTGGGCTTGCCCACCTGCTTTGAGCAGCCTTCCGGCCGCTCCTCGGGGCTTAGGGTCTCTTGAAGCTGGCGGTTTCCCGCCCAAGACCCCGCGCGCATCGGAACAACGTTCGTACGCGCTTTGTTACAGTTGCCGGACCGTTTTTCAGCGCGGTCGCATACGAAATCTCCATATGCGCAGCCGCCCGCACCTTAAACATAGTCTAACTTTTGAAGTATAACATAAATTCATTTTCGTGACAACAGAAAATTGCAATAAATTTGCCCCTCCGGGATGATTTTCTACACGCTAGTACTGTGCCCGCAAAGTACCGCCATATCTTGTGTAGGCGTATTCCTTCCTGGCCGGTTCCATACGCATCGGGGTTGACAAAGCGTCTTTTTCCGCTATAATACTAACGAACGTTAGTTTATGGAGGAACCTGTATGGCGGCTTCCGAAAAACTCGAGCAAATGATCTCCGCCGCGCCGACGACCAGGGAAAAGCTGTTTTACGCCGGTCTGCGTTTGTTTGCCCAAAAAGGCTATGCAAACGTCGGGATCCGAGAGTTGACCCGTACCGTAAGTATCAAAGAAAGTTCGTTTTACAATCACTATTCCGGCAAGGAAGCGCTGTTTGAGGCCATCATGGAGTTTTTCGATCACGCCAGCCGCAAAGTTGTGATGACGCAGGACGAGATTGATTATTTTATCCAAACGGGCGACGTTCGCACGTTTTTCACTCAGAACATGCAGCGCTTCAGCTCCAACACATCCAACGTGCTGTATCACACCGCCCTGCAAATCGTATTGACGGAAGCGTTTTATCATCCGAAGGCGGCGCAGATGGCCAAGCATAACCTGTACCATCTGCGCAAAGGCTATACCGAAAAAGTTCTTGCCGGATTGATGGAACGCGGCGCGATTATCCCCTGCGACGTGAAAATGGTCACGGCCGAATACTACTATGCGCTCAAAGGTATTCTGGACGAATACCTTTTGCTGCAGCTTTGGCAGGAAGATATGACCGAGATCGAAAGCCGCATCACCGCGCACATCCGCTTCTTTACGCAGATGCTCAAGCCGCATCCCACGGACGGTGCGCTGTGACGGCGCGCGTTTATTGGTTTTCCGGCACGGGAAACTCGCTTTGGGCCGCCAGACGCATTGCCGCGCAGCTGAACGCGCCGCTGATTCCAATGGCGGCGCTCTCCGGCGGCATCCCCGTACAAAGCCAACAGCCTGTTGTACTCGTATTCCCGGTGTACAACCACCTGATCCCCTACTTGGTGCAGCGTTTTGTGTCGGCGTCCCCGACGCTTGCGGGATTGCCCATCTACGCCGTGTGTACCTACGGCGACAGCCCGGGGGTCGCGCTTGAATACCTGCAAAATCGCATTGCGGAAAAGAGCGGGGATCTTCGCGGCGGCTTTGCCGTGCGAATGCCGTACAATTACATTTCTCCGGGAAAACAGCTGCGCAGTTTCTTCCGCCCCTTCAAGCTGCGTACGCTTGCACCGGAAGACATCTTAGCCTGTGACGAACAGGCGGAGGCCAAGATCCAAGCCGCCGCATCCTGTATTGCGGCCGGACAGCGGGCAGCCGTCGAAACGCAGCACGAGCGGATCGAGCGCCTTGCGGATCGGCTGCATCTGCGCGATACGCTGCAAAAGCGCTTTTGGCTGCGCAAGTCCGGATACCGGGGCAAAGCGCGGATGAGCTCCGTGGCGTGCGTCCAGCTGATGGATACCGGTTTTTTCACCACGGACGCCTGTACGGGCTGCGGCACGTGCGCCCGCGTGTGCCCGGTGCATAACGTATTTCTGGATGGCGGAAGGCCGACCTGGCGTCACCGCTGCGAGCAATGCTTCGCCTGTCTGCAATGGTGCCCCGCGCAGGCCTTGCAGTTCGGCGCGGGCACGCAAGGCTGTCCCCGCTACCACCATACGGCAGTCACCTTGAACGACATGACCGTACAAAATCAGGAGGAACAATTATGAGAACAATCGGGTTCGCGGCGCTCGCGCTGCTGATCATCTCGGCGGGATTTGGAATCTGGATCGCACTGGCCGGCAGTCCGTACGGCACCGCACTGCTGACCCTGCACAAGCTGACGAGCATCGCGTTCGGCGTGCTTTGCGTGCTCTTTTTTATTCGCAGCGTACAAAGCGGCGGCATGACGGGCGGCGATATCGCCGTCGCGGCCGTCTTTGCGGTCTCGGTGCTCGCTCTGCTCGCGACCGGGGGTATTATGAGCGCCAAACAGCCAACCCTGCTGCTTCGCGCGATACATATCGCGGGCTCGGCCGCCGCGTATATCACGGCGGGCATCCGGCTGGTGCGGTTCCTGATTGCGTAGCACATTCAGGCGCAAAAACACCGTGCATTCGCACGGTGTTTTCAATGCGTTCCGACCGCTTTGCGTACATAGCGAAACTGCGTAGCGCTGTTTGAAACAGCAAACACAGATGCCAAAACACACAGCCTTCAGCCAAGGCAGCGGCAATCTTCCCTGCGCGCAGGCGCAAAGCCGGAGTTTTATCCCTGCTTTTGCTTATGGCGGGGATTTTCGCAGATAATCATCACGCGGCCTTTGCGCTTGATGATCTTGCACTTTTCACAGATCGGTTTCACCGAGGGACGAACTTTCATAACGAGTACCTCCAAATTATAGAATCCGGCGCGCGGGGCGATCAGCCCTTGGAACGCCAGGTGATACGGCCGCGTGTGAGGTCGTACGGCGACAATTCGATCGTCACTTTATCGCCTGGATAAATGCGGATGAAGTTCATACGCATCTTGCCGGAAATGTGGGCCAGGATCTTATGGCCGCCTGCCAGCTCCACTTGGAACATGGCATTGGGAAGCGCTTCTACGACCGTGCCTTCCATTTCGATGACGTCGCTTTTAGACAAACGTGATTTCCTCCTTGTCTTGTGGGCGAAAGCTCAGGCTAGGTTCTGATAGGTCTTGAGTGCTTTACGGATGTCGCTGTCGGCGGTTTGGGCTTGCTTAGAGATAGACTCGAGCGCTTCGTCCGCCACATAGGGCTTGGGGGTTAAGTGTTTGATCTGCTTCTTCTTGGGCTTAGAGAGTTTTCGGCTCAAGCCATCGGCGATCAGGACGTATTTTTCATCCAGCAGCCCGACCACAAGGAACGCTTTCCCCTTGTCGTGCCCCTGTTTGGAGAATACGACGCGCCCAAGCTCCTGCACTGCGGGTTTCACTTACGTTCCACCTCCGTGAAAACATAGCCCGGGTAGCTTAAGAGTTCCGGAAGTCCGCGTTCGTTGATGCAAAGGGTGTGCTCGTAATGGGAGCAGGGGCTTTTGTCGATGGTGACGACCGTCCACCCGTCGGAAAGCTCCATCACGGCGGGATCGCGCATGGCGATCATGGGTTCCACGGCCAGCGTCATGCCCTCGCGGAGCCGGACGCCCTGCCCGGCCTTGCCGAAGTTGGGGACGCTTGGCTCCTCGTGCATATCGCGCCCGATGCCGTGGCCTACCAGCTCGCGCACCACGCCGTAGCCGTGGCTTTCCGCCAGGGTCTGGATGGCGTGGCTGATGTCCTGCAGCCGGCCGCCGTTTAAAGCCTGCCTGGCGCCAAGGAAGAAGCACTGCTCCGTCACGTCAATCAGCTTCTGTTTATCCGGCGAAATCGTACCGACCCCGACCGTAAACGCGCTGTCGGACTGCCAGCCGTCCAGAATCAGGCCGCAGTCCACCGAGAGGACGTCGCCTTCCATGAGGACGACCGTTTCGCTTGGGATGCCGTGGACCACCTGTTCGTTCAAAGACGTGCACAGCGTGGCCGGGAATCCCCGGTACCCGAGGAAGGACGGAACCGCATTCCTGTCCCGGATCAGCTTTTCGGCGAAGCCGTCAAGCTCCTTGGTGGTGACGCCGGGCTTAATCGCCTGGCGCACCTCGGACAGCACCTCGTAGAGTATCGCGCCCGCTTTTCGCATCAGCGCGATCTGCGCGGCACTTTTCAGGTAGATCATTGAAACGCCTGCAGCTCTTTGGCAATGGACTCGCCGAGGATCTTGTAGTACTGCGTGCCGTCTACGGCGTGCAGAATGCCCTTGGCTTTGTAGAACTCGATCAGCGGCGCGGTCTTCTGGTAATATACCTTCAGGCGGTTGAGTACCGTCGCGGGCTTGTCGTCATCGCGCTGGATCAGCGGCGTGCCGTCGTCCTCGCAGACGGTTTTCTCCTGTAGAAGCTCAACGTGGTAGCTTCTTCCGCATTTGGGGCATACCCTGCGGCCGGACAGCCGTTCGATCAGAAAATCGTCCGGCAGATTGATGTCGATCACGGCGTCGAGCGTGGCGAACCCGTCCAGCGCCTTGGCCTGATCCACGGTGCGGGGAAAGCCGTCGAGGATATAGCCGTTCTGGCAATCCGGCTCCTGCAGGCGTTCTTCCACCAGCGCGATCACGACGTGATCGGGAACGAGCTGGCCCTTATCCATAAAGGCTTGGGCTTTCAGACCCGTTTCCGTCTTTTTCTGTATCGCGGAGCGAAGCATATCGCCCGTGGAGATGTGCGCCAGCCCGAACCGTTCGGTTAAAAGCTGCGCCTGCGTGCCCTTGCCCGCGCCCGGAGGGCCGAGAAGAATAATTTTCATGATTCCTCCATTACAATGCGTTGTTCAAGAGAAGGAAGCTAGTCCCCAGCCTGTTCAGAAGGCCCGAGATGCTAGGAAGCGAGGGCGGTAAGGCGTTGAGCTTACTCGTTTGTAAGTGATGCGCCTTACCGGCCCGATGCTGACAACGCAGGTCGGGTCTTATGGACGGGCTAAGAGATTTTGTCGTAGTTGCGGGACACCAAATGCTCATCCAACTGCCGCTTGGTTTCCAGAATAACGGAAACCACGATCAGCAGGCTCGACGCGCCAAATGGCAGCGCCTGCGCGGTACTCCGGGCGAACAGGCCCGGAATGGTGGCAAGCAGCGCCAGGAAGATCGCGGCAAACATGGTCAGCCTCGAGTTAATGCGCTTTAGGTAATCCACCGTCGGCCGGCCGGGGCGAACCGAGGGGATCGCGCCGCCCTGCTGCTGGATGTTCTTGGCGATTTCATCGGGGTTGAAGGAAATGGACGAGTAGAAGAACGTGAACGCGAAGATCAACAGCGCCATCACGCTCTGGTAGCCGATCGAGGACGAATACATATGCGCGTTCCACCACTGGGCAACGGCGCTGCTCGAGCCGCCGACCAACTGAATGATCGTACCCGGGAACGCCATGAACGAATATGCAAAGATCAGCGGCAGCACGCCCACGGAGATGAGCTTGAGCGGGATGACCTGGTTTTGCCCGCCGTACATCTTGCGCCCGGATACGCGCTTGGCGAAGTGCACGTTGATACGGCGCACGCCAAGGTCCGCCCAGGTGATGACAACGATCATGATCAGGGAAACCGCGAGCACCGCAAACAGGGTCATCCACGGGGTGAGGCTAGTCGCGGCGAGCGCTTCCTTGCCAAGCTGCACATACCCGTTGAAGAGGTTGTTGACGATACCGGCGGCGATCAGCAGCGAGATGCCGTTGCCGATGCCCTTTTCGGTGATACGCTCGCCGATCCACATGGCGAGCGCGGTGCCGCCGGCCATGGAGATGCCGACCAGCACGTAGTTTTCCCAGCCGGCTTTGATGTAGCCGAGGCTGGATACCAGGCCGACGGCCTGGAAAACGGCAAGTCCGACCGTGACATATCGGGTCATCTGCGCGATCTTTTTACGCCCTTCGTCGCCGCTCTTCTGCATCCGCTCCAACGCCGGAATGGCGATGGTCAACAGCTGCATAATAATGCTGGCGTTGATGTAGGGAGTAATACCCATGGCCATGATGGTCATCTGGCCGAAGTTGTTACCGGTCATCATGTTGACCAAGTCCAACAGCGGCAGTGTCGTCGATCCCACCGCGGCCTGCACGGCGACGTAATCCACGCCGGGGGCCGGAATGACGCCGACAAGGCGGAAAAGCACCAGCATCATGAAGGTGTAAATCAGCTTCTTGCGGATGTCGGTAACTTTCCAGGCATTACGCAGCGACTCCATCATACCGGGGTTGTTGCGGTTGCGCGCCATGTTACTTCACCTCGGCTTTCCCGCCGAGGGTCTCGATCTTCTCCTGTGCGCTCTTGGAAAACTTTGCGGCCTGCACGGTCAGCTTCTTGGTAAGCTCACCGCCGCCCAGGATTTTCACGCCGTCCATGGTCTTTTTGATCAGTCCGGCTTCCTTGAGCTTCTCCGCTGTGACCACAGAGCCATTCCTGAAGACATCGAGTTTCCCGACGTTAACAGTCGCGTACTCGGTACGGAATATGTTGGTGAATCCTTTTTTGGGAACGCGGCGCGTCAGCGGCATCTGGCCGCCTTCAAACCCGGGGCGTACGCCGCCGCCGGAGCGGGCGTTCTGGCCTTTGTGCCCTTTGCCGGAGGTCTTGCCCAGACCCGAACCCGTACCCCTGCCCAAACGCTTGGGGGATGTGGTAGAACCGGCGGCGGGCTGCAGTTCATGCAGTTTCATCGGCAATCCCTCCTACTTTGCTTTCTCTTGGACGTCGATCATATGCTGGACACGGAAGATCTGCCCCCGGATGCAGGGGTTGTCTTCCTTGACCACGGTCTGCCCGATTTTCCTCAGGCCCAGCGCGGCGACGGTGTCCTTGTGCACCTGCAGGCTTGAGATCGGCGATTTCTTGAGTGTGATATACAGTTTCATGTCGTCGGCCTCCTCAGCCCAGGATTTCTTCCACGGTCTTGCCGCGGAGTTTGGCGATCTGCTCGACTGTACGAAGCTGCTTGAGCCCTTCCAGTGTGGCTTTCACCATATTGATGCGGTTGGATGTGCCATAGCTTTTGGTGCGGATATCGCGCACGCCGGCAAGCTCCAGTACGGCGCGCGCAGCGCCGCCCGCGATCACGCCCGTGCCTTCCGGCGCGGGAATCAATACCACCTTGCCGGTGCCAAAGCGGCCAATCGAGTCATGCGGGATGCTCGTGCCGGTGATCGGCACGGTGATCAGGCTTTTCTTGGCCTTGTCCACGCCCTTGCGGATGGCTTCGGAAATTTCGGCAGCTTTGCCGATGCCCGCGCCCACACGGCCTTTTTCATCGCCGACCACGACCAGCGCCGCGAAGCGGAAGTTACGTCCGCCCTTGACAACCTTGGTAACGCGGTTGATGGCGACGAGCTTCTCTTTAAATTCGCTTTCCTGGTCCCTGCGTTGTCCCATGCGTTGCATGCGTTCGTCCTCCTTTAGAACTTAAGTCCGGCTTCGCGCGCGCCAGCGGCCAATTCCGCCACGCGGCCCGTGTACACGTACCCGCCGCGGTCGAAGACCACTTGCTCGACGCCCGCTTTTTTCGCGCGCTCTGCGATCGCCTGGCCGACGATCTTGGCGGCGCCTTTTTTATCGGTGTCTTTGACACGCTCCTTGACGTCCTTCTCCATCGTGGAGGCGGCAGCAAGGGTCACGCCCTTGGAGTCGTCGATGACCTGCGCATAGATATTGGTCAGGCTGCGGTATACGCAAAGGCGCGGTACGGCCGGGGTGCCCGAGACCTTTTTGCGGACCCGCGCGTGGCGAACCACACGATCTGCGTTACGATCCTTTTTCTTATACATGTTCGGTCCCCTTTCCCATTAACCGGCTTTGCCTTCCTTGCGGCGGATATGCTCGTCCACATAGCGGATGCCTTTGCCCAGGTAAGGCTCAGGCTTGCGAATGGCGCGGATATCGGCGGCAAGGTTGCCAACGACCTGTTTGTTGATGCCTTTGACCACGATGGTGGTCTGATCAGGCGTTTCAAACTCCACATTTTCGGGCGCTTCAAGCACCACGGGATGTGAAAACCCGATGTTGATGGTGAGCTTTTTGCCCTCTGCGGCGGCACGGTAGCCGGTGCCCACGAGCTTCAGGGTCTTTGCAAACCCGTCGGTCACGCCGACGACCATGTTGTTAACCAGGCTGCGGTAGAGGCCGTGCATGGCCTTGTGCGGCTTGGCGTCGGTCGGGCGCGTCATCGTGATGACGCCCGCTTCCTGCTTGAGCTTGATATCGGTGTTCACCGCCTGCGAAAGCGTGCCTTTGGGGCCCTTGACGGTCACGACGTTCTGATCGTCCACAGTGACCGTAACGCCGGCGGGAACGGTAATGGGCGCGTTGCCGATTCTTGACATTTCTTCTTCCCCTCCCTGCCGTTACCAGACGTAGGCGAGCACTTCGCCGCCGACCATCTGTTTGCGGGCATCCTTGTCGGTCATCATACCTTTGGAGGTGGAGATGATCGCGATGCCAAGGCCGCCCAGGACCTTGGGCAAGGAGCCGTTATTGGCGTACACGCGCAGGCCGGGCTTGGAAATCTTCTTCAGTCCCGCGATAACGGGCTGCTTGCCTTCGATGTACTTGAGTGTGATTTTTATATTGCCTTGCGGGCCGTCCTTGATGAAATCAACGCCCTTGACGTAGCCTTCGGCAAGTAAGATCTTGGCGATGGCTTTCTTGGGGTTTGAGGCAGGGATGACGACCGCATCATGCTTGGCCACCTGCGCATTGCGGATGCGGGTGAGCATATCGGCGATGGGATCATTCATGACCATGGGAAAACCTCCTTTGTTCCGTCCCGCTTACCAGCTGGCTTTGCGGACGCCTGGGATCTGGCCCTTGTACGCCAGTTCTCTGAAGCAGATGCGGCAGATGCCATACTTGCGAAGCACCGAGTGCGGACGTCCGCACAGGCGGCAGCGCGTGTAAGCCCGAGTGGAGAATTTGGCGGGGCGTGCCTGCTTGATCTTCATGCTTGTTTTTGCCACGATGTTGTCTCCCTTCTACTTACGAAGCGTACGGCATGCCGAGGAGGCTCAAAAGTTCTTTGCATTCCTCATCGGTCTTCGCCGAAGTAACGAAAATAATTTCCATGCCGCGGACCTTTTCCACCTTATCGTAGTTGATTTCGGGGAAAATCAGCTGGTCGCGCAGCGCCAGGGCGTAGTTGCCGCGGCCGTCGAACGCTTTGGCGGATACGCCGCGGAAGTCGCGCACGCGGGGAAGCACGATGTTGACGAGCTTGTCAACGAACTCTTCCATGCGGTCGCCGCGAAGCGTTACCTTCGCGCCGACGCTCATGCCCTGGCGAAGCTTAAAGTTTGCCACGGACTTGCGCGCCTTGGTTACGATGGGCTTCTGCCCGGCGATCTGGGTGAGTTCCGCCACGGCGTTTTCAAGCGCTTTGGCGTTATCCTTGCAGTCGCCCAGGCCCATGTTGATGACGACTTTGTGGATCTTTGGGATCTGCATGTCGTTCTTGTAGCCGAATTTCTGCTTGAGCGCAGGCGCGGCTTCGTTTTGGAATTTTTCCTTTAACCGTGTTGCCATTCAGCCGAACCTCCTTACTCAATCTCAGCGCCGCAGCGTTTGCACACGCGGACTCTGGTCTTCTTCATATGCCCTTTGTCGGTTTCTTTTTCGGTTTCCTTTTTCCCGACGCGGGTGGCTTTGCCGCACTTGGGGCAGATGAGCATGACGTTGGACGCATCCAGGGCACGCTCTTTCTGGTAGATGCCGCCCGGCTGGCCCTGGCGGCGGGACTTCTGGTGCTTAGACACATAAGCGACGCCTTCGACGATAACCTTGCCGTCCTTAGTCTCTACGGAGAGCACCTTGCCCTGCTTGCCTTTGATGGTCTCAGGCCCGGAGATGACAACGACCTGATCGTTCTTTTTAACGTGAACCTTCATTCGTTCTCCCTCCTTACAGTACTTCGGGCGCCAGCGAGACGATCTTCATGTACGCCTTCTCGCGGAGCTCGCGCGCCACAGGCCCGAAAATACGGGTGCCTCTGGGCAGTTTTTCGTCGTTGATGAGCACGGCGGCGTTATCGTCAAAGCGGATATAGCTGCCGTCGGGGCGGCGCATTTCCTTGTGCTGACGGACGATGACGGCTTTCACCACGTCGCCCTTCTTCACCGCGCTGCCCGGGTTTGCGGTCTTTACGCTGGCCACGATCACGTCGCCCACGCTGCCCGATCTGCGGAATGAACCGCCGAGCACGCGGATGCACATGATTTCCTTAGCGCCGGAATTATCGGCTACTTTAAGTCGCGTTTGCGGCTGGATCATGAGTATTTCCTCCTCTATGCCGATCCCCGATCATCCGAAGATGACGAGGAAACGTTATCATTTCGCCTTTTCGACGATTTCGACCAGGCGCCAGCGCTTGGTTTTGGACAGCGGGCGGGTCTCCATCACGGAAACGGTATCGCCGATACCGCATTCGTTATTTTCATCATGTACCTTCAGCTTTGTGGACTGGTTCATGATCTTGCCATACAGCGGATGGCGTACGCGGGTTTTCACCTCGACGACGATGGTTTTGTCCATCTTGTCGCTGATGACGATGCCTTCGCGGGTTTTGCGAAGTCCTCTCTGTTCAGACATGGAAGCGGCTTCCTCCTTCATATTCAGTCAAGCGCAATCGCTTACGCGTTCTTTTGTTCCAGTTGACGAAGGACGGTCAGGCAACGGGCGATATCGCGTTTGACGCCCTTGATGACCATGGTGTTTTCCAGCTGGCCGGTCGCAAGCTGAAAACGAAGGTTGAACAGCTCTTCCTTGAGCTCGGAAACTTTATCCTGAAGCTCAGTTGTGTTCATGGCTTGAAGATCATTGGCCTTCATTATGCTTCACCACCCGCTTCTTTCGTAGTGTCAAGCCGCTTCATGATTTTGGTCTTGAGCGGCAGCTTGTGCCCGGCAAGGCGCAGGGCTTCCCTGGCGACCGCCTCGGATACGCCCGCGATTTCAAACAAAACGCGATCGGGCTTCACGACGGCAACCCAGTACTCCGGCGAGCCTTTGCCCGAACCCATGCGGGTCTCGGCGGGCTTTTCGGTTACGGGCTTGTCGGGGAAAATCTTGATCCAAACCTGGCCGCCGCGCTTGGTGTGGCGGGTGAGCGCGATACGGGCGGCTTCGATCTGCTGGCTGGTAACCCAGGAGGGCTCGGTGGCGACCAAACCGTACTCGCCGTAGGCGATAAAGTTGCCGCGCTGTGCTCTGCCCTTCATGCGGCCGCGGAACACGCGGCGGCGTTTGACTCTCTTCGGCATCAACATAGCTTATATGCCTCCTTTGGGCGCGCCCTGGGTGCGTTTTGCCTGGGGCAGGCGCTGGCCTTTGTAGATCCACACCTTCACGCCCAGGCGGCCGTAGGTGGTTTTCGCTTCGCAGAAGCCGTAGTCGATATCGGCGCGCAGCGTCTGCAGCGGAATGGATCCTTCATGGTAGTGTTCGGAGCGGGCGATGTCCGCGCCGTTGAGACGGCCGGCCACGGCGGTCTTGATGCCCTTGGCGCCGGCTTTCATGGAGCGCTGCATGGACTGCTTCATCGCGCGACGGAACGAGATGCGCTTTTCCAGCTGCTGGGCGATCGACTCGGCCACCAGCTGCGCGTTGGTCTCGGGCACCTTGATCTCCATGATGTTGATATTGGCGGGCTTGCCCAGGAACGCGTCGATATCGCGCTTGAGGGCTTCGATGCCCGCGCCGCCGCGGCCGATGATCATACCGGGCTTGGCGGTGAAGATGTTGATGGTAATGCGGTTGGCGCTGCGTTCGATATCAATATGGCTGATGCCAGTTTGATAATACTTTTCCTTGAGCATCTTGCGAAGCTTGAAATCCTCGCTGAGGTTGTTCGCAAAATCTTTCTTTCCCGCGTACCAACGCGTGCTCCAGTTGAAGATTACGCCGACGCGAGCGCCATGGGGGTTGACTTTCTGACCCATTCTGCTGCCTCCTTAAGCTTTCTGGTCGAGTACCACGCTGATATGGCTGGTGCGCTTTAAAATGGGCGAAGCGCTTCCGCGCGAGCGGGCGATCCAGCGTTTGAGCGTGGGACCGGGGTTGGCGTAAACTTCCGCTACATACAGCGCGGAGCGATCCATCTCGTTGTTGTTGACGGCGTTTGCGATGGCGCTGTTCAAAA
This sequence comes from Candidatus Limiplasma sp., assembly GCA_963675365.2. Classification (GTDB taxonomy): domain Bacteria; phylum Bacillota; class Clostridia; order Christensenellales; family Aristaeellaceae; genus CAXXOK01. The sequence continues at coordinate 593,507 of CAXXVA010000001.1, forward strand.
GCTTCTCCACGACCGGTGAGGCCGCTTTGGGCGTGAACTTCAAAATCGCCAGCGCGTCGTCCACGTTCTTGCCGCGGATCAGGTCAACGACGATCTGCACCTTACGGGAGGAAATGCGGACGTATTTGGCGTGGGCCGAAGGACGGGTGTCCCGCTCCGCCATATGCTTCTCCGCTTTTTTCTGCACTCTGGTTGCCATGTTTCTTCCTCCTCCCGCTTATTTGCCGCCGGACGATTTCTCGCCCGAGTGGCCGCGGTACATTCTGGTGGGCGCGAACTCGCCCAGCTTGTGACCGACCATGTCCTCGGTGATGTAAACGGGCACATGCTTTCTGCCGTCATGCACGGCGATGGTGTGTCCGACAAAATCAGGGAAGATGGTGGAGGAACGTGACCACGTCTTCACTACCATTTTCTTGCCCGATGCGTTCATGTCCTCAACGCGCTTTAACAGCGCAGCTTGTACGAAAGGTCCTTTTTTAACGGAACGACTCATGGATGGGCTTCCTCCTTCCTCTGCCGGGCGTTACTTGCCCGCGCGTTTGACGATCAGCTTATTGGAATACTTCTTGTGCTTTCTGGTTTTCAGGCCCAGCGCCACCTTGCCCCACGGGGTAACCGGAGCGGGCATGCCCACGGGGCTTTTGCCTTCGCCGCCGCCGTGCGGGTGATCGACCGGGTTCATGACCACGCCGCGGACCGTGGGCCGGATGCCCATGTGGCGCGTGCGCCCGGCCTTGCCGATGCGGACGTTTTCATGGTCGGAATTGCCGACGACGCCGATCGTTGCCTTGGCGTTGAGCGGCACCTTGCGCAGCTCGCCCGAGGGCAGACGCACCAGGGCGTAGCCGTTTTCCTTGGCCATCAGCTGGGCGGACAGCCCGGCGGAGCGGACCATCTGGCCGCCGCGTCCGGCTTTGATCTCCACATTGTGGATCAGCGTGCCGACGGGGATGTTTTCAATGGGCAAAGCGTTGCCGGGCATAATGTCGGCGCCGGTGGAAGAAAGCACGGTGCTTCCCACAGCCAGGCCTTCGGGCGCCAGGATGTAGCGCTTTTCGCCGTCGGCGTAATGGAGCAGCGCGATGAACGCCGAGCGGTTGGGATCGTACTCGATGGCCGCGACCTTGGCGGGGATATCCAGCTTGTCGCGTTTGAAGTCGATCTTGCGGTAGTACACGCGGGTGCCGCCGCCCTTATGGCGCACGGTGATCTTGCCCTGCTTGTTGCGGCCCGAGTTCTTTTTCTTGATCTCGATCAGCGACTTTTCAGGCTTGGTCTTGGTAATTTCCTCGTACGTCAGCACCGACATAAAGCGGCGGGCGGGCGAGGTTGGCTTGTATAAGCGGATTGCCATAATACTTTCCTCCCTGCTTTATTCGGCCATGCCTTCGAAGAACTCGATGGGCTTTGAGCTCTCCTTGAGCGTAACGTAGGCTTTCTTGATCTCGGGCGTACGGCCCTGGGTGCGGCCCTGCCGCTTGATCTTGCCAAGCGTGCGGACGATGTTCACCTTGTCGACCTCGATGCCCTTGAAGATCTTCTCAAGCGCAAGCTTGATCTCGGTCTTGTTGGCGTTTACGTCCACGACGAACGTATAGCGCTTTTCCGGGATGCCTTCATAGGATGCCTCGGTTAAGACCGGGCGGATGATAACGTCATGCGGATGTTTCATGCGAAAACCTCCTCTACCCCTTTGAGGGCTTCCTGCGTGAGGATGATCTTGCCGGCCTTCAGGATATCGTACACGTTGAGGGTGTTGACATAGAGGGTCTGGAGCTTGGGGATGTTGCCCGAAGCGCGCAGCACGGTCTCGTCGCGGCCGGGGAGCACCAAAAGCGTGGTGTTCTTCAGCTCGAAGCCTTTGAGGAACTGGACCATCTGCTTGGTCTTGGCCTCTTTGAGCTTGAGCTCGTCCACCACGATGATTTCTTCGGCTTGAAGTTTGGACGTCAGCGCCGACTTGAACGCAAGGCGGCGGACTTTTTTGGGAACCTTGATAACGTAATCGCGGGGCTTGGGCGCGAACACTACACCGCCGTGGGCGAACTGCGGAGCGCGGTTGCCGTGATGGCGCGCGCGGCCGGTACCCTTCTGGCGGTAGATTTTACGGCCGCCGCCGCGAACTTCGTTGCGGGTGAGGGCCGACTGGGTGCCCTGGCGCTGGTTGGCCAGGATGGAACGCACCACAAGGTGCATGGCCGCTTCGTGCACGGGAGCGGCGAAAATCGCGTCGCTCAGGTCCACTTCGCCGACCTGTTTTCCTTCCATATTATAAAGAGCAGTCTTTGGCATGGATTATTTCCTCCTTCAATCGAGCTTGATCAGGCGCCCTTGACAGCGCTGCGGACGATGAGCAGACTGCCGTTGGGACCGGGCACCGCGCCCTTGATGAGGAGCAGGTTGCGCTCGGCGTCGATCTTGACGAGTTCAAGATTCTGCACCGTCACGCGCTCCACGCCGTAGTGGCCGGGCATGTGCTTGTTTTTGAAAACACGGGAAGGATCGGAGTTGGCGCCCATGGAGCCGACGCCGCGGTGATACTTGGAGCCGTGCGCCATCGGGCCGGTGTGCTGGTTCCAGCGGTAAATGGTGCCGGAAAAGCCGTGGCCTTTGGAGATGCCGGACACGTCCAGCTTTTCGCCGGCTTCAAACTGTGAAACGGTCAGCTCGCTGCCCACTTCCAGTTCGGCGGCGTTGTCGAGCTTGAGCTCCTGCAGGTGGCGGGCGGGTTCCACGCCTGCCTTTTTGAAGTGCCCGATCTGGGGCTTGGAAACGAGTTTCTTCACGCGGTTTTCCGCGATCACGTCAAAGCCGACCTGTACGGCTTCATAGCCGTCGGTCTCGACGTTCTTCTTCTGCACTACTTTGCAGGGACCGGCCTCTACCACGGTGACGGGAACGAGGCGGCCGTCATCGGTAAAGACCTGCGTCATGCCGATCTTTTTTCCTACGATCGCTTTTTTCATGATAACTGCCTCCTGCTTAATCATTGAGCTTGATTTCGATCTCGACGCCGGCGGGAAGGTCCAGCTTCATCATTGCGTCGACCGTGCGGGGGTTGGGGTTCAAAATGTCGATCAGGCGCTTGTGCGTGCGCATTTCAAACTGCTCACGGCTGTCCTTATACTTATGCGGTGCGCGGAGAATGGTAACGATTTCCTTCTCGGTGGGCAGGGGGATGGGCCCCGATACGCGCGCGCCGGTCCGCTTGGCGGTGTCTACGATTCTCTCTGCGGACTGATCGATGAGGGTGTGCTCATACGCCTTGAGCTTGATGCGGATTTTCTGCTTGGCCATTATTTTACCTCCCTTGAATTCGGATTCAAGTACACTGCTTCGTGCGTGCCCACTCCGGTCTTTTGGCAAGGCGGCCATGCCGCCTCATCAATTTACGGGGGAGCACCACGGTTCTGTACCCAATCTGTCGCCCGATTTTCGGGCTGGTCCGCGATAATTACCCGCCATGGCCCTGGCGGCAACTTACCGTTTCATCCCTATGAAAGCCTTATGAAATACCCATTTGGGCATACTTCGCCTTCAAAACAGACAGCTTTGTTATTATAGTAGAAAGCAGGATCATTTGCAAGGATATTTTCGCAAAATTTCAATATTTGTTTATTCCATGCCGTATAAATCCCCTATAGCAAGGGTTAGACGGATTCATATTGAACACGCCGCCACGCGTGCCTATTCTACAAAGGGCACAATCAATTCCTCCGCTGTGATTTGTATACCATAAATATATGGATGCTGTCAGCATAAAGCTCGAGAATCAGAGAATATCAGCCGGTTCAGAAGGCGTGAGATGCTAGGCGGCAAGGAGGGGTTGAGCTGCGCTTACTCGTAGCGTAAGTGATGCGAAAACCCGACGCAGCCAACAAACGCAGATTGCGCCTTCTGGGCTGGCCGGGTTAATCGTTGATGATTTCCGCCGCATGCCGTTCCACATCGATCACCGCCGGATGATCGGGCTTGTTGGGCGGGTCATTGGGGATCTTCCAGGCGACGAAGAGGTTGCCAAGGGAGAAAAACGCGGCGATGAAGAACACCCACTGCGGACCCCAGAGCGTCCACACCAGGCCGCTGAGCTGTGCGGCGAGAATTGCCACGACGTGATCAAGGCTCGTGCCCGCCGAAAGCGTGGAGGTAATTTCTTCCTTATTCACTGCGATGGAGCGCAGATACACCGATTTGACCATCGACATATTAAACGAAAGCCTGTCCATGACAAACAGCGCGTAGATCGCAAGCACCGGCCAGGTACCGGAAATGATCTTGCCGGTAATCCCCCATACGACAAACCCGTAGACGATATAGATGCCGATAAACGTCAGCGCGTCCAGATACATCATCTTTTTGACGCCGAAACGGTCAATCCACCGGCCGAGCAGGTTCATAAAGAAAATCGAAATAAAGCTGACCGTGATCATCAGCAGCGACATCGTGTCCGCCTTCTTGCCCAGAAGCTCAATGATAACCCAGGAGCCGAACACCAGGGCGATCTGCTTTTGCACGCCGCTGATCATGGTGACCAGGTAATAGTAGCGGTACTCCTTGCGGAATACAAACTTACGGCGCTTTTGATGCGGCGCCGACAGTGCCGGGATCTTCGTTTTGACCAGGAAAACCGACGCCAGGATCGCAACCAGATACGCGCCCGCGCCGAACACAAACAGCAGATTGACCGGCGTGGTGAATGAGAACCAGTTGAAGCGGAAGCCAAAGAACACGATAATGCCCGCGGCGAAGCCCATCATGGTTTTGACGCTTGCATACTGCCCCACCCGGCTGCCAACCTTATCCGGTTCGGCGATACTCATGCCGATGGAATCGTTCAGCGGCATGGACAGGTGATTGCCCATGGAGTTGATGAACAGGAAGAAAAGCATCATCCCGTAAGCCGGCGCCAAAAGCGCCAGCGCGATCAGCCCGGCGAAGGATAAAAACTGTGCCACGAGACTGGAGCGCGCGTCGCCCCAGGCGGAAAGCCAGGCGATAACCAGGGCACATAACAGCCCCGGCATCTCCCTGGGAATTTCGATAAACGCGCGCTGCGTGGTGGTGACCTGAAATGCATCCTTAAAATAGTTACCGTATACCGAGTCGCTCAGGCCTGCACCGAACGCCGCAGCCGCAATCATGACAAAAAACAGCAGCAGTTCCCGGCGCGGCATCCATTTTTTGATCATCGGCCGTGCCTCCCAAAATGATACCAGAACATCATAGCACCGGGCACGCGGAATGGCAATCAAAGAACAGTTTTCGTGCAAATAAAAAAACCGCCGTTCGGCGGTTACCATGCGTCCGCCCGATATACGGCACAAACGCTAGCAGGTGAAAAGCGTGAGATGTGAAAAACAAAAGCGGCGAAGGCCCGCTTACATACTGTAAGGGATACCTTCGCCGCCTTTAGCTGATCAAGCAGATTGTGCTTTTTCAGCCGTTAAGACTATTCCAGAACTTTGGCTACAACACCCGAACCCACGGTACGGCCGCCTTCGCGGATAGCGAAGCGGAGGCCCTGCTCGATGGCGATGGGGGTGATGAGCTTGATTTCCATGTCGATGTGGTCGCCGGGCATAACCATTTCCACGTCGCCGGGCAGCTTGATGTTGCCGGTCACGTCGGTGGTGCGGAAGTAGAACTGCGGACGATAGCCGTTGAAGAACGGGGTATGACGGCCGCCTTCTTCCTTGGTCAGTACGTAAACCTGTCCCTCGAAGTGGGTGTGCGGGTGGATGGAGCCGGGCTTGGCCAGAACCTGGCCGCGCTCGATTTCATCGCGCTGCACGCCGCGCAGCAGTGCGCCGACGTTGTCGCCCGCCTGGGCGGAATCGAGGGTCTTGCGGAACATTTCAAGGCCGGTGACAACGGTGGAGCGGGCCTTGTCCATCAGGCCGACGATTTCGACGGTGTCGCCGACTTTGGCAACGCCGCGCTCGACACGGCCGGTGGCCACGGTGCCGCGGCCGGTGATGGTCATAGTGTCTTCCACAGGCATCAGGAAGGGCTTGTCAACGTCGCGGTCAGGATCGGGGATGTAAGCATCCACCGCGTCCATCAGCTCGAAGATGCACTTGGTCTCTTTGGCATTCTTCACGTCGGTGCCGCCGTTCATCATGTATTCCATCGCAACCAGGGCGGAGCCCTTCACGAAGGGAATATCGTCGGCCGGGAACTCGTACTGCGCAAGCAGCTCGCGGATTTCCATTTCAACGAGCTCAAGAAGCTCTTCGTCGTCCATCATATCGGTCTTGTTCATGAAGACCACGATGTAGGGAACGCCAACCTGACGGGCAAGCACGATGTGCTCGCGGGTCTGGGGCATGGGGCCGTCGGGAGCCGACACGACCAGGATTGCGCCGTCCATCTGTGCGGCGCCGGTGATCATGTTTTTAACATAGTCGGCGTGACCGGGGCAGTCCACGTGCGCGTAGTGGCGCTTTTCGGTTTCGTACTCGACGTGCGCGGTATTGATTGTGATGCCACGGGCCTTTTCCTCGGGGGCCTTGTCGATGTCCTCATATTTCATCGCTGTGGCTTCGCCCAGCTGAGACAGCGCCATGGTGATGGCGGCAGTCAAGGTGGTCTTGCCGTGGTCAACGTGTCCGATGGTGCCGATGTTTACGTGAGGCTTGTTGCGCTCAAAATGTGCCTTGGCCATTGAAGATTTCCTCCTTTTATACGGATCCTATTCTTTATTTGGTGTCGGTACGGCTGCATGCGGTTGGAGCGGGTGATGGGAATCGAACCCACGTGACCAGCTTGGGAAGCTGGAGCTCTGCCATTGAGCTACGCCCGCACGTCCGCACACCACGCCCAGACAGAGCCTATTTTAACTCCTTTCCCTGCCCTTGTCAACCCAAAATTCCGGCGCGTTTGCGTTGCTGTAACGCTGCCGGCGGCCCCGCGCGTTCGCAGCTGGAATATGGCAGCGGGCAGCGGGCAGCGAAACGAATCGCTTCCTCTTATATAGCGCCGGCGCGTCCAGACAGCGTCCGCGGCTTCGGCCGCGCGCTGTATTTCGGGGTTATCCCTGCGGTTGTCGCTTCACTGATCCTGACGCATGATCGGCAGTGCTATCAAAACTTCAGCCGACGTACCGGACAATGCAAAACGCGCTTTGGGCAGTCGGTCCAAAGCGCGTTTTACCTATCATCCGCCGCGTTTATGCTTCGATCTTCGAAACCGTTTCGCCCGGGACGAGCGAGCAGGGAATTAGCACGATTTCGGGGATGGCGGTTTTCGGGTTCTCGATCAGCCCCACCAGCCTGCGCGCAGCCTCCGCGCCGAGGCTCGCGGTATCCTGCCTTATGGTGGTCAGCCGGGGCTTCATAAACTGCATCACGGGAATGCCGTCGTATCCGGCAACCGAAACGTCCCTGGGTATCTGCAGTCCCCTGCCGATGATCGCGTCGTACGCGCCGAACGTCGCAAAGTCGTCGGCGATCAGGATGCACGTGGGCCGGTTGGGCAGGTTGAGCAATTGATCCACGGCGCGGTGGGCGGACGCCGGATCGCTGTACTCGCACTGGACTACATATTCGTCCGGCACGGGAATGCCCAGCTCCCCCATCGCCCGGTAGAACGAGCCGAGGCGCGTATCGGTCACGGCGCTGCGCTGCCCGTGGATGTTGGCGATTTTTCGGTGCCCGTTCGCATACACGTACTGCACCAGCTGCCGCACGCCGTTGATGTTGTCGGACTGTATGCAGGTGCGATTGGAAAACATATGATCGATGGTCACCACGTGCATATCGCTGTTGATCAGCTGGGCGATCTCCGGCTGCAGAAAATCAATGCACGCGATACACACGCCGTCCACCTCGCGGTACTGGCAGTGTTCCAGGTAGGTCATCTGGTTTTCCCCGATGTTGTGGCTGATGAAAGTCACGTCGTACCCGTGCCGCTCGGCTTCCTTCTTAAAGCTTTCCAGTACATAGGAAAAGTAGGGGTGCGTAAGGCCCGACTGTTTATCATCCGAAAAAAGGACGCCAAGATTATAGGTGCGCTTGGTTTTCAGCGCCCGGGCGTGGAGGTTGGGATAATAGCCGGTCTTCTTTGCTTCTTTAATCACTCTCTCACGCGTGGCTTCGCTGATGTCCGAATAGCCGTTGAGCGCCTTGGAGACTGTGGAAATGGACAGCCCGCAGCGCTTGGACAATTCCCTGATCGTTATCGCCATACCGGTATTCCTGCCTATCTATGATTTCTTTCTCGCATTTACGAAATATCGTTTTCGCAAGTAGCGTATCGCTTATCGATGATTTAGTCAAGCGCTTTCTGATTCGGCATGCAAATCCTCCGGATGGCTGCAAGCTTGCCTTTTCCTTGCGTATGAACCGTTTTCATGCTTATATCTGTCTAACGAATACGTTTTCGCTTTGATGTTCTAAGCGATTTTAGGATACGCGCATTAGGGCGAATCGGATCGGATGCTTTCTGTGCGTATCACGGATGCAACGTGACAGAGCATTCAGTGTTTACATCGAAAATCCTTATATAGCATCATTCTTTCGGCGCCATTTCGCCATTGATCCATTCGCGGGCGTGCGCGCCGTATTTGCCGCCGGAGTTTTTTCGGCCCCGCCGGCAGAACTCACCGCCCGTTTGGAGGCGATTTTGACGTTTGGTACGAAAACGTTTGATTAAAAATTAGAAACATCAGGAAAACAAAATTTTTCAGAAATATTATGCGATTTTTCCCATTTTCTGGCCGCCGCCCGATTCCAGGCGTTTTACATCCCCTTTCCTGTATGGATTTCGCTGCTTTCCTCATTTTGCTCGATTAAAACCCTGCTCGAAAATTTGTGCCCGCACACATTGTAACGAATGCACATAATATGGAGAATTTTTTCATCTAATAAGTATAAATCCCATAAAATCTTCCTTTCAGAATGTGTTGACAATAAGCAACAAAAATTATATAGTATGTTTAGCTAATTAGTCGGATGTTCGGCTAGGGTGAATCTGATCGCCCGCAAATGTATGGAAATGAGTCGCAGGCCTGTTCCCGGGACGATACGTAACGGTGGCAGCCGGAATCGTTTGTTGATGCGGACGAAAAGCTTTTCATAGCCCAGATCATACGGCTATCTAGAAAAAAAATGGAGGGAAAATTATGAAAAAGGTACTCGCGATTCTCTTGGGAGTCACCCTGCTGATCGGCCTGGTCGGTACCGCCGCGGCAGAAAAGACCGTCATCAACCTGTGGACATTCACCACGGAAGTCCCCGGCATGATCGACAAGTACATGGCAATGAACCCCGACTTTGCCGAACAGTATGAAGTGGTTGCCACCGTCATCAATGACCAGAACAACCAGTATGCCAACGCTCTAGACGCGGCGCTGCTTGCCGGCGGCGCAGACGCCCCCGACATGTACACCGCGGAATCCGCTTTCGTCCTGAAGTATACACAGGGTGACGCGGCCTCCTTTGCGGCACCGTATGCCGACCTGGGCATGGGCGATGTAGACCAGATGGTTATGGATGCCGAGATTGCGAAATACGCAGTCGAAATCGGCACTCGTGACGGCGTTCTCGTCGGCTTGCCTTATCAGGCGACCGGCGCAGGCATGATCTATCGCCGCTCCATTGCCATTGACGTTTGGGGCACCGACGATCCCGCCGTCATCGCCGAGAAGACCGGCCCCGGCTGGGACAAATTCATGGAAGCTGCTGCTGAGTTGAAAGCCAAAGGCTATGCCGCTGTTTCCGGCGCCCCCGATATCTGGCAGGCCATCCGCACCGGCGGCGAAAAGCCCTGGATCGTGGACGGCGTTCTGACGCTGGATCCCTATCGTGAATCCTACATTGATTATGCCAAGACGCTTTATGACAACGGTTATATGAACGATACCACCGCCTGGAGCGACGCGTGGTATGCCGACATGGACGGCGTGGGCGAAATGCCCGTGTTCGCGTTCTTCGGCCCCGCTTGGCTGATCAACTACGTTATGATCAACCACTCCGACAACACCTTCGGCGACTGGGCCGTGACCACCCCGCCCGTAGGCTTCTTCTGGGGCGGCACCTGGATTATGGCCAATAAAGACTCCGACGTGAAAGACGCTGTCGGCCAGCTCATCGAGTGGATCACACTTGATACGTCCGACACCGGCCTGCAGTACTACTGGGCCAACGGCACCATGGTTGAAGGCGAAGTCGGCACCAAGGATACCGTATCCTCCGGCGTTGTCATGGCCAAATCCGACGGCACTGTGGCGTACCTTGGCGGCCAGAACATGTTCGACGTGTTCGTACCCGCCAACCAGTATGCCTCCGGCGCATCTCTGACGCAGTATGACCAGACCATCAACGATGCCTTCAACGATCAAGTCCAGCAATATAAGCTTGGCGAGAAGACCCGTGAAGAAGCCATCGAAGACTGGAAGACGACCGTCGCCGATAACCTGGATGTTATCGTAGAATAATCCCTTATCCCATTGAATTGACAGGGGTAGCGGATGGCTTACGCTATCCGCCGCCCCTGTCTTACTATTGTGAGGTTTGATGTGAGATGAAATTGCGCCGCCGAAGGAAGAGCATCAGCTATGCCAGGTATGGGTATTATTTTGTCATCCCGTTTGTTGTGGCTTTTCTTATATTTTCTTTGTACCCCACCATATACACCGCTGTACTCGGTTTCACCAATTCCAAAGGTTTGGGGAATGTAAACTGGCAACTGCTATCCGATCCATTACGGAATTTTGAAACAATACTCAAAAATAAAACGTTCAATACTTCCGTGTTGAATACGATCAAAATCTGGCTTATAAACTTTGTGCCGCAAATCCTTCTAGCCCTTCTGCTGACAGCATGGTTCACGTCGCCGTCCATCAAACTGAAAGGGCAGGGCGCGTTCAAAGTCATGTTCTATATGCCCAATATTATCACGGCGGCGTCTATCGCGATCCTGTTTCGCGCACTGTTTGGATATCCAACGGGCCCCGTGAATTATTTACTGGAAAAACTGGGATTAGTAGAATCCGCAATACCGTTTATAACACTCAAAACGCCGTCACAGTATATCGTTTCCTTCATCCAGTTCTGGATGTGGTACGGCTATACAATGATCATCCTCATTTCCGGCGTTTTGGGCATCAATCCGCAGATATTCGAAGCCGCGGAGATCGATGGCGCATCCAATACACAAACTTTTTTCAAAGTTACCCTTCCCAACCTGCGGACCATCCTTTTGTACGTACTGGTCACCAGTATGATCGGCGGTCTGAATATGTTCGATATTCCAAAAGTCATGCTCGACGGAGGTCCGGACAGCGCCACGCTAACCGTCAGCGTATTTATTTATAACCAGGCATTCTCAGGCAGTTACCTGTATGCCCGTGCATCGGCAGCCAGCATGCTTCTGTTCATCGTGATCGCAATTCTTTCCATCGGGTTGTTCTTCCTGATGCGCGATAAAGACGAACATCAGCAGCAAAAGGCACAACGCGCCTTGCGGAGATCGCAGCGTAAATCACAAAAAGTGTCTGGAGGTGCTGCAGTATCATGAGTGCAAAGCAACGTTCCACAGGGAAACGAATCTTCACAGTCGTTGCATATACTGTTTGTATCCTGCTGACCATTCTCAGCCTGTTTCCGTTTATCATCATGATCATCAACTCAACGCGTTCTACGCCGGAAATTCAATCCCATACAATTTCACTGCTTCCCTCCATACACCTCATTGATAATGTTAAGATTCTGGACGGAAAAGCGTTCGATCCCATTATAGGATTTAAGAATTCGTTAATCATCTCCGCATCTGCAACGCTGCTTACGCTCTATTTTTCCGCGCTCACCGCACACGCGCTGATATCTTACAACTGGAAAATGCGCAAGCCTTTCTTCACCTTCATCATGGCAGTGATGATGATTCCGCCGCAGATTACCGGCATCGGCTTTTTCCAGTTCATGTACAAGATCCACATGACAAACAACTTCCTGCCGCTGATTATACCGGCTATGGCCGCGCCGGCGGGCGTGTTCTTCATGCGGCAATTCATGCTTGCATCCCTGCCGATGGATCTTCTGGAGGCTGCAAGGATAGACGGCTCGCATGAATTTATGACCTTCAACCGCATCGTGCTACCGCTGATGAAGCCGGCGCTGGCCACCCAGGGCATCTTTGCGTTCGTCACCAGCTGGAACGCGCTGTTCATGCCGATGGTTCTGTTGACCGCATCGAAAAACTATACCATGCCGCTGATGGTCCAACTGCTGCGCGGCAATATCTACCAAACGGAGTACGGCGCGATCTACCTGGCGCTGATGCTGACGGTTTTACCGCTATTCGTGATCTACTTTGCACTGTCGAAGTATATTATTGCGGGGGTTGCTTTGGGCGGAGTCAAAGGCTAACGCCTTCGAAAAAGTATTCTACTTTTTCGATCCTGCACTTCGGGCTTATTCGCGCGCTAAAGGCGCACTCACGGCCAGCCCTCCGTGTATTGAACCTTTGCTCTGCAAAGTTCCGAAACCACCGCGCATGTCGCCGGTTTCGGATTGAGGTCGAAGGGCCTCGGCCCTTCTAACATCCCAAGGTTTGAAAAAAAAGCTGTCCGTTATTGGACAGCTTTTTCTTGTATTTAGCTAAGATTTACCTGTGAAATACCGCTTTCCCGGGATAAATGGCGGCGCTGCCGAGTTCGTCCTCGATACGGAGGAGACGGTTGTACTTGGCGACGCGCTCTCCGCGGCTGGGCGCGCCGGTCTTGATTTGGCCGGCGTTCAGGGCAACGGCAAGGTCGGCGATGGTCGTATCGCAGGTCTCGCCGGAACGGTGGGAGATCACGGTGGTGTATCCAGCCTTCTGCGCCATGCGAACGGCGTCGATGGTTTCGGACAGGCTGCCGATCTGGTTGAGCTTGATCAGGATCGAATTGGCGCTTCCCGCGTCAATGCCCTTTTTCAAGCGCTGGGTGTTGGTGACGAACAGATCGTCGCCGACGAGCTGCACCTTCTTGCCAAGCCTGTCGGTCAGCTTCTTCCAGCCGTCCCAGTCCTCCTCGTCCAGCGCGTCCTCCAGGGATGCGATCGGGTACCGGGAGACCAGATCGTCCCAGTAGTCGATCAGCGCGTCCACGGTGAAACTCTGTTTGATCTTGGGCAGGAAGTAACCCTTGTCGGCCTTCCATTCGCTGGACGCCGCGTCCACGGCGAGCATGAAGTCGTCATAGGGCTTATAGCCCGCTTCCTCCACCGCGCGCAGCAGGTACTGGATGGCTTCCTCCGCGCTCTTCAGGTTCGGGGCAAAGCCGCCCTCGTCGCCGACGGCGGTGTTGTGTCCGTCCTTTTTCAAAATCTTCGCCAGCGTGTGGAACACCTCGGCGCTCTGGCGCAGGCCCTCGGTAAAGGTCGGCGCGCCGACAGGCATGATCATGAACTCCTGCACGTCGATGTTATTGGAAGCGTGGACGCCGCCGTTGAGCACGTTCATCATCGGTACGGGCAGCGTATGCGCGTTCGCGCCGCCGATGAAGCGGTACAGCGGCACGCCCTGCGCCGTTGCCGCCGCTCTGGCGGCCGCGAGCGAAACCGCGAGGATCGCGTTGGCGCCGAAGTTTGACTTGTCCTTGGTGCCGTCGGCGGCGATCATCGCTTTATCGAGCTCCGCCGTCTTTGCGGCGTCCACCCCGCGCAGCAGCTTATTGATCTCGTTGTTCACGTGTCCGGCGGCTTTCAATACGCCCTTGCCGCCGTAGCGCTTCTTGTCGTTATCGCGCAGTTCCAGCGCTTCAAAGATGCCTGTCGATGCGCCGCTGGGAACCGCGGCGACGCCGGTCACGCCGTTTTCCAGCGTCACCTCGGCCTCTACCGTGGGATTGCCGCGTGAATCCAGGATCTCGCGGCCGTGAATGGTTTGAATGGGATATGTCATGGTAAAGCCCTCCGCTTACTCGGTCCAAACTGGTTTATCCGTACAAAACGGTCATACTAGTAATATATCATTCCGCAGGGAAACTAAACCGGTTTTTAGCGACCGCTTTTCAGCACGGCGCCGTGGCTGCGCGCCGTACGCAGAACCCTGAGAAGCTCCGCAGGCCTTGGCGGCTTGCCGTACATCAGCACGCCCATGCGGTAGATGGTTGCCGACAGCATGCCCGTACCCACGGTGGTCGCAACCAGCAGCACGACGGAGATCACAATCTCATACCACGCCGGGCTGGACATCGCCACCCGCGCAAACATCGCCATCGGCGCGGTGAACGGGATGAACGAGCACACCTTGAGCAGTGTGCTTTCGGCGTTTCCAGAGGTCAGGGAGCTGACCACGATAATAAACCCGGCGACGAAAATCAACATCACCGGCATAATCGAAGCCGATACGTCCTCCACACGGGAGACCAGCGAGCCGATCGCACCGTACATAAACGCATACAGCGAAAAGCCCAGCAGGAAGAACAGCAGCACATAGCCGACGATGGGAAGCGGCATATTGAAAATGCTTGCCACGATTGCGTTGCCTGCCCACGCGCTGGCGTTCAGGTGATAAAACAGCACCGCCGAGCCGAAGATGATGCCCATCTGCACCAGGCCGGACAGGGCAGCCGCGATAATCTTGCCGAACAACAGGCTGTTGGGGCGGGTGGAGGTGATCAGCAGCTCCATCGTGCGCGAGCCCTTTTCCGTGGCGATGGACGTGGCCACAATCTGCCCGTAGAGCATGATGGCCATGTACAGCGCAAGCAGCAGGATATAGGTATAGAAGAACGTTTCGCTCTGGCTGACGCCCAGGTTGTCCACGCTGACAGAGACGGCCGGGTTCAGGATCGCCGCCGCTTGCGTCTCCGGGAGATTGAGCGTCGAAAGCGCTTCATAGCGCGCGGCGGCGGTCAGGGCGGCGCTGATCTGCGAGGCTGTATTGTCCCCCAGCTCCAGGTTGCGGGCGATGTAGGAAACATCCAGCGGGCTTTGAATAATGATCGCACCCAGATACATGCCGCTTTGCACCTGATCGCGGATCGCGGCCGCGTTGTCGGTCACCAGTCGCAGGGTTTTTCCGTACATTGAATCCGCAAACAGCAAAAGCGCCTGGTCGCTGAGCGCGCCGGACTGGTTGAGAACGGCGATGACGTCCTTGCCGGGCGCCTGCGCCGAAAGCTGTTCCACCTGCGTGACAGGCATATTGGCAACCGTCGCGTCCTGCTTGGCAAACAGGGTCTTGATGGTGGGAAAGCTTAAAACGACCATCAGCACCACGACGAACAGCACGGTCATTACCAGATAGATTTTGGATTTGAAGTAGCCGCCCAGCTCAAACCGGAGAACGGATTTGAATTGTTTCATATCTCTCTGCCTCCTTATACGGCGTCGCTGGTGTATTCCACGAATACGTCTTCCAGCGACGGTTCAAACACGCGGTAGCCCTCCAAGGGCACGCCGCTCTCCTGCAATCCCAACAGCAAGGGCAGACCGTTCTTCCCGTCCGGTACGTGCAGGTGAAGCTCGCCGTTTTTATCCTCGGCTTTCAGCCCCTTGTCCGTCAGATAGGAAACGGCGTTTGCGTGCGCTTGTTCTGGGACGTCCAGCACCAGGTGGTTGCGGTCGTAGCTGCGCTTGTGCGTCTCGATATCGGTATTGAGCACGATCCTGCCCCGGTTCAATATCGCGATGTCCCGGCAGAACTCCTCCACATAGTTCATCTGGTGGCTTGAAAACAGCACGATCTTGCCCTCGTCGATCGTCTCCTTGACGATGAGCTTCAACAGCTTCGCGTTGACCGGATCCAGGCCGGAGAACGGCTCGTCCAGGATCAATATATCCGGGTTGTTGAGCATGGCGACGGCAAGCTGAATCTTCTGCTGGTTGCCCTTGGACAGCGTATCCACCTTTTTGTTCAAATAATCCATCAGCCCCATACGCCCCATCCAGCGCAGCGTATTCGCCTTGGCGTCGCTGAGCGACAGGCCGCGCAGGTTGGCAAGGTAGATTAGCTGATCCAGGATCAGGCGTTTTGGATACAGCCCGCGTTCCTCCGGCAGGTAACCGACGCGGAAATCGCCCTGGCGGAAGGGTTTGCCGTCCAGCAGCACCTCGCCGCTGTCGGCTTCAAATACATCCATAATGATGCGGATCGTGGTGGTTTTGCCCGCGCCGTTGCGCCCTAAAAGCCCCAGCGAGTTCCCGCTTTCCACGGCGAAATCCACGCCCTTGAGCACCTCGTGGTCGCCGAAGTTTTTAGTCAGCTGTTTGATTTCAAGTCTCATACCGTACATCCCCCTTGTCTGTCCGGTTCCACTGCCTGTGCATGCAGCCGTATATCTCAGTTACAAAAAGAGTAAGCGCAAACGCGCCGTTCGTCAAGCGTTCCCGCGCGTATGATACGGTCCGGACCTCCAACCATACAAAATCCCGCCCCTGCGGCAGCGGGGCGGGATCGAAATAGTCTGTTTAATCCGGCGCGGGAGTTTCTTCCACGGCCTCCGGCTTGTTCCCGGCGGCGTCCTCCTTTTGGGCCCGGTGCCCGCGGATACTGCCGATAATGGAAATCAACGCGCCGACCAACAGGAACAGATAATACGAGAAGAAACGCCACACCAGAAGCGCAAGCCCGATCGTGCCCTGAGTGAACGCCCCGGAGAAAAAGATCAGGAATCCGCCCTCCTGCGCGCCGCTGGCCCCCGGCAGGGGCGTGTAGCTGGCGCTGATGAACAACAGGAACGAAAGCGTCAGCAGTTCATACCAGCGTGTGCCGCTCAGGTCAAACGCGCGGTACACGCTTAAGGGAATGCTCATCAGCGACAGGAGGCTCAGCGCCGCAAACACCAGCTGCCCGATGATGCGCTTGGGAAATTTCATCAGCCGCAGAATGGACATGTGGTACATATCCATTCCCGCGTCGATGCGCACGATGCGTTCTTCCGGCCGCTTGATAATGCGCAGCTTCGCGCCGATGCGCACAAAGAACAGAATGATCGCCTGCACCAGCGGCCTGTGCAGCGCCACCAGCAGAATCAACGGGATGGACAGAAAGTTGATGCCGTAGCCGATATAAATAAACCATCTTGCTCCCGCCAGCTGCTCGGTCACATAGGCCGCGTTGACAAGCCATAGGACCGTCGTAATGGTCACGATCATGATCTGCAACGCGAGGAACTTGATGGAAAGCGCGGAGGTCGCGATCGGAACGGGAATTTTCCGTTTGCTTAAATAGTACACCTGCATCGGCTGCCCGCCGCTGGAGCCGGGGGTGATGTTGGCGTAATAAAAGCCAAGCAGCGTTACATAGGTCGCAAACCCGAACGAGATCGGGTATTTCTGCTTGCGCAGAAAGTAATGCAGCCCGAGCATATCAAAGAACATATACCCGAACCACCCCAGAAACGCACACAAAAGCCACTCCGTTTTCAGCGTGAACAGCGCTTCCCAGGCGTTGCTCAGGTCGCTGTTTGAAAACGCGATGATAACGATCAATCCCAGCGTCGCTGCGATAAACAGGGAGCTGAAAAGCTTACGCTTCATGCACGGATCCTTTCTGCTTTGCTTTTATCAGCGCCTCGTAGCGCTCTTCCACCGATACGATCAGCTCGTCCCACGGAATGGGAATGGTCCGGCGGGCTTCCTCGCCCACGGTTTTGGCGGTCTCGAGCGCGGAGAGAATAGTCCGGGCGATCGCCTCGGGGTTCAGCTCGCACAGATACCCGTTCTGCCCGCTGACTACACCTTCGGCCGAACAGCTGCCTTCGATCAGAATCGACGGCGTACCCATCACGGCCGCCTCGCGCACCACCATGGGCGCGTTATCATAAACCGAAGGAAAAACCAGCAAATCGGCGCGCTCGTACAGCGCCATCAGCACGGGCCGTTCGTTTAAAAATCCCGTAAACAGCACGTGTTCGGCAATGCCGAGCCGCTGTGCCAGCGCGTGCAGTTTCTCCTCGTCCGGGCCGCTTCCCACCATGATCAGAAAAAACGGCTGCCCCTGCTGCTTGAGAAGCGAGCAGGCGCGCAGAACCATGTCCGGATTTTTCTTCAGGTTCTGCTGGCCGGCAAAGATCAGCACCGGTACGCCGTCGGGCACCGGGAAGCGGGCCAGCGCATCCCGCCGTTGTTCCTCCGACAGCAAAAACGGATCGGTACCGTTGGGCATCACTACGATATCGCCCTTGTAGCCGTAAGACTTCAGCACGTCTCCCGTCTGCCGATTGACCGCCCATACCTCGTCGCAGCTATGGTAAAACCGCACGATATAGCGCACCACGGTTCTTGCGAGCAGCTTGGAATGGGTGACTTTGAGAAAATCATCATAGTATTTGGAGTGGAACGTGGCCACAAGCGGCGCGTTGAGGCGTTTTGCCAGACGGCGCGCTTCACGCGCGCCGAAAAACGGGCTGTGCGCGTGCAATACGTCAAAGGGCATTGCGTCTGCCCTGCGGCGGTAGCCGCCCGACAGGCGCGGAAGACCGACGCGGTAAGCTTCGCCCGGAACGGAAACGCCGCCGTACAGCAGGGTTTCACAGTTCTCAGGCGGTTCGAACTTCCGGTTTTGGGGCGCGATGTAAAGCGCGCGGTGTCCCCGTGCATTCAGATGCCTGCAATAGCTGAGCATGACGCGCCCCACGCCGTCCAGCGATGGCGGATACGACTCGCAGAACTGCCCAATCAGCACAGCAAATGTGCCTCCGTTTCCGGGTTTTCGGCAAAAAATAAACCCGCGATAGTGTTCATAGTATATCACAGCCGCCGCACTTTTCATACCGCCGGCGGCGCAATTCCGCCCTGCGCAGCATGTGTGCCGGGCCGGATCATCCATCAATCGTCACATACCAATATACTGAAAAAGCATGTGCCTGTCAAACGACTTGACGGGCGTTGGGAAGCCCCGCTATAATACTGACAGCAGGAAGTACAGCCTTTCCGACGCACGGAGGACAGTTATGTACAATATCCAGTCCCACGTCCGGGATTTCGGCGCACAAACGCTATCCGCGCGTCCGTTTGACACGTTGGACAGCCTTGTGCTGACCCAGCTTGCCTACATCCCCATGGAAGGGCTGCTGGACTGCGGGCAACCCGTAACCGTACGGAAGCTCTGGATTTTCATCTCGCTTACCTATCCCGACGCTTTCCCCTCTTTTTATCAAAGCAAATGCTATGCTCTTTTGCAGCACTGCGCGGCGTCCAAACGCTATGCAAAGTTCAAAATTCAAAATTATGTAAACCACGTCGATCCCGACCACGAAACGCAGTTTTGCGCCTGCACCTTCGCTCTGCCCGGCGGCGCGCACTACGTCGCGTTCCGGGGCACTGATGTAAGCTTCACCGGCTGGAAAGAAGACTTCAATATGTCGTTTATGACCGTGCCGGCGCAGCTGCAGGCCGTAGCCTACGTTGAGCGCACGGCTTCGGCCACGAAGGGGCCTTTATACCTGGGCGGGCATTCCAAGGGCGGCAATCTTGCGCTGTACGCGGCATGCCACGTAAGCGACCCGATCCGCGGACGCATTGCCCAGGTATACAGCTTCGACGGCCCGGGCGTGGATAAACCGACGCTGGACAGCCCCCAGTACCAGACTGTCCGCCGCCGCGTGCAAAGCTGGATTCCGCAAAGCTCGGTCGTCGGAATGCTGCTGTGTTACCACCCGGATTACCTTGTGGTGCGGTCCGAAGCCGTCGGGCTGATGCAGCACGACGCGTTCACCTGGCAGATCGAGGACGGCGCGTTCCAAAAGCTTGAGGAGCTGAACCTGTCCACCCGCAACTCCAATGAAGCGTTTAACCACTGGCTGGATTTGCAATCCCAGGAGGACCGCCGGTTTATGGTGGACGTGATCTTCAAAATCGTGTCCGGGATCGGCGTGAAGGACGTCGGCCCCATCATCGAAGATTTCCGGGGGCAGACGCCAAAGCTGTTTTCCGCTTTCAACCGGCTCGATCTTGAAACGCGAGCGCGGGCCGTGCGGCTTTTGGCCGGGCTTTTATCCACGGAGGCGGGGTTCGCCGTCCGGCATTTGCTGGCAAGCGTGTTCCGTATCCAGACGAACTAAAACTGCGTTAGAAACGCCTCGATGTTCCGCCGCCCGATGTTCTCTTTTTCGGTATCGGTCAGGGGCAGGGCGTCAAAGCGCTGCCGTTCGATCACGGGGTCCCACATGGGAAAGTCGGTCGCGAAAAACACGCGGTCGGGCCGGAAGCGGCGCAGGAGTTTAACGCCTTCCTCAGGCGTAAAGGGGTAGAGGCTTGAAGAGGTATCCACCCAGACGTTGTCCAGATCGGCCAGATTGCGCCAGCCCTCGTCCCACTCCATCCAGCCGCCGCAGTGGGCGGCGATCACCTTGAGCTCCGGCACGGATTTAAGCGCGTTTTTCAGCTGCCGGGGGTTGCTGTAAGAATAGCGCGGGTCGCCCAAGTGCAGCATCACTGGCATATTCTCCTCCGCCAGCGCTTGAAAGAGCGCGATCGTATGATCGCCGTCCAGCGCTGTCCGCTGCATGTCTGAGTGCAGCTTCACGCCCTGGAGCCCGCCCGCCCGGATGCGGCGGAGTTCCTGCTTTACGTCCGGCTGATCGGGATGCATCGCGCCAAAACCGATGAGCCGATCCGGGTTTTCTTTAACGACACGCATCAGATAGTTGTTGATGCCCTTGACGCGCTCGGGCGTAATCGCAACCCCAAGCACGATGTGCTTTTGGATTCCCGCCTGTTCACCGCGTTCCAGGAGGGTTTTCATCCTGCCGTCGCAGGTCAGGGGGATATCGTAAAATTCCGCTGTGGCCATGGATGCCTTCACGGCGATCTCGTCTGGATAGATGTGCGCGTGCGCGTCGATATACTGCAAGCGGGTCGCTCTCCGTTCCTAACATTCCGTTCCTTATAGTGCATCCGGTTTTTGAAAATGTCAACCGTCCGGGAACAAACCCGCATAAACGATCGTTGAATGGACAGACCAATGACAGGGAGGTGCGCGGTTTGAGCGAGCGAACGCTTGAAAAAGCCAAACGCGGGGACGCGGATGCGTTCATCGCGCTGTGCGCGCCCTTCGAAGGCATGGTCTACCGCCACTGCCTGCAAATGCTCAAAACGCCCGCCGACGCCCAGGACGCCGCGCAGGAAACGATGCTTCGCGCGTTTCGGTCGTTCTCCTCGTATGAACGGCGCAGCGAGCTTGGCACCTGGCTGTACCGCATCGCGCATAATATCTGTCTGGACACTTTGAAGCGCGCGCACAAGCGCTATGAAACCGCGTCGCTGGACGCGATGCACGATGCGGGGTATGATCCCGCCGCCGAAAACGCCACCCCCGAGGACGCCTATTTGCGCAATAGCGATCAGGACATGCTGCATCAGGCAGTCCAAACCCTGCCCCAACGCGAGCAGGCGCTGCTGTCCCTGCGCTACGGCGACGGGATGAGCTACCTGCAGATCGCAAGGGCCATGCGCATGCCGCTGGGCACGGTGAAAAGCGCGCTGAACCGCGCCAAGGAAGCGCTGCGCTCGGCCGCAGAAAAATAAACGCATGAACCGGAACAAACGATTGATCCGCTCGTCAAATGATATGGAAGGGAGGCCCAGCGCATGAAAAGGAAACCGTCAGGCGATCCGCTTGACCGCGCGTTGACCTCGCTGTATCAAACGGACGTCCCCGAGGCTTTTAAGGCCTCGTGGCGCGATGCCGTGAAACGAGAGGAGACAAAAGAAATGAAAAAAAGTCCCGGCCTCAGCTGGCTACGGCGCGCCGCGCTGCCGATCGCCGCGGCATTGGTGCTGATTGTCGGCACGGCCATTACCGGCGTGATCGTTCCTAAATCGACGGAACCCACGCCCAGCCCGGACACCGAAACCCAGGCCGTGTACGCGTCAAAAACCGCGGGGGCGGGCGACGTGTACAACTTCAGCTTCGATTCCGATACCGCCGAGGGGCAAACCCTGTCCATGGTCTCGGCTCCGCGCAGCGCCGCAATCGCCGAAGACGAAGCCGTGAACGAACTGAGTTCCACCACAAGCGAAGCGGCGGACGACCGCAAGATCGTGCGTACCGTCAGCCTGACCATCGCATCCACGGCCTTCGACCCGGATTACGACGCGATCCTGTCGCTTGCCGAGGGCACGGGCGGGTATGCAAGCTCCGTCAGCATGTACGAGCAGCAGGCGGGCCGCCGCGCCGCATCGTTCGAGCTGCGGATTCCCGCCGAAGCCCTGGACGGGTTTGTAAGCGATCTGCAGGCCATCGGCCGCGTGACCGACAGCTACCAAAGCGCAACCGATATGACCACCCAATATACCGATACGGCCCTTCGCCTGCAAACCCAGCAGGACAAGATGACCAGATTGCAGGAGCTTTTGCTCCAGGCCGAAACCGTGGAAGACCTTTTAGCCATCGAAAGCGAAATCGCCGATACGCAGTACGAGCTGGACAGCCTGCAGTCTTCCCTCCTGTACATCGACCGGCAGGCAGACTACGCGACGGTGAGCGTGTATCTGCATGAGCAGACCGAAAGCGACACCGCCGCCGCGGAAGACCTGACCATCGGCCAGCGCTTGGTAAGCGGGCTGAAAGCGTCGCTTGCCTGGCTGGGCGGATTCTTTGAAAACATGCTTGTGTTCCTGATCGCCGCCGCACCCGTGATTATTCCCCTGATTCTTGGGTACACTATTTTCAGGCTGGTGCGCAGGCACCGCAAAACCAACCAAAAGCCTTAAGGAGACTTATTTATGAAAAAACTGCTTGGCATTCTTCTCGTTCTTGCTCTTGTCCTCGTATCCGTCCCGGCTCTTGCCGAAGGCGACACTGTAACCGCCATCGGCTCCGGCAGCGTAACCCTGGTTCCCGATATGGCGACGTTCTCCGTGGGCATTACCACGCAGGACGCGCTGATCACCACGGCGCAAAGCGCTAACGCCGCCGCCATGCAGGCCGTGATCGATGCCCTGGTCGCCCTCGAAGTAGCCAGAGAGGATATCCAGACCGAGTATTACTCCGTGTATCCCGTGTACGACTATTCCGCCAGCACCCCGGCCGTAACGGGCTATGAAGTCAGCAATACCGTAACGGTTGTCGTCCGCGATCTCGCTTCGCTGCCCACCCTGCTGGATGGCGCCGTGGAAGCGGGCGCCAACAACGTGTACAGCCTGAACTTCCTGAGCTCGGAGCAAAACGCCGCGTATGACCAGGCGCTTACCGCCGCCGCGCAGGACGCGCTGCGCAAAGCCGCGCTGATGGCCCAGGCTATCGGCAGGGAAGCGGGCGATCCGCTGTCGATCACAGAGAACGCAAGCTCCGGCACGATCTACACGGAACGCGCCATGTACTCGCTGGATTCTTCCTACGCCACCCCGATCGAAAACGGCCTGATCACCGTTTCAGCCGAAGTCTCCGCTGTGGTCGCCATGAAGTAATCCGCACGACGGTTTTCGATCGTATCTTCGTTCCCTTTTTCGCCCGCATCCGGCCTTGCGCCGGTGCGGGCGATTGTTGATTTCACCCCTTTGGAGTGCTACAATAATGGCATGGATAAACGCTTGATTTCCGCCGCCGAAGAAGCCCTGCGGCGTGCGGATTTACTCCACGAAAAGGCGGCGGTGCTGGTCGCGTTGAGCGGCGGCGCGGATTCCGTTGCCCTCTTGCTGACCATGCTGGAGCTGCAAAAAAGGCGTGGCGTTTCAGTATACGCCGCGCATGTGGAGCACGGCCTGCGGGGTATAGAAGGGCAAAAAGACGCCGATTTCTGCGAGGCCTTATGCAAGCGGCATTCCGTCCCCTTTACCTGCGACCACGCGGAGCTTGCCGGCGGCATGGACGCGGCAGGCGCGGAAGCGGCGGCGCGGGAAGCGCGCTATAAGTTGCTGCTGGACCGCGCGAAGGAATGCAAGGCCGACGCGCTGCTCCTGGCCCACCACCAGGACGACCAGGCCGAAACCGTTTTACAGCACCTTTTACGCGGCAGCGGCGCGCGGGGTTTGAGCGGCATGGACGCGGTCTCGGTACGCGAAGACGTGACCCTGATCCGCCCGTTTTTAACGCTGCCCAAGCAGGTTCTGCTGGACGCGCTGGACGGCGAAGCCTACCGCACCGACGCATCGAACCTCAAACCCGTTTGCCAACGCAACCGCCTGCGGCTTGAGATTATGCCGCAGCTTACGGCTGAAAACCCCGCGGCAATCGCGCATATCGCGCAATCCGCCGCGCTGTTAACGCTGGATGAGGACTGCCTGCAAGCCCAGGCGGACGAACTTTTAAAACACTCCCTGATTGACAAACCGCCCTACTTCTGTTTACATAGAGAGGTTCTGCAGGACGCGCACGCCGCCGTTGCGCTGCGTACGCTGCGCGGGTTTGCGGAACTGGGTATGGAGCGCGGTGGTATAACCGCCGACGAACGCTGCCTGTCCGCGGAGGATTCGCTCAGTCTGTATGCGCTGCTGTCCGCGCCGGAAAACGCGGTGCTGAACATGCCCGGCGCGCTGCACGCCACGGCGACGGAGTACTATATCCACCTGACGCGCATGGCAAACGACGCGCCGCTTGCGGATACTCCCCTGCCAGAACCGGTGAAGCTGAACGACGCGCAGAGTTCCTTTGGTTTCGGGGATATCGCCTTTGCGGCGATGCCGCACGATCCCGGAGGGATCACCCCCGACGGAAAGCTGACCGTGGTGCTCACCGAGTATCAGATCAATCAAGTCGTGCTGCGAACTCCGTTGCCCGGCGACGTGATTCGCCCCTTCGGCGCGGACGGCGGCAAGCCCCTGCGCCGCTACCTGACCGACCGGAAGCTCGATCCGCCATTCCGCAAGCATCTGCCGGTCGTCGCCATCGGAAACGAGGTGCTCTGGGCCGTGGGCGTCGGCGCGGCGGAAGCCACGCGCGTAAAGCACGAACCATCCATCCTGCTGACCCTGCAGGGCACGCTGCCCTGGTATCATCGCATGCATAGAAGGAGTACGCCATGAAACAGGATTGCCCAATGTACCAGGATCTTTCGGAGATCCTGATCTCCGAAGACCAGATTAAAGGCACCGTAAAAACCCTCGGCGAGCGCGTGACCCGCGATTATCAGGGGAAAAACCCGCTGCTGATCTGCATTCTCAAGGGTTCGTCGATCTTCTTTACCGATCTCATCCGCGAGATCGACCTGCCGCTGGACATCGACTTTATGGCGATCTCCAGCTACGGTTCCAATACCGTCAGCGGCGAGGTGCGGCTGGTGAAGGACCTGGATTCGAGCATCGAAGGCCGGAACGTTTTAATCGTGGAAGACATCGTGGACTCCGGCAAGACGCTTGCGTACTTAAAGCGCATTTTAAACAACCGCGGCGCGGCGAGCATCCGCATCATCACGCTGCTGGACAAGCCCTCCCGCCGCGTGGTGCCGCTGAGCGTGGACTATACCGGCTTTGAAATCCCCGACGCGTTCGTGGTCGGCTACGGCCTGGACTTCAACGAAAAGTACCGCAACCTCCCCGTGATCGGGGTGCTGGACGAAAAAGTATATAAATAAGGGTCGTTATGGGCTTCCGCCCCTAAAACCCTGACCAGGGGCAGTGTCCCTGGAACCCCAATCAAATAGCCGCGCGATCGCGCGGCTATTTTGTTATGGGTTAAGGGCAACGCCCTTGTCGGGGTCATTGAGGTGACATTCCTATCGGACACTATGCAATACCCTTGTGATATTAAAGTAAACGCAGATGAAAACTGTGCATGATGGCGGATCGGATTTTTGTCAGATTGGGCTCTGTAAACCCGAAGTCGTAGCAGCGCTACGTCGAGGATTCGCAGAGCCCAAGATGGCGGAAATCAGGCCGCCAGCATGTGCAGAATTTTGTCTGCGTTTACTTTAATAGCTTCACCATGATAGATTTCTGCGCGTGCAGGCGGTTTTCGGCCTCGTCGAAGATTTCGTTGGCGTGGGCTTCCATGACCTCGTCGGTGATTTCCTCGCCGCGGTGGGCGGGCAGACAGTGGAGCACCATGGCGTCCTTCTTGGCGACGGCCATCACGGCGTCGTTCACCTGGAAGTTCGCAAATGCCTTGGCGCGTTCTTCGGCCTCGCCCTCCTCGCCCATGCTGGCCCACACGTCGGTGTAGAGCACGTCCGCATCCTTGGCGAGAGCGAGGATATCCTGCCCAACGGTCAAAAGGCCGCTTTCCATGCCCCACGCGACCAGCTTCTCATCCGGCTCGTAGCTCTTGGGGCAGGCGATGGCGACCGGCATGCCCATCTTCACACAGCCCGCGATCAGGCTGTTGGCCATGTTGTTGCCCGCGCCGACAAAGCAGAGCTTTAAGCCCTTGAGCGTGCCCTTGTGCTCGCGGACGGTCATCAGATCAGCCAGCACCTGGCAGGGATGGGCGTAGTCCGTCAGTCCGTTGATGATCGGGATGGAGCCGTATTTGGCCAGGTCTTCCACGTCCTGCTGGGCGAAGGTGCGGATCATGATCCCGTCCACATAACGGCTCAGCACCCGGGCGGTATCCTGAATGGGCTCGCCGCGCCCGATTTGCAGGTCGCGGCTGGATAAGAACAGCGCGTGGCCGCCCAGCTGGTACATACCGACCTCAAACGATACGCGGGTGCGGGTGGACGATTTCTGAAAGATCATCCCCAGGGTCTTGCCCGCGAGCACAGGGTGCTTGACGCCTTTTTTATTTTCGGCTTTGAGTTGATCAGCCAGATCCAGAAACTCTGTCAGCTCTTCGGTTGTATAATCCGTTAATTTCAGAAAGTGATTCATATCAAAGCTCCTCCTTGATAATGGCCACTGCATTCTTCAACTGCTCCCACGAGATGGTCAGGGGCGGCAGCAGGCGCAGCTTGGCTTTGGCGGTTAGGGTGACGACGCCCTTGTCGAGCAGGGTCTGCACCAGCGCGCGGGCGTCCTTCGTGGTTTCGATGCCCAGCATCAGCCCGTAGCCGGTAATGCGTTTGACCGACGGACACGCGGACAGCTCCGCCTTGATGTACTCGCCCTTGGCCTTGACCTCGGACAACAGCTCGTCCGTAAGCTGGTTGAGTACCGCGACGGCCGCCGCGGCGCATACGGGATTGCCACCGAAGGTGGAGGCGTGCGATCCCGCCGAAAGGGTGTGTTCCACCTTTTCACCCAGCAGGCACGCGCCCATGGGCAGCCCTCCGGCCAGGCCCTTGGCGGTAGAGACGATATCCGGCAGGATGCCAAACTGCTGGTAGCCGAACAGCGTGCCCAGCCGGCCGTTGCCGGTCTGCACCTCGTCCACGATCAGCAGTACGTCCTGCGCTTTGGTCAGGTCACGCACCGCCTTTACATACTCGCCGTCCAGCGGCTCTACGCCGCCCTCGCCCTGCACGACCTCGATCATCACGGCGCATACGGGGTATTTTGCCAGCGCGGCTTTCAGCGCGTCGATATCGTTGGGCGGCACATGTACGAAGCCTTCGGGGAACGGCCCGAAATCGTGATGGTAATGATCCTGCCCGGTCGCGGCGAGCGTCGCGAGCGTCCGGCCGTGGAAGCTTTCCTCCAGGGTGACGATCACAGGTTTTACGTTCTCGCCGTGCTTGTCGGCGGCGTACTTGCGCGCGGCCTTGATGGCGCACTCGTTGGCCTCCGCGCCGGAATTGCCGAAGAACGCCTTTTTAAGCCCCGAGCGCTTGCAGAGGATCTCCGCCAGCTCGCCCTGAGGCTGGGTATAGTAAAGGTTAGATACATGCGCCAGCGTGTTCGTCTGTTCGCACACAGCCTCCGCCCAGGGCTTGTTACCGTAGCCCAGAACGTTTACGGCGATGCCGCTGCCCATATCGGTATAGGCTTTCCCCTCGTCGTCGTAGAGCGTCGCGCCTTCGCCCTTGACAAACGCCACGTCAAACCGCGCGTAGGTCGGGGCGATATATTGCTTTTCCTGTTCTTTTATCTTACTCATACTATGTCCTCTCTTGGCGAATGTTAATGGGTAAACATCGTGCCGACGCCTTCGTCGGTCAGGCACTCGATCAAAATCGCATGCTTGACGCGGCCGTCGATAATAAACACCTTCTGCACGCCGCGTCGGATGGCGTCAATGCAGCACTCCACCTTGGGAATCATGCCGCCGGAGATAACGCCGTCGGAGATCAGCGCGGGCGCGGTCCCTAAGGGAACGACGCTGATCAGCGAGCTTTCGTCCGCCGGATCGCGCAGCACGCCGCGGATATCGGTCATGTTGATCAGGCTTTCGGCCGAAAGCGCGGCCGCGATGCGCGCGGCGGCCGTATCGGCGTTGATGTTATACACGTTGCCCTCCCCGTCGCCGCCGACGGTGGAGATGACCGGGATATAGCCCTTTTCCAGCACGTCCAGGATCGGCTGTACGTTCACGTCCGTGATCTCGCCCACGAAACCGTGTACATCGTCGCGCTGTTTGGCGGTGATCATGTGGCCGTCTAACCCGCACAGGCCGATGGCCTTGCCGCCGATGGACTGCAGATACGCCACCAGGTTTTTGCCCACCTTGCCCGCAAGCACCATCTGGACGATCTCGGCGGTCTCGTGGTCGGTGACGCGCAGGCCGTCGATAAACTCGGTCTGCTTGCCGAGCTTTTTGAGCATCTCGCTGATCTCCGGGCCGCCGCCGTGCACCAGCACCACGCGGATGCCGACCAGCTGCAAGAGCCTCAGGTCGCCCATCACGGCGCGCTCCAGCTCTTTGGACTGCATGGCGCTGCCGCCGTACTTGATGACGACGATCTTGCCCGTGTATTCCTGTATGTAAGGAAGCGCCTGAATAAGCACCTCTGCGCGTTCGTTAATGGTCATGGTCATGGCTTTGTCCTCCATCATCAGGTGCGGTAGTCGCCGTTGATGCGCACGTAATCGTAAGTCAGGTCGCAGCCCCAGGCGGTGGCTTTGCCATTGCCGTCCTTGCACTGCACCAGAATGTCGATCTCGTCCTCGCGGAGGATATCGGAGGCAACGGCCTCGTCAAAGGGAATGCTGCGTCCCTGCTTGCACACGGCCAACAACCCCGCCTTGCTTTGGAACTGGATATCGACGGCTTCCACGTCCACCTCCGCGCCGGAGTAGCCGATGGCGCACAGTACGCGCCCCCAGTTGGCGTCCGCGCCGAAGAACGCGCTTTTGACCAGCGACGAGCAGATGACCGCTTTGGCGGCGGCTTTCGCGCTTCCAGCGTCCTTGGCTCCGGTCACGGTGCAAGCGATGAGCTTGGTTGCGCCTTCGCCGTCCTTGGCCATCATGCGGCAAAGCTTTTCACATACGGCCTGCAGCGCCGCCATGAACGGCGCGGTATCGGCGTCCGCCGCGTTGCCCGCCATGCCGTTGGCCATGATACAGACCATGTCGTTGGTGGACGTATCGCCGTCGATCGACAGCATGTTGAAGGTATCCTTCACCACGGCCGACAGCGCGTCCTGCAAGGCTTTGGGTTCCACCGCCGCGTCCGTTGTCAGGAAGCAGAGCATAGTCGCCATGTTGGGGTGGATCATCCCGCTGCCCTTGGCCATGCCGCCCAGGGTGCAGATTTTCCCGCCCATTTCAAACTCCACGGCAACTTCCTTGGGCACGGTATCGGTGGTCATGATAGCCTGCGCGGCGTGATGCCCGCCATCGGCTTTCAGCGCCGCAGCCAGCATTTCCAGGCCCTCTTCAAACGGCGCAAGCGTCATCGGCTGCCCGATGACGCCCGTGGAGGCGACGATCACGTCGCCCGCCTGAATACCCGTGTACTGTTCCACCAGCGCACACATGCCGTCGGCGATCTCGACGCCGTTATCGTTGCAGGTGTTGGCGTTGCCGGAGTTGCAGATAATCGCCTGCGCTTTGCCGTTTGTCAGGTGTTGTTTGGTCACCAGCAGCGGCGCGCCTTTGACCAGGTTCTGCGTGTAGCAGCCGGCCGCGGAGGCCGGGGTTTCGCTTACGAGCAGCGCCACATCCCGTTTGCCGGGTTTTTTCCGTATGCCCAGGTGCTCGCCCGCTGCTTTATATCCTTTTGCGGCGGTCACGCCGCCTTCTATCCATTGCATATAACATGCTCCTTTATCTGTCCAGATCTCATCAGTTACCGAGCATGAGGTCCAGATTCTGTATCGCCATGCCGCACGCGCCTTTGCCCAGGTTATCAAAGCGTGCGCAGGCAATCATCCGGTCCCCGCTGCCCGTGAGAAATATCTCCATCGCGTCCGAATCGGCCAGCTTGTTTGCGGCGATGACAGGCTCGGGATTCGGTCCGAGCACCTGAATCATCGCCTTGCCTCGGTAATGGGCGCGGTACAGGTCGGTAAGCGCGTCCATCGAAAGCGGAGACTGCATCAGCGACGGATGCAGCGGGATGGACACCAGCATGCCGTTGTAAAAATCCGCGACGACCGGCTGAAAGACCGGCGGGGTTTTTAATCCGCAGACCTTGACGATCTCGGGCATGTGCTTGTGGCTTTGGGTAAGGGCGTAGGCGCGGGGCGCATCCAGCGCGGTGCCGCGGTCCTTGGCCTCGTATTCGGCGATCATTTTCTTGCCGCCGCCGGAGTATCCGGTGATCGACGTGATACTGACGGGCATATCTGCCGCAACGGCGCCCGCTTGCAGCAGCGGATATAACAGTGCGATCGCGCCCGCCGCGTGGCAGCCGGTGTTGGCAACGCGGCTGGAATTGCGAATCGCTTCTTCGTGCGCATCCGAAAGCTCCGGGAAGCCATACGCAAAGCGGCCGTCCGTGCGGAAGGCCGTGGAGGTATCAAGCACCTTGATGGTTTCATCGTTCAGCGCCGAGACGAACGCCCGGCTTGCATCGTCGGGCAGGCAGAGAACGGTGACGTCCGCCTGCGCGGCGAGGGCCGCCTGCGCGTCCGCGTCCTTGCGCTTGTCCTCGGGCAGGCTCAGAAGCTCCAGATCGGGCCGGGCCTTGAGCCTGTCCCCAATCCGAAGCCCCGTGGTGCCCCCGGACCCGTTGATGAACACTTTGTGCATGCCAAACTCCATTTCAAAATTCTACGCGATACACTTGCCCTGCCAAATCAAAAGGTATGAGATGCCAGCCGCAGCTGACACCTCAGATCGTGCCTTTTCGTTGGGCAGGTTATTTGCCTTGCAATTTGGCTCTGACTACAGACGGCAATCCAAACAAATTGATGAATCCCGCCGAATCGTTCTGGTCGTACACCTCGTCTTCGTTGAAGGTGGCGATCTCCTCGGAATAGAGGCTATATGGGCTTTCGATACCCGCGGGCATGACGTTGCCCTTGTAAAGCTTCAGCGTCACCACGCCGGTAACGACTTCCTGCGTCTTTTCCACAAACGCGGAAAGCGCTTCGCGCAGCGGCGTGAACCACTGGCCGAAGTACACCAGTTCCGCAAAACGGTTGGCAACGACTTCTTTATAGTGCTGGGTGTCGCGGTCCAGGCACAGGGTTTCCAGCGCCTGGTGCGCGGCGTAGAGCACGGTGCCGCCGGGGGTTTCGTACACGCCGCGGCTTTTCATGCCCACAAGGCGGTTTTCCACCATGTCCACGATGCCCACGCCGTTTGCCCCGCCCAGAGCGTTGAGCTTTTCGATCAGCGCGACGGGCGCAAGCGCTTCGCCGTCTACCGACACGGGAATGCCCTTTTCAAAGGCGATCTTCACATAGGTGGGTTTGTCGGGCGCCTGCTCGGGGGATACGCACATCTCCAAAAAACCGGGCTTCTGGTAGGTCGGCTCGTTTTTCGGGTCTTCCAGATCCATGCCCTCGTGGGAGAGGTGCCAGAGGTTTTTATCCTTGGAGTAGTTGGTTTCACGGTTGATTTTCAGGGGGATGTTGTGGGCCTCGGCGTAATCGATCTCGTCCTCGCGGCTTTTGAGTTCCCACTCGCGCCAGGGAGCGATGATGGTCATATCCGGCGCGTAGGCCTTGATGGCGAGCTCGAAGCGCACCTGATCGTTACCCTTGCCGGTGCAGCCGTGGCAAATGGCGTCGGCGCCTTCTTTCAGGGCGATTTCCACGATGCGCTTGGCAATGATCGGCCGCGCAAAGCTGGTGCCCAGCAGGTACTGGCCCTCGTACACCGCGCCCGCCTGCATGGTGGGATAGATGAAATCGGTAATGAATTCCGCTTTAAGGTCTTCGATATACAGCTTGCTCGCGCCGGTGCGGATGGCCTTTTCCTCCAGACCCTCCAGCTCCGAACCCTGCCCGACGTCCGCCGAGACCGCGATCACTTCGCAGTTATCGTAATTCTCCTTCAGCCACGGAATGATGACCGAGGTATCCAGCCCGCCGGAATAAGCAAGCACCACTTTCTGAACCGCCGCCTTGTTAGCCACCACAATGCCCCCTTGAATAATTATTCGTAAATTATGCATGAAAAGCGGTGTTTTGTCAAGGTTTTTTCATGTGCCGATTGTCCCGTTTCAGACCAATTCATCACTATTGAATGGTGGTAAAGATCAAAAACCGACCCCACACACATGCCAGGGCTTGACGTATTGATGATTGAAAAATGGGTAATGATGAATAAAAGCTTGTGCGATGCCGAGTCGAATTTGCATTAGATTGTGCATGCGGGATTCGAAATCGTAGCAGCGCTACATCGAGAATCCCCGCAAGCGCAAGATGATGTCAATGCGGCCGGCAGCGTGCGAGGAATTGATTCGTCATTTCCCTACAGCTTAATTTTTCTAGCTTCCATGTAGTAGCGCTTCTCGTGCGCTTCGCCCATGGAGAAGGTTTTGCGCGGCAGCGCGCCGCTTTTGGCTACGGCGGGCAGCAACTCGCTTTTATGTAGCGGAGGCAGCAAAAACGCGACGGTGTCGGGTTGGGCGGCCAGTTCCCGCGCGGTTTCCTCACCATGCACATAGTCAAGCGTCAGCCCTTGGCGGCCCTGCATCCACTCGTCCAGGAACGTTTGCAGCGCGCCGACGGCCAGCGGTTCGCCGGAATCGCCGATGTTTAACTCCACTTCCTTGCCTTCGTACACCATACGGACGCCGTGCGCGTCCTGCGTCGCGCCAAGCGTCCAGCCTTTTTTAACGGCATAGGTTTCCAGCTCGCTTAATAAATCGTCGCCGTCGAACCCGAACAGCACGCGGTGGATGGGCTCGAAAACCAGCGCGTCGTCGTGAATGTTTTCAATCTCCACCATCGCGTAGCGGGCGGGGTGGTTCTTTTGCGCATCGGGCGGCAAAGTTTGTTTCAGCTCTTCCCAATAGCTCTTGGCGGCGGCCAGGCTGTGATTGCCGTCGCCCACCGCAAATAAGAACTCGTTTTGCGTTTTCACCTCGTCCAGCGCGTCGTATACACTCTGTATATCGGCCTCGTCGGTTACCGCGTAGCCCGTCAGATGCCCGCCGCCCATCATCAGGGGGAAATCGTAAAGCTTCGAAAGTGCCGCACGCTTTGCAAACAAAGGTTCCAGCACGCTCTGCATGGGATCGTCAATCAATAACAGCACATGGCTCAACTCCAGCGGCGCGCCGCGGCGGATGGACAGGCGCGGGGGGATGCGTTCCAAAATCGTGCCTTCGGTCGCGCGTACGGGAAGGGTACTTCCGGGGCGGTAATCGTAGCATTCCAGGTCCAGCGCCGCCACCATTCCCAGGCGCGCGCCCTCGCCCGTCATGCGCTCCACCAAAATAAACCCGTTCTGCACCCCGGGCGTCAGAACACCGGTTTGCAGGTAGCTTTGCATGGTTTGGTGGATTGCCGGGATGCGCGCCGCCGCCTCGTTTAAATAAATTTCCGGCAGCACCAGTCGCAGCGCGGAGGGCTTGTCCCCCGCCAGCATCTCCGCCTCCTGCCAGTACGCGGGCTGAGACGTATATTGATCGCAGGCCACGCAGGCCCACGCGGTAAGATCCACAGTCGGGGCTGGAAGCAAAAATTCTCCGGGTTTGATGCATGGCTCCTGCATTGGGTCGTCCTCCTCAAGCGTCGTTCCCTTTCGTATTCGCCGCAAGGCCGTCACATCCCTTTAGGGGACAGGCGTTTCGGTCAGGGTCTCGCCCGCGATATAACCCGCTTCGCCCTCCCGGAGCATGCGGCACACGATGATGACGCGGCTTAGATCCGTACCGTCGGAAAGCGTCACCAGCGTGAGCAACCGGTCGGTCGCCTGTACGTCGGTGTTGAATCCGTACAGGCTTTTGGACACGGCCTCGTTGACAAACGCAAGCATCTCCTCGTCGGTCGCGAAGGAGAGCGTCTGCGCGTTGAAATAATCGGACGCGGCAGGATCGCCGGAGGACTGGATCACGGCGACGATGCCGTAACGTGCCTTTTCATAGATGCTTTCAAAGGTGACGTAGGGATGCAGCTTGGCAAATTCGACGCCCTGCTCGGCATAGTCTTTCAGCGGCGCGAAGGTTTTACCCGGATTGGAGGTGCGCCCGTAGAGCACGAT
Organism: Candidatus Limiplasma sp.; assembly: GCA_963675365.2. Taxonomy (GTDB): domain Bacteria; phylum Bacillota; class Clostridia; order Christensenellales; family Aristaeellaceae; genus CAXXOK01. The sequence continues at coordinate 627,799 of CAXXVA010000001.1, forward strand.
GTTTTCCGGCGGATAACGGAAGACGAGGTTTTGATCCACAAATACCGCGCCGTAGCCGGAATAGTCTCCCGACGCGTTATGGTTTAAGTAATAGGTGTTGTTGCGCATGACGACAAGCTCGTCCATCACCCCGTCGATCACCAGCCGGCCGACGATATCTTCGTTGGTCAGCTGCAGGGTTGCGATCTCGTCACGGATAATAAGCAGCGGGTTGAACGGATAGCGGTCCAGCTTATAGCGGGGCGCGGGCGTTTCGCTGCCGGGCGCGACGGACTGATCCGGATCGATGTCCGTAAACGCCCCGATCAACGGGTCGACCTGCGAGATACGCGGCGTGGGCGTAGGCGTCTGCCTGGGCACGGGCGAGGCGGTAGGCGGGTAGGTTTCCCCCGCCGGGCGCAGGGCTACGGCCTGGGCGTTGCGGGAAAAATCGACGTTGTTTTCCCGCAGGTACAAATCCCGGTACTCGCTTAACTGGGCTTCGCTCTGCATGACGTCTTTGGCGATCCGATAAACCTCAATTCCGCAGAATAACAGCGCCGCGATACAGCTTAAGATCACCGCGACGCGCCAGGGCTCCCGGCGCTTTTTTTCGGGCGGGGCCGGGGGCGGGGGCGGCTCGCGGAACAGCTCGGAATCGTCCCGGAAGCTCTGGTGCGGCTGGGTACTTTCAAACTCGTCGGCTTCGTCGCTGCCGTCGTAAGCGTTGTAAAGCTCGGGCATCTTGCGGTCAATATCCAGCATGGGCTTAAAATAGCGTTCCTCCTGCAAGACCTCCGGCTCTTTGGCGGCGGGGAACGGCGTTTCGCCGCCCTGCCAGCCCATCTCCTCCCAGGGGTTATAGGCGTTTTCCGCCGGCTCGCCTTCTCCGGCGGGAGGCATGGATTCGATAAACTCAAAATCCCGCCCGCGCGACGCGGACGGAGACTCTTTTTTTTCCGTATGAAAGCGATACGGCATGCCGGGAACAGGCACCGAAGGGTTCCGGCGCGGCGTTCTTCCGCTTTGATCCCGATCCGAACTCATGCTGTATCCCTCTTGCCGCTGCTGTTATATTGGTTACTTCATAGTACATTTCCGCCGCTTTTGTGTCAAGCAACGCGCACGCCCTCCAGTACCGGCAAAAAAGCGAAAAACATGCGTTACAAGTTTGACATCATCTCCCGCAAACCCTATAATATTGGGGTGTATACCCAATGCAAAGACAAGGGGAGAAAACCATGAAACTCTCAAATTCCGCCCAGCTCCGCGCGATGTTCTTAAAGTTTTTTCAGGATAAAGGTCACGCGTTGATCTCGTCGGCGTCGCTGGTACCGGAAAACGATCCATCGGTCTTGTTTACCATGGCGGGCATGCACCCGCTGGTGCCGTACCTGCTGGGCCAGAAACACCCCGAAGGCACGCGGCTTACAAACGTGCAAAAGTGCATCCGCACTGGAGATATCGACGACGTGGGCGACGCAAGCCATCTCACATTTTTTGAGATGCTTGGCAACTGGTCGCTTGGCGATTATTTTAAAAAGGAAATGATTCCCTGGAGCTGGGAGTTCCTCACGAGTGAACAATATCTGGGCCTCCCCAAGGATAAGCTGGCCTTTTCCGTGTTCGCGGGCGACGAAAACGCGCCCCGGGACGAGGAAAGCGCCAGGCTCTGGCGCGAGCAGGGCGTTCCCGCCGAACGCATCTTTTTCCTGCCCGCCGAAAACAACTGGTGGGCCCCCGGCCCCACCGGCCCCTGCGGCCCGGACTCCGAAATGTTCATCATCACCGACAAGGCGCCCTGCGGCCCGGACTGCTCCCCCGCCTGCGACTGCGGACGCTATCTGGAAATCTGGAACGACGTGTTCATGCAGTATAACAAAACGCCGGACGGCGTTCTGCATCCGCTCCCCGCGCCAAACGTCGATACCGGCATGGGGCTGGAGCGCACCATCTGCACTCTGCTAGGCAAGGATAACGTATATGAGACAGACCTGTTTGAAAATATTCTCGCGAAAATCGCCGAACTCAGCGGCAAAACCTATACGGAGAACAAAAAAGCGTTCCGCATCGTGGCCGACCACATGCGCACGGCTACCTTTATCCTGGGCGACGACCGGGGCATGCCGCCCTCCAACGTCGGCCAAGGCTACGTGCTGCGCCGCCTGATCCGCCGCGCGGTGCGCTACGGCATGGAGCTTTCTCTCCCCGCCGGCTTTACAGGCGAAATCGCCAACGTGATCATCAACCAGTACAAGGCCGTATACCCGGAGCTTTCGCGCAACGGTGCGTTTATCCTGGAGCAGCTCGCCATGGAGGAAACCCGCTTTGCCAAGACCCTCGACCAGGGTACCCGCGAGTTTGAAAAGATCGTAAGCCGCATGGAAAGCAAACAGATTGACGGCGTAAGCGCGTTCCACCTGTACGATACCTACGGCTTCCCCATCGAGATGACCGTGGAGCTCGCCAAAGAGCGCGGCTTGACCGTGGACATCGCGGGGTACGAGGCAAGCTTCAAGGAGCATCAGGAAAAAAGCCACGCGGGCGCCGAGCAGACCTTCAAGGGCGGTCTGGCCGACCATTCGGAGGCGACCACCAAGCTGCACACCGCAACCCACCTCTTGCACAAGGCGTTGCGGCAGGTGCTTGGCGACGAGGTAGCGCAGAAGGGCTCCAACATCACCGCCGAACGGCTGCGGTTTGACTTCTCCTTCGGCCGCAAGGTGGACAAAGACGAGCTTCAAAAGGTAGAGGCGATCGTCAACGACGCAATCCGGGCCGCCATGCCCGTCACCATGGAGGAAATGACCGTGGACGAGGCTAAAGCCCAGGGCGCGATCGGCCTGTTTGAAAGCAAATACGGCGAAAAGGTGAAGGTCTACACCATCGGCGATTTCTCCAAGGAGATCTGCGGCGGGCCGCACGTACATAATACATCCGAGCTGGGCAGCTTTAAGATCAAAAAAGAAGAGAGTTCTTCCGCAGGTGTGCGGCGCATCAAGGCGATTGTAGAATAAGGAGTTAAGCGTCTTTGGCAAAACAGGCACAAACGACGGCATGGGCATCGTCCCGGCGGGTCATGCTGGTGATGATGTCGCTCCCGACGCTGTACAACTATCTGTATTCCATGACCGTGTCCGGCGCGTATACGCTGTCGCCGGTCTTTGGCGGCGCGCTGTTTATGACAGGCGCGGCGGCCACCGCCTACGCCCAGACCTATACGGGCCAACGGCGAAAGAGCCTGACCCGGCGTACCCGCGTTTTGGGTACGCTTTTGCTTGCGCTGATGTTTTTACTCACGCTGATGCTGTGGGTGGTCTATCCGTTCTTCTCCCGCATCTCCCACTTCTGGGAGCTGTCCGCCGTGACCCTGGTGCTCACCGTACGCGGCGTGATCGCACGCGGATTGGTCGGCAGCGTCATGCGCGGCCGCATGGGCAAGCGCGCGTTTTTCGTGCTGTTTTTATCGTTGCAGCTGGTCCTGACCGGCGCGGTCGCGGCGATATTTTTCCCGACTCTGACCACGTCCCTGGCCTGGTATATGCTGGGCGGGTACGCGCTGAGCATGCTGCTGGAAGGCTATATCCTCTGGCGCGACCGGAAATCCGTCGCCATGGAAACCCGCCCCGAAGCGCTTGACAAGGAAACGGCGGAGCGCATGGCCACAGAGCTTCGGCAGATGAACGCCTACGGCGCGTACCAGCGCATGCAAACGCTGATTCTGATCGCGCTGCAGATGACGCTGGTGATGGTGTATACCTTCATCGGCATCACGACGCGGGAGATTATCTCCTGCCTTGCGATTTCGGTGGGCTGTACCATCATTATGCGCGAGGCGACGGACTTTATCCTAAGCCGTCTCAAGCGCCGCCGGCCCGCGACGCTCAACCTGCTGCTGATTGGCCTGTTCCTCTGGGGATACTCGCTGTACCTGTTTTACCGGATGCTCTCGGGCGACAGCAGTCTTTTGATGACGTACCTGACGCTGGGGATGTGCTCGGCGGGCCTGAGCGTATCGGTGACGAGCCTGGCGCAGATCGAACGCGATATGACCAGCGTGGCGAAGTACCGCCTGCGCGACCACATGCAGGGCTACGGCACCATCCGCTCGGTGAACACGGAGCTTTCCATCCTCGCGGGGCAGCTGTTCGCGCTGCTTTTGCTGGCCGTGCTGACCCTGCCCGCGGGCACAAACCTGACGGAACTCGCCTTTTCGCAGATCATCCGGGATTTCCGCCCGCTGATGATATTGCCCCCGCTGCTTTTAACCATTGCGGCGTTCCTGCTCGCGCTGCGCTTCCCGCTCAACAACCGGCATTTTCAAAAAATCAAGCGCTTTTTAACGCTCACCGACGAGGACAACCCGGCGCTGAAAAAGCAGCTGGATACCGTGGTGGTGCATAAATACATCAACCGCTTCGGCATCCGCATCATCATCTTTTTCCTGCGGCTCATTATGCCCCACAAGGTGATCGGCAAGGAACACCTGCAGGGGCTTGAAGACGGCACCATTGTGATGGTGTGCAACCACGGCGAAGTCTACGGTCCCGTGGCGGCCACGCTGTACGTGCCCATCCCGTTTCGCCCCTGGAGCATCGCGGAGATGATGGACCGAGACGTCATTGTGGATTACATTTACCAGAACACCGCCGTGCGGCAGGACTGGTGCCCGAATTTCCTGAAGATGCCGCTGACGAAGATGTTCGCACGCTTTTTCCTGTGGGCGTTCAAAAGCCTGGAAGCCATCCCCGTCTACCGCAACGACCCGCGCTCGCTGATCAAAACCTTCCGCATGACGGTGGATGCCATGCAGGCCGGCGACAACCTGCTGCTTTTCCCCGAACGCGGCGACAACCTGGGCCCCGGCGATAAGGGATATGCCGAAGAGGGCATCGGCGAGCTGTACACAGGCTTTGCGATGATCGCGCCCGCGCTGTATAAAAAAGCGCACAAGGCGGCCGTGTTCGTGCCGGTTTACGCCTCTAAAAAGCTGAAAACGCTGACCTTCGGCGAGGGGATCGCCTTCAATCCCGACGCGCCGATGAACATTGAAAACAGGCGCATCGTCGCCGCGCTGCACAGCCGCATCGAAGCGATGGTGGACGACGAGCGGGAGGCTTTAGCCAAGCTGCAGGCGTAAACCCGGTATCAAGCGCACTCAAATAAATAAGATACGCATTCTTGCGTATCTTTTTTATGTCAAAAAATTGGCTTCGCCTCTTTTTTGAAGTACGGGTACTGTTTGCGGCTAGCCGCAATCTCCCCGCCCGACCGGCAACGCCGGTCGATACGAACTAATGATCAGAGGGCTGCGGCCCTCCGATACCTCCTATGGGATTAAGACTGCTCATTTCGTAAAATACTGATGGTATTTGGAATAGATTTCATCCTTGTCCACCTTGTAGCGGCTTAAATGCTTCATAATCAGCATGGACGCCTGCTCCTTGTCGCCCGCCATCACGGCGGCCAGAAGCTTCTGGTGGTCTTCGACGATCTTGATTTCCTTGACGGCAAACAGGCTTAAGTTGCGCACGCGGTCGAAATGCAGGGTCATGCTTTCCAGCATGTGGTATGACTGCATTTTGTTCGTCAGGCGAAACATTTCGCGGTGAAACTCGTCGTCCATCTCAAACAGCTTTTCGTACAGCTCGTTTTCAAAATAGAATTCCTGAAGCTTCACGTTGGCCTCGGCGGCGGAAAAATCGAGCTCCGGCGACATATCGCAGGCAAGTTCGAAGATCGCCTTTTCAAACACCATGCGCATGAAACGGCTCTCTTCCACAAAATCGTAATCAATCAGCGCAATACGGCTGCCGCGCTGGGGCAGGATTTCCACGATGCGGATCTTGGCAAGCTCGATCAGCGCTTCGCGCACCGGCGTACGGCTCAGGCCCATCGCGGCGGAGATTTCGTTTTCGCTGAGCATGACGCCGGGCTCCAGATCCATGGAGGCAATATTGCGCTTGAGCATCCTCAGCGCGTAGTCCCGCGCCGTTTCGCGCGCATATCGTTCGGAAATGTTCATGTTTCTCCTCTTCCAGCCCTAAAATCCGCGGCTGGGATACTAGTTTTTTTGTATTGTAACATCCCGATGATATCGCGTCAAGAATCCGGTGCGCCGCGTTACACCAGCGGAAGCGACGGTACGGCGTTCAGGTCGAGCTGCGCCTCCTGGTTCCGCCGGTAGAAAGCCGCGGATGCGATCATCGCGGCGTTGTCGGTGCAAAGCGCGATCTCGGGCATTAAAAGCCTGATGCCGTTTTGCTCCGCCAGCTCCCGCATCTGCGTTCGCAGCCGCTTGTTGGCGCTCACGCCCCCGGCGAGGCACAGGGTATTCAGTCCGCTGTCCAGTACAGCTTGGATGGTTTTATCGCACAGGCTGTCCACGATGGCCTGCTGGTAGGACGCGGCCAGATCTTTCTTTGGCAGGTTCTGCCCTTTCTGTTCCATGTTGTGCACGGCGTTAATGAACGCGGTCTTAAGACCGGAAAAACTGAAATCATACTTGCCTTCGGCTTTGGGGCGCGGCAACGACAGAAAATTCGGATCGCCGCCCTCGGCAAGTTTGCTCAAATGCGGGCCGCCGGGATAGGGAAGCCCGAGCACCCGCGCGCCCTTGTCAAACGCTTCGCCCGCCGCGTCGTCGGCGGTCTGCCCCAGCAGGGTATAGCTGCCGTAATCGTTGACGGTGACCAGATGGCTGTGCCCGCCCGAGACCACCAGGCATACAAACGGCGGTTCCAAATCGGGATTTGACAGAAAATTCGCGCTGACGTGCCCTTCGATGTGGTTGACGGGGATCAGCTTCTTACCCGCGGCAAAGCTCAGGCCCTTCATGCAGTTGACGCCGATTAGCAGCGCGCCTACCAGCCCCGGCCCGTAGGTAACGGCCAGCGCGTCGATCTGAGAAAGCGCAAGACCCGCTTCGCGCAATGCCTGGTCAATCATGCGGTCGCAGGCGTCCACATGCGCGCGGCTGGCGATTTCCGGCACCACGCCGCCGTAGACGGTATGCAGGTCGATCTGCGAAAAAACGGCATTGGACAAAATCCGCCTGCCGTTTTCCACCACGGCGGCGGCCGTTTCGTCACAGCTGGTTTCCAGCGCCAAAATGCGGTATGGTTTCATGCTCAGCGGTACTCCATGGGATCGTAAGGCATGGTCTGTTTTTCAAGCCTCCGCCTGCGCCCGCGCCTGTCGATCATGATCAAAACGGCGGGCAAAAGCAGGATGCCCGCCAGCAGGTACAGGAACGTAAGCCCGATGGGCAGAAGATAGCCCTGGAACATGGAGACGGGGAACAGCCGCATCACAGGCTCGTCGGCGGCAAAGATGCCGCCGGGGATGAAAATGTTATGCAGCACTTCCCAGAAGCTCGCAAAATCGATCAGCGCCCAAAGGAATACGACCCCCGCCACAAGGATGGGGACGACCGCCCCCAGGTAATAAAAGCGCGGGGAGAACGTGCGCGACTGCAAAGCCGCCGCGCCGATGAGCGTGAGAAACACGAGCAGCGCCACGCACGCGATCATCAAAGGCAGCATGAAGCGAAACGCTTTCACCCAGTGCTGCACCTGCTCCATATGTGCGGAAAAGTCCTCCGGCACCGGGGTGACCTGCCCTTCTACGGTGATAGCCGTAAGCCACGCGGCGCGCCGGCCCGTGAGATAACCGATGGTCTCCTGTGCAAAGCGCTCGGCGTCCTCGGCGGACATGATCTCGGTCTGCACCAGCGCCACGTCGGCCGCGTCGCGGAATCGGTCGATATCCGTTACGTGCACGCCGACCGCGTAACCCATGCTCAAGCCCGTCAGGCACAGCCCCAGCGCAAGCGAAAGAAGCGCGCCAAAGAGACTCGTTCTCCTGCGCGCATACCGTCTGCCTGCCATCAGGTATGGATCCATGTCCGCTTCGTTCCTTCCGGTTATGATTGGATGCAATCCTTCAGTTTCGCTTCGGGATGGCGGTAAAAATACCCTTTTTTTGTGATGCCGCCGGTGATCGCCCGCTGCGGGCACCAGTTATAGCAGGCCAGGCAGTTTTCGCAGCGGTGCTGCCATTCCGGCTCGCCGTCTTTAATCACGATATTCTGGACGGGGCACACCCTTGCGCAGGTGCCGCAGCCCGTGCAGGCGTCTGTGATCTCAAATCCCCGGTCCATATTCCGTATCATATCGGCCTCGGGTGCGTCCCTGTCCAGGCCGCTCTGCTGTGCGAAATACAGCTTACACGCAGGTCTAATCAGGTATTTCGTCGCCGGGATCATCAGGAATTCCAAAAGAGGGTTGTGGTAGTGGATGCCCGTCGCCCCGCGCACTATCCTTTTAACGATGCGCGCGTAGCGCTTGCTCAGCATCCTCAGCCGACGCGCTGGATTTTCGTACCACTTGTAAAAGGAGTTCTGCGGCATCGGCACGCCGAACGCGAGCGACAGCGTTCCGCCTTGTTCTTTGACAAGCTTTCGTACGGTGCGCAGGGCGTCTCCCGCCGCGCCGCCATGCGTGCAGACGGCAAACAGCTTTTTATCCGGCAGGTCCGCGAGCTTCCCGATGAACTCCCGTACAATCCAAGGCGCATCGGAGTAATAGACGGGAAACACGACGCCGATCGTCTCCGCATCCGTCTCCACGGCGTCCGACTCCCGGAACGCGGCGATATTCCGCAGTTCCGCACGCAGCCCAGCCGCCAGCTCCTGCGCCAGCCGCAGGGTGTTTCCCGTGCCGGAAAAATAGTAAATAAGCTGTTTCATGCTGCTCTCCGGAAAAGCTGTCCAAAACCCGGTTTGGTTGCCGTCTTGCCTGTTTTCGGCCGCCTACATCATTTTCAGGTACGCCGTAATGAAGCCGGAGATGTTGCCGTCCATGACGCTATCCACGCCGCCGACCTCAAAGCCCGTGCGGTGGTCCTTGACCATCGTGTAGGGCTGGAAAACGTAGCTGCGGATCTGGCTGCCCCACTCGATCTTCTTCAGCTCGCCCTTGATATCGGCCATCTGCTCTTCCTTTTCGCGCATGCGCTGCTCCATCAGGCGGCCCTTCAAAATGCGCAGGCAGACCTCGCGGTTCTGCATCTGGGAGCGCTCGTTCTGGCACTGGGCCACGATGCCGGTGGGGATGTGCGTCATGCGGACGGCCGAGTCGGTGCGGTTGACGTGCTGGCCGCCCGCGCCGCCGGAACGGTAGGTGTCGATACGGACTTCCTCCATGTTCACCTCGAAATCGTCGTCCTCGGGCAGGATGGGCGCGACGTCCAGCGAGGCAAATGAGGTATGGCGGCGGGCGTTGGAATCAAACGGGCTGATGCGCACCAGGCGGTGCACGCCGCGCTCGGAACGCAGATAGCCGTAGGCGTTTTCGCCTTCCACCTCGAAGGTGACGGACTTGATGCCCGCCTCGTCGCCGTCAAGCAAATCGTTGACGGTCACCTTAAAGCCCATGCGCTCGCAGTAGCGCGTGTACATGCGGTAGAGCATCTGCGTCCAGTCCTGCGCCTCGGTGCCGCCCGCGCCCGCGTGCAGGCTCAGAACACAGTCGCAGCGATCGTACTCGCCGCGCATCAAGGTTTCAAGCTCCAGCGCGTCGGCTTCCTTTTGCAGTTCGTCCAGCTCTGTTTCGCACTCGGCGGCGATTTCGTCGTCCGCTTCTTCGGATAACAGCACCAGCATGGCGTCTACGTCGTCCATGCGGGCTTTCAGGTTTGCGACGTGGCCGGATTTCTCTTCGATATGGCTGATGCGCTTGTTGACCTGCTTGGAGCGCTCCAGATCGTTCCAGAACTCCGGCGCGTTCATCTCTTCCTTGAGCTCGGCCAGCTCTTCCATCAACTGGGGCAAATGCAGGCCGTCCGAGGATTTCTGTACGCTCTCGCGCAGGCCGTCCAGGGTCTGGCGATAGCTGTCGATATCAATCATTACCTAACTCCTATGTGTCGATTCTAATCAGGCTTTCGTCCAGGGTGACGCTTCGAAACGTCAGATCCACGCGGTCTTCAAACCCCAATTGCTCCCAAAACGCGTTGCCCAGTTCGTTTTGCCGTTTCACCACGAGCCATGCCTTGGCGATCCCCTCGCGCCTGAGCGCGGCCACCGCCGCTTCCCAAAGCAGCTTGCCAACGCCGCGCCGCCGCAGGCTCTGCTTCACGGCGGTGTGATGGATCATCCCGCGCCGCCCGTCGTGCCCGCACAGGATCACGCCCACGACCTCGTCTCCGGCCTCCGCTACAAAACACGTTTCCGGGTTCCGCTTCAAATACTTCGCGATCCCCTCGCGGGTATCGTCGATCGAGTTCAGCCCCATCCCCGGCGTGGCCATCCACATCGCGTACACCTGATCGTAATCCCCGATCTCCATCAGGCGGATACCGATGTTTTCAACGTTCTGCGTCATTCGTTTCCTCATAATATGCTAAGTATTCAGTCGTCTGCTGGCTCAGAAGGTGTGAGATGCGCGGCGTCGAGAAGGGCGAGGGCTGAGCTTACCGGCACCGTAAGTGATGCCCGAACCCGCCGATGACAACAAAGCAGATCGCGCCTTATCAGCCAGCAGACTTGCCGCAGCAGTGCTTGTATTTTTTACCGCTGCCACACGGACACGGCTGATTTCTGCCAACGGCGCCGGGCTTGTTTTTATCGGCTGGCGCGCCGCCGGGTTTGGGCTTGGCGCTTTCGGCGATGCGGTTGCGGCCGGCGAAGCCTTCCTGCAGCTTGCCGGGATCGGCGGCCTTGCGGCGCTCGGGCAGGCGCTCGACGCGGCTCTGGTACAGCCTGCGCAGGGCGTCCTCGCGGATAAGGAAGACCATGTCGTTGAACATGTCGTAGCTTTCCATCTTGTATTCCTGGACGGGGTTGCGCTGGCCGTAGGCGCGCAGGCCGATGCCGTTGCGAAGGTCGTCCATCGCGTCGATATGGTCCATCCAATGGCGGTCGATGGCGTTTAACAGCACGACGCGTTCAAATTCACGCATATCGATGCCCAGCTCCGAGAGCATCGTCTCGCGTTCCTCGTAAAACGCCTCGGCGTCCTTTTTGAGGAGTTCGGCAAACTCGTCGGCTTCGTCGGCGGTCTCCAGAAATTCCTTGTGCTTATCGATATCGCCGGGCTTCAGGCAAAGCTTTTCCAGATATTCGCGGGCGTCGTCGACGCTCCAGTCGTAGCTGCCGTCGCCGGTGAAGTTGCGCTCGGCGGTCGCGTCGATCATGTTGTGGATCATGCCGATCACGGTCTGGCGCATGTTGTCGCCCTTTAAAATATCGCCGCGCTGGGAATAGATCAGCTCGCGCTGCTTGTTCATGACGTCGTCAAACTCAAGAACGCTTTTGCGGATATCGAAGTTGCGGCTTTCGATGCGTTTCTGGGCGGATTCGATCTGCTTGGTCAGGATGCCCGCCTCCAGGGGTTCGTCGTCCTTGAGGCCCAGGCGTTCGACCATCGGGGCAATGCGCTCCGAGCCGAACAGCCGCATGACCTCGTCGCCAAGAGAGATGAAGAACTGCGACGAGCCGGGGTCGCCCTGGCGGCCGGAGCGGCCGCGCAGCTGGTTATCGATGCGGCGGCTTTCATGGCGCTCGGTGCCGATGATGTGCAGCCCGCCAAGCGCGATGACGCGTTCGTGTTCCAGGTCGGTTTCCTTTTTAAAGTGATGGAAATAGTCCTGGTAGGTATTGCGGGCGGCGAGCACGTCCTCCGGCACGTCCTCATTGTGGCCGATGGCCTCCATGATCAGCTCTTCCTCCAAGCCGTCCTGGCGCATTTTTCGGCGGGCCAGAAAATCTGGGTTGCCGCCCAAAAGGATGTCCGTGCCGCGGCCGGCCATGTTGGTGGCGATGGTCACGGCGTTGACCGAGCCTGCCTGCGCGACGATCTCGGCTTCCTTTTCGTGGTTCTTGGCGTTTAAAACCTCGTGCTTGACGCCGTGGCGGGAAATGAGCGTAGACACGAGCTCCGAAGTTTCCACGTTCACGGTGCCGACCAGGATGGGCTGGCCAGTCTGGTGGCGGGCGATGATCTCGTCCACCACCGCCATGAACTTGGCCTTCTGGTTTTTATACACGACGTCATTCATGTCATCGCGGATCATGGGCATGTTGGTGGGAATCTGCACGACGTCCAGGTTGTAGATGCCCTGGAACTCCTCTTCCTCGGTCTTGGCCGTACCGGTCATGCCGGAGATCTTCTTGTACATGCGGAAGTAGTTCTGGAAGGTGATGGTGGCAAGCGTCTTAGACTCCCGGTTCACCTTCACGTGTTCCTTGGCCTCGATGGCCTGGTGCAGGCCGTCGGAGTAGCGCCGCCCGATCATCAGGCGGCCAGTGAACTCGTCCACGATCACGGCCTCGCCGTTCTGCACAACGTAATCCACGTCGCGCTTCATCATGGCGTGGGCCTTGAGGGCGTTTAAAATGTAATGGTACAGGTCGGCGTTATCCAGATCGGCAATGTTTTCCACGTTGAAGGCTTTCTGCGCCTTTTCAATACCCTCCTCGGTGAGGGAAACGGCTTTTTCCTTCTCGGCGATGGTGTAGTCGTCCTCTTCCTTGAGGCGGCTGACGAAGCGGTCGGCCTTTTCGTACATATCGGTGGATTCGTCGCCCTGGCCGGAGATGATCAGCGGGGTTCTGGCCTCGTCGATTAAAATGGAGTCCACCTCGTCCACGATGGCGAACATGTGACCGCGCTGCACCATATCGGGTTCACGGATGACCATGTTGTCGCGCAGGTAGTCAAACCCCATCTCGTTATTGGTGCCGTAGGTTACGTCGCAGGCGTAGGCCGCGCGGCGCTGGGCGTTGTCCAGCCCGTGGACGATCACGCCCACCGATATGCCCATGAAGCGGAAGATGTTGCCCATCCACTCGCCCTGGAACTTGGCCAGATAATCGTTGACGGTGACGATGTGCACGCCCTCGCCCGTGAGCGCGTTCAGGTATGCGGACATGGTCGCGGTGTGGGTTTTGCCCTCGCCGGTTTTCATCTCGGCGATGCGCCCCTGGTGCAGGCAAACCGCGCCCAGCACCTGCACGGGGAACAGCCGCTTTTCATCCACGCGCCATACAGCCTCGCGGAAGGCCGCGAAGGCGTCGGGCAGGAGTTCGTCCAGCATTTTCCCGTCCTTGAGCATCGCCTTGAACTCGTCTGTTTTATGGCGCAGCGCGTCGTCGGACAGCGCGGAATATTCTTCTTCTTTCGCAAGTACCTGGTCGGCAATCTTCTGAAGCCGTTTGACTTCAGCTTCGTTGGACTGCCCCAGCATCTTTTTAAGCATATCAGTGAATGCCAATGTATAAGTCTCCTTTGTGTGCAAGCATTCTGTGTCCCGGCTCGAAATTGCACCATCTTTGATTATATCATGTTTCAAGAGACGATGACAACAAACTGTCCTTTGCCGGCGCAGGTTTTACGATGTGCGGGCATTATCGACATTCTTTCACGGTCAATTAACAGGCTGATTAAAATTCCATCAAAGTTTGTCCATATTTGCCTGCTACAATGAGCATACGGTCCAACCACCGAAATGATTGATTTATGAGGTGAAAGAACATGAAATTGAAAAAAGTATTGTCTCTCCTGCTCGCCTTGGCACTGATGGTATCCGCCGCCGCCATTGCGACAGCCGAGAGCACCGACGCCACAGCCGCTGAAACCGTGACGCCGGACGTAAGCACCGCCACCACCGACGCCGCGGCAACGGACGAAACCGCCGCGACCGTCTATACTCTGGATGAGATGCTCACCCAGGCGATGACCGACGCATACCAGCGGCAGGCCGCTTACGCCGCCTACGCCGAAGCGTTTCCCGACAGCCGCAGCATCGTAAACGTCGATATGGATACCCAGATCGTGCTTTTGGAAATGCTGCTGAAGGCCAACGGCGTAGCCATTCCGTTGAACGACGCCGTGGCAACCGCGCCCGAGACCCTGACCGACGCCTATGCGGCGATCGCCGAGACCGAAGCAAGCGCGCTGACCATGTACAGCTCCTTCCTGTCGCAGGAAGACCTTGCGCCCGACGCGCAGATCATCTTCAATTCGGTTTACCGGCTCGTCCGGTCCAACGCGGTGACCTTCGCACAGAAAGCGCAGACCGCCCAGCGGGTTGAGAAGTTCCAGGAGCTTATGAACGACGAAAACGCACAGGTCTATGTAGTGAACAACAACCACGGCCGCGGCATGCAGGTCATCTATGTCGTCAACAACGACCAGACCACCAACGATGAAGGCACGACCGACGCAACCCCTCAGGAAACGACAGCACCAGCCGCAGAGGATAGCGTGAGCAACTAACCTCGAATGGGCTTTCCTCCTTTTTTCCAGGGCGTCCCAGAAATGGGATACCCTGGTTTTTTGTATGCTCCGGCGGCAGGCCACCAGAGCAGTTTTTCACCTCGTCCTTGTTCGCTTCGCTCACGGCCAGGTCTCGGTGCAATGATCCCTTGCTGCGCAAGGTTCCGAAACCACCGCACATGTCGCTGGTTTCGGATTAACAGTCGAAGGGTTTCGACCCTTCGACGCATCCCTGGGTTTTTAATAACGTAAGGAGTATTCGCCGGGCAAACACCCGCCCGCCCGGCATAGCCGGGCGATACGAATAACAGCGAGAGGGCGCACCCCCTCGCTGCTCCCCCGGGAGCTAACACAGCGGCAGGATTACATCCTGCCGCTGTTTGGCATATGATGCAATACGTTTTAAATTTCTTCCGCGGGAATGCGTACGGGGTAGGCCGTCATCACCGGGTCGGCGTCCGGGTCGATGCGCACCGAGGCCACGGGGAGCGCGTTTTTCGTGTCGTAGACCACGATGTGGAAGCCGCGCTGGTCGTCGCCGTATTCCGTGCCGCCGATCATGATGGAAACCTCCGTCCGCGCGCTGATCACAGACACGTCCGTTTCCTCCACCGTGTCCCGGAAGCTGACAAATCCGCTTTTTTCAAACAATACGCCACCGTCAGGACTGATCGCCGCCAGATATCCTTCGACGGAATCTGCGGACCCGTCCGCCATCAGTCCGATGTTCTGCAGCAGCGCCGTCATTGTATCCGGCAGCTGGCCGCTGCCGCCGGACGCGATCACGACCAGATATTCGTTGCTGTACAGGGCGTTTAAGAAAGCCTCCGCCTGCGCGTCCTGTTCCGTGCCGCGTTCGCGGAAGGCATAAACCATATAATACAGAAGCTCGTTCTGGATCATCGGCAGGCTTTCAGAGAAGTTGTACTCGACGCCCGCATCCCGCAGGTTGAAAAACAGCCCGTAGAACAGCCCGCGCGCGATCGTGGTGACGTCGAACTCGCCGTCGCCTTCTTCGATACGGGTTTTAATGTCGGCGATTTTTGCCTTGTCGGCGGCGGTCTGCGTAAACTGCGAGCGCAGGTAGACCGTGCCGGTATAAGCGTTTACAATCATCAGCGCGCATAAAACCGGCACAAGCACGAACTTCAGGGAACTTACAAACAGGTGCTTGGGCGCGCCGTTATCCAGACGCTCGGTCGGCGCGAACAGGCAGGTGAGCGCCGCCAACGGCAGCCAGAAGGGCAGCAGATAATCGCGCGCGTTATAAAGATTTGGAATCAGCACCGGCGGAAGGATGACCCCCAGCAGCACGAACAGCAGAATCCAAAAGGCGCGCGGGCTGCGGCGGAGCATGCGCAGCGCCGTGACTAGCACGATCACGACCGACAGCAGGAAAATGCCGCCGAACAATATCCCCCAGCCAGCAACGTTTGCGCCCATCGTGGGCAGCGTCCACTCTCCGCGGGAAATGGTGAAGGGGATTTTCAGATCGATACTCGTAAACGCCCCCGCGGACATGGACGAGAACATCGACACGAAAAACTGCACGACGAGCGGCAGGGCGCGGATTTCCGGGCTCATCAGGTCTTCCGGAAGGTTGTTCATCGCGCTCTGCCCGGCCATGCCGTAGAAGGGATCGCCGTTGCGCAGGAAGTTGACAAGGTAGGTGGACGCGCCAAGCGCCAGGAGCGCAAAGACGGCCATCACCGCGAGATATAAAAGCACGCCAAGCGTCGGCCACAAACGGTCGCCCTCATCCTCCGTGCGCCAGATCTGCACGATTCGGGCAACGAAGTAGACGACGCACAGGATCGCCGCCAGCAGCGCCGCCGTGGGGCTTATATTGACCGCGATACAGGTCGCCATGAACGCCGCCGCCTTTGCCGCCCCGCTAAGCGTTCCGTTGGGCTTAAACAGGATATAGGCAAACGAGATCATCGCAACCGTGAGCATCTGGTATGCAAAGCTGTCATAGTGGTACAGCGCGAGCTGCGAAAGCGCGATCAGGTTGGCGCAGGCCAGGAACACCGCCAGAAACGCGGCGGTGCGGCCCAGTTTGAACGCGTCCTTGAGCATCGGCGCCGCGATGAGCACGCAGGCGATCAGCGAGATCAGGTTGAAAAGCTTGCCGCTTTCGATGCTGCCGGTCAGGGCGTAGAAAGCCGCGCCGATCATGAACGCTGCCTTGGGCTGGCTGCCCAGCTGATAGGAAAGCCATCCGTCGTTGTACGGCAGGATGGACGTTGTGTTGGCAAACTCGGCAAAGGTTTGTTTAAAAGGGTTCCAGCCGTTTACCAGCATGCCCGTGACGGGCTTATAGTAGCTATTGGAGTTCCAGGCCGTATCATACAGAAGCGATACGCCAAACGCCGCCGCAGCCAGCAGCAGCGCGCCGATGGCCGTTACCAGCAGCGCGTACAGCGGCGCCCTGCGCTGCCATGTAATCGCCGCCCACGCAAACGGCAGGGCGGCAAACACGGTGTACGGATGGATGGCCATGCCCGCCGCGAGCTCCGCCGTAACGATCAGGATCAGCCAGAACACATACGAAAGCAGAAACAGCCCGACGTCCAGACACGGCCTCTTACGCCGTTTCAGCCCGGCATCCGCGCCGCGCTGCCCCGGCGCGTTGAGATCCTGCTTCATCTGCTCGAGTTCCAGACGGATCTGATGAATGTCTTCCATTGGTTACCCCTCTGTTTCGTATTTTCGTTTAGAATCGGGCGCTGTTTGGTATAGTATACCATGACCGGCCGAAATGTGGAACAGGTCCGGCGCTTGGATGCGAAAAGGGTTCCCCTGCCCGTTTACCCGCAAAAACGCCGCAAAATATGCTTCAAACGATGCAAGAAACGGGAGTGCCCGTTCGTTCTATAGGCAGAACCGACAAAGGAGGTTTTATCAATGAAAAAACGCATTGCCCTGCTGCTTGCCGCAGCGATGCTCGTCCTTTCGATTGCGCCTATCAGCGCATCGGCCGTGATTACCGACGGCCCGACTTTAAGCAACCTGACCAACAACGCGCCCAACACCGGCATCATGCTGCCCTCGACCTTTTCCCCCACGCAGGAAAGCTATCTGCTGACCGTAGCGGACTGGGTATCCCGCATCTACTTCGTACCCACCGTTACAACCCCCGGCGTGACCATTTACTTTAACGGTACTGTGGTCGCCAGCGGGGCGCAAACCCCCACTGTATCCCTGTCCGACGAACCGACCTACGCAACGATCAAGCTCGTCGCCGCGGACGCCAAAACCAACACCTATACCATCTATATCCAGCGGCGGCCCAGCGAACGGCGTACGCGCGTATCGGCGGGCTATATTACGTCCATGGTTTCCAACGGCACCAAGAATTCCATTCGCGCCGATCTGGTCTCGGTTACCTATACGGCGGGCACCAATCAGTCCACCTTTGTCAACGAGACCAACTACATCTACGATTATGCCTGTTCGGACAGCGCGATCTTCTACTACGGCACGATGCAAAACCCGATCCGCGCCACCACGTTTTCAGATTTCGTGGCGCACTACCAGGATTACGGTTCCAACCTCTACCGCATCGTATACATTGAAGACGAGATTGTCGCGGTCATGCCCTATGCGGCGGATTATTAATATAAGCAAACGATGACTCAGGCGTTCGTACACTGCCGTTTGCTTTTCCACCATCTTGAGCCTATAGGCTCCTTGACGTAGCGCTGCTACTACTGCGTCGCCCACAGACCCAATCTGATAAAACATCAAATCGGCATCGCACAAAACCTTTCGTCACCGTTTACTTATGGATCTCAACTGACATTGATTACCCATAAACCACCCAACGGAGGAACTTTATGGATTTGTTCGAAGCTATTGAGCGCCGGCACAGCTACCGCGGCGCGTTCAAACCGGATCCCGTACCGGAAGCCGATTTGTGGAAGATCGCCGAGGCGGGCGTACGCGCGCCCTCGGGCTGCAACCGGCAGACGACACACATCTGCGTGATCAGCGATCCGCAAAAGCTTGCGGCCGTCGCCAAGCTGCTGCCCCGCCCCGTGGTGCAGACCGCAAAGGCGATCATCGCCGTGGTGACGGACAACCGCCCGGCCTACGGCGACGTGAGCTTTGAGCCGCAGGATTACAGCGCGGCTGTGGAAAACATGCTACTGGCGGTCACGGCGCTTGGTTACGCAACGGTGTGGCTGGACGGCGCGCTTCGAAACGACGGCATCGCCGAAAGCATCGGCGAGATCATCGGCCTTGAGGACACGGAGCATTTTACCGTATCGGTGATCCTGCCCATCGGCGTTCCCGAGGAAATCCTTCCCCAGCACAGCAGGCTGCCGCTCAGCGAGCGCGTAAGCTTCAACGCCCTGCCGCAGGGCAATTAACCCGCATCCTTCCCTATTGACCCGACAGAGAGTAAGGAGTACCTGTCATGAAGAAAAAAATCCTGTCCATCCTGTTCGTCGTCTCCCTGCTGCTTCTGTTGGTTCCATCGGCGCAGGCGGACTTCAGCCAAACCTATTATAAACTGCGGTTTTCCACGGGTTACGCCGTGTATACCGGCCCCGGCACCAATTATTACCGCGCCAACAACAACGCGTTTTACGGCGGCGGCGTAGTGCGCTACTACGGCACGGAACCGGGCGGCTGGCTGATGATCGGCTACCAAACCAGCGGCGGCCAGTGGCGCATGGGCTATATCCAGCCGGCGGCCGCTTCGAAAATCACAACCGATCCGGCCGATTACAGCCTGTTTACCATCACCTTTACCTCTACCGTCAACTACACCAACAAGAATACCTTCATCACCGATGATCCGCTCTACGGCGACATGACGCACCTCACCGATCTGCTGGCCGGGCAGATGGTCACGGTCCTTGGCCGCTACAACGATTATTGGGTCTACGTCGAAGTGAACAAATCGGGCATGAAACCGATGCGCGGCTATGTGCAGAGCACCTCTTTGACCACCGCCGTGCCGTCGGTCACCCCGACCTACCTTCCCACGAGCGTTCCGGTCGTTACCCCGGTACCCACCGCGGTGCCCACCGGCACGCCGTATCTGTCGTCGCTGACGAACAACGCGCCCAATACCGGCATTATGGTGCCAAGCAGCTTCTCCTCCGGGCAGACCAGCTATCTGCTCACGGTGGCAGACTGGGTATCCAGGATTTATTTCATCCCAGTCAGCCCCAACGCGACCATCTACTTTAACGGCTCGGTCGTCGCAAGCGGCGCCAAGACGGGCAACGTCACCCTGTCGGACAACCCGACCTCCGCGGTGTTTACGCTGGTGAATGCATACGGCACGACCACCTATACGGTGTATATCCAGCGCAGGCCCAGCGAGCGGCGAACGCGCGTATCCGCCGGGTATATCGACTCGGTGTACTCAAGCGGCGGTGAAAACCACATCCGCGCGGATCTGGTCACGGTCACCTACACGCAGGGCACCAACCTGTCCACGTTTAACAACGTGACCTATTACCTCTACGATTACGCCTGTGCGGACGACGCGATCTTCTACTACGGCACGATGCAAAACCCCATCCGCGCCATCAGCTATACCGACTTCATCAGCCACTATAACATGTACGGCTCGACGCTTTACCGCATCATCTACATCGAGGATAAGATCGTAGCCGTTATGCCCTATAACAGCGATTACGCTTCGCCGTGATCCCGGGTCTTCGGCCCAATGCCCGCAGCCGTACTTTCACCGCTGCGGGCTTTTTATATTGCATTTACAGGAACGCTTTGCTATGCTGTACGCAAACAGGCGGCGGGAGGGATTAGAGATGATCTTTACGCAGTATCAAGCGGCGGAGGCGTTTTCAAGCAACGTGCTGGACATGCTCAACGAGCATACCATCCAAAACAACCTCCTCTACCGCAATATCGGCGACGGCAACATCATGCTGACCGTCAAGGACGACGCTGGGCGCGTGCTGCTCGCGGCCGACCGTACTCCGCCGCATCCGCTGGTGATGTACCCGCGCGGCAACCGATTTGACGAACAGCTGTTACGCTTTTTCGCCCGTTCGCTTGTTGAAAACGGCATCGATATTGATTTCGTATTCGCCGAAACCGGTCTTGCCCAAAGCTTTGTCCGCCACTACGCGGAGGCGAGCGGCAAGCGGTTTGCAACGGCCCAGCGCCTGGCGCTGAGCGTGACGGACGTGGCGAACCAGCCGGAAAAACCGGCGCACGGCAAGCTGCGGCCTGCCACGAAAGCCGATTTATTTTTCCTGCCCCACTGGTGCGCGGATTTTACGGTCGCCTGTGGCATCGGCGGTTACGACCTGCAAAGCGGGATGGAAAGCGCAAAGCGCCTTGTGGAGGAAGGGCAGTTGTATATCTGGGAGGACGGCGTTCCGGTCTCGATGGCGGCTACGCACCGCAAGGTGCCGGGCTGCCGCCTGATCGGGTATGTGTACACGCCTCCGCAACTGCGGGGCAAGGGCTACGCATCGGCCTGCGTATCCGCCCTGACACAATCTCTGCTGACTGAAGATTATCCAAAATGCGCGCTGTATGTGGACTGCGACAACCCCGTCTCCAACGCGATCTATGAACGGATCGGCTACCGGCGGACCGGTATTTTCCAGCAGTACAAAGAGATCCCGCCCGCGCGGTAATCAAACGGCAAGCATGCTCCGTATCCGGCAAAGGATACGGAGTTTTCGTTTCCGCTTTACGCAGTTTTGACCTGCGGTTTACCTGAACGGGCCAATGCAAAAACCGGATAAAGCGTGTAAAATCCACAACCGCCCCGACAGCGCTTGCCGCGCTTCCGTTTGATCCGTTTCCACGTAAAAACCGGGTTTACATGCGCCGGCAAAGCCTTACAAAGGATTTACGTACCCGCCGCATCGCCGCTTACACAGCCTTGCTAATGTGAAGTGAACGACCTTGACGATTGAAAGGATGTGCACCAAATGAAAAAGGCGATTTCCCTGCTTCTGGCATTGGTCCTGACGCTTGCCTGCACCGCCGCGTTCGCGGACGATATGGCAAAGACCCCCAAGTATGTGTTTATGTTCATCGGCGACGGCATGGGCAGCCCCCAGGTGACCGCGACCCAGTATTACCTCGGCGCGATCGAAAACCCCGACGCGGCCGTGCCCACCCCGGCGCAGCTGTCTTTCACTGAGTGGAAGAACGTCGGCCTGATGACCACCTACGACGCGACCTCCTTCAACCCTGACTCCGCCTCCACCGCAAGTGCCATGGCCTCGGGCATCAAAACGCTGTCAGGCGTGGTCAACTATGCGTTCGCCAAGGCGGCCGACGGCACCCTGGAGCTCACCGAGCCCTCCAAGCTCATTACCGAGTACGCCAAGGAATCCGGCATGAAGGTCGGCGTCGTCTCCAGCGTTTCCCTCAACCATGCCACCCCCGCCGCGTACTATTCCAAGCAGCAGAGCCGCAACGATTACTACCTCATCGGCGTGCAAGCCCTAACCGGCACGACGCTTGACTATCTTGGCGGCGGCAACCTGCACAAGATGAGCGTGGACGACCAGCCCGACACCGCAGCCCTCGCCGCCGATAACGGCTGGACGATCGTAAACACCCTCGACGGCTTTGACACGATCTCCGCCGATCAGGCGCCCGTGCTCGCCGACAACCCCGATATCGCCGATTCCAACGCCATGGCGTATGAAATCGACCGCATCCGCCGCGTGGGCGAAGGCGAGGACATCCTCTCCCTGGCCGATATCACCGCTGCCGGCATCAAGGTGCTTGACAACGATAACGGCTTCTTCATGATGGTCGAAGGCGGCAAGATCGACTGGGCGGGCCACGCCAACGATGCGGCCACCAGCATTTACGACACCGTCGCGTTTTCCGACGCCGTGCAGGTCGCCGTTGATTTCGCGGCCATGCATCCGGACGAAATCCTGATCATCGTCACCGGCGACCACGAAACCGGCGGCATGACCATCGGCTTTGCGACCACCGCGTACGACACGCACTTTGACTATCTCGCCAATCAGACCATCTCCTTCCAGGATTTCTCCGGCATCGTCGCCACAATGCGCGATAACGGCGCGAGCTTTGAAGACGCGCTGGCAGAGATCGAGACATACTACGGCCTGACCACCACCCCGGACATGGCCCTGACTCTGACCGACGCCGAGCTCGCCTCGCTGCAGGCCGCGTTCGACCTGAGCATGACCCCGGCGGCGGACCGCCAGATCGGCGATCAGGAGAAGTACCTCTACGGCGGGTATGAGCCCCTGTCCATGGCCGTCAGCCACATCATCAATAACAAAGCGGGCCTGAGCTATACCTCGTACTCGCACACCGGTTTGCAGATCCCCGTGTACGCCTGGGGCGTGAACGCCGACATGTTCAACGGCATGTACGACAACACCGATCTGTTCTCTAAAACCATGGCTGCGATGGGATTGACCGTCACGGAATAATCAAACTCCCCCAATTGCGGGGCTGCCGTTTGGCAGCCCCGCTTTTTCAAAGCAACCGGAGGACCTATGAAAAAACGCAGAAGCAATTATATCTTCGCGGCGGTCATGCTTTTATTTTGCGGGTTGCTGTGCTTAATCCCCGAGCAGCACCAGACCGTGTACTCCACCCTGCCGCGCGTGCAGGTGCGCATCGAGGCGGTGGATAATTCCGGGCTTTCGCCCATTGGCATCGTATACGCGGGCACCCAGGTGTGCGAGGTTACGGTGCTGACCGGCGAATACGCCGGGCAGGCGGGTGTTGCCGTTAATTATATGAACGCGGCGCTGGATAAAGATAAGCTGTTCGAGGCCGGGGATATCGGTTACGCCATGGTGCAGAGCACTGCCGGACAGACGCTTGGCATTACGCTGATCGACCACTACCGCGCCAACACCGAGCTGTGGATCATTCTCGCGCTTTCGGCGGGGCTGATCATCTTCGGCGGGATCGTGGGCTGCGGCGCGCTGATCTCGCTGGCGGCGAGCACGATTATCATCTGGAAGCTGCTCATTCCACTGCTCCTTGACATGGTCAACCCCATCCTCGCCGCGTTTGTCACCGTGGTCGTGCTCACCGTGCTGATCGACCTGCTGGTCGCAGGCTTTACCAAGCGCTGCGCCGTGGCGCTGCTGGGGTCACTGTCGGGCACGGTCGTCACCTGCGTTCTCGCGCTGCTCTTTACCCACGCGCTGAAGCTCGACGGCGGGGATATCCCCTACCTGATTCCGCTGCTTTCGCAGTCCTCTTTGCAGATTGACCCGCGCGGGCTGTTCATCGGCATGATGTTCATTGCCAACTCCGGCGCGGTGATGGATTTGAGCATGGATATTTCCGTTTCGTGCAACGAAGTGCAGACGCACAGCTGCGATATCTCCCGCCGGGAGCTGTTTAAAAGCGGGCGCGAGGTGGGCCGCAACGTGCTGGGTACCATGGCGACCACGCTGATGCTCGCCTACTCCGGTAATTACCTGTCCATGCTCATGTATTTCGCGGGGCAGGGCACGCCGCCCGGCGATATTATCAATCTCAAGTACGTAGCCAGTCAGCTTCTCAATACCCTCGTTGGCAGTTTCGGTCTCGTTTTCACCGCCCCCCTCACCGCCCTTATCGCCTCGGTACTGTATGTGCCGAGAGTGGTAAGACGATAGGGATTTCATCCCTATACCCCTGATCCCCACTATAAAGGCCGCGCGATCGCGCGGCCTTTATGATGGGTCAAGGGCAACGCCCTTGTCGGGGTCTTAGGGGCGAAGCCCCGAATGTTCTTAAATTTTACCGAGCGCTTGGGTCAAATCGGCGAGGAGGTCGTCGATATGCTCGGTGCCGATGGACAGGCGAATGGTGGTGGGATGGATGCCCGCGGCCAGGAGCTCGCCTTCGGTCAGGGAGCTATGGGTGGTGGACGCCGGATGGATGACCAGCGATTTCACATCGGCGACGTTGGCCAGCAGCGAGAAGATTTCAAGGCTCTCGGTGAGGGTCTTTGCCTGCTCGGCGGTGCCTTTGAGTTCAAAGGTGAAAATCGAGCCGGCGCCTTTGGGAAAATATTTCTGATACAGCGCGTGCGTAGGCGAATCGGGCAGCGACGGATGGTTGACCCTTGCCACCTTGGGGTGTTTTGCCAGAAATCCGACCACCTTGAGCGCGTTTTCCACATGCCGTTCCACGCGCAGGGACAGCGTTTCCAGCCCTTGCAGGAATAAAAACGCGTTGAAGGGGCTTAACGCCGCGCCGGTATCCCGCAGCGTGGTCACCCGCGTTTTGACGATATAGGCCGCCGGGCCCGCCACATCGGTAAACACGACTCCGTGGTATGCCTCGTTGGGTTTGGACAGGCCGGGGAACTTGTCCGACGCCGCCCAGTCGAATTTGCCTCCATCCACGATCACCCCGCCGATGGAGGTGCCGTGCCCGCCGATAAATTTGGTCGCCGAATGCACGACGATGTCCGTGCCGTATTCAAACGGCCGCAGCAGGTAGGGCGTGGCGAAGGTATTGTCGATGATGAGCGGGATGCCGTGCCTGTGCGCGACGTCCGCGATGGCGCGGATATCGGCGACGTTGGAGTTAGGGTTGCCAAGGGTTTCCGTGAACAGCAGCTTGGTATTGGGTTGGATGGCCTTTTCAAAATTCGCCGGATCGTCCCCGTCCACAAAGGCGGTCTCGATACCGACCTCGCGCAGGGTATGCGCAAACAGGCTGTACGTGCCGCCATAAATGGACGCTGCGGATACGATATGGTCGCCCGCGCCCGCGATGTTGCGCACCGCGGCGGTGATCGCCGCCAGCCCGCTGGCAAACGCCAGCGCCCCCACGCCGCCCTCGAGCGCCGCGACGCGCTTTTCAAACGCATCGTTGGTCGGGTTCATAATGCGGGTGTAGATATTGCCTTCCTCGGTCAGCGCAAAGCGAGCGGCGGCCGACGCGGAATCCGGGAACACGAAGGACGTAGTCTGGTAGATCGGCACGGCGCGCGCGCCTGTGGCGAGGTCGGGCTGCTCCTGTCCGGCATGGAGCTGCAGGGTCTCAAACTTCAGCTTCTTGGCCATAGGTTCGTCTCCTCACTCAAAGAATAACGGGGTGGACAGGTAACGTTCGCCCGTATCGGGCAAGACGACGACAACCGTCTTGCCCGCGTTCTCCGCGCGTGCCGCGACCTGTATGGCCGCCCACAGCGCCGCGCCGGACGATATACCCGTCAAAAGCCCCTCGTGCTTTGCCAGTTCGCGGGCGGTGGTCAGGGCGTCGTCGGCCTTCACGCGGATGATCTCGTCGATGATTCCGGTATTGAGCACCTTGGGCACAAAGCCCGCGCCGATGCCCTGGATGGGATGGGGCCCGGGCTGCCCGCCAGATAACACGGGGGACGCGTCCGGCTCAACGGCGATCGCGCGCACGGACGGTTTCTGCGATTTCAGGTATTCGCCCGCGCCGGTAATCGTACCGCCGGTGCCGACGCCCGCGACCAGAAAGTCTACGTTTCCGCCGGTATCGCGCCAGATTTCCGGTCCGGTGGTTTTGCGGTGGGCTTCGGGGTTGGCGGGATTGTCAAACTGGCCGGGGATAAACGCGCCTTCCGTTTCCGCCGCCAGCTCGTTCGCTTTTCCAATCGCGCCCTTCATGCCCTTGGGGCCCTCGGTCAGCACAAGCTCCGCGCCGTAGGCCTTGAGAAGGTTGCGGCGTTCCATACTCATGGTTTCGGGCATGGTCAGGATCAGGCGGTAACCGCGCGCCGCCGCGACCGACGCCAGGCCGATTCCCGTGTTGCCGCTGGTCGGCTCGATGATCACCGCGCCGGGCTTTAACGCCCCGCGTTTTTCCGCATCGTCGATCATGGAGCGCGCGATGCGGTCTTTCACGCTGCCGCCGGGGTTTTTTCCCTCGACCTTGGCAATGAGGTTGGCCTTGAGTTCATGGTTCTGAATGATGTTATCGAGCCGTAAAAGCGGCGTATTGCCGATGAGATCGGTCAGGTTTTTCGTAATCTGCGTCATTGGGCTCACCTCCAAAAGATCAAAACATATAGGAATAGTATGTTTATACTATATCCCAATAAATAGCGCTTGTCAAGCCCTCTTGACAAAATTTTTTCTTTTGTTTACACTAAAACATAGTCAATCGGTATGCAAAGAAGGAGAACCATGAGAATATCCGCAAGAGGCCGGTACGCGCTGGCCGCGACCATCAGCATGGCGACCCGCTACGATACGGGTGAAAACATCACCGTCGTGAGCCTGTCCGAAAGCCTCGGCATCTCCAAAATCTATCTGGAGCAGGTATTTTCGCTGCTCAAAAAAGCCGAGGTGGTCTCCTCGCAGAAGGGCGCGCAGGGCGGCTACCGACTGTCCCGTCCCCCGCAGGAGATTACGGCGTTCGAGGTGCTGTGGGCCACCGACCTTTCGCTATTTGAAGAGGTCGGGGAAACGGTGGAAGTCCACGCCCCCGGCATTGAAGCCGCCATGCGCCAGTCTGTGTTTTTGGCGGTGGACGGCGCGGTGAAAAGCACCCTATCGGCCGTCACCCTCAAGGACCTTGCCGACCAGATGAAACAGCACCGCAAGGACCAGGGCTACATGTTCTTTATCTGATATGCAACCTTCACGGTTCGGACAGTATCCTTACTATAAACCCCTTTCATTGATCGGAACGTCGATCCTAAAAACTGCAAGGAGTTAAAACACCAATGCGGCGAATGCTGACGATGATCCTGTGCGCTTTCCTGGCCTTCCTTCCCCTTTGCGCCACGGCGCTCACCACGGATGAAATCAACAGCGCAGTCGATGATTTCTTCCAAAAAAGCGATACCAAGGGCGGCGCGCTGGTGATCATTTCAGGCAGCAGCATCATCTACGAGCGGTATTACGGCTATCGGGATTTCAGACGGAAGCTGCCCGTGACGGAAACCACGTATTTCCGCATCGCGTCGGTCACTAAGATGGTTACGGGCATCGGGCTGATGAAGCTTAAAGAACAGGGGCTTATCGCCCTGGATACGGACATCAGCGAGTATTTCGGCTATCCGATCGCCAACACATATTTCCCTGAGACACCCATCACGCTGCGGCAGCTGATGAGCCATACATCCTCCATCCGCGGAGAAATGCCCGGCGCCACCCGCACCGTAAGCGACACGCTTGCCAGAGACGCGCAAAAGTACGCGTACTATACCGACGACGAGCCCGGAACCAGCTACACCTATTCAAACTTCGGCGCGGGCCTTACCGGCGCGATTATGGAGGCGGTTACCGGCGTAAGCGTAAACAGCTACATGCGCGAAACCGTGTTTGCGCCGCTTGGCATTGACGCGTCCTACACGCCGGGCGCGCTGGATGACCCGGACGACGTGGCGGCAATTTACAACGCCGACGGCTCGCTGTACCGCGGCGTCAATCACCTGCTGGAAGAAGAGTACGAAGATTTCGCCGACCCCGATGCCCATTACCGCACCACCATCGGCACCCTTTGGATACGCCCCCGGGACCTGGCGAAGCTGACCATCGCCCTGTGCGGAAACGGCACCGTGGACGGCGTTGATGTGCTGTCAGCGGAAAGCCTTTCACAAATGCGCGACGATCAGGCAAGCTTCGCAAGAAGCGTGACCGGCGAAAGCGATTACGGGCTGTTTTTACAGCGTGAGTATACGCTGATCGACGGGCACACGTTTTACGGCCATCAGGGCCTCATGTTCGGCGTTTTGTGCAACGTGTATTTCGAGCCTTCAACCGGGTTTGGCTTTGTGATGCTCACCAACGGATGCAAAAACTATCTGGACAACCATGTGGGCGTGCTGACCCGGCGATTGTTCGCGCTCGCGTATGAGAGCTTCGTGGAAATCACGGATTCACAGGGGTTTCTGGTGCAGGACTGAGCGCAAAAAAACCCGCCGTTAGGCGGGTTTTTTTGACTCGGGCGGATTACGCTTCCGCCATCCACAGACCGTGGAGATTGCAGTATTCGTAGGCGGCGATGACTTTGTCGCCTTCCAGGAGCGCGAAGGTCGCTTCCGGTTTGCCGCCGGGGGTCAGGCACCTGCGCTGCCCGCCGTTTTCTGTCTGGAGATAAACCCACTGGATGTAATGCTCCTCGACCATCGGATGGGGCACGGCGCCGACTTTGACCGTTACGGTATTGCCGGAGATTTCAATGACCGGGACATGCTTTTCGGTAGCGGCGTCCACGGTGTTGGGTACGAGTTCGGTCATCTGCTCGCCGCAGCATACCGGCTTAACCCCGGAATAGTGAAGCGTACCAACAAGGTTCCCGCAGTGCTTACAATAGAAGAAATGAACTGGGCACATGATGATCTCCTCCTGTCTGTTTGGTTGCATAAGGAATAACGCTGATTATAGTATACGCCATAAACCGGGGGATTGAAACCGATTTGCGTGATTTGTTCGTGATTTAACATAAAAGAACCGCCGGATATCCGGCGGTTTGTTTGTTATGCATTCATGAACAATTCGATATCGTCTTCCACGGCGCCTACGCCCGCGATGCCAAAGGTTTCCACCAGCACTTTCGCCACATTCGGCGACAGGAACGCCGGAAGCGTCGGCCCTAGGTGGATGTTTTTGACGCCCAGCGATAAAAGCGCCAGCAGCACGATGACGGCCTTCTGCTCGTACCAGGCGATGTTAAAGGCGATAGGCAGCTCGTTGACGTCGGAAAGACCGAACGCCTCTTTGAGCTTCAGGGCGATGACGGCCAGAGAGTAGCTGTCGTTGCACTGGCCCGCGTCCAGCACGCGCGGGATGCCCCCGATATCGCCCAAGTTCAGCTTGTTGTAGCGGTACTTGGCACAGCCCGCGGTGAGGATGACCGTATCTTTGGGCAGCTTCCGCGCAAACTCCGTGTAGTACTCGCGCGACTTCATGCGCCCGTCGCATCCGGCCATGACGAAGAACTTTTTGATCGCGCCGGATTTCACCGCGTCCACCACCTTATCGGCCAGCGCCAGCACCTGGTTGTGCGCAAAGCCGCCGACGATGGTTCCCGTTTCGATCTCGGTAGGAGCGGGCAGGGTTTTAGCCAACGCGATGATCTCCGAAAAATCCTTTGCGCCGTCCGCCTTTACGGGGATGTGCCTGCAGCCGGGGTAGCCCGCCGCGTTGGTGGTGAAGATGCGGGCGCGGATTTCCTCGCTTCGGGGCGGCACGATGCAGTTAGTCGTGAACAGGATTGGCCCGTGAAAGCTTTCAAATTCCTCCAGCTGCTTCCACCAGGCGTTGCCGTAGTTGCCCGCGAAATGCGCATACTTTTTAAACGCCGGATAGTAGTGCGCGGGGAGCATCTCGCTGTGGGTGTATACGTCCACGCCCGTGCCCTCGGTTTGCTGAAGAAGCTGTTCCAGGTCCGTCAGATCGTGGCCGGAGATCAAAATCGCCGGGTTGTTCCGCACGCCGATGTTCACCTGTGTGATTTCAGGGTTCCCGTACCGGCCGGTGTTCGCCGCGTCCAAAAGCGCCATAGCTTTCACGCCGTATTCGCCCGTTTTCAAGGTCAGGCCGACCAGCGCGTCCGCCGTCAGACTGTCGTCCAGAGTCGCGGCGAGGGCTTCGTAGATAAACGCGTAGATGTCCGGGTCTTCTTTGCCCAGGTTCAGGGCGTGCTCGGTATAGGCGGCCATGCCTTTCAGCCCGTAGGTGATCAGCTCCCGCAGGGAACGGACGTCTTCGTTTTCGGTTGCGAGCACGCCGACGGTCGCGGCTTTTGCCAGCATATCTGCACGCGTATCGGCGCGGAATGTCGCCGCGTCGTGCAGGGCCCGGCTCTCTCCGGATTTTTGCAGGCTGTCGCGCAGGGTGATTATCTTTTGCACCTGCACGGCGATGGCGTCGGGATCGAAATTCGCGTTGGTAATGGTCATAAACAGGCTGTGTACCAGCTGATGATTGGCGTCCGCCAGCTTCCCGGCAGATGGTTTGTTTTTGTCAACGACCACAGCCAGGCCCTTGAGTGCGTAAATCAACAGGTCCTGCAGCTTTGCGACCTCCTCGGTCTTCCCGCACACGCCGCGCAGTTCGCAGCCGTGGCCTCTGGCCGTTTCCTGGCACTGATAGCAAAACATACTCATATCCGGTTCCTCCTCAATCGTCGATGGGTTCAAAGTACTCTTTGGTGACGAAGCACACCGGGCAAACCCAGTCGTCCGGGATATCTTCAAACGCGGTGCCGGGGGCGATGCCGCCGTCCGGGTCGCCCTCGGCGGGATCATAGATATAGCCGCAGGGTACGCACAGATATTTCTGCATGGTTTTCTCCTCTCCGGCCGTCAGCCGAACGCCTTTACGATCCAGAGTTCCAGCGTGTCCGCATGGGGATTGAAACCCTGCATCACCGTGCCCTCGGGGATTTTCAGCACGTCTCCCCTCCGGTATTCGTGCGCGGGCTGATCGCCCAGCACGAGCGAGAGATACCCGCGCATCACGGTCATATACACGGTCGCGTTGGCGGTATGCTTTGGAAAGCTCTCGCCTTTGGGCAGCACGATGTGGTTCAGGTGCAGGGCTTCTTCCTTGACGACCTGCTCCATGGTTTTGATATCGTCCGCCGTGTAGTGAAAGGCTTGCTCGATCATGGATCAGTCCTCCAGTACGTTGCCGTCGGTCGATAGGGTGATCACGTGCCACGGCAGCATTTTGCCGGACTGTACGATGGCGTTTTTCACCGCGGTCACAATGCCGCCGCAGCAGGGAACCTCCATACGCAGCACGGTGACGCTTTTGATCTCGTTGGCGCTCAGGATCGCCGCGAGTTTCTCGGAATAGTCCACGCCGTCCAGCTTCGGGCACCCGATCAGGGTGATGCGGTTTTTCATAAACTCATTGTGGACGTTGGCATAGGCATAGGCGGTGCAGCTGGCGGCGATCAGCAGATTCGCCTGGTGAAAATACGGGGCGGCGACCGGCGCGAGCTTGATCTGGCAGGGCCACTGGCGGAGTTCCGACACTGCGGCTGCGCTTTGCACAACCGGCGCCTGCACGCGTTCGATCGTGCGGGACTGCGTGCCGGGGCAGCCGCAGACCAAGGGCTTTGGCGCGGGCGCGGCGGCCCTGCTCTGCCTTTCCTGCTGGTGCTGCATGGCGTAGGCTTCGTCAAACGCTTCCGCGTCGCGCTCCTCGACGGTAATGGCGTCCACTGGACAATGCGGCAGGCACGCGCCAAGGCCGTCGCAGTAGCTTTCGGACAAAAGCTTCGCTTTACCGTCCACAAGCGCGATAGCGCCCTCATGACAGGCGTCCACGCACAGGCCGCAGCCGTTGCATTTTTCTTCGTCGATCACCACAATATTGCGTTTCATTGTTTTTCTCCTCATACATACATTGGTTGACTTTCCATTGTTATCTTATTATGATGAGGAAGAAGTTTCTGTATCCACAGATACAAACGGTGGTGTTTTTATTGGAACAATCGTACCGGGATGCGCTGCAAAGCGCCGCGCTGTTCCGGGGCATCGCGCCAGATGATTTGGAAGCGTTGTTTTCGTGCTTCAATCCGTTTGTCAAACGCTACGAAAAGGGCGAAATCGCCGCCGCCGCCGGAGACCCGCTGACCGGCGTTGGCATCGTGGTCGGCGGCGAGGTGGAAATCCTGCACGAAAACGCGTCGGGCAGTAAATCGCTGCTGACGTTTATCGGACAGGGGCAGACCTTCGGCGAGGTCGCGGCCTTCGCCGGGCAAACGGTTTGGCCCGCCACCGTGACCGCGCGAAAGGAAAGCGTGCTGATGTTCATCCCGCCGGCGCGTTTTCTGGGCAACTGCCGGCGCGCCTGCGATTTTCATAAAACGCTGGTGCAGAATATGCTCAAAATCCTGTCCGAAAAGGCTATCCGGCTGAACAAGAAGGTAGAGTATCTGGAAATCAAGGGCATACGCCAAAAGCTCTGCGCGTATCTTTTGGAGCAGCGCAAGGTCAACGGTTCGGATACGTTCATCCTCCCGATGAGCAAAAGCGAGCTGGCGGACTACCTGAGCGTATCCCGCCCATCCATGTCGCGGGAGCTAGGGCAGATGCGCGATCAAAAGCTATTGGATTTTTATCTGTCGAGCGTCCGGCTGCTGAATGTGACGGCAATCAAAAACATCGCGTCCTCGTAGGACGCGATGGTTGTTTTATTCTTCGGTGCTCTTTTCCAGCGTAATGGTCTCCCCATAGTCCATGTACAGCAGATTGTCCGGCGTGAATTTGGCGGGATCGGCGCTGAACCAGTGAATGGGCGTGTTGTGCTTCGCCCCGACCAGCGCGGCGCACTCCATGGCCTCCGCCGCGTCCATGTTGTACTTGCCGTCGATGGGGAAAAACGCGTAATCCACGTTGTACTGCTTAAGATCGGCCATCGAATCCAGCTTACTGGTATCGGACGCGAAATAGACCGTAACGCCGTCAAACTGGATGATAAAGCCGTTGGTCTCCTTGATGTTATGGTTCTTGTTCTTGGCGGGCACGGGAATGATCGTAACCTCGCCGATTGTAAAGGTGTTGTGGCTGCCGTCCTTGTTGATGGTCTGCTTGACGCGCAGGACTTGGCAGCCGTCGGCCTGCGGCACGAGCTTGACCTGGTTGTGGTCGGAGTGCTCGTGCGACACGAGGATAATGTCCGCGTCGTGCTCGTAGGTATAGCCCTTGATTTCGTACGGATCAATGTAGATCACCGTGCCTTCGGCGGTGATGATCATCAGGTGCGCGTGGCCGATATAGGTCAGCGTGGGTTGCGCCGCTTCCTCCGCGCCTGCCATCGGCAGCACGCAAAGCACCATGGCGGCGGCGAAAAGCGCCAGTGTTTTTTTCATGAGGATTTCCTCCTGTATATGAAGCGGTCGTGAATTGCTGTTTCATCGTCGGTTTGTCCAGCATGCAACGATTTCAATATAGGAAAGCCGGCCCTGTTTGTCAAGGCCGCCCTTTACGTGTTTCGTTTTTTACCAGACAGACGCAGACCAGATAGCGCTTGCTTTCGTCAAACGGCCAGAGCAGATATTGTGCGTTCGCAGCGCCGGTTCTGTTTTGAAAATCCTGTATGCCGATTTGCGAGAGTTCGGAACCATATTCCGCAATCAGCGTTTCCGCGTCCCGCGCGTTCACCCTGCCGTCCTTCGCCGCGCTGTGCGCGTCGCGGTAGGCTTTGCCGTTCATTTCCATCTCGATCATATCCGATAACAGCACGATCAAACCGCCGGGCGCGCAGGCGTTCAGGAGCATGGCATTGTAGCGGGTCAGGATGCCCGGCATCGCGCCGTAGGCGGCATTGAGCATCAGGTTCAGGTCGGCCATATTGTACAGTTCTGCCTCGTAGAGGAGCTTTAGAAACACCTCGATCTGCGTGTAAAGAAGCTGGGTGTACACCGGGCAGGAGACGACGAGCGGAAACGGTTGCGGTAATATCTGCGCGGGAGCGGCGGACAACGCGGTGATTGTAGTTTGGATATGATCGGCGAGCGCTCGCGCAGGGGCTTTCCTGCGGACGCGCGCCTCCAGTTCGTCAAAGAACCCCGTCCGCACAGCCCCCGTGTAATCGGACTGGACGGTGGTTATTTTCGCACGCTCGGGTTCGGTCAGGTTTTGACGGTCTATCCCCCGCTCCATCGCGTCGGTAT
Source organism: Candidatus Limiplasma sp. (assembly GCA_963675365.2). GTDB lineage: Bacteria > Bacillota > Clostridia > Christensenellales > Aristaeellaceae > CAXXOK01. The sequence continues at coordinate 661,614 of CAXXVA010000001.1, forward strand.
CGGCGTCGGACAGGGTGAGGGCGGATAGCTTCCCGCACAGAAAGCGCAGGTCGATATCGTTCAGGTTTCCGGCAGCTAAAATCAGCGCGCGGTCAATGTGCGGGTACAGCGCAAAGGCCTCGCCGATGAGCGCCGAAACGCGCGCGCGGTAGCCGCTCCACGCGTTATATTTGCGCAGTAGATCGCCGCTCCTGTTCACATCGCGGTTGAAAGCCTCCACGGTGAAATTCTTCAGCTTGAACGCCATAATCCCTCCAGAAAACCATGCTTACAACATAACAATCATATCATAAAAACAGACAGCTTGTTCAGACTGCCCAAGATGTTAGAAAGCAAGGGTGGCAAGGGGTTGCGCTTATTCGTTTGTAAGCGATGCCCCTTGCTGTCCCGAGGCTGACAACATAGATTAAGTATTCTGGGCGAGCTGAATAAAAAAGAGGGCTTCCGCCCTCTTTTTCATTGTTACTTCTTTTTTGTTCTCAAGTAATGATCGATGCCGACCGCCGCATTATGCCCGTCGGCGACGCCGTTGATGATATCCATCCCGCGGATGATATCGCCGCCCGCGTACAGGCCGGGGACGCCGCGCACCTGACCGTCCTTGTTGACGACGATCTTGCCGCGCTCGATCTTCACCTGATCTTTGAGCTCTTCGGGCAGGAAGGTCAAGTCCGACATCTGGCCGATCGCCAGGTAGACCTGCTTGCCATCGACGACGATTTTGTCGTCGTGGTCAAACTGCGGATTGAAGCGGTGGTCCTCGTCAAACAGCTGCACGCACTTGCTGGCTTCGATGCCGGTCAGCTTGCCGCCCTTATCCGTGACGATCTTCTGGGGTCCGTAGCCGAGGTTAAAGATGATCCCTTCCTCGCCGCCCTCTTCCACTTCTTCTTTATCGGCGGGAATCTGGGTCTCATTTTCCAGCGCCAGCATTTTCACGGACGATTTGCCGTACTTCTCGTTCTGGAAGCGCACCAGCGTACGCGCGACGTCAAACGCCACGTTGCCGGAGCCCACGACCACTACGTCGTCCTCGATGGCGGGCATCTTGCCGCGTCCGGTTTCATAGTCGGTGGAAGCGGCCAGGAACGGCATCGCCATCTTCACGTTTTCGTGCTCTACGCCGGGGATTTGCAGCCCGCGCGTATGCGGATAGCCGGTGGCGATGAACACCGCGTCGAACTTGGTTTGGAGATCGTTAAACTTCACGTCTTTGCCGACTACGGTATTCGTGTGGATTTTCACACCGAGCTTCTCGATGAACGCGATATCGTGGCTCGTTACCTCGTCAGGCAGGCGGTACTTGGGCGCGCCGTAGCGCATGGGGCCGCCGGCAAGCGGCATGCGCTCGAACACTTCCACGTCATACCCCAGCGTTCCCAGGTAGTACGCGGCGGAAAGGCCAGCCGAGCCGGCGCCGATGATGGCGATCTTGCCCTCGCCCTTTTTGGAGACCTGCGCCATAACGACTTTTTCATATTCTTCGTCGGGCATGTTATCCACAATATAGCGCTTCAGCCAGCGGATGGCGATAGCCTCGCCGCGATTACTGATCGCGCAGGCCGTTTCGCACTTGTGGGTGCAGATGCGCCCGCAGACCGACGGCAGCGGGTTGGTCTGGTAGAGCCAGTTGAGGCCCGCCGTAAGGTCGTCTTCCCAGATCGCGCGGATATACTCGGGAATGTTCATGTGCGCGGGGCAGGTTTTGGTGCAGATGCCGCACTCCACGCAGCGGGAGGCTTCGGCCTTTGCCATGTCCTTGGAGAACCCGCGGACGATTTCGATGAACGATTGCTTGCGTTCCTCCGCGCCCACGTGCTCCATGGGCTTGCGCTCGAGGTCCAACAGGTCGCTGGACTCGGTTTTCACGTAGCCTTCCTTGTGCTCGCGGCCCGTGATATCGTTCGCGCCCGGCATGAAGATGAAATCCTCCGGGTTGGGGGAATTGTAAAGGTATTCCTTGGTCAGGCTCAAAGAGCCGGAGGTGCAGATGTCCACGCACAGGGCGCAGAAGCAGCAGCGGCCGTAGTCGATCACCGGGCGTTCGGGCTTGGAGCCGTCCACGTCCGGAAGCTCCTTGCGCTCGACCATCGAAATGGCGTTGGTCGGGCACACCTCCGAGCAGGTGCCGCAGCCGATGCACTTGTCCCAGTCGTTAACGTGAAAACCGCGGTAGTTGTCCTGCGACTCGCGCGGATGCTTGAAAATGTCGTCCATCGCCACGGTAACGGGCTTCTTGAACAGATATTTCCATCCCTTGAAAGGAGCGAATATGCTTGTTTTTTTCATGTCGTACTCCTATCTGTCGATTTCCGGCGAGCAGATGCCCATCGTGTCAAACCAAAGCGCAGCGTCGTCGATCCGGTGGCCGGGCAGGTATTTCTCCACGCCCAAAAGCCCCTGCGGGAACGATGCGCCGCGCACCGCCACGCGGTAGGGCATGATGCCGCCGTCCGACACCGTATAATAGCCGTATTCGCCGCGGCTGGCCTCGATGGCCGTATACACCTGCCCCTTTGGCACCTGCCAGCGCAGGGCGCTGCCGTCCAGCCCCTTTTCGCGCACCCTGCCCTCGGGCATCATATCCAGTACCTGGCGGATGATGCAGATGATCTGGTGCATTTCCAGCCACTTGAAGCGGATGCGGGTGTAGGCGTCGGAATAATTGGCCGTCGGAACGTCGAACTCCACCTTGTCGTAACGCGCATAGGGCGCGACCTTGCGGAGATCGTACGCCTTGCCGGTTGCCGAGCGCATGCCGATGCCCGTGACCCCAAGCTCCCACACCACGTCGGCGGGCAGCATGATCTGGTCCTTGGTTCTGGCGATGATGGTGGGGTTGTTGAGCAGCAGATCCTCATAGTCGGGCAGCCTGCTCTCCAGATCGTCCACATAAGCGAGGATTTTCTTTTCGATGCCCTTGGGCAGGTCCTTGCGGACGCCGCCGATGACGATATACATGTGGTAGATGCGCTGACCGGTGATCTCCTCAAACAGGGTCAAAATCCCGTCGCGGTCGGCCTGCGCCCAGTACATGGCCGTGTACAGGCCCGTGGGGCCGCCGCAGCCGCCGAACGCCATCAGGTGCGCGGCGAGCCTGGCAAGCTCCAGAATCAGCATGCGGATCCAGTGCGCGCGCTCCGGCACTTCGATATTGGCCAACGTTTCCGCGTTGTTAGCGAACACCATCTCGTTGGGATCGGGCTCCGGCACGCAGATGCGCGGGATAATGCCGATGTTGTTCATCCAGGTGCGGTTTTCCATGGTTTTTTCAAAGCCGCGGTGCAGCATGCCCGGCAGGAGGTACGACTTCTTGATGATGTCGCCTTCCACGTACATGTGGATGGAGGAGTTGCCGTGCATACCGGGATGCTGCGGGCCCAGGAACAGCTTGACCTGTTTCATTTGCCGTCACCCTCCTTTGAAAAGTCCTTTTTGTACTCCCGCGCCGGAAATTTCTTATCGGAGTACGCTTTGGAGTTGAAGTCCTTGCGCATGGGCGGAATATCGTCCCAGTTTTCCAGGAACAGCTGCTTAAAGGACATGTCGTTTCCCTCAAACTCTACGCCGAAAAACTCGTGCACGTCGCGCTCGTAGTACTGCGCGCCGGGATAGATGTTGGTCGCCGTCGTGAAGGTGGGATGGTTCCGATCCAGCCTCGTGCGCACCTGCAGGCGAACGCCCTTGTCCCAGTCAAACAGCAGATACACGAGCTGAAACTCGCCCTGCTCGATCCAGTCCACGCAGGAGAGCATGGACAACTGCCTGAACCCTTCGGCTTTCAGGTACGCAAGCGCCGCGTGGACGTCGCCGGGTTTCAGGTCCAGCGCCGCCTGGTCGTCCCGCACGGGCACGACCCCGATCACGTCAAATTTCGCTTTGACGGCTTCTGTGATGCTTTCAATGTGTTTATTCATGGAACTCATCCTTAATCCGCAGTTCTCCGAGCGATTCAACCTGGTTCTTCTTATACCACTCGTAGTTGTCGCGGTAGCGTTTCCAGCCGTCGGCTGTTTTGTTCTTGATGCCGTCGATCAGGTCCTGGAAGCCGTTCATCACGGCTTCGGGCTTGGGCATGCAGCCTGCGATGTACACATCGATGGGCAGGTACTGGTCGAGCCGGTTGATCACGGCATAGGCGTCGTAATAGATACCGCCGTTGATAGGGCACGGTCCGAAAGCCACCAGATACTTGGGCGTGGACATCTGCTCGTAGGCGTAGATCACGCGGCGCAGGGTTTTTACGCTCAGGTAACCGGTCACCAGCAGCACGTCCGCCTGGCGGGGCGTAGCCATGGGACCCATGCCAAGGCGCTCCATATCGTAGCGCGAGGTCATGGCCTGGGGCAGCTCGATGGCGCAGCAGCCCGTGCAGTACATCAGCATCCATAAGGAGTTCGCCCGGAAGAAGCGGGAAATGCCTTCCCAGCCCTCTTTGAGCTTTTTATCCTTTTCCATCAGCGTATCAATGTGTTCGTGTTCACTCATACCTTAAACCCCCCAGCCCAGAAAAATGACGATCAGCGCCTGGACGACCGCCAAAGCGATCGGCCAGCGGTAGAAATACTTGATGACCTGGTCAATCTTGAAGCGCCCAAGCGCCTGCGAGACCAGCGATGCGAGAACGAAGGTGCCTACGTACTTGAGCACGAACCCGACGATCGTCACCGCGCCGCCCAGGAAGAGATTGACAAACAGGCTGACTTCGATGAAGATGGAAAACTCGTGCAGGAGCATGAGCATGCCAAGCTGCTTGCCGCCGTATTCCACCATCGGGCCGGAGGCGATCTCCGCGGGCGCGATGAAGGTTTCAAACGGTTTTTTGCCGAGCATCCCCAACAGGCAAATGAAGCCGACGATGGTGCCGATGGGCATTTGCACAAGGTTCCAGCTCACAAACCCCGCGCTTTGCTGCACGGCGGCAAGTTCCGACACCGAGGCCGTGCTGTGGCCATAAACCATTGCCAGAACGACGACCATGAAGGGTACCTCGTAGCCGACCATCTGGGTCAGCGCGCGCATGACGCCGATGCCGGCAAGCGGATTGCCGCTGCCCACGGCGCTCATCGCCATGCCGAGCATGCCGACCGCGAACAGGTACACGTAGATGAAGATGTTGTCAAGCCCCGGGAAGGCCGCAAACTGCATCACCGGCATAAACATCGCCGTGCCCATGATGCCGCCCAGCGCCATCATGACACCGAAGTTGTACACCCAGCCGTGGCTGATGCCGGTTTTGGTCAGGAGCTTAAAGATATCGCGGAACTCCTGGTAGAATTTCGGCCCGTAACGCTTGTGGAAGCGCGCAACAATCTTGCGCGTGACGCCCGAAAGGGTCGTCTGCCAGAAAAACGCGAAGACCAGGATGATCAGCCCGGTGAGCGTTCCCGTTAAAACTTCGTTCATGTTCATAATACACTCCCCCCAAGCATGGCTACGACCACGATCGCGACCCACAGCAGCACCGTACCGGGCTTAAAGCTGTAAAACGCGTAGCTTGCGAATTTACCCAGCTCGCTGACCTTCTGCACGATGGTCTGATAGAAGTTCTCGGTGCGCGGGGCCTTCTGGTACAGGCGCTCAAACGGCGCGTAGAAATCGGTCGCGTAGTGCAAGAGTTCCGGCGTCCAGATGAACTCCGAAGCCGTATACTGGTCCATCAACGGCACCTTGCGGGATTTAGGGAACCTGAGGAAGATAATCAGCGCGATCAGGAAGCCAAGCCCGAAGATCATCACGATCAGGGTCGGGTCGATGGTTCCGTTGGACGCGATGATCTTGGTGCCCTCGAGCGTCAGGCCTTCCAGCCCCACCGAGGTCTGCACCTGGCTGATGATACGGAGCACCCAGTTGGGGAACACGCCGAACACCACGGAAGCGAGCGACAGAAGGATCATCGGCAGCATCATCAGCGGAGGGGCCTCTTTCACGTTCTTGTGTTTGGTGGACAGCTGCCCAAGGAACACCGCGGACAGCGGCCTGAACACGTACAGGAACGAGCCGATGGAGCCGAAGAACGCGGCCGCGGCGATGAACACCATGCCCTTGCCCATCATGGACTGGAACAGCATCCATTTGGAAATGAATCCGGCCATCGGCGGGATGCCCGCCATGGAAATAATCGCGATCAGGTACACCAGGTAGGTCAGCGGCATCCGGTGGATCAGGCCGCCGAGTTCGTTCATCTTCGTAGTCCCGGTGCGGTGCACCACGGCCGCCGCCGCCAGGAACGCCGCCGCCGAAGCGATGGCATGGGCGAAGATGTGCATCAGCGCGCCGCCGGTGCTCAAACCGCCGGCCATCGCAAGGCCGATGATGATATAGCCGGCGTTTGCGACCGAGGAATACGCGATGAGCTTTTTAAAGTCGTTCTGGCTGATGGCCATCAGCGTGCCGACTACGATGCTGATCGCGCCGAGGATGGCTAAAACATAGTTTGGTACGGGCATGGCAAGCTGCCTGCCCAGGAATTCGATGTTACTGGAAAACGCCTTGAACGACGGCATCACCGCGACGATCAGGAAGGCCGCGAAGCCGCCCGCCTTCACCAGCCCGCCCGACAGGATGGGCGAGAAGGGTTCGGGCGCGTTGCCGTGCGCCTGCGGCAGCCAGATGTGGAACGGGAACACGCCAAGCTTGATCAGCCCCGCGATCCCGATGGTGATGAACGCGACGATCGCCGCCGTGGGGTCGCCCGCTGCCTGCTGGAGCACGCTCTGGATCTCAAACGAGCCGAACCGGCCGTAGAGGAACAGGATGCCGTAGAGCATCGACAGCGACCCGAAGGCCGAGAACGCGTAGTAGGTCACCGACGCTTTTCTGGACTTGCCGAACGGGATGATGAACATCGACGCCCAGACGATGGTTTCCCAGAAGATGAACAGTGAAATGAAATCTTTGGCGGAGAACGCGCCAAGCGTACCCATCAGCGCCAGCAGGTAAAGCATATTGTACGCCGCCGGGTGGATGAGCTTGGGCATCCAGTAGATATTGAAGAACGACACACACGCGAAGATTGCGAGCATGACCACCGAGAAGAACCATCCGTACTGCGTCAGCGTGAATTGCAGAAAGTAGAGGTTCACGGTGCTGCCGATATCCTTGTGCAGCAGGGCCATGCCAAAAAGTGCGGCGGCCGAGGCGATCACCGTCACCCACGCGCCCAGCGCCTTGTTGACTTTCGTCAGCAAAAAGGCGAGCACGGAAGCCGCGAACAGCCCGGCGATGATCAGGCTAACGCTCAGTTGAAAACTCATTTACATACCCCCCAACAGCTGCCGTACAAAGGTCATGAAATCGACCGCGAAAAACTGTTTGATATTCAGGATGGGCAGAATGCCCAGGGCGACGAGTAAGGCGGCAACGATGACTGACACGACGCCGACGAGCTTGAAACCGCTCACGTCAAACGCTTTGAGCTTGTCTTTGGACGAAACCTCGCCCTCTTCCCCGGCGTTCCACAGCGTGGTCAGGATGCGCACGAAGTACGCGCCTTCCACCACCGCCATCGAAAGGATAACGATCGGCAGCCACACATTGCCCGCGTCAAACAGCCCGACCAGCGCGTTGATCTTAGCGACAAAGCCGAAGAACAGCGGCAGGCCGATGAGGGACATCGCGGCGACCGTAAACCCGACGCCGGTCAGCGGAGCCTTGACGAATACGCCCTTGAGCTCCTCCACGTCGTCGGTTCCCAGATCGTTTGCAAGTTTGCCCGCGACCGTGAACAGGATGAGCTTGGACACGACGTTGCCAAGCAGCACCAGCACGGCGGGCACGGTCAGCCCGTAGAGGAAAAGCAGCACCACAAGCCCCGCCTGCGCCACGGAGGAGAACAGCAGGATCTCGCGGAGGTTCTTTTTGGAGAATGCGGACGCTTCGGCGAAGATCAGCGTGCCCACGGCGACCGCCGTAAAGGCGATCAGCACCGCGTCGCTCATCATAAACACCGTATCCATCAGCCTGCCCACGGCAAGCAGCACCGCCAGCGCGTAGCCCGATACGATCATCGTGCCGACCAGCGCGTTCGCTTTTTTCAGCACGCCCCGCACCCAGCCGCCGAACGGCATCAGCTTGGCTTCCACCGAAAGCCCGGTGAAGATCATCACCAGCGGAAGCGTCAGCGCGCTTGCGTCCGCGCCTTCCATGGCGGCGAGCTTCGCTTGAATGTCGAACATATTCAGCGAGCCGAAGACGTTGTACAGGAGAATAATGCCGAACAGGTACAGCCCCGAGCCGAGCGTGCCGACCACGAGGTAGTTAAACGAGTTTTTAAAGCCCTTGTCCATAGCCATGAAGATGTAGGCGGCGATCGCCGCGATTTCCAGGAATACGAACAGGTTGAACAGGTCGCCCGTGAGGATGATGCCGTTCAAAGCCGCCAATGCGACCAGCAGCACCGTCGAATATCCTTTGACATGCTTGCCGTTCATCAGCAGAATCAGCGCGAAGACAGCGTTTAACAGCACCACGCCGATCAGGGAGTAATCGTCAAGCACCAGGCTGATACCGAACGGGGGCTTGAAGCCGCCAAGCTCGAAGATCGTCATGCCTTTGTACAGCGCCGCGATCAGCACGGCCCCGGCTGTGTTCAGCACGGCCGCGATGCCCAGCAGCACCTTGTCGATCTTCTTCAGAAACACCGCCAGGAACGCTAATAGCAGCGGTACGGCGATCAGGAGGACGGGGTTAGATAGAAATTCCATCATCTTATTCACCCTCCATTTCGTCCAGATTGTAGGTTCCGTACTGCTTATGCATCCTCCGCGCAAACGCCAGGGCGAGCGCGGTTACGCCCACGCCGATGACGATGGACGTCAGCACCAGCGCCTGGGGCAGCGGATCGACGTACAAAAGCGCGGAGGTATTGTTCTGCGAGGTGAGGATGGGCGCGATGCCGCCGGCTACATACCCCACCGAGATAATAAACACGTTGATGCCGACCTCGAAGATATTCAGCGATACGATCAGCTTGATGACGTTTTTCTGCGTCAGCAGCCCGTACACGCCGACGAGCATCAGGGCGATGGAAACATACTGTATCATTCCGCTTCCTCCTCTGTGGCAAAGCCCGCGATCACGCCGGACAGCTCGCTGCCGACTTTCAGCCCGATCAGGATGTAGACAATCGGGATCACGCCGGCGCTCAGGAGATCCCCGACCACGCCCGTGGGCAGGAAGTTTTGCAGGAAATAGCCGCCAATAGCCAGGCCCAGCAGACCCGCGATCACGTACAGCGAACCCGCGACGCCTTCCAGCACCTTAAAGGCCCTGACTTTTGCCTGGAATTCGTTATCCGCGACGTAGAGAAGCAGGATCGCCGCGGCGATGATGCTGCCGCCGGGGAAGCCGCCGCCGGGCGTGAGGTGGCCGTGCGTGAATACATACACGCCGAAGACCATCATAATGCCGAACACGATGCGCGCGCCGTGCTTCAAAATGAAGCTCGGTTCATAAGCCGACTGCTGCCTGCGTTTGCCGGAGAGCAGCAGCCCCACGCCGAATGCCGCGATGAACAGTACCGTGACCTCGCCCAGGGTATCAAACGAGCGATAGTTGACCACCACGGAGGTGACCATGTTGGCCGAACCGGTTTCCGCGTCCTTGGTTTCGCCGTAGACGACCAGCGCGGGCATGGTTTCCACAGCGGATGCTTCGGCCGCGTCGGCCGCGGGAGCCGTTTCCGCCTCGCCCATGCCCAGGGTTACGGTTTTGTCCACATACCGCTGGGATACGCGGTCCTGCAGATTCACGTCGCCGTAGGAGGTGAAGCTTAAAGGCGATTCATCAGCGAAATACAACGCCATGAAGATGAACGCGCCAAGCGCCAGTACCAGAAGAATCGATACGACCTGCTTCATACGTCTTCACCTTCATTCTTCTTGGAAAACAGCGTAAACACGAACAGCACCGTAACCAGTCCGGAGCCGATGACGGCCTCGGTGATGGCGACGTCCGGCGCGCGCATGATGACGAACGCGACGACAGCCAGCATGCTGATGGCCGATAAGAGGATCACGGACGTGACCTTCTTTTTCGCGTTGATGGCAACGATGCCGAGCACGACCATCACAACGCCAAGCGCGAGTTCAAAAATATCCATGACGCCCATGCTATTCACCCGCCTTTCCGTTTTTGTTTTCATATTGCTTTACATTTTTCCGGTATGCCGCGCGGGCCAGCGCCGAGCTGCCCACGGGATTGGTAATTGCGATAAACACGATGATCAGCAGCGCCTTGATCAGCCAGCTTGGATTGGCAAGCCCAACGCCCAGAAGCATCGAGAACGCGCCAAGCGTCGTAGCCTTCGTGCCCGCCTGGATGCGGTTGAACACATCTGGCATGCGGAACACGCCAAAGCCGCCAAGCGCCAGGAACACACCGCCGATGATCATGAAAATATATCCTAGAATATTCATCACTTTTTGCCCTCCAGGAATCTGGCGAACACCACGGTCTCCACAAACGAGAGCACGCCGTAGGCCAGCGCAATGTCCAGGTACAGGGAGTTTTTAAAGACGAACGCCAAAAACGCGATCAGCGCGGTGACGATCACGTTGAGCGTATCCAAACCCACCACGCGGTCAAAAGCCGTAGGCCCGGCCAGAAGCCGGATCAGTGCAAACAGCACGCCGACGCCTACGAGAGAAAACACGACGATATTGGCAATCATTCGGCTTCACCCCCAAGCAGCGTTTCAAAGTCCTGTGAAATGGCTTTTTTATATGCCTCCGGGCTGTCGCCCTGCGCGTTCACCCAGTGGATCAACAACCCGTCCTCCTCCACGTCCAGCGAAAGCGTTCCGGGCGTCAGGGTGATGGCGTTGGCGAGCACGAGCTTTTGAAAATCGCTTTTCAGGTTCGTGGGCACCTTGACGATCCTCGGGTTGATGGGAAGGCTCGGGCTCAATACGCGGTATGCGATATCAAAGTTCGCAAGCACCAGCTTGTATAAAAATACCGGGATGAATACGAAGATGAACTTGAACAGCCCCGCAATTCCCTTGAGCGTAAACGAGTAGCTGACAAAGCGCACGATCAGCAGCGACAGGATCAGCGCCGCCGCGCCGCCCAGCAGCACTTCCGGCAGGGCAAAGCCCGCGATCAGCACCCAGATAAGCCACAGGACAAGAAACGTGGAAATCCATTTTCTCATAGCTTGCATTCCTTCTTCTTCAAGTTGGTCAGTCCGTAAGGATACACTCGACGATTCTTTTCGCGTCTTCATTGATCACATAGTAGTTGACCTCCAAGCCGTTGCGCTTGCCGTAAACGATTTTCGCGCTTTTCAGCTTGGCAAGGTGCTGGGATATGGTGGACTGCGGCATATCCAGACATCCTTTGATCCTGTTCACATTGCAGCCCGGCTCGTTGAGCAGTCCCCTGATAATGCACAGCCTGACGGGATGTGAAATGGCTTTGAGCAAATCCGCCTTCTGGGTGACCTGCTCGAGCCTTTCCTTTGCGTCCTTGATGGTAAGCACTCCTTCACAAGTCAGATTGTTAATTATTTATCGAATTGGGGCGCACCGCACCTTACTAGGATATCTATATATTACGATATTGTGATATTGTTGTCAATGATAAAATTCGAAAACGGCACAAAACCAAGAGCCGTAAAACGGCTCTTGGTTTTTACTATCCGCCTAACGCTCACGCGCACCCCGGAATCAGCCTGATTCTGCGAATCAGGATATCGGCGATAAAGCGGTATCCCGCGTCCTCCAGGTGCATACCGTCCCGGCAGATGAGGTTGGGGTACTCCTTGTTGGAAAGCATCGCGTCCCGAAGGTCCAACAGCGGGGTTTTCATTTTCGCGGCCACGTTGCGCACGGCGTTGGCGTAGCGCTCCTGCCAGCCGTAGATATTCTGCACCTCGCCGATCGCCCGCAGAATGGCGTCGCGGTTTAAGCCCTGGGAAACCCAGTTGAAAAACTTTTCCGCGTGCAGCGGCAGCGGGGTGATAAGCATCGGCTTCATGCCCTTCTGTTCGACCTTTACAATAAACTCCTCAAGCTTCTCTGTAAACAGCGGCAAATCCACATTGGCCTGCGGCGGGATTTCCGGGTTTTTGGCAACCTCCGCCCAATCCATATTGCAGTCGTTGCCGCCGTATTCCAGCACGCAGAGCGCGCCTTCCACCGGCTTGGCCGCCGCAAAGCGCTCCAGGCCGTCCAGTACCGTCGCGCCCATTTTGGAATTGTTGACGACTTTGAAATTCAATTCGTCCGAGATGCGCTTGGGGCAGCGCTCCTTGGAGATTACATAGCGCTTGCGCTGTTCGTTGTAGGTAATGCCGACGGCGATGGAATCTCCCCAGACCTGGATCTCCGAATTGAACATAGAAGCACATCCTTACTATCTAGTATCGATTACCAGATTACGATATATCTTTATGTTTGTCAAGTGGTAATTTTTATCATTTGCCATAAGTTACATATTATGTTATAATATATACTATCATACGGTACTCGGGTAGTTTAACAGATCACAAGCGCGGAGGCGTCACATGGCGGACAGACAGCAGGAATTCACATCGAGGCTGAAGGCGTTTCAGCCGCCGGCCTGGGAGCTGATCCCGGATCTGGGGCTGTACATGGACCAGGTCATCACGTTCATCGAACGCAGCTGCCGTGAGCTGTTCATGGACGGCGATCGTATTTTCACCCCGTCGATGGTCAACAACTACGTCAAGATCGGCCTGGTGGACCGCCCCGTCGCCAAGAAATACGGGCGGGAGCAGCTTGCGCAGCTGTTGATGATCTGCGTCCTCAAGCAGTCCATCTCTGCGGAAAACATGAAAACGCTGGTGCAGCCACCGGAGGGCACGTCCATTCAGGCGCATTACGAAAGCTTTTGCCAAACGGAGCAGGCCGTGTTTTCGGCGCTTGGCGATTTGCAGCCCCAGCCGCTGATGGCCTACGCCGTACAGGTCGCGGCTTATCAGCTACTGTGCAATACCCTGCTGCGCACGGACAGGAAAGCCGAGAAAAAGCCCGCACCCTCTCCAAAGGACGGAAAAGCTGAAGACGCAAAGCCCTCCAAGAAGAAATAACTTCAGGCTTATCATAACAAAAACCATCCGCGCGGACAACCGGCGGATGGTTTAATTTTGATGAGAATACGATGAAAATACCCAACCGGTGTTATTCCGGCCGCTGCGTTTCGGGGTTGAGCTTTACAGCATCCACGGGAGTCGTTCCGAAAATGCTTGAGTACAGGCGGTAGCCGCCCGCGAGATTATTGACCTCAAAGCCGTTCTGCGAAAGGATGCGCGTGGCCACATAGCCGCGAAGCCCCACGTAGCAGGTGAGGTATACGGGCTTACTCTTGTCCAGCTCGCCCAACCGGTCGCGCAGGCTGTCCAGCGGGATGTTGATAAACCCGTCGATATGCCCGTAGCGGAATTCGCCACGCGTGCGGGTGTCCAGAAGCGTCACGCTGCCGTCGCGCGGAAGCTTGTCCACGTCGTGCCAGTGAAAGTTCTTCACCTTGCCCGTCAGGATGTTCTGGATCACAAAGCCCGCCATGTTGACCGGGTCCTTCGCCGATGAATACGGCGGCGCATAGGCAAGCTCGAGTTTGGTCAGGTCCTCCGCCGTGCCGCCGAAACGGATCACGGTCGCCAGCACGTCGATGCGCTTGTCCACGCCCTCGTAACCGACGATCTGCGCGCCGAGGATTTTTCCGGTTTTCTTTTCAAAAATCACCTTGACCGCCATGCTTTCCGCGCCGGGATAATAGCTGGCGTGGCTGGCCGAATAGGTAAAGGATTTGTCGTAGTTCAGTCCAAGGCGTTTGGCGGTTTTTTCGTTGACGCCGGTGGTAGCGACGGTCATGTCGAACACCTTCAAAATTGCCGAACCCTGGGTGCCGGTATAGCGGCTGTCGCCCCCGCAGACGTTATCGGCGGCGATACGCCCCTGCTTGTTGGCGGGGCCCGCCAGCGGGATGAGCGTCTGCTCCTGGGTAATGAAATCCGTCACCTGCACCGCGTCGCCCACGGCGAAGATATCCGGGTCGTTAGTACGCATGTCGTCGGAGACCACAATCGCGCCGCGCGGGCTGACGGTCAACCCGGCTTCTTTGGCGATGCGACTTTCCGGGCGCACGCCGATGGCGAGGATGACCATATCGGCCGGCACTTCGCCCTTGTCCAGAATCACTTTCAAATGACTGCCGTGTTCCTGCACGGCCTTGACGGCGGTTTTGAGCATGAGGTTCACGCCCTGCTCGGTGATATGGTTGTGCACGTCGGCGGCCATATCCGGGTCAAGCGGCGCGATGACCTGGTCGAGCATTTCCACCATGGTGACTTGTAGCCCGGCCTCGCGCAGGTTTTCGGCCATTTCCACGCCGATATACCCGCCGCCGACCACCACGGCCGTGTGCGGGTCTTCGCGCAGGATATAATCCTTGATTTTATAGGTATCGGGGATGTTGCGCAGGGTGAATACCTTATCGTTTTTTATGCCGTCGATCGGCGGCACAACGGGCTCCGCGCCCATGGACAGGATGAGCTTATCGTAGCTCTCCTCATAGGATTCGCCGGTTTTGTGGTTAAGTACGGAAACGGTTTTTGTATCCCTGTGGATCGCGGTCACTTCGCTGAAGATCCGCACGTCCACGTTGAAACGCGCATGGAAGCTGCGCGGGGTTTGCAGGGTAAGCTCTTCTTTATCGGTAATCTCGCCGCCGATGTAGTACGGCAGGCCGCAGTTGGCAAAGGAGATGAACTCTCCCCGTTCGAACAGGATAATCTCCGCCTGTTCTGAAAGTCTCCGCAGTCTGGCTGCCGCGGACGCGCCGCCCGCGACGCCGCCGACGATGAGCACTTTTTGGCTTGCCATGTGAAATCCTCCTCAGTTATGGTAAAATAGGGCCGAGAGGTGAACTATGCAAACGTCTGATCTCGCATTCGTACAATCCATGCTCCCGTTTTGGGACAATCTGAGCGAAGAGGACGCCGCCCTGCTGACGCAGCACGCGCGTACCATGACCTTCGCACCGGGGGAAAACGTGCATTCCGGCAGCAACGACTGCGTTGGCGTCCTGCTGATCAAAACCGGAGAACTGCGCGCTTACATCCTTTCCGAGGAAGGGAAGGAGATCACGCTGTTCCGCCTGACGGACGGCGAGGCCTGCGTGCTGTCGGCGTCCTGCCTGCTGCACAGCATCACCTTTGATTTGTTCATCGACGCGGTCAACGAAACCAAGCTTTGCCTGATTGATACGCAGGCGTTCTCCACCGTCATGGACAGAAACATCTACGTGGAAAACTTCGCCCTTCGCATCACAACCGAACGCTTTTCCGACGTGATGTGGGCGATGGAACAAATCCTGTTTATGAGTTTCGACCGCCGACTGGCTATTTTCCTGCTTGACGAGACGACAAAAACCGGCGTGGACAACCTGACCATGACCCACGAGCAGATCGCGCGGTATGTGGGCAGCGCGCGGGAAGTGGTCAGCCGGATGCTTAAATACTTCGCCAAGGAAGGCATGGTCGCCGTGCACCGCGGCGGCGTGGAAATACTGGATAAGCAGAAGCTTCGAAAGCTGTTATAGACAAGTACTTCTATGCCCATCTGTCCTTGACAATCCAAAGGCAGCCGCGCTTTGCGCGGCTGCCTTTGGATTGCGCGATGTTAAAAGGCATCTGCATTTCTACGGACAGCCTGTTCTAAAGGTCTGAGATGCCAGGGAGCAAAGGATTGAGCTTACTCGTTTGTAAGTGATGCCCTTTGCTCACCCGCAGATCGGGCGTTTGGGGCGGGCTGTTACAGGCCGAGCATTTCTTTCAGCGCAGCCTTCGGCCGTGCGCCGACCACACGCTGGGTTACTTTGCCGTCCTTGATGACGACCAGGGTCGGGATACTCATGACGCCGAACTTCTGGGCGAGCTCGGGGTTGGAATCCACGTCCACCTTGCCGACCTTGATGGAAGGCTCTTCCGCGCCGATTTCATCGACGATCGGGGATACCATGCGGCACGGGCCGCACCAGGCCGCCCAAAAATCGATCAATACGGGCTTATCGGACTTCATAACTTCCGCGTCAAAATTCTGATTCGTTAAGGTTACCACTGCCATAATCATTTCCTCCTTAATGGTTGCTACGGATGCAGTATACCAAAGCTTCTTTTCCGGTTCCGTGACTTTGTCACATACGTTATTGTTTTAACAATCCCGTTTGTCCGGAGTTCCGGATTGTGATATAGTACGGGTATACAGTCCACATCACATCCGCAACGGGAGGCGACCCTGATGCGAAACCGCATGCTTTATTTATGCGCATGGATATTGCTGTGCGCGCTGCTGCTGTGCACGGCTACCGGCGCGGTGGCGGCGGCCGCCGAGCCGCAGGAACTCAGCCAGGCGGAAATCATTGCGTATTTCCGCGAGATCGTCTTCAACGCGGAATACGGAAGCGGCTCGTCGTTTGACCTGCACCGCTGGGAAAGCCCAATCCGCGTGCGGGTCTACGGCAGCCCGACGGACGAGGACCTTCAAACGCTCGACAGCCACATAAGCGCTCTTAGCGAAGTGGACGGCATGCCGTCCATCACGCGGGTGACGTCCGACGAGAACATCGAGCTGTACTTTTTGCCGTTGGACCGCATCAAAGACTATATCAGCGAGTATGTGGAGGGCAACTGGGGATTTTTCTGGTGCTGGTGGAACTCCGATCAGCAGCTTTCGCGCGCGCAGATTGCTATCGCCGCCGACGTTACGAATCAAAAGCAGCGCAACCACTTGATTTTGGAGGAATTTACGCAGGCGCTGGGAATGATGCAGGATTCATACCTGTATAAAGACAGCATATTCTATGGAGACTGGACGGAAGTCCAGGCGCTTTCGGCGCTTGACTGGTCCATTGTACGCATGACGTACAGCCCGCTGCTCGGCGCTGGGATGAGCGAAGCGGTCGCCGTACGGATATTGTCGGATTAACGGCCTGACTCCGGTGACAGGCAAACCCCCTGAACACGATTTGTCCAGGGGGTTTGCTATGCGCTTTTTTAAGCTGCGGCCGCCGCGTTTACTTGACGTTTCCGCCCTTGTTGGTATTGATGCCAAACAGCGCGTACAGCGGGCAGAAGTTAATCAGCGCGGTTACGACGAACACGATGCCCAGCAGGCCGACCCAGCGCCAGGCGCTTTGGACAAAGATTAAAACCGCGACCAGTGCGAGACCCAGCACGATGCGAATCAATCTGTCGGTATTGCCCATGTTTTTCTTCATGTGGATAATCTCCTTTTCCTTGGGTTCCCGTTTGGAAGCCCTTCGGTCATTCAAACTCATTATCACCCGCACCATCGTCTGGTGCGGCGTAGGGCGGCCGTTTCCTTGGCTTTCCTTACACCAATACTGTATCCCGTTTGTTACAATGTTAAACTGGATTTTATTGATCAATCAAAATGCCGCGAATCTGCGCTGCCTTAGCGAGCTGCTTGATATAATGGTTTGTGAATTTTATCGAATCACACGAAATCACTTCTATGATCAGCTACAAGACCGTTATCTGAGGTTGGTTGATGATGCCTGGTTCTCCATTAAATAGTTTATATGGAATATCCCGAACAATACCATCTCGGCTTCTTAAAAAACCATTACATGAAATCATAGAGGCTAAAAACAATATGGGATCCTTGTGTCATGGCAGTTGTAAAAGAAAAAATAAATTGTATTACTTTTCAACGGCTACCCGGTGCATTTTTGATGTTGGCGGATGAAACCGGATTTTACGGAATCCCTTCTATCAACGTCTGACGGCACTAGATTTACCCAGATGAATCCATATCATGAAATCAAAAAAGTCCCTGCGTAACGCAGGGACTTTCCGGGTCTGCTTGTTACAACAGTTCCCGGTCGTTCTGGAAATGATCAGGGAACAGATCAGTCGTACACGAGGATCGCGATATCCGGATCGTCAATGTTCTCCTTGGTATACCATTTGGCGCCGGTGTCCACATCCTGCACGGTCTCGCCCATGGCGGCCTTGTAAGCAAGTTCGACAGCCAGGTAACCGATGTTGTACGGATCCTGCGTGATCGAGCCTACGAACCAGCCGTTGCGGATCGCGTTTTTCTGCGGTGCGCCAGCGTCAAAGCCGGCAACGATCAGGTCGCCATAACGAGCGCCGTCTGCCAGGTCGGTACCGTCGGCAGTCGCGGCCAGCAGGCCGTTGACGGTGCCTTCGTTGGAGCAGAAGATGGCGATCAGCCCGTCGGTGTTCAACAGCGCGTTGGCGGAGTTGGTAACATCGGCAATGTTGGGCGTCGCGGCGATTTCGGTCTGGATGATGATGCTGGCATTATCGGCGGGCATTGCCCACAGATCATGTCCGCGAACGGCAACCGTGCCGTACATCGAAGCCAGTTCCTTGGCTTTGTCCACGAAGCCCGTGGTACGGCCGGTTACTGACTCGGACGTAGCGTCCTGAGAAAGAACGGCGATCACAGCGGGGTTTTCAGGCGTTGCGGCTACCAGCATATCCGTGAAACCTTCGAGTTGGAAAATTTCTTCGGCTGCAAGCGCAGCTGCGTTTTTGTTGTTCGTTGAAGCCGTGGCGTAAATCGCGCCTTCGGGAGCATTGGGAACGCCGGAGTCAAAGCCAATGACGGGAATGCCTTTGTCAATGCACTCCTGCAGCTCGGTCATCACAGCGTCGGTGGAAAGGGCGGCCAATGCCAGCGCGGACGGATTCTTTGCCATTTCCGCCTTCAGGGCTTCCACCTGAAGTACGATGTCGGCTTCACTCGGCGGTCCATAGTAGTACATGTCGACTCCGTACTTTTCGGCCGCATCGTTTGCGCCCTTGCGGACTGCCTGCCAGAAAGCATGCTGTTCTCCCTTGGAGATGACAGAAATGTACATTCCTTCAGCGGTCGCCATTGCTACGCAGCTCAGCACAAGTACGATAGCCAGTGTCATCGATAGAAATTTCTTCATGTTGAGTATCCTCCTTACAAAGTTTATATTTATCAGGCGCTCTGCGCCTAATTTCCCGTTTCGGGTTCGGCTTTCGCCTCGGCTCCCCTCTTGCGTTTCACCTTTGTGGACGCCCTGTTGCGGGCATTATCCAGCAGTACGGCGCCGATGACGACGATCCCGGTAAAAAACGTCTGCCAGTGCGCCTGCAATCCCATAGACGCCAGTCCGTTTTTCAGCGTGGCCATGATAAAAACGCCGATCAGCGTTCCGACCATCGTGCCCGATCCGCCCGACATGGACGTGCCGCCGATTACGGCGCCGGCAATGGCCTTGAGCTCTTCACCGCTTCCGCTGCCCGGAATGACGGTGGTGTAGGTCGCCGCATAAAAGATACCGGCAAATCCCGCGAAAATTCCGCAGATCATATAAATGACGATCTTCCATTTGTCTGTCCGGACACCGGACAGCCTTGCGGCTTCTTCATTGGACCCGATCGCAAAGGTATATCTCCCCAACCGCGTCTTATTCAGGATGAACAGCGCGATCAGAAACGCGACCAGAACAAATACGATGCCTGTGGGAAATTCACCTGTACGGAAGAACACGGTTTTAAACCATGCGTTTGCCGAACCGATGGTGGGATACCGCTGGGTCTGCACCCTGGAGATGATGGATGAGAAGCCCTGCGCGACCAGCATGGTGCCCAGCGTCGCGATAAACGGGGGGAGTTTAAGCTTGGCTACCAAAATCCCATTGATCGTGCCAAACGCCAATCCCGTAATCGGCACCAATACAAGCGCCAGCCAAAGCGGCCATCCCCACATGGAAAACGCTACGCCGCCGACCATGGCCGAGCACATCATCACGGTACCGATGGAAAGGTCGATCCCGCCGGTAATAATGACGAAGGTCACGCCAAAGGACATGAATCCGATGAAATATGCACTTTCCAACACCGTCTTGGCGGTATAGGTCGAAAAGAAGTTTTTACCGAATAAGGAGAAAAATATGTACAAGATCACCAGCGCCGCAGGTGCGAGGAGCTTTTGGGTATTGAAAACTTTTCTCTTTGCATTTTGGCTCATAAATACAATCCCTACTTTCTTGGTGTTGCAAGCGTCATGATTTTCTCCTGGGTCGCCTCCGCAATGTCAAGCTCACCCGTTTTTTCACCCTCGCACATGACCATAATGCGGTCGCTCATCCGCAGAAGTTCAGGCATTTCCGATGAAATCATCAGAATGGCTTTCCCCTCGCCTGCAAGTTCCGCCATCAGCTTGTAGATTTCGCTTTTCGCGCCGACGTCTATCCCGCGTGTCGGTTCGTCGAAAATCAGAATATCGCAGTCGCGGACCAGCCACTTGGACACAATCACCTTTTGCTGATTGCCGCCGGACAAACTTCTTACGCAGGTTCTGATGCTGGGTGTTTTGATGTTGATCTTGCCGCGGTATTCATCGGCAACCTGACCGATTCTTTTTTCATCCACCATCAAGGCGTTGGAGAATTCCTGTAAGGTCGGCAGGGCGATGTTGTCCGCTACGGTCAGATGCAGACAAAGCCCAAACTCCTTGCGGTCTTCCGACAGATATCCGATGCCGGCGTTGACAGCGTCGCTTGGAGTGGAAATGCCGCACGGCTCGCCGTTGACCAGAATCTCTCCGCCGTACCGCTGATCCGCGCCGCAGATCAGCCGTGCCATTTCCGTGCGTCCGGCGCCCATGAGCCCGGCAACGCCCAGGATTTCCCCTTTGCGGAGCGTAAAGGATACGTCCAGCACGTCGGATGAACTCAGGTTTCGGATATCCAGTACGACGGGCGCATCGTCGGGGACGTTGGAGTGTGCCTTGGGCTCGTCGTAAATCACGCGCCCGACCATCATACTGATGATTTCATCCAGCGTCGTCTCAGCCGTATTGACGGTGTTTACATATTGCCCGTCTCTGAGCACGGTGATACGGTCGGAAATCTGCTTCAGTTCGCCCATCCGGTGGGAGATGTAAATTACGCCGACGCCCTTTTTCTTCACGTCACGGATAAACCGGAACAGCTCGGCGATCTCCGCCTCGGTCAGTGCGGCGGAAGGCTCGTCCATGATCAGAATCCGCGTATTTTGATAGGACAGCGCTTTGGCGATTTCCACCATCTGCTGTTTGGCGACGGACAGGGATTTAATCTGCGTGGTCGGATCGATATCGATTGACAGTGAATGCAGCAGGTCGCGCGTGATCCGGATCTGCTTTTTCTTATCCAGAAGCCAGCCCTTGAGCGGCTCTCTGCCGATAAAGATGTTTTCCGCGACGGTCAGGTCCCGCATCAGGTTGAGCTCCTGGTGGATGATGCTGATCCCCAGTTCCTGGGCGTCGCGCGCGCTGTGGATGTCCACCGGCTGATCGTCGATATAGATTTCCCCGGCGTCTTTGATATATGCGCCTGTCAGCACCTTCATCAGGGTGGATTTTCCGGCGCCGTTCTCGCCCACGAGAGCGTGCACTTCCCCTGCGATTAGGTCAAAATGGCATGCGTCTAACGCATGTACGCCCGGGAAGCTTTTGTCGATCCCCTCCATGCGCAGCAGCAGGGGTATGTTGTTTGGTTTGTGTTCGGGGGGCATGTCTTCACCTCATCTACGTTACTTGCAACACGTCGGCGGAAACCACCAAACAGACTATCCAACAGGTGCGTTTGAATGGGCTTGCCGTATTAAATAACCCCTTTTTGCAGAATCATGTTGGCGTATAGTTCCCGTTCCCCTGTGGCAACGACGGCGTAAGCCTTCCTGCATTCATCGTAGAATGCAAACCGTTCCATGTAGCGGATGCCGTTTGGGACAATCTTTTCATACCGCGAAATAATCGACGCATAGTCCTTCCAGATCGCAACGCTTTCCATATTGCCGGGCTCGGATTCCATCAGCGTCACCGGTTGGGCTATATAGGCGTCCAGCGGAAAAAGCTGCAAAATCGCGTCCAGGAGGACGGGGATACCCAGCCCGTCGCAGCGGACAATCCGCGCGCCTTTGGCCGTACTCTCGGCGGGGAAATTGGCGTCTGCCAGAACGAGCGTATCTCCATGGCCCATTTCGGCCAGGACTTTCAGCAAAGCGGGCGACAGGACAGGCGGGATATGTTTAAGCATACATCCTCCTATCGGTATAACGGGCCGTAAGCCGCGCATGCGCGGAAGTCTGCGCCTTCCGGATCCATTCCGAAAGCGTTCCACGCCGCGGGCCTGAAGATGTCTTCGTCAGGCACATTGTGCATGGCAACGGGGATCCGCAGCATGCTGCACAGGGTAATAATATCCGCTCCGATGTGCCCGTAGCTGATCGCGCCGTGATTGGCGCCCCAGGCACGCATAACCTCATAGGCGGTTTTGAAATTCCCTTTGCCGGTTACGCGCGGCGCAAACCATGTGCACGGCCAGGTATAATCCGTGCGTTTCCACAAAAGTTCGGATACGGCGTCCGGCAGTTTGACAGTCCAGCCCTCGACGATCTGCACGACAGGGCCCAGTCCCTTGACCAGATTCAACCGCATCATCGTCACGGGCATCTCCGCGTCTGTCAGGAAACGGCTGGAATACCCGCCGCCGCGGAAATAGCCGTTATCGGCGGCGTTCCATGTGGTCGCGTCCAGCATGGCCTTCATATCTCTATCCGTAACGTCATACCAGGGCTTGATCAGGTGATCTCCCCGTTTATTCACGGATTGCCCCGAGGCATCCAAACAGGCTGCGCCGGAATTAATCAGATGGATAATGCCTTTGGCCTGTGCCGCCTTTCCTTCCAGCATATATCCCGCGGTCTTTTGCACCGCGTGCGGGCTCCAGTACGTACGAACGTCCGCAAAAATCTGTGCCGAATTCGTTAAAAGCTTTCCAAACAGCATGCTGATTCCGTTGAGAACATCGTTTTCTGTCGCCAGGATATACGGCTCGCGGACGCCGTCCCAATCAAACGAGGTGTTGAGCAGCGCTTCCGGGAAATCGCAGTTCGGATAAAAATCCGTCCACTGGCGTTGTCCCTGAAAGCCTGCCGCGATCGCATTGTGTCCCAGCATTTCTTCCGTACAATGGGGCGGAAGGTTTGGATTGCCGCTCATCAGGTCTTTGATGATGCACATCATTTTAACGACAAACTGCCAATCCTCTTCTTGCTGCTGAGGAGTTTTTTGAACGGAGGAAATATTCTTGTCAAAACCCTCCTTGCAGTTTTCATGAGTCCAGCGCAAAGCGCGCTCGTATTCTTCGTGGTCGTATATTTCTTCCGTCATACGGCGGATGACTTCCACCTCGTCCACGCTTTCGACGCGCATACCGAGGTAGGATTCCAAAAAGTCCGGATCGATGATCGACCCGCCGATGCCCATGCAGATGGAACCAATCTGCAGGTAGCTTTTCCCCCGCATCACAGCGGCGGCGACGGCCGCGCGGCCGAAACGGAGAAGTTTCTCCTGCACTTCGTCGGGAATGAAAGTATCGTTGGCATCCTGCACGTCCCGGCCATAAATGCCAAAAGCAGGCAATCCTTTCTGCGCGTGGGTGGCAAGGACGCTTGCCAGATATACGGCTCCGGGCCGTTCCGTTCCGTTGAAGCCCCAAACGCCTTTGATTGTCCGAGGATCCATATCCATGGTTTCGGCACCGTAACACCAGCATGGCGTAACGGTCAGCGTGATATCCACGCCTTCACGCCGAAATTGCTCCTGACAGGCGGCGGCCTCCGCAACACGGCCAATGGTTGTTTTCGAAATCACAACCTCGACCGGCTGCCCGTCCGGGTAGCGAAGATGTTTTCTGAACAATTTGGCTGCCGATTCCGCCATTCCCATTGTCTGCTTTTCCAAACTGCCGCGAACATCCATCTCGCCGCGTCTGGCGTCAATAGTTGGGCGAATACCAATAGTAGGATAGTTGCCTATCAAGCGCTGTCTATTCATTTTATTCTGCCGTCTCCTTTTATGCTTGTATCATAGTATATTTGCCGGAATAAATCTTGTGCAATAGTAATTAAATATAACACTATATTCACCTTTATTCACGAGAGTAATAATATTGGCACGAAAACAGCCCACCGATGTGCCTGTTCCTGGCAGTTTGATCTTTTTTATGCATGACACTTTATAACGGAAGCAATGATATCGAAAACACAGGATAACATTTCGATATTCCAATAATACTATGGTCTATTTGGTCGATAATTCGACATATCAGAGGAATCGCAGCCATCCGGCGTTCAGCATGACGCGCGCAGCAAAGGGAAATTCTGTTTGATCCCGATCTCCGCATACTGCAAAAGCACAGCACTACAGACCGTCAGATCATTGGTTATAGCTTTTTTATGCAAGAATGCGATCAGATTACGCAGAGAATAATTACCATTATATTCATATCATCGATATGGGAAATTCCGTATATTCACCAGGTGTATAATTCCATGTGCTTTAGTTCCCAAGCAGTTCGCGTTCGGCAGCCAGCGCATGCTTATACCGCTTGAGGTATTTTTCAAAGCCGGCCATTCCCTGCGGCATCGGATACAGGATAGAATAATTTTCATTTACGAACACACGGTGATTCAGATAGTCCTCCAGAGAACCGGTATATCCCCGGTGCAGGCGGAACCACGCCAGCAAAGCCATCCCAAACGCGCCGCCTTCTCCCGCGGTTTCCATCACCGATACCGGAACGCCGATCGCGTCGGCCAGGCACTGCTGTCCCGCAACCGGCGTTTTAAAGAAACCGCCATGCCCTGTTAGCCGGTCGATGGCCACATCTTCATCCCGGAGCAAATCCATACCGATTTTCAACACCGCAAGCGCTGAATACAGGTGCGCGCGCATAAAATTAGCAACCGTGAAGCGGCTTTCCGCCGAGCGGGCAACAAAAGGACGGCCCTCCGTGAAGCCTGTGATATGCTCGCCGGATAGATAATTGACGATCGTAATCCCGCCGCAATCCGGTTCCCCTTGCAGGCTTTGGGCGTAAAGGGCAGAGAAAAGATTATCATTCGAAATATCGACGTTAAATAAACCGGCAAATTCCCGAAACAAAAACGCCCATGCGTTCAGGTCGGTCGTGCAATTATTTCCATGCACCAACGCCACCGTTTTTCCAGCGGGCGTCGCCAGCGTATCAATCTGCGAATAGATGCGGCTGAGCGGTTTTTCTCTGACGATGAGGGAAAATATGGAGGTGCCCGCGGATACGTTGCCTGATCGCGGCGTAACGCTGTTGGTCGCTACCATACCGGTACCTGCGTCGCCTTCCGGAGGCGCTAACGGTATGCCGGCTTTCAGCGTCCCGCTTGGATCAATCAGCCGTGCGCCTTCCTCGGACAAAAATCCGGCGTTTTCTCCCGCCAAACAAACCCCGGGGAATATATCTTCGGTTTTCCACGGATATCCCTGCGGGGCGACCAGAGCATCAAAGCTCTCCAGGGCGGACCGCCGGTAATCCAAAGTCGAATAATCAATCGGGAACATGCCGCTGGCCTCTCCGATTCCGACCACATATTCGCCCGTCAGCTTTCGGTGGATATATCCCGCCAGGGAGTTGATCGAATTGATATCCCTGACATGCGGTTCGTCGTTGAGAATCGCCTGGTAAAGGTGCGCGACGCTCCAGCGCTGCGGTATATTTTCATTGAACAGTTCCGTTAATGCCGCGCTAGCCTTTCCTGTAATGGTGTTTCGCCATGTGCGGAAAGGAACCAAAAGGCGGTTTTCCTTGTCAAACACAAGGTATCCGTGCATCATGCCGGACAAACCCAAGACGTCGATGGATACTGTTTCCCCCACTGCGTGCAGCAAGCGCGAAACGGCCGTACGCAGGCCTTCCCATGCGTCGTCAAGGGAGTACGTCCAGACCCCGTTCTCGAATCGGTTTTCCCATATATACTCGCCCTTTGCGACACAGCAATACCGCTCGTCTATCAGCACGGCTTTAATACGAGAAGAACCCAGCTCAATACCCAAAGAAGTATGAATAACATTACTCATGATGAGTGTCTCCCGTTATTCCGGTCAATGAACCATTATCACTTAATATAATATTAGCAGGTCGGCAAGTAATTGTCTATTCAAGATGAAGCCTTATTAGATATGTCTGAACGAACTCTAAATACAGGTCTTGCTGTGTTGGGGTCAGGCGTTTGCGTCTCCTATGTTCTACCAGCCCGTAACTCTATGCAGAATAAGGGATTGCGGGTCTTCTTATAAGGCAAACGCATTGCAAGCCGAGATGCATTTTCGATAATCACAATCTCACTATCCCCTATTTCTGGAGACTTTTTAGTGTATTTTGATTGCATTCCAAATTCATCACCTTGTTCACAAACACAGGAAAACCCCGAAAGCGTTACGCTATCGGGGTTTTCCTTTGGCACGCCTAGCGCGATTCGAACGCGCGGCCTTCCGCTTAGGAGGCGGACGCTCTATCCAGCTGAGCTATAGGCGCATGGAGCACGAAAGTTATTGTAGGGTATCAGTTTGTGAAAGTCAAGGCGATTGGCCGGGAAAGCTTGCAAACCGCCGCAAACGGGCGCTTTGGTTGCCTGCCATTTTATGCGGCGCAAGCTTTTTCAAGCGCGGCTTCAACTTTTTCAGCGTTTAGCCGCTTCAACGATCATTTTCGAGGTATAATACCAACAGACGGAATTGTTTTACAGACTTATCGATCAAATACGTTCAGTCGTATTGGAAAGAAGGCAAACGAATGAGAACCAGAAAAATATTGCTCGCGGCCCTCATGCTGGTGATCCTCGCGGCGCTGCTGTCGTCCTGCGCGCCGGGAGACGGCGCCAACACGGCGGACAACCCGGCCGGGTTCTTCACCGGAATATGGCACGGCTGGATCGCGCCCGTTACGCTGGTGATTTCGCTGTTCAACAAAAACATCGGTATCTACGAAGTCAACAACGTAGGCTTCTGGTACAATTTGGGGTACTATATGGCGATCATCAGTGGCTTTGGCGGATTGGCGCTGTCCCGCAAAAAGCGCAGGCACAGCAACCCGGAGGAATAGACCTCGACGGGTTTTTACCTGATATCACAACGAAAATAATTCAATAGCCCTGCGCGTTGTCAGCCCTGTATTGCAACGCTTTTTGGGCATACGGGATTTCTTGGTGTCTTCAATTGCCGTCGGGCAGGGTACTGCGGTTGATCAGCACGGTCAGCACGCCGTTTTGCGGCAGCGCGCGGATGGTGAGCGGGTAGGAAAGCGTGTTGGTAAAGGTAAAATCCTGGCTGCCGACCGCCGCGTCGAAGCCGATCTTGATATACTCCACGCCGGTCGCACGGTGCACGCGCCAGTCTTCCACCTGCAGGGGAAGGTTGAGCACCGCGTTATACAGCGTCGTGGTCACCTGGCATACGCCGCCGCCGTAGCCCGTGCCGTCCTGGCTGATGTTTGGCGCCAGAAGATACCCGTTGTACTTGCGGTAGGGGCCGCAGCAGGCATTGAACGAGAACGTCTCGCCGGGCAAGATCGTCACACCGTCGATACGTTCGGCGGCGAGTTCGATATTATACCGGCGGTTTGCGCTGAGCCTTCCGCCAGTCGATTCGTTAAAATAGGTTGTAAACGCGGCGATCGTATCGCCGGGCTGGGCGTCCTCCCAATCCTTGAAGGGAACGTACCAGAGCGATTGGGCCGGCAGCGCGGCAGAGGAGCGCATCATGCTGATCTGCGCTTCCTCGTCCCCGCAGGAAAGCACCGCGACGATATCACCCACGGCAAACGTATTTCCGGTATAGCCGTCCACTGCGGCGCTGACAGATTCTTTGACCATCGCAATCCCCGCTTGCCTCTCCAGGCCGGGAACCGGCGCGCTGAATGGATCGAGAGAGCGATAATAGGTCAGCCAGCGCGTTCTGGCATAGCCCATGAGATTGCGGTACCGGATTACGCACCATTCCTCGCCGTAGAGGAGCACTTTCACCATTGTCGCCTGATCAATTTCGCACAGCCAGTACGACCGGTCCTGCGGAAGATTGCGCAGATGAAAGGCGATGGCCGTCTGGGCTTCGTATTGAGGTTCGCTCTCTTTTAATCCGTCAAGCTGTTGATTGGCTTCGTCCAAATTCGCGGGCAATTCCCAACCGTATACGGTTCCCGGAACCAGCGCGGCAAGCAAAGCAAGGCAAAGCAACGCGCGCAGCCAATGCCGTTTTACGGGTCCGGTTCGCATACCGCTTTTTACCTTTCGTCGGCCTTGGGCAGGAGCGTCCAGGGCAGTATAGCCATGCCGGCGGCACAGACCGCCATGATCAGCCAGCACCAAACGTAGGGCAAGGGCGATTTATCCATCGCGAATTCCAGCGCGATGCAGCCGCCCGTCAGCACCGCGAACGCGGCGCACCGCGCGATCAGATAGGCGGGCTTCTTCCCCGCCTTGAAACGCCGGATCATATACACACAAAGAACGGCAAACAACACGAGCACCGCCGTCAGCTGCGAAACGCGCACAAAGCCCCATCGCAAGTTCGAATCCCTGCGCATGCTTTCCCACACGATCTGCGCGGCGGCGACGATAATCAGCGATTTAAGCGCCTTGTGCGTCTTAAACGTCCGCACGGACAGGGCGAGGGCGACCAGTGCGGTGACGCCCTCCGCGACAAAGATCGCGAGGTTCCACTCGCCGTATTCGTTTTGCACCGCCAGCGGGAAAAACTGCCACGCCGGGGTTTCGACCATCGGGCCGTAGCCCTGTCCGCTGAAATACTCGGCAAAACGGCCGAGCACGAGCATCAGCAGCAGGGCCGGTACGGCGGCGTTGAGTACGTCTTTGGTTTTCAACCGCATGCGTCTGGCGCAGATCAAGCCCGCCAGCGCGCTGCCGCCCGCCGCGCCCCAGAAGGCAAACCCGCCTTCCCATAGGCGCAAGATGAAATCCAACCCGTATAAATCCACGATAAAGTTGATACGCGCCAGGCTGTAAAAAAGCCGCGCGCCAATCAGCGCAAGCGGCAGGCACCAGGCGGCAAACACCGCCCATACTTCTTTGCCGAGGCTGCGCATGGAAAAGTATAAAAGCGCGACGGACGCCGCGGCAGCGGCCATAATGGCCAGCCCGAACGATGTGATATTCATGGTTCCCAGGGAGAAAACCACAGTCTCCACGTTTTTATTCTCCGTCCTCTGTACAGGCGGTCGCGAAGTAGATGATATCCGAAACCGGGCGCATCTTTCTGGAGGACAGGCCGTTAATCTTGTCCCCATCGAAAACGACGGACGAGGACGATCCTCCGTCCAGGTTATAGGCGTTCTGCACGTGATCGAAGGAGGACACAAGCTCCACAAACTGCGCGATGGTCAGGCCGACCGAATCCGTGTTTTCCGGGCCTTCGCAGTATACAATCAGGTATGAAAGCGGCCCGGTCTGCGCAATGCAGATGCGCTGCGCCACGATATCCGGCCCCTTGTTGAAAAGCTGATCGCTCGTGAACTCGGTCACCGGTTCGCCGTCGATGATCAGCCCCGGCCCGAAATTGAAGGAATTGACGACGACGTCCTCATACGCCGCGCACTCGTCCTGCGTCGGAGACTGGAGGATGTGGAAATTGCCGTCTTTATCGATGATCAGCACGTCTGTTTTCCCGTTCGCCCTGCGGCGGATGATACTTCCCTGCCGTGCGGTGAAGCCCAGTGTGTTGAAGCCAAAATAGTCGCCGTTGATCGCAAGCACGGCATTGACGCGCTTGGCCATGGTAGTGCAGAAATCCGAGCTCGGATTGCCGTAACTGCCCGTCACGTACGTCCGCAACTGGGAAGGATCGGCAATGGTAACCGCCGCCGCCATCCAGTAGGTGTCAAACATACGGCCCTGTGTGATCTCCACATGCAGGGATTCGTCCATGTACTCCGCATCGCTGAGATATCCGGCTTCCAGCGGCTCCGGCCCGCCGGTTCTATCGATAGGGAGCGCTATGACCTCGCCAATAGCAGACCCCGACGGAACCAGCACGGCTAAAAGCAGTATCATCAGGATAATAAAGACGATCCGAAACAATTTCATTGTGACTGTCCTTCCAGATATTCTATGGCAAACGCTACCAATAAATATACCATCAGCGAAGCGCGAAGTCAATGAAACGCTTGTATTCCGGTTGTTCTAACGGCATAGTTTTTTACATGTATGAACGCGGCCCGAAGACCCGATTCCCAGCAAAAACCCGGAGGTCTTCAAAAAACCTCCGGGTTCGTTTGTAACTACTAACCTAGCAAATCCAAACCGATCTATCTATACCGTATCGGCATCCAGCAGTATGGCCCCAAGCACCGGTTTTCCCCAGGCGGTGATGCGTGCGGCTTGCCGCACAATATCCGAACACCGCGAAGCGTTTTGCCTGACAATAACGATCGCCATGACAGATGCGTTGATTTCCTCAACTGACGCGATTTCCTGCATGGGGTCTCCGGCAACGGTAAACACAAGCTTATTGTCCGAAAGGGCTTTATTGAATGCTGCAGCGATCCCGGAGAGCTCTTCGGGAGCAACGCTTCCTGCAAGGGTTATATTACCCTCCACAATCCCCATGGACCTTACAGTCGAACGGATACTCTGTGCAGTTAACGCAAGCAAGTCTTCCCGTTTGGCCTTTTGCAGCCTGGATCCGCTGACAGTTGCTGCCAGTTTGTCCCATATCCTGATGCGGTTTGATTTATCGCTAGCAATCTTCCCCAAAATATCAAGCTTGGTGGAGTACTGCAGTTTGTCGGCGTCTAGAACCTTATTCGACACAACATAGTACAGTGCCAGCAAAAGGATTATAACGATCAAGGCGCCGACCAGGGTTAATAGGGCAGTTTTAATAAGTTGCTCCGTAATCGTCAACCATATAGGTTGCTGCGGCAAAACCTCATCTGGTGGCATGAGCTCTTCCAGTTCAACCTGCTTATCTTTTACTTGTTGTTTCGTCGCGGCAATCTGTTCCCTATATCCATTCTGTTTGTCCAAAAGGGCTGTGTCGTTTACCGTATAGATATTGCTGCGAATCTCCGTCAGTTGATGACTGCCAATTTGTTCTGTCGCCTTCGTATGCATGTCTGCCATCCCGCTCCTGGCAATATCCAGTATAGCAGCCAGTGTATCGGCCTCATTACCGATGACCGTGATTGTAATCATATTCGCGGCGTCGTCCCTTAATATGGAAAGGACTTCACGGATATACTGTTCGTTTTTATATTCAGGGAAGCGCTCTAAAATCTGAGCATACAACTCACCGCCGCTTAAATATAGCATGTATGTCTTTAGCAGGCTGTTGTTATAATCTGAAAGATATTCCATATTATCAGACAGGATTGATTCCCTGGCGTCGATGTAATACGTCAGTGTCCCATACTTCTTATTATATGGATCAATTTGCATCAATACAGAATTCTGCTCATACTCAAGCTCTCTGTCCAGCTTATCTTCAAGCTCAGAGATCTCAGTTTCAAGCGCCAGCGTTTCATCGGAGTATTCCGTTATCGTGGCATCGTAGACGTCAGCTGGACTTTCATAATTTGGATCCGACAGCTTGGATGCCCATTGCGCTGACGATATCAGCAGCGCGACGACGACGCATGCTAGAACAATCAGGAGCGTGGGCCGTGACTTCTTGATAACATAAGCTGCCAGATGCCGTATGCTGATTTCTGCATTGTCTGATTCTACAGAGTAATTTTGCATTTTTTGATTCATTATTTCTGTCTCCCCAAATAATAATTGAGATGAATACCGATATACAGAACTCTACTTGCGCTATCGGATAGCCCGCACCTCATGTCAATTAAATCCGTTCACTTCATCCTCCAGGGGATGTCTTCGTTCTTCAAGTTTTTCAACAGCGGAAGCGCTTTGTCCTTCCCGCTGAGAGCAATCTCCGGCATTCCGTCCAGCGGCCACGCAATACCGACGTCAGGGTCGTTCCAGAGTACACCAGCTTCATCCTCCGGGTGATAATAATCGGTGCATTTATACAGGAACTCGGCGATATCCGAAAGTACCAAAAAGCCATGTGCAAACCCTTCCGGGATATAGAACTGCTTTTTATTATCCTCTGAAATCTCAACGCCGTACCACTGGCCAAAGGTTTGCGAATCCCGGCGCAGGTCCAGCGCCACATCGAACACTGTACCCTTGATGACGCGCACAAGCTTGCCTTGCGGGTAGCGCCTTTGGATATGCATGCCGCGCAGCACGCCTCTTCGGCTCATGGACTGGTTGTCCTGCACATACACCGTTTCCAGTCCAGCATCATGCATGTCCTGTTGATGGAAGCTTTCAAAGAAATACCCACGGTCGTCACCATGCACTTTCGGCTCGATAATGCACAAGCCTTCCAGCGGGCATTCTGTGACGGTGATTTGTCCCATAGTCAACCCTCGATTTCTTTGAGAAAACGACGCAGCGCATCCCGCCAATCCGGAAGAGGCGCGAACCCGTTATCTGTAAGTTTTTGCTTGCTCAATCTGCTGTTGAGCGGGCGTTTCGCCTTGGTTTTGTATTTTCTGCTCGAAACGGGCTTTACCGTTACTTTATCATATACCGGATCAATCTGCGCCGCCTGGCGGAAGATTTCCCCGGCAAAATCGTACCAGCTGATAAAGCCGCCCTCGTTGGTGGCGTGATACCTGCCGTAGCGCTCCGTTTGTACCATCTGCACCAGCAGCTTCGCAAGGTCCGGCGTGTAGGTGGGCGTGCCGTATTGATCGTCCACGACAGTCAGGCTTTTCCTTTCTTTCCCAAGCTGGAGCATGGTTTTCACAAAGTTGTTCCCGCTGGGACCGAACACCCAAGCGATACGTACGATGAAATAGTGCCGCAGAAGCCGTTCAACAGCCAGCTCACCCTCATACTTAGATTGTCCGTAGACGTTAAGAGGATGGCGCTCGTCGTCAGGTTCCCAGGGGCGTCCGCCCTGACCGTCAAACACATAGTCGGTGGAGGTATACAGAAGTTTGCTATGTGTCTCCACGCACGCTTTGGCGATGTGTTCCGTTCCCAGGGCGTTCACACGGTATACTGTATCGCGCTTGTCTTCATCTTCTGCAAGGTCCACCGCCGTCCATGCGGCGCAGTGGATCACCGCGTCCGGCCGGACGCCGTTCATCACGCGCCGTACGCTCGCCGCATCCGTGATATCCATCTCGGCGATATCCACGCCGACGGCCTCCAGCCCGCTGTGGCGGAGTTCCTTCATGACGTCTGCACCCAATTGTCCGTTTGCGCCCGTGACCAGAATTTTCATTTTCATTCTCAGCGATTGCCGTACATGGCCTGGTAGTAGTCACGGTATTCGCCGCGCACAATCGCCTGCCACCAGTCCTCGTTGTCCAGATACCACTGAACGGTCTTTTGCAGCCCGTCCTGAAACTTCGTTTCGGGCAGCCAGCCAAGCTCCGTATGGATCTTGGTCGGGTCTATGGCATAGCGCATATCATGGCCTTTGCGATCGGTTACGTAGGTGATCAGGGATTCCGGTTTATCAAGGGTCTTGCAGATGAGCTTGACGATATCGATATTGCGCATCTCGTTATGCCCGCCGATGTTATACACCTCGCCGATCCTGCCGTTTCTGAGGATCAGGTCAATCGCCCTGCAGTGATCCTCCACATACAGCCAGTCGCGCACGTTCTCGCCCTTGCCGTAGACCGGCAGAGGCTTATCGTGCAGGGCGTTGACGATCATCAGGGGGATGAGCTTTTCCGGGAAATGATAAGGGCCGTAATTGTTGGAGCAGCGGCTGATGGTTACCGGCAGGCCGAAGGTACGGTGATAGGCCTGTACCAGCAGGTCGGCGGCCGCCTTGGACGCGGAGTAGGGGCTTGAGGTATGAATCGGCGTGTCTTCGGTAAACAGCAGATCCGGCCGGTCCAGCGGCAGATCGCCGTACACCTCGTCGGTCGATACCTGGTGAAAGCGGATATTGCCGTGATTGCGGCAGGCGTCCATGAGAACCTGCGTGCCCAGGATGTTGGTTTGCAGGAAGGTCTCCGGGTGTTCTATGGAGCGGTCCACATGGCTTTCAGCCGCGAAGTTAACCACCGCGTCCGGCTTTTCGTTTGCAAAGATTTCCTCAATCGCCTTGCGGTCGCAGATATCGGCCTTGTAAAAGGCGAACTGCGGGTTCTCCATGGCTTCCTTCAAGGTTGACATGTTGCCAGCATAGGTCAGGACGTCGATGCAGACCAGACGGTCCTCCGGGTACTTTTCCAGCATATAGTATATAAAGTTCGACCCGATGAAACCGGCTCCGCCTGTGACGATGATGGTCATGATCCATTTCCTCCCACATTCGCGGTTCTCTTTATCACTGAGTATATCACAGTCCCGTCAATAACGGATTTTCTCTTCGGCCACGTTTTTCAGATGCTCGCCGTAAGGGCTCTTACCGTACCGTGCCGCCGACTCCAGCAGCTTTTCTTTGCTGATCCAGCCGTTATGATAGGCGATCTCCTCCGGCGCCGAGATCTTGATTGCCTGGCGTTTTTCGATCATACGGATAAACTCCGACGCGTCCAAAAGGCTGTCCATGGTGCCGGTATCCAGCCACGCATAGCCGCGGCCCAGAAGCTGCACGTCGAGCTTCCCCTGTTTTAAATACATATCGTTGAGCGTTGTGATCTCAAGCTCTCCGCGAGCCGACGGGGTGACCTCCCACGCCATTTTCGGCACGCCCTTGGGGTAGAAATACAACCCCGTGATGCAGTAGTTGGACTTGGGGTTTTTTGGCTTTTCTTCCACGGAAATCACTTTACCGTCCGCATCGAACTCCACAATGCCAAAGCGTTCCGGATCGGTGACATAATATCCGAAAACCGTTGCCCGGCCATGCTGTGCATTATCCGCTGCCGCGGCAAGCACCGTGCTGAACCCGTTGCCGTAAAAAATGTTATCACCCAGCACCATGGCACAGGCATCGCCGCCGATGAAATTTTCCCCAAGCTGAAACGCCTGTGCAAGCCCGTCGGGCAAGGGCTGTACCTTGTATGAAAACGAGACGCCGAACTGGCTCCCGTCCCCTAGCAAGCGCTCAAAATTAGGCAGATCGGCCGGCGTTGAGATGATCAGAATCTCCTTAATTTTCGCCAGCATCAGCGTCGCAAGCGAATAATAGATCATCGGCTTGTCGTACACCGGCAAAAGCTGCTTGGACGTCACCATCGTCAGCGGATACAGCCTTGTGCCCGCCCCGCCCGCCAGAATGATGCCTTTCATTTCAAACACCTCTCTTTATTACATGTATATATACGGTGTTGATTATTTTCGGAACTATCGAACTACTTACTGAGATATCATCCATGTTATAAATTCCCTTACCGCGCCTTCGCCACCGTTACTGCGACAGGTATAATCCGCAATCGCGATAATCTCCCCGGCCGCATCTGCGGGGCACCCAATCAGACCGCCGACCTCTTTTACAGGTTTTATACACCGCATATCCAGAAGATCATCTCCAATGTATGCAACATCTCTTAGCGAATACTGCACGCCCTCGCTAATAGAATACGCTTCCAGTATCGACCGCAGTTTGCCGATTTTATCTCTAATGCCCTGATGAACCTCTGCAATGCCCAGTTCGTCACACCTGTTTTGGAGAATTTTAGAAGTCCTTGCCGTAATGATAACCGGAAGGATGTTATGCTGGGGAAGCAACTCTTTGATGCCATAACCGTCTTTGATGCTGAAAGCTTTACAGAGTTCTCCGTTTTCGCCCATATAAATCTTCCCGTCGGTCAGCGTTCCGTCAACGTCCATCACCAAAAATCTGATGTTTTTCACCGATTTTCTCGCTCCTTACAGGGTCTTATCCGCAACAGGAATCCTGCGGTTCATTTGGTTTATTACGCTTCTCGTAAAATCTTTCTGATATCATCCATCACGCTTTGATCAAGCTTGGGTATCGTTTCGCCGCTCTCCCAGTCGATTTTCGGATAAAGCTTCGTATTCTGCGGTAAAAGCAGATTGAACAAACAGGGCTGATCGTTTTTCAGCCACTCGCTGTATTCGTCCAGTTCTTCAGGCGTCTGCACAGTAGTGGACGTGATACCATAAGCTTCGGCGATTTTCCTGAAATCCGGTACGGTATACCCGCTGGACGCAGTGGTGCAGATAAATCTGGATCCAAAAGACATTGTCTGTGCTTCGCTGATTTTCCCCAGAACGGCGTTATTGAGAACAAACACCTTGACCGGCAATTGTTCGCGTGCGAGAACCTGCAGTTCCTGAATATTCATCTGCAAACCACCGTCTCCGGTGATGCAGAAAACCGGATTCTCTCGATGGGCTATCGCCGCACCGATCGCATATGGCAAGCCGCAGCCCATACTGCCATAACCGCCACCGATTAGTATTCGGCCGTCTTTGCCCTTTAAGTTCAAAGACTGGGCCGACCAAACTTGATTCTGCCCAACATCCACGGCGACAATCGGGCTTTCCGGCAGCAAAGATGAGATTTTTTCGATATACTCATTTCCGGTATCACGGTCGAAAGCTGCCAAGATGTTCTTAGCGCTGATACACGCATCTTTCCACTGTGTGTATTTTGGTATATCTTCCAAAAGCAGCGCTGCAATGAAATCCTTTGCGTTTGTATTATGCTTTTGTTCATCTGGCTTGATATCTCTTTTAAGCTCGTATGGATCGATATCCACACGAATCAACTTTGCTTTCGGCGCCCATCGTTCAATATAATGTCCCACCTGGCGAATTCCCAGTTTGGCCCCGATTGCGATTACTACATCCGCTTCCTCCAGAATCGTATTCGCGATTCTGTTGCCATGAATCCCAAAAAAACCGATATGATGCTGATCCTGTAGCAAATCCACTGCGTTCATCGTTGTCAAAGCGGGAATGTCGGTTTTTTCAATCAACTCGTTCATCAAACCGGCAGCATCAGCCAGTCTAACGCCATTACCGGCTATAAATACCGGCTTTTTGGATGTCATAGGGAAAATCAATCACAACACCGCCTTTCCGCCCTGACAGCGCCGTCTCGTATGCTTTGGATATAATCTCCGGAAATTCTTCACTCGATATCGGAGTGGCGGTATATTTCGTGATGGATGCCGTCACCGAAGCAATGTCCATTTCCTGAAAACCAAGCTGCCGAATCCCTAGATCGCACTTCATTTCGTATGTGTTCACATTGCCGCTGATGCCCATCAGCGGGATGCTGTCAAACCAGGCATCCGCCAGGCCGCCCAAAGCATTGATCGCTCCCGGCCCTGAAGTGGTGAAGTAAACGCCGATTTTCCCCGTCACACGGGCATAGCCGTTCGCCGCAAAGGCGCAGCCCTGCTCATTGTAGCAGACGTGAACGGTGATTTCATCTCTTCGGCACAGCGCATCCATAAAGGGGGTTATATATCCCCCCGCATAGCCAAATATATCCGTTACTCCTTTTTGAATCAGGAAATCTACCAAATATTCCGCGCAATTCAAGTCAACGCCCTCCGCTTTTCGCAATGAACTCTGCGTAGGCTTTCTCCAGCTCCGTGAAGTCCGTCTTCGAGTAATTCGCGCCATACCGTTTGCGTTTGGAAACCTCCATACCGGATATGATTTGATAGATTTCCCTGGGGCTGCAATCGGTATTCTTCTTAAGGTAGTTTATATTATCTACATGTGATTTCAGAACACCGCAGATAAACATTGGCAGATCGTATCCCCACGCTACGGAAGACGGTAGTGTAACAATATGCTTTTCAATCGCATCGAAAAGAATCCCCAGATCGTACTTTGCCGCATACTTCATATTAAGATAATTGGCGACGACTTCTGTCGACGCGTTACCCGCGCCTCTCCCCATACCATAAAGCGATGCATCAACGGCAATATCCCGGTCCACCTTGGCTGCCAGATCGATAAACGTCTCCGCCAGTGCGTTAGAAAGCTGAAGATTGTTATGAGAGTGCAAACCAATTCGAATCGATGGGTCTAGCTCTTTGTTGACCTGATGGAAGATCGTCCGCAGATCATCCAGATACATCGTACCAAACGTATCGACGATTGAGAAGCAGTAGGGCTTGACTTTATTGACAGATGCGATCATTTCACTTCTTTCCTCAACCGTATAAGAAGGCGCATCCATTGGATTGGCAAATACTTTGTAACCCTTCTGTTTCGCTCCGGCAACAAAATCGAGCGCATCCGCATGCTCGTGCTTTGCAAATGAAATGCGAAGATATTCAAACGAGCGGCCGTCGAACTCATCCAAGTTGTCCAAGGAATACCGGCTGTTATCGCAAAATCCGGTAAATCTCGAACCGCCAACGGAAGCCGGAATATACTGTCTAGCTCCCGCGGAGTTTTTGTAAACAATCGTTTCATTGTTCGTTTTGTCCTGAAGGAAACCAATCTCAATGATATCAACCCCAGCGTTGATCAGCCCGTCGGCAATACCATGAACAAAATCCGGCGGAGAGTTTTTATCCAGCAGGTATCCGCCGTCGCGGATCGTGCAATCGTTAATCTGAACGTTCATTTGCTAATAATCTCCTTATAAATAGCATTCGCAATCTCGAAATCTATTGGATAATCAATGTCTATTGCTTCGATCTCGTCCACTTCATGGATATAAGGTTTGATACCGACGCGTCTTCCAAATTCTAAAAAAACATCCTTTGTAAACACATAAGCATTTGATACCTCACTATAAATTGGCTTTAAATCTTGTGTTCTCGGAAAATAACCCGGGTCAAAATTCATCGGCGCTCCGTCTTTCCAAAGAAAACTTTGTAATCTCTTGGCACAAAAAGCAGAGTCGTAATGCCCACCCGCAACTTTTTTAATGCATGTATCGAAACTTGCGGCAGCAGCAAATGGTGCAGTTGCATGCGTTTCAAGATATAAATCAGCATGAACGCATGCAGTAAACTCCCTTAAGATATCAATACTGTTTGCCTTGTCACTATCAAGATAGGCTGGCCGTTTCAAGAATTTAATGCCACTTAACATGTAATCACTGACTGTTTCATCAGAACAGTACACATAAGTCTCATCGATAGATTTAGCTGTCAAACATACCTGTTGAATGAAATGCATCAGCGGTGTGCCATCAACAAATCGTTTGATATTCTTGTTTGGAACACGTTCACTGTTAAGCTTGATAGGAATGACCGCAACAGTTTTCATGGTTCTTGTTACTCCTTAAAGATTATAGCGATTGTATCAGATACTCAGTTTATATACAGCATTAACAGTATTATGAACAATTTGAGTATACGGAGAACACCATTAAAAGTCAATCAGAGGCAATTTAGTGTTCACCTATGTTACCCCTTGATTAACTTAAAAATGAAGTTTTGAATTTCTTCTCTGGGATTCAATGTATTATTATAGTAAAGTTGTTCTGCTATCATTTCAGCTTGCTGTTCTGCCTGTGATTTGTTGCCCCATCTTGACAGTTTTGCTACAAGGTCATTTGCCGATGAAAATGTGTTATTTTGATCTTCAGTTAATGGAAAATAGATACCTGAATCATAACGAAACGCTTTCTTGCCATACGCAATGATATCAGCATAAACTGAGCTGGCATGCAGAATGCCAAAATCCATCTCCAAGAAGATATCCGCCAAATTACGGGCATTTTGAATGGATTCGACGCAGTATGACGTGGTAATACTGGAATATGCTTTTATATTGTCGTATGGGTGCACCTTTAAAATATAATGGTTCCCTGTAATTCGGCTAACTTTTTCTGCAATGCGGATCAGTTCCAGATTGCTTTCATGAGCAAACGAAAAGCCTGGAAAATCAAGAAAAACACCGAATTCCCCGCTGCTAGCCTTTCTGATAACGTCCTGATTAGAGTTTAGACTGCCAAGCACCTTAATTCTGTTTTCTTCATAACCCGCTTTTATAAACTGGTCTTTTTCATACTGCCCCCTGGCGATGAAATAATCACATGTCAGGTTCAATATCTGACTTTGATTCAATAAGTCCTCACTATGCGAGCGAAATACCTGCTGTCCATGCTGATTTGTAACAGTTGTTGCTCCTTTTTTTTGATAGAACTGCGCAGCTAAGTTTGCAAGAAGTTCACCATCAAAAAAACAAATGAACACTTTAGGCGAAGCATTCAGTTGGACTAGCTTTTTCTTTAGTTCTAAGGCATGTAAGATTCTGGTCGCCAGATACATCTTGTGTTTTACAATACTAATACAGTTCAAGTCTCGATAGATTGAAACCAGAGTCCTTGCCTTATGTGCAAACCCTCTTAAATAGAGTTGTGACCGAGATACCGCAAGATTTCTGACTGATATGCTGTCAACCCGATCAAAAATGCTCTTAAACCTCTCCCAGTATGTATCATGATCCGATCTGTTGAACACCGTCGAAAACAGTAGAATATCCTGGTTGGATATCACACATTGATACTGCGATATATGAAAAAACAGTGATTTCACCATAAGTTTAAGCAGCGAAGATGCATTTGTGTTAATGGCATAATAACACTCGTTAAACAGAAGGTGTTTTAAGTTATATGTTTCAAGCGTTCGCAAATTCGCTGTTTCTAGTGCAGCTAGATATTGAACATGAAGCCTGTCGATATACGTATCCTCAGACTTATTTATCACAGTTCCAACTCCTTTTTCGGCATCCATGAGAGTTGTTCTTTCGTAAGCAATGGTTGGTATAACCGGTTTACATTCGAGCAAATTGATTCTTTGTCCAGCTTTGAGTAATCAATTTTCATTAGTTCTGCAATTATATCCGCACTAAATCGTTTCCCCATCACCTTAGCAGGTACTCCGCCGACAATCGCATAAGGGGGGACATCTCTGCTGACAACAGCACCGGCTGCAATGACTGCGCCTTGTCCAATATGTACCCCGGAAAGAATAGTCACCCTGTAACCAATCCAAACGTCGTCATCTATAATGATATCGCCCTTGGATGCACCTTCAAAAGCAGCAGTCCCAGTGATTTTTGCTTGAAATGGGTATGTGGAAATATGTTTGGTATAGTGGTCAGCGCTCAGGATAAACATAACCTCAGATGCAATAGAACAATAGTGTCCAATTAACAAATTGCTGTCCTGGTTATACGTTAATACGTTCAGGTCGCCATAAGTTCCATTTCCGACTTTCACACAATGAAAATCAAAGCTTCCGGCTGCCGTCGTGGCATTATGTGGGTTTAATTTGCGCCATTCTATTCGATTCTTCTGGATTTTGTAATAATGTTTCAATATCCAAATAACCCCCATTGTTTATTTCACCATCTTTCTTTGCTTCAAACGAGTTAGTAATACATCTTTAATCGCATTGCGATTAAAACAGCCAAGCGCTATACACCAAATAACCATTAGGATATATCGAATCAACCAAGTTGAAAGCGAAGTCTGTACAAGAAAACAGAATCCGATAACAGCAATCGGATATAATAGTAAGCTTTTCCTGCTAAACGGAAACTTATCCTTTGCAATTACAGACGCTATAACCATATGAATTAAGAAATATAATACATATGTTCCAACTGTAATATAGACTGCAGCCTGATACCCAAACCTTGGGACTAAAACAAGACACGCAATTAAATTTACAATCGCTGCCACGATGGTCCCGGCGGCGATGTATTTTGTTTTCTTGTAGTAATACTCTATCAAGGCCGGAATGGTATATAAGAATGTTAAGTAAACACCGAGCACCGCAGGGCAGACAATCATTATGGCATCCCAATATGATTGATTGGCCATGAGTTTGATAATCTCCGGAGATATACAGAAGATGATCCCAGTGATCAACGAAAACAACGCAATGTATTGCGTTGTCCGCTTTTTAATATTCGCGACATCACCTTTTTCAAATTTTTCAAAAAACCAAGGTCCGAATACAGTATCCAGTGATGTAACAAATATCTGTGGAATGAGGGCTATTGCGTAAGTTAATCCATAGATGCCAGCAGCTTCATTGCCGATTTCACGCTGAACAACGATTTTCCCAAATTGTGCCAACACCACCTGCGACAAACCATGCGGCACCAGGGGCAAGCTATATCCTAAACCAAACTTGACATACTTTCTGTTCTTCTGCGGTTTTGCCCGATAAAACATATAGATAACAAGAAATACAGCGACGAGAATGACCGGAACACTGGCACCGATAGCTCTGCCTAAAAACAACTTGTTGTTAAGTATTGTCCGCATAAGAATTAACGACAAAACAATGTTGCCAACTGAGGTTATAACGGCAACAAGCAGGTATTTCTTATATTCATAATCCAAGCTTAAGCGATTATTATACATTGTAATTACAGATACTGCCCATGCCTGTAAAATCATTAGCATCACAATAAATGCATTGTAGCCTAATAACGTCCTTACCAGGTT
Organism: Candidatus Limiplasma sp.; assembly: GCA_963675365.2. Taxonomy (GTDB): domain Bacteria; phylum Bacillota; class Clostridia; order Christensenellales; family Aristaeellaceae; genus CAXXOK01. Next base: position 703,870 of record CAXXVA010000001.1, read on the forward strand.
TTGTAACGGCAGCAAGAGAATTAACAGTACACCAGTCAAGAGTATGGGCAACAATAATATGGTGGAGATGTACTGATCCAATTTTTCTTTAAACTCAATTTTCGCAATCTTCGTACTTGCATGCAAACCCAGCCCTATAATAAGAGTGATAATACTTACATAGGACACATAAGTTGTATATAAACCATAATCGGCGGTGCTCATCAACCGTGTAAAAATCGGTAATGTGATAAAAGATAAACCACGAATCAGGATATTGCCAATCGTATAACCTATACCGGCCTTTGCAACGTTTCTAGATCGATCTTTCATTTACGGGTAACCCCTCATTCTAGATAAATCTCAGCCAAACTTCTTCATCACTTGTTGGATTTGTTCTAAATATCCATATTGATAACGCTCATCCGGCTCCAAGTATCCGCCTTCCGCCCATTCGTTCCACGCGAAAATAAACATCATGTCAGTACAATAATGATCCCTAATATTTTGGGCTTGTAACTCCAAATAGTGCCCAAACTTCTCCGGTGTCGAGTTTACACAAATGCGCCCTTCCCGACCCCGTCGTGGTGTATTGTCCCAGCCAACAAACATTCCGGCGATTGACTTTTCATCATCCGCCTTTCTGTTGATAATCGCTGTGCATAAGACGTCATAATCCTCTTTGCTCAATCCGGGTTTGGTAAGTTTTGCAGCGATACTAGTTTCACACTTCTGATCCATATTCGCAACTATGGATCTAATCCTTGATTTCGCATTCCGCACTACCATCTGAAGTCTTGACTTTGTCTGTACATCGTATCGTGCATACCCCGGCTGATATTCAATTCTATACGAAAACCTACTTTCATCTTTCTTGGGAAGGAAATAGTATGACGCTTGCTGATATGCAAAGCACAGTCCCTCCAAACCTTCCTCCCGACTTCGCTTATTCCAATAATCCAGCATCTCATTCAAGTGATCGCAGAGCTCCGGCCTGTAAAGAATATATAGGGGTTTATTTTCTACGGTAATGTAATTTGGATCCTTGAAAAATGGAAGCAAGTACTGAAAATGTTCTTCCCACTCGTTTCTGTCCCCATATGTTTGGGCGATTAGCGTTTTCACGTTGCCTTTTTCGGCTACCCAAGCATTTGTCCAATTCTCGTTCGCCCAACAAATACAATAAGGTATGTTTAATGTGGGATCTGCATACAGATTCTCCAAAGGTTTTTGTAACAGAAGATGTCCGTTAAACCAGTAATGGTAAAAACAGAATCCATAAACATTGTATTGCTTTGCCAAATCTATCTGCCAACGAAGGGTTTTGTTGCCATCCAGCAGATCATAATAATTGTGATTTAAAGGTACGCGCGGCTGATCATGCCCATCAAACAACGGTTTCGCCTTTTTCATATTTGTCCATTCGGTAAAGCCCTCACCCCACCATTGGTTGTTCTCAGCCACTTCATGAAACTGCGGTAGATAGAAAGCAATGATTTTCAAATAAATACCCTCCTGCTAAACCCATATAATAGCACCAGTATTACTATACATCGTTTATCAAAAGTATGTACAATGTTATACTGCACCATTATAACTTATTTGTGTCAAGATTTGTGAGTCCCTTCACCAACACAATAGGCACAACACCATAATAAACAACTGTTCTGAGAATATGGTATAGGTCAGAACGAACCCCATATGTTAACTCGCCAAGAAGTAGAACTATTACGAAAAACATTGCTTTGTTTCTATAAAGCTTCGCTTTGCGCATTGCGTTTTCTGCAAATCCCAGCAGAATACCATACAATAAAATGACCAGAGAGCTAAAAGGTCCAAAGTTGTAGTATGCTTCAGCAATAAAGGATGATCCGTGGCCTACAGCCACATCGAAATATAGCGGAGAGAATAACGCGCCAATCCTAAATTCAGTCACATCCAGGTAATGACCGCGCAGAAAACTAGGTAACGTAGCCAGAATGGAAGCAATCACAGATGAGCCCCAACTATAAGGTATTACTGACGGACAGTTCTTAATAACATTTGCGATGGCAATAAAGGTAATGCCACTTTCCCAAAGTCCCCGATAGAGCATATTGGCAAAATCGATATTCATCGCTGCTTTCAAATAATCCGAGCCTGTCATACCAACCGTATTTCGAAAGTCCGAAATCACAGGCAACAAGAACAAAGCCAAAAAAACACAAACAAGAATCATTGCCACCGTTCTCCGGCGAAGCCGAACATGCCATATATAACGAATTAAATATAACGCCATTGCAAAAATAAATAACTTATATCTTGTTCCGGTTTGTACCATTATGATTGTATAAAATGCAACGATACCATACAGCAACCATAACTGCCATTTTTTCCTGCTTCCGATCATCAACATATAAAGTGCCGGGAAAAAGAACGGAGCGATAATATCGGTTATCGCTATAAACCCACCCGTGCTTTTGTATATTCCTATTTCTACGCTTCTTCGCTCTAAATAGCCTATGCTCTGATTTAATGATAAATCAAAGAACACTCTATAAAACGCCGGGATAACTGACACAATAAACAGCGACCACCCGATTCGGTCAAACCATTTATTCTCGGCCCGAATCAATGGTTTGTTTTCAAGAATCGGGATTCTCTCGTAGATCCCCAACTCGATTTTTGTTGTGATTGCATATCCGATCATTAGTATTGAAAGACATCTGATAATGAAAAAACTGCTTCTCAATATTATATCCGGTGGAATTAGATTAATAAAATACAAGTTCTGTGTATCAAAGAATTCCTCATGGAAAACAACCACAAAATGTTGGCCAAAATTGAATAGTACACTTAGCAGGAGAAATGGCACCATAAAACCAACGCCACGATTTAAAGCAAAGCAAGACACAAATAAGTATACGTAAGCTGAAACCATAAAAAGCAAAAACCACTCAAGTCTCTTCTGAATGGAAATACTTACTGCCGCAATAAATACACTTTGCAAAACAAAGCTAATAACAATATATAGTCCCCCGAGTGCGATGATGATTAATTTCTTTCTATCCATCATTTCAAATACTCTCTTTTTGCTTCAGTTCTTCTGCAAAACATCATCACATTAAATTACGACCAAACGTTCTAGTCGCGGTCATGTTTCTTTTATTACATATTATATCAAACGCCGAAAACCACTTCGCGAGGATCGCCTCGTTATCCCAGTTGTTTACTGTGTCCAAGGCTGCAGCACGGTAAAGGTTTGCCTCAACCGGGCTAAGGTGCATATATGAAAGGATCTTCATCGCATATGTGTTGATATCGAACGGTTCCACAAGAAAGCCGTTGACTTGATCTTGAATGATGTCCTCCGCGCCGCTGGGTACATGAAAAGATATGCAGGGCGTCGCGTAAGCCATGCTTTCCAGCATCACCAGGCCAAAGCCCTCGTGCCTTGAGGTTGAGGCAAACAGCGCGGCTTCAAAGTAATGTGCAGTGATATCTTTGGTTCTAGGCACCAGAGCAACATGAGGTATCCCTTGCTCGTTGATTTGTTTTTTCAGATTCTGCTCCTCTTCGCCATCTCCGACGATATGCAATGTGTAACCGTGATCTGACTCCATCTTACAAACCGTTTGCCAGATTTCCAACAGCTTGGAAAACTGCTTGTCCGGGGTCAAACGCCCCACGGAAAGAATAATCTTCTTCTTTTCCGGGATCTTCGGCAATGCTTTAAAAACTGATACATGCGGGATGTACTCTGCCCTGCACCCGTCTGCCTGATACAGCTTCGCGTCGCCCGATGTGGGTACAGAAAGCAATGTTGCTTTGGGATACAGGAATTTTCGTATGCACCGGTAAACTATATTATTATTATACGCATAGTAGGATGCATGCTCACTGATAATCGTTTTACGGAAGCACTTTCGTCCGAGTATGAAAATTTCCAGAGCATTCAGCGGTGTCGCAGTATAAAGGATATCAAACGGATGGGATTCAAAATACTGATTCAACCTTTTTTTGGAAGCGATCAATGATCTGAGTATAGCCAGCTTTCTCTGCCATCTGGAGTGCATGTTAAGCTGCAACGGAATATCAACAGAATCAATTTGAATATCGTCTGGCAATGGATAAAAACACCGACCATCGTCTTTTACCAAAATCGTAACTTGATATTCTTTACTCCATTCCTTTGCTAAAACGGATATGATGCGTTCCACACCGCCGGAAACACTCACGGAATTATAATACATGCATATACTTTTTCTGGCTTCTCTTTCTTCCGTAGGAATATTAATATACGTATTCATCGTTTATTCAATCTCGCTTTTTGCATCATAACAATCAAGATACGCCTCCAGTACTTCAACAAGTAGAATACCCTAAGAAACATAAAAAACCGGAGAGTAATAACATGTGTCTGCCGCAACTCTCTGATGTTGTCTACATTACCTTGATACATCTTCCTCAGATTGGCTGATAATCCCGACACACCAAAGCCACGCTTATTGTCTCCGTATACAATCACTTGCCCAGGGAGATAATAGTATCCATAGTGGTTACATATTTTAATAAAATAATTCCCGTCCTCAGCGTATCTCATTGTAGCGTTAAAGCCACCTATCTCCAAGAAAATCTTCCTTCGGAATATCACTGTTGACGCCTGCGGGAACATCTTTATACATACTTCTTTGACGGTCGCACGATGTAGCGCAGTAATTTTGCGGCCAAGGATAGAAACACCCTGATCGCTAAAGTCTCCACCAATAAAGTCAATGTTCGGTTCCATTTGAATCTGTTCTATCTGACGCTCAGTCTTTTCTGGAAACCATTCATCATCTGCATCAAGCAAAGCAATCCACTCCCCCGTCGCCGCAGTCATCCCCGCGTTCCGAGCGGTGGAAACACCACCGTTTGCTTTTTGTAATAACCGAATTGGCAAAGTCGGGTTCTTCACATGGTATTTTTGGACAATTTCCGTCGATTTATCCGTAGAACCATCGTCTACAACGATTATTTCACAAATCGCATCTAATGCAGTTTGGTTTTTAACGGAGTTTAGCGTTCTAGTAATAGTTTTTTCTCCATTATAAAGCGGAATTACCACGGAAATCATCACTTTTTTGCCACCTTATCCCATGTACATGTTTCAAAGCAATACTGTTTTATCCTTTTTGCAGGCACACCCGCGATAACTGAACAGTCTGGAAAGCAACCATAAACTACAGCATTTGCTCCTACTATACACTGTTTTCCAAGAATAGTACCCGCTTGGATGACTGCACCGTAACCAATAAAGCAATTCGGGCCTATCGTAGTTTTTTTAAAGATGCTCTCCTGCTGCATGATATGTTGATCGATTTCCTGGTAGCTGTGATTGGTATTGGTGATCAATACATTGCCGGAGATCGTCGTATTGTCCCCAATGCACAGATCCGCTTTCGTGGATATCAGATGCAAATTTTGCCCAATGGAAACGTTATCTCCTATCTGTATGGTTCCCTTACCAATCGCTTCCATGCGCAGGCCAGGGAAAATTCGCACCCTTTTCCCGATGGATATCCTGCGCCTGCCGCTAATATAAGTCGGTTTGCCAAGATAGGATGGCATCCCTATTCTCTTAAAAAAGGGCGCGTTGAGTAAGGCGCGTAATCCCCAGACTAATTTGGCAACATCCATCAAAATCCTCCAGCACCTAACCGTTATTTAAACAATCCCTTTTCGCCCATATCCTTCAGGGACTGCTCGTAACGATCTGTTTCTATTTCTTGCTGATCCACCCAGTCCGTAAAACGCGAAATTCCTTCTGTAAACGAAACCTTTGGTGTGTATCCCAGCTTGTTATGCACCAAGCGCAGATCGCCTAAATTATGGCGAATATCGCCCAATCGGTAATTACCGGTTACATTAATTTTCGTCTGCGATCCGTATTTCTCTTTCAGCGTATTTGCCACCGTTAAAACATCTGTAAGCACACCAGAGCCTACGTTAAAAGTTTCGTTGTCTGCCGTGTTGTTCTCTATGCCAAGAATCACCGCATCAGTCACGTCATCGATATAGACAAAATCCCTCGTTTCCCTGCCGTCTTCAAAGATGTTGATGTCGTTTCCGTTCTTTATACGGGTTGAAAATATCGATAAAATCCCAGTGTAGGGATTTTTTAATGATTGGCCGGGACCGTAGACATTTTGAAATCGGCACGCTACCACCGGCAAACCGATAGATTCGCCGACAATCATGCAAAGCTTTTCCTGTGCCTGTTTGGTAAAGCCGTATACGGAAATTGGGTGGAGCATGGATTGTTCGTCCGTGGGTAGTAATTGTACATTTCTGCCGCATATCGGGCACTTGATCTCAAAATCACCAGCAGCCATATCCTGGTCCAGTCTTGAGTTTGGATACACGATGCCATGTTCGTCACATTCGTATTTCCCTTCACCATATACTGCACGCGACGACGCGACAATCAGCTTTTCTACATGATGTTCCTGGTTAGTTAGAATTTCTAGAAGATTAGCCGTACCGCCGATGTTCACATCAATATAACGGCGAATATCATACATAGATTGCCCCGTTCCCGTCTCGGCAGCCAGGTGTACAACAATGCTGACCTGCTTTAAAGCGGTTTTCCAGTCCTCTGGATTGTTGACGTCGCCACGGATAAAGTCCGTCTTGTCGCGAATCAGGCGATATGTATACGATTTATCCAGATCCGTACCATGGATCTGTTCAGAAAGATTATCTAGCACCGTCACCTGATAACCTCTATCCAATAGCTTTAGTGCCAGATTGCTCCCGATAAATCCGGCCCCTCCGGTAATGAGTACCCGTTTCACTTTCACTTCGCCTCTTTACGTTATCCTTACATTGACAATATATCACGGACCCATGCAGAAATAGTATACTTGTTGTAAATATCCCTATCAAGTTCCTGATAATCCGATTCAAAAAACTCCTTTGACAATGCTGGTTGTTCCCGATCAATAATCAATATATTATCCGGATTATAGAAATCATACTCAGCAATATCAGCGTTGGTTGTAATCAGCTTTCTTCTAGAGCCTAGGGTTTCAATTGTACGCATCGTCAAGCCCGATTGACTTGGATGATGGATATCAAGCATCGCCATGGTTCCCTCCATCAGTTTCCCTACCTCAGTTGTCGGCATCTGTTTGTAAACGAAGTCGGACTTTCGTGTTTTTCGGTACCGTTTATCCTTGATCCGGTACGCCCAGTACACAAATCCACTCTGAAAATACGGATAAATGAAGGTTTTTAAGCCTGTTTGTTTGCACCATTGCACGACTTTTTCGATCACGACATACCGGTCCGAATGCATAGTACCACAGAAAGACAGGTCGTACATTGCTTTGGTTTGATCCATCGCTTCCATAGCGTAGTTCTCAGCAAAAAATAACGGCCTGAATCCAAAGGCCGGGTTCATCTGACAGTCGATTCTGTCAAATGACATCACGCGGTCAAAGCTGGCAATCTTGGATCTAATTCCGATGATGTTTTGCAGTGAATCCCACAGGTACAGCCTAAATTCCGCATTTGGGAACGCCTTCCGGTAGCGGTTCAAAATGGTTCTGTCCGCAGAGTCACATCGCATCAATATAATGATATCATAGCGATTATTCCTAACCTGTTTGAGAATATTGCTGTAGTAGCGTCTGGTTTTGGGTAACAGCAGCCAAGGCGCAAATTTTAGAACCGCTTTGCCGATGTTCGTGGTGACTGGCTTGGAATTGAAGTAATCAACGGTTGCTGTCTGTTTTCGCATTTCATTGAGGATAATGTTCTTATAGCCAAATGCCTCCAAACCAAAAAACAAGATCTTCTTGTCTTTTAGTGTGTTCTCTTTTGTTTCAATCATTGCTATTGCCGATATTCCTTCCCGTGCGATACTTCAAATTGGAAGTAATCACCAATGTAACACCTTTTATCACTTTACTTCACATGAAAATACACAATTATTATAAATGATATTACGGCTCTTTCCAAGCCATATCTTGTCATTTTCTAGATATTTACACGATGGATATCAATCTCCTGCTAAACGATGGCTATATTATTCGTGACAGAGCCTAATCCTGTCGCGCTGATCGCAAGCCTGATCTCCCCCGGCGTGCGCGGAGCGCGCACGACGCCGTAGAGGAGGCCGCCGAAGGTTTTGCGGGCGGGGTGTTTGTAGAGGGTTTGGTCAGCGGGATCGCCGTTATCCAGGCCCAGCAGCTCGCCGCCGGCGACGGAGACGCGGATTTCCATGTCGCTGTCGGGCACCACGGTACCGTTTTGATCAACCAGCGCCGCCTCGAACTGGCACACGGCGCGCCCGTCGGCGGGAAGAATATCCCGGTCGAGCGTCAGCGTAAGCGCGGCGGGCCTGCCCGCGCGTCGCAAGGTTTGGCGGGCGATTTCCCTGCCGCTTTGGTCGTAACCGACGGCGACGAGGTCCTCGCCCGTAAAGGGCACGTCCCAGGCAAGGTGCAGGTCGCTGGTGGTCACGGGCGCCTGCGGGCGGTCAAAATGCGCCCATTTCTGAGTCATCCCCTGCATGGGGAACTCGCAGGCCTTCACGCCGTAGCTTTTTTTACCCGCGAACAGCTCCACGGAAAAGCAGTTGGTGTAGCAGATTACGGGATAGACCGTGCCCTCGGGCAGATCCAGGTTCAAATGCGGGAAGAGATGAAGCACGGGCTTATCTTTGCGCCACTGGGACTGATAGAAATAGTAGCCGTCCTTTGCAAAGCCGCCGGTATCGATAACACCTGCCGACGCGCCCTTGTCCGGCCACTGGCACTCGCCCAGATAGTCGATGCCCGTCCACATGAAGCTGCCGATCATAAACGGATGCACGCGCAGGTACTTCCACAGCTTCGCGGGCTTGAGCATCCTGGCATAATACGGCGTCGGGCCCCAGACGCTTTCCTCGGGGTGCAGGCGGTAGTCGCCACGCTTGCCGTTGACGGCCACATCCTCCGTGCCCAGCAAAAGCCAGTCGGGGTGCTCGAGCTTTTCTTCGTCGAAGAAGGTTTCGGTACGCTCCCGCCAGCGGTCGGCGTAGTTCACGCCGACGATATCGAGCTCCGACAGCAGTTCTTGTGCCGCCGGCACGGGCTCGGCCTTGACCTGATCGCAGGCCGCCGTGATGGGCCTGGTGGGATCCAGCGTATGGCAAAGCTCCTTGAGCTCATGCGCAATGGGCTGTCCCAGCTCCATGGTCTGCTCCGCCACCTCGTTGCCGATGGACCACATGACGACGGATGGATGGTTGCGGTCGCGCAGCACCATGGCTTCGATATCGCCGCGCCAGCACGCGTTAAAGTCCTCCGAATACCCCCTGCTTTCATGCGTATTGGCGCCGAATTCCTTACCCTTCATGGTCTGCCACTCGTCAAACGCCTCGTCCATCACCACGAAACCAAGCTCGTCCGTCAAATCCAGCAGCGCCGGATCGGGCGGATTGTGCGAGCAGCGCACGGCGTTTGCGCCCATCGTTTTGAGCTTTTCAAGCCTCCGCCTCCAGATCTCCCTGGGCACCGCCGCGCCTACGCATCCGCCGTCGTGGTGCAGGCACACGCCCTGCATGATCATCTTGCGGCCGTTGAGCAGAAATCCCTCACTTGCATTGTAGGCGATCTGCCGGATGCCAAAACGCGTTTCCACGGCGTCCGTCAGTCTGCCGTCTTGATAGAGTTCGCACCGCGCCGTATACAGCGCCGGATGATCGATATCCCAGAGTACGGGGTTTAATACCACCAATTCCTGCGAAAGCACGGCGTCGGCTTCTTTTGGGAGTTCCGTCTCGCGTGATGCGACGCGGCTGCCGTCCGGCCCTGATATGACCGTCTCCACGTGCGCACCTTCCGCGCCGCCGCCGAGCACGTGCAGGTCCACGCAGACCTCCGCCATCTCGTCGGTCACGACGGGCGTATAAATGTACGTGCCCCAATTGGCGACGTGCAGGCTCTGGGTTTTGCGCAGATATACGTTCCTCGTGATGCCGCTGCCCGTATACCAGCGGGAGTTGGGCTGGCGGGAATTGTCCACGCGCACGAGGATCTCGTTTTCTTCCGCCGAAAGCGCGCCGGTGAGGTCCGCCTCGAAGGAGGTGTATCCGTATACATGTTTTAGAAGATGCGTGCCGTTGAGCCAGACGTCGCAGTTCATGTACGCGCCTTCGAAATACAGGCTGACGCGCTCGTCCGCGTCTTTTTGCACCGTAAAACGCTTTTTGTACCAGCCGATGCCCGTGCGCGCGTATCCACCCGCGCCGCAGCTTAAATAGGCTTCCTCCACCGGGTAATCCACCGACCAGTCGTGGGGCACCTGCACGGCCCGCCAGCCGGCGTCCCCGGCGGGTATATCCAGCGTGTCCGTCAGGGCAAACTGCCAGTCAAAGCCGAAAAACTCTTCCCAGCGGCAATCCTCCGTAAGCAAGGTTCGCTTCATCAACGCGTCCTCCAGAAACAATAAAGTTTGGGCATGTTTCCTATATACAGCAGAAAACCGGAAAAGGCAAGCCCGCGGGCATGTTTTCAGCTTGCACAGATACGGATGTTTTTGTATGATAAGCACAGCGACAATATGGAAAGGCGAACGATATGGCAAGCAGCAAGGCTGCCATCCCCGCGCTGAAGCTTTCGTTTCCGGCGGGGCAGGCGCTCAACGAGGATCACGCGATATGCCTGCGGCAGGCGGGCGTACGCCTACTTGCGGCGTTTGACGGTTGCGGCGGCGTGGGCGGGCGCCGCTATCCGCAGCTTGAAAACCGCACCGGCGCGCAGCTCGCGTCCGGCCTCTATGCCATGTGCCTTGAGGAATGGTTTTTTAAAAACGCTTCCTCCCTGCCGCGCAAACAAACCGCCGAAACGCTCAGCGCACTGTTTTTAAACGCCGCGAAGGATTACCACCGGCAATATCTGGCCGACGCGCCCTCCGCCGTGACCGGCAGCATGGTGCGGACGCTGCCAAGCACCGCGGCGATCATACTGCAATTTCCGGGGCGCGCCGCACTGTACTGGGCGGGCAATACGCGCTGTTATTTGCTCACCGATGCGGGACTCAAACAGCTTACCCGGGACGATACCGTTACGCCGTCCGACGCCTTTGAAAGCCTGTATCTGGATGCGCCGATCACCAACTATCTGTGTGCGGACCGGCCTTTTAGCCTGCACGAAAAGCGGTTCACCCTGCCAAAGCAAGGCGTGCTGGTCGTCGCCACCGACGGCGCGTACCACGCCCTGCCCACGCCCATGCATTTTGAAGCGCTGCTGCTGAATACCCTCAAGGGAACGACCCTGAAAAAGCAGTGGAAGCAAGCGCTGCGGGAAGCGCTGCAAAGCCGCGCGGCGGACGACGTGACGCTGATCCTGCAGCCCTTCGGTTTTGCGGAGTATGCGGAATTGGCCCCGTACTTCGACAAGCGCCGCAGACACGTACACCAGGCATACATCCTGCCCGCCGATCAGGCGACGGCGGATACACGCCTGGCGCTTAAAACCCTGTGGGAACTGTACCGGCGGGAATAGCCCGCTTAAAAATTCAAGTGACGGATAAACTTGTCGGCAAACAGCCGATTGCCGCTGAGCTGTACGGGCTGGGCGATACGGGCGATATGCTCCGCGTCGCTTCGCCTTTTTTCATCCAGCAAAAGCACGGCGCCGTCCAGCGCCGCGTTGCCAAGCACCTTTACTCTGGGCGCAAGCGCAGCCGGATAAAGCCCGATAGCCGCGGCGCTGCGCGGATCGAGATGGCTTCCGAAGCCGCCCGCGATATACAGCGTCTCGATATCCGCCGCTTCGACGTCCGCGGTTTCCATCAGCAGCTCGATACCCGCGGCTACGGCCGCCTTGGCCAGCTGCACCTGCCGGATATCCTGCTGGGTGAGGGTAACGCCGTCGGCAACCGGCAGAAACGGAGTATCCATCGTGCCGTACGCGTCGATCCAGCGCAGCGTAAGCATCGCGGCCACGGCGTCGATCAGGCCGGAGCCGCAGATTCCCTGCGCTGTTCCGCCGCCGATGACACGCGCGTCGAGCCTGCCCTGCGCCGCCCAGACCTTATCCACCGCGCCCGGCACGCCGCCCATACCGCGGGAGATGCCCGCGCCTTCAAACGCCGGGCCGACGGCCGCGGAGGTTACGAAAAGCTTCCCCTGATGCCACAGGGCGATCTCCCCGTTGGTGCCGACATCGCACAGCATGGCTGTGTCCGGCCGCGCAGTCATGCCGCTTTGTAAAATCGCGCACGTCAGGTCCGCGCCCGTAAACGCGCCGGTGCAGGGCGGCAGGTAGGCCCGCACGCCCATTATCTGTTCCGTTTGTCCAAACAAATACTCCGGCATAAACGGCGCTTTTGCAAACGCCTTCACGCCGCGCCCCGTCAGAATCGTGAGCATCACGGTGTTGCCCGTGATCACCGCGCCGTCCAGCGTCATGCCGTCATCCAGCATGCCGAGCAGCGCGTGCTCAAGCTGCGCTTTCATCGCGTCGCCTTTGCCCGACAGCGCGGAGGTGACGCGCCCGATGACGTCAGCCGAAAACGCCGCCTGCGGGTTCAACGCGGTGGCGTGGCGCACAAGCTCGCGTGTGACAGCGTCAAACAGCTTGATTTCCAGCGTCGTCGTGCCGACGTCCGCCGCGAGCAAAAGCTCGCCTTTCGCCGGGCGAACATCCTCACGCCCGGCAAACCCGGCGTCCGTCCGCAGCGTAACCTCGCAGTCGCCGAGCAGGCTTAGCTGGCAGGACAGGCGAAGTCCGCTTTTCCGCTCAATCCCGTTAGGCGCGGAAACGGCGCCCTGCACGTCCACCGCGCATTTCAGGCACGTACCAAGCCCGCCGCAGGGGTGGGAAAAGACTATTCCGTGTTTTTGCAGAACGTCCATCAGCAGCGGCGTTCCGGTAAAACGAATTTGCTGTGTTGTATCCTGCGTCCGCAGGACCAGGGTATGCTCAGTCACCGGTTGTTTCCTCTTCAACGGGCGGCAGATTTAAAAGCTCCGTCACGGTGACCGGCTCAAATCCAGCCTCCAGAATCTTCGGGATCAAATCCTCCAGAAACACCACGTCCTTGCGGTTGGTGTGAAACAGCAGAATGCTTCCGTTCTTGACGGCGGAAAAATTCTTCTCCACCGTAGCCAGATCGACCGACCACAGAATCACATACGGGTATCCCAGCGCGCCAAGGTGCGACACGCTGCCAAAACCCCGGTGGTCGAACTCGCCGAACGGCGGGCGGAACAGGTGCATGGTATACGGCTCCCGCAAAACCGCGTTAAGCGCGTCCTGCGTGCGCCGCAGCTGGCGTTCCAGCTGATCGCAGGAGATCTTTGTGATGAGCATGTGGGAATAGGTATGATTGCCGATTTCGTGCCCTTCATCGATAATACGCTGCCACAGGTCCGCGTTTTCGGGCTTGATCATCATGCCCAGGGCAAAAAACGTGATGGGGATATCATATTGCTTGGCCAGATCCAGAATGCTCTCCAGATGATCCAGGCCGTATAGATCGTCCACGGTAATGGCGATCTTGTTGGAGTTGGGATCGCCCTCGCGGTAAGATTTGAACCCGGCCTTTGCCAGACTGGAAGCGGGATACAGCAATACGCACAACAGCAATAATAGCACCGTCGGTTTCCAATGTCTCATCACGAAAACTTCTCCATTTCCTGTCATGAACGTGAACGATACGACGTAATTTGATGATACTGTATTTGCCGTCGGCCGTCAATGCAATCGGCTTGTATTGCGCCTGAAAATCCAGTAAGATAACGGTACGGACAAACCGATTGGCTGAGGTGCGTATGGACAGGTTCAAGGCGTTCCGGTCGCCGCCGAAGGAGTTTTCGGCCTGTGCGTTCTGGTTTTGGAACGGCGCGCTTTCGCCTGCGCGCATGGTGCGGCAGATGGACGAAATGTATGAAAAGGGCGTGTTCAGCGCCTTCATGCACGCACGCGCCTACCTGAAAACGCCGTACCTGGGCGAGGACTGGTTCCGCGTCATGGACGCCTGCGTGCGCCGCGCCAGAGAGACCGGCTTCACCCCCTGGCTGTATGACGAATACGCCTGGCCCTCGGGCACCTGCGGAAGCACGTTTGAGCACGGGTTTCAGGCGCCTTCCCGCGTGCTTGCCAAGGGTCGGGACAACATGGCCAAGGGACTGGACGCGGAGATCATCTCCGGTGCGCCGGACGGTTCGCGCCGCCTGATCGCCGCCTGCCCGGTGGACGGCGGACAAACGATGGCGTTTTACGAACACGTGTATGAAAACGCCGTGGATTATTTAAACCCCCAGGCAATCCGCGATTTTCTGAACTGCACCCACGAGGTATATAAGGAGCACGACGGGGACGATTTCGGCAAGGTGATCCCGGGGATCTTCTTTGACGAGATCTACCTCGCCGCCCATCCCCTGCCGTGGACGGACGCGCTGCCCGACGCGTTTATCGATACCTGCGGCTACGACCTGCGCCCGCTGCTGCCCGCGCTGATGCAGGGGGACGATGCGCGCTCGCAACAGGTACGCGCGGATTATTACGCCGTGCTCGCCGCGCTGTATGAAAAAGCGTTTTTCAGGCAAATCGCGGACTGGTGCGCGGAGCACAATCTGCAATTGACCGGCCACACCGAAGAAGATTTACTGCGCCACCCGAGGCGGCAGGGCGATTACTTCTCCACGATGCGGAACCTTCACATCCCGGGCGCGGACTGCCACGACTACCGCTACCGCTTCCCGCGCGAGATCAGCATGCACGAGCCCAAGTACGCCGTGTCGGCCGCAAGGCTGTACGATAAACCCCGCGCCATGTCCGAGGCAATGGGCGGCGCGGGCTGGGGATGCAGTCTGCAGGAGTACAAGCGCGGCATCAACGCGCTTGGCGCGGCGGGCATCAGCATGTTCATCCTGCACGGGTTTTACAACGACTGCGAGCACCAGGGCTCGCAGGGCGACTGGCCCGCGAGTTTCTTTTTCCAAAATCCCTACTGGAAATACTTTAAGCAATTTGCGGAGTACATCCACCGCGTCTCCTACATGAACACGCTCGGCGAGGCCGTGGTGGACGTCGGGCTTTATTACCCCGTCGAGGAGATGGCCGCGCACATCATTGCGGGCGAGCCGGACGCGACCGCGCGGGAGACGGACAAACAGTTTCACGCGGCGCTGCGTGCGTTTTTGGAAACCCAGATCGATATCGACATCATCGACCGCCAAAGCCTGCTGAACGCCGAGGTGAAAAACGAACGGCTGTGTGCGGGAACCCAAAGCTTCCGGCTGCTGCTCTTCCCGTCGAACCTCCGGCTGACGGACGGGACGGCGGACACGCTGCGGAAATTCCGGGAACAGGGCGGTATAACGCTGATGTATCCGGTGAACGAAGCGGCCCTGCCGGAAGGGTTTTCCCCGTCCGATCTGTGCGCGCCGGACGCGATGCCCTCGCGCTATCGGGCGCGGTTCGCGCCCACCGTTGAGGTTTTGGACGGCGCGCGGGACAAGCTGTATTGCAACTGCCGTATCATCGGCGGGCAGAACGCGTTCATGATCGCAAGCACGCTGCATACGCCGCGCCGCATGCGCCTTACCCTGCGCGGACAGGGCGCGGTGCGGAAGCTGAACCTGGAAAACGGTACGGAGACGCCGCTTGCCTGTACGCAGGACGGAGATCGCGTGCTGGCGACCCTGGACATGGAAGCCGACGAAGCCTGCTGGCTGCTGACCGGCTGCCAGCAGGACGCGATCCCGCCGGAAACGACGGTCGCGGAAACCGTTCCGCTGGACGGCGAGTGGACGTTCCTGCCGCTGGACAAACGGCATGACGAGCTATGGGACATTCATGCCGAAGAGACCACGGTATCCATACCGCTGGCACGCCTTACCGACCCGCAAACCGGCCGCGAGAGCAGAATCCGCATCCGCAATACGGCGGACGAGCCCGGCCGCTGCGGCCGGCACGTCAGCCTGTGGAAGGCGAGCTGGATCGGCCGTCGCGTGGGCTGGGGCGACGACGCGGACAAAGCCGATCTGTACTTTCGCAAAGTGCTTTCGCTGGAACACAAGGTGCTCTCCGCGCGGATGAGCTTGGCCGCCGTGACCTCGTATACCCTGTACATCAACGGAAAAGAGGCCGCGCGCAGTACCGGCGCGCGCGCGCCGCAGACGCTGGATATAACCGCATTTCTGCATAAGGGGCGCAACCTGATTGCCGTCCATGTCCATACCGATACGCCGCTGAAAAGCCGCGAGCTCACCCAGGCCGAGGCCATCCCGCCGGATGCGCTGGCGTCGCTTTTATTGCAGGGGGAAATTAAAACCGAAGCCGGAACCATAGCGCTTCTTTCCGATTCCTCCTGGGCTGTAAGTTCTGTTGTATTGCCCGGCTGGATGACCGCAGAACCGCAAGCCGTTCAGACGATCGACCCCAAGCAGGTGCTCTGCCACGTCGCGCCGGGACTTCGGGACGCCGATTGGGTGCGGGCGTGGGAGCGCGGAAAGCCGCCGATGCTTCCCTGGGGCGACCTTCCCCTGTTCGGCCAATTACCGGAGTATCCGCGCCCCGTGCGCTATACGGTCACGCTGCCCGCCGGCGCCATGCGCGTTGACGCGCCGGAGATTTCCGGTACGTATACCGCCTTATTAGACGACCGGCCCGTGACCTTTTCAGACGGGCATCTCAGGCTACCTGCAGACGGACGCACGCATCAGCTCCGGCTTGATATAGACGCGCCCACGCCGGACGGCGGGTTGCGCGATACTGTCCGCGTGCATATCGCGCCCCAAACCGTTTCCCTGGGCGATTGGCGCACGCGCGGGCTTGATTGGTTTTCCGGGCGCGCGCTGTACAAAAAGACCGTCGAAATCAAAAAAGACCCCGGCTGCCGCTATGTGTTGGATCTGGGCCGCGTATATTTTTATGCGGAAATCTGGGTGAACGGCAGCCTCTGCGACACGCGCGTGTGGGAACCGTACAAAACGGATATCACGAGGGCCCTGCAGGACGGCGTGAACGAGATCGCCGTCGTTATCGCCAATTCCGCCGCGTGCGAGCGCCGCAATATGCTCGTGGACGAAGGCATGGCGCTGGCCTGGAACCGCTACTGGAACGAGGACAACATCGACCGCGAGCCGGAAAATTTGGTCTCGGGGCTTTTGGGTCCGGTCTGTCTTCTTGTGAAACGCTGAACCTTTTTATTCGTTGGTAAAATCCATTTCGAATTTTGTACCGTAGCTGAATAACACGCCGTCGGTCAGCTTGACGCGCAGAATGATGGTGTTTCTGTCGTTTTCGTTGACGTGGCCGTTTCTGTACCATGCGAAGGCGGATTTGAGCATGCGCTGGAGTTCTCGGTTGTTCCCGTCGAGTATCCAGCCCAGGTTTTCGCCGACGCCGCGCCCCGTGAACCACTCGCCGCTCACGGCGACCATGGGATTGATCGCAATCTGCTTCATCTTCGCCGATTCCGCATAGGTGATCGCGTAAAAGCTGCCGTCTTTATAGACCGCGTCCAATGTGCGCACGGCGGGCCTGCCCCCGTCCAGCGTCGCCAGGGCAATCTCCCGGTCGCGCCCGAAGCGCTCGTTCATGATTTCCCGTACCTTTGCATCCATGCGGTTCTCCTCCCTTATCGTTGCATCGTTCTGCGCTGCCTCGCCGCCTCGTAAAACAGCGCCGTCGCGGCGCAGGCGACGTTGAGCGACGACGCGGACGACTGCTCGCTCATGGGGATCGTCGCCAGCACGTCGCTCGCTTCTTTCAGGCCGCGGCTCAGGCCGTCGGTCTCGTTGCCGATCATCAGCAGCGTTGGCCGAGTAAAATCTACATCCTCAATGCTAGTTTCCCGGTGCGCGGTGGTGCCGACGGTTTGAAACGCCGGATATTGCGAAAGCGTCTCACGCATCCAGCGGATTGCCCGTTCGGTATCCGGCACACGCAGGACCGGCACACGAAAAAACGATCCCATGCTGGCGACCACAACCTCCGGATCGTACAAATCCACCGCGTGTCCGGTGAGGATCAGCCCGTCCACCCCCATCGCGTCGCAGGAACGGATGACCGTGCCCAGGTTGCCCTTGTTGGAAGGCCGGTCAAACAAGGCAAACAACGGCAGCTTACGCATCGGGAGCGCCGACCAATCGTCTTGCCGCATCTTGACGACCGCGAGCAATTCGGAGGTATCGGTCTTCCCGCTCAGTTCCGCCATCAGCGCCGCGGAAACTGCATAATGCACGTCCGCTCGCACCGACGCAAGCATATCCTGCGCCCAGCCGGATAGCGGTTTTTCCGGCGCATATAAGAACGCGGAAAACGCCCAGCCGTTTTTGGCGGCCTCATTGAGATTGCGCACGCCCTCTACAAAAAACTCGCCGTAGCGGTAGCGCTTGTTCCGGTTGGTCTTGAGCACCTCAAACTTCTGGTACGCCGCGTTTTTAGACCGTATATTCACGGTTTTCACAGTTGTTCTCCTTTTTGGCTATTTCCCGGCGAGGGTTCTATACTCCGTCATCATCCTGATAAAGTCCTTTGCGTCGCCGCCATGATCCGGGTGATAGCGCTTGGCGAGTTCACGGAAGCGGCGCTTGATAGCGGCCCCGTCCGCATCGGACGGCAGACCCCAGGCAAGCAGCACGCCCGGTTCGTAATGCTTGGCCTGCAGGTCGTTTTCGTTGACGAAGGTATTGTATAAAAACGACCAGTATTCCGCGATCACGGCCTGATAGGTCTCCCTGCTCATGGATTTCAGCGTATCCAAGGTGTACTTCGCCCTGCCGGAACCGTTCAGATCGAAAAACATGTCCCAGATCAGCGGCGGACGCGAAGGGGCCTGCGTGCCGAACCGGATTTTGATCTCCAGCCGCTTCATCTCCCGCAGATTGCGCTTGATGGAAATTTCATTCATGTTGTCTCCATATTCTGTCCTAACGCCGTCAATGGTTCATCTGCCACTATTATACAAGAAAAATCCCTGCACTGCAGGGATTTTTATGCTTTTATGAATTCATTACGGAATCTGGAGACCGGTCTTGGATTTCCAGAAACTGCGGATGGTATTCTGGTTGGTTACGCCGTAGTTGGGATCAAGCACCTTGGTTTCTGGATAGGTGCGCAGGAAGTGTACGCACAAGTGGCCGTCAAAATTGTTATCCTTGATCGCGCCGGACAGATGCGCCGTGTCGTGCGTGGACGCAAGCGACCAGCTTCCGTTGGGCAGCTTCACGTACACGGGTTTTGGCGTCCACGTAATTTCTCCGCCGAAAGCTTCAATCATCGTGGCCGTATCCTCGGCTGTCAGGGGTTCCGAGTCGCAATGGCGGCCTGAGCTGTACACCCTGAGCTTCCAGGTCAGGCCCGTGGCCGGATCATACACCGTCAGGGTATCGCCGCTGGAGAGATAGGGCTTGACTTCCGTGTACCAGTAAAGCGGCCTGACCGTAACTCCGCCCGGGCCCGTAATGGAGCCGTAGGCCGAAGAGCTTAACCCCGATTTGGACGACGTGGAGGTCGTATCGGTCAGCGCAGTCGAAGGGATGGTCGTTGGTGTGGGCGTCGCCGTGGGTTTTGGCGTTGCCGTAGCCGAAGCGGACGAAGATCCGCTGTATGCAACCGCAGAACCGCTGTACAGCTTTTCGAGCGTTTTGGAGCCCGCTACGCCGTCGGCCGTCAGGCTGTTTTTCCGCTGAAAGGCGACGACCGCCGTTTGCGTGATCACACCGTACACGCCGTCGGCGCTCACGTTGTAGCCAAGGCTTTTCAGCGCTTGCTGCATGGTTTTCACCGCGGTGCCCGTGGCGCCGTAGCGCAGGCTTTCGGTCGTCGACGTGCTTGATGAGGACGAACTCGAGGACGAGCTCGAGGATGAACTGGAACTTGCCGAAACCGCCGAGCCGGAAAACAGCACGCCGTACGTGCCGGAACCCACGATTCCGTCAACCGTTAAACTGTTTCTCTTCTGGAAGGTCAGGACCGCCGCCAGCGTGCCGCTGCCGAAATTGCTGTCCAGGCTTCCGGTATAGTAGCCAAGCTCCTTGAGCTTTTGCTGTATCGCGAGAACCTCGCTGCCGCTGCTGCCCCGGCGAAGCGACGCCGAAAGCGTAGCGGATGTGTTTGTGGTGGAATCGCTTGACGAACCGCTGTCGTCCGAATTCGCGCTTTCGTACAGAAGTTCGAGCGTTTTCGTGCCCGCAAGCCCGTCCGCGGTAAGGCCTTTGGCGCGCTGGAAGGCGATGACCGCCGTACGCGTAAGCAGACCGAACTTGCCGTCCACCGTGCCCACGGTATAGCCGAGCTGTTTTAAGGCTTCCTGTAAAAGCCGCACGCGCTCGCCGCTGTCGCCGTATTGCAACGTGGAGGAA
The DNA here is from genome assembly GCA_963675365.2 of Candidatus Limiplasma sp. Taxonomy (GTDB): domain Bacteria; phylum Bacillota; class Clostridia; order Christensenellales; family Aristaeellaceae; genus CAXXOK01. The sequence continues at coordinate 724,178 of CAXXVA010000001.1, forward strand.
CTGGTCGCCGTGGCATAGGTTGTGGTCGTTGTCGTGTCGTCCGAGGCGGAGTATAAAGCGTTCAGCGTCAGCGTGCCCGCTTTGCCGTCGGCCGTCAGCTTGACGCTCTCCTGAAACAGCTTGACGGCGTCCTCCGTTCCCGAGCCGAAGCGCCCGTCTGTCCCGCCGGGATCAAAGCCCAGCGCAAGCAGCGATTGCTGCAATTTCAGCACGTCGCTGCCGCTATCGCCATATTCAAGCGTTGCGTAAAGCGTCAGCGCGGAGGCGCCGGTAACGCATAGAAAAACAAACATAAGCGCAAGCGCTAAGGCCCGCCATAGGATCCGTTGGGCCTTGCTTCTCATTCGAAATTCCCCTTTCAAAACGAACGCGAAAAACGCCTTCTGATACTGGGGAGAGTATAGCAAAAAATGACGAAGAAGTAAAGGCACTGTTGCCGATTTGTTACGGATTTTTCTTAAATATTGCGATAATAATATCCTTTACAGCGCGGTCTCAAAGCAGTGGTAGAGCTTGTCAAACCCGTCCAGCCGAAAGGTTCCGGCTTCGCGCGCGGTGACGCTTTTGAAAAATTTCAGCGCGCGGTGATTGTCTTCGTAGGTGTCCACGCGGAAGGCGTCGCAGCCGATGCTTCTGCCGTATTCCTTGGCGAATTCCACCGCCTCAAGCGCATAGCCCCGGCCCCCGCGCCCGGGCAGCACAGCGATGCGGTGCAGGCACACGGGATTGCCGCCAAGCTGCCAGTCCACGTCGCGGTATTCCGGCTCATGGCCGCCCGCGACCAGGGCAAACACGCCCGCTAGCCCCTGCTCGTCGTCGATACGGTACAGGCGGCCCAGCGCGATATCCTCCTCAAGCAGCGCTTCATAGGGATAGCGTCCCCAATGCCACTGGAAAAGGTTGCGCGCGTGCATGTCTTCGATCACGGTCTGGTACAGCGCGCAGATTTCCGGCAGGGCGTCGGCGGTCGGCTTTTGAATGCGCATTACGTTTCCTCCGTATACATTTTGTAAAGGCCCGCGTATACGCCGCCCTTTTGGAGCAGTTCCCTGTGCGAGCCCTGCTCCTCGATGCCTTTTTCGGTCAGCACGCAGATGGTGGACGCGTTTTTGATGGTGGTCAGGCGGTGGGCGATGGTAAAGGTCGTGCGCCCTTTGGACAACTGCTCCAGCGACTTTTGCACAATGCGCTCGTTTTCATTGTCCAGCGCCGAGGTGGCTTCGTCCAAAATCAGGATCGGCGGATTTTTCAAAAACACGCGCGCGATGGAAATGCGCTGCTTCTGTCCGCCCGAAAGCTTCACCCCGCGCTCGCCTACATAAGTATTGTAGCCGTTGGGCAGGGCGGCGATGAATTCGTGCGCGCCGGCGAGCCTGGCGGCGTCCTCAACCGTTTTTTCGGTCGCGCCGGGCAGGCCGTAGACGATATTGTCAAACACCGTGCCGGAAAACAGGTACACATCCTGCTGCACCACGCCGATGTTTTCACGCAGCGACCGCTGGGTGAGGGTCGCGATATCCTGCCCGTCGATCAGGATGCGTCCGCCGGACAGGTTGTAAAAACGCGGGATCATGTTGCACAACGTGGTCTTGCCCGAGCCGCTGGGACCCACCAGCGCTACGCGCTCGCCGGCGGGCACCTTCAGGTTGATGTCGGCCAATACGTCGTGGGCGTTATCGCTGTAATGGAAGGAAACGTGATCAAACGTCACCTCGCCCTTGACGTCCTTCAGGTCCTTCGCGCCTGGCAAATCCTGCACGTCGGGGCTTTCGTCCATCAGGGTGCAGAAGCGCTCGATGCTCGTCATGCCGTTTTGAAACTGCTCGGTGAACTCCACGATTCGGCGGATGGACGCAAGGAGCGTGGATACGAACAAAAGGTAGGCCACGTAGTCGCCCGCCGTAATGGCTCCGTCGCGTAAAAACAGCGCGCCCGCGACGACCACCACGATGTACATCAGTCCGTCCACGATGCGGCGGGACATGGAAAAGCCCGCCAGCAGCCTGTAGCTTTTCCGCTTGATAGCAATGAATTTGTCGTTTCCCTGCCGGAATTTTTCAATCTCCAGCGGCTCGTTGGCAAAGGATTTCACCACGCGGATACCCAGTAAACTGTCCTCCACCTGGGCGTTGATTTCGCCCAGCTGATGCCGCCGCTCCTGAAAGGTTCTGCGCATACGGTCGCGGTAATAGCGCGCGATCAGGTACATCAGCGGCAGCGCGGCGAAGACGATCAGCGTCAGCAGCGGGTTGATGCCCAGCAGGATGACGAACGCCGCGACGATTTTGATCGCCGCGATGAACATTTCTTCCGGGAAGTGGTGGGCGAACTCCGTGATCTCAAACAGATCCGAGGTAATGCGCGCCATGATCTGGCCGACCTTGGCGTCGGAGTAATACGAAAAGCCGAGCTTTTGCAGGTGGCTGAACAGATCAAAGCGCATGTCGCGCTCGATGTACGAGCCCATGATGTGCCCCTGCGCGGTCATGTAATAATCCGCCGCGGCGTCCACAATGCGCAGCGCGATGTAAAACAGCCCGATGCGCAGCACGTAGGCGATCGTCAGCGCGGCCGCGTCGTCGATGGCAAGCTGGGTGATGTTACGCACGATCAGCGGCAGCGCAACGTCGGCAAGCGTGGTCGCGGCGGCGCACAGCAGATCGAACAGGAGCGTGGGGATGTACTTTTTATAATAGGGAGCGAAGCGCTTTAACAGCACCGGATTTTTCATCGTGCGGATGTCGGGTTGCATGCGTGGTCTCCTTATCGGGAATTTATTGCTCGTCGGTGCGGATCAGCCCGGTATAGCGCAAAAGCTCTGTCAGCTGATCGGCATGGGCCACCGGGACGTGCACCACATAGGCGGCGTCGGTGCTTTTAGCCGCCAGGCGGATATAATCGCTCGAATCCATGCGCACGGCGTCCATGCCGCCCATGGTGTACAGGGCGTCCACGCGGATCGAGTAGGCGGCGTCCGTAAGCAGCGCCACAGCCCCCGGGGGACGAATCGAATCCACCGTCATCACCTGTCCGTCGGAGAACTGATAGGTGAGTGTGAGCCTGCGGGCGTAGCCGCCCTGGTAGGCCGTATCATACAGCGAACCCTTTAAAAGCGGCAGCAGCCCGCCGCGCAGTTCCATGACGGGCTTGCCGAAGCTCACCGCGGCGGCGGTCAGATCCGCGTCGCCGGAAAGCTCCTGTCCCGTCATCGCCATCTGGATAACCTCTTCGCCCGCGGACTGTTTGAGCAGCATTTCAGCGTCGTCATCCGGCTCGCCCATCAGCAAAAACAGATACAAAAACGCGAGTGCGAGCAGGATAGCCAAAAAGATGAGGATCTTTTTAACGACCGCCTTCCATTTGGCGGGCGGCTTTTGCTCGGGCTCGTCGGTCAGCGCCTTTTGACGGGGGAGATCGTTGCGCGGTTCTTCCCTCAGGTAGCTGCGCTTAATGGTTTCGATCTCTTTGGGCATATCCTTGGGCGGCTTGCGGTGCCCGTTTTGCGGTTTTTTTGAATCCAAGCGAACGTCTCCTATTGCGGTTGGACGGTGAGATCAAACTTCTGAAGAATCTCGTCCAGGTACTTTGTTTCGTTGTTCAGGCGGGAAGCAAAGGCCGCGTAAAACGCCCGCATCAGCAACGTGCGCCGGGTATCGTCCAGCGTATCGTCGCGCTTCATCTCCAGCAGCATTTTGGCTGCCGGCTGCGCCAGGTATTTGGGCGCCTTTGCACTGTTTGAAAACCCGAATATCTGGTGCATATAGCGCGAGGATCCCTGTAAAAACAGGCGGATAAAATCCTCCGACAGCCGCTTCAGGTAACGGTACAGAAATTCTTCCCTGTTCTCCGCCATCGCCAGGCAGGCGTCCAGATCCGGATGGGAGAAGATCTCTCGGCGCATTTCCTCCCGCTTGGGTTTTTTCAGGGCGTCCGGCTCCAGATACACGTTGAGGATAAAACACTTGATGATGGAGAAGTCCATGCCCTTTTTACCGCGGTCGTAAAGCCTGCCCAGGTGTAAAATCTCCTCAGCAATCTCCAGATTGTCCGGGTACTGCGCCCGCAGGGCCAGCAGCGCGTCGTGCTTTTTAACGGGATTTAGCTCCTGCAATACGGCCGACAGGTTCGGCCCGCTTGTTGTGAGTTTCTCTCCGCAGAACGGGCAGAACGCGGCATCCGCCGCGCCGATCTCCTTATGGCAATTGGGACATAATTTTTCAGGCATTTTCATTCCTCCACAGCGCGTCGGACATATCCGAAGGCATGCGCCAGTCGCCGCGCGGCGACAAACTGACCGAGCCGACCTTCGGGCCGTCGGGCACGCAATTTCGCTTGAACTGCTGGGAGAAGAAACGGCGGATAAAAACATCAAGCTGCGCGGTGATCTTCTCCTCGTCGTAAACACCCTGATACGCCTGCACGGCGAAGCGCTTCAGGCGAGCTCTCCCGCTGCCGGAATCCATCAGGTGATAAAGGAAAAAGTCGTGCAGCGCGTAATCGCCGACGATCTCCTCCGTGCGCTGGGAAAGCTCCCCGTCCTTGGCAGGCAAAAGCTCCGGGCTGATGGGGGTGTCCAGCACATCCAGGCATACCTCGCGCACCGCGCCGGAAAACTGATGCTCGCTGATATGCCGCACCAGCCGCTTGACCAGGGTTTTGGGGATGGAGCAGTTGACGTTGTACATGCTCATGTGGTCGCCGTTGTAGGTGGCAAAGCCGATAGCCATTTCGCTCATGTCGCCTGTGCCAAGCACGATGCCGCCGACCTTGTTACTATAATCCATCAAAATTTGAGTGCGCTCGCGCGCCTGGCAGTTTTCGTAGGTCGTATCGTGGGTGTTTTCGTCCTGCCCGATATCCTTGAAATGCTGTTTGACCGCCGCTTCGATGGGAATTTCCAGCGCGGTCACGCCGAGCGTTTCCATCAGCTTCCAGGCGTTGGACTTGGTACGCCTGCCCGTACCCATGCCGGGCATGGTGACGGCGTTTACGCCCTTGCGGTCGAGCTTTAGCTTGTCAAACGCCGTCACAGCCACCAGCAGCGCAAGCGTAGAATCCAGTCCCCCGCTCACGCCGACCACCACGCGCTCGCAGCCGATTGCGGATAGCCGCGTCATCAGCCCAGTACACTGGATGTTTACGATTTCGGAGAGGTTTTCCTCGCCTTGGCCTTCCGGCGGCAGGAACGGCAGCGCGGCGATGGGCCGCAGCAGTGCGGCGGTATCGGGCACGCTTTGGCAGGCCATGGGCACGACGGTCATCGGAGGCGCTGTTCGCTTGGCTTGATGAAAGCTGCCGTTGCGCTGGCGCTGGTAGCGCAGGCGCTGGATATCGACGTCCGCGACCGCATAGCCGCCGTCCGGCGAGAAGCGCTCGCCCTCGCTTAAGACGCGGCCCGATTCAAACACGCCCGTGTAGCCGCAAAACGCCAGATCGCTGGTCGATTCGCCAAAGCCGGAGGACGCGTAGGCGTAGCCCGCATACAGGCGACCCGACTGCTGCTTAAGCAGTTCGCGCCGGTAGGCGTGCTTGGTGACCAGCGCGTTGGACGCGCTGGGATTAAAGATCATATCCGCGCCCTCCACCGCGTAGCGGCCGGAGGGAGGCTGCGGCGTCCAAAGATCTTCGCAGACTTCCACGGCAAACGTGAAATCGCCCATATCGAATAAAAGGTCGGGCGCGACGGGCGGCGCCGCATGCCGGTCTTCGTCGGTGATCTGCTCCGCGCCGACAAACCAGCGCGTTTCATAAAACTCGTTGCCGTTTGGCAGGTAGGTTTTGGGCACGATGCCCTTCACCTCGCCGTTTTGCAGCACCGCCGCGCAGTTGAATAGCCGGGAGCGGATATTGACGGGCAGGCCGACGATCACCGCCATGCCGCGGGTCTTGGACGCGATGTCAAGCATCGCCTGATAGGCGTTCTTCTGCACGGTTTCATGCAGTAAAAGATCGCCTAGCGTATAGCCTGTGATGCAAAGCTCGGGAAATACGGCCGCCTGCACGCCGCGTGCTTCCAGCTCGGCCATCTTTTTTAGGATCTCCCGTTTGTTCTTTTCCACATCCCCCAGATGCACCCGAAGGCTCACCGCGGCGACGCGGGCAAAATCACTCATGTGCTTTCCTCCGTCGGGTTCTTACGGAACTTTGATGAGCATGGTATTCTGCTCGTCCATTTCGACTTTTAAGATCTTTTCCTTCTCCAGTGTCTTCAGCAGGTCGGAAAAGCGCTTGAAGCCCAGGCCGCGTTCGGAGAAATCCGGATAGGCGGATTGAATGTCGGCCTTGAGAATCGAGGGGTTGATGCGGTCGAATCCGTCGTCCTTATACTGCTGCAAGCGCTCGCGGAAGGCCTGCAGCCAGTTGTCCTTGGTCAGCGACGGCGAACCGTTCTTGGCGGCCTGCTTCAAAGAAACCATGACGTTGAAATTATCCGAGCGGATGGACAGGTTTCCGTATTTCTGCTGCAGCTTGTCCAGAAGCTTGCCGAAGGTAGACGCCCCGTAGGCTTTTTCGTTGAAATCCGGGCGCAGGCGCAGCAGAATCCCCTTGAGTTCGCTTGCGTAGATCTCGTCGTTTTCGGTCTGCTCGTCGAGGATCGACTCGATCAGCTTGTTGAGCTCCTGCTCGTCCAGCGGTTCCTTGTCCTCCGAGCCGGAGGCGGCTTTCTTTTTACCGACCGGCTTGCGGCTGCGCCCGCCGACGTTTTCCAGAAACTGAAATTCGTTGCAGGCGTTGATGAATATGGACGACGCGGCCTCGCTGCGGCTGATGCCCAGCACAAACTTGCCCATGCTTTTCAGCTTGCCGACCAGCGGGGTGTAATCCGAATCGCCGGACACGATACAGAAGCTGTCGATCAGCGGGTTGGTGTATGCCACTTCCAGCGCGTCGATGACGAGCAGGATGTCGGCGTTGTTCTTTTGGCTGATGCCGTGCCGCAGCGACGGAACCACGGTGAACGTGTTTGACAGCAGCACTTCCTTCAGCCCCGCGTACTGGTCGGTGTAGCCGTACACCTTGCCCAGCAGCACGTCGCCGCGGATCTTCACCTTTTCCAGAACGTTCAGAAACGTAGGGACTTTCGCCCCGCAGTTTTCCAGGTCTACGAATAATGCAAATTTAGCCAGAATAATCATTCCTTCAGATTGTTTTTTGAGTCATCAGTCGGTAAGTATCCAAATCACGCGCCTTGCCGCTCATGAGACAAAGCGCGAACATCTGGATAGGCAAATGATGAGTAAAGCACCGGTATGATACCGCGTAAGATTTTTCTCAGATTGTGTCTGCGGGAACCGAAGTAGTAGCAGCGCTACGTCGAGGTTTCCGCAGACGCAAGCTGAGGAAAATATAACCGGTAGCATATCGGGGATTTGATCAGCATTTGCCTATATGCGAAACGTGAAGCGGTCTCCCCGTATCCACTGCCGGCTCAGGTGCAGCGGGCGGTCGTGCTGGTCAAACACCAGCTGGTCAAGCCGCAAAAGCGCGTCGCCGTCTTTAGTGCCAAGCAGCTTGCCAACCTGCCCCCCGGCGTGCCCAAGGGAGATATCGTGCACGGCGCGGCTTGGGATGAGCCCGTGGTCCGACAGCAGCGCGTACAGCGAGCCGGACAGGGGCGCGTCTTCCAAAAACGCAAACGACGCCGCAAAGCGGTTGTACTCCAGCATCACCGGCAGGCCGCCCGCAAGGCGAAGCCGGCTGATGGAAAGCACTTTACCGCCTTCCGGCAGTTGGAGCTTTACGCGGTCTTCCTCGGTGGCAGGCTCAACGACCCGTTCGATCAGGCGGGTCTGCGCAGTCAGCCCGACCTGCGCGCAGGCGTCGGAAAAGCTGGTAATCAACCCAAGATCCCGCTTGATCTTCTCCTGCGCCACGAACGTGCCCTTGCCCTGGCGGCGCACCAAAAGACCTTCGCGTACGATTTCCTCCAGCGCGTTGCGCACCGTAACGCGGCTTACATTGTATGCCGCGCACAGCGCCTGTTCCCCCGGGATGCGTTCTCCCGGCGGGTAGACGCCAGCCGTGATGTCGTTTTTCAGCCTCTCCATCAATTGCTTGTACAGAGGCCTTTCGCTCGTCTTTTTCAGCGGGCTCGCTTGCACACGGACACCTCCCAGTACCCGGTATTCAGTATACTCTATTCAAGCCCGTTGGGCAAATTCTACTCCGCGATGGAGATTAATATATCGCTGTCCAGCAGAAAATTGACGACGTCGTCGATCACGCCGATGGGCATTTCCAGGGCGACGGGGAGCATGTATGCCAGGATGCTTGGGCCCCAACTGCGCTTATACTCATTCAACGATACGGAATTGAGTCCAAAAAAATTCTCTGCACTATAATTCGTATTAGTCAGTGCGCTTTGATCACCGTTTTCCAGCGATCCTTCAAAATATACGGAAGCTGCGGGCAATCCGGTCTCCGGGTGCAGCCAATCAAGGGACAGGCTCAGATCGTAGGGTAACTCGGTCCCGGTACGCGACCATGCAAATTGAAAGGTTTGCGGCGGCGGTACATCGTAAAGTTCCAAGCCGTCCAGTGAAAATCTTACCGTTCCTTCACCGGCAAGCGCGCCTTCCGCGGGAAGACCGTCGCCCGTAATCGACAGGGAAAGCCGCGTATCCTCGCCCTGTGTTACAGCAGCGCTCACGAAAATATCGGTTGTTTCGCCATGCGTTTGGCTGCGATAGGAAACCGACAGCAGATAATCGTCCGGGACGGGCAGTGCAAAGGCGATCTCCGTGCCATCCACAACATCGTTTTTTTGGAATATTGTATGGCCGCCAAGAATGCACGTCATGCCGGAGGGGGACTCTATGACCTTCATGCCCTCGCGCTCTGGATCTGCGACAGCGAGCATGAGTTCAAAGTGAGACATCGCTTCCAGTACGAACTCAGAAAGATATAAGTCAGCCAGCAACACATCCAGAAACCTCTGTAAGCGCTTGTAAACTTCATCCTCCAACGCAATGGCATTAAACGTGGCGCATAATTGAAGCAGTTCCTCATACGAGACAGTGTAAGTGATCTCCCCTGACACTGTATCGGCTTCTTCGTCAAGCGCTAGGGTGCGCGCGGCGTCAAACATGTCTCGGATCGGTGAATAATATCTGTCCGCCAAATACCAGGCGGCGTTTGGGTACAGCAGCAGCGCAATATAATTTGTGGGAAGGCCGAGGTAGAAAAAGGGTTTCAACATAAACTCAAAGATCACGTTCATATTGAACATCACAGCGTCGTTTCGCAGAGCAGGGCTGACAACATACCGGTAGACGCTGTACTCATCATATACAAACGGTATGCTCTCATCTCCGTTTATGTTCAGTGCGCCTTCCATCTTTACTCGACTGTCGGGCTGTAAAAAGCGCGTTCCGAACAGATCGCCGGTCAAGGTTAGTTTGCTTAAGAACGCTTCCCAATCCTTCAAGTGCGCTTCAACCGGCGGAAAGCCATCGGCATGGATTTGTGTGGACAGCGTAAACACTGCGTGCGTAACAGGGTCTTCGGGCGCTACGCTTTGGGCAAGGGCGCCGCAGGGCAGCGCAACGCAGAGGATCAGGATTAAAATTCGGCGCGTCAGCAGTTTCACTGTTCTCCCTCCCTGAGACCGGATACGAAAATTATACCACAGGAAACACGGAATGGATGCGCGTTTAATGCTTGAATCGCCATCATCCGGGGAACGATGGCGATGTTTTACACGTTTTTCAGGCGACTTTGGATGCGGGCGCGCTGCTCGTGGCTGAGCTCCCGCTTGCGCATGCGCAGGTTTTCGGGCGTGACTTCCAGCAGCTCGTCGTCATCGATGAACTCCAGGCACTCTTCCAGCGTCATCGGGTGGACGGCTACCAGGCGCAGGCTGTCTTCGCTGGAGGACGCGTTGCGCATGTTGGTAACGTGCTTTTGCTTGCAGACGTTGACAACCAGCTCCTCCGGCCGCGCGTTCTGCCCGCAGATCATGCCCTTATAGACCTTGGTCTGGGGCGTGATGAACAGCGTGCCGCGTTCCTGCGCGCCGAACAGTCCGTAGGCCGTAGCCTCGCCGGTTTCAAAGCAGATCATCGCGCCCATCGAGCGGTGCGGGATTTCGCCTTTTTGCGGTTCGTAGGTTTCAAACACAGAGGACATGATCCCCTCGCCGCGCGTATCGGTCATAAATTCGCTGCGGTAGCCAAACAGCCCGCGCGACGGCACCAGAAACTCAAGCCTTACGCGGCTGACCCCGTGCATGCTCGCCATCACGCCGCGGCGGCGGCCGATCTTCTCGATCACCGCGCCGGCATAGGCCTGGGGTACGTCGGCCACCATGCGCTCGATTGGTTCGCAGGTTTTGCCGTCGATCTCGCGGTAGATCACCTGCGGCTTGGAGACCTGGAACTCGTAGCCCTGGCGCCGCATGGTTTCGATTAAAATGCTCAGGTGCAGTTCGCCGCGTCCGCGCACCTCGAAAGCTTCGGGGCTGTCGGTATCGTTGACCCGCAAGCTGACGTCGGTTTGCAGCTCTTTATACAGCCTCGCGCGCAGCTGGCGGCTGGTAACAAACTTGCCTTCGCGCCCGGCAAAGGGGCTGTTGTTGACGGAAAAGGTCATTACGACCGTCGGCTCGGTGATGGAAACAAACGGCAGCGCTTCCACGGCCTCCGCGTCGCACACCGTGTCGCCGACGGACAGGTCTTCAAGCCCGGAAATCGCCACGATGTCGCCCATGGCCGCGCTCTCGGCGGGCAGGCGTTTGAGGCCGTCGAAGGTGTACAGACTCGTCAGGCGCAGAGGCTGGCTTTTCCCCTTGGTGTCGAAGTTCGTCTTGATCACGGTCTCGCCAACCGAAAGCGTGCCCCGGCTGACGCGGCCGATGCCGATGCGACCGACATAATCGTTATAATCGATGGTGGAGACCAGCATCTGCGCCGGCGCGTCCATCTCGCCCTCGGGCGCGGGGATGTGCTCGACGATGGTTTCAAACAAAACCGTCAGGTCCTCGCCGGGCTGGCATGGATCCAGCGACGCGGTGCCGGTGCGCGCCGACGCGTAGATGATCGGGCGGTCCAGCGCCGTTTCGTCCGCGCCCAGGTCGATAAACAGATCGAGCACCTCGTCGACTACCTCGTCGCAGCGGGCGTCGGCACGGTCGATTTTATTGATGACGACGATAACGGGAAGCTTCAGCGCCAGAGCCTTCCGCAGCACGAAGCGCGTCTGCGGCATGGGGCCCTCGAAGCTGTCCACCAGCAAAAGCACGCCGTCGACCATTTTCAACACGCGCTCCACCTCGCCGCCGAAATCGGCATGGCCGGGCGTATCGACGATGTTGATTTTCATGTCCTTGTAGTGCACGGCGGTGTTTTTTGCAAGGATGGTAATGCCGCGCTCGCGCTCCAGAGCGTTAGAATCCATGACGCGGTCGATGATCTGCTGGTTTTCGTGATAGGCGCCGCCCTGCTTGAGCATTTCGTCGACCAGCGTGGTCTTGCCGTGGTCAACGTGGGCGATGATGGCGATGTTGCGGATATCGTTTCTTTTCATAAATTTCCTTCTAGTATGTTACACGGGACGCGGTTTCGGTCAGTTCCAGGCCGGGGTTGTTTTCCTGAGCCAGGCGGATGGACCACTCGTTTTCAAACAGGAGCACCGGGCGCTGGTCGCCGTCCACGGCGCGGCCCGAGGTGGATGTTAGCTTTAACTTCGCAATCGCATCCGGCGAAGCCGATGAAAGCGGCGATGCCACCCACCTGACAAAGCGGAAGGACAGGCTGTCCTTGAGCATGGTAACGTTGTACTCCGATTTCAGGCGGTGTTCCAGCACATCAAACTGCAGTTGCCCCACCACACCGACCAAAAGCTCCTCAAACCCCGTTTCGTTGCGGGTGAAAAGCTGAATTGCGCCCTCTTCGGCAAGCTGGGTGAGGCCCTTCATGAACTGCTTGCGCTTCATGCTGTCCTCCGGCCGCACGCGGGCGAAAAACTCCGGCGCAAAGATCGGGATGGAGGAAAACTTGAGCTTCGGTCCGTCGGAAAGCGTATCGCCCAGGTGGAATATTCCCGGGTCGAACAGACCGATGATATCCCCCGCGTAGGCGGTCTCCACGGCCTCGCGCTCGTTGGCCATAAACTGCTGGGGCTGCTTGAGCTGCACCTGCTTGTCCTCGCCGGACAGCCACACGTTCATATCCTTTTGGAACTCGCCCGACACCACGCGGATGAACGCCAGCCGGTCGCGGTGGGCGGGGTTCATGTTGGCCTGGATTTTAAACACAAATCCGGAGAAGAAATCGCTTTCCGGCTGTACCGTGCCCTGGTCGCTGCTGCGTGCCAGCGGCCCCGGCGTGATCTCCAGAAACGCTTCCAAAAACGGCTCCACGCCGAAATTGGTGATCGCCGACCCGAAGAACATCGGCGTCAGGGTTCCGTGCAGCACCTGCTCCAGATCAAACGCGTCGCCCGCGACGTCCAGCAGTTCCGTTTCCTCGCGCAGGCGCTTCATATAATGAACGTCGAGCTTCTGCTCGGCTTCGTCCAGTGTAATCCGGCTTTTGGCCGCGATACGCGCGCCGTGGTCGCCGCCGGAGTACAGGTCGATCTTCTCGGAATTGCGGATGTACACGCCCTGAAAATCGCCGTCCACGCCGATGGGCCAGTTCATGGGCACCGAACGCATGCCCAGCACGTTTTCGATCTCTTCCATGAGGGCGAAGGGGTCCTTGGCGGCGCGGTCCATTTTGTTGACGAACGTAAAAATCGGGATGCCGCGCATTTTGCAGACCTTGAAGAGCTTGATGGTCTGGGCTTCCACGCCCTTGGCAGCGTCGATAAGCATTACGGCGGCGTCCGCCGCGACGAGCACGCGGTAGGTGTCCTCGGAAAAATCCTGGTGGCCCGGCGTGTCCAGAATGTTGATGTGATAACCGTGAAACGAAAACTGCATCGCCGACGTGGTGACGGAGATGCCGCGCTGTTTTTCGATCTCCATCCAGTCGCTTGTGGCGTGGCGCTCGGCCTTGCGGGCCTTGACGCTCCCCGCCTGGCGGATGGCTCCGCCGTACAAAAGCAGTTTTTCGGTCAGTGTAGTCTTGCCCGCGTCGGGGTGCGAAATAATAGCGAAGGTTCTTCGCTTGTCAATTTTCTTTTGATGCGCCTTGGTGGTTTGGAGCTGTGCCATTGGGGGTTGAGCCTCCGTTGTTGGAATCGAAAGGATATATCCGGCTTGGGATAGTCCCAAACCTCAGTATTGGCCGCACATTGTGCGGCCAATAGAGAATTATGACAGAGTATGGGTAGAAAGTCAATGTTAACGGTGTTTCAGCACCGGTTCAGCTCGTCTTCCACCAGCTTTGCCGCATATTCCACGTACTTGCCGCAGGGGCGGACTTCGTAGTAGGCCTCGTCGCGCACGGCGGGAACGGGCGAGGGGGTGATATCGTTGAGCTCCAGAAGATCGCAGCAGATAACCGTGCCATACTGCTGTTTAAACGCCTCGGCCTTTTGCTGTACGAGCGCGTACATCTGCTTTTTATAGTCGAGGTCGGCTTTCTTTATCTCCTTTTGGATCATGTTCAGCGCTACCGCCGCGCCGGTAAACGCGCCGCAGATTTCCCGAAGGCCGCCAACACCGCCGCCCATTGAGACCATCAGCTTCAAGGCCGTTTCCTCCGAAAGCCCCATTTCCGCGTGAAACGCGGCGAACACCGACTGCGCGCAGTTGTAGCCCCCGTAAAAATAATCGTGCGCCTTTTGCTGCTTGGGCGTCAAGACCATCACCTCTTCGAATTCTTTCTGTTTGATTATCGCATAAAAGCATGGGGATGGGCAAGCCGCAATCACGATGAAAGGCTTGAACTTCGTCGATTGATCATGGTAGAGTGGTAAGAACCAAGATTGCCATTGCCAACAATATAGGAGAACGCCATGCAGCCCATCAAAGATCTCTGGACCCGCTGGAATGAAGAAGCTTCATTTTCCGGCGTACTATCCGTGACGGATGATACCGGAACTGTGTTAGAAGCTTGCACGGGATACCGCAATCAAAGCGAGCGTCTGCCAAACAAGCCCGATACCGCGTTTGGGATTGCGTCGGGTACGAAGCTGTTTACCGGCCTGTCCGTATGCAAGCTCATCGAAGCGAAAAAACTGAATCTGGATGACAGGATTTGGGATGTGCTCCCTTACGACCTGGGGCAGATCAACAAGCGGGTTACGCTTGGCCACCTGCTTACCCACACCTCCGGTATCGGCGATTATCTGGATGAGGAAGCCGATGATTATGATGAGGCGTCGGATGCGCTGGCGGTTCAGTACCCGCTCTACCTGTGGGAACAGTTGGACTATTATCTGCAAATGATCACGCCGCTCCCCCAAAAGTTTAAACCCGGTGAACGCTTCGGTTATTCCAACGCGGGGTTTATTATGCTGGGGCTAGCCATTGAATCCGCCGCGAAAGTGCCATATCGGCAATTTGTAACCAGCGAGATCATCGCCCCTCTGCAACTGCGCCATACAGGCTTTTACCGTATGGATCAATTGCCTGCCAATACCGCACTTGGCTATACCGATAACGGAGCGGGCGGCTTAAAAACCAACCAATTTACGTTACCAATCGTCGGCGGTTCGGACGGAGGTCTGTATACCTGCACCGGGGACATGGATACGCTGTGGCGCGCACTGTTTGACGGGCGAATCCTAACCGACGCGATGCGCGGCAGCTTTCTAAGCGCCCACGTCCGGCGGGACAGCGACCGCAGCTACGGTTTGGGTGTTTACCGCATGGACCGCAACGGCCATACCGCCCATTATGCTGTCGGCGCGGATGCCGGCGTGAGCTTTTTTTCCATATATTTCCCGCAGTGGAAGCGTACGGCTACGGCTATAAGCAATACGGAATCCGATATCTTCACGCTCCAGAGAATCTTACTGGAGGACGGCCTGGCCTGACAAAACAGCGAATGCTGCCGTTTTTCGCCACACATTTTATTTTAAAACCGCTTGACAAGCGGTTTTTCTTGTGTTATTGTCCTATTGTGTTATTCACGTAATACAATAACACGCCATCAGGAGGCGATACCATGGCATGGCAATTTGACCCGGACAGGCCCATCTACAAGCAGCTCAAAGAGCGCATCCTGCTCAAGATCGTATCCGGTATATACGGCGCGGGAACGCAGCTGCCAACGGTGCGGGATCTGGCGGAGGAAGCCGCCGTAAACCCCAACACCCTGCAAAAGGCGCTTCAGGAACTGGAACGCGACGGGCTGGTGTACGCACAGCGCACCAGCGGCCGCTTCGTAACCGAGGACGAATCACTGATCAAAAAAGCCAAAACAGACTTGGCGAAAGAGCAAATCGCCCTGTTTCTTACAAAAATGGCGGCCATCGGCTACGACAGGCAGGACGCGGTGGTCCTCATCCAAACCAATAAGGAGAGAACGAAATCATGAGCATTCTAAGCGCAACCAACCTGACCAAAAAGTTCGGCAATACGCTCGCGCTGCAAAACGTGAGCCTGGAGATCGAGCCGGGCCGCGTGATCGGGCTGCTCGGCCCCAACGGCAGCGGAAAAACCACGTTTTTGAAGCTGTGCAACGGGCTGCTGACGCCGACCGTCGGCCAGGTGAAAATTGAAGGCAACGCCCCGGGTACGGAGACCAAAGCCATCGTATCCTACCTGCCGGACACCGCCTGGTTCAACGATTGGATGAAGGTCCGCGATATGCTCGCCTTCTTTGCCGATTTCTATGCGGATTTCGACGCCGCTAAAGCCAGGGAGATGCTCAAGGCTCTGGATATCAAGCCGGAAGCGAACATCAAATCGCTGTCCAAGGGCACGAAGGAAAAGGTGCAGCTCATCCTCGTCATGGCGCGCAAGGCCAAGCTCTACCTGCTGGACGAGCCCATCGGCGGCGTGGACCCCGCCGCGCGCGACTATATTCTACGCACGATCATTCAAAACTACAATCCGGAAGCGGCCGTGGTGATCTCCACCCACCTGATCGCGGACGTCGAGCAGGTGCTGGACGAGGCGATCTTCCTCAAAAACGGCGAGATCGTCCTGCATGAAAGCGTGGACTGGGTCCGCGAGGAAAAGGGCATGTCCGTGGACCAGCTATTCAGGGAGGTATTCAAATGTTAGGCAAGCTCATGAAGTACGAGTTCAAGGCCACCGGACGCATCTTTCTGCCGCTGTTCGGGGCGATGATTATCGTCGCCGCCGTCAGCCAGCTGTTAAGCAATCTCCGTTCGGACACCCCCTATGTTATTTCCCTGGTGTTATCGTCCATGCTGATCGCCGCGGCTTTTGTGATCACGCTAATCCTGACCATCCAGCGCTTTTACAAAAATTTCCTGGGCAGCGAAGGCTACCTGATGCACACACTGCCGGTTAGCACCGGCAGGCTGATCTGGAGCAAGCTTCTGGTCGCGACGATCTGGACCATCGTATGCGGAATCGTAACGTTTCTGGCAATCTTCATCCTCGCCATCAACGAATTGGATTACCAGTCCTTCCTCCAATTCATCAAAGATCTGCATCTGCTCTCGGGCGATACCATCCTGTTTACCACAGAGCTGGCGGTGATGGCGCTGGTTACGCTGATGTGCTCCATCCTTGGCCTGTATGCCTGCATGGCACTGAGCATGCTGTTTAATAAGCACCGGGTCGCGATCTCGTTTGCGTTCTTCATCGCGTCGACCACCATTGTGCAGATCATCACGGCGATCATCGTATCCTTCAAGACAAGCAGCATGACCGGGATTATGATCAATGTGAATTCCAGCTCGGATTTCACGGCCCTCAGCAACGTTGATCCGTTTATCGATGCCGGTGAAGCCGCGGCATTCCATTCCCATGTGCTTTTGTATATCCTCGTCGTCGCGCTGATCGGCGCGGGCTTCTACGCCCTGACGCACATGATGCTCAAACGCAGGCTGAACCTGCAATAAGGCGTACGGCCGGTCCAAACGTCCGCGTGAAAGCGCGGACGTTTGGTTTGCCGCCGTGAACGGTTTTGCATCGTTCAATCGTATAGATATCGAATACAAAACGATAGTATGGAACAGGAGTTAAAAATGAAGAGTATCAAAGCCTTATGTCTGGCGCTGATTTGCCTGATGCTGCCGCTCACCGCGGCCGCGGCGGAGCTGCCCGCAGCCGTATCGGCACTCCTGGAAGCGCGGTACCCGGGCTATGCCGTGGCCGCGCAGGCCGGGAGCGGAAGCGACGCGCAGGGGCAGATTGCGCTGGTAGTATCCAAAGACGGGCACAACGTGCTGTGCATCGCGGAAAAAGCGGCGGGTGACGCGGCCTACACCTTGACCGTGGATACCGGCACCGCCCTGCGGCAGGGAGACGAAGTCCCAGACCTGCTGATCGATTCCGGCGGGGACGCGCTGTTTTATACCTATCAGAACGAATACTATGTCTACCGGTATCACGCCGAAAAAACGCAGGACGGCTGGGGCAACGTGGACATCGTCCGCATCAGCCTAGATGAGCGTCATCACGAATACACGCTTTCCATGCAGGGCGAGAGCCTGTACAGTAACGAAATGGTTTTTGACGAGAACGACAACATGCTCTATCAGGATGCGCTTCTGCCGCTGTACGCGCCATGGCTGGAGGTTTCATTCAGGCTCCAGGCGTTTGATATTACCGCCTGGGATATGGACAATTACAGCGACGTATACATCCGCTCCGCGCAGACCATACTCGGTGATCGTTACACGGTCAGCGATGCCGTGGCGACGCCGTACATGCTGCTGGCCGACGCCGCGGACGGCCAGGGCGTCCGGTACCTGTTCCTGATGGAAATACAGGATGACGGCAATTACAATATCACGCAAAGCACGCCGATGGGCGACGGTATCCGGCCGGATTTCATCCACGCCTGGAGCGGCGTCGGGATTCGCGTTTATCCGGATATTTCCGTGCAGGAAGACTACCGCATTTACGGATTTGTGAAGCGCGCCGACGGACTATGGCATCTTCGCGGCGTGATGACGAAGGACGATATCTTCAGCTATACCGCGTACGGACTGCATACCGACCTTGACGATTGGCGCATCGGAGATTATCCCGAAGTGACCCTGACCGCCGTGGACTGGGACGCGCTGCCCAAAAGCCTTGCGGAGGCCATGGAAACGCTGGATCAATCAGGCTGGGCGCGTGTGATCAGCGACGATCCGAACAACCGCCTGCACCTGCGTACAGCGCCGGACAAGAACGCCGCCTCGCTGGGCAAGTATTACCAGGGCACGCCCGTGCGGGTACTTGGCAAGAGCGGCGACTGGACGGAAGTGGACGTGTTCGGCGTCCACGGCTATATGATGACCAAATGGCTCGCCTTCGGCGCGGACATGAACGACGTGGAAATCGCGACCCTGTATCTGACCTACAAAGGCGCTTTGCTGGCGGAAGGCATCCCCATGTACGCCTCCCCGTCGGACGCCGTTCCCGCCGCCACGCTGATGGTAGACCGCTCCTTGCCCGACCCCTATATTATCGGCGTCGTCGGCGACGAATGGTACCATATCGTGTTCCCGGACACCGGGCTGTCCGGCTTCATCCGGCAGGACACGCTCTGGCCGGGAAACGGATAAGCGGCGGCACGAACGAAAGCCCCGGCAATGCCATTGCCGGGGCTTTCGTTGATGGTCGCCGGTTTACTGTAATAGGGTTCCGTTCGCAGCGCTGATGAACCGGTTCTGCCAGCGGTAGGCGGGAACGGCTTTGGCCGCGTCCTGGGTACCGGCCAGCAGGTAACACAGTTCGGCGGTATCCGCCTGCTCGCCGATGGCCGCAAATGCGGCGATCGCTTCCTGTTCAGAGATAACCGCAATCCCATGTTTGGACGGTGTAAACTCACTCCACCATCCGGAGATCTTGATCAGTCCGCTGTCGCTTACAACAACCTCGATACGATTGGACTGCGCGCTGACTTGAAACTCCACAGCATCTTGAAACTGTGTGGATGCGGCCCAGTACACGGGCACGCCGTCCAGCATCTGGCCAAACGCCACCAGATACCCGCCCGGAAGCTTGGAGACGCGCCCATAGGCGGTCAGACTTTGGAGATACGCGTCCGTAACGCCCAGCTCCGCAAGCCATGCTTCGGCTTTCGCACGCGCTTCCTCCGCGGTCAGCGCGCACTTGGCGACGCCGGAAGGTTCGATGTTCTCGGGGATGTAAGGTGAATACTCCTCCGTAAGCACCAGCGACGTAAAGACGGATAACCGCATCTGCCTGAAGCCAAGGGTATCATTTTGTCCGCAAAAGGGTGCGCTGTCACTGTCTGGCAGAGAGTACAAAGGGTATTCCCCGTCTTCCAGCTGCGCGCTCGCCGCCTGCTCGCCAAAGGTCAGCCGCAGCATAGCCTGGGTATCAAACGCAAACGGAGACAGCGTATATTCGTTCATCGTGCCGGCGCTTGCCGATCCGAGAATCAGAAGGCCGAGCAGCACAACACATAGGAATCGCTTCATGTTCCAATCCTCCTTCATTCATACAGCATCGCGTACAGTTGATCCGGGTCCAGCACACTCGTTTGATATCCGATCCAGTTGCCAACGGCTCCGGTCTGGTATGGAATCGCCATCTCATAATGGCTGCCGTCCTCCATGATCACGTCGATAAGCGCGCCATAGCCCGCATACTGCACGCTGATTTCGCCGTGGCTTTCCACCGTGCTGATCGCCATGCCGTCTGAACGCAGCCGCATGACGGCGTTTTTGGCTACGGCCAGCCATTGCCCGTCAAACGGGTCGAGGTACAGGTCGCTGTACTGAAACGTATTTGGCCGGTGCAAACTGGCGGAGAGCAGCTTGTTGGTATCGACGTCCAAATACCCGAAATACAGCACGCCGTCAGGGGTATTAAACGTGGCATAGTATACCGTCTCATCGCCATACGCGACGTTGAACTGCCCCATGACGCCCATGCCCTCACTTTCCATCGACATCACAAGCGGCGCGCCGAGCAGCCGTTTGAGCTCCTGCCGAAGCTGCTTTTCGTAAGCCGTATAGTTGCCGTATTCCGCCGGGTCGCCGGTCTCTACGTAGATTTCATAGGCAAGCAATTCGTCGTCGGTAATGGCGCGCAGGGGTAAAAACAGGAAGCTGTCCAAGCCTGAGTAGGCTTCGTCGTCCAGCGTCACCATGCCAAGCCCGTCGTCGGAAACCAGCGGGGTATACGGCGATTCGCTCGTAAAGCCCATGCGGATGTACAAATCCCGCAGCGCGGTTCTGCGCGTTTGTTCCCCCGACTGGAAGAAGCGTGTGGCCTCGATTCCTCCGCCGCGCATGCAATTTTTATAAGTAAGCGCGTCGGGATCGAAGGTCTGCCCGCACCGGGCAAAGGCGTCGATCACTTCCAGAATCTGTTCATCCGTCAGCGGGTCAATCGGAAGCAGTGTAAACAGCGTTTCACCCTCATAGTCTTCTGCGTTGAGCGTATAGACGCCAACGATCACGTCCTCCAGCTTGTTGAGTACGTCCAGCTCAGGCCGCGCGCCCGCCTGATAGTCCTCAAGCAGCGCTTTGGCGCGTTCCCGCTCATCGGATACCATGCCGGGATCCTGGTAGTTTTCCCAGCCGGTATCCATGGCGGTATAGTACGCGCCGATGGCTGCGCTGGAGTAGTCCGCCTCCGGTTCGGCCGTGACAACCGCAAGCGGCTCTACGGCGGGCAGGGCAACCACCTCGTTTTCCTGCGTCGCCAAGCCTGTTACGGGCAGCGCGAGCAAGAGCAGTATCAGAAACCATTTTTTCATATCGGTTTCACCTCCTGGGGAAACGATACCGCACGACCTGTTGCCAAATCCGCAGCAGGCTGTAACGGAGTTGTAAAGCTTACGGTCGTGCCCTTGCCGGGCGCAGAAACAATCGACAGCTCCCCATGGTGCAGCGCGGCGATCTGCCCGCAAATCGTCAGCCCAAGCCCCACGCCGCCCGCCTTACGCGTGCGCGCCGGATCGGCCTTGTAAAATGGTTCCCGCGCATGGGCGATCTGCTCTCCTGTCATGCCGATTCCCCGGTCTTCCACCGCAAAGCCGTTGGGCAAACTTCGAAGGATAACCGTCTGCCCCGCTTTGGAAGCGCGCAAGGCGTTTAAGGCAAGGTTGTCTAATAGCCGCGCCAAAAGCTCCCGGTCGCCGGCGATATCGGCCGCTTCGCCTTCCACCTGGAGCGCGATGCCTTTGGACTGATGGGCGACGCGCTCCGCGCTCTCTTTGAGAAGCGGCAGGACAGACACCAGGCTGAACGCCGGTTTCTCATGCTTGAGTTCCGTTAGTTTTAAAAGTTGCGTATCCAGATCGGATAAACGCTTGATGTCACGCGCCATCTCCTCCGCCAGGCGGCAACGCTCGTCTTCGGGCACGGCGGCGTTCTGCAATAGCCGCGCGTTGCCCAAAAGCGCGCACAGCGGCGTGCGCATTTCATGGGAGAGCGCGTCCAAAAGCCGCTACCGGTTCTCGGCTTCTCCGGCCAATTGCCGTTCACGCTCATCCACAGCCTCGTGCATATGCAAAAACGCCTGCGACAGCGTGCCGATCTCGCCGCGCGGTTTTCCAGGCAGCAGCGCGGGATCAAATGCGCCCCGCCGCATTGCCTCGGCAGCTTTCGTCAGCCGTTTGACAGGCGCGGTAAACCATGCCGCAAGCAGATACGATAACAGCGCCGTCAGCAGCCCCGCGCCCAGCACAATCCACAGCGCGGTCAGCCGCAGACGGTTTCTCAGGGTATACAGGTCGCCCACGTCGCGGAGCGTAAGCAGCGTCCAGTCAGCGCTCAGCGGGTCGGCGATCGCGTACAGCGCAGGCATGGAATAAGTATCCAGCATCGCGGCGCGGCCGCCGGTCAGAAGGGCGTCGTAGTTTCTGTTTGGCAGCTGCGCGCCCGCTACGGGCTGGCCATGATAGAGAAATACCAGCTCAATCCCCCGCGCGGCATAGAGATTGCGGTAACCGCGCGCGGCGTCCACGCCCTGGGTATAGGACAGGCCTTTGAACTCGTCCCGCAGCTGCAGATAGATCATGCTTTCGGTCATCTGCGCGCGCTCCTGCTCGCGCTCCAAGGTTTGCAAAAAGCTCTGCTGTAAAAAGAGCAGGAACACCGCCGCCAGCAGCGGCACAAACAGCGCGATCATCCACGCGGTCAGGCGTTTTTTCATGCGTCGTCCCCCCGGTAGCGATAGCCGTATTTATACACGGTTTCGATGCGGTCGGTCGAAAGCTTTTTGCGCAGGCGCTGCACGTGCACGTCCACGGTGCGGGTCTCGCCGACGTAATCGTATCCCCACACGCGGGCCAGCAGCATGTCTCGCGTCAGCGCCTGCCCGGCGCTCTTTGTGAGCAGGGCAAGCAGATCGTACTCAAGCACGGTCAGCGCTACGGGCACGCCGTGGTTTTGCACCGTTCGCCCCTGATAATCAATCGTCAGAGCCGCATCCTGATACCGCGTTTTCGCCGTTCTGCGGAGGATAACTTCGATGCGCGCAAGCAGCTCCGCTGGCTCGAACGGCTTCAATATATAGTCCTCCGCGCCAAGCCGCAAGCCGTATACGCGGTCCTGCACCGCCGTTTTGGCCGTCAGGAAAATGACCGGGATCTTCCGCCGCAGCAAATCCCCGCTCAGGGTAAAGCCGTCCTCTCCGGGGAGCATCACATCCAGCAGGGCGACGTCCGGCGCGTCGCTTTGCAGCACGGCTCTGGCCTGTTCCGCGTCCGCCGCGGGCAGGCAGCTGTGCCCCGCCAACCGCAGGTGCATCGTAAGCATCGAGACGATGGAAGGTTCATCGTCCACAATCAAAATTTTCGCCATCGTTATGCCGCCTTTTCCTTGCTTTTCCCATTGTAGCATATAACCGCGGCAGGCAGTGTAACAGAGTTGTAAAGCCGGCCGTGCGGCGATGCAGGCTTTGGGATTTTGTAACACATTCTTGGAAACTCGCCACGCACGAACCCTGTTTGTGCGGTATAATAAACGCAGAACATTTGCGGGGGTTAGAGGATGGGACGCAACAAAAACGGCTATATCTTTGTGGAGCAAAAGCCCAAGCGGCACGCGCCGGGCTGCCTGATCCTGCTGCTTGCCGTGGTGTTTGCGATCATCGCGCTTTCCATCCTCTCCAACAGCATATTAAATCAGCGCATCCATCTCAATTCCGAGAAAGTGCGCATCATGAACATGGACTCCAAGTACGAAAACGTCACCATCCTGCATATCTCCGACCTTCACGGAAGCGATTTGGGATTTGAGACGGAGCTTTGGAAGGACCTGTTATACGGCAAGGGCTTCACAGCCGTGGTGATGACGGGCGACATGGTCGGCCAAAGCGGCGATTTCGCGCCGCTGGTCTCGCTGATCCGTACGCTCAGGCAGATCAAGGAGGACGTGCCGATCTATTTCGTCGCGGGCGACGAGGACCCCGTCGCCGTGGACTCCTCCCTGCATGGCAGCCCCGAGCCGCTGGCCGAGTGGGTGCGCGCGGCGCAGGCCGAGGGCGCCATCTATCTGGATCGCGCCGTCGGGCAGCTCGTGGGCAAGAAAACCGTGTGGTTCATCCCCGAAAACCTGTATTCCATAGGCTTGACCGACAGCGCCGGCATCAAGGGCATGGTCAGCACCCTGGAGCGCCAGAAGGCGGATATGGAAGCAAGCGGCAAGCAGTACGAGGCCGAAGGCGGCGCCAGCTACCGGGCCTTAAGCTACCGGCTGGAGACGTTTGAAGAAAGCGCCGCGGCCATCGCCCAGATCCAGGAGGGCGATTTGCAGATCGGCGTGGTGCACATCCCCTTACAGGCGGATTATGTGCGCCAGATGACCGAATGGGCGGACACGGATCAGGTGTTTTCCTACCGTAATCTATCGCTGGTGCTCTCCGGCCATTACTGCGGCGGCCAGTGGCGGCTGTTCAGCCTGGGCCCCGTATATGTGCCGGAAAAAGGCTGGTTCCCCGGCGACGACGGCATCGTGGGCATGATGCGCATCAACAACATCACCCAGTATATTTCCGGGGGGCTTGCGCCATGCGGCATCTACCCCATGCCGATGCGTCTGTTCAACGTGCCCAGCGTCGCCCTGTTAAGCTTTACGGCAAAGCTTGAATAGCATCTATTTTTCTTCAGCGACCACAAGGAGGCAATACCATGAAAACCATTCAACTGGGAACATCCGGCCTGCAGGTGCCAACGATCGCCGTTGGCTGCATGCGCATCAACCGGCTGACGGCCGCCGAGGCCGAAGTCTTTGTGCTGACGGCGCTTGAAAACGGCGCGAACTTCTTCGACCATGCGGACATTTACGGAAGCGGCGACTGCGAAGCGATCTTCTCCAAGGCCGCGCATATGACGCCCGCTGTGCGCGAAACCATGATTTTGCAGTCCAAGTGCGGCATCCGCCCCGGCGTCGCCTTCGATTTCTCCAAAAAGCATATCCTGGAGTCGGTAGACGGCAGCCTTTCGCGCCTGGGAACCGACTATCTGGACGTGCTGCTGCTGCACCGCCCGGACGCGCTGGTAGAACCCGAGGAGGTCGCCGAAGCGTTCGACAGTTTGCAGGCGTCCGGCAAGGTACGCAATTTCGGCGTCTCCAACCAAAGCCCGATGCAGATCCAGCTTCTGAAAAAATATGTCAAGCAGCCGCTGGTCGCCAACCAGTTGCAGCTAAGCATCACCAACGCGACGATGATCACCCGCGGCATGCACGTGAACATGCTCGATAACGACGCCGTGGACCGCGACGGCGGGATTCTGGATTTCTGCCGTTTGAACGACATCACCGTCCAGCCCTGGTCACCGTTCCAGTACGGATTTTTCGAGGGCGTGTTCCTGGGCAGCGACAAGTACCCGGAACTCAACAAGGAGATCGACGCGCTCGCCGAAACATACGGCGTCAGCAATACGACCATCGTGATCGCGTGGCTGCTGCGCCACCCGGCCAAAATGCAGCCCGTCACCGGCACTATGAACGTACAGCGCTTGAAGGACTGTGCCAGGGCCGCGGACGTCCGCCTGACCCGCGAGGAGTGGTATTCGCTGCTGCTTAAAGCCGGCAACACGCTGCCGTAACCGCATGCTGTATCTCGACACCTTCGAGTTCCCGGACGCCGACAGGGAAACGGGCTTTATCTGCGGGGTCCAGCGAACCTGCTACGATTCGTTCTACCCGTTCAAGGTGTTGTCCGCGCGCGGGTTTGAACGCATTAATTTTGAACCAATTACCATCCTGTACGGCGGCAACGGCTCGGGTAAGACCACCGCGCTCAATGTGATTGCCGAACGCGCCGGCGTGCGCCGGGAATCCGTCTATAACCGCACGGGGTTTTTTCAGGATTATGTGGACATGTGCCGCCTGCGCCTGAAAGCCCCGGTGCCCGGGCATTCGCGCATTATCACCAGCGACGATGTGTTTGACTATATGCTCAACGTCCGCATGCTCAACGAAGGCATCGACCAGAAACGGGAAGACGTGTTCGAGGATTACTTGGACGCCAAATACTCCAAATTCCTGCTCAAATCCATAGCGGATTACGAAAAACTGAAAACCGTGAACAGCGCACGGCGCAAAACGCAGTCCAAATTCGTGCGGGAGACCCTGATGGATAACGTCCGCACCTATTCAAACGGCGAGAGCGCCTTTAAATATTTTGTGGAGCAGGTGGAAGAGGACGGCCTGTACCTTTTAGACGAGCCGGAAAACAGCCTCTCGCCCAAGCGCCAGCTGGAGCTCAAGCAATATATCGAAGACTCCGCCCGGTTTTTTAACTGCCAGTTCGTCCTTTCCACGCACTCGCCGTTTCTGCTGTCTATGCGCGGCGCGAAGATCTACGACCTGGACGCCGATCCCGTGGACATCAAGCGCTGGACGGAACTTGAAAACGTGCGGAGCTATTATGAATTTTTCAAGGACAATGAAAGAGAGTTTTAGTGATTACAGAAACAGCGATACGGCGCAGTACACCAGCAGCAGCGCCAGTACCAGATTGACCGTTTTTCTGTATTTGGAAAACATCAGTTTGAACAGGCTCCCAAACGACGCCCAGCACACCGTGGAGATAAACCCAAGCGTGGACATGAAAAAGCCAAGCAGGAGCACCATCAGGTACTGGTCGTGATAATACGGCAGCACGAAGGTTTCCATCGACACGATGCCGTATACGATGCCCTTGGGGTTGACAAATTGCATCAGCAAACCTGTGAGGAAGCCGCTTCTTGCGGCTTTTTCTTCATGAATGCCGGTGGATTTCCAGGTCTTCCACGCCAGGTACAACAGGTACGCCGCGCCGATAAACAGCATCGGCGTCTTGATCGCCGGCAGTACCGCGTACAGCGTGGCGCTTAACAGCGCGCAAAGCTGAATCACGACCGAGAACCCCGCCCAGACGCCGAAGTTGAACGGCAGCGTACGTTTGATGCCGTTTTGCGTCGCAATGGACAGCGACATAATGTTGTTGGGGCCGGGCGTGAACGTCGTAATCAGGGCATAGGGTATAAAACTTATCCAGTTCATGCGCTTGACCTCCATCCAATCACAGCGTATTATATTGATAGAACAGTGCAGTATAGTGGAAGCTATTATATTGTACTTCCATATCATTATATTGTCAACAGGAGGCTGAAGGCCGTGGATATTACCTTAGCAGCAGCCAAAAACGCGAAAAGCGCCCGCGTCAGGCGGCATTTGACGCTGGACGCAGCCGCAGCGCTGACCGGCGTATCCCGCAGCATGCTGGCGCAGATCGAGCGCGGAGACGTCAATCCGACGATCTCCCTTCTTTGGAAGATCGCAAACGGCTACAAAGTTTCCTTTTCATCCCTTGTGGAAGACGTTGCCGCGCAGGATACCGTTATCTCCGGCGCCGCGCCCATCACCGAAGACGACCAGGGGCTGTTTTTGAATTACCCGACGTTTCCCTTCGATGAAAAAAAACTGTTTGAAATGTACCGCATCGTCATCAAACCGAACGGCTTTCACCAGGCCGAGGCACACCTTGCGGGCTCGGAGGAATTCGTTTCGGTTTTTCTCGGAGCCGCGGACATCACGGTAGGTGAGACTGTTTATCACTTAGAACTCGGTGATTCCTTGCGTTTCCGCGCCGACCAGAAACACAGCTACCGCAACGCCGGGGAGGATAACGCGGTGCTGAGCCTGCTGATTTCCTATATCGACTAAAAACGCCATGTTTCAAGCGCCTGCGGATAACACGATATCAGGCCGTTCATTTCCCGTTCGAATGGATTTTCACCAAAAACCGGCATTGCTCGTCGCCGGCGAGGATGCTCTATTCGAGGATGCACTCCACGCTGTTTGCCCCAAGCACCGTTTCCCAGTTGTACTGAAGGCTTGCAAGCGAACACCGGCAGAGCCTGGGATCGCTCCAATCGCATTCCCGTACCAAATCGCAGCCGCAGCGGGTATATGTGACCTCGACGGTATCCTGCCCGGCGCGCCGGAAGACCGCCTCCTCAAACCGGCGGCTGAGTTCCTCTAAAAAACCGTCCAGAGAGTCCGCCACACGGTAAGCTTCCAAATAGATCTGTTTCGGATAGGAATCGGAACACGCCTGCCCGCAGTGCGTCATCACCGTCAGGGCGCTTTTTTCATCCAGCTGTGAAAGCGCCGCTTCCAGTCCGCGGAACCAGAACTTCAAAAAGCGGTCGCTCATGCGCTGCGGCTCGTTTTGAGCGCGCTCTTGCGCTTGAACTTCTTCTCCTCGTACAGGTAACGGTCCGCGTCGTTGACGATCTTGGAAATCTCCAGTCCCTGGTTGCAGGTAAAGTGCGCGATACCAACCGACGCCTCCACATAATACGGCAGGCCGGAGTGTTCGTTGTAGTCGGCAAACGCCTTTTTGAGCCTTGCCTTGAAAACCTTGTCGTATTCGGGGGAATCGATCAGAAACATGCCGACGAACTCGTCCCCGCCGATACGCGCAACCAGATCGTTATTGCGGACGGCCTGCTTTAGAATATCGCTGACACCCATCAGCGCGACGTCGCCCTGCGAATGGCCGAAGGTATCGTTGATCTCCTTGAGATGGTCCAGATCCATAAATACGCAGATGGCGTGCCTGCCGACGTTTTCGCGGTTGAGGCGGATGGCGCGCTCGATGAAGCCGCGGCGGTTGAGAATGGAACACTGCGAATCATACTCGGAGAGGAAGTTCAAAATTTCGTTGCGCTCGCGGATGTTTTCCAGCTCGTTGCCGATGATTTTTTCCTTTTGCTTGAGCTCCAGGAAGTTGATCAGGATTCCCAGCTGCAACCCGATGATGTGCATCAGGGCGGTTTTCCCGATATCGGCCTCGCACATGAAAATACCGTACTGCATATCGCCGGAGTAGATGGAAAAACACATCAGCTGGGTGGCGTTGTTCAGCCCAGGCAGATCGCGCATGGAATGCTCCGCGTCGATCACGGGCATCTGCGACAGCGGATATGCCTTCGTTTTACCGTCCGAAAGGCAAGCCGCCAGGTGCAGTTTTTCCGGTACGAACACATTGCCCGCGCCCTGCAGAGGCCGGGGTTCCGGCAGCAGGCAGATGTAGATGGTGTTGAGGTTGATGCCGTGCAGCCGCTCCACCACGGACCGGAACACGCTTTCGTCCTCGATATCATGGCCGACCAGATCGCGGATCAGCTCGGGGATAAACCAGCTCTGGGCGCGGAACTCGTCCAGATTTTGCTCGGACGCGCGGGCTTTGAAGGAGTACAGGTAGCCAAGCGTAAACTGCAAAATATCGTAGAGCTTTCGGGTACTCGCGACGTGCAGGCACTCCTTGGGCATATACAGCACATAATCCATCAGCCGCTTGGCCAGCATGGAAACGGAGTCTTTATACTCCTCGCAGTAGCGGAACAGCCAGTCGGAAAATTCGACCCGCTGAAACAGCAAATCCGACTCCGCTGAGCACAGTTCCAGGAAATGATCCATCAGCCGTTTGACCATCGCTTCGGACTGCCTTTTCCCGCTGTGCGGATAGGTGCCGACAAGGTCATTGGCAATCCGGTCGATGGCGGCGTTTGTGTTCAATTCGCCGTTTGCGACGCAGTCTTCAAACAGTCCCCTGACGGTATCCGGTTTGCAGCCACAGGAACGCCGGATCAGGAATTCGGTCGCAAGTTTCGTGCACAGGGCGGGCTCGCCGCCGAGCAGGGAAACCACCTGGCGCACGGCCATCTCGCCCATTTGGTAGGTGTTCTGCGAGATCGTGGTCAGCGGCGGCATTAAAAACATACCGGTGGTAAAGTTGTCAAATCCCGTGATGGCGATATCCCTGCCGACCCTCAGTCCCCGTCTTCCGCATTCCCGGTAGCCGCCCTTAGCCATTTCATCGTTGCAGCACGCGATTGCCTGCAACCCCGGGTTGTTGTCGAGCAGCCAGGCGATCTTCGCGTCGGAATACTCCGAATAATCGCCGTAAACGATCATCATATCGGTCACGGGCAGCCCGTGCTTTTCCATCGTTTTTTGATAGGCGATCAGGCGTTCTTTGGTATCGGGATGCTCCTTCAAGCCGCCGACGAAACCGATCTTTTGATACCCGTGCACCGTGATCAGATGTTCGATACACTCGCAGAAGCTCGTGTAATTATCCACCGTGATGCAGGAGACCTGCTGGGCCGAGGTATCGACGTTCTCCTGTAAAATCACATAGGGTTTCCCCTCAAAACGCATGAGGAACTCCTGGTAGGTGTTCTCGCTTTCAAAGCCCGACAGTGCCCCGCAGGAAAACACGTAGGCGTCCGCGCCCGACAAGCTTGCGTAATCGTAAATGCTGTTGTAGCGGTACACGGCGTCCTGGGCGCGGTCCAGCTCAAAATGTTCCGCATGGCGCGGCATGCCCATCATCAGCAGGAGGTTTACGCCCTCCTTGTTGGCCGAGTCGAAATAGCCTTTCATCAGCTCCGCGGAGAAATCATTGCTGACGTCGCCGATCATTACGCAGATCATCTTCTGTTTCGCATTTGTCGCTTGTGACACGGCCTACTCTCCTTTTTACTCAAACTGAATCCGACACGGCAAGCTCCGGTCCGACTGACTGCAAGCCATCTTTGCTTCAACAGCAATGCGGCGTATTTGATACGGTCATCAATCCGGCATCTGTAAAGCGAAAGCTATTGTATCGTGAAGGAGTTCTTCCTGCGGCGTTTTCAGCCCGCAGAACGATCGAGCTATTTGACGATAGTATAGCACAAGTTGCGTGCCGTGAATAGCCTTTCCGTATCCGCACGGCGGCGGAACCGGGCACATGTATGGCAAGCGCGCTTATGCTGGATTTTCGGCGTCGAAAACCTGCTCGCAGAATACGGCGACGATCTGCGGATCAAACTGCGTTCCGGCGCAGCGGCTGATTTCCTCAATCGCCGCTTCATGACTTCGGGCTTTCTGGTACACGCGGTCGTGCGTCATGGCGTCGTATGCGTCCACGACCGAAAGGATGCGCGACAGGATCGGGATATCGCCGCCTTCGAGCCCCTGCGGATACCCGCTTCCGTCCCAGCGTTCATGGTGGCAGCGTATATCGTTGGCGATCGGCGCAAGGCTGGACGTGGAAAGCGCGATTCTCTCGCCAATCTCGGGATGCTTCTTCATTTCAGCCCATTCTTCGTCGTTGAGCTTTCCCGCCTTGTTGAGGATCTGCTCGCTGATGCCGATTTTGCCGATGTCGTGCAGTTCCGCGATCAGCACCATGTTGTTGAGTTCCTCCTCGGAAAGGCCGATGAGCACGCCGACCTTTCTGGCCATCTCCGCCATGCGCTCTTCATGGGCTTCCGTCTCGTGGCTTTTTTCCTTCATCGTCGCCCGGATCGTTGCGATGATGGAGGAGTGCGACGACTTGGTTTCCAGGAGCTTGCGCTGGTTCATGCTGTTTTCCGCGGCCTTGAGCACCTCGATGAACATATCGTCCATAGTATCCCTGGTGGCAGTACCCAGCGCCAGGTTGATGTGCAAAGAATCGTCCGTGATTCTTTTATTGTACTCGTTGCAGCCAAACTGGATGCTGGCAAGGAGAATCTCGGCCTCCTGCTGGCTCGTGCCCGGCAGGAGCATGGAAAATTCGTCGCCGCCGGTTCTGGCAACCACGTCTCCCGGCCGGCTGAATCCGCTCAGGAATTTTGCCGTCTCCATAATAATGCGATCGCCTTCCGCGCGTCCGAACGAATCGTTGATCAGTTTCAGGCCGTTGATATCGCCGATGATGACCGAAAGGGGCAAAACGTCCGGCGTGTTCAGCCGTTCGGCTTCGGCGCCGAAGTATTTGCGGTTCCACAGCCCCGTCATATCGTCATGGTTGTTGATATAGGCAAGCTTGTCCGCGGCGGCTTTTTTCTCCGTGATATCGCTGATGAAGCATAAATACCGGTGGTCGGACAGCTTGACGGCGCTGATGCTTGCCCAACGGACCGCTCCGCTGTTGTGCCGATACCGCAGTTCCCCGTTGGCCGAACCCCTCCTGAGCAGCGTTTCAAGCAGCTTCGCCCCGGCCTCCATCTGGCTTTCCTCGATCATGTTCTGAATACTAAACCGGATCAGCTCATCGGCCGGGTATCCCGTCAGCCTTGCCGCGGCGGCGTTTGCTTCAATCAATTGACCCGTTTCATCAATGATCACGATGCCGCTCGGCGCGTTCATGATATAGCTTGCATACCGCTCTTCGCTTGCCTGCAGCGCAAGCTCCGCCTGCACGCGCTGTGTGATATCCACGAACGTGCACGCAAAATGCATCGGCTTGGGCCGGTAGGCGCTGACGGCGAAGTGTTTTCCCGCATCGGCGGAATAGTTTTCAAACTGCACCGCTTCGCCCGTCAGGGCGACCTTCCCGTAGATCTCAATCCAGTAGGGCTCCGTATCGGGGAGGACTTCCAGAACCGTTTTACCGATGATGTCGGCGGCTTTCAGGCCGGTCATGCCTTCAAAGGCGGGGTTCACCGCCATAAAACGGTAATCCACGGGTTTCCCCTGACCGTCCAGAATGATTTCATGCACGGCGAATGCATCTATCATTTCATTGAACAGAGAGCGGTAGTTCTGCGTTGCCTTGCGTTCGGCCGTGACGTCTTCAAACAGGGTATAGACCTGGGAGGGCGTTTTCTCGCCGGGATTGAACAGAGGCATGGCGGTAACGGACAGCCATACATGATCTTTCAGCTTCGGCTGGAAAACCCCCAGAATGAACGGCCCGAAGGGCTTGCCCGTCCGCAGCGCGATCATGGAGGGATGATCTTCCCCCGAGACTTCCGATCCGTCCTCCCGGATGGTGCTCCATACGGAATCCATGGACGTTTTCCCCCGCATCTGCTCAAACGACATTCCCAGTATACGCTGCGCCGTTGGGTTGGCCGAGATGATCTCTCCGCTTGCCGACTGATACACAACGCCCTGCGACATCGTTTCATACAGTCTGCGGTATTGCTCTTCGCTCCGGCGAACGTCTTCCTGGGCGAGCCGCTGGGCCGTTACGTCCTGCAGGATGCAGTGCGTCCGCAGCGGTTTCCCGTGCTCGTCGTACCCTATCCTTCCCTCGAAATGGATATGCCGCGCTTCGCCCATTCTGGTGATCATGACGAACTCGGTTTGCATGGAGCCCTTCGCCTTGAACTCGGCAAAGCGCCTGCGGTGTTCCTCTACGAAGTCCGGGGAGAGAAAATCGCCGAACCATTCGCCGATCACTTCCCGGCGCGCGTACCCCAGCATATCCAGCCATTGCTGGTTGACCTCCAAAAAGTGGCCGTCCATATCCAGGGACTGGTATCCCAGCGGCGCCTTGTCAAACAGGACCCGGAAGCGTTCCTCGGATAATTCCAGCTGCTGCTGCAGCTTTTTGGTATCCATCTGCCGCAGCAAAAGCAGGCTTAAAAGCGCTTCCGTGACCGGATAGATGATCAGCACCGGCAGCGCGATGGCGCGGATCGTTTCCATGTTTTGGGGATAGGGCAATAGCAGCATGCAGGCAAGCATGACAAGGTGTACGGTAACGCTCATCAGATAAACGTTCAGCCCGCGCTGCTTCCTGGATTTCGGATAGAAAAAACGTCTCCACGCAAGGCCGATTACGGCGCAGGAGACAATAACCGCGACGCCCGGCAGGGCGCCGACGCCCCCGGCGATCAGCCGGTAGGCGACCGCCGCAAGCACGGTAATCAGTGTTGGAACGAAGCCGAAAATCAGCGCCGTTACGCTGATCAGGATGGAGCGGGTATCAAATACCAGTCCGGGTTGCAGGGTATACGGCAGCGCCATGATGGCCAGACAGATCAAGGCGATCATCAGGCCGTTGAAGACCGGCTGCATGCGGCGGTACCGCAAGAGTATCCCATAGGCGATCTCGAAGATGACCGACAGTCCCAGCAGAAAGGCCGCGTTTTGAATCAGCGGAATGAAAATCGCGAAATTAATGCCGCAGCCCTCCCTTTTAATTGTCTGAAATGCGCTCGCATGCAATGGGTCATCCGCCATCCAGACGTCGAAACTTCGAAACCGATTTCCCCGATCACTTTTGCCGGGCGCGCCGTTTTCTGTGTTTGCCGATTGTAATGGGAGTAAGATTTTTACCATTATATCACAATTTTACCAGAGCGTACAGCGCCGGCAAACCGGCCGTTTGCCGCTGTTTCGCGTGTTTATACCCTATCAGCGAGGGACCAGCCCCCGTTTCCCGCCGCGGTTCCCCTATCGCCGCCGAAGCTGCCGGAACCGGCTGGCAACAGCCGTTCCGCGATAAAAATCTTCCCGCAATTTCTCCGCCGCAGCTTTACAAACCAACAGGCGTATGGTATATTATAGTTCGCTCGAAAAAGCGCCTGGGGCATTAGCGCAGTTGGTAGCGCACAACACTGGCAGTGTTGGGGTCAGGAGTTCGAGTCTCCTATGCTCCACCAGAGAGAAAACCCGTCATCCTGCAAGGATGACGGGTTTTTGGCTGTTTCGGATTGCGCCGGAGGGAGATGCTCAGGCGTTCAGCGCCGCGTCCAGCTTCAGGACGGTGTTGAGCATGACATCCACGCCTTTTGCGCACTGGTCGGTGGGGGTGAATTCCTTTTCGCAGTGGCTGTAACCGCCCACGGAGGGGACGAAAATCATGGCCGAGGGGATGATATCGGCGACAAACTGGGCGTCGTGCCCGGGACCGGAGAACATTTTCAGCGTCTTATAGCCAAGCGCGATGGAGCTTTTTTCCACGGTATCCACCAGTTTCGGCGCGAAGGCGACGGATTTACGCGACCAGGCCTCCTCGCAGCTGAACGCGCAGCGCTCAACTTCGGCGGGGATGGCCTTGATAACGGCCAGCACCCGCTTGATCACCTCGGGGTCATAGTGGCGCGCGTCGAGGGTGAACTTCACCTCGTCGGGGATGATGGTGTGGATGTTGGGATGCGCGGAGATCTTACCCGTGGTGTAGACCAGCGCGGAATCCAGCTTATCCAGCTCGTCGTGCAGGTATTGGATGGTTTTGCATGCGGCGTACAGCGCGTCCTTGCGGTATGGCATGGGTGTGGTGCCCGCGTGGTTGGCCTGGCCGATGAAGGTGAACTCGTAGTTAATCATGCCGCATACGCCGCCGACCGCCGCCACGTCGTAGCCTTCGGTTTCCATCACGGGGCCCTGCTCGATGTGCAGCTCCAGCATCGCCGCGTATTTGTCAGGCGACAGGCGGTTTTTTTCGCTGCCCTTGTAGCCGCTTTCCTCCAGCGCTTGTGCAAAGGTGTAGCCGGGCTTGTCCTTGGCGACGGACGCGAGCATCGTTTCTTTATCAAACTTCCCGCAGATCACGCCCGAGGACATCATCGCGGGCTCGAAGCGCGCGCCTTCCTCGTTCGTCCAGACCATCACGGTCAGGGGATGGCGGTGCGGGATTTTTTCCGCTACGATCGTCTCCGCCGTTTCCATGCCGGTCAGCACGCCCAGAACGCCGTCGAAGTTGCCGCCCTGACGCACCGAGTCCAGGTGCGAACCGATCGCGATGGCGGGCAGATTCTCGCTGCCGGGAATGGTGGCGTACATGTTGGCCATGTCGTCGGTCACTACGGTCGCCCCGACGGCTTCCATGCGCTTTTGAAATTCCGCGCGCGCCTGCAGCGCCTCGGGCGAGAGGGAAAAGCGCGTGATGCCGCCCTTGCCCGTGTCGCCGAATTTGGAAAAGGTTTTGATTTTGTCGTCCAGACGTTCGACATTGCAATGAAACATAAGTTTTCCTCCCTGTTCAGTCTCGTTGTTTTGGCATACAGGTGCCGGCGGTGATCGCTTCAGCCGGGCAGACGGTTACGCACAGGTGGCAGCCCACGCATGCCTTGCCGTCCAGCACCGGGCGGTTGTCGGCGCCCTGTTTAATGGCCTGATGACCGCCGTCCATGCACGAGACATAGCAGCGGCCGCACTTGACGCATTTGGCGCGGTCAAATTTTGGGTAGCATATGGCGGAGCGGTCCAGGTCGTCGCCGGATACGATCTGCGGCAGCGCGCGCCCCACCAGCTCCCGCATCGAAATGCCCTCGGAGTCCAGGTACAGGCGCATGCCGTCGATCATATCGTCGATAATCCGGTAGCCGTACTGCATCACGGCGGTGGTCACCTGAATGTTTTCACACCCCATGGCGATAAACTCCGCCGCGTCGCGCCAGGTTTCGATGCCGCCCATGCCGCTGACGGGCACATCTTCTAGCTTCGGGTGGCTTTTCATCGACTGGATGAAGCGCAGCGCGATCGGCTTGACCGCCTTGCCGGAGTACCCGCCCACGCTGCTTTTGCCGCGTACGTCGGGCCCGGAGGCAAAGGTGTGGAGGTTGACGTTCATCACGCTTTTCACGGTGTTGATGGCCGCAATGCCCGTGGCTCCGGCCTCCATGGCGGCGATGGCGGGCGGCTCCATATTGCCGAGGTTGGGCGTCATTTTGGCAAGGACGGGGATCGAAGCGCCCCTGCGCACCGCGCGCATGTAGCTTGCCACCAAATCGGGGGTTTGCCCCACGTCCGAGCCCAGGCCGTTTGCCGCCATGTGCGGGCAGGAGAAGTTGCACTCGATGATATCCGCGCCCGCCTCCTGCGCCATTTGCGCAAGCAGCGTCCATTCGTCCTCGTCGCGGCCCATAATGGAGGCGATGATGACCTTCGAAGGATAATCCTTCTTCAGCCTGCGGATGCATTCGAAATTCTCCACCGCCGTTTTTTCGGACGTCTGCTCGATGTTTTTAAAGCCCATAAACGGCGCGGCGTCCCTGGCGATGGCGTCAAAGCGCGGGGAAACCTCGTTGGGCACGAACAGGCCGATCGTCTTCATCGCCGCACCGGCCCAGCCCATTTGGAAGGCGCGGGCGATCATCTCGTAATGGTTGGCGACGATGGACGAAGACAGGAAGAACGGGTTTTCGCACGTAACGCCGCAAAACGTAATCCCGAGATCGCTTTTTGGCTGCGGCACGGATTTTTGCACGGCTTTGAGTACGGAATTAACGGCAACCCCGCGCGTCATGCTCTTTTTGGCGCATGCGGGCAGGCAGGGCTTTTCCCTGCAGGCGTCGCAGGGCAAAGCCTTGGGCAGATGCCGCGCCGCGCCCATGACGTTTTCAAACCGGACCGCACGCAGGATCCGCGCGGGGTCCAGCCCGTAGGGGCACGCGGCGGTGCAGGGAGCGGAAGAGCATAACAGGCAGGCTCCCGCCTCTTCCCTGAGCATCAGGCTTTTGTGCTGTTCGCTCATTTCGCCCGTCCTCATTTCGCGGCGGGCGTCCGCTTCACAAAGTTGCCGTAGCCTGCCTCGCCCACGAATTTTCCGTCGTCATACACCAGTTTCCCGCGCAGGTAGGTCTGCACCGGATAGCCCTGAAAGGTTTTGCCCTCCCAGATGGTGTGGTCGTAATCGGAGTGCATGTTGTCCATTGAAACCGTCAGGGTTTTTTTTGGGTCGTAAAGCACGATATCGGCGTCCTTGCCCACGGTAAGCGAGCCCTTGGTGTCGCAGCCGAAAATTTTCGCCGGGTTTGAAGCGCACAGCTGCACCGCGCGTTCAAAGCTGATTTTCCCCTCGTTGGCGGCCGAAAGCATGTAGGGATACAGGTTTTCCACGCCCGCGCAGCCGTTGGGAATCTTGGTGAAATCGTCCTTGCCCCAGTCCTTCTCATAGCTCATAAACGGGCAGTGGTCGGTGGCGACGGTGTCGATGGAGCCGTCCTTGACGGCCTTCCACAGCGCGTCCCGGCTCTCCTGGCCCTTGATGGGCGGGGAGCACACGAAGTTGCGCCCGTCCTCCCGCTTGTACACGTCGCAGGTGAACTCCAGGTACTGCGGGCAGGTTTCCACAAAGATAGGCGCGCCCGCGCGTTTGGCGGCCACGGCGGCCTCCAGGCCCTCCTGATCCGCCATGTGCACGATGTACAGCGGCGCGTCCACCGATTTCGCCCAGTGAACGGCGCGCTTGTCCGCCTCGGCCTCCACGAACTCCGGCCGCGACAGGTAGTGGTACCACGCCGAGGTTTTGCCCTCTTTGAGGAATTTCGCGATGTTCATGTCGATCACGTCGGGATTTTCGGCATGCAGGTTGGTCAGCGCGCCGACCTCCTTGGCCTTTAACAGCACCTTGATAAAGGTGGCGTCGTCCACCATCATGCCTTCTTTTTTATACACGAAAAAGCATTTAAAGCTTGTGATGCCGTAGTCGGCGGCCGCCTGAAACTCGTCCAGCAGCGCATCGTCGTTGAGGTCGGTGATAATGCAGTGAAAGGCATAATCCACGCACGCCTGCGGATCGCACAGCGCACGGCGGGTTTCCACGGTTTCCAGAATGCCGGAGCCTTTGCGCTGCATCGGATAATCAAACACCGTGGTGACGCCACCGCAGGCCGCCGCGCGCGTGCCCGCCAGGTAGCTGTCCGCCGATACCGTGCCGCCGAACGGCATCTCCAAATGCGTATGCACGTCGATCGCGCCGGGCAGCACCAGCATGCCGCTTGCGTCCACCGTTTGCTCGGCAGGCACGGAAAGCTCGGTTCCGATCAGCGCAATTTTCCCGTCCTGTACGGCGATATCCGCCTTGAACGTCGTCTCGGCAGTGACCACGGTTCCGTTTTTGATCAGCAGATCCATTGCAAAGTCCTCCTTAGATACAGGCCTCGGGGAGCGCGGCAAGCCGCGCCCCCGAAGGCATATTGATGGGGATAGGGCAATCGGTTATTCGGTGATTTTGTACACGAGCACCAGACCGCTGCGCTGGAAGAACTGCGCGACTTCGATCAGGCCCATGCCGCCGGCGTTGGCGGCGATGAGGTTGGATACCCAGGTCACGCCGAAGTCCACCTGGCCGGTGTACACGGCGGTCGTCTCGGCGATGTCGCCGCCGCCGGGAACGATGGTCACGCTGAGGCCGACTTCGTCATAGTAGCCTTTGTCCAGCGCCACATAATAACCCATGAACTGCGCCTGCGGCAGCCACTTGAGCTGGATGCTGACGTCGGTCTTTTCCGGGGCCTCCAGCACCGCGTCATCGGCGGTGGCGGCGAGATAGTAGCTGTCGTCATATACGTCCGCCAGGGTCATGCCGGCGAGCGCGTCGGCGGCAACGGAGTCCGCCAGCTGAATGTAGGTCTGCGCAAGGGTCAGCGTCTGGGCCATTGCGGCTTCGTCGATCATGCCGTAATCGGTAACGGTGTTACCCATGGTGTCGGTCTCCACGAGCTTTTTCACTTCCTGGGCCATGTAGGCCTGGTGATCGCTGGAGACGGAGGAGCCGTAGTTGTACACGATCTCGGCGGCTTCCTCGGGATTGGCGCAGGCATACGCCCAGCCCTTGACGGACGCGGCGATGAAGGCCTTAACGGTGTTGGGGTTTTCGGCCGCGAACGCGGCGGTGGTGAAGAGGTTGTCCTCCAGCATTGCCACGCCTTCGTCGTTCATGTCGATGTAGGATACGGTGTCGCCGTAGCCGTAGCCGCCGTCGTAGGAATTCATGACGAGGCCCAGCTCGTTGTAGGTCATCGCGGAAGCGGCGAGCAGGGAGCCGTCGTCAAATCCGTCCATGTCGAACGCCTGGCTCAGGTAGGTGGTCGGCTGGCCGTATTTGGTCAGCAGCGCCTGAATTTCGTATTCGTTGCCCAGGCCCCAGTTGCCGACCATGCCTTTGGACGCGGCATCGACGATAATCTCCTCGGCGGTCGAATCGGCGGTGTATGCCGCCGCGACGGCGGGCAGGACAACCAGCGTCATTACGAGAACCAGCGTCATGATCCAGGCCAGAAAAGAGTTCTTGTTGTTACGGTTCCTCATGTGCATTTTCCCCCTATAGTTCATATTTATCCTATCTGAACGGACTATTTGCGTCCCTTCAGCAGAATGCTCTCGGCTAGCAGCAAAAGCATATACAGCAGGATGCCCATCACGCAGGCAACCAGGATATACGCCCAGGCTGTGGCGAATTGCGCCAGTACGATGTTTTCGCGGATCTGCCGGCCCACGCCGATGATGTACTCCGCGAAATACTCCGACACCAGCGCGGAAATGATGCTGCCCGGCACGCTGACCCGCAGCGCCGTAAACACAAACGGCAGGCTGTTGGGCACGCGGAGCTTGAAGAACACCTGGCGCTTGTTGGAGGCGACGGAGTGCATCATTTCCTCCGAAAAGGGCTTGAGCTCCGTCAGCCCGCGATAGGCGTTCACGCTCATGGCAACGGTGCAGGTGATGGTCACCACCAGGATTTTAGCGACCATGCTGCGGACGCTGGCGACGGAGCTGACGTCCTTGGTCAGGTTGTTTAAAATCGGGGCGATGGCGATGATGGGAATGGCGTTGAACGCCGAAGCCAGCGTGAGGCCGCCCCTGCCCCACTTTTTGAAAATCGCGGCGAGGACGCCAAGCCCGTACCCCAGCAGCGATCCCAGCGTCAGTCCGCCAAGCGCTACGATCAGCGTCGCCAAGACGTTTTTCATCACAGCGGGGAAGTTATCCCCGATGATGGCAAGAATGCGGGACGGCAGCGGCAGGGTGAAGGTGTCCGCGCCCAGGATTTTGTGCAGCAGTTCCGTCTGCCACAGCACAACCACTAAAACGCCGAACGCAATCGGATAGACGAATGTGGAAACGCTGTCCCAGGTAAGCTTTTTCTTGGTCATGGCGCGGTCACACTCGCTTTCCCGGCGGATTTAAGCTTCAATCCGCCGTTTTTCTTTGTGCCGTTTGGGCGCCCGGCGGAGAAAAACCGTTCCAGCCAGCTCATCAGCTGATAGCTTAAAATGCCGATAATGGCGCTTAGGAACACGATCTGCCAGAATACGTAGATGGACATCGCGTGCTTGAGGGACTGGGACATCATGCACCCAAGCCCGCCGCCGCCCTGCAGCGTATCCACCAGAATGGAGGCGGTAATCGCAAGCGGCGCCGCGATTTTCAGCCCCGAAAACAGATAGGGAATGGAGAAGGGGATCATGAGCTTTGCATAGATCTGCCCGCGGCTGGCCGCCAGCGAATACATCAGGTCGTGTTTTTCCTTCTCCACCGCCTTGAAGCCCGAAAGCGTGCTGGTCGCAACAGGGTAAAAGGTCAGGATGGCGGCGATCAGGATACGGCTTTTGTCGATATCCTTGGTCACGGCAAGCACAATCGGCGCCATGCCGAGGATCGGGATC
This sequence comes from Candidatus Limiplasma sp., assembly GCA_963675365.2. Lineage (GTDB taxonomy): Bacteria > Bacillota > Clostridia > Christensenellales > Aristaeellaceae > CAXXOK01. The sequence goes on from CAXXVA010000001.1 coordinate 764,776, forward strand.
ATCTGGATGATCATCAGGTAGGGAAAGAGCATCTTTTCAATGGCGCGGAAACGGCTCATCAGCAATGCCAGAACGAACCCCACGCACGCGCCCTCCGCAAAGCCGATCCCCGCGCGCATCAGGGTGATCCACGCGTTGTCCAGCACCAGCTGGATAGCGGTTTGCCGCCCGTTCACCTTTTGGGTGGAGAACACGCTTTCCACGATCTGCCACAGGTGCGGAAGCACGTTTTGCGGCGAGCGCTTGACGGTGGCGATATACGTCGCCCCAAGCTCCCACACCACAATCAGCCCGACGACCCACGCCACGGTCACCCATTTGTCGGAGGAGAGAAATCTCTTCCAGGCGCTGCTTCTCAAAGCCATTACATCTCCTCAAAGCTGCCGCGCACCTTGGAAACCAGCGCGACAAATTCAGGCGTTTCCTTTACGCGCAGCGAGCGCGGACGCGGCAGGGTAACGTCCACCACGGCGGACACGCGGCCGGGGTGCGGCGACAGCACCACGATGCGGTCGGACAGGAACACGGCCTCGGAAATATTGTGGGTTACAAATACGATGGTTTTATGCGTTTTGTGCCAGATCGTCAGCAAATCCTCGTGAAGCCTTTCCTTGGTGAACTCGTCCAAGGCGGAAAACGGCTCGTCCATCAGCAGGATCTCCGGCTTGATCGCCAGCGCGCGGGCGATGCCGACGCGCTGCTGCATGCCGCCGGACAACTGGTGCGGGTAGTGGTGGCCGAACTTCATCAGCCCCACCATCTCCAGCATTTCCGTAACCGTTTTGGTGCGGCGCGGCTTGGGGATGCCCTGCACCTCCATAGGCATGCACACGTTGCGGCGCACGGTTCGCCAGTCAAACAGCACCGGACTTTGGAACACGATGCCAAATTTTTTCTGCAGCCGGATATCGTGCGGGCTTTGGCCGCGTACGGTGATGCTTCCGCCCGACGGCTTCTGCAAGTCGGCAATGGCGCGCAGCATGGTGGTTTTTCCGCAGCCGGAGGGCCCGACCAGCGACACGAATTCCCCCTGGCGGATCTCCAGGTTGACGTTGGTCAGCGCGTCTATGGTCGCCGTGCCGTTTTGATCGGGAAAGCTGACGGACAGATTCTGTATTCTGATTTCAACCCCGTCGGGCACAAGCACGTTTTGGCGGTTGGGGTCCGGTACGAGTCGCTGCATGGTGTCTCCTCCGAATCAATATCTTCAAGAACGCACAAAGACGCAAGGCTGATCGCCTTACGTCTTTGTAATGCGGTGTGCGGTTTAATCGGTTCTGCGGTTCAGTAGAGGCTTTGGTAAAGCGCTACGACATCTTCGTGCGATACGGGACACAGGGTGTTGGATGGACTGCCGGATTGAATGGCTTCGGTCGCCATCTGGTCAGCCTGGGCAAAAAACTCGTCTTTGGGTATGCCGTAGGCTTCCGGGGACGGGATATCCAGCACCTTGGTCAGCGCTTGCAGCTGTGTGATCAGGATCTGCGCGGCGTCCGCATCGCTGTGGGATGCTTTGGCGAAACCGATGGCGCGCGCCAGCTTGGCAAAGCGCTCCGGGGCGCCCTTGGCCGCAAATGCCAGGCACGGCGCCAGCAGCATGGCGTTGCTCAGGCCGTGAGGCACGTGGAATTTGGCGCCGATGGGCCGGCTCATGCCGTGGACGATGGTGACCGACGCGTTGCAGATGCACACGCCCGCCTCGTAAGCCGCGATTGCCATGGATTCGCGGTCCGCCAGAGCGCTGCCGTCATGGGTCGCCGTCGGCAGGCTTTCAAAGCAGCGTTTCACCGCGTCGACCGCAAGCGGATCGCTGAGGGGATTGGCACGTTTGGAGGTGTAGGCCTCCACGGCGTGGGTCAGCGCGTCCATACCGGTGTAAGCGGTCAGCTTGGCGGGCATCGATACGGTCAGCGTGGGATCGACGATCGCCAGCTTCGGCAGCAGCGCGTCGCCCTTTAGCAGCAGCTTGGCGTTGGTCTCCGCGTCGGTAATCACGGTATAGCGCGTCGCCTCCGAGCCGGTGCCCGCGGTGGTTGGGATCAGCGCAAACGGCGGCACCTCGGCCGCGATTTCCTTGCCCGCATGCCCGCACACGCTGCCCGGCAGCACCGCGCTGACGGCAATGCCCTTGGCGCAATCCAGCGCGCTGCCGCCGCCGATGCCGATGATACAGTCGCAGTTCTCGCTTTGGTACAGCGCCGCGCCGGCCGCGACCATACGATCGTCGGGCTCGGACGGGATATCGGAAAACACGGCATAGGGTACGCCGTCAAGCAGCGCCGTCAGGCGGCGGAAGGCGTCCCGTTTTACGGTGTTGGGCCCCGTAACGAGCAGCGGTTTGCCGCCGAGCGCAAGCAGCGCGTCCTTGCAGCTTTCCAATACGCCCTCGCCGAAAACGGACCGGCCCGGGGTCATCAGGGTAAATGGCATATATATCCTCCGTTACAGCGAAGCGTCCACTTCCGTTAAAACTTCATCCAGCTTCCGCAGTTCTTCCACCAGTTGTTCTTCGGTGATAATCAGCGGCGGCATGACAAGGATCATATTCTCGTGCGTGTAGGTCATGAATCCTTTGGCGGCCAGCATTTTCAGGATGCCCTTCATGATTCCCTGCGGATCACTGCCGTAGGGCACCAGCGGTTCCTTGGTTCCCTTGCTCTTGACGAGCTCGACGCTTGAAAACAGGCCGATGGCGCGCACGTCGCCCACGCAGGGGTGCTTTTCCATCATGGCCTCGAGCTGCGCTTTGAGCACCTCGCCCATTTTCGTCACATGCCCGGGAATCCCGAGGTTGAAGTATTCGTCCACGCAGGCAAGGCCTGCGGCGCAGGCCAGCGGATGGCCGGAGTAGGTCAGCCCGCAGGAGAGGAGATGATCGTCGAAATACTCCGCGATCTGCTTGCTCACCACCACGCCGCCCAGCGGCACATAGCCGCAGGTGACGCCTTTGGCGAAGGTGACGATATCGGGTTTGACGCCGAAATGCTCAAAGCAGAACATGGTGCCCGTGCGGCACCAGCCGGTCATCACCTCGTCCAGCACCATCAGAATACCGTACTTGTCGCAAATCGCACGCACGCCTTCCATATAACCGTCCGGCGGGATGATCACGCCGTTGGACCCGCAGATCGGCTCCATCACGATCGCCGCGATGGTGGATGGATTTTCATACTGCACCTGCTCTTCGAGCTTTGCCAGATAATATTTCGAGGCTTCCGCGTCCGAGGAAAACGCGACCGGCTCGCGGTAAACGTAGGGATCGAAAAACTTCACAAATCCCGGAATGCCGGGCTCCAGCGGAAAACGCCGCGGTTCGCCCGTCAGGTTGCCCGCGCCGAACGACGCGCCGTGGTAGCTGCGGTAACGGCTGAACACCTTCCAGCGGCCTGTGGCCATGCGCGCCATCTTGATGGCGTTTTCGTTCGCCTCCGCCCCCGCGTTGGTGAAAAACACCTTCGCCATGTTGTCGGGCATCAGGCCGATGATCTTCTTGGCGAGTTCCGCGCGCGGCTCCGCGCCGTACCCGGGGGACACGAAACAGTACTTGTCCACCTGCGCCTTGATGGCGTCGCCGATCGCCTGGTTGCCGAAACCCAGGTTCATATTCACCAGCTGGGAGGACATATCGGTATAGCGATTGCCTTCCGTATCCCAAAAATAGATGCCCTCGCCCCTGGCGACCGGGATCGGGTTGATCGTTTTCTGTACGCTCCATGATTGCAGCACATACTGCTTGATCGTCTCGCGGATGGCCTCTCCCGTCATGACCTCATCTCCATAAAAAAGCACGCCGCGCCGAAGCCTATCGCTTCGTTGCGGCGTGAAAGATGTAGCAATTTTATATCACCCCCGCGGACGTGTCAAGACGCAAAAGTCCACCAGATCGTACATGGGTATTCGTTCCCGCGCATTGCCAGGACCGGACGAAACCATTGGCGGACAAGCGATGCAGGGCGAAGCACCACGCAAACCCGCGCTAAATCGTATTCGCTTATGGCGGAATTAAATACAATTAAATACAATTAAAAAACATCAAAGCCCGGGACGCCCTCGGCCAGGCGGCGCTGAGGCGAAACCGACGATATGATATGCCTGTTGCATTGTTTTTCAATCGTTGCTCGTTTTTCCCTGGCGATTGTTATAACTGGGTATGGAGGACGGCCCGGAACCGCCTAATACGATACCAGTTCTATCCTCTCGTCATTGAGCAGCTTGCTTAAGACTTCAAAATTCCGCCCGCCGACATTGACCAGTTTGTCCTCCTGATAGTCCGGGTGGCACATTAATTCTATAAAGGCGTTTTCATATTTCTCAATTGGCATGTTTTTGATATAAATGCAGCGGTCAAAATAATCCGTCGTGCAGGGGAGAATTTTTCTGAGCCTGTAATTGTACAGCGTTTTATAGATCCTTTTACATAAACAAACGCAGTGTATATTCGCCGACAGGCGGACAGACTTAATGGAATACTCCCTCAGTAACGGTCTGAGCTCCTGAAACACCGAATAAATCGTATGCGAGTGATGGTGGGAATCCAGGTGCATCTGCGGGAATCCCGCTTCAACGTACTTGCCGATCTGCGCTTCCATCTCTTCTTTGATATGCATCCGCGAAGTTTTATCAAGCATGAATTGCATTTTGGCGCACTGCCAGATTTTTCCGTTGAACTCCCCGTTTTCGTCACAGAACAGTCCGTTGCCCCGGATATTCTCAGTCAGCGGCACCCCCTGCGTCAGATTCAGATGAAGCCCTATTTTATCAAAGAATCCCGCCGTTTTTGCCTGCTCAACAGCCTCATCGAACGCAGGCATCGTTACCATGATTGTCGTGTTTGTAATCCATCCATGCTCGAACGCATCGATAATCGCCTGATTGATCGTTGGATTTCTTCCATAATCATCAGCATTAATGATCACCCTCATTTTTTAAATCCCTCCAGATCCATGTCGGTACGATTGAATAGACCCTACTACTTTTCCTTTCGTTTCACAAAGTAATGCGGCAGACTGATCGTGGGCTTGTATGTTCGCGCCCGGAGATATCTCTCCGGCTAGGGCTTTACACAGCGGTTCCAAAACAACCTATACTATCTTTTTGCGGGGCGCGCGGAATCCGACGGCCTGCGAAGCGGGTGAATATCCGAAACGGATCTGATCAGGCTATCTGCCTGTATATGCGGTAGCCGCAGGCAAGCGTAAGCTGCGGAATGTTGCGAACCGCGTCGCGGTCGTACTCCTTGATTCTCTCGTCCAGTTGGTCGTAAGGCACCATATAGGGATTGATTTTTTTCTCGTCGTCCCGCGGGCCGTACACCCAGCCGTTTTCCACCTTTTCGCCCAGCCATTCGTCGTGCTCGATAACCGCGAGCATCTCCACGGTATCCGGGGAAAAGAATTCTACGGGCGGGTCTGCCCGGTCGGTGTCGACCGGCTCCAAAACGCAGCCGATGTGCGACATTTTATTGATGATCCCGCGCGCTTGCCTGCGGTTGGCGTTCTGCTTCTCTTCCGAAAGCTCCTCAAACGGCACAAGCTTGATGGACGGGTTGGTTTTGCCGACCAGATCATTGTAGCGCTTGTGGATGATATGCGCCATTTTTTCGATTTCTTCCGCGGAAAACTCCTGAATTTTCCTGGATTTCCGCTTGAATACTTTCAGGCCCACCTGCGCGACCAGATCGGGGATGTTGCGCATCGGGTCACGGTCCAGTTCTTTCACGGCGTCTTCAAGCTGTTCATAGGGCACCATGAAGGGGGTCGTCCGCTTGGCTTCGTCCTTCACGGCCCCGAGCACCCAGCCGTTGCGTTTTTTGTTTTCCATCCAGCGTTCGTGTTCCATGGCCGCCAGCGGTTCGATGATCTCCGCGGGCAGCTCCGTAACCGCTTCGCCTTCGCTGTCGGCGGACAGCAGCTGATACCCAACGTAGGCAAGCATCTGCGGCAGCTGCATCGCCGCGCGCATGTTTTCGTATTTCCTGTCGTCGGGCAGGTCCGCAAACGACGGATACTGTATCGTTTCGTCGGGAAACAGCCTGCGCGACATATGGTTGAAGCGGTTGTGGATCGCGATCGCAAGCAGATCCAGCTTGTCCGACAAAAGCGAGGGAATCTCGCCGTCGTGCTCCGCAACGACGTTCAGAAGTTTTTCGCTGGAATCGCATCCCACGCTGAAGCCGTTTGAAAACACGCCCTTCATGTCAAGCAGCTTATTCAGCAGGCCGATTTTTTTGCCGACAAATTCCTCGGCCATCACGCCATGCTCCACCAGGTAGGTTACGGACAGAAAATCGTTCTCAATCTGGATGGACGCGGCATACGTGTGGATCCGCTTCCTGTCCTCGTCGCCGTAGGGCTCGCGGTTCCACTCCTGCAGCTCGTCGCAGAGGATCAGCAGGAACGCAAGCGGATGCCGGTCGGCGCGCAGAGCGGGCAGCTTGAACGGCTCCTTGACCAGCGCGATATTGTAGAAGTTGTGCAGAAGAATGGCCGACGCGCTGTCCAGCACCGGATAAAACAGGCGGTCCGGACTTTGGCCTGTCGTCTGGATCACGTCGCCGAACCATTTCAGCACCAAAATGGAACTGAACATGCCGTGGTCCACGCGGCCGATGCGCGCCGAATCGGCGATATACCCGTCCAGTTTTTCCTTGATGGTTTTGATGTCCAGCCCCAGCACCCTGTGCAGCTTATGCGCCAGCAGGTCAATGGGTTTCAGCAGGTCGATATACACGCAGGTATCGTGCTCGTCGTAGTACTTGCGGATGAACTCCTTTTTACCGGTCCGCTCCGCAATGGAGTTGATGGTATCGAAATTATCATATTCGACGCGCGATACAACCTTGCGGTCGCAGTCGCTCAGGCAGGTTGCGAACACGATAAACTCGTTGATCTGGTTGGTGATGATCTCGATGGGATACCCGATATCATGGCAGAGCGAAGCGATTCCCCAGCGGAAGTAGAATTCTTCCGCGGCCGTGCTGAACCGGCCCTGATAGTCCTCCGCCGCAAACACGGTTTCCGCGAACGCTTTTTGGTAGTTCTCGTTCGCGGCGTAGATCGCAAGCCCGAGCAGAAAGACGTTGACGGAATGGATGAAGTGATCCCTCTGCTTGTGGATCAGCGTTCCGGCGTTTTCCTCGTAAGATTTCAGCTTGTTTAACAGGGACATGAAGTTGAGATTTCCATCGCCTTCCCCCGAGCTGTAACACTCAAAAAAGAAGCGGTAGATATCATACGCCGTATCCTTGGTTTCCTTCCTGTAAAACGCCTTCACCGCTTCGGCCATGTACAGCTTGCAGTTACGGTGCTGCTTTTGATCCGCGTCGATTTGCAGTTCGTCATAGAACTTAAGCGCATAGGTGTTGATTTGATTCATGCTGTTCCTCCCGCGTTTTTCGTCTGCCGCCTTGCGAAGGCTTAGGGAAACTGCTTGAGCATCTTCTCAAGATTATCCTTGAGCATCTGGATTTGCTTCTTCGTTTCGCTGTCCAGAGTGTTTTTTGACTTGAACAGACCGCCGCCGCCCTGCAAATCGCGCTCCTTGCTTTGGATGGAACGCAGGGCTTCCTGCAGCTTATACTTGGTGTTCGTAATATCGTCCCGCGAGGCCATACGCTCCTTGACCAGCATCGCCAAAGCCTCCATGGAATTGCGCGCCTCCAGATATATGCTCTGTATCTTGACGATGTCCTTGGCCTTCCCAAGCGACGCAAGATGCTTCGCGCAGGCCTCGCGGAGGTTGTTTAGCAATTCCGATATCGTATCGTATTCCTTTGCGGGGTTGTTCTTGAGAATCGTTTGAAAATTCGGATAACGTTTGGCGACCATGCTGTCCGTCGAATCGACTTCGATGCCGATCTTTTGCAGTTCCGTTTTGATCCGCTCAAGCCTGTCGGATCCGCTGTCGGAGCCGCTATTGCTTAAAGCCTTGTTAAAGCGCTCTTTAATCAAAATGGCATCAATGGTGCGCATGTTGTGCAGCGTCATGATCATGAAGGTCTCCAGCAATTTGGGGTCAATGGCGTCGGCGCTGCCGGTAAAGCATTTTTCAATGGTTTCCAGCTTGCCGCGCAAGGCGGTAAATGCGGAAGCGTCGTTCTTTGGCGCTTTTAAAAACTCTTCAAACAGCGCATGCCCCAGGAAAAACTGCAGGGTTTTGAACCCTGGATATTTCGCCACCAGCGTTTCCAGCAACGCCTTCTGCGGAAGAAACGAACCTTTCTTTTTACACTGGCTCAAAGCCGCGCCCTGCTGCGGCGAAAGCAATTGTGCGTAAAACCGGTTCTGCGCCTTGATATCGCCGGATACCCGCGCCTGCGGTTCCTTGCGCGCATAGTACGCCTGGTTTCCTTTATCCTGCACCGCAAGCCCATCGTAGCCGCTTGCCGTTTCGGCGGTTTTGGCCGGAACTATCTGCGCCAGGTACGCCATCCATTGCTTATAGATCGCGTTGTCCGCCGTTTGCCGGCTCAGCTCGAACGCCTGTTTGTACGCGCACAGATATTTGCCCTCCCAGTAATACTGCTTGACCTGCGCTGATTTAATCTTGGTGTAGGACTGCTGTATCAGCTTGCGGGCGTTCAGGATGGCTGGGTGATCCTTGCCAAGCTCCTTTTCGCCCATCTGCACGATGCGCTGCGCTCCGTCGGCATCGTTGAGATGGATGCTGATCATGGAAAAGAGCGTGTAATACATTTCGTATTTGGGATCCAGATACAGATAGGCCGCCGCGTCCTTGTTGACAACCTTGGCGGAAAGCGGAACCGCGTTCTTGATCAGCGACAGCGCCAGCAGCGCCGTCAGCTTTTCACGGACAACCGCCCCGCGCAACGTGTTGCGCAGCCGCCGCAGGGAATCTGTCATTCCCGACGGGATCTGCATGCCCTCAAGCTTCGTCATGATCTCATAGGAGCGCAGGTTTTTTTTGGTTTTCTCCAAGCAAACCGCATACAGGAACAGCGCGTCGATATTGTCCGGCTCAATGGAATGGAGAATCTCCTCGAGTTCCTTGATCGCTTCTGCGAACTTGTTTTCCTGCATCAGCGCGTGCACGGCCTGCAGCTTCCGCTTCACCGGGGTGATGACCTCCAGCACGTCGGCGTTCACCACCGCAAACTGGTCAAGGTTGATCGCAAAGGCCGCCTCGGTATCGCCCTTCATGGCGTTTTGCATTTCCTTGAATTGCGCGGAAAGGTCAATCCCTCCCTGCTGGGCGTCCTCAAACTCGACACCGGCGATTTCGTTGATCGCCAGCGAGTCCATCCCCGTGTCGGCTTGCGCGAATACATTGCTGTTGTCCTGGAATCCCTTGGCCATTGTTCTCTCTCCTTTGCGGTAAACTGATGCCGGCTTACATCCCGGCTTGTTCGCAGCTTTTGAGGAAGGGCTCGACCTTCTCCAGTTGTTTGTTAACTGCCTCCAGCAGGTCCGGCGAAGCGGACGCGCCTTTGGCCGAGAGCTTTTTCTTCAGGCTTTCCAGCGCGGCTTTGCTGGCCCTGAGCGTTTTTGCCATCGCCTGGGTGTCGATGCGCCCCTTCTGATAAGCGCCGTAATCATTTTGTATTGCCTGTACGATTTTTGTGAATTCCGCCCGGCTGATCAGATTGCTCTGCATTCCGGTGATCTGGCCGCGCAGTTTTGTATATTCTTCCTTCAGTTCCGCGTTGCCGCAGTCCTTAATTTTGCCGTTGATTTCAGAAACGATCTCCCCGCATTTGCGCTTGATATCGTCCGGGTCTTCCAGCGCCCGGATTTCCTGGATTTTTTCGGAGATGCTGTCGCTGAACACCCGCAGTTCATACTGCGCGGCCTGCTGTGCCATCTGCGCGCGCACCTCTTCGCTGATCGCGGCGGCTTCGGCCTGTTTCATCCAGTAGGCCGCGTCCGCCATCTTCTCCTTTGCGGTATAGATTTTGCACAGCAGGTACGCGGGCTCGTAGGAGCGGCTGTACCGCCTGCTTATCTGTTTTAACATCTCGATCTCCCGGTCGCCGGCTTCAGCGGCCCGGCCCTCGTTGACCAGCGACAGCATACGGTCAAACACCGGGTTGACGCCCTTGGGAATAGAAGCGGCAATCACCCCGAGCTCCCGCATCAGGTCGCTTTCCTCCAGGCTGCGGATCATCTGCCGGTATTTTCGCTCCTGGCGCGCGGCGGTTTTTGCGTCCGGCGCCGCGGTATAAAGCGCGGAGGCCGCTTTGCTGAACATTTGCTTGCTGATATTTTCAAGCGATTTCGGATACATTCCGATGTCCTGTGTGAACTGTCCGTTGATAATCTGCGTCAATTCGGACTCGGCGGGCAGCGGCAGCTTGGACACTTCAAGCAGAAACAGGGCGACCTCCAGATCCCACGGCGCGGTTTCCTTCATGTTTTGCATGCGCACCAACAGGTACAATATCGCATTGACAACATGCACCATGAATGAGCTGAATTCCAGCTTTTGATCCTTCACCGTCTTCGGATCGAAGGTATTGAGCTTGGCTTCCTGCCCGCACTGGCGATAGACCGATTTAAAATGCCGTTCCACCGCGGCGGCCGTCGCAGCGCGGACTTTTATGGGATAAAACGCGCGCACCGTCCGGTTGAGCGTCAATAGCTGCTGAAGCATCGCTTTGCGAAGCTCCTGGCCGTCGGCGTCGGATACGGCCAGCATCGCATAGGGCGTCTGATAGGTGAACAGTTTGTTCAGGTACATCAGCAGCAGATTGCCGCAGAAATGATAGGCTTTCTGCGGCGACTCGAAAAAGCGCTTCATCTGCGCGTCAAAGGTGCCGTCATTTGTTTTGCGTTCAGACGCGGCTCTGTCCTCGGAGGTTCGGTCGCGTCCGATAAAGCAGTCGCACGGACTATAAAGGATCGCAAGCGTGCGGTGGTAATGGTACCGCTCCTGGGCAAAAATCCGCATATCGTCAATCGACACGGCATACACGTACAAAAGCTCGATATAATCTTCCCATGCCACGGCGCTTTGCGCGGTATCGCCGGTGTAGAGGGAATCAAACACCGCAAGATTTTTCGCGACAGCCGTATCCATGGGATACTTTTGCTTGAGCCGCGTGAAATACGCCCGGGCTTCCATGGGCCGGTTTATACGGATCAGGAGCATCGCATAGGAAAACGTGTATTGATAATAGAGCTTTTCAAACGCTTCGCCGTTTCGGATCTTTTCATCGTACGCGTCCAGCAGGCCGACGCTTTGACTGTAACGGTCCGCAAGCATTTCCTCGATTTGCTTAAGCAGCGACCGTACGGTCTCCACGGTGCGGGGCAGCTTGGAGGCGTCCAGCGCGTCTTCGTCGGCGGGCCGGTCTTCCACCGGAGCGCTTTGCTCCTCCTCCTGCGGCTTTACGCTGTCTATCCAAAGGAAAGCATGATCCAGCGTGCCCTGTAATTTCAGCAGCGTTTGATCATCGGTTTCCCCTGTGTCGCAGGGCTTGCTCAGTACGCGTTCAATGGTTTTGGCAAAGCGCGGGAATTGCCCTTTCAGTAAATCGACATATCTGTCTTTCAGCTTTCGGTGCTGATCCTGATGATCCTTGCGTATTTGCTGCGGGCAGGAGTCCATGCACAGCGCAAGAAGATCACCGGCAGCTTTGGCTTTGTTCAGCATCGTCTCCAAAAGCGTTTTTGCTTTGTCGTATCTGGCGTAGAGCGCGGTGTAGGCGTCGCTGCCGGCGCTGATGGTCTTGGCTTCCGAAGACATTTTCTTGTATTCGTCAAACAGCGTTTTTTTCCATGCCTCCATCACGGCGACTTCCGCTTCCAGCTTTTCAATGCTTTGCAAAGCGGTGTCCGCGTTCATCTGAACGTCTTCCTTATGTTCGGCCAGGCTGAACAGGGGAACGTCGAGCTTGCGGATTATCGTGCACAGCGCATTGATCAGCTCCAGGGTCTGGTCGTAGGTTTGCAGGCTTTCTTTGGCCGCGATGTACTGGCGCGCATGGCAGATATGATACGGCGCGGCGATCTCAATCTCCAAATGCCCGGCCAGCGTGCGGTGAATCATGCTCCCCGTCAGCTCCGGGATGGTATTCCCGTTCACATAGTCCGCAAGCGTTTGCAGGTTATCGGGGTACACCCGGCTGAACACGTCGGTCACGGCGGAGAGCAAAGCGCTTTCCAGCGCGGGATCGTTTTGCATATGCTCCCGGATCGGCGAAAGCGGATACCCACGCAGCAGCCATTGCACGGCGGCGATTGAAAACATCGACCGGCGCGCGGCTTTCTGCGGCAGCGCGGCAATATTCCCCAGAGGTTTGAGTCCGTTTGTGATGGAAATCTTTGTCGGCCGCTTGGCCAGAATCTGCTCAAGCTGCAGCAGCAGCACGCCGTGGTTACGGGTCTGCCCGGCGTTTGTATAGCGTTTCCTTGGTTTTTCCACGGCTGCGGGCTTTGCGTTTTCGTCCGCATCGGCCTGCTCGTCCTTCATGCCTTTATCGGCCTGTTCCCCGGCTTTGGCCTTATCTTCCTCTTTGCCGTTTGCTGCCGTTTTGGTTTGAACGTATACCGGTTCACATTTCACGTCGTCCGCGGACAAGGCGTCCTTGCCGCTTAAAATCTGTTTGACGATGTTGTCCGCCCGATTGCCCAGGGAGTTAGCGATATAGTTTTGGCGTCCCTGGTGCCGCTTCTCCATTTCCCACTGCATTTGCGCGTACGCGGACCAGATGCGGTGATTGGACGGAACCATCTGGTACGCGGCCAAAAACGCTTGCTGCGCTTTGTCAAAATCGTTGTGCAGGTAATGGATACGCCCAAGGTGAAACGCGTGTTTGGGATTGGCGGAATCAAAGCGCATAGCTTCCGAAAGCAGGGAAACCGCTTCGCCGTACGGGGTGGATTTGAGCACCGCGAGGCGAAAGCAGCATTCGGCCAGCGCCTCCATCTGGGCGTGGGTCATCTCGTACACGGTCAGCGCAGATAAGCTGTCCCGTATTTCCCTGAGCTTCTCCGGAGACTTAAGCATGCGATTCCCTCCCCCTGCTGAGGAGCGCCGTCAGCTCTTTGCCGCTGACGGCCGACAGCCGGTCCTGCGCGGCCATAATGGCCGTATCTCCCGCGGGCGACATGACGAACGACCCGCCCGTATGCGTATAGATCACCTTGCCCGCGGGCAAATGCCGCGTGGCGACGATGCAGCTGTTTCCCTGCGGCGTGGAAAAGCCCAGAAACCCGTTGCCGCTTATATATTCGATCGCAGAGCCTTCCGGGAGCCGAAAGCGGCTTACGATGTTCAACTGCGGATCAAAGCACGCGCCTTTGCCGCTTTGCGACATCACAGCGATCCGATCGCCGCCCGCCATGCAATCACAAATCGTATCGGCCATCGGCGCCGGGAAATCGATCACCTTCAGCGGCCCCTTTTCAATAAAGTAAAGCCTCCGCTCACCCACCGCCACGGCATGATCCGTAAACTCTCTGAGCAATAAAATCCTGTCCTTGAGGTCCGCCGTATCCAGGTACTGCCCCTGCCGGTACAAATGCAGCTTCTGTTCCATATCGGCCGCCAGAATAAACTGCCCGAGCGGTGCCGTTTTAAAAAGCCCCGCCCGATGATGCAGAATACGCTTGGCCTCGCCTTCAAACCCTGCGCGGAACGCGTCGCCGTCCCAATAGCCGATCACCAAAGTTTCGCCTTCGAACCAGCCGTCCGCGGGAATGGCATGCTTATCGGCCAAAACGTACGTCCACTGTCCGTCCGCTTTGATCCAGATCACCCTGCCGTCCCAAAGCAGCAGCGCGATGTTTCCGCCCCGGACGATCATGGATTTCAGCTTCCAGTCTTCAAACCCGTCCACGGGCAGCGGCTGCGCCGTGCCGTCCGTGGAAAGCCAGACGACCTTGTCGCGCGTGACGACCACCGCCGACCGCCCCGTTTCAAAAAACCGGATGCGCCCGTCCGCGTGCTCCCACTGCACCGTATCGCCGCCCAGAAGCGCCTGCGCGTTTTCGCTGACGACCTCATAGGGTTCGCTCTGCGCGGCCTCGGCAAAGGACGAATACGCCTTGAGCCGGTGGCTGCCGACGTTGCTGAAGGAGACGTCCTCGTAGGTGGCGACGCCGTTTACGAGCCTGGCATGCAGCGTGCCGCTCACCGCGCCGCCCTCGCTTTCCAACCAGACTTCCCCGTCCTGCTTCAGGCTCCGGCCGGTATCGTCCGTCAGGGCCACCTTGATCAGCGGCAGGGTGTTGCCGACAAAAATGCGCTGCGGCTCACCCAGGAACTTCAGCTTCACGGCGCCGTGCTTGGACTCAAGCCCCAGGCCGTTGCAGATCTTGGAAAACCAGCGGGGATCGTCGATGTTGTGATAATTCAGCAGTTCCATTTCCGAGGGAATGACCGCGTTTTTATGGATCAGTACGGGATGCAGCTTGCCGCCGGTTCCGTTGATGTCCTTGACGAGCGCTTTGGAATACTCAAATTTGCAGAACTCGCGGGCAGCGTAGCCTTCGGAAATCGCGAAAACAAACTGCGCGCTGGCGTCCAGCACCCGGGACAGCACGCTTAAAAAATTCTCCCCGGACGGCATGCCCGTTTCCTCGTCCATATCAAAGAAAATCACGGGCGGTTTCCCGTCGGATTTCTTCACACAGTTGGACAGGGGCATAAACAGGTTCTGATATACCCAGTCATACTCGGTTCTGGCATAACTGATGAAGATATCATATTTTGTCTCGGCGTACGGCATCCCATTACTCCTTTGGTCTCTGCGCTTATTCCGCCTGTTGGCCGGCGTCGGGCTGCGCTTGACCGCGCACGAACTCGCACGCGTACTTCGTCGCCTCGTAAATGCTCTTCTGGCTGATGCGCGCAATAAAGCGCACGGACTTCGCGATGCTGATCAACGTGCCGGTTTGGTCAAAATCCGCTTTGGGTTCTTTATGGAACGCGTCCAAGTTCTGCGTAAACGGATGCAGATTGTATTTCTTCATTTATGCAAGATCCTCCGGCCTGTCGATCGAACCATGGGCGGTGAATTTACCAGCCGTATCCTCCGCGGGCGCGGGCGCAACGCTGTCTTCCTGTAAAAGCAGTTCGCTAGACAAATCCATGACCTTGTGCTCGTCGTCTTCCATCGCGGCGATTTTCTGCCGAATCTGCGTTGTGATCTCCTCGATGTTTTTAAGCGACTCCTTGATCTCCGCTTCGTCGTATTCCGTGTCCTTGGGCTTGTTCTGCATGAATTTCTCCACGCGCTCTTTCATCAGCAGGCCGCGTTTTTGCAAAAGCGAGATGGACGGTTCCGTCTGCGTTTGCTCCACGGAAACCTCGCGGCTTTCGTTCCACTTGATAAACACGCTGTTTTGATTGAGTTTCTCCAACAGCGCCTGGCGGTACTGCAGCGGGATATCGGTGTCGGTCATGTATTTTTCCAGCATTTCCAGATACTCTTTCACCACGTTTTTACTGCGCTCGCCGCGGATGCGCTTTTCCTGGATCAGGTTTTGGATCTCTGAATGCTCCACGCCCTCAAACTTTTCAAGCGTTTCGATCGCCTTGTCCTTCTCCTCCTGCGTATCGCCCGCGAAGTAGTCAAACAGCGAGATCGCGATTTGCGCCAGAAGCTCGTCGGGATCGATCTCCAAAACGTCGTTGATGCGGCGGCGGTATTCCTGCCGCTGGGCGTCAGTCAACCCGCTGCCCTTTCCGCTGTGCACCATCCGGAATAAAAAGGACTGCGAATATAAAAGCAGTACGTTGAGCAATAAAAGCTCGGGCTCCTGCAACAGCCGTTTGGCGTTCTTTTTTTCTTCCTCCGTGGCGTTTTTGCAGGGCTCCGCCTGGAAGCGGACGCCGCAGCTGCGGCAGCTCAGATATGCGGTATCCTCCGTTTCGGGGGTAGAAAACACCTTCGAACACCCGCTGCACCGCACCAGCATCCGCTTTTTGACCGCCTGACCGTTTTTCTTCAGTTCCGATAAAATCTCGCTGAGATCCGCGTCGATATCCGGGGTTTCTTCCTCGACCCAGGTGCACAGCGCCAAGCCGATTTTAGCTTCGACGCCGCCCTTGCCGGACAATTCGCCGGCAACGGCGTTTTGGAAAGCGTCCCTGGCCTTTTCGATGTTGCCATCCTGCAGCGCGCGCAGGCCCAGCAAGGTCTGCTGGTTGGAGATCCCGGCGGGAATGTATTGCTGGTATTCCCCGATTTCCTTCACTTTGATGAAAAAGCCGATCGCGTCGGCGGTTTCGTTGCTGTTCCAGTGTTTCACCGCGATATGCAGGCACGCAAAGGCGTACAGCTTTCCGGCTTCTCCGAAGTTTCGCAGTTTTTGTTTCCGGTCCTGGTACAGCCTGGCGGCCTCGTCGTATTTTTCCAGATGAACCTGCGTGTACAACAGCAAATACAAAACGTCGGGGTCGTCGCTGTCTTTGGCCTGCATTTCCTCCAGGCGGAGATACGCCTTTTCGTAGTCCTCCATGCGCGTATACGCGTAGGCAAGCAGGTAGGAAGCGTACTCCGCGTCGGCGCGGCGCAGGCCCTTTTTCAGCGCCGTAAGCAGCAGTTCAACCGCCATGCCGAACTGCTCGTTCTGGTTCTTGCGCAGCAGCTTATCCGCCTTTTTGAGGCCCTTGCGCTTTCGCCTGGGAAGGACGACCGCCGCAAAGAAGAGGAAGAGTACGACCAGTACGATCAGCGCGCCGATGATGATCAGCGAGATATCGTTAAATCCGAGCTCCCGTAGGCTGTCAAGCCACGAGCTCACCGTACTTCGCGCGGTATCCCACCATGAAACAAGAAATTCTGGCATTGCTTCTCTCCTCAGTTTTCAGTTACCGAAGATATTTTTCCTCAATCGCGGTCATTTGCAGTCCCAGCCTGTGGACTTCCGCGGGCGGGGCCAACTGATGCTCGCGGGCGGCGGTGATCGCGATTTTCATACGGTGCAGATGCTCGGTCACCGACGGGTCCTTCGCCTGCGCCAGGACTTCCAGGAATAAAACGCCAAGCCGCACCGTGTAAAAATCCATCTGCATATGCGAGATTTCCGGATACTCCTCTTTGAGGAATTCCATCAGGGTTCTGGGCGGAATCTCTCTGCCGTTTTCCTTGCGCCACACGAGGTACCCGGCCATTTGCAGCGCGTGCCGGGCCGCGGGCCGCAGCGCTTTGTAATCGCGCCACAGCAGCGTGTGATAGTAGGCGTCGGCGTTTTCGTTTGACAGCATGGTGCTTTGCAGCGTTTGATCGCCCTGCACGCCGCCGGCCAGCAGTGCAAACTGTTTGCCAGCCGCCTTGCCGCGCGGATTGAGCGCATACGCCTTTTCACAGGCGTCCGCCGCCTGGATGATATTGCCCGTCTCCGCATGAATTTCAGCCGCCGTCAGCAGCAGCTGTTCATCCTCGTGCTTGCTGAGCATATCGGTGATGGCCAGCAGCGCCTGATCTTTGGACGCGCTTTGCCTAAGCTCCGCGATTACCTTCTGCGGCTGCAGTTTTTGGATATACTCGCCAAGCACCTGCTGCAGATCTTTCAGATTGTGATGGCTGCGCTTTTCCGGCTTGTGCGCCGACATCGCGCGGGCAAGCTCGATCACCGTTTTGCTGGCCTGAACCGCCGCAATCCACGACGGGATTTTAAGCTCCGTGAGTTCCGGCTGCAGAAGGCCCAGCACCGCTTTTTCTAGCAGCGCGGGCATGTCCTGCAGGGGAGGCAGATGGTAAAAGCAGCGCAGCAGCAGTATGCCGAACGCGTAGCGGTGCATATCCTCCGGGCTGACGCCGGCAATGCTCATTTTGCCCAGGGCTTCCGGCGGAACGGCGTAAATCATCTCCGGGCTTTGGTGGAGCAGCGAAAGCAGATCCGGCTGATAGGAAAGCGCGGCGCACGGCAAAAGCAACACCGCGTCTCCCGCCGCGACCATATCATAGGGCGAAAGCAGCGCGGGCAGAACCCCGTCACGCTGCCATTGCGGATAGGCTTGGCACAGGTGTGCCAAAGCCGCAATGTTGCCGGATATTACGTTCTGCCTGAGCACGTCTCCCAGCGCCCTGCCCGAGCCGGCGGCCTGATAACGCAGCACGAAGTAATTCAGGGAATTCTTTTCGCAGTACGCCGTACCCGCGCTTGTTACGGGAACGCAGCCGTCCAGCTGTTTCCCCTCCATGTCCTGCAGGATTTTTCTGGACGAAGCGTTCATCTGCCCGTCCATCAGAATGACGCGGTAAAAACACCCCGGCGTCTGGTCTGTATAAACGGCGCCGAAAAACGTGGCTCCGCAATAGGCAAGCCCCGTATATTGCGCGCCGCCGTCGCACTGCAGATCCAGCGAATCAGGATGTCCTGTTCCTGGCGTCATGATACAGATCCTCCATCTCGTCGCTTGCCGCGGCGATATCGTCAAAATCCTTGCCTTCCATCACAGCTTTGGCAAACTCGTTGTACGCCGCGATCAGCTCGTCAGGCGCGTTTCCGGCCAGAATGAGTTTTTTCACGCGCCTGTTGACGCCCGCAAACTCAGGATCAAGCACAACGTCTTCGGGGAGTTCCGTCATGGTGATCCCGGTCGGCTTTGCGGCCGGCTGCTCCGCTGCGGGCGCGGCCGCATCCTGCGGCTTTTCCGCTTCCGGCGCATTGTCGGGCTGCGGCGCGGACTGCGGTGCGGACTGCTTGGGCAGCACCACGCCGATGCCGGCGTTGAACAGCTTCAGCAGATTCCCCCGCTTCAATTCCATAGCCATCGTTCCGCCGACGCCCGTAGCTTGCATCAGCTTGTCCTCGTATACCTTGTTTTCGTTGATATGCAGAATCTTCACGTATAAAAGCCCGTTGGCGTCCAGCGAAAACGTAACGGAAAACCGGTGTTCGCCGCGCGGTTTGGGATCCAGCCCGTCGATAACCAGCGTACCGATCAGCACGTTTTCATACGGGTATTTCCCTTCTCCCTGATAGATGTTGACGGGAATCTTATCCACGGGCCCGGGATTGGTATAATCGTCCTTGGTCACCGACGTGGGAATATTGGTGGCCTGATGGATGAGTTTCTGCACCACTTCCTGATTGGTCGTCTGATCCTGCACGCCGACGCCGAGGGAATGCTCGGTGATGCCCCAGATATCGGGCAGATCCTCCAGGTCGGGGTCGTCGTTCGCCACGGCGATGATATTGGTTTCGTGAATATCGAAGTCGCCTTTCCCCGGCACCATTTTGTTGCCGAGGATGGCCGCGCCCTTGGCAACGACGGTATCGGGATTCAAATCGGACCGGACGAAATCTTCATCACGTCCGAAATACGTCAGGAGCTTCTCCTTGACCAACGGAATTTTGCTGGAACCGCCCACCAGCAAAATCGCGTCGATGGTCTCCTTGGTAATGGTTTCATCCTTTGTTCCGGCGATACGGATCGCGTCTTCGACGTTCGTCAGCGTCATGTCCAGCAGATCGGAGATCAGCTCCTCAAACTCGGTACGCTTAAGCGTGATGGATTCCTGGGTTTCCGTGCTGAATTCCGGCAGGTTGGCGACGGCTTCATCCGCCACACTCACGCCTTTTTTCAGCATTTCAGCGTGGATTTTCAGCTGGGCTTTGCGCACCGGGTTGTTTTTGATTTCGACGCCGTTTTTCTCCAGTTTTTCAATGGCCCAGTCGACGACGCGGTTGTCAAAATCGGCGCCGCCAAGGTGCGCGTTGCCCGACGTGGCGACCACGGTAATGACCGTGTCTTCCACGGTGATGATGGAGACGTCGAACGTACCGCCACCCAAATCGTATACCAGATAGGTTTTTTTGCCGTCTTCAAAGTTGCTCAGGCCGTAGGATATAGCCGCGGCCGTGGGTTCGGGCACGAGCTGCAGCGGGCGCAGGCCGGCCAGCATCGCCGCTTCCTTCGTGGCCTTTTTCTGCTGTTCGGTAAAATACGCCGGCACGGTGATCACCGCGTCGTGGATGCTTTCGCCGATATTCGTCTCAGCGATTCTCTTCATCTCCATCAGCACCAGCGCGCTGATCTCCTGGGGCAGGTACTTGGTCTTGTTGCAGCTGACATACAGGGGCATCCCCGCCTCGCTTTCGCTCAGGCCGAGTTTTTCACAGCTTTCCTTCGTCAGCACCTCGCCCATGCTGCGCTTGACTTCCATGATCGTATCGTCGGGCGCTTTGACAAAGTTTTCCTTTGCGATCTTGCCGACGACCACGCAGGTTTCGTTGTTTGCCGCGTTTTGCATAAAGCTGACGACGGACGGCACGCTTTCGTCCCCCGCTTCATTTGGCAGAATCTTGGGTTCGTACTCGTCCTTATCGTACGTGGCGACGGCGCTGTATGTGGTTCCCAGATCGATTCCGATTACCTTATGATAGGCCATAGCTGACAATCTCCTTTTCTGTGACTATTTTCCAAGAATAACGCTTGCGGTGCGCACGACGATGGTTTTGTTCATATAGCCGCTGGTCACGACGCGGACAACCGCGTCTTTCTCTCCGTCCACCTGGCTTAAGCAATGCATGCGAGCGGGATCGAACGGCTCCCCCTCGGAAACGGCGTACCGCGTATAGCCCATGCTGCCGATCGCCGCAAGCAGCGTGGAGATTACGCTTTCCAGCTGCCGCTTGTACTGCGCGTCCTTCGCCTCGTCCAACTGTGCGTGCGTAATCTCCAACTGGTCCAGCTTCTGCACGATCAGCTGAAAGGCGTGCGAAAAGGCCGTGTTGACTTTGTCGCCCGCCATCTGCGTTTTGAACAGGCGGAAATCCCGGCTCAGATCTTCAAGCGCTGTCGCCTGCAGATCCAGTTTGTCCTGCGTTTTTTTGAACTGCTGGAAAACGCCGGACATATCCTCCGCCAGTTCTTCCAGCAATTCGGCGCTGGATTTGAGCGCCTCCTGTATGGGCTCCAGATTTTTCAAATCAGTCTCCGCCATTTCGCATGCCGCTTCTTTCCTGCCCGGATCGCGTTCATGATACGCGCGGATCAGGCATCGTCGAGTAGTTTATGATAGGTATATTCCCCTGTGAAATCGGTTCGGGTCAGATCGCTTGGGTGGTAAACGGTCTCCGCGCTTTTTTCCATCGCGGCAAGTATGTCCCTGCGGATCAGCATCAGCGTTTCCATGGCGTCGGCCGGTACGCCGGACGCCTTATCTTCAAATTTCAGCATCGCAAACGGCGCGTTGTCATCATCATAGGCAACGCGCTCGTCATGCCTGGCGAATACCATCTCGCCGCTTGTTTCCAGTTCTTTTTCAAGCCGCCGCTTCTTCTGCAGCAATTCCAAAAGCTGCGGAGACTGCTTTTTGGCTTTCTCCAGCAGTGTTTCATATTGTTTTTCGTCGTATTCCCGGCGCTTGTCCATGGCGTCCTGCAATTTGGAAAGCCCCGGAAACGGAGCAAACAAATCCTCCATCTCCGCATGGAGAGCCGCAAGCGCCGCTTGAGCCGTTTTCTTTTTATACTCGGCTGCCAGCGCGATATCGCTGCCGCTGGCGGCAGGGGTCAGCATCAGCGCGCTATACTTAGTCGTTTGCGCACTTTGGTACTCAATCGCGGCCGTGCCGATATGTTTGTTAGAGCCCTGAAGGGGCATGTGAACTCCTTTTGCATATATGCCGAATCTTTTATATGCACATGTTAGAAATTTCACTTCAAACTATACGGTTTTCACATCCGCTTGTCAACCATATAACAATGTTTTCACGGGATTCCGGCGCAGCGAAGATTTCAGAAAAACTCGCCCCCGGGCGCGCCGGATCGGCATGCCTGTCAAGCCCGGTACGGACGGGGCGGAGTTGTACCGCGCCGCCATTGCGTGTATAATCATGGACTGAAAGCGTCTATGACGCGCACGGAGAAAAATACGTGATCGCGACCCGATCTTGCGGAGCATGCCTGAAATGAAGCCAGACACCGGGAACAGAGCCGGCGGACGGGAAACGCAGGGCCGAAAAAATCGTTTCCTCGCGGAATCCTTCGGACTAAAAATCATCCTGCGGCAGCCAAAAAAAGCGCTGCTGTTTCTTGTGCTGCTGGCAACCATCGTCACCCTGCTGACGCTTGTGCTGTGCGTGTACCACGCGGTGAGCGGGTATCTTACAGAATGCGACGATTATTATCACACCATCGCCGAGCTGGAGTACTTCGGCAGCGACTACCCAAGCGCGCACGCCGTAGATCCGGCGATGGCCTCGTCGCTTTTAGAAAACGCGGACGCGCTGGATCAGCTTTTAACACTGCCGGGCGTGATCCAATTTGACCAGGAAGACGCGCTGCTTGGCGTGATCCCCGGCATTCGGCGCAAGGACTGGCAGGTGTTTGACAAGGACGCCGCGGTGATCATCGTACAGATCGGCCCATGGGAGCGGGCCAACAACGCCTATTCCGCGCTGATCACCGACGCTCCCTTCGCGTGGGGCGATGTGCTGGAGAAAATCACATATATCAATCTGGAGGAAGGCGCGCTGCGGCTGGACGAACGCTACGTGCTGTGCGGCCACTTTATTGAAAGCTCCAACAATCTCCTTTTATTTCAGCCGGAGGATACGCTTGTCGGCACGGACGGCAGCGGACAGACGCTTTCGGGATGGCAGTATCTGGGCGAAGACGAACTGCCCGCGGACAGCCCCTACCGCGCCCTGGCGCAGGTGCTGAAAAACCGCAACAACGGCTACCGCGTCAACCCCGTGACCGACCTGGCGACGCTGCGGCCCTGGCAGCAGGGCGAGCTGAAGCTGCTGGACGGCGGAAGGCTGTTTACCGCCGAGGAATATGGAACGGACGCAAAGGTCTGCGTGATTTCCAATATTTTATCCACCATCGCGGATCTTTCCGTGGGCGACACCATCCAAATGAGCCTCAACGACTGCGATAATCTCATCTACAGCTCCTGGACCGAGGACCTGGCACCCGAAGAGCCGTACACGATCATCGGTATCTATTACCGGACCTCGGAACACCCGGACACCCTGTATATTCCACGCTCCGCGCCCAACGCGGTCATCGGGATGACCACCGGCTATACGCTGGGGCAGTTCCGGCTGGACAACGATCTGGCTGAAAGCTTCCATCAACAGGCGCAGGAACTGCTTCCGGCTGGATACCGGCTGACCGTGTACGACGAGGGCTACGGCGCGGTGGCCGGGCCGTACAAGGAGCTGAAAAACCTTTCGCTTCTCTTTCTATTAATTTGCCTGCTCGTGGTTCCCGGGGTGCTGGCGCTGTACAGCTACCTGTTTATCTCCCGTAGACGCGAGGACGCGCTGCTGCAGCGGGCGCTTGGCGTGGGGAGCGCGCACGCGCTGCGCGGGTTTTTGGCCGCGTCCCTTGCCATCACCCTGCCGGCAGCGATGATCGGCCTGCTCGCGGGGCGGTTACTGGAGGGGCGGGTGCTTAACTACATCCGCGTTCTGGCCGAAACCCTGGGCATGACGGACACGCGCTTTTCCTCGGCAAACCTGTTCACCGTGCGGCATCTGGCCTTCCAGCCGGTCACGGCCGGCATTGTCTATGTATTGGCGGCCGTGCTGTTTTTCGCGTTCGTCCTCCTGTTTACGGCCGCGTTCTCCCTGGACGCGGTGCATGAAAAGAAGCCCCGGAAACACAAAAAGCCGCGCACCGTCCACGGGCACACGTCCCGGCTGTCGGGGAGGCTGAAGTACGCGTTGCTGTCCATCCGGCGCGGCGGTATGCGCACGCTGGCGGTTTTGCTGCTGTGCGCGGTGATCGCCGCGTTTCTGGGGCTGTTGACGTCCGCGTCCGACCAGTACGCGGCGCAGCTTGATGAAGTCCGGGAAAACACGGTGATCCGGGGATATGCTACGGATTATTTCGGCCGGTATTTAAACGGCATGGTGGTCACCGCCAAGAAGGTGCAAAGCCTGATCGACGCGGGGCTGACGGAAACCGTCAGCCTGACCTGGCAGGTGTCCAACCTCCGCTTTCTGGGCGTCTCCCGCGCGGCGGACGGCACGAGCGCCGAGATCCCGGAACCCTTCATTCCCACCGACGGCTTTGCCGTGGAAACGCTTCTGTATAAGCTGTCCAAAGAGCCTAAGTGGATCGCCACCAACAGTATCAGCGGCTCGCCGGCCTTTTACTACGACAACGATCCGACCATCATATGGCTTTCCGGCTACGACGAAAGCTGCCTGACCGCTTCGGACGCGGATCTGTGCGTGCTTCCCGAATCCCTGATGGAGCGCGACGGCATTCAGCTTGGCGATACTGTGCGCTATCTGGCGTGGACTGACGACGAGGACGCGCCGTTCGTGCTATATGATTTCCTGGTCGCGGGCAGCTATGTGCTGACCTACGGCGATGCGGTGATCTATACGCCGCTCGGAATCAATTTCCCGATCGGCGCCGAACCGTCGCCCGCAGTTGAGCGCGCCTACCTGCCCGAGCGCGCCTGGGCGGGCAGCTACGATACCTGGTGGACCGGCATACGCCTAAACCGCTTTACCTTCCGCAGCATGATTTTCACCCTGCGCTCCGCCGCGGAGCTCGATCTGCTGCGCGACGCGCTGGAGGCCGTTCCTTTCGAGGAGGCGGGCAGCCACTCCAGCGTCCGGGATTTCGCGGTGATCGACGACGCGGATTATATCTCCGCCGTGCAGGGGATGCAGCGGCAGATCCGCTACATGAACGCCCTGTTCATCTGCCTGTATGCGGCGGTGATGCTGATCGGCGCGGTCGGGGCGTACCTGCTGCAGAACTCCCGCAAGCCGGAAATCGCGCTGATGCGGGCGCTTGGCGTGGGAAGCGTGCGCATCACGCTGACGTTTCTATTTGAACAATTTTTCCTGTCGGCGATCGGCGTTCTGCTCGGCGTGCTGTGCTGGCGGGCGACCGGCGGCGGCGCCAACGCGCTGCTGCTGTGGCTGATCGGCGCGTACGAACTGTGCTGGATGACCGGGAGCAGTATCCGGATTTTCAGAGCTCTGCGGCAAAAGGCGCAGGAACTGCTCACGGAACCGGAATGATTGGGAGGCGGCTATGGCGATCCTCGAACTGAAACATGTCAACTACACCTATCACACGCGTTTCCATACCGTGGACGCCCTGCGCGACGTCAGCGCGGCGTTTGAAACCGGAAAGCTGTACGCGCTGGTGGGGAAATCCGGCAGCGGGAAATCTACGCTCCTGTCGCTGCTGGCGGGGCTGATGCTGCCCGAAACCGGCGAGGTGCTGTTCAAGGGAACGCCGACGAACAGGATGGACCTGGATCATTACCGCCTGCACCATGCCGCGGTGATCTACCAGTCGTTCAGGCTGTTCCCGCTGCTGACGGTATCGGAAAACGTCACCTATCCCATGGAACTGCGCGGCGTGCGCGGGGACGCGGCGTGCGACCAGGCGGCGGCGCTGATCCAAAAGGTCAACCTGCCAAAAACCGTGCTCGACCGCTTTCCCGATATGCTCTCGGGCGGGGAACAGCAGCGCGTAGGCATCGCCCGCGCCATGAGCATGAACTCAAAGCTCCTGCTTGCCGACGAGCCGACCGGAAACCTCGACACCGAAAACGGGGACCGGCTGGTGTCCATCCTTCTGGATTTGGCCCATAAGGAGAACTACTGCGTGATCGTCGTCACCCACGACCTGGAGCTTGCCGCCCGGGCCGACCAAACCTTCCGCATGCACGACGGGATGCTGACCGAAGGGTAACCCGAAATCATCCGCAGTCCAAAAGTCCTTCCGATGATCCGGAAGGACTTTTTCAAGGTTTCCGATTTTTTTCGCGCGAGCGCTTGACTTGGAGTTGACTCCAATGTTTATACTAATACTATCTTCGCAAACAGGGAGGGGTTCCCATGACCATCGCCGCCGTTTCCGATCAATACGGCCTGACGCCCGACACCCTGCGCTATTACGAGCGCGTGGGGCTGATTCCGCCGGTTCCGCGCACGGCAGGCGGCATCCGCGACTACGGGGAGGACGACTGCCGCTGGATCGAGTTCATCAAGTGTATGCGCCTGGCAGGGCTGCCGGTAGAGGTGCTTGCGGACTATGTGCAACTGTGCCTGCGGGGAGACGATACGCTTTCGCAGCGCAAGCATATGCTGAAAACCCAGCGCGAAGCCCTTGTTCAGCGCATTGGGGAGATGCAGGATACGCTGCGGCGGCTCGACCTGAAAATCGAGCACTATGATCAGATTACCCTGCCCATCCACGACGAACCCAAACCAACACGCAAAAAGGAGACGCTTCCATGAGAAAATTTGGCTTTGGCTGCATGCGGCTTCCGCACCTCGGCGACAAACCGGATCTGGAACAGTTCTGCAAGATGACGGATCTGTTTTTAAACGAGGGCTTTACCTATTTCGATACCTCCACCGTATACGGTGACAGCGAAACCATGCTGCGAAACTGCCTGACCTCCAGGCATCCGCGGGAAAGCTATCTGCTGACTAACAAGCTGACGGAGCCCCTGTTTAAAAAAGAAGCCGATCTGCCGGGCGTGTTTCAAAAGCAGCTGGAGACCTGCGGCGTTTCCTATTTCGATACCTATCTGCTCCATGCGCTCAGCTATAAGAACATTCAGAAGTTTTTGGACTGCAATACGTTTGCGTTTGTCCGCTCGCTTAAGTCCGAAGGCAAGGTCCGCCGCATCGGGCTTTCGTTCCACGACAATGCGGCGCTTCTGGACGAGATCCTGCGCGAGCATCCCGAGATCGAAGTGGTGCAGATCCAGTTCAACTACGTCGATTACGAAAACCCGAGCGTCGAGGGCAAGGCCTGCTACGACGTATGCCGCAAGTACGGAAAACCCGTCATCGTGATGGAACCTGTGCTCGGCGGCGCGCTGGCCGATCCGCCTGAAGAAGGCAAAGCGGTGCTGGACGCGCTGCACGGCGGCAGCTACGCAAGCTACGCTATCCGCTACGCGGCCTCGTTTGAGGGTGTGGAAACCGTATTGAGCGGCATGAGCACCCTGGCCCAGGTGGAGGATAATATCAGCTTCATGAAGGATTTCGTTCCGCTGTCCAAGGCGGAGTTCCAGGCAATTGACCAGGTGGTGGCGGCATTCAAAAAGCAGAACCTGATCGGCTGTACGGCCTGTGGGTACTGTGTGCCCGGCTGCCCGAAGAACATCAACATCCCCGCCATCATTTCCTGCCTGAACAACCAAAAGCAGCACCCCGGCTGGAACTGCACCCAGTACTACGGTGCGCACACGCAGGCAAGCGGAAAGGCGTCGGACTGCATCGAATGCGGTAAATGCGAAAAAATCTGCCCGCAGCACCTCAAGGTGATGACACACCTCCGGGACGCGGCCGCCGCGTTTGAAACAAACACATAACACTTTCGCAACATTTTGCCTATACGGAAACGCCCGTACAGGCATAATTCCGCACAAATTTTTTACAAATACTAAATATTGTGTTTCACCTTTCCGGCCGCAGTGTATATTGTGTATGTTTTCACTCGAAGGCCCGGTTTCTTTTGGACTGCAGGCCGAAGAAACCGGGAATTTTATCACCATCGCTCCATCGTACGCCGCTCTTGACACCGCATACAGAACTGGATACGATACGAGAACAGACAACCAAACCAAACGACACGCGAGGCGATACGGACATGATAGCTGGATTGCAAAAGATGACGCTTCTGGACTATCCCGGCAAGGTGGCCGCCACGGTATTCATCGGCGGCTGTAATTTTCGCTGTCCCTATTGCCATAACGCCTCGCTTCTGCACCCGGCAAACGACGCCCAGGAAATCACCGAGGACACGGTGCTCGCCTTCCTGAAGTCGCGCAAGGGCCTTCTGGACGGCGTTTGCGTCACCGGCGGCGAACCGCTTTTGTGGGAAGGCCTGGCCCCGTTCCTCCGCAAGGTAAAGGACCTGGGCTTTCTGATCAAACTCGATACCAACGGCACCCGCCCGGACACGCTCAAGGCGCTGATCGGGGAAGGGCTTGTGGATTTTGTCGCAATGGATTTAAAGCACGCGCCGGACAAGTACGCGCTTGCCTCGGGCACGAAGGCGGACGTCCTACCCGCGGTGAAAGAAAGCGCCGCTTACCTGCTCTCGGGCGCCGTGCCCTGTGAATTCCGCACGACGGTCGTGCAGGGCATGCACACGCCGGAAGACCTTGTGGAAATTGGCAAATGGATCCAGGGGGCCGACGCCTATTTTCTGCAGAACTTTACAGACGCTCCGGACGTCCTTACGCCCGGCCTGCAGGGCTTTGAAATGTCCGAATTGCAGGCGCTTGCGGACGCCGTACGCCCCTTCGTACCGGGCACGCGGGTACGCGGCGCGTAGCGGAGCGGTTGTTAAAACAGCGTAAATACAACATGATTTAGTATTTCGTAAAAGAAAATACACAATATGTTGGGATTTCGCTTGACAGGCTCCATATTACGGTTTAGAATAACCATACTAAAACGACCAACACTCCCCTCAAGGATGAGCTTTGTGAAAAAGCTGTTTTAGTTGACGCCCCAAAAAAACAATAGGAGGGACGACGGATGTACAAGGTCATCAAACGGGACAACGCCCTGGCAGACTTCAATATCTCCAAAATCGTCAGCGCGATCGCCAAGGCCTTCGACGCCCAGAATAAACAATATACGCAGGATATGATTGATTTCCTTGCTTTAAAGGTCACCGCTGATTATCAGGAGAAGATCGAGTACGATCTGATCAGCGTGGAGAGCATACAGGACAGCGTAGAGCGCGTTTTGGTGCAGGCGGGGTATGCCGACGTAGCCAAGGCATACATTTTATACCGCAAGCAGCGCGAAAAGGTGCGCAACACCTCCACCACGCTTTTGGATTATAAAGAGCTGGTCAACGGGTATGTAAAGGTGGACGACTGGCGCGTGAAGGAAAACTCCACCGTTACCTATTCCGTCGGCGGATTGATTCTGTCAAATTCCGGCGCGATCACGGCCAACTACTGGCTGTCGGAAGTGTACGACGAGGAAATCGCCGCCGCACACCGCAGCGCCGATATGCATATCCACGACCTTTCCATGCTCACGGGCTACTGCGCGGGCTGGAGCCTGAAACAGCTCATCATGGAAGGCCTTGGCGGCATCACGGGCAAGATCACCTCCTCGCCCGCAAGCCACCTGTCCACCCTCTGCAACCAGATGGTCAACTTCCTGGGCATCATGCAAAACGAGTGGGCCGGCGCGCAGGCTGTGTCCTCCTTTGATACCTATCTTGCCCCGTTTGTGAAGGTAGACAATCTTTCCTATAAAGAAGTCAAGCAGAGCCTGCAGTCTTTCATCTTTGGCGTCAACACGCCAAGCCGCTGGGGCACGCAGGCGCCGTTTACCAACGTAACGCTTGACTGGCGCGTACCGGCGGACCTCGCCGACCAGCACGCCATCGTCGGCGGCAAGGAACTGGATTTCTGCTACAAGGACTGCCAGGAAGAGATGGACGTCATCAACAAGGCGTTTATCGACATCATGATCGAAGGCGACGCCAACGGCCGCGGCTTCCAGTACCCCATCCCCACCTATTCCATCACCAAGGATTTTGACTGGAGCGACACCGAAAACAACCGCCTGTTGTTTGAAATGACTGCCAAATACGGCACCCCGTATTTTTCCAACTATATCAACTCCGATATGGAGCCCTCGGACGTGCGCTCCATGTGCTGCCGCTTACGGCTTGACCTGCGCGAACTGCGCAAAAAGGGCGGCGGGTTCTTCGGCAGCGGCGAATCAACCGGCTCTGTGGGCGTGGTGACCATCAACCTGCCCCGCATCGCCTACCTGGCCGAAAACGAGAAAGATTTCTATACAAGGCTTGATAAACTCATGGATATCGCCGCGCGGTCGCTGGATACCAAGCGCACGGTCATCACCAACCTGATGAACGCGGGGCTTTACCCCTACACCAAGCGCTATCTGGGCACGTTTGACAACCACTTCTCCACTATCGGGCTGGTGGGCATGAACGAGGCCGCGCTCAACGCCAAATGGGTGCGCTCCGATATGACCCACGAAAAGACCCAGAAATTCGCCCAGAACGTTTTAAACCACATGCGCGACAGGTTGGTGCAGTACCAGGAAAAATACGGCGCGCTGTTTAACCTGGAAGCGACGCCCGCCGAATCCACCACTTTCCGCCTGGCCAAGCACGACAGGAAACGCTATCCGGATATCATCACCGCCGCCAAAGGCACGGGCGACAAGCCCTACTACACCAACTCCTCCCACCTGCCGGTGGGCGCGACGGACGATATTTTCGAAGCGCTGACCGTTCAGGACGATCTGCAGGTGCTCTATACCTCGGGCACGGTGTTCCACGCGTATCTGGGCGAGAAACTGCCCGACTGGAAGGCCGCCGCCGCGCTGGTGAAGAAGATCGCCGAGAACTTCAAGCTTCCCTATTACACCATTTCCCCGACCTATTCGGTATGCCATGAGCACGGCTACATCGCGGGCGAGCACTACACCTGCCCCGAGTGCGGCAAGGAAGCGGAGGTCTACTCCCGCATCACCGGCTACTACCGCCCGGTGCGCAACTGGAACGACGGCAAATCGCAGGAGTTCGTCGACCGCAAGGAGTATGTGATTGACGAAAACGCCGATCCCGCCGCCACGAAAGAAAGCGAGCTGCTTTTATTCACCACCCCGACCTGCGCCAGCTGCAAGATGGTCAAGACCTCGCTTACCGAGGCCGGCATCAAGCACAAGGTGATCGACGCAAGCCAGCACCAGGATTTGGTGGAAAAGTACGGCGTCATGCAGGCCCCGTCGCTGGTATCGGTCCACGGCGGCAGCGCTGAAAAGTATGCCGGCCCCGCCAAGGTGATGGAGTACATCCACGCGCACAACGCATAAAGCAAAGCCATATAAAGCCGTAATCCGTGCGGATTACGGCTTTTTGATTGCAGGGAATCCGCACAGAAACACGGAATACAGCAATGAATCCAACGAATCGGAGCGTGAACCATGGAACTGTTTTTGGACTGCCTGCCCTGCGTGCTCAGGGGCGCGCTGGAAGCCGCCAAAATGGCGGTGGATGATGCCGCCGCGCATCAGCAAATCATGACCGAGGCCATTCAGGTATTGAATCATTACCAAAGCTACGGGAGCGCGCCGGAGATCGCGCGCGCGTTTCAGCGCATCGTCAAGGCACGCACCGCAACCCCCGATCCCTACGCGGCCGTGAAACGGCGGGACATGGAAACCGCGCTGCGGCTGCTGCCCGCGATACAGACAAAGCTCCTGGAGAAAGACGATCCGGTTTACTGGGCGCTAAAGGCCGCCGCGTCCGGCAACGTGCTGGATTCGGCCATCGGCCTGACAATTGATCTGAGCCGCTTCGACGCGGAGTTTGACACTCCATTCGCGGTGTGCGATATCGACATATTGCGGAAGAAACTCAAAACGGCCAAAACCATGCTGGTCATCGGCGACAATACCGGAGAAACGGTGTTCGACGGACTGCTGCTCCGGGAATTCCCGAATCTTCAGCTAACTTACGCGGTGCGACACGCGCCGGTACTCAACGACGCGACCATCGAAGTGGCCGTCGATTCCGGGCTTGCCGACTACGCGCGGATCATCTCCACCGGCTGCGACGTTCCGGGCGTGTTGCTGGACGAATGCAGCGAGGAATTTCTGACGGTCTTCCACAGCGCGGATATCGTGATCGCCAAAGGGCAGGGCAACTACGAGACCCTGTCGGAAAGCCCGCGCGGGCTGTTTTTCCTGCTCAAAGCCAAGTGCCCCGTCATCGCGCGCGTGCTGGGCGTACACGTCAGCGATTTCGTGTTCCGGTATGGCCC
Source organism: Candidatus Limiplasma sp. (assembly GCA_963675365.2). Taxonomy (GTDB): domain Bacteria; phylum Bacillota; class Clostridia; order Christensenellales; family Aristaeellaceae; genus CAXXOK01. The sequence goes on from CAXXVA010000001.1 coordinate 796,465, forward strand.
TGGCAAACAGGCGCAATAGAGGAACGCCGGGTCGCAGCCACAACACCGAATCGCAACTACCACATCCGGTCGTTTTAAAACAAACGCCGGATTTTTCATATCCTGATGTATCGCGTATAAAAAAGTGGTTTAAGTCCCGCATGCGCCGTGTATAGTATGGATACGGAAACCACGAAAGGAGCAAGAGTCATGGGACTTTATGATTTCACCGTCCTGGACCGCAGTGAACAGCCAGTCTCGCTAAGCGAGTATAAAGGCCAAGTGCTGTTGATCATCAACACCGCCACCAAGTGCGGGCACACGCCGCAATACACAGGGCTGCAGACGCTGTACCAGAAGTACCACGACCAGGGCTTCGAAATTTTGGATTTTCCGTGCAACCAATTCGCCGGACAGGCGCCCGGCAGCAACGAGGCCATCCACGAGTTCTGCACCTTGAACTTCGGTATTAAATTTCCGCAGTTCGCCAAGGTGAAGGTTAACGGCAAGGACGCCGACCCCCTGTTCAAGTTCTTAAAGGAACAGCAGCCGGGCGAAGGCAAAGGCCGGATCAAATGGAATTTCACGAAGTTCCTCGTCGACCGCCAGGGCAGCGTCGTCAAACGGTTTGAACCAAAGGACGAACCGGAGACGATGGAAGCCGACATCAAAGCACTGCTCTAGAAAAGCAGAGAAAGAGGTGATTCCATTGTGCAAACAACAATCATCACCGCAGCGTAGGTTTTAAAGCAAACGAAACGCTGTTACCGCACTGCCAAATAAGCAGGCGTTAACCATACAAGAAACGGACGCAGGGAGGTGGAGCCGTTGGACGAGAATACCTGAACCCCCGCACATTTGAAGCAGTGCGGGGGTTTTTTATATGTCAAAATGTGATGCTGGTTTATATACTTGTCAATTTCCCGGAGCATGGGTATGATGAAGATAAACAATACTAACCGGAGGGACTTTCTATGGATATGCTGGGAAAGGTAGCCGTGGTGACCGGCGGAGCGCGCGGCATCGGCAAAGCGGTCGCCGGGGCATTCAGGGCGCGCGGTGCTGCCGTCGAGGTGATCGATAAACTGCCAAACGACGGCTTTCAGGGCGATATCGCCGACGAAAGCGTGCTCCGCGCGTTCGCCTCGCAGGTACTGTCGCGGCACGGCCAGATTGATTACCTGATCAACAACGCCATGCTCACCCATAACGGGCTGCTGAGCTGCGGCTTCGACGAATTCAACGAAGTGCTCCGCGTGGGCATCACCGCGCCGTATTTCCTGACGAAATTGTTCATGGATCACTTCCGTGAGGGCGGCGCGGTCGTGAACCTTTCCTCCACGCGCTACCTGATGAGCCAGCAAAACACCGAAAGCTATTCCGCCGCCAAGGGCGGCATCACCGCGCTGACGCACGCCATGGCCGCGACCCTTGCGAGCCGCGTGCGGGTCAACGCCGTCGCGCCCGGCTGGATCGACACCGCGGACGCAAGCTTTTCAACGGCGGACAATAATCAGCAGCCCGTGGGCCGCGTCGGCGTGCCGGAGGACATCGTTAACGCCGTGCTGTTCCTGTGCGGGGAGGAAAGCAGCTACATTACAGGCCAGGTGCTCACTGTGGACGGCGGTATGACCAAGCGCATGATCTATCACGGCGACGAAGGCTGGGAATACAGGCCGAAATAGCGCGAATTTTCTTTCCCAAACGAGTTGCGAAAATCGTCACAAAATCGTCACCCGCGCGCCGTTGACCGCGCGGGTTTGCGTATGGTACATTCGCTGCGAATACACGGTTTGCGGCCCGCTCATGCCGCAGCCGTAAGCACGGAGGACGACAACATGGAGACGCCCGGAAAACGCAAATCCCGTATCAGGCTGTATGTACAGATTTTCTTTTTCACGCTGATCGCATTCATCGCCGTCAACAAAACGCTGGAAGAAGCCGGCCTTGCCACCATTCCCTTTCTGTCTACCGCGTCGCTGCACGCGCTGTGCCCTTTCGGCGGCGTGGTGACGCTGTACAACCTTTTCACCGTGGGGACGCTGATCCAGAAAATCCACGATTCGGCCATCGTGCTGTTTGCGCTGGTGATGGTCCTGACGCTGTTCTTCGGCCCGGTGTTCTGCGGCTGGGTGTGCCCGCTGGGCTCCATCCAGGAGTGGCTGGGCAAACTCGGACGGATGATTTTCAGGAAACGCTATAACAAATTCGTCCCGCGCAAGCTGGACAAGGTGCTGCGCTACGCGCGCTTCGGCGTGCTGATCTGGGTGGTGTTCGTCACCGCGCGTTCGGCTACGCTGCTGTTTGCAAACGTCGATCCCTACAACGCCCTGTTCACCTTCTGGACCGACGAGGTCGCCCTGCCCGCGGTGATCATTCTGGGCGTAACGCTTCTGGGTTCGCTGTTCATCGAACGCCCGTGGTGCAAGTACGCCTGCCCCTACGGCGCGCTGCTGGGCGTGTTCAACAAATTCCGCATCTTCAAAATCAAGCGGACACCGAGCACCTGCATCTCCTGCAACAAATGCACCAAGGCCTGCCCCATGAACATCGACGTCGCCAAACAGGAAACCGTAACGGATTTCCAATGCATCAGCTGCTTTGAGTGCACATCCCAGCGCGTGTGCCCCGTGCCCGACACCGTGGAGATGAAACTGCCCGTGCGCAAACAGGCGGCGGCCTCGGCAAAGGAGGATGCGCAATGAAAATCAAACTCTGGCAAATCACCGTGGTGATCTTCCTCGTGATTTTCGGCGGTATCGGCGTCACCATGCTGACCGGCACCTGGACGACCGAGGACGATAAGGTGCCCACGACGTTTTCAACCGGCGAATTTGCCGGACAGTACAACCCCGAGGATATCCGCGGCTCCTACACCTTTCAGGAGGTTGCCGACGCCTTCCAGATCGACCTAAGCGTGCTCTACGACGCGTTCGGCATCCCCGCGGATACCGACGGCACTGCCATCAAGACCAAGGATATCGAAACCGCGTACGGCGAGGCGGAGATCGGCAACGGCTCGGTGCAGCTGTTCGTGGGCCTGTACAAGGGGCTGCCGGTCGCGCTGATCGATACCTGGCTCACGCCACGCGGCGCACAGATCATACTGGAGTCGAACCCAAACCTGACCCAGGAGCAGATCGATTATATCCTGTCCCATCAGGTGGAGATCACAGAGCCGGACGCGCAGGCGGCGCAGGAAGCCCTGACGCCTGAAGACGCCCCGGCCGCTACGGACACGCACGACGAAAGCGAGGAACCGACCGTAAACGGCTCGACCAGCTTCCAGCAGGTGCTCGACCTTGGGCTTACCCAGGCACAGGTGGAAGAAATCATCGGCGGCCCGATGCCCGCGGGCAACATGCTGATCCGCGATTACTGCACCGCACAGGGCCTGTCCTTCTCCGTAGTCAAAGCCGCGCTGAACGACGCGCTGGCCCAGGCCGAATAACCCGAACGCAAGCAAAAACCGGGGCCATATTGTCCCGGTTTTTTCGTTTGCCCAGGCGCACAGACGATGCAAAATTTCCCGATTGACTTCCCGCCGGAATCCTGTTAGAATGCGTGCATTCTGATGCTTCGGGAGAATGCGCATTTATGCAGAAACTGCAGCCGAAACTCTTCTACACCTTGAAATCCTACTCCCGCAAACAACTGGTCCGCGACATGACATCCGGTTTGATCGTCGCCATAATCGCACTCCCGCTGTCCATCGCGCTGGCGCTGGCGTCCGGCGTCCGGCCGGAGCAGGGATTGTACACGGCGATTATCGCCGGTTTTTTTGTGTCGCTGCTTGGCGGCAGCCGCGTGCAGATTGCGGGGCCGACCGCCGCGTTTGCCACGATCGTCGCCGGGGTGATGGCCCGCAGCGGCATGGAAGGGCTATTCATCGCGACCGTGATGGCCGGTCTGATGCTCATCCTTATGGGTCTGTTTCGTTTGGGATCGCTGATCAAGTTTATTCCCGTTACCATCACGGTCGGGTTCACGGCGGGCATCGCCGTCAGCATCCTGATCGGGCAGGTGAAGGATTTTCTAGGCATCCGCTATCTCGCCGGCCTGGAAACGGTGGACACGCTCGACAAGCTCAAGGCCCTTATACTAAGCGGGGCAAGCTTCAACTGGCAGGCCATGGCCGTGGGCCTGGCCGCGCTTTTGGTGCTCGTCGGGTGGCGGTGCATCAGCAAAACGATTCCCGCCTCGCTGATCGCCGTGCTGGTCGGCATCGCACTGGTGCACGGCCTGCATTTACAGGTAAGCACCATCGGCGACTTGTACACCATCAGCGGTGGCTTGCCAACGCTGCAGCTCTACCCCTTGAGCGTATCGCGGATCGCCGCCATGTTCCCCGACGCCCTGACCATCGCGCTGCTCGCGGCGGTGGAATCGCTCCTGTCGTGCGTGGTGGCCGACGGTATGATCAACTCGCGCCACAACTCCAATATGGAGCTGGTTGCCCAGGGCATCGCCAACATCGGCTCGGTATTGTTCGGCGGTATTCCCGCTACCGGCGCAATCGCCCGCACCGCCGCCAATGTGAAAAACGGCGGCCGCACCCCCATAGCCGGGATGGTCCATTCCGTCACGCTTTTGCTGATTCTGCTGGTGCTCATGCCCTATGCGTCGCTGATTCCCATGCCGGTCATCGCTGCCATTTTATTCGTGGTGGCGTATAACATGAGCGAATGGCGGACCTTTATGCGTCTTTTGAAAACCGCGCCCAAGAGCGACAGCCTCGTGCTGGTGACCACCTTTGTGCTCACCATGGTGTTCGATCTGGTCGTCGCCATCGGCGTGGGCATCCTGCTGGTGTCCATCCTGTTCGTCAAGCGCATGAGCGAGGAAAGCAAGCTGCGCGCTTGGGTGGACGCCGACAAAGTGGAGATTGGCACGGGGATCCGTATCCCGTCGAAAACCCGCGTTTACGAGCTGGACGGGCCTCTGTTTTTCGGCGTCGCAGACAACCTGACCAGGGAGCTGTCCAGCAACGACTGCCTGTGCCTGGTGTTAAGAATGCGCTCGGTCGGTAGCATCGACGTTACGGCCCTGCATGCGCTGGAGCGCATCCAGGATGGCTGTGAAAAGCGCGGCGTGACCATGATCCTGTCCCACCTAAACGCCCAGCCGGAATCGATGCTTAAAAAAGCCGGGTTTATCAAACGGATCGGCCCGGACAACTGCCGTAAAACCATCGCCGAAGCGCTCGACCGCGCCCGGGAGATCACCGAACCGGAAAGCACGCATTGTGCAGGCGCAGTTCCCGTCTGCGAACAGGCGTAAAAATCCAATCGTATACACGACAAAAAAAGCCGCGCCTGCATGCAGGCGCGGCTTCTGAATTGCTTTACCGCATCCCCGTCGAGCCAAACCCGCCGCGGCTTTCCGTATCCATGCTGTCAATCTCGGCAATGGTCACCGGCGGCATCTTTTCCATGACGCGGAACTGGCAGATGCGGTCGTTGATCTTGATCTGCGTATCGCGCACGGCGTACGCCGGCATGCGCCAGATATCGTTCTCGCCCGCGTAGCTTTCGTCCACCACGCCCATGGAGTTGGTTTGCAGAATGCCCCAGGTTTTAAACGTGGACGAACGCGGCACGATGTGCGCCTCGCAGCCTTTTGGCAGCTGCACGGAAATGCCCAGCGAAATCAGCCGGTATTCGCCGGCTTTCAGCGTTACGTCCTCGGCGGCCCGCAGGTCGATCCAGTCCCCCTGTTCCATCCGGGTGATTTTTTCAATCGGTGCGTGGTACTTGATCTTAATCGTCATGAGTAGTCTTTGTATCCTTTCAATCGTTTTTGCGGAATTTATACTGCTTAGTATTCCTGTAAGTACCGATAACGACGCCGCCTTTGCGGTTGCGGCGGAAGGGAGCGACAGATGTGCGTGAAGAAAACAGCAGTAGTAGCAGCGCTCAAGGTTTGATGAATGCGCAGATGCCGTTTCATAGCGACGCAAATGTGAATGCGGTCGCGTTAGCGGTACTTACAAAAACACAATGGATCATGGTCGTTGACGACGCCGACGGCCTGTAAAAAGCTATAGACCGTCACCGTGCCCATAAAGCGCATGCCGCGCTTTTTCAGATCCCTGGCAATCGCGTCGGAAAGAGGAGAGGAGCAGATCAGCTCCTGCCCGCCGATGATAGGCGCATCCGGCGCGAAGGAATACAGATAGCGGTCGAACGACCCGAACTCGATTTGAAGATCCAGAAACACGCGCATGTTGCGGATCGCCGCTTCGATTTTCAGCCGGTTGCGCACGATACCCGCGTCGGCCATCATGCGGGCAACGTCCTGCTCGCCGAAGGCCGCGATCTTTTGGGGATCAAAGCCCGCGAACGCCTTGCGGAAATTCTCCCGCTTGCTCAAGACAACCGCCCACGAAAGCCCCGCCTGGAACCCTTCCAGCAGGAGCATCTCGGCCAGCTTTGCGTCGTCGTGCTCGGGCTTGCCCCACTCTTCGTCGTGGTAGCGTATCATCGCCTCGCCCCGTGCCCAGGTGCATCTTACAGGCATGCCATGTCCTTCCAATAGTTGATATCCTCCAGCCGTGCCGTCAGCGCGGCTTTGATCTGCTCTTTGAGCGCAACGTACTTCTCCCCGGTAAAATAATGCCGGTCATCCGCGCGCTGCTCCCGGGGATAATTCCACACCGGCCCCATACGGTATGCGTCCGGCTCCCAGGCGTAGCGCGCCTGGATATGCCCGTGCAGAAAACTTTCGGCGTTCATCAATACGCTGTAGTTGAGCCGCATCGGTTTGCATACTTCGCTGATCGCGTCGCCGATCAGCGTCATATCCTGCATGAACTGCGCGCGCTTTTCCAGGCTGAGCTCATTGAGCGACCCCGTCCGCGGCGATGCGATCAGCAAACAGTATCCCGGCAGAAACTGATAGTCGCCCAGCACAGCGTACCCGCTCTTCATGCGCAAAATCAGCGTCGGGTTCTCGCCGCGCTCCAGCGCTCCCAGCCTGTCCTCCATCCACGGTTCTTTTCGTTCCACAAGTTCCTCCGATGCAAGCTGCGCTTCTCCCCAATAAGACCCGCGCGCGGTTGGGGGGCGGCTTGCTGGTTTGAGAATTTTAAACCCGTTCGTCAATGTTGGCAATTGGTATACGACCACCGAGAGACTCGCAAACGATCAAAAAACCGGCAACATGAATGACAAACCCCGTCATTTCATCGCCCTTGTCACCTACAGGCAAACGATGCGTAAAACCACGCAGCGTTCACCTTACTTATTTAGAACCCACGGCCTCCGCCGCCTCCGCCGCCGGAGCTGACCCCGCTGCCGCCGCCTCCGCCGCTGAACCCGCCGCCGTGTCCGCCGCCACCGCCGCCGGACGCCTGCGCGCGGCGCGTACGGGTGACGGTCGTGCGCAGATATTGGTCGGTGGATTCGGTCATGTCCATCTGGGAATTGGCGCGGTAATCGTAGTGATAGGTCGAGCCCTTGAGCTTATAACGGGAGGAAACGATCCACACGAAAACAAGCCCGATCAGAATCGCCGCCCCGGCGCCGATGAGCAGCTCCGTAGGGGTGAGGACATGGAAGCGCACGTAGTACACTTGATCTGTCGCCGGATCGTATCGGTATTCGCCGTCGGGATTGCTTTGGATCAGGTTCTGCTGCACGGTCGCCATCCACGCGGGCGCATCGGCGCTCTCGCTGACGGAGAGGATTTTGCCGGTGTCCACGTTATAACGGAACTGGTTGGAGGGCACGCCCTGCTCCACAAAGCTTTTCACCGCCGCGAGCATTGCCAGAACGCCTTCCTTGTACAGCCCCTGCTTAAGCAGCGGGTTGCTCTGGTCCAGCGCCAGTTCGATGCGGGCGTCGGTCATATAGTCGATCATTTTGCCGTCGGTGTACAGGTACTCGTAACGGTTGTCCTCATACATGTTGAGCATGTACATCGCGCCGGTGATATCGTCCCCCGTGCCAAGGCCGAGCGAGTAGTAGTAATCCCGCGCCATCTCGTGATCGGTTTGGCTGCCGAGGCTGCGGCGGATGGTGACCACCGCGTAATCCATGCCCGTATCGGCGATGAACGCCGTGACGGCGTCGGAGATTTCCAGTTCCTCGGCGTCCGAAAAAATATCCGCGTTGTCAAACACATGCGGGGCCGCAAACGCCGCCGCCGGCAGCGCAAGCGCCAGGACAACGAGCAGAATCCGCGTCAGTTTCTTCATGGTTTCACCTTCCGCGTGTCCGGCCTACCGGAAGTAGGCCGCGTAATCGTCCAGTACCTGCTGTACAGCGGGCAGGATCTCGCCCTCGGCCATCAGCGGACTGGCGTTGCCGACGATGACGTTGAGGTCCTGCTGCGGTACGAGCGTATCCATATCCCCGAAGTTCTGCACATAGAAGTTGCCGGACGCAAGATCCAGATAGATCATCACGCCGCTGCGCTGCTCGCCCTCGCCGAAGCCGTGGGACAAGAAGAATTCCTCCATGTAGTTGCCGTTCTGGTTGCCGTCCATCTCCTCATAGGTGGACAGGTAAAGGAAATCGCGGCCCGACAGCGCCCGGAAATCCGCGATCGCGGCCTCAAGCGCTTCGGTATCAGCATCCGACAGCAGCTCGGCGTAATCGTACACGCGCCGGGATTGGTTCTGCACGCCGAACTCGGAAACCGCCTGCCGGGTGATATCCATCGTCCACTGGAAGCCGCCCGAAAAGTCGCCCGCGTAGAAGTCGCTCATGGCGTTCTCGGCCAGATATTGGATGTCTTCCTCGCTCATCAGGTACTTGAGGTCCCCAAAGACCGAAACGTAGTAATATCCGTCGCCGTACAGGTCTAAAAAGCAGAGGATCGCCGTATGGTTCATGCCAAGTCCAAGGCCCTTTGTATCGTAGAAATCATCGCAGAGCTGCTGCAGATCATCATACCCGTGATCGACGTCCGAGACGAGGATGGCGAAATCATACCCGGTCGCCGCCTGAAACTCGGCGATCGCGGCTTCCAGCGCGTCCGCTTCCTGGGCGGTAAACAATCCGGCATAGTCAAACACGCGCACCGGAGCGGCTTCCTCGCCAAACGCGGTTGCGGACAGCAGCAGGATTGCCGCAAGCAGCAGGGCAAAACATCTTTTCTTCATACCGTTTCCTCCGTTAAAATAAAAAGTACGCCATCAGGCTGTATGCGCCAAAAAGCAGCGCGGACAACAGCCCTCCTGCCAGCAGCAGTCTGGCTCTGGATACGGGTAGCTTGCCGCAAACCGCGCCCGTGCAGCCGTTCATGGCAAAGTAATAGGGTTCCTTGTCGCCCTCGCGATGGTAGCTGATCACCCAGGTGGGCAACAGCACGTACTGGCTGTTCATTTTTTTGATGTCGGCCTCGGTGCTGCCCATATGCGCGGTATACGAAAGCGTCGGCGTTAAAAGCGGCCGGATGTAATCGTCGATCTCGTCATGGACGTCCGCGGTGGCTTCATCCTTGCCGATATCGCGGCGCTCGGCCAGAAATCCGGCCAGATACGCGCCTGAGAACGGCTTCATCTTTTCCAGCGGGAAGGGGTGGATGCCGTCGGAGAGCTTGCGGTCGGTTGCTTTGAGCGCGGGGCGCATCAGGCGTTTGAAGTGGATATCCGCGCGGCGCTTGAAGTGGAAGTGCTGCGTGGTGGTGATGGTATAGTTGGCCGTCTGGGTGACGGAGGAGTTGGAGCCTTCGCCCTCGTAGGTGCCGTCCACCTCGCAGTCGGTTACAAAGTGCGGATAGTACACACCCTGGATGTTTTTAACCTGTTCCTTGGCGAAAAACCCCTTGGGTACGAACTTTTTCTTCCCCACCCATTGGATGAAGCGGTCCACCGCCATGTCCTTGGAGATGGTAAAGGGCAGCGCTTTTTCCGGCCGCAGGTCCTGGGTCAGTTTGCCCTCGAGCACGATGGGGTTGTGGCAGTAGTAGCAATGGGTTGCGACGGTGGTCTCGTCGGTGATCACGGCGCTGCCGCAGCTTGGGCAGTGGTAAATTACCTGGGACGCCGCTTCGGCCTTGGGCGCGGCGGCTTCCGCGGCCTGTTCGTGCGTGTTGTCGTGTTCATGCTCATGGTCGTGTTCATGGTCGTGCTCGTGGTCGGCCGCCATGTCCAAAAGCGTTTTTTCATCATATTCACTGTCGCAGGAATCACATTTCCAGCGCTGGAGTTCCGGCCGAAACCGCAAATAAGACCCGCAGTTGAGGCACTTGTAGGTTACGCCCGCCATATCGTACACCTTCTTTAAATTAACCTATTCCTCAGGGAAACGATGCATAAAACCTTGTGCTGTGCCGGGTCGAATTTTCTTCAGTTTGCGTTTGCGGGATCCGAAGTAGCAGCAGCGCTACGTCGAGGATGTCGCGGGCGCAATATGGCGGAAATACGACCGGCAGCGGACGGGGTATTTAGACAGCGTTTACCTGACATGAGCATAGCATACCCCCTATTGTAAGTCAATGAAACGCAGCGCCGGAAAGCGTTTGTTTGACTTGCGGTAACCCCATGAGTTGAGTATACTGGAACTACACTGACGAAAGGGCCGCACCTATGCTTCAAACCTATGCGCTTTTTGATTTTGACGGCACGCTGATCCACGGAGATTCCATCATTCTGTTTATGCGGTATCTGTGGCGGCATAAGCTGTGCACGGTTTTGGATTTGTTCCGCTTCGTGGTCGCGGGCGGACTGTTTACCTTCCACCTGCTCTCGCCCAAACAGGCCAAGGAAATGGGAATGCGCTTTTTAAAGGGCCGCAGCCGCGCGGAGCTCGCGCAGATGGCGGAAGACTTCTGCGAAACGGTGCTCAAACCACGGCTGTACCCGCAGGGTCTTGAAGCGATCCGCAGACATCAGGCGGCGGGCGAACCGGTGTTGATCATCTCGGCGTCGCCGACGTTCTACCTGGAACCGCTCAAGCCAATGCTCGGTCTGGAAGAGGTGCTGGGCACCAAGTTTGCAACCGACGCACAGGGGCGTTTTACGGGAGACATTGTCGGGATTAACTGCCGGGGCGACGAAAAACCCATCCGTATCCGGGAATACCTGACCGGAATCGGCAGGGAACTGGACTATGAAAGCTCGTCCGCCTACGGCAACAGCACGCACGACCTGCCGATGCTGAAACTATGCAAACACGCCTATGCCGTTGGCCCGAATAAACGCATGCGAAGAAAGCTCAAAGCCCTGGACGGCGTCGCCGTCGCCAACTGGAAGGAGACGCGATAGACATGCGACTGGCTGTGATCGCCGATCTGCACGGCAACCGCCCGGCAACCGTTGCGCTGGAGCGCGACCTCAAACGCGTCCGCCCGGACAAGATCTATTGTCTGGGCGATATCGTGGGCAAAGGCCCGTCCAGCGATTTCACCTTCGACTGGGCAATGGCAAACTGTGATCTGGTGCTTGGCGGCAACTGGGATATTTTCATCGGGTATAAATCATTCGAGCCGGACAGTTTTTACTGGCAGCAGCTTGGGGAACAGCGTATGACCACGCTCAGGGATCTGCCGCTGGAGACGACCGTCACGCTGTCGGGCCGCAGCATCCGCCTGTTCCACGGCCGGCCGGTCATGCGGCATCTGCTCCACGCCCACGATAAAAAGGAAGACCTGCTTCCCTTGTTTACCGACGAAAGCGGCCTGCTTTGCGGCGTCGCGGGCTATGCCGACGCGCACCGCCAGGCGCTGCGCTCGGTGGAAAACCACACCCTGTTCAACTGCGGCAGCGTGGGCAACGCCCTGGGCGTCCCCGCATGCTGCTATGCCATACTCGACGGCGATCCGGACGATCCATCCGCGCCGTTTGCCATCCAATTGCTCCAGCTCCCCTACGATCGCGACCAGGCCGTGCGCGACGCCGAGGCCATGCCCGACGTGCCCCGCATCGACGCCTACATCAACGAAGTGAAAACCGGTATCTACAGCCGCTGAAAACAAAGGGAATTCACATGAAGATCATCGCCATCGAAAAAGAACTCAAGTCGGTTTCCGGCGACAACGCCGCCGCGCTGTACAGGGCCGAAGCCAAACAGGTTTACTCTCTCTACCTGCGCGACGCCCTGCGCGAAATCTACCTGACCGAACAGCACTGCGCGATCATTATTCTTGAATGCGCGGATATGAAAGAAGCCAAACAGCTCCTCGCCACCCTGCCCCTCGTCCAATCCGGCACAATCGTCTTCGATCTTCACGAGCTGCATCCGTACAAGGGCTATGGGCGGTTGATGGAGGAATAGCAAAATTTAAAACAGCCGCGAACATCGCGGCTGTTTTCGTTATCTTCGTTCTATCTTTACCGTACCCGTTGGATGGCCTGTTCAAAATGCCTTAGCTGCTAGGAAACAAATCGGCAAGGAGCTGAGCGTACTCGTGATGTACGTGATGCGACTTGCCGATGCAGTTGACACCGCAGATGAGGTATTTTGGGCAGGCCTAAGACAAATCAACAGGTAAATCACTATCCACAAAGGGATCGTTGGGATCCTTTGGCGTATGCTTTGGCGTATAGGCGCTTTGCGGCGGCATATCGGTCAGATCCTTTGGGGGCTCGACGATATGGACGTCGATGTAGTTTTCAGAATAGGTAATGGTCGCGGTCTCGCCCGGATGGGTGATGGCGATCACCTCGGTGTGCTGGGTGCTGGCGCGGCGGGCAAAGTCCACGGCAACCTCGGGGCGCTCCTGCCAGTGCATGGGGATGAACAGGCGGGGCTTTTTGGAGAGGATGAAGTGGTTGGCGCCCGCATCGTACATCATGCCCTGGCGCGGGTCCACGGGGAACATCGCCAGGTCGATTTCATCGGCCGGGATGGGGTCGCACGCCTTATAGAACGCCTCTTCAGCGGCTTCGATCTCGTGCAGGGTGCTCTCCTGCCGCCAGTGCCACAGGTTCAGGTCGCCGGCGTGGAATATTTTCATTCCGTAGGCGGTCACCAGGAAACTGACGCCAAGGTCCGTGGAATCAAACGCGGAGACGCTGATGTCCTTGGTGAGCTCGAGGGTTTCCAGCGGGCTGATACGCTTGCCGCGCTTGCCGATGGGAAGATCCGAGGACACGATATAGTTGATGTCGGGGAGTTCTTCCCGCCATTCGTACACCACAGGGTCCAGGTGATCGGCGTGGACGTGGCTTACAAACACGTACACTTCTTCAAAAACCGACAAAATTTTGGTGTTGAGCTGGCCGACGGACGACAGCTGCCGCCGTTCGCCCTCCCAGTAATCAAACACCAGCAAGGCGCTGCCTACCTGCACGGAAAACCCGCTGTTGTGATGATAGGTTACCTTGAGCTGCTTTTCCATCCAAAGCCTCCGTTATCATGAAATGAAGCCGTAATACTCTGTGGGATCGTCGTGCAAACATTGCGGAACTATGACTATCCGTCCAGCCAGCCGTTCAGCGCCGTGAGCCCTTATGAAACCGTTACTATCCCGTGAGCTTTTACAGGTATTTCGGTGCGACTATACCACATATGATACATTATGTCAATACTTATGCCACATCTTGTAATATCTACTCTATATTTTCGTTATAGTTACAGGGTTTTCCAATTGTTTCACGCCGCGCGGCTGTCGCCGGCTTGCCCGGTATGCTATAATGGGGCGGTAGTTTAAAGATCACACCACGTCTTGCGCGCAAAGGAGCATGCACTATGAGCAAAGGCCCGATTTTACTCATCATGGCGGCGGGCATGGGCAGCCGCTACGGCGGCCTGAAGCAGATGGACCCAGTCGGCGTGCACGGCGAGTTCATCCTCGATTATTCGCTGTACGACGCCAAGCGCGCCGGGTTTGAACGCGCGGTGCTGGTCATCAAGCGCGAAACCGAGCCGGACTTCCGGGAGTTTCTTTTGTCCCGCGTCAAATTTCCGGTGTCGTTTGCGTACCAGGAGCTGACGGACCTCCCGGCGGGCTATACCCTGCCGCAGAAACGTATGAAACCCTGGGGCACCGCCCACGCGGTGTACGCCGCGCGCGAGCAGCTGGACGCGCCCTTTTGCGTAATCAACGCCGACGATTTTTACGGCGCGGAATCCTTCAAGCTCGCGGCAAAGCACCTTCGCTCCGTGACCACGGACGACGACTTCGCCATGGTCGGCTATTTGCTGAAAAACACGCTCAGCGACACGGGGTCCGTCGCGCGCGGCATCTGCAACGTTTCCGGCGACGGGATTTTAGCGTCCATCACCGAGCGCACGCATATCATCTCCACCGTGGACGGCCCGCTGATGACCGAGGACGAGCAGACCTATACCCGCCTGAGCGCGCACGCCGTGGCGAGCATGAACATGTGGTGTTTTCCGCAGGCGATGGCAGGCTATCTGAAAGATTTACTGCCCGCGTTTTTGGACAAGGCGTTCAAAGACAACGTGGAAAAAGCCGAGTTTTTCCTGCCGCAGGCGGTGGATACGCTGGTCAAGCAGGGGCGCGCCCGCGTGAAGGTATACGAAAGCACGGAGCGCTGGTACGGCGTGACCTACAAGCAGGACCGCCCGACGGTGGAACAGGCGCTGAAAGCTTTCGCGAAGGACAACGTATATCCTCAAACGCTGTGGGGTGAACAGGACTGATGAAATGGCTCCGCGGCCTGCTCTGGGCCGCTCTAGCGCTGCTGCTGATCGGCATCGGCGTCATGGCTCCGCGCGCGCTGGACGCGTACAATACGCTGACCATCGAGCGCAGCGCTACGCCGACGCCGACCGCCGATATTTCCAGCATGCTCAATGTGACCATCGACCCCAACAACACGCCCGCGCCGACCGCGCTGGTGCTGAAACGCGGCATGCAAAACGACGCCGTAAAAAAAATGCAGCAGGCCTTAAAGGACCTGGGTTATTATAACGGCGTCGTGGACGGGCAGTTCGGCGACGCGTCGGCCGAAGCCGTCATACTCTTTCAGGCGCAGCACGGGCTGTCCGCCGACGGACTGGCGGGCACCGATACGCTGTCGCTTTTGTATTCCAGCAACGCCGAAACCTATGTGCCCACGCCAACGCCCACTTCGACGCCCTCGGTGATCCGCAAGGGCGAGCATTCCGATCGCGTGACCGCCGTACAGGAACGCTTAAAGGAGCTTGGGTATTACACAAGCGAGATCGACGGGCAGTTCGGCAGCGGCACCGAAGAGGCCGTGCGCCTGTTCCAGCGCCAGAACGGGCTGGACGTAGACGGCATTATCGGCAGCCAGACCCTGGCCGCCGTGATGGACCCGGACGCCGCCATGATCACCGTCACCCCGACGCCCGATCCGGCGACGCTGCCGGTGCTCGTCAACCGCGATAACCTCCTGCCGGAAAGCTACATACCGGACAGCCTGGTGCTGCTTCGCAACGTCCTGCCAAGCTCGCTGGTCTACGTCAAGGGCAGCGAGATCGAGGGCACGCCCGAGGCCGCCGACGCGCTCAAGCGAATGTTCCAGGCCGCGGCCAACGACGGCATTACCGACTGGCAGATCAGCGCGGGCTACCGCAGCTACGCCTACCAGAAAAAGCTGTTCGACGATTCGGTGGACGAGTTCATGGCAAGCGGCTCCTCGTACGCCAACGCCGTCAGCTCCACCCGCCTGACCGTAGCCGATCCCGGCGCGAGCGAGCACCAGCTTGGCCTGGCGTTTGATATCACGGTCGCCGATACCATTTTCAAAGGCACGCCCCAGCAGCTGTGGCTGGAAAAAAATTGCTGGGACTACGGCTTCATCGTGCGCTACCAGGACGACAAGGAGGACATCACCGGCTACCTCGGCGAGGACTGGCACATCCGCTACGTCGGCCTCCCCCACTCCCTCACCATGCTCAACCACAACTGGGCGCTGGAGGAGTACATCGAGGCGAATACGCCGTAAGGACGTTACACTTCTCTTTTTGGAAAAAGAGAAGTATGCAAAAGGAAACCACTTTTTAGGCATTAACAATGGCCACGCAGTAAGCGTGGCCATCTTACGATTGCAGCTTTCGTTATTGAAGCAGTGGAGCCAGGGCTGCTACAATCAGGGATAGAATCGCAATGATAAACGCACCCGCCGCATATTTCAGGCTTTTTCTCTCCAGCGCATGAATTTGATTATCACTGGTTTTTCCACCGAGGGAATTCAGAAAGTGCTCCCAGAGCTTTGTGAGTTCATTCTCGCCGATCACATTATATTGTTCAATATTTTCTGCCAGGTTATCAGAAAACACGCATTTGTTGTTTGTATCGTCGATTTTTTCCCCATACAGACAGCATTGGTAGATCGCGTTGATCAAATCAACTTTCAGATCGTGCCCTATATTTTCGTCGGCATAAATCATGATGCCGGGAATGCTGATGCGAACCATATACTGCTTTTTGGTGTGCCAAAGCGTCGGCTTGGCGGATTGGAAAATGTTGAACATCAGCGATCCGAGCTTGTCCGATATATGCTCCGGCCCGTACTTCTTCCCGTTGCATATCATCATACCGTAGCTGTAATAGGATAAAATTCTCCCCTCGGGGCGAATTCCGTTTTCAGCGGCGCCGATAGATTGGTTGAATTCGTCAATCATGATTTTTAGAAGCGCGCGATAGTGCTCCCACACGATACCTCTGACCTTGCGGGGGGCAATTTTGCATTTTTCCCTAAAACGGAAAATATACCGGAAAATCACCCGGTGGTGATACCAGTAAATCTCCGTATGCGCATCGGAGAATTCGTCCTTAGGCGGCTTTGGCGCGGCTTTGGGCTTTTTATCATTCTTCTTTTTCTTTTTGGGAGGAGCCTTAGGGTCCGGCGTTTCCGCTATGCGGCACGCGGCGATAATCTGGCTCTTTAAGGAATCCAGATCCGCCTGTACACGGGTAAGTTTATCCTTATCTTCCTGCGATGCCCGCGTATCGGTCTGCCCCTGCTCCCATAAATTATACTCAAAATGGTCGTATTCTCCGCTGAGATACTCCGCGTTTTTAATAAAATACCGATCTGCAATCGTATTAATATGATTTAATTCATTTCTGGTAAATACTACTTTATCATCTTGAAACTTTAAAAGAACGGGTATGTAGATTTCGATATCATACATAATGTCATTCCTCCAGGTCGGTCCTAAACACCTCTTCCGCCGTCAACTTTAATACTATCGCCTGTAATATAACTCGCCCGTTCTGAAATCAGAAACAGCACCGCGTTTGCAACATCTTCCGCCAGGCCGAGTCTTTGAAGCGGAATTTTTTCGATTGCCTTTTGTAAAACCTCGGGATCGCTGAAAACTTTCTCGTTCATCGGCGTATCCATGGCTCCCGGCGCGACCGCATTGACGCGGATACGGTACTTTGCCAGCGCCAGCGCCATTTCTTTGGTAAAAATAGTGACAGCCGCTTTAGACGCGTCGTAATGGTATTTATCCAGCCTTGCACTGTTATGATGCAGCGAGGTGATGTTGACGATGTTGCCCTGCCGGGATTCTTTCAAAAGCGGCAGCAGAATTTTGGTGCACAGGAAAACCCCATGGAGATTCACGTCGATGACCCGCTTCCATTCATCGAACGACAATTCCTCAAACGGAGTGATATATTGAATCGCCGCGTTATTGACCAGCACGTCGCAATGCCCCTGTTCGCGTTTGACGGTTTCAAAAAGCGCCAGCACGTCCGTTTCCTTGGAAACGTCGCACGAAACATACTTTATATTGGATATACTCTCATCCGTTTTGAGGATATCGGCGGCATAAACCATGTAACCATGCTCCGCCAACTGCAGCGCGATCGCATTGCCTATCCCCATCGCCGCGCCGGTTACCACCGCTGTTTTTTTCATTGCGTCTCCTCATGATTCGCTAAAGGAAGTCCGCTGCGCCGCCCGGCATACTGTATAGGGCTGCAGTTTCTCATGCTTCCATTCCGTGTTTTCATTGGGTTTTCAAGCCCTGTAATCAAAATGATCATATCGCATAAGCCAAAGCGTGTCAATGCCGCCGCTTGCGGTTGACACAGTCGTTTCATATTGATAAGCAGGCTAGCTCCAGCCTGTTGAGAATACCCGAGATGCCAGGAAGCAAGAAAGGGAAACAGGTGAGCGTACACAATTCGTACGTGACCCTGTTTCCCTTCCGTAGCTGACACCGCAGATTGGGTATTATGGGCTGACTGGACTACTTTGCGAAGTCGGTGGCGCGCGTTTCGCGAATCACATTGACGCGAATCTGCCCCGGATACTCCATTTCCTTTTCGATGCGGCGGGCGACGTCCTTGGCCATGAGGCGGGTACCGTCGTCGGAGACGTCGTCGGGCTTGACCATAATGCGAACTTCGCGGCCGGACTGCACGGCGTAACATTTTTCCACGCCGGGGAAGTCGTTGGCGATCTCTTCGAGCTTTTCAAGCCGCTTGATGTAGTTTTCCAGGCTCTCGCGGCGCGCGCCGGGGCGGGCGGCGGAGATGGCATCGGCGGCCTGCACAAGCACGGCCTCGATGGTCTGGGGATCGACATCGTTGTGGTGGGCGAGGATAGCGTGGATAACGTCCGGGCTTTCGCCGTACTTGCGGGCGAGCTCGCCGCCCAGCGATACGTGCGTGCCTTCGGCTTCGTGGTCCACGGCCTTGCCGATATCGTGCAGGAGGCCCGCCCGCTTGGCCAGCGCGACGTCCGCGCCGAGCTCGGCGGCCATGATGCCCGCCAGGTGGCTGACCTCGATGGAATGCTTCAAAACGTTCTGGCCGTAGCTGGTGCGGTACTTAAGCCGCCCCAAAAGCTTGACCAGTTCATGGTGGATGGAGTGCTGGTTGGTTTCAAACACAGCCTGGTCGCCGGCTTCGCGGATCTGGTTGTCCACTTCGCGCTTGGCTTTTTCCACGACCTCTTCAATGCGCGCGGGATGGATGCGCCCGTCCTGGATGAGCTTTTCAAGCGCGATGCGCGCGATTTCGCGGCGTACCGGGTCAAAGGCGCTGACGATCACGGCCTCGGGGGTGTCGTCGATAATCAGGTCGACGCCCGTGGCGGTTTCAAGCGCGCGGATGTTGCGGCCTTCACGGCCGATGATACGGCCTTTCATATCGTCGTTGGGCAGTACGATCACGGAAACGGTACTCTCAGCCACATGGTCGGACGCGCAGCGCTGAATGGCAAGGGTGACGATGTTGCGGGCTTTCTTTTCGCCCTCTTCACGCGCCTTGGCCTCGATTTCGCGCACGGTGGCGGCGGCTTCGTGGTAGGCGTCCTTCTGGATGCGGCTGACGAGCATCTGGCGCGCTTCGTCCTGGGTCATTCCAGCGATGCGCTCCAGTTCCACGTTTTGCTTTTTATGTCCCTCTTCCAGGGCTTTTTCGGCTTGTTCCAGCTGCGAAAGGCGCTGGTTGACCTGGGTTTCGCGGTTCTCAATGACGCTGGTTTTTTTATCGAGCTGCTCTTCGCGCTGCAGGATGCGGCGCTCGGAGCGCTGCACCTCGCTGCGGCGGTCGCGGCACTCCACGTCGAGGTCGGTTTTGAGACGGAGCACCTCTTCCTTGGCTTCCAGGATGGTTTCCTTTTTCTTTTCGTCGGCCTTGCGGGTTGCCTCTTCCAAAAGATTTTTGGCATAGGCTTCGGTACGCCCGATGCGCTTTTCAGCTGTCGATTTGCGGTACAGGTACCCGCCGCCGGTTCCGATGAGCAGCGTTATAACAGCGATGATAATGCTGACGGCTGTGTTCAATGTCGTCGATCTCCTTTCTTGTATTTCATTTTCTCACGATGGCTTCAATTCCTAATTTCATGGCTTTCGGACATACCAAAAAGCCGACGGGAAATATTCCCGCGCGGCGGCTGTTTAGATTCTTTTAATGATTGGCAAAATGCCTATAGCTTTGCCGGGCTACGGTGGAGCGCATTGCGCGAGAGTAGACCTCTGCCGATGCGGCGCTGTTGCCGGTATATGCTTCAGGAGGCCGGAAGCCGCCTGTGTAAACCCGCCGGCGTGCCTTTGTGGCGGGGAAAGCCAATCCAGAAAAAATCTATGGATAAACAGCCGGGGTTTCATGAAAACCCACTGCCGACACATGACATTGTATACAAGACGCGCGTTTCTGTCAAGTTTTGGCATCGCGTACCAGAAGCTGTTTACAAGGCTTATACCGCCTTGTTTTTACGTGATTTTAACACGCGCCGGGCGGGTGTGCGCCAAAGAATTTTCAAATGTTTTTTTCGTGCATATCGTATCGTTTCCAAAACCGCCGGACGCGGGGAAATCCGGGCGCACAGCCGTACCCTTTTCACCCCGCATGTGCTATACTGTGGGGAGTACGCTGGAAAGGGAGATGGCGTGATGTTTTCCATCGTGTTGCGCTTTGCGGTCACCGTGGCCGCCATTCCCCTGTGCGCAGCCTACTACCCCGGCGTACACATGCAGGATCTCCAGGCGGCGCTGATCGCGGGCGCGGCGCTGGGGGCTTTCTATGCGCTACTCCGTCCGCTGGCACGGCTTCTGCTAAAGATCGTCAACTTCCTTACGCTGGGGCTGATCTACATCCTGATCGACACCTGGCTGGTGTGGACGGTCGCGGGCATGTACCCCGACGCCGTAACGGTGGACAGTTTCTGGTGGGCGGCGGCCGTGGCGGCGTCGGTGAACGTCGCGCGCATGCTGATTGACATCGTCACGCGCAGTACGAAGAGATAGAGGAGAATTTCGATGCACATCCTTCTGGTGAACGACGACGGCATTCACGCCCCGGGCATCCGCGCGCTGTGCGAAGCGTGCGTAGACCGCGGACATACGGTCACGGTCAGCGCGCCGCACACTGAGCGCAGCGCTTCCAGCCACAGGATCACGCTGGCCGAGCCCATATTTATCAACGAGGTGGATTTCAGCCTTCCGAATGTCCGCGCATGGTCGGTTTCCGGCACGCCCGCGGACTGCGTACGGATCGGGTTGTACGAGCTGGTGGAAAGCCCCGTGGACGCCGTGATTTCCGGCATCAACAACGGGCACAACGCGGGCATGGCCGTGCACTACTCCGGCACCATCGCCGCCGCGCGCGAGGGTGCGCTCAACCACGTGCCGTCCATCGCCTCCAGTATTTCGTTCAAACGACCGGACAGCATGCTTACGTATCTGGCGGACCTCACCGTGCGGGCGGCCGAAGCCTACGCGCGGGTCGACGGCGCGGCCGACGCCGTGCTTTCCATCAACGCGCCCGGCGTAGAGCCCGAAAATCTTCTGCCGCCCGTGGCGGCGCCGCTTTCGACCGCTGGGTACCGGGACCGCTACATCCGCCGCGAAAGCCCCCGCGCCGGCACCTATTTCTGGCTGGCTGGCGGCGCGGCGCTGGAGGAATCCGACGAAGGCACGGATGTCGCCTATCTGCGGGCCGGGCATATTACGTTTACAAGCCTTGGCAACCCCTGCGGCGGCCTGGACCCCGCGTTTATCGCGCGGCTGAAGGATTTTGAGCCCAATGCCTGATCCGGTGATCGTCATCGGCGGCGGCGCGGCCGGGCTGATGGCCGCCTATACGACCGCACAGCGGGGTCACCGCGTCCTTTTGCTGGAGCGCAACGAAAAGCTCGGCAAGAAGATTTACCTCACAGGCAAAGGCCGCTGCAACGTGACCAACCTGTGCACGCCCGAGGCCTTTATGCAAAACACGGTGCGCAACCCGAAATTTTTGTTTTCCGCGCTGCGCGCCCTGCCGCCGCAAAAGCTGATCGACATGCTGCGCGATTTAGGCTGCCCCACCACGGTGGAGCGCGGCAACCGCGTGTTCCCCGTCAGCCAGAAGGCAAGCGACGTGACCAAAGCGTTTACAAGGGCCATCGAAGCGCTGAACGTACAGGTGCGCCTGCACGCGCGCGTCAAGGCGCTGGTCGCCAAGGACGGCATGGTGACCGGCGTGGAGCTGGAAAGCGGCGAAACGCTCGCCGCGCAGGCGGTGATCGTGTGTACCGGCGGGGTCAGCTATCCGTCCACCGGCTCGACCGGCGACGGGTACGAGCTGCTGAAACCCCTCGGCCATACCGTCGTCCCGCCCAAGGCCGCGCTGTGCGGGCTGATCAGCGAGGACGCGTGGATACGCGCCTTGCAGGGCCTGTCGCTGAAAAACGTGCGGCTGACCCTTTGGGACGGGCGGAAAAGCATTTTCTCGGAGATCGGCGAGATGCTGTTTACGCACCGGGGGATCTCCGGTCCGCTGGTGCTGACCGCCTCCAGCCTTGCGGCGGAGCGCAAAGACGTTACGCTGACCCTGGATTTGAAACCCGGCCTGACGGAAGAACAGCTCGACGCGCGCCTCCTGCGCGACCTTGCGGCGGCGGGCAAAAAGCAGATGATCTCCATTCTGCGGGGGCTGTACCCCGGCGAGCTGGCCCCGGCCATGGCCGCGCTTGCGGGCATTGATCCGCAGACGTCCGCCTCGGAGCTGACCAAGGCGGCGCGGCAGCGGCTTGTAACGCTGACCAAGGCGCTTGCGTTGCCGGTCACGGGCCCCGAGCCCATCGAAACCGCGGTGGTCACCGCGGGCGGCGCGGCCGTGAAGGCGTTCAACCCCTCCACGATGGAATCCAAGCTCGTCAAAGGCCTGTATGCCGCGGGCGAGGTGCTGGACGTGGACGCGCTGACGGGCGGGTTCAATCTGCACATCGCGTTTGCGACGGCGTACCTTGCGGCAAGCTCGCTGTAAAGCCCGGCTTGCATATCGTTTTTTCATAGTCTATCATAGGAATCGATTGGGGTTGTTGTATGCACTATATTGTCATGGATCTGGAGTGGAACCAGCCGGTCAGCTTTCAGTCCTCCGCGTATAAACAGATCGGCGACAAGCTTTTGTTCGAGATCATCCAAATCGGCGCGGTGAAGCTGGACAAGCGCTTCCGGATCGTGGACGAGACCGATATTCTGATCTCTCCGACCTACTACAAGCGCCTGCACCCCTACGTGCGGCGGATGACGAAGCTGACGCAGGATGACCTGACCGGCAAACCGGCGTTTTTGGACGCCATGACCCAGTTCATCAAGTTCTGCGGCAAGGACGCGGTACTGTGCACCTGGGGCGCAGACGACGTGAGCGTTTTAAAACAAAACGCCGACTGTTTCTCCTATGGGGGCGAACTGCCCAAGGCTTACAACATCCAGCGCTATTTCGCCGAGGTGTTCAAGCTGGGCAACAGCCAGAAGGCCCTTAAAAGCGCCATGGAAGAGCTGCATATCGAGGAAGAGGAACACCGCGCCTTCCACCACGCCCTGCACGACGCCTATTACACCGCGCTGGTGCTGAAAAAGCTGCCCGATCCCAAAAAGGTGCTGGAGTACGAGCAGGAACCGCGCAAGTTCGGCCATACGCCAAGCCCCAGGCGCTTCCGCGTCACCCATACCGTGCCGCTGGTCGCGGCGGGGCTTAAGCACAAGGACGTCCTGGGTCCGGCCTGCCCGGCCTGCGGCCAGCCCGCCGCGCTGACGACGGAGCTGATTCCCCAGGCCCCCGGCCGCTATATCGCGCTGTGCAAATGTAAAAAGCACGGACCGTTTTTATTGAAGCTTCGCTTCGCGCCGCTGAAAAACAAGCAGGTCGGCATGAACCTGTCCGTTTCGCCCGCAAGCCGCCAGACCCGCGCTTACGTTCACACCAAAGAACTGCAATACCAGTACCGCCGCAAGAACGGCTATGTTTTCCCCGATCCCGAGGACTTAAGCGAGGCCTATTCCTCCAGCATGCCGTTTGACGACAAATGATCGGAGCCAAGCCATGAGCGCCGCACACCATACGATCGACATCACGATCGCCCGGAAAACCGAGACCTTCCCCGCGGGTACAACCCCGCTGGAAGCCATCGAGCGCCTCGCGCCCGCGCTTTTAGAGCGCGCGCTTTGCGTGATGTGCGGCGGAAATAGCCTGGAACTGAACCAGCCGCTGCAAAAAAGCTGCGCGCTGCTGCCCCTTACCTACCGCAACGAGGAAGGCCGCCGCGTGTACGAGCGCTCGCTGCGGTTTTTGCTGCTGCTGGCCATGCACCGCCTGTACCCTGGCAAGCGCATCCGCATCCTCAATTCGGTGGGTTACGGCGTGTACCTGCGCGTCATCGACGAGGAAATGGACTTCAAAATGGTACGCGCGCTCGAAGAAGAGATGCACCTGCTGGTCAAGGAAGATATCCCCTTTGAAAAAGAGGTCTGGACGACAAAGCAGGCCGTCGCGCATTTCCACGCGTACCCCGACAAGGCGGAACTGCTCAAATACCGTCCCTCGGACACCATCCCGATGTACCGGCTTAAGAATTCATACGAGTATTTTTACGGCATTATGGTGCCGTCCACGGGCTTTATCAAAACGTTTGCGCTCCGGCCGCATTATCCGGGGCTGGTAATGCGCATGCCCGCACCCCAGGACCCCGATACCCCCGCCCCCTACCTGCCGCGCCGCAAGCACCTGCGCACCTTCGCCGAATCGCAGGAGTGGAGCCAGATCCTGGGCGTCAGCAACCTGGCCGACGTGAACCATATGATCGAGGACCGACGGATGCGGGAGTTCATCCGCGTCAACGAAGCGCTGCAGGACAAATCCATCGCGTCAATCGCCGACCAGATCGTCAATAACGAAGCGCAGCTCGTGCTGGTATTCGGTCCGTCCTCCAGCGGCAAAACCACCTTCGCCCACCGGCTGGCGGTGCACCTCAAGGTGCTCAAAAAGCACCCCCACGTTCTGTCGCTTGATAATTTCTACCTCCCGCGCGCCCAGGCGCCCAGGGATGAAAGCGGAAAACCGGACCTGGAGCACATCAACGCGCTGGACATCCCGCTGCTCCGGGACGTGATTGAACGGCTGCTCTCGGGCGAAGCGGTGCAGCTGCCGGTGTTTGATTTTCATCAGGGCGTACGCGGCGGAAGCGGCGAAACCGTTCAGCTTCTGGATCACGGACCACTGATTATGGAGGGCATCCACGCGCTCAACGACCAGGTGACCTCGCAGCTGCCCGAGCAACTGGTGTTCGGCATCTATGTATCCGCGCTGCACTGCGTGAACCTGGACGACCACAACCGCATCCGCACCACGGACGTGCGGCTATTGCGCCGCATCGTGCGCGACGCGGCCACCCGCGGCATGAACGCCGAGGGTACCATCGCCATGTGGCCGAGCGTGCGGGCAGGCGAGGAACGCTGGATTTTCCCCAACCAGGAAAAGGCGGACGTGATGTTCAACACCTCGCTGCAGTACGAGCTGCCGGTGCTGAAATCCGCGGGCTGGGATCTGCTCAGCGCCATCCCCGAGACCTCTCCCGCACACCTGACCGCGCACCGCATCCTCAAGTTTTTGCAGTACTGCCTGCCGGCAAACGACGATATGCTCAAAGAAATACCCCCGCAGAGTATCCTGCGGGAGTTTATCGGGGACAGTTCATTCGACGACTAGCGTATATTCACACAAGCATCCAGCGGTCGGCGTTCGCGCCAGACGGTGTTACCTTTGCGCGAAATGCCTCCGGCACGAAGTAAACCGAAATCAAACTATGGAAGCGCGGTAATTTTTTTCATTTTTTATGTATATAATACTTGACATATTGTATTATATATTGTACTATCTGTTTGCAGCGTTGTACATCTCTTGGCACGCATTCCCCTTTATGGCGCCGCGCCCGCACAGGAAACGCACCGACTTCAGACCCGATGGTTTTTTGTGTACGCAACCCGCCTTTCATTGACGGCGAAACTAAAGATCAACGACTGAAAAGGAGAGACGCGAATGAACCCTTACAAGAAAAACGCCCTCTGGGCTGGTATATTGTTCCTGATCGGCACCCTGGCCGGATTTGCAACGCTCCCCTTCTGGGGCAGCCTTTCCGCACAGGATTACCTTACGCGCATGGCGGCGGAACAAACCCAAGTGCTTATCGGCTGCCTGCTGGTGACGATTATGGGCATGGCCTGCGCCGGGATCGCCGTCGCGCTATACCCGATACTGAAAAAAGCGGGCCGCGGCATGACGCTGGGCTCCGTCGGATTTCGGTTGATGGAAGGAACGCTGCAGGTCGTCGGCGTCGGGATTGTCGTCGCGCTGCTGGCGGCCAGCCAGGACTATATCGGGGCGGCGGGTACGGACTCGACAGCCCTGCGGGCTATCGGCGGCGTCATCATGACTGCGTATCACTGGACGGGTAACGTATCGGCCCTGCTTGCGTGGTGTGTCGGCGCATTGCTGTACTATATCCTGTTCTACCGCTCCAAACTGGTGCCGCGCTGGTTATCCGTTTGGGGAATTGTGGGAATCCTGATGGCCGCCGCCGTGGCGTTTATGACCATGTTCCGGCAAATCGATTCCAGCAGCGCTCTCAGCTTCATCCTGCACGGCCCTATCATGGTGCAGGAACTGGTTCTGGCGGTCTGGCTGATCACGAAAGGCTTCGCCCCCTCCGCGCTGACCGCCCTGGAAAACAAAACGGCGCCGACCGTGTCGGCGCGTTAAACCCAGTGGTTGATATATACGACCCGCTCGTTGAAATCCCTAAATCGCCGCTTCTTCCAGGGAGCGGCTTTTTTGTTTCCTGGCCGGAAGCTGTGAAAGCAAAATCCCCGCGAACATCAGCGCGCAGCCCAGCAGCTCGCGCCCGGTTAAAAGATCGCCAAGGATCGCCCACTGGCCCAGCACCGCGAACACGCTTTCCAGCGACATCAACAGCGAGGCTACCGCGGGGGTAGTATCCTTCTGGGCGATGATCTGCAGAGTGTAGGCCACGCCGCAGCTTAACACGCCCGCGTACATGATGGGCACCCAGCCGTCGAGGATGTTGGAAAGCTGCGGTTTTTCAAACACAAGTGTCAGCACGCTGAAGATCACACCGGCCACGGCGAACTGCAGGCAACTCAGGCGCACGCCGTCCACCTGGGGCGAAAAGTGCGCGATCACCAGGATGTGCGCGGTGAAAAACAGCGCGCAGATCAGCAGCAGCACGTCGCCAACCCCGATCGTAAGCGCTTCGGTGACGGTCAGAAAGTAAAGCCCGACCAGGCACAATCCCACAGCGATCCATACCACGGTCCGCGCCCTGTGCTTAAAGAAAATCCCGGCAACCGGCACCAGTACGATGTACAGCGCCGTGATGAACCCTGCCTTGCCCGGCGAGGAGTACACCATGCCATACTGCTGAAACGCCATGCCGCCCGAAAGCACCACGCCGCAGACGACGCCGCCGATGAGCAGGCGGCGTTTCTGATCCTTGGTCATGGTTTTCATCGTCGGGGGCTTGTGCCCGTTGCGCTTTTCAAACAGCCTGTCCAAAAAGCGGATGGCCGGCAGTAAAACGATCACCGCCAGAATCAGCCTGACGGCGTTGAAGGTGAACGGCCCCATGCTGTCCATCGCCACGCCCTGGGCCACGAAGGTCGTGCCCCAGATGGTCGCTGTCAGCAAGAGCAGCAGGTTGGCCCGCAGTGTTTTTGTCATATCTCTTTAAAAGCGCTCCGCAGGTGCGGAGCGCGCATCTTTCGGTCAAAATCCGGAAAATGATCTTGTGAATACAGCGGCTTTACCGCTCGTCATCCACCGCGTTGATCAGCGCGACCCGGCGCGCGTGCCGTTCGCCCTGAAATTCGCAGGTCAGGAAGGTGCGCACGATCATTTTGGCGACTTCGCTGCCGATGACGCGCGAGCCGATCGCCAGCATGTTGGCGTTGTTGTGTTCACGGCCCATTTGGGCGGAATAGGGCTCGGAGCAGATGGCGCAGCGCACGCCGTGCACCTTGTTGGCGGTCATGCCGATGCCCTGGCCCGTACCGCACATAACGATGCCAAACTCGCACTCGCCGCTGGCAACCGCCTGGGCGGCCAGCTTGCCGTACACGGGATAATCCACGCTGTGATGGTCGTATGTACCGAAATCCTTATATTCCAAGCCCATCTCTTCCAGCACTTCCAGGACATAGGGTTTGAGATCGATTCCCGTATGGTCGCAGCCGATGGCTATCATGTTATTCTTCCTCTCTGTCCAACAAATCAGGGCGGCGTTCGGCGGTGATTTTCAGAGCCTGTTCCCTCCGCCACGCCTCAATTTCGGCATGGTTGCCGTTTAACAGTACCTCGGGCACCTGCAGCCCGCGGAATTCCCGGGGGCGGGTGTACTGCGGGTATTCCAGCATCCCCTGGGAAAAGCTTTCCTCCCCCGCGCTCTCGTCCGAGCCGAGCACGCCGGGCAGATGCCGGGCGACCGCGTCGATCAGCACCAGCGCGGGCAGCTCGCCGCCCGTCAGCACGAAATCGCCGATGGAAATCTCCTCGTCGACCACCAGGTCGATGGCGCGCTGATCCACGCCCTCGTAATGCCCGCAGAGGATGATGAGGTCATCCTCCGGCTGTGCCAGGTCTACCACCATGGCATGGTTCAGGGTTTTGCCGCGCGGGGACATGTACAGGCACTTGCCGGTATAGCCCCGTTTGCGCAGGTCTTCCACGGCATCCACGATCGGCTGGGCGGTCATCACCATGCCCGCGCCGCCGCCGAAAGGGTAGTCGTCGGTGTTTTTATGCTTGCGGTCGGAGTAGGGGCGGATGTCCACGGCTTCAACCGTGAGCAAACCCTCCGCCTGCGCGCGGCCCAGGATGCTTGCCGATAGCACCGGCTGCAGCATCTCAGGAAAGATCGTCAGCACGGCGATTTTCATATACGCCCACCTCCGGCAGTACGGCCTCGTCCAGCACGATGTGGTCGCGTGTGATATCCTTCACCAGCTTTTTCAGGTGCGGAGCCATCAGCGGCCCGTCGGGCGTTTTGAACACCAGCACGTCCGTGCCGCCGGGCTGCAAAACCTCGGTCAGGGTGCCGATCAGGTTCCCCCGCGTATCCACGGCTTTCAGGCCGATGAGGTCGGCAATAAAGACCTCGCCGTCGGGCAGCTCGCGGGCGTGCGCGCGGTCCACGTACAGTACCGTGCCGCGCAGTTTTTCCGCCGCGTCGCGGTCCAAAACGCCTTCCAGCGTCAGGTACACGTCCGGGCTGGAAAGCCGCGCCGAGACCACGCGGACCGGCGCATAGCCTTCGCCCTGCCGTATCCACGCGGTTTCAAGCTCCAAAAAGCGGGATGGGTCGCCGGTTTCGTGGCGCAGCTTGACCTCGCCCTTGAGCCCCTGCGGCTTTACGATCGTGCCCAGCAGCAGATAATCGTTCATTGAATCTCGACGAACACGGGCTTGCCGCCCTTGGCGGTCGCGGCGCGAACCACCGCGCGGATCGCCTTGGCGATACGCCCCTGCTTGCCGATAACCTTGCCCATGTCTTCCGGCGCTACGTGCAACTCCAGAATGACGGCCTCCGGACCTTCCGTTTCCTCGACGGTCACGGCGTCCTTGTTATCCACCAGCGATTTGGCGATATAGGTGACCAGCTCTTTCATGGCCTCAGCCCTCGAGGACGCCGCTGGATTTGAGCAGCCTGCGGACGGTATCGGTCGGCTGCGCGCCCTGGGACAGCCACTTTTTGGCGGCTTCGCCGTCGATCTTCACGGTGGCGGGCTCGGTCATCGGGTCATAGTAGCCGATCTCGGCGATGTTGCGGCCGTCGCGCGGGCTGTTGATGTCGGCGACGACTACGCGGTAAAAAGGTTTCTTTTTCATGCCCATTCTCTTGAGTCTGATTTTAACCATTGTTGTGTTCCTCCAAATTTGATTTGTTTATATCAAGCGGTATTCCGCATGATGACGATTTGTTAGTTTCCGGAAATCATTCCGATTCCGTCCGTACCCTTAACTCCAGGCCGCTCAGAAAGTGTGAGACCTAGCCTGTTCAAAAGGCTTGAGATACAAGGCGGCAAGCGTTGCGAGGCCTGAGCTTACTCACTTCGTAAGTGATGGCCGAGCAATCGCGAAGCCAACACAGTAGATCAGGTCTTTTGGGCAGGCTAGCGCATGTTGCGCATGATGTCCCGCATCCCGCCTTTAGACTTCATCATCCGCTTCATCATGGTCCGGGCCTGCTCGAAGCGGTTCATGAGGGCGTTGACGTCCTGCACGGTGGTGCCGCTGCCGGCGGCGATGCGCTTGCGCCGGGAGGCGTTTAGCAGGTTGGGGCTGCGGCGCTCCTGCTTGGTCATGGAGCAGATGATAGCCTCGGGTTTCTTAAGCGCGTCCTCGTCAATCTCCGCATTTTTAAGCTTCGCGCCGCCGGGAATCATGGACAGCAGGCCTTCCATGCCGCCCATCTTTTTCATCTGGCGCATCTGGTCCAAGAAATCATCGAGCGTCATGTCCGAAGGACGGCGTTTGGCGGCCTTGGAAATGGTTCCGGTATCGGCGATCTCCGCCGCCTTTTCGATCAGCGTCATCACGTCGCCCATGCCGAGGATACGCTGCGCCATGCGGTCGGGGTGGAAGGGCTCGATATCCTGAAGCTTTTCGCCGATGCCGGAGAACTTGATGGGCTTGCCGACTACGGCCTTGATGCTCAGCGCCGCGCCGCCGCGGGTATCGCCGTCGAGCTTGGTTAAAATCACGCCGTCGATGCCGAGCTTCTCGTCAAAGGTCTTGGCGACGTTCACGGCGTCCTGCCCGGTCATGGAGTCGACCACGAACAGGATTTCCTGGGGCTTGACCTTCTGCTTGATGCGGGTGAGTTCGTCCATCAGCTCGTCGTCGATGTGCAAACGCCCGGCGGTGTCGATGATCAGCACATCGCGGCCGTAATCGCGGCAGTATTCCACAGCCTGCAACGCGGTTTTCACGGGATCCTGCGTGCCCTTTTCAAACACGGGCACGCCGGCCTGCTCGCCCACCACTTGCAGCTGTTTGATAGCGGCGGGGCGGTAGATATCGCAGGCGGCAAGGCACGGCTTCTTGCCGGTCTTGATTAGGTATTTGGCAAGCTTGGCGGCCATGGTGGTTTTGCCGGCGCCCTGCAAACCGCACAGCATATAAATGGTGGGAACGGAGGACGACCAGGTCAGCCGCGCCATTTCCGATCCCATCAGCGCAGTCATCTCTTCGGAGACGATCTTGATCACCTGCTGGCCGGGTGTGAGGCTTTCCATCACCTGGCTGCCCACGGCGCGCTCGGCGATTTTCTTGCAGAAATCCTTGACGACCAAATAGTTGACGTCGGCTTCGAGCAGCGCCACGCGCACCTCGCGGACGCCGTCTTTGACCATCTGCTCGGTCAGCTTGCCGCGGGCGGTGAGCTTGGACAGGGCATTATTCAGTTTCTGGGTTAATCCCTCAAACGCCATGCTTGTGTTTGTCCTTTCGCGTAGGAAATATGGAACAGTGGTAAAATTGCTTTCGCAATCGTGTTTATTGGTCGAGTTCGGCGATCAGCCGGTCGATGATCTCCCGGCACTTGGCGGCGTCGCCCTGGTCCAGCGCCTGCGCGGCGTCTTCCAGCCCCGTCTGTACCGATAGGGTCTGCTCGGCGATGTGCAGGGCGTCCTCGCAGCGGCGGAGCTTCTGCTCGGCGCGGGTGATGAGCTCGTGCACGTTCTGGCGGCTGACGCCCATCTGCCCGGCGATCTCGGAAAGCGACTGGTCCTCGCCGGAGTACAGGCGCACGGCCATTCGCTGCTTTTCGGTCAGCAGTCCGCCGTAGCAGGCGTACAGCGTGCCAAGCTCCACGCGCGCGTTAAACGCATCGGTCATGGTTTCCTCCATGCTGTCCAGCCCGCCGCGCGGGCTGTCAAGTGGTATTGATTGACAGCCGTGTCAGTATAGCACGCATCCGAGGCGCTGTCAATTGTTTATGGTTTACGAAACCCCTTTGCCCTGTTATACTTTTGGAAGTCGCAGCCGGAGAAGGCAACAGGGTTATAGGCTGCCGGAGGAATAGCATGATCGGAACGCTGGTCAACGTCGCGGCAATCGTTATCGGGTCGGCGCTGGG
This sequence comes from Candidatus Limiplasma sp., assembly GCA_963675365.2. Lineage (GTDB taxonomy): Bacteria > Bacillota > Clostridia > Christensenellales > Aristaeellaceae > CAXXOK01. The sequence continues at coordinate 828,200 of CAXXVA010000001.1, forward strand.
GGTACTGCTTAAAAGGGGAATCTCGGAAAAGGCACAGAAGGTGGTCTTGCAGGGCATTGGCATGTGCGTGCTGGTGATCGGCATCATGAGCGCGATCACGACCCAGAACGCGCTGCTGCTGGTGATCAGCGTATCGCTGGGCGGATTTCTGGGCACGTTGATCGGTATCGAACGAAGGCTGGACGCCTGGGGCGAACGCACCCAGAAGCGCTTCCACCGCGAAGGCAGCGTACCGTTTGCCGAAGGGCTGGTCACGGCGACGATCACGTTCTGCGTGGGCGCGATGGCCATCCTCGGTTCCGTTGAATCCGGTTTGAACCACAACTATGAGCTTTTGTTCATCAAGTCCGCGCTGGACGGGTTTTTCGCCATGCTGTTGGCGACGACGTTTGGCTTCGGGGTCGCGCTTTCCGCCGTACCGGTGTTCATCTACCAGGGCGCGATCACGCTGGGCGCGGGCGTTCTGGCCCCGCTGCTGACCGATACCATGATGACGGAGGTCTCGGCGGTCGGCGGCGTGCTGATCGTGGGCATCGGCATCAACCTGCTCGGGCTTAAAAAGATCCACGTGGGCGACATGCTGCCCGCGGTATTGATCCCGCCGCTTTACTTTCTGATCGCCAGCCTGTTTTAAGAGGTCAGCTATGGAAACCGTCTTTCGCTCCGCCGCCCCGGACGACGCGCCCGCGATGGCGCGCCTGGTGGCAAACGCCTGGCAAAAAGCCTACCGGGGCATCCTGTCCGATCAATATCTGGACGGCATCGACGTGGACCTGCGCAGCCGGCGCGTACGCAAGACCATCGAGACCGACTCCGATTTCTGGTATTACGTGCTGGAAGCGGACGGAGAGCTCGCCGGCGTCGCGGGCTTGTGCAAGCTTTCCGACGAAGACCTGCCAAATGTCGGCGAGATCATGATCTTCTACATCCGCCCGGACAAACAGAGGCAGGGCCTTGGCAAGCGGATGATGCAATACGCGCTGGACGCGCTGAAAAACAAAGGTCTTCCCCGCGTCGCGCTGTGGGTGCTGACCGATAACCGCCCCGCCCGCGCTTTTTACGAGGCGGCGGGCTTCCGCCCGGACGGCGCGGCAAAAACACTTCCATATTTGGAAAACGCGCACACCGTGCGCTACGTGTACGGGGGAACGTTATGAAGGATTTCAGTATTCTGTTATTCGACGGTTTTGAAACGCTGGACGCTATGGGTCCGGCGGAGATTATCGGCGTGATGCCCGAAGCGTTCCGCCTGCGCTACTGTTCCCTGCAGGGCGGCATCGTGACCAGCGACCAGGGGCTGCGCGCGGATACGCTGCCGGCCTCCGCAATCCCCCAAGGCGGCGTGCTGCTTATCCCCGGCGGCGTCGGTACCCGGACGCTGATCAACGTTCCGGCGGTACTCCGCGAGGTGGCGGCATTATCCAACGCAAGCGATTATACGCTGACCGTTTGCACGGGCTCTCTGCTGCTGGGAAAAACGGGCCTGCTCGACGGGCGGGAAGCGACCACCAACAAGCTGCTGTTTGACATGGTCGCAAGCGCAAACCCGGGCGTGCGCTGGCGCAGGCAGGCGCGCTGGGTTGCGGACGGCAAATACTATACCTCGTCGGGGGTCACCGCGGGCATGGATATGGTGCTGGGCTTCATCCGCGATACGTTCAGCAAAGACGCCGCCATAACCGTCGCCCGCCATATCGAATATTTATGGAACGAGGATCAAGACAGCGATCCGTTCGCCTGACCCTGTCGCATTCCTCCAGGCCGCCGCATACACGCTATGCCGCGGCTTTATTGTATTCCCATCCAGCGCTTGACCGCGGCGACCCGCTGGCGGCTGACCGGAATGCTTAAGTCGCAGTCGGCCAGCACCAGCTCGCGGTATTCCCCCAGGATATGCGCCATGCGCCGGATATAAGACGTGTTGACGATATACCCCCGGTGGCAGCGGATAAACATGCCGGAGGGCAGCTTGGTTTCCCAAAAGCCCAGGCCGTCGGCGGACGTGTAGTTGCCGTCTTTGGTGTATAAAATAGTCTTTCCCTGTTCCGCTTTCAAAAACACAATATCCTTGAGCTTGATGACGATGATATCGTCCCGCACTTTCACGCTCAGCCTGTCCGCCGCCTTGCCGGGCATGCCCGCAAACGCGGGGTCGGCCGCGGGGCCGCGGGGCCTGCGCATGGCCTGTACCTGCCCCACCCTTGTGATCGCCTTGCCGATTTTATCATCCGTTACGGGCTTTAAAACGTAATGGATCGCGCCAAGCTCAAACGCCTTGATGGCGTACTGCTCATAGGCGGTCACAAACACGATCTGGATCCTGGAATCCAGCGCGCCTACCCGCTGCGCAAGCTCGATGCCGTTCATACCGGGCATTTCCACATCCAAAAACAGGACGTCCGGCCGGAGGGTTCGCACGCTTTCCAGCGCTTCCAGCGGGTCCTGATACGCGCCCGCAACGTCCGCGCCCGCCCGCCTGATCATCTGGCACAACGCCTCCAGCATCATGCCCTCGTCATCTACGACGACACAGTTCATTTGGTTTCGCCTCCTGTTTGGGGGATCAGCATACTCACCTCGCACCCTTCGCCCGGTGCGCTGCGAATATCAAGCTGCGTCCCGTAATACCGCTTCAGCCGTTCTTTGGTGTTGCCGATCCCGATGCCCTTGCCCCTGCCTTCCAGCACGTCCGCCCGCGTTTTTTTGTCCATGCCGAACCCGTCGTCGCCGACGGTGATCTTGACGGCGCCGCCTTGCCTGTGCACCCTGATCCGGATTTTGCCGCCTTCCCTGCGTGGCAGAAGCCCGTGTTTGACCGCGTTTTCCACCAGCGGCTGCAGAATAAGGCTTGGAATCAGCACGTTGCAGCCATCTTCAATATCGTAGTCAACCGCGATGCGCTCTTTAAAGCGCGCCTGCTCGATGGTCAGGTAGGCCTTCACCAGCTCAATCTCGTCGTTCAGGCACACGAACTGGTCGCTTTCGCCGCGGAACTTGCCGCGCAGGTAGGTGCTTAAATACTCCAGAAGCTCATTGGCTGTTTTGGGGCTGGACTGGCAGTACGCGCTGATCGTGCCCAGCGTGTTATACAGAAAATGCGGCTGAATCTGCGCATGCAGAAACTTCAGCTGCGCTTCCAGACGTTTTTTATCCGACTGCATATAGCGGTGCGCCAACACCGCCGCCATGATCGCCGCATAGACCAGGTACGCATACATAAACAGCTCTCCCTGCGATCCGCTGATGATATGCGAGCCCAGGAGCACATCGTGGATAACGCCGGAGATAAACACCAGATTCCCGATAAACACCGGCACGGAAAACGGCAGTCTATGCTTGAGCGCCAGCACGTAGATAGCTTCCGCGTATAAAATGAAAGCTGCAATGATATAATCATAGGCCGCGCCGTAGTAGATCAGCTCCATGGGAACAAACAGGATAAACACGCTGATCAGCACCGCGATACCGAACATGATACGAATCCCTATGCGGTTTTGAATCACGGGGAACAGGCTGTCGGCCGTGATAATATACAAAAACGGGCCCCAGATAAACGACAGGTGGTTGACCGCGACGTTGACCCGGAAAAAGACCGACGTCTGATCCGGCGCGGCCATATGGCTGTATGCGATAATGCGCACCACGGTTACCAGGCAGCCCAGCGCAAAGAAGAGGTTGTAGTTCTCGTCGCGCTTGGTGAGATAAAAAATGAAAAAGAACAAAAACAGCGTGCCCAGTGCGCCAAGCAGCATCCATTGGATCGGGTGAAACATTCTCGTCTCACTTTCTGGTTTGATATAGCCGTACAGCGCGGCTATCCTGATGTCATTCATTATAGCATACAAACCGTGCTTACCGCTTGCGTGCGCGCCGCAGCCGCAGCATCCAAGCGCCAAGCAATACTGGCAGGAGCGTTAAAAAAACCAGCCCTGCCGCTGGCGGTCGGCCGTCGCCGGTAGCCGGGTAGTCGTAGATCACCGCCTGATAGCTCACCGTCTGTCCACTGTAAGTATACGTGATGGTCGCCGTTCCCTCTTTGCGGGGATGGAACGTGCCACCAATCCGGGTCAAAGACTCCGTATCGTAGTCCCAGATGCCGCCCGTGAAATTCGGCGTCAGGATGAAGCTGCTGTTAAGAAACGCTTTGCCGTCGGTCAGTGAAGAGGTCAGCGTCAGCGCTTCGGCGGTGATGGTGAAGCTGGCTTCCTCGATGTTCGCCGCCGAAGCGCTATGTACAAACAGTCCCAGCAAGGTTTGTAGCAAGGTTTTACTCTTCCCTTTGTCATCCAGCGAATAGGTGACGATGGTCGTCCCGGGCCTTAGCGGCGTAAAGGTGTTGCCCTGTCTGGAGAGATACTCGGTATTGTACGACCACGTACCCCCGCCCAGGCTCGGCGTCAGTGTTATGCTGCAGCCCACGCAAACTTTGCCGTTCTGGCCGGAGCCGTGCAGCATCAGCCGCCGCTCAACCGTGACCTCGCAGGACGCCTGATGGATGCCGTCGGCACTGGTGACGGTAATCGTCGCCGTGCCTTTTTTGAGCGCAGTCACCAATCCGACGCTATCCACGCTGGCAACGGCCGGATCAGAACTGTGATAGTTGAAGGACGGATCTGTCGCGTCTTGCGGTGTAATTGTCGTAGTCAGCTGGATGGTATCGTTGTCCGTATCGCCGTCACCCAGCACCAGCATCGCCGTTTCCGGCACAAGCTCAATGCTTATCACGCCCTGGTTCACGGTGATTTTGCATGCAGCCTTCCTGTTGATATTGCTGGATGTTGCGGTGATGATGGTTTCCCCGCCTTTGACCGCGGTGACCAGGCCTTTTTCATCCACCGTTGCAACGTCCGGCGCTGAGCTTTCCCAGGAAACCGCCTTATCGTATGCGCTGTCCGGCACAACCGTGGCTGTAAGCTGCAGAGTATCGTTGCTTACATTGCCGTCATCCAGGTACAACGTGGCTTCCGTTTCATCCAGGCTTATCCCGGTGACAGATTGCCGTACATGCACCGGGCATGATGCCGTGAAACCGCCATCATTCGAGGTGACGGTAATGGTCGCATTGCCCACCTTCCACGCCAGCGCCCGGTTGCCCGTGATGGAGACGACGCTGGGATCGGAGCTGGTAAATTGCGCGGATTGATCCTTTGCGTCGCTGGGCGACACCGTATAGGAAAACGTAATGGAACCATCGCTCAGGTTACCGCTGCCCAGCAGTAAAACCGCTTCTGTAGGCGCTATCATAATCCCGGTTACGCGCTGCTCCACAGTGATGGAGGCTTCCGCATATGCGCCGCCGTCCTCCGCCGTCACTTGGATGGTCGTATGGCCGGATTGCAGCGCGGTCACCAAGCCGTTTTGATCCACGGTGGCGACCGACGGATTGGTGCTTTCCCACATGATCGTTTTGTTATATGCGTTTGACGGGCTGACTGCCGTGCCAATCGTTACCGTATCGTTGGCCGTGTTTTGGTCTCCCAGTACCAGGTAGGACGCTATCGGTGACAGGGTAATGCCGGTGGTGATCTGCCGCACCGTAACCACACAGGTCGCTTCCAGTCCGCCGTCGTTGCTGGTTACAGTAATCGTCGTATTCCCGACTGCAACCGCGGTCACGACGCCGTTTATGTTCACCGTAGCAACGTCAATATTATTACTGCGGTATGTCACCGCCTGATCCGATGCGTCCGCAGGGGTAAACAGGGGCGCCAGCGTGACGGTATCCGTCCCGGGTTCCCCATCCAGATACAGTATGGTTTCTGCAGGCGTAACCTCCATTGCCGTCAGCCCGTTATACACCGTAACGGTGCATGTATCGCTGAAACCGCCTTCAACCGTTGTGATGGCGATCTCCGCTTTGCCAATGGAAACCGGGGTCACCAGCCCGTTTGCGTCCACGATTGCCACGCCGAGATTTCCGCTTGCATAGAGCAGCGCGTTATTTTCCGCGTATGTTGGGATCGTCTCCGCCGTCAACTGCGCTGTTTGGGCAGTATTCAAGTTCAACCGCAGTTCCTTTTGCGTGTTTGCAATCCCTGTTACGGGAATCTCCGGTGCGACATACGCATAAGCTGTGCCGCTCCAGTATTCAGGCAGGGTGTACCCGTATGCTTGATTGTCGGTAATCGTTTCGTTGTCGTAAAACGGCAGGGTAATGCCGTCATCCCGGTCCGCAAGCTTGTTGTTTCGCAGGAATACGACGGCCATGCCGGAAATCTGCACATCCATATCTGCTGTTTCCGGTAAATATTTGCCATAGCCGATATCATCGCAATATGTGGCGTAACCGTCTGCAAAGATCAAACCGCCGGTAATATGAATATGGTTCACAACGCCGTAGGCATCACACCCGATGGCCGCGTCCGATTCGCCGCCCCACCGGGCGTTCACTACGCCTCCGGAAATCGAGATCGTATCGACGGTGCCTCTAAACCCCGCCCCGATGCCAATGCCGCCGCCGGAGAATCCCGCTTGCACATTTCCGCCGTTGATGGTGACACTTTCGACCACGGCGCTTTCTCCCGCTCCGATAGCTGCACCATCGGCGTTTCCACCTCGGGCAACGATGGTGCCCCCGTTGATGGTGATCGCATGCATCTTTCCGTTATAACCGGCGCCGATGCCCGGTGCGTTTATACCGCCAATGGCGTCGATCACACCGCCGTTAATGGTGATTGTGCCCACGCTGCTTTCCCCGTAGCTGCCTGTGCCAATCCCCGCACTGAACCCCTCCGCGCCTATGCACCGCGCTTTGATGGTACCGCTGTTGATGATGATGTCTCCAAGCTGTTCTGCATTTCTGGACCCTATCGCTCCGGCGTATTGAAGCGTCGTAGCGTCCAGCGATCCTGTACCCTGGATGGTTAACTCGGCCCCATTCTGTACACAAACGGCAGGCCGGTCCATGCCTGCTATTCTGTTTGTCCCCGTCAGCGTCAGGGTGTTCCCTCTTCCCGTAAATATCAAACCCGCGCCGCCGACGTACTGGTTAAAAATATAAGTGTCTCTTATTTCCAGATCCAACCCCGCCACCATACCAATCACTGTGCAGCCGGAAAGCGCTTCGGCGGATGTTTGAATCAAAGTCACATGCTCTGTCGTATACACGTATACGTCCGGTCGTTCGCCCATGGCGCATAAATCGTACACGCCGCCCCTGACAATGATATTACACGCGTTGATATGCAGCGCGTTGCTTACCACCGGGTCTCCGAACTCCAACACAGACCCGCTGACCGTAATATCAAAGAACATATCTTCCTGCACATACTCCGGTCCGGCTAAGGTGATCTGGGCGTGGGTACTGTCGATATAGACAACGTCGCTCACCGTAAATCCAAGCGTCCGGGTTTCGCTGTCCAGGGTGAACATTGTGGGTGATAACGTTGTGCTGGTAAACGAATCATCCTTCAGTTCCATATCCAATACCAAACCGTTCATCGACCCGTATAGTGGATCCGCAGGTGTTGAAATAACGGCTTCAGATAATTTATAGACAACTTTTAGACAAGCTGCTTCATGGTCAGATTCCAGGCTGATGATTTCTGTATATTGCGTACTGGAATCCGATGTCACTAAAAGCGTAAGATACCGATCTCCAGAAAAGTACTGATCCAAGATATAGTCTTGCATATCGGGTGACTGAGCAATACCAGATTGCCCCCAGCTCTGCTGATACAGCGGCGTCGGATTCAGCAAGCTTGGAAACGTATTATAATCATCCTGCCAATTATCATCCTCGGTTTCCGTGACTTGAATATTCATCATGCCTGTGCACCATGCCCGATTGATTGCAAGATAGATATTCTCAATTCTGTCGTTACTCAAAATCGGATCCGAGAGGTCAAACCCCAGCGCCGTAGCTCCCTGTCCATCGGGAGCTTCCCGATGCCCTACACTCATAACAGAGTACCAATGATAATACACGACATCAAAACAATTCCGAGGCCCACGATCATCTTGAAACATGTCCCTGACGGCAAATATTTTGTGTGTAATTGTCCTGGCCGCCGCCGAGTTCCAAATGCCCAGCCCAATCACAAACACTGCCGCCGCACATATCCATAGCCGCCAGAAATGATTAGTTTTGTCAACCGTTTTTGCTTTTGATTTTGCAACAGTTCTCATCAATCGTACCTCTCTGCTGTGTACTCTTTGTGTTAAGTCATTTATCGTATGATTTCAAATCGTTCCATTATTAATGCACCCTGTTTTGGCTGTCAACGAAAGCAGGACGAACGGCGAATCATCCGCGATGAGCGATTGTTTTAGCGCATCGAATGGAAACGCAAAAGGACTTTTTACCCCGGCACAGAATACCTTCCCAAAACACCTTGCGATAGGAGACAGCCGATGAGCGATCTGAAAAAACGAACCGAAGACCTGCTTTCCCGCATGTCATTGGAAGAAAAAGCCGCGCAGATGATCCAGATCCCCGCCAACATGTACGACGACGCGGAAGCCGAAGCCTGGGCCGAAAAAGGCGTCGGCAGCTTTTTGCATACCCTGGGCGAGCGCGCGGCCAAGCTGCAGCGGATCGCCGGGAATACCCGGCTTGGTATCCCGCTGTTGTTCGGCATCGACGCCGTGCGCGGCCACGCCCTCAATAACGGGGCGACGGTGTTTCCCACGCCGCTTGCCATGGCCTGCACCTGGGACCGGGAGGCCTTACAGGCGGTCGGCCGCGCGACCGGCGCGGAGGTCGCGCTGGACGGCCTGCACTGGACGTTTGCGCCGCTTCTGTGCGTAGCGCGCGACCTGCGCTGGGGACGCGTGGACGAAACCTTCGGCGAATCCCCCATGCTGATCGGCGAATTGGCCTCGGCCATGATCAAAGGCCTGCAGGGCGAAAATCTTACCGACGACGACGCGATCCTCGCCTGTGCCAAGCACTTTATCGCCTATGCCGAGTCTACCGGCGGGCGCGACAGCGTGGATACCCCCGTCAGCCTGCGCATGATCCGCGAAACCTTTTTGCCGCCCTACAAAAAGGCGGTGGACGCGGGCTGCGCTACGATGATGACGGCCTATCTGCCCGTGGACGGCATTCCCATGTCGGCGCACCGCGAGCTATTGACCGATATCCTGAAGGATGAACTGGGATTTGAGGGCTTCGTAGTGACCGACTGGGACAACGTCGGCTCGCTGATCAAGCGCCAGCAGTATGTAAAAACCATGAAGGACGCGGCCAATAAAGCCGCCCTGGCGGGCAACGATATGTTCATGTCCACGCCGGACGCGTACGAGGCGCTGATCGCGCTGGTGAAGGAAGGAACGCTTCCCGAATCCGTGCTGGACGAAGCTGTTCGGCGCATCCTCGCCGTCAAGTTCCAGCTGGGACTGTTCGACGGCAAGCAAAAGCCCATAACCGTGGACATACCGGCGCACCGCGTGCTCAACGAGCGCATTCAGGAAAACGCGCTCGTACTGCTGAAAAACAACGGTGTACTGCCGCTGAAAAACAAAAACATCGCGGTGGTCGGCCCCTCCGCCGATCACATCCACGCGATGCTTGGCGACTGGACCTACATGTCGCATCCGGCCATCCGCCAAAGCCATACGCTGGAACACAAAATTCTCCCGGTCACGCCGCTGAAGGGGCTTGAACAAATCGCAAGCGCCCACGGGCTGACCGTGCGCTATGAAAAGGGCTGCGGCTTCCTGCGCGGGAAGGACGACCTCGCCCCGCCGAACATTAACGATTACTCCCCGCCGGAATCGCTCGTACTCCCGGAAATCCAGCCGCTTGACAAGGACGCGGTTCTGGCCGCCTGCAAGGACGCGGACGTGATCGTCGCCTGCGTGGGCGATTTTCTGGCGCTGAACGGAGAGTTCCGCGATCGCGGCAACCTGGACCTGACCGGCGATCAGCAGGCGATGCTGGAACTGATCAAGTCCACCGGCAAGCCGCTGGTGGTTGTGCTGGTGACCGGAAAACCGCTGACCATACCGTGGGTGAGCGACAACGCCGACGCCGTCGTGCAGCTGTTTAACGGCGGGCAGACCGCCGGACTGGCGCTGGCGAAGGCGCTGACGGGCGAAACGAACGCGTTCGGCAAGCTGCCCATCAGCTTTGCGCGCCACACGGGGCAACTGCCCGTGTACCATAACCACTATCCGGGCTGGCACGGCGGGCAGTACGTGGATATCCCGGCCGCGCCGCTGTACGCGTTCGGCTATGGCTTAAGCTACACCGCCTACCGTTACGGCGCGCCGCGCCTGAAAGAACGCGACAGCGGCTATACCCTCTGCACGGAAGTGGAAAATACGGGCAAGGCGGACGGTACGGAAATCGTGCAGCTCTATGCGCACCGCCCGGCGGGCGAGCGCATGACGCCCGTGAAAGAGCTGATCGATTTTGCGCGCGTACCGCTCAAGGCGGGGCAAACGGAGGTCGTGTGCTTTACCATCGACATGGAAGCCCTCAAAGCCGTGCACGGAGACGGAAAGCGGGTACTGGAGGCCGGCGAATACACGCTGATGGTCGGGCCTTCCTCCCGCGACGAAGACCTGCAAACGGTCAGCTTTACGCTATGAGCAAAGCGCTGCCCAAAATCATTGCCGTCGCTGGCACCAACGCCTCGGGCAAGAGCGGCCTTGCGGTGCGGCTTGCCGCGCACTACGGCGGCGAGGTGATCTCCGCCGATTCGCGCCAGGTGTTCAAGGGGCTGGATTTGGGCAGCGGCAAGATCACGGCGGACGAAATGCGCGGCGTTCCCCATCACCTGCTGGACGTGTGCGACCCGGGAGATTTCTTCTCCATGGCGGACTTTCAGCGCATGGCCTACGCGGCCGCGGACGATATTCTGTCGCGCGGAAAGCTGCCGTTTCTGGCGGGGGGTACGGGACTGTATGTAAACGCGGTGCTCGACGGGTATGTGCTGTCCGACGTGAAGCCGGACCTGGCCTACCGCGAGCATCTGGAGACGTTTTCCACACCGGAGCTCTATCAAATGCTGGAAAGCTTGCGCCCGGGATCGATCATCGACGAACACAACCGCAACCGCGTGATGCGCAGGCTTGAAAAAATCCACGCGGGCGACCCCGGCCACAGCGCAAGGCAGCCGCGCTACCGCGCGCTGAAGCTGGGCGTCACCTGGCCGCGCGAGGAGCTTTGCCGGCGCATCGACGAGCGGCTGTCCCGCCGCATGGCGGACGGCATGCTCAAAGAGGTGCAGGGGCTTTTGGACCGGGGCGTATCGCCGGAATTTCTGCGCAAGCTCGGGCTTGAATACCGTTACCTGAGCGCGTATCTGCTCGGGGAGATTAAAACAGAAGACGAAATGCTCAACGAACTGTCCCGCGCGATCAAGCGCTTCGCCAAGCGGCAGATGACCTGGTTCCGCCGCGATACTGAAATCCGGTGGCTTGATATGCGGGGCGATCCGTTTGCGGAGGCCTGTACGCTGATCGATTCGTTTTTAGGAGTATCTTGATGATTCGCAACATTATTTTCGATATGGGGCACGTGCTGCTCTGGTACAAACCGCAGGAGGCCTGCCAAGCGCTTTTCAAGGACGAACAGGATGCCCAGGCGCTGTACCGGGCGTTCTTCGGCGGACCCGCATGGGTAGAGGTGGACCACGGACGGCTGGACGGCGACGCGTTCACAGACGCGGTCAAGGCGCTGCTGCCAAAAAGGCTGCACCCCGCCGTGGACGCGCTGTACCGGGGCATGCCTGAAAACATTCTGGCTCCGGTAGAGGGCATGGACGCGGTGGTTGCGTATGCGCTCAACCGGGGATTCAACGTATACCTTCTATCCAACGCCGGAAAGTTCATGAGCCGCAGGCGGGATGTGATCCCCCATATCGACCGCTTCTGCGGGGTAATGTTTTCCGGCGACGAGGGCATGGCAAAGCCCGATCCCCGGCTGTACCAGCGGCTGATGGCGCGCTACGGGCTGAAGGCCGGGGAGTGCCTGTTCGTCGAAGATTGGGAGGCCAATTTGCAGACCGCCATATCGCTCGGCTGGCACATCCACCGGTTTACGGGCGACGCGGGAGCGCTGCAAAGGGAGCTTGAGCAGTTATAGGTCAAAGCTAACCGATACTGAAAATAGACGGTTTGATTGGTCAATTCAAAAAACGAAGAATTAGCGAGTAATTTGAAGATATATTGAGATAACATGGAAATATCCGGTGATATTTCCTTCTTTTTGACCAAATTTGACCATCTTCGTACTTTCCATTGTTTGACTATATCTGACCTTCTTGATACACTGTACATGTGTTCAGGGGCAATCCCCCTCTCACAACAAACAGTTATTTGAATTCTGCGGCAAAGGCCGCACACAAGGAGGTCACTTCAATGTATACCATCGTTCCGTTTCGCCGCCAAATGAACCGCGAGCTTCCCGCTCCGTTCCTGGCAGACCGTTTCTTCCGTTCGTTTTTCGATATGGGCGATATGGTAGGCACCGCCGGATTCCGTGTGGATGTACGCGAGGATGACAATGCTTACACTCTGGAAGCAGAGCTGCCCGGCGTACCCAAGGATAAGATCGAACTCTCCGTTGACGACGGCGCCCTCACCATTCGCGCCGATCTGAACGAGGAGAAGAAGGAAGAAGGCAAGGGCTACGTTTACTCCGAGCGCCGCTCCGGACACGTAGAGCGCTCCTTCAACCTCGAGGGCATCAACGCAGACGCCATCGCCGCCGACTACAAAAACGGCGTGCTCCTGGTCACCCTGCCCAAGATCCAGCCCGAGCCCAAGCCCGAACCCAAGAAAATCGCCATCGCAGGCGAGCAGTAAGGCAAGAGTCAACGAGGATCGGCCCAAGGGCCAGAAAAGGCCGCACCGAAAGGTGCGGCCTTTTTGATTGCAGCGTTTTTTACCACTCGGCTACCGTACCGTCGAAATTCCTCCAGACGGGGTTTTTCCAATTGTGGCCGTCCTGCGCCGCTTTGCGCAGTTTGTCCTCGTCGATTTCGATTCCAAGGCCCGGTTTTTGCGGCACGCCGATGAACCCGTCCTGATAGGTGAACAGGGAACCGTCTTTCAGATAATCCATCAAGTCGCCGCCCTTGTTGTAGTGTATGCCCAGGCTCTGCTCCTGGATAAAGGCGTTTGGCGTACAGAAATCAAGCTGCACACAGCTGGCAAGCGCCACGGGGCCAAGCGGGCAATGGGGCGCGACCGCCACGTCGTACGCCTCCGCCATGGACGCGATTTTTTTGCATTCGGAGATTCCCCCGGCGTGGGAAAGATCGGGCTGGATAATATCCACATAGCCGTCGGCCAGCATTTTTTTAAAATCCCAGCGGCTGAACATACGCTCGCCCGTAGCGATGGGGGTTGCGGTGTATTTGGTAATCTCCCGCAGCGCCTCGATGTTTTCGGAAAGCACGGGCTCTTCGATGAACATCAGGTGGTAGGGGTCCAGCTCCTTCGCCAGTACCTTGGCCATGCTCTTGTGCACCCGGCCGTGAAAATCCACGGCGACGTCCAAATCGTAACCCAGCGCATCCCGGATCACCGCCACCCTCTCTACGGCCTGTTCCACCTTTTTGAAGGAATCGATGTAGTGCATCTCCTCCGTGGCGTTCATTTTGACGGCGGAATAGCCCTGGGCCAGCTTCTCCTTGGCGGCCGCGGCGATATCGCTTGGCCGGTCGCCGCCGATCCAGCAGTACACCTTCAGCCGGTCCCGGCACTTGCCGCCGAGCAACTGGTATACGGGCGCGTTGAGCGCCTTACCCTTGATATCCCACAGCGCCTGATCGATGCCCGCGATGGCGCTCATCACCTCCGGGCCGCCCCGGTAGAACCCTCCGCGGTACATCACCTGCCAGAGGTCTTCGATATCCATGGGGTCCCGGCCGATGAAATAGGTTTGCAGCTCCTCCACGGCGGCCTTAACCGTAACCGCCCGGCCCTCGACCACCGGTTCGCCCCAGCCACAGATGCCCCCGTCTGTGATAAGCTTTAAAAACAGCCAGCGCGGCGCGGCGGGAAAGAGTTCAAAACCCGATATTTTCATGTGCGTGATCCTCCTGCGTAAATCATACTGCAATGATTCACTATTCGGTTCCTGATATCCTTCCCCTGCGTTATAGTGCATCCGCGCCTGTTATTCAAATATTCATTGAAAAATACCTGGCTCCGCACATCGGACTATTTGATTTCACACCTAATGCTAGCATACAGTGAGACGTATCTGTACAACATCGCCATTGAATGCAAAAACTGCGTGCTCCTGGCCACCCTGCCCAAGATCCAGCCCGAACCCAAGAAGATCACCATCGCAGGCGAGCAGTAAGGGCAAATGGCAATCTAGGATCAACTCAAAGACAAGTAGCAACCGCACCCGAAAGGGTGCGGTTTGTTGTTTGTCGAAATAATACTTATATATTGTTGCAAATAAGAGATTTATTACTTAAATCATCTAACTTTTCTGTAAATTTAATATGGAGGTGGACTCTTGTTCAAGAGATACAGATTATTAAAAAACGAACCTTGTCCATGTAATAGCGGAAAGCCATATAAGAAATGCTGCAAAACCAAGCCACCGAAGCAGTATCGCAATGCCGATGAAATGATACATAATATTGGTCAATTGATGAAACAAAGTCGTAAGAAACTCTGTTTGTATCCTGGATGTAAAACAAAAGGTATTCGTGCTCATGCAATTCAAGAAAACCGAATCCTTGATAAACTTGCAGAAAATAATTGTGTATTAATGCAAGATTTTACTAAGAATCCAATTATCTGTGAGATTGAATCTCAAAAACCCGAACCGTTATACTTTTTGTCAGAAGTAACAATTGCAGATGCAACAACAGCTACATGCTTTTGTAGTTACCATGACAATACTATTTTCACAAGAATCGAAAAGTCACAATATACACTAGAGACCCTAGATTGTGAGCAGCTTTTTTTATTCGCCTATAAAACCTTATCATTCGAACTATATGTAGAGATTGTTGCAAAGTATTTTTATGCTTCTTGTTTTTCTACTATTCCTCAAACCACACATGATCCCTTGACAATAATACAGTATAGACAAAACTTACTTAGACTTGGAGACCTAGAATATTATAATAACTATCTAAATCAAGCCTTACTCAACAAAAACTATTCTGATTTAAAAACAGTAGTGCTAGAAATACCTTATCAAATACAATTTGTTAACTATATGACCATATCGCCACCATTTGATTTTTATGGCAAGAAGATAAACGCAATTGACAAGAAAACAAAAAGACTCAAATTCATGTTTTTCACGTTATTTCCAGTCGAAAATAAATCATATATTTTGATTAGCTACTTGCGTGAAGATGCAGTGTGCTTCAACAATTTCATCGACCAAGCCAGAAAAGCACCTTTGAATTTGATTCAATATTATATGAATATCTTCATTCCATTATATTCACAAAATCTTATTTTAAGTCCTCGATTATGGAATAGTTGGTCTGAAGATGCTCAGTGTGGGCTCCAAGCAATAGTATCAAGCTCAAAAAGCAGAGCTTATTTAAAATCATTGCAGTTTCATCTAAAGCATATAATAAAAAGCAGTAGGCTGGATGAAATAAGCCCAACAAGTATTTCTTTTAACTTCTTCATAAGAGGTAACTAATAAACATCTTTACTAATAATTTCTTAACAGACAAATCACCAACTAAATCACAACAAATAGCTATTCCAGGTTGACTTCAGACCGCTCAAAAGGCTTGAGATGCTAGGAAACAAGGGTGGCAGGAGGTGAGTTTACTCGTTTGTAAGTGATCCGACTGCCATCCCGATGTTGACACCGCAGATCAGGTCTTTTCAGCGGTCTTCAACTGACCAACCTTTTGATCTCTCAACTGCCCTGTGCCACCCATCGAGCGCATTCGCCCGATCCACCTCGTCCATCTGGGGTTTGAAGGTGAGGTCGGGCTGAACGATGGCTTTGGCCTGGTCCATCGTCAGGTGTCCGGTGCCGATGGCGGCGAGAAGCGCCGCGCCAAGCGCCGTGGTTTCGTTGACTTTCGGGCGGACGACGGGGATGTTCAGAATATCGGCCTGGAATTGCATCAGAAAGGCGTTCATGCTCGCGCCGCCGTCCGCCTGGAGCCTTGGCGGGTTCTGGCCGCAGTGGTCCGCCATGGCGGAAAACAGGTCGGCGGACTGGTAGGCGATACTTTCCAGCGCCGCGCGCACGAACTGCGCCCTGCCCGAGCCGCGCGTTAAGCCGACGATCGTGCCGCGCGCGTACATATCCCAGTACGGCGCGCCAAGGCCGGTGAACGCTGGCACGATGTACATGCCCCCGGTATCGCGGATGCTTTCGGCGATCGCCTCGGTTTCGGACGCCGATTGAATGATTTGCAGCTCGTCTCTGAGCCACTGGATGGCCGCGCCGCCTACGAACACGCTGCCTTCCAGCGCGTAACTGGGTTTGCCGCTTAAACGCCACGCCATGGTGGTCAGCAGACCGGATTTGCAGTCCACGGCCTCGCCGCCGGTGTTCATCAGCATGAAACAGCCGGTGCCATAGGTGTTTTTGACCATCCCTTTATCAAAGCAAGCCTGCCCGAACAGCGCCGCGTGCTGATCGCCGACCAGCGACGCAACGGGGATGGGCCGTCCCAGAATCTCCGCGCGGAGATTGCCGACGACCTGCGCGGTATCGGTCACTTCCGGCAGCAGCGCCTTGGGGATATTGAGCATCTTTAAAAGATCGTCGTCCCAGGCCTGGGTGTGGATGTTAAAGAGCATCGTGCGGGACGCGTTGGTGGCGTCGGTCACGTGCGGGCGGCCCTCCACCAGGTTCCACGCCAGATAGCTGTCCACCGTGCCGAAGCACAGCTCCCCTCGCCCGGCGCGCTCGTACACGTCCAGCGTGTCCAGTATCCATGCGAGCTTCGTGCCGGAAAAGTACGCGTCGGGTACCAGCCCGGTCTTCTGCCGTATGGTTTCGGCCTGTCCCTCGGCTACCAGCCGCTCCACGTACGGCGCGGTGCGGCGGCACTGCCAGCCGATGGCGTTATGCAGGCACTCGCCGGTATTCTTATCCCATAAAAGCGTGGTTTCGCGCTGGTTGGCGATACCGATAGCGGCGATATCGGCGACGTTTACCTGAGACAGCCGTACCGCCGTTTGCAGTGCCTCGATCTGCCCGGAGAGGATTTCCCCGGGGTCGTGCTCCACCCAGCCGGGCTTGGGATAGATCTGTTTGAGATCGGTTTGATGCGAACCGAGAATCCGCCCGCTCTGGTCAAACACCAGCGCGCGGCTGGAGGTGGTTCCCTGGTCGAGCGCTACAAATACCGTCATGTTCATTCCTCCGCAAATAACTGCCGTTTCCGGCGTATCATTTCATCTATCGTTTCGATGTACACGTTCACGTTGCCCGCGTTGGGCGCGCGTTCGATACGCTTGTTTTTGTTACTGAACACGCGCTTGGATATCGCCCCGGCCCCGACGGCCAGGACGGTCGCGGTTTCTTCCATCATGTCCATATTATACAGGCACGCCATGTTTTCCTTGGCGTAGCCCACATTTTGCTGCTGCGCGGCCATGTATTTCTGCCGGTACAGGTAGTAGGGCGCCATGCCCATACGCACGGCAAATGCCTCGCCAGTTTCCGCCATCGCTTCCACGGCCCCGGCGGGCGGCAGGGGGGTATGCTCCATCCAAAGCTTGCCCCCGCGCTTGAGGGCCAGGGTGTGCACAGTCAGGCTGTCCGGCCCGAGCGCTTCGATGCGCTCCATGGTGCGGCGGAAGTCGTCCAGCGTTTCGCCGGGCAGCCCGGCGATAACGTCCATGTTGATATCCTGAAAACCATGCTCCCGCGCCATGGTAAACGCGTCCGCGGTCTGCGCGGCGCTGTGCCCGCGCCCGATGGCCCGCAGCGTGCAATCGTTCATGGTTTGGGGATTGACGCTGATGCGGGTCACGCCCATCTCCCGCATGGCGGCAAGCTTGCCCGGTGTGATCGCGTCCGGCCGGCCCGCCTCGACGGTGAATTCTATGGGATTTGGAAATGCCGCGGCCACCTTTTCCAGAAAAGAGACGAAAGCCGCGTCGTCCGGCGCTACGGGCGTGCCGCCGCCGATGTAGAGCGCGCGGAGCTTTGCGTTTTGCGTACGCAGGATCTCTGTTACGGCGTCCATCTCCCGGTACAGCGCGTCCAGGTACGGCCGCAGCTTCTCCCCCGCGCCGATGGCCTCGCCCGCAAACGTGCAGTAGGCGCAGCGCGTGGGGCAAAACGGCATGGCGACGTAGACGTCGAAATCGGTCTCCTCCGCCTGCGGCAGGGACTGCTGCACGGAGACGATTTGGGACAGCAGCGCGGTCTTCTCCAGCGATACGTCCATCTCCCGCCGAAGCGCCGCCTGCGCCTGCGCGTGGGACAGGCCTTTGCTTAGCTGCTCGTAAAACAGCCGCGTCGGGCGGATGCCCGTGAGCGCGCCCCAGGGCGGCTGTTTGCCGGTCAACCGTTTGCACAGGTCGTACAGCGTCAGCTTGCACAAGCGTTTCACGCGCCGCTTTTTGAAAAGCTTGCTTTCGTCCCGGATCACAGGCGTGCTGCGCCGCGCTTCCTGCCCCTCGAACACAAAACGGCAGCAAAAGCTGCCGTCGTCCTCGGAAAATTCATGGGTCAAGGGACGCATATCGTCCGTCGGCGCGGTGGCGGTGAACTGCGCCTTTTGTTTGTCTTCTTCCGACTGCGGCGCGGTAGAGACGACCGCAAAGCCTTCGGTTTCATAAAACAGCTTCAGCACGTCCCACAGCTCGTTAGCCATGCGCGGCAGCGGGGAATACAGGCAGATTTTCATTTTATTTACCGGCAAACGTAGTCGGTCCGTGCCCCGGATAGGCGAGGATCTTCGGGTGCAGGTTCATGAGCTTGCGCAGGCTCTGCTTGAGCTCGTGAAAATTGCCGTCGCCGAAATCGTACCGCCCGTAACCGCCGGAAAACAGGGTGTCGCCGCAGAAAATGCCCAGGTTTTCGGGCAGAAGGTAGCATACGCTGCCCTTGGAGTGCCCCGGCGTGTGCAGGACGGTGATCTCCATCCCGGCCAGGGTGAGCACCTGTTCGTCTTCAAGCGTCTCCGGCTTTGTGCCGACGGTGACGGCAACGGAGCCAAACGCGATGCTTTCATTCATTTTCGGATCGGTCAGCTTGGCCGCGTCCAGCGTATGGATATACAGAGGGATAGCATACCGCCCGCACACCTCGTCCGCGGCGGAAACGTGGTCGAAATGCCCGTGGGTAATCAGCACCGCGACGGGCTTCCGCCCGCCGACGGTCTGCATGATCAATTCGGCGTCCGCGCCGGGATCGATGATCAGAACTTCCTTCGTATCGGTATTTTCCAGAAGATAACAGTTGGTTTTAAACTCGCCGCCGACGGGAATGGTTTCAACGCTTACGTTCATGCGCGCTCCTAGAACAATTTTTTGGAATCCAATAATATCGTCACGGGGCCGTCGTTAACCAGGCTTACGGCCATATCCGCCCGGAAGACGCCGGTTTCCACCGGGACGCCCATTTGGCGCCAGCGGTTTGCGGCTTCTGTGTACATTTGGTCGGCCTTTTCGGGCTCCTCGGCCAGGGTAAAGCCCGGCCGCCGCCCGTGGCGCGCGTCGCCAAGCAAGGTAAATTGGCTGACTACCAATAGCTGCCCGCCCGTGTCCAGCAGCGACAGGTTCATCTTGCCCTGCGCGTCCTCAAACACGCGGAGGTTGGCCACCTTGTCCACCATGTATTGAAGATCGGCTTCCGTATCGCCCGCTTCCACGCCAAGCAGCACCAGATAGCCCTTTCCGATCTCGGAAATCACCTGATCGTTCACGGCGACGGACGCGCGGGCGACCCTTTGTACAACAGCGCGCATTATGATGACCCTCGATAGACTTCTACGACGTCGGTTCTGCGGCGAAGCGCCTTGATGAGCTTGTCCAGCTCCTCGCGGGTCTTGACCTGCACCACCATGGTGACGTTGCTGGTGCGGCGCTTTTTATCGCGCTTGACGGCGACGCCGATGATGGGTACGCCGACATTGTTCACGCTGGTGGCCAGATCGCCCATCAGGGTAACACTGTCGTACGCGATGATGTTGATGGTGGCGTTGAAATCGCCGCCCTCGGTATCCGCCCACTCGACCTCGATCATGCGCTCGGCGTCGGATTCGTGGATGTTGGAGCAATCCGCCTTGTGCACGGTGACGCCGCGCCCGCGCGTGATGAAGCCGATAATCTCGTCCCCCGGCACGGGGTTGCAGCAGCGCGCGAAGTGCACCAGTATGCCCGACTGCCCCTTGACGTA
The DNA here is from genome assembly GCA_963675365.2 of Candidatus Limiplasma sp. Classification (GTDB taxonomy): domain Bacteria; phylum Bacillota; class Clostridia; order Christensenellales; family Aristaeellaceae; genus CAXXOK01. The sequence continues at coordinate 848,460 of CAXXVA010000001.1, forward strand.
CACGCCGTGGGAGGGTTTGCCGACGTGCTTGTGCAGCTCCTCCTGGGAAACCTCCTTGACCTCGGGAACGTCCTTCTGCTCGGTCTTGCGCTGTTCCTCGATCAGGCGGCTGACGACGTAGCTTGCCGCCATGCCGCCGTAACCCACCGCGCCGTAAATATCGTCCAATTCCTGAAACGCATAGCGTTTGAGGATGGGCTCGTAAAATTCGGGTTTCAAAATGGTGTGGATCTGCACGCCGCGCCGCTTGGCCTCGTGCTCCAGCATATCGCGGCCGCGCACCATGTTTTCGCCGCGCAGCTCGCGCTTGAAGAACTGGCGGATTTTAGAGCGTGCCTGCGGGGTTTTGACGATCTTCATCCAGTCCATGCTGGGACCCTTGGAATTGGCGGACGTGATGATCTCCACGCGGTCGCCGGTTTCCAGCTCCGTATCCAGCGGCACGATACGGCCGTTGACCTTCGCGCCCACGCAGTGGTTGCCCACGCCCGAATGGATGCGGTAGGCAAAGTCGATGGGCGTCGCGCCGCGCTGCATGCTCATAATATCGCCCTTGGGCGTAAACAGGAGCACCTCGTCGGAGAAGAGGTCGGTTTTTAAGGAATCAATAAATTCCTTGGAATCGCGGGTGTCGTTTTGCCAGTCCAAAATCTGGCGCAGCCAGTACAGCTTGTTGTCCAGGTCGTCGGCCTTGGCGCCTTCCTTGTAGCGCCAGTGCGCCGCGACACCGAACTCCGCCACGCGGTGCATATCCCAGGTGCGGATCTGCAGCTCAAACGGAAACGGCATCGTGCGCCCGCCGATCAGCGTGGTGTGCAGGCTTTGGTACATGTTGCCCTTGGGCACGGAAATATAGTCCTTGAACCGCCCGGGAATCTGGTTCCAGAGCGTATGCACGATGCCAAGCACCGCGTAGCAGTCCTGCACGGTATCCACCAGCACGCGCACGGCGATCAGATCGTAAATCTGCTCGAAGGTCTTGTTCTGCTCGATCATCTTGCGGTAGATGGAATACAGATGCTTGGAGCGCCCGTCGATCTCGTAATGGATGTTGTTTTCGTCCAGCTTTTCCGACAGGCTCTGGATGACTAGGCGGATGTTTTCCTCGCGCTCGATGCGCCGCAGGCCCACTTTGCGGGCGATGTCCTGATAGGCGGCGGGCTCCAGGTACTTAAACGCCAGGTCTTCCAGCTCCTGCTTGACGGCGTTCATGCCCAGGCGGTGCGCAAGCGGCGTGAAGATATCCAGCGTCTCGTCGGCGATCGCCTTTTGGCGTTCCGGCGGCTGGTGCTTGAGGGTGCGCATGTTGTGCAGGCGATCGGCCAGCTTGATAATCACCACGCGGATGTCCTTGGACATGGCCAGAATCATTTTGCGCAGGCTTTCGGCCTTTTGCTCCTCGCGGTTGGAGAAATCGAGCTTATCCAGCTTCGTCACCCCGTCCACCAGCAGGGCGACTTCCTCGCCGAACTCCTTGCGGATGGTGTCGATATCGATCGAGGTACAGTCTTCCACCGTATCGTGCAAAAGCCCGGCGGCGATGGTGGGCGGATCGATCATCAGATCGGTCAGGATGGAGGCGACGGACGCGGGATGCATGAAATACGGCTCGCCGCTTTTGCGGATCTGGCAGCTATGCGCGTTCTCGGCGAACTCGTACGCCTTTTTCACCAGCAGGTAGCTGTCGTCGCCCGGGTTTTGTTTCTGCACGCGGGCAACCATTTTGTCCACCGGCATGCATTCGTTGGTGATAAAGGTCAGCATCCTTGTCCCTCCTTTCCTGAAACGATGGTGCGGATATAGTGAAGCGTCGGGCTGTGATCCAAAGATTGTTTTTCAGCGTTCAGCAGCGAATAGCTGAAGGGGCGCAGTGTGAGGCGGATGAACTCGAGTTCCGCAAAAGCCTGCAGCCCCAGCAGCGTCTGCGCCTCCGATAGCCCGGCGGCACGCGCCGTTTCCAACGCGCTGCCGAACGCGGATTTCCGCAGATGCTTGTAAAGCTCCCGGTAGGCGTCGTCCCCCGCGTCCAGCGCTTTCATCGCGCGGCGCAGCGCGGGGCTTTGCTCCGGCACGGCCAGGCGGGAGGACTTGCACTGCGCCTGCCACCACGTAAGATCGGCCTGCGAGAGCGCGCCGTCCAGCAGCACGATGTGCTTCCAGTGCGGTGATTGACCGGTAAGCGCCGGGCGCGCCAGCAGCGTGTGAAAGCAGCGCGGATCGGACGCCGTCCCTACCGATACGTCTACCCTGTCCTCAAGCTTTTGAAGCAGAGCCGCCGCCGCATCGCGGGTATAGGCGACATACAGCGTGCCCTGGTGGCCTGACAGAAGCGCATCCTCCTCCACGGCCGCATTCGGCCGCGCAGGCACGAATGTTAGTTTTTCTGCGCCGGGGCCCTGTTCTCCTGCCTGTTCCAGCAGACGCGCGATGAGCCAGTCGTCATAGGCCAAAGAGCTTTCCTGCTCCAGGGCGCGTTTTCTTGTATAGGCGGACGGGCGCAGCGCCGCGACGTGGCACTGGGCCGAGACCCTGCCCATGTATTCGTTACGCTCCAGCGTGTAGGCGGCGTCCACTTCCTCGGGCAGGGTTTCGGCCTCGCCGCCCTTGCCAAACGCGATGCCCGCAAGCACCGTTTTATTTTGCCGGAGCCGCAGCTGCAGATGCGCGCCGCCCGCGCCGCAGGCGCGGCGGGACTCCACACGCGCTCCGGCGGTGAGGAACACCGGCGCGGGGTTTCCGGCGCCGAACGGGCGCAGCCCCTCCAGCAAACCGACCAGCTCCAGGCTGGCGTCCTCCAGATCCAGGGGCAGATCGTACTCCTGGGCGGGGACGAACGCGTCCGCGTCGGCGGACGCCGCCACGGCGGCCTCGAAGCGCTCTTTGAACGCTTCGTATTGTGCAGCTTCCAACGTTACGCCGGCGGCCATCTCGTGCCCGCCGTATTTGACGAGCAGGTCGTCGCACTGCTTTAAACACGCGGCGAGGTTTACGCCCGCGACGCCGCGCAGGCTGCCGTGGAGCATGCCGTCCTCCTCGGACAAGGCGCATACGGGCACGGAAAACCGGCGGTTCAGCCGCCCCGCCGTCAGCCCCAGCACGCCCTTGTGCCAGCCCTCGCCGCGCACGAACAGGACGTGGCTGTCTACGAAATTATGGGATTTCACCTGCTCCGCCGCCTCGTCCACGGCGGCGGCCTCCAGCCGCTTGCGCTCGGTGTTGGCCGCGTCCAGCGCCTTGGCAAGTTTCTGCGCCTGCGCGGGGTCGTCCGTCATCAGCAATTCCACGGCGGCGTTGGCGTCGGCCACGCGGCCCGCGGCGTTGAGCCTGGGCGCGATCTGATAGGCCACCGCGCCTTCGTTGACCGGCAGTTTCACGCCCGCAACGTCGATCAAAGCCTTGAGTCCGAGCCGGTTTTGCAGCATCGGCAGTCCACAAGAAGCCAGGACGCGGTTTTCGCCCGTCAGGGAGACGATATCGGCGATGGTGGCGACGGCCGCCAGCGGTAAAAGCCGCGCAAGCAGCTCTGCGTCGTCCGGGTGCAGCGCCATGGCAAGCTTATACGCCACGCCCGCGCCGCACAGATACGCAAACGGGTACTCGTTCATCAAAGGGTTGATCACCGCGTCGGCCGGGCAGTGCGTGAGGCCGAGCTGGTGATGGTCGGTGACGATGACCTGCATGCCCAGCGACTGCGCCAGGACGATCTCGGCCGCGTTGCTGATACCAAGGTCCACCGTGATCAAAAGCCGGTAGGTTTTGGCAAGCTCCTCGACCGCCTCTTTGTTCAAACCGTAGCCATCGTCGCGCAGAGGCAGAGATAGGGGTCGGCCTGCACGCCGTACGCCCGCAGGGCTTCGGTCAACAGCGCGGCGGCGCAAACGCCGTCGGTATCGTAATCCCCGTAGACCACCGCGCGCCGCTTGGCTTTCTTCGCTTCGCCGATCAGGGTCAGCGCCTCGCGCATCCCCGACAGCAGAAACGGGTCGTGCAGCTGCGCAAGGTCGGGATGCAAAAAGCGCTCCGCATCCGCCGCCGTTTCCATGCCGCGAGAAAACAAAAGCGCCGCCGTCACCCCCGTATACGGGCGCAGCTTCGCCTTCTGTTTTTCGGAAAATACGCGGCCGGACCTGGGCACGAAACGCAGCATGGCCTATCCTTTCTATAAACAAAACCCCGACGACCGGGCGGTCATCGGGGTACTGGCGTCCAGCCTGTTTAAAAGCCTGAGGTGCTAGGCGGCGATGGGCGCAAGGGCAGCGTTTACTCGTTTGTAAGTGACACCCGGGCTCCCGATGGCAGCAACGCAGATCGAGCTTGTTGGGCAGGCTGGGGTTACTTGGTCATTTCGGCGATTTCCGCCGCCAGATCATTGCAGCGTTTTTCAATGCCTTCGCCGCGTTCGAAACGCTCAAAGCGCACGGGGCCGATCTTGGCGCCGATGGCTTTTTCCACTTCGGCGGTGTAATCGGTCACGGTCTGGTCGGGGTTCTTGACAAACGCCTGCTCGGTGAGACAAACGTCTTTGTAATACTTGGAGATACGGCCTTCCACCATACGCTCGACGATCTTCTCGGGCTTGCCTTCGTTCAAGGCCTGCTCGCGGAGAATTTTCTTCTCCTTGTCGAGGGTATCGGTGGGCACTTCGGAGCGAAGCACGCACTCGGGCTTGGCGGCCGCGATCTGCAAGGCCCAGATCGTGGTAATAGGCCTTGAAGGGCTCGGCGGAGAACGTAGCGGGGCGCGTCGTTATTGACCTCGACCAGTACGCCGATCTTTCCGCCCATGTGGATATAGGTCTCCACCACGCCTGCCTTGGCCTCGTAACGGGCAAAGCGGCGCACGGAGATTTTCTCGCCGATGGCTACGGTCGCGTCGGACACCAAGATCGGTGATGGTCTTTGCGGGATCGTCCACGAATTTCTGGGTCATCAGGGTTTCGACGTCCGCGGGCGCGGCCAGGGCGATATGCCGGGCGATATTGTGGCAGAAGTTGATGAAGTTGTCGGTCTTGGCCACAAAGTCGGTCTCGCAGTTGACCTCGACGATCACGCCGGTTTTCTGGTCTTCGGTAACATAGCCGTCCACCATGCCTTCGGCGGCGATGCGGCTGGCCTTTTTGGCGGCGGCGGCAAGGCCCTTTTCACGGAGAAGCTCGATGGCCTTTTCCATGTCGCCGTCGGTTTCAATGAGCGCTTTTTTGCAGTCCATCATGCCGGCTTGGGTCGTATCGCGAAGTTCTTTCACGAGTTGTGCTGTAATATTTGCCATGCGTGTTATTCTCCTTACTCTGCGGGTTTCGCTTCTTCATCGGCGGTCTCGGCCTTGGCGGGCTTCTTGGCCGCGGCGGGGGCTTTGGCGGGCTTTTCTTCCGCTTCCGCTTTTTCAGCCTTTACGGGTTTCTCTTCTTTGGCGGGCGCTTCGGCAGCGTCGGCTTTTTCAGCCTTGGGGGCTTTGACAGCCTTGGCGGGCTTTTCTTCCGGCTGCGCTTCTTCAGCCTTCACGGGCTTGGGTTCGGCTTTGGGGGCTTCGGCGGGCGCAACAGGCGCGGCGGGTGCGGCGGCCGGAACGGGCCGGGCGGCACGGGGCGCGGGTCTTGCCGGGGCGGGCCTGCCAAAGCGCGGGGTTTCGGCGACGGGCGCGGCGTCATCACCGGCGGCGTCGGAGTCCATCTGCTGACCCTGCTTGCCTTCAAGCACGGCGTCGGCCATCTTGCCGGCGATCAGCTTCACGGCGCGGATAGCGTCGTCGTTGCCGGGGATGACGTAATCGATCTCGTCGGGATCACAGTTGGTATCTACGATCGCGACGATCGGGATGTTCAGGGTGCGGGCTTCGTGCACGGCGATGTGCTCTTTGCGCGGATCGACGATGAACAGCACGCCGGGCAGCTTTCTCATCTCGCGGATGCCGCCGAGGTTGGCTTCCAGCTTTTCGCGCTCATGCTGAAGCTTGATGACTTCTTTTTTGGGAAGCACGTCAAATTGACCGGACTGCTCCATCTTGTCGATCTGGTTGAGCCGGTCTACGCGCGTGCGGATGGTGCGGAAATTGGTGAGCATGCCGCCCAGCCAGCGATGGTTGACATAAAACATGTTGCAGCGCTGCGCTTCCTGCGCGATGGATTCCTGCGCCTGCTTCTTGGTGCCAACGAACAGCACGCTTTGGCCCTGCATGGCCACGTCACGGATAAAGGCGTAGGCATCGTCGGCCTTGCGCACGGTTTTCTGCAGGTCGATGATGTAGATGCCATTGCGCTCGGTGAAAATGTACTGCGCCATTTTGGGGTTCCAGCGACGGGTTTGGTGGCCGAAGTGGACGCCCGCTTCGAGCAACTGCTTCATAGAAATAACTGCCATGGGAAAAATTCCTCCTTGTTATTTGACCTTCTCCGACCCGCTGTGCGAGCCATGAGGGGTAACCACCCCTTGCGTCTACCCGGGTGAACACCGCTAGATGCGGCACAATCGCCCGATCGGCAAAGGTGCGTAGTGCGAATTATTATAGCATAGGGACGCAAAGGGTGCAAGAGGCTGTTTTTTTGTTTCATTAATAGTACGCAAATACCTCTTGATGACTTTTCAGCGGAAATTCTAAAAGTCCGCTTCCCATTAATGATCTAAAATGGTATATAATGTTCATACTACTTGTACACTATCAATGATTATCCGACAAGCAAAAACAAATAAGGATGTACTATATGCGTAAGAGAATATTTGAAATCATTGAAGTATCGAAAAGTTCAGATTTAGCGAGCAGTATTTATGATTATATGATGATGATCGTTATCATCGCAAGTCTTGTGCCCCTTGCTTTAAACAAGAATACTTTGTATTCGTCATTATTGATAGAATCGCCGTATCCATTTTTTTGGTTGATTATATCCTTCGGCTTGCAACCGCAGACTTCAAATATGGCAAGAAAACTATATCAACATTTATAAGATATCCGTTTTCATGGATGGCAATCATAGACTTATTATCAATTTTACCTTCCATTGCCTTGTTGAACAACAGTTTTAAGCTTCTTAGAATTTTTCGTCTGGTTCGCGCATTTAGAGTATTTCGAGTGTTTAAGGTATTGCGCTATTCGAAGAGTTTTCAAATCATAGTAAACGTATTTAGAAAACAAAAAGCACCGCTGTTGGCGGTGATCACACTCGCTATTGCCTATATATTTATATCTGCTTTGATCATTTATAATGTTGAGCCAGATTCATTTGACGCATTCTTTTCCGCGGTATACTGGGCAACCGTATCCTTGACTACCGTGGTTACGGCGATATATATCCCGTCACAACTGTCGGTCGTATCGTAACGATGATTTCATCCATATTTGGTACGCAATCATCACATTACCATCCGGCATCATTACTGCCGGATATTTGAAGAAGTCAGTAAAGACAAAAATAATCTGAAGCTACTGAAGAATAGGCTTTAATCTGTATATCTTGTAGTTTAAAGAATGCTCAAATTATAGATTAATAAAATACACCCCGATAATATTATGAATCAGCCCGAAGACAAGCAGGCGTATTCGGCCCACGGCAAGCGGGTGAGCCGAACTGCGCGGGGCTTTCTTCATCGCCCTTGCGCAGGACGAGGTAGAACAGCACGTACGGTATGCAGTCCACAAAGTAGCGCGCACCGTACTGGAAGCCGCCGCCCGTGCGGTGGGAAAGCAGCAGCAGCACGTGCAGGATAAATATGAAGAAATTAGCGGCCAGCAGCCGGCTGAAGCGCCGCTTGATCAGATCGCGGATAGACCATAAAAGGTAGCAGATGAAGATCGGGCTTGCCAGCAGGAACGAAAACCCGAATTTCTTGAATGCCAGCGCGCCATCGACTTCCTCAAAGGGCAGGCCGTAGATAAAGATCGGGATGTGTTCGAAAATATGCCAGAGGGCAAACTGCGTCTGTCCGTCTTTGTTGAATTCCGGCAGGTAATTGTGCCCGAACTCAAGCACGTTGCCAAAGCGGATATAGTTGTACCACATATACGCCGCCGCGATACTTAAACCGAATAAAATACCCGGCAGCAGCCGTTCGGCGACGATCTTTTTGGATATCCCCCGCATGTGTTCATTCACACCGTAGAGGATCAGCAGCGGGGCCGAACAGCACGTTGAACGGCCTGCACCCGACGCTTAACGCAAACAGCACCAGTGACACCGTGACCGCGCCCTTCTGCATGCGCTCGATCGCCGCGACCGTGAACAGAAACGCGAGCATCTGCGCCTGATACCATACCGCGCCGTCGGTTAAAATCGGCAGCATGGACGACGCGAAACAAATGAGAAACGCCCAGACCGCCGATAAGGCCGGGGCGCGCGTTTTTCGTTTGAGAATCACATAGATCAGAAAGCAGGAGGCTACGCCGTAGAGTATGACCAGCAGGGCGTCGGGCACGTTTTCGCCGAAAATAAACGTCAGAAAAAACACAGGCACGGTCGGCACCGGCGGGAAGCTGACGTAGTACCGGCCCTGAAAAACAGCCAGTTCCAGATACGTTACGTTTTCATCCAGGGCGATCTCGCCCTTGCGCCACTGCAGGGCCTGCAGGGTGTAGGAGTTGTAGGTGGAGTGCTTCAGCGGGTCTTTGCCCAGCAGCAGCTGCATCGAAAACAGCAGTACAACGCTTGCGACAACCAACAGAACCGGAATCCATTTCAGGCTCGGTTTGTTCTCCTTCAGGTCTGCCTTCAGCGCCTTGCTCTGTTCATTCATAGCAAATAACATTCTGGATGCAATGTTTTTCTCCTTCCATCCTGCAGTAGCCTATTATCTGCGCCGAAAAAGATACAGCGGCGCTGTTTTCGTATAGGCGATGCCCTTGCCCAGCGACAGAATGCTTTCCCGCGTGTTCTGTTCTGGCTTTTTCGGAATAAAATAATGCTCTGGCGGTGTTTTGGAGATTCTGTATTTCCCATCCCGGCGGTCGATGGCAAATAAAAGCGCGTAATCCGGGTCCAGCGCGGCGACGCCCGCGTCGCCGTGGCTGTTGTTGACCAGCAGATATTTTCCGGGCTTCAAGTATCGCTTGCAGGGCTGCGAGATGATTCCCGCGTACTGCGAGATCAGCAGATCGAAAGACTGCTCCGCCTCTGGGATGGGCTCCCGATAATCCTGTCCGTGGAAGCGGATCGCCGTCGGCTGCGTATAGGAAACGTTTTTGTGGATTTCGGTTTCCAGCGCGAGGATATCCCGGAAAAACGCCTTCGCCTTGCTGTCCGTATCCACGTAACATACAGTGGGGATTGCATACGAGGGGGAAATGTGCACATAGCTGCCCGGGTACAGCGCCAACTGTATGGATAGCTCGGCTTGCAGCAGCGCAAACAGATCCAGCTGCGTATAGTCTCTGTTCACATAATAGGTTTTATACAGTTCAAGCATTGAAACTGTCCTATTCCGCCAGTCCGTCAAACGCAAACGCCTCGTACCCGGAGACGCCGACCTTCGCCTGGAAGATGCCCCCGGCCAGGGGTTCGGCGTCCGTGTCCACGTCCCTGCGCGAGGTGGTGATGTAGAGCGTGTCCAGATTGTCCCCGCCGAAGCAGCAGCAGGTGACCCTGGACGCCGGTACCGGCAGCACGCCGATGCATTCGCCCGTGCGCGGGTCGTAGCGCCGCACGGCGCCGCCCTGCCAGTGCGCGACCCAGAGCATGCCCTCGCGGTCGATGGTCATGCCGTCCGGAAAACCGTATTCCCTGGGCACGGTCACACATACCTTGCCCTCGCCCAATGCGCCGCGTTCCAGATCGAACGGAAACGCCCGCACGGCGCGGGTCGGCGTATCGATATAATAAAGCACCGTGTCGTTCTCGTTCCACGCAAGCCCGTTGGAGGTCGTCACGCCCGTAAGCGCCGTGCGGAAGCTGCCGTCCACGTCCAGGCATCCGAAAAAGCCCTTGTCCCTCATTTCATTGCGCATGATCTGCGTGCCCGCCCAGAACCGGCCTTTGCGGTCGCACTTGCCGTCGTTATAGCGCAGCGCCGCCGCAAGCTCTTCGGGCGCGCACAGGCGCCTGACCGCCCCCCGGTCGTCCAGCAGATAATAGCCCGCCGCCATGGCCGCGGCAAACCCGCCGCCCGCCGCGGGCACGATCGCCCCCACCGCCTGCGCCGTATCAAACCACGTATGCTCTCCTGTATCCATCTTAAGGCTGTGCACCTCGCAGCGGTGAATATCCACCCAGTGCAGCGACCGGCTTTCCGCGCGCCACAGCACGCTTTCCCCCAGCTCCGCCCGCGCGTCCAGAAACAGTTCCGCTTCAGGATATGTTTTCATCGTAATCCTCCACAATATTGGCCGTGCGATGCACGGCCAATTGAATAAATATCATCGCAACCAAGCACTAGCATGAAATCGCATCCAGCGCGTCTAAAAGGTCTGAGATGCTAGGCGGCAAGAAGGGCGAGAGCTGAGCTTACTCGTAGCGTAAGTGATGCTCGAGTCCGACGCAGCCAACACCGCAGATCGGACCTTATAGACACGCAAGCTAGTAGTTTAGATACTCCAATTCCAACGATGGATCACAGCCTTCGAATGCCTGCTCCGCGATCGACTTCTTGGTGCGGATGCGGATCGTCCGCAGGCTTTCGTTTCCGTAGAAGGCGTAATCCTCGATAGTATCCACGCCCTTGGCGGTCACCTTTTTCAGCGCCGAGCAGCCGTAGAACATGCTGGTCGGGATGGTGGTAATCGCGTCGGGCAGGCGCAGCTTTTCAAGCGCCGTACAGTTCTGCAACAGATGGCTGCCGAGGGAACGGAGCTTGCCGTCTTTGACGAAGGAAAGCTTCGTCAGCGCCGTGCAGAAGCGGAACACGCTGGTGCCGAGCGTCTCGGTAAGCGCCGGGACCTTAAACGTCTGCAAAGCCGAGCACATGGCAAACGCGTACTCGCTGATTTCCCGCAGCTCGGAGGTCTCGCTCAGGTGCACGGCGTGCAGCTTCTCGCAGCCGTAAAACGCGTAGGGGCCGATCTCGCGCAGGCTGTCGGGCAGCCAGACCTCTTCCAGCTTCCCACAGCCGTAGAAGAAGCTGCCGGGCAGATGTTCCACGCCCTCGGGCAGCTGGACGCGGACGATGGTTTCATCGTTGCGGTAGCCGTACTCGCCGAGCTTGTTAAACTCCGCAACGCTGGGGATGCGCACAAAGCCGGCTTCCAGATCGACACTCTGCGGCGCTGCGGGAACAAAGTCCTCGTCGTCATCTTCCTCGTCGGGCGCCTGTTCCTGCGCGGCGGGTGCCGCGGGCGGCGCGGGGGGGCTGTCCATGGGCGGCGTAGCGCACGCCTTGCCAAGGCCGCCGCCCTGTAGAATTTTCTCCATTTCTTCCATGAACGTGTCTTTGGCGGCGAACCCGCGGTTTTCCAGCACACAGGTGACCGCCGCGCACATCATGGCCGCCGTAACGGTGGACAGCTGCGAGGAAATGGTATGCACGCTGTTTGCGTAATCCCAGAAAATGGACTGCAGAACCTCGTTGATCTCCGTGACGGCCTGGGCGGATGCCGCCGCCTTTTCCGGTTCCGGCGCTTTGGCCTCTTCGGCGGGCGCTTGTTCAGGCGCTTCCGCCTGCGGGGGCGCAAGCGGAGGTCTGTCGGCTTCTACAGACGGTTTTTGCGCAGCGGCGTCGTTGACCGCCTTTGCGGCCGCGGCCGAAAGCTTGCGCTCACGCTCGTCCAGCGCCGCGCGCAGCGACTCCAGATGCTCGGTCTCGCGGTTTAGGGCAAGCTCCCGTTTTTCCAGATTGTTCGCCAGTTCTATGAGCTTTTCGATCTGCGCCTGGGTACTGCTTTTTTCACCCATGTTTTCGACTGCTCCTTTTTAACTGTCTGTACACACAGGGCGATCCGGGGATCGCCGCTTAAAAAAAGGTGGCCAACCGTGCGTTCAGCACCGAAGCCAACATCCATTGCATCATTTGTTTGTTCCTCCGGCAATACGAATGTACCGATGTATGCGGAATGACCCTCATATTATAGCGTCTGCGATTGCGGCAAGTCAAGCCGAATCCCGCGTTTTGCGGCCGGCGCCGGCGCCGCGCCTGTGGACAAGATGTAAACAGTGATTGAACAAAGCCGTTTAGGGCTTGACGGACAGGTTGATACTTCGTATAGTCTCTGTGAATCATTCGCAATCCAATATCCACCGGAAAGGGCGTCCAACCGATGAAGAAGTTTAACCGCGTCAAGCTGGCATTGGATATCGTGCTGCTAGTACTGCTCCTTTTAATGTATAAAAAGGACGTGCTGGGGCTTTCGTTCCATGAGATCGGCGGCATCGCATTGTGCGGGCTGTTTATCATCCACAAGCTGTTCAACATCAAGTGGATTCTGGCGATCTCCGGCAAGCTGTTTTCCAAAAACGTTTCCCGGCGGCTGAAGCTCAACTGGCTGATCGACTTTTTGCAGCTTGTCAGCTTCATCTATATCCTCGTCTCCGGCATCCTGATCAGCAAGGTGGTGTTTCCAAGCGGCGTGCGCGGCGCATCGCTGATCAAAACCGGGCACTACGCGGCGTCGGCGCTGGCGCTGCTGCTGGTCGGCGTGCATATCGGGCTGCACTACGGATGGCTGAACAAGCGCACACCCGTGCGCAGGCTGCCGCTGTGGTTTCGCCGCGCCGCGGCGGTTTTCATGAGCGCTGTCATCCTCGGCTTCGGCGTGTACCAGATGACCGCGACCAGCTTTTTGCAATGGATGGGCAGCCTCGGCGCGGTGATCAACGTATCGCAGGCGCTGCCCGATGAAGGCCGGGGCGACGAACCGGCGCTTCTGCCCGACGGCGCGGACGAAACGCAGTTTGAGGAAGGGCACGGCTCGGGCCCGCGCAACGGCCAGGGCAAAGGCAACGGCAACGGTCAGGGCGCAACCGCCGATCTGGCCGTAAACACCGACTACCTGGGCCAGGTGCTGCTCGGATTTCTCAGCATTACGCTGTCGTTTTCTGTGGTTATCGCGTGGATCGACGGCCTGTATCTGTATCGAAAGCGCAAAAAGCTGCTGCAATGCGATTTGCCCGGATAATAGCATGGAAAGAGAAAACGGCCGCGCTGTATACGCGGCCGTTTCGTTTTGTTTTCGTTTATATGCTCTCAGTATGCTGATACGGGCGGGCGTAGAGATCGGCTTTTTTCTTCCCGTTTTTCCGCGCCTGGATTTTCCAGCCCATATTGCCCATGGTGTAGTAAATCCGTCTGCGCATCGGCGATTGGATGAGGATATTTTCCGCTTTCTCGCGGGTTCCGCCCGCCAGGTCCGCCCGGATACGCCGGACGGCGGCGCGGTACTCCTCCAGTTTTTTGCGTACCTGCGGCGCGGGATAGCCGTACATTCCGCCTCCGCCGATCATGATTCCGAAGCGGAAGCGGTCGCCCAGGGCGGCAGCAAAGCGGCCGATGACGCGCACGGCCTCTTCGTTGATGTGCGGCTCGGGAAAGCCGCAGTTGACCACGGTATAGACGGGAACGTCTTTTTTCGCCTCGGGGTGGGCGTCGGCATAGGCCTTGTACATCTGCAAAAAACGCATCAGGATGCCCGGCAGGCAGAAGATATACAGAGGGAATATGATCAGCAGCGCGTCGGCCGCCGCGATCTCGGCGAAGGCCTGCTCCGTATGCTCTCTGGAAAGCATTCTGCGCACGCTGATCACGCGTGGCTGACTTCCCTCCTCCTGAAACACTTCGGCGGCGGTTTTGGAAAGCAGGTCCGAAGCCGCCTTGCCAGGTGTTCTGGGGCTGCCGCTTAAGATGACGATCTGTTTTTGACTCATATGCGCGCACCCGCTTTCGTCAGGGGCAGCGCCTGAAGCGCCTGCTCCATCTTTGTTTCGTCGTCCTCGTAAAACAGCACAATGCCGTTTTCGCGGTGCTTGGTGGTGATTTTTTCAAACAAATCCCTGTCCTCCGCCGTCAGCCCCTCGCCATACCCGATCATAATGAAGCGCGGGTTTTTTTCATAGCGCGCTGGGTGGATGGTATCGCCGTTCTTGCGAACATCGAAAAACGGCAGGATGTTGGGAATCCAGCGGTCGAGCGCGTTTTTCATATTGGCGGAGTACTGGCCGAACACGACGGGGACCAGGTAGACCGCCACGTCGCTTTGCATGGTGCCGCGGTTGATATCGGTCATGGAATCCCTGATCACGCACTCGCCGGGGGTTTTGATCCAGCAGCCGAAGCAGCCCATGCAGTAGTCAAGCTCCATCGGCTCAAGCCGTTTCTCGGTGATCGCAAATCCCTTTGCCTCCAGCACGCGCTTCACCAGCGCATCGAGGGCTTCCAACTGATCGGTCGCGTATTCGCCGTCCGACAGGATATAGGCTTTCATAGCGTCCCTCCCTTATGTTAACGTCGTAAACATAGTGTAAGCCGTAATGTTTGCGTTGTCAACATATTTGGGATATACTTAACCAAACTCTAATATTTGCTATCGGAGATGAGAGCGTGCCGACGCAGAGCTACCACCACGGAGACCTGAAAACCCAATTGATCCGCGAGGGTCTGAAGCTTTTAGACGCAGAGGGCTATCAGGGCTTTACGCTGCGCAAGGTCGCCCGGATGTGCGGCGTCAGCCAGACCGCGCCCTACCGCCATTTCAAAAACAAGGACGATCTGATCGGCGCGATCACCAACCACGCGCTGGACGCGTTCGGCTCCAGGCTGCGAGCCGCCGTGGAAACACATCCCGAAGACCCGATGGCGCAGCTGACGGAAATGGGCGTCGCCTACGTGCGCTTTTTTGCCGAAAATCCCGAGTATCTGCGGCTGTTGTTTTTATCGGACATCAACCTGCGCATGCGCTTTACCAAGGATGAATCCTGCCATGAGCACACGCAATCCTTCAGCGTTCTCTATGATACCATTGTCGGGCTGAAGGAGGCCTATCCGTCGATTTCCATGACGCAGGACGAGCTGGTTCTCTACAGCTGGGGCATGGTGCACGGCATCTCCACGCTAATCGCAGCCGGCGAGCTTCCGGATACGGAAGAAACGCTACAAAACGCGGAGAACGTGATTCGGGGCATCTTCCGCATGAACCAGGCATTCCTGCGCGGACAATAAGGGCAGACCATGCATTACGCCGATTACAAAACCGTACTCCTGGCAAACAACACCATGAACCTGTACCGGGGCTGCACGCACGGCTGCATTTACTGCGACAGCCGCAGCGTGTGCTACCAGATCAACCACCCCTTTGAGGATATCGAGGTCAAGCGTGACGCCGACAGGATTCTGGACGATCAGCTGCGCCGCCGCCGTAAAAAGGCGATGATCAGCACCGGCAGCATGTGCGACCCGTATATTCCGCTGGAAAGCGAGCTCAAGCTCACCCGGCGCGCGCTGGAGGTGATCGCCCTGCACGGCTTCGGGCTGACGATCTTAACCAAGTCCGACCGCATCCTGCGGGATATGGACTTGTTTGAAGACATTAACCGCAAACAGAAGTGCGTGGTGCAGGTGACCCTGACCACCTGCGACGAGGCGCTGTGCAAGCTGCTCGAGCCCAACGTGTCCGGCACCGCCGCGCGGGTGGAAGTGCTCAAAGAGTGCAAACGCCGCGGCATCCCAACCGTCGTGTGGATGTCGCCCATTCTGCCGTTCATCAATGACAACGAGGAAAACATCCGCGGGCTTCTCTCCTATTGCATAGACGCGGGCGTGCGCGGCATTGTGAACTTCGGCTTCGGCGTCACCATGCGCGAGGGCGACCGCGAGTACTTCTACGCCCAGCTGGACAAGCACTTCCTCGGCATGAAGCAGCGCTACATCGACGCCTTCGGCCTCTCCTACGAATGCCACAGCCCCAACAACGACGCGCTCATGACGATTTTCCGCAAAACCTGCCAGGCCCACGGCATCCTCTCCGATCCCCATGCGGTGTTCCGCTACTTGGGCGAGTTGCCGCCAGAACCGCCGCAACTGTCCATGTTTGATTTATTAGACCAATGATGTGGCTATCCCCACCTCGCCTCATGATAAAAGCCGCGCTCAATAACGCGGCTTTTATCTGGCGAATATAGTTGGATAGCCTGCTCAGTATGCCCCAGATACGCGAAAGCGAAAGCGGCAGGAGGCTGAACTTACTCGTTGCGTAAGTGATGCCGACTGCCGCTTGATGCCGACAAAGTAGATGGAGTATTTTCAGCAGATTACATAGTTGGATGGCCGGTTCAGAAGGTGTGAGATGCTAGGCGACAAGGAGGGGGTGAGCTGAGCTTACTCATTGCGTAAGTGATGCGAAGCCCCGACGCAGTCAACACCGCAGATCGCGCCTTATGGGCCGGCTGCAAGGCTGGACTTATTTCATCTTCACCGGCAGCCAGATACCCCATCGCTTATCCGCCCAGTCTGTTTGCTCACACGGATACACCTCGATGTTCATACCGCTGGCGGGCTCGTACTGGGTGCTGGTGGGCAGCCACTGGGTGTAGATCTGGCGGTTGAGGGCCTGGATATCCTTGCCTTCCGTGCCTTCGGTGTGGAACATCGCCCAGGTGTGTGCGGGAATAGAGCGCTTGACCATGCCGTCGGCCACAGGCGCGTCCGGTTCGCAGAAATCGCCGATCAGGTAGGGGAAGTCGGTCTTGCTGTCGTCTTCCAGACACACGCCCAGCAGCGGGTTGACCTTCTTCTGCAAGCCCTTTTGAAAGAACTCCTCCCAGAACTTTGGGATCTCGGTGGTCGGGTTGTCCATGGAAAACCTTCGCTCGAAACCGATCACGGTCAGCGGGCCTTTTTTCTCGATTTGATAGTCCATTGTGTTTCCTCCCTTAAGCGTAACACTGATTTGCAGAGGGTTCATGAACACGAGCTTTGCGTCCGGCCGCCGGGCTGCCGACGGCGGGATGCCGTGGAAGCGGGTGAACGCCTTTTGGAAGCTTTCGGGGGTTTCGTAGCCGTAACGCAGCGCAACGTCGATCACTTTGGCGCCCTGAGCGCGCAGTTCCTGCCCCGCCTGCGACATGCGGCGGCTGCGTATATACTCCGACAGCGCCATGTCCGTAAGCCCCGAAAAGATGCGCTGCAGGTAGAACGGCGAGTACGCGGCATACTTCGCGGCGCTTTCCAAACTCAGCTCCGCGTCCGTCAGGTGCTCTTCGATGTAGCTGAGCAGCCGCTTCATCCCCTCGATCCAGTCCATAGTCCCTCCATGCATTAAGCCTAGCACGGTTTACGGAAAGAAACCTGTGAACCTGTGCGCTGATTTGTCCGGTGTTTGCCATCATTGTAGCCGCGATAGCCAGAAATCGCAAGAATTTGTTGACACAGCTTGCTTTCCCGTGGTATACTCCACTCCGTAAGCAGAAGCTGCCCGCTTCTCACCGCGTGAAGATTGATTTGCGCAGGTCACGGCACATAAGTCCGTGGCGGTTGTATTGTTGGCGGGTGCTTCGGCGCCGGCTTTTTTCTTTGTAAAATCGCGGGCGCGACCCGATAGAAGCCCCGGTTTTTATCGTAACTATTTGGAGGTGTTAGGTATCAACAACGAGCCGATGATCAACGAGGAAATCAGAGATCGTGAGGTACGGCTGATCGACAGCGACGGAACGCAGCTGGGCGTTATGCCCACGCAGGCCGCCATGCAAAAAGCGGAGGAAAAGGGGTTGGATCTTGTCAAGATCGTGCCCAACGCCCGCCCGCCGGTCTGCAAGCTGATGAACTACGATAAGCACCGCTACGAGCAGGCAAAACGCATGCGCGAACAGCGCAAGAACCAGCGCATCGTCGAGCTCAAGGAAGTGCAGTTGTCGGCGACCATCGAGGAAAACGACATTCAGACCCGGTACAAGAATGCCGTGAAATTCCTGGAGGCGGGCGATAAGCTGAAAGTGTCCATCCGCTTCCGCGGCCGCCAGATCGCCCACGCCAACATCGGCATGCAGATCATGCTGGATTTCGCCAAAAGGCTTGAGGAGTACGGCACCATCGAACGCCGCCCGAAGCTGGAAGGCCGGTTCATGATTATGATCATCGCACCCAAGGCGGAGAAGAAGAGCTTTGCCGAGCGCGAGCAGGAGCGCAAGGAGCGCGAAGCTGAAGAAGCGCAGGAAGCCCAGGAGCAGAAGGCAAAGCAGCAAGCCGCCCCCAAGAAGAAGGTCAAACGCGAAAGCGAAAACATGATCTGATAGATGGGCAAACGATGAACAAATCCCTCGCACGCTGCCGGGCGCATTTCCACCAGTTTGCGTCCGCGGGGTTCTCGCGGTAGCGCTGCTACAGCATCAAACCCCGCAAACACAGCCTGAAGAAAATCCGCCGCGGCATCGCACAAGTTCTTTCTTCATCGTTTCCCCAAGGAGTAAAGCACCATTCTTGTTTTCAAGAAACCGCGTACTCCAAACGAAAGCCGCCTGCGCGGCGGGCTTTCCTTCGTGCCCGGGGTTGGGCGCGAAACCGCATTGAGAGGAGGACGACCAACATGCCTAAAATGAAAACGCATCGCGGCGCTGCCAAGCGCTTCTCCCTGACCAAGACCGGCAAAGTGAAGCATAAGCAGATGAACGCCAACCATCAGGTGCACCTCAAGACCACCAAGCGCACCCGTCACCTGCGCGCGGACGGCGTGATCGACAACACGGCCGAGGCCCGCACCATCCGCAAACTAATCCCCTACAAATAATCACTTTGTAAGCTTGCAAGGAGGAACCTACCATGGCACGCATAAAGAGAGCGCTCAACGCGCATAAAAAGCGCCGCAAGGTGCTGAAACTCGCCAAGGGCTATTTCGGCGCAAAGTCCCGCCAGTACCGCGCGGCTACCGAGCAGGTCGCCCGCAGCCTGCGCTACGCCTACATCGGCCGTAAAATGCGCAAGCGCGACTTCCGCCGCCTGTGGATCACCCGCATCAACGCCGCGGCGCGCATGAACAACACCACCTATTCCCAGCTCATGCACGGCCTGAAGGAGAAGGAAATCTTCATCAACCGCAAAATGCTGGCCGATATCGCCGTCAACGATCCGGACGCCTTCGCCACCCTTGTGAAACGGGCGCAGTAACTTGACGCAGGATACCGCATAAAAGACCGCCGGTGTGGCGATCTTTTTTTATGTCGCTCAAGCATAACGTAAGAACAATATGATCTTTTGTATCTGCCAGAGCATAGAATCCAATAGGGAAGCGATGATAAAAACCACGTGCGCTGCCAAGATGAATTTTCATCAGGTTGCGTTTGCGGGAACCGAAGTCGCAGCGGCGCTACGTCGAGGTTTTCGCAGGCGCAAGATGGTAAAAATGCGTCCGGCAGCGCACGGGGGATTTGATCGGAGCTGCCCTACAAATCGATCCCCGCGGATTTAGCCTGTTTGATAAGCTGATGCACGGGAAGGGCATATTGCTTGCCGTCCTTGATGAAGTGCGTGCCGCACTGGCGGAACTGGAAGTGCACGCCGTGTTCGATGCATTGCTCCCGCACATGCAGCACCCAGGCATAATCCAGCGGGCGGGCGTCGCGGCCTGATTCGCCGCCGACCACCACGAGTTCGATATCGCCCGAGAGGTACGGAGAAATGTCCACGTCTTCCAGCATCGGCTGGAGGATGATATTTTTATGTCTGATGGGTAAACCTTTGAAAATCTTCAGCCGCTCATCGGCGCGCGCCTGGTTTTCCACGGTGCAGCCTACGGTGAGGTTTTCGTATCCCTCGCCCCAGTCGGGCGGGACGCAGTCCATAAAGCGCTCAATGCGTTTGGTGAGAAAAAGAAAGCGCAGGTCCTGCCGCTCCCGGATCATATCCCAGCATTCGCCGCGCCACGGGTCGGCGTCCTCCAGCAAAAAATCTGTGGAAAAGCACAGGTACACGGTCTGCCCCGGCTTCATTTTATACGCGCCGGACTTGAGCTTTCGGACCGGCGCTGAAAACGCGTCGGTTTTTACAATGACCGCCGTATCCACGCCGCGTTTCTGATCGCCCCGGTGAATATAGCAGTATTTGCACCCTTCCGATACCCTGCGGCAGCCGCGCCACGGGTTCCACATCGCCATGCTGCGTTCCTTTCCT
The DNA here is from genome assembly GCA_963675365.2 of Candidatus Limiplasma sp. Classification (GTDB taxonomy): domain Bacteria; phylum Bacillota; class Clostridia; order Christensenellales; family Aristaeellaceae; genus CAXXOK01. The sequence continues at coordinate 868,463 of CAXXVA010000001.1, forward strand.
TACGGCGCGCCTGTGGAGAGCGCGCGATAAAGCGCCATATACGCCCTAAGCTCCAGTTCGCGGTCAAACGCCTGGGCGCGGGCGATGCAATCCAGCGGGTCTTTGGGGTTTTCAAGCAGCGCGCGGCAGGCGTCGGCCACGGCGTGAACGCGGCCCGTGGGGACAACGAGGCCGGTTTCTTCGCTGACGGCCTCCGGCAGGGAGCATTGATCGTAGCAGACGACCTGCGTGCCGCAGGCGAGCGCTTCGGTCAGGGTCAGGTCCTGCGCTTCCTCGTAGCGGAGGCTTATGCAGATATCGGCGGCGGTGTAGAGCGCGCGCAGGGTGTCCGTGCCGTAGATCACGGGAATGCCGAGCATGCCCGGCGGCAGGTATTCCATCTGCCTGGGCTTGAGGCCGACGACCGCGATTACCGCCTCGCCGTTTAATTCCGCGTGCAGGTCCATCAGGTCGTTGATGCCCCTGGCGGCGCGCCACGCGCGGGCGGCGCTTACAATGACCGGCTTGTTTCCCCAGCGCCGCAGCCCGTAGCGCGCGGCGACGGCATCCACGTCGGCGTCCCCGGCGGGGCGGAAATCGTTCAGCTCGACGCCGCCCGGGATGACATGCACAGGATATTCCGCGAGGAAGGATTTCTGTAATTCCCCCGCCAGCCACTGCGAGGGCGCGACGAACGTCAGGTTTTCGACGGCTTGAATGGCTTTTTGCTTCCTCTGCCAGTTGGTTTGGGAACGGTCGAACACAAGGCTTTCGGGATATGCGCGCTTGTTGGGGCAATGGCCGCAGCCCGCGCGGAAGCGCTCGCAGCGCGCCATCGCATATGCCCCGCAGTGCCCCGTGTAGGGCCAGCTGTCGCAGAGCGTCCACACCACGGGGATGCCGGCGCCGGCCAGGTACTTCATTAGCTCCGGCAGGTGCAGATAGTATCCGTGCAGGGCGTGCAGATGCACGAGATCGGGCTTGTAGAGCTTGAGCTGCTCGATCAGCCTTTGCGTCGCGCGGCGCGAGCGGAAGCCCGCGCAGTCAAACACCCGCGAAGCCGCCTGGTGCGCCATCCGGTCCAGCTTCCCGCCGATGCGGTAGCTGGGCACGGCTCCGGGAATGCTCCCCAGCGCATGGCATAAAAGCGCCGCATGGCCGGCGTCTTGCAGGGTTTGGCAAAGCTGCAGCGCGGTTTGCCCCGCGTTGCCCTCCGAGCTCAGGTTGATGTGCGCCGCGCGCATGCAAGCCCTCCTCCGCGTGATGTAATGAAACGGTCAGTTGCCGGCGCCGGTGAGTTCGTCCAGGCGCACAGCGGCGTCCTCATATCCCTGCAAGGCGGCCAGCCTGTACCAGTACAGCGCCAGGATCAGGTCCGGGGCCGCGCCGTCGCCGTTTTCGTACATCAGGCCAAGGTTGTACTGCGCGTTGGCGTCGCCCTGATCGGCCGCCATGCGGCAATACTCCATCGCCAGGGCATAGTCCCGCGCAACGCCAAGTCCTTCATAATACAAATATCCCAGATTCAACTGCGCGTCCGTATCGCCCTGCCGCGCGGCCAGTTCGTACCAGTCGGCGGCCTTTTCATAGTCCTGCTCCGCGCCCTCGCCAAGCTCGTACATCAGCCCGAGGTTATACTGCGCGTCGGAATCGCCCAGCAGCGCCGCCTTTTCAAACCATTGCAATCCGAGTGCGGGATTTTGTTCGACGCCCTCGCCGTCCAAATACATCACGCCCAGATTATACTGCGCATCGGAATTGTCCTGCTCCGCCGCCGCCTGATACCAGCGCGCCGCTTCCCCGTTATCCTCGTCAACGCCCAGGCCAAGGTCGTACATAACCGCCAGGCTGAACTGCGCGTCCGCATCGCCCTGCAGCGCCGCCTTTTCAAACCATTGCGCCGCCTGCGCTTCATCGACGGGAATGCCTTCGCCGTAATAGTAGATCAGCCCCAGGTAATACTCCGAAAAACTATCGCCCTGGGCCGCGCCCTGTAAAAACCAGTCGATGGCCGCCTGATAATCCTGCGCGACGCCGCTGCCCGTATAATACATCCAGCCGACGGTCATCTGGCCGTTCACATTTCCCTGGTCGGCGGACTTCGTGTACCAGTACATGGCCTGGCTCAAATCCTCCGCCACGCCTTTCCCCTCGTAATAGAGATCGCCCAGCGCGTACTGCGCCTCGGCGTCGCCGGCATCCGCGCCTTTTTGGTACAAGGCCAGCGCTTCCTCCATGTTCCGCCTTACGCCGTAGCCGTATTCATAGATATATCCAAGCCAAACGTACGCCTGCGTATAATCCTGATCCGCGGCGGCCTGAAAGTATTCGCGCGCCTGTAAGTCGCTTTCCGCAAAAACATTGCCGAAGAAGTACATCAGGCCAAGGCGGAATTGCGCCTCGGCGCTGCCCAGTGCCGCCGCGCGAGAAAAATAGGTCGCGGCTTGCCAATCGTCCTGCGCAACGCCCTCGCCGGATAAATACCTGTTCCCAAGCAGCACAAGCGCATCCACGTCGCCCTGTTCGGCCCGCTGCCGATACCATTCCAGCGGATATTCTTCCTGCCATACCGGCGCATCCGCTTCGTCGCTCTGCCGCTCTGTCTGCAAAGCGCTGCCGCCGGTACCCTCCAGCGATTCAACCGCCTGCAAACCGGGGGATCCGGCCCGCTCCGCAAACGCCGCCCCGCCCTGCAGGAAAATAACAAGGATCAGCAATCCGGCCAGCCATTTTTTCATTTTCATATGCCCTCGCTAAAAACAATCGTTTCGTTCAATTCATTATACCAGAAAATCGTTTGGCGTCGCCGCCCCCTCTCAGAATTTTCCATGCACGCCAAACGACCCGCGCGATATTGGGGTCGAACGGCACAAAACAACCGCGCGACGGAGAGGGGATCGCTGCGATGATCAAACAAGCGATCTGCGGAAAGGCGATACCTGTCTCGTCTTCGTCCCGTTGCGCTACTATAAAAAAGTGTAATGCATGGTTTACTTGAGATAAAAGTTTATTTGATCTGTTCGTCTTAACTTTATCTATATTAGAAAATAGAATCCACAAGGCAAGCGTGGACGAAAAAACGCACACGCTGGCGAAATGGATTTTCGTTAGGTTGGAATAAAAATCTAAAACCGGCCCTATGATCATCAACAAGTTTGAAGAAAACACAGGCAAGCAATGGCAATAAGAACGCGCATGCCGGCGTATTGGCTTTTTGTCAGATTGTGTTTGCCGCCCCCGATGTAGTAGCAGCGCTACATCAAGGGGGCGGTAAGCGCAAAATGACGGAAATGCAAACGCCCGCTTGCGCGGGCGTTTGCCATTACTTGCCTAAATCCAATCAGTAATTTTCGGCGTGGATACGATAGAAGGACTTGGGATGCTTGCACACCGGGCACAGCTCCGGCGCGTTTTTGCCGATCACCAAATGCCCGCAGTTGCCGCACTGCCAGATACGGTCGCCGTCGCGGCTGAAGACGAGGCCGTCTTTGATGTTGGCTAAAAGCTTCAGGTAGCGGGCTTCGTGCGCCTTTTCGATGGCGGCCACGCGCGTGAACAGCTCGGCGATCTGGTCAAAGCCCTCGGCGCGGGCTTCTTCGGCCATGGTCTGGTACATATCCGTCCACTCGTAGTTTTCGCCGGCCGCGGCATCCACAAGGTTTTCGGGGGTCGCGGGCACTTCGCCGCCCTTTAAGAGCTTGAACCAGATCTTGGCATGCTCTTTTTCGTTGTTGGCGGTCTCCTCAAACAGCTCGGCGATCTGCATATAGCCGTCCTTGCGGGCCTTGGACGCGTAATAGGTATACTTGTTGCGGGCTTTGCTCTCGCCCGCGAAGGCCGTCTCGAGATTTGCGTAGGTCTTGGTTCCCTTCAGTTCTTTCATGGCGGTGTCCTCCTTATATCGTTGTATAGGCAGATTTCATACGTTACCAGTATACACTATTTCTGCGTTGGTGAAACCATTTCACCATGTCATAAGTTCATTCTCATGCGCCAAAATCAACTAAGGGCAGGATGTCAATTCCAATTCTGGATGGCGAGAAGATTACAAGCATTTTTATCCGTGGCCGAGGAACAAAAGCGAAGGCATAGCAGCGCTATGTCAAGGTTTTGTGACAAAGGCCAAGGTGAAAAGGTGACGTAAGCTGCCGTTATACAGAGTTTGAATTGGCATCCTGCCCCTATTATAACCACGTCGCGCAGAATCCGAACACGGTAAAGTTCTCCGTCGTTTCGTACTGGGTCAGCGGATCGGTTTGCTGATCCTCCGAAACCATGAAGATATTCTGCTGGAGCATATTGCGGGTTTCGGTGGTCAGTTGGGAGTTCTCCAGATTGCTGTCGTAAACGTAGGTGTAGCTTTTCACGGTGGAGGACATATTGCCCTCTACGGTAGTGACCAGGTATTGACCGCCGCCAAGGTCTGAAACATCGGTCACGATGCCGACGTGTGTGAACAGGTAGGTGTTTTTCGTGTTGGCGTATATCACCAGATAGCCGGGGCGCGGTACGCCCACAAAGCGGTCGAGGCGGGAGAAGCCGTCGTACTGGTTGCCGACCTGCCCTTCGCGCAGAAAAAGCGGTTCGGAGGGCAGGACGTCCTTGGCGTCCTCCTCCGGGATGGGATCGAAGCCCGCGGCGTTGGCGCACCAGATGGTAAACACCGAGCACCAGCCGACCGCTTTTTTGGATTTATAGTACCACTTGGTGTACTGGTTGGAGCGCTGCATGCCCTGCAGCTTGTTCAGGTAAAACTCGTGCTTGACGACGTAAACGAAATTCTTGACGACCTCGGGCATGGCGCCGTCAGCCACAGTGACGCCGAAAAAGTAGCTGTTGTCCGCCGCGGTGCAGATCACCGTGGCGGTCCCCGGCGCGACGCCGGTCATTACTCCCTGCGCGTCCACGGACACGATATTGGCGTCGGTCGTTTCAAACGTCACCCCGGTAAGGTCGATCTCCGGCACATCTTCGTCGAACGGATTGATGCCGGGGGACACGGCGGGTACGTACGCGCTCTCGCCCGTACGCAGGGTATAGGAAGCCGACTGCAGCGCCGCCTCCGCGGGCGAAAGCCATGCGGCCAAGGCCTCTTCAAACAGCGCGTCGGTTTCCCCCTTCGCGCCCGCGGGCATTGGCGCCAGGGAAAACACAAGCGCAATCACAATCAGTACGATTACAAAAAACTTGGGCATGCGGGTCAACTCCTTTAGGGCAGTATACCATACCCGTTTGCGGACGGTTCCGCAAAATTCCAATTTTTACGTAAAAAACTTCCGCGGACCCCCTTGACTTTCCCATTCATCGCCCGTATACTGCTTAAGGCACTTAAAGATTGTTACACAGAAAGGAGGGCACAGAATGTTCAGTAATCACGTTATCATCATCCGCATGAATCTTATTGTTGCTGCGAACAAGGGATATCTGTGCCCGTCTGTCTGTTTATAGATGCGAAAACGCACGAATTTTGCATAATCAGACCGCCGGCGCAAAAACGCCGGCGGTTTTTTATTAAATATGGAGGATACCATGCAAGCTACAAAAAAAACGATACTCCGTGATCTTCTTCGCGGAAACCGAATGAAGTTTCTGTTCTCGATCCTTGCCATGGGCGTGGGCGTGCTGTTCTCGCTGATCATGCCGCTGATGCTGTCGGGCACGATCGACGCGCTGGTTTCGGCCGCGGACGGCAATATGTCCGCGCCGGTTGACCTGCCCGCGTCGCTTGGCGCGTGGTTCAACGCGCGGGGCGGTATCGGCTACCTGCTCAACCACCTGTGGATTATCGCCGTCATTTTGATGGTGTGTTACGCGGCGGCCAGCCTGTTCAACTATCTGCGCGGCCGCTGGTCCACCTACGCCAGCGAAAACATCGCACGCAGCCTGCGCGACCGCCTGTACAGCCACCTGCAAACGCTCTCCTACGAGTACCACGTGCAGGCGCAGACCGGCGACCTGATCCAGCGCTGTACCAGCGACGTGGATACCATCCGCCGCTTCCTGGCCGCACAGCTGACGGAAATCTTCCGCACGGTGTTCATGGTCGCCATCGCGGTCACGGTGATGCTTTCCATTAACGCGCAGATGACCCTGTACTCCATGGTTCTGGTGCCGCCGCTGTTCCTGTTTGCGTGGCTGTTCTTCAAGTGGGTGCAGAGGTACTTTAAATTTGCCGACGAAGCCGAGGGCAAAATGAGCTCCGTACTCCAGGAAAACCTGACCGGCGTGCGCGTGGTGCGCGCGTTCGGGCGGCAGAAATACGAGGAAAACAAGTTCGCCGACGTGAACAACGACCTCTATAAGAAAAGCATCAAGCTGATCAACCTGCTGGCCGTGTACTGGTCGGGCTCGGACCTCCTGGCGCTATTCCAGGGCGCGGCGACGCTGATCATCGGCGTCATCGTGGTCGTCACCTACCCCGGCAAGCTGACCATCGGCGAAATGACGGTGTTCGTCAGCTACACGGGCATGCTTCTGTGGCCCATCCGCCAGCTCGGGCGCATCTTGTCCGACCTGGGCAAAGCCATGGTTTCCTTCGGCCGCACCAGCGAAATCCTGATGACGCAGCCCGAACAGGAAGACCCCGACAGCCTCCGCCCCCCGCTGGACAGGGATATCGAGTTTGACCACGTGGGCTACGAACACGAGGAAAACACCCCGGTCCTCAAGGACGTAAACTTCACCGTCAGGCAGGGGCAAACCGTGGCGATCCTGGGCGCGACGGGTTCGGGCAAATCGACGCTGATGAACCTGCTGCAGCGCCTGTACGACGTCAAGCAGGGCGCAATCCGCATCGGCGGCGTGAACCTGAACCGCATCTCCAAAAACTACCTGCGCTCGCGCGTGGGGCTGGTGCTGCAGGAGCCGTTCCTCTACTCCCGCTCTGTGAAGGACAACATTGGCATCGCCAAGCGCGAACCCTCCTTCGATTTGGTCCGCTCCGTTGCCAAAACCGCCGCGGCCGACGACTTCATCAACCACTTTGAAAAGGGCTACGACACCATGGTGGGCGAGCGCGGGGTCACCCTCTCCGGCGGCCAGAAACAGCGCGTCGCCATCGCGCGGACGCTGCTCAAGGACAACGACATCCTGATCTTCGACGACAGCCTGTCGGCCGTGGACACCGAAACCGACCGCTCCATCCGCGAAGCGCTCAAAGAAGCGCGAAGCGAGCTGGACAAGGCCGCGACCACCTTCATCATAAGCCACCGGCTGACCACCCTGGCCGAAGCGGACGTCATCGTCGTGCTGCAAAACGGCAAGGTCACCCAGCTCGGCTCGCATGAAGAACTGGTGAAACAGGAAGGCCTCTACAAGCGCATCTACCAGATCCAGGCCGCCCTGGAGGAAGAGCTGGCCGACGAAGCGTAACCCCCGTCCCTATCCCTAACGATTATAACTAAGCAAGCGCGAGGAAAATGCAAGGAGAGATTGTATACTCCGGCAGATTCGGTTTTCGCCAGGTCAGGTTCTGAAAATCCGAAGGCGTAGCAGCGCTACGTTGAGGATTAGAAGGCCTGAGATAGCGGAAACCGGGTTGCCGGAGGGTGCAAGATCGACACAGCATTTTCCTCAAGCGGGAGGATATAACCATGCAGTATCATGAGGAAGAGACATACAGCAAATCATTCGATCTGGGGCCTTGGAAAAAGCTCTACCGCCTCGCCAAGCCCTTCTATAAGCATCTGCTGGGCATCATTGCCACGGCGGGCTTCGTAGCGGTGATCGAGGTCATCTTTCCCCTGCTGAAAAAGCAGGCGATCGACGTCTTCGCAACGACCGGGGACCTGTCGGGTCTCGTGCCGTTCATCCTGCTCTATACCGCGCTGATCCTGGCGTTTGCGCTGGGGGTCAACCTGTTCATCCGCCTGTGCGGGCAGGTGGAGGTGGGGCTGTGCCGCCACATCCGCCGCACCGCCTTCAAGCGCCTGCAGGAGCTGCCGTTTTCGTTTTACGACAAGACCTCCGTCGGCTACCTGATCGCCCGGCTGACCAGCGATACCCAAAGGCTTGGCGACACCATTGCCTGGGGGCTCCTGGACGTGGGCTGGTCGTTCTTTTACCTGATTATCGTATCCGTGGCCATGTTCATCCTCAACTGGAAGCTGACGCTGATCACCCTGGCTGTGGTCCCGCTGATGGCCGTGATTACCGGCTACTTCCAGGTACGGATTTTGAAAAACTACCGTGAAGTCCGCAAGATCAACTCCAAGATCACCGGCGCGTTCAACGAAGGCATCATGGGCGCGAAAACCACCAAAACTCTCGTGCGCGAGGACGCGAATTTTGAGGAGTTCAAGGTACTGACCTCCTCGATGCGCAGGTCCTCCATCCGCGCGGCGGTGCTCTCGGCGGGTCTGTACCCGCTGATCACAGGGCTTGGCGGGTTTGCCACGGCCTTCCTGCTGTGGAAGGGCGGGCACGACGTGTTCGTACTCAAGTCCATCTCCATCGGTACCCTGACGGCGTTCATCAGCTACGCGACGCAGATGTTCGAGCCGATCTCCAGCATCGCGCGTATCTTCGCCGAGGCCCAGCAAAGCCAGGCGGCAGCCGAGCGCGTGATCTCGCTGATCGAGACCGAGCCCGAGATTGCCGATACGCCCGAAGTGGTGGAACTCTTCGGCGATAACTTCAACCCCAAGTGCGAAAACTGGCCCGAGCTGAAGGGCGACATCAGCTTCAAAAACGTTTCCTTCCAATATACGGACGGGGAAAAGGTGCTTAAAAACTTCAACCTCGACGTCAAAGCCGGCGAGACCATCGCGCTGGTCGGCGAAACGGGGTCCGGCAAGTCCACCATCGTCAACCTTCTGTGCCGCTTCTACGAGCCGACCGAAGGCGAAATCCTGATCGACGGGGTGAACTACAAAGAGCGCAGCCAGCTCTGGCTGCAAAGCAACCTGGGGTATGTGCTCCAGCAGCCGCACCTGTTCTCCGGCACCATCCGCGACAACATCCGCTACGGCAAGCTCGACGCGACCGACGAAGAGGTGGAAGAAGCCGCCAAACTCGTCAGCGCGGACGAGTTCATCGCGACGCTTGAAAAAGGCTACGATACAGGCGTTGGCGAGGGCGGCAACCTGCTCTCCACCGGCCAGAAACAGCTGGTGTCCTTCGCCCGCGCGCTGATCGGCCGTCCGGCCATCTTCGTGCTGGACGAGGCGACCTCGTCGGTCGATACCGAGACCGAGGTAAAGATCCAAAACGCCATCCAAACGGCACTTGCGGGCCGCACCAGCTTTATCATCGCCCACCGGCTTTCCACCATTCGCGGCGCGGACCGCATCCTGGTTATCCAGGACGGCGAGATCACCGAAGCCGGCAGCCACAAGGAATTGTTAAAGCTCAAGGGCTACTACCACGACCTGTACGTCAACCAGTTCCGCGACGAACGCGAAAAGAGCCTGTTGGCAGAGGCGTAAACGCCCCGATTTCCGAAAATTGACGCTCTTGTAAGCTTTGTTTATAATGTTTCAAGAGCGTTGATTTTTGGGAGGATATCGCAGTACATCCAAACCGAATACAGAATAACGAGGACGACCATGAAACCCAACGTTTTTAAACGCGTCAAAGCGTTTCTTGCTTCCTGCTTTGTATGGGATCAAGCCTTTGCCCGCCGCGTGATTAAGATTACCCTTCCGATTATATTACAGGATTTGATCGCATCCTCCCTGCACATCGTGGACGGCCTGATGGTTTCGGGGCTGGGCGATACGAGCTACGCCGCGGTAACCCAGGCCGGGCGTTATTCGTTTTTATACATGCTGTTCTGCTTTGGGGTGACGTCCGGCGGGGCGATCTTCATGAGCCAGTTCTGGGGCGCCAGAGACATCCGCCGCATGCGGCAGAGCATGGGCGTGTCGTTTGTATGGATCGGCGCGGTCGCGGCGGTCTTCATCATCGGCGCGACGGTTTTTTCCGATTTTATCAGCCGTTTGTTCCTGCCGCAAGGAGAAAGCGCTTCGTTAGCGAACCTCTACTTACGGTGGGTTGCACCGTCCTTCCTGTTCCAGGGCGTCAACATGGTATACGCCGCAAGCCTGAAATCCGGCGAGAAGACGCACATCCCGCTGATCTCCTCCACCGTGGGCATCGGGCTGAATACGCTGCTGAACTATCTGCTGATTTACGGGCACTTCGGCTTCCCGGCCCTTGGAGTGCAGGGCGCGGCGATCGCGACGAGCGTCTCCGCCGCCGTAACGCTTTCGCTGACCATGGCGATGGCCTACGGGCTGCACCTGCCGGCGGGCGCGAAGATCAAGGACATGCTGGGCATCGACCGCGCGTTCCTCAAGCGCTTTGCCAAGACCACCACACCCGTGGTGTTCAACGAGGGGCTTTGGGCGCTGGGCGTTACCATGTACGGCGTCTTCTACGGCCGCATCGGCGATACAGCGGTGGCCGCCATGGGCATCGTGTCGACGGTGGATAATCTGCTGTGGGTGTTCATCTTCGGGATGATGCACGCGACCGCCATCATCTGCGGCAACGCCATCGGCGCGGGCAAGCCGGAGGATGCCTACCTGTACGCCAAGCGCATGTTATCGGCAGCAATGCTGACCGGCGTATTCCTGGGCGTGATGCTGATAGGAATTCGTTATCCGATGCTTTCGCTGTTCTCGGGGCTTTCCGCGCCGGTCATCAAAACCGCGGCGATCGTCCTGGGTATCGAATCATTCACCATGTGGTTTCGCTCGTTCAACGCGGTCAACGTCGTGGGCGTGCTGCGCTCCGGCGGGGATACGGTATTCAGCCTGAAGCTGGACGTCGGCTCCATGTGGCTGATCGGCGTGCCGCTGTGCGCAATCGCGGTGTTCGTACTCAAACTCCCGGTGGAGTACGTGTACCTGTGCACTCTGGTGGAAGAAATCGTCAAAGTTGGCATCGGCATTCCGCATTTCAGAAACCGGAAATGGCTTAAAAACCTCACGGAGGGAGACCTTGCCTGTGAAACAAATTGATCTGGTCGTCAAAATCGGCTCCATGGCGCTAATCCAGCCCGTGGACGGCGCCATAGACTATAACGTATTCCAGCGCCTGGGCGACGACCTGCGCCCCGGCATGGCGCTGGTCACCAGCGGCGCGACGGAGATCGGGCGGCTTGATTACCTGCACCGCGCGGGGCATGAACTCAACGGCGATCCCGAGCAGGACAAGACCGATTACGCCTCCCAGGGCCAGATCGTGCTGATGGACAACTACCGCAAGTTCGTCCACCCGGAGTACGGCATCCGCCAGCTTCTGGTGGAGCATACGCACTTTAACGATCCCGTCAAACGCGAACATATCCTCAAATTCCTGCAGCGTGCCGCCGCGCAGAACTGCATCCCCATCATCAACTACAACGATCCCGTTAGCGACGAGGAAAACCGGAAAATGGAGCTCAGCGGCAGGCGCGGCAACGGCGAGCAGGTGGTCGAGTGCGTGGATAACGACGAGACCGCCGCTGTGATCGCCGCGCTGCTCAAGGCCAAAACCCTGGTGCTGCTCACCTCCACCGAAGGCGTGTACCGCGACGTCACCGATCCCTCCACCCTGGTTACGGAGGTGTTCGCCCCGGATATCGGCAGCCTGACCGCAATGATCTCGGAGCTTCGCAAAAGCTGCCGCGGCGCAAGCCGCAAAGGCGCGGGCGGCGCCGACGCCAAGCTCGCCTACGCCCTGCGCGCCGCCAAAAGCGGCAGCCGCGTGATCATCGGCCATGCGCGCCACCACATCGCCGACCTGATCGCGGGGAATATCCCCTGCACGCAAATCGGCGTTCAGTAAGGAGTGCCTATGGATTTTTTCAGGATCATGCTGATCGTCATTTCCCTGGCGGGATTGGCGGGGTTTTACTATATGATGGTATTAAGCCCCGGCAGTCCGCAGCGGAAGCTGGGCAAGGATTTTAAAATGCCCGACGTGCGTTTGCATTATACCCCCACCCTGCTATACAATACTTATGAGGCGGCCGGCGAGACCGGACGGCCCCTGATGCGGCTTTACTGGCTTTACGACTTCGGCCTGATCGTCTGCCTGCTGGGGGTTATGCTCGCGGTATCCGCAAACGTCGTCAGCGACCGCACCTGGGTTTTTCCGCTGATGATCTGGCTGACGGCCGCGCGCACACTGGCGGACCTTGCGGAAAACGCCATGTTTTTGTTCATGCTGCGCCGCTTCCCTGAATACCGCCTGAGCGTCGCGCGGTTTGCGGGCGTAGCCTCGACGATCAAACACCTGCTGCTGTTTGCCTGGCTTTTCCTATTGTTCATGATGCTGTTTCTGAAAGCCTTCGGCATTTAAAAATACGGACGGGAGAGATGACAGATGAAACTGACGGAACTGAAACGGGAACACTTTCCAAACGGCCAGTCGTTTTCCAAGAAAGCGCTGGACCAGTATCTCGCCGCGAAGGAACAGGTGCGCAAGGACTTCCTCACGCGCTATCTGCTGAGCCTCGCCGTTGGCGTCGTCGCCGGCTTTCTGGTGCTGACGCTGGTGCCCCAAGGTTTCTTCCGCATCTTCCTGGCGATGCTCGCCGTGATGATCGCCGCGATGATCGGCACGCGCATGACCGCCCAGACGCTTGAAAACCTGCGCACACAGGCCCAGAAGGTGAACATCACCCGCAAGGACATGCGTGCGGCGAAAAAGAACCTGAAAAACGGTACGACTGCCTGGCATGCGGAACCGCCAAAAAAGATCGAAAAATAACGCCCGATCCATTCAGGCGATATCAGGAAACCACAAAGGATTGCCTTTCGGCAATCCTTTGTGGTTTTTTCGCCGTCTCTTATCGTTTTTTTACGTACCTGTCTTCCTCCGAAAACACGCAACCGCAGTATTTCTGCATGTACAGGCCCAGGGCGCGGGCTTCGGTTTGGCCGGCGCGGAAGCGCGGACGGAAGTCGCGGTATAGAAATTCGACGCCGTATCTGTCGGCGGCGCGCTGCGCCGTTTGCTTGAGCAGTTCGTGGTTTTGGTAGGGGCTAATGAACAGCGTCGACGTAAAGTGCGTATAGCCTTGTTCGGCGGCGTATTTGGCCGCCGCGTCCATGCGAGTTTCGTAGCAGTAGGCGCAGCGATTATCCATGTCCTCCGCCACGGCTTTGATGAACGGGCGCAGGCCGTATTCGCCCTCTTCCACAAGCGCCATGCCGATGGATTTGGCGTATTCGCGCAGGGTATCGCGCCGCGCGCGGTACTCCGTGAACGGGTGGATATTCGGGTTGTTCCAGTACGCGGTGGGCTCAATCCCCTCTTCGCGCAGGGCCTGCACGCAGGCCACCGAGCACGGCGCGCAGCAGGTGTGCATGAGCAGTTTGATGGTCCTTCGCCTGCCTTTATTGGAATGGCACCAGTATAGCACGAACGGCACAGCATTGCCATCTGGAGGCGTTTTGGGACGATTTACGAAAATTTTCGCTATTTCCATCGGCGCGGAGCTATGGTATACTGTCCCTATCACAGAAAGGGAGTCTATCTTTAACAGAAAACGGCAAGGGATCCGGCATCGCTTCCCCGATTGTTTTTCTTCCCCCGTTTTGTGAATACTCTCGCACACCCCGTCTACCTCCAAAGGCAGAAAAGGAGTGTTTTCATTATGGCAAAACCCCGTTTCCGGCTTCCGGTAAAACACTATCCCGGCGCACCCATCCACACCACGGGCGGCGCGGCGCCCTGGCGGGACGATATCACAGGCGATCATCCGCAGCTCGCCGCCATGCTCTACCGCTACTACTACCTGTTTCTGATTTCCATTGGGCTTTCGTTCATGGCGCTGGCGTTTGCGTTCAACTCTCCGCTGGCGATCTGGCAGGGTATGATCAAGATCATGTTCTCCCCCGCCAACCTGTTAACGGACTATATTCAGCTGGCAAACCCCGGCGCGACGCTGTTTAACGTCGGGCTGATGACGCTGTTTACGGTCAGCAACATCCGGCTCAACAGGCTGCCGGTATCCGGCTCGATCATCGCGGGTATTTTTACGATGATCGGGTTTTCATTTTTCGGCAAAAACCTCTACAACACCCTGCCGATCATCCTGGGCGTGTTCCTGTACGCCAAGCTCGTCGGCCAGCCCTTCGGCGAGTACGTGCTGCACAGCATGTTCGGCACGGCCTTAAGCCCGCTGGTGAGCGCGTTTTCGTTCAGCCTCGGGTTCTCGCTACCGGTAGGTATGGCACTTGGCATCGCGGCGGGGCTGTTCGTCGGGCTGATTATCGTGCCGCTTTCGCTGCGGTTTCTGCATTTTCACAAGGGGTACAGCCTGTATAATATCGGGTTCACGGCGGGGATCATCGGCATGTTTTTCATGGCGGTGCTGCGCGGATTCGGCATCGAGGTGCAGGCGGTGTCCATCCTGTCCTCAGGCCGCAACCTGCCGTTTGCGCTGATGCTCATGGTCATCTTCCTTTGGATATTCCTGATCGGGCTTAAGGTAAACCACTGGAAACTCAAAGGCTACGCCCGCCTGTGCCGCCTGCCGGGCGTGCTGCCGACCGATTTTCTGGCCGAGCGCGGATTTGGCGTGACGCTGATCAACATGGCGCTGCTTGGGATGCTGTCGGTCGGCTATGTGCTTTTGATGGGCGGCGAGCTCAACGGGCCGGTAATCGGCGGAATTTTTACGGTAGTGGGCTTCGGCGCATACGGCAAGCACATTAAAAACGCGCTGCCGGTGATTGCGGGCGTGACCATTGCCAACCTTTTCAACATCCACGAAATCAGCGCGTCGTTTACGATCATCGCGGCGCTGTTTGGCACGACGCTGGCACCGATCGCGGGGCGGTACGGCGTGATTGCGGGCGTGGTCGCTGGGTTTTTGCACATGTCGCTGGTGACGAACGTCGGATTTCTGCACGCGGGGATGAACCTGTATAACAACGGGTTTTCCGGCGGGTTCGTTGCCGCGCTGTTCGTGCCGCTCCTGGATACGTTTGAACAGCTCCGGCAGGCGCGCAAAGGCCGGAAACCTAAGGTTTAATCAATAGTCCAGTAGATCCACTTCAGGTCGTCATAGGCGATCTCCACGGTATTTTTATCGTTTGGCGGCAAATAGTCCGGGGACGGCGCACTGCCCTTGACAAAGTGGTACCGCTCCACAGCCGCGTATACATACTTCGCATTGGGGAATGACGAAAGGTTACAATACCCGCTGTAGGTGATCTCGCCCGCTTTTACCGTGCGGTCCAGCGTAAAGGTCAGGTATTCGTAACAGCCGTCGGCGTAGATATGCTCCTCGTACGCGTTTTCGGCGTAAATGGCCAGATCAAAGGCGTCGATCGTTGCGCAGGGATCCAGATTCTCCATTTTAAAGCTGATCTGCAGATTGCCGTTCACCCATTTCCATGTGGCGTAGCGAATTTCCCGCTCAAACACCAAAGCCTGCGGCAGGACGGGATCGGCCAGGGACGAGTAATCGACTCTGGTGATCGAGTTCGTACGGATTGCCGCCGCCGCAAGCGGCAGGCCGTTGGTCATGATGATCAGCAATACCAGCAGCGCCGAAATGAGTTTTTTATGCATCGCTTTGTTTCTCCCCGTTGAATTTACGGTATAATTAAACTGCAACTCTTCTTATTATTATAGAGTTCAGGAAATTTTTGTCAATCAACCGACAAGCGAAAACACCGTATAAGTACAGAAAGAAGGCATTACAATGTTATACAGACGATTGGGCGGCACGGGGCTGAAGGTTTCGGAAATCAGCCTTGGCAGCTGGCTGACCTACGGAGGCGGCGTGGAGAAGGATACCGCCGAGCGCACCATCGACCAGGCGTACGCGCTGGGCATCAACTTTTTCGACACCGCAAACGCCTATAACCGGGGCGAGGCGGAACGGGTGGTCGGCAAAGCGCTTTCAAAATACGAGCGCAGTTCGTACGTGCTGGCGACGAAAGTGTTTTTCCCCATGGGCGACGGCCCTAACGACAGGGGCCTGTCCCGCAAGCATATCACCGAGCAGGCAAACGCGAGCCTGAAGCGCCTGGGGCTGGAGTATGTGGACATCCTCTACACCCACCGCTACGACCCCGAAACCCCTGTATATGAAACCCTGCGCACGATTGACGATCTGATCCGCCAGGGCAAGGTGCTCTATGCGGGCGTGAGCGAATGGACCGCCGCGCAGATTGAGGAGGCCGTGCGCATCGCGGATAAAAACCTCCTGGACCGCATCGTGGTCAATCAGCCGCAGTATTCCATGCTCTACCGCAGGATCGAGGATGAAATTCTGCCCGTGAGCGGGAGACACGGCATCGGCCAGGTGGTGTTCTCGCCGCTCGCGCAGGGGCTTTTGACCGGCAAATACAAAACCCTGGGCGATATCCCGGCGGGCAGCCGCGCCGCCAGCGACAAGATGAATCAATTTATCGACCGCTGGTTCAACGAGGAAACCTTCCGCAAGCTCGGCAAGCTCCGCAAGATCGCCGACGGCCTTGGCATTCCTATGGCGCAGATGGCGCTGGCGTGGGTGCTGCGGCAGGAGGGCGTATCCTCGGCGCTGATCGGCGCCAGCCGCCCCGAGCAGGTGGTGCAGAACGCAAAGGCCTCCGGCACGGTGCTGGATCAGGATACGCTCCGGGCCATCGGCGAAGCGCTGGCGTAGGTCCTTGTACTCTTGCGAAAAAAAGCCGTGAATACTATGTTCACGGCTTTTTCTTTTTTCACTTGACTCTGACGTAACGTTATACTTTATACTGAATGTGCAAGGGAGGAACTGCCCATGAATCCAAACGAAGTCGCCGCCCTGACCGGGGTGAGCGTGCGCACGCTTCACCATTACGACCAGCTCGGCCTTCTGCGCCCTGTGCGCAATCCAGATAACGGCTACCGGGAGTATACGGACACGGATCTGGATCTGCTGCAGCAGATTCTATTCTTCCGGGAGTGCGGATTCAGCCTGCGCCGCATCCGGGAACTGCTTGAAAGCTCCGGCTACGACCGCGATAAGGCATACGCCCTGCAAAAACAATATCTGCTCAGCGAAATGCGACGCATCAACGCGATGCTCCATACGCTTGAGCAGACCATCAAAGCCAGCAAAGGAGAACTGATCATGACCACGAAAGATAAATTCACCGGATTCGATTTTTCCAAAAATCCCTACGAGGCCGAGGCCCGCAGACTCTGGGGCGATTCCGCCGTAGACCGGAGCAGCGAAGCGTTCGCAAGTAAAACAGCCGATGAAAAACACCAGCTTGAGCGGAACATGAACACCCTGTTTGAACGCCTGGCTTCCGTACGCAACGAAGCGCCGGATTCCGAGACCGCACAGGAGCAGATCGACAAAATGTACCGCTTCTTCAACAAACATTTCGGCGTCCACTACACGCTGGAAGCTTTCGCGGGTCTCGGACAGATGTACGTAAACGACCCGCGCTTTACAAAAAACATCGACCATTTCGGCGAGGGTCTGTCCGCATTCCTGGCCAAAGCCATGGCGGTCTACGCAAAAACAAAGCAGCGGTAATCACGTTTACCGCGCCATAATCATTCTTAACGTGGCTAATATGCATGTTGTTGGCGCCCGGTTCTTGACTGCACCATCTCTGCAATGATATACTACGCATCGGTATGTGTGGGCTATGCCAGTCGGCGCCTGAGGGCTCTCAGTCGCCGGATGCCGCCGCCCCACCTACTCTGGAGAGGTATCGAAGCGGTCATAACGGGGCTGACTCGAAATCAGTTTGTGGGCAACCACACGTGGGTTCGAATCCCACCCTCTCCGCCAAATGAAACCCTTGTATCATAAGCGATACAGGGGTTTTAAGTATATTCATATATGCGATTTACCACAATATTTACCACAACCAGAGATAATCAATCACAATTTGAGGATGTATTCAGAGAAATTCTCCGTCTCGATATTCACGTATATTACCGTGAATATCAAAGCTATCAATATTTTTAAAAAGTTCTGGCTCCCCATGCACACCAAACTGAGGAAACAATCGAATAACCCCTTCATCCTCATAAAATGTATTATATTTACTTTCATAAAATACTACTTTAAACAACAAGTGTTTAAGTTGAAAAGTGATAGTGTATCGACTTGTATTTAGATTAAGCTCCATTCCTTGTTCTCTTATTACCATATAGCCCGGAGATTGTCTCCACTCAAGTGTTGGGTCACTCTTGCAAAAAGCTAAATCTATAAATACATTATCTGGAATATTCCCTGCATATAAACTTGAGTAATGTTCATTTGGAACGAGTTTGCGGTAATTCGCTGCAGAGTTTAAAAGAATTACGTTCTTAAACACCCATTTCGCAATAGATCCATGGTTCGTCTTAAGATACTCGATTTCCTCTTTGAGCATATCTGCGTTCATAAAATTAGTGATATGAGCTTGACACTCACTTTCTAATTGACTCATCCACCCATTATTACATTCTTCACAAACTAAACCATTTACTAGTCTTGAAAAAGCGTGTTTCCTATTCGACATTGGGGAGCCAAAAACGTTCACATGTGTTTGCTCGACAGTTTTTTCATAGATATTGAGTTCTTTTAACAACCATTGTGCAAAAATGTGTTCCTTGCTTAATTTGGTTCCACCACAAAACACACATTTTTTTACCAACAGTATCACCTCATTAGTTACACGCTAAAACTACCCATCTAATTGTGTCATTATTTCTATAATGCTTCTATGAATGCCTGCATACGTTCTGCACTAGCCTTTTTCATCTGCTGGGTAACATGCCCATATACATCCAGCGTGAATGCTACTGTTGCATGTCCAAGGGCTTCCGATACCGTTTTTATGTCATCACCATTCTGTAGAGATAAGGTAGCGTAGGTATGGCGGAGGTCATGAAATCGTGTTTCAGGAATACCCATTCTTGAAACAATCTTCTTGAAATTCATCAAAACAGTTTGCGTGTAAAGATGATGACCTAACTCATCCGTAAATACCAGATTGAGTTGATTATCCCAAGCTCCCCCTGCCATAAGCTGCGCTTCACGCTGCTTTTTACGGTATAAGTGTAGAGCATCCATTACATAAGCCGCAGGCGAAATTATCCGACTTTTATCATTCTTAAGTGGCACAAATCTATACTTCCCTCCCCCGCCGTCAATCCGTTCTTTTTGAAGCTGCTTATTAATACTGATCGTACCACTATCAAAATTAATATCATCCCATGTCAATCCCAACGCTTCTCCCTGTCGGATTCCCGTAAACAGGGTAACCAGATAGAGCATTTCATACCTATGCCCTTTGATGGCATTCAAAAATTTTGCTATATTGTCGCCCTCAATAGGCTTTATTGGCTTATCAATCACTCGTGGCAGTTCACACGCATCTGATGGATTATATCGAATATACCCCAATTTAACCGCTTGAGCAAGCGCTTTATGAAGTACACCGTGTAAGTTGCGGATGCTCTTTGCAGATATCTCATCTTTCTTCGCGTTGTACATGCTCTGTATCATCGGAGCAGTTAGTACCTGAAGCTTCACAGCACCAAGGGACGGCTTCAAATGCACTTTGATTTGAGTCCCGTACTGGCTTACAGTATGAGGCTTCACCCCGCCAAGATACTCTTTATGCCAAACATCCAGCCATTGCGCAACCGTAATCTTGCTTGGCTCAAAATATATACCTTGATCAATACCAGCAATTGCCGCCGTAAGCTTCTTTCTTACGATTGCCTGTGTTTTACCATATACGGATTTTGGAGTCGCCTTCCCAGGTATGGAATAACGTCCCTCCCATGTCCCATCTTTGCGTTGACGGATCAGTCCCTCACCGTTCGCTCGTTTCTTTGCCATTGTTTTCATCTTCTTTCATTTGCTCAGTGTACCAAAATACACTCATGTCATGGCAGGCTTTAAGAAATTCAACAGACTTTCGCGAAAACCGGTATTCATGCAAATCAGTCTTTTCACGAAGTTCTTGTTCGAAACGTTCTTTATAAGCTGCGATTTTTGCGGGTGGCCAATCTTTCGAGTCAATAATCTCTCTAAAATCTAAGCTGCCGAGAAGTTCATTAAGCCTTTGATATTCGTTCTGATAATCAACAAATGATCCCAGAATATCAACAAATCCTTTATACTCTAATAAAGCACTAATGAAATACGGCACGAAATAGTGCTCAGCCATCGCTGCCTGACCAAGTCGTTCTATTGCTCTATCGGTAAGCCCTGTAGTTTTACTGATTGCCTGTATGGCAATATTCGGTGTACTGGCTTCAGATAAACCCAGTAGGTAATCTGCGGATACGTTGAAGTATTTTGCCAGATTAATTATTGCATCAATACCCGGCCTAGCTGTCCCGTTTTGGTATTGCGATATTGCCCCTGTTGAAATATCCGCTTCCATCGCAATTTGCGCGAGTGATTTGCCACTAACTTTAATAAGTTTTCGTAATCGTTCTGCGAACATTAGTCTGCTCCAATCAACATATTGATGGGATTCATCAAAGCCCTAAAACAAAAATGATTCTGAAAGCCCTTGCAATCAAGAACAAACGGAGTATCATATTATTGAGCGACATTTCAAATCGTTCATTATAATGATACTCTATTATGTTCTAGAATGCAAGCAGGATTTTTCAACGACAATTGGAGGTTATAGAATGACAGAGAAAATCACACTAACAATCCGTGAAATGGCTGAACTCTTAGGGATATCGCTCCCCACAGCGTATGCTCTAGCACGCTCTGATGATTTTCCAACACTGCATATCGGGCGAAAGCTTTTGGTTAACCGTGAAGGCCTAAAACAATGGTTAGATCATAAAACAAAAGGTTAAGTGGAGTGTATGCGATGATAGATAAAGCAGTAAAACATGCACCGGGCTTTATGCTCTACGATGATACCAGTCGTGCTTTACTTTCATTAAGCAATGAAGGTCTCGGTGAGGTTATTCGTGCGGCCATCAATTATAAATTAGAGTTTGAAGATACGCCAACTCTAACAAGTGGCCTTGAGTTTCCCTTTCAGATTGTCAAGGGAGCAATTGATCGCGATGGAGAGAAATATATCAAACGTTGCGAGCAAAATGCTGCCAATCGCGCCAAAAGCAACGATTGTTAACGACCGTTAACAACGGTCACCAACATAACACAACTATAACCCAACCGTAACCCAACCCCAACAAAACCAAACGGAATCCAACATAGTTTATTCATCTTCACTTCGCCGAAAAAATAAATGGAGGCATAATGGATATAGTATACTTAGTCAACTACTTCGAAGACTCATATCAAGCAAGGTTTGGTATACCGCATACGCCAATACCTCAATTTCAAATTGCACGATTTGAAAAATGTGTGGATGAACTTGAGCTTGACGAAGATGACGCAATAACATTGATAAACGCATATTTTGACACTGTCTTTCGCAAACCTGTTGATTACCGCTTTGGGCACTTTGCGTCTAGTAGAATTCTAGAGATTTTATTCTTACACAAGCTTTACTAGGCAAGTACTAGACTTTGTAGAATAGTAGCGACTCCTCCGAAATGTTCCTATGTTGTTTTTTCTAGCATATTACTGCCTCCCGGGGGGATAAGCGGGAACCGGGACTCCAGATTCAAACGCCCCCTTTAGTCCATATCTCAACGCGCTTGAATACGTAGGGGGAGGGGGGTATAACACAAGCCAATACGGGGAACGCATGTTTGCTTTAACGGCCTAAACTTAGTATAATATACATGAGGCGATAACGATGAACGAAGCATTGAATCCAAAACAGCAAAAGGCCGCCGTAATGCTAGGCTGTGGAAATTCCTGTGCAAGTATCGCAATGGAGATTGGTGTTGCTGTATCCACATTGGCAGCTTGGCGAAAGAAGTCAGAGTTTTGTGAGATCGTCAATGAAACGCTCAATAACGAACTGGCCGAGGCAGCCTGTGAAGCGTTACACGAGCTTAAGGCTCAACTTCACGATAAAAACGTTTATGTACGGCAAAACGCCGCGCGTGATATCCTTACACGTTATGAGACAGCAATGAAATCAATCAGTAGCGGTGTAATTGAAGTGAAGGTCGTAGGCGGGCCAAAACTTGGAATGCCTCATTCAGCATGAATGATAAATACGGGGTATTGATAATGTCCAAGAATCCTACGCGTATAGTCATTTTCTAGATTCGAAGGTTACCCTAATTGGAATAAGTAAATTAGTACATAAAGATCCTTAGATTTTATATTCTATTTGCTTTTGTCAGCTCATTGTATGCTGTGAATGTCAATATATCTTCGAATTTATCCCATTTCCTTTTATCTTTTATTTCTTTGGAGCTTAATTCTTTGTGCCTGGCTAGATTTGACATAGATACTGTTTGTATAACTAAGCAATTCGAAAACATTTTGAATAATTCATATGAGGATCCATATCGAAAACCACTATACATTGCCCATCGCATAATAGTATCTTGACTAAAAACTCCAAAATTCTCAAGAGAATCCAATATATTAGGCTTGATTGCATTAATATATTTTTCTTTAACAACTGGTATTGGTTTTTCTTCATTGCTATTGTGAATCTCATTGATCATTATTTCTAGTAACAGCGGATATCTAGCTTTCATTGTGTTCCTAATAACAGTTTTTATTATTTGCACCTTATACATCTATACTCACCTCCTTCGACCCTAGTACTATTAAGTTCTATTTTTTAAGATCGTAGCATGCCTCATGTCATACTGTCAATAGTACTAAATAGTATTAAGACAATGGGGTGTGCATATGTATTTTCGGCGTCTTCGCGATATGCGTGAAGATCATGATATGTCACAAACCGCTGTTGCCAAATATCTCAACATACAACAAACAGTATATTCACGCTATGAAAGAGGTTATCAAACAATACCGCTTGAGCATCTTATCAAGCTTGCAGATCTTTATAATGTATCTTTAGATTTTTTAACAGGGAGAACAAACGAGATCATAAACAAAAAATACGAATAGTTTAAACGATATCTGGAAATATACTATTATCTCAAGCAGGTCGTGTCAACTGGTGTTCGCAACTTTGGACTCCGAAAAGCCATGTTATGCTGCCTGGTCGTTGAGTAATTGAAGTGATTCTTTGTTGAGGTATGATTTGGAAACCGACCAGTCCTCCGAGTATTCCATCAGGTAAACTGTCACCAACCGGAGGTAAGACTCCGGATTTGGAAAGATACCAACCACCCTGGTTCGCCGGCGAACCTCCTTGTTCAACCGTTCCAGCATGTTATTGGAGCTGACTTTCCTGGCGTCCAGTTTGGGGAATGTCAAGTATGTCAGTGAATCCTCTAAGCCCTCTTCCAGGGTTTCAATCGCCTTGGGAAATCTCGCCCTGTACACATCTGCCAATTCCTGCGCCCGCTGCCTGGCCGTATCCGGATCCGTTGTCATCCAAATGCCTTTAAGCAGGCTGGCAAAGCGCTCTTTCTCCCTGTGTGGCACATGTACCAGGATATTGCGCATCAGATGCACCTTGCACCGTTGCCAGCTGGACCCAGGGAAACACTCGCCAATGGCCGCCACAAGGCCTTTGTGAGCGTCTGAGACAATCAGGGATGGCTTGGTCAGACCTCGATCTTTCAGTTTCTCAAAGAGCAACTTGTAGCTTTCCCGGGACTCTTCCAGCATGGGCTCAATCGCCAGCACTTCCCGCTTACCCTCATCGTTCACGCCACAGACCAGTAATATGGCCATGCTTACGACCCGTCCGCCATACCGCACTTTCTCGTAGAGGGCATCTACCCATAATACCGGGTAACTGTTGGATGTAAGGGGACGGTTTCGGAATTCCTCGGCCTGTTCATTTAGCCCTTTTGTCATCTCGCTGACCTGGCTGCGGGATATGCTCTCAATTCCTAGACTTTTGGCCAGCTTCTCCATCTTGCGGGTGGATACCCCTTGTACAAAGGCTTCCTGCACCACCTGGATTAATGCGACCTCACTACGCTTACGCTCGGTCACGAAAAATGGGATGTAGCCGCCCTTCCTAACCTTGGGAATCATGAGATACATGGTTCCCATTCGGGTATCCAATCGCCGTGCCCGAAAGCCGCAGCGATGACTGATACGCTCCTGGCTTTGCTCATGTTTATCTGCGCCGATTTTGCTGGATACTTCCACCTCCATGATTTGCTGGCACAGCCATTCCAGCATACTGAACATGGGATCCTCGGTACCCATGAATTGAAATAGCATTCCCTCGATATTCGTGGTATTCTTGCATTGAGCCATTGGGTTCTCCCTCCTTGTGAATGTCTTGCAACATCCATTGTATCGGAGTCCCAGTGGCTTGCCCATTCCTTTCTTCATGGGCAAAGATGCGAACTTAATTGTACTCTACCCTCAAGCACGTTAATTATAGTTTTAGTGTTGCTCATTTCGAATGTCTGATACAATTCATTCTTTCGGAGCCCTAATGGATTTTCCAGTCCCACTATCCTAAATTTCAACCATCATTGTATTCTATCCTTTTTATGCTCATACTCAGTCTATACACCTTTCAAATCCATCATAATAAATAAGCATAGGATGGAAGACTAAAACCAAATACGGCTGGTGGGTTCCCGCTGTCAGGGTTTGTTGTGCTTAAGGAATTCCATTAAACTCAGTCCCAAACTCCTGCAGACTGATCCCACCAATTGATCCATCTAGATATTCATATGAAAATATCAGAGAGTTTTGATTATAGGAGAAGTGTTTGATTGCTTTTTCCTTTTTTAGCCTTGATAATTCCTGGCTGATCAAAGATTCCTGGTTGCTTAAGCTAGAAGAAGTGTAATTTTCAGAAGTTAAGAGCATTTTAATTTGTTCATCAACATATTCATTCTTGTCAGCATAGCTATTGGTTTCCAAATTACGGTTAATTTCTGTCGCCTCCTCACCTGAAAAAACACAGCTTGTCAAGAGCGGTACTACGATGAATAAAGCAAGTAGAGTAATAAATTTCTTTTGCAACATATGCACGCCACACCCCTGACAGATCTGTTTTCATATATTCCTTTAGCACAGGAGTCCATCGATGTAGAATTACTGAATGCTGACATTATCGATTAGGCAGACAGAATCGTATATTGTATCACCAACATCGTAAACAATAAATGAGAACGTAATAGTTTGTCCGTTGTATGCCGATATATTTAGCGTGGCTTTCTTCCACTGCGTTTGATATACCGTTTGATCACCACCATAGAAATCAATACCACCTACATTGTACCATGTGGATGTATTGATCGATTCAAGTATTTCATTGTGTTTTACAGTAGTGCCTTGCTTTAGTTGAATGGCAAACGCATCGTTAAATATTGATCCAACATATTCCATGGGTTCTTCAGAAACAAAGTTATAGTAAAAGGTTAAAGTTGAACATCCGTCAGGTATATAAATAGTTTGGGATATCATACTACCTTCAGTTCCACTACCAATAGTTGCAGTTGTACCCGAACCAACGCCTGTCGATATGAACGCCATACGAGTATTTAGGAATCCAATGGGATCAATATCGCCCAAGAATGTAACGACCCGAACATCTCCGTAGCAGCTCCATGATTCGGGTTTTCCATCCGCATTGTTTTCAAAACCTCCATTTTGGAATTGAGTGTACTTCAATTGAGCATCGGTTCGTCCGTTCAGAATGGGGTATGCAATGGGTCTAGAGCTAGGATAAGTACCAGAACCATAGGTGTCTTCCCACCAAATTTTATGATCTGCCCCAAGCACTGATTTTGTATGGTTGAATGCGTTTTGTGTGGTGTCTTCTGCAATGAGTCTGTCAATATATGTCGCCATAAAATCTCTGCTGTAATCAGCTAGTACTGAATTATGGAATCCAACCACGGTTTCGACAGAAATATTTAGGAAAGCTTGCGCCATAGAGTAATCTACGTTTCCTTCTTTCCCCATAAACTCACAAGATTCAGAAAAAATAAATGTGTTATCTAAATCTGAACTGCCGTAAGTGTTTTCAAAAAATGCTGGTAACAAACAATAGATTGTGTCACCGTTTTTTCGGGTCAACTTCACAATTTGTTTATCTTTTAGTTCTACAGAATACTGCTTGTCAAGATTTTTAGTACTCAGTTGTGCAAGGCAAATAGCGGGAAATCGGTTATGTGTCAACCAAAGGAAGCCGCTGTTCCATTCTTCTGTATAACCATGGGTTGCAAGTATAATTATGTCATACCCTTCAAGATTTTTATAATCTTCTATGGTGACACTTGTATCAAGAGTGGTTTGAAGACCTTTTCCGTTCCATTCTGTTCTCAGGTCTTCGTAAAACTGCGTTCTGTAGTTGATATTTGATGGTAGAGTTTCGAAAGCAGGAAAAGAATTAAGGATAATTGCCGTTCTAGTATTCTCTTGAATCGAAAATGTGCTTAAGGACATCATGCTAAAGGAGCTGACTGAAAATGAGGATGGAACAGACTGTAATACCGGAACGGGATTAGCCGACTGTCGCGCTTCCCACAACTTTTGTTTTTCATCATATGTTAACGTATCGGTCGCAATAGCGTTATTATCTGTGCCATTGAAGTCCGGTTTGAATTCCCGGATCATTACGCCACCCAATATACTTCCCGCAGTGTACTGAAAACTATAAACGCCTGAAAGATCACTGAATAAAATAGAATCCCCTTCAATTTTTCCAGACGATGCCAAATCAGCAAGTAGGTTGTCGACCAGTTCTTTTCGTTGTTCTTCTGTTCCGGAAATAAATCCTGATGATGTAATCAAATTCTCGATTTTATTGTCAACAGAAATAATACTATCGAGTTCTTCATTTGTGAGTTCGGTAAAGCACTTGATGATGACATAGTTTGAGATTTCATCTCCGTATTTAGCGATAAATGAATAAGCTAAATCCTGTACGGCAGTGCTATAGAATTTTATGGAATAAACGCCATCTCCAGCCATGTCATCGCCGTGAGAGTCATAATCACCATCGTCGAACATCTGGCCAACAAGCGAGTAATTTGTTGACTCTGTAGCCATATACAAAGGAACGCTGGCGGCCGTGATATCGGTTTCAAGATAGAATGTCAGCCAATTGCTGTCCGTACCGATGAGAATAATCGAATTATCAACACTTAACGTGAAAGGAACGCCCAATCGCAACGAAACCGTATAGGAAAAACTGGAATTACCAAATATCAGTGTTTTGGTCTCCTTAAGTGTATGGGGTGAGGATGCCGCAAATGCAATATTAGGCATGATTGGTAGTATCATAACGAGGCAGACAATCCAACAAAAGAATTTCGTGCCGGTTATACTCGCTTTTTTTTCTTTGTTTTTATGTTTGATTTGATGTTTTATAATAAGAAATATTGTAACCGCTCCGAGAATAGCAATGATAAACCATAGAAACAGCTTCGATGAATCGCCTGTATGAGGTGTAATACTTGCAGTGACGACTATAGAAACAGTAAAACTGGCTTCTCCGCCTGCTACCAGATTTATCCTTGTTGGCAATATTTTTGCGCCAATTTGTGTGAGACCTGTAGGAATTGCATCCTCAATCACAATATCATTCACAGTGAAGCTATTTGTATTTCTAACTCTTATGGTAAGCTGCGCTGTATCACCTATAGAATATGAGGTTTTATTGGATGTTATGGTGATTTCTATACCATCCTGAACCGCTGCATAGGCAGAATTGACAACACATAGGCTTATGATCAGTGCCAGAATTAAGCATACTTTTTTATAAGCTTTCATATACAAACCTTCTTTCTTGCGTTAAGCCATTTAGTCTAGATATTCGGTTTATACGGACATTCGATTCATGAAACGCTTGAATTATATACTACTTGTTTTATTATTGTCAATATATAAGTCTTACATGCAACATCACTGGTCGCAATTGCTGCTTTTCACCAAACAAGATAAGATTAAAATTATAATCACTCTATTTTGCGAATTGAAGCTTACAGTAGCACCTTTACCACAATATTTACCACAACTACGATTGTTTACAACAATAATCGGTTATAAGGAATTGAACGAAAAAACCTTGTAACCCTTATATCACAATATATGATGACACACTATTGTATTGTACTGTATGATCATACTCTAATTCGAATCCCACCCTCTCCGCCACAAGAAACCCCTGTATCATAATAGATACAAGGGTTTCTTGTTTTATATTACCGCAGTTGGGCAAACAACATTTACATCGTTCTAGTCGCGATTGCCGCGGGCATGATCCAGGAAGTTCTCAAGAAACGGAGTAAGTGCCGCTGATGAAATATCTGCGGTTTTCCCCGGCTTCATCCAAGCGGGAATGTTCGGCATCGCCATCGGATACGCTGCCATCCCGCGCATTCAGAGTGACGCAATATTATTGCACGGCGGTTAAGCATACAACGATTGTATTTGATTCATGGCGAGAAACAGAGCGTCGGTACAAGGCGACAGAATGCGTTTATTGCTGTGAAGTAAACATCTTAAACTACTTTAGATTAAAAAGGCAAATCTTGCGGAGATACCTTATTTAGAAAATTTAACGCCATCTGATGGTTTGTATCTGTCACTATCGCCTGTTTCAACGCAGCGGCTGAATCAACAACGTTGTCGATTCCATAGTGTCCCAGACCGATGAGAAAACAGCAATGAGCACGGTTACGTTTCGTTAAGTTGTCGCTAAATACAGAAAGCTCCGGTAAGGATACAGCGAAATACGGAATCCGAACCTCGTCTGATAAGTGCTGTTCACCATAATCAATCAATTTATAGAACCGCGCATTTGCCATCGCTTTCTGCCCCAGCTTTTTAAATGCCAGCCCTTGATAAAGAATCATTTCCGCTGGTTGATCATTATAAAACAGCACACCCGCTGGTTCAGAATTGCCAAGCGTTGCTTTCTGAAAGCATTGTTTGGCTTCATCGTTTCTTGCCTGCGCCTCCAGACAAAGCCCCAGTATATAGTACAGGTGATTATTCTTTGTTCCTTCCAAACTGCCCTCCCCTAAATTAACGGGCAGTTCCAGAGCGTTTCGCAAACTGTGTTCAGCCTGTTCAGGCGACCCGGCCGCCAAGGCTAACTCAGCCATACCCAGCAAAGCTTGCTTATACTGCGCCGACGCTTTCCCTTCGCCGCCTTCCCATGGATGGAAAGTTCTGGACATGATGCGTTCGTAAGCCTCCGCATACCTGCCAAAGATGTTTAAAAGCGTAATGTACTCTAGATAGAGATCGTCACGTTTCTCTACAATGGACATATGCTCTAGATAGGATGCCAGCCGCAGCTTAGGTGAAACCCCAATTCTCTTTCGCAGCTGATCCAGCTCTAAAAACATCCTTTCATTAACGCTATCTATTAAAAATGCTTGTTCCATTTCCGCTAACGCTTTTGCTGGTCGATTGGTTACATTATAATATCCAATCGCCAGATTTCTGTGTACATAAGCGTTTTGATTATCAAGCGTTTCAGACGCTTCCCACAGGGAGATTGCTTTTTGATGCTGCAGTTTATCGTAGTACAGATTTCCAAGCATATACGGTAGTACCGCGGCATTGGGCATCCATTCCATAGCGTTTGCTAATACAGCGATATCCTCCAGCTTATTGGGGAAGACATATCCTGCATCCTTTGTCAGCACGCTTTGCGCCGCTTCGGTTGCATCGCCATCGGACAGGCGTATAGCATACATACTGTACAACTCGGTCATAACGGTAGGTTTTCGGCAAGCCGCAAGTACTGCCGATGCCTCCTCCAAACAGCCCAATTCCAAATAATCGCGCGCTGTTTGCAAGCACGACTCCGGATTTTGCAGAAACTGTTCTGGCATATCATCCTGCATACCGGTTTCCCAGGCCGATAAGTAGTCAAACGGGTCTAGTTCCAAACTCTCTGCAATCCATGCTTTTGCTTGCCCCAGCCTTCCCAATTTGCGAAGCAGCACTGCCTTCAGGCCGCGCGCCTTGACGGAATGTGAATTTTTCACTAACGACCGATGGATAAAGGAGAGCGACGACAAATACTCTCCTCTCGCACAATCTATCGCCGCTAAGTAGAAAAAACCGCCCTCCTGCTGCGCGCTTGACCATGTCGCTTTGTAGAAAGCATTGTACGCCTCCTCCTTTTTCCCTTGATAGAAAAGCGCAAGGCCCAGGTTGAAAAAGGGTTCGCCGTCATATGGATTTGGATTTTTCCAAGTCAGCCTGCGCAGCGAAGACCGAAAATGAGCTTCGGCACTAGTGAAATCACCGCGGCGCAGAAGCAAATTACCATACGCGTTGTTAATGCGCGCATCGTCTGAGTCCCGCTTCAGTCCTTCTAAATAATACGGATCCGGAAGGTAGGTAGCATGGCGGTATTGCTCAATATGCAAAGCAGTCAGCAGCAATTCCTCGTTGGTACATATCTCCTCCGGGTTTTTGGCTGGCTGCGCGGGTTCCGGCAGCTTTTCCGTTTTCTTCTCCAACGGCGTATAGGCAACCAAAAGACACCCTTCACGGTCATATACGGACAATGTTATATCTGTTTCCTGCTCAAATTCGAGAGGTACGTTCGTCTGAAAAGCAGCCAACGGTGTCAAGTCCATACTCTGATGCCAAACATCTTTCCCCGCCACCGCAAGCATCACGCGGGCCCCTGGGTAAAGCCCTGTAACATAAACCGACAAATCGGCCGTGCCACCTGTGACTTGCAAAGAAACCATAGCTTCCGCTGTGGCGTTCTTCACCTCGCCCAGTGCTTTATATGGCATGAAGTACTGCGTAAATACCTTTTCTTCAAATGGCTTCAGCCAGGTAAAATCAGGCTGGTTATCCGTAAACACACCCGTCATCAATTCGATGTAAGGACCATCTTCATCGGTTAGATTGCGGTCCCAAGCTTTACCAAAGTCACCGCAGCCCCAGGTCCATTGCTTTTTCCCGGGTGAAATATGGTGATCCGCAACATGCAGCAACCCTGCGCCCACGCTGTAATCATACCCGCCCACAAAATCGAAGTCGGATTTCTCCGCCATATAGGAAGTGGGAACCGGAATATTCTTGTAACGGGAAATATCCACACCTTCGCTATAATCCTGTTTATAATATACGCCGGTTGCGATTGGAAACCGTGAAACATCGCGTTTACCATGATCCATAACCGCATGTACGTCCGGCGGAAAAATGGATTGCGTATGATCGTTCACCGCAACAGCCGGATTTGCCCACCACAAAAATGTTTGTGCGAAAGGTGTCGGGTTATACAGTTGTCCGTGTATCTCTATATATGCTTTATCAGGATACAAAGTAAACGATGTGACGGATTTTGTGCCATTCATTTGGTCTATATCGCCTGTCCGAACGGTTTTGGATCCATCAGGGTTATCAAGAATGGTATATTCTACAGGCATAAATGTAGTGGGACGGTGATGCTGTGGCCAGTTAAACTCTATACCTCCGGATATCCAGGGGCCTAAAAGCCCAACTAAGGCCGGTTTGATTACATGGTTGTAATATACAAAATCGTAATCGATGGTCTTGTCGTATGCCCGTTGGATACGCCCACCAAGCTCCGGCAAAATCATAACGCGGATAAAGTCATTTTCCAGCCATACCGCACGATACGCTTTATCAACTTTGCGGTCTGAAATCCTTTCAGTAATCGAATATGGATACACCTTTCCGGAACTGCCCTGATACACCCTCGTTTCAAAAAACATCGGAGCTCTTTCCGGCTCGCCAACTTCATAAGTTGGAAGTACTACCATTTCCTCCCATGCCTTTGTCTGCATACTCTCGTTCTCCTTCTCAAACGTCTAAATTGAGGTTAAAGATCTCACAGACAGTTTTAAGCTGGTTTAAGCGCTTGCCCGTTGTGACGATCACATGGTGCGAGCGGATGCGTTCCATCAACCGATAACCATCCGCAAGCCGAATCAATCCGCCGTTTCGGCAATCGGATCCGGGATATTGTACATACTCCTCCAGCACAGCTTTTTCAGCGAACAACGAATTCATGGATGCGTGCAATTTGCAAAAAGTGATGTCTCCTGTCCCAATCTCCGCATCTACAGCCACGGAATTTTCTCCAACCAGCCAGCCGAGCACACAGGGTTTAAGACACCATTTGTGCGCGGTAGCCTGCGGCAAAAGACCCAGGTAGCCGCAATGCACCAGCAGTGCGTGGTCATCCGGATCGTCGACATCGGGAAAAGCCTGTATTTTTTCATGGCTCAACGCCGGCATGCCGGAAAGGAACGGATAAATATTGGTCGTGAACACAGGACCGCCGATGGTTTTGCTGACCAGATATTGTGTCATCAGTGATGATGTATCTCCCTCGCAAACTCCTATCACGCCACGATCCTGATACAACAGGCTCCAGGCTAAACAGGGGGTTGTATCACTGTCATATGCTTCGTTAAGGCAATTAATACCCCCAGCGACAACATTTCCCTCCTCGTCCACAGCATCGCGAAGCGCCATGAACAGTTTGATCGACGATAAAAGCGGCCGTTCATCGGCAATGCAGTTGGGGAAATCCCAGCGGGCGGCTTCTTTACGGGCATCGTCATCCGGAATGGTTGCGGCCTTTTTGCCAAGCTCCTTGTACGGCTTCCTAACAATACGGATACCGAATTTCTCATAGATATCACGGGTACACTGTTCGTGCCACCAGTAAAATATCTTAAACTGTTCCGGGATGAGTCCATCGTAATCAGTATCCTGAAATATAAGGAACTTCCCCGAATGCATACTGGTCTTCAAAGCAAGCGCACGAAACAGTGTTTTTGCCAATTCCACGCTATGCGGATTAAAGACTTGAAGCCCTTTGTCCTTCAAAAACGCAACGGCTTCCCAGTCAAACATCAGTGAAACGCCAAATCGCGTCGTCAGAACGATGATAGGCAAATGCAGCGCCCGAAGCGCTTCGGTTTCTTCGTAAAGGTCGGACCATATCACGGGGAATAAAACCGCCTCCGCATTAGCAGGCAGCCCCTCTCCCAGTACCTTGGGTTCAAGAAACTCCACCTCATCTTGATATATTTCAGATAAAGGGGTTAGGATTTTATGGAAGTCTTCCATGGATGTGCTTTGAAACCGCATGGGAACAACTTTTGCTTTCATTGCTATTACTCCTTTATAAAACCTTGCAGTATTCTACTTTTTCTCCGCCTATACCGCGCACCAGTACATATTGAAACCCGTTGTCCCAGAAAGTTGGAATGTCCACTACGCCCTCTATGATATCCATCCCCGCCTCCCGGCACTCACGCAGCGTTTCCGCCGGATCCTCCACATCATAGGCGACATGATCGATATACGC
Organism: Candidatus Limiplasma sp.; assembly: GCA_963675365.2. Lineage (GTDB taxonomy): Bacteria > Bacillota > Clostridia > Christensenellales > Aristaeellaceae > CAXXOK01. The sequence continues at coordinate 901,651 of CAXXVA010000001.1, forward strand.
GCATAGCTTTGCCTTCGCAGCATCTGGGTGGTTATCCGGTCGTTGTATCAATTCCAGCATTAACCCCGCGGATTGCGAGAACACAAACACTGCTTTCGTTCCATCCGCAAACGAGGTCGCGCGGTGTTCAAACCCGCTTTTTTCAATATACCACCGGGCAGAAGCCTCCGCATCAGCAACAAGAATGCCGATATGATTTACGCCTATTGTATGGACCATATGGAATGCCCCCTATCCTTTCACCGCGCCTGACGTCGTTCCACCTTCAATCTTTTCCTGGAAGAGCAGATAAATGACCAGAATTGGTATGATGGAAATCACAATGGAGGCAAACATTGGCCCCCAGCTGTTAAACCGTTCGCCCTGCAGCCCCAGCAATGTAACGGATATGGTCTGCCGCGATTTTTGAAACAACAGCGTGTTGGCAAAAATCAGTTCGTTGTATACAGCTAAAAAGGAAATAATAGCCGCCGTAAAAATACCGGGTTTTGCGACCGGGAAAACGATTCTGAACACAATACCGATGGTGCTGCATCCATCCATGATCGCGGCTTCGTCTATTTCCCTGCTCATTCCCTCGATATATCCGGAAATTAAGAAAAAACTCATCGGGAAATTAATAGCGGCATATAACAGAATCATCGCCAGGTAATTATCATTCAACGAAAACGTGTTAAATATCTTCACCATGGGGATCAGCATGGCATACGCGGGGAGCATGAGGCCCAATAGGTAGTACAGCTTCAATAATCCCATATGGGGCAGCAGCCTGCGGGCGATTACATACGCGCCCATCGTAACAGCCACGACTACGACGATCGTAGCCCCTATCGAATAGATAAACGAGTTCATAACGGCAGTCAGAATGCCGATCATGGAAATGGCGCTGTTATAGTTGTCCATCATCAGCGAGCGAGGCATAGCAAACATGGTATTCCAGATTTCATTATTGTTTTTAAACGAGGAAATCAGCGTGAAATAAATCGGATACAAAAAGATAAAGGAGAACAATAGGGCAAAGAAGACAAAAATGACTTTTAAAGGTGTTATCTTTCTCATACGCCGTCCGCCTCCTTCTTTCTTCTCCGGATAAAGCCGCCCTGCATTGCCACTGATACAATGATCGACGAAATGATCAGAAACGTTCCAATTGCATTGGAATAGCCGTAATTATTATAGGTAAATGCATTTTTGTATAAAAGCGTTCCGAATACTTCCGAAGCGCTGCCCGGCCCGCCGCCCGTTGTAACGTACACCATCTCAAATGTGGTAATGGAGCCGACCACACAGTTGAGGGAGAAAAGCTGAAAGCTGCTTCTCAGCATCGGGATCGTAATGTGCCACATTTTCTGAAAACTGTTTACACCGTCTACTTTTGCAGCCTCATACAGCTCTTCCGGTACCGCCGTTAAGCCCGCAGAGAAAATCAGCATATTGAACCCCGCATAGGTCCAGGCGTTAATAACAGTTATCGCATAAATCGCATAGGTCTTGTTCCCTAGGAAGTTCACATTGACACCTGTAATGCCCAGCATGTTAAGCAGGGAATCAATAGGCCCGCCTTCCGGGTATAACAGAAAATACCACATCAGAGCAATTGCTGTTCTGCTGATCACCTGCGGCATGAAATAGCTGGTTTTCAGGAAACGCCGGCCATGCATTTTGCTCTGAATTACATTCGCGAGAAAAAAGGAAACCGGAAGGATGAGCAGAAATCCGGATGCGATGAATATGAATACATTTCGGATAGCCAGACCGAATTTCGCGCTGGTGAAAAGCGAGATGAAATTCTTCAATCCCACATATTCCATGGGCGAAGACGGAATACCATTCCAGCTGAAAAACGACATATGAAATACGCTGATCATCGGATAGATAAAAACAAACGAATACAGGATAAAAGCCGGCAGGCTTAAAAGCATGCTTTCCCATCGCTTTCCTGCAAGCTTTTTATGCGACATGGTTTCTACCTCTTTCTCATGAATAATGCGTGCAAGAAATTAAGCCTGCTTCCAGTTACGGAAAAGACGCATTATATGCTTTAATCAATGAAATGGGGCGGGAAACCCGTCAGGCCCTCCCGCCCCATTTGGGTAATCAGTTCTTGTAGGCGTCTACTTCATCCTGAATACGGTCTGCGATCTGCTGGGCCGTATCGCCGGCAAAGAGGGTCTGCAGTTCGGTGCGTACGATATCCATCAGCGAGGTCATCGTATCAAACTGCTCGATCTCGCCGATCATATCGGTTGCAACGCCGTAGTAGTCGTTAAATTCGGTCGTCAGTTTATCGGCTTGGATCGTATTGCTAAAGCTGACAGGATATGTACCGGCTCCGTTTTGCGCTTCATAGAGGCCTTCCCAGTATTCCTGCGAGGTGAAGAACTTCAGTACGCGTATCGTTGCATCATAATCCGGGTCGCCGGGTTTGGATGAGATCGACATGAAATCGTCCGGGCCGCCCATCCAGTTATCCTTGAATTCCGGCTGCGCATCCGTGTACGGAAATCCTTTACATACGATATCAGCCGCATTGGAGAAAGTATTGACGGTAGAAATTGTCCACGAGCCCGAGAATGCCATGGCGACTTCGCCGCTTTCCAGCTTGGCCAGTTCCCCGTCGGCATTGTAGGCCAGGTTGTTGTCGCCGAAAACGCCTGTTTCATACCAGTTCTGCATCATGCCGATCAGCCCGACCACTTTCTCGCCATTCCATTTTTCTTCACCGCTGATCAACGCATCTTTCAGCGCCGCGCCGTAAACCTTCATCGACAGCGCGGTTAAAAAGTGTCCGCCGCGATAACTGTCCTTTGCGCCAAAGGCGATCGGCGTAATGCCGTTTTCAATCAGAATGGGAGCCACAGCTTCGATATCTTCCCAGGATTCTGGAACTTCGAGCCCCAGATTGTCAAAGATCGCCTGATTGTAGTACATGCAAACACCGTAGGGCGTTGTGGGCAAGCCGTATACGCCTTCGATCCCATACGCGTCGTACTTGACGGGTGCGAACAAAGCCTGATTGTAGCTGGCGGTCCAAGCCGGATCCGCCGCAATCTCTGCGGACAGGTCGGTAATCACGTCATTTTTCACGTAATCAAGGTTTGCGGCATACCCCAGGAAGTTGAAAACCTCAATGGGATTGCCAGACGATACGGATGTTTTAAACTTGGTATCGCGGGAGCTTTCATCGGAGACCGATAAATCCTGCAGTTCGATGTCCGGGTTCTCCTCGTTGAATTGTGCAACTTTGTCAATAAAGTACTTCTCACGTACATTGTCCGGATTGGAGTAGCGGGTTAAAATTCTGACCACAGTCTTTGCCTGCGATGTTTCCGCCAGAGCCGATACCCCGCAAATAGACACGATGAGTGTCAGTGTAAGGATCAGTGCGACCGTTTTCAAAAACCTTTGCATGAAAATACCTCCCCAAAATTATATTATTCCTCGCGCAGAAACGTATCTGCGCTTATCTGCGTTTACCATATCGTAACCTGAGGAGATAATCCATGGATATTCATATGGTTTCCATGTAAATAATTATTCTAATATCAACCATTTAACCTACGGATCGATGATGGAGATCTTCCAAAATACTTCTTGAAACACCGGCTAAAATAGAACTCGTCATTGAATCCAACTTGTACGGCAACAGTATGAATATCTCTGTCGCCCACCAGTAGCATGTCTCTTGCTTTATTTAAACGTATCATTGTTATATATTGCGTAACTGACATACCGATGGCCTTTTTAAAAATAGCGCTCAGATACGGTCCGCTGATTCCCAAATCATCCGCAATACGCGTAAGCGATAACCCCTGTTCGCGGAAATGGATTTGTATATACCTGCGTGCTTCGTTACCGATTCCCAATGGTTTGCTTTTCCGCCGTACAGTTTCCAGGCTTTCAGCTACACTGCGTGTCAGATCCTCCATCCATTGCCGTATTCTATCAGCTTGATGCAAGAATAGAAACATTGTGTATACGCTCTCATAATCGCCTAAGAATTCTTTGAGTTCTAGGTTTTCCGTATGCAACGCATCATCTAGAATACCCACAAAACGCTGGCAAAGCTTCCGATACTCGCTAAATATTACACACGCCTGGACAGCCGCGGATAAGTGCCTTCCAATATAAGCTGCCGCTTGTTTTGCATTACCACTCTCCACACAAAATAAGAATTCCTTCTCCTCCGCGTCCGATAATCTATATGTATTGGCGAATTGGTTTTCTAATTCATTCCATCGGACAAAAGGTTTATCAATCATTCCTGCATTACCTAGCGCTTCTGCCGCTTGGTCATATGCGCTTCTCAAGCCGTCATACCCCTGGTTTGCATCGCTAAGTCCGATACTATAGTCATGATAGTTCGATAAAATCAAATGACAAAATGCTTCTATTCCCTTTATGCCTTGTGTAAAATGCTGATCCTTTTCTTGTTTGCATAATCTGACAATCATCATGGGCAAATTCTCATATAAGTCATACGTGATAATCACATCACCGTATGTAAGCGGCGAGAACCTGTGAAGCAATTTTTCCAGTGGCTCAAGGCGCTGACGGAACGGATCCTCGGTCAGTAAATCTTCATCGCGACGCAATATCACCATGGCAAACCAATCATCCGCCCGCAATCCGTATTTTTCAAGCATCTGGTCTGTTTCTTGTTCATAAATATAAGCAGAATGAAAAATCCTACTAAAATATTGACTGCACAGAATCCGTTTTGCTTCGTTTTCCGTCTCTATCAATGCGTCAATTTGTTTGCTTTGTTTTCTCTCCTCCGATATTTTACTAAACAAGCGCTGCAGCACAGCGGTAAACTCTTCCTCGTCCAACGGCTTTAGAAGATAGTGGAACACACCTTCCGACAATGCTTCCTTTGCATATTTAAACTCACTGTATCCAGTCAGAAGAATAATCTCCAACGGTATCTTACGACGCCGGATTTCCTTGATCAGTTCTATACCGTTCATCCCCGGCATAGCAATATCAATAATTGCTATATCAATGGTGTTCTCATCCAGAATGCGCAGTGCTTCCGCGCCACTTTCCGCTTCATTAGAAACCTGATAGCCAAGACTTGTCCAATCAAAACCAAGGATAATTCTTTTTCGGATAAGCACTTCATCATCAACGATTAAAACGCGATACATAATACGGACTCCTTTTATTGCTTCGGCAAGATAATACTGACCATCGTTCCTTGGCCGGATTGACTTTGGATGGATATTCCATAATCGGCCCCAAAATAGAGTTTAATCCGGTCATCCGTGTTCCGCAGTCCAAACCCATCCATCTTATTGGTCATATAACCACCACTGGCGACCTTTTCCATGGTCTCCGCCGGTATGCCAGTTCCGTTATCTGTCACGCGAATTACTATTTCACCATTTTCCTCGTAAACGTCAATAGTAATCATACCATCGCTCTTCATGCCCTCCATGCCGTGGTGCAGAGCGTTTTCCAAAATCGGTTGCAATGTAAGCTTGTTTACATGCCAGCGCTTTAGATAGGGCGGGCAGTGCACTTCATAATTAAACAAGCCGGGATGGCAAATAGCCATAATGTTCAGGTAATTCTTTGCAATCGTTATCTCTTCTCCGATCTCAATAATGTCCTGTCCCTTATTGAGCACACCACGATAGAAATCCGAAAGATAGTGTATGGTTTGGATTGCCGTTCTTTTTTCATCCATTAGAATCAAACCACATATACTTTCAAGTGTATTGTAAAAAAAGTGCGGCGCCATCTGCAATTGGATAAGAGATAATTCGTACTCTCGCTTTTTCTGTTCGCTATCTTTAATCAAGAGCATTAAATTACTTGTTTTTTCAGTCATCCGATTAATTTCCAATGCAAGCGTTCCGATTTCTCCTGCGTAGTCCTCCAGAATCCGCTGCTGATAATCACCACCGCCGATGGCGACAATCGTTTTCGTGACCACGCTGATAGGTCGCGTAATTGATCGGATTAATCGCCAGGCAATCCTGGTAGCAACAATCAGCAACGCCGCCGCGACAACTAGCGTAAATATTGAGAATTGACGAACGTCGTACATATATATGTTTGACGGTATAATGCTGAGTATCTTTCCGTGCAGAGGCTGGTAATCCCATTCAATGTACAGGCGATTATTCGCTTGTGCGAGCTTTACATTCGCCAGATTCTCACTGGGGCGCAAATCCAGATACCATTTTTCCTGCGAAAGGCTTTGGTAAAGCTCCGCTTTGTTATGCGAGGAAATAATCCTACCATTGTCATCCATAATAATCACTTCATAATTTTGGGACAGCAACGCTTCATATAAAGAAACAATCGAATCATTACTTACGTTTAATTCCAGTATACCGATCAACTGCCCGCTGAGCATGTCGTATACCTTATGCAGATAGCTAAAGCAGTCTTTTGTATCCGTTTTGGACTTGTATCCCAGCGGACTTTTATGAAGAGAGGTCCACATTTCAATATTGCTAGAATGCAGAAAATCCAAAACTGTCACTTGATGCTGCGCTAAATAATCCGGATACTGCACCATATCGTCCGACGCAAACGCACGCCCAGACTGATCGTATAAAATCATCGAATCATAGGTCATGGCATAATTATCAATGGAGGTAATCATAGCCTGCATTAAGCGGTACATGGCATATTGCTGTTTAGCATCAGGTTGATCAAACGAATACTCTCCGCCTAACAGCGTTTGACAGGAATCACTTATAAGCACCCTAAGCGCATCGTTGCTGACCTGCCCCATAAACATATCCAGTTTTTCTGACACCAGTCGTAGACTTTGCGCCGCATTAATCTCTGCTTTTTGAATCAATTGATTTCGAATCCAAAAAAAGGTGCTGGACATATAGATTAAAATGGTAACAATGATAAGCGTTGTAATGACCTGGAAAATTCTACGAGCAATGGAACCGTTTTTAAACTTGTTTCGAGGCCAAATCATATGTTTCATTCTAATCACCCATTCTTAGCAATTATTCTTACAGAGTAATCATGCAATGTCAAGATGCGGCCTGAGTAAAACAAAGGAAATACTCATTGCTTTGCTTGATGTTTTTTTGCTGCCAAATATAAATTCGCAGACAAAAATAAGTACAAAACGGCAGTTTTTTCTCTACTCCAATTTAGTGTATAAAGAGGAGAGAATATACGAAATGAAACAGCGGTTCACATTTTGATTTTGTCGTCAAATCACCATGCTATAGACAACGATTAGCTATTTGGCAAGGATGCAATAAATGTAGGTGCAGTAAACCATGTATACTCTCTTCGCCAAATAAAACAGTGCGTTTAGTGATATGCCTGTATTGGTATTTGTGCGACCGTTTTAAAAGGTACTCTTTAGCAAAAGCAAGCGATGCGCTGACCGCATCCCGATTTGTGATGAACCTCCTTCATCAACCACGTATTCGGAGTGTTTATCAATATAGTCATTGTTCGGATACCGAAGCCACAGGTATATGCTGATTGTATTCGTGTTTTCGCCAAAAAAGAAACACCCCTTTTGGGGTGTTTCTTTTGATTGAGGCTAAGACGCGTAATTTCGTCAGCCAAAATACTCCTGATGGTCTTTGAAGTAGCATACGATCATGTGCAGGATGATCAGGTAAAGGTCCTCGATCCGCTCGTAGCTTTTCATGTCCGTAACCAGGGCCGCGTCCGCCATCGAGGCGATTTTTCCGCCGGAGAAGCCAGACAGCGCGATCACCTTCCCGCCGATATGGCGGGCATACTCCAAAGCGTTGACCACGTTGGGGCTGGTGCCGCTGGCGCTGATGGCGATGGCGACATCGCCGGGGCGCATCAGGTTTTTCATCTGCTCGCGGAAGACCTCCGCATAGGCGATGTCGTTGCCCAGCGCGGTGATTTTGGCGACGTTATCGCTCAGGGACAGGATCCTGAAGCGCCGTTTCTCGCCCTGGATGGCGTTCTTGCCGAAATCGCAGACAAAATGGTTCGCGGTCGTCGCGCTGCCGCCGTTGCCGAAAATAAAAATCTGCCTGTCTTCCTTGTAAGCGTCCAGCAGCAGCGAAACCGCTTTGTCCATCTCTGAGGCATCGATCGCCCGGATTGCGTTGGTCAGTTCTTCTTCATATACGGTCATGGTATCTTTTGTATTCATGGTTAAACCGCCTTTCCTTTGTAACCGTACCGCCGGTGTTTGCCGCAAACGGCTACCGCCGCCGCGCCGTATAATCCGCCCCGGGCCCCCAGAGGGCTCGGGACGATGTCCAAATCCGGGTTTGCCGCGCGGTAGATGTGGCTGTTCACCGTTTCCCCCAGCGCCTCCCGGTACAGATCGAACGCCAGCGACAGTCCGCCGCCGATCACGATCCGCCGCGGGCTGAGCAGGTTGACCGCCATGCCGATCGCACGTCCCAGATACACGCCTTCCAAATGGAACGCCTCCAAGGCGGCCGCGTTCCCCTGCCTGGCTTTGTCCGCGATCTGCTCGCCGTTGAGGACTTCGCCGGTCTTTTCCAAATACGTCCGCGAAAGTCCCGGCCCCGCCGCGTACATTTCCAGGCACCCTTTCTTGCCGCATTTGCACAGGCGTCCGTCTTCCACAACGGTCACGTGCCCGCACTCGCCCGCGCTGCCCGTGCCGTACAGCAAACGTCCGTCGGAAAACACCGCCCCGCCCACGCCGTTGGACACCGTCAGGTATAAAAAGTGTTCCGTGTCCCTGGCCGCGCCGAACAGCTTCTCCGCCAAAGCGCAGGCCTTCGCGTCGTTTTCAGCATAGACGGGAAGGGAAAACGCATCGTGCAGCAGCTTCCCGATGGGGAAATTGCGGATACCGCTGAAGCTCGCCTCCACCCACAGGCCCGTCTCCGGGTCGGTTACGCCCGGAATCGTGATCCCGATAACGTCCGGGTGCAAGGCCGGATATTCGGCCAGCAGGGCTTTGCCGGACGCGACCAGCGACCGCAGTACGCCGTCGGCCGTCAGCTCGTCCCAGGCAAAACGCTTGGAGCACAAAACCTCGCCCTGTTCCGTGACGACGCCAACAATATACTTCGAACCGCCGATATCAAAACACAAAGTATTCATGCGTCCGCCTCAAACTGTTCGTGGTAGAGGGCGATCATTTCTTCGGGCGACGCCGTGCCCGTCATGCCGAGCTTGCGCAGGGTGACGCCGGCCGCCAGGTTGCCAAGCAGCGCGGCCTCGGCCATCGTTGCCCCGGCGCACAGCCCGCTTACGATCGCCGCCGTGGTGGCGTCTCCCGCGCCGCATACGTCGATGGGGCCAGTCTGCACCGCCGCGGGGACGATCGTATCCTCGCCCGCCGCGATGCCGTCCTTCCCCAGGGTAATAAACGCCGGCCGGCCGGTGACGGCCCGCATTTTCGCCGCCGCCTGCGGAACCGAAAGGGTTTCCCCAAGCGCCTTGAAGGCTTCCAGCTGATTGCACTTGATGATAACGTCGCGAAACAGCGCGATCCGCTCGCGGGAATCCGCAAACAGGATCAGGTCTTTGTATTTGCGCCCGATCGCCGCAAGCCCCTCGCGTACGCGCGCCGTGACCACGCCGGTATCGGTCTCCGTGAGCTGATCCAGAATGATCAGCGCGTCCACCTCCGGCGCGAGCGTTTCCGCGGCCCGCAAAAGCCTGTCCTCCACCCACGCAGGGGTCGGCTGCCGGTTTTTGATGTCGAGTCTGTTTTGTTCCACACGCTTGCCGCCACTGATAAACATCGGCTTGATGTAGGAGGGCGTCATGCGTTCAGGAACCGTAACGACGTGCTCCGTGCGGATTTTCTTCCGCGACAGCAGATGCCGCAGCACCCAGCCCTCGCCGTCCTCGCCGGTAAAGGAGATCACATGCAGTTCGCCCGCGCCCAGCGCGTGCAAGTTGTTGAGCACCGTGCCCGCCGCTCCGGGGCTGACGGGATGGCGGACGACCTGCCACGCGGGCAGATCCGTTTCCAGCGACGGCTCGTTCAGCGCGGGATCCACGTCGTACCACTGGTCCAGAAATAAATCGCCGATGACCGCGATTTTCAAATCCTTAAACTTGGACAGCAGCTCTTGCAACCGATCTAGCGTCATCTGTTACGCCTCCAGCAGCAGGCGCGCAAGGCAGCCGACCGTATCTCGGTGCTTGCCCTGTACGTAAAAGCTTTCGCCGCCGTCGGCGACGGTGCGCGCCATGATGGTTTTCCACGGGCGGAAATAGTAGCGCGGGTCGGATTTCTCCGGCGATTCGTGCACGTTCTGACCCTCCAGCGGCAGCAGATCGAACACCGCCGTGGAAAAATGGCTGATGGTTCTGCCCTCCTGCTTGGCCACGTTGCGGCTCATGGACAGGGCTTTTAAGTAGACCTCCGGGCCGGTGACAGCCGAGCCGAAATTCAAAAACACGCCGTTTTCCAGGTTTTGCACGGTATTGGCATAAATCAGGAAATCCCGGTACGTGCCCTCGCCGATGGCCGCGCCGTCGGCGTTGGGCTGTTCGTGCACGATATCGCAGCCGATGCCCACATGCACCGTCACAGGCACCTGCAGGCGGTAACCCGCGGCAAGGAGGCTATATTCCTTATAAGGGAAGTCGTTTTCCCAGATATACTTGCCCAGCGCTTCGCCGAAGCCGAGCCCCTCTTTAACGCCGAGGTTGACGGCTTCGTTGTACAGGGCGTCTTCCTTCCACAGGCCGAACTGCCCCTCGGAGATATATTTGGCGACACTTTCGGTGGTCTGCCCGATCATCGCAAACTCAAAATCATGGATGCCGCCAGCCCCGTTGAGGGCGAAGTGGGTGATGTATCCCTGCTCCATCAGCTTGATTAACAGCGGCGCGGCGCCCGCGCGGATCACATGCGCCCCCATCATCAGCAGCACGGCGGCATGGTTCTTTTTCGCCTGCCGGACGCGGTCGGCCAGCAGCTCGATGGTCGGATGCGTATAGCTTGTTTTCGCGTTCACGTCCATCATCACGCTTAAATCGAGGTCGTGCTCGCGCTGATCCAGCGGCAAAAGGTTTAATTTAGAGCGGTCAAACTCCTGAAACGGCATCGGCCGTCACCTCTCTTTCGTTTCGGGAAACAAACGGCTTTGCAGGGCGGCGATCTCCCGGTAATCGGGGATGATCGCGTCGGCCCCGGCGCGGATCAGCCGTTCGCGCTTCCATTCGTCGATGCCGGCGCGCGCGGTCTCGTTGGAGGCCACACCCACGGCGTATCCGCCGACTTCCCGGATGTTTTCAATTTCCACGTAGCCGTCGCCGAATCCCAGCAGTTCTTCCCCGGCCAAGCGGTTGTCCGCGATCAGCTTTTCGATGACCTTCTTTTTGGAAAACGTTTTGTAGTCCTGCTGCGCGCCGTATACGTGGCCCTTGAAGAACGGCAGCAAGCCCAACAGCTCGACCTCGTTGCGCACGTACTCCTCGTCCGTGCCGCTGGCGAGGTACAGGTCGACACCGTTGTCTAAAAGCATCTTGAGCAACTCCCGCGTGCCGGGCACGGTGAGGGTTTCCGGGTCGATGCTGCCGTCGGCCAGGCCTTTGAGCCGGCCGTCGATTTTTTCCAGCAGGCGGCGCGAGTATTCGTCCTTGTAGGCTTGGGGATCGAGCGGGGTTCCCCCCACGCTTTCGATCGTTTCCGCCAGCGCGATACACTGGAAGATGGTCTGTTTTCCGGTGTGAAGAAAGATCATCTCCCGCGCCTGCTTTTTGAGCGTTTCTTCGTCGGTCAGTAAGCCTTTGGGCGTTTTTTGCAGTTCTTCGGTAAAATATCCGATCATGATCGCCTGCCATCCTTCGCGGACGAGGCTGATGGTTCCGTCAAAATCCAGTACCGCGTAGCGAAACGCGGCTTGATGCGTACACGGGCGAAGTTCCTCCCAGTACATTGCCTATCCTTTCCGCCTGAGAGCAGCCTCATGCCGTCGTCAGGCAGTGAAACATATATTTGATTAGTCCATTTTCAGCGCGGCGTCGAAGCTGAAGTCCGAGGGCTGGAAATTCATTTTCCGCGTATAAGCCAGCGCTTCGGCGGCGCCGTGCATGCGCTCCATGCCGCTGTCCTCCCACTCCACGCACAGGGGGCCTTCGTAGCCCATCTGGTTGAGTTCCCGGATGATCGCCTCGAAATCCACGTCGCCGTGGCCCAGCGAAACAAAGTTCCATCCCCGGCGCGTATCGCCGAACTCGATATGCGAGCCCAGCACGCCGGAGCGGTCGTCGCGGCTGAGGCGCACGTCCTTCATGTGTACGTGATAGATATACTTGGCAAAATCGTGCAGGAACACGCCCGGATTCACGCCCTGCCACACCAGATGGCTGGGATCGAAATTAAGCCCCAGCGTCGGCCGGTGGTCCAGCACCTCAAGCAGCCGCTGCGTGGAATAATAGTCAAACGCGATCTCGGTCGGGTGTACTTCCAGCGCCAGCTTCACGCCGCACTCGTCGTAGACGTCGAAGATCGGCGACCAGCGTTCCTTAATTTCCTGAAACCCTTTTTCCACCATTTCGGGCGTGGTTTGGGGAAAGGAGTACCAGTACGCCCAGATCGGGCTGCCCAGAAAGCAGGTAACGATCTTGACGTCCAGCATCTGCGCCGCTTTGGCGATGGTTTTCATCTGCTCCGTCGCCCACGCTACGATGCCCTCCGGGTTGCCCTTCACCTTCGCGGGAACGAAGTTATCCAGCCGCGGATCGTACCGGTCGCCGACGCACTGCCCCGCCAGATGGCCGGACAGGGCGCCGATGGATAAATTGTATTGTTTCAGCAAAGCCTGGTAGTCTTTCCGGTATTCCTTGTCGTTAACGATGCGCTGCACGTCGATATGCGACTGGGTCGCGATTTCCAGGCCGTCGTAGCCGATGTCTTGCATGACGCGGAAAAGCTCCTCCGTTTGCAGATCGCCGAACTGCCCGGTGCAGATGGTTACAGGCCGTTTCATATACGGTTCCTCCTCAATGATCGATCTCGATTTCGCGGTTTTCCAGCGCGGCTTGTTCCGCCGCAAAGATCACGCGCATGGACTGCAGCGCTTCCTGCGCGTCGCAGACCGATTTTTCACCCGTTAGCACGCTGTGCACGAACGCGTTGATCACTCCGGTGTTCGTGCGGCCGCCCGTGGTCTGTTTTTCGTTGGAGGTCATTTCATCCAGCGCGATCTTCTCCACCTTGCCGTCCCTGTGCTCGATGATCAGCGAGTACTCGGGGTCGGCATAACAGCGGATGATGCCCCCGGTGCCGTAGATCACCGTGGAATTGTCCTCCGGTCCGTAAAACGTCCAGCTGACGTGCATCTGCCCCGTCGCGCCGCTTTTGGTGCGGTAGATGCAAAAGGCGTTGTCGTCCACGGTCACGGGAGTTCCGTCGGGATATTTCTTATCCAGCGTGCAGAACGTTGCCTTAACCGCCGTGATCTGCTCTCCCAGCAGGTACTGTAAAAGGTCCGTTTTATGGATGCCCAGGTCCGCCAGCGCGCCGAACGCGGCCCGCTTTTTATCAAAGAACCAGCTGTTTTTCAGCCCCGTCCAGCCTTCGGGACCAGAATGGCCGAAGGTCGTATGGAAGCTGATAACCTTGCCGATCTCCCCCGCCTCGATGCGCTTTTGCGCTTCCGCGTGCGCCTTGGCGAGGCGCTGATTGTGCCCAAGCATCAGGGTGCGGTCCGCGTCCTTGGCGGCCCGCGCCATCGCTTCGCAGTCCTCAAGCGTCGTCGCCATCGGCTTTTCACACAGCACGTGCAGCTTTTTTGCAAGCGCTTTGATGGTTACCGCGGCATGATCCGCGTTGGCGACGCAGACGCTGACCGCGTCCAGGCCGCTATCCAGCAATTCGTCCACGCTCGCGTACACCTTGCCGCCGTATTCCTTCGCTATGGCCTCGGCCCGCTCTGGCAAAAAATCGTAAAACGCGGCCAGTTCGCACTCGGGGTTCTCCGCATATTCGGGGGCGTGCCGGACCTGCGTGATTTTTCCGCAGCCGATAATCCCAATTCGCAGCATAAACAGCTCTCCTTACTTTTTGTTGCTGCGGACATTCTGCAGCAACACTGCCAAAATTATGATCGCGCCGCTGATGGCGCCGTTTAAGAAGGTCGGCACATGCGCCGCGACCAGAATATTGTTGATAATCTTGAACATGATGACGCCAAGGAACGTGCCGACAATCTTGCCGCGCCCGCCGCTCATCGCCGTGCCGCCGATGGCGACCGCCGCGATGGCGTCCATCTCAAACAAGCTGCCGGCGCTTGCCGCCGCGACGGCCATCAGGCGCGACGCGTAGATCCAGCTGCCGAAGCCGCACATCAGCCCGGTGATCGCAAACACGGCGATCTTGGTGCGGTCGACGTTCACGCCGGACAGGCGCGCGGACACGGCGTTGCTGCCCACGGCATAGATGTGCTTGCCCAGCTTTGTGCGCTGCATGATCACGCCGAAAATCAGCGCCATCGCGATAAACATCAGCATCGGGTAAGGCAGCTTCTGTCCGAAAATATACACAGAACCGTTGGCAACCTGACGGAACGCCTCGTAAAAGGGCTCGGTGGAGATGCCGTTGGCGACTGTGAACGGGCCGCCCTGGCCAAAGTGGTTGATGATCGCCCGGCAGGAGGTCTGCACGGCGAGGGTTGCGATCATGGCCGGCATATGCCCTTTGGCGACCAGCAGGCCGTTGAACGTGCCGATCAGCGCGCCAAACGCCATACAGAACAAAAGCGTCAGCAGCACGCTGTGGGTGGCGTTGAGCACCTCGATGCCAAAGCCCGAGATGATGGCGACCTGTGCCCCGACCGAGATATCGATCTGGCCTGCGCAGATGACCATGGTCATGCCCAGGGCGATGACGCCGATCACGGAGGACTGGACGAAGATATTGGTGATATTGCGCCACTTAAAGAAATTGGGGTTGACGGCCACGGCGATGCCGACGATCAGGATAAACGAAACCAGATAACTGTAATCCGAGAACAGCCTTTTGCTCATCGTTCCCAGATTGACGTTCAGCGCACCCTGTGAGCGCTTAGTGGGTCTGCTCATGGTTCATACCCTCCAAATTTGATCCTGTGGAGTAATACATAATGTTCTTTTCCGACAGCTGGTCGCGGCCTAAGACGGCGTTTACGCGGCCCTTATACATCACCACACAGGTATCCGCAACCTTGAAAATCTCCGGAAACTCGGCGGAAAAAACAACGATGGCTTTCCCGCTGCGCGCCAGATTTAAAATCAGGTGATAGATTTCAAACTTCGTGCCCACGTCGATGCCCTGCGTGGGATTGTCAAAAATCAGGACGTCCGCGTTGGCTTCCAGCCAGCGGCCCAGAATGACCTTCTGCTGATTGCCGCCGGACAGGGAGGTGATCGGGTTTTTGGGATTGTCCGTCTTGACGGAGAGGTTTTCCTTGCTGCGCATAAAGCGCTTCTTTTCCTCTTTGGCGTTGATCAGCAGCTTATGGAAAAGCGTGTTGTAGTAGGCCATCGAATTATTATCAATAATACTTAAATCATTTAAAATGCCGCGTTCCTTACGGGACCTTGGCACCATAGCCACGCCGTTTTTCATGAAGGCGCGGATCGCGCGCCGGTGCATGGACTTGCCTTTGATTGTAAGCTTCCCGGTATGGGGGATAATGCCAAACAGCGCGTCGGCCAGCATGTCGCGCCCGGAGCTCTGCAGGCCCGTAAACGCGATAATCTCGCCCTTGTGCAGCTGAAATGAGATATCTTCAAAACTGTCGCCGGACAAGTGTTCGGCTTCCAGCGCAATTTCATCCTGTCCGAAATAATCCTTGTTTGTGAAGTCGTCCTCCGCGAGCGTGCGCCCGATCATCATTTCGGTGATCGCGCTTTCGTCGATATCGGCGATCTGCCCTTTGCCGACCAGCGTACCGTCGCGCAGTACGTAATAAGTCTCGCATATTTCAAAAATCTCGGGCATCTTATGCGAGATATAAATGAACGAAACGCCCTCCTGCTTCAGCTGCCGCATAATCACAAATAAATTGTCGATTTCGCGATTGGACAGCGCCGTGGTGGGTTCGTCCATGATAATCAGATCGCATTTAAACAAAAGCGCCCGCGCGATTTCCACAATCTGTTTTTCGGCCGGCTGCAGCGTTTCCACCAGCGTCCAGGGGTCGATATTGACGTGCATCCGCTTAAACACGTCCAGCGTGCGCTGTGCCATTTCCTTTTTATTCAGCAGGCGGGCCTTGCCCAGCATTTCTTCGGCCAGAAAGAGGTTTTCAAACACGTTGAGATCATTGCAGAGGTTCAGCTCCTGGTGGATAAAGCGAATGCCGAGCTTCATGGCGTGCAGGGCGCTTGACATCCGCACCTTTTCCCCGTCCAGGAAGATCTCGCCCTCGGTGGGCGGGAAGGTCCCCGCCAGCACGTTCATCAGCGTGGATTTTCCGGCGCCGTTTTCGCCCAGCAGCCCGACGATCTCGCCCGGCTTGACCTCGAAATCCACATGATCCACCGCGCGCACAGGGCCGAAATCCATCACGATCCCCTTCATTTCAGTGAGCAACGAAGATTTCCTCCTTGTGTATAAAGAGCCGGCCGGCATAACACCGGCCGGCTCTCGTCATGTTAGTGACAATAGTATACCATGAAACTTAGTCCAGGCTATAGCGATCCGCGTATTCCTGGCTGGCTTCGTAGTCGGCAACGGTGGTCTTGTCGATCTCGATGGTGGGGATCAGGAACAGCTGGCCGTCGATGACCTGGCCCTGATACTCGTCGCCATTGGCGGCGGCCACGGCCAAACGAATGGCTTCGCGGATGTAGGAGGGGCTGAAGTAGTAGGTCAGCAGTTCGGGGGTCTCCAGGCCTTTGAAGGTGGACAGGGTCTCGCGGCGGCCGCCCACGGAGGTGATGATCTTCAGGCTGGTCAGTTCGGTGTTGTCGGCGATCACCGTCATGATGCCGTCGACGATTTCATCGTCATGCGTGCAGATGAAATCCAGATCCGCGATGGTTTCCGGATCCGCTGTGTTCAGCCAGTTCTCCATGAACTCCTGGGATTTGGCGTTGGACCAGTCGGTCTGGAACGCATCGGTCACCAGCACAAACTGGTCGCCGTATTCGGAAGCGTTGAGCACGTCCGTCATGCCGCCGGTGCGCTGCTTGGACACGGTGGAGCTGTCGCCGATGAACAGCAGGTAGGTGATGGTCTCGCCAGCGGCGAGCTGATCCGCAAAGTAGTTGAGCAGGTATTCGCCCATCATGTTGCCGATCTTTTCGTTGTCGCCCATGATTTCAGCGGCCATGCCGGTGAAGTTCTCGATGAGACGGTCGTAGATGATCAGCGGAACGCCTTCGTCAACCACGT
Source organism: Candidatus Limiplasma sp. (assembly GCA_963675365.2). Taxonomy (GTDB): domain Bacteria; phylum Bacillota; class Clostridia; order Christensenellales; family Aristaeellaceae; genus CAXXOK01. The sequence continues at coordinate 918,953 of CAXXVA010000001.1, forward strand.
TCTGCGCCGCATTGCGGAGCTGATCGCCTTCCAGAGGCCACAGCATGATCGCGTCGGGGCCCCAGGTCAGGATGTCGTCGATTGCCTGGATCTGCTTGGATGCTTCGCCGCCAACGCCGAACATATAATCTTCGATGACGCCGGCCGCTTTGAGGGCTTCGGCTTCCGCACGGGCGTGGGCAACGCTTTCGCCCGTAAAGCCGTGATCCGCATCCGGAGTGACGATGCCCAGTCTGATGCCTTCAGCCATGGCTGAAGTAAAGGCAAGAACCAGGGCCAGAGATAGTACCAGTGCCAGTAGTTTCTTCATGAAAATTTCCTCCCATTGTTTTATTTCAACATCCCGCCATTAGGATGTGAATTATGACGTTTACTGCGGTTTGACCGCAACCGATTCCCGGAACACCAGATGGTGCTGCAGCACGGTGGTCATGGAGACTTCCTTGTGCCGTATCATTTTGCAAACCAGGTCCAGTGCGTGGTAGCCGATTTCATAACAGGGCTGCACGACGGTGGTGACGTACGGATGGAACATCGTGGTGTACTCCACGTCGTCAAAGCCTATGATGGATAAATCCTCCGGCACGCGCAGGCCGAGTTCCTTTGCGCTGGCGATCGCGCCAAGCGCCAGAATGTCCGAGATGCAAAACAGCGCGGTGGGGCGGTCCTTTACGTTCAGCAAGGAGTATGCCGCCTTGGAGCTCGCCTTGAAATCATCCCAGGCCGCGTAGCGGATGTATTCATCGTTAATCGTCAGCCCCGCGTCCAGCAACGCGTCCTTGTACCCCCGCATGCGTTCGGCGGACGAAAAGAAGCGGTTGTTGCTGCTGACGGTCCCGATATGCGTATGCCCTTTGGATATCAGGTATTCCACCGCGTCCCGCGCCGCCTGATAGTTATCAATGCTGACGTGCGGGATTTGATAGGCCGGATCGAACTCCGAGCACTGCACGATGGGGTACCGGTCGGCGTATTTTTCAATCCAGCTCGCGCCAAGCTCCGCGCCCAGCAGGATCGCGCCGTCCGCCTGCCGCTTTTCCAAACGGTCGAGGATCTGCTCTTCGAGCTCCCGTTTCCCCTCGGTGTTGAACAGGAAGTAGCTGTAGCCGTGTTCCTGCGCGCCGTGGGCGATGCCCGCGATAATGTTGGAATAGTACAGGTTGGTAATGTTGGGGGTCAGGATGATCAGCGTCCGGCTTTCCTTGCAGCGAAGGTTGCGCGCGGTATAGTTGGGTTCGTACTGCAATTCCGAAACGGCGTCGTGCACGCGCTTGGCCAATTCCGGGTCCACGGTTTTCAGGCCGTTGAGAACGCGGGATACGGTCGCGACCGATACGTTCGCCCGGTTCGCCACGTCTATCATGGTCGCCATCGCGCATACGCTCCTTTCAGGCGGTTTATGCTCCCTTGCCGAAGGGAAATCCGTTGGTATCAAACCGGAAAATTGCATCAGGAAACACACGTCAGCGGTACGCCCAATACACCCAAACGGCGTTTGCCTTTGGTTCGGTAATCGTTTACTCGAATATAGCACCACGCCACCGCTCTGTCAATAGGTTTTTATATGATTTGGGTAAAAATTTTACCAGTAATCGGTTACCTGGATTTTCCGTGTCAAAAAATACATTACTTTTATGTATATTATGCAATAAGAATATTCGCCCGGAAAGGCGACCGCGTACGCCAAAAAAACAATGAAAATACAATGCGACCCGGATGGAAAAGCGCCTGGCCCTCTGCCGTATATCACGCTGTTTCACATAGTTATACACCGTTTGATACGTTTTGCAGGATTTACAGTTTGCTCTCTTTGTAACATTAGAATATCCGCATGCGGATGTTTTATTTGCAGCGGCTGAGCCGCAAATCGTAGGCCGGGAAATCCGCAGGTGGTTTTTATTTCTATTTCCGCTCTGTTGTGGTACAGTGGCGGTATGACTATCATCGGAAAGGACGCGGCATGCGCATGAAGCAAGCGGACAAGGCGCGGAGCGTGACCATCGCGGGCGTACCGCTTGCGCTGACCAGAAAGCGTATCCGGCACGCCTACCTGCGGGTCAAACGCGCAGAAGGGCTTGTAACCCTGTCCGTACCGTGGACGATGCCGGAGGCGGCGATCGAGCGCTTTGTGCGCGAGAAAGCCGGCTGGATTCAAGCCCAGCTTCAAAAGCCCGTCCCGCCGGCGCACACGGCGGAGCGTACGTTTTTAACGGGCAATACCTTCACCCTGTGGGGCGGGGCCTATGCGCTTGAATATCATACGGGCGCGCGCTACGCGATCACGCTGACCGGTGATACGGCGATCCTGACCGCGCCCAAAAACAGCACGCCCGAACGGCGCGAGGCCTTCGCGCGCAAATGGTGCCGCGCGCTGCTCACGGCCGAGATCGCGCGGATGCTGCCGGCGTGGGAAACCGCTACCGGCCTGAAAGCCGCGGACTTCCGGACGAAGGACATGAAAACCCGCTGGGGCAGCTGCAATATCAAAACCAAAACCCTGTGGTTCAACCTGCAGCTTATGAAGATGCCGTCGAACTGCCTTGAATACGTCGTACTGCACGAGCTTTTGCACCTCGCCGAGCGCGGCCACGGCAAGCGCTTCTACGCGCTGCTTTCCCGCTATATGCCAGACTGGAAACAGCGCAAAGCGGTCCTCGGCGGCCGTCAGCCTCGGGAGTGAACCCGCAAAAAAAGCGCATGCTCATGCGCTCTTTTTGCGTCGTTTTTTACATCGTTAATTGCCTGTAAATTCCCGGACCGCCCGGACATCCTCCTCGGTGAAGCCCAGCGACTCCCATCCGTTGGACGCTTTCACGGTCGATATTTCCTGGGGAATGAACAGAAATTCCTGCTCGTATTGCGCGCTTGCGGACAAATCCATGCCGCCGATCGCCAGCATGTCGCCGATCGTCAAATCCGTCGTATAGCTGCCTAAAAAGCTGTCGGCAATCAGCGTAAGCAGGCTTTCCACATCAATCTGGAAGGTGCCCAGCCCCGCAAAAATACCGCGGATCAGCACCTCGTGCCGCTGCCGGAAGCGCTCTTCCTCCTCGGCGATCGTCGGCTGATCGTAATAGGTATCGCTGATGTAGGCCATGGCCTGAATGCCGTTTATCGTCTGCACTCCGGGCGCTTCCACCTTCACATAAGCTTTGTTCGTCATGTATTTGAGCTCGCTTCCCTTTTCGTTGATGGACAGATCCGGCAGATCCACCTCGATGCCGCCGGCCACGTCCACAAAATCAGCGAGCCCCGTTAAGTTCACCATCAGCCAGTGGTCGATTTCAATGCCGAAGTTTTGCCTCAGCACCTCCATCAGCCCCTCTGGCCCCTGGTCGTTGCCGACGTTCTGCAATTGCCTGGTTTCCGTGCCTTTAGCGGTTTTGACGGTCAGCGCGAGATTGTAAGGGAAGGAGGTAAATTTGACCGCCTTGCCGTCCTCGTCCAGCACAAGAAGGTAACACCCCATGGCGTAGGTTTTGCCGTCCTTGGGCACCTTTTTATCCAGCGATACGATCATGAGGATATTGTTCAGCCCGGGAACGGCAGTATTTGCGGACGCCTCGGCGAGCGCCGATGCCGCGGAAAAGCAAACGATCACGAAACAAAGAAAAACAATCAGCGTTTTTTTCATGATGAGCCTCCCAATGTGGATGTTCAATTGTCCGGCGGTTTTGGATAACAAATAACGATTGATCCGGCGGTTCCTGCCTGCTGTATCGTTCTTTGCGGCAAGTATACCATTTGGGGCGGGGCCGGTCAACCCGCCGGATTGTCAGCGAGCGCCCGCGTTTTCACTCACGGCGATCACCAAATTCCCCTTCTTCTTCCCAGCTTCCACGTAGCGGTGGGCGGCTGCGATATCCTGAAGGGGCATCACCTTGTCGATCAGGGGTTTGGCCTCGCGGGTTTCCATCAGGTCGGCGAGGTACTGCAGGTCGGCGGGGGTCTGTTCGCCGCTTTTAAAGACAATCATTTTACCCTGCTTTACATAAAAGCGCCGGAAGATCATCTGCGAGATTTTGGGATTGGCATGCATATAAACGCCGCCCGGACGGAGCAGCACGAGTCCTCTGCGCAGGGAGGTTTTGCCGACCACGTCGAAAATGCCGTCGTACCGCAATTCGCCGTTCATGTAGTCCTCTTTGGCGTAGTCGATCAGGCGGTCCGCGCCCGCCCGCTTCATCACGTCAAACTTTGCGCCCGTATCCACGGCGGTCACCTCGGCGTCCATGAGCTTTAACAGCTGGATCGCCATCGTGCCGATGCTTCCGCCCGCGCCGATGACCAGCACCTTGCTCCCGGCCCCAAGGCCGGAACGCTCGAGATAGTATTTGGCTTCCAGACCGCCTAAAGGCATAGAGGCAGCCTCGAAAAAGCTGACGCTTTCGGGCTTTTGAACGATGAGCTCGCTTTCCCTGAGCCTGAGGTACTCGGCGTACGCGCCCATGGTGACCCCGGTATGCCCAAACACCGCGTCTCCCGGCTTGAACCGCTTCACCGCGCTGCCAGCCTGCTCGACGACACCCGAGAACTCCTGCCCGAGCGTGACTCCTTTTCTGGGCTTGAACACGCCCAAAAACAGGCGCAGCGGCAGGCTGAACGCGAGGGGCAGCTTGAGCGCGCGGATCTCGCAGTCGCCAAGCGACACCGTCGTGGCCGCGATTTTGACCAGTATTTCGTTGTCCTTGGGCACAGGCTTTTCGGCCTCGCCGATTTTCAGCCCCTCGGCAGGGCCGTATTTTGTCCATCGTACCGTTTTCATAGGTTCCTCCGCTGTGTCCGGTCGGGATGGTTTCCATTCTTATCGTTACTATACCCCTGCGAGCCAAAGAATGAAACCCCTTGTCCGCTCGCTTTCCGGCATAGCAGAAGCCGGTTTGCGAATCCGCAAACCGGCTCCCGTACTGGTCTACTATGAAAACAATTTGTTTCGCGTTACTCTTTAACGATCAGCTTCAGGGGGATGTTGACCAGCGGCTCGAGGGTTTCGCCGTTTAAGTACATCACGGCGTTTTCAAGCGCGATCTCGATCTGCAAGGCGGGCTGCTGCTGCACGGTGGCGGCCATTTCGCCGTTTTCAACCGCGACCAGAGCGTCGTCTGTCGCGTCGATGCCGTAGATCAGGATTTCGTCGCTGCGGCCGGCCGCCGCCACGGAGCGCACGGCGCCCAGGGCCATTTCGTCGTTGTGGGCGTAGATGGCGTCAAGCTCGGGGTTGGACTGCAGCACGTCTTCGGTGACGGTCGCGCCTTCCTCACGGGAGTAGTTGGCCGTCAGCGAAGCGACGACTTCGATATCGCTGCCTTCGATGGCTTCCAGGAAGCCTTCCTCGCGGTCGATGGCGGAGCTGGAGCCTGCGAAGCCTTCCAGGATCGCCACTTTGCCCTTGCCGTCCAGGTCAAGGAGCAGCTGCTGGGCGTCCAGCATGCCGGCTTCACGGTTGTCGATGTCCAGGTGCTGCACCACAACGCCGCTGTTAGAGGCGCGGGTCACGGTGATGACGGGAATACCGGCTTCGTTGCAGGCCAGCACCGACATGCCGATGGCGTCGCTGTCCACGGGGTTGATGATCAGCAGATCGACGCCGCGGGTGATAAAGTCTTCAATCTGCGTGGCCTGGGTTTCGGGGCTGTCCTGCGCGTCGAGCACCATCAGCGTCACGCCAAGCTCAAGCGCTTTGGCTTCCGCCGCGTCCTTCATGGTGACGAAGAACGGGTTTTCAAGCGTGGAGACCGCAAAACCGATCGTGTAGGACGGGGTGGCTTCCGCGCCGGCGAAAGTCATAGGGATCAGTACCAGGGACAGGGCCATCATGGTTACCAGGATTTTACGAAACATGTGGGGATCCTCCTTCTTTTTATTGCGTTTCGTTCTTTCTTTTAATCACCACCGCAAAGATGATGATGATTCCCTTTACGATCTCCTGATAATAGGAGCTTACGTTGAGCAGGTTGAGGCCGTTGTTGATGACGCCGATGGTCAGGCTGCCAAGCAGCGTGCCGACCACCGTGCCTACGCCGCCCGCAAGCGACGCACCGCCCAAAATCACGCCGCTCAGGACGTCCATTTCAAGTCCGGTGTTGGCAACAGGCTGGGCGGACAGCAGCTTGCTTGCGGTAATCAGCCCGCCGATCGCGCACATCAGGCCGGAGGCGACGAACACCGCCACCTTGTATTTGTCAATCGGGATCGCCGACAGCTTGGCCGCCTCGCGGTTTGCGCCGATGGCTTTGATGTAGGTGCCGTGCTTGGTGCGCTGCAGCAGGACGTAAAAGATCATCACCAGCACCAGCGACGCGACCGTCGCCACGGGAATGACGTTAAACACGTATCCCGCGCCTAGCACCGAGAACGATTCCGGCAGGCTGGAGATGGGTTTGCCGTTGCTCCACACCATGCACACGCCGCGCAGGATACCCATAGTCGCCAGCGTGACGATGAACGACGGAATGCGGGCGTATACCACCAGCGAGCCGTTGACCAGGCCGACCACGAGCCCCAGCACGATCGCCGCCCCGATGCCAAGCCAGACCGACTGCGTGGTTTTCATCGTCCACGCGGCGGCGATGCCGCACAGCGCGGCGGTGGACCCGACCGAAAGGTCGATCTCGCCGGACAGCACCACGCACAGCATGCCCATGGCCACCGTCAGCACGATGGATACCTGGCGGGTAATGTTTAAAAGATTCCGCTGCAAAAGGAAGTACGGGGACACGTTGGCAAACACCACGCCAAGCAGCAGCAGGATCAGCAAAAGCCCCATTTCGCCCTTCAAGAAGCGGGTGATTTTCTGTTTGATGGTTTCGCTCTTCATAGTCATGCCTCTCCGCCTCCCAAAGCCAAGGTTAACAGGTTTTCACTGGTCGCCTCTCCGGCGGTTTTTTCTCCGACCAGGCTGCCCTTGCACAGCACCAGAATGCGGTCGCAGATGCTCAGCAGCTCGTCCAGTTCCGAGGAAAATACGACGACGCTTTTCCCGGCGCCCGCCATCTCGGTAATCAGGCGGTAGATTTCCGCTTTCGCGCCGATATCAATGCCGCGGGTGGGCTCGTCCAGCAATACCAGACTGGGTTCTGCGGTCAGCCATTTGGCCAAAACCACCTTCTGCTGGTTGCCGCCGGACAGGTTGCCCGCGAGCATCCGCACGTTCATGGGCTGCAGGCGCATTTGCTCTCCCATGCGCTGGGCGATGGCCCGTTTCTTCTTCGTGTCCAGCAGCTTGACCCGGTTTTCCACCTGCTCCATGTGCGGGAGTACGATGTTGTTCTCAATCGTGTCTTCCAGCAGCAGACCCTGGCTTTTGCGGTCCTCGGGGATAAACGCCATGCCGTAGGGTATGGTGTCGCTGGGCGCTTTAAACCGCACAGGCTGGCCGTTGATCAGCAGCTCGCCGCCCGATTGCCGGTGCGCGCCGAAGAGGCTTGACGCCAGCTCGCTCTTCCCCGCGCCCACGATGCCCGTAAAGCCCACGATCTCGCCCCGGTGCAGCGAGAAGCTCACCGGCTCCTGCATGACTGCGGTTTGAAATTCCCTTGCCTCCAGCACAACGTCCTCCGCCCGGCAGTCCTTAGCGCTGCGGTAGCGCTCGCCCGATACCGCGTGCCCGATCATCGCCTTGACCAGGTCGCCCACGGTAACGGAATCCATACTGAAGGTATCCACGTTCTGCCCGTCGCGGAAGACCGTCGCCCTGTCGCAGCAGCGGAACACCTCGTCCAGGTAATGCGAGATGTAGATCATAGTGACGTTTTTTTCCTTGAGGCTTTGCATAATGCTGAACAGGGTGTCAATTTCCACCTTGCTCATGCCGGTGGTCGGTTCGTCCAGCAGGAGGATATCGGCATTGATCGCTAGCGCTTTAACGATTTCGATAATGCGCTTTTGGCCAAGGCCGAGGTCGCCCACCATCGCTCGGGAAGAAATAGGGATGCCAAACCGCTGTAAAAACGCGTCGCTGTCGGCATATAGCTGCTTTTTCCTGCTCAGTCCAAGCAGCGTCGCCACCGGTTCGTTTCCCAGAAAAATATTCTCGGCGACGGTGAGCGTATCGATCAGGCTCAATTCCTGGTAGATGGCCGCGATACCCTTGTGGCGGGCGTCGATGGGGTCCGCGATCGCAACCGGCGTACCGCCGATCGCAATCTCCCCTTCGTCCGGGCGGTAGACGCCCGTGAGGATTTTGATCAGCGTGGATTTGCCCGCGCCGTTTTCTCCCAGCAGCGCGTGCACCTCGCCCCGCGTCAGGGCAAAATCGACGCCTTTAAGCGCGTGTACGCCGCCGAAGCTTTTTTTGATGCCCGTAAGCTTGAGCACAAGCTCACTCATGCTTGCGTACCCCTTTCAAAGCGCCGCCTCCACCTCTGCGGGAGACGGAATGGACGACTGCGCGCCTTTGCGCGTAGTGCTCAGCGCGGCCGCCGTGTTGGCAAATTGCAGACAGTCGTTCAGTGCTTTCCCGGTGGACAGCGCCGCCGCGAACGCGCCCAGAAATACGTCGCCCGCCGCCGTGGAATCCACGGCGTTGACCTGCATCGGTTTCAAAATAAACGGATTTTGGTCGATCATCGTAAACGCGCCCTGGCTGGACATAGAAATGATCGGATGGCCGAAACCAAGCGTGGACATGATGGAGCAGGCTTCCTGCGCGCTTTGCATATCCTTGACGGGAACGCCCGTGATTTCTTCTGCTTCCAGCTCGTTGGGCTTGGCAAAGTCGATCAGTTTACATATCTCCCGGGGCAGGCCGCCCGCCGGAACGGGCGAGGGATCGATAACGACGGTCATGCGCTTTTCCTTGGCAAGGCGAATGGCTTCATACACCGTTTCTGTCTGGATTTCCATGGTGATCAGCAGGATATCGCAGCCGTCGAACACGTCGGCGTGTTCGCGCACGTCCGCCGGGGTCAGTTTGGCGTTCGCGCCCCCGGTGAAGGAGATGGAATTGCGCCCCTGCTCGTCCACGCGGATCATCGCCACGCCGGAGGTATCGCCCGCAAGGGTGATCACGCGGCTCATATCCACGCCGCGCTCTTCAAGCCCCCGGGTCAGCTGTTTGCTGAAGTCGTCGTCGCCGAGTTTGGTAAAGTAGCGCACCTTGCCGCCCAGCGTCGCCGCCACAGCCGCCTGGTTGCCGCCCTTGCCGCCGGGAAAGGTGGCAAAGTTATCGGTCATCACGGTTTGCCCGACTTCCGGCATTTTTTTCATGTACATTACCAGATCGATATTGATGCCGCCCATACAAAGGATCGTCTTTGCCGTCATCCTAAACCTCTCCCTGCCGAAGTGCCTCCACGGCTTTCATAAACGCGCGGGTGCGCTCCGCGTCCACCGGATTTTTCCAATGGCCGTCGCGCTTGAAGTAGCTGCCGACGATCGCGCCATCCGCGGCCCTTAAAAGTTCGGCCACGTTTTCGCTCGTGGTTCCGCTGCCAAGGTAAATCGGCAGCTTGACGCGCTGTTTGCAGCTTTCCACCTTGTCCACCGTCGGCGGGGTTCCCGTGTCAAACCCCGTGACGATCACGGCGTCGCCGTCCTGCGCCTCGATGTCCATGGCCTGCTCCTCGACGCTGCGGTCGTGGATGATGTAATGGCTGCCGTGCTTGACGTTGACGTCGCACAGGCAGGCGATATCCTCCGCCTGCAACAGCTTGCGGAGCCTTGACACCCTGCCGCCCGCCGCCTCGATATAGCCGGACTGCGAGATAAACGCGTTGCACCATTCAAACACGCGGATCCACCGGGCCCCGCCCGCGACGGCCGCGGCCATCGCCTGTTCGCCGCCGTTCATGTGGCATTCCGCGCCCACGGGGATGGATACGCTGTTTGCCACCCCGTACACGCCGACAGCCAGCGCGGCCACGGTTTCCGGCCCGATATCGCGGCCGGGCAGGTAGGGGACGTCCCACATGTTTTCCACCTGCACGCCGTCTACGCCCGCGTCTTCCAGCATCCGCGCCTCGTCCCGGGCGATCCGCAGAATCTGCTTCATGCCCATCCGGGCCGCGTCATACTGCGGCGAGCCGGGCAGCGGACGCAGATGCACCATGCCGATGACGGGTTTTTTGTTGGTAAAGATCGTCTCCAGCCTGTTCATCGCGTACCTCCGGTTTGAGTTTGATCCGGGTCTTGGAGTGCGGAATCAGAAATCCACGCCCGCAACCAGAATAATGTAGCAGTACGGGCAGCGCTCGCCGGTGCGTACAAACACCTTGACCTCTTCGCCGCGCAGCGCGCCGTTGAGCCAAAGGTCCTTCATGTCCACGTGGGGAATGGTCTTTTCGACCAGATCGTTGCCCTTGTTCTTTTCCGCGTCGAGAATCTCCCGGAATTCCTTGTACACCTGCGGGCTGACGCTTTTGGTTTCGTCGGTCACGATGTATTCTTCAATCACAAGCTCCGAAAGAACCGCTTTCACCACGTCCGTCACCTTGGGAACGCCCTCGCATACGGCCAAATCGATGCAGGTCGTCTGATCGTGCCGGGGGAACGGGCAGCCAACGTCGCCGATCAAAATCATATCCCCGTGCCCCATTTTTGCCACAGCCTTTGCCAGGTCCGCATTGTAGATACCGCTTTTCTTCATTGTCTGCCTCTCCTTGCGTTTTCTATATTTTTTACTGGTCATTTAAACGTTTAATTCAACAACGCAGTCATGGTGCCCTCGTAAATCTTCGTATAAACTGTGTATGTCCGTTCTTACAGGCGTTACAAAATGCTTTCCGTTCCGGCGGAATCAGGGGATCGAACGTCTTCGCGCGTTGTTTGTCCGGGGCGCGTTTCGTCGTTTAACTTTGAGCGCCCTCAGCAGGACGAACGCAGCATCAGGGCGGAGCGCAGCGCGACGGAAAAGCCCTGCAGATTGCGCTTGCGTTCCAGCGCGTCCAGCATCAGGTTGGCGGCGTTGACCGACATTTCCCGGATCGGGTTTTCCACGGTGGTCAGTTTGGGGTACAGGAGGCTGGAAAAGTAGATGTTATCGTACCCGACGACGCCCATATCGCGCGGGATTTTCATCTTGTGCTCCTTGAGCGCTTCCATGGCGCCCCAGGCCATAATATCGCTGGATACAAACGCGGCGGCCGGATCGCTGCCAGGCTGATAGGTTTTCAGCGCTTCCTTCATCAGCTCAAACCCGGACGCGAAGGTAAAATCGCCGTACAAGATCTCACAGGATGATTCCGCAACGCCGTGCAGCTTCAGGGTTTCGGTAAACCCGTTCAGGCGCGCCGCGGCGTTGGGCACGATATCCACAGGGCCCGCCAGACAATAAAAACGGCTGTACTTGCGGGACACCAGGTAATCGGCGATCGACGCCGCGCCGTGATAGTTATCCGCATACACGAAGGCGACGTTTCGGTTGGTTTTCTCGGGCGGCTGATCGACGATCACCAGGGGGATATCGATCATCTCCATCAGATTTTTACTGTCGATACGCGGCGCAAAGGCGATGATGCCGTCCATACGGGCGTTGAGGATGCTTTCGATGTTGCGGATCTCGTTTTGCGGTTTGTTATCCGAATCGAACAATACGATCTGGTACTCTTCTTTCCCCACGGTATGCTGGACATTCTTAACCCCTTCGGAGAAAAACGGGTTGGTGATGTCCGGAACCAGCACGCCGATGGTTTGGGAGCGCTTGGTTTTCAAGTTGCGCGCATACACGTTCGGGCGGTACCCCAGCTCCTTGACGGCTTGATGAACACGCTGCTCAAGATCGCTTGAGACATACTTTTTCTGCGTCAGTACGTTGGAAACCGTCGCCGTCGATACCCCGGCGTGTTTCGCGATCTCTTTAATCGTAACGTTCATAACTACACCTTATCAGTTAATCGAGTAACTGACTAGATCATAGCATACGGATTTTTGGCTGTCAAGCGTTTTTTGTGAACTTTTTGTATCAGCCGGCTGCCCCACCGCCAGATCGTATACGTTTGCATTGCGCAATGCCGTACGGACTATAGGCGCGCCCCGTTTTTTTGGCTTGCCGGATAAAACGCAGAGAGTCGATCGTTTAATCATCGGACGGCTGCAGCGATACCGCGCGGGCAAAAGCAGCCGGTATTGTTAAATAAACCCGATCCAAAGAAAAGTGAGGATGCTGATGATGAGAAAGCCGAATAAGAACCTGAACCGCCTGTTCCTGCTGTCGCTGATCCTTTGTATGCTGCTGACGACAGGCGGCGCGCAGGAAGTCGCGGCGCCGCGGGAGATGCTTTCCGCTTACCAGGCCGTTGTGTTGGGCGAGCAGCCCTACCTTCAGTCCGATCCGTTTGAGGGCACGCTGACCGAAACCATCATGACCCCGGAAATCGGCCAATGGTACGGATATCTGTTTGAAACGCCGCTCCGCTTTGACGCGTTCGCCGTGACGGACCTGGACAAAGACGGATATCCCGAGCTGCTCCTAAAGCTCAGCGAGGACTTCGGATTCGAGCTTTTGCGTTTTTATGACGGCACGGTGTACGGCTACCCCTTTGTGTACCGGGCGATGGAAGCCGTCACGGTAGACGGCGAAATTCATGCGTCCAGCGGCGCAACCAACTTCGGCTGGGTCACGCTTACGTTTACCGGTATGCAAGAGCAGCGCCCCGCCGTATGCTGGATGTCTGACGAGGCATCGGATACCGTCCGTTACACGATCGCCGACGCTGTGGTGAGCGAAAGCGAGTTCAAGACCTTCAACGACGCCCTGTGGGCCAAGGATCAAATCGAATGGACGGCGTATACCCCCCAAGCGCTCGACGCCATCGTGAGCGGAGACTGACACGCGTACCAAACAAAAAGCCCTGTATCGTTTGCGATACAGGGCTTTTATGACTTTGCGTTACCCGATGACCACGATCTCGGTATCGGTCAGCTTGGCGAACAGCTTCATATCGTCGGCGGTCAGCGCGGTGGAGACGACCGTGTGGTGGCCGCCGCCCGCTTCGATCCAGGCTTTCGCGCCTTCGGCGAAGCTCGGCTTGATCTTCCACATGATCTGCCCGACGGGGAGCTTGGGCATGGGCTTGGGCTGGGCGATCAATTCAATGTTCGCCACCACCAGGCGGAAGTGCGTGCCCAGGTCGATCATGCACACGGCGATGCCCTCGCCCGTAACGCCGCCGAAGGTCAGGCGCGCCGGGTCGGCCTTGCCGCCGATGCCCAGCGGGTGCACCTCGATGGCGGGCTTGGTGGCCGCAAACGAGGGCGAGACCTCCAGCATGTGCGCGCCGAGCACCAGCTCGTCCGCCAGATCGTAGGTGTAATCCTCCATAAAGCCGGTCGCGCCCTTGCGGCCTTCGGCCATTTTCCACATGACGGCGTTCATGGCGCTGGTCTTGTAATCGCCCTCGCCGCCGAAGCCGATGCCCTTGCCCTGCATGCGCTGGGTAGCGAGGCCCGGCAGCTGCTCCATGCCGTACAGGTCTTCAAAGGTGTCCGTATACGCGCCCACGCCGTGCTCCGCCACAAAGGCGTCCAACGCGATTTCGTAACGGGCCTGCTCGATAATGGCTTGCATGTCGTCGGTCTTGATGGTATAGGCTTCCTGATACTCTTTCAGCTTTGCGTCCAGCTGCTCTTCGGTTACGCCGCGCACCAGATTTACAAGATCGCCGATGGCGTAATAGTTCACTTCCCAGCCGTAACGGATCTGGCTTTCCACGCGGTCGCCGTCGGTCACGGCCACCTGGCGCATGTTGGAGCCGAACATCGCCACTTTCAGGTTACGGGAGAAATCCAACGCCTTGGCGACCTGCGCAAACTGCCGAAGTTGCGCCAGCACCTTTTCGTTCTGATAATACCCGACCACGATCTGGCGTTTGATGCCGAGGCGAGTGCAGATAAACCCGTACTCCCGGTCGCCGTGGGCGGCCTGGTTGAGGTTCATGAAATCCATGTCGATGGACTCGTACGGCAGGCGTTCGTTCGCCTGGGTGTGCAGATGGCACAGCGGCTTATTTAGAATCTGCAGGCCCTTGATCCACATCTTGGCGGGCGAGAAGGTGTGCATCCAGGTGATCACGCCCACGCAGTCCGCGTCGGCAGACGCTTCCCGCATGACGGCGATGCAGCTTTCGGAGTTGATAACCGTCGGTTTCCAAACGATCTCGGTGACGTCGCCGAGCTTGCCGTTCAAAAACGAAACCATGTCCTTGGTGTCTTTGGCGACCTGCTTCAGGGTTTCCTCGCCGTACAGGTCCTGGCTGCCGGTGATAAAATACAGCTTCTTCATGTCAGTGATTTCCTTCCTGGCCGTAGTATGCGTTCTTTCCGTGCTTGCGCAGGTAATGCTTGTCCAAAAGGTACTGGTCGGCGCGCGGCGCCTCCGGGTTGATGGCTTCGGTAAGCACCGCCATTTTGGCGACCTGCTCCAGCACCGCCGCGTGGTACACGGCCTCGTCCGGGGTTTTGCCCCAGGCGAACGGCCCGTGGTTTTTCACCAAAATACCGGGCGTGGCCATGACCTCCATATCCCGCAGGGTTTCGATGATCACAAAGCCGGTGTTCTGTTCGTAGGCCGTGTCGATCTCCTCCTGGGTCAGCGCCCTTGCGCAGGGTACGTCGCCGTGGAAATAATCCGCGTGGGTCGTCCCGTAGGCGGGCACGGCGCGCCCCGCCTGGGCAAAGGCCGTGGCATAGGTGGAGTGCGTGTGCACGATGCCCCCGATGTCCGGAAACGCCTTGTACAGTTCGATATGCGTGGGCGTGTCGGACGAGGGTTTCAGCGTCCCGTCCACCACGTTTCCGTCCAGATCGACCACGACCATGTCGTCGGCCGTCATGCCGTCGTAATCCACCCCGCTGGGCTTGATGACGACCAGACCCTTTTCCCGGTCGATACCCGATACGTTACCCCAGGTGAACAGCACCAGCCCGTGCTTAACCAGATCGAGATTGGCCTTTAGAACCTGTTTTTTCAATTTACTGAGCATTATTTATCCCTCCACGGCGGCGCGCTCGGTTTTAAGCGCGGTTTCAAACTCTTTCAGATATGCGGCAAAGCCCTGCACGCCCTCCGCCTCCGGCGCAAGGGTGGAGCGCTTGGCGTCGAAAAACACCTTGTGTTCCAGATAATCGTCCAGCGTCTCGCCCGCTTCCTTCTGCACGCGGTAGGCCGCGAGCACCGCCATGCCGTACGCGCCGCCCTCGCCCGCGGTTTCCATCACCGATACGGGCGTGTTCAGCGCGTTGGCGAGGTACTGCTGCCCGACCTTGGGCGCCTTGAAGAAGCCGCCGTGCCCGGTGATGCGGTCGATGGCGACTTTCTCGTCCTGTAATATCCGCATGCCGACGGCAAGCGACGAAAGCGCTGAATAGAGCTGCGCTTTTAAGAAATTGGGCAGGGTGAATTTGCTTCCGGCGTCCCTCAGCACCAGCGGCTTGCCCGCTTCAAAGCCCGTAATGTGCTCGCCGGACAGGTAGTTGACCACCACCATGCCGCCGCAGTCCGCATCGCCCGCAAGGCTCAGCTCGTAGAGCTTATCGTAGATTTTTTTGATGTTCACGTCCATGCCGAACGCCCGCAAAAACTCCTGATAGGTGTCCGCCCAGGCGTTCAGATCGGAGGTGCAGTTGGCGCAGTGCACCATCGCCACGGGCTTGCCCGAGGGCGTCGCCACCATGTCGATCTGTTCATAGGCGCGGGAGAGCGGTTTTTCCAGCACCGTCATCGAAAAGATGGACGTGCCCGCCGATACGTTGCCCGTGCGCGTGGCGACGCTGTTGGTCGCCACCATGCCCGTGCCCGCGTCGCCCTCCGGCGGCGCGACGGGGATGCCCGCCTGTATTCTGCCGCTGGGGTCGATCAGCTTCGCGCCCGCTTCGGTAAGCGTGCCCGCGTCCTCCCCCGCCATGCGCACCGCGGGGAGCAGATCGATCACCTTCCAGGGCAGCGCGTACTTTGCAACCAATGCGTCGAACTGTGCGATATTTTTCTTGCTGTACTGCCCGCCGTCCAGCGGGAACATGCCGCTGGCCTCGCCGACGCCGATGACGAACCGGTCCGTCAGCATGTGGTGGATATAGCCCTCCAGCGTGTTGATGTGATGGATGTCCTTAACGTGCGCTTCGCCCTGCAGCACCGCGTGGTACAAATGCGCGATGGACCAGCGCTGCGGAATGTTGCACTGGAAAAGCTCCGAAAGGTCCGCGCTTGCCGCATGGGTAAAGGTATTGCGCCAGGTGCGAAACGGCGTGAGCAGTTTGCCGTTTTGATCAAACGGTAAATACCCGTGCATCATCGCCGACACGCCGAGGCCGGTGATCTCCACGGGTTCCGGCAGGCTGTCCAGCAGTTCCTTCACGGCGGCGCGGACGCCGTCCCACGCCTCTTCCAGCGGGTAGGTCCACACGCCGTTTTCAAAGCGGTTGTCCCAGGTAAAGCCGCCCTGCGCCACCGGCTTGTGGGCTTGGTCGACCAGCACGGCCTTGATGCGCGTCGATCCCAGTTCAATGCCCAAATAGGTTTTCCGTTTGTCCATTTTATATCCCCTCAAACGTTCGTTTCTACGCCCATTATACGACATTTTAGGGAAACAGGAAACCCCGGTCCGGCAGTTTTCCGGCCCTGATTCCTTCGGTTTTTCTCGCTATTTGGAATGATTTTTTACGCCAAATCCTTTACCGCGGCTTTGCAAAAGACCGGGGCGCACGGCATCACGCCGAACGCCCCCGCCTGTTTGCTTTTTGATTGCGTTACCCCTTTGGCGCGCTCGTGCGGTGCGCGGTGGACGTCACCACCACGCGCTGGATGCCGATGAACAAGAGCAGCAGCGCGCCCGTCGCGATTTTAGACCACCAGGTGAGCAAATTCCCCTGGAAGGTAATCAGGGTCGGAATCATACTGCGTAAAAGCACGCCGAAGAACGTCCCCAGCATCGAGCCCACGCCGCCGGTTAGCAGCGCGCCGCCGATGACCGCCGAGGAAATCACGTCCAGCTCGCCGCCCTGCAGGGCCAGGTTCCATCCGCTTTTCACGTACAGCGCGTAGCTGACGCCCATCAGCACCGAGCACAGCCCGTTGAACGCGTAAACGCCCACGATGGTTCTGCCCACCGGCAGGCCCATCAGCTGCGCCGACTGCATGTTTCCGCCCACGGCGTACACGTTGCGCCCGAACTTGGTGCTCCGCAGCAGAAACGCGCCCAGCAGGATGACGAACAGGAATAAAAGCACGTTGAAATTGATGAAGGCGATCGGCTTGATCTTCACCCATTCGCCGTCCACCATATGGTAGAAGTAGATTTTCCATTTTGCCAGCGCATCGAACGCGCTGTTGGTAATGGCGATGGACTCCCGGCTGATGATGGAGCAGATGCCGCGCGCCAGGAACAACCCTGTCAGCGTTGTGATAAACGGCGGCACGTTGAGGAAGTGGATCATAGCGCCCATCATCGCGCCAAGCCCCACGCCGACGAACATCGCGATGCCGATGCACAGGAAGGGGTCGATACCCAAAATCGAGTTGCCGTAGGCGATAATCATCCCCGTCAGCGAGGCGACGGCCGCCACCGACAGATCGATCCCGCCGGTGATCAGCACGATCGTCATTCCCACGGCCGAGATGCCGAAATAGGCGTTGTCGATAAACAGGTTCAAAAACGTGCGAAGCGTGGTAAAGCCCTTGCTGCCGTACATGGCCGCGCCGAAGATATAAATCAGCACAAACACGCCGATGGTCGCCATGATCATGATGTTCTGCTGGCTGACCAGCCTGCGCTTGACGGCGTTCATCAGTTTGGATGTATTCATGTCCGTCACCCCTTTTCCACCGCGAGCTTGCGGTGTTTGGCGCGTTTGCCTAAGGCGCGGCGAACGGGCTCGGACTGGAGGATGATCACCACGGCAACGATCAGCGCCTTGAACAGCATCGTCGCCTCCGCCGCGACCCCGAAGTAATACACAAACGTGATGATCGTGCGGATAATGATCGAGCCCACCAGCGTCCCCAGCAGGCTGAACTTGCCGCCGGACATGCTGGTGCCGCCGATGACGACGGCCAGGATGGCGTCCAGCTCGTAGTTGAGGCCCGCGTTGTTGCTGTCGTTCTGGCCGATGCGGCTGGCGTAGATGATGCCCGATATCGCGGCCAGAAAGCCCGTGATAACGTAGACCATCATCAGCACGCGCTTGGCGTTGATGCCGGAGACGCGGCTGGCGCTGCGGTTGATGCCCACGGTTTCCACAAACATGCCAAACGAGGTCTTGCGCGTAAACAATAACATCAAAAGCAGCGCAACCGCCGTAATGATCACCGGCATGGGCAGGAACAATATACTCCCCTGCGAGATAAACTTAAACGGCGTATAGCTGATGGTCATCTGCCTGCCGTTGGTGATTACCTGCGCGATGCCGCGGCCGGCGACCATCAGGATCAGCGTAGTAATAATCGGCTGCATACCGAACCGCGACACCAAAAGCCCGTTGAAGCTTCCCATCAGCAAGCCGACCGCAAGGCCCGCCGCGAGCACCAGCACAAACGGCGTGATGGAAAAATCGCCCGCCGTGGGATACATGGTCATGTCCCATCGCATGAGCTTTAGGATCAGCGCGCCGCTGACGGCGACCGTCGCGCCGACGGAAAGGTCCGTGCCCGCCGTGGCGATGACCAGCGTCATCCCCAGCGCGATCAGGGTGATTTCGGACGAGCGGTTCAGGATGTCGATCAGCGAACCGTAGAGCATGCCGGTCGTCGGCTGGTATTTAATGGAGAAGAAATCCGGGCGGATGATAAAGCAAACCAGCAGGATCAGCAATTCCGCGACCACCGCCCAGAAAACCTTGGATTTGATCATTCTTGAACGGGTGTTTTCTTTCATACGGCTTCATCCTCCCGCGTGGTTTCCCCGGCGATAATGGCCAGGATATCCGCCTGCGTGCAGCCGCCGGCGTCCACCTCGCCCGCTTTGGCGCGATCGCGCATGACGATGATGCGGTTGGAGCAGCGCAGGATTTCGTCGAGCTCCGACGAGATGAAAATCACCGATACGCCCTTTTCGCACATGTCCAGCATGATGCGCTGGATTTCGGCCTTCGCGCCCACGTCGATGCCGCGGGTGGGTTCGTCCATGATCATAATATCCGGCTGCGTGGCCATCCAGCGCGCGAGGATGACCTTTTGCTGATTGCCGCCGCTGAGCTCGCCCACCTTTTTATCCGCGTCGGGCGTGGCGATATTGAGCATTTTGATAAACCGGTCCGCGATCTCCTGCTGGATTTTCTGCGGAATCGGCTTTAAGAAGCCCTGCTTTGCCTGCAGCACCAGGATGATATTTTCCCGTATCGTCAGATCGGCGATAATGCCGTCGCGCTTGCGGTCCTCCGGGCAAAACGCCATTTTGCGGTTGATCGCGTCTATGGGCTCCTTAAAGTGCACCGCCTTGTCGCCAAGGTACAGCGTTCCGTGCGTTGGCGGCGTAACCCCGAAGAGCATCTGCGCCGTTTCGGTTCTGCCCGAGCCGAACAGCCCCGCAAACCCCAGAAGCTCACCCGCCTGCATGCTGATGGAAACGTCGTGTACACTGCCCGTGATGCCAATATCCTCGCAGGAGAGGGTTTTCTCCGCGCCGGAATCGACCACCGGGCGTTTCAGATTAAAGATTTCATCCATATCCTTGCCGATCATCTGCGTGACCAGATCGATCTTGGAAATATTCCGCGTTTGGAATACCCCGACCAGCAAACCATTGCGCAGCACCGTAATGCGGTCGGAAATCGCAAACACCTGATCCAAAAAGTGGGTGATGAATATAATGCCCATGCCGGCCTGCTTGAGGTCGCGCATGACGGCAAAAAGCCTCTTCACTTCGTTGTCGTCCAGTGAGGAGGTCGGTTCGTCCAGAATTAAAATCTTGGCCTTGACGTCCACCGCGCGCGCAATGGAAACCATCTGCTGGATGCCGGTGGAGTAGGCCGCGAGCGGCTGTGTGACGTCGATGTGGATATTAAAGCGCTCCAGCAGTTCCTCCGCCCGCCGGTTGATGGTTTTCCAGTCGATGCGCTTATGCTTCATCGGCTGGCGGCCGACGAAGATATTTTCGGCAACCGTAAGGTTCGGGCACAGGTTGATTTCCTGATACACGGTGGAAATGCCCAGTTCCATCGCGTTTTGCGGCGAGGTCGGCGCGATTTGTTTATTTTCCATGGTAATCACGCCCCCGTCCATGCGGTGCACGCCGGTCAGGCACTTGATCAGGGTCGATTTCCCCGCGCCGTTTTCTCCCAGCAGCGCGTGAATCTCGCCGGCGGCAAGTTCGAAATCCACCTTGTCCAGGGCCTTCACGCCGGGAAACATAATCTCGATTCCCTTCATGGACAGCAGGAGCTCGTTGGACATGTAGGTCACCATCCTGTCTGGTTTAGACATGCGGGGTTGCCATACGGCAACCCCGCTTTTGTTAGCGTTTTTTAGGCAGGGCTTAGTACAGCCGCGAGTCGATGTACTCCGACGCCGCCAGGGACAGATCGCCGTCGTCGGTGTAGGCGATGCCGCCGGTCATGTCGTACACATACTCGGTGGGGTGCACGACCTTGTCGAAGGTCTCACCGTTCTCAAGGCCGGTGATGACTTCCACAACGCGGGAGCCCATCAGCGGGGTGCACTCGACAGTGCAGTTCATCTCGCCGTTGACGATGGCTTCAAACGCAAGCTTGATGGCGTCGCAGCCGACGATGATGATGTCTTTGCCGGGCTCAAGGCCGGCGGCCTTGATGGCTTCGATAGCGCCCAGCGCCATGTTGTCGTTCTCCGCCCACAGAACGTCGATCTTGTCTACGCTCTTGAGCAGGGATTCCATAACGGCCTGGCCTTCGGCACCGGTGAAGTTACCGGTCTGGGAGGCGACCACATGGAAGTTGGGGTACTTGGCGATCTCTTCGTCAAAGCCCTTGGAACGGCCGACCTGCGCATCCGCGCCGGTGGTGCCTTCCAAACGGACGATGTTGATGTCTTCATCGCCGCGGCCGATGGATTTGTAATAGTTCACGATCCAGCGGGCTGCACGCGCGCCCTCTTCGGGGAAGTCGCCGCCGAAGTAGGTGGTGTACCAGTCGTCGTTTTCAAACGCGGTCTCGGGGAAACGGTCGATGAGAACCAGCGGGATTTCGGCTTCCTGGACTTCCGCGAGGACTTCGTCCCAGCCGGTGGTCACGATGGCGGTGAACACGATGTAGTCAACGCCCTGGGTGATGAAGTTGCGCAGGGCCTTCACCTGGTTTTCCTGTTTCTGCTGTGCGTCGTCGTACACCAGATCCCAGCCGGCGTTTTCAATGGCCGCGCATACGTCGTCGGTGTTGGCGGTACGCCAGTCAGACTCCTGGCCGATCTGCGAGAAGCCGACGGTCAGCGCCAGAGCGCTTGCCGAGGGCAGCAGCAGTGCCAAAGCTAAAAGAACTACGAGTAGCTTTTTCATAGGGTTGCCTCCTCTTATTTTTGTGGGGCGATCATACTCCCCCGCTTTATAGGATCATTATAGCGGGGCGGCCGCCTATTAAAAGCTACGCCTTTCGTAAATTCGTTCAGTATTTTATGAAGTTGCGCGCCTCCCGTTTCCACCTCGTTTCATTGTAAGACTATTTTCCGATAAAGGGGGAATATTTTATGCCGGCGCGGATTTACGGAAGTCCCGGGGGGACATTTCCGTATACTTTTTAAACAGATAGCTGAAATAATGCGGATCGTTATAGCCGATGGCCGCGGCGACGTCGGAGGTGCGCATCTGCTTGTCGCGCAGCAGCTCCTTGGCCTTTTCGATGCGAAGCGTCGTGATGTATTCGGTAAAGGTTAGGCCCGTTTCCTGCGAAAATACCGTGCAGAAATGGTTGTTGGAAAGCGCCACCTCGCCCGCCACCTGCCGCAGGGTCAGCTCGGGATTGGTAAAGTGCTTGCCGATATAGGCCTTGGCCTTGCGCAGCACCATGCCGTAGCGCGCCGAGCCCTGCTCGTCGCGGAATTCCAGCGCCTTGGAGATCACCTCGCGCGCCAGGGCAAAGGTTTCTTCCACATTGGTGGCAACGGCGTTCTTGTCCTCGTTTTCAAACGCGGCGGGGATGACCTCCTTTGGCACGCCGCCCAGGTCGCGCACGATGCGGCTTGCGACCAGGACGATATCCACGAACAGGTAGTTGATCATCAGCTTGCTTTTGGCCGCGGTGGGGCCCATTTCGGCCAGGCATTCGGCCAGCACGCCGTCCACGTCGGCAAGGCTGGCGTGGCGGAGACGCTCGTAAATCCTGGGCATCTTCACATCCATCAGCTGAAGGCTTTCGGCGGGCGCGATATCCAGCATCCCGAGGATCCGGCGGTCCCGGTTGCCTTCCTCCGACGCGGTCATCTTCGACAAAAGCTCTCCCGCGTCCCGGTAGGAGGCGGGGACGTCTTTGAGGGTTTTGACCGTGGTTCCGATGGTGAGCAGGGGCTTAAGCGCCGTATTGCGCTCGATATCGTAGCGCAGCGACTGCGCGAGCCCGTAGGTGCGCTCCTCCACGTCGGCGTCGTCGTCCCCCATGACCAGCAGGACAAAGCGGCCCAACAGCCGGCACATGTACACCGCGCCGCCGGAGTTATTCACCAGGCGCAGGATTACGCTTTCGGCCGAGCGCAGGTCCTCGGCGGAGACGGTTTCGCTGCCCGGATCCACGACCATGACCAGATAACGATTGGCGGTGACGCCCGCGTGCAGCGCCCGCGCGCGCTCGACGATCTCCTCCTGCGGGATGCCCGACAATAGATCGCTTAAAAGCTTTTGCTTAAGCAGCTCGCTAGAGGACGCAAGCTGGTCGCGGTACATGCGCAGGTTCGCCTGCTTGAGCTTTTCGTTGCGGATCTCCTCGCCGATGCGGAAAAGGACCTGCTTTAATTCCTGCACGCTGACGGGTTTTAACAGGTATTCCCGCACGCCGATGGAGATAGCCTCCCTGGCGTAGGCAAAATCGTCATACCCGGAGATGATAATAATGTACATCCACGGCATGATCGCCTTGAGCGCGCGGCAAAGCTCCAGCCCGTCCATAAACGGCATGCGGATATCGGTGATGAGGATATCGGGCTTGATATCCTGCACCATCGCAAGCGCCATCTCGCCGTCCGGCGCTTCGCCCAGGAGGGAAAACTCCGTCTCTTCCCAGGGGAAGTTATTGCGGATGCCCTCGCGGACTACGATCTCGTCGTCAGCCAGAAACACCTTGAACATTGTTGCCCCTCCCAAACGGTACGCGCAGCCTGACCGTTGTACCGGTTGCGTCGCTTTCGATCTGCAGGCCCTCCTGCTGGCTGTAATACAACTGAATGCGCTTGTTGACGTTAAGCAGGCCGAAGAACGGCTGATCCATCGGCGCCGAGGCCTCCGACATGAGGCTTTCCTGGACCAGCTTTAGGCGCTCGGGCGTCATGCCCGCGCCGTTGTCGGCCACGGTCAGCTCCATCCATCCGTCCTTCTCCCGGCCGATGACGCGCACCATGCCCTTGCCCCGGCGGTGCTTGATGCCGTGATAAATCGCGTTTTCCACCAGCGGCTGAATCAGCAGTTTCAAGATCTCCTTCTGGTACAGCTCCTTGGGGATGTCGATCTCGTAATCGAGGATATCGCGGTAGCGGATCTTCTGGATGGTCAGATAGCCCTGCAGGTGCTTCACCTCGTCGGCCAGCGGTATCCAGTCCCGCCCCTGGGACAGCGAAATGCGGAAAAAGTCGCTCATCGCCTCGGTGACGTGGATCACCTCTTCGGTGCGCCCGGCTTCGGCCAGCCATACGATGGCGTCCAGCGTGTTATAGAGAAAATGCGGGGTGATCTGCGCCTGCAACGTGCGCAGCTCGCTGCGCTTGAGGTTTTCCTGCTCGCGGCGGTTTTCGTCCATGAGCTGCTGCAGCTTGGCCGCCATGATGTTCAGGCTTTCGGTCAGCCCCTGCAGCTCGGTGACGTTTGGGTGCTGCACGCGCGCCCGCAGATCGCCCTCGGCAATGGAGGCGGCCATGCGCTCCAGCAGCACGATCGGCTCGCGGACGGCCCTGGACAGCGACCGCTGCGCCAGGATGGCAAAGGCAACCGTGACCGCAAGCAATATGCCGATCAGCAGAAGCACCAGCGACAGCCGCTGCTGCAGAAGCTGGCTGGTGTAGGTGGCGGCGTTGATTTCAACGGTGATATATTTTTCCAGCATATCGCCGACCAGAGCGGCAACGCTGCGCACCTCCTCCAGCAGCGCTTCGTTGTCCGACACCGACGATCCGCTTGCCATCTGCTCGCCCATGCGGTCGATATAGGTCCTGAGCGTATCCATGGTGCGGCGCGCGACCGTCAGCTCCACCGAGCCGCCGCCCGTGGCCGTTTTGGTCAGGGATTCAAGCGTCTGGTTCACTTCGTCCATCAGCTCGTACTGCGTACCGTCCGTAAAATCGGTCCGGCCCGCGACGATGCTGAACATTTCGTCGGGAATTTCGGAGCTGACCAGCGGCTTGATGGAGGCGACCCGGTCCACCTGCATGATGGCCTGATGGTAGGAGTTTGCGTAGCTGTTCATCATCACGATGCTCGACACCGCCGGAATCAGCATCAGGATCATGATGACGATGAAGCTGAACTGGATGCGGTTGGCCAGGCTGTTGCCGATGCGCAGGCGCTGGAACCAGTTGTGAAAAATGGACGTCATACGCTAATATCCTCTTGGCGCCAGCGCGTCCAGGTCGTCGTCGAACTCGGAAAACGTGCGCTCCACAGAATAGGTATCGCGCGGGATGCTTTCGCCCGCCGCCAGCTTCTGCGCCAGTTCCATGATGATATCGCCGATCAGCGGCGTGCATTCGACCACGCAGTTGATCTTGCCTTCCTTGAGCAGGTCGATGGCTTCCTGCTCGCCGTCCACGGTGATGATGATAATATCCTGTCCGGGTATCAGCCCCGCTTCCTCAATGGCCTCGATCGCGCCGAAGGTCATGGCGTCGTTGTGGGAATAGAGGACGTCGATATCGTCGTAGTGCTTCAGCAGCGCCTGCATGCATTCCTTGCCCTTGGAGCGCAGAAAATCGCCGGAGATGCTTTCCAGAATCGTAAACCGGCCGTCACCCTCCAAAACCTCGCGGAAGCCCGAAGCCCGCTGCCGCATGGGAGTGGAATCGATCGTGCCGGAGATCTCCACGATGTTGACATGCTCCATCCCCTGCGTTTTTTCCAGCAGGAACCGCCCGGCGTTCATGCCCTCTTCCTCAAAATCCGAGCCGATAAAGCCGGCGTAGAGGCTTTCGTCCTGGGTAATGATGCGCCTGTCGGAGATCAGTACGGGGATCCCCGCGGCCTTTGCTTCCATCAGCACGTTGTCCCAGCCGTCTTCCACGATGGGCGCAAAGGCGATCACGTCCACCTGATAGGCGATGAATGAACGGATGGCGTTGATCTGGTTCTCCTGCTTCTGCTCGGCGTTTTCAAACATCAGCTGCACGCCGGCGCGCTTGGCGGCCTCCTGGACGTCCTTGGTGTTGCCAAGCCGCCAGCCGCTTTCGGACCCGAGCTGCGAAAAGCCCAGCAGCACGCCCGCGTCCTTGGACGGCTCCGCAGCCTCCTGTTGATTGGTGCAGCCCGCAAGCAGGAAAGCGCAGAAAACAACTGCCAGGGCAGACAGCAAAAGCTTACGATTGCTCACGATCGTTCTTCCTCTCCGGTTGCGAATGCGCGGCGTCAAAACAGCGCGCGCTTTTTTCACAGCATACTGTATTTTATGTAAGATTTCAATATAAGGAGTTGTCGTCTCCGTACATTACTTTTTATGAAATTCTCTTTAGCTTTAAAATGCTTTTTTGTTTAACTCATTTTTCAATTCTACTAATCCATTATAGATTTCATCATATGTTATTAATTCTATGTTCTTAAAAGACTGTCTTTGCATCTGGAAGTCGTTATACTTATTTTCATTCTCAATAATGCTTTTTACTTGTCCGATAATTAACTTCGCCTTAGGTCTTATTATACTTAGTTCTATGCATTTCTGCGTTATTCCATATTTTTTTGAAATCTTCTTTCGTATAAGCTTATACATTTCATTGCTGTTATACTCTAAACGCATCAAATACTTCTCAAGTTGCGTACATGCCTTTGTGCAGTCACTTTTAAGATAATAATTATTTCTATTCGTAATAGACGACATCAACTTAACAGATGGTGTTTTTAATTCAATTAGCTCTATATTGTTATACATGTCAACTGCGATAAAATCAACCGGTCGTGAATTCGCTTCAGTGTCCTTAAAGTTGAATATCGTGTCAATCTCTCGAATAATGTATTTATAGTTGGGGTAAATTGTTGTAAAAGTATCTTCGAAGAACTTCTGCCATTTAATCTCGTCAGAAGGGTAGTTTCTTAAGTTTTTCTTATACTCCTCTATAATCCAATTAAGTCTATATGAATCAAACTTTTTAAAGACCAATTCATTAACTAAACCTAGCTCATTGGCTTTATCATATAGATTGAACATGATATTAAAAAGTTCTCTTTTATCTATGTTTTCTAAATATCTATAAACGAATGTTTGTAGCGTTCTTTTTGACATGATCGGTGTGAATGAACTATCAATGGCGAATATTTTTTTATTCAATATTTCATTTAATCGTGACTCTCCCTCATATTTACTATTAACTTTATGCGTATTTGTGATATAGCTGTGTAAATCCCTGAAATGATTATAATCCTCTAAAGAAAGGAAAAGCTTGATATTTTTTCTACCAGTTATTCTGCTTTTTGAATTCTTATGACAATCTATTGCGAAATATTTTAATCCTTCTATATCGTTCAATATCTGCCCTAAAAAGGTCCCAAACCCTCTCACAAAACTACCAGTTTTTCTATATATCCCATAAAAACCTGAAAGTGACTTCTTGTTTAAAATATCATATGTTTTAACTGGATAAGTTTCGCTTAAGGACACAGTAATGATCTTTTCTTCGATATCTATTTTGTATGCTAAGGTTTCATCATTGTTTTTTGGCCCTTCTAGCAACTCAAATTCCTCTCCACGAGATTCATCCATGAACTCTTTTCGATAATAGTACTTTATACCACTATCAGCATATTCTCTAACATATGGATCAGGCCTTTGCATTTTTCTTCTCCTAAAATCAAATAAACAAATAAGAATGAGACTATAATGTTATTGTGAATATTTTCTAAGCCTTTTTGGGTTTCCGGATAATGGTTATTGTGTTGGAATGCTACTTATGGTTTTATTATATATCTATCAATAGATTTTTTTCAATCCCCTTGTTTGTACATTCGATTATTGTCCACCGCTTCCAGCAGTTCCTGGGTGCGCAAACCGTATTCGCCTTGGGCTTCCAGGTCGCCGTTTCCAAGCAGCGTGTCCACCACCTGGGCGATAAACCCCTGCTGGACGTGCGGCATGGGCGAAAAGGCAATTTCGTCCGTATTGCCGTCCACGGTGACGACAATGGGATCGTTGTCCATGATCGAAAAACGCAGGCTTCCATTGGCGCCCAAAATAACCGCCTCGTCCTTGCGCTCCGCCGCGCAGAACGTCAGCTGCAGCGTGCCCTGCACGCCGCTTTGAAAGCGCAGCACGGCGCTGTGCTCGTCGTTGACCGAAAACGCGCCGCTTTGGTTGGCCGACAGGCCATACGCTTCCTCCGCCTCGCCCAGCAGAAAGCGCAGCGTGTCGATCATGTGCGATCCCATGTCGTACAAAAGCCCGCCGCCCGCGACGGCCGGGTCTAGCAGCCAGGCGCGGTTGGGGTCGATCACCGGGACGGGGCAGGCGAATTGATACTGGAACGACCGCAGCTCCCCAAGCGCTCCGCCGGAGAGGATTTCTTTGATTTTTTGGAACTTTTCCATACCCCGGCGGTAGTAGGCCGTAAACAGGGGCACGCCCGCCTGTTTGCAGGCGGCGATCATCTCGCGGCATTCCTTCACCGTCAGCGCCATCGGCTTTTCCACGTATACGGCCTTGCCGTATTTCGCCGCCTCCAGCGTGTAAAAGCGGTGCATGTGCGGCGGGGTGGCGATGTACACCGCGTCGATCTCCGGGTCCTTCAATATCTCCAGATATTCGGTGGTATAGTGCTCCACATGGTGGCGCGCGGCGTAGCTTTTCAGCTTTTCCTCGTCCCGCCGCATCACGGTTTTCAGGCGGCTGCCCGCGATTTTCTGAAACGCGGGACCGGACTTCACCTCGGTCACGTCGCCGCAGCCGATGATGGCAAAGGTTACGGTGCTTTTCTTCATATTGGTCGTCCCCTTATTCGTTCGATCGTCTGTTCCTTCACCATAGTCCCGTTTACGCCGCGCGTCAAGCGTTGGCCGTACGACCTGTGGTCAATCCGCAAGTTTTGTATTATACTTTCCCTAGCGTTAATCCCCCACCGACAACGGAGGAACCAGCATGCATGAAATCAAATGCCCCCATTGCGGGCAGGTGTTTACCGTAGACGAGACCGGCTATACCGCGATTCTCTCCCAGGTGCGGGACGCGGAATTCCACAGGGCGCTTGTCGAGCGCGAAGCGCAGCTCAAGCAAGCCGAGGACGCGGCGCGCAAGCTTTTGCAGCTGAACGCCGAAAAGGACAAAGCGCAGTCGATGTCCGAGCTGCTGCGCGACATCGACAAGCTAAAAGCACAGATCGAAACCGAGGAAAAAGACCGCCAGCTTGCCGTGACCGCCGCCGTGACCGCGCAGAAGGACGCGCTGTTTGAAAAGGAAAAGCTGGTCGCGCAGCTGCAAAACGAGCTGCGGGAGGCCGAGAAGGACGCAAAGCTTAAGGAACAGTCCCTGAAAGACCAGTTCTCGGCGGAGCTCAAGGCCAAGGATACCGAGATCGCCTTCCACAAGGACTTAAAGCTCCGGCTGTCCACCAAAATGATCGGCGAAACGCTGGAACAGCACTGCGAAACCGAGTTCAACCGCCTGCGCGCCACGGGCTTTCAGAACGCCTATTTTGAAAAGGACAACGACGCCAAATCCGGCAGCAAGGGCGATTATATTTTCCGGGATCAAACGGACGACGGCGTGGAGTTCATCTCCATCATGTTCGAGATGAAAAACGAGGCCGACGCCACCGCCACCAAAAAGCGCAACGAGGACTTTTTCAAGGAGCTGGATAAAGACCGCAATGAAAAGCACTGCGAATACGCGGTGCTGGTGTCGCTGCTGGAGCCCGAAAGCGAATTGTACAACTCCGGCATCGTGGATGTATCGCATAAGTATCCCAAAATGTACGTCATCCGCCCGCAGTTCTTCATCTCGATGATCACCGTGCTCCGCAACGCCGCCTTGAACTCCATCGGCTACCAGCGGCAGCTTGCGGAGGTGAAGAACCAGAACGTTGATATTTCGCATTTTGAGGACGACCTGAACGAGTTTAAAAATAAATTCGAGCACAATTACGATCTGGCCAGCCGGAAATTCCAGACCGCCATCCAGGAAATCGACAAGACCATCGATCACCTGCAAAAAACCAAGGACGCGCTGCTGTCGTCGGAAAACAACCTGCGGCTGGCCAACAACAAGGCGCAGGATTTAAGCGTTAAGCGCCTGACAAAAAACAACCCCACCATGCGGCAGAAATTCGACGAGCTCGGGCAGGGCGAATAGCGGAACAGTTCACCACCAAAAAGCCGCTCCTTATGGGGCGGCTTCCGTGTTTATGCTCTTTTTGGCGTTCTTGTCCTTGTACATCAGGCCGTCCACCTTCATATACAGGGAGTGCAGGCTGGTGATTTCCTGATCGGTAAACACCCAGGAGCCGATGCTCAGGGCGATCTCGTAGGGCCGGTTGGTCTGCTTGTTCTGCTTTTCTCTTTGCGTTTCGAGCTTTTGAAGATACTCGGCCATCAGCTCGTCGCGACAGTCCTTGAGCACCACGGTAAACTCGTCGCCGCCGTAGCGCGCGATGAAAAAGCTGCCCGCGAAGGCTTCGCGCAGGATATCCGCCGTGGCCTTGAGCGCCCGGTCGCCCTCCACGTGGCCGAAGCGGTCGTTGATGCTCTTGAAATCGTCCACGTCGATCATCATCACGCCGAGCCGCATATGCGTCGCATGGCTTTCGTGGATCATCCGACGCAGGTACGCATCCAGCGCCATACGGTTGTTCAGGCTGGTCAGGTGGTCGATATTCGTGCGGTTGTTTAGCACCAGCATCTGGATTTCCAATATCACCAGGCTCGTGCCCGCCCACATCAGCCCCGTCAGCGGCGCAAACAATATCTCGCCGATCGCAAGCGCCACGGGAATCGCGGGCACCAGCAGATAGGGTATGATCTCGCCGCGGTTGAGCGCCTTGCGCTGGGAAAGGATCAGGTACCCCGCCGCAACGATATACGCCATCCCCCAAACATAGCTGGCCGCGTATGCGATGCCGTGGATATAGCGGTTGGCCTCGTCAATGCCGAAGGCGACGCCGTTTGGCAGCGTAACCAAAAGCAGCGTCACATACGCCGCGGCGGGCAGCGCGACCAGATAGCGCACGCTTTTTTTAACGCTGGTGATATGGTAGATCCTGTACAGGCAGTAATACACCCACAACGTCGGAATAATGACCGCCAGGGCGTAATCGACGGTCTGCAAGCCGTACAGCAAAACGCGGATCGCCCACCCCGGCTGCCCCCACAGATTTTCAATCGCGGCTTCGTTGACAAGCATCAAAAGCGTCGCCCAGATGAACAGGACGAACACCCTCTCCTCACAGCAGATGGCTTTGAATTTCCGCCGGTAGTTTTTCAGGATCAGCAAAAGCACCAAAACGGCAAAGCTGTTGATATAAATCAGTACGAGTTTACTCATTTACACCACCCCTCGCATACGGTTGGTCAGAAATAAACGATCTTGTTGTTCTTAGTATACAAGAAAAAGCCCGTCTTGCAAATACGGCCCGAAAATCCGCTTGGGCACTTTGGCTATGGTCTGGTTTTTTGCAGTATGCGCAGTACTTTGATCATGGTGCGTACGCTGGCGGCCGGCGCGGCGTCCGAACCGAAGCTGGCGATATACACGCCGCCTGTCGCGGGATCATAAACCATCTGCGTTCCCAGAACACCCATGTGGCCGATCATGCGCGGCAGGGATTTCAGCAGGAATGAAAACTCATTAAAGCGGTACTGCATGAATCCGTAGCCGTAGCGTATACCGATCATGTACTTGTGATCAAAGCGGTACAGAGACTGAAGCGTCTCGCTTTTAACGATTTCCCCCGCGTTGAGCGCACGGACAAACGCCGCCAGATCGGATACGGTGGATACGATACCGCCGCCCGCCCAGTCGATGCTCAGCGAAGGATACGCTTTGATGTTCACGCCCCTCAGCCACACGTCAGCCATCGGACGCGGAGGGTTTTTCGGCTTAGAATAAAACAGCAGGTAGGAGTCGTCCATGTGCAGCGGCTCGAAAATCCGTTTGTGCAGCAGGCTATGGAACGGCGCTTTGGAAACGGCCTCAATCAGCAGCCCCAGCAGGATGTAGCCGGTATCGGAGTAATGGAATCTCTCACCCGGACGCCCGGCGGCGGATTGATGCTCCCGCGTGAAAGCGACCAGCTCGACCGGCGACCACAGCTTGTTTTGGTCTTCCAGTATCAGTTCGCGCATCGGGCGCGCGCCGACAGGCGCGTCCTCAAAATAGTCCGCAATTCCGCTCATATGGCTCAACAGATGGCCGACGGTCACCGCGCCGCTGTGATCCTCTCCCCCAACCACAAACAGGCCGGCCAGCAATCCGGGGTCCAGATGCTCGGCAATCCTGTCCTCCAGTCGAAGCGTTCCTTCGTCGATCAGCGTGCCGATCAGCGCGGCGGTAAACGCCTTGCCGATGCTGGCCACGTGAAACGGCCGGTTTTCATCTTCTATGTTTCCCGCGTGCAATCGCTGATGCACGCCGTGCTCCGGCGAATCGATCAGCGCGACGGCGCCGGCGATGCTGCGCTTCCCGATTTTCTTGTCGAAGGCTTTATGTATTTTTCGTACGGCGGTCTGTACGCTGATCTTCCTTGCGCCCAGGCCCAGCAGAACCAAAATGCCCGCAAGGAGTATCCCGCCGATCAGGACGTAATGATTCATCGTCTATCCGGCTCCTTCCGTTTATGCCGCGGCAGCCGCGGCGCTATAACAGCAATACCCGCCCGCGGGCGTTTTCAAACACGCTTGGGTACGTGCGCCGCGCTTCGTTTCGTTTTTTTCGTTGCTGGACACGCCCAAGGGAACGCGCGGCCAGATCCGGTTCGGACTTACAGTACAATACGGTATCCCCAGTATAGGAGGACACAGTTTCCGGTGTCAAGGCCGCAGCCCTCCGCAGAAAACGCAAAGCCTGCGTTTTTTACATTCGTTGACAAATATACGGATTTTACATAAAATGAAGAATATACAACCGATGGATCGCTGGTATCGTTGACTCTACCATATCTGGAGGAGAGCCCTTTGAAGATCCTGCTGACCGGCATTCTCTCCCCGATGATTTGGGAGATGGTAGACAGGCTTGCGCGCGAGGGCCATCAGGTGTCGCTGCTGGGCCACGGCCTGTCGCCCGCGCCTGCGAAAACCAAGGCGACCATCCACGACCTGTCCCCCGGCAACCCCGAGGCGGCGCAGGTGCTGGAAGCGGGGCGCTTTTCCGCGGTTGTGTTTTTTTATGCGTACCAATCCGAAGACAACCGCGCCTACGGTTCCATCCAGGGGTCGATGCTGGACGCGCTGTTCCAATTGCAGCACACCGCGGCCGGCTGCGGTGTGGACCGCTTTTATCTGGTCACGGACGCGCGCGTGTTCGGTCACGGGCAGGCCGGGCGGGAGGACGAAACCCCGCTGCCCCAAACCCCTACGGGCGTATTGATCAACGCGGCGGAGGAAGTGCTGCGCTGCGTGGACCCCAGTTCCATGCAGACGCTGTTGATCCGCGTCAGCCACCTGTACGCGCCCGGCATGGAGGATACGTTTTTCACCCGCGCCAAACAGAATGCGGAGGCGGGCCAGCCGTTGCTTCTGGACGGCACCGCCCAGACCCCATGCGATTTTCTGCACGTGGACGACCTTGCGCTGTTCATCACGCTGGCGCTGGAACGCAAGCTGACGGGCGTCGTCCACCTGGCCTACGGGGAAGCGGTCAGCTACGCGGAGACCGCCAAGCTGTTGCAGGCCCGCATGCCCAAGCTCCAGGTAACCTATACCGACAACCGGGCGTCGCGCACGATGCTTGCCTGCGCCGCCGCGACCAGCCAAACGGGATGGGTTCCGCGCCACCGCTGGGTCTCGGAGCTGGACGATATTCTCTCGGGCGCGGACGGCGGACCCAAAAAGCGCGGCTTCGGCGCGCGGATCCTGGGCGGCCTGAAAACCCTGTTCGGCAGCGCGCTGCCCTGGGTGGAACTGATCGTATTCGCCCTGCTCGCCGAAATGCTCCTGCGCACGGCGGAGGTCAACGCCACCTTCCGCTTCCTTGACTACTGGCTTTTATACGTCATTCTGATGGGCAGCCTGCACGGCGGGCCGGTCGGGCTGGCGGCGGGCGTGATCGCCTGCATCGGGTACAGTTTCAACTGGTTTGAGTCCGGAAACGACGTGTACCTTCTTTTATATAATAAGGACAACTGGCTGCCGCTGATCATGTACATCCTTGGCGGCGGGATTTTCGGCTACATACACGACCGCAACCTGGAAAAGCTTTCCACCATGCGCCAGGAAATGGAGCAGCGAGACGAAGAAGCCCAGTTTATCCAGAGCATGTACCAGCAGGTGGACGCCGACCGCAACGCGCTGCAGGAGCAGGTGATCCGCTTCCGCGACAGCTACGGCCGCATCTACGCCATCACGCAGGAGCTGGATACCCTCCAGCCCGAGCAGGTGTTTTTATCGACGCTGGACGTGCTGGAGGACGTGATGCAAAACCAGTCGGTGGCGCTGTATACCTGCTCGCAGGAATCCTCCTTCGCCCGCCTGGTGGTGCACTCCCGCGCGATGGAGGAGCTGCCCAAGTCCATGGATATGAAGGACTATCCGCTGCTGGACGGCGTGTACAGGCAGGGCGAGATCTTCGCCAATTCCAAGCTCGAGCCCGGCTACCCCGCCTTCTGCGCGCCGGTGATGCAGGACAGCAAAACCATCGCGCTGATC
The DNA here is from genome assembly GCA_963675365.2 of Candidatus Limiplasma sp. Classification (GTDB taxonomy): domain Bacteria; phylum Bacillota; class Clostridia; order Christensenellales; family Aristaeellaceae; genus CAXXOK01. The sequence goes on from CAXXVA010000001.1 coordinate 953,032, forward strand.
GCGCTTTGGGACGTGCCGTTTGAGCAGCAGACCCTGTACCGGCAAAACCTCTTCAGCGTGGTAGCGGGGCTTGTGCAGTCGGCCATGGTGCGCGCGCTGCATTACTTCGATTCCGCGCAGGACATGTACATCCAAAACACGCATATCCTGACCGACAAGGCCTTCCGCTCGACTTTGAGCGTATACAGCCAGATGCGCAAAAAGCGCGCCGCGCAGTACCTGCTGCTGGCCGTGCAGAGCGCGGACGGCGTGTTATCCGTAGAGGAGTACGACCGCCGCATCGGCCGGGCCACGCGCCGCACCGATATCGCGGGCAGGCTGCAAAACGGCCAGCTTTATGTGCTTTTGCCCCAGGCCAGCCTTGACAACATGCCGCAGATCGAGCGCCGCTTCCTGTCCAACGGCCTGCGCTGCACGGTTACATCGTAGGAGGGCGGAATGAACAGCGTGATTTTCGTGCTCCTGGCCCTGTCGCTGCATTTGTTTTTATGCGCGGCGCTGGTCGTGTTTGCCCCCATGCGCAAGCGGCTGTTCAACCACGCGCACTTCGCCTGGATACTGCTGATCCCGGTCTTCGGGCCGCTGGCCGGGTTTTCGCTGATCCGGGCGGTGGGCCGCAAGCCGCCCGACGCCGAGTGGCTGGTCCAGCAGCAGCAGGAGCGCCACCGCGTCAACATCGTGTCCCCCGGAAACGTCGAAAGCACCGTGCCGTTGGAAGAAGCCCTGCTGATCAACGATCCGCATAAGCGGCGCAACCTGATGATGAACATCCTGCGCTCCGACCCCATGCGCTACCTGGACCTTTTATTGATCGCGCGTTATAACGACGATACCGAAACCGCCCACTACGCAACCGCCTCCCTGATGGAGATCCAGCGGCAGTTTCAGCTGGACTTGCAGCAATACCAATTGGAACTCACCAAGGAAAACGCGGCCTTTGAAACCCACCGGCAGTATATCGAGCTGCTCTCCCGCTACTGCCAGAGCGGGCTGTTGGAAGGCCAGCTCCTGCGCAGGCAGCAGCTGCTGTTAAAAACCGCGCTGGACGAAGCGCTGAAGCTGGAGGACGACCCGGACATCCTGCGCATCAAGGTCGGAAACTCCCTGGCCCTCAAGGACGCGCAGGAAGCCCGGTCCACCGCCCTGCACCTGGTCGACCGCTACCCCCGCGACGAGCGTTCGTGGCTGGAAGGCATGCGCGTTTACACCGAAACGCGCGACCCGGAAGGGATGCGGACGCTTCTAAAGCGCATCGAAGATGAAAAGATCGACCTGACCGCCGCGGGGCGCGAGCACCTGCATTTTCTGGAAGAGGTGCGCTCATGAACCGCCTGTCCACCCTGTTTAAACTCCTGCTGCCCGCGATTGTGATGGTGGTGTTCGCGGGCCTGCTGCTCGCCGAGATGACGGGCATGGCCGTGGAAGAGCGCGGCGCGGTGATGGACCTGCTGACGGACGAAAAGCCGCAGCATGTGAAAACCGAGATCTCCAACACCCACGTGCTGGTGGCCGTCAACGAAGAAAGCGACGCCGAGATGGCGTTTGCCAAAACGCTTACGGATACGCTGAGCGAAATGCGCATGAACTACCAGACCGTGGATATCTACAGCGAATCCCTGCCCGATCTGGACAGCTACAATATCTTCCTGTATTGCAGCCAGTCGCTGATGCCGATGGAAGGGTACATGGACGCGCTGTTTACGTGGATCGACGGCGGCGGGCATTTCGCCCTGATGATGACGCCGATCGACGACAGCGTTTTCCAGATCCTCTACCGCAAATTGGGGATCGTTGAATACACCCACGACTACTTTAACTATAAGTCCCTGCGCTACGTATCCGACCTGCTGCCGCTGTGGGGCGAGACTGTGTACCACGAGGACCATACCCTGTCCGACTACGCGCTGATCGCGCGGCTGGACGACGAATGCACCGTGCATATCGTTTCCGGCGGAGAGATGGAAATTCCGCTTTTATGGCAGCGCGACGTGGGCAAGGGGCGTATCGCGGTGCTCAATACAACGCTCATGGTTAACAAGGGCGGCCGCGGCTTTGCCGTATCCACGCTGTACGCGCTGGAAGACACGATCGTTTACCCCATCATCAACGCGGGCATGATCTTTATCGACGATTTCCCCGCGCCGCAGCCCGCGGGCTTCAACGACGATCTGAAAGAGCAGTTTGGCTACGACATCCAGGGCTTCTTTCGCAACCACTGGTGGCCGGACATGAAGCAGCTCTGCTGGGATCTTGACGTACGCTATACGGGGCTTTTAATCGAGACCTATAACGACAACGTAACCGGGCCCTTCACCGCCAACAAACTCAACGATTCGCTGCTCAAGTACTACGCCGCGGAGCTTTTGCACTCCGGCGGGGAGCTGGGCCTGCACGGCTACAACCATATGCCGCTGTGCCCGGTAGGGTTTGATTTCGGCGACGCCGGCTACACGCCGTGGCCGTCCACGCTCAACATGGCGCAAAGCCTTTTGGAGCTTTCCCGCTACGGCAAAACTCTGTTTTTGGACGCGCACTACCAAACCTACGTGCCGCCCTCCAATTTTTTAAGCGACGCCGGCCGGAAAACCCTTTTGGAAACCCTGCCCGACATCAAAGTCGTCGCGGGGCTGTACCTGGCGGAAACCGGCGTGGACGCGCTGGTGCAGGAGTTTGACGAGGCGGACGACGGCTCCGTCAACGTTCCCCGCATCACCTCCGGATTTGAGATCGACGACTTCATGAAATTCGTCACCGCGCAGGAGCTGGTGCTGCACGGCGTGTACTCCCACTTCATCCACCCCGACGATATTCTGGACAGCCAGCGCAGCCGGGAACTGGGCTGGACCACCCTGTACAGCCTGTTTAAGGCTCACCTGACCGAACTGCACGAAACCTACCCCCAGCTGCGCTTCTTCACCGCGGCGGAGGGCGCGGCGGCCGTGCAGCGCTACGACCGCCTGTCCGTCAAGCGCGAAATGGGCGAGGACGAAATGACCCTGACGCTGACCAACTTCTACGACGAGGCCTGGCTGGCGTTCCGCTCGCGGGTCACCCCGGCGTCCATCACGGGCGGAGAGCTTTTCAAAATCGCCGACGGCTTCTATTGGATACGCGCGGACGAACCTGTCGTCAAGGTCCAGTGGGAGGCCGAGCCGTGAGGATATGCGTGATCGCCGAGGGCTGCTACCCGTTTGTGCCGGGGGGCGTATCCAGCTGGCTGCAGAACCTGATCAAGCAGATGCCCCAGCACGAGTTTGTGGTCTGGGCCATCTCGGCGCAGGAAAAGCAGCGCGGCCACTTCGCCTACGAGCTGCCAAAAAACGTCGTCCAGGTCGTGGACGTGTACCTGGACGCGGTCATCCACGAAACGCTCAAGCAAAACCCCCGCCGCTACCGGCTGACCAAGGCACAGCACGACGCGGTGGAAGCGCTGCTCTCCTCCAAGGACCCCGACTGGGACGAGATTTTTAAGCTGTTTCGGGGCGACCGCCTCAAGGGCGTGGAATTTCTGGTCAACCGCGATTTTTTCGCCATTCTCCAAACCGTCTGCCAGGAGCACTACCCCTTCGTGGGCTTCACCGATTTTTTCTGGACGATACGCTCCATGTTTCTGCCGCTGCTATACCTTTTGGGCGGCAAGCCGCCGGAAGCCGACCTGTACCATTCGGTGTCGGCGGGCTACGCGGGGGTGCTTGGCAGCATGGCGGCGCAGTACTATCACAAACCCTACGTGCTGACCGAGCACGGCATCTACACCCGCGAGCGCGAGGAGGAGATCCTGCGCACCAACTGGGTGCCGCCGCACTTCAAGGACCTGTGGATCAACATGTTCTATATGTTCACCCGCTGCGCCTACCAGTACGCCGACCGGGTGACGTCGCTGTTCGAGCGCGCGAGCCTGATCCAGCAGGAGATCGGCTGCGAGGCCGACAAATGCACGGTGATCCGCAACGGCGTGCACGCCGAGCGCTTTGAAAACATCCCGCTCAAGGAACCGGACGGCATCATCGACATCGGGGCGGTGGTGCGCATCGTGCCCATCAAGGACATCAAAACCATGCTCTACGCCTTTTCGCGCGTCCGCGCCGAGTTCCCCGACGTCCGCCTGCACATTATGGGCCCGACCGACGAAGACGAGGAATACTACGACGAGTGTTTGCAGCTTAAGGAAGACCTGGAGCTGGATAACGTCGCCTTCACCGGGCGGGTGAACGTGCAGGAGTACCTGCAGCGCATCGACTTTACGCTTTTGACCAGCATCTCCGAAGGGCAGCCCCTGGCGGTGCTGGAGGCGATGGCCGCCGGCCGCCCGGCGGTGACCACGAACGTCGGCTGCTGCCGCGAGCTGCTCGAAGGCGTGGACGACGGCTTCGGCAGCGCCGGATACTGTGTACCCGTGATGCACCAGGGCGAGCTGGCCGAGGCGATGATCGCCCTGTGCCGGGACGGGGACATGCGCCGCCGGATGGGCGAAAACGGCAAGAAACGCGTGCAGGCGCTGTACCGGCACGAGCAGATGATCGACCATTATCTGGACGCGTACAAGAACGCTACCAACATCGCGCAAGGGAGGTGGCAAACGTAAATGGCGGGGATAGGCTTTGAGCTGAGGAAGCTGTTTGTGGGGCGCGGCGCCATCTCAAAGGTGCGCGCGTACGCCTACGCGAGCATCATCACCTCCGGTACGATGGTGCTGGCCGTGGTGCTGATGCTGGGCGTGCAGCTGTTAACGCGCGCGTTCGGCGCCACGGATTTGCAGGTGGAAACCCTGGTCGTGCTGATGATCTACGCCATGCTCGGCTCGCTGATTTTGAGCTCGCTTTTGCAGATGCTCCTGTCGCGCTACGTGGCGGATATGATGTACCAAAAGCTGTCCGACCGCATTCTGCCGTCGCTGTTTGGCGGGGCGCTTTTGTTAATGGTCCCCGGCGGGCTGATCTACGGCTGGTATCTGTGGACGGCAACGGGGATCTCGGTAATGGACAAGGCGCTCAACTGGGGGCTGTTCATGCTGCTGGTCATGGTGTGGCTGCAAATGGCCTACATCACCGCCGCCAAGGATTACAAGCGCATCCTGATCGGTTTTTCATCCGGGGTGCTGACGGTGTTTGTGCTAGGCGCGGGGCTTTTGTGGCTCGGCATGAGCCCGATCACCGGGATGATGCTGGCGCTGTTTCTGGGCTACGGGGTGATGATGGTCGCCTTTAACGATGTGCTGCTGGCCATATTCCCGGTCGGTTCGGGCAGCATTATGGCGTTTATCGAATGGATCGGCAAATATCCCGATTTGGTATTCGTCGGCTTTTTCAGCATGACGGGCGCGTTCGTGCACCTGATCGTGATGTGGTTTTCGCCTCTGGGCGAGGTGGTGGCCGGGCATTTCCGCTACGCGCCGCTGCACGATTCGGCCGCATTTTTCGCCTACCTGGTCGCCATCCCCACCAGCGTCAACTTCGTGGTATCGGTCGAGGTGAACTTCTACCAGAAATACAAGCAGTTTTTCTCGGCCATCACCGACGGCGGAACGCTGGCGGAAATCCGCAAGGCGCGCGACAACATGAAAAAAATCCTCACCCAGGAAATTTCCCGCCTGACGCAGGTGCAGGTGTTCGTGATGGTGCTGTTCACGGTGCTGATGCGCTATGTGCTGGAATCCCTAAGCTTTACGCGGGATATGATCGGTATGTTCCAGATTATGTCGGTAGGCTATTCGGCCTACGCCATCGGCAACAGCATGATGCTGTTACAGCTGTACTTCAACGACCGCAAGGGCGCGCTGATGACCTGTACGCTCTACTTCGCCCTGAACCTGATGGGCACGATGTGGACCATGAACCGCAACCCCCTGTACTACGGGCTGGGCATGACCGCCGCGGGTATCGCGATGTACGTGTTCGGGCTTTTACGGCTGCAAACCTATGTGAAAAGCATCGACTACCACGTGTTCTGCGGGCAGCCGGTGCTTGCCGTCAATAAAACCAATCTGATGCAAAGCCTCGCCGCGAGGCTGAACAAACGGGCGAACACGATCGAAAAAGCGCATCTGCGCGTATCCGGCAAAGGAGAACTGTGAGCATGAAACGGAAACGCTGGCTTTGGATCGCCGTGATGATCGGACTTTTATTGCTGCTTGGCGGCTGCACGCCGGACGGGGAACCCGGTCCGGATACCGCCGATTTGGCCCCGGAGGCAACGGACGACGCGCGCGCGGTGGACAAGGTTCCCGTGGAAGATATCAACGCCCTGCCGCTTACGGACAACACCGCGCTGTACGAGGATCAGGGCGGCAGCACCCTTGCCTATTTCTACATTACGGTACGGGGCGGCAGCGCCGCCGACGGCACCGACCATACCCTGTCGGAGGTCAACGGCTATACCACCTCGCAGGCACTTTTGGGCGAGGAGAAGGTCAAGACCGGGATCATTTTCCAGGTCGGCGACGAATCCGGCCCCCTGCCCGGCGAGGTCGGCTACGGCGAAACTATGAGCAACGCGACCATGAACGTGCGCGGCCGCACCTCGATCTCCGCGCCGCAGAAATCCTACCGCATCGACCTGTACGATACGGCGGGGCTGTGGCGGGGGCAGCGCGCCATCGCCCTCAACAAGCATCCCTACGACCGTACCCGGCTGCGCAACATGCTGTTTTTCAACCTGCTGCAAAAGGTGCCGGGGATGACCAGCCTGCGCACGCAGTTTGTGCAGGTGTTCGTGAAAGACGAAACGGCCGGCGAGACCGCGTTTACCGATTACGGGCTGTATACCCAGGTGGAAATCCCCAACGGCCGCTACCTGCGCAACCACTCCCTAAGCCGCAACGGCAACCTGTACAAGGCCAACTTCTGCGAGCTGTACCGCTACGAGGACCAGCTCCGCCTTGCCACCGACCCCCTGTACGATTTGCAGGCGTTTTCCCAGGTGCTTGAGCCGAAAACCGGCGTGGATCACCGGAAGCTGTTGGAAATGCTGGACGCGGTGAACGACTACACCATCCCCATCGAGGAAACGGTGAGCAAGTATTTCAACATGGATAACCTCACCAGTTTCCTCGCCTACAATATCCTGACGGGCAACGTGGATACCAACTCCCAGAACTACCTATTGTACAGCCCCCTGAACGCCGACACCTGGTACTTTATCTGCTGGGACGGCGACGCGTGCATGCTCTACTATGAAAACTCCCTCTTCAATACCGAAAACAGCCTAGCCCCCTGGCAGCGGGGCGTGTCCAACTACTGGGGCATGCGGCTGTTCAACCGCATGCTGCGCGTAGCCGAGTACCGCCAGGCGCTCATCGAAAAGGTGGAGCTGCTGCGCGGCATCATCACGCCGGAGCTGATCCAAAACGAAATTCAGAAATACCGCACGGTAACCGATACCTTCACCACGCGCATGCCGGACCTGATTAACCTCACCTGCACGCTGGAGCAGCAGGAACTGCTGTACGAAAACATCCCCTACGACGTGGATACCGCGTATGCATACTTCCTGGATTCGCTCAAAAAGCCAATGCCGTTCTTCCTCGGGCCCGTAAGCCGCGACGGCAAAACCCTCGCGCTTACCTGGGGGGAGGCGTACAGCTTCGAGGCCGAAACCGTGCACTATACCCTGCAGATCGCGACCGACTGGTCGTTTGCGCCGGAGACCATTGTATTTGAATCCAGCCCGCAGTTGCAGATTACGGCCAACGTCCCCATGCTGCCGCCGGGCGATTACTGCTGGCGGGTGACCGCGGAGAACGAAGACGGGTATACGCAATCCGCCTTTGACTGGTTTGTGACCGGCGACCAGAACCACTACGGCATGCGCCGCTTCACCATTTCCGAAACGGGGGAGGTGCTCAACCCCTGATGAATGAAAAACGTTTCCGGCACGAGCTGAAATATTTCATTAACATGCCGGATTGGGCGCTTTTAAAAACCCGCATGGCGGGCGCGCTGGAGCGCGACCAAAACGTGGACGGGCACGGCGAGTACCGCGTGCGCAGCCTGTACTTTGACGACTACTGGCACACGGCCTACGAGGACAAGGAAGCGGGCGTGATGATGCGGCACAAGTACCGCCTGCGCGTGTACAACGGCTCGGACACGCTGATCCGCCTCGAACGCAAGCAAAAGCTCGGCGCTTATATACGCAAAGAAAGCGCCCCCGTCACCCGCCGGCAGGTGCAGACGCTTATCTCCGGCGATTACGGGTTTTTGGAAACAAGCGATCATCCGCTGCTTAGGGAATTCTACTTTGAGTGCACGTCCCGCCTGATGCGCCCGCGCGTGATGGTGGACTATGACCGCGAACCCTACGTGATGGACGCCGGCGATGTGCGCATTACCTTTGACAGGCACGTACGCGCAGGCTTTGGGAAGCTTGATCTGTTCGACCCCAAGCTCCCGATGCTTGAGGTGCTGCCCGCCGACCGGATGATCATGGAGATCAAGTATACGGAATTCCTGCCGCGCTTCGTGCGCGGGCTGCTGCCGCCGCGTGCGAGCATCATGTCGGCGGCGTCGAAATACGTACTTTGCTGCAACGCCGCGGTGCGGGAGCAAAACATGAATCGAACGGAGGGGCTATTATGGACGGCGCGCTGACATTTCAGGATATTTTCAAAAAATCGGTGCTGGAAGCGGGCGGCTACATGGAAGGGCTGACGTGGGAGGTGGTGCTCGGCTATGCGGGCACGATCCTCCTGTCGCTTCTGATGGGGCTGTTCATCTACTGGATTTATAAAAAAACCTACATGGGCGTGGTGTACAGCCGGACGTTCGCGGCGTCGCTTGCGGGGATGACGGTGCTGACCTGCTCGATCATCGTCACCATCCAGTCTAACGTCGTGCTCTCGCTGGGCATGGTGGGCGCGCTGTCCATCATCCGCTACCGGACGGTGGTCAAGGACCCGCTGGATCTGTTGTACCTGTTCTGGGCGGTGGCCAGCGGCATCGCCATCGGCGCGAATATGTTCTATCTGTCGCTGATCGTGTTCGTGGTGATGCTGGTGCTTTTGCTGGTCCTCACCCGGCGCAGGCGCGGCCGCGACCAGATGTACATCCTGCTCATCCACTACGAGGGCATGGACGTGGACGAGGAAGTGCGCAAGTCCCTGGGCACGCGGCCCTACCAGATCAAATCCAAAACCATGCGCAAGTCGGACATGGAAATGGCCGTGGAGGTGCGCGTGCGCAAGGGCGATCTTTCGTTCGTGGACCGCATCCGCACACTGGATCACGTGTTCGATCTCACGGTCGTGCAGTACGACGGCGACTATGTGGACTAGCCCGCGTTTGCGGCGGGCGATCCTGGGGCTCCTCCTGCTTTTCCTGACCGCCTTTCTAACCCCGGCAGGCGCGCAGCAGACGACCGTCGCCTATCCCGCCGGCGACGCGGTGCTGATCAATCCGTATATCGGCAACGCCGTTTGGGCCAGCGATAAAGACACTCCCGATCAGCCCTTTACCCTGGTCTACGCGGACCTGACCTGGAAGGACTTTGAACCCCTGCAGGGGCAGTACGATTTCGATTCGTTTGAAACAGAAAACCAGTTTGACCGCTGGCGGGCGGAGGGCAAGCACCTGATCTGCCGCTTTGTGATGGACGTCCCCGGCAGCCGGGATCACCGCGATATCCCCGACTGGCTTTACCAGGCCACCGGGAAGGACGGCACGCCCTACGCCGTATCCTACGGCAAGGGGTACAGCCCCAATTACGCAAACCCCCTGCTGATCCAGGCGCACGCCGCCGCCATCGCCGCGCTGGGCGCGCGCTACGGCGACGATCCGTTTTTTGCCTATATCGAAATCGGTTCGCTGGGCCACTGGGGCGAATGGCATGTGCACCAGAAGCTCGGCAAGATGCCGGAGGCTTCCGTTCGCAACCAGTATGTACTGCCGTACATCGAGGCGTTTCCCGATACCTTTCTGCTGATGCGCCGGCCGTTTCTCATCGCGGCGGACTACGGCCTGGGCCTGTACAACGACACCGCGGGCGAGCCGAACTCAACCAACCAGTGGCTTTCCTGGATAGCGTCCGGCGGCGATTATGAATCGCCCGACGGAACGGGCGCGCTCGTGCCCATGCCCATCGCCTGGCAGACCGTGCCCGTGGGCGGAGAGCTTTCCACCTTCATCGCGCACACGGCGCTTCTGCGCGACGATTTTCAGCAGACGCTTTCGCTGTTTCAGCAGTCCCACACCAGCTGGATCGGCCCGGGCAGCTTTGCCGATATCATGCGAAACGGAAAGGATCAGGACGCGCTGGATACGCTTCTCAAAGCGATCGGCTACCGCCTGCGCGTCACGCAGTGCGAGATCGCGGAATCCTATGGAGAAACGCAGGCCACCCTGTTCTGGACAAACGACGGCGCCGCGCCGTTTTACTTCGGCTGGCAGCCCGCCCTGTCGCTCCTGAACGCAAATGGAAACGAGACCGTCGTCCCCCTTGACCTCGATCTGCTCGACCTTCTGCCGGGCGAAACGGTCGCCGTCACCGCCGCCCTGCCGCCGATGACCGGCCCTTATACCCTGCGCGTGGGCATCCTCGATCCCGCCACGAACCAGCCCGGCGTCGCCCTGGCAATGGACGCGGAACAGGATGGGCTTTGGTATGTGCTGATGGATATTGATCAACCGTAGAGCAATATCAACAAAACAGCGATGCTTGCGCATCGCTGTTTTTATTTTGTTCATGCTACTTTCTATACCCTTTGGGGTTCTTTTTCTGCCATTTCCAAGAATCCCGGCACATGTCGTCGATGGTTTTTTCGGCCTTCCATCCCAGAACTTTTTTCGCCTTGGCGGGATTGGCGAAGCTCGCGGGCAGGTCGCCCGGGCGGCGGTCCGTGGTTACGTAGGGAATGGTAACGCCCGTGGCGTTTTCAAAGGCATGGATCACGTCAAACACGCTGTACCCGATACCCGTGCCAAGGTTGAACGCCTCGGCGCCCTGATGGTCCTCAAGGTAATCGCAGGCGGCCACATGACCCTTTGCGAGGTCCGCCACGTGGATATAATCGCGGATGCAGGTGCCGTCGGGCGTCGGGTAATCGGTGCCGAAAACGCTCAGCTTTTCCCGCACGCCGGAGGCCACCTGGGTGATAAACGGCATCAGGTTGTTGGGGATGCCCACGGGGTCTTCCCCGATGGTTCCGGACGCGTGCGCGCCGATGGGGTTGAAGTACCGCAGCAGCGCCACCGCCCAGCCGGGGTTGGCGGCCGCGGCGTCGGTCAATATCCGCTCGGTCATAAACTTTGTCCACGCATAGGGGTTCACGCAGCCAAGCGGCATGCTCTCTTCAAACGGCGGGGTGTCCTCCGGCGCGTACACTGTGGCCGACGAGGAAAACACGATGCGCTTCACGCCGTGCTTTTTCATCATTTCGCAGAGGGTCAGGGCGCTGTCCAGGTTGTTGCGGTAATACGCGACGGGCTTTGCAACGCTCTCGCCCACGGCCTTGTAGCCCGCGAAATGGATCACCGCGTCGAAGGCATTTTCGGAAAATACCCTGTCCATCGCCTTCCCGTCGCAGACGTCCGCCTCGTAAAACGGCACGGGTTTGCCGGTAATCGCCTCCAACCGCTTGAGCACTTCGGGGGAGCTGTTGTAGAAATTGTCCACGATCACCGCGCTGTGCCCTTCGGCGCACAGCTCCGCATAGGTATGCGATCCGATATACCCGGTTCCGCCTGTCAGCAGTATGTTCATGTTGACCTCCGCGTTTGAAATGGGGCGTTTGCGCGGCCTGAAAACCCCGCATGGGATGATTTCATAGTAATCTGTCGCCCCCCGCCTGTCAAGCGTTTCGGCGATTACAGACAGAACCTGCGGATCGCGGTATAATGAAGCGGCATAAGCAAACACAGGCGGGAGGCGCGGCGTATGAAGGTGCTGATCATCGGCGGCACGGGGCTGCTGGGCGGCCAGGCGGCCAGGGAACTGATCGAACGCGGGCACAGCGTGGCCGGGCTTGCCCTGCCGCCCAAAATGGACGATACGCCGCCGGACATGCGGCTTACCTTCGGCAGCTATCTGGACATGACGGACGCAGCGCTATCAGCCCTGCTGGAGGGTTGCGAAGGCCTGGTGTTCGCCGCGGGCGTGGACGAGCGGGTGGAAGGCCCGCCGCCGATCTACGATCTGTTTGAAAAATTCAACATCACGCCGCTTGAGCGCATCCTACGGCTGGCAAAACAGGCGGGCGTACGGCGCGCGGTGATCTGCGGCTCGTACTTTTCGTATTTCGATAAGCTCTGGCCGGAACTGGAGCTCTCCAAATGGCATCCGTATATTCAAAGCCGCCGCGACCAGGAGGCTATGGCGCTGTCGTTTGCCGACGGGGATTTCGCCGTGTCCGTCCTCGAGCTCCCTTACATTTTCGGCGCGCAGCCGGGGCGCAAGCCCGTATGGGTGTTTCTGGTGGATTATATCCGCAGGATGAAGCCGTTTACCTTCTACCCGCGCGGCGGCACCGCGATGGTCACCGTGCGGCAGGTGGGGCAAGCGATCGCGGGTGCGCTGGAGCGCGGCAAAGGAGGAACCTGTTACCCCATCGGCTATGACAATCTGACGTGGCAGGAAATGCTCACGCTGTTCCACAAGCACATGGGCACCCCGCGCAAAAGGATTCTGACCATTCCCACGTTCGCGTTTGCCCTGTTCAGCCGCAGGCTGTTAAAGCAGCGGCGGAAACAGAGCATCGAGGGCGGGCTGAACCTCGCCAAATTCCCCGCGCTGCAAACCCGCAATCAATTCATCGATAAATCCCTCGGCTGTGTCCCCCTGGGCGTCACGCCCGACGATATCGACGCCGCCATCGGCCAGTCGGTCAGGCTGTCGCTGGACGTGCTCGACGGAAAGACCGAAACGGTCGGCATGAAAGCGGAATAGCTACGGATTTTCGTCCCCGTACAACAGCGTAAAACTCTCATAGTGGTCGGCGGTGTAGTAGATCAGGCCGTCTGACGAATACACAATGCGTTCCGGGCCGCGGCTGTCCGCGCCGAGCGTATTGATATCGCATTCATAATAGGTTCTGCCCGCGGCTTCCGGGAGCAGGCCTTCGTAATTTCCGAAGCTGTCGCCGCCGATGCACTTGCCGGGGGCGGCGGCGTCCAGCCCTCCGCCGTCCCAACCCAGCGTCCGCGCCTGCGCCTTGGTGATGAAGTTCTCCGGCAGCTCGCCGTATAGATGCAGATACAAAGCGACATCCTCTTTGGAGGTATAGCTTCCGTCCCGCGCGAGCGTTTCGGATTGGATTGTCTGGGTCGCGGCAGGCGCATCCGCCGTCTGCAAAGCGCAGCCCGAGAGCAGCGCTAAAATCAAAAGCCCGGCCAGTACGGCACCGTATATCTTCCGTCGTTTCATCGGCGCACCCCCGCTTGTATTTATATGCTCATGTTACCATCTCCCGCGTTCAATACCAATAGGCACCCGCTTATACCCGCACGGTGGGATGGGAAACGGCGGCGATATGAAAAGACCGTCTGTGAGCGTACGCCTCTCACAGCCGGCGGTTTTACGATCTGCGTTTCACGCGGTTATCGCGGTTTTTCGCACAAAACAACCGGGCGGCAACTGCCTGCCGCCCGGTTGACGCGCGACCTTAGAATAAATTCCCGTCCGCGTTAAACGGCAGTTCCGCGGCCGGGCCGATCACTCGCATGTTGGGATGGTTCTCAATGCGGTTCAGCAGGTTTTCCGATACCTCGATGCGGCTCATGTGCAGCGTGTCCCGGATGCGAATCATGGTGACCTCCTCGGGAGCCTTGCCGGGCACCATTTTCACGGCGGCTTTGATCGTATAGCGGTGATTGTCAAACGTCATCGGGATGGCGCAGAGCAGGGGCACTTTGCTGGTCAGGGAGTTTGGATAGGTCATGTCGGCGTTTACCTTATCCGCCGCCTGCCGGGAGCAGACGTCCACCATGCCAAGTCCGACGCTGTTGCCAAGCGATTCCTCCGTCAGGTCCAGCACCGCGACGCGGGTCGCCTGAATACCGCCCCGGATGTTCGGCACGATCCACCGGCCCGTGATATTGGGGTCCATGCCCTCGCCGGAGATATCCTTGCCGATCTGATCGACCACCAGCACGTCCACCTCGTCCAGAAAGAAGCGCGCCATCCGCCGTTTGGCTTCGTCCAGCAGCAGCGGCTCGACCTCCGGGATCTCCGCGGCGGTCATCGCGCGCACCATGGCGGTTTTATCGTATGCGTTTTCCACAATGCCGAGCCCGAACAGGATCCTGGCGTTTTTCAGTATCCCCCGGGCGAATTTCTCCACGTTGGGGCCGAGCTGCAGGATGCCCTCGCTGTGGCACACCTCCGCGCCCGACTGTTTGCCAAGGCCAATGGTCATCATTTTCATCACGCCGCTTTCATAGCGGGCGCGAAACGCCGTGTGCGCTTTGACGCGGTTGATGACCACAATGCCGTCCGCCTCGGCCGCGTATCGGTCGATCAGGATCGGGCGACCGTCGTCCAGAACGCCGATTTTCTGGACGTCCATGGTTGCCCGCACCGGGCAGCCGACCGTTTCGGCCGTGATACCGTAGGCCGCCAAAATGGCTTCCTGCCCCTGCGCGGACGCGCCGCCGTGGCTGCCCATGGCCGGAATCACAAAGGGATGCGCGCCGGCGTTTTTTAAAAACGCGGCGACCTCCTTCACCGCCGCCGGCATATCCGCAATGCCGCGGCTTCCGGCGGTGATGGCAATGCGCATGCCGGGCTTGACCGTATCCGCAATCCCGGGGCGCCGCAGTTCTTCTCGTATGCTCTGCGAGACATTTTCAAGGCATCCGGGGTCAAAGCTTTGCTCTACAGGCACCATGCGCGCAAGCGGAATGTTTTCAAGCAGCGCGTTTACACAATTAAGCATCGTACGTTCCTTTCCGCCTAATACCCGAGCAGCTGCGGGATAAACGTGGTGACCTGCGGTACATAGGTGATAATGATCAGCGCGATAAACTCCACCGCCATGAACGGCAGGATCGCCTTATACATGCGCGACAGGCTGATTTTCGCCACGTTGGACGTCACAAACAGCGTCATCCCGATCGGCGGCGTAATCAGGCCGATGCAGAGGTTCACCACGACCATCACGCCGAAGTGAATCGGATTGATTCCAAAGGTGAGGGCCGTCGGCGCCAAGATAGGTACCATAATCAGCAGCGCGGGCGCCAGGTCCATCATCGCGCCCACCAGCAGCAGCAGGACGTTTGCCATAAACAGGAACGCAATTTTGCTGTGCGCGTTGGCCAGGAAAAACGCGGCGACCTTCTGGGGGATCTGCAGCACCGTCAGCGACCAGCCCATGGAGGACGCGACCGCGATAATGAACATCACGACCGCCGTCATTTTCGCCGCGCGCAGAAAGGGCTTGTACAGGTCCTTCCAGGTGATGGTTTTCAGGATGAAAACCCCCACGACGATGGCGTAAACCACCGCGATGCCGGCCGATTCCGTCGCCGTGAAAATGCCGCCAAGGATGCCACCCATGATGATGATGGGCATCATCAGCGCCGGAAGCATTTTAAAGAAGCTCTTGCAGACCATTTTCACGGGTACGCGCACAGTGCGCTTGGGATAGTTTTTCTTCTTGGCGATGAAGTAGCAAATCGTCATCAGCGTCAGTCCGATGACCACGCCCGGGCCGATGCCGCCCAAAAACAGCGACACCACGGACACGTTGCCGGCCACCACCGCATAGATAACCATGTTCATGCTGGGCGGGATGATCGGCCCGATGATCGCCGACGCGGCCGTAACGCCCGCCGAAAAATCATGGTCGTATCCGCCCTCGTCCATCATCGCCATCTCGATGGTGCCAAGCCCCGCGGCGTCGGCCGTGGCCGAACCGGTAAGCCCCGCAAACAGCATGCTTCCCAGCACGTTGACGTGGGCAAGGCCGCCGGTGATGTGGCCGATCAGGTTATCGCAGAAAATCACGATACGTTTGGTAATCCCCGTTACGGACATAATCTCGCTGGCAAGCACGAACAGCGGAATACACAGGAAGGTAAAGTTATCGATCCCGGTAATCATTTTGGTGGGGATGACCTCCATCGCCCCGCCCAGCGCCAAAAACGCGCAAACCGTGGTTAGCCCCATGGAAAACCCGATGGGCACACCGACCAGGATCAAGACCAGAAAAACGATCAGCAGTGTCAGCGCCATTATGCTTCCCCCTTATTTTCGGTTGAAAAAGGCTCGATCGACCCGGAGAAAACGCCGACCATTTCCAGCAGGATCTGCAGCGCCATCAGCACGGCCCCCACCACAACCGCGGCATAAAGCACGGACATGGGCCATTCCAGCGTCGGCGTCGTATAATTCCACGATTTCGCGGTGATCCGCAGCCCCTTGACCAGCACGACGCCCATAAAAATAAGCATGCCTGTGCGAATCGCGGTAAACAGTACCATTTTTCCCTTTCGGGGCAGTGCGGAGCTTAGGAACGATACGCCGGAATGCATGCCGTCCTTAAAGCAAACGCCCAGCACAAGGTAGGTCATCCACATCAGCAGATACCGCGCGAATTCCTCCGTAAAGGGAAAAGAAAACGATACGATCTTCACGATGACAAACCGGTACAGTACCTGGAACGCGATGGTCGCCACCAGCAAGGCCAACATCACAACCGACAGCCCTTCCAGCACGCGATCCAGCCGATCCCCAAACCCTCTCATTTTCTGGTAGAGGATCTCTCCCTTTGATTGTTTCATACCCAGCTGCCTCCCGGTTTTTTCAGGACGGCCCCGCCCTGGTTGGGCAGGGCCGTCCAAAATAGTCGTTTAGTTCGCGTTTCTGACATCCTCAATCGCCTGCAGGAAGCCGTCGACCATCTCGTCGCCCAGCTTTTCGCGGACGTACTCGTTGGTGGCTTCAAACATGACTTCGTGCCACTGCGCTTTTTCCTCGTCGGTCGGCTGGTACACCTGCATGCCCTTTTCTTCCAGCAGCGCGATGCCCTCTTCCTCAATGCGCTTGAGCACCTTGACGGCTTCTTCGTAGCCCTTGGCGGAGCCGTCCAGAATGATCTGCTGCAGCTCGGGGTCCATGCCCTCAAACAGCTGGTCGTTCATAATGAACATCATCGAGGAGGTAAAATGGCCGTCCAGCACGCAGTAATCCTGCACCTCGTAGGTCAGGTCCTGAATGATCGAGGAGATCGGGTTCTCCTGGCCGTCCACGACGCCGTTTTGCATGGCGACGTACATTTCGGACGAGGCGATCGGCACGGCTTTCGCGCCCAGCGCTTCGACCATCTTGATGGAGACGGGGGATTCCATCACGCGGAAGGTAAGGCCCTTGGCGTCCTCGGGCACTTTGAGTTCCCGCACGCTGTTGGTAAAGTTGCGCATGCCGGAAGACCAGTGGTTGAGCACCTTCACGCCGAGCGCCTGGCGCATGCCCTCGTTAAAGGCCAGACCCCATTCGCCCTGCAGCACTTCGGTGCACTCGTCCATGTCCTTAAACACGCCGGGCAGGCCGAAAATCATGCTGGGCTTATAAAAGCTGTTGACGGGGATCACGTTGACGATGGCCATATCCACCGTGCCGTTCATGCAGCCTTCAATCATCTCCGGGAACTTGCCAAGCTGGCCGGCGGGATAAATTTCCACCTCGATGCGGCCGCCGGACATTTCTTCCACATAGTCGCGGAACACATAGGTGTACATCGTTTCGTTGTTGACGTCCGGCGTCAATTCCGGAGAGATATACCCAAGGCGCAGCGTATATTCCGGGGCCGCCATCGCGGCCGTGGCCGCGGTGCAGACTAAAATAACGCACAGGATAGCCAATAGCATCTTTTTCATGTTCAGTTTCTCCTTTTTTTACATTAATGGTCCGTTTGCGTAAAATTGCAGCATTTCGCTGTAGTCCTCGCGCTGATCGGTACAGGTTTTCTGCCCCGACGCGGTCGCGATGATGGTATCAAGAATGCGCTGACCCACATCCCCGATGGATTCCAGGCCTTTTAGAATATCGCCCGCGTAAACGTCAAAGTACGGGATTTCCGCCTCGTCGTCGCTGCTGCCGAGGATTTTTAACACCGGCAGCGCGGTAAAACCGGGCGGGTAGGACGGCAGCCCCCGCATGCGGGCGGGAAACCCGCCGCCCATGCTGAAAAGCTGAATCTGCGCCCCCGCCGCAAACATCCCCAGAAAAAGCTGGGACGCCTGCGTAGTCCCGTCCATAAAATACAGGCCGGGCGTTTCAGGCCGCTGTGCGTAACGTAAAATGCCACACAGCGGCATCGTGCCTCCCTTGAGGATCGCACCCAGGGATTTTTCCTCAATTGTGGTCAGTCCATTGATAATGTTCCCCCGGGTAGGCTCGGAGCCAAGCAGGTCGACGCCGTAACGGGCGATTTCCGCTTTCATATCCGCCACGGCTTTGAGCAGTTCCTGGCTGATTGCCGGCGTCTTGGCCCGCTTTGCCAATACGGTCTCCGCGCCTATCAGTTCCGCTGTTTCTGTAAATATCACCTTCCCTCCGTTTTGTATGATTAAATCCGCCGCTCTTCCCACTGCGGGATTGCTCGATATTGCCGATACGGCCCCGGACCCGCCGCATTTGATGCCGATGGTCAGCTTGGAAATATCGCAGGGTTCGCGCCGCATCTGCGCCGCCAGGTCCGCGAGTTCCCGAAGCTTCAATATACCCTGCTCCACTACAGTTTCGTAGTCGCCCTGCTTTTCCAGCGACACAGACGCCACAGGCTTGCCCGTTTTGATGATTTCCGCTTCCAGTTCGTCCGTTTTGATGGGTTCGCATCCAAGGCCGACCAAAAGCACCGCGGCGATGTTGGGGTTTTCGCCGATCCCCACCAGCGTTCTCCTGGCGCGGATGCTGTCCTCTCCCAGGCGGATACAGGCATGGTTATGCAGTATTGCCTTGCTCTGCGGAACGGCCTTGGCGATTTGATACGCGATCTCGTTCGCGCAGCCGATGGTCGGCAGCACCGCCACCACATTGCGGACGCCGACGCTACCGTCGGGGCGTCTGAATCCTGAAAACTTCATCCTGTCGTTCACTCTCCATCCTCCATGATCACCTTGGGAAGGCCCTCAACGCTGTTGACATTGTGCACATGCACATAGCCTCCCTGCGGGATTTCCGCGGTGGCGCGGCCGATCCGTTCGCCGTATTTGATAATATCGTCCCCCGCGCCAATCGCCTGCAGCCCGATCTTATGTCCGTACGGGATGCTCTCCCATACGCTGATCAGGCCGATTTTTTCCATGTGATCATCAAGAATCGTCAGACAGTCTCCCCGGTTTGCACGGGTTAATACCGTGGCTACATTATCGTTGGTATGAAACCGGATACAATGATCCATTCCTATCTCCTTTAGTGCGTATCATCCGCTATGCGTTTCCAAATCCCAGCAGATGCAGCGATTTGAGAGCCATCTCTTCATTCTCGCTGTCGAAAATCCTGCCGAAATTCTCTTCCGACGTGCGCATGTGCTTTTCTACACAGTCTCTGGTGTGCGCCAGTTTGCCGCTTTGCAGACCGTCGATAATCGCTTCGTGCTCGTTGACCGTTTGATTGTACGCAAGCGTTCCGCGGTACACCGTCAGCCAGCGCGCCCGCAGAATCTGCAGACGCAGCCTGTCGAACAGCTCGATCAGCCGTCCGTTCTCCGAATATCCCAAAATAGCGGCGTGGAATTCATCGTCGCAGGCAAAGTTGTGCTCGTAATCCTTTTTCTCCACATACATGCGCATCGTCCGGTCAATCTCGCGCAGGTGCTCGATTTGCGCTTCCGTCAGCCCTCCCTTTCTGAAGATCAGCTCCACCGCTTTGCTCTCCAGCGCTTCGCGTACCTGGCAGATTTCCTCAATATCTTTCAGCGTCAGCGATCTGACGATCCACTTCGTTTTCATTTTTTCGATCAGCCCTTCATGCTCCAGGCGCTGCATGGCTTCGCGGATTGGCGTACGGCTCATTTCCAGCTTCAGCGCCAGCGCATGGTCGGACACCGCATCGCCCGGAAGAAGATCAAACGATAGAATGCGGTTGAGAATGGTTTCATACGCCTGTTGGGCGGACGGCCCTTTTGTACGTGCCATTGTCTTCTCCTTTTTTCTTAAATTGTATACAATTTATTATTGAAATAGTATACAATTTGTATTTGCCTTTATTATACGTGCTCTAAAAAACAATGTCAAGACCTAATTTATTATCGACCAGATCAGCCTTTTTTTCCGGCAATCAGCCCTTAAATGCGCCGCGATTCCGTGCCGGCAAAGGGCTGCGCGCAGGTTGCGGGCAGCAAAAGAGAGCCCGGACACTTCCCCGCAAACGATTCAGTTCCGAAAAAATTATTTTTTCCTGTTCACGATCAGCCAGCAAGGGCTTTGCGGTATCCGGGGGTTTATCCGCGCTTGACAGCGCAATTTACAAATGTTAAACTCTCATACAGGAAACCGCAAGATATTGATGTTTGCGCTACAGGTATAGCATATATTGTACAGATCGGCCCCTTCCCGAAGGTACGAACGCGCTGTGCACAGCCGCCGCGCGCTTTGATACAAGCCATTCATACTAATTCATCAACGGGAGGAGTATCTTCATGCAGAAACAAACAGCCACCCACGCCTATTTGCCGGATGAGCGGCCGCCGCTAGGCAAACTGCTGCTGTACGCATTGCAGCAGGTGATCGTCATGTTCCCCGCGACCATCGCCGTCGCGCTGATCACAGGGTTCCAGGTCTCGACCACGATCTTCGCCAGCGGTCTTGCCACACTGTGCTTTGTGCTGATCACAAAGGGCAGGATTCCCATGTACTACGGCTCCAGCTTTTCCTACCTCACAGCCGTCATCAGCCTGATGACCAGCCAGCAGATCACCGACAAGCTCAGCCCCGAGGCGCTGACGCAGCTGACCGCGTGGCTCGCCAAGGAAACCTCCGTGATGCCCGCCGAAGCCATCGCGTTTGCGCAGTTCGGCATCATCATGTCCGGTTTGGTGAGTATCCTGGCCGGTATTCTGGTGCGGGTGTCCGGCAAGAACGCCGTGGAAAAGATCCTGCCGCCGACGATTACCGGCTCCATCGCGCTGGTCATCGGCCTTACGCTGGCGGGAACCGCCATCGGCGACGCAGCCCCGAGCCTGACCGCTACGGGCATCGCGGGCTCCAACTGGATTTGGGTGGTATCGCTTGTAACGCTCCTGTCCACGATCCTGTTCTCCCGGTACTTAAAGGGCTTCCTCTCCCAGCTGCCGCTGCTCCTGGGCGCGGCGATGGGCTGCATCACCGCGGCGCTGATCTACGCGTTCGGCGGGGCGGATATGAACATGTTCCGCGCCATCCCCAAAGAAGCGCTGGACGGCTCCCTGTGGCAGGCGGGCGGCATCCTGGCGGTGCCGGCGTTCACACTGCCCAGAGCCAGCTGGGCCGCGATCTTCGCCATCATGCCGATCGCGATCGCGACCATCCCCGAATCGACGGCGCACATCTACCAGCTGGATATCTACGTCAACAACGTCGCCAAGCAAAAGGGCAAGGCCCGGTATAAGATTGAAGAGCTTCTCCACTTGAACCTGATCGGCGACGGCATCTGCGATATGGTCTCCGGCGTGGTCGGCGGCCCCGCGGGCACCAACTACGGCGAAAACATCTCCACCATGGCCATCACCAAGGTGTTCTCCTCGGCCGTCATGGTCGCGGCGGCAGTGATCGCCATGGTCGTCAGCTTCTTCACGCCGCTGGTGCAGGCCATCTACGCCATTCCCACGGCCGTGATCGGCGGGCTTGAAATTTACCTGTTCGGCGCCATCGCCGCCCAAGGTATCGCCATCATGATCGACAAAAAAGCCGATATGTTCTCCGCCAAGAACCTGGCGGTCATCGCCTGCATTATGATTATCGCGCTGGGCGGACAGTACGCCTTCGGCGGCAACATCAACTTCTTCGGCCTGCAGGTCCCCTGCATCGCCGGCGCCGCCATCGCGGGCATCTTCCTCAACCTCCTGCTCTCCATCGGCGAAAAGAAAGTGCACGACGACGCCGAAGAAGTCAAGGAAATGGTGCCGTAATAGCAGGCAAACAATGAATCAATCCCCCGCACACTGACGGCTGTATTTCCGCAATCCCGGGCCTGCGAAAGCTTTGAAGTAGCGCTGCTACGACTTCAGCTTTCGCAGGCCCGATCTTTCGAAAATCCAACGCATCATCACACAGGTTGTTCATTCATCGTTTGCCTTGGAGGTTCACTCATGATACTCCGTCAAGAATAGTACCCTTTTCAATCCCAAACAAAATACCGCGCAATATGCGCGGCAGTTATTATATTGATTTTCTTTTACCGATTGGGTTTTCTCTTGTTTCCTTCTCTTTTTCCTAAAAGAAAAGGGAAACGTTCTGAACCCCATCTACCGCACGACGCCCTTCATGGCGCTGCCGCGCTCGCGGCGGGCGATGCCCGAAAAGATGCGATTGACCACGTAGTAAATCATGGCGACCAGGAGATAGAGCACCAGAATGTCCTCCGCGGTTACGATGGTGCGGTGCGCCGCGACGATCTTGGAGGTGAAGGACAGCTCGTAAGTGCCCACTACCGCACAGAAGGACGTATCCTTGATGGTGGTCACGAACTGCGAAACCAGCGGCGAGCGGATGCGCCGGAGCGCCTGGGGAATGATGACGTGCCACAGCGTCTGCGTGCGGCTGAAGCCCTGCGAGGTCGCGGCCTCCCACTGCCCTTTACCCACAGAGTTCAGGCCCCCGCGCACGATTTCGGCAATGATCGCGGAGGTAAAAACGGTCATGGCGGCGATGCCTGATTCCAGCGGCGGCAGCTTGGTTAAAAACCGCATCGCGATGATGAACAGCGCCAGGGGGATGTTGCGCACGATTTCGATATATACCGTGGCGACGCCGCTGACGAGTTTTTCCTTTGTGTTGCGCATCAGCCCCAGAACGGTGCCGAAGATGAGGCTCAGCACGATCGACACCGCCGCGATATACAGCGTGTTTAACAGTCCCTTGCCCAGGAACAGCAGGATGTTTTCGGTAAATACCACCGAAAAGGCATGAGCCCAGCGATCAAACATGGCGCACACTCCTCTTCTCAAGCCACCGCGCCAGCAGCGAGATCGGCAGGCAGATGCTTAAGTACAGCACGCCCGTCATCACAAAGGTCGGGCCGTAAATGAGGTTGGAGCCCGACCAGCTATCGGCGCGGTACATCAGCTCCCCGCCCGCGATGACCGCGAGCACGGAGGAATTTTTGATCAGGTTGACGGCCTGGTTGGTCATGGGCGGAAGGCCGATTTTCACTGCCTGGGGCAGGATGATGTAGCGCATCGTCTGCAAATAACTGAATCCCTGGCTGTACGCGGCTTCGGTCTGCCCGGTGGGCACGGCCTTGATCGCGCTGCGGACAATATCGGCCGCGTACGCCCCGGTATAGAGGGCAAGGCCGAGCACGCCGATGGCGACCACGCCAAGTCGCACGCCGACCTTGGGCAATACGTTGTAATAGATGAACACCTGAATCACCAGCGGGGTGTTCTGGAAAAAGGACATATACCCCTTGCACAGCGAGAGAATCAAGCGGTTTTTGCCGCACAACAGCATGCCCACGACAATGCCGATGATCAGTGTGAACACAAGCCCGAGCAGCGAAATGTAGATCGTACGCAGGAAACCCTGCGCAAAAAAGCCCCAGTCGCTGAACCAGGCTTGCCAGTTTTGGATTGAAAACGGTCCGGACAAGCTGTCACATCCTCAGGTTCCGTGCGTGCATTGCGCCTTATGGCAAACGCGCGGATAAAAACTGACCGCCGGTCCGCCGCATGCGGCGGACCGGCGGCAAAAACCGTATACTTAGTTCGCGGGCGTGGCCATCAGCGCTTCGGCCTCGGTCCACAGGGTGTCGTACGCGTCAACTTCGGTCCAGTCCACGGGGGCGAGGTTGTTGGCCGCAACCAGCTCGTCAAGCGTGCCGTCGGCGCGCATGGCGGCGATGGTCTCGTCCACCAATGCCAGCAGGCCCACGTTGCCCTTCTTGATGGCGACGCCATAGGGCTGTGCGGCAAAGCTGTCGGGCAGGAGGACGGTAGTGTCGTCCAGGTAGCCCATCAGGATGGCCTTATCCACGGAGAAGCAGGCGATACGGCCGCTGACCAGCGCCGCTTTGATGTCGGGATAGGTGGGGAACTCGGCAAACTCCACGGCCATGCTGTCGGCGTCGGCCGCGGCCTGCAGGGCGTCCTTGGTGGTGGCGGACTGCGCCACGCCGATGGTCTTGCCGGCAAGGTCGGCAAAGCTTTCGATGCCGGAATCCTTCATCACCAGCAGGCCGATGGCGTCTACGAAGTAGGGCTTGGAGAATTCATACTGCACGATGCGGTCGGGCTTGATGGTGAAGGTCGCGATGACCATGTCCAGTTCGCCGGTATCCAGCAGCGGGCCGCGGGTTTTAGCGGTGACGGCGGTGAACTTCACGGCGCTTTCGTCGCCCAGGATAATGCCGGCCAGCTTGTGGGCCAGGTCGATTTCGAGGCCTTCAAACTCGCCGCCGAGCTCCTGATAGCCAAAGCCGGGGACGTCCGCTTTCACGCCGACGTTGAGCACGCCGCGTTCCTTGATCGCTGCGATTTCCGCGGCTTCATCCGCCAGCGCGGGCAGCACGATCGCCATGACGAGGGTAAGGGCCAATGCCATGCATAACAGTTTTTTCATGTGTTTCCATCCTCCTGTTTTTAGTGTAGTATTTTTCCCAGGAACGTTTTGGTACGCTCGTTCTTAGGATGATGAAACACCTGCTCGGGTGTGCCATCTTCAACAATAATCCCGTCGTCCAGAAACAGGACGCGGTCGGCGATGTGCTCGGCAAATTTCATCTCGTGGGTGACGAACAGCATAGTGAGCTCCGTATCCCTCGCCACGCGTTCCATGATGTCGAGCACTTCCTGGATCATTTCGGGGTCCAGCGCCGAAGTGGGTTCGTCAAACAGCATAATTTTAGGCTGCATCGTCAGCGCCCGGGCGATCGCCACACGCTGCTGCTGCCCGCCGGACAGCTGGCTTGGGTAGGCGTCGGCCTTGTCCTCGATGTTGACCTCGCGCAGGTTGTTCATCGCCCGTTCGCGCACCTGCTTTTTATCCTCGTGCCTAAGCACGATGGGCGCCATGGTGAGGTTTTCCAGCACCGTCTTGTGCGGGTAGAGGTTAAAGTTCTGAAACACCATCCCGATGTCCTGACGGATCTGGCAGAGCATGCGGTTGGACATACCGGAGATCGCCCTGCCGTCGATAAACACGTCGCCCATGCGGGGACGCTCGAACATGTTGATGGTGCGCAGAAGCGTGCTTTTCCCGCTGCCGCTGGGGCCGATGATTACGGTTTTGGAATCGGTGGCGATCTCAAGGGAAATCCCCTTGAGCACATCGAGCTTTCCAAAACTGACGTATACGTCGTCAAAAACGATCAAAAGTCGTTCCTCCACTTCCAAAATACACAAAAGCACGCCCATCCCTGGGCCCCATTGCCCGCGGCGGCGTACACATTCGTCTATCATGATTGTACGGGGTTTTTGGATACAAAGTCAACTGAACGCAAAGAAAATACAGGGATAAAACATGTTTGCGGTCTGTATCCAAAGCAGCCGCCCGCAAAAATCGAAACCGCTTTCGCCGTTATTCCCCTTGCGCGGCTACATCGGACGCTCCATTCCGCCGTTGCGCCCCGCCGGTTCCGGCCGCATCCATGCCCGCCATATTTCGGAAATTTGAAAAAAATTCAGCGCCGGCGTGAGGATTCCGCAAGTTCGTTCGTCTAATCAATGTAAACCGCAAGGAGACAAACGGATGGAAAAAGAGGTCTTTGTACGGGAAATAGAGGCAGGCAGCGGGACGCTGTACCGCGTGGCCTATTCGATCCTGCAAAATGACGACGCCTGCCGCGACGCCATGCAGAGCGCCGCGCTGAAAGCCTGGGAAAAGCGGGCGTCGCTCAAAGAGGCGCGTTATTTCCGCACCTGGATGACCCGCATCCTCATCAACGCCTGTTACGACGAAAGGCGCAGGCGGAAGTGCTGCGAACCCGCCGGGGACCTGAACCAGATGGCGGAAAACGCCGCGACGCCGCCCGACCCCGCGCTGGCTATCGCGCTTGCGGCGCTGCCGGAAACCCTGCGGCTGCCGCTGGTGCTGTGCTATTCGGAAGGCATGACCTATCCGCAGATCGCACATACGCTGCGGCTGCCGGAACCTACGGTGCGCGGCCGCATCGCCCGCGCCAAGGAACAGCTTAGAAAGGAGCTGCGCTGACCATGAAACACGAAGATGAAACAATCCGCCTGCGGGACGCCTTCAAACCCGAGCCGGAAGCCTGCCACGCCGCGCTGATGCTGGCCGCGTACGCGGCGAAAGAAACGCCCAAGCTTAAAAAAGCGCCTCTTCGCGTCGCATGGCTTATCGCCGCCATCGTGGTCGCGCTGGTCACCGTTGCGTTTGCCACCAACGGCTTCGGGCTGGCGGATTGGCTCGGCTCCAGATATGGCATCGAGCTTCCGCAGGCCGCGCAGACGATCCTGGAGGCGGCCGAGCCAAAAACCTTCGTCGTCGGCCCGATATCCTTCACCGTCAAAGATATTCTGTCGGACGGCCGGGTATCCTACCTGGCCGCCGACGCCAAAACCGCCGACGGCTCCCCCGCCATGCTGTACATGGGCAACGGCGACCCGACCGACTCCATCGGCCACGAGCTCGCGGCCGCATTGGATACCCAGGGCATTATCGCCCGTACGTCCTACATCGACGCGGCAAAGATCGCGGGCCTTCCGCTGTACAGCGTGGACGCCTATCTGACCCCTAAAAACAAGATGCTGGTTTCCGAGGAAATGATGGATTCCGTTCATCGGGCCGACGGATCCGTTCTGCTGGTCGACATGCTGTATACCGATCCCGGGGAGCTTGGCGGCACGCTGGAGGCGGACGTCGTCCTGCGGGCGGCGGAGATCGACACGGACACGCTGGAACGCAAGGGCGATTTTTGGTCGGCAACCGACACGCGCACGATCCCCATCGGCGGCGTCACGGCGGAAAAAACCTACAGTACAGCTCCCGGGGAGACTTTAGGCGGATATTTTACGGTCTCGAAAGTCACCGCCGAGCAAACCTGCGCGGGCGTCTATATTACGGTACACGCCTCGGTCAACGGAAACGTCAAGCTGCGAACGCTCTGGGCCGGCAAGTGCTTTTATCTGCTGGACGCACAGGGGAATCCGTTTCCCCGGGGCATCAGTATGATAGAGGAACTTCTGGACGAAAACGGCGACAGGTTCGCAACCGATCCCGAAATGATCGTTACCAGCCTGCAATACCGCATCATGATTACCGCGGACGCCCTGCCCGATTCGCTGATCGTAACAAACGGCAGCGCGCAGGTGCTGGTGGAAGCCGTTCCGGCGTCCGACTGAACACAGCGGCATACCCAAAACCCCCGCCGTACGGCGGGGGTTTTTTGCTGTCGTTGCTTTGTTACGCCTGATCCGGCGCGACGTCCGGGTGCTTTCGGTCGAGCACCTTGTACGTCATACGCTTGGCAAAGTCCGCAATCAGGAACCATACCAGCGCGTAGCCCCACACAAATAGCACGTAGTACCATTCCAGCGGCGCCATGAACAGCCCAAACAGCGCGATGGCCGTTGCGATCAGCTGCGTGATGATTACCGCGAACAGCAGGATCTTCGCCGGTTTGATGGACCAGAACGGCCCGTGCGTGCGCGTGACGAAGATCGTCAGGTGCCCGGCGACGGAGAGTTTCAGATACATCAGCGTCTGCACCTGGTCGTGGTTCATGTTAAACACCTTGAGCCCGATGTAGAACAGCAGGAACGCCGCCAGCGGGCCGATGATGCCCAGCACCGACGAAACGCTTAAGACCGAGCGCATATCCCAGGCCTCCGGCTTTTTGCGGTAGCGGACGTTGTCGTAGGCGATGGAGAGGATCGCGCCGTCGTTCATCAGCGCCAACAGCACGATCATCACGGCGGTGACGGGGTAGAAGTTGAATACAAGGATGGACAGCGTCATGAAGATCAGCACGCGCAGGGTTTCGGCGATGCGGTAGATGGCGTAGCTGTTCATGCGCTGGAAGATCTTGCGGCTTTCCTTGATCGCGCGGATGATGGGCGAAAGGCCGGGCGTCATCAGCACGATATCCGCCGCCGAGCGCGCGGCGCTGGTCGCGTCGGACACGGCGATACCGCAGTCCGCCTTTTTCAGCGCGGGCGCGTCGTTCACGCCGTCGCCCGTCATGCCCACGATGTGCTTCATCTTCTGCAGGTATTCCACGATGCGGTACTTGTGCTCCGGGAACACCTGGGCAAAGCCGTCGGCGTTTTCAATCTCGTCGGCCGTCTCCTTGGACAGGTTGCCGTCGTCGGCAAAGCCGCTGGCGTCGAAAATATCTGTGCCAAGGCCGAGCTTTTTGCTTGTTTCCTGTGCGATGGCCTTCTGGTCGCCCGTCACCATCTTGATGTGCACGCCCATGTCGCTTGCTTCCTTGATGGTCTGGGCGGCGTCCTCGCGGGGCGGGTCGAACAGGGGCAGGACGCCCATGAACTGCCAATTGCCGTCCGCGTCGGTGCGCGCCACGCCCAGCGAGCGGAAGCCGCGCTTGGCAAAGCCGGAGACCGCTTGGTCGACGTCGGACTGCACGGCGCCGGCGTTTTTGGCAAGCGCCATGATCACCTGAGGCGCGCCCTTGGTCACCTTGAAGCTGCCGCCCTTTGCGTTCACCTCGGCCTCGGTGCGCTTGTGCACCGGGTCAAACGGCATGAAATGCGTGACGTTGTACCCCTTGAGGGGATCGCCCTGAGGCAGTCCGCCCAAAACGGCGAGATCGATGGGGTCCTCGTCCTCCGCGCGCGAGGCCAGCGCGGCGTTTAAAATCGTGTCTTCCGCGGTGACGCCGCCGACGGTGAAGGGTTTGTCCAGCGTCAGCTTGTTCTGGGTCAGGGTGCCGGTCTTGTCCGACGCCAGCACGTCCACGCCCGCCAGCTCCTCAATCGCGGCAAGCCGCGTGACGATCGCTTTCAGCTTGGCAAGCGTGCGCGCGCCAGTCGCCATGGTAACCGACAGCACCGTGGGCATTGCCACGGGGATCGCCGCCACGGTGAGCACGAGGGCAAACTGCAGGGTTTCCAGCAGCGGGTCGTGCCGCAGGATCGCAAACAGGATGATCAGCGAGACCAGCGCGGCGGCCAGAACGATCAGGTAATTGCCGATCTTTAAAACGGCGCGCTGGAAATGGCTGACCGTGTGCGCTTCTTCCACAAGCTGCACGGTTTTGCCGAAATAGGTGTTTTTACCCGTGCCGAAGACCAAAGCATCGGTCTCGCCGCGCCGGATGATGGAGCCGGAGTACACCGCCGCACCCGAAGCGCTGGTCACCGGAAGCGATTCGCCCGTCAGCGCGGACTGGTCCACCTCCAGCGGGTCGCCCTCCAAAAGCCGGGCGTCCGCCGGAACGATGTCGCCAAGCCGCACCCGGATAATATCGCCGGGCACCAGCTCGCGGGCTGGGTGCTCCAGCCATTTCCCGCCGCGTTTGACCCGCGCGGTGAGCGCAAGGCGCGCTTTCAGCGCGGCGATGGCGTTGCCGGCCTGGTTTTCCTCCCAGAAGCCGACGACCGCGTTGGCCAACAGCAGCACCAGAATGATCCCGAAATCGGCCCAGTGGCTGTCCAGCGCGGACAGGATAACGGCGATCTCGATCATCCAGGGAATCGGGCCCCAGAAATAGCCGAGGAATTTCAGGATCGGGTTGATCCGTTTGTCCTCGATCTCGTTGGGTCCGTACGTTTGCAGCCGTTTATCCGCCTCGTCCTGGCTCAGGCCGTCTGCCGAGGCGTTCAATGTTTTCATCAGCTCGTCCACGGGGATGGAGCGGTATTGCTCGGATTGATTGTCTCCCTGCGGGGCTTTGGTTTTTGTTGTCTGTTTCATACGTTTTCACCTCTCTTGACTCAACAAGATCGTATCGGCGCAAACCGGTATCCGGTCCTGCATGTATCAACAAACAATGCGTGTCGTTAGGTTAAATCTTCCATGGAAATCCCGGTTATCTGAACAAAAACAGAGAGCCGGCCAAGGACGGCCGGCTCTCTGTTGTTTTGCTGGGCAACCGGCGAAAATCGCGAATCGGCGTCAGCCCACCTGGGTGGTGAGGAATACGGGCAGGGTCATCTGCTCGATCTGGCTTTGCAGCTCTTCAAGCTGGTCCATGTGCTTGTCCTCGTCGGACAGAATTTTCTCCAGCAGCTCGCGGGTTGCGAAATCGCGCACCTCGCCTGCCAGAGCGATGGCCGCGTTGTACGCCTTGATGGCGTCCATTTCCGACCCGATGTCGTTGACGACCTGCTTGGGCACCTCGGCGCCGATGTGGAGTTTCTTCAGATCCGACACGATCGGGATACCTTCCAGGAAAATGATCCTGCCGATGAGCTTCTCGGCGTGCTTCATCTCATCGATGGCGCGCTTCTCAAAACCGTCGTGGAGCTTGCCATAGCCCCAGTCCTCGCACATTTCCGCATGTACGATGTATTGGTTAATCGCCGTAAGCTCGTCCGCGAGCAACGAATTCATGACCTCAATAAGTTTCGGATCGCCTTTCATTTGTGTTGATCTCCTTTCGTCGTTTGGGTGCTGCCTGTCCTCATTGTATTGCAAGCTGCCGGGGTTAGCAAGTCTTTCCTTTGCAGTATACACCGTTTCGGCCTGTTTGAAGCAATATTTTACAGGAAAAAAGCCGGTTTTCACCGGCCTTTTGCGTAACGGGAGTGTTTTTCTACCGATCCGATACCAGCCGGACCAGATCCACGAGCTGCACGAACTCCGCGCGGTAGCCGAAACGGTCGTCCCCGCGGTTTTCAAGCGCGCGTTCCAGGATGCTTCCCAAGTTTGCGGTGCCCTTGTACTCCGAATCGGACAGCCACAGCCCGAACTCCGCCACGGCGGACGCAAACGCCAGGGTCTCGCTCATGCGCTCCGGCACATCGGCCGTCAGCGCGCTGCCGGTTGCCATGATCTCCATAGTGTCCGGCTTCTGGTAGCGTACGGCCACGTAGAGGAGCTCGCCCGAATCCTTCAGCGTCCGGTCCTGATAGCGGGACTCGGCGGTGGGCCGCACGGTTTCGCCGTCCACGGCGGGGATGATTTCGTACAGCGCGATCATCTGGTAGCCCGCGCCCATCTCGCCCGCGTCCTTGGTATCGTCGGTAAAGTCCTCGGTGTTGAGCAGCCGGTTTTCATAACCGATCAGGCGGTAACCCGCGACGGCCGCGGGGTTGAACTCCACCTGGAGTTTGACGTCCTTTGCGACGGTGAACAGGGTGGCCGTCATGTCGTCCACGAACACCTTTTTGGCTTCCTTTAAAGTGTCGATGTAGGCGTAATTGCCGTTTCCCTTGTCGGCGAGGGTTTCCATTTCATAATCCTTGAGGTTGCCCATGCCAAAGCCCAGCACGCTTAAGTAGATACCGCTGTCGCGTTCCTGCTCGATCAGCGCTTCCAGCTCGGCGGCGCTCTGCACGCCCACGTTGAAGTCGCCGTCGGTCAAAAGGATCACGCGGTTGTTTCCGCCGTCGATAAACGCGTCCCGCGCCATCTGGTACGCAGCCTGGATACCGCCCGCGCCGTTGGTGGAGCCGCCCGCATTCATGCTGTCGATGGCGGCGATAATGCGCTCCTTCCGGTCGCCGGACGTGGGCTCTAAAAGCGTGCCCACGGTGCCCGCGTAGGTGACGATGGTCACGCTGTCCTTCTCGGCCAGCTGCTCCACTAAAAGCTTGAGCGCCTGGCGGGCCAGCGGCAGGCGGTTACTCTGCTCCATCGAACCGGACACGTCCACCAGAAACACGAGGTTGCTGCCGGGCAGGCTTTCGGTGGGCGGCGTATAGCCCGAAAGCGCGACCATCGCCAGCAGATGCTCTTGGTTCCACGGGCACACGGCAAGCTCGGTCGTCACGGCCACAGGCGCGTCCTGCGCGGCGGCGGGCAGATCGTAATCAAAGTAGTTGAGCATCTCCTCGATGCGCACCGCGCCCTTGTCCGGGAAACTTCCGTTTAAGAAGAAGCGGCGGATGTTGGCGTACGATGCGGTATCCGCGTCCAGCGCGAAGGTGGAAAACGGACTGTCCACGGGGTTTAAAAAGCGGTTTTCTTCATTATTGCCATAGCTTTCGTCGTTCATGCCGTTGTAGTCGACGATCACGTTCACTCCCGGCGCGGGCACGGGGTACGCGGCCATGTCCGCGCTTGATTCCATGCTGTACAGCGCGGTAGTCGAAACCTGGGACGCGCCGGTCATCGTATAGCTGCGCTGGTACTCGTACAGAATAGCCTCCTCCACCAGCTTATAGCGGTAGTCGGCAAAGGCGGCGATCATGGTCTGCGCGGCGGCAAGGGTCACCGGCGCGTCGGTTACGGCGGGCAGGCCGGGAAGCAGATCGGCTTCGATGGCAAAGGCCAGGTATTCCGCCTGCGTGCCGCCCGTATAGCCGATTGCCCCGCACAGCGCGGCGAGCGCGCGCCCGTAGGTCAGGATGGTTTCCCCGTTCATGCCCTCCGGCGAATAAGCCGGAAAGGCGTCGTGCATAAGCTCCGCAAAGCGTAGCCCGCCGATCGGCTCGTTGTGCGCGTCCTGCGCAAACGCAGGCGTGAGCAGTACGGCGATCAGGGTTATCACCAGAATCAGGCTCAGCGTTCGATTCGTTTTCATAACGGTCTCCTTTCAGGGGTCCGGTCGGGCAAAGCGCCCGTTGTATTTCGCTGTCTGCCCTTTAGACGACGCGGCCGGCAGAAGGTTCCGCCAAATCCCCGCGATATCCAAACAAATCCAAGAATGAGCCATAGACCTTCTATGTTCACTTGCCGCAGGGGCGGTTACACTATGATCGTAAAGGAGGTTTACCACAATGCGTAAACAACATTTTTTCAAATTCACCGCACTGATCGTTGTACTGCTCATGGCAGTCGGCACGATTGCGCTGGCTGACGATATGAACAAGGACGACAGCATGCCGATGGTCGGCATGAAGACCGACGCGGGCTACATCGACGTAAGCCCGGACGAGGCCCTTCAGCTGATCAAAACAGATCCCAATCTCGTGATTATCGACGTATCCCCCCTGTATGACGAAAGCCACCTGCCCGGCGCGCTGCACTACTTTGTAGGCGACGGCACCCTGGACAACGCCATCCCGATGCTGGACAAGGCCAAGAATTATCTGGTCTACTGCCACACCGACGAAGCGTCCATGCTCGGCGCAAGCAAGCTGGTGGAGGCGGGCTTTGATCCCGTGTTCCGTCTGCAAGGCAACTTCGGCGGCTGGGTGGAAGCCGGTTTCCCGGTATCGACCCTGACGATTGAAGAAGAAACGCTCTTAAACGACGCCGCCATGACCGGCATGCGGACCGAAGCCGGATTCATCGACATCTCCGCCGAGCAGGTCAAGGCGCTGGCAGAAGCCATCCCGAGCCTTGTGATCGTGGACGTGTCCCCCATCTATAACGACGGTCACCTGCCCGGCGCGCTGAACTACTACGTAGGCGACGGCACCCTGGACAACGCCATCCCGATGCTCGACCGCAACGTTCCCTACATTGTTTACTGCCACACGGACGCGGCGTCCATCGCGGGCGCGACCAAGCTGGCCGACGCGGGGTTCTGGCCCGTGTTCCGCCTGGAAGGCAACTACGACGCGTGGGTAGCCGCAGGCTTCCCGATTGAGTAACCCATCCCCTTATCCCCAAACCGGAAACGCGGCATCCGGCCAACCGCCGGATGCCGCTTCTCTCGATACCCGCATGTAAGGAAGTAAAGAAATGCCAACCGAAACCCTGTATATTTCCACCGTATTCGCGGCGGGGGTGCTGTCGTTCCTCTCGCCGTGCATCGTGCCGCTGCTGCCGGTGTACCTGTCCACCCTGGCCGCCCCCGCCCAGGCGGAAGACGCGTCCCGCCGGAGGCTTCAGTTGTTCCTGCGCACGCTGTTGTTCATCGCGGGGATCTCCGTCACGTTCGTGATCCTGGGCTTTGGCGCGGGCGCGCTGGGAAGCGTGCTCAACAGCCGCGTGTTCATGATCGTGCTTGGCGCGGGCGTGGTGCTTTTGGGCATACACCAAACGGGGCTGCTGCATTTCAAGTTTTTGGAACGCGAAAAGCGGGCGGACTTGCACACCGGTCCGCGCACGGGCGCTTTGCAGGTGTTCGCGCTTGGCTTTTTGTTCAGCTTCGGGTGGACGCCCTGCATCGGCCCGGTGCTCGCGGCCATCCTGGGCGTGGCGGCCGGCGGCGGCGCGGCGTTTTACGGCGCGTTCCTCATGGGCGTATACGCCCTTGGGTTCGCGGTCCCGTTCCTGGTCATCGCCCTGTTTTCCGAGCTTCTGATCGGGAAGATTAAAAAACTTAATCGGTACCTGCCTGCGCTTAAAATCGCCGGCGGCGTACTGGTGATCCTGATGGGCGTCCTGTTAATGACCGACAGTTTCAACATACTCAGCGCATGGATCGGAGGATAATATGAAGAAAATACTCGTACTCATTATCGCATTGGCACTTCTGCTCATGGCAGGCGCCGCCGCGTTCGGCGCGTTTGCCAAAGGCAACGACCTGACCCCCGCGCCGCAGGCAGCGTTTACGGATTTCGACGGCAACCCCGTCACGCTGGAAAGCTTGCAGGGGAAGCCCGTGTACATCAAGTTCTGGGCCTCGTGGTGCTCCATCTGCCTGAGCACCCTGCGGGAGACCGATACCCTCGCGGGTATGGACAACGACTTCACAGTGATCACCGTAGTCGCTCCGGGCGTGGACGGCGAGAAGGATGCGGAAAGCTTTAAAGCATGGTACAATACCCTTGATTACAAAAACACCGTCGTACTGTTTGACGAGGGCGGCGAAGCCATGCGCGCCTTCGGCGTGCGGGCGTTTCCCTCGTCGGCGTTTATCGACGCGGACGGCAACCTGCTCAAGTTCAGCGTCGGCCATACCGCAAACGAGGACGTACAGGCATTGTTTGCGGGCAAAGCCGTCGCCGCTCCCGCCGCGACCGTCGCGGCTGTGAGCACCCTGCCGCCGGCAAACCCCGAATCGGTTAAAACCATTTATGTCGCGGGCGGCTGTTTCTGGGGCGTAGAGGAGTTCATGTCCCGCATCCCGGGCGTGCTGGACGCGGCCTCAGGCTACGCCAACGGCAACTCGGATACCGTTACCTACCATGAAGTCTGCTACAACAATACCGGCCACGCCGAAACCGTGCAGGTCACCTACGACGAAAGCGTCGTACCGCTTAAGGTGCTGCTGGAGACCTTCTTCACCATCATCGATCCCACCAGCGTGAACCGGCAGGGCAACGACGCGGGTTCGCAGTACCGCACCGGCATCTACTATACCGACGAGGCCGACCTTCCGGTCATCCAGGCCGTGGTGGCGGCGCAGCAGGAAAAATATTCCGATCCCATCGCAACGGAAGTTCTGCCGCTTGATAACTTCTGCCTCGCGGAGGAATACCACCAGGATTATTTGCGCAAGAACCCGAACGGCTACTGCCATATCGACCTGACGACCGCGCGGGATACGGCGCTAAACAACTGGATCGACAGCCAGGATTACCCCGTGCCCTCGCAGGAAGAGCTGAAAGCGACCCTGACCGACATCCAGTACCGCGTCACCCAGGAAAACGATACCGAGTACGCCTTTACCAACGCCTACTACGAGCTGTTTGACAAGGGTCTGTACGTGGACGTGGTCACCGGCGAACCGCTGTTTTCCTCGGCGGATAAGTTCGAATCCGGCTGCGGCTGGCCGAGCTTTACAAAGCCCATCGTGCCCCAGGTTGTGGTTGAGCTTACCGACACGAGCTACGGCATGGTACGCACCGAGGTGCGCTCCCGCGCGGGCGATACCCACCTGGGCCATGTGTTTCCGGACGGCCCAGCCGACAAGGGCGGTCTGCGCTACTGCATCAACGGCGCGTCCCTGCGCTTTATCCCCTACGACCAGATGGACGCCGAAGGCTACGGTTTCCTGAAATCCTACATCGACGACCAGGAGTAACGCATGTATAACCTGCTGCTCGCAGACGACGAAAGCATAGTCCGCAGGGGGATCAAAACCCTTGTGGACTATGCCGCTTTGGGTATCGGCAAGGTGTTCGAGGCCGAAAACGGCGAACAGGCGCTGGAAATCGTGAAAACCGGCGGCGTGCACATCGTGTTCGCCGATATCAACATGCCGCGCATGAACGGCCTGGAATTCGCCAGAAAAGCCCGGGAGCTTGACGGCGCTTTGAAAATCGCGCTGATCACCGGGTACGATTACTTCGATTATGTGCTCACCGCCCTGAAGCTGGGCGTGGACGATTATATTTTAAAGCCCGTCTCCAAGGACGACGTGACGGAGCTGCTGATCAAGCTCGTGGACAAGCGCAAGGCCGAGGACGGCCTGAAAACCGTGATCGCCTCCGCCGATAAGCTCGCGGGCCTGGCCTCGGCGGACGACGACAGTGTAAAGCATACGCTCGCGGCGGCCATCGAGCAGAACCTGCAAAACCCGGCGTTCTGCCTGTCGGGTCTTGCCGAGGAGATCGGCTACAACGCGGCCTACCTGTCCACGCTGTTTAAAAAGCTGTTCGGGGCGAACTTCCGGGATTACCTTTTGGACATGCGGCTGGAAAAGGCGAAGATTCTGCTTTTGTCCACGCAGATGAAGAACTACGAGGTGGCCGCGGCCATCGGCATCGACGACCCCAATTACCTGTCCGCGCTGTTCAAACGCAAGTTCGGCACTACGGCATCGGAATTCCGCAAATCGGGAGGGCGCTTATGAAAACCGGCAAGTGGCGCAAACGCCTGAAAAGCCTGTGGGTTCAGATCACCGCGTTCAACCTGATCGCGGGGCTGTTGATCGTGTCGCTGTTCGGCGCGGTGGTGTACGTGGTGGTATCGGATATTTTTGTCAAGGAAAGCGTAGCGAAGACTGAAATGGCGATTGAAAAAACCGCCGTGGAAATCGGCGCGGACATCCGCCACGCCAAGAGCCTGCTGACGCTTTTGACCACCACGCCCGCGTTTATGGACTACGCCAAAACGGGCGAGGGCGAAGACACCGTCGTCCACCTGATGAACGCCATCACCGATAACGATTCCTACGTATTCGGCGTGTTCGCCGTGTTTTCAGACGGCCGGGTTCTAAGCGGCAATCCTTCCATCTTCGCCACCGGCGAGGACTACCAGACCCTGCTGATGAACGATATGGCGTTTCTGACCACTGCACGCTCGGGCATTTACGCCCACGACGACGGCTGCGTGATTACCATGGGCGTGCCCATCGTGCTGTCCGACGGCTCGGTCCCCGGCGTGCTCGCGATGGACCTGGACTATTGTATGGTCGGCAACGCCGTTGACGCCATCGATATCGGCGGCGCGATCACCATCACCGATCAAAACGGCGCGGTGATCTTTCCGGCGGACGGGGACGCTGAAGACGTTCAGGAATTCGGCTACGACGCGGGCGCCAACGTGCTCACGCAGCGCTTTGCGATCCCCGAAACCCAGTGGCAGCTCACCGGGCGGGTGTACCTGAGCGGTCTGGACGTGCTCAAACGCCAGCTTTTGGATATCGTCGCGCTGACCGGGGTGCTTTTGTTCCTGGCGCTGGTGCTGATCGCCGTGTATTACTCCCGCCGGCTCGCCACGCCCGTCAAGCGGCTTGCGGGCAGTATGGAGGACATCGAAAGCCTGCGGGAGCTCACGGCGCTGGCAAACGAGGTCTCCGAAACGCGGCTGCTGACCGAAAGCTACAACCGTATGATCCGCAAGATCAAGCAGTTGATGGCGGAGCTTGAGCACAAGCAGCGCGCGCTGCGCCAAACCGAGATCGACGCCCTGACCCACCAGATCAACCCGCACTTCCTGTATAATACGCTGGATACCATCGTGTGGCTGGCGGAGTTCAAGGACAATGAAAAGATCATCGCGCTGACCAAGTCGCTTGCGAAGTTCTTCCGGCTGTCGCTGGCCGAAGGCCACGCCGTGGTCAGCCTCCAGGACGAGGCCGCCCACGCCCAGCAGTATCTGTACATCCAAAAGGAACGCTACGGCGAGCGGCTGACCTACGAATTTGATATTCCCGATACACTCGCAGACTGCATGGTGCCCAAGATTATCCTCCAGCCCATCGTGGAAAACAGCATATACCACGGCATCAAGCCCATGGACGGCATCGGGCATATCGCCGTGTCCGCACGGCGGGAGGGCGAGGCGCTTTTCCTCACCGTAACCGATAACGGCGTGGGTTTCGACCCGGCAAAAACCCCGCGGGGCGTAGGGCTGAAAAACGTGGACAAGCGCCTGAAGCTCTATTTCGGCGGGGACGCTGGCGCGGAGATCACCTCCGCCCCCGGCAGGGGAACAACCGTGGTGCTCAACATGAAAATGCAGCTGCGCGAAGCGGACGGGGCAGGAACTGTCTAACGCGCGGCGAAACTAAGGCTTACCAGCAAAAACGCTCGCAAAAGGAGAGTTTACGTGTTCCTTTCGATCCTGCAAATGGTGCTGCCGGTGCTGATCGCCTTCGGGCTCGGCTATCTGTGCAAGCGCAAAAACGTGTTCGGCGAGGAAGGCCTCAAGGGTCTCAAGGCGGTGGTGGGGAAGATCACCCTGCCCGCCGTGCTGTTCTACGCCTATTTTACGGCGGAGTATTCCGGCAGAATCGCGCTGACCTTCGGCACGGTGTTCCTCTCCTGCGTGCTGGGTCTTCTGGCGGGGTATGCCCTGCGCCGATTTGTGAAACCCTTTTCAAAATACCTGCCGTTTCTGTTGACGGAGTTCGAGGCCGGAATGCTCGGCTACGCGCTGTTCGGGCTGTTGTACGCCGGGCAGACGCACGTATTCGCCATGATCGATATCGGGCAAACCTTCTGCACCTTCACCGTATTCATGATCGCGCTCAAAGCGGCCAACGGCGAAACCACGGGCATGAAGGGGCTTTTGAGAACCATGCTGCACAACGTGGTGCTGATCGCGATGATCGCCGGCGCGGTGCTCGGCGTGCTTGGCGTGGGCCAGTGGGCGATGGCCACAGCGGCCGGCCCGGTGATTTCCACGCTGTTTCAGTTCCTCGCCGCGCCCACCAGCATGCTGATCTTGATTATCGTCGGCTACGAGCTGCGCTTTGATAAACAGCTTCTTTCCCCGGTGTTTAAAACCGTGGGCCTGCGCCTTCTCGTGATGCTGCCGCTGATGGCGCTTAGCGCGCTGCTGATCTTTGCCGTCATCCCGTTTGAAAAGGAGCTGTTCGTGGCGATGCTCCTGGCCTACACCCTGCCCGCGCCTTTCATTATCCCGCTGTACGCCACCGACCCCGTGCACAAGGCCTACATTTCCACGACGCTTTCCATCCAAACCCTCGTGTCGCTGGTGCTGTTCATCGGCATCGCGGCGTATACGCTGGCGTAGCATTCCTTTTCTTTTTAATTAAAGAACAGGAAGCAAAAGAAAATCATAATATAGTTTTCCTAAATTGCACTTTTGCTTAAATTAACCTTGGTAATTAGTTTTGACAAACCACCATACTTAATCTTTTTTTCTCTATCTCAAGTAGTTTTTCGATAAGTTCGTCTGAAATAACAGGTTTAGTTCTATTCTTGCGTATTTCGTTATAACATTTATCAATATCTCCTCCATTATCACTACCGAAGAATCGTATAAACAGCTTGCTACTTACATCATGAGTATTAAAGAATACCTTCTTTATGTCTTTATCCATTGTGGCAAATAAATACGTTTTCCCCTCATCTGCTTCTTCCCAATATAAAGTACTCCATAATGATAAATAGGTTAAATCCCATGCTTGGTTAGAACTTGCTTTTTCTATTGACTTATAATCACAACTTTTTGAAAACTTCGGTTTTTTAACATTTGTGGTAAATAGCATACACGCATATGTAATAGTATATGAACAAAACAATAGATTCTCGTCAATCCACCGAATAAATCTAATCATTTTCTCTTTTTCAGATATTGTAGTATCAAGATATAAGCAATATAAGTGAATAATTTCTACTAAATGCATTTTATAGTGTTGATCCTCAATTAAGAAATTATAACTATTTTCGTTATTACATTTTATAGGATTTATAGTTTGCTGTTTATCTTCAAAAACATCCAGCCAAATTTTCGGAGAGATATGTTCCATCATATTCAGAAATATCTCATTTTCTGATGACGCCATATGGCTGGAGTTTACAGTGTTTGCATATTCGATTTGAGCAAGCCCACAAGAAATAGAAATATCATTGAATCTTGCCCATATAATTAACGCGCTTATTACTTTCCGGTAAATTGGGTCTTTTAATAATCCAGTTCGACAAAACTCAACTATCTTAGTCATAATGTTTCTGTCTATAATTAAAGTATTCAAAAAACCTTCGCGATCAGTAAAATCAGGACATCCATCTTGAGATATTATCGGATGAAAGATGATTTTTCTCTCAATTAAAAACAATGTAATTGCTTTTAGTTGGCTTTTACGAATATATATAATTTCCATTATTAATCCCCAATTTAATTTCAGCAAATACCATTTATTCATCATATTTGCTCTTCAACTAATATAATTATACCAGCAAATACACGATTTTCATATAGTAAATGATATGATATACTACTACCAGTGCAAATCGCCTAATAACGTCATAAATAGAGGGAATATCTATATGAGTTACATTGATACAGGATCAATTCCACCAGCACAAAATGGATATGTGCTATGGGTGGACATAATGGGTACAAAGAATAAAGTTTACTCATCCGTAATGACTGCCTCAATATTTATGCTAAAACTTCATGCTGCTGTACTACAAAATCTAACAGATGACTTAATTGCATATCCGATTATGGATGGGGCGTATATAACATCTATAAATAGGTCGTCCATCCAGAGATTTATAACTAAGCTATTTGCAACCATCGGGAAAGATATTATTAAGCAAACAGACACAAAGCATTGTTTTCTTATAAAGGCAGCGTTGGCCTTTGGTCCTCTAATCAATGGCAAAGATATAAGTGTAAGAATTAATAGAACTTTTCAAAATAGAGATCAATATAAGAACTCTATTCTAATAGGCCTTCCAATGATACAGGCATATTCATCAGAATCGTTAGCACCACCATTTGGCGTATTTATTCATGAGTCTGCACGTGCCTTTGCACCTGAGGGAGAAATGCCATTTGAACACAAGTGGTGGAAGTGGTTTATACGCGATAGACGAGTATGGACTCAAGAACAAAATAACAAGTTACAAAATACCTTAAAGCGGTATTTCCAAGAAGCAGAAAATCAATCAATTGTTGAAGATTATTCTATGGATAGAATCACGTTTCATAAAAAAATGTTTGCCGAGTATTTTTACAACCCCAATACGGCAGAATAGTATATAGATCAACCTTGTCATTTACACCACTGGTCAATCGAATTGATTTCGCCCTCGGCATACGTCCGGTCTTCGGCCTTGGCGATCTTTTCGCAGGCGGCGAGGGCAAGGGTTTTGTTCTCCGCTTTGGCCTGCTCATTGCCAAGCACCGCGTAGGCGCGGGCGACCGCCTCGTAACCGAAGGCGAGGTCGAAATCGCCGATGCCGTTATTTTGGCACAGCTCCAGCGAGCGCTGGCCGTGCTTGAGCGCCGATTCGCCCATGCCGAGGATGTCGTACACGCGGGAGATCTGCCACTGACTGCGCGCCTGGTTCAGCACGCTGCCCCCGGCCTTGAGCCAGTGGTAGGCGGACGCGTGCGCGGCGTGGATCATTTCAAACGCCTCCGCCTCGGTGCGGTCCGATTTGTCGATCAGGTCCCAGGTCGCGTTGAAATACTCGATCCCGAGTTTTTTGTGGTCGTCCTCCGTCATGTCGCCCATCTCCCTTATCTTTCTTAATAAACAGTATACCGCAGCCGAATGAAAAATGAAACGAGCGCGCGGGAGTTTGCGGCGCAGACGCTTTGTTGACATAAAAAAGAAGCCGCGTAACGGCTTCTTTGGAATTTACAAAAAAATTACTTGCCTTTCTTGGGCGCGGCCTTCGGAGCAGCCTTTTTGGGCGCCGGTTTTTTGGCGGGTGCGGGCATTGTGGTTCGCCTCCTCTCCCTGAAATTACCTGCATTATGCGCCCAAGAAATTCCCTTGTCAATAGGTTTTTTTGCGATTTTACACAGTTCCTGAAAACCTTATAATATAAGGGTTTCTGCGCATTCGGTTCGAAATTTTTCAGGCCGGATACCACGGGAATATCGTGCTACCGGTTTGGCCATATATAAACGCGGTATCCACACGCGTTTGGAATCAATTTCTGTTCCCAAAATCACCTGTTGCGCTTTTGTGGAAATCTGTTATACTATCCTCAGATATGCTATAACATACAAGGAGGTCGATACGATGTCTATCCAGACCGAAATGATCGGCAACCGTTTAAAGGCCATCCGCGCGCAGAAAAACCTGACGCTGGAGGAGGTTGCCAAGCTAACCGACGTGAGCAAACCGATGCTCGGGCAGATCGAGCGCGGGCAGTCCGCCCCGACGATCACGACGCTTTCCAAAATCTCCACCGGGCTCAAGGTGCCGCTGAGCTCCTTCCTGCGGGAGGAGGCCCCGGAATATGTGGTGGCCAACGTGGAATTTGACACCCTGCTCGAGGAAGAAAACGGCATGATGCGCGCGAGCTCCCTGTTTCCGTACGATCCGGTCCGCAACGTGGAGATTTTCTACCTGGAGCTGGACCCCGGCTGCAAACACGCCTCGGACAAGCACATGGAGGGCACAGAGGAATTCTTGATGATCGCCCACGGCAAGCTGGACGTAACCATCGGCGCTAAAAAGCTGACGCTGCACAAGCAGCAGTCCGTGCGCTTCCACGCCGACCTGCCCCACGCCTACGACAATCCCTACGGCGAAAGCTGCGGCATGTACAACCTGATCTTCTACCCCGCACACTAGGAGTATAACGCATGTATGAACTCGTACAGGCCGGCGAAAACACCTTTTATATCGATTGCCCAGCCAAGATCGGCGTCTGGCGAGAAAGCGAAACGGACGTCTGGCTGATCGACGCGGGAAACGATAAGGACGCCGGACGTAAAATACTGAAAATCCTCAAAGCGCAGGGCTGGACGCTCAAGGGTATCCTCAACACCCATTCCAACGCCGACCACGTCGGCGGCAACCGCTACCTGCAGGAGCAAACAGGCTGTAAGATCTTTGCAAACGGCGCAGAGGCGGCCATCATCCGCCATACCCTGCTGGAACCGACGCTGATCTGGGGCGGATATCCGTTCCGCGATTTACACCATAAGTTTCTGCACGCGCCGGAGAGCGACGCGCTGTATCTGGATGACCCGGCCTTTCCCAAGGCGATCGAAATCATCCCCCTGCCGGGGCACTTTCTGGATATGGTCGGCTTCCGCACGCCGGACGACGTGGTATT
This sequence comes from Candidatus Limiplasma sp., assembly GCA_963675365.2. Taxonomy (GTDB): domain Bacteria; phylum Bacillota; class Clostridia; order Christensenellales; family Aristaeellaceae; genus CAXXOK01. Next base: position 996,521 of record CAXXVA010000001.1, read on the forward strand.
CCTGGCCGATTGTGTGATGAATGAAGATCTCCTGCAAAAGTACGGCGTCACCTTTCTGTACGACATCGGGGCGCAGCTGGAAACTCTGGAACAGGTGGAGCGCATGGAGGCAGCGCTGTTCGTGCCCGCCCACGCGCCGGCATCAGCCGACGTCAAGGCGCTCGCGCGCACAAACCGCGATAAAATCCTGGAAATCGCGGACGCCCTGCTGGATTTCTGCCAAACGCCGGTCCTGTTTGAAGATATTCTGCAAAAAACGTTCACGCGCTACGGCCTGACCATGAACGCCGCGCAGTACGCGCTGGTGGGCAGCACCGTGCGCTCCTACCTTGCCTGGCTGAAGGACGCGGACAGGCTGGCCGTGCGCTACGAGGACAACCGCATGCTTTGGCTGCGCACATAAGCAACCCGCCACATTCCCCTGTAAAACCGCCGTTTCCGTGTATCGGAAACGGCTTTTTCGCGCGCCTAAAATTTCCTCTTGACAGTACACAATATGTACTGTTATACTTTCTGTACCTTTAAAGGAGGCATGATCCATGATTGAACCCATCGTGCTGGCGACCAAAAAAGAACTGGATATTTATATCAACCCGCGCCGGCAGGAGCTTTTGCGGGAGATGCAAATCCTCAATCAGCCCGTGACGCCCAAGGAGCTCAGCCGCAGGCTGAACATTTCCGCCTCGTCGGTGCAGCACCACATCCAAAAGCTGGTCACGCTGGGCGTGGTGAAGCTCCACCACACAGAAATGATCCGCGGCATCACCGCGCGGTTTTACTGGGTGCCGCCCAGAACCGTGAACATGGGACGCACGCCCAACAGCGACGAAAACGCACAGCGCATCACCATCATGCAAAACAGCCTTGCGAGCACCTTTACCGGCTTTGCCAAGTACGCGCAGGCCTGCCAGGACCCGCCGCAGAAGGCTCTGGGCGACATGAGCTGGGGCATCCTCCACATGGAGGAAAGTAAAGTGCTGGAACTCAAACAGATGATGATGGACTTTATCCACGAACATGAAAAACCGGAGGCCAAGGGCATTCCGTTTGAATACGCTATGATCTTCTACCCCATTGACGAGGCCCGCGATGCGTAAGTCCCTGCAAATCATCCTGTTCCTCAAAGCGTTTTTGCTGGGGACGATCGCGCCGATCTTCATTTTGCTGTTAACCTCGCACGGCGCGACGGTGCAAACGGTCTCGCTGTTTGTGGGGCTCGCGTCGCTGCTTACGCTGTTGGCGGAGTTCCCAAGCGGCGTGTTTGCCGATCTTTTTGGCAGAAAGCGCTCGTTTCTTTTATCCATTGTGCTCCAACTGGGCGCGTACGCGCTGCTGCTTTCGTTCCGCTCCGCCGCGGCCCTGGCGGGGGCGATGATATTGTACGGCCTGTCCCGCGCGTTTGTATCCGGCAGCATTGAGGCGCTGGTGATCGACGAAGCGGAGGGCAAGGCCGAGCTGGTCAAGGTGACCAGCAGGCTGAACGTGCTGGATAGCGCGGGGCTTGCCATCGGCTCGCTGTTAAGCGGGGTGCTGTCCGCCCTCGGCGCGGACTACACACCCAATATTCTGTTCAACATCGGCGGCTATGTGCTGATCCTGATCCTGACGCAGCTGACCGTACGGGAATCCGCGCACATCGAACACGGCAAAGCGCACGCGCCGCGCCTGAAAGATCACCTGCAGAAGAGCTTTTCGTTTGTGCTGCAATCGCGCACCGCGCGGATGCTGTTTGTTTTGACCGCGCTGACCGCCATTGCCATGGTGACCGTCGAAACCTTCTGGCAGCCCGCGTTCAAGGCCTTTTCGTCCAATACGATGGTCTTCGGCGTGGTCGGGTTTATCGGCTTCGGCGGGGTGGTCGCCGGCAGTAAAATTTCGGAATTCCTGCTGACCCGGCTGCCGCAGCGCGGCGCGCAGGTGTTTTTGATTTCCAAGGCGCTGATGAGCGTATGCCTTGCGCTTTTAATGGCCATGACGATGCAGATTCCGTTCATTCTCGTGTATATGCTGTGGTACATCTTCCTGGGCGGCAACGGCGTGGCGGAGCAGACGCTGCTCAACCGCGAAGCGCCCAAACAACAGCGCGCGAGCATATTATCGCTCATGTCGTTCGTGTTCCGCATCGGGTCGCTGATCGCCAGCATGTACTGCTATTTCATCAGCACCGGCATGGACTACCGCTATTCCTGGCTGTTTGCCGCCATCGCGCTGGGCGCGGTTACCCTGGCGTATGCGGCGGCGGGGCTGAAACGCGTTTCGCGCCGGCGCGCGCTGATGCAAAAGGAACCCGGCTGACCGCATCGTCAGCGGGAAAACGCCTGTCTGGCGTCGATCAGCCCCAAATCGTACGCACGGCGGACGACGGAATAATCCCCCCTGCGGGCAAAATACAGCGCGCAGTAATTGCGCTGGATCTGCGTGCCCTGAAACAGCGCGCGCTCCATCGCGGCGACGCCTTCGCCGCTTTCCACATGGCTTAACGCAAAATCAATGCACTTGGATTCGGCCAGGGACATCCGCGGAGTCAGCCCGGCCAGCACCGTGCCGACGGATACAGCCGTGCCCTCTTTGGCCAGGCTGATCCAATCGCGCAGTACGGACGGCCTCATGTGTCCGGAAGGATGGCGGCGCCGTCCACAAAGATGTTGCCCACGAAAAACAGCATGAAGCGCGAGCGGAAATCGCCGTCCGTGCGCAGTTTCCGGCGGTATTCTTCGTTTTGCTGGTAATACGTGATGCCCATATCGATATAATGGTAAATCATATCGCGGCTCAAATCGCCGCGGATGTACCCGGCGCCGATCCCTTCGGTGATCAGCGCGCAGAGCACGTCCTGCGACGCCTGCCGGTACGCCGCAAGCTCGGCGTCCACCGCGTGGTTATACTCCGCAAGCTCCCGGCAAAGCGCAAACATGCCGTCGTCCGCAAAGGCGGACACGGCGTCCAGCGCGGCGTAGAACCTGTGCCTGAGCGGCGCGCCCGGTGCGGCGGCCGCCGCAAGCGCCCGCATATGTTCCTCCAGCATATGCCTGCCGGCGTGCAGGTACAGGGTATCCTTATCGGTAAAATATTTGTAGATCGTCACCTTGGATGCTTTGGCGGCCTCGGCGATTTCATCCATGGTGACTTTCTTTACGCCGTCCCGCAGGAACAGGCGGATGGATGTATCCAGGATTTTCTGCGCTTTTGCGGTCATGCGTCCACCTCGTAGCGCACGAAGCGCCTGACGGTTACGTTTTCCTTCAACGCCGCAATGCAGGCGGTCAGCTCGTCGCGCACCGAATGGCTGTCGTCCTTGATAAAGGGCTGCTCCAGCAGGCAGTTGAGGCTGTAATACTTCTTCAGCCTGCCCTCGACGATGCGGGGGATGACGGCCGCCGGCTTTTGCTCCAGCCGCGCCTGCCGCTCGGCTTTTTCGGTTTCCTCGGCGATAATGTGCGCGGGAACGTCGCCGGGGGCGATATAGGCGGGGTTCATGGCCACCACCTGCAAGGCCAGGTTGCGCGCAAGCGCTCTGAACGCCGGGGTGGCGGCGGCAAAATCGGTCTCGCAGCGCAGCTCCAGCATCGCGCCGATGCGCTCGCCCGTGTGGGCGTAGATCTCGATGCGGCCTTCGCCCGCCTGACGGTGTTCCTTCTTCCGCGCGATGGCCGCGCCCGCGCTGCGCAGGGCCAGCGCGGCCTGCTCGGCGTCGCCGTCAAAGCGCTCCAGCGCGCGCTTGGCTTCCATGTAGCCTGCTCCGGTTGTAAGGTGCAGCTGCTTGACTTCATTGGCGGTGACGGGTATACAAACCTCTCCTTAACTGTACTATCTTGATGATATTAGTACAATACGTATATTTTGTCAAGCGCTTTTCATAAAATTTTGCGTGCCGGCGGTTGACACGGAGCAGAGCATCCATTATGCTGTGTCCGGCAGTAAATGATTATTTATGCTAATTCATTAGCGTAACCAGGAGGGATACCCGTCCGGAGGGCGCTATACGCGCCGGCCGGAGTGGAAAGAACGAACGAACTCAATAGCGGATCGAAGGCCTGCATTGCTGCGGGCATAGGTTTGCTGTGACGTTCGTTCATGTCTTTCACAGGGTGTCTCTTTTCGTATGCGGAGAGACGCCCCGAAGGCGTTTCTCCGTTTTTCATTTGCTGCCGAATATATTATGAGATTCGAAAGGAAGAAAATTGTATGTTCACACTGAAGCATCTGCTGATCCTCGACCAAAATCCCGCCCCGTACGAGACGGGCGACGAATTCTGGAACGATCCCTACATCTCCGGGCAGCTGCTGCCCTTCCACCTGAACCCGGATACCGACCTCGCCAGTTACAAACCCGAAACCCTGGACGCGATCTGCGCCTGGCTGCCCGAAGCCCTGGGGCTTACGCCCGGCGCGGCGATGATCGACCTTGGCTGCGGGCCGGGGCTATACTGCGCAAAGCTCTCCTCGGCCGGCTTTCAGATGACCGGCGTGGACCGTAGCGAAAGCTCGCTCGCCTATGCCAGGGCGCATTCCGGCGGTGTGCGGTTCATCCGCCAAAGCTATCTGGAGCCGTTTGGTGAAAACAAGTTCGACGCGGCGATCATGATCAGCCAGGACTACGGGGTTTTAAGCCCGGGCGACCGCAAAACGCTGCTTGAAAACATTGCCGCCGCGCTGAAGCCCGGCGGGCGGTTCGCCTTGGACGTACCGAGCCTGAAAGCCTATGAAGAGCGCAAGGCAAACGGCAAGCCCAACTGGTATGCGGCCGAAGCCGGCTTCTACCGCCCGCACGACCACCTGGTGCTGGAAAAACCCATCGCCTACCCGGACATCCCGGCCATCTGCGACCGCATTTCGGTTCTGGACGCGGAGATCAAAACCTATAAGTTCTGGCAGACCTTCTACACGCCGGAGACCATCGGCAAAGATCTGGAAATAAACGGCTTCAAGCTGGTTCAAGCCCTGTCCGATCTGGCGGGGATGCCTTACACGGCCGACTCACCGACGATCGGGGTGATTGCCGAAAAAGCGTAACGAACAAGGCCGCCTCCATGAATTTGGAGGCGGCACCAGCCTGCCCAAAAAGCCTGATCTGCGTTGTCAGCAGCGAGATGGCACAGGGCATCACTTACAAACGAGTAAGCTCAGCCCTTGCCACTCTTGCTTCCTAGCATCTCAAACCTTTTGAACAGGCTGGCAGGTTAAATTTTTGTTTTCACCGTTTGAAACATGAATGTCATTTTATATCTAAGCGATATTGTTGGTTTCCTTTTTCAGCTTCATTTTGTAGTCGTACATTCTCTCGTCCGCGCGCTTGACGATCGCCTGCACGTTGGGATCGGCGGGCTCGTAATGCGCAACGCCGTAGCTGAAGCCGGAAAACGCGGGCATGGCCTCGAGATCCTTGTTGACGGACGGCTTGATACGGTCCATCATCTGCTGGGTGTTCTCGCGGTCGGTGTGCGGGCAGATCAGCACGAACTCGTCGCCTCCCCAGCGGGCCAGCAGGTCGGTTTCGCGGAGCTTGGAGCCGAGGCTTTGCACAAACGCCTTGAGCACCTCGTCCCCCGCGTCGTGGCCGTACACGTCGTTGATCTGCTTAAAGGAGTTCAGGTCCATCATGGTCACGGAAAACTCGCTGCCGTAGCGGCGGGCCCGGTCGAACTCGGTTTTGAGAACGCTGTCGATCTTGCGCCGGTTATAGATCTGCGTCAGGGGGTCGGTTTCGGCGGTTTGCAAAAGCTGCTGCTGCTGGTAAACTGACGCGAGCTCCTGCTCAATGGCTGCCTTGAGCTCGGTCACGATGGTTTTATAATTCTTTCTAAGGCCCTTGGACGTCTTGACCGGAACGCAGATCGCCGCGTACAGCTCGCCGTCCGGCCAGAGGATGGGCAGCCCCCGGCAGGTAAACACCGGGGCCAGCTTGGCCTGATTGCCGTATACATCCTCATCGGAGGCGTTGGTCACCAGCAGAGCCCCGCCGTCCAGAATGGATTCGCAATACAGCCCGTTGCTGAAATAATATTCGGTTTTTCTGTTTGATGTTTCGTCGCTGTGGAACAGCACGCGGATCGACTCGCTTGTCAGCCGCAGGATCATCGCGGCAGGCTCGCGCACCTCTTTAGCCATCAGGCTGAACAGCGTCTGCCAGCGTTCGATCATGGCGCCGGCAATATCGGGCTTCCCCGCGCCGGTGATCGCCACCGCCCGCAGGGCCCCGTCCTCCCGCATAAACGCCTCGATCGTCTTCATCTGCTTCCAGCCCGCTCCTTCAGCGTCGCGTACCTCATTCACCGGTCAACCGGTACGGCAGCCGGACTTCCGCCCGCCGCCTAATCGCCCAAGTTATGACGAAATTGTATCATAATCGCCGGATTTTGTAAACATTTATTAATATTTAATCGGTTTATACAATATGCCTACCCAAAGGACTTAAATTGGCACTATATGTTGGTACTATGCTAATACAAATTCGCCATCTAATATCGTAAAATAATCATAAAACCATCTTGCTCATCTTGTACTATAGTCATTTAAACTATGTTTTTGTTTATTACTACAATGGATAAATCGGATTTGAGGTCGGAGAAAATTTTCTATAAATTCTTCGATTAGATATCTACATCGCTTTGATCGCGACAACAAAGATCATCATTGATTTTGATAATTGCGATAACAAACAGCTTGAGAAAAATCATATAGTCTAATTTTTGCTGTTTAACATCTCCTTTTCTTGGTTGAAAATGTAGATATTTGTTTCTTAAATCATGACTATTCAAAAAACATCTCCTGTTTAAGTGAAAATTAAAGTATTCTGCCTCTTGTCTTGAGAATAAAGTATTTTCTACAGAAAGAGTGCCCTCATCAATCATTTTATCTACAAGTATTTTATAACAATTGGGAAGATGTGGGTAAACAATAACCTCCTTACCATAGAGCATATAATAAATGTCCGCTTTCTCTCTGCTTTTGACCTTAATCATTTTGTTTTCATCTATCAATAATATGTCTTTTTTCACAAGCCATTCAACTTCTCTCCCTTGAAAATCAAATAAGTCTTCGCATTTTGTATCTTCACTATTAATGCATTCGAAAAGTGATTCAAAATCCTGTTCTGTTCTTCTATTTGTGGCTGGACTTGAGAACAATAGATACAAAATTCGGCTGCAATCTGCACTATGAGCATAAATATACTTCTTGTTCAGCAGAGAGGGTATATCTGCATAAATCAATTGGTCAGATTGAAAATCTAAAAAATCATTATTAACAGTGCCCTCTTCACAGTATATAGTAAACTTCTTAAGCACATGTTCCAAAGCAGGCATTATCATAGTGCATTTTTCAAGGCATGTAGACTCTTTGGATGGTAAAATTACATCAAAATTATCAATCATAAATTCATTTTTTAGATACTCAATAAAAAACCATTCAAATACTTCCTCTAATCGAATGCCTAGCTTTTTTAAGTTTTCATAATAGTTTGTCATCTGTGCAAGTGCAATCATGTTTAGTAATTCAAAAACCGTTCCATCCTGATACATAGATTTTGATTGATCAATAGTTAGGCTTTCGAATATACCTAAAGTTGCCTTATTGCTGACTAGCAAACAACGCATATCAAAATAACTAACATATTCAAACAAGTAAATAAAATTATTCAATAGTGTCGGATAATCCAAATTATTCTCAAGCCATTCATAACTATATCTTGCCCGAAAAATAGGATAATCCTCATCAATTATCACTACATCATCCATGTCTTTTTCAAAACAAATATTCGCCCCATATTCTAAGGATGTACCCGACGAGAAAATTTCTGTCGCCATTTGTTTTGAACGTTCCTGTGCTTTAAATCGGATTTTATCCGAAATATGAACCTGTGAATTATTAGAACCTCTAGATATTCTGCACATATAGCTGTATATTGCATCGCTAGATTCAATGTAATTGAGGAAGATAGAATTTATGTCTGCTTTTGATAACTCCGGAAGAAAGAAACGTTTTGTTCTTTCGTTCGTTGTACCCATTCTATACGTTATGAGCCATTCTGCGGTTTTACTACAAGTTATTAGAGCAGTTCTAATAACATCACTGTACACAGTTACCAAATTCTTGTTATGTAAAATATGGTGAAGCGTGTTGATATCGTTTAGAAGTAATTTTGGAAACTCATTTTGACATATTTGATCACTCAATTTATAGTTATCAAATAATTGCCAGAAATCATTGCGATATATTGGGATAACAGCTTGATATCGACTAATAATGTTTTCGACATCAATTTCTTTAAAAAACTTTGATATAGTTTTCATAACACCTTTTATAGTATTTTGATATGTCTTCTTTACATCTTCATTCATATCAGAAGAAGGCAGTGTTTTCTGGATTATCTTACATGCTAAAAAAACTTCAATATAGTCATTTATATCAAACTCTTCCATTTTCTCTTCAATTGTATTGATTAGTTTATAAGACAAATCTATATCATGTTCTGATATAAAACTATTATTTGAGTTCCTGATTCGCTCATTATATTCTGTCATTACAAAGCTATCCTTTCAAATTAATTTTATAATAAGCTGGTTTAGGAAGTATGAAATCAATATCTATATACACTTTATATTATATAACAACGCAAAATGCAATTCACCCACACATCAAAAAGCAGGGAAACGATAGCGAAAGAACGTGCGCGCCGGCGAATGCAGTTTTCGTCAGGCTGCGTTTGTGAGGGGCGAGGGCGTAGCAGCGCTACGTTGAGGCCCCTCACAGGCGCAGGATGGCGGAAAGGGGATCGCCTGCGCGCATGGAATTTCGTTATCGTTTTCCTGTCTTGACTAATTTCAAAATATGGTATAATGGAGGAAATCAAACCCCAACCGATAGTACCCATACCGGAAAGGTGTGATAGCGTGACCGACAGGGAACAATGGGAGGAAATGTCGTTTTTTGAGCTTGCCAACGGCGACCGGGGCGATCCATTTGCGGACGGCTGGGACGATCCGGAGGACGACGAATTTCCGGAAGATGACGAATTCGACGAGGAAGATGAATAAAAAACCCCCGGCAGCGCCGGGGTTTTTAATATCTGATGGTTTATTCCACCGAGATCGCGCGGGCGGGGCAGCCGTGGATGCAGCGCATGCAGGCCTCGCAGGCGGCGGAGAAGGTGAAGCCCTGATCCCCCGCATCGGCGACGGCCTGCACGGGGCAGGTATCGACGCAGTGCATGCACCGGGTGCAGCGGCTTAAATCCACGCGCATGCGCGTATAGGTATTGGCAATCTGTCTGCGCAGAACCCGGCGCACCAGCTTGCCGCCGACGACCTGCGGGCCGAAACCGTCGATAAGACGGCCGCCGCTTTCAATGCTTTTTGCCAAGCGCACCAGTTTGGCAAGCGCCAAAGCGCCCAGCGCCTCGCCGGGAACGGCCGATTTCGGACAATCGTCCGGGTGTTTTCCGATCGCGCTGTTGGGCATTTTCACGTTGACGTACGCATGGATCTGAAACGGCGAATCCGCAAACAGCTTTTTCGCCTCCGGGTACCCGCTGCCGTTGACATACGCGTAGGTATTGAGGAAAAATACCTTCGTCGGCAGCGCGGGATAGGCCGCGGCCGCTATCAGAAACGCGCCGATCGCCCGGCGCATGATGCGCGGAATATCGGCGGCGTAGATTGGCTGCGCAAACCCGATCGCGTCGATCATGTCCTCGCGTTGCAGGACCTCCGCCATGTCGCAGTTTTCCACGGCTTCCAGGTGCACGCTGTGGCCGTTTTGGATCAGCAACCCGCTCAGCCGGTTGACCGTCCAGCGCGTATACCCCGCGCCGCTGAAGTAAAACAGCAGAATTTTCATCAAAGAATCTCTCCGATTTCTTCCAGGCTGTGCACCGTGGCGTCTGCCTCGTATGCTTCCGATTTCGGCAATTGCGCGTAGGATGTGCCCTGGCGGATGCGGATGGTTTTCAAGCCAAGCTGTTTGGCGGGATAGATATCGTTGTCCGGACGGTCGCCGATCATCACGGCTTCATGAGGTTCGCAGCCCGCTTTTTCCAGCGCCAGCCGGAAAATGCGCGGATCGGGTTTGGCGACGCCCGCCTCGGCGGAGCCGAGAATGAACGTGAAGTAGGAAAGAAGCCCGTAGCGTTTCAGCCGCTCCGCCGAGCCCAGCGACTGGTTGGCGATCACGCCGAGCCGATACTTTTTTGACAGTTTTTCCAGCAGCGGCTTTGCCTCCGGGTACGCCTTATCCAGTTCCGAGGGGTATAGATAGCTGGTGCTTTCCGCCTGAAACCCGAACGGCTTCAGGTGCCCGGCGATGGTCACGGTGTACCCCGCCATACCCTCCTGATAGCGTTTCCAAAGCTCCTCCGGGCCGATCTGCCCGCCCACGGCGGCCGACGCCCGCTGAAACCAAAGCTTGTAGGAGTCGGATTCATCCACCAAGGTGCTCCCCATGTCGAAAAACAACCATTTCACACCGTCAAACATCATGCGCGCCCTCCACTTTATTCATTGTACCATACAGAAAATAAAACGGCCGCGCGAATTGCGCGACCGTTTGGTTATTGTTTCTGCTGTCATCCTGAATCAAGGGCTGTCTCCAGCCTGATCAGAATGCCCAAGATGCCAGGCGGCAAGGAAGGCGAGAGCAGAGCTTACTCTTTGTGTAAGTGATCCTGTTTACCTTCCGAATAAGGAGGCCAGAGGCCGACTAGCGCCCGAAATTGCCGCAGCAATGAAGCGCGAAGCCCCGCCCCACATTTTGTGGGGCGGGGCCGCAATAACAGATTGGGTATTATGGTCAGGCTGGGTTGACTTCCTTCTTGACCATGTCTTTATCAGCAAGCCTGTTCTCCATCCCGCGCGGGGTGTAGTGCGTGTGGAGATATTCGTGGGACTTGTGGCCGTTGGGCTCGCCGAGGAATTCCTCGTAAAGCTTGGTCACGAAGGGGTTCTCGTGCGACTTGCGCATGACCTTGCTTTCGTCCTCGGAGTAGAGGCCCTTGAGGCGCTTTTCCTTCACGTCGGGGTCGGCCGAACGCGGCTGACCGCCGCCCATGATGCAGCCGCCCGGGCAGCCCATGACTTCGATGAAGTGGTACGGGCTTTCGCCCTTTTCAATCTGGTCCATCAGCATGGTGGCGCCCGCGGTGCCGCTGGTGACGGCGATCTTCACGGCGACGCCCTTTAAGAACGCGAAGTCAGGCAGCGGATCCTCGATCACGATGGTCGCTTCCTTGACCTGCTCAAAGCCCACGATCGGGGCGACGTGCAGCTTGTCAAAGGGCAGTTCCTTGCCGGTTACGATCTCAAACACCGTGCGCAGGGCCGCTTCCATCACGCCGCCGGTGACGCCGAAGATGTCGGCCGCGCCGGTGGACATGCCCAGCGGGTTTTCAAATTCCTGGTCGGGCAGGGCGCAGAAGTCGATGCCCGCTTCGCGGATCATGCGGCCCAGCTCCCGGGTGGTGAGCACGGCGTCCACGTTGGGCACGCCGTCGTTCATCATCTCGTGACGGTTGATTTCAAACTTCTTGGCGGTACACGGCATGACCGAGACCACCTTCATGTCCTCGGGCTTCTTGCCGATTTTATCGGCGTAGAAGGACTTCACCAGCGCGCCCATCATGGTGTGGGGCGATTTGCAGGTGGAGAGGTTATCCAGCCTGTCGGGATAGTGGTGCTCGATGAACTTGATCCAGCCGGGCGAGCACGAGGTAATCATCGGCAGCGTCGCGGTTCCGCCGGTCAGGGCGGCCTTCACACGGCCCAGGAACTCCGTGCCTTCTTCCATAATGGTCAGGTCGGCGGCGAAGTTGGTATCGAACACATCGTCAAAGCCCAGGGCCTTGAGCGCGGCGGCGAGCTTGCCGGTCACCTGCGAGCCGGCCGGAAGCCCGAATTCCTCGCCGATGGCCACGCGGATGGCCGGGGCCACCTGCACCACGGTGCGTTTGTCGGAATCGAGCATATCCCACACGGCCTTGGTGGCGTCGGTTTCCCGCAGCGCGCCGGTGGGGCACACCACGGTGCACTGGCCGCAGAATACGCAGCTGGCGTCGCCAAGCGGCGAGAACATCGCCGGGGCGATAACGGTATCGAAGCCACGTCCCTGCGCGTTGAGCACGCCGGTGTTCTGGATTTCGTTGCAGGCCGCCACGCAGCGGCGGCAGAGGATGCACTTGCCCATATCGCGGGTGATGGACACGGAAATATCCTCGGGGGGCGAATCGTGCTCGCCGGCGAAGCGGGTTTCCTTCACGCCCAGGGTTTCGCCAAGCGCCTGCAGCTCACAGCTCCCCGAGCGCGTACAGGTCAGGCATTCCTGGTCGTGGTCGGATAACAGCAGTTCGTACAGCACCCGGCGGGCTTTGCGCACCTTGCCGGTATTGGTTTTGATCACCATGCCGTCGCGCACCTTGGTCAGGCAGCTCACCTGCAGGGTGCGCGCGCCTTCAACCTCGACGACGCAGATGCGGCAGGAGCCAAACGAGCTCACGTCCGCCATGTTGCACAGCGTCGGGATATGGATGCCGACGGTTTTGGCCGCCTCCAGAATGGTGAGGTCATCCGCAACGGTTGTTTTCAAGCCGTTAATCGTAATTTCAGCCATCGTATTTCTCCTTTACAGCACACGCCCGCGCAGCCGCTGCGGATATGCCTTCTTGTCGTGTTCGGTGAAGCAGATGCCGGCACGGCAGATGCCGTCGCGGATGTGCTCGTTATACTCGTCGCGGAAATAGCGGATGGTGGACATCACGGCGTTGGGCGCGGTTTGGCCCAGGCCGCACAGCGAGGTCTCGGCGATCACTTCGCACAGCTCTTCCAAAAGCTCTACGTCGCCCTCTTCGCCTTCGCCGTCCACGATGCGTTCCAGTATTTCCAGCATCCGCTTGGTGCCAAGGCGGCAGGCGTTGCACTTGCCGCAGCTTTCCTCGCGGGTGAACTCCATAAAGTAGCGGGCCGAGTCCACCATGCAGGTGTCCTCGTTCATGACGATCAGGATGCCCGAGCCCATGATGGCGCCCAGCTGCTGGAGCGATTTATAATCCGTGGGGGTGTCTAGATCCAATTCCGTCACCACGCCGCCGGAGGGGCCGCCGCTTTGCACGGCCTTGAACTTCTTGCCGTTTGGAATGCCGCCGCAGATATCGAAGATAATCTCGCGCATGGTCATGCCGATGGGCACTTCCACGATGCCGGTCATGACCACGTCGCCGGCCAGGGCGAACACCTTGGTACCCTTGGAATCTTCGATGCCGTACTGCGCGTACCACTTCCCGCCGTTTTTGACGATCGCGGGGATATTGGCGAGGGTTTCTACATTATTAATGTTGGTCGGGCAGCCGAACAGGCCGGACTGGAACGGCAGCGGCGGTTTTTGCCGGGGCTCGCCGCGCTGGCCTTCGATGGATGCCATCAGCGCTGTTTCCTCGCCGCAGACGTACACGCCCGCGCCCATGCGGATTTCCAGATCGAAATCAAAGCCCGAGCCGAAGATATCCTTGCCGAGGATGCCGTATTTGCGCGCCTGGTCGATCGCGTCGCCGATGCGCTCGATCGCCACGGGGTATTCCGCGCGGATGTAGATGTAGCCGATGCTCGCGCCGATGGCGTAGCCGCCAAGGAGCATGCCTTCGACCACCGAGTGGGGATCGCCGTCCAAGATGGAGCGGTCCATGAACGCGCCGGGGTCGCCCTCGTCGGCGTTGCAGACCATGTATTTCTGGTCGGCCTTCTGGTCGTGCGCGGCCTGCCACTTGATGCCGGTGGGGAAGCCCGCGCCGCCGCGGCCGCGCAGGCCGGAGGCCTTGACCTCGTCTACGACCTTCTGGGGGGAAAGCTCGGTCAGCGCCGTAAAGGCCGCCTGGTAACCGTCGCGGGCGATGTAGGCGGCGATATCGTCATAGGCCATGGCACCGCAGTTGCGCAGCGCGATTTTGACCTGCTTTTTGAAGAAGTTGATGTCGTCCATCTTGGGAACGTGCTTGCCGATGGCGGCGTCGTAGAAGGTATACTCGTCCACGACCTTGCCGCCCACCAGATGCTCGGCTACGATGGTACGTATCTTGGCGGCGTTGAGCTCCGTGTAAAAAATGTTGCCGGGGGTGACCAGCATCACGGGGCCGATGGCGCAGGTGCCCATGCACCCGGTCTGCACGACGGAAACCTTGTTTCCGATGCCCGCTTTTTCGGCTTCGGCAAGCAGGGTGGTTTTCACGGTGTCGCACTTGGCGGCCACGCAGCCCGCGCCGCCGCAGACGTATACGATATAATCGTATTTTTCCTGGGCGTCCAGGTATTCTTTCTTGATGTCTTCAAGCTGCTTTAACGTTTTAATCGGCTCTGTCATGCCTTGCTCACCTCTTCTTTGCGGTATTTTTCAATGATCGCACGGAGCATTTCCTCGTCCACCTCGCGGTAGACCGTCTCGTCCACCATGATGGCGGGGGCCAGGCCGCAGGCGCCGATGCAGCGTTCCACCACAAAGGTGAACATGCCGTCGTCCGTGGTTTCGCCGACCTGGATACCCAAAAGATCCTGGAGGATTTCCACCAGTTTTTTGCCGCCGCGCACGTAGCAGGCCGTGCCCATGCAAATGCTGATGGTATGCCTGCCGTGGGGCTTGGTTTTAAAGAAGGGATAGAAGGTCACCACGCCGGAGACTTCGCTGAGCGATTTGCCCATCCCGTCGGCGATAAAACTCTGCAAATCCAGCGGCAGGTATCCGTAGATCTCCTGCGCCTTGTGCAGCACCTGGATGAGGCTGCCTTCCTTATCTTTGTACAGGTCGATGATGTTGCCGATTTCGTCAAACGCTTCCTGGTTGCCTGCCCCACAGCCGACCGCGACTGCGGTTCCCGTTTTTCCATCCATAGTTTTCACTCCCGATCCGGTTGTTGTGGTGGTCGTTTCCGTCGTATTGTTAAATAATTAACTATTTAGATTGCAATCGTCCCGCTCACAAATTCCGGATAAAACAGCACATAAGGTTTTGCAATCAAATATCAGCTAATTAAATAACAATGCCCATTGTAGCAGATATCGGGGGAAAAATAAAGTACAATCTTTGTTCATTTCCGCCCAGATCATGTAAAAACAGGCAAAAATCAGGTAAAATCGGGTAAAATTATACCCAGCGGGACAATTATCGCCGGGTTTGGCTTTGGGTCTATCCGTATCGCCACCGTGCCAGCGCGGCCGTAAATTGCCCGAAATAATTCATCGTTTCGGATCCGCATACGCGAAAGAAGACGGCGGATCAGCTCACGATCACCGGAAAGGCGGGATCGGAGTTCTCCACGACGCAGTCGCTGATTTTCCCGGGTCTGTACTGTCGCAGATAGCGCCGCTGCACCGGGATGTACTTTGTTTTGTATTTCTGAAGTATCTGTTCGCCGAATTTTGGAACGTCCCTGGCCTCCGCGCGGCGCAGCACCTCGGCAAAGCCGATCTCCAGAAACACCTTATAATCAATCAGGTTCACAAGAGGTTCGCGGTAGAGCAGAACGCCCTCCAGCAAAACCAGCGTATCGGCGTCGAAATCATAACGGCGCTTACGCGTATACGCGTCGCTGTCCAGATCCAGAAGCGTCAGGGTTTTGTGAAGTTCCCGCTGTTGATGAAGGGGGATCAGCACCTCTTCCGCAAGGGTTTGCAAATCGAACGCATTGCTGAAATAAGCGTCGATTTCATTCTCCCCCTGCGCCCACAGCGCCTTGGGATTATGAAAATCGTCCAGATGCACGACCTCCGCATTCTGCCCTATGCCGTGCAGATAAGCGGCGAAGCGCTGCGCAAAGATGCTTTTTCCCGACGTATCCACGCCGTTGACGCCGACACAGCGGACGTCCGCGTTTTGCCGGATGTTCCGGTACAGCTCCGCGTAAACGGATAGCTGCCGTACCTGCGCGGCCAGATCCTCCGGCCTGTCCGCGAAAAACGGCGCAGCGCCGATCGCGGATCCTTCGCCGTACCCGTAGCGCGCCGCGATGAACGGGATGCGGTTTTCCGCTGCCGCATCCGCGTCGAACGATGTATCGCCGATCAGCGCCGCAAATTCATTCGGCGTTTGTTGAAGCAGTTTCTCCACCGCCTGCGCCTTGGACGGGTATTCGCTTGCGGACGCAACGGCGGAAAACAGGCGTCGGATGCCGGTCGCCCGCAAGGCCAGTTCGATATACTCCATGCTGGCGTTGGAGCAGATCGCAAGCCGATAGCCCTCGCCCGCGAGCTGTTGCAAAAGCGGCGCGGCGCCCGCAAAAAGCTTTCCGTCTTCAGACAACGCCAGGCGTTCGTTTTCCCGGAACCGCGAGCGGAAGTTTTCGGGATCGGGATACTCCGGCGCGATGCTTTTGCAGAACGCCGCCGACGGTTCGCCCAGGTGCGAAAGGATTTCGGCGTCGCTTTTCAGGGGAAGTCCCAATTCCAAAAGCGTATCCCGCGCGGCTTTGCAGATATGCCGCCGGGATTCCAGCAGCGTGCCGTCGAGGTCGAAAATCAACAGGCCTTTCAACGCTTGCGCTCCTTTGCCGGCTATTCGTCCATCATCGAAAACAGGTCAAGCTGGTTTGACGCGGCCAAGCCCTCCAGCGCGCCCTGTTTTTTGAGCATGTCGATCGCGCTGTCGCCGATTTTGGCGCGGAGTTTCAAATCTTCCACGGAGAGGAACTCCGCCTCTTTCCGTTCGGCAATAATGCCGTCGGCGGCGGCTTCGGGGAAGCTGTTGATGGACAGGAACGGGCATCGCAGACCGTTTTCTTCAATCAAAAAGTTGCGCTTGTCGCTCTTGTACAGGTGCACGGGCAGCAGCTGAAATCCGCGCAGGGTCATTTCCAGAATCATGTGCAGGGCGTTTTTCTCGCGCTCTTCGGTGGGGGTCATGCGCTCGCCCGCAAGCAGCACCTTGATGCGGTCGCGGATCGCTTTGATCGGCGTGAGCATAGTGGCGGCGTCGAACCCGTTGGCGCGGATGGAAAAATAGGCCGCGTAATAATGCAGCGGGCGGTGCACCTTGTACCACGCCACGCGCAGCGCCATGATGACGTACGCAACGGCGTGGCTGCGCGGGAACATATACTTGATCTTCTGGCAGCTGTCGATAGCCCAGGCGGGGATGCTGTTTTCCTTCATCGCGCTTTCCATATCGGGTTTCAAGCCGCGGCCCTTGCGCACGGCCTCCATGATGTCAAAGCTCAGCTTGAAGTCCATGCCCTTGCTGATGAGAAAATTCATGATATCGTCGCGGGTGCAGAAGCACTCCGACAGCTTCGCCGTGCCGCTCATTACCAAATCGCGCGCGTTGCCAAGCCACACGTCCGTGCCGTGGCTCAGGCCAGAAATGCGGATCAGCTCCTCAAGCGTTTTGGGCTTGGTATCGGTCAGCATCCCCTGCACGAACGCGGTGCCGAACTCCGGCACGCCCAGCGTGCCCGTGGGGCTTAGCAGCTCGTCGGGTTTGACGCCGATGGTCTCCGTGCCCAAGAACAGCCCCATTACGCCGGGGTCGACCAGCGGCAGGGTGCGGCAGGGAATGCCCGTGATCTCCTCCAGATAGTGCAGCATCGTCGGGTCGACGTGGCCCAGGCAGTCCAGCTTCACCAGAATATCGTGCATGGAGGAAAAATCGTAGTGCGTGGTCAGGACGTTTGCGTCCGCGTCGTCGGCCGGGTGCTGGATGGGCGTGAACTGGTTGATGTTGTAGTCCTTGGGCAGCACCACGATGCCGCCGGGGTGCTGGCCGGTGGTGCGCTTGACGCCCTTGAGGCCCTCGGCCAGGCGATCCTTGTGCGCTTTTCCAGCGCGGATGCCCCGCTCCTGCAGATACTTGGCGGCAAAGCCGAAGGCGGTTTTTTCCGCGAGGCCGGAGATCGTGCCCGCGCGGAACACAAAGCCCGTGCCGAACAGCTCTTCCACGTAGGCATGGGCGCGGGGCTGGTAATCGCCGGAGAAATTCAAATCGATATCGGGCACCTTATCGCCCTTGAAGCCCAGAAAGACCTCGAAGGGGATGTCGTAGCCGTCCTTGATCATCGGCGCGCCGCAGTGCTCGCATACGCTGTCGGGCAGATCGGGGCCTACGGCGGCAAGCTCCGGCGCGGTAAACACCACCGCGCCGCACTGCTCGCAGCGGTAATGCGGCGGCAGGGGATTCACCTCGGTAATGCCGCACAGCGTAGCCACAAACGAGCTGCCGACGCTGCCGCGCGAGCCCACGAGGTAGCCGTCGGCCAGCGACTTCTGCACCAGCTTCTGCGCGATGGCGTAGAGCGTGGCAAAGCCGTAGCCGATAATGGAATGCAGCTCCTTTTTAAGCCGCTGCTCGATCAGCTCCGGCAGGGGATCGCCGTACAGCTCTTTGGCGCGCGTCCAGCAGGTGTTCTCAATATTTTCGGCGGCATCCTCCCAGAAGGGCTGGAAGGTTTCGGCGCCCGTGGGGTGCTTGGGGAACAGGGTAAGCTCGTCGATCATCGCGGCGATCTTCCGCGGGTTTTCCACCACGACCTCCATGGCCTTGGCTTCACCCAGATAGGCAAACTCCGCAAGCATTTCGTCGGTGGTCTTAAAGTACAGGGGCGGCTGACTGTCGGCATCCTCAAAGCCGGTCGCCGCCTGCAAAATGGCGCGGTAGATTTGATCCTCCGGCTCCTTGAAATGCACGTCGCCGGTGGCGACGACGGGCTTGCGCAGGCGTTCGCCCAGCGCGACGATGCGGCGGTTGAACGCGCGCAGCGCGTCCTCGTCCTCCGCCTCGCCGTTCCTGAGCATAAAGGCGTTGTTGCCCACGGGCTGGATTTCCAGATAGTCGTAGAAGGACGCGATTTTTTCAAGCGTCTCGTCGCTGCGCCCCGCCGCCACGGCGCGGAACAGCTCCCCCGCCTCGCACGCGCTGCCGACTAAAAGCCCGCCGCGGTATTTATCAATCACGCGGCGCGGGATGGTGGGCGTGCGGCGGAAATACTTGAGGTGCGACTCGGTGACGATGCGGCTCAGGTTTTCCATGCCCTCGCGGGTTTTGCACAGCAGGATGATATGGTTGGAATCGCCGAAGCTTTCGCCGCTGACGGCCCCGTCGATATCCTGCAGGGTTTTCGCGCCGCGCTTTTCCACCTCGGACAGCATGATCTGCAAAATTTTGGCCGTGGCCGCGGCGTCGTGCACGGCACGGTGCGCGTTTTTCAGCGGCACCTTGAGCCTGCGGCACAGCGCGCCGAGCCGGTAGCTTTTCAAATTCGGATACAAACGCCGCGCAAGCGACAGCGTATCGATCACCGGCGCGAAGAATTTCAGCCCGTTTCGCCGCGCTTCGGCCCTGAGAAACCCGACGTCGAACCCGGCGTTATGCGCGGACACGGCGTGAGCGCCGATGAATTCCATCAGCCGCTTGATCCCCTCGGCGGGCGAGGGCTTGCCCCGCAGCATTGCGTCGCTGATGCCGGTGATATCGGTAATCTTCGGCGGCAGGGGAATGCCGGGATCGCAGAGCATGGAAAACTCCTCGGTTACGACCCCGTTTACAAGCTTCACCGCGCCGATTTCGATAATGCGGTCGGCGACGGGCGAAAGGCCGGTGGTTTCAAAGTCGAGCACCACGATGGTGTCGCCGATCGGGCGGGCGTCCACGTTCAACACAAGCGGCATCGAGTCGCACAGATAGCCCTCCAGCCCCGGGATCAGCTTGATGCCGTGCTTTTTGGCGGCGGAAAACGCGGCCGGGTAAGCTTGGGTGACCCCGTGATCGGTGACCGCGATGGCTGGATGCCCCCACTTGGCGGCCTGGGCGACCAGATCGGCCACGTCGGCGGTGGCGTCCATGGCGGACATCAGGGTGTGCAGGTGCAGCTCCACGCGCTTTTGGCCCTCGGGGGCCAGGTCCTGCCGCGTTTCCACGGGCAGCAGCTGCATATCGCGGATATTGACGGAGATCTCGTCCAGAAAGCTGTCCATCTTGCACTCGCCGCGCAGCCGCAGGTGCGCGCCGTGGACAACCTGCCCGGCCTGTTTGTTGATCTTGTCCTTCTGGGCACGGGTGGGCGGTTCGTCGGACCGGCGGTCCTTATAATTGAAGAAAGCCTTGCAGAACACCGTGGAGGTATCGTCGCCAAGGGCAAACGAGATCAGCGCCGTTTCCCCGCCCTTGAGCTCCCTGAACACCGGGGTATTGGCGACCGTGCCTTCGACCACCACCACGCCGCTTTCCTCGCTGAGCTCGGCGATCGGCACGGGTTTTTCGGCAATAGCGCGGCCCTTGATGGCGCTGCCGCGCTTTACCGCGGCCTTCGGCTTGCGCTTTTTAGGCTCCGGGGGCGGCGGGGGCGGGGGTGTTTCCGTTTCCTGCAAATGCGGGTTGCCCTCGCGGTCCTCCGCGTGCCGCTCCTCCCTGCGCGCGTCGGCCTCGGCGCGCATACGTTCCACCCACTGCTCGCGCGCGCCGCATTTTTCAAGCGTCACGGGCATGCGCAGGCGGAAGATATCCCAAACGGCCTGGGAGAGCTTATCGTCCAGCTTGTTGCGTTTGAAAAACTGCACGGCGAAATCATCCGGGCAGACCAGCAGGATCGTTTCCTCCGCGATGCTCCAGCCCACGTCGTCCAGCCAGGTGCGGATCGCCGGGCTCTGCCTGCGCAAAAACGCCTTGAGCACGGGGGTGAACTTTTCGATATCGGACAGAAATTCGTCCTTCAGGTGCGGCGACGCCACGCGCAGGGCGATGTGCATGCCCGGGAACAGCGACGACAGCCTTTTGTCGAGCTTTAAAAACGCGCGCTCGTCCACCAGCACGCCGGACAGGAGGCTGAAATAGGCCTTGTTGTCCGCCGCGCGGAAAAGCACGCGCTCGATGGAAAGCTTGCCAGTGAGTTCCGGCAAGGTGTTTTCAAGGGTTTTGATCAGTTCGGCTTTGTTCAAGTTCATAACTCCTGACGCGCTGGATCAATGTATCGGCCAAGTCGCCCTCCACGGGTTCGGGCGGCCTGCCTTTCTGGAAGATGACGCCCTTGCCGTTCCCTCCGCCCGCAAGGCCGAAGTCGGCCTCCCGGGCCTCGCCGGGGCCGTTGACCACGCAGCCCATCACCGCGACGGTCAGCGGCGTTTTGACGTCTTTGAGTTCGTCCTGCACGCGGCGGGCGATTGTCTCCAAATCGATCTCCGTGCGCCCGCAGGTGGGGCAGGAGACGAGCCGTATCCCCTCGTTGCGCAGGCCGCAGGCTTTCAAAATCGAGATGCCCGCCGCAACCTCCGGCACGGGATCGCCGGTCAGCGACACACGGATGGTATCGCCGATGCCCTGCAATAAAAGGCTTCCGATGCCGACGGCGCTCTTCACGTGCCCTTCGCCGGGCAGCCCCGCCTCGGTCACCCCAAGGTGCAGGGGATACTCGCACTGCGCAGACACCAGTTGATTGGCTTGTACGGTCAGAGGGACGGCGGACGCTTTCAGACTTAAGACGATATCATGAAACCCAGCCTTTTCCAGCAGCACGGCGTGCCTGAGCGCGCTTTCGGCCATGGCCTCGGCAGTGACGCCGCCGTATTTTTGCAATAACTCTCGCTCCAGTGACCCCGAGTTGACGCCGACGCGGATCGGCGCGCCGTGCGCCTTGGCGCAGTCGGCCACCAGCCGGATTTTTTCCTCCGAGCCGATGTTGCCGGGATTGATGCGCACCTTGGCCGCTCCGCGTGTAAGTGCGCCGACGGCCAGGTCCGCCCGGTAGTGGATATCGGCGACGATCGGGACGGGTGATTCTTTACAGATCGTTTCAAACGCAGGCAGGCATTCGTCGTCATACACGCTGACGCGCACGATGTCCGCCCCGGCGGCCGCAAGCGCGCGGATCTGGGTAAGGGTCGCCTGCGCGTCCCGCGTGTCGGTGTTGGTCATCGACTGCACGGTGACCGGCGCGCCGCCGCCGATGGGCACCCCGCCGATTTTCATGGCTCGGGTCAACAAAACCGTCTCCTTTTTGCCGCGTTTCCGCCCGCAATGGATGCCATTATTCTAGCATGATTTGCCCGGAATGAAAACCGTATCCACCCCAAACGGCAGGAGATCTAGATGATTAAAAAGAATTGATAACTAGCAACTTGCCTTGGTAGTATTACGGAAGATGAGCCTTAAATGATTATTCATTTGATTCAGGCTGATAGCATTAACATTAATTAGTCAAACATATGTTAACCTTCAACAGGAGGATAAATTAATGGCTACTAAACTTCCCGAAGTTTTATATCACTATTGTTCGCTTGACACATTTCTTGAGATTATGAAAAGTTCTCAATTGTGGCTGTCCGATATTAGAAAATCTAATGATTCGCTTGAAATAAAATGGGTGTTGGGTAAATGTCACTCACTAATCACAGATAAGTTAAGCACATGCCCTATAGACTCCTATTTCTCCACGATTAGTATGAAAGATAAGATAAAGACTCCATCTCTACCGTTAGATTTTTCTCGGCTTCAAAAACTCACTGCTTTTGACGTTTTTTATATGAGTCAATATAAGATAAATTCCGCATGGTGCTTTTGCTTTTCTTCCAAACAGGATTCACTAGATCAATGGAGAGGATATGCAAATGATGGTTGTGGAATAGCTATTGGTTTTAGAAGAAAATATCTTGAACAGATTAACTACGCTCGCTTACCATCAGAATCACAATTAACATGCAAACTTTCACAGGTTGATTATAAAGCCAGTGATGAAGAACTCAGTAAAGTATTAGGCATTAACAACATTGACCCAAATATAAGCTATCATGAAAATTCATTAATAGCAGACAATGCAAAAAAACTTGCATTAGGTTTACCACCCATATATAAAAATCCATCCTTCGCTGAAGAAAAAGAATGGAGACTATTCATTCAGGCCAATTTACCACAAGGAAATATTTACGATGAAACTTTGCTTCTAGACAAACCCAAGATTTTTCATGAATACTTTGAGATTAATCCACGCGGTTTCTATCATCGACAAAATAAAATCGTATCATATATCCCTCTATACATAACAAGAATGAGAGATGCTTTAGCAGAATTAATTATTGGGCCGAAGGCTGATGTCGAAGAATTTGATGTGTTGAAAGTTCTTAATCAATATGGTTATATTGATACAGGTCGTGATTCTCCAATTCAAATAAAGCGTTCTACGCTATCCTATTGTTAATGTTCATGTACTGTTCTTTGGAGGTAAACACTTGAGCGAATTTCTGGTCCCACTCAACAGCCGCCGCGCACAGGAGATGCTGCGTGACTTGAGCTTCTACACAGCCTACTCCAAAAAAGGCGCGGAACGGGTGCGGGAGCTGCTGGTATCGCGCTACCCTCGGCTGTTTGAGCGCATGGAAGTGCGCAGCTTTGAATATGGCGCGTTCACCCTGGAAATGGCCGGGGCCAGCACCACCGACCCGCTTTTGTTCGTGTCCCACCTGGACAGCCTGTCCTGCAAGCAAACGGGGTCGGGCGGGCAGACCGTGCCCTTGCAGCGCGCGCACCTGGTCGCGCTTTTGGAAGCGCTGGACGCGCTTTTATCCGAGGGTTACCGCCCAGGCGGCGACCTGATTTTAGCGCTGTCGATGGACGGACTGTCCGGCGGGTCAGGCGCGAAATCGATCGCCGAATATTTAAAGCGGCGCAAGATCTCCCCCTGCTTCGTGCTGGATCACGGCGGCTACGTAACCCACGCGGCGTTCCGCCGCTTCCTGCCCCCCGGCGCGCCGCTGGCGCTGATCGGCATTACCGAAAAAGGGCAGCTTGAAGGCCATATCGACGCTACCGAGACCCCGGAGGACACCATGGGGTCGGCGCTCAATATGCTGTTTAAATCAAGCGCGTGGCTGTCCCGCCACGACAGCCGGGACGAGCTTTGCCCGGCCAGCGAGATGATGCTCAAAACCCTGTCGCAGACCGCGCCGGCGCGCTTCCGTTTCCTGCTCCGGCACCCGCGGCCTTTCTTTCCCCTCCTGCGGGTACGCTGGCACGGCCGCGCCATTATGGCGCAGTTTTTCAAAAGCCGGCTCACCATCACCGCCATCCACACCAAGGGCGAGGCCTCCAGGCCGCCGGCCTCGGCGTCGCTTGGGTTTTCGCTTAGCAACGTGCCCGGCAAGCGCAAGCTCGGCTGGTGGCAGGCACGGCTTTTCAAAAACACCTGCCGCAGCGGCGGCAAGCTGACCGTAACCATCGAAAACGAGCACTCCCCCCAAAGCGGCGTGGACCACCCCGCCTGGGACGCGCTGGAAACCGCCCTGGAAATCCTGTTCGACCGGGTGATTATCGCGCCCTGCCTGTCGCCGCACGTAACCGACGGCCGCTTCTACGCACCGCTCAAGGGCAACGTATATCGCTTTTCGCCCTTCCTGCTCACGGCGCAGCAGGCCCTGCGCGGGGAGTGCGTTGCCGACGACGGCGCGTTGCAGACGGCCGTGCAGTTTTTCAGGCAGATGCTCTCGGTTTAATACGACGCCCAGGGCAGCGGGCATGACCGCGAATAGACGGCCGCGTCCCTGTATCCACTGTATCAAAGGAGAACTCCATGCAGAAAAAATGGTCTTTTAAAAAGGATTTCTTCACAGGGCTTGTCCTGTTGCTCCCCATTGCCATATCCGTTTGGGTATTGATCCAGGTCTTCACCTGGGCCGATTCCATTCTGGGAAACGCATTGTACGAGTATCTCGGCATACGGATCCCCGGCCTTGGCATTGCCATCACCATTCTTCTGATCTATCTCATCGGCGTGTTTTCCGGCCGGCTCATCGGCAAAAGCATCGCCCGCAAAGTAGAATCGATTCTGGAGAGAATCCCCGTCCTCAAGGTGATTTACAAGCCGCTGAAAAATATCTTCAGCAAGTTTTCAGATAACGGCAAAAGCAACTTCAAACAGGTTGTATTGGTGGATTTTCCGGATTCCAAGGGTAAAAGCATCGGCTTTGTCACCAATACCCATATCGCACTGGAAGAAAGTGAAAAAATATGCGTATTTGTGCCGACGTCGCCAAACCCGACCATGGGATTTTTAATGCTGTACGACAAGGCTGACGTAACGGCTGTCGATATCACGGTAGAGCAGGGGCTAAGCATGGTGTTGTCGATTGGAAGTTCGTACGACGGGACGATGCACATTGCCGGTATCAACAAGCAAACCGCGTCGCCGCCGGATGCGCAAGCCGCCGCAGCGCGGCCCGAAGGCGAATAAAACCACATAGCGGCTTACGATGCATGATCCTTGGCACAAGGGGGTTCTCGCTTGATCGGCATGATCTACCTGTTGTTTTTCCTGGCGGGCGGCGTTATCGCCGCGCGGTTCCTGCTGCCGCGAAGGCGGGCGGTGGAGCGCTGGTATCTGGGCGCAGCGTTTGGACTTTTGCTGATGATGTGGCTGCCCGCGCTGTGGGCGTACGCGGTGCGGTTTTCCATCCTCGCGCATATCCTGGCGGCGGTCACACTCGGGCTTCTAGTCGCGGGCGCGTACTTCGTGCGGGATAAGGCGGAGCCTCTAAAGTTTTCAGAGCGGGACAAGAAAAATATCAAGCTGCTGCTGTTCATTGCCCTGCCGCTGACGATATTGGCGGGGTATCTGGAATACACGCATTCCATCCGCCCGGCGGCGGACGGCAGCTACCATGTGGGGCAAAGTACCTACGGGGATTTATCGCTCCACCTGGCGATCACCACCTCGGCGGTGAACGCCAGCTTCCCGCTGCAAAACAATCTGCTGCTTGGCGCGTCGCTCGCCTACCCGTATTTATCCGATACCGTCGCGACGAGCCTGTACATAATGGGATTTTCGCTGCCGATGACGATGGCGTTCACCGGCACGCTGTTTTGCGCGTTCGCGTTTTCCGGCTACGTGCTGCTGGCGTCGGCGCTGTGCAAAAAGCGCGGCGCGGCCGCGCTTGCGGTGCTTTTATTATTCCTCAACGGCGGGCTTGGCTTTTTCTACACGCTCTCCAGCACGGTGGAAAACGGCGTCAAGACCACGCTGTGGGACAACTTGCACACCGTAATGACCGGCTTTTACAAAACCCCCACCAACCAGCCCGATCCCTACAACCTGCGCTGGGTGAACATAATCTGCGATATGCTCGTCCCGCAGCGCAGCTTCGCGGGCGGCTGGGCGATGCTGATGCCGATTTTCCTGCTGATCCTGCCGCCGCTTACGGAAAAACGCCGCGCACTCCCGCGCGAAATGGCGCTCGCGGGCCTGATGGCCGGCGGCATGCCGCTGCTGCACACGCACAGCTTTCTGGCGCTGGGGCTTGCGAACATCGGCTTTTGCGGCTACGCGGTGCTCGAAGCGCCCAAGGGCGGGAAATTCGGGGCCTTCAAGCCGTTCCTATTGTTCGGCGGTATTGCGGTTGTCCTCGCGCTGCCGCAGCTCATTCCGCTGGCGTTTGCGCAGGCCACGGGCTCGGACCATTTTCTGCGCTTCCAGTTCAATTGGTGCAACAACCGGGGCGGAGGCGGCCTGGTGGAGCCGTACTTTTGGTTTTACATCAAAAACATCGGCGTTCCCTATCTGCTGATCATCCTCGCCTTGTTCCAGCGTAAAAAGGAAAACCCGGACGCGGTGCGCCAATACAGATTCATCGCCGCGGGCGCGTTTCTGATTTTGCTAATCGCGGAATTCATCCTGTTCCAGCCTAACGAGTACGATAACAACAAGCTGATCTACGTTTGGTTCCTGCTGCTGTTGCCCATGGCCGCCGATTACCTTTTTACGATCTATGAAAAGCTCAAGGGCCTTGGCGGTCGGCGCGTGCTGGCGGCGCTGGTACTGATCGTGTGCTTCCTCTCGGCGGGGCTGACCGTGGCGCGCGAGACCGTCAGCGATTATCAGGCTTACACGGCCGAAGACGTCGCCGCGGCGGAGTTCATCCGCGACAACACCCCCGAACACAGCGTGTTCGTGACCGGAACGCAGCACCTGAACCCCGCCGCGTCGCTTGCCGGGCGCACCATCGTGTGCGGCACCGACCTGTACCTGTATTTCCACGGCTATTCCACCGCCGAGCGCAAGCTTGCCGTCACCGCATTTTATGAAAACCCGGCGGACAACCTTGACCTCCTCCAAGACTACGGCGTTTCCTATATCTATGTGAGCAGCTGGGAGCGTTCGTCCTACGCCGTTGACGAAGCGGCGCTGGACGCGCTGTTCCCCCGCGTGTACGAAAGCCGGAGCGGCAGTACCGTCGTCTGGGCGGTCGGGGATACGCAGCCATGAACCGCTTCCTGCGCTACTCCCTGCAAAACGGGCGGAAAATCCGCGTGATGCTGATGCTGGACGGCGCGATCGTGCAGAAAAACGCAGTCGTGCTCGCTCTGGACGATATAAGCGCCGTATTGCAGCTGTCGCAGAAAAAAGCCCCGGTTACCGTGCCGCTTTCCGATATTTTAAGCTGCGACTACGCCCGGGGCGACCACGGGGAGGAATAACTTCTCCCGGGGCGTTTCGCCGCCGCCTGATTTTACATCTTATCCGTTCCGTGCTACTATACCCGTACACCAACATCTGCCGGAAACTCAAGGAGTTGATGGGTTATGATGAAGCAAAAAGGGCAAACGGGAGCATCGCAGGGCGACGACCATGTCTCCCGGAAGAATTATGACCAGCTGATTTTATCCAAAATCGAACACAGTTTGAATATGATCATCCCCGTCACCATACCGCTGGTCCTGCTGATGGTCGTCAACGATTATTTGCGCGGCAACATCTATATTCTGTTTGTCGACGCGTCCATCGTGGTATCTCTGATCGCTTTGATCCTGTTGAAAAACGAAATCAGCAACAAGTTCAAAATCGTCGTGATGGCGCTGCTCACGGTTATCGCCGGGTTTACGTCCGTCTTCGTATCCGGGTATGCGGGCGCGGGGCTTTTAACGCTGCTGGTGGGCTGCATGCTCATCGCCGGCTTTATGTCCAAGCGGACTTCGATACTCTACGCGCTGCTGCTGTCCGCCGGGGTGGTCGTTTTTATCGTGCTCGTGCGGTTTGACGTCATCACCTACGATATCAGCGAACCGAAGTTCAACCCCAACCTGATTCCAAGCTGGATCAACCTGTTGATCGTCTTTGTCATCAGCATGATGATCTTGATCGTCATCATCAACGTGATCAAAAAGTATCTCGGCATGAGTTTGAGCGAAACGGAAGAGCAACTGGAAACGATCAATCAGCTTGCGTTTTACGATTCGCTGACCGGTTTGCCCAATAAAAACAAGCTGCTGTCCGACAACGAGAGGCTGCACGGCGACGCCGGGCTGATCGTATTGTTCAGCATCGACGGCTACGCGCTGATCGATTCCATTTACGGCCAGGAAGTCACGAACGAAATCATCATCGCGATCCGCGAGCTTCTGGAATCCAAAAGAGAGTATTTTCTGCAGTATGCCAGAACCGACGCCAACGAGTTCGCCTTTGTTTGGAAAAAAGGCCATGAGGATGCCTTCCTGCCCTTTGTGGAGCAATCCATCCAGGAAGTGCAGACCCACCAAAGGCTGACGAAATGGAAGCGCGGCATCCATTTCCATTTGGGATATTATCAGTGTTCGAGGGCTGCGGGCAGCTTTTTAAGCGCTTACCAGAAAGCGAAAATCGCGCTGCAGAACGCCCGGACCAACCATGCGGCCCTGCCGGTGAAGTACGATGAGGACATGGAATCCCGCATTCGGGCGGAGTACGATTTCCGGCAGTCGGTGGACGAGGCGATCTTAAACAACGAGTTTTCCGTGTATTACCAGGAAAAAGTGGACAACGAAACCCAACAGGTCGTCGGCGTAGAAGCGCTGGCCCGCTGGCACAGCAAAGCGCTCGGTAATGTGTCTCCGGCGGTTTTTGTCCCGGTGATTGAAAAATCCATGCACTATTCTGTGTTCGGCAATCAGATCATCCGCATGGTTGTGGACGATTATCCGGCGCTGTGCGCAAAGTATTCCGGGGATCTCAAGGTTTCGGTCAACGTCTCCCCGCAGCACCTGCTCAGCCAGGATTTCATCAACTATATCTCCGGCGAAAGCGTCCTGCGCCAAATCAAACCGGAAAATTTTATCTTCGAGATCACCGAGGAAACGCTGCTTGACAATATCGAGTACGCGCTGACTGTGATCCGGGACATCAAGCGCCTGGGCTACCAGATCTCGCTGGACGATTTCGGGTCGGGGTATTCGTCGCTGGGGTATTTGTCCCGGCTGTCGTTTGACGAGGTCAAGATTGATAAATCGTTTATCGATCAGCTCACCACGGATGCCAAAACCGTGAAAATCATCGAGATCATCGCCGCCCTGAAGGATGTTTACGGTTTCAGCCTCGTTGCCGAGGGCGTGGAGACGCAGGAACAGTTCGATATCCTGAAAAACGTCGGGCATTTCATCATCCAGGGTTATTATTTTTCAAAACCGGAGCCGCTTGCATAAACCGCAACCACTGGTTGCGCAATATATCCGTTTGGCGAACGCCGGTTGGTGGTTTTATGCCGCAAACGCCCTATACTGAAACCGCATCGATGTTTAAGAGGCCTCTGTACAGAAACGGAGGAACACCCCATGAATTATTTTCCCGGCAATCTGCAAAGCCTGCGCAAAACGCACGGCAGCCTCTCCCAGGAGGCGCTGGCCGACAAGCTGAACGTATCCCGCCAGACGGTCTCCAAATGGGAATCGGGCGGGGCGTACCCCGAGGTGGACAAGCTGGTCGCGCTATGCGAGTTCTTTCACTGCACGCTTGATCAGCTCCTGCGCGAGGACCTGAACAAAACCCCCGAAGCCTATTCGCCCGTGACCGTCATTAAGCTTGACCGCTTCCGCATGGCGCAGTACGTGGTGATCTCCGGCGAACCGGAGGACGACTCGATCGCCCATATGCGGAAGTGGGCCAAACAAAACGGGCTGGACGGCGCGGCGATGATCGGCTGCGACGTGCCAAGCCTTACCATCGAACAGAAAACCGTCTACGGCCTGCGCGGGTACCTGTCCGCCGTCGTGCTGCCAGACAGCTTCACACAGAAATGCGAGGGCGTACGCGAGGTTTGGCAGGAGGCCGCCAAGTACGCGCGCATCACCGTGCGCGATCCGTTCCTGGCCCCGTTCGACCTGATCCCAAACGCCTACAAGGCCATCCAAAAGCACATCGAGGATAACGCGATCCGCCACGCGTGTACGGACGGGCAGCTTTGCTGCTTTGAGCGCGTTTACGAAAAAGACGGCGTCACCTTCATGGATATCTACATCATGGTGGATATGCTCACCCCGGGCGGGGAAACCATTACGCTGTAGAAAAAGAGCAGGCGGAAAAACCCGCCTGTTTTTTTATTGGCTCTGTTATTGCCACTCCGGCACGGTCTTTCTGACGGCCATCAGCTGTTCTTCCAGCTCCTGACAGCGTCGATTCTCCTCAAAGGAAACGGCGAACATTTTCCCGTCCTCCGTCTCCCGCCAGCGGATCATCGCAATTTGCTCTTGAATCGCGAAGTAGCTTTCCATCTCCTCTGACGCGGCGGGAACGGGGTCGCCCGCCTGCCAGACGATCTCGTATTCCTCCGGTACGCCGCTGCGGATTTCAAAAAGCGTTTCCATGTCTTCAGCGGACAAGCGCAAGCAGGAGTAGTTTGGCCAAGGGCCGGACAAATACTTCGGGATACGCGTCGTTTCGTTGTACACATAGAGGATTTGTTGGCCATCTTCCTCCTCAAATTCCACCCTGACCAGCATATACTGGTTGCTCCCCCGATAATTCATGTTGACCGATACCCTGCCGTCCTCCAACTGCGATAAATACACGTCGTAGTTCCCAAAGTACACCAGCGTATTGAGCGTCTGCGTGAGTTCCGACCAAATCCGCAAGCCGCCGTACATCACGACCATGCCAATGAAAACGCCAATCAGTATTTTCCGCCACAAGCGTCTGCGCCTTTTTTTTCGCACTTTGCGGGCCGCGTCGTCAAACGCCTTTTGCTCCTTTTGGATGGTTTCACGGGTCAGCGGCAGCGCGGCCTGCATGCCGGCGTAGTACGCCCTGCAGTCGGCGCACTCCTCCAGGTGCTCGTTGAGTAATTGCTGGCTCTCCTCACTCGCCGCGCCGTCCAGCATGAGCGGCATCAGGTCGCGGGCGACGTTGCATTCATGTTTCATGTTTTTCGGTCTCCTTCAATCCTTCGGCCAGTATCTGCCTGGCCCTGTAGTAGGTTACGCGCGCCCAGGACTCGCTCTTGCCAAACAATTCGCCGATCTGCGCATGGCGCAGGTTACAGAAGGTGCGCAGCGTAAACACCTCGCGGTAGGGTTCGGCCAATTCGTGCAACAGCCGCTGCGCCGCCATGGCGCGGTCAGCCGTCACCAGCTGCTCGGCAAAGTCCGGCACTTGGGGTTCGGCGGCGCAGCTTACCGGCGGCGGCGCCTGCTTGCGCAGCGACGTCCAGTAAAGCCTTTTAGCGATTCCGCACAGCCAGGTGGAGACCCCCGCGTCGCCCCGGTAGCGCTTCCAGCCCTTTACAGCCTGGTAGAAGGTTTCCTGGGTCAGCTCCTGGGCCAGGTCCGGGTTCCCGCACAAGCGCATCAGGAAGTTCAGGATCATCCCGCCGTACTGCTCATAGATCTCACCGAGCTCGTCCAAGCGGGTCACCTCCTCAAAAGCGCTCATCTATTCATTAGTGCCGCCGCGCGCCGTTTCGTTACAGCGGCGGCGTATTTTTTTCTTCCGTCACCGGTCAGTGTACCACAGCCGCGTGCGCACAGTCACTCCACAGGGCAGGGAAAGCACAGACGGGCGTGGAAACTGTATGCGGACGATATCGGGAACAACGTTTGAGGAGAACCGCCTTGCAAAAGATCAAATCGCTTTTCACGGACAAAACAGACGAGCTCTGGGAGCTTGTGCGCTACGTGGTCGCGGGCGCGCTGACTACGGCGGTATCGCTTTTGATCTCCTACGGCCTGTATTTTGTGCTGGCGGTAGGCGGCGCGCCGGCGATGCCCGAGGGCGAGGCGTTTACCTGGGTGGTGGACGTCATCAATCTGGCGACCACCGCGCATGTAACGATCGCAAACGTGATCGCCTGGATCGCCGCGGTAATCTTTGCGTTCTGGATCAACCGCAAAATGGTGTTCCGCGTGGAATACCACGATCCCAAAACACGCTTTAAGGCGTTTTTCCAGTTCGTGTCCGCCCGCGTATTGAGCCTGTTATTGTTTGAGCTGGGCCTTGCGGCGCTGCTGAGCGTACTGGGCACGCCCAACATCATCGGCCGCGTGATCGTGCTGGTGCTGGTGATCGTATTTAACTACGTCGCCAGTAAATTCTGGGTCTTCAAGGGCAAGGATGCGCCCGAAGCCAACCCGTAAATTTTACGTTCTGTTTACCTGCACCTTTCCAACGCGTAAAAATTGCGGTATACTGGGATTGAAGGTATGACCAACATGATTGCAAAGGAGCATCATCATGCCAAAGAACGGCAAAACGCCAAGCGAGGAATTTAACTCGGCCCCTGTCGCGCCGCTTGGCCTCATCGTAATGCCAGGCTGCGAAGAGATGGGGGCCAAAATAAACGACTATCTGATGCGCTGGCGCGAAGAGAACGAGGCGATGGAGGGCACGAACATCCCGCTTCGGGGCGAGCTTGGCGCTGACCGCAAGGATTTTCTGATCGAGATCGACTGCCCCCGCTTTTCCACAGGCGAAGGCAAGGGCATGATCAAATCCACGGTGCGCGGATATGACATTTTTATTATATCCGACATCGGTGCCTACAACGTGACCTACAACCTCTACGGTACGCCCGTGCGCATGTCGCCCGACGACCACTACCAGGACCTCAAACGCATTATCGCCGCCATCGGCGGCCGTGCCAGACGTATTAACATCATCATGCCCATGCTCTACGAAGCCCGGCAGCACCGCCGCACCAGCCGCGAAAGCCTGGATTGCGCCCTGGCCCTGCAGGAACTTGAGAACATGGGCGTGACTAATATTCTGACCTTTGACGCCCACGACCCCCGCGTGCAGAACGCCGTGCCGCTGATCGGCTTTGATTCGGTCAAGCCCTCCTATCAGCTTTTAAAGGCGCTCATGCGCGAGCAGAAGGACCTGTGGCTGGACAAGCGCCACATGATGATCGTCTCCCCGGACGAAGGCGCCATCGACCGCAACATTTTTTATTCCTCGGTGCTGGGGCTTGATATGGGGATGTTCTACAAGCGCCGGGATTATACGCAGATCGTCAACGGCCGCAACCCCATCGTCGCCCACGAATACCTGGGCGACAGCGTGGAAGGCAAGGATGTGTTCGTCTCCGACGATATCCTGGCCTCTGGCGAAAGCATACTGGACCTCGCCAAGGAACTGAAAAAACGCGACGCCGCCCGCATCTACGCGGCGGTCACCTTCCCGCTGTTTACCAGCGGCCTGGAAGAATACGATAAAGCCTACGAGGACGGCATCATCACCCGCGTGATTTCCACCAACCTCACCTATACCCGCCCGGAGCTCAAGGCCATGCCGTGGTTTTTGCAGGCGGACATGAGTAAGTTCATCGCCTACATTATCGCGTCCATCAACCACGACCGCAGCATCAGCGCGCTGCTGAACCCCTACGACCGCATCCGCAGACTGGTGGAAAACTACCAGGCCGAGCAGGAGAGAAGCGGCGTCCGGCTTGCATAGTTCTTGGGATTTCATCCCAAGCCCTGATCAGGGGCAGTGCCCCTGAACCCCAATTCAAAGGCCGCGCATCGCGCGGCCTTTGTGATGGGTCAAGGGCAACGCCCTTGTCGGGGTTTTAGGGGTGACACCCCTAAGCTTACGTTCTTATTCACGGAATCGGATTCGCGTATCTGTTTATCTCCGCATCGCGGTACGCCCGCAGCTGCGTATAAAAGCTGTAGTCGTCGTTGGCGTTTGGGTCGGTCGGCTCATGAAACAGCAAATCCACCAGATAGCGCGGGGTTTTGCCGCCGGTCGCCAGGGCCTTGACGCAGGATACGCAGTAGACGCAGACTTCCTGCATCGGCATCTCGTCGGCGCGGGCTTTCATGGCCGCGTAGATTTCGGGAATGGGTTTTTCGGGATACGCGCTGTCGCCGCAGCAATGCTGGGTTTCCATGGTGAACTCCGGCTCGACGACTGTGATGTTCATCTTTTCCAGCAGCGTGCGGATGGCCGCGTGTACCTTCGGCTCATTGCGGGTCGGGCACGCGTCGTGGATCGAAAGCCGCAGACCTTGGTAATCTGGAAAGGGAAAGGCTTCGCAGTCCGCAAGCACCTCCCACAGCGAAACCGTGGCGACGCCCTCGTGCTCTTCCTTGAAACGGCGGTTGCAGCCGGGGCAGGTGTTGATGATGGTCGCGCCTTCCGAAACGGTGTGCGGCACGCGGCCGCAGGTATCGTACAGGGGCACGCCGCCAAGGTATTCGTTCAAAAACACGTGGGCCTTCTCCGCCAGCCGGGGTTTGTAATCCGTCAGCGCGCATCCGGGCGCGTACACATAGTGCATGCGGTTCACTCTTTCTTTGCCGTATTCAATTCCAAATCCAGCAGCCGCCGCTTCATCGGCAGTCCGGCCGCGTAGCCTGTCAGCGCGCCGTTTGCGCCCACCACGCGGTGGCATGGGATCATGACGGCGATAGGGTTTTGATGGTTGGCCATGCCCACCGCGCGGGCGGCCGTGGGGCGGCCGATGCGCCGGGCCACCTGCCCGTAGGTCGCCGTTTCGCCGTAGGGGATTTGCAGAAGTTCCTCCCATACCCGCCGCTGAAACGGCGTTCCGGCGGGACGCAGCGGCACGGTGAAGCTTTGCCGCCTGCCGCTGAAATACTCCGCAAGCTGTTCTGCCGCCTGATCGGCGATCTCGGTATGTTTCCGGGGCGCGGCGGAAAGCTGACCCCCAAATCGCACTCGGATCACCGCGCTTTCGTCGGCGGCGATCGTTACCGGCCCGAACGGGGTTTGGTACGCCTGCACCGCTTCGGTTTCCGGCCGGGCGGAACGCGCCGCTTTGCGGTAGGTCGCGGGGCTAATGTCCGCCGCCTTGCCAAACAGGGCGTAAAACGCCGATACGCTTTCAAAGCCCAGCGCCAAGGCGATATCCAAAATGGGCTCGTCCGTTTCGCGCAGCCTGCGCCGCGCCTCGGCGACGCGCAACTCGTCGGCGTACGCGCCGGGGGTCGTATGATAGGCTTCCCGGAAGATTTCAATCGCGCGCTTGGGACTGACGCCAAGCCGTTTCAGCGCTTCAAACATCTCTGTCTTTTGCAGAAACCCGTCGTCGATCACGGCTTTCATCTGCTCCGCCGTTTCCAGCGCCGGCTGATAGACGGCCAGGTCCGGGCGGCAGCGTTTGCAGGGGCGGTAGCCCGCCTGCTCAGCGGCCTGTGCCGAAGGGAAAAACGCCATATTTTCCGCTTTCGGCGCGCGCGAAGCACACGACGGCCGGCAGTAAACGCCCGTGGACTTCACCCCGTACCAAAACACGCCGTCAAACTTCGCGTCGTTTGCAAGCGCCGCGCGCGTCATTTCTTCCTTCGTCATCAAATACTCCGCCTTTCCGCATCAGCCTAACACGGACGGCAGTAAAATTCTTTCTGTGTATTTACCTGTCATTGGATCACCCGTTCGCGGACTTAATATACTCCGCCTGTTCGGGCGAAAGCCGGTCGATGGTCACGCCGAGCGTTTTGAGCTTCAGGGCGGCGACGGCGGTATCGATTGTGTCGGGTACGGGGTACACGCCGGGTTTCAAATCGGCGCTGTTTTTAACGATATGTTCCATGCTCAGCGCCTGCAGCGCAAAGCTGATATCCATGATCTCGGCCGGGTGGCCGTCGCCCGCCGCGAGGTTGACGAGCTTCCCTTCCGCCAGCAGGTATACCGTTTTTGTACCGCCGTCGGGCAGGTCGAACATCAGCGCTTCGATGTTCTTGCGCACGTCCTCGGTGCGCGTGGCTTCCTTTTTGAGTTTCGCCACGGCGACTTCCACGTTGAAGTGCCCGGCGTTACAGAGCACCGCGCCCTCCTTGATGTCCGCGATATGCTCCGGCGTAACGATATCCTTGCAGCCGGTCACGGTAATGAAAATTTCGCCGGTTTTCACGGCTTCCGCCATCGGTAAAACGGTGAACCCGTCCATCACGGCCTCCACGGCCTTGACTGGATCGACCTCGGTGACGACCACCTGCGCGCCGAGCCCCTTGGCCCGCATGCTCACGCCCTTGCCGCACCAGCCGTAGCCCGCGACCACCACGGTTTTGCCCGCGACGACCAGGTTGGTGGTACGGTCGATGCCGTCCCAAACCGACTGGCCGGTGCCGTAGCGGTTGTCAAAAAAGCATTTCATCTTTGCGTCGTTGACGCTGAACATCGGGAACCCCAGCGTGCCGGCGGCCGCCCGCGCGCGCAGGCGCATGACGCCGGTGGTGGTCTCTTCCCCGCCGCCAAGCAGGTTTTCGGCCAGGTCGGGGCGTTCGTCGCACAGAATCTGGGTCAGGTCGCCCCCATCGTCCAATACCAGATGGGGCTTGCAGGAAAGCGTATGGATCAGGTGGCCGTGGTATTCCTCGTCCGTCGCCGCGTGCCAGGCGAACACGGTCACGCCAAGGGACGCAAGCCCGGCGGCAACGTCGTCCTGCGTGGACAGGGTATTGCAGCCCGTGGCGTACACCTCCGCCCCGCCGGCTTTGAACAGCAGCGCCAGCCGCGCGGTTTTGGCTTCCAGATGAATGGACATGGAGATTCTTAAACCCCGGAAGGGTTTTTCGCTCACAAACCGCTGTTCCAATTCGCTTAAAATGGGCATGTGGCCCTTTGCCCACTGGATTTTCTGCAATCCCAGCGGCTCAAGCGCCGCGTCTCTGATGATGGAATTCATAACTTCCTCCGAAATTTCGCCGTTCCGCCCGGCACAATGTATGGTACAATTTATTGTAACCAGTTCCAGGAGGTGTTGCAAGTGAAGGTTCAAAAAGCAAACGGTGTAATGTGGACAGATCTTGGCGGTGGCGTCAAGCGCAGGGTGCTGGCGCACAACGGCGACGGCATGGTGGTGGAGGTCGCGTTTCAGGAGGGCGGCGTCGGCGCGCCGCACAGCCACCCGCACGTCCAGTGCACCTACGTGCTGTCGGGTACGTTTGTGTTTACCGGCGGCAACGACAACTATACCGTCACGGCGGGCGACAGCCTGGCGTTTGACCGCAACGAAACCCACGGCTGCGTCTGCACGGCCGAGGGCACGCTGATTGACGTGTTTTCGCCCCAAAGAGAAGATTTTTTGTAATTCATAACGCAATTATAAGAGTATATTCATAGCACGCATGGCAAACCCAAGGGTGGACACCGAGTAGATTGCGTTTGATTTTTCTTGCTGGCGAAGAACAAGGCCGCGAGGGAGGGCATCGCCCGACTAGCCACCGAGTTTCCTAAGGAAACGAATGGCGTAGCCCCGCTATCACAAAGTATTAGCGGGGTCGAATCAAGTAGTAGCAGCGCTACGTCAAGGCCGAAGTGATGAAGTCAGCGAGGAAAAGAACCGCAATATACCGGCGGACATCCTTGGGTTTGTCATGCTTTCAGCGGATAAATGCCGATTCTTCTTTCCGGGAAAAACTCATAAATGCCGATGCTCTCCACTGTGGCGCGAAACGGCGTGAAATTCTTCACAGCCGCGGGAATGGCGCGGTGGATGGTTTCGGGTTCGTCCATCAAAAGGGTGGTGTGCGCAACCCAGGGGTATGCGTCGGCCGTGCCGCCGCCGGGCACTACGGCGTTGCGCAGGTCCAAAAGCTCCCGCTTCACCGCGGGCGCGGCAAACAGCACGTTCAGTCCGAACAGCCCAAGGTAGGCAAGCCGCAGCGTAAACGCGCGCTGCGATCCGGCGGCCTCGTGCGCGCGGCGGATAGCCTCGACCTCGTCTTCCACCTCGAACGTACCCAGTGTGATATGGTAGGGAATGCCCTTGGTCTGTGTGCCGGAAAACCCTTCGTTGACCAGGGCCAGGTACAACTCGCTCAGTTTTTTATCCGTCTCGGCGTCAAACTGCGCAACCACGTAGAGATGTTTATCTTCCAACTGCGACTCCTTCCGCGTCTGCCGCTTTTTTCTTTTTTTGCTTGACCTGATACATTTTTAAGTCCGCCCGGCGGTAAAAATCCTCCACCGTATCGTGCTGGTCAAACCGCCAGGTGGTATAGCCTATGCTCAGCCCGATTTTCACGGGGTCGTCCGTCGCAGAATTCCAGCGGATGGCGTTGCGGAGAATTTTCGCGATCAGGTTGTCCACCTCGCGCAGATTTTCCGCCGGGTAAACGATGCAGAACTCGTCGCCGCCGTAGCGCGCCAGAAACGCCTGCGTGTTTTTACACGAAGTCTTAAGGATTTCCGAAACCCGTACCAGAATATTATCCCCGTAATAGTGGCCGTACACGTCGTTGACGTGTTTGAAATCGTCCACGTCCATCATGATCAGCGCCAAAAGCCCCTGGTGCGAAGGATCGCGGGTTTCGCGCTGTACGAAGCGCGTCAGCTCCCGGCGGTTGTTGATACCGGTCAGGGCATCGGTCGAGATCTGGCGGTTCAGGGAATCGATATACATCAGCATAATCGAAATCGCCGTAAACACCCAGATCAGCGCCACGCCGTAGAAAAAAGTTTGGATAATCCCCGCGATAGCCGGCATTACGACAAAATAAGCCAGCCCGTAGAACCGGCGCTGCTCCTCTTTCCAACTGGCGCGGCGCCCGGCGCGCAGCGCGATGACGCTTGCGTAAATCAGATAGGCGTAAGCGACCGCCGCGAAGACGTAAAACCCGTCGTTCCTGGCATACACGTTCGACTCGTCGATGGTAAAGATACTGCCGGTGAAAAGATTCACGATAATAAAACCAAACAATAAAAACATCGGGATCGAAAGCAGCTTAAGTTTGCGGTAGGCTTTTTTCTGCTCCCGGCTTACCGAGAGGACCACGAACATCACCCACAGAAAGGGAATCAAAATATTGAACGCGTAGTAGATCGACTCGGCGGCGGTTTTGAAGATATGCGCCTGGG
This sequence comes from Candidatus Limiplasma sp., assembly GCA_963675365.2. Classification (GTDB taxonomy): domain Bacteria; phylum Bacillota; class Clostridia; order Christensenellales; family Aristaeellaceae; genus CAXXOK01. Next base: position 1,035,522 of record CAXXVA010000001.1, read on the forward strand.
AAAACGCCGCGCCGTCCAAAAGCCAGCACACCGCATCGGTCAGCAGCATCGCGATGGTCGCGTAGATCAGATAATTGAATTGCCGTTTCAGTATGGACGTCCCGATTTCTTCGTGCTGTTTGAACAGGATAATCAGCAAAAGACAGATTCCGACAGCGTTGATTTCCAAATATAGCGCATGCAGCATAACTTAATCCTCCAGCAGGCCGGCAGAAAAAATTACCGGTCACTTTAAATTCTATCATATTTTCGTGCCTTGTAACAAAAAAGGTTCATCCAAATCTGGATGAACCCGTAATTTTCCGGAAATGCAGCCCGGATACCGCGCGCTCAGCCCCGGTAGGCCAGCTCGTAGATCATAATGGCCGCGGCCGCGGCCGCGTTCAGGCTCTCCGCGCCGCCGCGCATGGGCAGGCGGTAGGCGTGGGTGGCCTGTTTGAGGGTTTCTTTGGAAATGCCTTTGCCCTCGTTGCCGATGACCAGGCACAGCTTTTCGGGCAGCTTCTCGCGCAGGAAAAAGTCCCCGCCGTGCAGGGCCGCCGCGACCACCGCATAGCCCTCCGCCTTGAGCGCTTTGGCGGCCTTCGCAGCGCTTTGCACCTGCAGGGTCGGCACGCGGAAAATAGAGCCCATGGTCGCCCGGAGCGCTTTGGGCGCAAACGGATCGGCGCAGCCCGTAGACAGGATCGCGCCGTCGAAGCCCGCCGCGTCCATGGTGCGCAGGATCGCGCCGACGTTGCCGGGATCCTGCACGGTTTCCATCAGCACCAGCCGGTCGCCGAGGATGGACGGGGATACGTCCCCATCCAGCGCGTCGTCGTCCATTTCACCGTCATCCACCGGCTTGCGCGGTTCCTGCTCGGTCAGCGCGGGGGAGACCATCTCATCAAACAGGTAATCCGTCGCCTCCGCCGGATCTTCCGAATCAATCCCGAAAGCGGCAGGCGATACGCCGGGGACGCCAAGATCGTCCCGCTTTTCGATCCGCGGGGTTTGCAGGCGCACCACGGCCAAAATGCCCTGGGGCGACTTAACCGTGGAGATCGCTTCCAGCACCTGCGCGGGCACAAGGAAGGCGTTGTCCGCGTGCGCTTCGTCGATCAATTCCCGATACTTGTCCTGCTGCGCTTCGTCCACAAACAGCGTATCCACGGCAAACGCCGAACCCAGCGTGAAGGCCGTGCCCACTGAGCTTTTCATGCCCGCCGCCTTGACGGCTTCCTCCACCATGTGCTCGCCCTCGCACAGAAACATGCCGCTTTCATCCCTGCCCTTCACCGAGTGCAGGGCCCGCGCCGCCTTGACGCGCGGATTTTTCAAACTTTCGATTCTATCCATGATTTGATTCCAATCTTTGCACGATGCAAATCATCAGCCAAAGAGTCTGTCAAATAAAAACTTCTCGTACGACATAACCAGTCTATCCGTTTACCTAACCTTGGAAGAACATCGCAGGCAAACGATGAGTGAAAACCGCGCGAACTGGTGAAGCAGGGTTTCGTCAGGTTGGGTTCTGAGAATCCGAAGATGTAGCAGAGCTACCTCAAGGATTTGAAGGCCCAAGATGGCGGAAACCGGGTCGCCAGGCGTGCGGGATTCGGTCAGCGTTTGCCTGCAACATCACATCGCTTCGGGGGCTTCCATCCCGATCAGGTACATGCCCTGCTTGAGCACGTCGCGCGTGGCGCGGGTCAGCAGTACGCGCGCGGCGCGCACGGCGGGATCGCTGTCCAGGATGCGGTTGTCGTAATAGAAGCGGTTGTAAGCCTGGGCGATATCGGTCACCGCACGGGTGACGATGGAGGGCTCGTACTTGGCGGCGGCGTCGTGCACGGCTTCGGGGAAGCGGGACAAAAGCCCGACCAGTTCGCCCGCCGCGTCGTCGGCCAGCGAGGCGTAGTCCGGTTCCAGGCTGATCGCCTGCGCGGCGTCCGCCTTGCGCAGCACCGAACAGCAGCGCGCGTGGGTGTACTGCACGTAGGGGCCGCTTTCGCCGTCGAAATTGAGCGCGCGGTTCCACCAGAAGTCGATATCCTTGATGCGGTTGTTCTGCAGATCGGTATAGATCACCGCGCCCACGCCCACCTGCCGGGCGACCTCGCGCTTGTTTTCCAGGTCCGGGCTCTTTTCCTGGATAATTTTCAGGGCCTTTTCCTGCGCCTGCTGCAGCAGATCGTCCAGATACACGATGTGCCCCTTGCGGGTGGACAGCGTCTGCCCCTCGTAGCTCACCATACCGAACGACACGTGCACCATGTTTTCCGCCCAGGGGTAGCCCATCTTTTTGAGCACCTCGAACACCTGGCGGAAGTGCAGGTCCTGCTGATAGGCGACCACGTACAGGCATTTATCAAAGTGATAGGTGTCCGCGCGGTACATGGCGGCGGCCAGATCGCGCGTGGCGTAAAGGGTGGCCCCGTCCTTTTTGAGGATCAGGCAGGGCGGCATGCCCTCGGCTTCCAAATCCACCACGCTTGCGCCTTCGGACACGGACAACAGCCCTTTTTCCTTGAGCGCGTCGATAACGGGCTGCATTTTATCGTTGTAAAAAGCCTCGCCGTTGTAGCTGTCAAACGTCACGCCGAGCATATCGTAGGTCTTTTCACAGTCGCGCAGGGTCACCTGCTTGAACCAGTTGAAGGTATCCAGCGCTTCCTTGTCGCCGTCCTCAATAGCCTTGAAGTACATGCGGCCCTCGTCCTCGAGGGTATGGGTGCCCTGCTCCTCCACCTCTTTGGCGGATTCCTCGTGAAAGCGGACGTAGAGCTTCGTCAGCGCCTCCACGCCTTCTTTTTCCACCTGCTCCCTGCTGCCCCAGCGCTTGTAGGCGGAGATCAGCTTGCCAAACTGCGTACCCCAGTCGCCCAGGTGGTTGATGCCGACGGTTTTATAACCCAGGTAATCGTAAATGCGCTTAAGGCTGTGCCCGATCATGGTGGTGGACAGATGCCCGATATGAAAGCGCTTGGCGATGTTGATGGACGAGTAGTCGATGCAAACGGTTTTGCCGCTGCCGATTTTGGACGCGCCGTAATCGCCCTCGAGCACCGCCTCGATGGTGCGGCGGGCGACCTGCGCGCGGTTCAAATCAAAATTCAAATACCCGCCCATCTGCTTGGCGGTGGAAAAGCCGGGCGCGTTGATCTCCCCGGCTAACGCGGCGGCGATCTGCGGCGGGGCGAGCTTTAGCTCGCGGCTTAGCCGAAAGCACGGAAAGGCGTAGTCGCCCATGTTTTTTTCAGGCGGCACCTCCAGGTATCCTTCCAGCGTTTCGGCGTTCATGTCCGTGCCGAACCGCTTTTTCACGGCCTCGCTGACCAGCGTGGCGATTTCGCGCTTGATCTCGTTCATGCTCCTACCCCCTCGGATAACAGTTTGCCTTCCGCCCGTTTGCGCCACTTGCCGAACCGGTAAATGAGGCTGGTCGCCGTGGCGTTGAACACCCACGCGACCAACAGGCTGATGTAAATGGCGTCCGGGTTGCCGTTAGGCCAGACGGCCGAACGCGTAAGATACGCGATCAGGTACGCCAGCGGCAGGCGAACGCCGATGGTGGTGATCATCGACATAATCATCGGGATGGTGGTCTGGCTCATGCCATTCATTACGCCGACAACGGTCTGCAGCACCGCAAACGCCACATATCCGGCGGCGAGGATGCGCAGGAAGCGCGCGCCAAGGTTCACCACGGTTTCGGTCGAGGTGAACACGTTCATCAGCTGCCGGCCGAACACAAGGATGCAGGTGACCAGGATCAGCGCCGACGTTAAGGCGATGAGCAGCGTATCGCGCTGCCCCTTGCGGATGCGGGAGAGCTTTTTGGCGCCGAAGTTCTGCGCGGTAAAGGTGGTTGCCGCCGCGGCAAAGGTGAAGTTGGGCATCATGATGAACCCGTCCACGCGCATCACGGCGGTCAGCGTGGTGACTACGGTGGGACCCATGGAGTTCATCAGCGCCTGCACCAGCACCGCCTGCATGGAAAACACCATCTGCATCGCGCCCAGCGGCAGGCCCAGCCTGATGATCTTTTTGGAGATCCCGCCGTCCAGCTTGATGGTGGAGCGGTTGACGTCCACCACGTCGGACATGCGCCGGAGTTTGCGGAAGGCGAGCATCGCCGCAAGCGTCTGGGCGATCACCGTCGCCAGGGCCACGCCGTCGGTGGTCATGCCGAGCTTTGTTACGAACAGGATGTCCAGCACGATGTTCAAAACCGAGGCGAACAGCAGGTAAAACAGCGGGGAAACGCTGTCGCCCATGCCGCGTAAAACGCCGCTCAGGATGTTGAAATACACCAGCGATATCACGCCGCCGAAGTAAATCGTCAGGTAGCTCGTCGCCAGGTTCAGCATTTCCGGCGGCGAATTTAACAGCGTTAACAGCGGCTTTGCCACCAGCACGCCCAGCACCGTGCACGCAAGCCCGGCCCAGAACGCAAGCAGGATAATCGTGCCGACGGCCTTGTTAAGCATTAATCGGTCCTTGGCGCCGAAATACTGCGATACCGTAATGCCCGCGCCCGTGGAAACGCCGATGAACAGCGCAAAGATCAGCATGATCAGCGGGAAGGAAAGGCCCACCGCGCCCAGCGCGTTATCGCCGATGTAGTTGCCGACCACGATGGCGTCCACCGTGGAGTACATCTGCTGGGCGAAGTTGCCGATTAACAGCGGGATGGAAAACCTGATAATCTGTTTGAAGGAGTTGCCCTCGGTCATGTCCATGGGCGCGAAAAACTTTTTCAGTTTTCCGGAGATTTGCGTCATGCAATGCCTTTCTTACGACGGAATCAATATGCCCCCGTCACGGTTTGAAAAAGCGCTTTCCACTCTTTCGCAGCAATGTTTACGGATACAGGGTCGTGCCCATTTGGTCGCCGGCGAGCACTTTGAGCAGGTTGTCGCCCGCCTTGTCCAGCTTGAACACGCGGACCTTGGGAAAGTCGTTGTCTCGAAGCAGGATCATCGCCGTCAGGTCGATGGCGCGCAGCGCCTTTTTCAGGCAGTCCTCGTAGCTGATCGCCGGGATGACCTGCGCGTCGGAAAATTCGGAAGGGTCCTTATCGTAGACGCCGTCTACGTTTTTAGCCATCAATATCTGCCCGCAGTCCAGCTCCAGCGCGCGCAGCGCCACGGCCGAATCGGTGGAGAAGAACGGGTTGCCCGTGCCGCCCCCAAGCAGCAGGATGTGGCCGTTTTCCAAGAGCCTTTTGGCCCGCGTGGCCTGGAAGGGCTCGGCAAAGCGGTGGATGTTCACCGCGCTCATCACGGTGGATTTTGCCCCCAGCGAACACAGCGCGTCGTGCATCATAATGGAATTCTGGATGGTGGCAAGCATGCCCATCTGGTCGGCCGCCACGGCGCCCATGGCCTTGGCGTCGCCGCGTCTGCCGCGCCATACGTTGCCCCCGCCGATGACCACCGCAAGCTCAAACCCCTGCGCCTGTACGGCCATCAGGGTCTTGGCCGCGGCCTGAAACGCGTTATAATCAAACAACTGTCCGCCGTTTCCCAGCGCTTCGCCGCTCAATTTCAGGATGATTCGCTTGTTTTCCGCCATTTGGCCGCCTCCTGTCTACTACGGTACGTAACCTTAATTATACAACGGGAGTATAGATGCTGTAAAGGCTGCAGGGCAAGTTGCGGCGGCGGCGCGCCGTGCGGCGGCCTTCCTGTGGGCCGCCGGTCATTCCGGATATTGGCCCGGCCGCCGATCCCTTTTCAAGCCTGTAAAAAACCATGTTTTGTTGCTGTTTTTTGCCGTATTGGGTTTGACAAGGGTACGGGTTGTTAGTATAATATCTTAGTCTGAATGGGACGGTTTTTAGACAATATTGACATGAGGAACGGTTATGAGCGTCATCACTTTCACACCTGATCCCCCCTGCGCCGAAGGGAATGACGCAGGTATTTTTGTGCAGGGCGTACACACGCCCGTGCAGCTGATCGAGGACAGCGGAGTATGGATTCATTCCGCCGGCAGCGCAATGCTGGAGCAATCCGCCTATACGCTGGAAAAAGAAACCTACTGGACCTGGCTGATCGTGGAGACGGGGCGCATCACGCTTGAGCATAAGGATTCCAAGTTCGACCTGCGCAAGGGCGAATGTGCGGTGCTGCCGCTGCGGGTATCAAGCTGCAAGCTGCACCACGCCAAGGACGCGCGCTTGCTGTGGCTGACCATCGACGGCCCGCTGGCGACGAACTTCCTGGGCGAGATGAACTCGTTGACCACCGCGCCCGCCAAGCAGGGCTTCCTGCCCTCGCAGGTCATCCTGACCCAGCAGATCGTACAGGTGCTGGTACGCCACGCCGGAACCGGCGACGCGAGCTTCCAGCTCGGGCAGTTGTTATGGGGCCTTCTCGCCGCGCACTCCGGCCAGAGCGTGGCCATGAGCGCGACGCTGAGCCATGAGATCGCCCGCGTGGTGGACGCGCTGCGCCGCAGCGAATATAAAGAAAGCTTTTCGCTTGCCGACATGGCGGCCATCAGCCGCATGCCGATTGAAACCTTCCGCAAGCGCTTTTCCGCGGAGCTGGGGCTGCCCCCGCTTTCGTACCTGCAGTTTTTAAAGATGGAGCGCGCGAAGCTGCTGCTCCGCAGCGGGCTGAACGTGCGCCAGACCGGTATCGAGATCGGCATGCACGACCCCTACCACTTCTCCAAGCAGTTCAAGCAGGTGGTCGGCATGGCCCCCACCGCGTATTTAAAACACGTCGGCTGGCAAAACGGCGGCACGAACAAAGACTGAGCGAAAGCTCAGTCTTTTTGTTTGCATGAGGAATTGAGTACACGCCTCATACTTCTTTCTCTTGCGCGGCCGCGTCCGCGTCTTTGATAACCTCCGCCGGGAAGCCCATCTGCTCGAGGAGGCGGATGGCGTTGCGGGTATCGGAAACGCCGTCCATTAAGTGATAGGGGAACACCATGCCCTGCGGGGTGATCTCCTCGCGGAAATGCACCTGCCGGTAGCCGGACAGCAGTTTGGTGAGTTCGATATCGTGCGTCGCGGCGATGCACAGCGCGTTTTGCCTGGCAATATGGGTTAGCAGCGCCTTGGAGGCCGCGATGCGCTCCACAGTGTTGGTGCCGCGCAGAATTTCGTCGATAAAGCACAGGGTCAGCACGTCGCCGCGCAGGGCGGAGAGGATGCGCTTGAGGCTTTTAATTTCCACAATAAAATAGCTTTCGCCGCCCTGCACGTTATCGCGGATCGCCATGGAGGTGATCACCTGCGCGCGCGGCATGTGCAGGCTCTCCGCCCAGCAGGTGCTTACGCTCTGGGCGAGGATCAGATTGATCGCGACGGCCTTGACGAACGTGGACTTGCCCGAAGCGTTGCTGCCGGTAACCAGCATGTTATTGCTCCAGTCCGCGTCGTTTCGCACGGGATGTTTCAAAAGCGGGTGCGCGGCGCCCTTGATGTCCACACGTTTCTCCGCCCAGAATGCGGGCACGGTATACTGCGGAAGCGTTTGCCGCAGGGATGCCAGGGCGACGCACGCGTCCAGTTCGCCCACGAGCCGGTACACGCGCAGGATATCCGCCGCATGCTTTTTGATGAACACCGACAGCCTGCACAGCGCGATCATATCCGGCTGAAAGGCGATGCGCAGGTAATCGGTAATGAAATCGTAATCCGCCACGCGCTGCATGTTGAAAATACCGTTCCAGCGGCCAAACGCCTTGAGTTTCTCGCTTAAGGCCGTCAGCTCCTGGAATCCGTCCTCGGCGCCCCGCACCCTGGCACGGCCCATGCGCCGCCCGATGCGCAGCGCCGCCGCGATGTGGCGCACCGCCGAAAGCTCGCGCATCCAGACCTTTTTGGTGCGGTAATATACCGCCGCGTTGAGCGCAAAGGAGGCCATAATCCCCAGGAACAGATAGGGATTGACAAACCCCAGCGTGAAAAACACGAGCGGTATGATCGCCAGCAGATAGTACACCCAGCCGTGCTTCGGCTTGGAGGCAAGCGGGTCCTTCAGGTATAAAAACGCGCCGTGATCATGCTCGCGGCCGAGCTTGCGCAGCTGCCGCTGCAGCGCGATACGGCTTTCCTCGTCGTCCCGCAAGGCGTTCATCCAGCGGTCGCGGCGGGTAAGATCGTCCTCGTCCGCGTCGATGGCATGCAGCATCCGGTACAGCGCTTCTTCCCCCACGCCGGACTGCGTGCGGTTGAGATAGCGGAAAATCGCGTCCATGTCGAGGTCCGCCCAGGTGACGTCGTCCACCCAGGCAAAGGCGGTCTCGGCCTTGGGCATGTCCTGATAACACTCCCGCAGGGCGATCATCGCGTCCTCGTCCATCGCGTACGCCCGCCCGCCGGAACCCCACTCGTCCTTGAGCTGCCGCCGGACGATTGTCATCTTCCGCCAGATCGACAGCGCTGCCGATATAATGATGATCAGCGCCAGAAACCCCAGAAAACTCTCCGCAGGCATGTACTTCACCTCATTTTTGCAGGAAAACGCCGACCCAATCCCTAAACGCTGCCGGCCGCATTTACGTCAAATCGTCATCGTACAAGGCTTTGATTCATCGTTTCCATGCGCAGTATAACAAAGCGGCGGTCCATTCACAAGTGAGCGCTGCCCAAATGTCGGGGAATGGGCCTGAATCCGGACAAAAGCCCGCGCGATGCGCGGGCTTAGTGTTTTTCTTTGCTTGCATTAAAGAAAAGTAAAAAGCAAACCTATATCGTCCAGTTTCCAGTCTGTTCAAAAAGCCTGAGATGGTCGGAAGCAAGGGCGGCAGGAGGCTGAGCTTACTCGTGGCGTAAGTGATGCCGACTGCCGTTTCGCAGTTGACACCGCAGATCAGGTTTTTTGGGCGGACTGGGCCTTTTTCAGCCAGATCATCAGCACCGCCACATCACTCGGATTCACGCCCGGAATGCGCCCGGCCTGGCCGAGGGTGCGGGGCATGCGGCAGGCGAGCTTCTGGCGCGCCTCGATGCGGATGCCGGTGATGGCGGCATAGTCGGTATTCTCCGGGATGAGCATGGATTCCATATCGCGGGCGCGGGCGATCTGCTGGGCTTCCTTTTGCAGGTACCCGGCGTATTTGATCGCCGCCTCCGCCTGTTCCAGCACGTCCTCCGGCTGGTTTGCGGTCAGCTCCGGCAGGAGCTTGGACAGGGAATCAAGGTTGATCTTCGGGCGGCGCAAGAGCTCCGCCGCGGTATAGGTCTGGTCGGTTTCCGGCTCGCCCTGTTCCTTAAGCCACGCCTGCCGCTTTTTGGTCGGCTTGACGCGGGTACTTTCGAGGGTTTGAAACAGCGCGTCGGACGCGGTTTTTTTCTCGTTCATGCGGCGGAAGCGCGCCTCGGTCGCCAGCCCGCGCTCATAGCTTAATTCGGTCAGCCGCAGATCGGCGTTATCCTGCCGCAGCAGCAGGCGGTATTCGCAGCGCCCGGTCATCATGCGGTAGGGCTCGTCCGCGCCCTTTAAAATCAGGTCGTCCACCATTACGCCGATGTAGGAATTGTCGCGGCGTAAGAGCAGCGGTTCCTTGTCCAAAAGCGCGCATGCGGCGTTGATGCCCGCGAGGATGCCCTGCGCGGCGGCCTCCTCGTAGCCTGACGTGCCGTTGATCTGCCCGGCGCAGTACAATCCCTTCACCCGGCGGCTTTCCAGCGTTTGGGAAAGCTCCGTGGGATCGATGCAGTCGTACTCGATGGCGTAGGCCAGCCGCGTTAAAATCACGCGGTTCAGCCCTTTGATCGAGCGGTACATAGCCCACTGCACGTGCGCGGGCAGGGACGAGCTCATCCCCTGCACATACCATTCGGGGTGGTTGAGCCCCTCCGGCTCCATGAAGATCTGGTGGCGGTCCTTGTCGGCAAAGCGGCGGATTTTATCCTCGATCGAGGGGCAGTAGCGCGTGCCGGTGCCCTTGATCTCCCCGCGCACCATGGGCGACAGGTGCAGGTTGTCGCGGATGATGCGGTGGGTCTCCTCGTTGGTGTAGGTCAGGTAGCAGCGGATACGGTTTTCCAGCGTTTTCGCGTCCGTCAGGAACGAAAACGGCGTGATCGGGTCGTCGCCCTCCTGCGGCTCCATCTGGTCGAAGTCCACCGTGCGCACGTCCACCCGGGCGGGCGTGCCGGTTTTAAACTGCCTTAATTGAAAGCCGAGATTTGTTAAAGCGTCCGAGATGCCCTCGGCGCGGCGCAGGCCCATCGGCCCCGTGTTTTTGGACAGCGGCCCGATGATGATGCGGCTTTTCATGTATACGCCCGTGCACAGGATGCACGCGCGGCAGGGGATGCGGTCGCCCGTATCCAGCACCACGCCGGACACGCGGCCGTTATCCGTTTCGATATCCATCACTTCGCCCTGGCGGACAGTGAGGTTGTCCTGCCCGAACAAGACGTTCAGCATATATTCGTGGTAGCGGCGCTTGTCGGCCTGGGCGCGCAGGCTGTGCACCGCCACGCCCTTGCCCCGGTTGAGCATGCGGCTTTGGATAAACGTGCGGTCGATCGCCACGCCCATCTGCCCGCCCAGCGCGTCTACCTCGCGCACTAAGTGCCCCTTGCCCGTGCCGCCGATGGCCGGGTTGCAGGGCATGAGCGCCACGGCGTTCATGTCAAGCGTCATCAAAAGCGTTTGCAGCCCCATGCGCGCGCACGCCAGCGCGGCTTCCACACCTGCGTGCCCCGCGCCGACCACCACCGCGTCGTACCCCTGCATGCCTTCGCCTCCCTTGAACGTGTCGTTATTGTACTGCAAGTCGGGAAGAGGCGCAAGCGAAGGGGCTGTGTTCTAATTTGGAATGAATGATATAGTTCTTTAATAGAATGCAGAAAAATGATATAATTCTCCTAGACAATATTCTTATACATTATGAAGTAGATAGCTTGGGCGGATAACTGAACAATTAGCAATCTCTGCCAAACAAATTTTCTGTGAAAACCAAAATTGGGGGATTTACATAATGAGAGTTAGCATTTCTTTTGATGAGAACGGCCAGATTTCGGTACAATCAAATGAAAATCATAAAAAAACAACTCGAAGCTGCAAGGGCAATAGCCTTTTGGAAAGCTTGCAGGATTATACGGTCATAGACTTAGAAACAACTGGGCTTGATCCAATGTATGATAGTATCATTGAGTTCGGAGCAATCCAATACCGAAACGGCGCAGAAACAAACCGTTTTTCATCTTTGGTTAATCCTGAATATCCGATAGATGAATACATCACAGAACTCACTGGCATAACAAATGATATGCTGCAAAATGCACCTCTGATGCCAGAAGTTCTCCCAGGTTTTTTATCATTTGTTGGAAACGATAAGCTGATTGGTCACAATATCAATTTCGATGTGAACTTCATATACGACACATGCGAGGAGCTTTCACATCCAGCTTTTTCAAATGACTTTGTGGATACCATGCGTTTTGCGCGTCGCTTATTTCCTGAATGGAAACATCATAGGTTAATGGATGTCGCAGAAAACTTGAAAATTCCTGCATCAACTATGCACCGCGCAATTGCAGACTGTGAGATCACAAATGCGAGCTATCGTACAATGTTGGATCATATGCAACAGCAGGGTATAGATATCACACAGTTGACTGCCCGATACAGCTTATCTGCGCGGGATTTAAAGCGTACTACGGATGATTATATCGATAAGGATAATCTGTTATATGGAAAGACCTGTGTGTTTACTGGTACATTGGAACGAATGCCGCGTAAAGCAGCAATGCAAATCGTAATAAACATTGGCGGTCTGTGTGGTGATGGCGTCACCAAGAATACAAATTTTCTGATCCTCGGCAATACAGATTATTCTAAAACAGTTGGCGGGGGAAAGAGTAATAAGCACAAGAAAGCAGAAGCCCTAAAGCTGGCTGGACATGATATCGAAATTCTATCCGAAGATGTTTTCTATGATCTGCTACCAAGTACCTCGCTTAACGATAAGAAAAAAGAAAAAATGTCTGATGGAGGAGTTGTTTGAATATATTCAGTTGATAGAATTCCAAATAAGTTTAATACGACATTTGAAAAACAAATTGTAACTCAATTGATGTAGAACTACCTGAAACGATCTCAATAACTGTATAACTGTCTTGAGGAGGATTAAGTATGGAATTTAATGAGGACGTTTATTCGAATTCCTATCGAATATGGAAAGATTGTATATACCACTATTGCGCATACATTGAACTAAGCAAGAACTTTGATCACCTTAAAGGCGATAAGGAATTCTGGGTTTATACTTGTGATGCTCATTTTCAAATGATAGTAGTACGCTGGTGTATGATTTTTGGATCATATTCAAATGAAACACATTGGAAAAAACTAAAACTTGATGAAAAAGAGTTCAGCGAATATCTGCTTAAGGAATTACAAATATCGCTAGCGGAATGGTACATATATTGGGTGAAAATGAAAAACTTCCGTGATGAATACATTGCTCACAGATCACTAAACTCTACCCCAACCCCTCCATTCTTCGATAATGCTATTAAAGCTCTCTTATGCTTGGATAGTTGGGTGCGGGAGAAATTGCAGCATAACGTGTTTAATGAAGATACTGTTTATATCAATGGTATTCAGCCTTTATCAGGCATCATGAAGTCAATTAAAGTAGACATTAAGCGTTCTGTATCACTTATAACGAATTATCCCTCGAAATAAGCCTCTCAGTCTTATCAGGGTAACGCAAATGAAGACCATGCACGATGGCGAATTGAATTTTCGTCAGGTTGGGTTTGCGTAGCCCGATGTAGTAGCAGCGCTACGTCGAGGGCTATGCAAGCTCAAGATGGCGGAAAGGCAATAGCCAGCGCGTATGGGATTCATGCGGCGTTACCCTGATTAGTGTTATAATGATGGAAGAGGTGACCATTATGAGCATACTAGGCGCGATCATGTCGCCGCACCCGCCGCTGATTATTCCGCAGGTGGGGCGCGGGCAGGAGGACGGGATTGCCGCGACCACGGCGGCGATGAAGCGGGCCGCGCGGTTTGCGGCGGCGCTGGAGCCGGAAACGCTGGTGGTGGTCTCGCCGCACGCGACGGCGTACGCCGACTACAACCACGTCTCGCCGGGCCGGGAAGCGAAGGGCGATTTCGGGCAATTCGGCGCGCCGTTTGTGAAAATTGAAGCCACGTACGATGAAACGTTTGCGCAGAGCCTCTCCGCGCTGTGCGAAAAGGAAGGCCTTCCCGCCGGCACGCTCGGCGAGCGCGAGCCAAAGCTCGATCACGGCACGATGATCCCGCTGTATTTCCTCTTTCACGAGTTCAAGGGCCGCCTGCCGCGCGTGGTGCGGGTGGGCGTATCCGGCCTGCCGCCGGAAGACCATTATCAACTCGGCATGCTGATCCAAAAAACCGCCGAAACTCTGCACCGCAAGGTCGTCGTCGTCGCCAGCGGCGATCTTTCCCATAAGCTTAAGGAGGACGGCCCCTACGGTCTTTCGCCCGACGGCGCGGTGTACGACCGAAAGATCATGGACGTTATGGGCCGGGCGGCGTTTGCCGAGCTGTTCGATTTTTCCGAATCGCTTTGCTCCTCCGCCGCGGAGTGCGGCCACCGCTCGTTTCTGGTCATGGCGGGGTGCTTTGACGGCATGGCCGTACAGGCCGAACAGCTTTCCTACGAGGGCCCGTTCGGCGTGGGCTACGGGGTGTGTACGTTCAAGGCCGGGGAGGCCGATCCGGCGCGGCGTTTTCTGGACGCGCGCCAAAACGCAATCGAGCGCGAGGCGGCGGAAAAGCAGGCCGGGGAGGACGCGTACGTACGGCTGGCCAGGCAATCGTTCACGGCGTGGATCACGAAGAAACAGCATATCGCCGTACCGGACGGTTTGCCCGACGAGCTTCTAAACCGCCGCGCGGGCGTGTTCGTGACCCTGCACAAGGCCGGGCAGCTGCGCGGGTGCATCGGCACCATTTCGCCCACGCAGGATTCGATCGCCGGGGAGATCATCCAAAACGCGATTTCCGCCTGCGCGCAGGATTCACGCTTTTCGCCGGTCACGGAAAACGAGCTTTCGCAGATCGAGTGCTCGGTCGACGTGCTGGGCGAGCCGGAGGATATTGCGGACATGGACGCGCTGGATCCGCAGCGCTACGGCGTGATCGTGTCCCACGGGCACAAGCGCGGGCTTTTGCTCCCCGCGCTGGACGGCGTGGACACCCCGGACCAACAGGTCGCCATCGCCCGCCGCAAGGCGGGCATCCGGCCGGACGAAGCCGTTTCCCTGCAGCGTTTCGAGGTGATACGCCATCACTAAAATTGCTTGTTCCGTATGCCACCACCGCTGCCAATTAGGCGAAGGCCAAACCGGCCTGTGCGGCGCGCGGATAAACGAAAACGGCCAAAGCGTGTCCGTGAATTACGGACAGCTGACCGCGCTAGCGCTCGACCCGATCGAGAAAAAACCGCTGTACCGTTTTCATCCGGGCACGCAGATATTATCCGCCGGAAGCTTCGGCTGTAACATCGCCTGCCCGTTCTGCCAGAACTTCCAAATTGCCGAGGGTCGGCGCGGGCAGATCGACACACGGGAGGTATCGCCCGAAGAGCTCGTAAAAATCGCCGTCTCCTTAAAGCCGCGCGGCAACATCGGCGCGGCGTTTACCTATAACGAGCCGATGGTCGGGTTTGAGTACGTGCGCGACGCGGCGAAGCTGATCAAAGCGCAGGGCATGTTCACCGCCGTGGTGACCAACGGCTGCGTGGAGCCCTGGGTGCTCAAAGAGGCGCTTCCCTATACCGACGCGTTCAACGTGGACCTGAAATGCTTCACCGCCAAGGGCTACAAGCGGCTGGGCGGCGACCTGGAACTGGTGAAAAACTTCATCAAAACCGCCGCCGCGGACGCGCATGTGGAGGTTACCACGCTGGTCGTGCCGGGCATGAACGACACCGAAGACGAAATGCGGCAGATGACCGCATGGCTTGCATCCGTTTCCCCGGACATCCCCTACCATATCTCCCGTTTTTTTCCGCATAAGCACATGCTTTCCACACCCCCGACCGACGAAACGCTCATGCGCCGCCTGGCCGAACTTGCCAAAGAACGCCTGCGTTATGTATACTTAGGGAATATTTAACACAGGAGAGTGTGTATGCAAGAAAACAGTGTAGCGAAGTATCACGCCCTGGGGAATGATTATATCGTGGTCGATCCCAAGTACCTGACCATGAACCTGTCCGAGGACAACATCCGCATGCTCTGCGACCGCAACTTCGGCGTGGGGTCGGACGGTATTTTGTACGGACCGCTGACCGAGACCCCGTCCTTCGAGGTGCGGATATTCAACCCCGACGGCAGCGAGGCCGAAAAAAGCGGCAACGGGCTGCGCATTTTCGCCAAGTATTTGTTCGACGCCGGGTATTTAAACGGCCGCACGGAGTTCGATATCCTTACCAAGGGCGGGCTTGCGCACAGCACGCTGCTGCATAAGCGCGCGGAGATGGTCGAGGTCGATATGGGGATTCCGTCGTTTAAAAGCCGCGATATCCCCGTAAACGGCGAGGCGCGCGACGTGGTAGCCGAGGAGATCAGCCTGGGCGGCACGCCGTTTCGCATGACCTGCGTATCGGTGGGCAATCCGCATTGCGTGATCGTGGTCGACCGCGCCACCAAGGCCCTGGCGCAGACGCTGGGGCCCATTGTGGTGGATCACGCGCTGTTCCCCAACCGCATCAATTTGCAGCTGGTGGAGGTTTTAAGCCGCCACGCCATTAAAATCGAGATCTGGGAGCGCGGCGCGGGCTATACGCTGGCGTCGGGCTCCTCGTCGTGCGCGGCGGCGGCCGCCGCGTACCGCCTTGGGCTTACGGACAGCCACGTTACCGTAATGATGCCGGGCGGGGAGCTGGACGTGCGCATCGATGAAAGCGGGCACAGCTTTATGCGCGGGAGCGTCGCGGCGGTGTTTGAAGCCAAGCTGTCCGACGCGCTTTCGTACGCGATGCGCGTGTAGCGCCGTTGCAATCGATATAAGCCGGGGCTATAATAAAGCCTGTGATTTCAAAGAATCGAGGTGCTCGTATGCAGTATATGGACGTATACCAAAAATGGCTGAAGGATTTTCAAGGCGACCCGGCGCTGGTGCGTGATCTTACGGCCATCGCGGACGACGAAAAAGAGATCGAAGACCGCTTTTATACCAACCTTTCCTTCGGCACGGCCGGCATGCGCGGGGTGCTTGGCTACGGCACCAACCGCATGAACGTATACACCGTGCGCCGCGCCACGCAGGGGCTTGCGAACTATTTAAACGGAAAAATCAACGGCAGGCGCCCGGTGGTAGTCATCGCCTACGACAGCCGCCGCATGAGCCCCGAGTTCGCCATGGAAACGGTGCTGACGCTCAGCGCCAATGGCGTCACCGCAAAGATTTTTGATTCGCTGCGCCCCGTGCCCATCCTGTCGTTCGCGGTGCGGCATTTGCAGGCGGACGCCGGCGTGGTGATCACCGCCAGCCACAACCCCCCGCAGTATAACGGCTATAAGGTCTACGGGCCCGACGGCGCGCAGATCGGCCCCGAGACCGCCGAGCAGGTGATCGAAGCCATCAACGCGCTGAAGTTCACCGATCCCAAAACCATGACCCGCGAACAGGCGCTTGCAAAGGGCCTGATGGTGATCATCGGCAACAAAGAGGTGGACGACGAGTACATCCGCCGGGTGAAAACGCTGTCCATCAACCCCGAGATCATTCAAAAAGAGGGCAAGAGCCTGAAGATCGTCTACACGCCGCTGCACGGCTCGGGCAACGTGCCCGTGCGCCGCATTTTAAAAGAGGTCGGCATTACCGGCGTGAGCGTGGTGAAAGAGCAGGAGATGCCCGACCCCAATTTTTCGACCATCAAGCAGCCGAACCCCGAGTTTCCCGAGACCTTTACCCTCGCCATCAAGCTGGCAAACCAGGTCGGCGCGGAGGTGTGCTTCGCCACCGACCCGGATTGCGACCGCCTGGGCGTGGCTGTGCGCGAGAAGGACGGGCAGTTTAAGCTGTTAACCGGCAACCAGATCGGCTGCCTGCTGATTTACTACATCCTCTCCACCAAGCAGGCGGCGGGCACGCTGCCCACAAACGGCGCGGTGGTGAAATCCATCGTCTCCACGCAGCTGGCCAAGCCCATCTGCGACGCGCACGGCGTGGCGCTTTTTGACACGCTGACGGGCTTTAAGTTCATCGGCGAGATGATCCAGGAGTTTGAGGACACGGGCTCCCATACCTTCCTGTTCGGGTTTGAGGAAAGCTACGGGTTCCTGTCCTCCACCTTCGTGCGCGACAAGGACGGCGTCAACGCAAGCCTGCTGATCGCCGAAGCCGCCGCCTACTATAAGCTGCAGGGCAAAACCCTCTACGACGTGATGGAGGAGATCTTTAAAATTTACGGCTACTATCTGGAGCACGTGGAAAGCACCGAGCTGCCCGGCCTGGACGGCGCCAAGAAGATGCGCGCGATCATGACCGGCGTGCGCGAAAACCCGCCCAAGCAGATCGGCGGCGTGCCGGTGGAAACCGTGCTTGATATTCTCAAAGGTACGAAAACAAACGCCGATGGCAAAGTGGAGAAGCTTCACTACCCGCAAAGCGATATGCTGTACTACGGCCTGCAGGGCGGCGGCTTCGTGTGCGTCCGCCCGTCGGGCACAGAGCCCAAGATTAAGCTGTACGTCAACGTGACCCATCCGGAAAAAGCCGAAGCGGAGAAACTGCTCAAGGATGTCTCCGACGCGGCGAGAAAGCTATTGTCGGAATAAACGAAAACAACAAAACCCCGCCTGCGCAACGCAGGCGGGGTTTTCTGTCGCCCTTTGAGAAGGCTGACCAATCGTCCGATTCTAGGAACTAATTCCCGCAATTTCGGGTTTTGCCGCGCCTTTGACGTCAGGTGTCTTCGTACGATCGGACATGGGTTTTTTATCCTTTGAATCGGTACCGGAGCCCTTCTTGTCATCCTGTTTTTCTGACGGATCTTTTTGTACTTCCTTAACCTCCTCGGTTTTATTTTCCGGGGTATCCGTCATAATCTTGATGGCGCCATCAATAATTTTTTCATATACAGCGTCACGCTTGTCTTTATCCGTAAAACGTTCGGCAAGCTGAACGGCCGCCAGGAGCATTTCATTGTCGTGCAGTTCTTCATAATAGATACTCAGTTGTGACAGGGCGCTTTTATACATCAGGAATGCCGTACCGGCAAACAACTCTGATGCGGCGCTGATGATACTGACGAAAATTGTCACCGTTTGGTTTTTAAATCCGGTCAGTGCAAGTACGACAAACAGCAACAATCCAACAACGCAGAATACGATCGATAAAAGAAACGAATATCGCACGTTATCTTTGCTTATGGTGTAATATTCCCGGATTCCCCTGATGTCGAGCCGTATTGCGTTTAAGATATCTTTCCGGTCGCCTGTGTTTTCGGTTTTTGCGGGCGGGTTCTTTTTTTCGACCTTCTCCTTTCCCTCTTTCTCCTTTTTCTTTCTCTCTGCTTCCATCCATTCGGCACGCAGTTCCAGCTTTTCTTTCACATGCCACGCCAGCCTATGGTACGTCATGCGCAGACTGAGAATAATGAAAGCAAGCAGCCCAATACCAATCGCAGCCAGCGACACGATACCCAGCGCAGATTGGGTCGGCCAGGTTGTTACAACGGCATTCAGTACAAGTGCGGCACAGCCGATGACAATCACGATCATGGAGATTATAATAGCAAGCAGTACCTTTACATTTTCAAATACATAGTCCTTTACTTTCGAAGCACTCACAAAAACACCCCCTCTGAAGGTCGGTCGCAGATGGACACAAGACATTTTTGCAATTTGCGTTGGTTTGATTATAATCCAATTTCCGAATGTTTACAAGAAGAATCGAATGCTACAAATCGGCGATCTTAGTTTTTTCACGTCACCAATGCTCCGCATGTGTTCAGCAGCAAAAAAGCGAGAGTATCAAGTGCCCTTTGTCCTTGATACTCCCGTCTAATAATGCGAAAACAGCCTGCGCTATTTTAATTTGTCGTTTTACGCTTTCACATACTCCACGAGCAATTTGAGCCCGTTTTCCATGTCGTTGATATCAATCATCTCGCACGCCGAATGCACGTAGCGGCAGGGAATGGACAGCGTCCCCACCGGCATGCCGCCGCGGGACAGCTGCATAGCGCCGGCGTCGGTACCGCCGTAGGGCAGCACCTCGCGCTGATAGGGCACGCCCGCCTGTTTGGCGGCGGCGATCATGCGCTTGACCACGTCTGGGATTGGAGATCGAGCGCGCATCCTTGATCTTCACGGCCGGGCCTTCGCCCATCTTGACGGCGTTGAGCTTCAGCTCGGGGATATCGCCCGCGACGGTGACGTCGATGGCGATGCCCTCGTCGGGCTGCGCGGAATAGGCGGCGACGGTCGCGCCGCGCACGCCAAGCTCTTCCTGCGCGGTGAACACCGCTACGATGGACTGGTGTGTTTCGGGCAGGTTGTTTAAAAGCCCGATCAGCAGCGCGCAGGCGCAGCGGTTGTCTATCGCCGGGGACGCTACGCAGGTCTTGCCCACGTCAAACCCGGGCTCGGCATACACGGCGATGTCGCCGATCTCGATCATCGAAAGCGCTTCTTTATCGTCCTTCGCGCCGATATCGATATACAAGGTCGAAAGCGCGCTTTTTTCGCCTTCCTTGAGGGCCTGCTCAAAGAGCACGCCTTCGACGCCGTTTTGGAACTTCACGCGGCGGGCGCGGCTCATGCTTACGCTGATGCCGCCGACGTTGGATACGCGCAGAAAGCCTTCCTTTTCCACGTGGGTAACGATCAGGCCGATGTGGTCCATGTGCGCGGCGAACATGATGCGTTTCTCGCCCGCGCCCTTCTTTTCGCAGATCAGGTTGCCCAGGGCGTCGCGCTTGACGGAGTCAACCTTGTCCTTTACCAGGGATTCGATCACGTCCGCCACGGTATGCTCGTGGCCGCTGGGGCCGTAAATGGCGGTCAGCTGTTTTAACAGGTCTTTCATAGAATCATCCTTTCATCAGCGCGTTGAGCGCCGCCTGGGCGAGGTGAAGCTGGTTGTCCACGTCCTCTAATTTGCAGACCGAGGACGGGCTGTGGATGTTGCGGCAGGGCACGGAGATGACCACGGTTTTGCAGCCCGCGCCCGCGCGCTGGATCGCCCCGGCGTCGTTGCCGCCCGCGATGTATTTCTTGATCTGGCAGGGCACGTTTTCGTCCTTGCCCGCCTTGAGCACGAGCTTGAACAGCTCGTGATCCGCGATGGAGGAAAGGTCCATGAACGATACGCACGGCCCTTGCCCGGGGACGCAGACCTTGAACTGGTCCTTGGTGTCGCCCAGGTCGTTTGCGGTGGTTCCTTCCAGCACGATGGCGATATCCGGCTGCACGCGGTAGCCCGCGGATTTCGCCCCGCGCAGGCCCACCTCTTCCCTGGCGGTAAACGCAAGCGTCAGTTCGCCGTCATACTCCGCGTCCAAAAGCCGCAGGAGGTTATACACGCCCACGCGGTCGTCCAGCGATTTGGCGCACACAAAGCCGTCGCCGAACTCCGTATACCTGGTGTCAAAGGTGATGTGCGTGCCCTTGGGGGCTTTGCCCTCGGCCTCGGCCTTGTCCTTGGCGCCGATATCCACGGTGAGCTTTTCGATGGTCGGGGCGGCGTGGTATTCGTCGTCGGACTGCAGGTGGATGGGAGGGTAGCCGATCACGCCGGGAACGGCGTCCTCGCCGTAGCCCACCAGCACGCGTTTTGATAACAATACGCGCGGGTCCACCGCGCCGATGGCGCGGAAGCTGATCAGCCCGTCGTCGCTTGCGGAGTTGGCGACCAAGCCGATTTCGTCCATATGGGCGGCGAACAGCACGCGCGGCAGCGCCGGGTTTTTGGCCCTGCGCACGGCGATCACGCTGCCCATGCCGTCAAACGATACGCTTTCCTTGCCGAGCTTTTCCACGCAGACGTCGTACACGGCCTTGCGCACGGCCTCTTCCCGGCCGCTTAAGCCTTTCAGTTCACAAAGGGTTTTCAGGTCCATAAGTCCGTATCCCACCCTTCTTCGATGTCCGCGGCATACGCCGCCGCCAGCCGGCCGCACTCCTTGATCGTATCAATCTGCACGGTTTCCACCGTGGTGTGCATGTAGCTAAGCGGCAGGCCGACCAGCACGCAGGGCACGCCCTCGTGGGCGACCTCCACTTCGTCGGTATCGGTGCCGGTGCCGCGCTCGGACAGCTCGATATTGATCTTGATTCCGTTGCTCTTGGCCGTGTCCTTGAGCTTCTTGAGCAGCTTGTGCTGGATGAATGGGCCGGTAACCGGCGCGGGCGCATCCGCGGGCACGGTGGAATCCGGCTTCGCGCCGGGGTAGCTGGCAAACGTCACGTCCAGAATGAACCCGATGTCCGGGTGTACGGCGTACGAACCGGTCAGCGCGCCGTAGCCGCCGACCTCCTCCTGGGTGGAGCACAGGAACACGACCTCGGTTGCATGCTGCAGCTTTTTAAGGCGCTGTGCGGCGTCCAGCATCACGGCGATGCAGGCGCGGTCGTCCATGGTTTTGCTCGCGGCGCGGTTGTTGAGCAGTTCCACGACCTCGCCGTGGAAGGTGACCATGTCGCCGACGTTAACGGTCTGCTTCACTTTGTCCGCGTCCATGCCAAGGTCCACGTACAGGTCGTCCCACTTCACGCTCTTTTTCTGGTCGCCCGCAGATTGCAGGTGCGGCGGTTTCGCGCCGATCACGCCGAACAGCTCGCCCGTTTCCGTATGCACGGTCACGGTCATCGCGGGCAGGATTTTCGGGTCCACCCCGCCCATGCCGCGTACCCGCAGGGAGCCGTCCTTCAGGATTTCGGTCACCAGCAGGGCGACCTCGTCCATATGCGCGACAAACATGATCTTCGGCGCTTTAGTTTTCGACGGTACGGTGGGCTTTTGAATCGCGACCACGTTGGAAAACGCGTCTACGTACACCTCGTCGCAGTAGGGCTCGAATTGCGTTTTCAGCCACTGCGCCAACGCCTGCTCGTAGCCCACCGGCCCGAAGCGCCCCGTGCTTTCCCGTAAAAAGGAAAGGATATCCATACAGTTTCCCCTTTCTTAAGTCAAGTATCATGGGGCGCTGCCCCATGCCCCGCTCAAGGGCAGCGCCCTTGAGTATCCCTATTTTGGCCGCGCAATGCGCGGCCAATGGGGGGATTGTTAAGGGCTGATAGTCCTTAACTGGGGTTATAGGGGCGAAGCCCCTAAAACGTCTTTTGCAATCCGGACTGAGGCCATTGCATCCGGCGCATAGTAGTCCGCGCCGATATCTTTGGCGAGGGTTTCGGTGAGCACCGCGCCGCCGACCATGACGATGACGGGGGCCATGTGCTCCCGGCGGACAAGCGCGATGGTTTCGCGCATGGAGGGCACGGTAGTGGTCATCAGCGCCGAAAGGCCCAGGAGTTTCGCGCCGGTTTTTGCCACGGCGGCGAGCACGTCCTGCGGCGGCACGTTTTTACCCAGGTCCAAAACCTCGAACCCGTAGCTTTGCAGCATGGTGGATACGATGTTCTTGCCGATATCGTGCACGTCGCCCTCGACGGTCGCCAGCACAATGGTCTTGCCGGACTGCGGCTCCCTGGGCGGCATTCTTTCGGACACGAAGGCGATCGCCGCCTTGGCGGCATTGGCCGACTGCATGAGCTGCGGCAGGAAGATTTTCCCCGATTCATAGCGCGCGCCGACCTCGGTCAGCGCCGGGATGATATGGGTTTCGATCACGGTTAGAGGCGCTTCGCCGGCTTCCATCAGGGCTTTTGCGGCGGCCACCACGCCGCCCTCCATGCCGCCGATGATCAGCTGTTCCAGCGTCTCCTTAGGCTGCACGGGGTTGGCGGCGGCGTCCGCGCGGCCGCT
The DNA here is from genome assembly GCA_963675365.2 of Candidatus Limiplasma sp. Lineage (GTDB taxonomy): Bacteria > Bacillota > Clostridia > Christensenellales > Aristaeellaceae > CAXXOK01. The sequence continues at coordinate 1,058,420 of CAXXVA010000001.1, forward strand.
CAACGTCACGTTCAGGGTGAGATCCGCGTAGCTGCGGATATAATCGGCAAAGCCCGGGTCGTGCCCGAGGGCCGCGCTCGCGGCATGGAAGGCCGAAAGCACCGCCGAATCCAGCGGGTTGATAATCGCCGCCGACAGCCCGCAGTAAAGCGCCATCGGCACGAATGCCGCCGTGATCATGCTGCGGTTGGGCAGCCCGAAGGACACGTTGCTCACACCGAGCACGGTTTTCACATGCAGCTCGTCGCGCAAACGGCGCACGGTTTCCAGCGTTACGCCCGGCGCCTGCGAATCGGCGGCGGCGGCCATGGTGAGCCCGTCGAATAAAAGGTCGCTATAGGGTACGCCGTGCCGGTCGGCCTCTGCCAGGATACGTTTGGCGATCGCCAGGCGTCCGTCGGCGGTCTCGGGGATGCCGTCCTCATTGAGGCACAGGGCGACCAGCGCCGCGCCGTATTTTCTGGCGAGGGGGAACACCGCGTCCATGACGGACTGCTTGCCCGACACGCTGTTGATAATCGGCTTGCCGGTATAGGCGCGCAGCGCGGCTTCCAGCGCGGCGGGGTCAGCCGAGTCCAGCTGCAGCGGCGCGGCGGTGACGGCCTGCACGGCTTCAGTCGCGGCGGCGAGCATTTTTGCCTCGTCGATACCCGGCAAGCCGACGTTTACGTCCAGCACGTCCGCGCCCGCGTCCATCTGGGCGACGGCCTCCTGTTTGATATAGTTCATATCGTTGTCGCGCAAGGCCTGCTTGAGCTTGGGCTTGCCGGTGGGATTGATGCGCTCGCCGATCACCACGGGCTTTTCGCCGATGGTCACCGTTTGGCTGTGGCCGGAAACCCGGCAGGGCGCAAGGCCGTCTGCCTGCGGTTTTTCAGGCGGTGTATAGGGCAGACCGGACACGGCCTTGACCAACGCCGCGATGTGTTTGTCGGTCGTGCCGCAGCAGCCGCCCACGGCGTGCGCGCCGAGGGTCACGGCCTCCGCCATATCGCTGCCGAAACCCTCCGGCTCTGCCTTGAACACCGTGCAGCCGCCCACCAGCTCCGGGATACCGCCGTTGGGCTTGAACCATACGGGCTTACCGCCCGCGCATGCGAGCAGGCGCTTTAAGTTGTTCATCAATAGCTTCGGTTCGGTGTGGCAGTTGATGCCCAGCGCGTCGACGTCATCCATCGCGGTCAGCATCGCCGCCGCGCCCTCGATATCCGAACCCGTGAGCAGGCGGCCGTTTTCGTCCGGCGACATGGACACAACAAAGGGGATTTCATCCCCTTTTTCAAGGATGGCCTGACGGATGCCGAGCACCGCCGCTTTGATTTCCTTCAGGCAGGTCATGGTTTCAAGCACGATCAAATCGCAGCCCGCCGCGATGCCCGCCGCCGCGAGGGTATGATACCACTGAACAGCGTCCTCAAACTCGCGCTCGCCGAATGGCTTTAACAGCTTTCCGAGGCTGGTGAGATCGAGCGTAGCGTAGCCGTGCCCGGCTTCCTTGACCGCTTCTTTGGCGATGCGCACGCCCGCCGTAAGCAGTGCTTCCCAGTTGGAAAGCTCCTCGGGGTCAAAGCCGAAGGTGTTTGCGTACACCACGTCCGCGCCCGCGTCCAGATAGCCGCGGTGCACGGCTTTGACGGTGTCCGGGTTAAGCACGTTCCACTCCATCGGCTTCATGCCGGCGGGCAGGCCCATACCCTGCAGGGTCGCGCCCATGGAGCCGTCCAGGATTACGCGCCGGGTTTCAAATAAGGCTAAAAACGGGTGCATGCGTTACCTCCCGATGATCGCGCCGAGGTTTTTGAACACGTCGGCCGCCACGTCGGCGCGGTTCATGGTGTACAGGTGGATGTGGCGGATGCCATTGGCGATCAGATCGACGATCTGCTCGGTGGCGTAGGCGACGCCCGCCTGCCGCATGGAGGCCGGATCGGCGCCGAATTTATCGACGATGGACAAAAAGCGCGGCGGCAGCGTAGCGCCGGACAGCGCGGTGATGCGTTTGATCTGCTGCGCTTTGATGACCGGCATGATGCCCGCGCCGACGGGAACGTCGATGCCCGCGCGCAGCGCGCGGTAGAGGAAATTATACAGCGTCGCGTTGTCAAAAAACATCTGCGTGGTCAGAAAATCGACTCCCGCGTCCACCTTTTTCTTGAGGTTGTCCAGATCGGCGGCTCGGGATCGGCTTTCCGGGTGACCTTCCGGGTAGCAGGCCGCGCCGATGCAAAACCCGCCGCGCCGTTTGATGTGCCCGACCAATTGCGTGGCGTGCTCAAAGCGCTTGCCGCTTGGCATCTCGCCGTCTTCCGGAAGATCGCCGCGCAGGGCCAGCACGTTGGTGACGCCCGCCTGCTCCAGGTCGTCCAGCACTTCGTCCACGGTATCAATATTTGAGTTGATGCAGGTGAGGTGCGCAAGCGCGGGCACGCCCGCCTCCTGCACGATCCGGGCGATATCGCGGGTGAACTGCGGCGTTTTGCCCGCCGCGCCGTAGGTGACCGAGATAAACAGGGGGGTCAGCGCGGCGATCTCGCGCACAACCCGCCTGGCCTCGTCAACACGGGCGAACTCCTTGGGCGGGAACACCTCGCAGCTGACGGTGACGGAATCTGTTAAAAGGTCCATGATCTTTTCCATGTTTTACTCCTCTGATTTTGGGAAATAAACCGGAAAGCACAAAGCAAATGATGAATAAAAAGCGTATGCGATAGATGGCGCAAGTACGGCCGGCAGCGCGTGCGGGCTTTTCAGCATTTACTTCGTATGCGGCGAATGCAGCAGGCCCTCGCGCAGGTCGTACGGCGTCTCCTGATAGACGAAGTAGTTCAGCCAATTGGAAAATAAAAGGCTGGCGTGCGCGTGCCAGTTCATGCGCGGCTGCATGGCGGGATTGTTGTTGGGGAAGTAGTTTTCGGGCATATCGATTTCAAGACCCCTGCCCTTGTCGCGGAAGTATTCCGAGGCGAGGCTGTCGCGGTCGTACTCCGAATGCCCGGTGGCGAACACCCGGCGGCCGTCGAAGCTGCGCACCACCGCCGTGCCGGTTTTTTCCGACCAGGCGAGGACGATCAAATCGCGGTTTTTGCCGATGGCGGCCTCGTCCAGCTCCGTATGGCGGCTCATGGGCACGGTAAAGGTATCGTCCAGCCCGCAGAAGAGCTTGTCGTGCACGTCGGTAATGGCGGTCTCAAACACGCCGAACAGCTTTTTAGGCAGGGGCTTTTTTTCAATGCCGTAGTGGAAGTAAAGCCCTGCCTGCGCCGCCCAGCAGATGAACAGCGTGGAAAACGCCCGCTCGTCCGCCCAGCGCATGATCTCGGTCAGTTCGTCCCAGTACTGGACGTCCTGAAAATCGAGCTGCTCCACAGGCGCGCCGGTGATGATGACGCCGTCGAACACCTCGTCCTTCACGTCGGAAAACGTGCGGTAGAAGGTGTTTAAATAATCGGCGGACACGTTTTTGCTCTCGTAGCTGTCGGTGCGAAGCAGCGTGATTTCCACTTGCAGGGGCGAGTTGGAGATCAGACGCAGAAGCTGGGTTTCGGTCCGTTCCTTGGTGGGCATCAAATTCAATATCGCAATGCGAAGCGGCCGGATATCCTGGGTCGCGGACCGCTTTTCGGTCATCACGAATATGTTTTCATCCGCTAGGGTTTTCGTCGCCGGCAGGGCGTCGGGAATTTTTACTGGCATGGTTCATTCTCCTTCAACTGTTATTATAACGCAAAAGCAGGACAGTTCGACCGTTTCATGGGAATTTCTCGTGATTGAAAAACCCCCGGGTTCGCGAAGACCAGCGTGCCGGGGGTTGAGCTTACTCGTTTGTAAGTGATGCCCCCAGCGTCGCGCAGTCGACAATGAAAGCGGGGCGTTTTTCAACACGAGAAACCCTTCCCCCGAGAGGGAAGGGTTGATTAAAACATGAACATAACGGCATAAAGCCGCTCAACCACGACCTATTTCGGGGCAGCAGAACATCTGACGGGGCATTCGCATCATCATATAAGCCATCAGATCCGCCTCCTTTAAGCCGTTGAGATTGGATAAAGTGTAGCAAAAGAGGGTGGGGATGTCAAGCCACCTTTAGTATCCAGCAATTTGTATAGCTCGACCTATGTTTTTCCCACTAATTATATATTCGCTTTAAATCTGGTTTCCTGCTTTCTCTTTTCGTTTGTGCTTACCTAATTTATTGCAAAACACATTCTACTAGAACCCAAACTGCGCTATGGCAATAATTGTAGAACACTTTAGAATTACTAAAACTACGACGCCCATTATTGTCTGCTTTCATCCATCCATGATATACTTTTTGTAATTACCTGTTATTCTTTGCCTTTGCCGTCTAGAAAGAAGATGATTATAATTCTAATAAGTGCCTTAAAAACAATCGCTCTGGGCTTAATCTCCTCCATTGTCGCATCTGTTATTTTCTGGATTTTATCGTTCCGATATTCTAGAACCAAAGTAGTTTTCTCTGAATATATTACAAAGTCAAAAAATACTGGGGAATATCACGGAGAAAATCGATATCAAGTAAAGCTTATCAATGCAGGAAGGCAGAACTTAATAGAAATTGCCATTAGCGCTCGGCTTTCCATTCTAATTGATGGAAAATCACATAACACGTACATTGGGCTTGGCCACAATAATACTCTTCCCATGCTATATGGTCGGAAGAATTGGACTAATAAGAAAATATTGCCTTCTCAATATCCCTTTATATTTACATTGCACCCGATAAAAGAAACATGGAAAGAATTTACTAAATCACATTATAGCGATGCAATTAGAGAAAAGGCTATCCATAATGAATTAAGTCTTGATGATATATTTGATGCATATGGCGATACTATGACAATCAGAATTTTTTTGTTTGGTAATGATGGATTAACTGGTGCGCGCAAAGTATTCAGTATTTTTTATACTTCAGCAAATATTACTCATGGTAGCTTTTGCGCATATACGCCAAGTAAAAAAAGGATTCACTATTCCCGCTTTATTCAAAAAACATTGAGTGTCCAGCAGAATGAAATAAACAAGATAATAGCAGAGCTAAAAAGACTAAGAAGCATTTGTATATTACGTAAAAGTGAAGCCGAATAGTTAGCTGCCACTAGAATCGTTCGTTATCATATTTGTTTAAAACACGCATCCTCACTCAGCGTTTACCTGCTCACCGCCAGCGACCCGATCGGGTCCCAGGGCTTGAGTTCAATCGGCTCGGCTTCGAGCGCCTTCAGCTGCTCCGGCGAGAGGTACTTCTTTTGCACGACCACCTGGTGGGTGTAGTAGCCGAACCAGTCCTGGCTCATGACGAAGAAGCCCTTCTCGCCCACCTCGTCGCCCCAGCTGTTTTCGACCTTCCATTTGGTGATCTGGCCGTCCCGCACGTCCACGGCCATCAGCGTCATGGCGTGGGTCAGCACGGTCTGGCCGTAATCGAGCATATCGGCCTTGGTCATGGATAAATCGGTGCTTAGCACCGCGTCGTAGTCGTACAAGCCCGTATCCATAATGCCCAGGTCGCGGTCGTAAAGCTTGCTAACGTCGCAGCCGAACCACACCGGCATACCGGACTGCACTTGCCGCCTTGCCATATCGGCGAGCTGATCCGATTCGAGGTTTAAGTACACTACGGGCTTGCCGCCCACGACGTTGCCCAGGTATTTGACGGTATAGGGTTTGCCGTAGGGCTTATCGTCCGTCGGGGCGTTGATGATACTGACGTATTCGTCCATCCAATCGCTCCCGACATAGGTTTCAAAAAATTGCAGCGGCGTCATATCGGCATCACGGTGGAAATTGTTATCCTTGTCGCGATAGGAAAAATCGAAGGTCTCCGGCGGCTCGCCCAGGAAGGTGCAGAGCATCGCGTAGATCTCGCTGACCATCTTCTGCTTTTCCTGGAGCACGTCCTCCGCCGCGATGCCCAGGACGGCCATACGGCGAAGCGCCGCGCCGTCCTTGCGCAGCTTCTTGATCAGGATGCCGTTCATGCCCTGCGAATTGCTGGAGTGGAAGGATTCGGGCATGGCATATTTCGGCGCGACGCCGTATTTTTTGATCAGGTTGACCAGCATGTCCCACTGGCCGCCGTCGTTCATCAGGTTTGCAAACTGCCACATCACCATGCGGCTGTCCTTTTCTTCATTCGCGGTCTCGATAACGCTTTCCAGAAAATAGTTCGCCTTTTCCAGCTTGTCATAAAACATCATGTACGGCTGGGAAAGCTCGAAATTCGTATTCTTGAACTTCAGGGTTTGGTTCATGTGATAGCGCAGCACGTTCATGCCCGCGAAAATCCAGCAGCGGCCGCTTTTTTTCTGGTTGGTGATGTCCAGGGTTTCGATCTCGTCGGAAAACACCTGGTGCATTTGCACAACGGACTCCTGCCTGCGGGCGGTGTGGTCGATCCCGTTTAAAATCACGCTTCCCGCGACGACCTTCGCCGGGCTTTTGCGGTATGCTGTTTTCGCGTCCGATAAAAACTCTTTCGATAAAAATCCATTCATATTCATGGTACCGTTCCTTTCCGTTCCAGCCTGTGCGGTTGATATCTTCTTCGGCGGGAGACCATAATCTCCTGCCTTGGTCGCTGTGCGCTTCTTTCGGGCGCGAATTTGCCGCCGGATTGGCGAAATCTGTCATTTTCGGACTTCCGCCGCGCTTTTCGTGCTATAATACTGAACTTAAGGAGAGAGTATGAGCAACGAAGCTGGCTGCGAGAAGAGCAAGTACGAGGTGGACATGACGCGGGGATCGATCCCGCGCCATTTGATTCGGTTTTCGGCCACCGTGGCGATCGCCAACGTGCTGCAGCTATTGTATAACACGGTGGATACCATCGTGGTCGGGCAGTTCGCGGGCGAAAAAGCACTGGCGGCGGTGGGCAGTACCGGCTCGCTGATCAACCTGCTGATCACGCTGTTCATCGGGCTGTCGGTGGGCGCGAGCATCGTGCTGGCCAAGTACTACGGCGAGGGCAACCAAAAGGCCGTCAGCGATACGGCGCATACCGCCATCACGGTCGCGGCCATCACCGGGGTCTTTATGGCGGTCGTCGGCTTCGTGCTGGCAAAGCCCATCCTGACCGCGATGGGCGTGCCCTACGACGTGCTGGACCAGGCGACGCTGTACATGCAGCTGTTTTACCTGGGCATGCCGTTTTCGTTCGTCAACGTGTTCGGCTCGGCCATCCTGCGTGCGGTGGGTGATACCAAACGCCCCCTGTACATCCTGGCGCTGTCCGGCCTTTTAAACGTCGCGCTTAACCTTTTGTTCGTGATCGTCTTTCACATGGGCGTGGCGGGCGTGGCGTGGGGCACGGTTTTATCCAACGTCCTGTCCGCGTTTTTGATCCTGCGGGTGCTGACGCATACCGAAGGCGCGATTCGCATTATCCTCAAAAAACTGACCATCAAGCGCAATGTCCTCAAGGCGATCGCCCGCATCGGGCTGCCCGCGGGGCTGGAGGGCGCGGTGTTTGGCATCAGCAACGTGCTCATCCAATCCGCGATCAACTCGTTCGGGTCGCTGGTCGTGGCGGGCAACTCCATCGCGCTCAACCTGCTGGGGCTTGTGTATATGCTGATGCAGTCCATCAACCAGTCCTGCATGACCTTTACCAGCCAGAACATGGGCGCGCGGCAGTACCAGCGGGTGCGCAGATCGCCGATGATTACCATCGTGCTGGTCGCCGTTATCGGCGGCACGGTATCGATATTGATGACGGTGTTTGCCGAGCCTCTGGCGTCGCTGTACAACCGCGTGCCGGAGGTGCTGTATTACGCGGCGATGCGCATGCACATTACCTTTCCCTGGTATTTCATCTTCGGCGTCATGCAGACGTTCGCGTCCCAGTTGCGCGGCATGGGGCACAGCTTCCTGCCCATGGCCGTGTCGATCACCGGCATTTCCGGCATCCGGCTTGGATGGCTGTACACGGTGTTTGCCGCCGACCGGACGCTTTCAACGCTGTACATCGGGTATCCCATCTCCTGGGTGGTTACGATGGTGATTTTGGCCGTCTGCTATGCCGTGATCCTGCGCAAGGTGCCAAAAGCAAATTTGCAAATGGAGGAATGCGGGCTTGCGCAATAGCATAAAGCGTCCCGTTTATTCCAGCGCGTCCTCCAGCGCCCGTTTCCCGTTTGCGTAGCACGCGCGCACCTCTTTGAGCATACTGTCATAGAACGCAGCCGCCGCGTGCTTTTTCTCCTCCGCAAGCTGCTTTCCCCTTTGGGTATAGAATCTGTCGTAGATGCGCTCCAGCTTATATTTATATTCCTGAAAAAACGACGGCTGACGCTCCAGCGCGCCGTCCGCTATTTCACCCTGCGCGTTCAGGGTATACAACGGCTCGGAAACGATGCCCTGGTATAAAAGCGTGCGGGCAATGCCCAGCGTTCCGGCGGCGTCGAGCTTGTCGGCGTCAAAGACGATTTTTGCTTCTATGCTGCCGGGCGGATTGCTCCCGCGGTACCGGTGCGACGCGATACACGCGCTTACATGCTCCGCCGTCTCCCGCCGCCAGCCGATCCCGGTGAGGAAGCGATAGGCCTTTTGGCTCCCGACCCGCTCATGCCCGAGCTCCGGGTTGCGATACTGTTCCTCCCGGCCGATATCATGCAGCAGGCAGGCGGCGATCAGTACGTCTTTGTTGACGTTTTCTTCGTGCCCGGCGATATCCATGGCAAAATATAACACCCGGTAAACGTGCTCCCTGTCGTGCGCGCTGTCGCGCATGCAGTCCAGCATATAGGTTTCGATTTGTGCAAAGCCTGCCTTGTTCATATGCTTTCACCCCATGTTTTACGGTAAAAATAAGCCAGTTTTACCCCATATCCCGGAATTTTTCCAGACAGATGCAGCCGTCCGTATCCACCGTGCGGACGCCGCCCTTGTAGGCGTAGCCGAGCCTGCGGTAGAAATCGCACGCGGTGATAGACGCGTGCAGCTCGATGCGGGAGGCATGCAGGGCGTATTCGTCGTCCTCCAGCGCCCGCATGATCATCCGGCCGATCCCCCGGCCGTGCAGCTCCGGCAGGACGAAGATCGTCAGCAGCTCCCTTTGGGTCTTGCTGCCATAATCGCCCCGGATCGCGCCGCAGCCGAGCACCGCGTCGCCCTCGCACACGACGTACATGTGCGTGGTCCGGATGCGGTCCAAAATCATGTCCCGGTCGTGGGCCATTGCCAGCGCATCGATATAATCCGCCGGATAATCTTTACCGTTGACCTCGCGCAGATTGCGCCTAACGAGCGCGACCACTTGATCGGCGTCGCGCTCCACAATTCGTCTGATCCGCACCGTGTACACCTCGCATCGTCCGTGTTTGCCTTCAGTATACCATGCCGGAAAATTCTGGTATACTGATGGAACTGATCTAGACTTGACAACCTTGGAGGTCTGTTCCATGCTTCGGAAACTCATCTGCATACTCGCCGCCGTATTGCTGCTGCCGGTTTGTGCGGCGCAGGCCGGGACCTCCGGCTGGCAAATCGACGAAAACGGCCTGAAGCTGTACTTCAAGCACATCGACCAGTGGACCCTGGTCACCCCGGCCAACGTGGAAGATTATATGGACCTGTGCACGAGCAAGGGCTATACGCAAAAGGAAGTGCGCGACCGTTTCGCATCGGGGAGCATCGTGTGGGAGGCCTACCACAAGCAGCTCAAGGACGGCTTTCTGCGCTACGAGGTTTGGAGCGACCAAAGCACCCGCAACGCCTGGGACCTGAACATGCTCTCCACCGCCAACCGCAACGCCTGGGTGGACAATCTGGAAACATACGGCACCGACAAATACACCTTCGTCAGCCCCGATTACATAAGCACAGGCAAGGAAAAACACCTGATCATCACCGGCGTGATCTCCAATCCGCCGGACAAATACGAATCGGGCTACGGCTCGCTGATGCTGCGCAACGGCCAGGCCATGCTGTTTGCCTATTTTCAGAACACCGACCGCGCGTCCCAGCGCAGCTATATCCGGTCCGCGTTTGAAACGTTCGTTTCGGAGTGCGCCTTCACCAGCTATTATCAGGTGCTTTTTGTGCCGGAGCTGCTGCCCGCGGCCGTGGATGTGACCCTGGACGACGACTGGATCGTAAACGCACACACGGGGGATATCACCCTGCGCGGAACCACCGAGAAGGAGACGGCGATCACCGCGGCGTGGGGCAACAATACGGGGGAGGCCACCGCCGGCAGCGACGGGGAATTCACCGTTTCCGTGCCGGTGACCGTGGAAGGGGAAATGGCCGTATCGCTGACGGCCTCCAAAAAAGGATACTCGGACAACCGCGCGTCAGCGCTGTCCGTCCCAATCGATAATTCGGCGGCCCGGCTGACCCTGACGGACTACCCGATCGCGGAGCTTACGGAGGACAGCTTCACGTTATCCGGGATTGCCGCGCCAAGCGCCGCGGTGTTTTTAACCCTCAACGAGGACGACCCGGTGATGCTCATCGCGGATGATGACGGCACGTTTACCCATACCTTCGAGGGGCTTGAAGACTTTGTGTTCAATACCCTCACCGTGACCGTCAATGAAGAAGGGCTGGACGATACCTCCGCCGCCCTGCTGTTTTACCGCGGCTACGGCGACGACGTGAAAGCCGGCATTTCGAAATTCAAGGCCAAAACCATCAGCCTGAGCGCCGCCAAGCTGACGGCCGACCCGCTGGACCACGTGGGCGAGTTCATCCGCATGGAGTTCCGCCTCAAAAGCCTGACGCGGGAAGACGGCAACATTATTTTCAAAGCCGACAGCATTTCTTCCAGCAGCTCCAAGCGCTACCCGATGATCCTCAAATCCACCGGCTACCTGAACGACGTCATCGTCGGCGGCATGAACGTAACCGTCTACGGCATCATCGAAGCCCCCACCAACGAGGACCAGCTCCCGCAGATTCGGATTGTGTTTGTTTCGTATTTGAAGACGGTGTATAGGTAGGACCGATAGTCAATAATATGACTACGATACAATCGTTATTTAAGCGTACATGCAATCCTTAGCACGATGCTTCTGGTATTTCTATACTTCTTCAGGGTTTTATGCTAAAATACCAATGACCGTTTTATTTGCAACGTATTTTCAGCTATATTCGAGGCATAATTATGGAAAAATGTTTTTTATGTGATCAAATGGCAAACGTCGTTGGAAGCCAACCGCTTGAGCAAATATATGACTATACTTGTCCAAATTGTGGTCGTTTCTCTATATCATCAGATTTCAAGAATTTCTTCAACATCAAACAAGACGGCCATGTATTCCCTCTGCTTTCCGGGTATATTCGGGAAATGAACGAGCTTGGCAAGTATGATGTCTATATTTCTATGGAAAATTATAAAGACATTCTTGCCAGTCCTTTAATTCCGCATACTATCGGGGCTAAACTAGAGAAATTGATCTTACATTATTATAAGAAAACCAAATTCTTCGGAGAAGAATTCGAACCTGACTTCTCATCAGATTATTCAATCTGCTATGCAAATAATGAAGATGAGGCTGAATCCCTCTTCTTTGAGCTAGTCGAATTATCATTTGCGAAACAAAGCCATTTCCCTGGTCGTTATTCCCTTACTCTTGAGGGAATTCAGCATGCAGAACACATTACAAATACACGTCCTTCATCAAACACATGCTTTGTAGCAATGTGGTTTGCAACGGAAATGAATGATGTGTATGAACATGCTATTAAACCAGCTATTGAAGATAAGAGCAACTATGATTATATTGCCATTCAGGTTGGGAAAAAAGAGCACAACAATGATATAACGGATGAAATTATTGCCGGTATCCGAGAATGTAGTTTTATGATTGCTGATATGACAGGTTATCGTGGTGGGGTATACTTCGAGGCAGGTTTTGCTAAAGGCCTTGGTAAACAAGTGATTTTTACATGCCGACAAGATTGGTTTTCCGGCGAAACTGATAAAGACGGCAAGGTTATTAAAGAAAAAGTCCATTTTGATATAGATCATCAGAATATCATCGTTTGGGAAACAAAAGAGGAATTAAAGAAACGGATCGTTGATAGAATACGAGCGACCATATTCTAAAAGACCGCACCGTTTCTTTTATACCAAACTCAAATATTCTCGTCTTCCATCCACAATCGCATACAGAATCACTTGCTTTTGCGCTTCGCTGACTTTAAAAAAAATCAAATGCCGGTCAACAATCAAAACCCGGTAATCCTGTTTGCGCAGGATGCTGTAACGGGGCTGCGCGCCTATCAGCGGGGTATCGGCAAGCAGCGTTACGGCATGCTCAAGCTTGTCCAAAACCCCGAGGGCAACGGCCACGTCGCCCGAATCGTCCGCGATGTAGTGGATGATCTCATGAAGCTGGTCGTTGAATTTGTCGGTTCGGAGAATCTGATAGCTCATAAGCGCTCTTTAAGCGACGCGCGAAGGCTTGCAAAGCTTTCCTGTACTGGCGCAAGCCGTCCGGCGCGTACGTCGTCGTCCGCTTCGGCCAGCATCCGCAGAAGTTCCAGTTCGGCTTTCATCTGGTTATACTGCGCAAGGCCAAGCAATACCGTATCTCCGCGACCATTCACGGTCACGAAAACAGGCTCCTTTTCTTCTTTGCACAGCTTCGATATTTCCGCGTAGTGATTGCGCAGGTCTGCCGACGGACGGATAGTTTGCATGAAATCGCCTCCTGATATAGTCATACTATATCACAATTATGATATATCTTCAAACCGCTTCCCTGCGCAATTTACACCCATTATCATACAAAATCGCCGCGAACGACATACGTTCGCGGCGATGATCATTTCAAGATCGGTGTTACGTTTGCACCCTTTTATGCGCAGTCAATCCGGTTACTGCGGCATTAATCCAACCCAAGGATTCGCCTAGCGTTTTCGCAGGTGATTGCCGCCGATTCTTCGGGGCTGAGCGAGCCGGCGGAGGGCCGCATCTGGCACATATCGTAGGGGTAATCCGTGCCGAACAGAACGCGGTCCGGCCCGGCCTGCCGGATGAGGAATTTTAAAATCGGGTCCTCAAACAGCAGCCCGTCGAACAACAGGTTGCGGGCCAGGTACTCAGACGGCGGGAATTGGCAACGGTACTCCCGCTGCCTGCGGGCTTCCCAGGCATGGTCCATCCGCCCGATCTGGTAGGGCAGAAATCCGCCGCCGTGCACCAGCAGCACCTGCAACTCCGGGATCTCGTCAAAAATGCCCGAGGCGATCAGGTTGCCGGCCGCGGCCGTGGTTTGATACGGATTGCCGACGACGTTGCTTAAATGATACCGCTTCGTTTGAAAATCGAGGTTCTGGATCAGCGGATGCAGCATCAGCACCATGCGGTGCTTTGCAACCGCCCGGTACAGCGGCAGGAAGCCTTCGTCGTCCAGGCATTTGCCTGCGACCGTCGTGCCGATTTGCAGCATCTTTACGCCCTTGGCCGCGAGATCATCCACCTCCGCGACCGCCAGGGATACGTCCTGCATGGGCAGGCTGCCCACCGGCAGAAAGCTGCCCGGGTACGCCTCGCAGCGCGCGAGGATTTCCCGGTTGCACAGCCTGCAGAATACCGCGTTCCAATCCGCCGGAACCTCATAAAAGAACAGGCGGGGCGCGATGGAAATCGCCTGCGTTGTGATCCCGCACGCCCGCATTTGTGCCAGCTGCACGTCGGGGTCGTAAAATTCCGGGGTGCAGGGATGCGGATTCCCTCCGAAGTCGATCCGCAGCGGGTTGCCGTCGTCGCCCAGGATCAGGGAAACGTTTTTGATTTTTTCCGCTTTCGCCATATCCAGAAAGCCCTGTGGCAGAATATGCGCGTGTACGTCAATGATATTCAAGACCCGTCACTCCCAAGCCGGTCAAATTAGGGACAGTTGGTTCATCGCAAACATGAAAACGAAAATCGTCAGCATCGAGCTCAGCGCACCGAACACCACCAGGTGCCCCGCCAGGGTTGCGTCCGCGCCCATTTGCTTGGCCATCAAATGCGAGGTCACCGCGCACGGCGTGCCGCTCATCAGGTACATAGATACCAGCGGAATGCCCCGGAACCCCAGCAGCACCAGCGGCGGCAGGAACAAAAGCGGCAGCAGCACCAGCTTCACCCCGACGCCGATGAAAATATCCCCGCGGTACTTGCCGATCGCGCCGAAGGAAAACGACGCCCCGAGCAGAATCAGCGCGATGGTGGTGGCCGACCCGCCCAGGCTGCCGATCACCTGGTGCAGCGTGCCGGGGAGCGCGACGCCCGTAAGGTTCAGCGTGACCGCCGCCGCGGTGGCGATCACAAACGGGTTGCTTAGAATACTCTTCATCACGGACAGCGGACTTACCTTGTTTCCGTTGGCCAGAAGCGAGAGGATGACCACCGCGAGGATGTTGTTAAGCGGAATCACAAACGCCAGCAGGATGGAAAACGAACCCTCCGCCGCCTGGCCGTAGATCGCCGCCAGGATGGGGATGCCGTACAATACGCTGTTGTTGCGAAACATGCCCTGCGCAAGCGATGCGCGGCGCGGCGGGTTTTTCTGCGCAAAGAGGGCGATCCCGACCGAAAGCAGAAACGAAAGCACGCACAGCACCACCGCCGTTACGATCAGCGCCGGATCAAACGAAACCCGGAAATCGCTGTCGTAAATGTTTTTAAACAGCAGCGCCGGAATCAGAACCCGGTAGGCGACCTTGTCCATCTGCCGGATGCCCTGCTCCGTGACCCATTTAAGCCGCCGGATGCCGATGCCAAGCGCAATTAAAAGCAGGACGGGCAGTACGCATTCTACCGAAAGAAGAAGACTTTCAATCATTCACGAACCGTTCTCAAGAACCCTGCGGTTCTCGGCTGAAGTGCGGCGTTCGCCGTTAAGAAGAAAAAGCGGCGCATACGCCGCTTTCAACCGATTAAAACATGGTTTGGCAGCGGGGCGGCGGCAAGCTGAATCCGCTATTCCGCTTGGGTCTCCGGGATCATCGCAACGGCGCGGCACCAGCCCGCCGACGCGCCTTTGAACTTCACCGGCAGCGCCGAGACATAAAACCCGAAGGGCTTGGGGATCGCGTCCAGGTTTGCAAGCTTTTCGATTTGCAGGTATTCGCGTTCGCGGCCGTACAGGTGTGTGGCCCACAGCACGCTTTTGTCGCCCGTATTATGATAGGCTTTCGCCATCGCGGAAACCGGGCGGTCCAGCGTCCAGGCGTCGATGCCGATGCACTTGATTCCCTGGTCAAGAAGCCACACGAGCCCCTCGACGCCAAGCCCCGACTGCATGGCAAGGTACGTTTTGGTGTCCGTACCCCAGTAGCGGTCGCAGCCCGTGTGCAGCAGCACGATATCGCCGGCCTTGAGCGTATAACCGATCCGCTTCAGCTCCGCCTCCAGGTCGCCCGCGGTAATCTCGTCGCCGGGTTGCTTTTGGCGAAAATCCAGCACCACGCCCGGCCCGAAGCACCACTCCAGCGGGATTTCGTCCACCGTTTTGGAGCGTTTCCCCTCGGTCACCGGCGAGTAATGCCAAGGCGCGTCGATATGCGTGCCCGAATGGCTGCTGCCGCAAATGCGGTCGCTTGCCAGCGCCATGCCGTTTGGGAAATCATCCGCCTCGACGCCCGCAAGCTTGCTCAGGCGCTGCGCGCCCTCCCGGTGGCCGGAGGATTCGATCGTCGGCGGGTACGGCTCCGTACCGCCGTTTTCGTGCGGGGTGCTGATATCAATGAATTTGAACATCTGTTTCAATCCTCATAAAACATTCGCAAGTATGGCTTCGAATTCTTCGGGCTCCAGCAATCCGTTTTTCTCGATGCCCTTTGCCTTCACCTGCGCCAGGATTTCGGCAACCTGGTCGTTGGTCGCGGTGAGATTCATTTTATCCAGGTAGTACATCACCGACGCTTTTCCGCTTTTCTTTCCCAGCGCCACGTGCGCGCTGCGGTTAAAGTACCGCGGGTCCGTGGCGAACATCGCCAGCGGTTCCTTAATTACAAGGTCCGCGCCGATGCCGGATTCACGCGTGTAATTGCGGACGCCCACAAACGGCTTGTTCGGCGCGCTGGGAATGCCGGACAGGGTTTCAACCAGCTGGCACAGCGGCAGGAGCTTATCCATCTTATACGGGGTATCCATGTCAAGCAGGATGTTCATGGCGAGCACCAGCTCTTCCAGGGCGGCGTTGCCCGTGCGCTCTCCCAGCCCGTTTACGCAGCTGTGCACCACGGACGCCCCGGCCGCCGCGCCCGCAAGCTCGGTTGCCACGGCCATGCCGAAATCGTTATGCGTATGCACCTCTACGGGGATCCCCGGCATCAGCGCCTGATACCACTTGACCATGTACTGGATGGTCTGCGGCAGCGCGCAGCCCATGGTATCCACCACGCCGATGGCGTCCGGGCGCGCTTCCTTATACAACGCCGCGAACAGGTTTTCTATGTCTTCCGTGCGGGCCCTTGTGGCGTCGTAGGGGAAATACAGGGCGTACAGGCCGCGCTCTTTGGCGTAACGGATACAGTCGGCGCTTTTTTCAAACACTTTTTCCCAGTCCCAGTTGAACTGGTACTTCAGCTTCGGGTATCCGATCGGCGTCTCGATGACCACGCCCTTGGTGCCGCAGTCCAGCGCCATATCGATATCCTCGCGCCGCGCCCGCGCAAACGCGAAAATCTGCGCCTCGGGGAAGCGGGTGGAGATCTGCTTGATGGCGTTGAAATCCGCCTGCGAAACCGCGGGCATCCCGGCCTCGATACGCGTAACGCCGGCCTCCACGAGTTTCTCCGCGATCTCCAGTTTATCCTTTTCCGTGAACACGACGCCCGGCGTCTGTTCGCCGTCGCGCAGCGTCGCATCGTGAATCTGGACGGGCTGCTGCGGCCGCGACTGCGCCATGACTTCCGGTTCTTCGTTAAAGGGGCTTACCCACCATGCGCCTTCTTTGTAGTATCCATTTTTCATTCTTGCGTCACCCGTTCCACTTTCTAGAGTTTTTCAACCAGCCAATCCGCGATCACCGGACGGTACTTATACACATAGTTATTGCAAACATGGTTGCCGTCCGGAATGATAACCAAATGCGGTTCGGAGGAATTGCTTTTTTCCACGATCTCTTTGGACTGCTCATAATCGCAGATCCTGTCCTTGTCGCCGTGTATAATCATCAGCGGGCAGGTCAGGTTACCGATAACGTCGGCAAGCGAGCACTCCTTCTCAACGAGCGTAATGAGTTCGTCCATATCGTCGGTTCCCATCACGTGGCCGAAATCGCCCAGGAACAGCGTATCCATTTTCGTCGTCAGATCGCGCATGTCAAAGGGCCCGCCAACGCCGAACGCGGCCTTGAACGACTGGTTGACCGACGCTGCGCGGGGGCAGAAGTGCCCGCCCATGCTGATGCCGCCGACGGCAAGGCGCGAATAGCCCTGCCGCTGCATATAGCCGACCGCCGTATCCACGAATTTCTTGTGGGTGGCTTTGCGGTACGGGGCATCGTACGCGGCTTCGCCCTGCCCGGGGCCGTCCATAATGAGCACGGACAGCCCGCGATCCAGAAACACGTCCGCGAAGCTGAGCATTTCTTCCTTGTTGGCGTCCGCGCCGCCGGTTAACAGCACCATGCGGCCGTCGGCTTGCGGGTGCAGAAACTGCAGGCACGGGATTTGCCACCGGTCGCAGGGCAGGTACACGCGCGTTCCCGGATACCGCTGGTACGGCAGGCCCTTGTCCAGAACCGCCATGCTCATCTTCATGAGCTCCTTTTTCAGTTCCGGGCGGTCAAACAGCATAAAGTGCCCGTAATGGTAGGACAGATTGGCCATGCGGTAGGCCGCGCCCGCCGTGATGGTATGGCCCTTGGCCAGTTCGGCGTCGCCGCGGGCCTGGTGCTCGTCGCCCAGGGCTTTCCACAAATGCGGCCATTCATCCCAAGTCGGGTTCTTACCGCGGATGCGGAGCACGTCGTTCATGTCCATACCGGCCACGACCATGCGGGGCATCCAGTGCCCGAAGACCGTATCTCCCATTTTGACGATATCTTTATTGAAAGCATCCAGAATTTTCTGACCCATTGTACAGTCTCCTTTCAAA
This sequence comes from Candidatus Limiplasma sp., assembly GCA_963675365.2. GTDB lineage: Bacteria > Bacillota > Clostridia > Christensenellales > Aristaeellaceae > CAXXOK01. Next base: position 1,076,481 of record CAXXVA010000001.1, read on the forward strand.
ATGCGTTCTTACAGTCCCAACGCGGCTTTGCGCTTTGCCAGCATATCCAGGATGGACGGCATATCCACAACCCTGCCGTAGGAGAAGTCGACCGCTTTCAGGCTGGCCTCGTGCTTGTCCTCTTCCCAGCTTCCCACCGCGTCGCTGATTTCCAGTACGTCGAAATCCCGGATAAACGCCTCGCGGACCGTGCTTTCCACGCATACCTCCGTGATGATGCCGCAGACAATCAGGGTTTGAATGTTCCAGCAGCGAAGCATCAGCTCCAGCTCCGTTTGATAAAAGGCGTTGAAGCGGTGCTTGTGCACCACGTAGTCGTCCGTGTCCGGGGTCAGCTCCGGGATAATCCCGGCGCCCCAGCTGCCCTTGAGCACGGCGGCGTTGGCCTTTCTGGGCCTGCCGTCCTTTTCCAAAAACAGCGTTGGCAGAATGGTGTGCCTGGATACGTAGGCGTCGCTGCCGTCGGGGGAATAGCCGGTCGCGGTATAGATGACCTTGCAGCCGCTTGCCTTGGCTGCTTCTTTGAGCTTTACGCAGTTGCCGATCGTCCCCTTAAACGTTTCCACAGGCCACCCCTGTGTGGTCGGAAAATATCCTTTTTTGTCCAGAAATTCGTTTTGCATGTCCACAATTAAAAGGCAGGTGTTGCCCTTGGAAAGATCAAACACTCGGTTTTTCTCCTTATACGGTTTGTATGCGTTTTTGTTTTTTGCGGAAGAATACGACCACCAGCACGGCGCCAATCAGGCCGAAACCGATCAGATCGGTTACCAGGCCCGGGAAGATGACCAGCGCACCGCCCACGACCAGGAAGGCCCGCAGCAAGAAATTTTTCAGCGTCCCAAACAGGTATCCGTTCATGCCGCCGACGAAGGAATACGTTCCGATCAGCGCCGTCGGCAGAACCCGCAGCACGCCCATCCATCCTTCCTGCCCGATCAGGGCCGGAGAGTAGATGAAGAAGTACGGAACGATAAACGCCACCAGCGCAAGCTTGAACGCCTTCAAACCCGTTTGCATGGGGTTGGTTTGCGCGATGCCAGACGCCGAATAGCTCGCCAGCGCCACCGGCGGCGTGACTGACGAGAAGCACGAGAAGAAAAACACGAACATGTGCACGGCGATCGGCATGAAGCCCATATTGATCAGCGTGGTCGCCGCGATGGTCGCCGTAATCATATACGAGGCCACAGCCGGCATGCCCATGCCCATGATGATGCAGACCATCATCGTAATCAGCAGCGCCATGATGGGCACGTTGGAGAACAGGCCCAGAAGATCGGCAAACGAGAAGCCAAAGCCGGTCAGCGAAATCACGCCGACGATGATACCGGCCGACGCGCAGGCCGCGCCCAGGCTGACGACGCTTTTCATTCCTTCTGCAATCCCGTCCAGCACGGACTTGACGGACATGCGCGTTTCCTTGCGGATCGCCGCGACGAGCGGCGTTACCGCGATGCAGATGATCGCGCTGCGGAATACGGAATACCCCATGATCACGCTGACGATAAACAGGACCAGCGGAATGATCGTATGCGCGTAAAGCTTCAGCCGCCGCTTGACGTCCGCCATGTCGATTTCCTCCACGCGCCCGATGTTTTTCTTGACGGCGTAGAAATCAATCGCGAGATAGATGGAGAAGTAATACAGAATCGCCGGAATCACGGCGGCCACCATGACCGTGGAATAGCTGATGCCAAGCAGCTCGGCCATCACAAACGCGCCCGCGCCCATCATGGGCGGAACGATCAGGCCGCCTGTAGAGGCCGTCGCTTCCACGCCGGCCGCGAACTGCGGGTCGATCCCGCTTTTTTTCATCATGGGGATCGTAAACGCGCCGGTAACCATTACGTTGGCGATCGGCGTTCCGGAAATGGTGCCGAACAGTGCGCTGGCAACGATCGACGATTTCGCGGATCCGCCGCGCAGCTTGCTGGACACATAATCGGCCAGCGCCATAAACAGCTTGCTGGTTCCGCTGAGTTCAATGAACTGGCCCATGATCATAAACAGTACCAGGTAGCGGGCGGAGATATCGATCGCCGTGCCAAAGATACCGTTTCCGTTCACATACAAAAAGTACATCGTACGCTCAAAGCTGTACCCGCGGTGGCCCAGCGCCCCCGGCAGGTAATTGCCAAAAAGCGCGTACAGGATGAACGTCAGCGCGATGATCGGCAGCGCGTAGCCTACCTTGCGCTGTGTCAGGAACAGGATCGCAACGACCAGCAGGGCGCAGCATACGACGATGCGGGTGGAAATAATCCCCGCAGTTTTTGCGATCGCTTCGTAATTGAACAGCAGTTCGCTCACGCCAAACAGCAAAAATGCCAGAATGATCACGTTAACGATTGAGAGAATGATACTTTTTTTCGTTTTTTTCGGTTTCACCAATTCCGCCAGCACCGCGATCGTGCCGATGAGCCCCAGGTGGATCGGGCGCATCTGAAACGCGGAAATGGTGCCAAATGCGCTGTTGTAGATGTGCAGCAGGCCGCTTAGCAGCGCTACAATGTAGAGCAGCGCCCGCAGCACATCGTTCATTTTGAGCACTTTATTCGTCATATCACAGGCTCCTTAGGAAAAGCGGCACCCGCCCGCGCGGTTTCCCGCGCGATGCGGATGCCTGAATGTGTTCCTGGGTTATTCCAGACCGGATTCCACAAAATAGCGCTCGGCGCCGGGGTTCAGGGGCGCGCCCACCACGCTGGCGGCTGCGGCGCGGCTGATGGTTTTCGCCGCGGCATGATACGTGGCCAGGGTGTCGAGGTTTTCATAAAGCGCCTTGGCGATTTCATACGCCAGCTCTTCGCTCAGCCCGGCCGCGCAGGTCAGCTGAATACGCTGTACCGCGGTAACGATATCGGTATCCATGCCGCTGTACGTGCCCGCGGGGATCGTTTCAAACACGCTCAGGAAGGGGGATACGCTGTTTTCCCAGAGCTCGGCGACTTCCGGCGAGACATTGAGAAGGCGCACGCTCTTGCGGCTGTCGATGTTGGTTACGGCCGCCGCCGGCGCGCCGGAGTACACGCAGCCCGCGTCGATCAGGCCGTCGCCAAGCTGATCCATCGCCTGGTCGTAGGGCAGGTACACCATGTGTACGTCGTCCTCGGTCCAGCCCAGCGCCGCGACCAATTCTTTGAACTGCTGCTCCGCGCCGCCGCCCGCTTCGCCGATCGCAACGGTCTTGCCTTTGAGGTCTTCCACGTTCACCATATCGGAATCCGCGAGAACCACGATCTGGCATACGGTGGAGTGCAGCGTGCCGATCAGCTGCAATTGCAGGCCTTCGCCTTCAAAAATGCCGGTGTTCGAGTACGCGTCATAGCACTGCTGGGCCGACGAAAGTCCCAGGTCCAGCTCGCCGCGGCCGACAAGGCGCGTGTTTTCAATGCCGCCTGCGGTTACCTGCACGTTGACGTTCACGCCTTCTACATTGCTGTTGATGATGGAGGCAATGCCGCCCGCGATTGGATAAAAGGCGCCTCCGATCGGGCCCGCGCCGATAACCAGGCGGGTTGTGGCAAAGGCTGTTGTCGCCGACGCCAGAAGAAGTATGGATAACAGTACCGCGATAAGTTTTTTCATGATGGGGTCTTCCTTTCATGGTTTTATATCTTTGATGAACGTCCGGTGTGGCAACGTCCAAGCAAATTCACGGTTTCGCGTATATGATCCAAACAACTAATATATTATGTGATAGGATTATATATTATTTTGCCAGGCTCTGCAAGTGCTTTGCGAAAATTTATTCTAAATTCGCGTATCTTGCTTATAACGGTATATTGCCGTGCTTCTTGTCCACGGACGCGTTCGGCTTCAGCCGGAGCAGCTCCAGCATCTCCAAAACCCTCGCGCGGGTTTCCGCCGGCTGAATCACATCGTCTACCTGCCCGCGTTCCGCGGCGCGGTAGGGATTGAGAAACGTTTCCCGGTAGGATTCCTTCCATTGCTTGATCTCTTCGGGATTCGTTACGTTCCGGGCGAGAATTTTGGCGGCCCCGTCGTCCCCCATCACGGCAATCTCCGCGCTTGGCCAGGCAAACACGGCGTCGGCGCCCAGCGCCTTGCAGCACATGGCCAGATACGCGCCGCCATAGGCTTTGCGGATAATGACGGTTACCTTGGGTACGGTCGCCTCGCTGTACGCAAACAGCATTTTAGCGCCATGCCGGATGATGCCCGCATGCTCCTGCTGCTTTCCCGGCAGGAATCCCGGCACATCCACCAGCGTGATCAGGGGCAGGCCGAACGCGTCGCAAGTGCGGATAAACCGCGCCGCTTTATCCGAAGCGTCGGCGTCCAGGCATCCCGCCTGAACGCTCGGCTGGTTGGCGATCACGCCCACCGGCATGCCGCCCGCATGCGCAAAAATCGTGAGAATATTCGGCGCATACTCCACCATCGACTCCAGGGTTTCGCCGCGATCGACGATTTCACGGATCACGGTGTGCATATCGTAGGTTTTTCCCGCACCGTCGGGTAAAATACGGTTGAGCGTCGTCCGCAGCTTCGTTTTGCCGCCGGTTTCCATCCAGGGCGCGCGCAGCTTGTAATGCGGCGGCAGATAATTCAGCAGCTGCCGGATGCGGGCGATACACGCTTCCTCGGTTTGATCCCGGAAATGCGCGTTGCCGCTGACGGTGCTGTGTACGTACGCGCCGCCCAGATCGTCGGCCGATACCGTTTCGCCGGTGACCGCGCGCACGACGTCGGGGCCCGTGATAAACATCCGGCTGACGTTGTCTACGACGAATACGAAATCCGTCAGCGCGGGCGAATACACCGCGCCGCCGGCGCACGGCCCCAGAATGGCGGAAATCTGCGGGATCACTCCCGACGCCTTGGTATGCATAGAAAAGATCTTGCCATACCCGGTTAGCGCGTTGACGCCTTCCTGAATGCGCGCCCCGCCCGAATCGTTCATACCGACGACCGGCATTCCCGCGTCCATCGCCGTTTGGATGAGCCGGCAGATTTTATTGGCCTGCTCTTCGCCCATGGAGCCGCCCATCACGGTGAAATCCTGCGCGTACGCGGCCACGTTTCGGCCGTGAACCTTGCCAAAGCAGCAAACCACGCCATCCCCGGGGATGTGTTTTTCCTGCATGTTAAAATCGGTGCTGCGATGGGTAACGTAGCTTCCGGTTTCGGAATACGCCCCGTCGTCAAACAGCAGCGACAGCCGTTCCCTGGCTGTTTTTTTGCCCTTTAAGTGCTGATTTTTGACAGCCGGCAAGCCGCCGCCTGTGTAAAGCAGCTCTCTTCGGTGTTTCAAATCGTCCAGTCTGTTCATTCCGGCCTCCGCAAAAACCTTACTGGTGTATGGAAACGAAGCTCAGTCCCTGCAGGGCGCCCAGGCGGGAATTTCGCCCAGTCCCGAGGGAATCCTCACGGTTTTGGGCCGGCTGAACTCCAGCAGCGTATCCGCGCAGCGCTCGCGCCCGTATCCGCTGGCCTTGTTGCCCCCAAACGGCACGCACTGCGCGCCGAGTCGGTAGAAATTATTGATGTATACGCCGCCGCAATCCAGCGCGCGGGCCACCCGCATGGCCGAGGAATGGTTCTGGGTAAACACGACGGCAATCAGGCCAAAATCCGTATCGTTGGCAATGGACACGGCTTCTTCTTCGCCGCTGAACGGCATGATGCAGGTCACCGGCCCGAAAATCTCTTCCCTGGCGATGGTCATGTCGCGGCGGACGTCGGTAAACAGCGTCGGGGCGACGAAGTATCCGCGGTCGTACGGAGCCTGCGCCGGTACGGGGATCTGCTTGAGCAGGCGCGCGCCTTCGGCGACGCCAACGTCGATATAATGCAGAACCTTCTCGCGGTGGGCCTGGGTGACCATCGGCCCGACGTTGGTGCCCGGATTCATGCCGTCGCCCAGCACAAGCCGGTCCATCAACGCCGTGAATTTTTCCGTGAACACGTCCAAAATACTGCGATCCACAAGTATGCGCGACGTGGCGGTGCAGGCTTCGCCGTTGTTGAAAAACGCGCCTTCAAACGCCGTGGCGACAGCCCTGTCCAGGTCGCAGTCCTTAAGCGCGATAAACGCGTTTTTACCGCCGAGTTCCATGATGCACGGCGTCAGGTTGTCCGCGCTCTGCTTGATCACCGCGCGTCCGCCGTTATCCGATCCCGTAAAAGAAATTTTACGGACCAGCGGATGCGCCGTCAGGGCCTGCCCGGCGGCGATCCCCGGACCGACGATGACCTCGAGCACGTGTTCGGGAAGCACTTCCTGCACGATCTGCACGATGCGCATCACCGACAGCGGGGCCTGCTCGCCCGGCTTGATAATCACGGTATTCCCGGCGGCCAGCGCAGGGGCGATTTTCGCGCCCGTATGCAGCGGCGGCCAGTTGAACGGGACGATGCCCGCCACGACGCCGAACGGCTCGTGATAGATCTGTGCGTTAATTTCACCCAGCTCGTACAAATCGCTTGGCAGGTTACCGATGATCCCGCCGAAAAATTCGAACGCCTCCACACAGCGGCGCACGTCTGCGCGGGAAACGTCTATGGGTTTGCCGACCTCCCGCGTTTCAATCTCGGCGATCTCTTCCATGTGGCCCCGCAGCGCGGCGCCCGCTTTTTTCAGGTATGCCCCTCTTTGATGGGGAGACAGCACTTTCCATGCCTTGCGGTATGCTTCGTCGGCCGCAAGCACGCAGTCGTTTACCTGCTCGGGTCCGCAGCCCTGCACGACCGCATACGGCTCGTCGTTCACAGGATTGCGAACCGTAAAGCGGTGCTCCTCATTTTCGGTTGACCATTTCGTCGTCCAAACCGGTACGTTGTTTCCCATTGCTCATTCTCCCCAATCGCCTGGTTTTCTGTTCTTATCGACGGTATCAATGAAATAATATATGTTATCGGTTGCATTATATATTATTTATGTGATTAATGCAATATGTTCTGCACAATTCGGACAAATAGCACTAAATTATATATTTAGTTGCAAAATGACGTGATTTAAGGTATCTTATTTTTGTCAGTAAATTGAAATCTCGGGTTTGATTCGTGATCCATGAAATAATTTTACCCGTGCTGGCCGAGGAGGTCGGCGCCTTTGAAGAAAACCGATTATATCATAAGCGTCGGCGGAGCGTAAACCGGAGCGATTCCGGCAAAGCGCCCGGCTCAGCGATCTATAAACCGATCATCATAAACTGCAGAAAGGCGAATTTCGACGACATGAAGAAAAAAAGCAAGGTTGACCTGGTTTATGAATACTTATTAAATGAAATGGCCTGCCTGAACTACCGTACGGGGGACAGGCTGATTATCAATCAGATCGCCGAGGCCTGCAACGTAAGCGAAATTCCGGTCCGGGAGGCGCTGCGGCGGCTTGAGAGCAACGGGTACGTGCGGATCGCCCCCAACCAGGGCGCCGTTGCCGTCGGCCTTGAAAAAAACACGATCGCCGATATTGTGCAGATCAAAGGCGTTTTAGAGGGGTTTGCCACACGCCTGAGCATCGATTACCTGTCCATCAACGACTTGAAGAACCTGCATCTGATCAACGAAAAGTTCCGGGACGCTACGAAAACAAAGGACTATACGATGATTTCAGAACTCAATAAAGAATTTCATATGTCGATCTACCAGCATATCCCACAAAAAGAACTGACCACCCTGATTACCGATCTATGGGAAAAATGGGCGATCACCAAGAAGATCTTCTCCGTCGAGCCGCATATTATGGATACCTCCTACGACGATCACGAATACATCCTGCAATTGATCAGCACCCGCTCCTACGAGGAAGCGGAGCAGTTCGTCCGGCAGCATAAGTTCAAGGCCATCAGCACCTGGGCGCACACCGAAGCGAGGCCGCAGTGAGGGTTCCTAAAAGAGACGTGTTTTAATCAGCGCCGTTTATATAAAAGATACAATAAAAACCAAGGGAATCGAAGCCCTTGGTTTTTTATTGCTCTCCAGTTCAGCCGTGAGTTCGCGCCGATGGGATATCGGAATCCAGCTTGTGAAGCTCATACGTATCGACGAAGATCCCCGCTGCGTGATTTGAATCAATCTGCGCTGCCCGGGGTTCCTCTAATCTCCTAAAAACGCCTGATCCCGGATGATCGAAACGCACAAGTTGTCCTGGTTTGGTATAGCAACAACAATCATGAGAACGGCTATTCATTTTGTATTTATAAACGATACGCTTACACGGTCCGCAACAGGCATTCATCAAACGGAAATCAATGGATTATTTGACCATGACACGCACCGTCTCGCGGAGGGTTTTTCTCATGTACAGCATGAATTGGTATTTTTGCACTATATTCCACATCAAATATTGTAAAAATTGAATATTGTAAAATTCAGAGGCCTGGCATATAATGCAAATATCGTAAGACATCATACAATATGATGCCATATAATAATATGAGATCTATGAGTGGTTTACCAGATCTCGGTTCACCCCGGCTTTGCATAAGAACGGGACGATACAAAGTTTGGAGACATTCGCGATGAAGGGCAAAAAGTTTGTTTTTTCGGCGCTGAAACTTCTGGTCACGATTTTGCTATTGGGCTTTTCCATGCTACCGGTTTATTGGATGGTATCCATATCCATCCGTCAAACCGCGGAAATGTCCGGAGGCCATATTCCGCTGATTCCGCAATCATTCACGCTTGAGCATTTTGTAAGGCTGTTTGAAGAAAAGCACTTTGGCGTATCGCTGACAAACAGCGCGATTGTAACCTCCATCGCCCTGGCTGTTTCCCTTATCTTCGGCATTTGCAGCGCGTATATTCTTGCGCGGAGCAGGTTTCGCTTTGGGGGCAAGAAGCAGCTTACCTATTGGGTGTTGCTGACACGTATACTACCGCCGATTACCTTTGCCGTACCGCTATATATCATGTTTTCCAAAATGGGCTGGCTCAACTCGCTGGTGCCGGAGATATTCGCATGTATTTTCATCAACATTCCGTTGGTCATCTGGTTTTTAACCAGCTTTTTCAGAAGCATCCCGATCGATCTTGAAGAAAGCGCGAAAATCGACGGAGCCGGCGAATGGAAATTATTCAGCCGCATCATCGTGCCCTTGATTCTGCCGGGGATCGCCGCCGTGTCGATGCTCAGCTTTATTTACGCCTGGAATGAATATACCTACGGCGTAATTTTTGTGCAAAATCCAAGGAACTACACGGTTCCGTTATCTCTGGCCATATTGAATACAGAGGATAACGTCATGCAATACGGCGTCGTTGCCTCGGGCAGCATCGTTTCGATTATTCCCATGGCCATATTCGTCATCTTTGCGCAGAAATATCTGATTTCCGGCCTTTCCAGCGGCGCAGTGAAGGGCTGACCGTGTTCGGTCTCAATAGCGGGGGAGCCCGCTATTACAGATAAATTTAAGGAGGTACCAGTCTATGAAAAAACTCTTCGCTATCGTCCTCGTCGCCCTCATGGCAACGGCACCGCTGGCAGTTTCGTTTGCCGCGGATGCACCCAGCACCCTGACGCTTGTGCTACGTGCTGGCAGCTACACCGACGTACTCAAAGCCCTTGCGCCGGCTTTTGAGGAAGAAAACAACTGTACGATTGAAATTCTGGACCTTGATTTCTCAGACATGTACCAGAAGATCGCATTGGATTCACAAAACGCAACAGGCGCATATGATGTGATCATGGTAGACGGTTCCTGGTTTACGGAGTTCAGCGAATACGGGATTCTCTCAGATTTAAGCGCGCTGGGATACGCACTGGATGAGGATTTCATCGCAGGCACAACCAAGGGCGGCATCGGCGCGGACGGCAACGTATACTGTGTTCCGTTCTTTGGCAACGTCCAGTTGTTCTACTACAACAAGGATGTTCTCGCTCAGTTCGGATATGACGCGCCTCCCACGGATTGGGCAACGGTCCTGGAAATGGCACAAACCATCAACGCCGGCGGCATCTATGGCTATGTTGCCCGTGCGCAAGCCGGTGAAAACATCGTAACCGATATTGATCCGCTTCTGCTCTCGTTCGGCGGTTCGATTTTGGATGCGGACAACAACGTGACCATTGACACCGAAGCGTACAAAAGCGCCCTGGAAATGTATATTCAGTTGATTGGCGCAGGCCAGATCATGTCCAAGGATGATATTGTTGCCGCCGTGAACAACGGCACCGCTGCGATGAGCCTGATTTGGCCCGGCTGGTATACTCCCGGCGAAGACGCGGCGACCAGCTTCGCCCTGATGCCCAATAAAATCAATCCGGATGATACCCAGTACGACTCCGCCTGGTACGGCCTGTGGTATTTGGGCGTAACGGCCAATTCCGCAAATCCAGATCTGGCGCTGAAGTTCATTGATTATGCGACCAGTGCGGAATCTGAAATTGCGACCGTTTCGTACGGCCTGACCCCGATCCGCCACAGCCCCTATCAGAGTGAGGAGGTTCTCAGCCAGAGCCCGCAGCTCGCCATCGTTTACCAGGCGCTGCAAAACGGCGTTTACCGTCCGTCGGTTCCCCAGTGGACCGACATCACCATCACCTTGGGAACCGAACTGGATAATGCCGTACAGGGTGTAAAGACGGTTGACGAAGCACTGTCCGACGCGCAAAGCGCATGTGAAGATGTAATGAACCGGTAAATTACCACACAACACCGGCAGCCCGGATCTGAAAGGCCGGGCTGCCGGATGAAGGGGTACGCACAATGCTTAAACCGTTACTCAACAGCGAACGCACAATCCAACAGCACGAGAGATCTTTTGCGCGAAAAATGGTCTCTCCGACAGTTCTTGTTCTTTTATTCATGAGCGCGTTCTCCATTGTGTTTACGCTTTATTACAGTTTTACCGATTACTACTACATTTCCCGCAAGCCTGTCGAATGGATTGGTCTTAGCAATTACATCAGCCTTTTTGAAGATCGGTATTTCATTATTTCCATCTGGAACACCGTCGTTTTCACCGTTTGCTGCACAGTGCTGGAAACGGTAATCGGCGTACTGGTCGCCGTGTTTGTCAACAAGCTTAAACATGGCCGCAAGACGATGCGAACGATAATCATGATTCCATATCTGCTTCCTCCCGTTACCGCGGCGTTGATTTGGCAGGTGCTTTTAAGCAACAACTACGGCCCCGTCAACGAAATTCTTGCGTCTGCCAATCTACCTGTTTTCAATTGGTTCTTTGATATCAGAACCGCCATGCCCGTAATCATCCTGATCGACGTCTGGCAATGCATGCCGTTTTGTTTCCTGCTGGCTTACGCCTCGCTGCAATCCATCCCCGCCGAGCTGTATGAAGCCGGAAAAATCGACGGCGCCAACACCGTGACGGAGTTATTCAAAATTACGCTGCCCAGCATCAGAAGCACCGTGATTCTATGCCTGCTGCTGCGCACAATCGATTCGTTCCGAATGTTCGATAAAATCAACATCCTGACGAGCGGCGGCCCTGCAAATACCACGTCAACCGTGACTCAATTCATTTTCAATTTCGGAATCAAGAGCTTGAAGTTTGGCTTTGCCAGCGCCGGAGCACTGGTTATGGGGGCTTTCGTGCTGTTCCTTTCCTCGTTTTACATCAAAGGCGCTGTTAAGAAATAAAGGACTCGGATGAAAAGGAGAACGATATTTATGACACATGCAGAACGGATGGAAATATTCAAGAAAATCAATGCCGGCTGTGTAACGGACGCCTTAATACACTTCGGCGTCGGAGGCTGGACCAAAGGATTGTTTCCCGTTTCCGGCAATGCCTATATCTACGGAAAAGCTGTAACGGCCCGGTTTGATATCGTCACGCAGCCGCGCACGGAAATTACCCCGCTTGAGAGCATCGAGATGAGCGATCCCGGGGATGTCATCGTATGGAATGCGGACCTGGAAACCAACCTGATGGGCGGCAACGTTTTCACGTTTGCAAAACGTCACGGCGTTTCCGGAATTGTGTTGGAAGGGTATCACCGCGACAGCGCGGAGATCGCGGAACTCGGTGGAGAAGTGTTTTCGCGCGGATCCTCCTGCGGCTGCTCTCCGGTGAACTTTAAAGCGACCGGGGCGACGGTCAACGTCCCTGTTACAGTCGGCGGTGTGGTCGTGTGCCCGGGCGACTACGTTTGCGGAGACTGCGACGGCGTCGTTGTGATCCCGGCAGCGTATGTGGATGACGTTCTACGCCAGGCGTTATGCCACATGGACTGGGAAAAGGCAGTCAAGGAAGCCATCGAAAATGGATACTCGGCCAAGCAAATGAAGGAAGTCTACGCCAGCGGCGTCAAGCTTCCCCGTACCAAAGCATAAAGACCAATTGAAATGGAGAGATCGCTATGACAAAGGATGAAAGGCTTCAATTGTTTGAAAAGCTGGAAACTGGCGCTGTAACGGATGCCATGGTTCAGCACGGCGTCGGTACCTGGATGGAGGGAATCTTCCCCACAGCGAAGGGCATGCGCGTTTTTGGGCCTGCCGCAACAGTACAGTTTTCCATTGTCACGCCTCCCCGGCAAGTGCTGGATCAGTTCGATTTGATCGATCTTTGTTCTCCGGGCGACGTGCTGGTATGGAACGTTCCTTCCAAGGCCAATATCTGCGGCGAGAACATTATGCACTACCTTTCAAACCACCGACTCAACGGACTTGTAATTGACGGATATACGCGTGACGGCAGCGTAATTGAAAAAATGGGGGTTCCCCAGTTTACAAAGGGGCTTGCCATCGCGCCTGCTCCGCGCAACTGCCGTTCGACACCTGAAGATTTCAACGTTCCGGTGAGCTGCGGCGGTACGGTGATCGCGCCTGGCGATTACATTTTCGGAGACGACGACGGCGTTTTGGTGGTGCCTGAAAAATATATCGACGTCATTCTCAAGCAGGCGGAGATGAATATGAGCTATGAAAAGCGCATGGAAGACGCGCTGAACAACAACGCCGATATTGAGACCCTGCATCAAGTGGCTGAAACAAAGGCTTTGTATCAGCCCGAAAAATGACGGCTCAACTGAATGTATGGAGGTAATCTTAATGGACAAGCCGGAGCTTCAGGGCATCTGTCGGCAAATTCGGCGGGACATTATCAATATGACTGCAGATGCCGCATCCGGACATCCCGGCGGGTCTCTGTCCTGTGTGGAGATCCTGGTGGCGCTGTACTACGATATCATGCACATCAACCCCGAACGCCCGCAAATGCAGAGCCGGGACAGGTTCGTTTTGTCAAAGGGCCACGCTGCGCCCGCATTATATGCCGTTTTGGGTGAAAAAGGATACTTTGATAAACAGGAATTTAAGTCTTTTCGTCAGCTGCACAGCATATTGCAGGGCCATCCGGACTCGAAGAAATGCCCGGGAGTCGATGCTTCAACAGGCTCTTTAGGCCAAGGGCTTTCGATCGCCGTTGGTATGGCGCTGGGGGCAAAGGCTGCGCACAATCCCATCCATGTTTATGCGTTATGCGGCGACGGCGAACTGCAGGAGGGCCTTGTATGGGAAGCGTCCATGGCAGCCGCACACTATCGTTTGGACAATCTCACAGTCATCGTCGATTATAATAAGCTGCAGATTGACGGCGCCAATGATTCTGTGATGAGTCTGGGCGATCTCAAAGCAAAATTCGAAGCTTTCGGGTATCAAGTAACAGAAGCGGCGGACGGCCATGATATTTCGCAAATCCTGCGGGCGATTCATTATCCGCATTGGGACGGAAAGCCAAAACTCATCCTCGCGCACACCGTAAAGGGAAAAGGCGTGTCGTTTATGGAAAACCAGGTCGGCTGGCATGGCAAAGCGCCTAATGAACAACAGCGTACGCTTGCACTCAAGGAATTGGAGGGTTGAACATGAGCGAGAAAATAGCAATCCGCGTCGCCTATGGGGAAGCCCTGCGGGAGCTTGGCGCGAAAAATGAAAAGGTCGTCGTGTTGGATTCGGATTTGGCCCACGCAACCATGACGGCGACCTTTGAAAATCAATTTCCGGACCGGCATTTTAATATCGGTATTGCGGAGGCCAATATGGTGGATATCGCCGCGGGCATGTCAACCATGGGATTCATCCCGTTTTGCTCAACGTTTTCAGTCTTTGCCGGGCGGTGCTTTGACCAGATCCGCAACGGCGTATGCTATTCACAGCTGAACGTTAAATTCGGGTTTACGCATGCCGGCGTTACGCTGGGCGAGGACGGGGGAAGCCACCAGGCGATCGAAGACATCGCCCTGATGCGCGCGCTGCCCGGCATGACGGTCATCGTGCCCTGCGATGCCAACGAAACCAAGCGCGCGGTTGAAGCGGCCGCCAACTATGATCATCCCGTATACTTGCGCCTTGCCAGGCTGCCAACCACGGTGTTTGCGCAGAGCATGCCGTTTGAAATCGGAAAAGGGAACGTTATGAAGGACGGGAAGGACGCCGTGATCTTTACGTGCGGCATCATGGTGGAAGAATCTTTCGAAGCCGTAAAATTGCTGGAAAAGAAGGGAATTGACGTTGCGATCGTTAATATACATACGATAAAACCTCTTGATGATTCGCTTGTCAGAGACTATACGCGCAAATGCGGCAATGTTTTCACTGTTGAAGAACATTCGGTTATTGGCGGCCTTGGTGATGCTGTGGCGGATGTTCTTACAGGATGTGAACTTCGTTCATTTTTCAAGATCGGCGTCAACGATCGGTTCGGACAATCGGGAAAACCACTGGACGTCATGCGTGAGTACGGCCTTACGGCACCTCAGATAGCGAAAACGATTGAAGACGTATTGAGCAAGCGAATGCTTGATAAAGGATAACGAACGGAGGCCTACTCATGAAAGCGGTTAAGCGTGTTCCGGTTGTTCAACAGGTCGTTGAAAGCCTAAAAAACTATATCATTACAGGCCACCTTGAGGTGGGCGAAAAGCTTCCCTCTGAAAAGGAGCTCTGTGAAACGCTTTCTGTGGGAAGGGGCACCCTGCGTGAGGCCATCCGGGCGCTTGAAGCAACGGGATATGTGGAAATCCGGCCCGGGAAAGGCGCTTTTATTGCCGGCAAGAACCATGAAGACATTAAAAATCTCTCCGTCTGGTTTGAAAAAAATGAAGTGGAAATCATCGATTTCCTGCGCGTTCGCCAAGCCATTGAGCCGCTTGCCGTAAAACTGGCGATACAGAATTCCCGTCCGGAAAATATCGAGGAATTGCAGCGGATTATGAAGCGGACGATTGAAGCGGCGGACGCTTTCGACGCGCCCATGCTGTCACTTTGCGACGAGCAGTTTCACGCCTATATCGTAAGCTGCAGCGGGAATAAGCTTCTGATCAGCATCTACAATCTGATGGCGCTGGCGCTTCGTGAATTCAGAAAAAAGACGTTCTTCGTCCCGTCCAACGTTAAAAACCTTGTGAAACCGCATCAGGAAATCCTGAACGCTTTTATAGAGCATATTCCCGAAAACGGCGAGCAGGCGATGCTGAAGCATTTGGATTTGATTATGAACGATCTGGAAAAAAGCAAAGCGATGCCCAACGAATAGTATTTTGGAGGATATATCAAGATGAAAATTGCCCTGATTAACGAAAACAGCCAAGCATCCAAGAATAAAATGATTGAAGCCTCGTTGCGCAAAATCGTCGAGCCGATGGGACATACCGTATGGAACTACGGCATGTACACCGCCGAGGATGATTGCCAGATTACCTATGTTAAGGCCGGCCTACTGGCCGCGATTCTCATCGGCGGCGGCGCTGCGGATTACATTGTCACGGGCTGCGGCACCGGCGAAGGCGCTATGCTGGCATGCAATGCGTTCCCCGAAATGCTGTGCGGGCATATCGTCGATCCTTCCGACGGTTTTATGTTCGCACAGATCAACGACGGCAACGCCATTGCGCTGCCGTTTGCAAAGGGCTTTGGCTGGGGCGCGGAAATCAACCTCGAAATGATCTTTGAAAAAACATTCGGCATGGGACACGGCAACGGATACCCGCCCGAGCGTGTGGAACCCGAACAGCGGAACAAAAAGATCCTGGACCAGGTCAAACAGATTACCTGCAGGAAGATGACGGATATTCTCCAGGACATCGACCCGCAGTTCCTCCGGGAAACGATCAGCGGGGAAAGATTCCGGGAGTATTTCTTTGCGAATGCGCAAAATGAAGAAATTATCCAGATTATTCGCAAGGCGCTTGCATAAAATTAGCAGTTTTGAAGTATTAGAGACAAACGAAAAGGCCTGTACACCGTACAGGCCTTTTTAAATGGCTCTGCGGTTTGGGCTCTGCCCGTCAGTCATCGTCGGGGATTTCGCAAAGACTATGCTGCTCGCTCAACGCCGTATCGCCGCAAGCGCGCTGTGGTAGATATAGACAGCGTCCAGTTCCCACTTCGGCGTTACATTCAAAGAAACCCCTGCCGCGTTCCTGTAATCGCTTTTTTGGACATCCGGTTCGCCGTATCACCGCCATGCGCGCTGTTTGGCGTGATTCGCAAACTTCCGAAGCCGTTTCGCGCCGCTTACGGCTGCAGTCTTTTCAGCGCATCCTCCGCATCTCCGGAGCCCTGCTGCGCCGCCAAACTGTACCAAGCGATCGCCTGCTCAATATCCTTTTCTACCCCTTCGCCGTTTTCATACATCCAGGCAAGCAGGGTTTGGAAATATACGTTTCCCTGCTGCGCTGCTTTCTGATACCACGCGAAGGCCTGTTCGTAATCCTGCGCAACGCCCTCGCCGTTATAATACATCAGCCCAAGATTTCCCTGCCCCAGCACATACCCTTTGTCTGCGGCTTTGCGGAACCACTCCATCGCCTGCGTATAATCCTGCGCCACGCCGCCGTAACCGAACCGATACATCACGCCCATATAGAATTGGGCTGTCACATATCCTTGCTGCGCCGCTTTCTGAAACCATGCAAGGGCTTGTTCTTTGTTCATGTCTACGCCAAGCACACCGTTATAGATATATCCCAGGGCAAACTGTGCAAACACGTACCCCTGGTCTGCGGCTTTGCGATACCACGCGATCGCCTGCGAAAAATCCTGCGGTACGCCATAGCCGTTGAAATACATATGGCCGAGATTACACTGTGCCCACGCCTCGCCCTGGTCCGCGGCTTTTCTCGTCAATTCCTCGGCCTTTTGAAAGACCTGTTCTACGTTCTCATCGAAATAATACATGCGGGCAAGATACGGCTGCGCGACCGCATACTCCTGTTCCGCCGCTTTTTGGAACCACGCCGCCGCCTGATCCTGATCCTGCGCCACTCCCTCGCCATACTTATACATATAGCCGATGGCATACTGCGCAAACACATTCCCCTGGTCTGCGGCTTTTTGATACAGCGCCATCGCCTGCGCGTAGTCCTGCTGCACCTCGATGCCGTAATAATACGTATCGCCCTGTTCTTTGAGCGCTTCGGGATCACCGGCCTGCCCTTCATCCGGCGGCGATTGTTCATCAACCAGCGCCTCGGATTCTTCATTCGTCCCGTTATCGGGACTTGCTTCCGTTTCCGCTTCCATTGTCCCAAAGGGATTGCCCGGCTGCGCGTAATATCCGCGCAATTCGGCGATACCGTAGTACTCCGATGCCTCGTTGCTCGACCAGGTGCTTTGGTCGGAATCCGCGATCGCGTAGCGGCCCGGGGACAGGCGGATCTCGCCCACGTCGGCCACCCAGTAGGCGTTCTTCACATCGCCCTGCCCGTCCACGCCTTCCGCCTGGAACGGCCCCCATTGTTCCCCGTTTTCGGCAAACAGCGTGATGGTTCCCGGCAGCACGCCGCCATTGAAGTAGTGATAGGTCATGATGGACGTGACGACGCACTCCTGGTCGATTTCCAGCATGACGTAATAATCCTTGGCTTCGTTCTGCACGGAATTCGGATTGTTGTTCGTCCAGAGCACCTCGGTTGCTTCGCTTGCCTGTGCGGCAGGCAAGCCAAAAATCACTACAGCGGACAGTATTACATAAATAAATAACTTTTTCATGTGAAGGCCCTTTCTGTTGTCATCGGCACGAGATTACTATAAGCTTTGCACAACGCTTGCGCGTTGTCAAGGCGGTTTTTATGCTTTCGGTAGACTGAAATTCAAGCCTTACGGCAGGTAAAGCTGTGAAAGATTGCGGGTTTACGACAATCCAGGCCGTTGCCGGTCGCATACATCCCAATATAAACGCCGGTAAAGCCCCCGTTGACTTCGGTGGAAAGCAGCCTGGTACTGGCGGTTTCCAGCCAGCGGACGCCGTCTCCGACGGCGATTCCGAAGTGGTATTGTTCGCGGTCGGCTTTTACCATCAGGGTTACCGGCTGCTCTCCGTCAACCGGGTAGCCGCCGCTCTCGGTATGCATGTCTCCCACCGTACGCTTGAGTACAATCGCCGGCTGACCGGCGCGCGAAGTCAGCACCCAGGCATAGTACGCCGTATCGCATTGCCGCAGCGCAATTCCCGCTTCCTCGTTGGAACCGTGCGCGCGGAATGAGACCCTGGTTTCGATCTGACAGTCGAAGTGCCGCTGCCGCTGCCCGATGAAGGCGCATTGATCATCCGACAGCGTACCGGCTTCGCCGTGCAGGGAAAGACCGCCGGATTCGGGTTTGCGCGAGACCTGCGCAGGGAAACAGCGTACGCTGTTCCAGCACAGGTTCAGCGTGTCCGCCGTGAACGTATCCGTAACGGGCGCATCATCAAAGGGCGTGCCGGTCAATTGTGTGTTTTGGCAGTTCACATACTCCGCGGCTACCTTGCCGCCGACGACCCGCGGCCAGCCGTGATCGTCCCAGGTTACGGGCAGCAGGGCGGTTTCCCGACCCAGATGATGGTGCTTATTCGTCGCGTGACGGTAACACAAAAATACCATCCAGGTCTCTCCGTGCTGCGTGGTGATCAAGTCCGCGTGTCCGGTCGCCAGCAGCGGCGCGGACGCAATATCGTCGCGCGCCGTAAGGATGGGATTGTGCGGGCAGGCTTCGTCAAACGGCCCCCAGGGATTGTCCGCGCGAAAGACCGTGACCATGTGCCCAAGCGCCGTTCCGCCTTCGGCACAGAGCAGATAATACTTGCCATGCATGAAATACAGATGCGGCGCTTCGGTAGCCGCGCCGCCGCTGCCCGCCGCGATGACGCGCGGCTTGGTCAGCAGCTTGCCCGACTTGATATCCATCACAGATTTCTGTATGACGGGGCGGGAATACCCCTCGCCGAATAAATTGCTTGTGAGGTAGACCGTGCCGTCGCCGGCAAAAAAGAGCGACGGATCGATCCCCGACTGTTCCACAACTATGGGCATCGACCACGGCCCCCGCGGGTCGGCGGCGGACACAAAGAAATTCCGGTAGTTGCCGCCCTGGCCCTCCGCCAGCGTGCATACGACGTAAAACGTGCCCTCGTGCTCCCGTATCGTCGGGGCATACAGGCCGCCGCGCGTCTTCACTCCATGCAGCGAAAGCTGCTCCGGCCGGTGAATCGCATGGCCGATCTGCTCCCAGTGCACAAGATCCCGGCTGTGGAACACCGGGATGCCCGGAAGATATTCAAACGTGCTGGTCACCAGGTAATAGTCCTCACCAACCCGGCAAACGCTTGGATCGGGATACATGCCCGTTAAAACAGGATTCCGGTATTCCAGCATATGCCGTCTCCTTTCCGCAGGCAACACCGCGTGATATATTATCATTTCTAATTAAATTATTGTAAATCGGACCAAACCGAAAAACAATATGCAGAAATAATTGCTGATTTTATTTTCAATAGAATCTGCTATACTCCAGAAAGGACTGCTTTTAGATTCGTTTTAGCCAAGGGAGGCCGCCGGGTATGAATATGTTCAAATTGCGGTATGACACCGTGTTTCAACTCGAAACCACGCTGACCATACCGGTGAAAACAGCGCTTGACAACCTGCGGCGCGATATACGCAATACGCTGTCGCCGGCCGGTACGGGATCGCCCGGCACCATTCGTCTGCTTGCGGATACGTCGCTCGCGCCTGAAGCCTATGCGATTGCCGTTGACGAAGGCACGATCACAGTCAAAGCCGCGGACGATCTGGGGTTTATTTTCGCGCTGTACTATATCAGCGAGCACTATCTGGGCGTCCATCCCCTATGGTTTTGGAACGACCAGGCCTTCCGCCGGGAGGACTTTCGGGCCGTACCGGCAGGGGTCGTCGAGTCCGCATCTTGCCGGGTTGCCTACCGCGGCTGGTTTTTAAACGACCATCAGCTGCTGGACGGCTGGACGGACGTATATGAAGACGAGGAATTCGTCTGGAACCGCATTTATGAAACGGTGCTCCGGCTCGGCGGCAACCTGATGATCCCCAGCTCCCTTCGCGATCAGCAGCGGGCAACCGACCAGGCCGTGCAAAACGGGCTGTACATTACCCATACGCATAACATGCCGCTTGGCGCCGAAACTTTCGGTTTGGTCTGGCCCGATCTGCAGGCGTCCTACGACCTGTACCCGGACAAATTCCAGCAGCTGTGGCGGGAAGCGGTACAGCGCCAGAAGCACCTGAAGATTATATGGAACCTCGGCTACCGCGGCAACGGGGATGCGCCGTTCTGGGAACACGACCCCGCTTACGACACACCGGAAAAACGCGGCGCGCTGATTGCCGGCATCATCCAAAAGCAGATGGAGATCGTGCGCGAATCTGTCAAGAATCCCGTTTTCTGCACCAACCTGTACGGAGAGATGACCGAGCTGTACCGCACAGGCTGCCTTCCGCTGCCCGAAGGCGTGATCAAAATATGGGGCGACAACGGCTACGGGCGCATGGTCTCCCGGCGGCAGGACGATGTGAATCCCCGCACAGACGCCATGCCCAAAAAAGGCTCGGGCAAAAACGGCGCGTACTATCACGCGGCGTTCCACGACCTGCAGGCGTCCAATCACCTCGCGATGAGCCCCAACAGCGCCGCGTTTATCGCACAGGAGCTCGAGTCCCTGTTTGAAAACGACGGCGCGGACCTGCTCGTCGTCAACAGCGGCAGCGTAAAGCCGCACCTGTATATTCTGGACCTGATCGCCAAGCTGTGGCGGGAAGGGCGCGTTAACGTGCAGGAGCACGCCACGCAATACGCGGGTCTGTATTACGGCGAGCAATCGGCAAAAATCGCGCGGCTGCTCACAAGCTTTGACGCGCTGACCCCGCAGTACGGCAGCCATCGGGACGAGCGCGGCGGCGAGCAATTGTACCATTATACGGCGCGGTACCTGATCCAGTCCTTCCTGGCCGGCAGAACCGGCCAGCCCGCCGGATTTTTAAAATGGCTGACGGGCAGCGTTCCGCTGATCCGGCAAACGGAGCTGGTCCGCACCATCTGCGAAAACGCCATTGCGCTCAGCGACCGGTACAAAAAGGAGTGCGAGGACGTCCGGGATCTGCTCGCCGGCCGGGAACGCAGATTGTTTGACGATACGCTGTGGCTGCAGACCGTTATACACAATTCCGGCCTCCACGGCCTCTATAACGTATGCAAAGCGATTGAGGAAAAAAACAGCGGCAACGGCGCGCGCGCCTTTGTGCACGCGCAAGATGCTTATATCGAATATATCCGCGGCTTGACCGCCATGCGTTCGGCCGAGCATGATCAGTGGAAGGGTTTTTACCGCAACGATTGCCTGACCAACATCTCGACCACCTGCTATACCGTGCACGGGCTGCGGATGTGGCTGCGGATCGTAGACGAGGGCGAATACTTTACCGCCTGGGAGCAGGACTATCTGATGGATCCCCACGACCGCCGCATCGTATGCTGCTTTAACACCGATCGCGAAAAAACCGACGCGGAGCTTGCCAGAGGGATGAAACTTGAATACGACCGCCTGCATCAAGGCAGCAGATTTTCCAGATTATCCAATCGCCGCGAGCAGTTTGCCGATAAGCGCGGATAAAGCCTCCATCCCGCATACCGGCGATACGGAGAAGCGTACACTTCTCCGTATTTTTTTGTGCTTTCCATATCTGGTTCTGTAGCTTCCCATATCTTACATATCTATATGGCACCGTTGCTAAAATATGCAGAAATTATGGACTATATCCATGCCGATATCTTTATGCTACGCTTTGAATACAAAAGGCTATGCTCTTTTATCGCAACTTTGGAGGATTGCCGATGCAGTTAAAACGCACGGGAATGCGCCGCGTATACAAGCGGAGTATATTTAAGGAAATGATCCACAGCTGGCAGCTGTATGTTCTCATCCTGCCAATGCTGGTGTATTTTGTTATTTTTCATTATATGCCAATGTACGGCGTGCAGATCGCGTTTCGGAATTACAAGATCACGGTCGGGATTACCGCCAGCGAATGGGTGGGCCTGAAGCATTTTAAGGAGTTTTTCAGCGCGTACTATTTTACGCGCCTGATTATGAATACGCTGCTGCTCAATGTGTATGCGCTTGTGCTCAGCTTCCCCGCGCCGATCATCCTGGCGCTGGTGATCAATCAGCTCCATTCGGCCCGTTTTAAGCGCTTTGCGCAAACGGTCGTCTACGTGCCCCATTTCATTTCAACCGTCGTCCTGGCCGGCATGCTGTATATGCTGTTATCGCCGACGACAGGGCTTGTGAACAAAGCGATTGAGGCAATCGACGGAAAAGCGATTTATTTCATGGTGGAGCCGGGCTGGTTCAGAGCCCTGTTTATCTCGTCGTCCATATGGCAGAACGCCGGCTGGAGCTCGATACTGTATATCGCCGCGCTGACGTCTATCGACAAGCAGCTTTACGAGGCCGCGAAACTGGACGGCGCCTCCAGGCTGCAATGTATTCGGTATATTGAGTTTCCGCACCTGATCCCCGTCGCCACGATGATGCTGATTTTAAGCTGCGGCACGCTGATGTCAAGCGCCACGGACCGCGTATTGCTGATGCAGACGCCCGGCAACCTGCAAACAAGCGATATTTTGGGGACGTATGTCTACTCCCTGGGCGTCGAAGGCGGGCAATTCTCCTATACTGCCGCGATCGGCCTGTTCGCCAATATTGTGAACTTTGTTCTGATTGTCAGCACAAACACAATATCCAAGCGTCTTGGCGGCGAGCGGTTGTTCTGATGGCGGGGGAGAGAAAAATGCGTAAGACAAAAGAAACGGAGCTCAATCTCCGCACCAGAGCCGACGTGATCACAGACGCCATCAATCTGACCCTGATGATTGTCGTGCTGGTGATCGTGCTGTATCCGCTCTATCTGATCTTGATCGCATCGGTTTCCGACGCGTACAAGGTCGTCCGGGGCGAAGTGTGGTTATACCCCAAAGGCTTTTCGCTGGATGCGTACCAGCACGTGTTTATGAACAACGAGCTGTGGCGCTCCTACGCCAATTCCATCGGCTATACCGTTACCGGCGCGCTGATCAGCCTGATTCTTACGATGGCCGGCGCGTATGCCCTGACGAAGAACTTTCCCGGGAAGCAAATCGTTTCGTTTATGATCGTTTTCACGATGTTTTTCAACGGCGGGTTAATCCCCACCTTTCTAACCATTAAGCAGGTGGGTTTGTACAACACCCCGTGGATCATGGTGCTGATGAACTGTGTTACGGTATGGAATCTGATGCTGGCAAGAACCTACATCTCCTCCAGCATTCCGCATGAGCTTTACGAAGCCGCTACGCTGGACGGCGCCGACCACTTTACCTACTTTATCCGCGTCGTGCTTCCGCTGTCCAGCACCATTATCGCGGTGTTAAGCGTCTATTACGGCATTGCCCGGTGGAACGATTATTTTACAGGTTTGATTTACATTTCCGACCGGCAATGGCTGCCGCTGCAAACGCTGCTCAAAGAAATCCTGGCCGCGCTGCAGGTAAGCGATTCCACCCTGGCCATGGTGACCGACGATGCCGCGAGCCGTGCCGAAGCGCTGAAACGCGCCGAGGTCGCCAAATACTGCATTATCGTCATTTCAACCGTCCCCGCGATCGTGCTGTACCTGTTCATGCAGAAGTTCTTCGTCAAAGGCGTGATGATCGGCTCGTTGAAAGGCTGATTTCGATAGGTATCCAAAGGGTCCCGGTGACCCTTATCATAAAGAAGGAGGAACCCCATATGAAAAAATCCCTGGCCCTGTTTCTGGTTGTGGTCATGGCAGTGAGCATGCTTATCATCCCCACCGCGGTTGCCGATGATACGCCTACGCTCAACGTTATGATCTGGTGCCGCTCTACCGAAAGCTACCTCGACTTCAACACGATGGACGCTTATAAGCAGATCGAGGCAGAAACCGGTATCCATGCCAACTTCACCAAAGTCATGGAAGCTGACTGGGATACCAAACTGAACCTCGCGTTCGCATCCGGCGAAATTCCGGATATCATCATCCGCGGCGAGGTCGATGATGAGAAATACGGCGTGGATGAAAAAATCCTGCTGCCGCTCAACGACTATGTGGCGCAAATGCCCAACTATCTGGCCTTGCTGGACTATGATCCCGCGACCCGCGGCTTGATCAGTTCGTCCGACGGCAATATGTATTACTTCGCGTATCTGGTACCGCAGAACATCAATATGGCCGGCCATTTCTTCATCAACCAGAGCTGGTTGGATGCGCTGGGCCTTGATGTTCCCACCACCGCGGAAGAACTCGAAGCCGTCTACATCGCCTTCCGTGACCAGGACCCCAACGGCAACGGCGAACAGGACGAAATTCCCTTCACCTCTACGTTCTTGGAGCCCGTCCAGTACGCGCTTGGCAGCCTGCTGAACTTCTGGGGCATCCCGATGAACAACTACCTCATTATGATCGACAACGACCAGAAGGTCACCGTGCCCATGCTGCAGCCCGGTTTCCGCGATGCGATGGAAACCCTCAGCCGCTGGTATGAAGAAGGCCTGCTGGATCCCGAATGTATCTCACAGGACGCCTCCTCGTTCAACGCCAAGCTGCAGGAAGAAAACATCGGCAGCTTCTGGAACTGGCGTTTGCAGCAGATGGGCTATCCCGACTTCATCGTGGAAGACTTCGCCTGCATCCTTCCCGTGTCCGCGGACGGTTATACGCCGCAGGTCGCTCAGACCATGGAACTGCCCACGTACAGCGCGTACATCACCACCGCCTGTGAAGACGTGGACGCCGCATTGGCTTGGATCGACGCACAGTTTGATTTCGATACCGAAATGGAATTCTACAACACAGCCGGAATGCTGGAAATCGCCGACAACGGCAAGTACAATATTCTCGGCGTAGACTCCAACTCTCCGCAGATCCCCGGCCAGTCCGCCATCTTCTACGCACCCGGCCAGTACTACTTCGACCGCGTCAATATGCCCTCCCACCGTATCGAGAAAATGGAATACTGCCAGGCTTACACCGACGCCGGTTTTGTTGAGCAATATTCCTATCAGTACCTGACCGTGCTGAGCCAGTTCTCCGTTGAGGAGCAGGAAGAGCTTGTGCGTCTGTTCACCGAAATTGAGAAGTACGTCGAAGAAGCGATTACCCGCTTCATCACCGGCGGCGTGACGGACGACAGCTGGAATACGTTCATCAGCAACCTTGACAAGCTAAAGGTGGACCGCTATATTGAACTGTATCAGAACGCATACGATGCGTACCTTGCGGCCAACGCCCAATAAGCTATAACTTTCCCTTAGCGCGGCCTGCATCACCGGCAACGGTGATGCAGGTATGCGCACGTTTTGGATTCTGGAAGGGAGGAACACTCCCATGAAGCTTTTGCATAGAATACCGCTGTTTTGGCGCTATTTTCTGCCCTACTTCATTTTAGTCGTTATTTTGGTGACCGGCATTTCCGTATATACGCGGAGCGTGTACGGTCAGTTCAACACGAAAATGATACGGGACAACAACTTCAACACCCTGTACCGCATCCGCAACCAGCATGAGGAGTATATTGCGCAAATGCAGAATATCTCCGATTATATGGCGCTGTCGCCGGATCTGTACAGTTTCAGGTTTGAAGAAGACCCCGTACAGTCGATATTAACCAAGAAGCTGCTCTGGCAATACCGTGTCAACTCGAATTTTATCTATCAAATGTACTTGAAATTCAATATCGATACCTACCTGTATTCCCCAACCTCCAGCGTTACGCTGGAGCTTTTGCTTAACAATATGCTCTACGAGGACATATCGCCGGATGAGCTGCGCGGGATTTTGGAAAACCCGACCCAATATATCATTCTGCCTGTGCAGTTTGTATCCGGCAAGCTGGGTACGCTGCTGGATACGGCTACGTTCATCTTCCCGTTCGGGTACAGCCCCAACGGCATCAGCGGCGTGCTGCTGTTCCAAATTCAGGACAGTATCTACCAGGAGATGCTCACCCAGGAAATCGACAGCCAGCAGGACGTGTTTTTCATTCACGATAATCAGGTGATCGTCTCGCAGGAGAACACACAGTTATCCAAAGAGCAGATGCTGACCGCCTATGCCGGGTCTGTAGGGGATGCGGCGGTGCAGAAAGTCGAGATCGACGGCGCATCGTACGATCTGTACCGCGTGGACGGCACGATGCTCAACATCGTGTACATGATGCTGACGCCGTCCAACCTGATGGTCGCCGCGCTGAGCACGTCGCTGAACACCTTCTGGCTGGTCACGCTGCTGCTGGGCCTGGGCGTGACCCTGATTATGACGCCGATTACGCAGCACAATACCACGCCGATTAAACGCATCCTCACGCTGATCTCACAGGGATGGGCGCGCGGCAATGAGCTGGGGCAGATTCATCAGGGTATTTCCAGCCTGCTGGAGCGCAACGAAGATTTAAACCAGCGGTTAATCGAGGCGCTGCCCGGAAGCCGCGCCGAATCCGTGCGCCGGTTCCTGTCCAATTCCTTTGAAACGGAGGATGACCGGCGGGTGATGCTTGAAAAATTGGACGTCGATGTCCATGCACAGTTGTTCGCCGTCATCATCATCGCCTATTCCAACAGCGAGGGCCGCCGCATTAATCCGCAGTCGATCGAGGACATTCTGCTCGTCAACGGCAAAGGCGCGATTTCCGATACAATACAGGAAGGCAACATTTTCGCGCTGCTGTTCTTTGACGATTACGAAGCCTTTATTCAGGAGATGGAAACCCGCTTTCAGCTGATCCGTGACGTATGCCCGCAGCTTACCATGGCGACCAGCAATCCGCACAGCGACTATACGGCCGGCCCAACCGCCTACCTGGAAGCCAAGCATGCCTTTGAAGCGCGCTTTGTGCGCGGCAACAACCGTCTGCTGCGGTTTGACGCGCCGAGGGAACGGCCCTCCGAAGAGCATTATCCCACCGAGATCATCGACAGGCTGCGCCGCTCGTTCCTGGAAAGCGATTTTGAAAGCATGGCGGCGGCGCTGGACAGCCTGAAGGATTATTTGAACCAGATGAACATGTCGCTGTATACATTCCGCTTGGTATATAACGATATCATCCGGCTGCTGACGGAAGAGTATGTCCGCAGGCACCACCGGCAGTATCAGGAGCAGTTTGACTATATGTTCACCCTGTCGGACTGCCTGTCCCTGGACGAGATGGACCAGATTTTACGCGAGGTATGCCAGCGGCTGATTTCCAAGCAAGCCGACGACAGACCGGCGAAAAATTCAGCCATCGATTGGGTCATCCATATGCTGGAGCAAAATTGCTGCGACCCGAACCTGTCCATCGCCGGCCTGGCTGAAAGCGCGGGGTTGTCGGACGCGAAGCTGTCAGTGCTGTTCCGTAATATGAAGCAAATCACGCCAAAAGAATATCTAACGCAGCTGCGGATGAAAAAAGCGCGCGCGCTGCTGCGCAATACAGCGCTGTCCGTTAAGGATATCGCGGAGCAGGTTGGTTATCTGGATACCTCCAGCTTTATCCGGCGTTTTAAAACCTATATCGGCATGACGCCGCTGCAGTATCGCCAGCATAATACAGAAGGCCCCGAAAAGAATACGAAGTCCCCGCCGAATAACGAATCGTAAGAACTGTCTTCACGCCATCTAGGGTAACAGCGGCGCCTTGCCGCAGCCTAACGGCGGTATGGGAAGAAAGCGGAGTGCGATCGGCACCGAGCAAAAGCGCGTATCCACTGGATATCTCACCAGCGGTGAGGGCGTGCGCAGGTGTGAGGATTTGCAGAGCAGGCAAACGGTAGTGCTGCCTGCAACAACAAAACCGACCGGATCAAAGACGAGGTAGCGAAATTGGCATATTGTCCTATAGCGAAAGAGCCAAATGAAAAGTCCTGTACGATGTCCCGTTTCTCCGTTCGTTCCTCGTCCACCCGCCGAAAAACCTGTTTCGAGGCGAGAGGCAGCGGAGGCAAGCGGGCCGCCTGTGTGCGGCTTCCGCAATGCGGAAAGCGAACCGGAGTTGGGAGCTTTCACAGAGTACAGCGACTGAAGAAGGACGTTGTGCGACAATGAAAGCGATCAGGCAATGACGAAGTGGCTCAATTGGCATATTGTCCTATAACGAAGGAGCCAAACAGAAAACCTGCTACTTTCGCAGCAGGTTTTTGTTTGGCTCCTCAGATAGGACTTGAACCTATAACCCTTCGGTTAACAGCCGAATGCTCTGCCAATTGAGCTACTGAGGAATATATACATCAATCCCGAACTTTCATCCAGGATTGATGTTAAATTGGAATGTGGCGACGATCTACTCTTCCGGGCCGTCTCCAGCCAAGTACCATCGACGTGCTGAGGCTTAACTGCTGTGTTCGGGATGGGAACAGGTGGATCCCTCAGGCTATTGTCACCACAAAGAGTGAACCAATTAAGTTGCCCGTTTGACCAGGCGGTGAACCCAGATCAGGATGTTTGTATGGGGGAATGATACACCGAACATCAGGATCCGAATTCGTACAGGGTTTGTCCCCGGGGTGAGGCTGTGCCTCGCCGCGGGCTGCGCCCTGACAACTGCAAACGGAGGATTATGGAATGGGGGGATGAGATCATTTCATATGCTGGTCTTAGAATTTAAATAATGTGAACAAAGCGTTTGACCATTAGTATCATCAAGCTGCATGTGTTACCACACTTCCACCGATGACCTATCTACCTTGTAGTCTTCAAGGGGTCTCTCGCGCTTGCGCGCCAGGAATCTTGTTCTTGAGGGGGGCTTCACGCTTAGATGCCTTCAGCGTTTATCCCTTCCGCACTTCGCTTCCCTGCTATGCCGTTGGCACGACAACAGTTGCACCAGAGGTGCGTCCACTCCGGTCCTCTCGTACTAGGAGCAGCTCCTCTCATGATTCCAACGCCCACGATGGATAGGGACCGAACTGTCTCACGACGTTCTGAACCCAGCTCGCGTGCCGCTTTAATTGGCGAACAGCCAAACCCTTGGGACCTGCTTCAGCCCCAGGATGCGACGAGCCGACATCGAGGTGCCAAACCTCCCCGTCGATGTGGACTCTTGGGGGAGATCAGCCTGTTATCCCCGAGGTAGCTTTTATCCGTTAAGCGACGGCAATTCCACTCTCATACCGCCGGATCACTAAGCCCGACTTTCGTCTCTGCTCGAATTGTCACTCTCGCAGTCAGGCACCCTTCTGCCTTTACACTCTTTGAATGGTTTCCATCCATTCTGAGGGTACCTTTGGGCGCCTCCGTTACTCTTTCGGAGGCGACCGCCCCAGTCAAACTGCCCACCTGACACTGTCCATCCACCGGTTTCACGGTGCTATGTTAGAAGCCCAGTAACGAAAGGGTAGTATCCCAACAGTGACTCCACGCACACCGGAGTGCGCGCTTCCAAGTCTCCTACCTATCCTGTGCATTCGTTACCGAAATCCAATATCAAGCTACAGTCAAGCTCTACGGGGTCTTTCCGTCCAGTCGCGGGTAATGGGCATCTTCACCCATACTTCAATTTCACCGGGCTCCCTGTTGAGACAGCGCTCAAGTCGTTACACCATTCGTGCGGGTCGGAACTTACCCGACAAGGAATTTCGCTACCTTAGGACCGTTATAGTTACGGCCGCCGTTTACTGGGGCTTCGGTTCTATGCTTCTCTTGCGATGACATTTCCCCTTAACCTTCCAGCACCGGGCAGGTGTCAGCACCTATACGTCAGCTCTCGCTTTCGCAGATACCTGTGTTTTTGCTAAACAGTCGCTTGAGCCTTTTCTCTGCGACCGATGTCTCCATCGGCACCCCTTCTCCCGAAGTTACGGGGTCATTTTGCCGAGTTCCTTAACAAGGATTCTCCCGTTCGTCTTAGGATTCTCACCTAGCCTACCTGCGTCGGATTGCGGTACGGGCGCCATTTCAATATACCAGCAACTTTTCTCGCCAGCGTGAATTCCCGTGTTTCGCTACTCAATTTCGCTCTCGTCTTCACTCAGCCTTCGCGGGAGCCGTACTTCACTAACTCCCAGCCTCGTTTGACAACCGAGTTGACCATCACCCGGCTCACGGTATCCTTCTGTGTCATTGCATCATTCTCATGGCGGTGCAGGAATCTCAACCTGCTGTCCATCGCCTACGACAATTGTCCTCGGCTTAGGCCCCGACTAACCCTGGGCGGATGAACCTTCCCCAGGAAACCTTAGGCTTTCGACGGGCATGTTTCTTACATGCCTCTCGCTACTCATACCGGCATTCTCTCTTGTGTATAGTCCACCAGTCCTCACGATCTGGCTTCAGCCCGATACACAATGCTCCTCTACCACTGCAGTAAACTGCAATCCCTCGCTTCGGTGTCATGTTTGAGCCCCGGTACATCTTCGGCGCATGACCACTTGACCAGTGAGCTGTTACGCACTCTTTCAATGTATGGCTGCTTCTAAGCCAACATCCTGGTTGTCTGTGCAATCACACATCCTTCTCCACTTAACATGAACTTGGGGACCTTAGCGGAAGGTCTGGGGTGTTCCCCTTTTGCCCGCGGAACTTATCTCTCGCGGACTGACTCCCGTACATCAATTATCCGGCATTCGAAGTTTGATAGGGTTCGGTAAGTTTTCACCCCCTAGCCCATTCAGTGCTCTACCTCCGGTAATCTTATACGAGGCTAGCCCTAAAGCTATTTCGAGGAGAACCAGCTATCTCCGGGCTCGATTGGAATTTCTCCGCTATCCACAGCTCATCCCCGCCTTTTTCAACAGACGTCTGGTTCGGTCCTCCATGAGATTTTACTCTCACTTCAACCTGGCCATGGATAGGTCGCCCGGTTTCGGGTCTACATCATGTTACTAAACGCCCTATTCAGACTCGCTTTCGCTTCGGCTCCGTACCTCTAAGTACTTAACCTGCAACATAACGTAACTCGCCGGTCCGTTCTACAAAAAGTACGAGGTCGCACCTAGATCGTGCTTCCTCTGCTTGTAAACACAGGGTTTCAGGTTCTCTTTCACTCCCCTCCCGGGGTTCTTTTCACCTTTCCCTCACGGTACTATGCGCTATCGGTCACCATACTGTATTTAGGCTTGGGGGGTGGTCCCCCCGGCTTCCCACCGGATTTCTCGTGTCCTGCGGTACTCTGGTACCGGCTTGCTGGCTCGGGATTTCGTCTACGGGGCTGTCACCCTCTTCGGCGGCGCTTTCCAACGCGCTTCCACTATCCTCTGCCAATGCGTTCTGCCGGCCCACAACCCCAGAAGGCATGCCCTCTGGTTTGGCCTGTTTCCCGTTCGCTCGCCGCTACTTAGGAAATCGATGTTTCTTTCTCTTCCTCCGGGTACTTAGATGTTTCACTTCCCCGGGTGCCCTTCTGCGGAACTATGTATTCATTCCGCGATGACGGGACATTACTCCCGCCGGGTTCCCCCATTCGGATATTTGCGAGTCAATGCCTGCTTACGGCTCATCGCAACTTTTCGCAGTTAGCCACGTCCTTCTTCGGCGTATGGTGCCAGGGCATCCACCCTGTGCTCTTCTTTCGCTTGGTTCTTAAATCCTAAGACCATTCTTCCATTTGACGTCTCCGTCTACTGAACAGAAATGATCTCATTCTCATCTCTTGTTTTGAAACGTTCTTCACTCTTCCGAAAAAGAGCTCAGTCCGCTTCCTCCGTTTGCAGTTGTCAAGGTGCAGCGGGTGTGCGGTTTCCTGTGAAGGACCTTCAAACCCTTTGGGTGACCGCAAAGCGGTCTGGTGGATTGCAGTGGACTCGAACCACCGACCTCTCGCTTATCAGGCGAGTGCTCTAACCGGCTGAGCTAGCAATCCATGTGGTGGAGATTAGCGGGATCGAACCGCTGACCTCCTGCTTGCAAAGCAGGCGCTCTCCCAGCTGAGCTAAACCCCCACGGCAACAGGCTGTCGCCTGTGTCAATCAAATCTGCGATTTGATTGAGGTTTTCACCTCTCCGCTGTGAGCTGCGCTCACGGTCGCGGCTCGGTGCAAGGTCGGCTTGCTTTCGCAAGCCCCAAAACCACCGCTTAGGGAGGGCCTTGCCCGACTAGCCACCGAGGTTCTGACAGAACCGAATGGCGTAGCCTCGCGCGAGCGAAGCGTGGGGCGGGGCCGGTATACCATGTCGCTGGTTTTGGATTGCAGTGGGCTGTTGCCCACACCCATTCGCTACTGCGAATTGAGCATCCACACTCGTTGTAAGGCTCGAGCCCTGAAAGAGATACAGAGAGGTTTTCAGAAAGAACAATACGCATGGGTTCTGTATTGGACGCCGTAGCATCCGAGCCCAGCGGCTCCGCAGGCTATGCCTGCGATTGACTAACTTTTGCAAGTTAGATCGACCTAAAGATGAGCCTTCCTGTTTCCATTCAGGCTGTCTCCCTAGAAAGGAGGTGATCCAGCCGCACCTTCCGATACGGCTACCTTGTTACGACTTCACCCCAGTCATTGATCTCACCTTCGGCGGCTGACTCCTTACGGTTGCCTCACCGACTTCGGGCGCTATCAACTCCCATGGTGTGACGGGCGGTGTGTACAAGGCCCGGGAACGTATTCACCGCGACATGCTGATTCGCGATTACTAGCAACTCCGACTTCATGTGGGCGGGTTGCAGCCCACAATCCGAACTGGGACCACTTTTATGAGATTCGCTTGCCCTTACGGGGTCGCAGCTCTCTGTAGTGGCCATTGTAGCACGTTTGTAGCCCAGGTCATAAGGGGCATGATGATTTGACGTCGTCCCCACCTTCCTCCGAGTTGTCCCCGGCAGTCTTATTAGAGTCCTCGCCATCACGCGTTAGTAACTAATCACAAGGGTTGCGCTCGTTGCGGGACTTAACCCAACATCTCACGACACGAGCTGACGACAACCATGCACCACCTGTCTCAGTATGGGCAAGCCCACCTTATATCTCTACAAGTTTTACTGGATGTCAAGACCTGGTAAGGTTCTTCGCGTTGCTTCGAATTAAACAACATGCTCCGCTGCTTGTGCGGGCCCCCGTCAATTCCTTTGAGTTTCAACCTTGCGGCCGTACTCCCCAGGCGGAGTGCTTATTGTGTTGACTCCGGCACAGAAGGGGTCGATACCTCCTACACCTAGCACTCATCGTTTACAGTGTGGACTACCAGGGTATCTAATCCTGTTTGCTCCCCACACTTTCGCGCCTCAGCGTCAGTTACAGTCCAGTAAGTCGCCTTCGCCACTGGTGTTCCTCCCGATCTCTACGCATTTCACCGCTACACCGGGAATTCCACTTACCTCTCCTGCACTCAAGCCTTCCAGTTTCCAATGCAATTCCCACCTTAAAAGCAGGACTTTCACATCGGACTTAAAAGGCCGCCTACGCGCCCTTTACGCCCAATCATTCCGGACAACGCTTGCCCCCTACGTATTACCGCGGCTGCTGGCACGTAGTTAGCCGGGGCTTCCTTCCAGATTACCGTCATTATCTTCATCTGGGATAGAAGTTTACGACCCGAAAGCCTTCTTCCTTCACGCGGCGTTGCTGGGTCAGGCTTTCGCCCATTGCCCAATATTCCCCACTGCTGCCTCCCGTAGGAGTTTGGACCGTGTCTCAGTTCCAATGTGGCCGATCACCCTCTCAGGTCGGCTACTGATCGTTGCCTTGGTGAGCCCTTACCCCACCAACTAGCTAATCAGACGCGAGCCCACCCCTGTCCGGATTGCTCCTTTGACCTCTGCACCATGTGATGCCGTGGTCTCATGCGGTATTAGAGAGCCTTTCGGCTCCTTATCCCCCAGACAAGGACAGGTTGCTCACGCGTTACTCACCCGTCCGCCGCTAGAACATAAGGTGAATTACTTCTCCGAATGTCCCCGCTCGACTTGCATGTGTTAGGCACGCCGCCAGCGTTCGTCCTGAGCCAGGATCAAACTCTTATGTTAATCCTATTAGCTCAGAAGCCTAGCTTGGCTATGCTTCTTGCACTCAAATTATTGACTGCGTTGCGTTCTTTCTTTCTTCTTCTCTGTATCTTTTTCAAGGTTCGCGCTCTTAAGCGAGCTTATCTATGATACCAAAGGACGGGTGTAATGTCAACAACAAATGTTCTTGTATTCTATGAATTTTCTGATACCAAAAGGCGTATCCGGTCTGTATGCACAAGATATAGCGTATGAAAAAGGAGCCTTGGCACAAGGCCCCAATATTTGTTATTTTCCGTGCCGCTGCGGGGTTTGTTTTGCGGGTTTTATTCTCCGCTTACAATCTGCTGTTCGTTGAAATAGCTCACGCAGGTTTTGCCGCCTGTGATGAACAGCGCCGCCAGCGTGCCGTCGGAAAGCCGCCAGGTGACCGTATCCGCTGCCGCGCCGGGGGTAAGCCCGCCCGGATAGAGACTGTTCCACAGCGCTTCCACCGCTTCCGCCTCGGCTCCGGCAGGCGCGCCGAGAAGCGCGGTCTGCCGCTCCAGCTCGGCGGCGTAGGCATCCATGGGAAGCACCGCATACGCCTGCAGCAGCTGTTCGCCGCGGTAGACGTAATACACGTTCTGCGCCTTCAGATAGAAAAACCGGTAGCCGTTATACAGTTTTTCATTATAGCTTCCGTCGCCTGCCGCCGCGCCCTCGGCGGAAAGCATCTGGTCGGCCGTCGTACTCCAGGCAACGCCGTTTCGGAACGAAAAATCGGCGGCGGCGGCCGTGCCGCAGACTAGCGCGAGCAAAAGCGCAAGGCAGACAAGGCGGCGGATTGTGTTGTTGCGCATCGTATTTCCTCCGGTATCGGGTTTAAATTTCGGTTCCCGTTATCCCTATCATACCATATTTATCGGCTGACGGTCTCCGTTTCCTCCGAATGTTACTTTCGGCTTGTGTTTCGGGGGATTATTCCGCGGGACCGGCGGCAAACAGCCGGTCCGGGTTGACATAAAACACATAGCTTTCATTATAGACATTCATGAAGTAAATCGCCGTGCCGCCCGCGGCCGACCACCCGGCCGATGTATACAGGATATCAGCGGGGAAGGCTTCCGCCTTGTAAGCGTTGAACATGGCGACAATCTGTTCATCCACCGGTCCGACAGGATCGCCGTATTCCGCCGTCAACTCGTCGGCGATCATCTGGGCTTCGGCTTCCGCATACAGGCCGTAATCGATCCCCATGCACGCCAGCTGATCAGCATGGAAAATGTAGTACATCCCCGCCGGATCGTTCGCATCCGGCATGTACGGAATCCAGTACTCCGCATTGCCGTTCGTTTCCTGCAGCAGATAGTCCTGTTCGTTTGCAATGCCTTCGATTAAACACATATCTTCCACCACGGCATCCCAGGTCAGCCCGTTTGGAAACATGAATCCGGTGTCCGCCGGATCGCTTGATTGGGGCATATCAGTCGCCGCCGCGCCGCTAATCGCAAGAAGCAGCACAAGCAAGGCGCAGCATAGGGTTCTTATCCGCATGGCACATTCCTCCCTTTCCGTCTTTAAAAGTTTATTTCGCGGCAGGCTCCTTCGCCTGCGAAAACATTCTTGCTTCCTATTTATATATCGCTATGGGTTGAGCAGGTAAGGGTATGCGCGTATTCTTTGCCGCTTATTCCTGGTACAGCAGGCTTTCGTTGACATACATCGTATAGATGTTTTCTTCATCGCCGGTCTTGGTGTATACGTGGTACAGCATCGTGCCGTCTTCCAGATCCCAGCTTGCGTCGGCCAGAATATCTTCGGCAGCCAGCGCATCCGCTTGTATCGTATTGGCCGCGTCTATGGCGCGCTGCGGTCCGGCAATCGTCGGCTCGCCGTATGTTTCTGCCAGCGCTGCAAGAGCTGCGTCATAAATCTCCTGAAACGCAGCCTTCTGCCGCTGCATGGACGAGTTGACGGTTTCGCCGTACATCACCAGCGCATCATCCCGGCAGATATACACCGCGGCTCCGATAAATTCAGGATGAACGCGCAAAAGCCCGTATTGGGTATACTCGCCGCCGCCGACGATGAATACCTCGTCCTGGGCCGCGCCTTCCAGGGCAAGGATATCCTCAATGGTCATGTCCCATTCGATTGCGGGAGACGCTTCTTCGGCCAGTCCGGCGGGCGCGCATAGTATCAGCAGTAAACCAAGGATCGCGGCAATCGCCGCGGCATGCGCTGCGGTTTGTTTCATGGAAACACGTCCTTTCCCGTATTCGTCGTATTGTTTTCTTTATCATATCATATTTATATTGCGTTGCAAAAGGGGCAGGCGTTTACGCCCTTTCCGGAGGCGTATCGTAATCGCGCAGGGCTTTTTGAAGCGCCAGCGTATCCTGCCACCGGCCAAACTTATACCCGACGCTGCGGTAAACCCCGACTTCGGTAAAGCCCATCGCCTTGTGCAGGCCTACGCTGCCGGGGTTTGGCAGGGCGACGCCCGCCACCAGCGTGTAAATGCCGAGGGCTTTCAGCCGTTCAAACAGCGCTTCATACAGCGAGCGGCCGATGCCCTGCCGATGATACCCATTCTTGATATACACAGACGTCGAGGCGGCGTAGCGATACGCCGCGCGCGCCCGGTATGCCCCGGCGTACGCGTAGCCGACGATCTCACCCCGAACCTCGCACACCAGCCAGGCGTAGTGATCCAGACATTCCTTCAGCCGGCGGGCAAACGCATCCGGGGATGGGGGAGTTTCCTCAAAAGAAACGCAGGTATCGGTTACATACGGAGAATAAATGGCTAAAAGCTGTGCGGCGTCGTCCATCACAGCGCTGCGGATTGCACACTCCATCGGGTCTTCCTTTCCGCTTATACCGCCGCCGGAAACAGCTTGGCGATCGTGGAGCACAAAATCTCGGCGATGACGTCCGGCGGCTCGGGGTTTTCCTTGTTGAGCCACATGCGGATGATGGAAAATCCGCCGTTGACCACCAGGCCGTAGACGTATTCCATCTCGGTTTTGGAGTATTCGGGGCGGAAGTGCGTGTCGATCCACTGGCGCAGCGTGGGGAGGTTGACCAGCGCCTCGGGAAATTGGGGATCGATGTTGTGGTTGATGATGATGCGGCACAGCTCCGCGTTTTCGCCGATAAACGCCACCAGGTTGGTGATCTGGGACAGATCGCCCGTCATGGTCGTGGGTTCGTCGTGCAGGTAGCTGTTGACGTGCGTCAGGATCTCGTCTTCCATGTCGTGGAACAGGTCGTACTGGCTGCCGTAGTATTTGTAGAAGGTCGAGCGGTTGACCTGCGCCTGGTCGCAGATCTCGCGCACGGAGATTTTATGAATGGGTTGTTCGCCCAGCAGCTTGATCAGGCTTTGCCGCAGCAGCTGCTTGGACAGGCGCACGCGCTGGTTTTCGGACATAGGGTTTCCCTCCTTGATTGCTATTAGCAGACGATCGTCAAATATAGAAATTGAGAATTGGCAAACCGCGCACAAAGACAAGTTGAGTGCTGCCATGTGTGGGCTTAAGCAGGGACTTGCAGGCAAGCGATGGTTTAGGAACACGCGGGGCCGCGAATCTGATTTTTGTCAGGTTGGGTTCCAAGAATCCGATGTAGTAGCAGCGCTACATCAAGGATTTGAGGGCCCAAGATGGCGGAAAGCGGGTCGCTGACGCGCGTGGGATTGAGCCCTCGCTTGCCTCCTTCACATTTGCAACAAATGGCTTGGACATTGCTTTCATGCGGACACATTAACGGGTTCTGTCGGTTTTACAGCAGACGCAAGGTCAACAGTTGGTTGTTTTGTCTACACGTGGTTATTATGATGAAGCTGACACCGTTTGTCAACCATGTGTCTATTTTTTACGGATAAAGGAGCTTCCATCGCATGAGAACCATCGCCCGCAACATTGTAAGAGACCACAAGCTGATCCTGATTTTATTCGCGTTGTTGACCATCGCAAGCGTCTTTATGATGTTTCAGGTTAAAATCAACGACGATATGACCAAATACCTGCCCGAGAGCTCGCCGGCCAAGCAGGGCGCTGTCATCATCAACGAGGAATTCACCCCCGCGAGCACCTTTACCCTGACGTTTGAAAACCTGGCCGACGACCGCAAACAGGCGGTGTACGACCAGATCAAAAGCGCCGACGGCGTGCTGACCGTCGCCTACGACTCGACCGAGCGTTACAACAACGGAGACTACACCCTGTACGAGATCACCGTGGACGCGGCGGCGTTCTCCGACGCCGCCAAGGCCGTCGTCAGCGAAATCAAGGGGCTGTACGCCGGCGATACCATTTTCGTCTCCGGCGACGCGGCGGGCAATACCGCCATTGAGCGCATCCCGTCGCTGCTGATCATCGCGGGGGCGATCCTTCTGCTGATATTGTTCATCATGAGCACGTCGTGGATCGAGCCGCTCCTGTTCATCATCACCATCGGCGTGGCGATCGCCATCAATATGGGCACGAACATCATTTTCGGCAGCGTATCGCAGATCACCTACACCATCGCGTCCATCCTGCAGGTGTGCCTGTCCATCGACTATTCCATCATGCTGCTGTCGCGCTACCGGCAGGAAAAGGAAACCGCCGCCGATAAAACGCAGGCCATGCGCCGCGCGCTGCGCCACGGCGTAACCGCGATCTCCGGCAGCTCGATTACGACCATCGTGGGCATGCTCGCCCTGACGCTGATGAGCTTTACCATCGGCATGGATCTGGGGCTGGTGCTGGCCAAGGGCGTGCTGATCAGCCTGCTGTGCATCCTGACGCTGATGCCCGCGCTGATCCTGATTTTTGACAACGCCCTGGAAAAAACGCGCAAGAAGGCGTTCGCGCCCAAAATGACGAAGATCGGCGCGTTTGAACACAAAGGACGGTTTTTCATCCTCGCGGCGTTCGTGATTTTGCTGGTGGGCAGCTTTTTCCTGCGCGCCAACGTCAATATTACCTATTCGCTGGCCGATTACAACGAGGTGAACAAGCACTTCAGCACGTCCAACCCCATCGTGGTCGTATACGACAACGCGGACGAACAGGCGGTCGCTCCCGCGCTGGAAGCCCTGCAGGCGGATTCGCGGATCGAGAGCGTCGATTCGTACGCGACGACCATGCAGAAGGAATACACGGCGCAGGAGTTTGCCGACCTGACGGGCGTCAACGCCATGGCCGCGGGGCAGCTGTTCCAGGCCTACGGCGCGGACAGCATTCCGCTTAAGGACCTGCTTGCCTATATCCAAACCGCCGTGGCGCAGAACCCCCTGTACGCAAGCATGCTGCCCGACGGCGCGCTGGAACAGCTTTCGTCGGCCGCCGACGCGTTCGTTGGCGTTTCGCACTCCCGCGCCGTGCTGAACACGCGGATGCCCGAGGAGGGCGACGCGACCTTCGCGCTGATCGACACCGTGAAGGAAGCGCTGGACGCCACGGGCGCGACCTATTACCTGGTGGGCAATTCGCCCATCGCCTACGAGATGCACGAAAGCTTCCCCGCCGAGATGAACCGCATCACCCTCCTGACGGTCGCGGCGATCTTCCTGATCGTAGCCGTGGTGTTCCGCAAGCTGGCCGTGCCGCTGATTCTGACGCTGATCATCCAGTGCGCGGTGTGGGTGACGATGGGCACCAACTACCTGCAGGGCATCAGCATGTATTATCTGCCGCTGCTGATCGTCCAGTGCCTGCTGCTAGGCGCGATGGTGGATTACGGCATCCTCTACGCCGACTACTACCGCAAGGCGCGGGAGACCATGGTGAAAAAGGACGCGGTCATCCACGCGCTGCGCAGCGCCATCCATACCATCCTCACCTCGGGGCTGGTGCTGATCACCGTCACCGCCAGCATCGGCTTTGTGTTCATCACCGCCGAGCCGTCCATCTCCGAGATCCTCTTCACCATCGCCAAGGGCGGCTTCTTCGCCTGCCTGCTGATCGTGTTCTTCCTGCCCGGTATTCTTGCCGCTTTAGATCGGGGAAGGGACACGGAGAAAGCGCTTGAAGAGAAGGCTGAATAGGGGCGCTGCCACTATTCACCCCGCAAAGGGCTTTGCCCATGACCCATTAAAAGGCCACGCGATGCGCGGCCTTTTGTATTTTATTCTTACCTGTACTGTTTACAATAAGAAGCACCTATTGACACAACAAATCAAATCAACTACGATTAGAGAAAATAAATCGTCAAGTAGAAGAATAGGATGGCATAATTATGACAACTTACGGGAAAAATATAAACCTGTTCTTGTTAGATAGCACTCCAACTGGACGGATTAAATGTACCCTCGCAAATTGGACTGGCGTCGTTTATAAAATTCCACGGACAGATCTCGAAAAGTGTAAATCACGTGAGGATTTTAAGAATAGTGCTGTATATATGTTGTTTGGCATTTCAAGTGATACTAATGATCCCGTAGCATATATAGGCCAGGCTGGAATGAGAAATATAGGTGAAGGTATTCTAAATCGACTAATGGAACATAAACGTAGTTCCGCTAAGGATTATTGGACAGACGCAATCGTGATAACAACATCAAACAACTCATTTGGTCAAACAGAGATTAGTTATCTAGAAAATAAACTCTATACAATTGCAAAAGATGTTGACCGTTGTATTATAAAAAATTCAAATATGCCCACTCTTGGGAACGTCACTGAAGAAAAAGAGAGCGAGCTCGAAGAATTTATTGAGTTTGCTAGAATCGCTATAGGTGTTCTTGGTTATAAAATCCTTGAGCCCTATATTGAAAAGCAGCAAGAAGATAAACCTGTTGCTTTGGAATCATCCACCGACAATCTAAGGTTTGAGCTTTTAAATAGAAACACTCATGCTATGGGAGTGAGAACATCTGAAGGATTTGTTGTTCTTAAAGGAAGTAGTATAAAACCGACAATATCACCATCATGCCCTAACAACGCAAGAGTATCAAGAGAAAAGTATAAATCAGTTATTAATAGCGCCTCTGTGCTTGAGAAAGATGTGTTACTGCATTCTCCTGCTGAGGCTGCTTGCTTTGTGACAGGGTTTTCAATAAATGCACGAAATGCTTGGAAAACATCGAATGGAAAAACACTCAACGAGGTTGAAGCAGAAGAATCTCGCGTCTACATAGATGAAGTCCTTATATAAAACAAAAAACCGCGCAATGCGCGGCCTTTTTGTATCTTTTCTTTGATCCCAGCCGGTTCAGAAGGTGTGAGATGCTAGGCGGCAAGGAGGGGTTGAGCTGAGCTTACTCGTTTGTAAGTGATGCGAAAACCCGACGACGCCAACAACGCAGATCGCGCCTTATGGGCCGGCTGGTCATATTTTCCAGATGCGGTCGTTATACTCGCGTATAGTCCGGTCCGAGGAGAAGCTGCCCGACAGGGCGGTGTTGATCACGGCCATTTTCAGCCATTTGTCGCGGTTTTGGTAGTCGTCCATCATGCGGCGGTTGGCCATGGAGTAGCTGCCGAAATCCTTGAGTACGAAGTAACTGTCGGCCATGCCGCCGTGATCGCCAACCAGCAGAGTGTGGTACAGGTCCTGCAAGGCGTGCGGCTCGCGGGGGAACAGCGTGCCGTCGATGAACTGGCCCAGCGCTTTTCTGATCTCGGCGTTGGACTCAAAGACGGACATGGGGCGGTAGCTGCCCTCGCGGTACATGTTTTCCACGGTGTCGGCGCGCATGCCGAAGATGTAGATGTTTTCGTCGCCGACGAGGTCGAAGATCTCCACGTTCGCGCCGTCCATGGTGCCAAGGGTCACCGCGCCGTTCATCATAAACTTCATGTTGCCGGTGCCGCTGGCCTCCTTGCCCGCGGTGGACAGCTGCTGGCTGATCTCGGCGGCGGGCATGATGACCTCCGCGGTGGATACGTCGTAGTTTTCAATATAGACGACCTTGAGCATCTGGCTGGCGCGGGGGTGCTTGTCGATCAGGGTTTTCAGGGCGTTGATGTAGCGGATGATCAGCTTGGCGCGGTAGTAGCCCGGCGCGGCTTTGGCGCTGAACAAAAACGCGCGCGGCGGCATGCTGAAGTTCGGGTCGTCCACGATGCGGTTGTAAAGCACCTGGATATGCAGGGCGTTCAATAATTGCCGCTTGTACTCGTGCAGGCGCTTGGCCTGGACGTCGAAAATAAAGTCGGGGCTGACGATATCGTTCTGCCGGCGCTTGATGAGCTCCGCCAGGCGTTCCTTGTTTTGGTGCTTGACCTTCTGGTATTTGTCGCGGAAGGCCGCGTCGTCGGCAAAGGGTTTCAGCTTTTCAAGCTCTGCCGCGTCGCCGCGGAAGCCGGAGCCGATGGCTTCTTCAATCAGGTCGGTCAGCCCGGGATTGGCGGACAGCAGCCAGCGCCGGTGCGTAATGCCGTTGGTGATGGCCTTGAATTTATCGTGGTTCAACAGCCAGTAATCGTGGAACAGGCCGTCGGTTAAAATCTTGCCGTGCAGCTGGCTGACGGCGTTGACGCTGTAGCTTTGCGACACGCAGAGGTTGGCCATCTGCACCTGGCCGTAGGCGAGAATCGCCATGCGGCCGATGCGGTCCCACTGGTCGGGATAGGCCTTGAACAGGCCGTCGCACAGGCGGCGGTTCATCTCCTCCAAAATCATGAAAATACGGGGGAGCGTTTGCTTCATCATATCCTGCGGCCAGCGCTCCAGCGCCTCCTGCATGACGGTATGGTTGGTGTAGGCCACGCAGCGGTTAACGATACCCTGCGCTTCGTCCCAGCCCAGGCCTTCCTGGTCGATCAAAATCCGCATCAGCTCCGGGATTACCAGGCCGGGGTGGGTGTCGTTGACGTGGAAGACCACTTTTTCGGGAAAACGGCTGAAATCGCCGCCGTAGAGCCGTTTGTATTTCTTGATCGCCGTCTGCACCGTGGCCGAAGTGAAGAAATACTGCTGTTTCATGCGCAGCATTTTGCCTTCCCAGTGGCTGTCCTCGGGATAGAGCACCTTGTTGATGACCTCCGCCATGCGCATTTCGTCCATGGCTTTGTCGTACTCGCCGCGCCCGAAGGTGTGCAAATCAAAGGTCTCCCGGCTGCGGGCCGACCAGGTGCGCAGCGTGTTCACGGTATCGGAATTGTAGCCGACCACGGGCATATCGTAGGGTACGGCGTCGATGGTATAGGCGTTTTCCAGCGTAAACATCCGCCGGCCGCCGACCACGTATTCCTTCACGTCGCCGCCGAACTGCACCTGGCAGATATCCTCGGTGACCGGGATCTCCCAGACGTTGCCGTCCTGCAGCCAGGGATCGGGCAGCTCCACCTGCTGGCCGTCCACGATACGCTGGCGGAACAGGCCGTACTCGTAGCGGATGGTGCTTCCCACCGAGGGGATGCCCATGGTGGAGAGGCTATCCATAAACGCGGCGGCAAGCCGCCCCAGACCGCCGTTGCCCAGCGCGGGCTCGGGCTCTTCGTCCATCAGGTCGCGGATATCAACGCCGAGTTCCTTAAGCGCCTTGGCGTAAACAGTCTGCGCCGACATGTTGATCAGGTTTTGGTTCATGCTCCGCCCCATCAGAAACTCGATGGAGAGGTAGTACAGCGTCTTGCCCTGTTCGGCTTCGTTTTTCTTGCGGCTTTCCATCCACTGGTGCATGATCTGGTCGCGGATGGTGATGGCGGTGGCTTTATATAACTGACGTTTGGTGGCGCTTTCCACGGTCACCCCGTAGTAGCGCAGCAGCTTGCCGGTAATGGCTTCTTTGATCGCGTTCAGGTCGCAG
This sequence comes from Candidatus Limiplasma sp., assembly GCA_963675365.2. GTDB lineage: Bacteria > Bacillota > Clostridia > Christensenellales > Aristaeellaceae > CAXXOK01. The sequence goes on from CAXXVA010000001.1 coordinate 1,120,350, forward strand.
GCTTGTGCGGGCATACAAAATTCCTCCCGGAATGAAAATTCAGGCTTCATTATAGCATACCCGGTATACGGTTATCAAAACGGCTTGTGAGGGAACTGTAAATTTTATCTTTGGGTGATTGTTTCACGTGAAACATCAGGAGCCGAAGGCTCGTCATCAGCCTGTTCAGAATGCAAGAGGTGCTAGGCGGCAAGGGCGGCGAGGGTTGAGCGTACCCATTTTGTACGTGATGCCCTCGGCGTCCCGCTGCCAACAACGCAAATCGGGTATTATGGACAGGCTGATTATGAGCCGGTTGATTTGTAATTACGTAACCCGATTCTCCACAACCCGTACGCAGGAATGACAAACAATAAGCTGAACAGCGGCAGGAACATATAGAGCTTGCTGCTTTCCCGGCCGATGAGGTATAACAGCGGATAATACTGGAACAGCGCCATCGGCACCACGTAGGTGACGAACTTGAGTACTTCCTTGCCGTAGATGGCAAAGGGGTAGCGGCCGAACTCGCGCCCGCCGTCGGTCAGCACGTTCATGAATTCCAGCCCTTCAAGCGTGAAAAACGAAATCGCCGCGTAGATCAGGAACAGGCAGCAGAACACCACCGTGCCGCAGGCGATCATCAGCACCAGAGTGAGGATCTTGTCCGGCGTCCATACGATGCCGCTTGCGGGAATAGCATAGGCGAGCATCAGCGCTGATTGCACCAGGCGGCCGACGCGGCTTAATTCCATCTTGGCAGCGACGACCTGGAAAATCAGCCCACGTGGGCGCATCATCATGCGGTCGAACTCGCCGTTTGCGATCAGGCGGGGGAACAAATCAAAGGCGCGGGCCACGGTTTCGGCAATTGAAAACGCCGCAAGCACCACCGAAAACCCGATCAGCACCTCGGGCAGGGCGAACCCCTCCACGGTGTGGAAGCGGCTCATCATAAACCACAGCCCCAGCAGCGCAGTGAACGACACCATAAACTGCCCAAGCGTAAGCAGCACAAACGAAAGTTTGTACTGCATCTGGCTGCGGATATGGATGGACAGGTATTTGAGATACAGTTTCATGCTTCAGCCCCCCTGCACGATGACTTTAGCCTGGGCCTTGCGCAACCAGCGCCTGCCCGCAAACACCATGGCCGCCAGCCAAAACAACTGCAACGCGATGCCCAGCAGTGCGTCAGTACCCGCGATGTTGCCGGAATAGATTCTAAGCGGCATGTTCTGCATGGCGGCGAAGGGCGTCAGCTCCACAATTGTTCTCATCGCTGGGGGGAAAAACGGCAGCGGCACGATGCCGCCCGCCAGAAAATCGACCAGCACCGCCGCCATCACACGCATGCCGACGGCCGACAGCGTATAAAACGCGGAGGTGTAAATTAGCATCGAAAACGCCACCACGACTCCAAGCGACAGCATGGCCGACAGCAGAAACAAAATAAACTGCACAGGGCTCGGCGGCAGGGTCATCCGCAGCGGGCCGGGGATGAGCAGCGCGACCAGCAAAATCGGCAGCGCGCGCAGCACGCAGCGCGCCAGGCGCGTAGCCGCAGACTGGCAAAACCAGCGCCCGTACAAATCCAGCGGACGCGCCATTTCATAGGCGATCGCGCCGGAGGTAATGGTGTCGAAAATCTCCATTTCCCAAAACCAGGTCATGAACAGCGCCAGAAACGCCTGCTGAATCCAGATGTAGTTGACGGTCTGCTGGAAGGTCATCGGAAAAGCGCCCGGGTTCACGCGGTAGAACGCCGAGAACATCAAAAGTTCCATAAACCCCCACGCGTATTGGGTGACGATGCCCGCGATGGCCGCCGCGCGGTACTGGATGGTGTGCGCGAACCGGATGCGGAACACCGCAAGATAGGCTTTCATATTTCGTACTCCCGATAAAGCGCCGCGACCATTTCTTCTGCGCTGATACCGGATACCGATACGTCCGTGATCTCCGTCTGCGCGGCGATTTTCGCAATGGCGTCCGACGCCGAGATCACCGTGGGGTCGAGCGTGACGATCATGCGGCCCTCGCGGCTTTCGCACAGGTACATGCCGTTTGAAAGCTCCGGCTGCGCGCCGGCATACTCCACCACCAGGGTTTTCTGCGCCGAGGCGCGGCGTTTGAGCTCCTTCAGGCTGCCGTCCAAAAGTATGCGCCCCTTGCCGATCAAAAGAATCCGCTCGGTCAGCGCTTCGATATCCTGCATATCGTGGGTCGTTAAAATCACGGTCGTGCCGTGCTCCTTGTTCAGCCGTTTGATGAACTGGCGCACCGCGATTTTCGATACGGCGTCCAGGCCGATGGTCGGCTCGTCCAAAAACAGCATGTCCGGTCGGTGCAAAAGCGACGCGGCGATCTCGCAGCGCATCCGCTGGCCCAGGCTCAGGCTGCGGGTCGGCGTTTTCAGGATTTCGGACAGGTTCAACAGCTCCGTCAGCTCGTCCAGCGTTTCCCTGTAGGCCTTGGGTTCCACGCGGTAAATATCGCGGATCAGGTCGAAAGAATCGCACACGGGCACGTCCCACCACAGCTGGCTGCGCTGGCCGAACACCACGCCGATGTGCTTGACGTGCGCGGCGCGGTCCTTCCACGGCGTGCGGCCGTTGATTTGGCAATCGCCGGAATCCGGCGTGAGGATGCCGCACATGATTTTGATCGTGGTCGATTTGCCCGCGCCGTTAGGGCCGATATAGCCGACCATCTCGCCGTCACCCACCTTGAAGCTCACGCTGTCCAGCGCGCGCACGGTTTCATACTCGCGCGAAACAAGCGCCTTGAGCGCCTGTTTGAACCCCGATTTGCGCTTCATGACCCGGAAGGTTTTGCAGATATCCTGTAACTCGATCATGCGTACCTCGTCGTGTTTGTATTCGTCTGTTTTGTGTCCGGAATTTTGCGCAGGAGTGCGACTATATCACCTTGTGTTTTCGCTGTCAATCCCTTGCCGCCCTTTTTTTGCCGTGGTAGAATGGAAAAAACGCGGGAGGGCACGATGAACGATTATATCTCCGCGATACGGGCCAAAATCGGGCACGACAGGCTGATGCTGGCGGGCGTCGGCGTGTTTATCCATCAAAACGGAAAACTGCTGCTGCAGCGCCGGCGGGACGACGGTTCCTGGGGCGATCACGGCGGATGCATGGAGTTCGACGAAACGCCGGAGGACACCGCACGCCGCGAATTATTTGAAGAAACCGGCCTGACCGCCGGGAAGCTTGAGTTTCTGGGCGTGTATTCCGGCCCGGATTTCTATCACACCTACCCCAACGGCGATCAGATCTACCTCGTCGGAATCTTCTATCTCTGTGAGGATTTCTCCGGCACGCCCGTCACCCAGACCGACGAGACCACCGACCTGCAATGGTTCGCCATTGACGCGCTGCCCGATAATCTCTCGCACATCATCCGCCGGCCGCTGGCCGATTGCATCGCGCGGCTGAAAGATAGACCATTGTAAATGTTTCACGTGAAACAACCCGTTAGGGATTTCATCCATACATAAGCGAGGAGTAAGAGTATGTCAGTCAAAGAACGGTTTTTACGCTATGTTGCCATCGACACGGGCGCGGACGAGAACTCCGGCACGCATCCTTCTTCGGACAAGCAATGGACGCTCGCGCGGCTGCTGGAGCAGGAGCTCAAGGACCTGGGCGCGCAGGACGTGTGGGTGTCGGAGCAGTGCGTGGTGTACGCAAGCTTTCCGGCCAACGCCGATAAACAGCCGGCCATCGGCTTTATCGCGCACATGGATACCTCCCCGTCCGTGCCCACCGGCCCGGTGCACGCCCGCAGCGTGTTCTATCCCGGCAGGGATCTGGATGTCGGCCACGGCGTGGTGATGACCGAAAAAGCGTTCCCGGAGCTTAGTAAAAACGCCGGGCAGGAGCTGATCGTGACCGACGGCACCACCCTGCTCGGCGGGGACGACAAGGCGGGCGTCGCCGCGATCATGGCCGCGTGCGAGCGTATGGTAGGCGACCCGGCCATCAAGCACGGCAAGCTCTGCATAGCCTTCACCCCGGACGAGGAAATCGGCGAGGGCGTGGACTATTTTGACGTCAAGGGCTTCGGCGCGGACTTCGCCTACACCGTGGACGGCGGTCCGCCCAATATGCTCAACTACGAGTGCTTCAACGCCTGCGCCGCCGAGGTGACGGTCGCTGGCGTCAACGTGCACCCCGGCAGTTCCAAAAACATCATGAAAAACGCCGCGCTGATCGCAGCCGAGTTCGTTTCTCTGCTCCCGCCCTCCGAAACCCCGGCGCATACCGAAAACCGCGAGGGCTTTTACCACCTGGCGTCCATCAACGGCGAGGAGATCAAAGCGACCCTCCGCTACATTATCCGCGATCACGACCGCGCGAAGTTTGAAGCGCGCAAGCAGTGTATGCTCGATACCGCCGCGTTTTTAAATGGCCGCTACGGCGAAAATACCGTGACCGTCGCCATGAAGGATTCCTATTACAACATGCGCGACGAGCTGGACAATCACCCCGAGGTTGTGCAGCGCGCGCTGGACGGCATCCGCGCCATCGGCGAAACGCCGGACGTCGTGCCCATTCGCGGCGGCACCGACGGCTCCCGCCTCACCTATATGGGCCTGCCGTGCCCCAACCTTCCCACCGGCTCGCACAACGTACACGGCCTGATGGAGTACGTCAGCGTCCCCGAGCTTGAAAAAGTCACGCAGCTCATCATCGAAGTCGCAAAAGCGCGCTGACGCTTTCGATAAAGTGTTCCACTTTATCGAGGTTGCACCTCGCCCTTGTTCGCTTCGCTCACGGTCAGGTCTCGGTGTAAGGTTCCCTTGCTCCGCAAGGTTCCGAAACCACCGCGCATGTCGCTGGTTTCGGATTGACCCTCGAAGGGCTTTGACCCTTCGAGCATCCCGTAGATAATCTGCACGATGCGCGCCGTTCTTTATCGTTTCCATTGTTTATGCCCGTTAGGAGAACCAATTAGGGAAACGATGATGAAAGAACGCGCTTGGTGACAAATCGGATTTGTGTCAGGTTGGGTATGCGGAAGCCGAAGTAGTAGCAGCGCTACATCGAGGCTTCCAAGTGCCCAAGATGGCGAAAATACGGTCGGCAGCATGTGCGGGCTTTCATCATCGTTTTCCTAGATAACAGGAGGCAAAATGGATTTTTCCAGAGAACAGCAGGCGGCGATTGCCGCACAGAACCGGGAATTGCTGGTGTCCGCGGCGGCGGGCAGCGGTAAGACGGCTGTGCTGATCGAAAAAATCTATACGATGCTCAAAACCGGCGGCCTGCACGTGGACCGCATGCTGGTGGTCACCTTTACGCGCGCGGCGGCGGCGGAAATGCGCGAACGCTTAAAACGCCGCATGGCGGGCGACCCCTCCATAGAACTGCGCAAACAGCGCGAACGGCTGGAGCTTGCGCAGATCTCCACCCTGCACAGCTTCTGCCACACGCTGGTAACCGAGTTTTTCCAGGCGGCGGACGTCGACCCCCTGTCGGCCATCGCGGATACGACGGTCGCCTCCAACCTGTTTCAGGAAGCGCTGGACACGGCGATGGACGCGCTGTACGCACGCGCCGCCGATGGCGACGACGCGGCAAAGCAGCTGACCGCGAAATTCGAGGACAAGCAGATTGTCTCGATGATCACAGAATTGTATCCATTCCTGATGACGCTTGCCGCGCCTTTTGAATGGCTGAAACGGCACGCGGACAAGGACTATACGCTTTCCGACCTCGAAACCGGGCCGATGGCCGAAACCCTGCTCCAGGACTGCCGCGTAATTCTGGACGGCGCGCGCGGGCTGGCCGGCGAGCTGGACGCCCTGGCGGCAAACCCCGTGTGCCCCGAAAAATATCTCCCTTCCATCCGCGCCGATATCACAGCCGCAAACGAGCTGATCGCCGCCGCCGCAGAGGGGCTGCTGCCCGCGGTGCGTGCGGCGCAGCGCTTTTCTCTGGAGCGTATGCCGGGGCTCAGAAACCTGTCCGACGAGGAAAAGGAAATCAATCTCGAGTACAAGCGCCTGCGCGACGCTTTGAAAGACCTCGCCGGAAAGGTCGGCGGGCTGCTGCCGCAGGAGCCGGAAACCATCATCGCGCGGCTTAACGCCATGCGCCCGGCGCTTTTGGGCCTGTTCGACCTAAGCGTATCCCTGCACGAAGAATACCTGCGCCGCAAAAAACAGCGATCGCTGTTGGACCCCAACGACCTGGAACACATGGCGCTGCAGATTTTAAGCCACCCGGAGATCCGCCAAACGGTCGCCGCGCGCTTTGACGCGGTGTTCGTGGACGAATACCAGGATATCTCCGGCGTGCAGGAAGCGCTGCTGAACGCGGTCAAGGACGCAAGCGCGGATTCCAAACAACGGTACTTCTACGTCGGCGACGTAAAACAGTCTATCTACCGTTTCCGCCAGGCCGATCCGACCCTGTTCATGGAAAAGGAGCGGACGTTTGCCGATGACGAGGCGGCGAAACGCCGGCGCATCGACCTAAACCGCAACTTCCGTTCGCGCGGCACGGTGCTCGCCGCCGTCAACCGCGTGTTTGAGCGCATCATGCGCCCGGACGTGACCGAGATCGCCTACGACAGCCGCGCGCGGCTCTACGCCGGGCAGGAAACGCGGGACGATTCCCCCGTGCAGCTGCACATCTTTACCACGCCGATGAAAAGCGCCGACCGCACCCGCGTGCAGGCCGCCGCCATCGGCAGGGAAATTCAAAAACGCGTGGGGCAGCCGTTCTTCGACCGCAAGGAGAACGCCATGCGCACCCTGCGCTACCGCGATATCGCCATCCTCGCCCCGCAGATGAAGGGCGTGGACGAGGTCGTCACCCGCGCGCTGCAGGCGCTGCGTATCCCCGTGTACGCCGAGGGCAGCGGCGCAGGGCTCCGGTCCGAGGAGATCACGCAGGTTCTGTGTCATTTGCGCCTTATGGACAACATCCGGGACGACCTTTCCCTGCTGGCCTGCCTGCGCAGCCCCGCCATCGGGCTTTCCGATCAGGAGATGGCCGAGGTGCGCGTCCGCCGCCCGCGCGGCAGCTACCTGGACGCATTGCGCGGCGTGGCTGAGGAACGCGACGTGCTGGCGAAACGCTGCGAATACGCGCTCCGGGAGATCGAACACGAGCGCTTTTTGATGCGTTCCATGCCCCTGCCCGAATACCTGTGGAGCTTCCTGACGCGCTCCGGCCTGTACGCGTTTTACGGCTGCCAGCCCTACGGCAAGCTGCGGCAGGCAAACCTCCGGCTTTTGTGCGAAAAGGCCGTGGAATTCCAGTCGCGCGGCTCGGGCGGGCTGAAGCAGTTTTTGCAGGCCGTGGTGTCCGTAACCGCCGCAAGGGAAAGCGTCAGCCCCACCGTAATGGGTCCGCGGGAGGACGTCGTCCGCGTCATGTCCATCCACAAATCCAAAGGGCTTGAGTTCCCGGTGGTGTTTTTAATGGGGCTTGAATCCCCGCTGGAACGGCGCGGCGGAGCCGCCCTGTCCATGCACCCCAAGCTCGGCGTGGCGCTGCCCTACATTGACGAGGTTCGCCGCGTGAAGGGCGATACGCTGCTATCCTCGGCCGTCGCACTGCGGCTGAGGGCCGAAAACCTGGCCGAGCGCGCCCGCGTGCTTTACGTGGGCATGACCCGCGCGCGGGACGAGCTGATCCTGACCGGATGCATAGAGGTTCCGCGCTTTTCCGCCGCCCCGCCTTCGGCTTACGCGGTGGCAAACGCCCGGCATATGCTGGAATGGCTGACGCTGTGCACCGATCCGGGCACAGACGAGCATGTGATCATCGGCGGCGAATCGCCAGAGATACCCACAAGTTTTCCACATAAAACAGGCGGTTTTACGGTCGTTTCCCACAATTCGGACGCCGAGACCGTGGATTTTATACGGATTTTACAACCGCAAACCGACCGCGAAACGCTGGATAAACAGCGGCAATCCCTGTCCGCGCTTGCCGAAGAGGCCCGCCGCCTCGCCGCCGGCTCCCCCGCCGATCCGAATGCCGCCGATCCGCTTTTGCCGGGGTTGCGGCACAGCAGCCAGCCCTTCAAGGTCGGGGTCACGGCGCTGACGCGCGCGCGCCGGGACGGTCACGCCGAAGCCCCCGCGCTGATCGGCGCCGCCGAGGACGATTCGGGCGAACTGGAAACCGTGCAGCTTAAACGCCTGCCCCTGCCGCTCACCCGCCCCCGGCAGATCGGCGAGCTTCCCGCAGTACCCGCGTTTGTGCGCGGCACGGCGGATGACCGGCCGGGCGTACGGCGCGGCGTTGCCACGCACAAGGCGTTAAGCCTGTTGCGCTACGAACCCCTGCGCGCCTGCCAGGGCCCGGACGCCCTGCGGGAGACCATCCGGGAGCAGCTTGCCGGCTTCCTGAAAAAACGGCTGTTCACCGAAGAAGACCTCCGGCTTATTGATGCGGAGTCCCTGGCCGCGTTTTTTGAAAGCGAGCCCGGCCGTGGCGCGCTGCGGGCCGAGACCGTCAAACGCGAGTGGGGCTTCGTACTGCGGCTCCCCGAGGAGGGCGGCATGCTCGTGCAGGGCGTGATCGACCTGTGCTACCTGCAAAACGATCAATGGGAACTGATTGATTACAAAACCGACGCCGTATCGTCCGCAGACGGGCTCTGGGAGCTGTACGGGGCGCAGGTCGCCCTGTACCAAAGGGCGCTGCTGGAAATCACCGGGCGTCCCGTGCGCCGCGTAACGCTGTACTCCCTGTCGCTCAACCGTGGCTCGTCCCGCTGAGCGCCGCCCGCAGAATCTTGGAGACGACAATATGAGACAGCCGCGGAATATCCACGTCTATCCCTACCGCGAAACCGAAAGCGGCGTCTATGAGTACGCCCTTTTCCGGCGGTCCGACGACCCGAAATGCTGGCAGGGGATCTCCGGCGGGGTGGAAGACGGCGAAACGGACGTCCAAGCCGCGCTGCGGGAGTCGTTTGAAGAAGCCGGACTCCCCGCGACTGTGCCCCTGTATCGTCTGGATACCGTCAGCTTTCTGCCGTGCGACCTGTTCGCCGAGCACAAGGCCTGGGGGAAGGACGTCGTGGTCTGCCCGATGGTTTTTTTCGCCGCGCCCTACGGCGGCAAGATCGTGCTGTCCGAAGAACACACAGAGACGCAATGGGCCGAATTTCAGGCTGCGTATGATCTGGTGTATTGGCACGATCAGAAAACCGCGCTTTGGGAGCTCCACCAGCGCCTGCTCCGGGGAAATCTGATCCGGTAACGCTTCCGGCCTAAAACGGCTGGTTTTTTCCTATTACCCGGCGGAACAAACCGCGGCTTTCCATCGTTAAATGGATGGAGCCGCCCGCGGAAATCCGATTCCCGCATGTTTATTTCAATTTTTGGAACAAAACAATACGATATTTCGTCTTTTTTATGAAGAGAATTTGAATTTTCTCTTGCAATTTGCCCGGTTCCCCTGTAAAATGAAGTAACCCCTACCATAGGAAACTCTACGTATATCGCTGAATAAGGAAGTGTTCAGATGAAGAATAATCGCGTAACAAAAATCCTGCGCGGCCACAGAAAGCTGTTGCTGCTGTTATTGCTGATCGGCGTCGCCGTTGTGCTTTCGAGCTGCTATGTGGAGCCCGACCGCATTGTGGACGACACCAACGGCCTGACCATCGGTACGGAAGGGCAGAATTTTGAAGTCGTCATCACGACGCCGCCGCCCGCGACGGCGACCCCGACGCCTACCGAGGCCTCCCAGCAGATCGACTGGGCCGATTGGGATTTCTCCGCGGATACCGCCACCAACCAGCCCTCCACCGGCGTGCAGCCCACAAGCGCATCCGGTACGACGGCGACCGCCACGCCCGCGACAGGCTCTTCGGCGACGCCGACGCCCACCGTGCAGAGCACGACCACCGATAACTCGGTGCTGAAATCGGGTTCCACGGGCCCCGCGGTCAAACAGCTGCAGCAATACCTCAAGGATCTGGGTTATTATACCGGCTCGGTGGACGGCTCCTACGGCGCCGCGACCGTGCAGGCCGTCAAAGACTTCCAGACCGTCAACAGCCTGACGGCCGACGGCATTGCCGGCACCAAAACCCAGGACGCGGTTTTTGGCAAGTACGCCATCCCCAAGTCAAGCTCCACCTCGGGCAGCTCGACTACGACCACCACCACCACCACGACCACCACCACGACCAATACCTACACCAACGGCAAAACAAATCTCTACCTGCGCCTGGGTTCCACCGGCGATCAGGTGAAAATACTGCAAAACCGTCTGATCTATCTGGGCTACCTGGCCGGCACGGCGGACGGCGTCTTCGCCGAGACCACCGAAGCGGCCGTGGTATCCTTCCAGTCGCGCAACAGCCTGACCGCCGACGGCGTGGCCGGTCCCGAGACGCTTGAAAAGCTGTACTCAACGTCGGCGCGCAAGGCAAGCTCCGTGGTCGCGTACCTCGGTTCGCTGCGCCTTGGCATGAACGGCGACGGCGTGCGCGCGCTGCAAACGCGCCTGAAGACGCTTAATTACTACACCGGTTCCGTGGACGGCGATTTCGGCCAGAACACCTATAACGCCGTGGTGGATTTCCAGACCGTCAACGGCCTCACGGCCGACGGCGTAGCCGGGAAAGCGACGCTGAACCTGCTGTACTCCGGCACGGGAAGCTCCGCCGGGTCTACCAGCGGCACCTCGACCTCGACGGCGACCGATCCGGTCACCTACGGCGAAACCGCCACCTCCACCGGATATACGACGATGTCCTCTACCAACAGCCCGCCCGCAGCCAACGTAACCGCTTTGCAGAACTCGCTTTCGCTGCTTGGCTACTACACCGGCTCGGTGGACGGCAAGTACGGCAGCGGCACGTCCAGCGCCGTGACCAGCTATCAAGCCAACCACGGCCTGCGCGTCACCGGTACGGCCGGGCCCGCCATGCAGCGCATGCTCTACGGCGGCACGACAGCAACGGGCTCTTACTCCACGTTACGCTCGGGAGACACGGGTTCTGACGTCCGCAATCTGCAGTACACGCTGTATGAGCTGAAGTTCTACGACGGCCAAATCACCGGCGTGTACGACGAAGCGACGGAAAACGCCGTAAAAGACTTCCAGGACGTCAACGGCCTGACCATCGACGGTGTCGCTGGTGGAGATACACAACGTGTTCTATATTCTTCCAACGCCAAGGCGCTAGTTTCCGAATACGAATAACATGCACAACCAAAAAAGCGCGGCAACGCATACGGCGTCGCCGCGCTTTTTGAATCAAAGAACACCCGGGAGGCTCTGATGAAAATCGTCGCGATTACGGGGACCAACGTTCGCGGCTGTACGCAGCGGATGTTGGCGCTGTTTCTAAAAGGCCTTGGCGAAGGCCATGACGTTGCATCCTTTGTGCTGCCCAAGGACGGGCCGTCCTATTGCCTTGGTTGCAAAACATGCTTTTTGAAGGACGAGGCGAACTGCCCGCACGCGGATACGGTACTGCCGATCTGGAACGCGATGCTTTCCGCCGACCTGATCGTACTTGCGTATCCGGTGTATGCGCTGCGCGCGCCCGCGCAGGTCAAGGCGCTGTTTGACCACCTTTGCGCGCACTGGTTCGTGCACAGGCCCAAGCCCGCGATGTTTTCAAAACGCGCCGTGATCATCGCGCAGGCCATCGGCAAGCTCAACCGCGGCGCGATTAAAGACGTTTCCACCAGCCTTTCATGGCTGGGCGTATCCGCCGTCCGCACGCTCAACGTTGGCCTGATGGAGGATGTGTTTTGGGATCAGCTGTCTCAAAAGCGCCGCGGCATCATCACGCGGAAAATCACGCGCCTGGCCGCCCGTCATCGGGCGTTCAAACCCGCGCGCATGTCGCTGATGGTGCGGATGCGGTTTTTCATCTGCAAACTGATCCACCGCTCGCTCGTGAAAAAAGGTGAACCCCTCTCCGCGGACGACCGCTACTGGGTGGAGCAGCACATCTTTGACCTGTAACCGTCCTCGCCAGCAGAAAACCCCGCCGAATGCACAGTCGGCGGGGCGTTGTGTTTTTCATGAAGGCAACAATTGCTTCGGCCGTTTATCTTGTGGTTAAATCTGTGCTTTCAGCGCCTCCGCGCGGTCTTCCCGTTCCCATAAAACGTCGAGATCCGTGCGGCCGAAGTGGCCGTAGGCGGCCAGCGGGCGGTAGATGGGGCGGCGCAGGTCGAGCATGCCGATGATCCCGGCGGGGCTTAGGTCAAACACGCGCTGCACCGCCTTGCCGAGGGCATCGTCGGGCACGGTTCCGGTGCCGAAGGTATCCACCTGCACGCTGACGGGTTTGGAGACGCCGATGGCGTACGCCAGGGCGACCTCGCAGCGGCCGGCAAGCCCGGCGGCCACGATGTTTTTGGCCACGTAGCGCGCGGCGTAGGAGGCGGAGCGGTCCACCTTGGTGGGATCCTTGCCGGAAAACGCGCCGCCGCCGTGGCGGGCGTAGCCGCCGTAGGTATCCACAATGATCTTGCGGCCGGTCAGCCCCGTGTCGCCCGCAGGCCCGCCCAGCACAAAGCGCCCGGTGGGGTTGATGAACACGCGGGTGTCGTGGGTCAGCAGTTTTCGCGGAATCGTCGGCTGGATCACGCTTTCCCGGATGGCCTCGCGCAGCGTTTTTTCGGAGACCTCCGGGCCGTGCTGCGCGGAGATCACCACGGTGTCGACGGCAACGGGCTTGCCGTCTTCGTACGCGACGGTCACCTGGCCCTTGCCGTCGGGCCGGAGAAAGGCAAGCTCCCCGCTTTTGCGTACGTCCGCAAGCCGCTTGGTCAGCCCGTGCGCCAAGCTGATAGGCAGCGGCATGCGCGACGCGGTTTCATTGCACGCGAAGCCGAACATCATCCCCTGGTCGCCCGCGCCCAGGGTTTCGTGCGCGTCGCTTGCCGCGTCCACGCCCATGGCGATATCCGGGCTTTGGGCGTGCACGGCGGTCAGCACCGCGCAGGAGTTGTAATCAAAATTCATATCCGCCGAGGTGTAGCCGATATCCTTCACCACGCCGCGGGCGATGCCGTCGATATCCACGTAGGCCTCGGTGGTAATCTCCCCCATCACGAGCATCAGCCCCGTAGTCGCGCTGGTTTCGCAGGCGACACGCGCCATGGAGTCCTGCGCGAGTATCGCGTCGAGCACCGCGTCGCTGACCTGATCGCACAGCTTGTCCGGGTGCCCCTCGGTGACTGATTCCGATGTAAATAGTTTTCTCATGCCTTTTCCTCCGTCTCAAGCAAAACGCCCGCTTTTTCGGCGGGCGTTTGTGAAAATCTCTTTTCCTTATCTTCCGGCGTCCCGCCGCGAGATGTACCACCGATGCGCTTTGCGCCGGTTGGCGGGTTTCATCGGGCTCGTTCCCTCGACCGCTCTTTATAAGGTATTCATTTGTCGGATTCAGTATACGCCTTTTGGCGGGTAAGGTCAAGCTAGCGCGGCCTGCTCTCCTTTTCCGACATCCGCGCCATCCACGCCGCAAACAGGAAGCCCGCGATGAACGTGACCAGCGAGATCAGCACGATCACCGGCGTCACACCGGACATATCGCAGCGCAGCAGCACCGCGACCGGCGAGGCGACCACCAGCCCCAGGATAGCGGAATAGGTGTAGACGGGATAGCGATTTAGCAGCCACTCGATCAGCTTCGCCACGGCATAGATGCCGATCACGATGCCAAGCGCGAACGGCAGCAGGATTTTCAGCGGTTCCACCGCCGCGGACAGGCCGCCGCCAAACAGGGCGTCCTTGAGCGCCGATACGGCGTTGATCACCGTGCGGTAATAGCCCAGCAGCATCAGCATCATCGATCCGCTGACGCCCGGAATGATCATCGTCGCGCTGGCGACGACGCCCATCATCAGCAGCACGGCCGCCTGCCCCCAGCTGAACGCCACGACGGTTCCGGACTCCGTGGGATTGAGAATCGCCAGGAACACGATCAGCGCGAGGAAAACCAGAAACAAAAGCACGGCGCCCGCGCCGGCTTTTTTCATGTCGATCTGTTTTAACAGCGGCGCGAGACCGCCCAGAATCAGCCCGATAAACGCCGTAGCCGTAGGCAGCGGAAAGTTATCAAACAAATAGGTCAGCACGCTTGCCAACGCCACAATACCGACCAGCGCGCCCAGAATATAGGGAAGCAGCGTTTTCACGCTCTTCCAAAAATGCTTTAACAGCCCCGTAATGCTTGCGATGATCGTGTCATACACGCCCATGGAAACCATCATCGTTCCGCCGGACACGCCGGGAATTACGTTTGCGACCCCGATTACGACACCCTTCACCGCAGCCTTGAGAAACTCGAGCATATTTTATCCGCCTTTATTAGGAAAATCATGTCATACCTTCGTATTCGCTGGCGACCGGCTTTCCGCTATTCTGCTGCCAGCGTTTCCCTCACTCATCCATGTACAATATTTTCTAGTTCGACACGCGAACCGGCAAAACGAGATACAAGTATGAGTCCCCCTCCACCGGCGAGAGCACGCAGGGGCTGACGGCGTTGGACATGGACAGCATGCAGGTTTCGTCGTCGATGTTCTTCACCACGTCGCCGATGTAGCGGGCGTTGAAGGCGATCTCGATGGCCTCGCCTTCCAGGTGAATGGAGATCTCCTCCAGCACGTCGCCGAGGTCGGACATCGAGGTGATGTGCATCATGTCGTTTTCCGCGTTGATCTTGATGAGGTTATTCTTGCCCTCGCGCGCGATTAGCGACGCGCGCTCGATGGCCTCCTCAAACTCCTTACACTTGACGGTGATGCGGGTTTTCCAGTCCTTGGGCAGGATCTGGCGGTAGTTGATGTACTCACCCGCCAAAAGCGTCGTCAGCACCGTGGTGTCGCCGATGATTGCCATCAGGTGCCCCTGATCCATATGGAAGGTCACCATGGCGCTTTCCTCGTCGCCCATGATGCGGCTCATTTCCGTCATTACATGACCGGGTATGATAGCCTTTAAAATATCCTTGCCGTCAGGCAGGATGAAATCGCCCTTCATGGTCTGCAGCGCCAGGCGGAAGCCGTCCAGCCCCACCAGCCGCAGCTCGTCCTTGGTGACTTCCATCAGGCTGCCGGTCAGCGTTTGTCTGCTTTCGTGCTGGGCGATGGCGAAAATCACACGCGAGATCATATCCTTGAGGCGCTTCTGGGGTACGTGCAGCGCGTGGGTGTTGATAATGTCGCGCATCAGCGGAAATTCCTCCGCGGGCATGCCGGTCAGCGTAGAGCGGCTCTGCATGCACTTGATGACCGTTACGTTTTTCTCGTTTGCGGACAGCGAGACCACGCCTTCGGGCAGCTTGCGGACGATTTCCGTCAGCAGCTTGCCGGGCAGTAAAATGTCTCCCACTTCCTCGACTTCCGCTTTCACCTCGGCGCGGATGGTCAGCGAGCCGTCAGTGCAGGTGAGCACCACGTGCCCTTCCTCCGCCGAAACTTTTACATATTCAAGCACCGGCGACGCCGGCCGCGCCGCAAGCGCGCGCGTAGCGTTCACCAGCCCGATCATCATATCCTGCGCGGAGCATTTCAGTTTCATGAGTTTCGCCTCCTGTACAAGAGCAGTAGCTATATAGTATATAGTCTTTCGTAGTAGTAGTAGGGGGTGTGGAAACCTAGGAAAAGCCTGGTTTTCGGGTTCCCGCTTACATTTCCCCTGTGGAATGGCTGTGGATAACTTCCGGATATCCGGCGCGTTTTCAACATTGGGCGCTTCGCCCGCCTCCGGCACAGCCGGGTCTGTTCCTTAAGTTCTCGTTGAAACGGGCAAACTCCTCTATTTCCGGGGGCGGAACGGGGCGAAAAAAGGGGTTCGTGCGGCGGTTTTCCAAAACTCCACAGCCTGTGGAGAACCGGCGTGTGGACAGCGCTTTTCAGGCGGCGTAAGGCTTTGAAAAATGACTCCTCAAGTTCTCCGTGCGGTTGTCCACAAAAACCGGGGTCGGCGCGCCGCGCGTGCACCGCGGTGCAGCGAACGGCGCTTTGGCATCCGTGCCGCGCTAAAACGCCGGTTTCGGCGTTATTCCATGTTCATAAAGGCAAGATACACGCTGCGGCACAGCGCGAAATCTACCTGGTTGGTATCCATGCCGGCGTACTGGATACGCTCCATCGACTCGGCCGTCGGCAGCTGGAAGCCCTCGGGGGTGACGCCCTTGAGCGCGAAGATGCTGTGAATAGCGACCATCAGATCGTTCATGGACAGGTTGGTCAGGCATACGTTCTCGGTCAGCGCGACGGCAATGCCCATTGCTTCGGACAGCGAGATATCGCTGTTTTCCCGGATCAGGGTCTCCAGCACCGTGCGCACCCGCCGGGTGCGGCCCGCGTCGCCGTCGCCGCCCACCTTGCGGATACGCATGTAAATCACGGCCGCGTGTCCGGTAAACAGGTAGGTGCCGGCCTTGTCCATGCTGGGGGTGGTCGAGGTGCGGGAAATGCGGTAGCGGTTCAGGTAATACGCTTCGCCGTCGGTCACGGTGATATGCACGCCGCCCAGCGCGTCGATCATCTTCTGGATGTTATCCATGTTGAAAAACAGGTATTTTTCCACCTTGACGCCAAAATGCGTGGATACGATCCTGCACAGGGCTTCGGGGCCGTAGTTTTTCATGATGTAGGTGATCCGTCCGATTTTGCCGTCCGGCCGCTGGATCAGGATCTCGCGCATGATGGAGGTAAAAATCATCCGCTGCTGCACGGTATCCAGCGTCACCAATAAAAGCCCGTCGGTATTGCCCATGTTGTTTTTCTGGAAATCCCAGGTGTCAAAGCACGCCAGCAGATAATTATGCACGCCGGCCGGCGGATCGGACAGGCTGTCGTACTCCAGAGCGAAAATCGGGTCGGGCGTCGCGGCCAGTGCGGACGGGACCAGAAGGGACAGCAAAAGCACCAGAGCGAATAAGCGTTTGATCATCTTTAAGCCCTCCGTAAGACAGGCGTCAGGCGAGGAACCTGAGAACTTCGTGGTAACAGAAAATCACGACGGCGGAAAACAGGATGGAGTCCATGCGGTCCAGCATTCCGCCGTGGCCGGGGAACAGCGAGCCGAAGTCCTTCACCTTGCAGTAGCGCTTGACAAGGCTTGCCAGCATATCCCCGAACTCCGCGGCGACTCCGCCGATGAAGCCGACGATCGCGTTGGCCCAAAGCGGCGGAAACCCGGCGTCCGGATAGCACAGCGTGAAGATCCAGCCCGCAAGCATCGTAAGCCCGGTCGCGCCGATCAGGCCGCCGACCGCGCCGGAGACCGTCTTTTTGGGGCTGATCTGCGGACACAGCTTTTTGCCGCCGATCCAGGTGCCCACGAACAGCGCGAAGGTGTCCGAGCCGACGGAGACCGTAAAGACCAGCGTCGTTAAAAACGCCTGCAGGGGCCGGGGCTGGATGCCGGAAAGCGTGATCAGGCACAGGCCCGGCAGCACGATGGTTAAAATCGGCAGAAGGCTGACCATTACGTCGGTCAGGTCGGGCGTCTCGCGCCGCATTACCTGGAAGATCACCGCAAAGCACGCGGTCATCAGCACCGGCACGATGGCCAACGGGCGGACAAACAGCATCAGCGGCGCGCAGGCGATCAGCGCAAAGTACGCCGGCCAGTACACGGGGCGGTGCCCGCCTTTTTTCAGGGAGTTGAGCGTTTCAAAAACGCATAAACCGCACACAAACAGCGCGATAGCGCCGAAAATATACCCGCCAAGCACCAAAACCGAGATTAAAAACAGCGCAAGCAGCGCGCCGGTTACGAAGCGTTTCCACATGGCTCGACCCTCCCTTGACTGTGTAAGCATCAAAGAATCCCCTGTGGGCGCGGCCGCTACCGGCCGCCGTATCGCCTGTCGCGCTTCTGAAATGCTGCGACGCAGGCTCGGAAGTCCTCCACCGTAAAATCCGGCCAGAGTTTTTTTGGAAACGCGAACTCCGCGTACGCGCTCTGCCAGAGCAGGAAGTTGGACAGCCGCAGCTCGCCGCTGGTGCGGATTAACAGATCCACGTCCGGCAGGCCCGCGGTGTACAAACGATTCGAAAGCGCGTCCTCGTCGATCGCGTCGGGAGACAGCGCTCCCGTCTGCGCGTCCTGCCCCAGCAGCCTCGCGGCGCGGAGCAGCTCGGCGCGGCCGCCGTAGTTAATCGCAAGGCAGAGCTTCATGCCGGTGCAGCGTTCGGTGCGCGCTTCCGCGTCGTACAGCGCTTCGCGCTGGGGGCCGGGCATGCCGTCCTTGTCGCCCAAAATCAGCACGCGGACGTTTTTTTCCCTGAGTTCGCCGATATCCTGCTTGAAGTATTTCAGCAGCAGCGCCATCAGCGCGTCCACCTCGGGCTTGGACCGTTTCCAGTTCTCGGTGGAAAACGCGTACAGCGAAAGCGCCTCAAGACCAAGGTCGTTGGCGTCGCGGATGATATTGCGCATGGCCTCCACGCCCGCGTTGTGCCCCAGCGCCACCTGCAGGGCGTGGTTTTTCGCCCAGCGGCCGTTGCCGTCCATGATCACGCCGACGTGGCGCGGCAGGCGGGTTAAGTCCAGTTGGATGTCTGCCATGAACGTTCCTCCAAAAGGGATATGCGAAGGGGCGGAACCCTCCGGCCTGCACGGCGCCGCCAAAGCGCTAGGGCTTTGGCGAAACTTTAAAACGCGAAACGAGCAGCTGCCTGCCGTCGTCCCGCACGCCGATCACGCGGGCCTCGGTGAGGATGCCGTCGGTAACCTCCGGCTCGAGCAGCGGATCAACGGCCGGATCGCCGTCGTCGTCGTCCGATACGGAAAACTGCGCGGCGACGCCTTCCAGCGCGCTTCGCTTTTGCCTGTCGTCTCCGGGGTCGGCATCCGCGCGCGCGCGCAGGGGCGCGGGCGCGGCGGTAAAGGTGACCCGCACATTGAATATGCCGGCGCTTGTCAGTATCGCCAGCGCATCCTTTGCGTTCAGGCCCAGGAGATGTTCAAAGGTTTTCTTCAAACTTCCATGATTTCCTTGTCTTTGGCGGCGGCAAGCTCATCCAGTTCTTTGACGGATTCGTCCGTCGCTTCCTGGATCTTCTTTTCGGCGACGGTCAGGTCGTCCTCGGTGATCAAGGAGTCCTTCTGCTGCTTTTTCACGTGGTCCATCGCGTCGCGGCGGATGGAGCGGACGGCGACCTTGGCCTCCTCCAGCGTTTTGCCCACGAGCTTGGTCAGGTCCTTGCGGCGCTCCTCGGTGAGCTCCGGTACGACCAGGCGGATGACCTTGCCGTCGTTAGAGGGGTTGAGCCCCAGGTCCGACTTCTGGATGGCCTTTTCCACCAGCGAAAGCGCCGACTGATCCCAGACGTTAACCAGCAGCATGCGCGGCTCGGGCGCCGAAACGTTGCCCATCTGCGTCAGCGGCGTAGGCGAGCCGTAATAATCCACCATCACACGCTCCAAAAGCTGCGGGTTGGCGCGGCCGGCGCGGATGGACCGAAGCTCGGACTGGAACACATGGATGGTCTTTTGCATCTTATCCTTCGCGGTATCGATGACTTCACGATACATATTATGTCCACCTTTCCGGGGTTGTTTCGTTCATTGTACTCAATATGGGAAGGGGCTGTCAACCACCGCGCCGGACGGCGCGAAACCCACGGCGGAAGTTTCCCAACGGGGCCGGAAACAAGCCGGAGACCTGGGAGAGAATATGGCGGTTAGCCTCTTTTTTCGTCCGCGTCCTGAGCGGCGTTGGGATACTGGCCAAAGGCGCCCGTCCAGGCGTCGGTGATTTGGAAAAACGCGTCGTATCCGAAACGGAGGATAAACCCGGTCGCCTGCCGGTACTTTTGGTATTTATACCCGTTTTTCTGATAAAACCCGTTTAAAACGGCGCAGGCTTCGTAGTCCGCACAGTCTGCGCAGCTTATATTGCCGTTCCCGATACAGCAGACCTTTATGGCGCACTTTGCCTTCAAAATATCGCGCGCGCCGGTATCGTAGCCAGGCTTGCAGCCCTTGCAGGCGCCGGATACGTATGCGCGACAGGGTTTGCAGTAGGCGCAGCAGCAGCCCAGCTCAAGAACAGCCATACGCGCACTCCTTTGCGGTTACGGGCGCAGAATCCAGTCCGCCGCCGCGTCCAGCGTTTCGGCGGTGAAATCCGCCCGGGTGCTCTGCGGCGGCTCCGCGCCGCACAGGAATAATATGCTTTGCGTGCCCGCGGCCCTGGCGGCCAGGATATCGGTGTTTTCGTTGTCGCCGATCATTACGGCTTTTTGGGGATCGGCCACGCCCGCGCGCTTCATGGCTTCCAACAGCATTTCGGGGTGCGGCTTGGGGTTTTCAAATTCCTCGGAAATCAGCACGCCGGTGACGTATTGGCTTAGGGGCGATGCCTGCATGCGCGCGCGCTGCACCGTGGCAAAGCCGTTGGTGACCAGATACACCGGCATCTGCGCCGACACACGGCGGAGAAAGTCTTCCGCGCCGGGCACCGGAATGTGCTGCTGTTCCAGCGCATGCACAAAGCACGCGCTCATCGCGGGGATATCCGCGTCTTCCACGCCCTGGGCGGCCATGAAGTCCCGGAAGCGGTCCAGCCGCAGCTTGGCGGCGGTGGTTTCGCCCCGGCCGAGCTTTTGCCAGTGGAAGGTGTTGATCGCCTTGTAGAGCAGAAAAAGCTCCTCGTCCTCCGGCAGTGAAAAGCGCGCCGCAACGGCGGCGTAAGCCGCGCGTTCGGCGCTGCGAAAATCAAACAGGGTGTTGTCAACGTCGCACAACAGCAGCGAAAAGCGTGCGCTCATTTATTCGCTTTGTTGGCCGGAACCAAAATCAGGTCGTCCTCGCGGGGCAGATAGGGCAGGGTGTTGATGATTTTGTACAGCTTTTCATCAAACGGGCGCTTGTCCAGCTTCAGCGCCGCCCGGCGCAGCGAGGAGTGGAACACGCGGCCGTCGCGCACGCCGATGGCGAAGCCGTCGTCCTTCTCCGGCGTTTCGTGCAAGAGCAGGTCCACGGCCATGCGCCCGGCCTCGAACGCGAAAGCGGAGTCGTACGCCGTGGGGATCGCGCCGCGCTGGGTATAGCCGATCACTGTGGAGCGGGCCTCGATGTCGCATTCGTACTTTAAAACCCGCGCCAGGTTCTGCGAGGAGAAGGGGGTATCCTCATGCAGGCATTTGTCGTGCCTGCACAACAGCTCGCGCCAGGGGTAGGGGGCCATGTTGCCGTCGTCCCACGCGTTTTCGCAGATGATCACGGTGGCGCGGCGGTTGCCGTTTGCGATCTGCTCCTTCAGGCGGGCGACCACGTCGTGCAGATCCCACTTCATTTCGGGCACGATTACAAATTCCGCGCCGGTGGAGATCGCCGTGCGCATGGCGATATCGCCGCAGTAGCGGCCCATGACCTCCACCACGTGGGGCCGGTCGTGGCTGCGGCTGGTGGCGCGGATGGAGCGCACGGCTTCCACGCAGACGTTCACGGCCGTGTCGTACCCAAGCGTCGCCTCGGTGTAGGGCAGATCGTTGTCGATCGTGCCGGGGATGCCCACGCAGGGAATGCCGCGTTTGCACAGGTCCAGCGCGCCGCGGTAGCTGCCGTCGCCGCCGATAATGACTAGGCCTTCAATGTGGTGCTTATGCTTCAGGTCGTCGGCGACCTGATCCAGCACCGCGTCCAGCTTGAATTCTTCGCAGCGGGCCGTGCGCAGATAGGTGCCGCGCAGGTCCAAAATATCCAAAATCGTTTCGGAGCGGAGCTTGCGGATGTCGTTGAGTTCGTTTTCGCTCTTGCCCAGCAGGCCGTTATATCCGCGCCGGATGCCCATGAGCTCGATGCCGTTTTGCTCCGCAAAACGCGCGACGCTGACGACCGCCGCGTTCATGCCCGGGCTGTCGCCGCCGCTGGTGAGGACGCCGAAGGTTTTACTCATAAAAATATCTCCTTACATCGGAAAAACGGAAATACCGTGTACAGTTGAAAGTATAGCACAGGGCAATGGCGACGGCAATAGACCGTAGAAACCGGTTTCGTGACAGCCGGAGGGTCATCGGCCGAAAGCGCGTACGGCATCCCAGTATGCCTGCCAGCGGGTCAGCGGGCCGGCTGCGAAGTCCTCGGTTTGCACAAACGCGAAGAATTCCCGCTCCGGCAGCCAGCGGAAGGCGACGGTTTCGCCCTCCTGTAGGGTGACGGAGAGTTTATCGCAGTCCGTGAGGCAGAGGTAGCTGAAATAGAGCGTTTGCTTCAGGTCGCTGGCGGCGAACAGAAAGGTCAGCGCATCGGCCGCAATGCCCGTTTCCTCGCGCAGTTCGCGCAGCGCGCCCTGGTACGGGGTCTCGCCCTGCAAAATCGCTCCGCTCGCCCCGGCCTCAAACTTGCCGGGGTAGCCCTCCTTGCGGAAATCCCGCTGCATTACCAGGTAGTCCCCGTCCGTATGCTTCACCAGCACGTCGGCGACGATGTGGTAAAGCCCCGCGGGCACGGGCTCGCCGCGCGCGAGCGTGCGCCCGGTCTTCCGCCCGTCGGGCAGGTAGGCGTCCCAAAGTTCCGGCATGCGATCCGCTCCTTTATAAAAACCGTACCCACAGTATACTCCGGAAAGCCTTTGTGCACAACGTGTACGGCGGTCGATATCCTGCCGTTTCCGGCAAAATATACCCAAAGCCTATATTGTTAATAATTTAACCAGTATGTATACAATATGCATCTTTTTCGTGCGGTTCATTGACATTATTTCATGACCGGGTATGATGAAGAGGCGTTCGATGTGGAGCGGCAGCCGGCTTTTTGTCAGGCAAACGATGGCTACGCCCGCACACGCGGGCGATCAAATTTCCGCCATCTTGTGCCTGCAAAAACCTTGGAGTAGCGCTGCTACGACTTCGGTTTCCGCAAACGCAACCTGACGAAAATTATATCTGCCGGCATGTGCGTTCTTAAGCCCCGTTTCCCTGGCGGAGACGAGCTCAATAGGGACGCTGTTGTGTATTTGCCGGACTTTACACGGATACGCATTATTGTTAGGAGGACATGCATGAATCTCACGTATCAAATCCTCAAAAACCACCTGGTGGAGGGCGAGCTGAAAGCTGGACAGGAGATCGCCATCAAAATCGACCAGACGCTCACCCAGGATTCCACCGGCACCATGGCCTATCTGCAGTTTGAAGCCATGGGCGTGCCGCGCGTGAAAACCGAGCTTTCGGTGGCGTACATCGACCACAACACCATCCAGTCGGGCTTTGAAAATGCCGACGACCATAAATACCTGGAAACCGTCACCAAAAAACACGGCGTGCGCCTGTCCAAACCCGGCAACGGTGTGTGCCATCAGGTGCATCTGGAGCGCTTTGCCATCCCCGGCAAAACGCTGTTGGGCTCGGACAGCCACACCCCCACGGCGGGCGGCCTTGGCATGCTCGCCATCGGAGCGGGCGGGCTGGACGTAGCGGTGGCGATGAGCGGCGGGGCGTATTCCATCCCCTGCCCGTCGGTGACGAACATCAAGCTCGCCGGCGCCCTTTCGCGCGGGGTTGCCGCCAAGGACGTCATTTTGGAAGTGCTGCGCATCCTGACCGTCAAGGGCGGCGTGGGCAAGGTGATGGAATATACCGGCGAGGGCGTGAAAAGCCTGTCCATCCCCGAGCGTGCGACCATCACTAACATGGGCGCGGAGCTTGGCGCGACGACCAGCATTTTCCCCGCCGATGAAAACGCCCGGCAGTTCATGGCCGCGCAGGGCCGCGAGCAGGATTTCGTGGAAATGCTGCCGCCCGCAGACGCGACCTACGACGAGGTCATCGAGATCGATCTAAGCAAGCTTGCGCCGCTGGTCGCCCTCCCCCACATGCCCGACAACGTGCAGACCGTCGGCGAGACCGGAGAAATCAAGGTGGATCAGGTCTGCATCGGCTCGTGCACCAATTCCAGCTACCTCGACATGATGCGCGTGGCGAAGATCCTCAAGGGCAAAACCGCGCACCCGGACGTCAGCCTGATTATCGCGCCCGGCTCGCGCCAGGTGCTGGGGATGCTCGCTAAAAACGGCGCGCTCAACGATATGATTCAGGCGGGCGCGCGCATTACCGAAACCGCCTGCGGCTTCTGCATCGGCATGGGGCAAAGCCCGCGCACGAACGCGGTAAGCTTACGCACCAACAACCGCAATTTCTTCGGCCGCAGCGGCACCAAATCGGCGGGCATTTACTTGGTTTCCGCCGAAACCGCCGCCGCGAGCGCGCTGACCGGCGTGCTGACCGATCCGCGCACGCTGGACACCGACCTGACGGTCGAGATGCCGGAGACTTTCCTGTATAACGACAACCTGATCATACCCCCGGCCGAAGCCGGAAACGACGTGGAGGTCGTGCGCGGCCCGAACATCCAGCCCTTCCCCACGGCACAGGCGCTTGCCGAGACCCTCAAGGGCAAGGCGCTGCTTAAGATGGAGGATAACATCACCACCGACCATATCATGCCCAGCGATTCCAAGCTCCTCCCCTTCCGCTCCAATATTCCCAAGCTTTCGGAATACTGCCTGACGCCTGTGGACGAAACCTTCCCCGAGCGCGCCAAGGCGGCGGGCGGCGGATTTCTGCTCGCCGGGCACAACTACGGCCAGGGCTCCAGCCGCGAGCACGCGGCGCTCGTGCCCCTGTATTTAAAGATCCGCGGCGTGATCGCCAAATCGTTCGCGCGCATCCATAAGGATAACCTGATCAACAACGGCATCCTGCCCCTGACCTTCCAAAACGAGGCCGATTACGACCGCTTTGACGAAAACGATGAGATCGAACTTGCGGATATTCGCCAAAAGGTGGAAGCGGGCACCGCCATCATCCCCGTGCAAAACCTTACCAAGGGCTTCACCGTCAACACCGTGCTCGAGCTCAGCCCCCGCCAGCGGGCGATGATCCTCGCGGGCGGACTGATCAACAAAATCAAGGCTGAGCAGTAATTGAGGCGTGCGGCGCGCAAAGCCCCGCACGCGCTGACGACCGTATTTTCACTATCTTGGGCGTACGCAACCCTCGACGTAGCGCTGCTACTACTTCGGGTTTCGTACGCCCAATCTAATAAAAATCCAGTTCGCCATCGCGCGCGTGTTTTACGCGCCGCACACCTGGTGGAAACAGAGAGAGTGGAGGACGCGAGAATGAATAAAAAATTCGAAATCGCAGAAGCGCAGCGCGAAGATTTGCCTGCGCTGCTTTCGCTGTACAAAGAGCTGCACGAAACAGACCCCGTGCCGGAGGGCGCGGGGCTGGAAGCCGTGTGGGAGAAAATTCTCGCCGATCCGGATTACCACATTCTGCTGATAAAGGACGGGGACACGCTCGCCGCGAGCGTCTCGGTGATCGTGGTGCAAAACCTCACCCGCAACGCCCGGCCCTATGCCATTATTGAAAACGTCATCACGGCGGCCACCCACCGCCGCCGGGGCCTCGCCGCCGCCCTGATGGCCGAGGCCGTCGCCATCGCCAAAGCCGCGAACTGCTACAAAGCCTCCCTCACCACCGGCAACAAAGACGAGGGCACGTTCCGCTTTTATGAGGGGTGTGGGTTCAATCGGGAGGACAAGACGGCGTTTATCCATTGGATAAACAACATGCGATAAGGTTCTCGAGTCATGGTTGATTGATTGTAATGGATAGATGTGAATGTAAAAGACGGGTTATCATGAAGCAAATAATGATGCAGAATACTAATTAGCCTCAATTATTTGTCGTATAATTGAGATGTCTCTATTGTTATCTTTTGGTGATATTGTACTTAGTATTTTATGACCAACTTCTGGCGACCAATAGATTTTCAGTTTATTTCTTGCACGAGTAATTGCCGTGTATAAAATACTATGAGTAATATGATCTTCAACATCATCTGTAATTACAACTTTAACAGAATTAAATTCAAGTCCTTGCGCCTTATGGATAGAAACAGCATAGGCAACTTGAAAAGGAACAAGAGAACTTGAAGGGATTTCATAATTTTCATCGGTTGTGCTACTGTTATCGACGGAAAAGCGAATAACAGATTTTTCTGGTGTTGAACTATCCAAAAGTTCAAAATCGTAATTGCGAGCATCCAAACCATTTATCTGTAAATCTACCTCAATATCAAACTCCATCCTATTACCAAAGAAGCGAATCGCGGCTATCCAGCCTTTTACATTATTGTAAATTAAAGGAGCAAAACGATCGGTTTCATTAAAAAGTACGGGATCTGCAACTTTGAATTGTTGCAAGCCCCACGTAAATGATGGATTTGGATTGGCCTCCTGTAGAAAACGATTGATGTTATTAATACCATATAAGCCATCATAATTTAAGCATAATGTTATTTCGTCTTTTTCCGCCGGAAGGAAAAGCGAATCATCAAGAGTAGACGCATATTGATTTCGAGCAATAGTTTCTTCTATACGATCGTCCATGTTACGAACTCGATCCCAAAAGAGCTTCAATTCAGCGTTGTTGCTTCTGTAAGGTATTTTTAGTTCATAGACCGAAGAAGTAGGCAGGAAGCCTTTTGCGGCGCTAAACCAGTTACCAAAACTGATAGCCTCAATTTGATAAATATCGCCAACCAATATAAGCAAATCGAATTGAGCTTTATTCATAATCTCTACCATGTCGCGATTACTAACAGTACTGCATTCGTCTATGATGAGAATATCGTAATTTGTGCGATTTCTATATGTTCTACAAAATTTCGTAATGGTCATGAACATTGTATCGGCATTTTGCAATGAAACACGGCGTTTCATATTATCGACGGCAGGATTTGTATTTGCTAGATACAATTTGCTTTGATTTTTAAAGAAATTTGAGATGTGATCAATTAGCGTTGATTTGCCAGTGCCTGCAGAGCCATAAATAATTGCAACGGAAGATTGTGAAAACATTTGTCTAAGCGCAGTTCTTTTCTCTTCGCAATCAACAGTATGAACACCAGAGGCCAACCAACCGTCAACTGAATTGGTATAATTTTGAAGGCCATTGCTAGATAATTCTATGAGCTTTTTAATGATCTCGACAGTATCACTTTCATAGCTACGAATATAAAAATAATCATATCGGAACGCTATTTGCCGAGCCTGATGTTTATAGTATAAAAGGTTATTATAAATGGCAACAAGAGCATCAACATTTCCGAATTGTTCAAGAGCTGCCCTTGGAGTATATAGTTGTCCTTTATTCATGGTGTTTACTTGTATATAGTGGGCAAGGATCTCATGGGATCTATTAGCAGGATCAATGCAGTCAAATAAATCAGTCAGCCGCGGATTGTGGTTTTTTAGTGATGTACAAAAAGGC
Organism: Candidatus Limiplasma sp.; assembly: GCA_963675365.2. Classification (GTDB taxonomy): domain Bacteria; phylum Bacillota; class Clostridia; order Christensenellales; family Aristaeellaceae; genus CAXXOK01. Next base: position 1,147,600 of record CAXXVA010000001.1, read on the forward strand.
ATTTCTTCAAATGGCAGACAGCCATACGATAAGCACAAGCCAGACAAGTTGTCATTTCTCTCGTCAAGCTGATCTGTGATTACTCTATTGTTCATATGATATAATAAATATCTAAGAGTATTTGTACCAGCAACGTTGGATCTAATTATATTGCGACTACGGTCGAATAACTCAAACAAATGACTAGCTTTCGCATTGAAGATAGCTAGAATGCTTCTGCGGATTTTCTGATAGTATGAATCTTCAAAATCAAGTATTTCTACGAGATTAAAGCCTGAAGTTGTAAGAAAACGCATTAAGCCACGACTTTCTGCGGAATTTGCATAGCCTTTTCTACTCTCGCAAAATATGTTTGAGAACTTTTCAATCTCAATTGGCCTAATTGCGACCTCCCATTTTGTAATTATAAAAATGGGCATAGTTTTTCCTAGAATGTCAATTGAATCTTCTATGGTCCATAGTTTAACCGCATAATACTTTGATACATCAAGCGTTGTGAATCCAATAATCCTATTAGTTTTGCTTGCGTTATCAATAGCGGGAATAAAGGTAACCTCATAATATATCCGTTGCTTTATAAAAAAGGGCTTTACCTTAAGAATATAATACCTATTATATACCGAGTTTGTCATATCCGTCTTATGATTCCGATTCGCAAACCTTTCCGCAATTTTCTCATAATAGTTTTGTAGTATTTTATCTGTGTTTAAAGGAAACTTTTCGAGATTCTCAAGAACACTCATCGAATACTTGCTTTTTAGGAACTTTCTAACTTTTAATAGGAATTCATAGTATTTCAATAATACACGTTCAGAATCCTCAGGCTCAAGACTATAGTGGGATGCAACGATTTGCAAATAGGAATGAAACCGCCATAAAAAACGTAGCTGCCCTTTTGTTTTTATGAACTTTACGGCGAGAGTAATATGTTGATAGTCAAATATTGTATCATGTGCATAAGAATAAATTTTTAGCATAATATGTTCCACAAACGTACGGAGATGTGCAAGTATATCTTGAGACACTGCGCCTCTACCGGATATATCGAGTTGGTCTATATGACGGCATATGGTCGAACTGCATCTGACGATTTGCTTATCGATGTTTTGGATTACTTCAGGGGAGGTAGCCACTTCGGCACGTCCTTTCAATTAATAATGATTTTATTAGTGGAACAATAAGGTGATTATAGTATAAACCAAAAGCTTACGAACTGGAAGAATTATTTGTCAATAAAAAGCCGCGCAATGCGCGGCTTTTATATATTACCCTATATGGTTTTCTCTTGCTTCTTCTCTTTTACCTAAAAGAGAAGAAGGCGTCCCCGCGTTCCCCTACCGTACCGGCTCGAGTTTTGCCGTAAAGTGCCGTAACACCGGGGGTTCGTCGGTGATGTGGTAGCCGGGCAGGGTGTCGCGGCGGGCGTTGATGGCGATGAGGGCGCGGGCGACGACGTCGAGATGGGCCTGGGTGTAGACGCGGCGGGGGATGGCCAGGCGGGTGAACTCAAACATCGACTTGAGCTGTTCGCCGGTCTTGGGGTCGCGGCCGAGCATGTAGGAGCCGATCTCGCAGGAGCGGATACCCGCTTCCTCGTAGAGGGCGACGGCCAGGGCGTGGCCGGGGAACCGGTCGTAGGGGATGTGCGGAAGCATTCTGCCCGCGTCCACGAACACGGCATGCCCGCCGGTGGGGTACTGGATGGGCACGCCCGCATCGCGCAGCTGTTCGCCCAGGTACTCGGCCTGGCCGATGCGGTAGCGCAGGTAGGCTTCGTCGGTGGCCTCCAAAAGACCGACGGCCAGGGCGTCCAGGTCGCGGCCCGCCAGGCCGCCGTAGGTGATAAAGCCCTCGAAGGGGATCACGCGCTCTTTGACGGCGCGGATCAACAGCTCGTCCTCTTTGACGCCGATCAGCCCGCCCATGTTGACGATGCCGTCCTTCTTGGCGGACATCAGGAACGCGTCGGCGTAGGAAAACATCTCCCGCGCGATGGCGATAATGGACTTGTCCGTGTAACCGGCCTCGCGGGTCAGGATAAAGTACGCGTTTTCGGCGTAGCGGGCGGCGTCGATCACGAAGGGAATATTGTGCTTCTTCGCCACGGCGGCCGTTTCGCGGAGGTTTGCCATCGATACGGGCTGGCCGCCCGCGGAATTGTTGGTGACGGTCATCACGATCACGCCGATTTGGCGCGCGCCGCGCTCGGCGATCGCCTTTTCCAAAAGCCCGATATCCATATTGCCCTTGAAGGGGTAGAAGGAATCGGTATCCCCGGCCTCGGGCACGGCGCAGTCAAGCGCCGTCGCGCCCGTAAGCTCCACGTGGGCGCGGGTGGTATCGAAAAACGTATTGCTGATAGCAACCTTGCCGTCCGAAAGCATTATAGGCAAAAACACCTTCTCGGCGGCGCGGCCCTGGTGCACGGGCTGGAAGAACGCATAACCGAAAATCTCCTTGCAGGCGTCCATCAGGCGGTAATAGCTCTGCGCGCCCGCGTAGGCCTCATCGCCGGTCATGATGGCCGCCCACTGATTCTGGCTCATGGCCCCGGTGCCCGAATCGGTCATCAAGTCGATGTACACGTCCTCGGCGCGGACGCTGAACAGGTTGTAGCCCGCATCCTTGATCTTCTGCTCGCGCTGGGCGCGCGTGAGGATTTTCAGCGGCTCCACAGCCTTGATTTTAAACGGTTCGGCGATATACTCCATCGTGTTCAGACCTCTCTATGATTAGACGTTTCTTGAATTCCATACGCCCCAAAACGGCGCGGGAATTGACGAATAGCAATGAAATCGCTATGATTATAGTGTTTCCGCCGCCACGACACAAGACATGTGGTTTTGTATTCTGGTCAAAACTTGCAAACAGGAGGCGCGGCCGTGAAGTACGAGCACAAAACCTACCAAAACGCGCTGGGGCTTCCCATCAGCGTGATGAAAACGCAAAGCGGCGAGTTCGCCTCACACTGGCACTACGATTTTGAGGCCGTGTTTCTGCTGAAGGGCAGCGTTACGGCCACGCGCAACGGCGCCGCGGCGGACCTGCGCGCGGGGGACGTGTTCATCTGCTCGGGCGGCGATATCCACAGCTATACCGATCCGTCGGCCGATTTTTCGGCGCTGGTGCTGATTTTCGATCCCTACGCCGCGCGCAAGGCGGGCACGCTGGTGATGGACGTCACCGTCCGCTCCGGGGTTTTCCGGCCCGATCCGGGTCGCCCCGACGCGGGGCTTTCGCCGCTTTTGGACCGGCTGCTGTACGAGTACGAGCACATGAGCGCGGCCAGCGTGTTTTTCCTGTACGCGTACATCCTGGAAATCCAGGGCATCCTGCAGCGCGATTACCTCAAGCGCGAGTTTTCGGACGGCGGCGCGGACAGCCGCCCGCACCTGCACAGGATCCGCGAAAGCATTTCCTATATCGAGCAGAACTTCGCCGGGGAGATCACGCTTGCCGGGATGGCGAAGGCCGCGCTGATGAGCGAGAGCAATTTTTCCCGCGAGTTTAAAAAGATCACGGGCACAGGCTTCAAGGAATACGTAAACCTCGTGCGCCTGCGCGAGGTCGCCGCTCGGATGGGCGAGGGCGATCGGGGCGTCGCCGCCGTTGCCTATGCCTGCGGCTTTCAGAGCGTGCGCACGTTCAACCGCGTGTTCCGCGCGCATTACGGGCTTACGCCCGGCGAGCGCCTCAGGCAGCTGCACGGCCCGGAAACGGCGTAACGCCCGACGCGGCGGATTCGTTTTACCGGAAAAAGGGAATATTGTTACATCTCCCGCTTGCCACGCGGGCCCGCGTGCGATACGATAGTTTCAGCATAAAACAAGGAGACGAATCGGAATGAAAATAATGCGTGCCGGATTGCTTGCGGGCCTGGTGCTCTGCATCGTACTGCTGTTTAGCGGCGCGGCCGCGGACGGCACCGTGACCGTTGCCACCTGGGAAGAGCTGAATGCCGCGGCTGAGGCCGGGGCAAGCGAGGTGATCGTTGCGGCGGACATCCTGTACGGCGACGCGGGGCAGACCGTGGTGTTTCACACGCCCGTTACCCTGCGCTCGGCGGACGGCGGGCAGTTTATTATCGACGGCGGGGGCAAGCAGATCCTCTGCGTGCAGAGCGCGGATTCCGCGCAGCCGCTGACCGGGGAAACAGTCGTTAAAGACCTGCGCTTCCAAAACGGCTATGCCGTTACGGAATACGCTGACGTATACCAAAGCGGCGCGGGCGGCGCGCTGTTCGTGCAGGGCAGTTTACTGCTTGAAAACTGCGCGTTCATCGACAATACGGCCAATATCGGCGGCGCGGTCTGCGTGGACGGCAGCCTGATCATGACGGACAGCACGGTGGACGGCGGCAAGGCCGTCAAGGGCGGCGGCGTGTGCGTATACGCGGGCGACGCCGTTGTGACCGGAAGCACGTTTACCGGCTGCAGCGCCGACGATTACGGCGGCGGATTGTATGTTTTCAGCGGCGATCTGACGCTCAAGGACAGCCTTTTCACCGCCTGCGACGCGGAATTCGGCGGCGGCGTGTGCGCCTATAACGGCGTGGTTACGGTAACCGGCTGCACCTTTACGGACAACAGCGTAGGCTACTGCGGCGGCGGGCTGTACCTGGATACCTGCACCGCGGACGTTACGGAAACCGATATGACCGGCAATATCTCCAACTACGGCGGCGGGCTGTGCGCGTTCGGCGGCACGACCGCGATTACCGGCGGCGTGATCGAGGGCAACTCCGACGCCTTTGGTGGCGGCGCCTTGTACGGCAAGGAAAACGCCATGACGCTTACCGGCGTTTCGATCCGTGATAATTCGGCGATGTACGGCGGCGGCGCGTATATTTTAAACGGCACGCTCACCGTCGCAGGCGGCGAGATCAGCGGCAATACGGCCAGCGAAAAGGGCGGCGGCGTCTACCTGAAGGAAGAAAGCACGGCGGAAACGTCGGAAGGCAGCGTACACGACAATACCGGCGGCGACGTGGTCGGCCCCTGAGGATTACGGAAATTTAACGCGCTGTTTGCATGCCCGGTCTTGAAAAAAACGGCAAAATACGGTACGATCGTCTCAGACAATCGTATCGTTTTTAATTGCATGTATACCTGCTTTTCGATGAAAAACGGAAGGAGACTATTCACATGAACGCAAAGAAAGTTCTGGCGGCGTTGCTATGTTTGCTGCTGGCGTGCGGCGCTTTGGGCGGCGCGGCGGCGGAGGACAAAAGCCTGATGGAGCGCATGGGCGAAACGATGATGAACGTGATGATCGAACTCGCCGGCACGCCCGGCGATACGGCGGAGGTCGGCGACTGGCTCGGCCTGAAGCTTGCGGCTTTGCAGAAGAAAACCAATATCGTCGTTACCGCCGACATTACCTACGGCGAGGGGCAGGACACGATCGTGTTTTCCACGCCCATCACCCTGCGGTCGCGGGACGGCGGCAACACCATCGACGGAAACGGCAAGCAGATCCTCTGCGTGCAGGGCGCAAGCGCCGACGAGACGATGGACGGCCTCACGGTCGTGGAAGACCTGGTGTTTATTAATGGCGACGCGACCGCGGCCTTTTCCGACGTCTATGAAACCGGCTCCGGCGGCGCGCTGTTTGTGATGGGCGATTTGAAGCTGTCAAACTGCGCTTTTACCGGAAACTATGCCAATTACGGCGCGGCGGTCTGCGCAAGCGGCGGCATCACCCTGGAAAACTGCGTGGCGGACGGCAATATGGCAACTGTCGCGGGCGCGGTGTATGCGCTCAACGGCGATATCGTCATGACCGGCGGCGCGCTTGCGGGCAACCTGGCCCGGCAGTACGGCGGCGGCGTGTACTCCCATAATGGAAACGTGTCGCTGACGGACGTGACGGTTGACGGCAACGCGGCGGAGTACGGCGGCGGCGTGTACACCCAGTACGGAAACGTGGAGGTCAGCGGCGCGACCGTGATCTCTTCAAACATCGGCGGCACCAGCGGCGGCGGGGTTTACCTGGGCAGCGGCTTAGGCACGTTTTCCGGCGGCGAGATTCGCGACAATACGGCCCAGTACGGCGGCGGCGTGTACGCCCAGTCCGGCGGGGCGTTGTTTGGCGAGGAATGCAGCCTGACGGATAACACGGCGGAGATCAGCGGCGGTGCGGTGTACGCCCATGAATGCCCGGTGACGGTTGAAAGCGCGGCGTTTACCGGCAACACGGCGGCCTACGGCGGCGCGCTGTACGTCCATCTGGGTAATGTTGAACTGAGCAGAGGGAGCTTTCTGCAAAACAGCGCGGAGTTCGGCGGCGCGCTCTACCTGGACAGCGGAAACCTGACCGTTTCGGGCGGCCTGTTGCGCGATAACGAGGCGGCCACAAGCGGCGGCGCGGTGTACAGCGGCGAGGGCAGCGTGACGATTCAAAACGGCAGGCTGCGCGGCAATACAGCCGCTTACGGCGGCGGCCTGCTGACCGTAAACGGCGACGTGCTCATCACCGGCGGCATGCTGTTTGCCAACAAGGCGCAGATGGGCGGCGCGCTGTACGCGGTGTCGGGCGACGTACAGGTGACCGGCGGGCGCGTGACCGCCAACATCGCCATGGAAAGCGGCGGCGGCGTGTACGCCGAGGGCGGACAGGTGACCGACGAGCACGGTGCGGTTTGGGGCAATAGCCCGGACGATATCGTGCAGCCGTAACGGCTGATACAGCAATCGAAAAAAGCCGCGCCTGGCGCGGCTTTTTTTCTGGAAACCTGGACAATTCGGTTTGGTCCATCGTCTACATCAGTGAAAGGGCGGCGAAGCGGCTTGGGCAACGAACGCGATCTGTGGCTTGAGGACATGATGGCGCGCTGGGAACTTAGCCTTGTGCGCATGTGTTATGCCTATCTCCGCGATATCGCCCTGGCCGAGGACGCGGTGCAGGAAACCTTTCTGAAGGCCTGGAAAGGGTACGATTGCTTCCGGGGCGAGGCGTCTGAAAAAACCTGGCTGCTGCGCATCGCGATCAACACCTGCAAAGACCTGCGCAAAAGCGCCTGGTTCCGGCACACCGACCGCGCGGCCGCCCTGCCCGAAGGGCAGGAACCCTTTGCCGAGAAAGACGACGCCCTGACCCGCGCCGTGATGGCGCTCAAACCCCGTCTTCGGGAAGTTGTGCTTTTACGCTGGTACCAGGGCCTGACGGGCGAGGAAACCGCCCGGGCGCTGGGCGTGGCGCGGGCGACGGTTTACAACCGGCTTCAAAAGGCGCAAAGACTGCTGCAAACCGAATTGGAGGCATGGCATCATGAAGCTTAATCCACAGGAAATCCGCGCTGCTTTGGACAGGCGCCTTTCCGCGATACAGACGTCCGGCGCGCGCCGCGCGCGCATCCGTGAGACGATACGAAAAGAAGGGGAAACCCGGGGAAAACGCAGGCTGACCGTCAGCGCCGCCGTGGCGTCGCTTGCCATCGTGATCATCGCGGGCGTTTTGCTGGCCGCCGGGCTGAACCTGTTTGCCGTCGGCGGCAACAACGACGTACGCATGACCCAGAACACTCCGCAGGCTGTGCTGTCCGGGCAATGGGCGGCGGTGGCGGGCACGGGCGCGGACGAGGCGACGGCCTGCATTACCGATACATATTACAACGGCAGCACGCTGCAAATTTCCTATACGATTGAAGGCGGAACGCAATTTGAGCCGTTCACGCCGACCAACGAACAGCTGGCGGACATGCAGAAAATCAACGGCGAGGTTCCGGACAACATTCAAATTCAATCCGACAATCCCCTGATGCGGCAGCTTGCAAGCGCGATGGAAAGCGGTACGCCGTTTGGCGTGAGCGATCGTTCGCTGTGGCCGGACAATCGCATGTGGCTTAACGACGGAACGGAATTCGGGCATGCGGATTCTACGCAGAGTGAAATTATTGACGGTGCGGGGCAGGCGGTTCGCTATTATGTATCGCTGAAACTGGACAGAGAAGAACTGCGGTTGATCGTCCCGCTGTGGCAATCTGAGAGCGCTTTGTACTTCGACGGCACGGATCTCTATGTCATGAACGGCGTTCCTCAATCCGCCGGAACCATGACGGCAACGGCGCTGCGAACAGACGAACCGATCGACACGGCCTATGCCGTGGATGACGCGGTGTATACACTGCTGACCCAGGGCGACAGCCAGATGGAAACCGTACGCATGACCGGACAGAGCGGCTATAACGGCGTTACGGTCAATGCGGAGCTGCTTGTAACGCCGGAGGCCTCGATTCTGATGCTGGTTCCGGAAACACTGGGGTTTGCGGCGCCGACGGCCGCGTACTGGGCGGAGGTCACGCAGGGCAGCGAATGGGTTATGCGGCCCGATCCGATTGGCGATTACTGGTATAGCGTTGTTCTGTCGGACGCGGGCGGCAACACGCTGTATACTGTGAACGTATCATTATCGGACACCGGCATAATCAGCGAGCTATTTGAGCGCCTGGACGATCTGCCCAAAGCCGTGACGGCTACGCTGATGCTGCATAACTGGGAATCCGTCACCATCGTGATGAACCCCATCACCCTTACCGAGGCGGACGAACCCGAGGCCTGGGAAGACCTTTCGTTTGATGAAATCACCGCAAAAAACGATGTGAGCGCGTACATCACCTCCATAGCGTATAGCAGCGCCTTGCTGCGCATTGAATATTCCATCGAAAACGCGATGTGGTTTGAGGCGTTTGACCCGACCGCGGAACAGCTTGCGCGCATGACCAGGGTTGAAAACGAGATCCCGCTGAATAATTCCTGGGACAGCCCGCTGGTGCAGCGGTACGTGGACGCGGTGCGGGCCGGCACGCCGGCGGGGCTGGCCATTTACAGCGTGATAGCGGACGACAGCACCGTAACGGACGCCGGCATTACCCTGGGACAGGCGGAAAACACAACCGGCGAAATGGTTGACGGTACGGTAAACGCGGTGCGCGAATATGAACATCCGCAGCTCGCCGCGGATGCGCTGAATGTGGAGATTCCGTTGTGGATCAACGCCGTGTACCTGTATTTTGACGGCACGAACAACTATATGATGAACCTGATTCCGGAAGACGGAAGCGTGATGACGGGTATGGCGCTGCGGTCGGATGCCGTCCGGCGGCGCATGACCGGGACTGGCGCGTATCTGGAAGCCCCGGTGGAGGCGGAGGCGAGCGTTTCCGCCGGGTACGGCGAGCTGACGCTGACCGAATACGGCGGGGAACTCCCGGTACCGGACGGTACGACCCAGTACGATGTGATTGTCCGGGACGGCGACGGCAACGCGCTGAAGCTCGTTACGTACAGCCTGACGGACGCGCATACGGTCTATGCGGAATTTGAGGGCGCGGGCGTTCTGCCCGACACGCTCACCGTGGAAGTGCTGCTTGTACAGGGCAATACCGCCGCCGCGACCCTGATCCCACCCGTCACCCTCACGCCGGACGACGAGCAACCATAAGGACGCCAGGGATTTCATCCCTGGAACCCTGATCAGGAGCACTGCCCCTGAACCCCATAAAAAGGCCGCGCGACGCGCGGCCTTTTTTGATAGGTCAAGGGCAACGCCCTTGTCGGGGTTTTAGGGGCGAGGCCCCTACCGTTCCTGCTTCGTCTCCGCGGCGAGCTTGGAGTGCTTTACGCTCCAGGCGCGCAGGAGGGAAACGGCCTTTTTGCTGGCGCCGGGGCGGCTGGTGAGACGGTTGGCGATCGCCAGAAGCCGCCGGGCGGCCTCGGTGTGGTAGGCGGGCGAGGCCATCCGTTCGATCTCCGCTTCGAGCAGCCCAAGCACCGCCTGCTCGCCCTCGGCGTTGACGGGCGTAAGCAGGTAGCGCTGGCTGTCCACGGCGAAGGGCTCGCCCTTATAGAAATACGAGGTCATCGGCTCGCTTTTGAAAATCTCGGATTGAGGCAGTCCGCGCTTGGCGGCCTCCGGCTCGCCGAGCAGGCGCTTCATGAGCGGGTTTTGCTTGAGGTCCTGGAGCGACAGCTCCTCTTCCTGCTTTTCCAGCCCCTCGACGGCGGGGCCGAACACTGCGAGCGTGCGGACGTACAACTCGTGTACGGCGTGTTGGTCGTCGCGCTCAAAACGTTCCAGCCAGGAATTGTGCCGGTTTTGCAGATCGCCCAAAAACGCGTCCGCCGCGGCGTACAGCGCGGCGGATTCGAGCAGCGGGCTTTTCAGCTCCGCGCGCTCCACGAGCGCCTGCAGGCATTTCAGGCGGTGGATGAGCCGCGTGCGGTCGGTTTCGCTCAAATGCGGGCAGGGATCGGAAAAGCTCCGCGTCTCCTTGTCGTACCAGCGCGCGCAATCGGGGATCAGCCCGTAGAGCTTATGCGGGTCGGCGGCGGAGAGCAGGGCTGTAGACTCCGACAACAGCCCGACCGGGCCTTCAAACGGCATGCCGTCGACGTCCTTTGAAAGGGTGAACAGCGTCAGCCCCGCGTTGAGCCGCTCCCTGGGCAGGGCGGCGAGCACCGCGCGGGTGGCCGCGCCCTCGGGCGGCGGGGCGCAGACGAGTTCCGGCAGGTTGTGGCGCAGCTCCCAGCCGTCCCACAGCAAAAGCATGGCGATCAGCCCGCGCCAGCGGACGACCTCCGGGCGCAGCGCGGCCTGGGCGTAGGGCAGGGAAAACATCACCTGAAGCCGGGTTTCAAAGGCCATGACGTCCGGCGCGTCGGCGTAGGGCGCGGCGTCCGAAAGCGGCAGGCTGCGCGCGAGAACGATCAGGCGGTGGTTGGGATCGAAGCCGAAGGAATCCGGCGGCGGCAGCAGCGCGGGCGGCAATCCCGCCGTGCCCAAAGCGGCGGCGGAAAACAGCGCGGCCGCGTAGGCGGAAAGGCCCGCGGCGGGGGTATCGGACATGGGCCTGCGGCCCTTGGCGACCGCCGAGAGCATGCGTTTCCACACAAAGGTCGTATCCGCGCCGCCGGAGACCAGCGCGGGGAGCATCTCCCGCAGGCGGCGCAGGTCCGCGCCGTCTCCGTCGTCCGAGGGAACCATCAAAAAGCGTTCCAGGCTTTGCAGCGCGGCGGGCGAGAAAAAGCCGTCCGCCTCGGCCTTGCCGGGAGCCGGGGGCGGCAGCACGCGCTGCACCTGCGCCATACGGCGGACAAACTGCGACAGAAACGCGTGAAACTCCGAAAACAGCGCCTGCAGCGACTCCTGTTCTTCAAGGCCGTGCTTTCGAACCGCGCGGAAATACGGCTGCATGTACTGGGGCGGGCGCAGCTTGCCTTGCAGGCAGCGGTCGATCTGCGGTCCGCACTCCAAAAGCTCCAGCGCGGCGGCGCGCATCAGCCCGCCGAAACGGATGCGGTAGTACGCGCGGTCGTCGTCAAAGCACCGCCAGGACGGCTGGTGCGATACGCGCGGGATGTGGTAAAGCCCCAGCGCGCTGGTGTCCTCGCCGCGAAAGCGCGTGGAAAAAAACTGCGACGCGCTGCGCGCCGAAAGCCATTCGTGAAGCCGCATATCGTCCCGCGTGCTCCCGGCGGCCAGGGCGTACCCGGCCGCGTACAGGTTTCCCGTGATACGCACAAGATACGCCGCGTCCAAAAGCCCGGTCCGGTCGTAGGCGGCGTGGCGCATCAGGCCCGTCTGGCCGTATTGGTACAGCGCGGCGGCGGCGCGCGCGCCGTATTCGTCGTCCGTACGCGGGTCGTGCGGCGGCAGCGCCATCACCGCGCCCACAATCAGCCGCTCCGAGGAAAATTGCCCGCGCAGGAACTTCGCCACGCTCGGGATACCGCTCGCCCCGACGCCGCCGTAGACCGAGCCGACGAGCAGCACCTTCACGTCCTCCCCGGCGTCCAGCTCCTGCCGGATGCGGTCGAAGAACGGCTTTTCCTCCCCCTGCGCTATTTCTTCGGACAGGCGGGAGAGCGCGTCGGCAACAAAAAACATGCCGAGGTCGGCATGCCCGCGCATGCCCTCGCGCGCGTCGAGGGCGGAAAGCTCGTGCGTAAACAGCGTCTGCGTGAGCAGGCTGTCGCGTTCTATGGCGTTTTCGCGTATCGTCGGGCGGTCGTCCCGGACGACCGCCAGCGTATCAAGTTCGATTTTGGTATGAAAGCCCACGCGCTGCATGCCGCCGATCTGGAACGCCTGCCGCAGGGACTGGTAGCGCGTCAGGGCGTCCGGCACGACGGGCGCGGTATCGACCAGGAGGACGGACAGCGCGTCCAGCGGCACGCGGCGCAGGTCGTCATCCAGCGCGTACAGCGCGTCGCAGGCGCAGGCATAGCCGAGCATTTCCAGCGCTTTTTGCCCTGTGCCGCCCAGCGCGATCAGATGACAGCCCACTGTTTACAGCTCCTTGATTCGGTTGAGCGCTTCCTGTGTTTTTTCCAGCGTGTTGAACGCGGTGAGGCGGAAGTACCCCTCGCCGCTGGGCCCGAAGCCCGCGCCCGGCGTGCCCACGACGTGGGCTTCGTGCAGGAGCTTGTCAAAGAACGCCCAGCTGTCCGGCGTGGGGGTTTTCAGCCATACGTAGGGCGCGTCGACGCCTCCGAACACCGCATAGCCCATTTGGGTGAGCGAGCTGCGGATCAGGTGCGCGTTGCGCAGGTAGTATTCGATGGTCTCCGTGCACTGCGCCCAGCCCTCGGGGCCGAACACGGCCGCCGCCGCGCGCTGTACGGGATAGCTGACGCCGTTGAACTTCGTGCCCATGCGGCGCTTCCACATGGCGTTGAGCTCCACGGCCTGCCCGGCGCCGCCCTTGCCCATGACGGCATGGGGGACGACCGTATACGCGCAGCGCACGCCGGTAAACCCGGCGGTCTTGGAAAACGAGTTGCATTCCACGGCGACGTCCTTCGCGCCCTCGACCTCGTAAATGGAACGGGGGACGTCCGAACGGATAAAGGCTTTGTAGGCCGCGTCGTAAACGATCACGGCGTCGTGCTCATGAGCGTAATCCACGAACGGCTTGAGCTGTTCCTTGGTCAGCGTGGTGCCGGTGGGGTTATTGGGATAGCAAAGGTAAATCACGTCCACGTGCTCCCTGGGCGGGGTCGGCACAAAGCCGTTTTCCGCGTTGCAGGGCAGGTAAACGAGGTTTGTCCAGCGTCCGTCTGTAAACTCGCCCAGCCGCCCGGCCATGGCGTTTGAATCGACATATACGGGGTATACCGGATCGGTGACGGCGATTTTCGCGTCCGCCGAAAACAGCTCCTGAATGGAGGACGAATCGGTCTTCGCGCCGTCGGAAACGAACACCTCGTCAAACGCAAGGTCCACGCCGCGCGCCGTATAATCGTGGGCGAGGATGGCGTCGACCAAAAAATCATACCCGAAGTCCGGGCCGTAGCCGCGCATGGTGTCAAGCGACAGCATCTCGTCGGCGGCCTGTTTCATCGCGTCCACCACGGCGGGCGCCAGCGGGCGCGTCACGTCGCCGATGCCCAGCTTTAAAATATTCGCATCCGGGTTTTTCGCCTGAAACTGCTTCACCCTCCGGGCGATCTCGGCAAACAAATAACTTCCGGGCAGCTTCTCAAAATTCGGGTTGACGTTCAATGTTACTTCCTCCGTTTTCTGGCTAAATGCTGTACATGCCCGCGCGTGTGGGTAAGTGTATTTCCGTCATCTTTACGCCTGATTTCCAACATATTTTTCTCCCCGCCCAGGCGAACGATGAATAAAGAACTTGTGCGCTGCCGTGGGCAGTTTTTCCTATATTGCGTTTGCGGAGGCCGAAGTAGTAGCAGCGCTACATCGAGGTCTCCACAGGCGCAAGGTGGGGGAAACGGTGCCGGCAGCGTGCAAGGGATTTAATCAGAGATCGCCTGAATAAATGCCCTCATAGACGTAGGCGATGGGGCCGGTCATGTGGACGTGGCCCGTCTGCTCGTCCCAGACGATGTTCAGGTCGCCGTCCAGCAGGTGCACGGTTACGCCGCGCTCGGCCAGACCGTTGAGCGCCGCCGCGACCGCCGCCGCGCACGCGCCGGTGCCGCAGGCGTGGGTTTCCCCCGCGCCGCGCTCCCACACGCGCATGATGAGATTTTGCCGGTCCCTGACCTGCACAAACTCGATATTGGCGCGTTCCGGAAACGCTGGATCATGCTCCAGTACCGGCCCGGCGGTGAGCACCGGGGCGGCCGCCGCATCCTCCACAAAGGTCACGGCATGGGGATTGCCCATGTTGACCAGCGTGACGGGAAAGCGCTGCCCAAGCGCTTCCAGCGGCTGCATTTTGACCGGATTTCCGGGGAAGGCGCTGGGGATTTCCGCGCCGTCGGTCACGGGCGTGCTCATATCGATGCGCACGGCCTGGCTGCGGCCCATATCGTCGAGCATGATGGACGCGTTTTTGATGCCGCCGAGCGTTTCGATGGTCATCTGCGTGCGGGGACAAAGCCCGCGGTCGTAGCTGTACGCGGCCACGCAACGAATGCCGTTGCCGCACATTTCGGCCTCGGAGCCGTCGGGGTTGAACATGCGCATGCGCACGTCCGCAACGTCGGACGGCAGAATGAGAATCAGCCCGTCGCTGCCCACCGAGGTGTGGCGCGGGCTCATTTTGCGCGAAAGCGCGGGCAGATCGGCAGGGAGGGTTTCCTCAAAGCCGTTGATATAAATGTAATCGTTGCCGATACCGTGCATTTTAGTGAAGTGCAGCATTCATATATCTCCTGTGCGGAACACGTTTTCGAGGAGTTTACTCCAAAAAAGAATAGTGGTAGCTTGGCGTCAGATCGTACACCACGCGTTTGACCTGCGGCACCCCCGCGAGAATGCGCTCGGTCACGCGCTCCAGCAGATCGTAGGGGAGCCTTGCGGCGTAGGCCTCGCCGTCGCCCGCCTGGCAGGCCCGGAGGATCACCACATAGCCCTGCCGCCCGTCGGGATTGTCCGACAGCGCCGCGTAATACTGCCACAGGCGCTTGTCCTGCCCGGCGCGGATGATTTCTTCATTCAGAATCGCGCTGCAGTCGCGCAGCATGTTCAGCTTCCGCGGGTTGACCGCGCCCAGGATGCGCGAAGCCAGCCCCGCCGCCGGGAAGGGCTGCCGGTCCAGGATGGACCGGGGCATGGACAGCCGTTCGCCCAGGCGCTTGACCTCGGATTTAAACAGCGCGCGGACGGGTTCGACGGTCATATAACCGCCGTCGCTGCCTACGGGCGGTTGAACAAACGTCGCCACGCCGTAAAGGGTGTCGTTATAGTTGGTGCCAAGCACAACGGTTTTCACGTCGGGGAAATGCTTGAGCTGTTCATAGAACACCTGCTTGAACAGCGAGCCGGTGACGCGCTCTTTTTCCGCGTCCTGGCGCACGCCTTCCAGCGCCTTTAAAAAGACGTCTTTGGCGTCGAGGATTTTCAGCTGAATGCCGGGGATCTCGCGGAACGCCTTGGCGACCTCTTCCGGTTCGTGTTTTCGAAACAGGCCGGTATCCACAAACAGGCAGGTCAGGTTGTCTCCCACGGCCATGTGCGCAAGCTTGGCGCTGACCGCCGAATCGATGCCGCCGGACACCGCGCACAGCACGTGCCCGTCCCCGGCCGTCCGCCGGATCTCCTCGACGGCTTCGTGGATGATATAGTTGGCGTCCCAAACCGGCTCCATGCCGCAGATTTTTTCGGCGAAATTGTGCAGAAGGTGCAGCGAGTCCGGGTCGTTGCGCTCGATGGTATACTGCACGGCGTATACGTTGCCCTGCACCATAAAGCCGATGCAGCGCTCCGTGGCCGTGGCGATGGTCTCCGCGCCCTGGGGCAGGGTCAGGTCGCACAGGTTTTTAATCACGCGCTCGCCGCCGGCGATGCCGTCAAACAGCGGGTTTTCCGACAGGCCCAGGGTAATGTTTTCGGCTTCGTCGTCCATCGTCTGCGCTTCGCCGCCCAAAAGCTCGCAGATCGTAACCGCCGCCGCGCCCAGCGCAAGCACCGGGAACTCCGCCTGTAAAAGGGAAGCGTCCAGCGCGCAGACGGTGCCGCCGTTTTCTGCGGCGATGATCACGCCTTTGACGTTTTTGTCCTTCAGGTCGGCGGATTTGGTTTCCGGCGGCATCAGCTCGCAATAGAAATCCTGTCTGCGCAGCGTACGGGCAATCAGGCCCGACAGCATCTGGTCGCAGTCCAGGATAATAATCGTCTCAAGCATCGGACCCCTCCTCGCGCCTGTCCGCGGTCCGCGGCGTACAAAATAACCGCTGTGCGGATGTTCAGGAATAATTTTATCACACCGCCGTGCTTTAGTCCACTGCGGCCCGCGCCGGGTGCGCGCGGGCTTTCGCGGGCGTGAAAACGCTTGAATTTGTCATATCTGGCGGCGTTTGCACCGCATGGCACAATATTGACTTGCCCGGCGGCTTTCATTATAATAGTTGGGTCTCCTGGCTTACGAAAAGGCGGGACGACCACGCACGACGAGAAGGAGAGAGCGGATGAAAAAAGTAGCTGTGATTATGGGTTCCGACAGCGACCTCCCCGTCCTCAAACCCTGCTTTGAGCAGTTGAAAGCCTTCGGCGTGCCCTTTGAGGCCCATGTGTTTTCCGCCCACCGCACGCCCGACGAGGCCGCCAAGTTTGCGGCAGAGGCCAAGGACCACGGATTCGGCGTATTGATCGCCGCCGCGGGCAAGGCCGCGCACCTGGCCGGGGCCATCGCCGCGCGCACGGTGCTGCCGGTGGTCGGCGTCCCCGTCAAAAGCTCCACGCTGGACGGCATGGACGCGCTTTTATCCACCGTGCAGATGCCCGCCGGACTGCCGGTTGCGACCGTCGCCATCGACGGCGCGGCCAACGCCGCCATCCTGGCCGTGCAGATCCTCGCCCTGGACGACGACGAACTCTACGCCCGCCTGTGCCGCGCCCGCGACGATATGAAGCGCAAAGTGCTCGACAAGGACGCCGCGTTATCCATTGACTGACACAAGTTTCCCATATAGTTTTCCACAAAAACCCTATGAAAAGGCGGTGATATCCACAGAAACCCCAGCAAAATCGGCAAAACGGCGCAGTTGGCAGTTTTCCACAGCTTATTAACATTGAGGGGTTGATATCCGATGGTGACGCAAGGATTACTCTACGAAGGCAAGGCAAAGAAAGTATTTGCGACCGACGACCCGCAGGTGCTTCTGGTTCGTTACAAGGACGACGCCACCGCCTTCAACGGGCAGAAAAAAGGAACAATAACCGGTAAGGGCGCGATCAACAACCGCGTAACCAACCATTTGATGAGGATGCTTGAGAAGAAGGGCATCCCTACGCATTTTTTAGAGGAATTATCTGATACCGAAACCCTGGTCAAAAGGTGACCATCGTACCGCTGGAAGTCATCGTCCGCAACGTGGCGGCGGGATCGCTTTCTAAACGCCTGGGGCTGGACGAGGGCGTGGTGCTTACAAAAACCGTTCTGGAATTCTGCTACAAAGACGACGCCCTGGGCGACCCGATGGTAAACCAGTACCACATCGCGGCCATGGGCTGGGCCACTGACGACGAGATGAAGCTGTTATCCTCCTACGCGCTGAAAGTCAACGACGCGCTGCGGGAGTATCTGAAAGATCTGAATATCGACTTGATCGACTTTAAACTGGAGTTCGGGCGCTTGTCAGACGGCACCATCGTGCTGGCCGACGAGATCAGCCCGGACACTTGCCGTTTCTGGGATACTGTGACCCACGAAAAGCTCGACAAAGACCGCTTCCGCAGGGATTTGGGCAAAGTCGAGGACGCGTACCAGGAAATCATGAAACGGTTGATGGGAGCATAAGCGGCCCGACATTGAAAGAGGATTCGATGAGTAAACTTCACGAGGAATGCGGCGTATTCGGCATTTATCTGCGGGACGGCAAAAAAGGCGTGGTGCAGCCCACGTACCATGCGCTTTACGCACTGCAGCACCGCGGGCAGGAAAGCGCCGGCATCGCCGTCAACACGCGCGGCGTGCTGACCTGCTATAAGGATATCGGGCTTGTGGGCGAGGTGTTCACCCGCGACGTGATGCAGAAACTGCCCGAGGGTTCCATTGCCATCGGCCACTGCCGCTACGGCACCACCGGCGTGCAGAACCAGTTCAACGCCCAGCCGCTGCTGGTTAACCATTTAAAAGGCGGCATGGCGCTTGCGCACAACGGCAATATCGTCAACGCCCACGAACTCCGCGAAATGCAGGAGATGGGCGGCGCGATTTTCCACACGACAAGCGACTCCGAGGTGATCGCCTACACCATCACGCGCGAGCGTTTGAAGGTGGCAAGCATTGAAGAGGCCGTGCTGTCGGCCATGAAGCAATTAAAGGGCGCGTACTCGCTGACCATGGTCAGCCCCACCAAGCTGATCGCCGCCCGCGACCCCAACGGTTTCCGCCCCCTGTGCATGGGCGAAACGGAGGAAGGCGCCATGGTGTTCGCCTCCGAAACCTGCGCGCTGGACGCCGTAGGCGCGAAGTTCGTGCGCGACGTGAAGCCCGGCGAGGTGGTCGTGGTCGACGCCGACGGCGTGCGCTCGCTTGAGCTTAAGCAAAAGGCGGGCTGTCCGTCGCTGTGCGTGTTCGAGTTCATCTATTTCGCCAGACCCGACAGCATCATCGAAGGCGCGTCGGTGCACCAGGCGCGGCTGCGCGCGGGCGCGTTTCTGGCGCTGGAGCACCCGGTGCAGGCGGACGTCGTGGTCGGCGTACCGGATTCGGGGATCGACGCGGCCATCGGCTACGCCCGCCAGTCGGGCATCCCCTACGGGGTCGGATTCATCAAAAACAAGTACGTCGGGCGCACGTTCATCCAGCCCGGCCAGATGGAACGCGTCAGCGCCGTGAAGATCAAACTGAATGTGATCCGCTCCACCGTGGAAGGCAAGCGCGTGGTGCTCATCGACGACAGCATCGTACGCGGCACCACGGCGGCGCGCATCGTCAGCCTCCTGCGTGAGGCGGGGGCGACCGAGGTGCACATGCGGCTTGCCGCGCCGCCCTTCACCCACCCGTGCTATTTCGGCACCGATATCGACTCCACCGAAAACCTGATCGCCGCCGACCACAGCGTCGCCGAGGTGTGTAAAATGATCGGCGCGGACTCTCTGGGCTTCATGCCCGTGGATTGTCTGGATAAACTCGCCGCCGGCGCGGCCTGCGGCTTTTGCAAGGGCTGCTTCACCGGCGAATACCCCATCGACCCCAACGGCGCGGTGATGAAGGACAAGTTTGAGACGTTCTTGGAGGTTGAGGCATGAATCGAAGCAGCATAATTGCGCGCATCAGCCAAGCCATACAGGAGGCCGGCACTGCCGGCTTGGAGGTTGAGGCATGAGCAGCGCAAGCAGCCGGTCCGACAGCTACAAAGCCGCGGGGGTGGATATCACCGCGGGGTACAAGGCCGTGGAGCTGATGAAGTCCCATATTGCGCGGACGATGACCGGCGGCGCGGATGCGATCGGCGGGTTCGGCGGAATGTTCGAGCTGGATATCACCGGCATGCCGCACCCTGTGCTGGTCTCGGGCACCGACGGCGTGGGCACCAAGCTCAAGCTCGCGTTTCTTTTGGACAAGCACGACACCGTGGGCATCGACTGCGTGGCCATGTGCGCCAACGATATCCTCTGCTGCGGCGCGAAGCCCCTGTTCTTCCTGGATTACATCGCCTGCGGAAAAAACGTGCCCGAGCGCATCGCCTCTATTGTGGCGGGCGTGGCGGAGGGCTGCGTGCAGGCGGGCTGCGCCCTGGTGGGCGGCGAAACCGCCGAAATGCCCGGCTTTTACCCGGAAGACGAGTACGATATCGCGGGCTTCTGCGTAGGCGCGGTGGACAAATCGAAAATCCTGAACAAGGACGCCATGCAGCCCGGCGACGCGGTGATCGCACTGCCCTCCAGCGGCGTGCACTCCAACGGCTTTTCGCTGGTGCGCAAGGCGCTGGGCGCAAAGCTGCCGCAGTACGCCGGGGAACTGCTGACCCCGACCAAGATTTACGTCAAACCTGTGCTGAAGCTCTTCGAGGCCGTCACCGTCCACAGCTTGGCGCACATCACGGGCGGCGGATTTTACGAAAACATCCCCCGCGCGCTGAAACCCGGCATGATGGCAAAGCTGGATAAATCCGCGGTGCGGACGCCGGACATTTTCGGCGTCATCGCGCGGGAGGGGAATATCCCGGAGCGGGATATGTTCAACACCTTCAACATGGGCGTGGGCATGGTCGCTGTTGTGCCCGGGGAGCAGGCGGACAAGGCCGTACGCATCCTCAGCGAGAACGGCGAAGCCGCCTATGTGCTCGGCGAGATCGCGCAAGGGGAGGGCGTGGAGCTGTGATCAACATCGCGGTGCTGGTCTCCGGCGGGGGCACGAACCTGCAGGCGCTGATCGACGCACAGAAGGCAGGAGCGCTGAAAAGCGGGAAACTGAAGCTGGTGATATCCTCCAAGCCCGGCGCGTTTGCCCTCACCCGCGCACAGGAGGCGGGCATCGGAACCGCCGTACTGGAAAAAATGGACACAGCCGAGCGCTATGGAATGGCGCTGCAAGAATTGCTCGCGGCGCACGACATCGACATGATCGTGCTCGCGGGCTTTATGCTGATCCTGCATCCGAATATTGTGCGGGCGTACGCGGGCCGGATCCTAAACGTCCACCCAAGCCTCATCCCCGCGTTCTGCGGGGCGGGCTACTACGGCCTGAAGGTGCACAAGGCGGCGCTTGATTACGGCGTGAAGGTGACCGGCGCGACCGTGCACCTGGTCAACGAAATCCCCGACGGCGGCAAGATCCTCGCGCAGAAGGCCGTGAAGATCAAAAAGCACGACACGCCCGAGATCCTGCAAAAGCGCGTGATGGAGAAGGCCGAATGGGTGCTTTTGCCCAAGACGGTGGAAAAACTGGCTAAAAAACTATCCGAGGAGAACGTATGAGCAAGACGATTTTCGAGCTGCTGACAGGCAACCCCTACCCCGGCCGCGGCATCCTGCTGGGGCAAACGGCGGATAAGCGCGCGCTGATCGCATATTTCATCATGGGCCGCAGTGAAAACAGCCGTAACCGCGTCTTTACGCACAAGGACGGCGGCATCATCACCGAGGCGTTCGATCCGTCCAAGCTCACCGACCCCAGCCTCATCATTTACGCGCCGGTGCGCGTGTTTGACTGGGAAACCACGATCGTCACCAACGGCGACCAGACGGATACGATCTTCGACGCGCTGTCCGAAAAAAGAACGTTTGAGGCGGCGCTGCGCACCCGCACCTACGAACCGGACCCGCCCAACTTCACCCCGCGTATTTCCGGGCTTTTGAAGGTGAACGACGGCGGGATGCGCTATCAGATGTCCATCCTCAAGGCGGGCAAAAACCAGTCGCCGCTGCGCTTCTTCTATGATTACGCAAAGCCCCAGCCGGGCGAAGGGCACTTTATTTCCACGTATGTCACCGACGGCAAGCCCTTGCCGAGCTTTACGGGCGAGCCCGCCTCGGTGGAGCTTGGCAGCGAGACCATCGACAGCTTCACCACGAAGCTTTGGGACGCCCTGGACCCGGACAACCGCGTCAGCCTGTTTGTGCGGACGCTTGACTGGATTACGGACGCCGTACAGACCCGCATCGTGAACAAGCACGCGCAGTAATGCCGGGGCGCATAGCCCCAATGCCTTGATTTGAAAGGAGAAGCCAATGAACGAACTGGAGCTGAAATACGGCTGCAACCCCAACCAGAAGCCCGCGAGGATTTTTATGGCGGAGGGCGAGCTGCCCATTACGGTGTTGAGCGGGCGGCCGGGATATATCAACTTTCTGGATGCGTTCAACGGCTGGCAGCTGGTGCGCGAGCTGAAAAAGGCCACCGGGCTTGCGTCGGCGACAAGCTTCAAGCACGTCAGCCCCGCGGGCGCGGCTGTGGGCCTGCCGCTGACCGATGTGCTGCGGAAGATTTACTTTGTGCCGGACGGTATGGAATTGAGCCCCCTGGCCTGCGCCTATGCCCGCGCACGCGGCGCGGACCGCATGAGCTCGTTCGGGGACTGGATTTCCCTGTCCGACGCGTGCGACGTGCCCACGGCGATGCTGATCAAGCCGGAGGTATCCGACGGGGTTATCGCGCCGGGCTACGAGCCCGAAGCGCTGGAGATCCTCAAATCGAAGCGCAAGGGCGCGTACAACGTCGTGCAGATCGACCCGGCGTACGAGCCCAAGGCGCTGGAACACAAAGACATCTTTGGCATCACCTTCGAGCAGAGCCGAAACGAGCTTGTGATCGACGACGATTTCTTTGCAAACGTCGTCACCAAGACCAAAACCCTGCCCGAAAGCGCCAAGCGCGACCTCGCGATCTCGATGATCGCGCTCAAATACACCCAGTCCAATTCCGTGTGCTACGTCAAGGACGGCCAGTGCATCGGCATCGGCGCGGGGCAGCAGAGCCGCATCCACTGTACGCGGCTTGCGGGCGACAAGGCGGACGTGTGGTGGCTGCGCCAGCACGAAAAGGTGCTCTCGCTCCCCTTTATCGAGGGTACGCCCAAGCCCAACCGCGACAACGCCATCGACCGCTACGTGAGCAACGAAAGCCTGACCACGGTGCTTAAGGACGGCACCTGGCAGACGCTGTTTACGGAAAAACCTGCCGAGTTCACCGCCGGCGAAAAGGCCGCGTGGCTGAAGCGGAACACGGACGTGAGCCTGGGCTCAGACGCGTTTTTCCCGTTTGCGGACAACATCGACCGCGCGGCGCAGTCCGGCGTTCGCTACATCGCCGAGCCGGGCGGCTCCAAGCGCGACCAGGACGTCATTGACGCGTGCGACGGGTATGGCATCACCATGTCTTTTACCGGATTGCGTCTGTTTCACCACTGACGGACTCCCAAGGGAGGGTAAGGTATGAAAGTTTTGGTCGTCGGCGGCGGAGGCCGCGAACACGCGATCATCACGAAGCTCAAGGAAAGCCCCGAGATTGAAAAATTGTACTGCGCGCCGGGCAACGGCGGCATCGCCGCGCTGGCCGAGTGCGTGAACATCCCGGCGACGGACGTTGAGCGCATCGCCGACTGGGCGCAGGAAAACAAAATGGAATACGTGGTCGTCGCGCCGGACGATCCCCTGTGCCTGGGGCTGGTCGACCTGCTCAAGGCGCGCGGCATTCCCGCCTTCGGGCCGGACAAAGCGGCCGCGCGCATCGAGGGCAGCAAGGTGTTTGCCAAGAAAATGATGGAGCTCTACGGCATCCCAACGGCCAAGAGCGCGATTTTTGACGAGATGGGCAAGGCGCTTGCTTACATTGCCGAGAGCCCCGCGCCCATGGTGGTCAAGGCCGACGGGCTGGCGCTCGGCAAGGGCGTGATCATCTGCAAAACTCGCGCCGAGGCCGCCGAGGCCGTGCGCGACATGATGGAAAAGGGTAGGTTCGGCGCGGCGGGCAGCCGCGTGGTGATCGAGGAGTTTCTGGAAGGCCCGGAGGTGAGCGTGCTTTCCTTCACCGACGGGGAAACGATCGTCCCCATGGTGTCCAGCATGGACCACAAGCGCGCGCTGGACGGCGACCTGGGTCTCAACACCGGCGGCATGGGCGTGATCGCGCCCAACCCGTACTATACGGATGCCATCGCCGCCCGCTGCATGGAGGAAATCTACCTGCCCACCGTGCGCGCCATGAACGCGCAGGGCTGCCCCTTCAAGGGCTGCTTATACTTCGGTCTGATGATTACCAGGGACGGCCCCAAGGTGATCGAGTACAACTGCCGCTTCGGCGATCCCGAGGCGCAGGCGGTGCTCCCGTTGCTGGAAACCGACCTGTTCTCGATCATGCGGCATGTGACCGGCGGTACGCTCAAGGACGCGGACGTGCGGTTTTCAGACAAGGCGTCCTGCTGCGTGGTGATCGCCTCGGGTGGCTACCCGGTGCGGTATGAAAAAGGCAAACCCGTTTACGGCCTGCCGGAAGCCTCCCGCCAGCCGGATACCTGGGTGTTCCATGCGGGCACGAAAAAAGAGGGCCGGCAGATTATCACCAGCGGCGGGCGGGTGCTGGGCGTGACCGCCGTAGCCGACAAATTGCAGGGCGCGGTCAACCGCGCCTACCTGGCGGCGGAACTGATCACCTTCGAGGGGTCTTTCATGCGGCGGGACA
This sequence comes from Candidatus Limiplasma sp., assembly GCA_963675365.2. Lineage (GTDB taxonomy): Bacteria > Bacillota > Clostridia > Christensenellales > Aristaeellaceae > CAXXOK01. The sequence continues at coordinate 1,171,637 of CAXXVA010000001.1, forward strand.
TCGGACAAAGCGCACTGAAGAAATAGGAGAGACTATGGCTGTATTTCGCGTTTACACGGAAAAACGGACGGGGTTCGAAGGGGAAGCGAAAGCGCTTCTCAAGGAACTCCGGGAAATTCTGTTGATCAAATCCTTAACGGGGCTTAGGATGCTTAACCGTTACGATATCGAGGGCGTGGATAAGGCGCTGTTTGACCAGTGCCTGCCCGTGGTGTTCTACGAGCCGCAGACAGACCGGTATTTCTTCGATCTGCCTGAAACGAGCGCCGCGCCTTTGGCGGTGGAAGCGCTGCCGGGGCAGTTTGACGTGCGCGCGGCCAGCTGCGAGGAGTGCGTTCAGCTCATCAGCCGGGGCGAGCGCCCCACCGTGCGCACGGCGAAGCTGTATTTGCTGGAAGGAAGCTTGAGCGCGGACGACCTTGAGAAGATCAAGAAATACGTCATCAACCCGGTGGAAAGCCGCGAGGCGGATTTAAAGGAAAAGCAAACCCTGCGGCAGCAGTACGACGTGCCCGACGACGTGGAAATCCTTTCGGGTTTTACCGCGATGGATACCGCGCAGGCCGCCGCGTTTGTGAAGAACTATGGTTTAGCCATGGACGAGGACGATCTGCAGTTCTGCATGGCGTACTTCCGGGGCGAGGGGCGCGATCCCTCGCTGACCGAGATCCGGATGCTGGATACCTACTGGTCCGACCACTGCCGCCACACGACGTTTTTAACGACGATCGACAGCGCGGATATCCGCAAACCCGCCGTGGAACAGGCGTTTCAGCGCTATCTGGAGCTGCGCAAAGAGCTTTCCCGCGAGCAGAAACCCATCACGCTTATGGATATCGCCACCATCGGCGCCAAGGCGCTCAAAGCGCGCGGCGGGCTTCAAAACCTCGACATTTCCGAGGAGATCAACGCCTGCTCCATCGTGATCGACGCGGAGATCGACGGCAAACCCGAACCGTGGCTGCTGATGTTTAAAAACGAGACCCACAACCACCCCACCGAGATCGAACCCTTCGGCGGCGCGGCCACCTGCATCGGCGGCGCGATCCGCGATCCGCTGTCGGGCAGAACCTACGTATACCAGGCCATGCGCGTCACCGGCGCGGGCGACCCGCTGGCGGCCGTGAAGGACACGCTCCCCGGCAAGCTCCCCCAGCGCAAGCTCGTGACTACGGCTGCGGCTGGATATTCCAGCTACGGCAATCAGATCGGCTTGGCTACCGGCATGGTGGACGAGCTGTACCACGAGGGCTACGTCGCCAAGCGCATGGAGATCGGCGCGGTGGTCGGCGCGGCCCCGCTGCATCACGTACGGCGCGAAGTGCCAACGCCCGGCGACCTGATTATATTGCTTGGCGGGCGCACCGGGCGCGACGGCTGCGGCGGGGCGACGGGATCGTCCAAAAGCCACAAGCTGGAAAGCCTGGAAAGCTGCGGCGCGGAGGTGCAGAAGGGCAACCCCGTGACCGAGCGCAAGCTGCAAAGGCTGTTCAGGGACGAGAAGGTGACAAAGCTCATCAAGCGCTGTAACGATTTTGGCGCGGGCGGCGTGAGCGTCGCCATCGGCGAACTGGCCGACGGCTTATTGATCGACCTGGATAAAGTCCCCAAGAAATACGAGGGATTGGACGGCACGGAACTCGCCATTTCCGAAAGCCAGGAGCGCATGGCGGTGGTCGTGGACGCGCAGGACGCGCAGGACTTTATCGCCTTTGCCAACGCGGAAAACCTCGAGGCGACGGTCGTGGCCGAGGTAACGGAGGAGCCGCGCCTGAAAATGCGCTGGCGCGGCAAAGAGATCGTCAACATCGCCCGCGAGTTCTTAAATTCCAACGGCGCGGAAAAGCATGCCGGCGCCTTTGTGCCGGACGACCAAATCCACTCCGTGCCCTTTGCGGGTGAAACCGTGGGCGAAAAACTTAAAAATATGGTCTCCGACCTCAATATTTGCTCCAAACAGGGGCTTTCGGAGCGCTTTGACTCCACCATCGGCGCGGCGACCGTGCTGATGCCCTTTGGCGGCGGCACGCAGAAAACCCCCGCCCAGGCCATGGCGGCCAAGCTGCCGCTGGAGCACGGGGAAACCGATACCTGCTCGGGTATGGCCTACGGCTTCCACCCGCAGCTGATGGCGCAAAGCCCGTACGAGGGCGCGTACCAGTCCGTCGCCGAAAGCCTGGCAAGGCTGGCCGCCTCCGGCTTCGACGCGTCCAAAGCTTACCTGACCTTTCAGGAGTATTTTCAGCGCATGACCGCCGATCCCGCCACCTGGGGCAAGCCGCTTGCGGCGCTGTTGGGCGCGCTGGACGCGCAGCTGGACTTCGGCATCGCCGCCGTGGGCGGGAAGGATTCCATGTCCGGTACGTTTGAAACCCTGCACGTGCCGCCGACGCTGGTATCCTTCGTGGTCGCGCCAGGCAAGGCGGGCGAGGTGATCTCGCCGGAGATCAAGTCCGCCGGGCACGAGCTGCGCTATCTGCCCTACGACAAGGAACACTTCATGCGGACCTTGAATACCCTGTATAAGCTGATCCGCAAACAGCATGTGGTCGCCGCCTGGGCGGTGGGCTACGGCGGGATTGCCGAGGGTCTGTTCAAAATGGCGATCGGCAACCGCGTCGGCGTCAAAATCAGCGAAAGCTTTACCCGCGACCTGTTTGCACAGGATATCGGCGGGATTATCATCGAATCAGCGGAGCCCTTGTACTCCGGCGAAACCCTGGGCGTGACCACGCGGGAGTTTGCCCTGCAATACCGGGGCGAGACCCACGATCTGGCCGCGCTGCTGGACCTGTACGAGGGCAAGCTCTCCCCCGTGTTTCCCTTCCTCGGGAAGGGCGAGACGGTGGAAGCGGTCAATTACACCGCCAAAAACTTCGCCGCCCCCGCCGTAAAGCACGCGCGCCCGCGCGCGGTGATCCCCGCGTTCCCCGGCACCAACTGCGAGGTGGATACCGCCCGCGCCCTGGAGCGCGCCGGGGCCGAGCCTGTGATCGCCCTGATCAACAACCTGACCCCAGATCACGTGTCCAAAAGCGTGGACGAGATCGCCGCGCTGATCGACCATGCGCAGATGATCGTGTTCCCCGGCGGCTTTTCCGGCGGCGACGAGCCGGACGGCTCCGGCAAGTTCATCACCGCGTTTTTCCGCAATCCCCGGATGACCGAGGCCGTGCACGGGCTCTTAAACGACCGCGATGGGCTGATCCTGGGCATCTGCAACGGCTTCCAGGCGCTCATCAAGCTGGGGCTGGTGCCGTTTGGCAAAATCATCGACACCGATGAAAACTGCCCCACGCTGACCTTCAACACCGTCGGCCGCCACCAGAGCATGCTGGTGCGGACCCGCATCGCCTCGGACAAAAGCCCGTGGCTCAAGGGCCTGCGCGTGGGCGACACGCACCTGATCCCTGTCAGCCACGGCGAAGGCCGCTTCGTATGCCCGGACGCGCTGCTGAAATCGCTGATCGCAAACGGGCAAATCGCCACCCAGTACGTGGATTTAAACGGCAAACCCACCATGGACCTGCGCTTCAACCCCAACGGAAGCGTGTTGGCCGTGGAGGGAATCCTCTCGCCCGACGGCCGGGTGTTCGGTAAGATGGCGCACACCGAGCGCACCGGCGGGAACCTGTATAAAAACGTGTCCGGCAACACGTTCCAGCCGCTGTTTGAAAACGGCGTCAACTACTTTAAGCAGTGATTCTAGCAATCATGAGGATATGATGATTAAAAAGAAGAAAAAGTGGTTGCATAAAATAATTATTATAGCTTCAATGCCTTCTATATGCTTAGCTATAGTCATCTTAGCTGTTTCTATTTTATCGATATGTATCTCAAGAGGTTTTTACGAGAAGGGGATGGAGTTCGAATCATCTTTGTTTTCAAATATCTTCGCAGGTCTTGTTACTGGATTCATAATTATAGTATTGAGTGGTACAAAATCAGTTTATATGGCATATCTTGAGAGCAAGTTGATATGGCTACAACAGACCCATGAGATGATAATTGAACATTTTAGTAAAAGAAATGACCTTTTTAAAGCGAATAGAAAAACAGACGAAGAGTTTTTCGAGATAGCATATGATGCCGCAATGGACGCAAATAGTGTAAATGTTCGAATAATACAAAGTACATTCGATAAAGTAAAATGGTTTGATCCTCCAAAATACTGTAAAAAACATTACAAGTATGACTGTCTAGACAAAGTTGAGTTCTTTGATGATTTACATGAATTTTTACGCAATTTTGGAGAAGAGCACGATCGACGAAAAGAGGTAATTTCTAGAATTGAAGAGGCAAGTCACATTATGTCGATTTTAGATAGTGATATTTTGAATGACATAACAGGGCTGAAGATTAAGATAGCCAGCGCAAAGAAGCTTTTTCTATAAAACAGAAACAATTAAGTGTTATGATTAACTAATGGAAGACCACATGAAGTAATTGTAATGACTACAAGGAGGATGCAGGATGGCGCATGACAGCTATGTAAGCCCGTTTTCGGCGCGTTACGCAAGCCCGGAGATGCAGTTCATTTTCTCCGAGGACAACAAGTTCAAAACCTGGCGCAGGCTGTGGATCAGCCTGGCGAAGGCCGAGCAGAGGCAGGGTCTGCCGATCACCGACGCGCAGATCGCCGAGATGGAGGCGCACGCGGGCGAGATCAACTACGCAGACGCCGAAGCTCAGGAGAAAAAAACCCGGCACGACGTGATGAGCCACGTGTACGCCTTCGGCCTACAATGCCCGCTGGCCAAGCCCATCATTCACCTGGGGGCGACCAGCTGCTATGTGGGCGACAACACCGACATTATCGTGATGAAGCAGGGACTGGAGCTTTTGCGCGGCAAGGCGCTGAAGGTGATCCAGCAACTGCGCGATTTCGCCGTACAGTATAAGGCCGTGCCCGCGCTGGCCTACACGCATATGCAGCCCGCCCAGCCTACTACCGTGGGCAAGCGCGCGACGCTGTGGATGAACGAGCTGGTGATGGATATCGAAGAGATCGACCACCGGCTTTCGACGCTCGCGCTGCTGGGTTCCAAAGGCACCACCGGCACGCAGGCGAGCTTTGTGGAGCTGCTTGCGGACGGCGACAAGATCGATCAAATCGAGCGCGATATTGCGGCGGATTTCGGGTTTAAAAACGTCGTGCCCGTCAGCGGGCAGACCTACAGCCGCAAGGTGGATTTTCAGGTGCTGTCGGCGCTGTCGGGCGTCGCGCAGTCGGCCAGCAAGTTCAGCTACGATCTGCGGCTTTTGCAGAGCTTCAAGGAAATGGAAGAACCGTTCGAAAAAGGCCAGATCGGCTCCTCCGCCATGGCCTACAAGCGCAACCCCATGCGTTCGGAGCGCATTTCAGCCTTGAGCCGCTACGTGATGGTCGACCAATTGAACGCCGCCATGACCGCAGGCACGCAGTGGTTTGAACGGACGCTGGACGACAGCGCCAACCGCCGCATCGCCGTCGCCGAGGCGTTTTTGGCGGTCGACGGTATTTTGAACCTCTACATGAACGTGACCGGCGGGCTGGTGGTGTACGAAAAGGGCGTCCGTGCGCGCCTGTTTCGCCGAGCCGCCGGCCGAATCGCCCTCCACGATGAAGAGTTCGGTGCCACCCGCCTGGCTGGTCGAGCAGTCGGCGAGCTTTCCCGGCAGGCGCAGCTTGCGGACGGCTTGAGGCCGCACTGCCGGGCAAATACCTCAATGCTGATGCCGGGGGCGTCCGGTCTATCCAGAAGCCGTTCGACCTCGTCGTGGGTGATCAGGATCGAGGCATACCCGTCGCGGGTCATATGTTTGCCGACCCTCTTGACCTTGCGTTGCTCCAGGAGGGCGAGGATGGTCCCCGGGGAGATTCTGAGCCGTTGAGCGGTCTTGGGAATGTCGCCCCATGCATGCATCGGCACGTAGATGGGCTCCGCGCCAGTCAGCAGGCCGTCCATATACCTGCGAGCTGTGGGAACATCCCACAGGGGCTTGTGGTCGTGCCCGCCCAATGACGGCGGAAAATATCCTTCACTGCGCAGAAGTTCGAACTGCGAGCGCGACATGTTCAAGGTCTCCTGGAATACCTTCGCCGTGACCAGCTTGTTGATCCGGTCGAGGTGCGGCTGAGCCTTCGACGCATCGAACAGTTCCCATTGATCGTTCTTCCCCGTCTGGGGAGGCCGTACGACGCCGGCATCGACCAAGAGCTTGCGGAGGCGTCGGGGGTCCATCCCGAGTTCACGTGCAGCGGTGCTGACCGAGTGAACCTTCCGTTCAAGAACAGGCTCACCCATCAGATCATCCCCCGGCCCGAGCGGCCAGGTGGCGGCGATGTGGTCGCGCAGCAGGGCACGGAAGGGCGCGTAGCTTTCGCCCAGATTGTCGAAGGCCAACCGGTCGTACAGTGCGCCAAACTTCTTCTTCGGGCCATCGGTCGGTTCGCCGATGATGGCCTGCAACTCGCTCAAGACGCGACGTATGGCCTCTTCGCCTTGGCTGGCAATCCGGAAGCCCATGTCAAAGGCCATCCAGGCATGCTCGGGCTTGAACTTCATCCACTTCGGAATCTTGATCGCCCAGATCGCGCGGCCCAGAAGCTCGCAAAAATGCGCCGCCGCGTAGAGGTCGAACTGGTCAAGCCAGGTGTCCGTGGGCTCACCCAGAAGACGCGCTTCGATCCAGCGGTCGAACCCAGTCGGCTCCCGGAGCTCCTGGTCCAGAGCTCCGGACAAGATTTCAGGGGCGATCTCCGCCATCCTGGCGGCAACATCGAAGCGATCAGTCACTTCGCGTACGGACCAAAGCGGGATCAGTGGATGTTGGTGCTTCAGGCAGACGGTAACCGGGCGGAACAGCCAATACCCCCGGATGAACATGGCCCGCTCGGGGGCGCCCGGGCCGCTCTTCGCGTCTTTTCGCAGGCAGACCGGGCAACCGCGTAGTGTGGTGTCCTTGATCGCCTTGGCGTGGAGATGGTGTTCTCTGAAGGCATGCACCCGGTTACCGAGGTGGATGGGCGTCCAGGAACGTAGATCCTCAATAGCAATGCCGCAGAGCGCCGCCAGTCGGATCAAGTCATCCGCGTTCCCGTTCGTGACCCTGGTGAACGACAACCCCATATCGGTGCAGAAGTCGGCAGCCGGTACGCCATTGTGGGCGGCCACGCGCGAGGCGAAGGAGAAGGCGGGCTCACGGGGCTGGAGTGCGGGGACGAGGGTGAGCGCGTTGGTCAACTGTGGACCTCGTCTTCAATGGAAGATGCCAGCTTCTTGGTGCATTCCGCCATTGAGGTCGTCTTCAGCAGGTGCTCCGGAATGGGTGCTGCGTTCATGGTGAAACGCTGCATGCGCTCCGGGTCCGGCACCCCCGACGGGGTGGTTCCTTGAGACGCAATGAGCACGTGAATGCCGTTGGTTGCGGAAAGACATGTGCTTCTGATCGGGGCCGCGCCTGGACCGGGGTTGGCGAGGACTTCCAAAGTGTCTGGCGGCGGCATCACGAACGGCATTCCACTTGCGCTTAGCGGGTCGCTCTTGGCCGGCGGCCTGGTGCTTCACAACTTCAGTTCACAGAGAGCGCTACCGGCGGGGTTGGTGGCCGGAACGTCTGCTCGCGCTGAATGCCATACTGGGTCGCAGATGACAACAGCAAAAATGATCTAAGACTTTGTTTTAAAAGGGAAAAAATGTGATTATGGATTTTCGCAAACTCAGTCGCCACGATGAAACCCATGAAACGTAGGGGGCTGAGGTCGATTTCCTCGATGTCATCTCGTTTTTTCGCATTTTTCGTTGGGGCGGTTGTTCCGTAAGCGCTGTCTGAAGGCCACGGGCCAATCAGCTTGACGGCTGGAAATTCCACGGGAGGAGGTCGTCGATGCGGCTTTGCGTGTGGCCGGGCGCGATGGCCTAGAGGGTTGCCTTGAGTTAGGCGAAGGGCTCCACGCCGTTGATGTTGCAGGTCTCGATCAGCGAGGCGAAAAAAGGCAAGGCGAGGCGATGCGCCTCCAGGTCCTGCCGCTCTCATCGTGACTCGCGAAGAGCGCATTCTTGCGGTTCAGGGCCAGTTCCCGTTCATTCTGCCCATGTCGGGCAGGTTTACCGGGTTCATTATCAATGGCATGCCTGTTTTGGCCCGGACGTGAAGGTTTTCCGGACCATCAATGAAGAGGACTAGAAGGGCCAGGCCCACATGGCGGCGGGCAATGATCGCGGGCAGCGCCAGCACTGCGATGCCAATGGCCGGGACTAAATACCTAGGGAGTGTCATGTCGCTGAGCGATGGTTTGGGGGCGGTGGGGCGCTGCATCGAGATGTTGCGGGGTATTCCCCTCGTCGGCGGAGGTGTTTGAAAAACTCCACCACTTCTTCACAAAAGTGAAGTAAAACTCCAGTAGGCGTTGGCTGGACTTCGAAAGGGGGGCGGGCAATGGCTGCTGCGGTGGAACTGGACCGGATCGACAAGACCTATGGCACGACGGCGACGCTGCGCTCGGCCTCGCTGGATGTGAAGCCGGGGGAATTCATGACGCTGGTGGGCCCCTCGGGCTGCGGCAAGTCCACCCTGCTGCGGATCATCGCTGGGCTGCTGCCGCAATCGGCCGGCGAGGTGCGGATCGATGGTCAGAGCGTCGATCACCTGCCGCCCAAGGCACGCGACATCGCCATGGTGTTCCAGTCCTATGCGCTCTATCCGCATATGAGCGTCGGCGAAAACATCGCCACGCCGCTGCGGGTGCGGCAGATGCCGCGGCTGGCGCGGCTGCCCGGTCTGGGGCGGCTGATGTCGAGGCAGTCGCAGATCCGCAGCGACATCCGCGACGAGGTGCGCCGGGTCGCCGAGCTGGTCGAGATCGATGCGCTGCTCGACCGCAAGCCGGCGGCGCTGTCGGGCGGGCAGCGGCAGCGGGTGGCGCTGGCCCGCGCCATTATCCGCAATCCCCGCGTCTTTCTGATGGATGAGCCGCTGTCGAACCTCGACGCCCGGTTGCGGGTCACCATGCGGGCAGAGATCACCGCGCTGCACCGCCGGCTGAGCGCCACCTTTATCTATGTGACCCACGACCAGACTGAGGCGATGACGATGTCGAGCCGGGTGGCGGTGATGATGGAGGGCGGGATCGTGCAATGCGGCACCCCGCAGGAACTTTATGACGCGCCGGGGGATATCCGGGTGGCGCGTTTCATTGGCTCGCCGGAGATCAACGTGGTGGCCTCTGACGATGTGGCCGGATGGGGGGAGGCCGGCGCCGGGCTGGGGCAGCTGTTGCAGCAGCCGCTGCAGATCGCCTTCCGCCCCGAGGCGGCGCGGCTGGGGGGCGAACCCGGGGCGCTGCAACTGCGCGCCCGGATCGACCGGACCGAGCGGCTGGGCCATGATGTGCTGCTGTTCCTGACCGGGCTGGCGGAGGGTGCCGCGTTGACCGCGCGGCTGACGGCGGCGGAATTCGCCGCGCTCGATGCGCCGGACGGGCAGGTGACCATCAGCCTGCGCCCCGCCGAGCTCATGGCCTTCGGCGCCGATGGCAAGCGGGTCAGGCTGCCGGGGCTGGGCGCCACGGCGGAACGGGGGCTGAGCCATGTCGGTTGAGACGATGCAGCCGATCGGGCGCATCGCCCGCCGCCGCCGGCTGGGCGCCGAGATGCCGGGCTGGATCGCCTATTCGCTGGCGGCTCCGTCGATGCTGCTGTTGCTGTTGCTGATGCTGCTGCCGATCGCGGTGATGCTGGTGATGAGCCTGACCGATTACCGCTTCGGCGATCTGAGCTTTTCCTTCGTGGGGACGGAGAATTACCTCGACCTTGCCGACGACCGGACGTTCTGGCGGGCGCTGCGCAATACCTTCACCTATGTCGCCATCGTGGTGCCGGGCAGCGTGTTGCTGGGGCTGTTGCTGGCGGTGATGAGCAACGGGCTGAGCCGCGGGCGGCGGACCTATCAGATGATCTTCTTTCTGCCGGTGACCGCCACCGTGGTGGCGATGGCGACGGTGTGGAAATACCTGCTGCACGGCACCATCGGGCCGTTCAACCTTCTGCTGCAATCCCTGGGCCTGCCGGCGATCGACTTTTTCAGCGATGCGCATCTGGCGCTGACCGGGCTGGCCATCATCAATATCTGGAGCCTTGCCGGCTTTAACATGGTGCTGTTCGCCGCCGGGCTGACCGCGATCCCCTCCGAGTTGTACGACGCGGCGGATGTGGATGGGCTGGATGACCCGCTGGACCGGTTCTTTTCGGTGACGCTGCCGCTGCTGGGGCCGACGACGCTCTTCGTGATCGTGACCTCGACCATCACTGCCTTCAAGGTCTTCGACACCGTGGCGGTGATCACCCGTGGCGGCCCGCGCGGGCGCAGCGACGTGCTGCTGTACACCACCTACCTTGAGGGCTTTTCCTATTTCCGCATGGGATCGGCGGCCGCGATGACGGTGGTCTTTCTCGGCATCATCATGGTCTGCGCGCTGATCCAGACCTGGGTTCTCGACAAGAAGGTGCATTACTGATGGCCCCCTCGCCGAACCGCCGCGCCGGCCTGCGGCTGCCCTGGGGACAGATCGTCTCGCATCTGGTGCTGATGCTGCTGGCGGTGCTATTCCTGTTCCCCTTCTACGTGATGCTGGTGACCTCCTTCCGCAGCCCGGCAGAGCTGTTCACGCCGGAGTTCCACCTGCTGCCGCAGCAGTTCACCGGGCTGAAATACTATATCGAGTCGCTGACCACCTCGCCGGTTCTGACCTTTATGAAGAACGGGGTGATCATCGCGCTCGGCATCCTGGCGGTGCAGATCCTGACCGCGATCCCCTGCGCCTATGCATTGGCGAAGTTCGAGTTCCGCGGCCGCGACCTGCTGTTCGCGGTGGTGATCTTCGCGCTGACGGTGCCGATCCAGGTGCCGGCGCTGCCGCTCTATCTGGGGTTGAACGCGCTGGGGCTGCTGGATACCTATTTCGCCGCCATGGCGCCCTTCTTCCTGTCGGTCTTCGCCATCTTCCTGTTCCGCCAGAGCTTCAAGTCCTACCCGGATGAGATCATCCAGGCGGCGCGGCTGGACGGCCTGTCGGAGTGGGCGATCCTCTGGCGCATCGTGGTGCCGGGCTCGATCCCCGCAATCGCCGCCTTCGCGGTCTTCTCGATCACCACCCATTGGAACGATCTCTATTGGCCGCTGATCGTGATCCGCTCGAACGAGTTGATGACGCCGCCGCTGGGGCTGGCCACCTTCGCCGATATCGAAAGCGGCGAGAATTACGGGGCGCTGATGGCCACCGCCACGATCCTGACCGCGCCGCTGATGATCGCCTTCATGCTGGCGCAGCGCCAGTTCGTGCGGGGCGTGACTATGACGGGCGTGAAATGACGCGCGTTTCCGAAAGATTTCGCCGACCCCGCGCTGTCGGGGCGGTGGGCTGCGGGATGGTGGCACCCATCCCGCAGTCAAGCCGCGGCGCCGCCGCATCACCCGGGGATCACCCCCCCAAAGATCAGGGACAAAAGATGAAGACTCTTCTCAGCACCGTCGCTCTGGGCGCGACCCTAGCAGTCACGGCTTTCGCCGCGCAAGCGGAAGTCACCGTGGACGTTCTGCACGCCTGGCCGGGCCACCGCCATTTCCACGAGGCCGTCGCCAAGGCCTTTATGGAAAAGCATCCCGACATCAAGATCAACTTCCTCGCCGCTGCCGAAAGCTATGATGCTGAGCATCAGGCCGTGGTGCGCGACGCGATGACCGGCAATCTGCCCGACATCGTGTTCTCCGGCTACCACCTGCTGCCGGAGCTGGTTCGCCAGCTTCAGGCCCGCGATCTGGACGTGCCGCTGGCGCCCTTCATCGAGGCCGAAGGCGGTGCGACCTGGCTGACCGAGAACTACGCCCCCTCGATGATCAACCTGACCACGGTGGATGGCGAGATCTATGGCCTGCCGTTTAACGCCTCGACCCCGATCATCTTCTACAACAAGGAACTGATCGAACAGGCCGGCGCCGACACCGAAAACCTGCCCGACACCTGGGACGGCTGGATATCGCTGGGCGCCAAGATCGACGCGCTGGGCGACAATATCACCGGCGCCTCCTACATGATCGACTCCTGGCCGGATGACTGGCTGTGGCGGGCGCTGATCTCGCAGCAGGGCACGCCCTTCATGGCCGAAGACGGCATGAGCGTCGCCTGGGACAATGAGGCCGGCAAATCAGCGCTGGAACTGGCCCGTCGCTTCGTCAGCGAAGGCGGCATGGACCAGATGGAATTCTCGCAGGGCCGTCAGCAGTTCGCCGCCGGTCTGACCGGTTTCACCGTGCAGTCGGTGAATTCCGCCCGCTCGTTCGAGGAACTTGCCGAGGGCAAATTCACCGTCGGCACCGATGTCTTCCCGGTGACCAACAAGGACAGCGGCGAGGTTCCGACCGGTGGGAACGGTGGCGTGATCACCGCCCAGGATGCCGAACATCAGGCCGCGGCCTGGGAATACATCAAATTCGCCGCCAGTCCTGAAGGCCAGAAGCTGGCCGTTCTGGGCTCGGGCTACATGCCGACCAACCAGCTCGCCATGGCGCCGGAGCTGCTGGGCGATTTCTATGCAAGCCATCCGAACTGGGCGACCTCGCTGCGCCAGCTCGACCGCGCCGCGCCCTGGGCCGGCTATCCCGGCACCAACGCGGTGGAAATCTGGCGCACCCAGCGCGACATCATCTCGGCGGTCATGTCCGGCGATCTGAGCGTCGAGGACGGTCTGCAAGAGATGGTAGACGAGACCAACGGTCTGATCGGCCGCTGATCGCGGCAGGATCCTGTCGGAGACGGTTCTGCCCCCGTCTCCGGCACCCACTTCAAGAACAAGCAGGCCCTTTGTGACCGACGCCATTTTCTTCGACTGCGACGGTGTGCTGGTGGACAGCGAACCGATCTCCGCCCGGACCACTGCCGATCTCCTCGCCGATCACGGCATCGAAATGACCTGGGAGCAGGCCAATTCCGTCTTCACCGGCAAGAGCATGAAGGATGCCATCCGCCTGTTGCGGGATCAGTTCGGTGTCGCGCCCTCTCCCTTCTATGCCGCCGATCACGAAGATCTGCTGTTTCGCCGCTTCGAGGCGGAGTTGCAGCCGATGCCCGGCATCGCCGATCTGCTCGGCCAGGTCGCGCTGCCGATCTGCGTCACCTCAAACAGCACCCATCGTCGGCTGGCGGTGACCCTGTCGCTGACCGGGCTCGCACCCTTCTTTGCGGGCCGCGTTTTCAGCGCCGAGGATGTGGCCGAGGGCAAGCCCGCCCCCGATCTCTTCTTCTTCGCTGCCCGCCGGATGGGCGTGTCGGTCGACCGCTGCCTGGTGATCGACGACAGCCCCTCGGGCATTCAGGGGGCCATCGCCGCCGGCGCCCGCGCCATCGGCTTTACCGGCGGCAGCCATGTCGCCCCCGGCCATGCCGACCGTCTGATCGAGGCCGGCGCCGAGACCGTCATCGACAGGATTTCCGCCCTCAGCCCCTTGCTGGCGGCTTGAGCCCCCCATCCCTCACCCAGGACAAATCCCATGAACGCATTCGCCCCTTTCTCCGCCTCTGGCGCCTTTCTCAAAGGCAATATCCACACTCATTCCAACCGTTCCGACGGCACCCTGGCGCCGGAGGAGGTGGCGCGCCGCTATCGCGCGGCGGGCTATGATTTCCTGTCGCTGACCGATCACTTCCTGCCGGCCTTCGATTTTCCGCTGACCGATATCTCGGCGCTGCAAAGCGACGATTTCACCCCGCTGCTCGGCGCCGAACTGCATGCGCCCCGCACCGAGATGAGCGAGCTGTGGCATCTGGTGGCCGTTGGGCTGCCGCAGGATTTCGCCCCCACTGCCGAGGGCGAGGACGGCCCGGCGCTGGCCCGGCGCGCGCATCAGGCCGGCGCCTTTGTCGGCATCGCGCACCCGGCCTGGTATCAGCTTAGTTTCGAGGATGCGCTCAGCCTGGTCGATCACACCCATGCGGTCGAGATCTACAATCACGGCTGCCAGGTCATGCACGACAAGGGCGATGGCGCCTATATGCTGGACGGTCTGGCCGACAAGGGGCAGCGGCTGCTGACCTATGCCTGCGACGACGCCCATTTCAAGACGCCCGATTTTGGCGGCGGCTGGATCGAGCTGAAGGCCGATAGCCGCAGCCCCGAGGCGATCCTGAGCGCGCTGAAGGCCGGTCAGTTCTATTCGACCCAAGGCCCCAAGATTCACATGGTGGCGCGCGAGGGCGACGGGCTTCTGGTCGAATGCACCCCGGCCAGCGGCATTCTGGTGATCGGTCAGGGCTATCAGCACGGGTATCGTTTCGAACAAGGCATTAGCCGCGCCACCATTCCGCTCGACGGGCTTGAAGGCAGCCCCTGGCTGCGTGTTATTGTGATTGGAGCCGATGGCAAGCGGGCTTGGACCAACCCGTATTGGTGGTAATGCATCCGCAGGAAAGGACCCCATGCCCGAGACGCATCCCTTTGGCCTCAATGTCCTGAGCGGCATTGAGGCGAGCCGGGAGGATCTGCCTGAAGCTCTTGCTCGCATTGCAGATTTCATCCTGAAGGATCCTGAGGTCGCGGTGCGCGCCTCGATGGCGGAACTGGCCGATCTGACCGGCAGCGGCGATGCCAGCATTGTAAGGTTCTGCCGCCGGCTGGGGTTCGAGGGCTTTCCTGCGTTCAAGATAGCGCTGGCCTCGGGTATCGCCTACCGCAGCGGCAGCGAACCCCGAGGCACGGATATCGGCACGCGTATCGCCGATGCCGTGCGCGCAACCGTAGACGACACCCAGGAGGCGGACCTGCAGGAGGTGGCGCGCCGCCTGCTGGCAGCCCGGCATGTCGATATCTTCGGCTCCGGCGTGTCGGGCATGGTTGCAGAGCTTTTTACCTATCGGTTGTCTTGGCTGGGGCTGGTGGCGCGTGGCTTTCAGGATCCGGTCGCGACGGTCGAGGTCATGGGCGCACTTGATGAACGGTCGGTTTTCATGACCATCTCGGAAACCGGGCTCACCCAGAATACCGAACAACTGCTCACCCTTGCCGGTGAGCGGGGCGCCTATCGGGTCGCAGTCTCGGGGCGGCGGATCGCCGATCTGAAGAAGCTTTGCGAACAGGTGCTGATCGCGACGCCGCTGTCGCCGCTGCCCGAGCGGGGCGAACTGGGTCCCTCGATCGCCAAGATCGTGCTTTGCGAACTCCTCGCCGAGGAGATCAAGCAGCTGGCATGATCTGTCGGCATCGGTTCTGGCGTCTCAAGCCACCGGCCTGCATCGGCCAGTAGCCTTTGGCCGGCGCTTCACCATGAGAACGGCGGAGCTAAAGTCGGCCACCTTTACCCTTTCTGGCGACAGGGAGGCTAAGTTTTCCGATGACTGGTGCCGTTTAGTTGTCGTCGACAAGGACGGCAAGCGCGCGTGGTCAAATCCACTTTGGACGTGAAGTGGCTTGTAAGGCGCGGCTACACATGAAACGAAGGGCCGGATTGGGACAATGCTGGATGGCGGGAACTGGCGGTGTTTTCCAGTTTCGTTCTGAAGCCCCTAATGAACAAGGCCTGCATTGCCGCACATGGCGGGGAGGGGGAGGCCCTGAGCGGATCTTGACGGTTGGGTCAGGCCGGAGCGGTGACTCCGCATCAATCGGCGGCAGAAGGACAAAATCGGTCGGCTTCAAACGAGGCTGTCATCCTTGATCAGCGAGGATCAGATCGGCCGCGCGTTCAGCCAGCATGATCACGGGTGCATTGGTATTCCCGCTTGGCAGTCGTGGGAAGGCCGAGGCATCGGCAACGCGTAGTCCCTTGATCCCGCGCACCCGCAAATGGTCATCAAGAACACCATTTCTCCCCATCGCGCATGTCCCAACCGGGTGATAGCCCATGAAACTGTTGTTGCGCACATAGTCCTCCAGCGCGCTGTCGGTTAGCCCGGCGGCGGGGTTTTCGAGCAGATGGTCGCCAAAGGGCGCGCCGGCAAGAATCGCGCTGATCTGTTTCAGTGCCCTGACCATGATTGCGCGGTCTGTGTCGCTGTCCCAGAGCGCGTGCTCGATCACCGGTGCGACGGTAGGGTCGGACGACCGGATTCCGACCCGTCCGCGCGCCATTGGCCGCGAGACATTGGCGCCGATCAGGATCGTGGGTTCCTTTGGCAGCCGCACCTTGTCCCCGGGGGTGTAGTCGTAACTGAACGGCGCGAAATGAACCTGCACATCCGGATGGCGCAGGCCCGGGTCAGTTTTGAGAAAGGCACAGCAGGTTGCCGCAGGGGTCGCGATCGGTCCGGCGCCACGCAACAGCCACTCCAGCCCATAGCGGATCGCCTTGAATGGCGTGATCGCGGAATTGAATGTGGGGATGCGGACCTGCGCGCGGATATAGGCACCGGGATGCTCTTGCAGATTGCGACCAACAGGCAACTCGGCGCGCAATGGTACGCCGGCGTCGTGCAGCATCTCGGCAGGGCCAATTCCTGAGCGCAAAAGAAGCGTGGGGCTGCCGATTGCCCCGCTTGAGACAATCACCTCGCCCCGGCATCGCGCAACATGGTGGGCCCCGTCTTTGGTGTATTCGACGCCGGTAACACGATCACCTTCGAAAAGCAGTTGGGCCGCGGGGGCTTGGGTGATCACCTTGAGGTTGGGCCGCCTCAAGGCCGGGTGCAGGTAGGCGCGCGCAGCGGAGTATCGGAGCCCGCGTTTCTGCGTGGCCTGAATCGTGCCGACGCCATATTGCTCGCCATCGTTGAAATCGTCATTGACTGGCAAACCGGCGCCCTTGGCCGCATCAATGAAAAGCTGGTTGAGAGGATGGTCTGTGGCCATGTCGCGCACCGCCAGCGGGCCAAAAGCGCCATGGGCTTGGCTTTCCCCCCGGCTGTTGGCTTCGGACTTTCGGAAATAGGGCAATACCTCATGCCATGACCAGCCGGAGATGCCGTCCTCGGCCCAGCTGTCATAGTCGCCGGCGTTGCCGCGCATGTAGATCATGCCATTGACCGAACTTCCGCCGCCCAGCACCTTGCCGGCGGGCCAGATCGGATCTGCGCCATTCCGCGACGGATCAGGCTCCGCACCATAGCACCAGTCGAATTTCGGATTCCCGAAGACGAAGGGTTCAAGCGCCGGGATGTGGATCCGCAGGGCGTTGTCGTTGCGTCCGGCTTCGAGCAGGAGAACCTGCATTTTGTTGTTCTCGGACAGACGATTGGCCAAAACGCATCCGGCCGACCCCCCGCCGACAATGATGTAGTTCCAAATCTGCATATGGAGCCTTGCCCGGAATTCGTGTCACCTTGGCCTACACAAGAGGACCATTTTTTGCAATATTGAAATAACGAAAAGCGAAAGGGTAACGATGGGAAGCGGCGATATCATTCGGGAAGCGCGGCGCGCAAAGGGACTGACCCTGGCTGAGTTGGGTAAAATTTGCCAGATGACGCCCAGCAAACTGTCACGTGTCGAGAACGGGCAATCGAAATTGTCCGTGGATCAACTGATGCAGCTGTCCGAGGCGTTGGGGACGCCCTTTGCTTCTTTGGCGGGGCGCGGATCAAGTGACGGAGAGTACAGCCCATCAGTGATCACCCAGGCCAATGAGGGGCGCTATTTTAAAGCCCCTCACTGCAATTTCGAGGCCCTTTGCACGGATGGTGCCGGCGCAGGATCGTTCTTCTGGGTTGTGGAGGTGGTACAACGGTCGGGCGACGAGACCACCTTTCGTGACCATCCGGGGATTGAGTTTCTGTACGTTCTGTCCGGGCATGTCGCGGTGGTTTTCGAGGATGGAGAGCAGTTGGATCTGGCACCGGGGGACGCGATCAAGTTCGATTCATCACGTCCGCATTCCTACCTCACGCTGTCGCCCATGGCGGGGCGTGTCTTGATGGTGAACACCCCCTGCTGAGTGGAAGGTTTTTGCATAAATGCAAAAAATGTCATTGCCACGAGAGGCAAGTTCTGCTTCCTTTCACTCAAGAGGTGATGCGAAATGGGCATGGTAGCCGAGCGGATGACATCGTTGAATTGCGACCCCGAAGTGTTGAACCCGCTTGGAAAGGGCCCCTTTGTCCTGGTCTGCGAGCATGCTTCCAATCACGTGCCGGAAGGCTGGGATGACCTGGGGCTGTCCGCGGACCAGCTCGTGTCGCACCATGCGTGGGATTCCGGGGCCGCCGATCTGACCCGCGCCCTGTCGAAGGCGTTGGATGCGCCTGCGGTGCTCAGCCGCGTGTCGCGTCTGTTTCTGGACTACAATCGTCCGGCCTATCACCCATCGCAGTTCCCGCGTGAAATTGATGGCGCACCGGTTCCTGGCAATGCAAGGCTGACCGAAGCCGAGATCGAATGCCGCGAACGGCTGGCGTTCTTTCCGATGCGGGATGCCGTCGATCACGTGATCGCAGCGCGCCAGGCCCTTACGCGTGGCCCCGCGGTGATTGCGGTGCATTCCTGCGAACCCGAGATGGATGGGGTCGCCCGCCCTTGGCCGGTGGGGATCATCAGCCAATGGGATCAGCGTTTCGCAAAGCGGATCGTTCGGTTCCTGGAGGGGGTGGGTGTCCATCCGGTGGGGGACAATGATCCCTATGACGGTCGGACCGCGGCCGGGTTTACCCTGACCCATCATGCCGGATCACGCCGGTTGCACAATGCGGCGATCGAGATGCGCAAGGACGTTCTGACCGGCGCCGACGGGGTCGCCCACTGGGCCTCGCTACTCGCTGACTGCCTGAGTGCCGTCCACCAAGAGATGGCCCCCTGAATAAACCTGACGAAAGTCCCCCAACAGAATCGCAACGGAGGTTCCCTTGACCAAATTCCTGAAAAGCACGGCGCTTTGCCTGATGGCGGCAGCTCTGGCACCGGCGGCAATGGCCGACGATTATCCCAGTAAGCCGATCAAGATCGTCAACCCTTGGCCACCGGGCGATCTGGAGGACGTTCTGGGCCGGATTTTTGCCAGCCACATGCAGGAAGATCTCGGCGTGCCGGCCAAGCTGGTCAATGTCGTCGGCGGTGGCGGCGTGATCGGGGTAAACGAAGTCGTCACGGCCAAACCCGACGGCTACACCATGGGGGTTTTCGTCGGTGATTTTGTGACGCTGCTGCCGATCCTTGGAAACGTGCCTTTCAAAAGCTCGGATCTGGAGCCCGTCGGCATTTACCTGACCTACCCGTTCATCCTCGCCGCCCGGGCCGACGCCCCGTATGACAACCTTGAAGAGCTGGCCGCCTACGCGCAGAGCCACGAGGTTTCGCTGGGCCATTTCGGCTATGAGATCGTGGCGACGCTGTCGACCTTCGAGGTCGCCAAGGGCATGGGATTCAGCTTTGCCTCGGATGCCGCCTTTGACATGGTCGACTGCTCGGTGCTTCTGAGTGGCGATGCAGATGTGGTGACCACCACCTCGCAGATCGTGATGCCCTGCATCGACTCGGGCGAGGCAAAGCCGATCGCATCCTATTCCGAGGACCGCATCAGCCTGTTCCCTGATGTCGGCACGCTGGCGGAACAGACCGGAATGGAGATTCCGACCCTTTGGAACGGTGTCTTCGTCCCAAAGGGCACGCCGCAGGAGGTGAAAGACAAGATCGCTGCCGAGATCCAGGCGGCCCTGGCAAGCGATGAGGCCGTTGCGGTCGGCGAAAATTCCGGAGCCCCATTGTTCTGGGTCGGTGGCGACGAAGCCCAGGCCTGGATTGACCGCGACTACGGGCTGGTCGAGGCGATGGTCGCAAACGATTGATCGTACAGGGCCATGAACCAGGATAGGTATCAGATCACGCGGGACCGGTGGCGGGCTGCGGTTGCGACCGCCATCGCCGTGCTTTTCGTGATCTTGCTGGTGCTTGCGCCGGGCCATTCGGGCCGCACGCCGCCGGGCACCCCCTATTACAATGCGGCCTGGCTGATGCCGGTGATTGCGCTCCTGATGTCCGGCGCAGCGGCGCTGACGCTCGCCATACGGGGATGGAAATCCGGCATCTTTCGTAAAGCCCGATTGCCCCGGGCTGCTCGCCCGGAATGGCTCGGCCCCGTGGTACTGGCGGTTAGTTTCGGCCTTTACATTCAACTCACGCTGCTGATCGGGTTTTTCACCGCCACGCTGATCTACATTCTGGTTCTCTTCGTCGCCACCGGGCTGCGGCGCTGGACCTACTTGAGTCTGGCGGTTGCACTGGCGGCGGCCCTGCAGTTCATTTTCATAGGGTTGCTCGATA
This sequence comes from Candidatus Limiplasma sp., assembly GCA_963675365.2. Classification (GTDB taxonomy): domain Bacteria; phylum Bacillota; class Clostridia; order Christensenellales; family Aristaeellaceae; genus CAXXOK01. Next base: position 1,191,853 of record CAXXVA010000001.1, read on the forward strand.
TCTGGATGCCCACACCGGCCTTTGATCAGGTTGCAGCATTCGCGCCGTGGTAAAGAAAACATGTCCTATTTCCTGAGCGGTTTTCACAGCCTGTCCCCACAGCTTCTGGTCGTGTTGATCTCCGGTGCGATGGGCGGCGTGGTTCTGGGGGCGATTCCCGGCCTTGGTCCGGCCATCGCCGTCGCAGTCCTGCTACCGGTCTCGTTCACGATGGAACCGCTGATGGGGCTGTCGCTGCTTCTCGGCGTCTATTCCGCCTCGGTCTACGGCGGTGCGGTGCCGGCGATCCTGATCAATACGCCCGGCACCGCGGTCAACGTGCTGACAACGTTCGACGGCTATCCCTTGGCGCGGCGCGGAGAGGCCCGCCGCGCGCTCGGCCTTGCCTATTCCGCCTCCTTCATCGGCGGCATGGTCTCGATCCTTGCGCTGACGGTGCTGAGTCACCCTCTGGCGCGGATCGCGGCGACCTTTACTTCGGCCGACTATGCCGCTGCCGCCTTTCTCGGCTTGGCGCTGGTCACGCTGGCGCAGAAGGGAGATATCGTCGCCGGATTGATGATGCTGGGGCTGGGAATGTTTCTGTCGACCATCGGCTTTGAGAAGGTTTTTACCAGCCAGCGTTTCACCATGGACTTCGAATTCCTGCGCGGCGGCATCCCCCTCGTGCCTGCCGTGCTGGGTCTTTTCGCGATTTCCCAGGCATTTTCCCTGATCTCTGGCCAGGTGCCGCCGACTCGAAAGGCAACCGCCCGCCGCTCGACGTTAAAAGAACTGCTCGAAGTGTTCCGGTATCCGGTCACGCTGTTCCGTTCCTCCGGGTTGGGCGTGATGATGGGAGTGCTGCCCGGTGTCGGCGAATGGATGGCCCAGTTCTTTTCCTATGAACTGGCCCGGCGTGGATCGAAAACCCCCGAACAGTTCGGCGACGGGGCCCCCGAGGGCCTGATCGCGGCGGAAGCGGCAAACAATGCGGTGCCGGCATCGGCCATGGTTCCGCTTCTGTCGCTGGGTATCCCCGGCGAGGCGCTGACCGCGATGATGATGTCGGTCTTTCTGGTTCACAACGTCTTTCCGGGACCGACCTTGTTCGAGACGCGTCCGGATTTCATCGGCGGGCTCTATGTGTCAATGTTCCTGGTGAACATCTTTGCCGTGGTCTTTCTGTATGCCATCACGCCCTGGCTGATCCGCATCTGCCATCTGGATCAAAGGATCATCGGCGTGGTGATCTTTCCGCTGGTCCTGGTTGGCGCATATTCGATCAACTACAACATCGTGGATTGCTACATAGCCCTGGCCTTTGGCCTCTTCGGCTTTGCCTTCAAGATGGCTGACTTGCCGACGGCGCCAATCCTGATCGGCATGATCCTTGGTCCGATTTTCGAGAACCGCTTTCGTCAGGCCATGTCGATTGCCAACGGCGATTGGAGCATCTTTGTTACCCGCCCGGTCAGCCTGGCCCTGCTGTGCATCGCGGCCCTGATCCTGCTGGCTTACTTTTATTCGAGTGTGAAGGAACGCAAGCGCCATGAAACCGAACACTGAAGCTCTCTTGGGCCGTGACGAGCTGCGTCATGTGATGCTGGTCTTCGTCGATCCGGTGGGCCAGATGCGCGGCAAGCTCTACCGCAAGGAAAAGGTTCTAGCGGCGCTTGAGAAGGATCGCAGCGGCTTTAAGATTACCTCACCCGCTTTGTCGCTCGATTATGGCGACATGATTTATGACATGCCGGGCCTGTCGGACGAGAGCGCGAACTTCGGGGATTTCGAAGCCTATGTGGATCCCGACAGTTTCTGGATGCTGCCGTGGGCGGATCCGTCGCAGAACGTGATCGGCTTTCTCGAACTGGGTGCGGAACATGGTGCCTATTGCGCCCGCAGCCTGTGTCGCAACGTGCTTGCGCGCGGCGCGGCGGCGGGGACGGCACCGGTTTTCGGGATGGAATGGGAATTCACCCTGCTGCGCGAGTCACAGGAAAGCGCGGCCGCGAAAAATTACGCCGGTCTTACCCCCGCGACGCCGATTTCATCCTACAACCTCGTGCAGTTTCAGGTCGCCCAGCAGGAGCTTTACGAGGATCTCGCCAAGACCGCTGATGCGATGGGGCTCGATGTCGACACCTGGCAGGAAGAAATGGGGCCCGGTTTCATGGAGGCGGCCCTGTCGCCGTCGGATTCGATCATGGGGGTGGATCAAGCGGTGCTATTGAAGTTCCTCATCAAGCATCACGCCAATCGCCATGGGATGCTGGCCACCTTCATGGCACGTTGGAGCGATGACGCCGACGGGCATGGCGGGCACATTCACATGTCACTGACCAAGGATGGCGAGAACCTCTTCACGCCCGAGGGGGAGGGAGCAGCGCTCTATCGCAAGTTCATCGCAGGACTTCAAACCTATGTGCCCGAATTCCTGCCGATGTTCGCCCCCAACTTGAACTCCTACCGGCGGATGCAGCCCGGGGCCTTTGCCCCTGTCGACACCCGTTGGGACTGGGAAAACCGCCATACGGCGTTCCGGGCCATCGGCCCCTCCGCGATGCGCGTCGAGAACCGCGTGCCGGGGGCCGATTGCAATCCCTACCACGCGGTCGCCGCTATGGCGGCGGCGGGACTGCGCGGCATCGACGAGGGGCTTTCCCCGAGCGAACCGGGCGCTGCCCCCGAGGGGCTTGGCCTTGCCAGAGATCTTGGCACAGCGGTCGAGCGATTCCGTCGTTCCAAGGCCGCGCGAGAGGTCTTTGGTGAGAGATTCACAGAGTATCTGGCAACCTTCAAGCACCAGCAGATCGCGGCAATCCTGGCCCAGGTGACAGATATCGAAAAGCGCATTCTCCTAGAACTGGCCTGAGCACATGACACAATTCACGGTAGTATCCCCAGTCGATGGGCGCACGCTCCTAACGCGGAATTACGCCTCTTGGGCGCAGATTGCGGCGGCGGCGGATGTGGCAGAAGCCGCATTTCCCGGTTGGGCGGCGACGCCTCTCGCGGAGCGGACAGGGATCGTGCGCCGCGCGGTCGATTGGTTGGTCGATCATGCAGAGGCGATCGCGACCGATCTGGCTTGGTCGATTGGGCGTCCCTTGCATATGGCGGACGAGACATCGCGCCTGGATGTTGTGACCAACCAACTGATCCTAGATGCCGAAGCGACGTTTGAGCCCATGATTTACCCTTCGGAAGGAGGGATCACGCGGTATGTGAAACGCGCACCGCGGGGGCTCGTACTGTCGATCTGCGCCTGGAACTATCCCGTGGCGATGCCCGCGAACATGATCGTTGCACCACTTCTGGCGGGCGATACGGTGATCTTCAAGCATGCGCCTCAAACCACCCTGATCGGCGAATGGTTCGCTCGTGCCTTTGAGGCGGCGGGCCTGCCCGAAGGCGTTTTCCAGTCGCTGCCGATGGATCACACGGATGTGGCGCGGCTGATCCGAGAAAAGCCGGTTTCGGTGATCCAGTTCATTGGCTCGACGCGGGGCGGCATCGCCTTGCGCGAAGCCTCTGCCTCGCGTCCGATCGAACTCGGTCTCGAGATGGGCGGTAGCGATCCGGCCTATGTGCGCGCCGATGCCGATCTGAAGGTGACAGTGTCCGAGCTTGTATCCGGCAGTTTCGGCAATTCCGGACAATCTTGTTGTTCTGTCGAGCGGATCTATGTTCACGCCGATATTCATGACCGCTTTCTTGAAGCGTTCCGTGCGGCGACGGGCAAGCTGGTGTTGGGCCATCCGATCAGCGCGCGGCCCGATCTTGGCCCGGTGGTGTCCGCCGAGGCTAGCCGGCGGATCAGGGCGCTGGTCGAAGAAGCGGTGGCGGCGGGCGCGACAGCTATTTTGCCCGAACAACCCGCCCCGGAGGTCGCGGACCCGTCGGCCTATGTCTCGCCTCAGATCCTCGCAGGTGCCGATCACGACATGCGGATCATGCGCGAAGAGATTTTCGGACCAGTTGTTTCGGTCACCAAGGTCGCGGATGATGACGAGGCGGTGACCTTGATGAACGACAGCCGCTATGCGCTCAGCGCTTCGGTCTGGAGCGGGTCGGCACACGATGCGGTTAGGATCGGAAACCGTCTTCGCTGCGGAACCTTCTATCACAACAAATGCGACTACGCCGACCTCTACTTGCCTTGGGGCGGCTTGGGTTGGTCCGGGCTGGGGCGGATCAACGGCGGCACCATCGGATTTGGAAAGCTGACCGAAATGAAGTCCTATGTGCTGCCAGAAGGTGAAGGGTGTGGGGGCAATTCTGCAGGGTAAGGACCGCCTTCTCTGGTGTGAGTTGGCCCCTTTTCGGGAATGTGGCCAATAGCCTTCGCGCCTGTAGCAGATCGGCGTTGATGATGTGTGGATCTGCCGTCTTCGTCTTCGGGCTGTGGTCAGGGGCTTGAAGAATTGATCATAATGTTACCTCATGTTGCCAGTGAATCTGTTAACGTTCATCAGAGGTGCCAATATGGCCACTGCGATCAAGATACCCCGGGCGGCGCGCAAAGAGCTCGTGACCTTCGGGGAGGGCATCCGTGTGGCGCGGCTACGCCGCAAGCTACCGGCCGAGATCGTAGCCCAAAGGGCCGGTACGACTCGCCAGACCTTGGCCAAGATCGAACGTGGGGACCCGGCCGTGAAGATCGGGACCTATGTGGCCGTGCTGCAGGCGCTCGGGCTTCTGAAAGGGTGGGGGTCCGTCGAGGACCCGATTGGTGAACAGATGTCGGTCGACGATCTTCCGCAGCGGGTGCGGCTGAAGAATGGTTGAGGTCTGGATCAACTGGCGGGGCTTGCGCCGTGTCGGGACGTTGCACCGGGTCGCCGGTCGCGGCCGGGAGCGCGTCTCGTTCACGTATCACGAAGACTGGCTCGCCGATGACGATGCTTTCGAACTGTCCCCCGCCATGCCCTTGGGCCCGGGCCAATTCGTGCCCGAGGCCGGTCAGGACTTGCTGGCTCCGCTGGGGGACTCCTCCCCGGACACATGGGGCAGGACGGTCATGCGGCGCTATGAGGGGCGTTTGGCCGAGGCGGAAGGCCGACGGCCGAAAACGCTTCAGGAGACCGGCTATCTGCTGGGCGTCAACGATGAAACACGGCTGGGTGCGCTGCGCTACAAGGTCGATGGCGAGTTTCAGGCGCGCGCGGGAATTGGCGCTCCGGCGTTGCTCAGCTTGGGAGATCTGCTTCAGGCGTCTCAGCGGGTTCTTCGTGGCGAAGAAACCGTCGAGGACCTTCAGATGCTTTTTGCCTCGGGAACATCCCTGGGAGGTGCCCGTCCAAAGGCCAGCATCCTAGATCAGCATGGGAGGCTCTCGGTTGCAAAGTTCCCCAAGGACACGGACACCTATTGCGTCGAACGCTGGGAGGCCATCGCGCTGGAATTGGCCCGAAGAGCGGGAATCACGGTCGCGGACCACACCCTCGAGATGACCGGCGACAAACCGGTCTTCATGTCCCGCCGGTTTGATCGCAACGAGCAAGGCAGGATTCCGTTCATTTCCGCGATGGCCATGCTCAACGGGCAGGATGGGAAAAGCTATAGCTACCTGGACGTCGCCGACGTGATCACCTCTGTGAGCGTGACCCCGGACGAGGATCGCGAGGAGCTCTACCGGCGCGCGGCCTTTACCATTCTGGTGGCGAACCTCGACGATCACATGCGCAATCACGGGTTTCTTCGAGGGCGGGGCGGATGGCATCTTTCACCGGCCTACGACATCAACCCTGTTCCAAATCAGCCGCGCGTACTCAAGAGCTACGTCGACGATGACAATCCGGATGCCAGCATTGATCTGCATCGCGGCCAGCACGAGAACTATCTCCTCGAAAGCGAAGAGGCCGACCGTATTATCGCAGAGGTGGCTGAAGCCACGAAGGGCTGGAGGGAGGTTGCCCACCGCCTGGGTGCCTCGGAGCGGGAAATCAAGGAGATGGCCTCGGCTTTCGAGCACGAGGAGGCGGACAAAGTCTGGTAAGGGGGCAAAGGGGCAGCGCCAATCATCCCAAGGTGACGTGGATGCCCCTATCCAGAGACTTTTCCGGATTGAGACAGCGCACCCGTCGTGGCCTGAGCGGCTTTTCAAAGGGGCGCTGGCGGGTTAGGCATCGCCAACCTTCGCGGACCCGAGGCAGTTCATGGCCCAGAATGCCACCATCTACAAAGTTGAGCTTTCCGTCGCTGACATGGATCGCCACTATTACGAGACCCACAAACTGACCATCGCGAAGCATCCCTCGGAGACGGATGAACGGCTGATGGTGCGCCTCGTTGCATTTGCACTGAACGCCCACGAACACTTGGAAATGACCAAGGGCCTGTCGACGGACGATGAACCCGACATCTGGCAGAAAAGCCTGAGCGGAGAGATCGAGCTGTGGGTGGCGCTGGGACTGCCCAGCGAGAAGGTGTTGCGGCAGTCCTGCAGCAAGGCCGACAAAGTGATCGTCTACCCCTATGGCGGTCGGGTCGCCGAGATTTGGTGGGACAAGATCAAGGGCGGTGCCTGCCGGTTCGACAATCTCGAAGTGACGAGTTTTTCCGCAGCCGATACGAGAACCCTGGCGAAGCTGGCCAGTCGCGCGATGAAGATACAGGTCAATATCCAGGACGGAGACGTGATGGTCAGCTTCGACGAGAACATCGTCTACGTCACGCCGATAAAATGGAAGAGTACCGCGTAGCCGTTTAGCTCCCGCTTTGGGTATCCGGCATTGTAGAGTCGGATATGGTGACCAACGTCGCCTCAGGGCCGAAACGGGCCGGTCATGTCGATCGGGACACTCAAGATGCTTGCGGCGCTGCAGCATCATGATCTTCCGCCTGGGCCGGGCCGACGGAGTTGCGGGTGACGGCAGCCAGCCCAGACCGGACGGTCAGTGACGGTGAATTCGCTGTGGTCTTGCCTTCCCGATGTGGACGTGGACCGTAGAAAATTTTCCAGTTAGCATGCCTGCAAGAAGATCTCCTGAAGATAACGTAGGGTGATCAATATAGTAGGCGTAGGGCGATGGTTTCTTTTTTTCATTTGTTGTCGCGCACATTTTTAGTTTTGCAGGCTTGGGGGGCTGTTGTCCGGTTTGCTGATGAGGCGATTTCGAGCTGCCCTTCTAACGACTTGCGCGATGTGCGTGCTCGATACCTATATTCTTTATGAATTCAGGGGCGGGATTGTCCCGGTGTCAATTGTTGCAACGTTCATTTCTGGATTCTTGGTTTGTAGTGTCTTTTGGCTTTTGATCGGGCGAAGAAGTGGAGAATGATGATATTGCAAAGGTCGATATCGGTAGATCACTCCGCCTTTAATAGTAAGCGCCCGGTTTCTACCGCAGCGGCTGGTTCTTGACGCGGGCGATGATGTCGGGCTCGGCGACGAAGTCTTCGAGGAAGCTCTGCCACTCTTCGGCGGACACGCGTGCGGATGCGAGCATGTCGCGCAATTCGTCAATGCCGTCGTCGGTGAGCGCCGTGATGTACTCGTCCGGTCCGGTGTGAACGCTTACGATGTTGCCATAGGAGAGATTGTCGTCGTTGCTGACGATTGCCTCGAGAAGTTCGGGATCCTCGCCCAGCCTGCTGGCGACGTGAACGATGGAGCAGACGTAGGTCGTTGCCGCCATCACGCAGCCTCGCTGTGTGGCAGGCCTGCTGGCTCCCAGTTCCAAGGAAGCAATTCGGCGAGCCTGTTGATCTTGTGATCGTGGATGCGGTCGAGGACATCGGCCAGGTAGGCCTGCGGATCGAGCCCGTTCATCTTTGCGGTTTCGATCAGGGTCATGGCGCGGGCGAGGGTTTCTCCGCCAGCGTCGGAGCCCGCAAATAACCAGTTGCGGCGGCCAACGCCGATCGGACGCATGCCGCGTTCCGCCGCGTTGTTATCGATGGCCACGCGGCCGTCCTCCAGGAACAGGCAGAACGATCCCCAGCGGTTCAGGCCGTAGCGGAAGGCCTTGGCCAGGTCGCTCTTACCGGGGAGGCGTATCAGTTGTTGGTCGGCCCAGGTGCGGAAGGCATCGACCTTCGGCTTGCTCTTTTCTTGGCGGACGGCATGGCGGACTTGGGCGGGCTGGCCGGCGATCTGGCGCTCGATGTCGTAGAGCTTGCCGATCCGGTCGAGGGCCTCCTTTGCGATCTCGGATTTGTCCGAAGTCCACACGTCATGGAAATCGCGGCGCAGATGCGCCCAACAAGCTGCTTCCCTGAACTGCGCCGTGTCATCGGCCCGCCGGTCATAGAGGTCCTTGAAGCCGGAATAGGCATCAGCCTGCAGGATACCGCTGCTATGTTTGAGGTGATCCTTCGGGTGCTTCCCCTTCCGATCCGGCGAGAAGCGATAGACCGCCCCGGGTGGCGCCGTGCCCGCCCATGGCCGTTGATCGCGCACATAGACCCAGATGCGGCCCTGCTTGACGCCTTTGCCCAGCCCCTTGTCTTTTTGCGAACGGTCGAGCACCCGGATCGGGGTGTCGTCGGCATGCAGCAGACCGCAGGCCATGACCTCCTTCCCGATCAGCTCGATCACGGGCTGGAGGGTTTTCATCGCCCGGCCACACCAATCCACCAGCGTGGTGTCGGGAATATCTGCGCCCATCCGGGCGAAGATCTCGTTCAAGCGATACAACGGAAGATGATCGTCGAACTTCGAGGTCAGGATGTAGGCCAGCAGGCCGGGCCCGGCCATGCTGCGCGGGATCGGCCGGCTGGGCGCCGGGGCCTGCACCATCTTTTCGCAGCGCCGGCAGGATTTCTTCACCCTTGCGATCTCGATGACTTTCAGCCGGGCCGCGATCATGTCGAGCAACTCGCTGACATCTTCACCCACGACCCGCAACTCGCCGCCGCAGTCCGGGCAGGTGTCGCCGGGGTCGAGCTCGAGGCGCTCGCGCGGGGTCTTGTCAGAGACGCGGGGACGGCGGCGAGGTTTCTTGGCGTCAATCTCGTCGTCGGCGGGCGCTTCACCCGTGTCGCTTTCGTCCGGCGGAGTATCCTCGGCCTCGGTCATCGCCACCTGCAGGTCCTCGAGGGCCAGTTCGAGCTGCTCGATCTCGCGCTCGATCTTTTCCGAGCTTTTCCCGAAGGCCTGCTTCTTCAGCTTCGCAATCCGCACCCGCAGCGCCTGGACCAGCAGATCATGAGCCCGCAACGTGGCCGATATCTGCGCGTTTTCCGCCCGCAAGGCGGCGATCATCGCCTTCAGAATGGCGGGGTCGTCGGGTAAATCAGGGGCGGAGGTCGACATGCGCTTGTCTACCATGCGTCCCCGGGGCTCGCCATGAAAACAAGCCAAAACAGGTAGATAAATCAGCCCACCCGGGCCGGCGGCGCACCCCAGTCCGGCCGCCGCCAGTCGATCCCTTCCCACAACATGGCCAGTTGCGCCGATGTCAGCCGGACGCTCCCCTCCGTCGCGGATGGCCACGGAAATCGCCCCTTCTCCAGGACCTTGTAATAGAGGCAGAAGCCCTGGCCATCCCAGTAAAGGAGTTTGATCCTGTCGCCACGACGCCCCCGGAAAGCGAACACCGCCCCACTCGCCGGCTTCTGGCGCAACACATCCTGGGCCAGGACGGAAAGCCCAGCGATCCCTTTGCGCATGTCGGTCTTCCCGCAGGCAAGATAGACCCGAACGCCTGTCCCGGGGCCGATCATGCCTTTTCTACCGCCCGGATCAGCCGGGTCAGCGCCGCTGCATCCATGGCGCTGTCGAACCGAAGACACCGCCCGCCCGCCAGGCGGAGTTCCACCGTAACAGGAGGCGCAGGCTCCACTTCGCGTGGCGTTTCCTGGAGGGCCGGAAGGTCGACCGGCAGGAAGATCGCGCCCGCATCCAGCGACCACAGTCCCTTCTTCTTCAGTTCGTGTCGCCAGGCGTAAATCTGCTGCCGAGTAACCTCGTGGCGCTGCGCCACCTGCGTGACCGTCGCCCTGTCGACACCGACAGAGGACACGATCGCCAACTTCTCGTCATCGCTCCACCGCCTCCGCCGTTCGGCCCCAAGTACCTCGCCCCGCATGCGCCTTCCCTCTAAAACACGTCGTTAACGACGTCGCTATGCACGTGTCTTAAGCGATCGGAGCGCCATCAGGCAGGCGGTCGAAATCGGGCGGTTACCTTTAATACTCCGCTTCCTGCGCAGCGCCGACGTTCGTGCCAGGTGCCGCGAAGGTCGGGAGCCAGCCCGAAGCGGACCCTGCCTGTTGACCCGTCATGAAAGCCAGCGCATGCAGGTCGGGCGGAAAGTGTGAATTCGCTGCAAGTGCTCGACCCGCGCCTCGGAAACGCGAAAGCGGCCATCCAGAGACCGAAAGACCCATCCAACCATGCCGCGCCCTCAACCAAGGGCAGCAATGCGCAGAATGCGGACGAACCAGAAGCATATTCCCAGAGCCATGCCGAAGGATATGTAGGTCATCTGCTCCGTGCTTGAACCGGGGCGTCGTTCACAAAGCGCTTTTGAAGTAGGTTTTCTTGGGGAGCGCTGATCCCTCGATAGTCTTTTTCGGGCTGACATGCCAAGTCGGCCCCTGCTTCGCTCATTGCGACACGAACGAGTCGAACATCATGCTGAACAGCTCGCGCTCTGTCGTTATATCGAGTTTGTAGTACAGCCTGTGCTTATGGTTCCTAACTGTGCCTGCACTCACATTCAGAAAGTCGGCAATTTTGGTCGGAGTGTAACCCTCCAGAGTGTAGCCGACAATCTTTCTCTCGGTTGGCGTCAGCCTGTTCTGCACTGCGAAGCGGTCAATCAGTTCCCCGGAAGTCAAATCAAGAAAACCGGGCGAAACGATTTCCAGCATGACCGCCTTGCCTCTCGGGGCGATCGCATTAGTTGAATCGAGCGTTTCCCAATGTAAGATGAATTGGTCGTCGATTTTCGTCGAGCCGTTGCGGAGAGACCCGACAACCTCGGGCAATCGGGCTTCGAGGCCCGCATCGGCGTTTTCGATCCACTGGCTGTTCCTGAACAGGATGTTGCCTTCGGTGTCCTGGATCATTGTCGCGATCTCGCCATCGTCCAGGTTGCGACCAACCTGCCCGTAAAGGGTCTGATAGGTGTGAAGAGAGTGAATGCGCGCCAGGACCGGATAAATCAGACGGGCCCGCAACTGCTCGGCCTCGGAGAACAACCTGCGGGCTCTGTCGACGCAAATCGCGGTGTAGACACCGCCGATCGTTGGCAGCATGAACACCAGCTCGTCTTTGATCGAGGCGGTCCGGTAGATCACGTCATAGAAGAGCGAGTCGGACCCGTTTCGGCGCTGCTCGTCGAAGGTGACGACGTGCCGGGTCGCTTCGTCCCGGACCATGCGCAGAAGTGGATCGATCCGATAGTAGTTCTTGAGATAGCTCTGGACCGCTTCCGTGCTCATCGCTTCGTTGACTAGAAACTCCGGGCGAGCGTATCGGGCATAGCGAACGGTAAGGAACCGACCGGAATCCATGTAGCGCGCGACCGCGGCGGCGAGTTTCCAGTAGAACTCGTCCTTTCCTAGGCTGTCGAGCACGGGGGCGAGATCCGTTAGCAGTTCGAGCGCGGGATCGGTCACGCCTCTGTCCATTCGCTGTATTCCCGGCACTCTTATCACTCCGCGAATGATCATAGACCCGGAGCGCCACGCGAAGAAAGCCCGGTCGCGCCGTAGGGGGCGCAATTCTCCTGGCGCCTATTTAATGGGCAATCCGCCCGCGCGCATGGTGACAGTTGTCATCCTTGTTCGGGGCAGGCCTTTGGCTTCTACTCGACGGCGTTCACGCCAAACCGAGAGACGCAAAGTGCCCAGCCAAAGAATAACAGCGCGCCAGATCGCCGACAGGCACAGCCGGGGAGTTGCTCGGTGCAGGGACACCGTCGCCAAGGTGTTCGAGCGGCTGCCCGAGGTTCAGTCGCACTGCAACGCCTTCACCGAGTGGTTTCCCGAGGAGGCGCTGAACACGGCCCACGCCCTCGATCAAGCGCAAGAGGCTGGCGAGCGCCCAGGCCTTCTGCACGGAGTGCCGATCTGCATAAAGGACATGACCCCGAGCAAGGGGCATCATACCACTCTAGGATCATGGACGAGCGGTAGTGGCGAGACTGCGCACGACGCGGTGATTGTGCAGCGACTCAAGGCCGCCGGCGCCATCATTGTTGGCAAGACCACGACAGCGGAACTGGCCTTTTCAAGCTTCACCGACACCTCCCGCTATGGCGTGACCCGCAACCCCTGGGACCTGTCGCGAACGTCAGGCGGGTCGTCCGGCGGGTCCGCCGCCGCGGTGGCAAGCGGCTTGGTGCCGCTGGCCGAGGGCACAGATATGGGCGGGTCGGTCCGCATCCCGGCTGCGGCCTGTGGCGTGGTGGGTTTCAAGCCCAGCCTCGGGCGTATCCCGATGGATATCGTTCCGAGCGCGCTGGAAACGCTGTCGCATTTCGGCGCCTTGGCGGCCAGCGTGGGGGATGCGGCCCTTTTCGTTGCGGCAAGTGCCGGCCACCACCCCGCCGACATGCTGTCGCGCCGCAGCCCCTTTGATCTGGATGCCACGGAACCGCGTTCTTTGGCCGGCAAACGGTTCGCGCTGTCCGTCGACCTGGGCTATTGCGCCGTGAACCCGGAAATCGAAGCAGGTTTGATGCTGGCGGCGGAGCAACTGCGCGGCGGCGGCGCGGTCGTCGAAGAGGTAGAGATGCCCTGGACCCGCGCGGTGTTCGACCAATGGGCGATCCGCTGGTTTTGCCTCTTGGCGAGCTTTCCGAACGCCCGGACAGCCGAGCAACGCGCCAAGATGCACCCGGAACTGGCCGCGGGCCTCGAACAGGCACAACGCCATTCCGCGATGGACCTGATGGGGGTCGATCTGCACCGCACCGAGATGAATCGCCAGCTCAACGCTGTGTTCGAAGACTACGATTTCCTTCTGTGCCCGACGAATGCCGTTCCCGCACCGCTGGCGACGCAGACCGACACCGACTTCGAAGGCACGCTGCCAAACGGGAAGCTTGGCACGTTCGACATGACGCACCCGTTTAACATGGTCCCGACGAGCCCAGTCCTGTCGCTCCCCATCGGCCTGACCGAAGACCGCCTGCCGATCGGAATGCAGATCGTCGGGCCTCCCTGCGCGGACGAAGCGGTTCTGTCCGTTTCCGCCGCCATTGAGCGCCTCATCGAACCGCTGCCGGTGCCGCAGTTCTAAAGCAACAAAACAACCTAGGAGACACGCATGCCTGCCCCCAATATTCCCGATTCCGAGTTCGCCGACCGCCGCGCCAAGGCTCGGAAAATGGCGGAGGACATGGATCTCGATGCACTGATCGTCTGGTCGCGCAGCGGCAATGGCGTCGAAGCATATGGCGACCTGTACTACCTGACCAATTTCGTGTCTTTGTTTCCCTGCGTACCCGACCGGCGGACGTGGTCCAGCCGTGGCCACGGCGCGCTGATCCTGCCCGTCGATGGTGACCCCATCCTGGTCACCGACTATCTCGACGACCCGGAAGACCGCATCAAGGTCAAGGACGTGCGCGCCGAGCCGGATCTGGCTGCGGGTGTTGCCGACGTGCTCAAGGAAACCGGGCTGGTGGACCGCAAGCTCGGCATGGTCGGGATGATGTCCTTCCTGATGAGCGCGCTTCGCCGGATGGAGGATCGGGCCGGCCGCCAGCTGAACCTGATCGATGCCGATCACATTCTCGACCGTCTCCGGGTCATCAAGAGCCCGGGGGAAATCGCCCAGATGCGCTGGTCGGCTGAGGTTGGGAAGAAATGGATGGACGCCACGATGCAGGCGATCGTCGAGGGCAACACCGAAGGCGACGCGGTCGGCGCGGGCCTTGCGGTTCTGGCCGCCAATGGGGGCACCCAGCAGGACATTGCCATCGCCAGCGGCCCGAACGCCCAGAACTACATGGGCAGTTCGGGCATGCCGCACTGGAACGTCACGCGCCCGCTGCAGAAGGGTGACCTGGTTCATGTGGACCAGTGGGGGCCGGTCGATGCCTATTATACCGATTTCGCCCGCTCGACCGTCGTCGGCGGCAAGCCGACCGACGGGCAACGGGAATTGCTGGAGGGGAATGTCGCACTGATCCATCACCTGGTCGCCTCGATCGAGCCGAACCGGACTACCTTCGGGGATCTCTACAGGACCGGGTCGAAATGGTTGGATGACAACGGCTTCGCCAATCACAAGAGCACCGGTGACGAGACAAACAATTTCAGCAAGCTGTTCCCCTGCTTCGGCCACGCATTGGGTTTGGGGATTGATGGTCCGTGGATCGTCGACGACGAAGAGACCGTCATCGAACCCAATATGACGCTGGCAATCGAGGCATTGGTCAGCAAGCCGGGCGTCGGCGCATCCAACTTCGAGGAAAACGTGCTCGTCACCCAGACGGGCGCCGACATCCTCACCGTGGGCTGCGACAGCCGGCGCTGGGCGTAGAAACCGGGGCCATCACCACCTTATCGGAGGTTGCCACCGTTTCCCCATAAAGCAAACTACGCGGCGCGCCAATCGCAAGGCGACCGTATCTCAACCAAACGGGAGAAGAAGATGAAGCATTTCAATTGGTCTACCCTGTTCGGCCAGGCACGCGGCCATGTCGTGTTCGCCGCGGCCTTTGCCGGTGTCCTCGGCGCGCACTCCGCAAGCTCGGAAACCATTTCCCTTGGCGCGCCGATCCCGCTGACCGGATATCTGGCAGCCGACGGGGCAACGATGGAGCAGGCCATTCAACTGGCTGTCGACGAACTCAACGCCAACGGCGGCATCCTGGGTGACCAGATAGAGGTAGTCACCTTCGATATCGGAGACCTGACCCCTGACAAACTGTCAGCTGCGGCGGCCAACCTGATCGAGCGCGAGGGCGTCAGCGCGCTGATCAACGGCTATGGAGGAATGGGGCCGGACATCCCCGCATTCTGCCCCTACGGTATTCCATATATCCATAACGATGCCGTCTCCAGCGTCATCGACCTGGCCGAACGCATGCGATGCAACGCCATCTTCAACGCATCGGATGTCGACGTGAATTACGGCAAGGCCGTGTTCGACCAGATCCTGAGTAGTGGGTACGAATTCGAAAACAACCGCCTTGCCATTGTGCATGGCGATTTCGAATGGGACATCGAGGTTGCGAAAGGCATGACCGAGGCCGCCGAGGCCGCCGGCTGGGAGGTCGTGTTCACCGAAGAGGTGCCTTACGACACCGTCGAATGGACCGGTATCCTGTCCAAAATCCGGTCGGCGGACCCTGCGCTCGTTCATCTCGAGGCTCTAGATCCGGCAGTCGCCACAACCTTCATTTCCCAGTTCGCTGACAATCCGGCCGGCAATGCGCTGGTCAACGTCGGGTACATGGGCGCAACCCCCGGTCTCGACGAAGTCATTGCTCAGGGCAACGCCGAGAGCGTATTGGCCTTCACGCTGAACGCGCATCTCGACAACGCAGAAGGCCACGCGTTTATCGAGAAGTGGCAGAACGCCTATGGTGCCGAACCGCCGGTCAGCCTCGCCGCGGCCGTCTACGACATGGTCAACATGTGGGCCGAAGCGGTGGAGAAGGTCGGCGATGCCTCGGACTACCCGGCCGTCGCCGATGCGATCCGCGAGATGGATTACGACGGGATCGCCGGCGTCTATGCCTTCAACGAGCAGAACTTCATCAACACCGGCTCCGACACCCAACCCGCCCAGCTTTTCCAAGTGCAGGACGGTCAACGGGTTCGTATCATGGTGGGCGAGCAGAAGGTTGGAGACATAACCTCTCCGTCCTGGAACGATTGATCCGCCAGGGTACCTTTGCGCCATCGACGCATGTCGATGGCGCGGACCCATTCGCGCCTTCTCTCCTGGTCCGGCTGACCGTGCTTCGGCCACCGGGTTCTGACCCCAAAGAAAGCTTCGCATGACTCACATGTCGCTAGAAAACGTCACGATGAAGTTCGGACCTTTTCGGGCCCTTACGGATATCTCCTTTCACATAGACCGGGGCGAAATCCTGGGCGTTGCCGGCCCCAACGGCGCGGGCAAGAGCACGCTGATGAATGTCTGTACCGGCGGTCTCGCCGCCACGGAGGGCAGCGTCATTTTCAACGGGAAAGACATCACGTCGTTTCCGCGCCATGTCCGCTGCGGGCTCGGTATCGCGCAGACCTTCCAGATCCCGACATTGCTGTCATCGCTCACGGTGGGCGAAAACCTGTTGGCCGGGCACCTGTTCGGAGGCGAGGCCCGCGGCGAGAGCCCGCGGATTTCGCTGGAGCAGATCCAGAGCCTGACACGGCTGGGCGAGTTGCTGGAAACGGACGCCGCGGGGGCCGATCTCCTGACGCGAAAACGGATCATGCTGGGTGCGGCGCTGGCGACCGGTCCGGAAATCATCTTCATGGACGAGCCGCTTGGCGGTCTGAACGCCGACGAAATCGCGGAATTCCTCGACGTGGTGCGCCACGTGCGAGACGAATTGGGGATCACGGTCGTCATGGTCGAGCACAAGACAAGGGCCCTGGCCGAGATCACGGACCGCATCCTGGTGATCAATTTCGGCGAGTTCGTGATGCTCGACAAACCCGAGGTCGTGCTGAACGACGATCATGTCGTCGAAATCTACTTGGGCAAGAAGCACGATGCTTGAGCTGCAAGACATCAACGTCCGGTATGGCGACTTCCATGTTCTTCATGACGTGTCCTTGTCGGTTGGCAAGGGCGAGATGGTGGCGGTGATCGGCGCCAACGGGCATGGCAAGAGTACGCTGCTGAAGGCGGTGTGCGGAATCACCCCCGTTGCGAGCGGTTCGATCCGGTTCAACGGCGACGACATCGCGAATAAGGCCGCTCCGCAATTGGTCGGTCGCGGCCTAGTCTATGTCGCTGAAGATCGGAGACTTTTTCCCGACATGACGGTTCTGGAAAACCTTCAACTCGGCGCTTTCGTGCCGGACGCCCGCAAGAAGGAAAAACAGAATCTCGAGCGTGTTTTTTCACTTTACCCGCGGCTTGCCGAGCGGCGCGGCCAACTTTGCCGCACGTTGAGCGGTGGCGAGGCGCAGATGGTCGCATTGGGGCGCGGGCTGATGTCGAACCCCGCGCTTCTGGCGATCGACGAACCGTCGCTGGGCCTGGCGCCGAACCTCACGGAAACCATGCTCCAGACGGTCGCCACGCTGAACCGGGAGGGGCTGACCATCCTGATCGTCGAGCAGAGCCTGGCACTTCTGCGGGGCATGATCGACCGCGTCTATTCCATCGAGGAGGGCGTCGTGTCCGCCAGCGAACTGGACCGGGTGCAGGAGACGCTATGACCCAGATGATCGAAGTCTTATTGAGCGGCATGACCCAGGGCGCGGTCTATTGCGTCATCGCCATCGGCCTGTCGCTTGTCTACGGCGCCTCGCGCATTTTGAATTTTGCGCACGGCTCGCTCTACACGCTTGGCGGTTACATCGCCTGGTTTTTCGTGGTCGGCCATTTCAACCTGCCTTTGTGGCTGGGCATTCTGGCCTCGATCCCGATCCTAGCGCTCAGCGGCGTGGCGATCGAAAGGGTGATCATCCGCCCGCTGCGCGCCTCGGCCAACTGGAAGATCAATACAATCATGGTGACGCTTGGCCTCGCGTTCATCATCGAGAACGGCCTGCAACTCGCTTTCGGGCCCGGCACCAAGTCCATCCCGCCCTTAACCGAGGGCGTCCTGACCTTGGGCGGGATCACCCTGTCCTGGTACAAGATCTACATCTTCGCGATTTCCCTCGGGTTGGTCGCGGCGCTGGAGGTCTTCCTCACCTACTCGCGTTACGGTCAGGCCGTGCGGGCCGTGTCGCAGGACATGCAGGGGGCCAAACAGGTCGGGATCAACGTCAACCAGGTCTTTGGCCTCGCCTTCGCCCTTTCGGTGGTCCTGACCGGGATTGCCGGCATTCTTCTGGCCCCGGTGTTCCTGATTTCCCCGCTGGGTGGCTGGGGGCCCTTCCTCAAGGCATTCGTTATCGTCGTGCTGGGCGGCTTGGGGAGCACCAAGGGGGCCTTCGTGGCCGCCTTCATCCTTGGCGTGCTGGAGGCCTACATCGTCTTCTTTCTGGGGCCGAACTGGGCGATGCCGGCCTGGCTCGTGATGCTGATCGTCGTCTTGATGATCCGACCCAAGGGCCTGTTCGGAGTTTGGGAGAACTGAGATGACGGATCGTACGAAACACACCCGCACTTCGACGATTTCGTCGGTGTTCACCGGGAAAGGATTCCTAAGAGACAGCCTTTTGTTCTGGGTCGCGGTCGCGGGCTTGGCGGCCCTCGGTGTCCTGGTCGGCGACAGCTATTTCCGCCACGTTTTCATCCTGGTGTTCATCTGGTGCATCGTCATCGCGTCCTGGGATCTGATCCTGGGCTATGCCGGCATATTCAACTACGCCCAGTTGGTGTTCTTCGCGGTCGGGGCCTATTCCGCGGCGATGCTGTCGATTTATGCGGAGATCACACCGCTGCTGTCGATCGCCTGCGCCGGAGCGATCGGGGCCGTGGTCGGGGCGCTCGTCGGCCTTCCAAGCCTGCGCCTGAAGGGGGAGTACGTCGCGCTGTTCACATTCGCAGTGCATCTGGCCCTGCCCCCGATCATTCAGCAGGGCAAGGCGATCGGCATGGGCGGGAATACCGGCCTTCTGGGTGTGCCCTGGCTCAACCTGTTCGGTTTTCAGGTCTCGACGATCGACAAGTTGACCTGGTTCTGGGTGTCGCTCGCCTTCGGCTCGGTCTGCGTTTACCTGATCTATTTCCTGGTGCTGCGGGGTCGCATGGGACTGGCCTTTATCGCGATGCGCGACGCGGGCACCTTCGCGCAGGCGATCGGCGTGAACGAGTCGAAATACAAGCTCCTGGCCTTCATCGTTTCGGCCATATTCACCGCCATCGCCGGTGGCCTCTATGCCCACTACACGTCTGTCGTCACCCCGAAGATCCTCGGCACCGAGTTCTTTCTCATGGCGATGGTCATGCTGGCGGTCGGCGGAATGGGGCGCTTTCCCGGAGCGATCCTCGGTGTCTTTATCGTGGTGATCGGCAATGAGCTTCTGCGCAGTTTCGATGACTACCGGTTGCTGTTGCTGGGAATTGCGGTTGTGGTCGTGGTGATCTTTTTCCCCGCGGGCCTCGTCGGGGTGTTCGACCGGCGCAAGCCGCGTCTGGGTAAGCGATGACCGGATGTCCAGGCGGGTCCGCGTCACCGCTTGCCAAGGAACGCTTCCGCAGTCTCTTCCGCAGTCGGCGTGGACGAGGCGCCGCGCCTTGCCCGGGGCACTCGCATCCCCACGAAAGGACAGAGGTGGAAACCGATGCCGCAAATGCTCGCAATAGTGACAGCTGTCACAATTGTCGAAACCGCGGTTCAGCCCCAGACTTGAATACGGCGTCCAAAGGAGCCCCTTCGGTTCGAGACGCGCGAAAGATCAAAACGGAAAGGCGATAGATCATGAGTAGTACTGGTCCGATAGACGAAACGATGTGGAGCGGCCTGATCCATGCCGGTGTCGCCGGGACGATGTTCGGCCTTCCGTTCATTCCGCCGCAGCGGGATGCGCTCGAAAAGGCGGGGGCGACCGTCGCTTTCATCGGCTTTCCGTTCGACTCCACTCAGATCAGCCGCACGGGAGCGAATTACGGGCCGCGCGGGATCCGCGAGCACTCCAGCCTTTTCTTGACCTACAACGCCACGTCGGACGTTGATCTCGGACAGAAGTTCAAGATGGTCGACTGTGGCGATATCCCGGTTATTCCGGGGGACCCCAGTGGCACAATGAAGGTGGCCACGGAGCTGATTGCCAACGTCATCGAGGCCGGCGCCAAACCTGTGCTGCTCGGCGGCGACCATTCGGTGACGATCGGGGGCGCGCGGGCCTTCGCAAAGCACCACGAGAAGCCCGGTCTCATCCTGTTCGACACGCACTATGACACCGCGGAAGACATCGGCGGGGTCAAGGACAGCCATTGCTGCCCTATCACCCGCGCCCTCGACGCCGGTTTTGACCCCAAGCACACGGTTCTCATCGGCATCAGCGGCTGGCTCAATCCGCGCACTGAACTCGAGAATGCGAAGAAGTACGGTCTGACGGTGATCACCCTGGACGAGATCATGCGTGACGGCGCCGAGGCCGCCGGGCAGAAAGCCGCTGCCGTCGTGCAAGGCGCCCAGAACATTTACTTAACGATAGACATCGATGCGCTCGACGCGAGCACTGCGCCCGGCACCTGTGTGCCCACCGCCGGCGGGATGACGTTGCGGGAAATGTTCACCATCTTCGAGCAGTTCAAAGATCTCAATATTGGTGGCTTCGATGTCGTGGAAGTGGCGCCCTCTCTAGACCCGACGAAGGTCACCCAGATCGCCGCCAACCGCATTATTCTCGAGACGCTGGCAATGTTGAAATAGCGACATCGTGAAAGACGTGCTGCCCCTGACCTGCCCCCCGCTGGTCCCTCGTTCATAACGAGAGTCTGCAGGTTGGATTTTGGTAGTCGGGTTCGCCGTCTCGGGCAAGCGCGGCGGGCGCGGAGCCCTCAAATTGCTGAAGGGTATCGGTGCTCGCGATAGCGCGCCACGCCGGGAATGGGCGGGCGTGCGGATCTAAAAGGACAGTATTCTTACTGTGATTTTCGCCACCCTCCTGCGGCCTATTGTCTCAAGGCGAGGGGCATTCAGAGCGAAAGCGGTTGTGTATTTTATCGAAAGGCGAAAAGATATGTCCACCAATTAAGAAAAGAAGCCTTCAAATGAGCAGAAAAAATACACCTTTATTCCTGTCGGCGGCCGTGATTGCTTTTTTCTTGACCATTCCCGCAGAGGCCGCCGTCGAAGAAGGGACCTTGAGCATCACCGCATATACAGCGTCGGACGCTTTACGTTGCGATGACACGGGCCATGCGTGCCCTTATGATTGTTCGACCCAGAAAGCAGAGAAGCAAGCTTATTAGCCCATTCGAATCTGGACTTTGGACAGTGAAGTCCTGAAGCGTTTGCGCAACATGAGTGGCGGCTGTTAGGAAGCTGCACCGCAGCGTTGATCGTCACCGTCAAAGTCGGCTTTGGGCCGAAACTACAATTCGACCAAGCGCCAACCCTACGTTTCTCCGGTGACTTGGCGACGGCGGATTCCTGTGCGGTGCCGCCGTGTGGGGTCGTTTCTTTTATGCCTGCTCATGGGGCTGGAGTGCGGGGGCGAGAGTGCCGCCGTTCGCTAAGTGTCACATCCCTTGTGATAATACGGCCGTTTCTTGAAGAGTGCGGGCTTCTGGCAGTTCCAGTCCTTGAGCACGTCGATGGGCGTGCGGCCTTTCAGCACGGATTGCGGGAGCTGGCTGTTGTAGAGGCGACGTAGCGAAAGATGGTCTGTTCCAGGTCCACCCCATCGCTAACGCATCGTAGATCTAGTCGACGGACTCCGCATCGCAACGCGGTCGCCGGACGCGGATGGATGGCTGAAAACGCAACGGGGGCTTTGCCAATCTGCCACCTTCTGAGTTTGCGAAAAAATACTATGCGATCTCATCTTCGATTTTCGCAAATATTACCATAAAATCAATTACTTGCGACTCATCTAAAAGTCTGGTGTGTAGCGATTTCATGAAGCGCTGAGCTTCTCTGGAGCAGGCCTGGCCAGCTGACGAGGGTCGCCAGAAAGCGAATGCCGGAAGGAAGGGCGCGTGATGAAACTGGGTATGACAGCGGAGGTCTTTGCTCCTCGGCGTGCCGGGGGGCGATCGGATACCTGCGGCCAGACATCTGTCATTGGCGGAAAAGCCATACGTGACCTGGCGTCGCGACATGCCGTCTCGATTACCGGATCGCGCGCGCCGACAATTTGCAGCTTGAAAACCGGTAGCCTGAACGGGGGCCGAGTACCGTAGCCCCAGACCAACATCTTCGCTCCCAAAACCGTCTGGGAGCCAAGTTGTTGCTACCTCTCATCTGGAGGGCTGAGGCGAAGTTCCCGCCGAAGACCTTCGCCAATTCCAACAATCACGAATTCGCCTTTGACCTCGGCTGGGCCACGCCCGGCTGAATGATGACGCATGCCGCATCGAAAGAAAGACCCCATGTCTCGTATCCCTTTCATTCATAGCAAGTTTCCTGACCCGAAGATGAGCCAGGCCGCTATCGAAAATCGCCTGAACGCGCACTGGCATCGGCTCCAGAAAAACAAGGCCGAAGCCTTGTCGGGACAGCTCGAAGAAAAGAGTGCGCAGAACCCTTCCACCTATGCAAGCGAAGCTGGCGGTACACCCTGGAATGTGAAGAACCGCATCCGTCGGCGAGCAGGTTTGATCAGCGATCAATACCAGAAACGAACTGCGTTGGGGCAATTGAAGCCGGACGATCGCAAGCGGTTGGAGGTGTTTCGTGATGGCGTGGATCTAGCGAACATAGGGTCAGAACACAGAGCCGATGAAATCGGCGCCGAACTTCACGCTGAGTATCCGTGGTTGGGGCGAGCAACGGAGGCTGCCTGGCATTCGATGCTGCATTCGGTCCGGTCAGGCAATCCCGCACTCTGGGTGCGTCCACTTTTACTTGATGGCCCACCGGGCATTGGCAAGAGCGCCTGGGCGCGTAGTTTAGCCGAATCGATCGGAGTGCCGATCTTGCGTGTGGATGCAACCACAGAGTCCGCGAACTTCGGGCTTGTCGGGAGCCAGAAAGGGTGGGGGAACTCCGCGCCGGGCAAGCTGATGAATCTGATGTTGAACCACCGCGTCGGCAACCCATTGGTCATCATCGATGAAATCGAAAAAGCCGGGAACCCGATGTCGAACGGCGGGCACACCCATAGCTTGGCTGACGCGCTGTTGCCGCTCCTGGAACCTCTATCGGCCTCACAGTGGGCGTGCCCCTACTTCCAGATCGAGTTCGATATGCGATGGGTCAATTGGGTCCTGACATCAAACGATAGCAGCCAGTTGCCGGCGCCGCTGCTCAGCCGGTGTCCCCAGATTCGACTGGATCCCATGACATGCAAGGACCTCACGGAGTTTGTGCGCCGCCAAGCATCGAGGCGGAGCCTCAGTGAAACTTCGGCGGAAGCAATTTGCAGGGTTCTGGAATGGGCGTTCAATACAGGGCGGCAGCCCAATCTCCGGACGGCCATCCGCATGCTTGAGAGAGCTGACAGGTTGGAAAACAGACCCGCGATTAACTGAAACCGTGTAGGGCCGGTGACGGCGTGGCTTCTTTCGGCAGGCATCTCGCATGAGAACTCCGGGATCGTGGTGCGCGGCACCGCCCCCTTGAATGGCGGGCGAGCTCAGACCGGCTTGTAGGACAGGGTTGAATGGAGGCACCTAGCATTCTTCGAGGCGGGCTTGGGGAGGAGGGCGTTGAAATATCGGCTGCGCTCCTGCCGGAAACTTGCGCCGTGCCCTTGGGTCTCCATGACTTGAGGTCAATAAAGTGAAGCAATAACAGTGGCTTGCGACTAGGCTTAAGTTTTTTTGAGTATTTTGATTTTTTTCACTTCGGATTTTCGGCGCTTTCGCGGACCCTACGCTTGCTCGAGATTGGGCAGCTGAAAACCTGAGGAGATGACAAAAGAAAACGCGCACAATTTCTGTGCGCGTCTGGAAGTTGGGGCAAAGATCGCCCGTGTATCACTTGCCACGGTAGAGGCCGAAAACGGCCCCGGCAAGCGCGGTCTGAGCTCCGGGATGAAAAACTATTTCCCCGGAAGCGGTGCGTTTCCGGGAACGGAGACGGCATGTCGAACTACGAAGACTGGTTGCAGGATCAACCGGCCCCCCAGAAGAAGCAGCCAGCCCTGGTGGTGGCTCCGATCCACGGGGTTCTGCCCTTTGCAGGTGATCGCAATCCGCTGACGCGCAGCGACACGGTCAAGCGGGTGTCGGCCGCGATCGCAACGCCGATGACGGGCGGCATCCGGCAGGTTTATCACTTCGATGGCGAGTCCGAATACGCCGTTGCCCTGGATGCACTGCGCAGCCCGGACCTCTTTGGGATCGAGGTGCAACTTGCCCCTCTCAGCTTTTACTGTCGGCGGAAGCGCAAGATGCGGTCCCACCGGTTCGATCTGCGGCTGACGTTCCGGGATGGGCATCGGCGCGCGGTCTTCGTCCGTAACGCGACGAGCCGGGCGAAGGCTGAAACTCAGGACGAAATCGACGACATCTTCGCCGCCGTCACTGAGGACTTCGCTGACGACGCCATGGTCGTCTGCGCAGATGACTACACGCGGGCCTTTCGCGACAACCTTCGCCGTATCTGGGATTATCTGCAGGTTGAGGACGACGAAGCGGATGCGATCGTCGAGGATGCCGCACGCAATACCAGCTACTGGTACCTCAGTGACCTTGTCGCGAAATGCGACATGGAAGCATGGCGCTGTTACCAGGCCGCGATGCGGCTCATCGGTCAGAATGTGCTCCGGGCGGACATGCACGGTGTCATCGACTATCCTTCGCGGGTCGCGCTGAACGCATGACTTCGCAGCCGCTCTTCAACATTCCCAAGGGATCCATCCTGAAACTGGATGGCCGCGAACTGATGGTGTCGGTTCTCGATGAGAGCGGCTATGCGGTGGAATGCAAGGAGACGGGTGAGTGTCTCACGCTGCCGCTGGAGCGGGTTGAGACCGCGATCCGGAATCGGGATTGCGAGGTCATCAAGCCTGCGGATGTCGAGAAACGCCGCGAGCTGCTGAAGTACACGGGTGGGTTCGAGCGGTTGGAGCAGTTTACGGAAGAGACGCGGCGCATCGTGCAGGCCCGCCTCGCCCTCGTGCTTGCCATGGCCGAGCTGCGCGCCGAGGGTGTGAAGCTCAGCCAGCGCAGCATGAACAAGAACGGCACGCATCGCCGTCTTCTGCTGGCCCGCGCGGAAACAATCGCACCTGGACACAATTTCCTCGGGGCACGTCGTGGCGGGAAACTGGCAAGCGGCTACGATGTTCCCCAAGGGCGGACTTTGGTCAGCTACCACGACGTCTTCCATCACTTCGATCAGAACCCGGTAGTCTTGGCGGATCGTGACCGCATGAAGGGACGTCGGGAGGCCAGACTTTGCGACTGGCAGGAACGGTTCATCGAGTATGTCCTCAACCTTTGGCATGATCCCAAGCAGCCCCAACTGGCAAAGGTCTTCACATCCGCACAAAAGGTGTTTCACCGCTCTCCACGAGAGATGGCGCAACAAATCAATTTTCCCTCGATCACGACGATCCGCACGCGCGCCAAGGCGATTTCCGACGTCGTGACCACGATCGGTCGCGGCGGGATACGGCACGGGACGAACGCCAAGGGAGCTGGTTCCACCGACGTGCGTGCCTTGCGATTCGGCGAGAAGTTCGAATGGGATCAGTGCCTGCTGTCGATTTTCACCACCGGCGACGGTGTCGTCCGTGCCGAGGTCATCGATCCGGAAGAAGCACCGCAGGAGCTTGCGGACAACGAACTCCGCCGTTGCTGGCTCCATGTGATCCTTGATTTGGCAACCCGCGAGGTACTGGGCTGGGTCATTTCCGAAACGGCAGACGCCGACCACAGCAAGGCTCTGCTTCGCATGGCGACGCGCGACAAAACGAAGGAGAAGGTGCGGTACGGCTGCAAGCAAGACCCCGCGCCTCCGGTGCGGTTGGGGCTCGCTGTGGCGGATAACGGCACCGCTACGCGGAATGGAGACGTTTATGCTAGCCAGCTCGGAATGGGCATGGCCGTAATGACAGCCCGAGCTTACCAGCCCAGGGATAAGCAAATGGTCGAGCGGCTTTTCGGCACGACGCAATGGGACGTGCTGAACTTCCGGCCAGGGTACACCGGTAGCCGCCCTGGCGAACTGACCGGCTACGAGCCCAAGCCCTCGGCCGAAATCAGTCATGACGACCTCTATGGCACCCTCACGCGATACTTCATCGATGAGTATTCCTTCCGGCCGCATCGCGGCACCGGGATGTACGGGGCGACCCCTCGTCAGAAGCAGGAAGAAGCCCTGATGCTTTACGGCCCGATGGATCCGCCTTCGCAGCGAGATCGCTGTTTGCATCTGGGAACGAAAGTTCAGGCAACCATCACGACGGAAGGGGTGAGGGCATTCAATATCCCGTTCAACTCGACGGAACTGCAGCGCTTTGCGGGCGGCACTCCGAAAAAGGTCACCGTGCATCTCGATAGAGGTGGTCCTGGATTTTCGACCAATTTGCCGCCGGGCTAAGCTATCGCATTGGTTTCATTTCAGGCGGCGGCTTTCAGGTTCGGGGCCCGACTATCATATGCCTCGCCCGGCGTCAGCAGCCCATGCGATGAGTGCGGGCGCTTCTCATTGTAGTAGCAGATCCAGGTGCCGATCCCGCGTCGGGCCTCCGAGCCGGTCTCGAAGGCGTTCAGGTAGACACACTCGTATTTTAGGGACCGCCAGAAGCGCTCGATCATCCGATTATCGATCCAGCGCCCACGGCCGTCCATCGAGATCTTCACCTTGGCATCTTTCAGGACATCGGTGAAGTCGGCGCTGGTGAACTGCGAGCCCTGGTCGGAGTTGAAGATTTCTGGCGGGCCGTATCTGGCCAGCGCCTCCTTCAGTGCCTCGACGCAGAACCCGGCATCCATGCTGTTCGACAGCCGCCAACTCAGAACTTTCCGGCTGTGCCAGTCCATGACCGCCACGAGGTACAGGACGCCCCGGCGCATCGGGATATAGCTGATGTCCGTACACCAGACCTGATTGGGTCGGGTGATGGCCACGCCTTTGAGAAGGTACGGGTAAATCTTGTGTTCCGGGTGTTTCTTGCTCGTCTTCGGCTCTTGGTAAATCGGCACCAGCCGCATGAGCCTCATCAGTCGCCGCACCCGGTGGCGCCCGCATCTGTGTCCCTCTCGCTGCATGTGGCGGGCCATTTGCCGCGAGCCGTACCATGGCGTTTCCAGGAACTGCCGATCGATGATGTTCATGAACGCCAGGTTCTCGGGGCTTTCTCCGCGCGGGTGATAGTAGAGGCTGGAGCGTGCCAGCGACAGCAGGCTGCACTGCCGCCGGACGCTGAGATCGGGATGATCCTGCTTCACCGCTTTCTGCCTCCAGTGCCGAGGATGAGACTGGAGGCTTCCGACAAAAAATCGCGTTCCACGACCAACTGACCGATCTTGGCGTGCAGCTTCTCGACATCCTTCTCGGAAATCGCCGGCGCAGACGATGCCGCACCGCCAAATGCCGATGCCATGTTCTCAATCGCCGCTCTCTTCCATCCGCTGATCATGGTCGGATGGACGCCGTACTTCTTGGCCAACTCGGCCGTCGTCAACTCTTCACGGATGGCTTCAAGCGCAACCTTGGCCTTGAACTCCGCCGAATAGCGTTTCCGCTTCGTCATCTGGGGTATTCCTTCGTCAGTCACTACAGCTTAGCGACTGGTCCGAAATCTCGCGACCACCTCTGACCTTCGCTCAGATCGACCACGAGGAGACAGACCCCATTCTCAGCATCACAACTCAAGCCGCCTGATCATGACCTCAGGCCATCTGGGAAATTACACCAACTTGACGGACGTGACCCGACGCACAGGCGGCTAACCTGGCTTTTCGACATGCCACCCGCGCCCATGGCCTTCACCAGATCATCTACAGAGCGGGTCGAGACACCGTGGACATAAACCTCCTGGATGACGGCCACGAGAGCCTTCTCTGCCGTGCGGCGCGGCTCCAGGAAGCTGGGAAGATAGCTTCCCTTCCTCAGCTTCGGGATCTCCAGCGCGATCCGGCCAGCACGGGTGTCCCAGTCACGGTCGCGGTAGCCGTTGCGCTGTACTGCCCGCACCGGCGAGCGCGCCCCCTTGGCCGCGCCCGTCCGTGCCTCGACCTCCACTTCCATGATCCGCTCGGCGGCGAAGGCCAGCATCTCGCGCACAAGATCGCCGTCGGCCTGCTGTTCAACCAGCTCGAGCAGTGCCATTCTCTCATCGGTCATCGTCATCTCCGTTTTTTGTTTCGAGTTTTGCAACCCGAGCCTGTGCCGAAGATCGACGATGACCACCAGCGTCACCACCGGCCGCGCGCTGCGCTACGCCGGGGGCTCCGCGCGCGGCCTCTTACACCAAGCGGTGGGACACCGCCCCTTGACATCTCGATAATCTGCGCCTCGGTGAAACGGCTCTTTCGCATGTGTTTGCTCCTTCAAGGTTGGGCAGACTCTACATCATGATGAGGGATTTCGCGGGGGGCAGGTCAGCCACTACGCCCGAGACAACCTGCAGATCGTGTGCCGCTTCATCAATTTCTGGAAGCAGGCATCTGACGACGCAGAGTTCCGACGCTTGATCGGGCTCGTACGAGGAGCGGAGACGTCAGAAAGAAATTGGGAGTGAGGGCCTCCAGTTCCGCTCCCGTGCTCCCCATGGTCGCGATCTATTCCACGCGAATTGTACGGCGTGTAGCAAACGAATTTGGAAGAGAGGGCGGGAACCGGCCATTCGCCGCAGTAGAAAAAAATCCCGCGAAGCTCAGCAACCCTGACTGGGCAATCTCAAGACATATGCTCATTTGAAAAGGCCGAGAGCCTTTGGCTTTGCCGCAAACATCCGGTGGTGGCGTTACGTTTCATACATATGAATTTTATGAAACGTTCACCGTTTCGATATCGAGGCGTCATCTGCAACGGCGAAGTCTACGTCGAGTCAGCGCCTCACTCTCGGCGCGGGCATTTCAACCCATCGGTCAAAAGAAAGGCATTGCACCCAATGCTTCGCTCACTTTTTTTGGGATTGGCTCTCGGTGCAGCTTCGCTGTTCGCGCCAGTCTCCGCATCGGCTCAAGCCGATGACCGTCCCGATCTGACGGTCGCCGTCAACAACCTACCCGGCAGCCTCGAGCCGCTCGAGGAACTGGGCAATGTCGGTGTCCGCATCACCTATTCGATGTTCGACAGCCTGATCCGTCGGGATTTTCTGGCGGATGGCTCGGGCACCGCGTCGAAGCTGGTACCGGGGCTCGCGGAAAGCTGGGCCCGGATTGACGACCGTACCTTGGAACTGAAGCTGCGCGAAGGCGTCAAGTTCCACAATGGCGAGGAAATGACCTCGGATGACGTGGTGTTCTCCTTCTCGGCAGGGCGCGGCCACGGATATGCTCCGTTGGTCGGCGGCGCCCGCCGCTTCATGCTGACCATCAGCCATATCGAACCGGTCGACAAATACACCGTGCGTGTGATTTCGAAAGAACCCGATGTGCTGCTGGAACAGCGCCTTGCCGGCTACGCCTTCTGGGTGGTCAATGCCAAGGCCTACATGACCGAGGGCAAGGATGCCTTCGCCCGCAACCCGGTCGGCACCGGTCCCTACAAGATTTCGGAATGGGTCGATGGCGAATACATCAAGCTGGCCGCCCATGACGACTATTTCGGCGGCAAGCCGACCGCCAAGTCGGTCACCTTCGTCGAAGTTCCCGAGGTGTCGGCCCGGATCGCCGGGCTGGTGTCGGGCGAATACGACATCGCCGTGAACATCCCGCCGGATCAGATCCCGGTGATCGAGGACTATGACGACCTGAAGGTCGAACAGATCGTTCTCGACAACACCCACATGCTGGTTTTCTTCAACGCCGGCCCGCTGAAGGACAAGCGTGTGCGCCAAGCGATGTCGCTGGCCATCAACCGCGCCCTGCTGCGCGAGGCGCTGTGGAACGACAAGAACTACACGCCCAACGGTCATCAGCTGCCTGCCTACACCATGTGGATCAAGGATTTCCCTGAATTCGCCTACGACCCGGACAAGGCCCGCGAACTGCTGAAAGACGCCGGGTACAACGGCGAGGAAATCGTCTACCGTCTGCCGATGAACTATTACCTGCTGTCGATGGAAGCGGCGCAGGCGATGCAGCAGATGTGGGGCGCCGTCGGCCTGAACGTCAAGCTGGAGCCGGTAGAGAACTGGAGCCAGGTCAACGACAAGACCGCCACCGTTCACATGCGGCCGTGGTCGAACACCCACCGCATGCCCGATCCGCTGGGATCCTTCGTGCCGCAATGGGGTCGGGATAGCGACATCCAGCGTAACAAGCAGGTCGCCGACCGTTCCTGGAAGGCCCCGGCACGGTTCAACGAATTGCAGGACGTGATCGTTACCTCGACCGACTGGGATGAGCGCCAGAAAGCCTACCGCGAAGCGTTGGAAATCTGGGTCGATGAGGCACCCGGCACCATGCTGTACAACCCGCTGGAAACCTACGCGATGCGCAAGGAAGTGAACTGGAAGCCTTACGGCCTCTACTACATGGACCTGCGCCCCTACAACCTGCAGTTCGGCGTCTCCAACTAAGGCCGCGTATGCAGCCTGGGGGCGGAAAACCGCCCCCAGGTTTTTCGCGAATGCAAAGAACCCAATGCTTCTCTCCGTTGAAAACCTCGAAGTCACCATCGATCGCCCGCGCCGCGATCCGGTCCGCCCGGTGCGCGGCGTCAGCCTGCATGTTGAGGCAGGTGAAACTGTCGCCTTGGTGGGCGAATCCGGCTGCGGCAAGTCGATGACCTGCCTCGCGCTGGCCGGCATCCTGCCCCGGCGCGGACGCGTCAGCGACGGCAGAATTCTCTTTGACGGCCAAGATCTGGTCCGGCTTGCACCGGCCGAGGCTGGCGCCCTGCGCCGGCGCGCCATGGCCAGCGTTTTCCAGGACGCCACCGGCGGATTGAACCCGGTGCGCAGCATCGGCTGGCAGATCGCCGAAGCCTACCGGTTGCGCACGGGCGCCACCCGTCACGAAGCGCAGCAAGAAGCGGTTCGGCTGATGGGCCTTGTCGGCCTGCCCAATCCCGAAAATCGCGCCCGTGAATATCCGCATCAGTTTTCCGGCGGCATGAACCAGCGCGCGATGATTGCCTTGGCGGTGGCGGGCAATCCGCGCCTGCTGATCGCCGACGAAGCGACCACCGCGCTGGACGTCACCCTGCAGGCACAAATCCTCGATCTGATTTCGGCTTTGCGCGACGATCTGGGGATGGGGGTGTTGTTCGTCACCCACGATCTCGGCCTCGTCGCCCAGACGGCCGACAGGGTGACGGTGATGTATGCCGGCCGGGTGGCCGAAACCAACACCGTAAAGGGCTTGTTCGCCGCTCCGCGTCACCCCTATGCCAGTGGCCTTCTGGCCGCGCTGCCACAAACGGGCCAACCGGTGGAGCAACAGTTGCACACCATCCCCGGCACGGTACCGCCGGTGGACGCCCTACCGGCAGGCTGCGCCTTCGCCCCGCGCTGCGGGCAGGCTTCGGGGCTCTGTGCCGAAACGCAGCCCCAAACCGCGTCCGGACTTGCCTGCCATCACCCGTTTCAGGAGGCCGCGGAATGAGCGCCTTTCTCGCCGCGGAAAATCTCCGCCGCAGCTTCGCCACCGGTCGTGGGGGGGTCCTCCGCGCCGCGCCGCGGTTCTTTGCTGTCGACGGCGTTTCACTCGATCTGGACAAGGGCCAGACGCTGGGCATCGTGGGTGAATCCGGTTGCGGCAAGTCCACCCTGTCGAAGTTGATCCTCGGCTTGATCGAGGCCGATGGCGGATCGGTCCGGCTCGACGGGCAGGAAACGCTGAACCTGTCCGACAGCGAATGGCGCGCGCTGCGCCGTCGAATGCAGCTGGTCTATCAGGATGCCGCCGGGGCGCTCGATCCGCGCATGACCGTGCGCGCGCAGGTCGAAGAACCTCTGCGCATCCACAACATGCCGCTCGATGGTGCCGAAGAAGCCCTGCACGCCGTCGGTTTGCGTGGCGCAATGGCGGAGCGATATCCGCATGAGATGTCCGGCGGTCAGTTGCAGCGCGTGGTCATTGCGCGCGCGCTTGCGCTGGGTCCCGACCTGCTGGTGCTGGACGAACCGGTTTCGGCGCTCGACGTTTCAATCCAGGCACAGATCATCAATCTGCTGATGGAGCTGCAGGCCGACCGTGGTCTGACCTATGTCTTCGTCAGCCATGACCTTGGCGTCGTGCGCCATATCTCGGACCGGGTGGCGGTGATGTATCTGGGCCGTGTGGTCGAGGATGCGCCGAAAGACGCTTTCTTCGACGGACCGCTGCATCCCTATGCACGCGCGTTGCTGGACGCGGTCCCGGTTCCCGATCCGGCGAACCGCCGCACTCAGGCGATGCGCCTGGGCGATCCGCCCAACCCGGCGAATCCGCCCTCGGGCTGCCGGTTCCATCCGCGCTGTCCCTTCGCCACAGACATCTGCAAGGCCGAAGCCCCGGCGTTGCGCGATTTCGGCGGCCGCCGTGCCGCCTGTCACCACGCCGAGGAGATTTCCTGATGCGCTGGATCACCATCAAGACCCTGCGCGCGGCGCTGACGATGTGGCTTGTCGTGAGCTTCGTGTTCTTCGTGCTGCGTGCGACCGGCGATCCGGCCGCGATCCTGCTGCCCGACGATATCGATCAGGCCACGCTGGATTTCTATCGCGACAAATGGGGCCTCTCCGCGCCGCTGTGGGAACAGTACCTGAGCTACTGGAAGGCTTTGTTCCATGGCGATTTCGGGATTTCCTTCCGCAACAATATCGACGCGTTCGAACTGGTCTGGGCGCGGGTGCCGAAAACCGCATTGCTGGGCGGCTCGGCGCTTCTGATCGCGCTGGTGATCGGCATGCCGCTTGGCATCCTCGCCGCGCTTTACAAAGACAGATGGCTGGACCGGGTGATCATGACCACGGCGGTGTTCGGCTTCTCGATGCCGAATTTCTTCCTCGGTATCCTGCTTATCCTAATCTTTTCGCTGCAGCTTCGGTTGCTGCCTTCGTCGGGATCGGGGACGGCGGCGCATCTGATCATGCCCGCGTTGACACTGGGCACCGGTTTTGCCGCTCAGATCGCACGCTACACCCGGTCATCGATGATCGAGGTACTGATCCGGCCCTACATGCGCACCGCGCGGTCCAAGGGTGCGGGGCCGCTGCGCCGACTGGCGCAGCACGCGCTGCCCAATGCCTCGGTTCCCGTGATCACCATCCTCGGCTTCAAGGTGGGTGAACTGCTGGGATGGGCCGTGGTCACCGAAACCGTCTTCGCCTGGCCCGGCATCGGCCGGTTGCTGACCCACTCCGTCGCCGTGCGCGACCTCGCCGTGGTGCAATGCATCATGATCATCCTTGCCCTGACCATGGTATTTTCCAACATGATCGTCGACCTGATCTATGGCTGGCTGGACCCGCGCGTGCGCGTTGGCGCCGGAACGGCCAGCAAATGACCTCTCTTTCCGATACCGCCCCGCGCGCGACCGGCCCCTCCCGCATCCTCGGGGCGCTGAGACACATGCCCCTGATGGTGCTGGTCGCGATGGTCCTTCTGATCGCGATGCTGATCGTGACCTTTTTCGCCCAGTTCATCCAGCCCTACGACTTCGACTACATCGACCTGATGAACCGGATGAAGCCGCCAGCGCCGCTGGGGGACTTCACCTGGGCGCATCCGCTGGGAACCGACACGCTGGGCCGCGATCTGCTGTCGCGGCTTCTGGTCGGAGCACAGACCTCGATGGCGCTGTCGCTGCTGGGCACGGTGCTGGGCGCGGTGGTCGGCATCGCGCTGGGTTTTGTTGCTGCGCACAAGGGGCGGCTGTGGGACGAGGCGATCATGGCGCTGGTCGATTTCCAGGCCGCCATGCCCTGGTTCATCGTCGCGCTGGCGATTCTGGCCTTCATGGGCAACTCCATGGTCGTTTTCCTGGCGCTTATGGCGCTTTACGGCTGGGAAGGTTATGCCCGTATAACCCGCGGCTTGGTGATCGCCGCGCGCGAACAGGGCTATGCGCTGGCCGTTCGCGGACTGGGCGCGAAGCCGCGCTGGATTTATTGTCGCCACGTTCTGCCCAACATCGCGGGGCCGCTGTTGGTGCAACTCACCATCAACTTCCCCAACACCATCCTGTTCGAGACCTCGCTGTCCTTCCTCGGCCTCGGCATCAGGCCGCCGATGACCTCGCTTGGGCAGATGCTGGGCGAAGGGCGCGATTACCTGATCTCGGCCTGGTGGCTGGCGGTGGTCCCTGGCGCGGTGATCTTCTTCACCACGCTGTCGATGTCGATCCTCGGCGACTGGCTGCGGGCCAAGCTCGACCCCAGCCTCGAAGGCTGATTTTCAAAGAAAGAGAAACGAAATGACTGAGCGGATCATCTCCTGCGGGTTCAACACCGGGGGCATCGAGGGTAACCTCGACCGTCTGGCGGCGCGGTTGGCACATATGGAAAGCCTCGGCTGCTCCGGGGCCGAGATCACGGCGGTGGGGCTGGATGCAGTGGTGTCCTGCCGCATGCTGCCCGAGCGGGTGAAGCAACTGAAGGCGATCATGGCGCGCCATGATCTGGCCTACTCGATGCACGCCCCCATCGCCATCAACCTGATGGACGAGGCTCATGCCGATATCATGCAGCGTGCGGCGATCGTGTCGATGGAGTTGGCTGCCGAGATCGGCGCCAAGGCCGTCGTGCTGCATCCCGGCCGCGTCGCGCCGAAAGACTGGATCGACCGGCGCGCGGCGCTGCTGCAATTCGAGATCGACCAACTCGGCCCGGTGGCCGACCGCGCGGCGGAACTGGGTATCGAGATCGCTTATGAAAACATCTCTCCCAACCCGCGGGTGATTGGCGGGTTGGAAACTTCCTATTCGCTGGACCCGGCGCAACTGGCCGAGCAACTGAAGCGATTGAACCACAAGGCCGTGATGGCCTGCCTCGATATCAGCCACGCCCAGCAAGGCGCGGGGCTGTGGGGCTTCGACATGCTGGCGGCCTGCGAGGCGCTCGCGCCTTGGGTCGGCCATATCCACTTCTCGGACTCCACCGGCGTACCCGCCACCTTCCCCGCAGTACACCCGTCCGAAACCGCGTTCTTTGGCACGGGCGACATGCACGCGCCCAAGGGCATGGGTGCGGTCGATTTCGGGGCGCTGGCCGCGCGTCTCGCCCTGCGCCCCGGCACCCGCGTGGTGATCGAGCTGAAGCGTAACTACCTGGTCCATTCGGAGGCGACGACCCTGGCCGACGCGCAAGCCTTTGCCCGCGCCGTGAACGAGGCGCATGGCTGATGCCCGAGAAAATCGAGAAAGTCGTCATTGTCGTGTTCGACGGTCTGCGCCCTGATATAATCGCGGGTCGCATGCCGCACCTGGAAGCCTTCGCCAAGCAAAGCCTCTGGTATCGCGAGGCGCGGTCAGTCTTCCCATCGGTCACGCGGGTCGCCACCACCAGCTTCGCCACCGGCAACTGGCCGGGCACCCACGGCATCATCAACAATGCCTTCCACCAGCCGCAGGTGCTGAACGGCAAGGCGATCGACACCGGGAGCTTCGA
>CAXXVA010000002.1:0-653743 GCA_963675365.2 Candidatus Limiplasma sp.
AGGCCGATCCCGGCGAGCGCTACGTCGGCGCAAGAACCGCCATGCCGCAAAGCGGCGTCGCGCCGCGCCGGCCCGTGCCCAGGCCGCAGACCCCGCCCGTGGAAGAAATGTACAACGCGCCCGCCCGCGGCGACGGCGCGCCCCGGCCCAGGCCGCAGACCCCGCCCGCCCGCCAGCGCCCGCCGGTCAACCGCCAGCAGGACGACGGCTACGGCTGGCCGCAGCCGACCGATCAGCCGCCGATGCGCGGGCCGTACGACAACCGCAGGCCGCCCAAACGCAGCGGCAAAGGGCTTTTGATCTTCATTATTATCCTGATCGTTCTCGGCGGCGCGTTCGCCGGCATCTGGCTGCCCAACTGGGACGGCGTTAACGGCGTCGTCGGCGAAACGATGAGCGGCGTGCAGTCGGCGCTGAAAAACCTGATCGCGCCCGAGGAGATCGTCATCCGCTCCTTCTCCGTGCAGCCGTCCTCGGGCACCGCGCCCGTGGAGCTGTCGTTCGTCATCTATGCGTCGGCAGCCACCGAAACCATCCGCATTGTGGACGATAACGGCGATACCGTGCTGCAGAAAACCCTCACCGATCAGGACCGCCTTTTGCAGGTGGTTACCAAGAATTCCGACGGCAACTATATATGGAAACTGCGTGAGACCTTTGATTCGGCATACACCGGCAACCTGACGGCCGAAGCGCTGAACAAGGACGGCGAGTGGGATACCCAGGGTGGGTTGCAGCAGGCCGTGAGTATCGAGCCGCCGATTGGTGTTCGATCCGCCGGTGCAGGATTTCCTGTGCTCCACGGTATCAGATACCGTGCCCGTGACCGTCAGCCTTTACCGTGGTCACGAGCCTGGACGTGCAATCCGTGCGCGTCGTGAACAGATTACGGCGACGAGATCGCCAAGCTCACCATCAATACCGCCGGGCTGAACATGACCGAGACCGGCGAAACCCGCGTGTGGACGCTGGAGGGCACGATCACCGATCCCTACGTCGGATCACTGTACGTGGGCTATGAGATGATCGTCGGCGAAGGCTTTACCCAGTCTGATTACAAAACGGACGTGGAATACGCGCCCGCGCCGATCCCCGAGGACACGGGAGAGCCTGAAGCGTCGCCCACGCCCGGCAACCTTCTGGAGCCGACCCCCGAAGGCTCCGCAGAGCCGACCGCGGAAGTTACGCCGGAACCGACCCCCGAGCCGACTCCGGAGCCTACGCCCGAACCCACGCCCGAGCCGACCCCCGAACCCGATCCCACCCCCACGCCCGGGCCTACGCTGATGCCGCTGCTTTCCGCCATGGCTGACGACAGCGAGACAAGCGAGGTCGTTTCGCTTCGAACCACCGTTTACGAAGGTACGTCTAAAACATCCTCCTACAGCCGCACCGAACTGGTGAATATGCTGGATTCGTCGATGTACGCCATCTGGGAACAGTCGGGCGTGCTCACCTTCCGCGGCGGTCCGCTGCGCCAGAACGCGGCCTATGGCACCGTGGAGATCGAAAAAGGCGCCATGAGCGTATACTGGCAGGTGCCGGTGGAAGGCACCATGCGCATGAACGGCGCCAACGTCAACGGCGTCGGCTGGCCGGGCCAGGCGGCGATCGTCAAATGGCCCATGGAAGTGCGCCAGTTGCTCAAAATCTCCGACGAAATGAAAGCGACGACCGCGCTCAAGGAGGTTATCGTCGGCGGGCAGAACGGGATGCTGTACTTCATGAACCTGGCAAACGGCGAGTTCACCCGCGACCCCATCGACATAAACTGGCCGTCCAACGGCAACGTATCGGTCAATACTGACGGTTCCCCGGTGGTCGCTTTCGGACAGTACTATTCCATCAAGGCCGATAAGTCCAGGCTTGATAACGGGCTGCATATTTACAGCCTTTTGACCAACAAGCAGCTGAATCTGGTGGACGGCCGCCAGGATCCCACGCAGACAAGCTATTCGGGCTTCTCCAGCGTGCCGCT
The DNA here is from genome assembly GCA_963675365.2 of Candidatus Limiplasma sp. Lineage (GTDB taxonomy): Bacteria > Bacillota > Clostridia > Christensenellales > Aristaeellaceae > CAXXOK01. The sequence goes on from CAXXVA010000002.1 coordinate 1,979, forward strand.
GTTTGACAAGATTTCCGGAACCATGATCACCGCCGGAGAGAACGGCGTGTTCTACCTGGCCGACCTGAATACGGACTTTGATTATCTGGCCGACAGCCTGTCCATCAGCCCCAAGTACCACCGCTATCTCTGGAACGCGTCCGGCGAGGACGACAAGCTGACCCAGGTGGACGGTTCCATAGCGATGTACGGGCCCTATGCCTACTTCGGCGACAGGGCGGGCGTCCTGCAATGCCTGGACGTCAATACGCTGGAACCTGTGTGGGCGGTGAAAACCGGCGACCAGATCGTCTCCACCCCGGCGCTTGACATGAACGACGCGGGCGACGCCGTGACGCTGTACGTGGGCAACATGATCGCCAACGTCCGCAAGGGCGTAGCCTCGGTGTTTGCCTACGACGCGCTTTCGGGCAAAAAGCTCTGGCAGTTCGACGCGCCGGACCTGAGCTACGATTCCCAGAACCCCGTGGGCTTCTCGGCAAGCCCCGTCGTGGGCCAGGAAAGCGTTTCGGACCTCGTGTTCTTCACCGCCACCGACGGCAGCGCTTCCACGCTGTACGCGCTGCATAAGTCCGACGGCAGCGTCGCGTGGTCTTCCGCGTTCTCCTCGGCAACGGAGTCAAGCCCCGTGGCCGTGTACAACGAGGCCGGGGACGCGTGGATTATCCAGGGCATTTCCGACGGCCGGCTGTACCTGCTGGAAGCGGACACCGGAAAAACCGTCGATACCTTGCAATTGGAAGGCAGCCTGCGCGCGTCGCCCGCCGTGTACCGCGACGTGCTGATTATCTCCACGACGGGACAGGATCCCAGCTATATTTACGCCATAGCATTGGAGTAAAACCATATGAAAATTTATCTGGACGCCATGGGCGGCGACAACGCCCCGGCAGCGACCGTCGAAGGCGCGAAGGAAGCGCTTCAAAACTTCCCCGAACTGCACATCGAGCTCGGCGGGCCGAAGGAAACGGTCGAGCCGCTGGTGAAGGACGTGTTCAAAGACGCGCCGGAGCTCAAAGCCCGCGTGAGCGTTGCGGACTGCCCGGAAATCATCACCAACGAGGAATCCCCCGTGATGGCCGTGCGGCAGAAAAAGCAGTCCGCGATCGTCGACGGGATGCTGAAACTTAAGGATAGGCAGGTGGACGCGTTCGTGTCCGCCGGGTCCACGGGCGCGGTGCTCGCGGGCGGCATGTTCCGCCTTGGGCGCATCCGGGGTATCGACCGCCCGGCGCTGGCCCCGCTTTTGCCCAACGGCAAGGACTACTTTCTGCTGATCGACTGCGGCGCCAACGTGGACTGCCGTCCGGAATACCTTACGCAGTTCGCCATGATGGGCGACGCGTACATGCGCGGCATGCGCGGGGTGAAAAGCCCCCGCGTCGGGCTGGTGAACAACGGCGCGGAGGCCGAAAAGGGCTGCGAGCTGACCAAGGCCACCTATAAGCTGCTGGAAAAAAGCACGCTCAACTTCGTGGGCAACGTGGAAGGCCGCGACATCACCCACGACGTAGCCGACGTGGTGGTCTGCGACGGGTTTGTGGGCAACGTGATCCTGAAATTCATGGAGGGCGTCGCCACGACGCTTTTAGGCATGATTAAAACCGAAATCACCGCCGATTTCAAGTCCAAGGCCGGGGCGCTGTTATCCAAGGGCGCGTTCAAGCGCGTGAAAAAGACCATGGATTATTCCGAGGTCGGCGGCGCGCCGCTTTTGGGCGTGAACGGCTGCGTGATCAAAGCGCACGGCTCGTGCAACGCCCACGCCATCGCCTGCGCAATCAAACAGGGCGTGCAGATGATCACCGCCGACGTGACCGGCGCGATTGAACAGGGAATACAGAATACCGCTCATTGGGAATCATAAGGAGGACAAACACATGGTATTTGACAAGGTACGGGACATGATCGCAGAACAATTGCAGGTGGACGCGGGCTCTATCAAACCCGAAAGCCGCCTGGTGGAAGACCTGAAAGCCGACAGCGCCAACGTGATGGTCATGATTCTCGAGCTCGAAAGCGAGTTCGGCATCGAAGTCGAGGACGACGTAATCTTAGGGTTGAAAACCGTCGGCGATGTTGTGGATTACATCGAAAAAAACCAGTAGTTAACCTGCCCGGAAGGCCTGATCCGTCTGAAAAGGCTAGCGTTAGTGGATACGAAGTCAGTTAGGGATTTTGTTCCTATACCCTGACAAGGGCTTGCCCTTGATCCATCAAATCACCGCGCGCAGCGCGGTAATTTGGGAGGTTCAGGGGCACTGCCCCTGATCAGGGTTTTAGGGGTGAAACCCCTAACGTCTTATCGGGAGGGGAGAGCATGCGAAAGCTGGAGGAGGCGCTAGGATACGCGTTTGAGGACAAGGCGCTGCTGCAGCTTGCGCTCACGCACCCCTCGGCGCTGGAGGAAGAGAACAACCAGCGGCTTGAATTTCTGGGCGACGCGGTGCTTGAATACTGCGTCAGCGAGATGCTGTTTCACAAGTATGAAACGGCAAGCGAGGGCGAGCTGACGGCGCGCCGCGCCGCGCTGGTGTGCGAGGAAACGCTCTGGGTGCTGGCGGAGAGCCTGTCGCTTGGCAAGCGCCTGCGCATGGGGCGCGGGGAAGAGCAGACCGGCGGACGGGAAAAGCCCGCGATCCTCGCCGACGCGATGGAAGCGGTCGTCGCGGCCGTGTGCCTGGACGGGGGCATAGACGCAGCGAAAACGCTGGTCGGGCGGCTGTTTGAGGATGACGAAGCTCTGGCTTCGCGCCGGGGCCGGGACCTGAAAGGCGAATTGCAGGCCTACACCCAGGCGCAGGGGCTGGGGCTTCCGGAATACAGGGTGACCGCCGAAGACGGCCCCGCCCACGACCGGCGCTATACCGTGGAGGTACTGGTCGCCGACGAGCGGATCGCTTCGGGTGAGGGCGTATCGAAAAAAACTGCCGAGCAGAATGCCGCAAAAGCGGCGCTTCAGCAGTATTCCAAGTAGAGGATTGTGACGCTTTGAACAACACGACTGACAGGGGAGCGACAGACGCATGCGATTGAGCAAACTGGAAATCTACGGATTCAAGTCCTTTGCCAAGCGCACGCTGATCGTGTTCCCCGAAAACGTAACAGGCATCGTGGGCCCCAATGGCTGCGGGAAAAGTAACATTGCCGACGCCGTGCGCTGGGTGCTTGGCGAACAGAGCGCAAAGCAGCTGCGCGGCAACCAGATGACCGACGTTATTTTCAACGGCACCCAGCAGCGCAAGCCCCTGAACTACTGCGAGGTCACCCTGACCTTTGACAATACCGACGGGACGCTTGCGACCGATTACACCGAGGTCGCGGTCACGCGCCGAGTCTTTAGAAGCGGCGACAGCGAGTACATTTTAAACGGCACCAGCTGCCGCCTGAAAGATATCGTCGATCTGTTCCGCGACACGGGGCTTGGCAAGGAAGGCTATTCCATCGTCAGCTCGGGGCGGATGGACGAAATTCTGTCCAGCCGCAGCGAGGACCGGCGCGCGGTGTTTGAAGAAGCGGCGGGCATCAGCCGTTACCGCGCCCGCAAAGAAGAGGCCGAGCGCAGGCTTTCGCGCAGCGATGAAAACTTAAACCGCGTACAGGACCTGCTGGAAGAGCTGCAGGGCATGCTTGGGCCCATGGCCGAACAGGCCGAGGTGGCGCGCGAGTATTTAAAGCTCTCCGAAACCCTGCGGGAGCTGGACGTGACGCTGTACTGCATCCGCTTTGACCGCCTGCAAAAGCGCTCGGAGACCGTGGAAGAAACGCTGGGTTCCCTTGCCGGGGAGATCGAAATGGCGCTGGAACAATTAAAAACCCTGAACCAGACCCGCGAGGAGCGCGAAGAGGGCATGGAGCGCCTGCAGGAAGCGCTGTCCGGCGCCCACAGCGCGCTGCTGGAAACAAAGGATAAACTCTTTACCGCCCAGGAACAGCGCCAGGCGGTGGCTTCGCGCGCGGAAGCGGCGGCCGAGACCGCCGAGCGGATCGACGGCGAACGCGAAGCGGTGGAAACCCGCATGAAGATGATCGAAGCGACCGCCGACGAATCCAAAACCGGCGCGGCCGAGGGCGAACGCCTGCGCGCCGAGGCCGAAGCGGCGCTGGAAGCGCGGAAAACCGAGCACGCGAAAACGTCGCAGGCCGCCGAGGCGCTGGAGGAGGAGCTGTCCCAGCACAAAACGGCGATCATCGACGCCATGAACCGCATGCAGGAGCAGAAAACCGCGCACACGCGGCAGGCGACCATGCTTTCCCAGATGGAGCTGCGCAAGACGGAGCTGGAACAGACCTTGGGCGCGGACGCGGAGAAGGAAACGGCGTTTCGGGATGCGCTCAAAACCGCGCAGGAGCACCTGATAACAGAAAAACAGCGGCTCAAAGAGCGCGAAGAAGCGCTTGCGGCGCTTGACCGGCAGGCGCAGACGCAGAAGGCCGAAACCGAGGATCTGCGCGCCGCCGCGATGCAGACCTCGCAGGAGGCCAAGGCGCTGGAGCTGCGCATCGAAACCCTGCGGGAGCTCGCGGCGGGCTACGAGGGCTACCAGAGCGCCGTCAAAGAAGCGCTGACCTACGCCCGGGATTATCAGATTTTGGGCGTGCACGACGTGGTGGCCAAGCTCATCGACGTGCCCACGGAGCTGGAAACAGCGCTGGATATGGCGCTTGGCGCGGCGGCGCAGAACATCGTTACCGATACCGAGGAAACCGCCAAGACCCTGATCGAGTATTTGCGGAAAAACCGGCTCGGGCGCGCGACGTTTTTGCCGGTCTCGTCCATGAAAGGCCGGACGCTGGATAACCGGGAGCGCAAGCTATTATCCATGCAGGGCTGCCTTGGCGTGGCAAGCGAGCTGTGCGGCTTTGCCGAAACCCACCGCGGCGTGATGGAAGCGCTTTTGGGGCGCACGGTGATCGCCGAGGACCTGGACGCGGGCGTCAAGATTATGCGGGCGGGCGGGCACCAGTTCCGGGTGGTGACGCTCGAGGGCGACGTACTGCACGCGGGCGGCAGCATGACCGGCGGCAGCTCCAGCCAGCGCGCGCAGAACCTGCTGGGCCGCGACCGCATCATCCGCGAGCTGCAAAAAGAGCTGGAACAGAAATCCGCGGCGCTTGAAAAAGCCATGACTGCCATCGGCGAGGCCGAGCAACGGCAGGAGGAAACCCTCCAGGCCATCGAAACCGCACGCTACGAGCTGCAGCAGCAGGAGATCGCCGTCGTGCGCGATACCGAGCGGCAGGCCTCCACAAAAGCCGAACTGGAGCAGCACCTTGCCAGGCTTGAATCCCTGCAAGGCGCGATTGCCCAGCTGGACGAAGATACCCAAGAACTCAAGGTCGATTTGCAGCGCACCGCCGCCAAAGCGGCGGACGGCGCGCCCGACGAGCAGGCCATGGCCGAAAAGACCACCCAGCTTTCCGCCGCGCTGAACCTGGCGCGCAGGGAGCGCGAGCGCACGCAGGAAGCGCTGACCAGCGCCATGCTTTCGTTGCAGCAGGCCGAGCACCAGATCGACCGCATCCGACGCGACGCCACCCGGCTGGACGCCGAGCGGCAGGCCTGCCTGAAGGATTTGGACGTTCTGGCTGTGAAGAAAGAGCAAGCGGAAAAGACTATCGCCGCGTCGGCGGCGGACAAGGAGCAGGCGGACGCCGCGATTGCGGAAACCTCCGCGGCGGTCAAGGCCGCCGAAGCCGCCGTGGCCGAGGCCGAGCAGCAGCGCGCGCAGGCGAACAAAGCGCTTAAGGAGCTCCAGGCGGAGATCGAAAGCGTGCGTCTTGGCTACGACAAGGCTCTGGACCGCCAGCACCGGCAGGAGATGGCGCTGGAGCGCGCCAAGAGCGAGCTTTCACAGCTTGATCAGCGCCTTTGGGATACCTACGAGCTGAGCTATGCAGGGGCGGCCGCCGCCCGCGACGAATACCTCCTTGTCAAGCGCGAGGCGGGCACGGACGAGGAATTCAACGAAAAAGAAGCCGCCGCGCAGGCCCAGGAGATCCGTGACCGCATCCGCGAGATGGGCGACGTGAACGTGCACGCCGTGCAGGAGTACGCGTCCCTCAATGAGCGCATCACCGAGCAGACCATCCAGCAAAACGATATTTTGAAAGCCAAGGACGACCTGCTGGAGCTGATCTCGAGCCTGGAAACCGAGATGCGCAAAGTGTTCACGGAGCAGTTTGAGATTTTGCAGGGCTACTTCGCCGAGTCGTTCAAGCGGCTGTTCGGCGGCGGGCAGGCGCAATTGAAGCTCGCCAACGAAGCCGATCCGCTGCACTGCGACGTGGATATCCTCGCCCAGCCGCCCGGCAAGAAACGCCAGATGCTAAGCCTGTTTTCCAGCGGTGAACGCGCCCTGACCGCAAGCGCATTGCTGTTTGCGATGCTCAAGCTCCGGCCCTCGCCGTTCTGTATTCTGGACGAGGCGGAGGCCGCGCTGGACGAGGCCAACGTCGGCAGCTTCGGCGATTATCTGCGGGATATATCGTCCGGCACGCAGATCGTCGCCATCACCCACCGCAAGGGAACCATGGAGCGCTGCGACTCGCTGTTTGGCGTGGCGATGGAAGAGCGCGGGGTCAGCGCCCTGGTCAGCGTGAATTTGAAAGAATACCAGTAATAGGAGATATCATGGCAAGCGGATTGTTTTCCAAGTTAAGAGACGGCCTGTCCAAAAGCCGCAAAAGCATGACCGCCGTCATCGGCGAGCAGGCGGCGGCGGACGAGGATTATTTCGACAGCCTGTTGGACGCCCTGATTTTATCGGACATGGGTGCAGGCTGCGCCCAGGAAGCCGTGGACGAACTGCGTTCCCGCGCCAAGGCGCAGGGCGTGAAGGATATCGCCGGGCATCAGGCATTGCTCAAAGAGATTTTGGTCGGGATGCTCGACGCGCCCAGGGAACCCCTGCGCTGGCCGATGGTGCTTTTGGTCGTCGGCGTCAACGGCGTGGGGAAGACCACGACCATCGGCAAGCTCGCGCTGCGCTTTCAGGCGCTTGGGCGCACGATCACGCTGTGCGCGGCGGATACCTTCCGCGCGGCGGCGGCCGACCAGCTGGCCATCTGGGCCGAGCGCGCCAAGGTGCCGCTGATCCGGCACCGGGAGGGCGCCGACCCGGCGGGCGTGGTGTTCGACGCCGTGCAGTCCGTGAAGGCCAACGGCACACATCTGCTGATCGTGGACACGGCGGGGCGGCTGCACAACAAGAAAAACCTGATGGACGAGATGGAAAAAATGCGCCGTGTCATCGACCGCGAATTCCCCGAGGCCATGGTGCGCTGCCTGTTGGTGGTGGACGCGACCACAGGCCAGAACGGCCTGCAGCAGGCCAAGGCGTTTTCCGAGGCGGCCGGCGTAAACTCGGTCGTGCTCACCAAGCTGGACGGCACGGCCAAGGGCGGGGTGATCTTCCCCATCGTGCGCGAGCTGAAGGTGCCGGTGCTCTACGTGGGCGTCGGCGAGGGCATCGACGACCTGCAGGCCTTTGACGCCAAGGAGTATGTAAACGCGTTATTCGATTAGCGCGTGTTCGCACGAACGCTCAAAGGCCATCTTTTGACGCTTTTCGCGCTAAGCATTGTTGCTTCCGCTTGAAATACACCCCGGTATTCCTTCGCGAAAGCGCCTCGCTTTTCACAAAAATCGCCTAAAAGCTGACCATTTCGGATCGTGTAAACACGCGCCAAAGGGTATTGTCCAATAGAACGAGGAGGCATCCATGTTCCTGACCAGTTATATTTTCAAATCCAAAGCCGTGCGGGCGCTCAAGGGCAACTGGCAAACGGCGCTGATCGTGTCGTTTCTTGCCGGGCTGCCCTCGACCGTCAACATGCTTTTACGGTCCACGAACCTGCCCGTGGTTTACCTGGGAATCAGCCTTCAAGAGCTGTTTAATATGTTTTTGCAGCTCGATCCGGGCACGTACTGGCTGCTGGGGATCGGGGGCCTGGTTTCGTTCCTGATCACGCCCATGCTGGGCATCAGCTGCAATTATTACTTCATCAGGCGCATCCAGGGCAAGGACCTCGGCGTGATGGGCGTGCTTTCCCGCCGGAAGTACTTTTTCCGCGCGCTGATCCTGCACCTGTATATGTACGTCCGCGTTTTGGCGTGGTCGCTGTTGTTCGTCGTTCCCGGCATCATCGCCGCGCTGCGCTACGCCATGGCGCCGTATTATCTGGCCGAAAACCCGGAGCTTACTCCGGCGCAGGCGATCAACAAAAGCAAGGAGGTCATGGCCGATAAGAAGCTGGGCTTTTTGATGCTGCTGCTTTCGTTCATCGGCTGGGCGCTGATGGCGTACGTCGCGCAGATCATGCTGCTCTCCATCAGCCTGATCATCGCGCAGGTCGCCTACCAGTTCATCGAACTGTTTCTGATCACGTATCTGAACGCCTCCGTGGCGGCGTTTTATCTGGCGGCGTCGCGCGCCGGGGGCATCGACAGCGCCAAGAAGGAAGCCGATACCTTCATGCGGCAGATCGGCGCGCGCATGCCCGGCGACGCGGGAAGCGGAGATAGGGAAAATAAGCCCGACGAAGAAGACAAACCCGACGGAGAGGATAAGGAATAATGCCTGCCTTGCAGGCCTACGCGGCCGCCCTGGATTATAGCTACGCGGCGGGCGTGTACCCGAGCCTGTTGCTGATGGAAAAAGCGCCGGAGCTCGCGCTGCGGCTGCTGCTGTCCGATAAGGCGGCGGGCGAGGGCGTGGAAAAGCTCCGCGGTCTCTGTGCGGCACACGGCGTGCGCGAGGAGGTGGCCCCCAGGGCGCTTTCGCGCATCCTCGGCAAGGAGAACGTGTACGCCGCCGTTGTGTTTCAAAAGCAGGCGCGGGCATTGGATGCGGCAAGCCCGCACATCGTGCTCCATCACCCAATGGACGAGGGGAACCTGGGCACCATCCAGCGTACGATGCTGGGTTTCGGGTTCCGGGACCTCGCCGTGATCCGCCCGGCGGCCGATCCGTTCGAGCCGCGCGTGGTGCGCGCGTCGATGGGCGCGCTGTTCAGCCTACACGTGACGCTTTACGACGATTTTACGGATTACCGCGCGGCCTGTCCCGCGCATACGCTGTACCCCTTCATGCTCGACGGGGCGGCGGACCTGGACGCGGCGGCGGCGAAGAAACAAACGCCTTATACGCTGATCTTCGGAAGCGAGGGTTCGGGGCTGCCGCCGGAGTTTGCGGATTTCGGCCAGGCCGTTAAAATCCGCCAGAGCGCGGAGATTGATTCGCTGAACCTGGCCGTTTCAGCCGCGATAGCCATGTATGTTTTTAGCAGATAAACAGGAACTTTCCCGACGACCGCCGGCGAACGGCGCACAGGAGGGCTTACGATGGAACATCAGGAGATCTACGATCAGGTCCGCCGCTGCGTGACCTATTTGTACAAGGAAGCAAAACTGCCCACGGGCGCGGTGGTAGTGCTTGGCTGTTCCTCCAGCGAGGTATGCGGAACGCGGATCGGCAAGGGCCGCAACCCGGAGGTCGGCGGCGTGCTCGCCGCCGCGTTTCTGGACGGCTGCCGGGCGCTTGGGCTTTCCGGCGCGGTGCAGTGCTGCGAGCACTTAAACCGCGCGCTGGTGATGGAGCGTGAAACGCTTGACCGGTTGGGGTTGACCCAGGTCAACGCCCGCCCCGTGCCGGAGGCCGGAGGCTCGACCGCAGCGGCCGCATACGATAGCTTCCGCAATCCCGTGCTCGCCCAGTCCATCCAGGCCAACGCAGCCATCGATATCGGAGACACGCTGGTGGGCATGCACATCCGCCCCGTTGCCGTGCCGCTTCGCATCGACGATCCCGTGGTGGGCCACGCCCGCGTGGTGATGGCCTACGCCCGCCTGCCGCTGATCGGCGGGGAAAGGGCCGTGTATCCCTAACGTATAGCGAAAGCCGCCGGACATGATATCCGGCGGCTTTTTTATTGCTATAGAAAGTGTGCAGCCTGCACACCTTAGACCGAAACAATGTGATATATTGGAAAAAAGACGAAACGGTTCCGGCGTTTGCGCGGGGGACCGGTATTGGTGCAGGAGGACATAAAGATGAAGAAAATCCTTGTTGCGGGTTTGGTACTGGCACTGTCGCTTGTATTGTGTGTTCCGCCGGTATGCGCCGGGGCGGCGGACGGCTTGCTTCAATTTACCGACCCCGATCTGGAGGACGCCATACGCGTTGAAATCGGGCAGAAGAACGGGCCGATCGCCGTGGCGGACGCAGAGACCGTCACCGTGCTCAATTTCGGCAAGCTTGAAGAGGATTTGGTCAACGATCTAGGCGGTATCGAGGCGTTCACAGCGCTGGAAGCCATTCAGCTCAACGGGCAGGACATTTGGGACCTGACCCCTCTGAAAGCCTTGCCAAACCTTGTGAGTATTGAGTTTGGGGACAGCGCCGTCAGCGACCTGGAGCCGCTGCGGGGCATGCGCCTCAAGGAGTTGATCCTCTACGGAAACCAGGTTGAAGACCTGTCGCCTTTACAGGATATTGACAGCCTGCAAGTGCTTGTGCTGGCGGGCAACCGCATCACTGACGTAAGCCCGCTTGCGGGGCTTACAAACCTGCGCGTGCTAATCCTGGGCGACAATCCCATCGGCGATTTTACGGTGCTTATGGATATTTACGAGCAGCTGGAAGAAAAGGATTTTGAATTGACAAAGGCGGAAGCCGTGCACTTCAACGATCCGGTGCTCGAAGCCCGGGTGCGGCGGGAGCTGGACTTTCCCGAGGGCGAGCTGACGGTGGCCGGCGTGAGGGACTACGGCTATCTGGATCTCGGCGGCGAGGAGGGCGGCACAGAGAGGATCACCGACCTGAGCGGGCTTGAGGCGTTTGAAAATCTGGAAGGGCTGGCCCTGTACCATAACGACATCGAGGATCTTAGCCCGCTGGCCGGGCTTACCCACCTGCGCGAGCTGGACCTCGGCGATAACCGGGTCAGCGATCTGACGCCACTGGAAGGGAAGCCGCTTGAGTTTCTGGCGATTTGGGGCAATCAGGTTTCGGACGTCTCCCCGCTGGCGGGGCTTACAAAGCTGCGGGACCTGTACATGGATGGCAACCAAATCTTCGACCTGTACCCGCTGGCGGGACTTGAAAATCTTGAAACCCTGTCGGCTGCGGATAACGAAATTGTCGATATCACGCCGCTTGCGGGTCTGCAAACCTTGTGGAATCTGCAGCTTGGCAATAACCATATCAGCGACATCACGCCGCTTGCCGGGCTGAACCTGACCGAGCTTTACCTGTGGGGCAACGAGATCGGCGATGTCTCGCCGCTGCAAACCATGAACTCGCTTATGCGGCTGGATTTGGTGAATAACCAGATCGCGGATATATCCGCGCTGGCCGGAAAGGACGGCCTGCGCTTCCTGGGGCTGAACGGAAACCAGATCGCCGATTTCGGCCCGGTAGCGGCGTTCTACGATCAGATCGAGGAAAAGGACTTTGAACTGGACGGTAGAACCCAGATGATTTTAAGCGGCGAGGACCCCGACGAGGTCATCGTCTTTGACGATCCGGTGCTGCTGGATTGGATTCGCAAGGATATGGGTGTGACCGGCGATATCACCGTGAGCATGGCCGCGAACGTTACGCAGCTCAACCTGGAAATGGACGGCGGCGACTGGTCCTACCCCCGCATAGCCAGCCTCAGCGGGATACAGTATTTCAGAAACGTCGAATGGATCAACCTGGGCTGGGCGCTGTATACCGGCGAGGGACAGGTCGATCTGTCGCCACTCTCCGGCCTGAGCAGGCTGCATACGCTCCAGCTTCACTGCGACGATCTGCATGATATCTCCGCGCTGACCGGGCTTTCCAATATGCGCAACCTGTGGATCTGGGGCAACAATCTAAGCGACATCTCGGCGCTTTCCGGGATGACGCAGATGGAAAGCCTGTGGATGTACGGCAATCATATTTCCGATATCAGCGTGCTTGCAACGATGCCAAACCTCTATAACCTGATGATGGCGAATAACGATGTTTCGGATCTTTCCCCGCTGTCCGGCCTTGCGAACCTGTATGAGCTGGAAATCGCTGGAAACCCGGTGTTTGATTACCATGTGCTGGACGGCATGTATCCCCGGCTGACGCAAAAGGACTTTGATATTGATCAGGAAACCGGTTATGTGACGCCGGAAAATCCGGATGCGGTAGTGGTCTTCGGCGACGCACTTTTGGAACAAAAGGTGCGCTGGCAGATGAACATGCCGGAGGGCGAGATCACCGCGATGGACGCGGCCAGGGTTACGACCCTCAACTTCAGCGTGGACTGGCGGGAAGACCTCAGGGAGGACGAGTTTATCTTCTCGCTGGAAGGGCTTGAATACTTTATCAACCTTAAAAGCCTGGCCTTGTATCAAAATGCGGTCAGCGATCTGACGCCGATCGCGGGGCTTTTAAAGCTGGAACATCTGGATTTTGTCAACAACCAGGTATCGGACCTGACCCCCATCAGAAACCTGACGCAGCTCAAAACCCTGAGCTTCTCAAACAATAATGTGGAAGACATCTCGGTGCTGAAGAATTTCACGAACCTGAACACGCTTTGGATGAGCCAGAATCCGATTGCCGATTACACGCCGATAGAAGCCTTGTACGATACCTACGAAAGCACCGACTTCGCCTACGGGGAGACATTCGAGCGATACTACAAGCCGGAAATCCCGGACGACGTGGTCGTGTTTCCCGACAAGGTGCTGGAAAAGCGAATCCGGGGGTATATCGGAAAACCCGAGGGCGATATATTTGTGCTGGATATCGCGTTTCTGGAAGACTTGTGGCTGGGCAGCGAGTGGCAGGAAAGCTATGCCGACGGCGACAGGATCACCGATTTGACGGGGCTGGAAAACTGTCTGAACGTTAAGAATATCGACCTGCAAAACAACGATTTGCGCGATTTGAGTCCATTAAGCGGGCTGAAAAAGCTGGCGACGCTCAACCTGATCAACTGCGGAATCGAGGACCTCAGCCCGCTTGCAAGCCTCACCACGCTTATGATGCTGGACGTCAGTTATAACCGGATCGCCGATATCTCCGCGCTGGGCGGGCTGACGAAGCTGTTTAGTCTACGCCTGTCCGGTAATCCCATCACCGATCATCGTCCCATCCAGTCGATTTATGAAAACTTGAGCGACAGGGACTTCGAATACGGCGACGTCGTGCTTGTGCCCGAGGACCCGGACGCGGTTGTGGTGTTTGCCGATCCGCTGTTTGAACGCCTGGTGCGGGAGTACACCGGGATGCCCGACGGCCCGATTACCGCAAAGCAGGCCGCTCAGGAGGAGTATCTGGACTTCAGCATGCAATGGCAGGAGACGATTCCCGACGATATCCGCATCCACGATCTGACCGGTATCGAATACTTTATCAACCTGAAAGTTCTTTCACTCAACTTCCATGCCGTCGGTGATATCAGCATGCTGCCGGGGCTGATGAAGCTCAAGGAGCTGGAGCTTGGGGGAAACGGATTCAACGATTTAAGCGTGCTGGCTGACATGCCCAACCTCACCCGCCTTACGCTGTTTGGCAACGATATCGAGGATATTTCCCCGCTCGCCGGGCTGACGAAGCTTACGCATTTGCAGCTTGAACACAACCGGATCACCGACATCAGCGCGCTGTCCGGCATGACGGCGCTGACGACCCTGTGGCTGACGGATAACCCGATTGCGGATTATTCCCCGATCGAAACCATTGTGCCAAACCTGACCGACAAGGACTTCTAAAACTGCGGCGGGCGGCGGCAAAATGCCGCCGCCGCGCTCTTTTCCATGCTTCGCTTGTGGTGTATAATGAACACCGGAGTGTTCACACAGGCCGGAAGGATGGAAAGGAATATGGCGTCTTCTCGTCAGGACGGGATGAAATCGACGCGCGAACTGCAGCGCAGGCTGTTTTCCGCGTCCAGTTTCGACCTGTTTCTAGAGGAAAACGCGGGCGGGCTGCAAACGCCGAAGCTTTGCTATCACCTGTCGGAGCTGTGCCGCGCGCGCGGGATGCGGCCGGTGGAGGTCATCCGCAGGGCGGGACTGGACAGAACCTACGGCCACCAGCTGTTCAGCGGTATCCGCAAGCCATCGCGCGACAAGCTGATTCAGCTTGCGTTCGGGTTTGGGCTTTCGGTGGAGGAAACGCAGGAGCTTTTGAAGGTGGCGCTAAAAAGCCCGCTGTATCCCAAAATCATGCGGGACGCGGCGGTGATGCGCTGCCTGTTTGAGGGCTGTAAAATTGACGATCTGCAAGCGCTGCTTTTGCAGCTCGGGCTGACGCTGATCGGCGGAGAGGAACGCAATGGATAAAGATCATCTGCATCCGTGGCTGGATACCTGCGATTTGACCCGGTATCCGCAGGGGTTTTTAAACGATTACGAACCGTTTGAATGCCTGGCGGACAGCGAGTGCGCGGAAACGCTGCTGGTGAAAAACAAGCGTACGGGTATGTTCTATGTGGCCAAATGCTACCTGAACGATCAGGCGGTCAGCCATACGACCGAAGCCGATATTTTAAAAAAGCTGCAGCACACAGGGCTGCCGCGCTTTGTGGACGAGTACAGGTCCGGCACGATGCTGTGCGTGATCCGCGAGTACGTAGAGGGCATGCCGCTGCACCAGTGGGCGGCTGATACGAAGCCCGATGCGGCTGCTGCGGTGCGCGTCGTGCTCAAGCTCTGCGATCTGCTGCTCTACCTGCACGGGCAGTCGCCGCCGATCATCCACCGGGACATCAAGCCACAGAATCTGATTGTGGGTACGGACGGGCAGCTTTGGCTGATCGATTTCGGCATTTCGCGCCTGTACCGGGAGGACGGAAAAACCGATACCGCGTGCTTTGGCACGCAGGACTTTGCCGCGCCCGAGCAGTACGGTTTCGCGCAAACCGACATGCGCTCGGATATTTATTCCTGCGGTGTGCTGCTCGGTTGGCTTTTAACTGGGGAAGCGAAGCGAGAGGATGCGCTGCCTAATATTGCCGATAAGCGGCTTTCGAGGATCGTTGAAAAATGCATTGCGTTCGCGCCTTCCCAGCGCTACGCCTCCGCCGCGAAGCTGCGCGCGGATATGCTGGCGCTGGACGGGCGCAGGCGCAGGCGCACGCTCCTGCGGCTTTCCGCGGCGGCGGTATGCGCGCTGTGCCTTGCCGCGGGCTTTGCCGCCGGGCGGTATACAGAGTGGTTCGCCCCGCGGCCCGCGGGCGTTGAGTTTCAGGAACCGCTGATCGGGCAGGCCGCGCGGCTGATGCTCGGGCTGGACGCGGACGCGCCCGTAACGCCGGAGGATCTGCTGAGCGTGAACGCGCTGTATATCTGCGGCGACGAGGCCGCGCCGGACAACCAAAGATATCAGGAGCTGATCGACGAAGCGGCTGTGAAAACCACCTTCCGCAACGGGGGTATCGAAACGCTTGATGACCTTTTAATGATGCCTAATCTGATGTCGGTCAGCCTGTCGATCCAAAACATTAGCGATTTGACGCCGGTACGGGAGCTGCCGATTTTGCATAATCTGGATCTGCGGCATAACCCGGTCAAGGATCTGGCTGCGCTGTCCGGCCTGATGCAGCTGCACAGTGTTTGCCTGTTCGGTACGCTTGTGGACGATCTCTCCCCGCTTGCGTCCTGCCCGCAGCTGACGGGAATCGATGCCGGAGGCAGCTATGTAACGTCGGTGGATGCGCTGCGCGGCATGACAAATTTAACAAGCTTGTGGCTGTTTAAAGCGCCGCTGAAAACCCTGCAGGGAATGGAAACGCTGGAAGGGCTTACGGAGTTTGCGGCGTCTTCCGTGGCGGACGGCGACCTCAGCCCGCTGCTGGAGCTTCAGAGCCTGCGGCGCGTTACCCTTGGCGAAGGTCTGAAGCCGCTTGCGGAGCGCACGCTTACGGGCGCGGAGTTTGCGATCTCCTACAGGCAGGAATAAACGCCCTGTACCCTATGTGTGAAGGCATTATGAAAGCCGTTGGCATTGCTGCCAACGGCTTTGTCTACTTGCAGTATGATGACGAATCAGAATTCCTGATTACGATGCTTGGCAAAGCACTCGCTGCAATAGATCGGGCGGTCGCTCTTGGGAATGAAGGGAACGGTGGTGGGTTTTCCGCATTCCGCGCAGACGGTTTCGTACTGTTCGCGCGGGGCGTTGGCACGGTTGGCCTTGCGTGCGGAACGGCAGTCTTTGCAGCGGCTGGGCTCGTTCTGGAAGCCTTTTTCAGCGTAGAATTCCTGTTCACCGGCGGTAAACACGAACTCCGCACCGCAGTCGCGGCAGGTGAGCGTTTTGTCCTCGTACATGATTTGGATTTCCTCCGTATTTTAGGATATCGTAACGGCTGACCTGGTCTTTGCCCCCACACTCGCCGGCAGGAAGGTTTGCTCATCGCAGAAGCGTCCTACGCCCCTTCTCTCAACTTTTCAGCTGGCCGGTCTTACTTCTAGAACGCGCCATGCTCATTGAGGCATCGCTCAATTTACGTGGACCGTTTTGCCCGCGTCTGGCTTCGGTTTGCAACCACAGACCCGATACGATTGATGTCATTATAGCGTTCCTGTTGCGTAAACGCAAGCAATTTATGCAAAAATGGGCGAAATATGTACACAAAATCAATCAAAACGGCTGTTTTTTCCTTATTTTGCATGGAAAAACTTGTATTTAGTTTTATTATCGTTTCAATGCTTGACAAACAATGCAAAGCGAACTATACTAAAAATGCAAAGCGAGCTATACAAAACGGATGGAGATGAGGGCTTGAAAACGAAAATTGCGGACTTGCGCAAGCAGCGCCGCATCTCGCAGGAGGAGCTGGCGATGGCCGTGGGCGTTACGCGGCAGACGATTACGTCGCTGGAATGCGAGCGCTATACGGCGTCGCTGGCGCTCGCCTACAAAATCGCCCGGTATTTCGGGCTGACGATCGAAGAGGTATTTGATTTTTCAAATGTGGAGGCGTTTTAGCATGGATCAATTTAAAGAGGTATTGCAAAAGCGGCTGTTGGGAATGGGTACGTACGCGGCCGGGATTGTGCTTTTGGCCGTAGCCAGCTTTGTGCGGCCGTCCGCCGGGGAGACCGAGGAGATCCGCGCGTTTATGGCCGGTATGAACGCGGGGCTGTTCGCGGTGGTGGCGGTGGTGCTGATTCTGTCCGCGGTCCGCTACGTCGCGGCGCTCAGGGACGACGAGAAGCGCAAGGCGCTTTATATCTACGAAAACGACGAACGCCGCCTCTACATCCAAAGCAAGATGGGCGGCGACGCGATACAGCTGGTGCTGCTGGCGCTGGTCACCGCGACCGTGGTATCGGAGTTCTTCAGCCAGACGGTGTTCTTTACGCTGCTCGGCGTGCTCCTGTTCACCGCGGCGGTCAAGGCGATCTTCAAGATCGTGTATACTAAAAAGCTGACATAAAAAATAAGGCCTCCCGATTCAATACTGATCGGGAACCTTGCGGGGCCGGAATGGCTGAAAAACGACCGGCGGCGTATGGGGCATTCGGTCAGCGTTTGCCGAATATCTCCCGGAGCAGTTTACCGGCTTTATACCATATCGTATGGCTGCGCTTGATGGCCAAAGACGCGTCCAGCGCGCCGCGGCGGAAGCGGTTTTCCTCGGGGTTCAGGCGCACGGCCTCGCGGTAGCTTTGGTAGGCGGTTTCAAACTGCTCAAGCTGCATGAGGATCTTTGCCTGGATATAGTAAAACTCTGCGTCCTTGCGGTCGGCGCGGTTAAGCTGGCGCAGGGCGCTTTCGGGGTTACCCTGCTCCATCAGCTTCTCTGCGAAGTGCTTGGCTTCCTCGGGCGAGACCATGTTGAACCCAACGCGTTTGGCGCCGGTGATGCGCAGCGCTTCGGCATAGGCGAGGTTGAGCACAACGAGCCTGTCCTGCGCGGCCTTCTGTTCTTCCGGGTTTTGAAAAAGGTCCGGGTGGCATTCCTTCACGCGCTGGCGGTACGCCTTACGCACCGCGCCGGGATCGGAGCCCGACGGGATGCCGAGTACCGTGAAGGGACCGGATTCAGACATGGGCTCACCCCCTTTTTTGCAGGGTAGCGATAACGAAATCCTCCGCACGCTGCCGCGCGATATTGGCCCCAGCTTACGCTTTTGGCACCCTCAACGTAGCGCTGCTACGCCCTCGGATGCCAAAAGCGCAATCTGAAACCAATCTAGTGCGGCATCGCACAAAGTCTTTCCTCATCGCTACCCTTACGGTATCTTGCCAATGGAATGGAACGTGAACAAAAAACATCGCGTTCTTTGATTATCGTTCCCAGGTAAAGGCTGGTTGAAAACCATGGATGACGGCGAATCGGATTTTTGCCGGATTGAGTTCGCGTAACCCGCAGTAGTAGCAGCGCTACGTCAAGGGTTTTGCGGGCTCGAAATGGCGGAAATAAGATCGCCGGCACGCGTGGGATTTAAACAGCTTTTGCCTGATTAGAGCTTCTCTCTGGAGATATCCGCGCCGAGGGAGCGGAGCTTATCCTCCAGGCGTTCGTAGCCGCGGTCGATATAGCCGGTCTCGTAGACCTCGGTGGTGCCTTTGGCCATCAGCCCGGCGATCACTAGCGCGGCGCCGGCGCGAAGATCGGTGATGGTTACCGGCGCGCCGTACAACGTGGGAACGCCTTCGATGAGCACGGTGCGGTCCATCAGCTTGATGTGCGCGCCCATACGGCGCAGCTCGTCCAGGTGCTTGAAGCGCTGTTCAAAAATGGTCTCGTATACGGTGGACTGCCCGTTGGCCATGCACAAAAGCGAGGTGATGGGCTGCTGCAGATCGGTAGGGAAGCCCGGATAGACCTGCGTTTTGATGTTGATGGCGCGGTGCAGGTCGTGCGCGCGGACGCGGATCATGTCGTCGCCGTCGGTCACCTGGATGCCCATCTCCAACAGCTTGGCCGTCAGCGCTTCCATGTGCGTGGGGATGCAGCCGTGGATGGTCACGTCGCCGTGTGTGGCGGCGGCGGCGATCATCAGCGTGCCGGTTTCAATCTGGTCGGGGATGACGGTATAGTTGGTGCCGTGGAGTTTTTCCCGCCCGGTGATGCGGATGATGTCCGTGCCGGCGCCCTTGATACGCGCGCCCATGGAGTTTAAAAAGTTCGCCAGGTCGACGATATGCGGCTCTTTGGCGGCGTTGTAAATAATGGTCGTGCCTTCCGCCCGTGCGGCGGCGAGCATGATGTTGATGGTGCCGCCGACGGTGACGATATCGAAAAAGACGTCCGCGCCGTCAAGCTTTTTGGCTTCCGCTTCCACGAAGCCTGATTGCTCCAAAATCGTCGCGCCCAAAGCGCTCAGGCCCTTGACGTGCTGGTCTATCGGCCGGGAGCCGATCTCGCAGCCGCCGGGATAGGCGACCGACGCCTTGCCGCCGCGCCCAAGCAGCGCGCCTAAAAGATAATAGCTCGCGCGCAGCCGCCGCGTCAGCGAAAAGGGAACGAGGTGGCTATTGATGGTCTGCGGGAAAACCTTGAGGTATTGGTCAGGCACGTACTCGCACCTTGCGCCGAGCTCTTCCAGAATCTCGATCAGGGCGTGTACGTCCTCGATGTCTGGCAGGTTTTCGATCGTGCTTGGCTCATCGGTTAAAATCGTGGCGGGGATCACGGCAACGGACGTGTTTTTACCGCCGCTGACGGCAATCTCGCCCGTTAACGGCGCGCCGCCTTTGATGAGCATTTTCTCGTGCATGAACATCCCTGTGCTTGCACCGCCCTACAATAAAAAATAGACTGGGTCCACCGCACATTATACACGCTCGGCGATTGATGTGCAACAAACGCCCGGCCGCCGCGCCCCGGGCGGGCAACTGTTTACAGGATGGTTGATGTTTTGCGCCTGGGTCATGGTATAATACACCCAAGAAAGAAAAAACCTGAGGTCTAAGGCTCAGGCGTGAGGGTACGATGAACAGACGAGCAATGGCAATTTTTCTGGGACTGCTGATTCTGTGTACGGGATTTCCGACGGCCCTTGCGGAGGGCGCGTCGCCGGTACCCACGCTGGTGCCGCCATCGCAGATTATGACCGCGCCCATGCCCGCCGCCGCGGCGCAGCGTGAGCTGAAAATTGGCGACAGCGGCGACGACGTACTGCTTTTCAAAACGCGCATGCAGAACCTGGGGTATTTCAAAGCGGGATCGGAGCTTTCCCTTGAGGTTACGTCGCTTACGCTGGAACGCTTGAACCAGCTTTTGGAAAACGCCGGCATGGACCCCGTAGAGACGATCACCATAGAGATCCAGGAGATGGTTTTTGCCCGGGACGATCTGGCGAAAAACTATACGCCTGAAGCGACACCCGAGCCCAGCACTTTAATCATGCCCACGGGCACGCCGGAGCTTCCGGAGCTGGACGCCGAGGGATTTTTAGCCGACCCGAACGGAGAGTATGTGTTCGAGGACACAGACGACGGGCTTTGGTATTACATCACCGATACGCTCTACATCAACATCCGCCGCTATCAGGATACGGACGCGCAGAATATCTGGTATGAAACCGAGATCAAAACGCGCGGCGACGAGCAGATGCTCAGCTTCCTGACCAAGACGCGCAAAACCTATCAGACGCCCGTCGCCATCGCCCGTGCAAACTCCGCGGTGCTCGCGTTTACGGACGACTTTTTCACCATGCGCAGCTACGGCATCGCCATCCGCGACAAAGAGGTGTTCGTGGACAGGATCCGTACCTCGTCCAAGTCCTACCCGCTGGGGGATACGCTGGCGGTGTTCGAGGGCGGGCTGATGTACGCCTACGATTTTTCGGCGTTCCGGGCCGACGACTATCTGGAGATGGGCGCGGTGCACGTGCTGACGTTCGGGCCGTGGCTTATCAGCGGCGGCGAGATCAACCAGAAGGTACTGTCGGATTCGTACATGCATTACCGCGAACCGCGCTGCGTGATCGGGATGATCGAGCCCGGGCACTTCGTGGTGATTACCGTGGACGGGCGCTACGACGGCGCCAAGGGCGTGTACTTCAGCTGGCTGGCCCTGCGCCTGTATGAAATCGGCGTTACCGAAGCCATCAACCTGGATGGCGGTGGCACCACCGCCCTGGTGTTCATGGGCAACCAGTTAAGCCGCGTCGCCGCCGCCAAATCCGACGGCAGCAGCACACGGCAGGTGACAAGCATGTTAGGCTTCGGGACGAGTGACGCTGTTCCAAATTAGGGTAACGCTGCCAAAAGCCCACGCATGTTGGCGATCCTATTTCTGCCATTTTGGGCCCACCCTATCCTCGACGTAGCGCTGCTACTACTTCGGATAGGATAAGCCCAACCTGACAAAAATCGAATACGCCATCCTGCGCGGTTTTTACCATCGTTGCCCTAATTTTACTTTATGTATAACGATTTTCAAAAAATTCATAGCGTCGAATTGCCGGCGTCAAGGGTTTGGATTGGCATTGTAGACGCTCACCGAGGGGAACGCCATGCTGACGCCGGTTTGCTTGGCGGCGAGGAGTACGCCGTGGTTGATGCGCTCTTTGACGGTGAGCATCTGGTAATAATCGGAAATATTGACGCGGTAGATGACGCCGACGGTAAGCGAGGACTCGGCAAAGGCGTCAAACCACACCTTGATGCTGTCGTCCATCACGTCGTCGTCCTGGAACAGCAGGGTTTCCACGGCCTTGACGAACGCCGTCAGCTTGTCGTCGGGCGTGCGGTACTCAAGCCCCACGGTAAAGTTGATGCGCCGCTGGGAGCGCTTGGTTTCGTTGTTGATGACTTCCACGGCGAGCTTGGAGTTGGGGATGCTGACCAGACTGCCCGAAAGCTGACGGATGCGCGTGGACCGGAGGCCCACGTGCTCCACCGTGCCCATTTGGCTGTCGGACAGGGTGATGAAATCGCCCACGTCGAAGGGCTTATCCAGCATCAGGGAAATCGAGCCGAAGAAATTCGAAAGGCTTTCCTGCGCGGCAAGCGCCACAGCCAGGGACGAGATCCCAAGCCCGGCGATGAGCCCCGAAAGGCTGCCCACCCACGGGGAAAGCACGGAGATCGCCGCGATGATGATCAGCACGACGCGGATGCCGGAGATCAGGAAATTGCGGGCGGACAGGTTGATCTTGTCCGGTTTGCGCTTGGCCTGGGTCTGAAAGCGCCAGTTGACGGCGATCATCAGCGCGCGGTACAGCGTGAAGTATGCCAGCATCATCAGGATGGTCGCCAGGATTTTCTGAATGAGGCTGAACGTGACGTCCGGCAGGCTGACGTAGGGCAGTGCGATCAGCAAAAGGCTTAAAAACAGCACATAACCCAGCAGGCGGGCAAGCTTTTCCTTCAGTTCCGTATAGCGCTCGGGCGCTTTGTGCCGGAGCGAAGTGAACGCAAGCTTCAGGATGAGCGACACCAGCGGCTGCTTGATGATAAAAATCAGCACCACCAACCCGCAGACGATCAGCAGCGTGGTCCAGTTGACCGCCTGAAAATAATCTTGAATGCTTTTATAAATCTCTGCCATAAGGCGCTCCTTTCCCGATGCCGGCTCGTTAAGATTACCTTAGCAAAATCCGCCCCGGATGGCAAGGACTACGCGAGGGCGACCTGCTGCCCGCCGGGAATCTCGATGGGCGCGGCGCCGTTGACGCGCACCCAGGCGGAGGCGGCGGAGGGATTATACACAAACGCGTTGTCGGCGGCAAACTGCAGCCGGCCGCACAATTGCACATAATCGTAGATTTCGATGTTTGCGGCGTACCAGATATCGTCGCGCCCGCCCATGAGCTTGCAGAAGTCCTCGATCAGCGCCCAGTTTTGATCGTTGTCAAACTCGTAGCTGTGCCCCCACACGTAGAAAAGCCGGGGGTGAACGCCGTGATCGAAGCGGTTGAAGGCCTCGGCCATTTCCATCAGGCGGTGGTTGTGGTGGCAGGTGGCCTTCCACTGCAGAAAGTCCGCTGGCATATCGAAGGTAAAGCTGTCGCCGACCACGCGGCTGTAAAACACGCCAAGCGACGGCAGCATTTGGCGGATGTCCGCCGTGTGCGAGCCGTAGGGATAGCTCATCCCTCGTACCGGATATCCGAAAATGCCTTCGAGGGTTTTGCGGTCCTCCAGCACCTCCAGCGCCACGGCCGGCAGCGGGCAGCGGTCGATGGCCGGGTGTGTGGCCGTGTGGCAGGATACCTCGTGCCCTTGGTAGGTTGCGTACACCTCTTCGGGCTTCAAATAGCGCTCCGCCTTGCCGAACATTGCCGAGTTCAGGTGAAACGTACCCTTGATGCCGTGCTGATTGAATATTTCAATCAATTTCTTGTCCTGCCATACGCCGTCGTCGTAGCTCATGGTCAGGCATTTGTTCTTGCCGCCGGGGAAACTGGTGGTGACGGTATTCATGGTTCTTCCTCGATTCCTATAGTGATGAAAATTCGGGATAGCCGTGGGAATTCCAAAGTTCCTGAAGCGATTGGTCGATCTGCTCCTGCGATTGCTTTGCGGGATATTCGGACAAAAACTGCTTCCAGTCGGCAACCAGGCCTTCTGCGGTGCGGTTAAAAATAAGCGGACCGGCTTTGATAAAATTGCCGCATTCGTATGCCTGCATAAACAAACCCAAGCCGTAGGTTTCGATCAGATACCGGCTGAAGGAATAACTGCAAACGTAGAAACGGACGCGGTCGTCTCCGGCGGCGAGCCCGGCTTGCGCGTCGCTCGCGTCAGGCGCGGTCAGCACCAGAGGATCGGTATCGAGTGAATCGAAATACAGGCAGGCGATGGCGTGCACATCCAAGCCGTAATTGAATACGGCGGGGGTTTGCCCGACTTCATCCTGCATATAGCAGGCAAGCCCTTCGCGCAGGGTGAGGCAGGAGTATTCCGGGAACATCAGGTGCGTCAGCTCATGCGCCAGCGGCCAGAAATCGTATTCGGCCATGGTGCGATTGATATAGATGCGGGGGATCTTCCGGAGATAGGACTGGTAACCGCCCTCAACGTGGGACGATGAATTGGTAAAACGGATTTCGATCGTCGCGCCGCCCGTGCCGTAAAACGCCGTCCAATCCTTCCGCCCGGTCAGCGCGGCAATGGTGACGGCGCAGCCTGTTACATCGTCCAGCAACTGCTGTTTGGAGGAAAAACCGCAATGCGTATGGTCGATGCCGTTCCAGTCCATGTCGGCCATCATAACGCCGATGTTTGCGGAGTCCGCAAGCGCCGGAAGCGTGCCGCAGGACGCAAGCAAAACGGCAAGCGATAAAACGGCAACCCCGCTTTTCACTGTGCGCATTCCGTCTCTTCCTCCCGATTTCCTGTTACTGTACAGTGTACCACGAAACGATGGATTTGGATATTGCGGCGCAGGGGAGCCGGAACGCCGGAGCCTGCCCGCAAGCGGGGGCGGGGCGCAAAATCACGAAAACAGCGAGGCGGTTTTCGGTAGGCAATGATGTATAAAATTGCTATTGACATCCTTTTTGTGTTATGCAATAATATGGATACAAGAACGAGTGGATACAAGATACAGATCGCATAAATCTTTATTTATCAATGGTTATACATGGATACAAAATATTCTCAAAGCCACTGATGTGCATGGCGAACGGCAGATGAATCGCCGTTTCCAAATAAAAAACACCAAATAGGGGAGGAAATTTCACAATGAAAAAGGTATTCGCATGGATTCTTGTGCTGACTCTGATGATCAGCGTGGTCGCAATGGCGGGCGCGATGACCATGACCCTGGGTCACTTCGGCAAATTGCCGGAAACCGGCGACCCCCTTGGCACGGCCGCGCAGGCTTTTGCCGATAAGCTGGACGAGCTTTCCGGCGGCATGCTGGATGTGGATGTCCGCGGCGACAGCGTGCTGGGCAACGCCAAGGAAATGATCGAGCAGACCCAGCAGGGCCTGATCGAAGCGTGCCTGGTATCCCAGGGAACGCTGGACAAATACGACATCCGCTATGCGTTCGTTACCGCGCCGTATATGTTCTCCGGATATGACCAAGCCTACGCCGTGGTGGACGGCCCGTTCGCCGAGTGGGTGAACGACGGCACGCTGGAAGCCGCCGGGCTGCACTTCATCGGCGCCTGGGACTACGGATTCCGCATGCTGACCAACTCCGTCCGCGAAGTCAAGACCCCCGAAGACGTGAAGGGCCTCTTGATCCGCACGCCTTCCGAAGTGCAGAAAGTCGCTTGCTTTGAAGCGCTGGGCGCCACCGTACAGCCCCTTGCCTTCACCGAGCTTCTGCCGGCGCTCAAACAGGGCACCTTCGACGGTCAGGAAAACCCCATCGCCACCATCGTGAGCTTCAAGATGTGGGAAGTCAACCAGAAATACGTCAGCCTCACCCGGCACACCTGGGAGTCCGTCAACCTGGTCGTCAACAACGACTGGTGGATGAGCCTTTCCGCCGAGGAGCAGGGCTGGATTATGGAAGCCGACGATTATGCCAAGGGCGTGATGCGCGGCATGATCCAGAACGCCGAGGCCGAGTACATCGCGATCCTTGAGGAGAACGGCGTCACCGTGACCCCGGTGGATCTGGCGCTGTTCAAAGCCAAGATGGGCCCCGCCTGGGAAGCCGTGTCCGAATACGCCGGCGATACCGACGGCTCCATGCTTGCGAAGTTCCTCGAAATCGTTGACAGCACGCAGGAGTAAGCGCTTCGGTAAACGCTGAAAAAATCACCTGCACGCGGGCGATTGCATTTTCGCCATCTTGCGCATTCGGAACCCTTGACGTAGCGCCGCTACGACTATGGGTTCCGAATGTGTAACCTGACAACAATTCAATTCACCGGCATACATGCGCTTTTCTCATCGTTTGCCTGTGCTTTGCTTGGCTGATGAGAAAGGCGTTCATGGTACTGCCGGTATTTCGCTTGATGTGCGTGCTCGCTTTTTCCTCGGTCGCTATGCTTTACTTGATCAAGCAAGGGGGCTCCTTCCGATATGGTTGCACTCATAGTGAGTTTGGTTCTTCTGGCGCTGATGTTCATCGGGGTTCCGGTATGCGTTGCGATGGGCATCACCAGCGCGGGCGCGTTCGTGGCGCTTGACATGGCAAGGCTTTTGCCGGCGCTGGCGCAGCGCGTGTTCTACGGCACTACCGGGTTTACAATGCTGGCGATTCCGTTTTTCATCCTCGCGGGCAACCTGATGAACGTCGGCGGCATTACCGACCGCATCTTCAACTTCGCCAAGGCCATGGTCGGGCACTGGCCCGGCGGGCTTGGGCAGGTGAACGTGGTCTCGTCGGTAATTTTCTCGGGTATGTCCGGCGCGGCCGTGGCCGACGCGGCCGGGCTTGGCTCCATCGAAATCAAGGCCATGAACGACGCGGGATTTGACGAGACGTTCTCGGCGTCCATTACCGCCGCGTCGTCCACCATCGGGCCGGTGATTCCGCCGTCGATCCCGTTTGTGGTGTACTCGGCCTTTACCTCCACCACTGTGCCGCGGCTGTTTGCCGCGGGGTTTATCCCGGGCCTTCTGATGGCGCTGGCGATGATGATCTGCGTGTACTTCATCTCCAAAAAGCGCAAGTATCCCGTAGGCCAGAAGATGCCCTGGAAACTCCGGTTCAAGTACCTGTGGGAAGCGCTGCCGAGCCTGACGACCATCGTGATCATCGTCGGCGGTATCCTGGGCGGCATCTTCACGCCGACCGAGGCGGCGATCATCGCGACGTTCTACGCGTTTTTCTTAAGCTGCGTGGTGTACAAGCAGCTCAAGTTCAAGGATATCTTCAAGGTCCTCTACGACAGCCTGAAAACCAGCTGCAAGACGCTGTTCATTATCGCCGTGGCAAACTTCCTCGCCTGGTTTATGATCCGGCTGCGCATTCCCGACCAGATCATCGCGGGGCTCTTAAGCGTGACGACGAACCCGCAGTTACTGATCCTGATCATCGTGGGCATCCTGCTGGTGCTGGGCATGTTCCTGGAAGGCATCGCGGTGATCCTGATCGTCACGCCGATCTTCCTGCCCATTATCGCCCAAATCGGCATGGATCAGGTGCAGTTCGGCGTGATCATCGTGCTGGCATCGATGGTCGGGCTATTAACGCCGCCGGTGGGCATGAGCCTGTACGCGGTGTGTTCGATCACCAAGGTGGAGTTGATGGCGCTGTCCAAGGCGGTGCTGCCGTATGTGATCGGCATCATCGTCGTGCTGCTACTGTGCGCGTACTGGGCGCCGTTTTCGATGTGGATTCCCACGCTTCTGTACGGTTAAGGAGGGATGATGATGAAATTCCTGGCTGTATTGAGAAAAATTGATACCGTCACCGCCTGGGTCCTCAAGGTGATCGCGGTCGGGCTGAGCCTTGTGATCGCGTTCGTGCTGCTTGGGCGCGTGATTCTGCGGCTGCCGTTCTTCACCTCGTCGATGGCGTGGTCGGAGGAGATCGTGGAGCTGACCATGGCGTGGATGATCCTGACGATGGCGACGCTGCTGTTCCGCGACGGGGAGCACTTCCGCGTGGAGCTCGTGGAAAAGAAGTGGAGCGGGAAACCGGTGATGAAGTACATCAACCTCTTCATTACGCTGGTCAGCCTGCTGTTCGTGGGAATGCTTCTTTTCTACGGCGTGAAGTTCATGATTCCGCAGACGCAGTTTTCACCCATACTCAAAATCAATCACCGCTTCTACTACGCAAGCGTCCCCATCAACGCGTTTTTGATGTGCCTGTACCTGATCCGCGATCTGGTACGCAATATTCTGGCGTTCCGGCATCCGAAATGCGATTTGCCAAAGGCGATGGATTACGCCGCCGAGTGATGGGCAAGCCTGCCCATAATACCCAATCTGCGGTGTTGGCTGCGTCGGGTTTTCGCATCACTTACGCTTCGAGTAAGCTCAGCTTAACCCTCCTTACCGCCTAGCATCTCGGGCATTCTGAACAGGCTGGCAGCAATCTTCAACAACGTTTTCATCAAAACATAAAAAGCCGCGCAATGCGCGGCTTTTTGTTTGAGAAAGTCTTTCTACCTAAACCACATGAGGCTAACGATGCGTAAAGAACAGGTATGATGCCGAGTGGAATTTTCGGCAGATTGGGCGTGTGGGGGACGAAGTAGTAGCAGCGCTACGTCGAGGAGCCCAAGGGCCCAAGATGGTGGAAAGGCAACCGGCAGCGTGCCGGGGATTTACGAAGTGTTAGCCTGAAAATTATTGTTCTGTAAAGTAATCTTTCAGATCGGAGAACAGCAGCTTGCCCAGGCGGGTGATGCCGCCGAAGAGGTGCTTTTGCATCAGGGGGCGGATGGCGTCCACGTCGCCGTTTTCCAGCGCCGTGAGCAGCAGTTCGTGTTCTTCCACGATCTGGTTGAAGTTTTTAATTTCCACGATATCCAGCATCCGAAAGCGCGTATAGTGGCAGTTGGAATTGCGGATCAAATCCCACAGATATTCCTTGCGGGTGGCGTTGAACCAGGTTTCGTGCAGCTGGCTGTCCAGCTCGTAAAACTCGCGGGCGGTGAAGTTGTCGCTTTTAATCAGCTGCACCATGGAGTTGTGGATATGGCGCAGGCGCTCCAGCTCCAGCACGTTTGGAATGCGGATGAAATCCTCCAGCACGAAGGTTTCCACCGCGATGCGCATGTAGATGATCTGGTTGATGATGTTGAAGTTCATGCGCGTAACCTGCGTGCGCTTGTAAGGCGTGATGGACACCAAATCGCACAGGCGGAGTTCCTGCAGCACCGAGCGGATGGGCGACCTCGATACGCCGAAACGATCGCACAGCTCGTTTTCGGACAGACTTTCGCCGGGCGCGATCTTGAGCGTGAGGATTTCTTCCTCTAAAATGCGGAATATCTCCCGGCTGGAATATCGTTCGGGCATGTGATAAGCTCCTTCGTCATAAAAATAACAACTTTGAACTATTGTATCATGCGTCGGTGGTTACGTCAACCATCTGTATACGAATTCGGATATAAAAAATACAAACAATGTATTCCGTTGGAAAAATTCGAGCGGGAATCACAATAAAGCGGGAATTCGTCTTGTATCCATGAGGGCATAAGAAATGTACGAATTGTGATTTTGCTTCGATCGACCCGCGGTATATCGCAAAGCGGGAGAGCGCCGCCGCCCATGCTCCGGCAGCGAACACAGACGGTGGATTGCGACCGGTTTAGAATTACTAAAAACAGCAGATATTGGATTGAAACGCGTGCATATTTATGCTATGATGAATCTCGTTATGGCCTGTAAGATGCAAAATATTACTGAAAGAATCGATTGAATGGGGCAAATTTGCCAATGAATAGACAATATATACGGATGAATAGTTGGATATTTGCAATAAACGGTTTTGGGTTGTTTTCCGGCACAAACTGCCCTGATCGCATGATCCCAGGAGTTGTTTTCTGATGAGAACGATGATCAAACTGCTATACTCCCTGTTCGTTTCCACGGCGCTGGTGCTATGCCTGCCCGGTCTGGCGGCGCTGGCGGCGGACGCGACGGAAATTATCCTCAGCCAGGCGATCCTGAACGCGGCCACGCCCTACTGGGCAAACGGCAGCGCCACGGCGCAGGCGCAGCTGAGCGACTGGAACGCCTACTTCGACACCGCATCCGCTACATTGATCCTCAAAGATGCGCAGATGCAAGCGTTTACGCCGGTGACCGGATATACTACCGTCGCCGTGGCTGCCTTGGAAGCCAACGGCGATCTGGCGATAGAATTGACCGGAACATCCACGGTGACGGACGATCAGCTGACGGTGGGTGCGGGAATGCCATTTACGACCATAGGCATTTTTACAACTGGGGCGCTGACGGTGTCGGGCAGCGGCAGTCTGAACGTCGCGATGACGAAACAGCATACCTTTGGAGTGTACGCCCAGGGAAACCTGGAGTGGCTGAGCGGCAGTTATCATTGCGAGATGACAGTGGAGCATGCGGAAGCCTTTGGCATGACCTCGCATGGGGATCATTTTCTGATCGCCGGGGGGGGATTTGTACATCCACAATACGGCGTCTGACGCGTATGGTTTATCGACGTCCAACCACCTTTTCCGTATGACGGGCGGCAATGTACAGTGTACGGTGGAAAGCAGCCAGACTGCCCTTGGTTCGGTGCATAACCATGGATTATGGGCGGAAGCGATTTCGCTGGAAGGCGGAACGGCGGTATTCCAGGCGCTGTCGGGAGACCATGGTTATGGATTGTACGTGCCTGGCGGCAGAGTGAACGTGACCGGCGGAACATTTACCTTTGCGGGAGCCGCGAGCGCCGTGCTCACCTATCTGAACACGTGGGGACTGCAGCAGCCGGCCGACGGCGTTTCTATCTATACGGCCGAAGCGGCGGATGGCAGCACGCGGCGCATGTGGCGTTCTGCCGCCGACGGCCGACTGGAAAGCTATTTAGATGTCTATGGATACTATACGACCTCCGATTTTCGCTACGTTCACTTTGGTCTGCTGCCCGAGGCGACGGATGTGGTCCTCAACCAGGCAAGGCTGAACGGCTTGACGCCCTACTGGGCAAACGGCAGCACCACGGCGCAGGCGCAGCTGAGCGACTGGAACGCGTATTTTGATTGGGAAACGTCTACCTTGACGTTGAAAAACGCCGAGGTGAATCTGTTTGCTTCGCTCTGGGACGACCCTGCGGCGTACAGCTATATACAGGCTAACGGAGATATAACGCTGGAATTGCAAGGCAACAGCAGAGTGACGGAGAAGGACGCGTATCCGGCAACCGCGTCCGATGTGATAGCCATGAACACAAAAGGCGACTTGACGGTGACCGGCTCCGGCGCGCTGGATGTACAGCTGCATACGGATACGGCGGTTTGCCTGGGTATGAACAGCCAAAAGGATTTGTTCTGGTACGGGGGTGCGCTTGCGTTCAAGGG
The DNA here is from genome assembly GCA_963675365.2 of Candidatus Limiplasma sp. GTDB lineage: Bacteria > Bacillota > Clostridia > Christensenellales > Aristaeellaceae > CAXXOK01. The sequence continues at coordinate 32,823 of CAXXVA010000002.1, forward strand.
AATCTCGCGATTGGCGGCGGCCTATGGCCTGGCGGCATCCGGGGACAGGCTGTTTATTGACGGCGGAAAAATTGAGTTGTACTGCAAGGGGACGCGCGTGGAAGCCGTCAGCGTGCCGGGCGGCGAGTTCCGCCTGACCGGCGGTTTTCTGGATTGTACGGGAATTGCCACAGTCTATGAAAGCCTGGGGATCGGCAGCGGCACGGCAACGTTTGCGGGCGGCATGGCAACGGCGCAGGCGTAGGGAGGCACGGCGGCCTATGGCCTGTACTACGCGGCGGGCGCGCCGGAGATATCGGGCGGGCCTTTGGCATTTGCGGGGGATAGCGCGGCGATTGCCACCAACGGCGGACAGCAGCCCCGCATGACGACGGAAGGAATCAAAGTCTACGTATCCCGCTTGACTAACGGCAGCGACAAATGGCGCTGGAGCTTGAGACAAAACAAGCTGTTAGCCACATGGATCGGATACAAGAATTCAATGTACCGTTATGTGGAATTTATTCCGCCGTCTCCTCCGCAGACCGGCGACGGCGCAAGACCGTGGCTTTGGGCGGGAATTGCCCTGCTGTGCGCTGTTCTCGCCGGCGCGGGACTGTATGTGCCGCGAAGAAGAAAACGCATACACGGAACGCCGATATGATTTTTCCGGGGCTGCTCCGGCAGCCCTGTTTGATTGCGAAAACGACAAGCACAAGCAATTGAACGGCGGCAATGCGCAATGCGAACAAAGGAAATCAGCCGCCAGGGGCATACGGTATGAATGTATAAACAATCATTTTTGGCGGCGGGAGAATACAACCATATATTTAGTAGAAACGAGACAATATAAGGCTTGCAATACACAATCCCTTGTGCTAAACTAGTCTCAAAGTAGCATAAATATACTATTAGTGTATATTGAATGGAGCGTTTATGAGCTTGAATGGCAGATTTCGACGGTTAATTGGTTGGTTTATCGTATTAAGCTGTTTCGCGCTGCTGATACCGCACGCGGCGGCGGCGCCGGGACCCGCTGTGGAGGTGTATGTGGGCGGCGTGGAGCTCGACGCGGCAACGCCGTATTATCAGAACGGTAGTTCCACGGCGTTTGCAAGCAGTCCAGCCGGCGGATGGAACGCCTACTTTGACGCGGCGGCCGCGACGCTCAAGCTGCAGAATATCGAAATTACCGATCTGACGTTTCTGCAGGGCAGCACAACGGAAAAGAGCTTTATTGAAATCTACGGCAACGCCGCCCTGGAACTGATTGGCGACAACAAGCTGCTGTTTGTCGGCAGTCCTGCGGCCGGGCCGGACTTTGCGTACGGCGTATACGTTTACGGCGATCTTTCGGTCCGCGGCAGCGGCAGTCTTTCGATCGCCATCCAGAGTAAGAACAGTGTGTACGGCATGTACTCGTTATATGGCCTGTATTTTTACGACGGATCGATGACCTTGCGGCTGCAATCGTCCGTGTCGCGGGGGATCGTAGCTACTGTAGTGATTATCGACGGCGCGCAGATTGACGTCGGCGTCGAAGGTGTCGAGTGCTTCGGCGTATCCGGGGAAGATTTGACGCTCAAGAGCGGTACCCTGGACGTAAACGTAGAATCTACTTATTCTTTTGCCTACGGCGTAGTGGCCATAGCTCTCAGCCTGCAGGGCGGCAGGATGGAAACCGATGCCTTCGGCACGGGCGAAACGTGCGGTCTGTATTATCAAGACGGCACGCTGGAAGCTTCCGGCGGGCAGTTTGTGATGTCGGGAGAGACAAGCGCCATCGCGCATGGTAAAAACGGCACGGATATTCAGTCGCCCGCGGCGGGTATGGAGATATTCGTATCGGCGGACCGGGCCGGAAGCATCAAAACACAGTGGTTTTCACCCGCGGATGGATCCCTGACGTACGCAAACGGCACGCCGTCACCTTTCCTGTATGTAGAGTTCAGCCCGATTTATCCGCAGACCGGCGACGGGCGGACCCCCGTTCTCTGGGCGGGGATTGCGCTGGGTATACTGTTTTTGGCGGCGGGGACGTTCTTCGCTGCGGGACGACGGAAGAGCTGCTGACGGTGCAGAGTATTCTAGGAGGTTGGGTATGAACGGAGGGACGGCGAGACGGATGGGTTCGCTATTGCTTGCCGCGGCGCTGGCGCTGTGCCTGCCGCTGCCCCATGCCCTTGCGGCGGGGGCGGCGGAAGTGCTGATCAACCAGGCGACACTCACCGCCGCGACGCCATACTGGGCAAACGGCGCAGCTTCCGCACAGGCAACCCTGAGCAACTGGAACGCGTACTTCGATGCGGCGACATCCACGCTGACGCTGAAAAACGCGGTCATCAATACGCTGAGCAATAAGAGCTATCAGGGAAATCTCGCCTACGGCGGGGTAATGGGCGACGGGGACTATACGCTCACGCTTCTTGGCGATTCGTCGATCACATACAGCGGGACGCCCGGCTCGGATCCGACGAATATGTTCGGCGTTTTTGCATGGGGCAGATTAACGGTGCAGGGCAGCGGTACGCTGGATATTCGCCAAAGCACCAGCCGGATTGTTACGGGCCTGTACAGCTATTTGAGCATGACCCTCAACGGCGGCGTGATCACCATGGACCTCGACGGAACCGTGCGCAGCGACGCGCTGGTCGCAAGGTTTGAGGAGATACTGGTCACCGGCGGGCAGGTTACGGCAGCGTGTGAAGGCGGTATTTACTGCAAAGGGCTATATGCCTGGGACGGAATGTTCCGCATCACCGGCGGAAGCCTGACATTCACGGCAAACAGCACAACGGGATCGTCATACGGCATCGACGCGTATTCCATTTCGCTTGAAGGCGGAACGATCCAAAGCAAAGCCACCGGAACGGGCGATACGCGGGGTTTGTATTACCATACCGGAGCGCTGGATTTGGTTGCCTGCAATGCGGTTTTCACCGGCGACAAGATTGCGATCATGCGGGGATACAGCGCGGAACCGTTTACGGCGCTGCCTGCCGAGATGAACGTGTATGCCGCGGCCGGTACGGACGGCTCCGGGAAATGGCCGTGGTACTCTCCGGCAGACGGCGAGCTGACGCCCCGGACGTACAGCGCGGCCGATGCGCTGAGGTATGTGGAGTTCAGCCCGATCGTTCCGCAGACCGGCGACGCAGCCATGCCCTGGCTTTGGGCGGGGGTCGCGCTGATCATGTTGATCGCGGGTATGATCCTGGGCCGGCATACGCGGAAAAAGTGCTGATTTGGAGTCAATACAAAGCCGTTCCTTCGCCGCGCTTATGCGGCGTCGGAGCGGCTTGTTTTTGTGCGGACCTTCGGCTGCGTTCCCGGCTGCGGGGCTGGCATCCGATGCCGTACAGACACAAGAAACGCCTAAGATAAAAGTCAATTGATTGTACAGCTTGGCGGCTATGGTACACAAGCCGCCGGTCTTTATTGCGAAAGGATTAAATTTCATTCGCCCGATTGTGATCGCAGGGGCAATCTGCTATATTGAATGCACGCAAAGATAATAAAATAGATGTGGTGGAGCGTACCCAGATGAAAAAGAATACGTTGAAGTTGACCGCGCTGGTTCTCATGCTGATTCTTGTAACCGGCTTGCCGGTTATGCCTGCGCTGGCGGCAAACGCCACGTATGCGACGGTCGGCGGCGTGACGCTCAACGCAACCACGCCCTACTGGGCAAACGGCGCTGTGACGGCTTCCGCCACAGCTCCTGCGACCGGCGGGTATGTTTACTTTAATGTAGCCGCCAATACGCTGACGCTGAACAACGCCGTGATTGATACGATGTACACGATTCCCGAAAGTCCCACCCTGAAGGGCGGCCTCGCCGCCAACGGCGATGTGGACATCGTGTTGATTGGTACCAGTACAATCACGACGGCCGCAAATACGTCTGATATTATTATCGGCCTATGGGCAGGCGCGACGACGATCAGCGGTGACGGCAGCCTGAACATACAATTGTCCAATACAAACGCATCGTCTAACATGTACGGAATTTCTGGGTTTGGTGATCTGACGATCCTGTCCGGAACGATCACCGTCGACGTTAGCTGCGGGAATTCGGCGTATGGCGTCATATCAAACAGTAAGATTCTCGTTGCGGGCGGAAACCTGGACGTGGAAACCAACGGCAGCATGAGCATGGGGGTGTATACCTTCGACGGCTCTGTCCGCTTCACGGGCGGCACGGTAACCGCGACGGCCATATCAATGGGCGGCATCGCACTTGGCGTCTATGCAAAGGCGATATACATGGAAGGCGGTACCGGGGTGTTTATGGGCAGCGGCGGGGATATATCCGGCGGATTGGGATTTAGAGGGATCGACCTCAGCTACACCGGCGGCGTGTTTTATTACTCTGGTCTGACGTCGGGTCTGCTGTATGACAACGAGGCTCCGAATTATACTGTCTCCGCGCCTGCGGGTTCGGTTTTCGTCTCTGAGAATTTCGACGGCAGCGATCTGAAACCCTGGACCTCGGACGCGGCGGACGGGCTTCTGATTACCCAGTTCCCGACCGATTTTTCAGATTTCCTGTACGTACGTTTCGGTTTGCCGGACGCACAAACCGGAGACGCGGCACATCCCTGGCTTTGGGCGGGGATCACTGGGCTTTGCGTATTGCTTGGAACAGGCCTTGTGTGGAGCAGACACAGGAGAAACGCATAAGCGGGAGCATGAATAAAACGGGGAACAGCATGCGCTGTTCCCCGTTTTATGATACTGCGGCGTTTAAATTTCTTCTTCCGGTTCCGTAGGCCTGGCGGTCGTTTCGCCGCTGGCATCGGCTTCGTCAAGATTGTCCATGGGTTCGTCGTCCTCTTCCTCCTGCTCGGCGCGGGCGACGCCCACGATCTTCGCGCCTTCATCCAGCCGCATCAGGCGTACGCCCTGCGTGGCGCGGCCGATGACCGAGATCGAATCCACCGCCATGCGGATGATGACGCCCTCGTCGGTGATCAGGAGAATGTCCTCGTCCTCCGATACGGTCAGCTGGGCGACCAGCGGGCCGGTTTTATCGGTCAGGCGCATGGCGATCATGCCCATGCCGTTGCGGCCCTGTTCGCGGTACTCGTCCGGATCGGTGCGCTTGCCGTAGCCGTTTTCGGTGATGGCGAGCACGGCCTGGCCCTCGCCCACGACGCTCATGTCGATCATGCGATCGCCGGGCTTCAGCTTCATAGCGTGCACGCCGCGCGCGACACGACCCATGGCGCGGATGTTTTCTTCGCTGAAACGGATGGCCTTGCCCATCCGGCTGCCAAGCACCAGGCTTTGCTTGCCGTCGGTCAGTTCCACGGCGACCAGGCGGTCGTCCTCCATGAGGTTCAAGGCGATCAGGCCGTTTTTGCGGATATTGGCAAAGTGCGAGTACGGCGTTTTTTTGATGTAGCCCTGCTGGGTGAGCATGACCAGGTTGTGTTCTTCCAGATCGTCGCGCGGTACGGGGATCATCGCGGTCACCTTTTCGTCGCCCGGAAGCGCCAGGAGGTTGACGATCGCGATGCCGCGCGCCGTGCGCCCGGCTTCGGGGATCTGGTAGCACATCAGGCTGAACACGCGCCCGCAGTTGGTAAAGAACATGATTTCCTCGTGGGTGTTTACGATGATCAGGCGGCGGACGAAGTCCTCGTCCCGCGTGCTCATCCCCGCGATGCCGCGCCCGCCGCGGTGCTGCGCGCGGTAGGTGGACTTGGGCAGGCGCTTGATGTAGCCGAAATTGGTCAGCGTGACCACCATGTCGTCGGGGGCGATCAGGTCTTCGATGTCGATCTCGCCCTCGATGATTGTCAGCTCCGTACGGCGGTCGTCGGCGAACTTGTCGCGGATTTGCTGCATTTCGTCTTTGATCACGCCCATGAGCAGAGCCTCGTTATCCAGCAGGCTCTGCAGGTAGGCGATGGTCTCCTGCAATTGCGCATACTCGGCGGAGAGCTTATCGCGCTCCAGACCGGTGAGCCGGGCCAGCCGCATATCCAGGATCGCCTGCGCCTGTTTTTCGGAGAATTGGAAGCGCTCGATCAGCCCTGCGCGGGCGGAAGCGACGTCCGTGGACGATTTAATCAGCTGGACGATTTCGTCAATGTGGTCCAGAGCCTTTAAAAGCCCCTCGACGATGTGCGCGCGGGCTTCGGCCTTGTCCAGGTCGTAGCGCGTGCGGCGGGTAACCACGTCCTTCTGGTGGCGGATATAGTGGTAGAGCATGTCGCGCAGGGTGAGGACCTTGGGTTCGCCGTCCACCAACGCGAGCATGTTCACGCCGAAGGTGTCCTGCATCTGCGTGTGCTTATAGAGATGGTTCAAGACCACTTGGGGAATCACGTCGCGTTTGAGTTCGATCACGATGCGCATACCCGCGCGGTCGCTTTCGTCGCGGATGTCGGAAATGCCCTCGACCTTCTTTTCGTGTACCAGCTCGGCGATCTTTTCCACGAGCCGGGACTTATTGACCATGTAGGGGATCTCCGTCACTACGATGCGCTGGCGGTTCAGGGACATTTCCTCGATTTCGGTCTTGGCGCGCATCACCACGCGGCCGCGCCCGGTGTGATACGCCGCGCGGATGCCGCTGCGGCCCAGGATCAGCCCGCCGGTGGGGAAGTCCGGCCCCTGGATGAACTCCATCAGGTCGTCCAGCGTGCACTCGGGGTTGTCGATCATGTGAATACAGCCGTCGATCACCTCGCCCAGGTTATGGGGCGGGATGTTCGTGGCCATGCCGACCGCGATGCCGGACGACCCGTTGACCAGAAGGTTCGGGTAGCGGCTGGGGAGCACGGTGGGCTGCATCAGCGTTTCGTCGAAGTTCGGGTAGAAATCGACCGTGTCCTTGTCGATCTCGCCCAGGAGGTGCAGGGTCAGCTTTTCCATGCGGGACTCGGTGTAGCGCATGGCGGCGGCGTCGTCGCCGTCGACCGAGCCGAAGTTGCCCTGGCCGTCCACCAGCGGGTAACGCTGGTTGAAGTCCTGCGCCAGGCGCACCATGGCGTCGTAAACGCTGGAATCGCCATGGGGGTGATATTTACCAAGAACGTCGCCGACCAGGCGCGCGCACTTGCGGTAGGGCTTGTCGGGCGTCATGCCCAGCTCGTTCATCGCGTATAAAATGCGGCGGTGTACGGGCTTTAAACCGTCGCGCACGTCGGGCAGCGCGCGGTTGATGATCACCGCCATCGCGTAGCTGATGAACGATGTTTTCATTTCCTGTTCGAGCTCGGTTGGGATCAGCCTGTCTTGGATTTCGGACATATGGCAACTCCTTTTTTCTTTAGGAGGGCGATAAGGGCTTCGCCCCTAAAACCCTGACAAGGGCGATGCCCTTGACCCATCATTGACCGCGCAATGCGCGGTCAAAATGGGGTTCAGGGGCACTGCTCCTGATCTGGGTTGTAGGGATGAAATCCCTACGCGCCACTAAATATCCAGATTCTCTACGAGCTTGGCGTTTTCTTCAATGAACTCGCGGCGGGGCTCCACCTGGTCGCCCATGAGCAGCGTCATCAGCTCGTCGGCGGCGATGGCGTCGGACAGGCTCACCTGCATCATCACGCGGGTTTCGGGGTTCATGGTGGTGGACCAAAGCTGCTCGGCGCTCATCTCGCCCAACCCTTTATAGCGCTGAATTTCGGGCTTGGGTTCGCGACCGATCTCGGTCAAAAGCTTATCCAGCTCGATATCGTTGTACACGTAGTATTCCTTCTTCTGCTTGGTCACCTTGTATAAAGGCGGCATGGCGATGTACACGTAGCCTTTTTCGATCAGCGGGCGCATGTAGCGGTAGAAGAAGGTAAGCATCAGGATGCGGATGTGCGCGCCGTCCACGTCGGCGTCGGTCATGCAGACGATGCGGTGGTAGCGCAGCTTTTCAAGGTTGAAGTCCTCGCCGTAGCCGCAGCCAAACGCCGTGATCATGGTTTTGATCTCGTTGTTGGACAGGGCGCGGTCGATGCGGACCTTTTCGACGTTCAAAATCTTGCCGCGCAGGGGCAGGATGGCCTGGAACATGCGGTCGCGGCCGTTTTTGGCGCTGCCGCCGGCGGAATTGCCCTCGACGAGGAAAATTTCACACTTGGCGGGGTCGCGCTCGGTGCAGTCGGCAAGCTTGCCGGGCATGGAGGCGGATTCCAGCACGCCCTTGCGGCGGGTGAGCTCGCGGGCCTTGCGGGCGGCCTCGCGGGCGCGGGCGGCGTTGATGGTGCGGTCCAGGATCGCCCGGCCAACGGACGGGTTTTCCGACAGGTGCGTATACACCGCGTCGTAGACCAGCTTATCCACGATCGTGCGGGTGCCGGAGTTGCCGAGCTTGGACTTGGTCTGGCCCTCGAACTGCGGCTCCTTGAGCTTGACGGACACGATGGCCGCCAGGCTTTCGCGCACGTCCTCGCTTTTTAAGTTCTGGTCGTTGTCCTTGAGATACTTAAACGCGCGGCCGTAGTTGTTCACGGCGCGGGTGAGGCCGGTGGAAAAGCCGGTCAGGTGCGTGCCGCCTTCCGGCGTGTGGATATTGTTGGCAAAGGAGAAGATGTTCTCCGCATAGCTTTCGGAGTACTGGAAGGCGACCTCGACGCTTGTTTCGTCGTCGGACACGCCCTCGATATAGATGGGTTCGTCAAACAGGACCTGCTTGTTTTTATTTAAGTACTTAACGAACTCCACGATGCCGCCCTCGTAGTAGTAGCTGCGCTCGACGGGCGGGTCCTCCCGCTCGTCGGTCAGCGTGATGCGGATGCCCTTGTTCAAAAACGCCATCTCGCGCATACGGACTTTCAAAACGTTGGTCTGGAATTCGCCGGTCTCAAAAATGCCGTCGGGAACGTCGTCTGATTTCACGTCCGGCCAGAAGCGGATCAGGGTGCCGGTCTCTTCTGTTTCGCCGATGATTTTCAAGTCGTACAGCGCTTTGCCGCGCTTGTATTCCTGCTGGTATACCTTGCCGCCCTGCCAAATGGTCACGGACAGGTGCCGCGACAGCGCGTTGACCACGCTCGCGCCCACGCCATGCAGGCCGCCGGATACCTTGTAGCCCTCGCCGCCGAATTTACCGCCCGCGTGCAGCATGGTCAGGCAGACCTCCACAGCGGGGCGGCCGACCTTTGGGTGGATGCCCACGGGGAAGCCGCGTCCGTTATCTTTCACGGAGCAGCTGCCGTCCTTGTGCAGGGTGACGAGGATCTCCGTGCAGTAGCCCGCCAGGGCTTCGTCCACGGCGTTATCGACGATTTCGTACACGCAGTGGTGCAGGCCGCGGTAGTCCGTGGAACCGATATACATGCCGGGGCGCTTGCGCACAGCCTCCAGCCCTTCGAGTACCTGAATCTGGCTTTCGTCGTACGCGTTGTCCTTGACGGCATGGGTGTTTTTAGGTGAATCGGGCACGAAATTATTACACTCCTTTGAGGTAGTTAAAAACCCTTATAATTCCTATCATATTATACCATTTTTGCCCCTGAAAAGCAAAGAAATCCTACCTATTAATATGCCGGATTCTCTGTGCAAAATGACAGGCCGGACGGCCGGGAATGTTGTATTTCATTTTCAGCCATGATATAGTGAGGGTACAACAAAGAGGGAAAGGCTGATTATCGTGTCCGGACATTCCAAATGGGCCAACATACAGCATAAAAAAGGGAAGACCGACGCCGTGCGCGGCAAGGTGTTCACCAAGATCGGGCGTGAGATCGCCGTCGCCGTGCGCGACGGGGGCAGCGACCCGGCATCCAACTCCAAACTGCGCGACGTGATCGCCAAGGCCAAGGCCAACAATATGCCCAACGACAATATCGACCGCTCCATCAAAAAGGCGGCGGGCGAGCTTGGCAACGTGGAATATTTCGAGATCACCTACGAGGGCTACGCGCCCGGCGGCGTGGCGGTGATCGTGGAGTGTATTTCCGACAACCGCAACCGTACCGCAAGCGACGTGCGCCACTGCTTTTCCAAAAACGACGGTACGCTGGGCGTGACCGGCTCTGTGGGCTTTATGTTTGATAAAAAGGGCGTGCTGGTCTTAGAGCGCACCGAGGGCATGGACGAGGACGAGGTCATGATGGCGGCGCTGGAAGCCGGCGCCGAAGACGTGGTCGCCGAGGACGAAGCCTTTGAGATTACCACTGATCCGACTGCGTTTTCCGCCGTGCGCGAGCAGTTGGAGGCCGGCGGCATGGAGTTCGCTTCGGCCGAGCTTTCCATGATCCCGCAGAACTTCGTTACTCCGGATGAGGAGAACGTCGTCAAAATCCAGAAGATGCTCGATATGCTCGACGAAAACGATGATGTACAAAACGTCTGGCACAACGCAGAATTGCCAGAAGAAACAGATTAACAAATTGCGCGAGCCTGGTAAGGGCTCGCGTTTTTTGTAAAGGAATATAGATGATCATTGCGATATTCGGGGAAAGCTGCGTAGGAAAATCGACGATCGCGGACGCGCTCAAGGAACGGTTGAGCGCGCAGGCGTATTCCGGGAAGGATTATCTGCGTTTTGACAAGAACGAGGCGCGGGCGATAGAGACGTTCAAGACGTATCTGGCGGAGAACGCGGCAGGCGACAGAACGATCATCTATGTGATCAGCGAGAAAGCGCAGCTTGCGCTGCTGCCCGCGGACTGCGTGCGCGTGCTGGTGACGGCGGAGCTGGATGCGATCAAGGCGCGCTTTGCCAAACGGATGGGCGGGAACCTGCCCGCGCCGGTCAAGGCGATGCTTGAGAAAAAGCACGGGACGTTTGACCAGGAACCGCACGACGTGCATATTGTCAGCGGCGATCGGCCTATTGAAGATGTTTGCGCCGAAATCGTCGCGCGGCTTATATAGCAGAAAAAGCGATAAAATATTATTGCATGGCCGCGCATTGCGCGGTCATAATTGGGTCAAGGGCACTGCCCTGGTGCGGGGATTGGGGGTGCATAGCCCCCAACGGTCCATGCGTCTACTCCGTCCTCCATCAGCTTGGCGACGGATTTGAGGGCTTCGGAATGGAAGTAGAACACCTGGCGGCGTTCGTAGTGCATGGCGTGTTCGACCTTGAACCATTCCAGGCCGTTGATGTAGCGCAGGGTGAGGACGAGGCGGTGGCGCTCGTCGGCGAGCTGTTCGATCAGGGTCAGGCGGACGGCGAGGGACTCAGAGATGTGCCCGACGAGGCTTTTCAGCCGGTTCTGGGCCTCGATGAGCTCCAGGGAGCGCTCCTCAAAGCTGCCGTGGGCGGGCAGGCGGCGGATGTGCGCCTGGGAAAGATGGCCGGAGGCGCGGGTGGTGGCGGCGCGAAGGGTATCTAGTTCGTTTAACAGCGCGTCGCGGCGGCAGCACAGGTCGCGGTAGTCGGAAAGCCAGTGCTTGGCGATTTGGGTGCGGTCGGCGGAATCGGTCATCATGCGTCCTCCCCGGCCTGCCGTGTTTTTTTGCGGATATCCGCGGCGATTTGCAGGCCGTCGCGGATGCCCAGGGCGTATACGGCGGCGAGGGACTGCTGCCCGGGAGGTAAAGCCGCCGCTTTGCGGATCGCCTTGCGCTGCGCCCGGGCCGGGCGGAAGGGATTTGTCTTTGCTTTCAGGATCATGTCAGCCTCCTATAAATGTACCGATAGACCGATTAAAGTCTCACAGTGTGTTTGTGTACACATAATAGCAGATGAAAATGTGTATGTCAACACATATATATGACATATTTGTGTAGACCCCCACATTTCTTTGTGTTACAATGATGCCAACGGAGGTGGACAGTGTGCAGGAACGGCTGAAAACGATCCGAAAGCATATGAACTTAACGCAGCGACAGTTTGCCGAGCTTATCGGCGTGACCCGCGATGTGATCGCTTCCTGGGAGATTGGCCGCGTGCTGCCAGCGGAGGCGATCCTGCGGCTGATCTGCCGGGAGTGCGCGGTGAGCTATGCATGGCTGAAAAACGGCGAAGGCGAGATGGCCGAACGCAGGAAGGACGCCGATGCGGAAAAGGTGATGCGCATCCTCGACGGCGACAACGCCTTTATGAGAACCTTCCTGTGCAGTCTGGCGGACCTGCCCAAGGAGGCCTGGGAGCAGATGGAAAACTTCATGGCGGGGCTGCAGCGCGGGACCGATACCTGACGCTATGTCCGCCCGCAATGCAGGCGAAAAAAAAGGAAGCGCGCCGGCGCTTCCTTTTTTTCGTTTGTGCGGCTGTACGAACGCTGCTTCCGGGAGCTAATCGCTTTCTTCAGCTCTGCGCTGGAACAGGCCGGACAGCTCGTCCTTGTCCATGAAGGGCAGCAGCGGCAGGATGGCGGTGAACCCGTCCTTCTGCGCAAAGTGCAGCGCGGCCCGGGTCAGCGTTTTTTTACGGATAAACGGCGCCAGCGAAACCAGGTGCTTGGCGCTGCCGTCCTTGACGACGCGGTCGGCAATCTGGTCGAGCCTGTCCTTGCCCAGAAACGGCGCCGCGGCGACGAGCTTTTTCACGTCTATTTCGTCGGCGTCCATCGCGAAATCCATGCATTGGCCGATGGCTTGCTTGCTCATGAAGGGCATCAGACCGATCAGATGCTTGATGCTTTTTTCGCGCTGTGCCGCATCGATGGCCATCCTGTCCAGCACGTCTTCCGGGATGAACGGCGCGGCCATGATCAGTTCCTTCATGGACAGCTGGTCGCGTACGTTTTCAAACAGCTTTTCCGCCTGGCGCGGCTTGACCAGCGGCGCGACGTTCAGAAAATCCTCGGCGGAGAGCTCCTCTTCCACGGGCTCTTCGTGGATCAGCTTTTCCACGACCTTCGTGCTCTTGCCGTTGCCAAGCAGCTCGTCGATGGTCACGCCGAAGATCTCGGCGAGTTCCGATAGTTTGGAGATGTCGGGCATGGTCTGCCCACGCTCCCAGTTGCTGACGGCCTGGAAGCTGATGCCAAGCCTGTCGGCCAGCTCCATCTGCGTCATGTTGCGCTCCTTGCGCAGGGTGGATATGGTTTTGGATACGCGCTGCATATCAAACATGGTCGTCCTCCTATCTTGCTCCCTGTGAGTGGGTCAGGTATGGAATCGTATTCTGGCGGTCGAGTTCCGCCCAGCCGCCTGCCTGCGAGCGTTTGAACGGTTTCACGGTTTGTTTGCGGCTGGACTTCTGCCCGCGCTTTTTGAATTGCCGGGCGATGCGTTGCAGAAACCTGTTCACGCTCTCCTCCTCCTTTTCCCGGGAGAAGGCCGCGCCCTTCCCGTGAACACAGCATAGGGCGGAGGAGGATGAAAAACCAGCAAGCAATGCTTGAGTTCAGTAAAATAAGATATTCAAGCGATCATTGAATAGTTCCTGTTACGCGATTGGCCGCGCTGTAAGCGCGGCCAATACGGGAGTGTTAAGAACGTTGCCCTGAACCGGGGTATGGGGCGGCGCCCCATGAGTTGTCAGGCGTTGTCGTCGTCGTTGTGGTAACGGTCGGAGCGGCGGCCGGTGCGCGGGGTTTGGGCGTCGTCGCCGCGTTGCGTATCGGGCGTCTGCTGCTGGGGCCGCGCGTAGGGATTGCGGGAGGCGGACTCCTGCGGTTTTGTAAACGGTTGCCGCTGCGCGTAGGGGTTTTGCTGCGGCTGCTGCTGCCGCGCGTAGGGATTGGGCCGCTGGTAGGGGTTATTTTGCTGCTGTCCCGAAGCCGTCGGCGGCGCTGCCGCCGCGCGGCGGGCGTAGGGATTATCCTGTGCGCTGCCCGATTGCGAGCGCCTGGCCGCCGCGGCCCGCTGCGCCGCCTTGCGCTTTTTGTTCTGCGTCAGCGCGTAGGCGTATACGCCGCCCGCGCCGCCGATCAGCACGATGCCGCCAAGCACCAGCCCCACCCATCCGCTTCCGGACTGGGTTTCCTTGGTGTCTTCCTCGTAGGCGATGGGGATCATGGTGCCGATCACAAAGGTCGCGGTCGGTTCGGGCGTCGGGGCCTCGGTTTCGGTCGGCGCGATGGGCATGGCGTAGGGGTTGAACGGTTCGTAGGTCGCGTTGAGGCTGGAGGAGGGGTTTTCCCAAACACCGACGTTCCAGTCTTCCACGGCCGATACCTGGCCCTGCGTTGCCGAGCCGGTGGTGGTGTTGCCTGTCGTTGTGGTCGAGGACCCGGAGTTTTGGATGCCCTCATAATATTCGCTGGAAACGAGGAAGGAAGAAAGCTCCGTCAGGTTCATGACCTTGAAGAAATCCCCGCTGACCCAGCCGATGGTGCCGGACTGGTTGATGTTGTACCAGGTGGTGCCGTTTGAAACCTGCGAGCCGAGCACCAGCCCGAACGCGTACTGGTTGAGCACGCCGATGCGCGTACCGCCCGGCGACGAACGGAAGTTGACGGAATTGGCCGTGACGTAGCCGTAGCTGGACAGCGCGTACGGGTCGTAGGGCGCGGCGGTGGCTTCCGGCGTGGCTGTGGGGGTGACCTGCGCCAGATAGGCGCTGACTTCCTGTGCGCTCATGGCCCGGAGCTGGTCCGCCCGGATATAGCCGGACACACCGTTATAGTTGCTGATATGCCAGGTGTAGCCGTCGGAGTACACCTGCCCGGATACGTACACCGCCTGATCCTCGCTGATCCACGCGGAGATGGAGGCCTGGGAACCGGGCACGGTGCGCAAAGGCACGTCGTCGCCCAGGGTGAGGAAATAGCCGGATTGCTGGGCGGGCGTGGGCGTCGGCGAGGGCGTGGGCGTAGGCGTCACCACGTGGGCCGCGTCGTAGGCGTCGATATACACCTGCGCTTCGCCCGGCGTGATGGTGCGCACCGAGGCATAGGGCATCAGCCCGATGTAGGTGTCGCCAAGACGCGTCTGCGCGCCCGTCCAAATCGTGCCGTCCACGTTCACCTGTCCGTTGAGGTATAAGAGCGTATCCGCGGGCAGGGTGACGATGATGGAACTGTCGTCATAGTCCGCGTTGTCGCGCAGGGAGACCTGCGTGGTCGTTACGCCGTAGCCTACGTAGAGGTCCACCTGTTCCACGGTTGCGGTGGGCGAGGCTTCGGGGGAAGCCGTCGGCTCTGTGGTGGGCGAAGCCGTAGGCTCGGTCGTCGGGGTATCGGTCGGCACAGCCGTTGGGGATGCCGTCGGTTCCAGGGTCGGCGACGGCGACGGGCTGGGCGAAGGGCTTGGCGACGGCGACGGCGACGGCGACGGGGTGACGTAGCTGCCGTCGATATCCAGAAGGCTCAGCCAAACATAGCAGTCCATGGTGGCGTAGCGGATGTATGCCCAGTCCCTGCCGCCGTAGTTGAACGAGCCGTGTACCCAGACCTCGGTTCCCTGGCTGACCTGGAACAGGACGTTGGTATCAACCGACGAATCCGGCGTGGAACGGAACCGCACGCCCGTGGTGTTGGTCGCGCCCGGCTTGCCGATGGCGGTGTAATCGGGATAGGTGCCGGAGATGTCCGCCGGCGGGTCGCTTTCGCTGGGCATATTGGCGGGCGTCGCGGTGGGGACGGGCGTATCGGTCGGCGCCTCGGTTGGGGTCGCGGTCGGTACTTCCGTCGGTGTCGCGGTCGGTACTTCCGTCGGTGTTGCGGTCGGCGCTTCCGTAGGCGTCGCCGCGGGTTCTTCGGTCGGCGTTGCGGCGGGCTCCTCAGTCGGCGTAGCAACAGGTTCCTCGGTTGGCGTCGCAGTCGGCGCTTCGGTCGGCGTCGCGGTGGCGATCGGGGTATCGACGTCGAGCAGGCTGAGCCACACGTAACAATCGGTATCGTTGTAGCGGATATAGGCCCAGGTGATGTCGCTGGATGTAAAGGAGCCGTGCACCCACACCTCGGTGCCCAGGGGAACCTGGGAGATGACGTTGTCCGGGGTGCCGGATACCGGCGTGGAGCGGATATTCACGGCGCTGACATTGGTCGCGCCGTACGCGCCGATGGGCGTGTAATCGGGATAGGTAGCGGAGATATCCTCCGGCTCGCCGCTGACGGGAGTCGCGGTCGGCGCCTCTGTAGGCGTTGCGGTGGGCGCTTCCCCGGTGGGCGAAGCGGTAGCCTCCTCCGTGGGCGTCGCGGCGGGTTCCTCGGTCGGCGTCGCGGTGGGCGCTTCGGTGGCGGTGGGCTCTGCGGCGTCCAGCGTGACGTAATCGTACATGACATAGCAGTCCGTATCGTTATACCGGACGTAGGCCCACTGATCGGTGCCGGCCGTAAAGCTGCCGTACACCCAAACCGCCGTTCCCAGGGGAACCTGGAAGAGGATGGTATCGGCCGACGCCGTGCTCGGTTCGGAGCGCAGGCGCACGCCGGTGGCGTTGGTCGTGCCGGACGCGTCGATCACGGTGTAATCGGCGTACACGTCCTGGGGCAGGCCGGGCGTCGCGGTGGGGGTTGCGGTCGGCGCTTCGGTCGGCGTCGCTGTGGGCGCTTCGGTCGGGGTGACGATCGTCAGCAGGCTGTACCACACGTAGCAGTCGGTGTCCGCGTAGCGGATATAAGCCCATACGGTGCCGTCGATGCTGAAGGTGCCGTAAAGGTAAACCTCCGTGCCCTGGGCGACCTGGGAGATCAGGTTGTCCGAAACGCCGGCAACCGGCGTGGAACGGATGTTAACAGACGAGGTATTGGTAATCGCGGTTTCGCCGACGGCCGCGTAATCGGGGTAGGCCGTGGGATCGGTCGGCGTCGCCACGGGGGTTGCGGTGGGCGCTTCTGTCGGCGCTTCTGTCGGCGCTTCGGTGGGCGTCGCGGTGGGCGCTTCGGTCGGGGTGGGGGCGGCGGTCAGGGTGACGAAGGAGTACACCACGTAGCAGTCCACGCCGTCGTACTGTATATAGGCCCACTGGTAATCGTTGGCGGTAAAGGTGCCGTATACCCACACGTCCGCGCCCTGATTCACCGTGTAGAGGATGGTATCGGCCGAGGCGGTGGAGGGGGTGGAGCGCAGGCGCACGCTGTCGGTATTGACCGTGCCGGCCGCTTCAACCGCGCTGTAATCCGCATAGACGTCCTGGGGCAGACCTGCCGTCGGCGTCGCGGTGGGCGCTTCGGTGGGCGCTTCAGTCGGGGCGGCGGTCGGCGCTTCGGTGGGGACTTCGGTCGGCGCCGGAGTTTCCGTGACCAGAGTTAACAGGCTGTACCACACGTAGCAGTCGGTGCCGCTGTAATTAACGGACGCCCACTCGGTGCCGTCCTGCGTGAATACGCCGTACACCCAGACCTGCGTGCCCGTATCCACCGTAAACAGGATGCTGTTGTCCGACGCCGTGGAAGGCTCGGAACGCAGCCGCACGCTGGATGTGTTGGTTACGGCGTAGCTGTTGATCTGCGTAACGGTCGGGGCTTCGGTCGCCGTCGGGGCCGGGGTTTCGGTCTGTACCTGATCATAGATGAAGGTGACCGACGCGGGAGAAACATCGCCGGACGCGTTGACTGTTACGTCCACCTGCGCCGGGGACGTGAGCGTATAGCCCGAGGGAAGACCCCCGTCGTTTGGCGTGATCTGGTGCGTGCCCTGTTCCAGCGTAAGGGTTTCCATGGGCAGAAGGGGGTTGCCTACGGTGTCGGTATAATATACGGGGAGATAGCCCTCTACGGGCGCGACGACCTCCGCCGCGTACACGAAGGTGACGGCCGATGTAGGCGACAGGGTGCCGTCGGTATTGACGGTGATGGAAAACTGCGACTGCGAGGTGGCCGACAGCACATAGCCCGAGGGGATCAGTGCCGGATTGGGCGTGATAGTGTGCTCGCCGGGGGCAAGCTCCAGCGTTTCGGGGCTGGCCAGCGGCGTTCCGCTTTCATCGGTGTAGTTGACGGTCAGGTAACCGTTGACCAGTTCCTGCTCGTAAATGAAGGTGATTGCGGAGGTCGAGGGTTCGCCAAGATCCGAAATGGTGACGTCCATCTGCGAGGGGCCGTCTGGCGAGAGCACGTAGCCGGAGGCCAGATCGGTGGGCGCTGGGGTGATGGTATACGTGCCGGGGTCGAGCGTCTGCGACTGGGAGGACGCCACGGGGTTGCCGGAGGCGTCGGTATAGTAGATGTTCACCGTGCCCTGCAGGACCTGCGCCTGGAAATAAAACGTGACCCATTCGGGCGTCGCCGCGCCGGTTTGGTCCACGGTCACGGTGGCGCTGGAATTGCCAACGAGCGTATAGTTGGCCGGAACCAGCGAAGTATTTACATTGATGACGTTGTCCTGATTGTAATAGGCAAGCACGACCTCGTAGTGGAGGACGTTTGCGTTGTCGGCGTTGTCCACGTAGTAGACGGGGATCTCCACGGGCTCGACGATCAGCGGCATTTCCGCCGCGGAAACGTACAGCCAGTAGGTATCGACCATAACGTCGTTCTGGTAGGCGGTGATCAGCGTGGACGTGCCGTCAAAATCCACGGTGGCGGCATCGGTTTCAAGCGTGTCCCCGGTCGTGGGGGAGAAGGTATAGGGAGCCGTTTCCGAGGCGGTGATGGTCAGCGTGATCGGAAAATTAAACGCCTCGGGCGGCACCATGGCCCAGTATGCCTTGCCCAGCGGGCTTAAGGTGGGCGTCGCGTCCAAAATCTGGGGATCGCCGTCCTGCACGGTATAGTAGGTGATGCTGACGGTGGGCATGGCCGCGAGCTCTTCGGGTGTCAGTTCCGTCGCGAAGGCATGTTGCGCCAGCACGAGGAAAAGCGCGATAAAAAGTAAAAAGCCTTTGCGAATCCATGGAGAGTGTATTTTCTTCATAACAGGAGTTCCTCCTTTTGGATTGTGTCAGCATGCAATCGATTGGATTGATACCATTAATTTTAATGCTTTCGTAATAGAAAGTCAATAAAATTCGGGAATGGCGGGGGCGGCCGTAATGCCGAAACCGCGATAGGCTGACAAGGGTTCCGGCGGGCAGGTGTAGAATAGCTTGGGGAGACCGAAAGGGGGCGCGCGGATGGCGCAGTACGACGAGCTCAAAGAGGCGTTTGTCTCCGAAGAGACGAAATATACGGGCAGGGTGTTCACCGTAAGCGAACGGATGGTGACGCTGCCAAACGGCAAACAGGCCAGGCGCGAGCTTGTCAACCATCACGGCGCGGCGGCCGTGGTGCCCGTGGACGCGGACGGCATGGTGACGCTGGTGCGGCAGTACCGTGTGGCGCACAACCGGGTGATGCTGGAGATTCCCGCCGGGAAGCTGGATTCCGCCGATGAAGAATCGCTTTCCTGCGCGCACCGCGAGCTTGGGGAGGAAACGGGGCTGAAAGCGGGAACCATGCGGTTTCTGACGCACATGACGCCAACCCCCGGTTACGATACCGAATTCGTCGATATCTACCTGGCGACGGAGCTTGCGCAGGGCCCGGCGAAGCTTGACGAGGACGAATTCCTCAAAGTCGAGCGCATACCGCTTGCCGATGCCGCAGAGCGCGTGATGCGCGGGGAGCTCGGCGACGCTAAAACAGCGGTTGGGCTGCTGATGGCTGCACGCCTGCTATGCTGATAGAACGAAGCAAGTTGCCTTAAAATTCCCAGCAAGGAGAATATACCCGATGCATGCTGATCCGCTGTTCGACCCGCTGGCGGTGGTGACCCCCCGCCTGATCCTGCGCCCGGCGCGCATGCGCGACGCGCAGGACATGTACGAATATTCCAAAGACCCACAGGTCGCGCTCCACGTTCTGTGGGACGCGCACCGTTCCATCCGCGAGACCCGCGCGGTCGTCCGGCAGATGATCCGCGACGCCCGACTTGGGCCGCCGTTCAGCTATGTGATCGAACTCAAGGACGAACACCGCGTGATCGGCACGATCGGGCTGATGAACTATACCAGAGCCAACCGTTCCGCCGAGATCGGGTACAGCCTGAGCCGCGCGTACTGGGGCCGGGGCATTATGTCCGAGGCGCTGGGCGGAATGCTTAAATACTGCTTTGATGAACTCGGGCTCAACCGCGTCGAGGCGCAGCACGAGGCGGGCAACCCTGCCAGCGGCGCGGTGATGCGGCATGCGGGCATGCGCTACGAGGGAACGCTGCGCAAGCGCATCTACAACAAGGGAAAATTTCACGACATGGAACTGTACGCCATCCTGAAGGAGGAATTCCATGCGAAAGATTAAGCCCGGCATGCGGCTGGCGGCGCTTGTGCTCGTGTGCCTGCTTGCGCTGCTGGTATCCGGCTGCGGCGACAAGGAAGCCGCCTACGACAAGGCCCTGGCGATCTTCGCCGAGGGGGATTACGCCCAGGCGGCGACCGCTTTTGATAAGCTTGGCGATTTTCTGCAGGCTGAAACCTACGCCGCCTATTCCCAGGGGCTGACGTATTACAACCAGGGCAATTACGCGGCGGCCGAGCCGTACTTTGAAAGCACGCGCGACTTCATGTACGGCCAGCAGCGCTATAATTTCTGCCACGCCTACGTGCTGGAAGAAGCGGGAGCGTTTGCGGAGGCCGCGCAGTGGTACGAAGCGCTGGGCGAGTTTGAGGACGCGCCCGCGCGCGCCGCGTATTGCCTGGCGCGCGTTGCCGTGGCCAACGAGGAGTACGAAACCGCGCTGGTCAAGTTCGCCGAGGCGGGCGCGTACAGCGACGCGGCAGACAGGCTGGATACGCTGAATTTCGAGATCTACGACCGCGCCATCGCGCTGCTGGACGCAAAGGACTATGAGCAGGCGTTTTCACTGTTTACCCTGCTTGGCGACCGCTACGACGCGGAAGCCTATGCGCGCACCGCGAAAAACTACATGCTGGATCAGGATTATGCCGACGCCGAACAGATGATTAAGGACGGCAACCTGCAGGGCGCGTACGATATCTTCCACGCGATGGCGGGCTTCCGCGATTCGGCTGGCAGGGCGTCGGAGCTTGCCCTGGAACTGGGGATTGACGATACTGCGGAATAGACAAGCCTGCTGAAAAAACGCATTCCGCGTTGTCAGCGTCATTGGCAAGTCGCATCACGTACGATATGTGTACGCTTGGCTCCTTGCCGATTCGCTTCCTAGCATCTCACGCTTTTTGAGCAAGCAGGAGGCACTCCATAGTTTTAAAGATTCAAAAGGTGCAACTATAAAAAGCCGAGGTGGATAGGCGTGAAGAAGCGCCTGGGCATAGAGGGAAACCTGATCATTCTGGCGACCGCGCTTTTATGGAGCACGGGCGGGGTATTAATTAAATTCATTCCCTGGGGCACGCTGTCGATCGCGTCGCTGCGGGGTTTGATCAGCGTGTCGGTTTTGCTTGCGATACGCTGGTTCCGCCATCGCGGGGGCAAGGCGCGGCCCGTGCGCTTTACCAGGTTTAACGTGGCGGCTGGCGCGGCGATGTTTGCGACCTCCGCGCTGTTCCTGGCCGCCAACAAGCTGACTACAGCGGCCAACGCCATCGTGCTGCAGTATATCGCGCCTATTTTGATTCTTCTCTATACGGCGCTGGTGCAAAAGCGCAGGCCCACCAAGGCGGAAGTCCTGCTGACGGTTTTGGTGTTCCTGGGCTGCGCGCTCGCGTTTTCGGACAAGTTCGGCGGTTCCAATCTGCTGGGCGACAGCCTGGCGCTCCTGTCCGGATTCACCTTCGCGGCGCTGATCCTGTTAAGCCAGCACAAAGAAACCCAGGCGGAGGACGGGCAGATCATCGGCTGCGGAATGAGCTTTCTGTTCTGCCTGCCGTTCCTGCTGACGGACAAAAGCGTTTCTTTCGTTCCGGCAAACGTCGGCGCGATGCTCGCGCTCGGCCTGCTGCAGTACACCCTGCCGAGCATTCTGTTCGCCAAGGGCGTGAAGATGACCAACCCCGTCGCCGCGTCCGTGATCCTCACGGCCGAACCCATCATGAACCCGGTGTGGGTATTCCTGTTCCTTGGCGAACTCCCCGGCACCCGCGCCATCCTGGGCTTCGTGCTGGTCATCTCCGCAGTGACGCTCCAATCCATGATCCCGGTTTTACGCAAACCCAAGCCTGGGTATGTGGAGCCGATTGGGTAACAAACAATATGGAGGCTTCCGCCCCATACTCCCAATCAGGGACAGTGCCCCTGAACCCACAACAAAAGACCGCGCAACGCGCAGTCTTTTGAAAATGCTAAATTTTACGGCAACGATGGCTTGCGTTTATAAGGTTCTTTCCTTACCCATAAACACACTGGCCACAGTTCCGGGACCGGCATGGGCGCCGATCACGGGGCCGACGAAGACGATCTTGACGGGGCCCAGATTGGGCACGCGCTCGCGGATCAGGTCTTCCAGGCGCTTGGCGTCGTCGGCCGCGTCGGCGTGCATGATGATGAGCTCCTGGTCGGCGGGATTTTCGATGTTTTCGGCGGTTTTATCGGCCAGGTAGCGCAGGGCGGATTTGCGGCCGCGGATCTTGTTTTCGGCGGTCATGGAGCCGTCTTTGCACAGGGTCAGGATGGGTTTTAGGTCCATCAGCGAGCCCATGGTGGCGGCCACGGCGCTGATGCGGCCGCCGCGCTTTAAGTACACCAGATCGTCCACCGTAAACCAGGCCTGCGAGCGCAGGCGGTTGTTCTCCACCCAAGTTTTGACCTCGTCCATCGGCTTGCCGGCCTTGTACATCGCGTAGGCCTTCTCGATCAACAGCGCCATCGGGCGGGAGATGGTCAGCGTGTCGATAATCTCGATCCGGCGATCCGGGTATTGCTTTAAAATTTCCTCACGGGCCGCCCTGGCGTTTTCCTGCGTGGCGGACATTTTGGATGAAAACGCAAGGAACAGGATGTCCTTGCCGGCTTTCAGATGCGGCTCGAAATACGCAAGGTACGCCGAGACCGGCAAAAGCGAGGTCTTGGGCGCGGTGCCCTGGCGCATCTTTTCAAAATATTCCTTCTGGGTTCCGGCGCGGCCGAGGTCGTCGAGGTATTCCACGCCGTCTATCACGTAGGGCATATAGACCATTTCTACGTTGTTTTCATCAACGAACTGATACGAGATATCGGAATCGGAGTCGGTCATAAAGACATAAGAATCCATAAGAGCCTCCTTAGCATTGTGATATGAACCGAATCAGTGTACGGATATTGTACCCTGTAGACGGTAAATTTGCAATGAAATTACCCTTTTGCGGAGTCTCCGCAGCCGCTGACGATCTCGCATACGCCCTCGAGGATGTACTTGGGCCGGTAGGCGAACTTGCGCATCTCGTGCTCGGTGGTCACGCCCGTGAGCACCAGCACCGTGTCGATGCCCGATTCGGTGCCCGCGACGATATCGGTATCCATGCGGTCGCCGATGACGATGGCGTCTTCCGCCTTGACGCCGAGCATGCGGATGCCGTGGCGCATCATCAGCGGATTGGGCTTGCCCAGGAAATAGGCGTTGCGGCCAGTGGACAGCTCAATGGGCGCCATCAGCGCCTTGCACGCCGGGGCGATGCCGCCCTCCACGGGGCCGGTGAGGTCCGGGTTGGTGCCGATGAGCTTTGCGCCCGCGCGCACGAGCTTTACGGCGTGCTCGATACGGTCGTAGGAATACGAGCGTGTCTCGCCCAGCACCACGTACTCGGGGTTGACCTCGTTCATGGTAAAGCCCGCTTCATACAATGCGCCGACCAGGCCAGGCTCGCCGATGACGTACACGCTGGAACCGGGGCTTTGCTGCTTTAAAAACGCCGCCGTGGAAAGTGCGCTGGTGTAGAAATGACCCTCGTCCACCTCAAGCCCCAGGCGAAGGAGCTTCTGGTGCAGTTCGCGCGGGGCGCGCTCGGAGGAATTGGTCAGGAACAAAAAGGCTTTGTTTTCTTTCTTGAGCCAGTCCACAAATTCAAGCACGCCGGGTAAAAGCCTGTTGCCGTGATAGATGACGCCGTCCATGTCGCAGATAAAGCCCTTTTTCTGCCGAATCGCTTCCAAGACCTGCTTGTCAACCGCCACGATAGCCGTCCTCCTTGCCCGCTGCGCGGGTGTTTGGTTTTGCCGTTGGTGATTGTTTATTCTGTAAGTTTAATCGTAATTGATTCCCGGATACAGGCACGCCGTGCGCACGAAGGTGGCCTGGCAGCTTTGCGCCAGGGCCGACTGCGCCTGGTTGCGGCGGATGGCGTCGGCCATAAACGTGGTCACCCCGCGCTCGCGCAGCGCGTTCATCGACGCCGCGATGAGGGTCTTGGCAAGCCCCAGCCTGCGGTAGTTCTGCGATACGTACAGCCCGATAATCTGGGCGGTGTCGCGCTGCCCGGTCAGGGCGATCTCGCCGACGATCTCGCGGCCGCGCGCAATGTACAGCGCGATGAAGTGCGGCATGCTCATATACTGGCGCAGCACCGGCTGGGTTAACAGGTCCAGGCGGTACATATTCATGCGCATCAGAAACGAGGCCTGTTCCATGGAGTTCTGCAGCGGGATAAAGCCCATATCGTAGCCGATAGGCGCGGAGGGCTTGGCGGGCGGCATCTGGATTTTGATGATGTCCAGCGCGTCGTCGGCCTCGAAGCCCGAATCCATGTATAAGGAAAGCATGGCGGCGTCGTCCATCCCGACCTGCGCAAACACCCGCGCTTTTAAGTACGGGGTTTGCTGGTGCAGCTGGATGGCGCGCGCTAAAAGCGCGCCCAGGAGCATCTCGCGCCCCTGCCCGCGCGTGGAGATGGACAGGAATATGTTGATCGGCCGCTCGGGAAATAAATAGGGATGGTGCGTGCGCACCAGGTGCCCCTGCCCGATGACCATGTTGGAATCGTCCGCAAGCAGGAATACGTTTTCCGGCGGGAAGCCGTTGTTGGTCTGCGCCGGATGAAATACATGCATGCTCAAGTATCGTCCTTTCTCAAAAGGATCACAAACAAACGGATTGCATCTGCATTTATCAGGTTATATTGTACTCGTAAAGTTCTTTGAATGCAAGATTGCTGCGGAATGTGCTATAATACAGCCAATGAAGATCGCGGGGTGTTTGAAGCATGAAAAGGGTTTTGCTTGGGCTTTTGTGCCTGCTGGTGCTGGCCTTTTCGGGCTGCACGGCGGTCAACCAGACCAACCGCTTTGCGGTGCTGCCGGAGGAGACGGTTTTCAGTACGCCGGAGGCGACTGTGACCCTGGAGGCGACCGCCGAGCCGCCGGTCACGCAGCCGCCCCAGGTACAGCTGGTTACGGAGCTGCCGGAATCGCCCGTGCCGACGCCCGGCGCAACGGATCCGCCCGCGCCGACGGAGATACCCATACAAACGGATACGCCGACCCCGCAGCCGGAAAACGGCCCCGGCGGATTTAACGGATAGGCAATTTAGCGACGGAGGATAGCGACCCATGAAAGTATTGATGATCAACGGAAGCCCGCACATCCACGGCACCACGCGCCGTGCGCTGGATGAGATCGCCGAGGTGCTCAAAGGGCACCAAGTGGAAACGGAAATCATAACCGTAGGACAGAAGATGATTCACGGCTGCATCGCCTGCGGCAAGTGCGACGGGCACTGCGCGGCGTTTGACGATGCGGTGAACGAGGCGATCGACAAGATGGAGGCCGCCGACGGCCTGATCATCGGCTCGCCGGTGTATTTCGCTTCGCCCAACGGCACGATGCTTTCATTCCTGGACCGGATGTTTTACGCCGGCGGCGGCATATTTGCGGGCAAGCCCGCGGCTTGTGTGACCGCCGCGCGGCGCGCGGGCACCACGGCGTCGCTGGACGCGCTGCTCAAATACCCGCTTATCAAGGGCATGCCGGTGATCCCGTCCACCTATTGGCCGATGGTATTCGGCGCCAACGCCGCCGACGCCCCCCAAGACGGGGAAGGCATGCAGGTGATGCGCAACCTCGGCCATAACATGGCGTGGATGCTCAAGCTTATCGCGCTGGGCAAGCAAAACGATCTGCCCTACCCCGATCCTGAAAAGCCAAGAGCCAGGACGAATTTTATTTAGCAATCCATCGTTACAACGAACCTCTCTTTCAGGGGTTCGTTTTTTAGAAGCTCGAAGGGCCACAGCCCTTCGACTTGCAATCCGAAACCAGCGACATGTGCGGTGGTTTCGGAAGCCTTGCGAAGGCAAGGTTACCTTACACCGAGACCTGGCCGTGAGCAAAGCGAACAAGGGCGAGGTGCAAATTCGATAAAGTAGAATACTTTATCGAGGCGAAGCCAAAAATGCGACGGCCAACCCCGGTAGAAGGGTTGGCCGCCAAAATACGGAGGAGAGGTTTCTATACGCAGCCGGGACCTTGCCGAAAGGCCGGCTTTTGTATTACGCGGTTTTCAGCCGGTAGCCGCAGCGGTACACGGTTTCGATGCGGTTCATGCCGAGCTTGCGGCGCAAACGCTGTACGTGCACGTCCACGGTGCGGGTTTCGCCCATGCTCTGGTATCCCCAGGCCTTGCGCAGAAGATGCTCGCGGCTTACGGGCAGATCGGGGTTTTCCATCAGGGTCAGCAGCAGCGCCAGTTCCTGCGCGGTCAGCTCCACGCGTTCCGAGCCCAGCATCGCCACGCGGGTTTCTTCGTTGACGGTCAGGGGCGAAAGCGGCTGGGTTTGCTGCAACAGATTGTCCACAGCAAGCAGCGCGGCCTTGGCCGAGAACGGCATCACCAGTACGTCCGAACGCCCGCGGTAAAGCGCGCGCAGATGCGAAACGGTGTCCTGATCCGCGGTTAAAAACAGTACGGGGTATTCAAGCCCCTGAATCTGTGAAAACAGCGCGCGGCAATCCGGCCATTTCAGCCTTGCGTCCATCACGACCAGCGTATCCTTAGGCTGTTTCGTGGGGACGCCGTCGGAGGGTTTGAGGCGCAGTACCTCGTGATCGTTCTTTGTTAATATACGGGTCAGCTTATCGGTCACGTTCTTTTCGGTGCCATAGATGAGTATTTTCGCCATAGTATTCACCTCACGATTATTATGACGTATGAAAGTGGCAAAGTATTGCATAATATGTGAACGAATTGTGAACGACTCGTAAACAAACCGCTTATACTTTACCGCACCGCATTGCACCTGAAACACATTTATACTGGCACCATGAACAAGTGCGAGGAGGGGTGCGATGACCGCACGCGGGAGGAAACCCAAGGCGAACGCGCACATTGCCGGCGAGGACGAGGTGCTGGAATGCCTGACCGACGTCCTGCGCGGCACGGACGCGGAGGAACGCAAGATCACCCCGCGCGACAGGCTGCGCGCCGCCGAACTCCTGGCCAAGCGCTACGGCGCGCTGGGCGCGGTGGACGCGCCTGCCGAAGTACCCAGGATTATTGACGATATACCTGCAACAGTGGATAAGGATGACTGACATGACCGACGTCCGGCTATCGCGGCTGATCGCACCGAACTTCTTCTCTCTTTGGCGCGCGGCGCGGGCCGGGACATGCGACGAACTGTGGCTGTCCGGCGGGCGCGGATCGGGGAAGACCTCGTTTGCGGCGATCTGTATCGTCTGCGGGCTGATGGACGAGCCGGAGGCCAACGCCATCGTGTACCGCAAAGTGGCCGAGACGCTTCGGGAATCGGTGTACGCGCATCTGGTATGGGCCATCGGCCTGCTGGGCGTATCGGAATGGTTCAAGCTGAAGCTCTCGCCTCTGGAGATCGAATACCTGCCCACGGGGCAACGCATCCTGTTTCGGGGGTCGGACAAGCCGGAGAAATCCAAGGGCGTCAAGCTGCAAAAGGGGTACTTCAAGTACCTGTGGTTTGAGGAGCTGACGGAGTTTACCGGGATGCAGGACATCCGCACCATCAAAGCGTCCATCCTGCGCGGCACGGAGCTGCCCACGCTGACCCTGTACACCTACAACCCGCCCGAGCGCGCCGCCCACTGGGTGAACCGGGAAGCGCGCATACAGCGCAAGGGGCGCAAAACCCATCACAGCGACTATCGGAGCATCCCCAGAGCCTGGCTCGGGGATGCGTTTTTATTGGAAGCGCAGGCGCTGAAAAAAAGCAATCCCCTCGAGTACCGCCACATGTACCTGGGCGAGGCCACGGGCACCGGCGCGCAGGTGTTTGAAAACCTGAAGCTCAAACGGCTGCCGCCAAAGGACTGGGAAGGCCTGCGCGGCTACTGCGGGCTGGATTTCGGCTTCGCATCCGACCCGGACGCCTTCGTGCGCTGCGCCTACGACGGGCGGCGGCGAATACTTTACATCGTGGACGAGTTCGTCAAGCTTCGGATGCTGGCAAGCGAGCTGGCCAAAGAAGTGAAGACCCGCGCCGGAGACGCTTGCGTGACCTGCGACAGCGCCGAGCCGCGCTCCATCGCTGAGCTGCGCAGCCGCGGCGTGCGCGTAACCCCCGCCCGTAAAGGACCCGACAGCGTTTCCCACGGCATGAAGTGGCTGCAAAGCCGCGCGCTGATCGTGATCGACCCCAAGCGCACCCCGCGCGCCGCCGAGGAGTTCAGCTGCTACGAGTACGAGCGCGGCAGGGACGGCGAACCCCTGCCGTTTTACCCCGACCGCGACAATCACCTGATCGACGCGGTGCGCTACGCCATGGAAAGTGTCAGCGCGGTCAAAAGCGCGATCGTTCCAAGGTAAACGCTTATTCAAGTCCCCACACACTGCCGGTCACCTTTCCGCCAGCTATCGCTTGCGGGATCCTCGACGTAGCGCTGCTACTACTTCGGATCCCAGCAAACAAAATCTGACTGAAAAGGTTACGCGTCATTGCACGGGTCCTTGCATCATCGTTTCCCTTTATAAAATTCCAAAAGATCCTAGGAGATACACTTTAGACAATACAAAAGGAGTTCGTAATGATCACTATCGACAGAACCCTGCTTCTGGAGGACGGCACGCCGCCGCCGGAGCTGCTGCTGGCGCTTTTGAACGAACACAAAAGGCTTCGGGAGATGCGGCTTAACGTGCTTAAGGAGTACTACGACGGGAATCACGCCATTTTGAGCCGCGTGCGGCTTTCGGGGCTGCCCAATAACCGGCTGGCCCACGCGATGCCCAAGTACATCACCGCCATCGCGGCGGGGTACCTGGTCGGCTCGCCGGTGCAGTACACGCTCAAGGATCACCCGGCGGCGTTTGAACAGCTGGTCGGGGTGCTGCGCCGCTGCGATACGCAGAGCATCGACGCGGAGCTGGCCGTGGATGCGGCGGTGTACGGCAAGGCCGTGGAGCTTTGCTATGCCGACCGTCAGGCCAAGCCGCGCGTGGCGCAGGCCGACCCGCGCCATGCCTTTGTGGTGTACGACGATACGGTGGAGCATCGCCCGCTTTTGGGCGTCGCGATCAGCGACGTTTTGGACAAAAGCCTGAAAAAGGCGAAGGAACGCGTGACCGTTTGCACCGATTCGCTGGTCGTGCACATGGAACGGAGGTCGAGCGAAGCGCCGGTGGAGGTTTCGCGCCAGGCGCACTACTTCGGCGGCGTGCCGATGACCGAGTACTGGAACAACGCCGACGAAAGCGGCGACTTCGAAGCCGTACTGCCGCTAATCGACGCGTACGACGCGCTGCAGTCCGACCGCATCAACGACAAGCAGCAGTTCACCGACGCCATCATGGTTTTGAAGGGCGTCGGCGCGCTGCAAACCGAGGACACGGAGACCGACCTGGATCCGGACGATCCAGACGCGGCGGCGCTTGCCGCGAGCCAGCGGCTGCGGCATACCCGCACGCTGTTTTTACCGGGGGACGGGGCGGACGCGGGCTTCATCACCAAGCCCGACCCCGAGGCCGGAAGCGAGCTTTTACGCAAAAGCCTGGCCGACGACATCCACAAGCTATGCTTCGTGCCGGATCTTTCGGACGCGAAGTTCGCCAGCGACGCGTCTGGCGTGGCGATGCGCTTTAAGCTGCTGGGCTTTGAGCAGCGCACCAAGATTAAGGAACGCTGGTTCCGGGAAGCGTTACTGTCGCGCCTGCACCGTTTGGCGCATTTTCTGCGCGTGCAGGGGGCTGCGGAGTTTGACGTGGATCAGGTGCAGATCACCTTCCGCCGCACCCTGCCCGCCAACGACCTGGAGATCGCCAAAACCGTGCAGGCCTATCAGGGCATCGTACCCGACGAGATCCTGCTTTCGCAGGTGCCGTGGGTGGATAACGCACAGGAGATCGCCAGGCTGTAACCGGTGGAACGCGGGCAACCGCATTGCATACTACTCATTCAATGAGAGATTCAGCCGACGGGCGTAAAACGGGAGGACATACAATGAGCAAAACTACAGCGGAAACTGTGGACCAGGCGACTGAAACCGCCGACGTGGCAAAGGCCGAGGCAGTCGAAAAGAGCTTTACGCAGGATGACATTAACCGCATCGTAAGCCAGACCATCGCCTCCGAGCGCAAAAAGGCCGAGACGCAGGTCGCCCAGGCCAAAAAGGAAGCCGAGGAACTGGCGCAGATGACCGCCGAGCAGCGCGCCGAGCACAGGATGGCCGAGCGTGAGGCCGCATTATCGGAGCGCGAGGATACCCTCAAACGCAGCGAGCTTCGCGCCGGTGCCGTGCAGCTTCTGCTTCAAAAAGGGCTGCCCGCCGGGCTTGCCGACGCGCTTTCCTATGCCGACGCGCAGAGCGCTTCTGCCGCCATCGATACCCTGGAACAGGCGTTTCGCGACGCGCTGCAGCAGGGCATCGAGGAGCGCATGAAGGGCATGGCCCCCGCCGCGTCCGTGAGCACCGCCGCTGGGTTTGAGTCCAAGCTCAAAAAGGCGGTCGGCATTCAGTAAGCGTTTCCGCGCAACTAACCGACATCAAAAGGAGACATGTACATGGCAAATTCCATCACACTTTTCAAACAAACCCTTTCCGATACGCTGGACGAGGTTTACAAGCTTTCCAGCCTCACCGCCGTTTTGGACGGCAGCGCCGATCTGGTTAAGCAGGGCGCCAACGCCAACGAGCTGATCATCCCCAAGATGAGCGTGCAGGGTCTGGCGGACTACGACAAGGCGTCGGGCTACGTATCCGGCGACGTGACCCTGACCAACGAGACCGTGCAGTGCAATTTCGACCGCGGCCGCATGTTCACCGTGGATTCGATGGACGATCTGGAAACCGCGGGCGTGGCCTATGGCAGGCTCGCGGGCGAGCTGATCCGCACCAAAGTGGTGCCGGAGCTGGACGCCTTCCGCTTCGCCAAGTACGCGGGCACCGGCGGCATCTCGGGCATTGAATCGGGCGCGGCGCTGACCACCGGCGCGGGCATCATTACGGCTCTCCGCGCCGCCGTGACCGCCATGGACGAGGCGGAAATCCCCTACGAGGACCGCTACCTGTTCATCACCCCGACGCTGGACGGTATGATCGCCGATCTGGACACCACCAAGAGCCGCCAGGTCATGGAACGCTTCCAGGGCAAGGTGCTGGTGCCGCAGACGCGTTTCTACACCGCCGTGGATATGCTCGACGGTACCACCACCGGCGAGGAGGCCGGCGGCTACGTGAAGGGAAGCGAAGCCAAGAACATCAACTTCATGGTCATTCACCGCGGCGCCGTGATCCAGTTTTCCAAGCACGTCGCCCCCAAGGTGATCCTGCCCGATGTGAACCAGTCCACCGACGGCTACAAGTTCGGGTACCGCCACGTTGCGATAGCCGACGTCTATGAAAATAAAGCGGCTGGTATCTACTTGCACTACGCCACCGCGTAATGCCTGCCCATAATACCTGATCTGCGGTGTCAGCTGCATCGGCAAGTCGCATCACGTACAAATCGAGTACGCTCAGCTCCTTGCCGATTTGCTTCCTAGCATCTCAGGCATTCTGAACAGGCTTTCTGACTGGAACGCCGGGGGTATAAGCTCCCGGCGTTTCCGGTGAAAGGATGAAACGATGACCGAGTTTTTGGACAATCTCAAGCGCAGGCTGCGGATCACCGGGGAGGAGCAGGACGCGCTGCTTTTAGATTTGCTTACCGACGCGAAAGCGTTTGCTATGGGCTACACGGGGCGCAATCCCCTGCCAGAGGCGGCGGGCGGCGTGATCGTGGAGCTCGCGGCGATCAGCTTTAACAGGCTGGGCATGGAAGGGCAATCGGACCACGGCGAAGGCAGCGTAAGCATCCGCGTGGACGGCCTGCCCGCGATGCTCAAGGCGCAGCTGGACGGCATCCGCATCGCAAAGGTGGGCTAGGCATGCGTTTATTGGAGCAATCGAAACAAACCGTGACCGTCAAGCCCGCCGCCGCATTGGAAAAGGTGCAGGAAGATGACCGGCTGTACCGCTTTGACGCCGCCGGGGCATTTTCCATACGCGCCGTATTGCAGCCGCTTTCGGCGCGGACGGAACTGGCCGTGCAGGGGCAGCAGCCGGAAGCCAAACTGCTGATGCTCTACGACGGCGACCAAACACTGGATGAAGGCATGGGCGTGTGCGTGGACATAGACGCGAGCGCGGCCTGCGATTACCGTATATCGGAAATGCCCAGGCGCTACCAAAGCCACAAGGAATTCACGCTCGCCTTCATCCCACCGGAGCGGCGCGGATGATCCGCGCCACAGGCGCGGCGGCCGGAGAAACGCTTTATGCGCTGGCCGCCGCCCTGCCGCGGGCCGCGGGCAAGGCTGTGGAAGCCGAGGCTTTGGCGCTGCGGAACGAAGCCAAACGCCGCTGCCCGGCAAACGACGGCGCATTGCGCGAAAGCATCTCAGCCGTAGTGAACGTATCCGGCGAGGGGGCGGATGCCGTGGTTGGTTCCGCACTGCCCTACGCGGCCAACGTGGAGCTGGGTACGCTGCAAACGCCGCCCGCGCCGTACCTCGCGCCCGCGCTGGACGCGCGAAGACAGGCAATCGCCGGGCATATCCAACAGGCCGTACGCGACGCGCTGGAGGGGAAATAACTATGAACGAGACCGACAGGATTATCCAGGCGATCGCCGCGATCGAAACCGTGCAAAGCGTTACGCGCGGCTGGCCCAGGCAGGACGCGCAATTGCCGTGCGTGGCCTTGCAGCTATTGGAGCGCAGCGCCGTGGATACCCGCGACAACGACGCATACTTAACCCGCAGCCGTTACCTGCTGCGGGTGTTCGGGCAAACGCTCTCAGCCTGCGACGCGCTGAAGGACGAGATCACCGCCGCGATGGCAGCGCTTCATTACACTCTGGAGTGCGTGCAGGAGACCGACAATGAAACCGCGCAAGTGCGCATGACATTTGAAAAACTGGAGTAGGGGGACACCAACATGAGTGCAAAACGAGCCATTATCGGCTTCCGGGGCGTGGCGCTTGCGCCGATCCTGACCGATTCCATCACCGCGTACGAGACCGGCACGGGCGCCGCGCTGCAATACGCCGGGCAGATGAGCCGCTCCGTCAAGGAAAACAAAACCGACATCTATTACGACGACGACCTGTACGCGCAGCTGCGCAACGTGTCCGGCGAGGACGTGGAACTGCGCATGGCCGAGGTGCCGCTTTCTCAGCTGGAAACCCTGGGCCTTGGCGTGTACGACGCGGTTACCGAAACGCTGGAGGCGAACTTTTCGGTCGCGGGCAAGTTTTTCGCGCTGCGCTGCGTGGCCGATACCGTGTCCGGTCTGCCGTTTTACTTCAACTACCGCGTATTCGAGCTGACGGGCGTGAAGTTCGACAACTTCGCTTCCAAGCAGTCCAACGCGTCCGTATGCGAGGTCATCCTGTCCGGCGTGTTTAAAAAGCCGCAGCTTGCAAGCCTGAAACCCTGGGCGGTGATGCAGCTTAAGGAAGACCAGAGCAACGCCGACGCCTGCAACGCGTTCCTGACCGCCGCGGAAGTGAAGCCCGCGAGCTGATGAACTCGATTGATATTTCGCTGCCGCGGAGTGTGACGGTGCGCGGGCAGGAGATCAAACGCATGCCGCTGGGGCGGTATCTGCAGGCGATCCGCACGCTGGAAAGCTTTCCGCGCGAGGTTGCGGCCAAACTCGTGCCGGAGGGGGACGTTTCCAAAGTATTGGAAACGCTCAAAACCCTCGACAGGGCAAAGCTTGTGGCCCTCGCGCTCAAAGCGCTCACCGTGGTGCCGGAGCAGACGGTGAAGCTGATCGCCGTACTGACGGAGATCCCCGAGGATACGCTATTAAACGACGCACAGATCGGCGCGGACGGATTACTGGAGATCGTCAGCGTCTTT
Organism: Candidatus Limiplasma sp.; assembly: GCA_963675365.2. Lineage (GTDB taxonomy): Bacteria > Bacillota > Clostridia > Christensenellales > Aristaeellaceae > CAXXOK01. The sequence continues at coordinate 66,713 of CAXXVA010000002.1, forward strand.
CTTGAGGTGAACGCGGCGGAAAATTTTATCCGGGCGGCGGGCAGGCTGCGGCAGACCATCGGCCGGCTCGCCGCGACCCTGAAACCTGGCTCCAGCGCCTGATCGCCGCGGGGCTTAAGCTCGGCATTGCAAAGCGCGAGCTGATGGAAGACTATTATCCGGACGAGCTGCCGCCTGTGCTCAAGGCGTATGCCGACATGCAGGGCGCGGTGCGGGACGGCGAAGAAACGGTAGACCCCATGACATTTTTCGGCACGGGAGGCGAACACATTGACGGTTGAAGAGATCTCCATCCGCATCTCCGCATCGGCGGAACAGGCGATCGCGCAGATCGATCAGCTGGCGGGCAGAGTGAGCGCGCTCGCGGGCGGCAAGCCATATGAGCTGCGGCTGAACACCGCGCAGGCGGAGGAACGCCTGGCCGCGCTCCGGGAAAGAGTGCAAACGCTGCTGACCGATTTGGACGGCAACCGCGTCACCGCGTCCGAGCTGGCGTTGGATCACCACAATTACAAGGCCGCGATCCGCGAATTGCAAACGCTCAAGAGCCTTTCCCGCACGACCTACGAGCAGGAGCTGGAATATCTGCAGGCGATCCGGGATAACATGAGCAGCTACAAATTGAGCGCAAAGGAAGCGCTGGATCTGGAGCAGCGCCTGGCCTCCGTGCAGGCGGATATTGCCGCGCGCGACGCGCAGAGCCTGGATACGCTCTTGTCCGGCGTGATGGACGCGCTCCAGAACCGCTACGAAACCATGCGCGACGCGGAACTTGCGATGCTCAGCCAAAGCCGCGAGGCCTGGCAGGCGTGGCGGGAAAGCAGCACCGACGCCATCCAGGCGCAGATCGACGCGCTGGACGACCTGGCGGAGGCCGAGAACCGCGCCGCCGAAGAAGCGGAATACCTGCGCCGGATCGAAAAGCTCGAGCAGGCAATTCTTTACGAGCAGGATGCGTTCAACAAGGGGCAGTTGACCGCGCAATTGCAGGACGCGCAGGCGGCCTACGAGGCGTGGCTTACGCAAAACGCGCGGGACGACCAAAAGGCCGCGCTGCAGGAACAGCTGAACGCCGTGAACGAACGCGCGAACGCGGAGCTGGACGCCCTGACCGAGCAAGCCGACGCCGTGAACGCGGCCTACGAAGAGCAGCTGCAAGCCGCCGCCATCCGCGCCGAGGCCGAAAAGCAACTCATGGCGGGCACGCAGGAGGATATCCTCGAACTGATTACGGCTTTCGCGCCGGATTACAACGCCGCCGGGCAAACGCTGGGCGAGCAGATGCTTGCGGGTTTCGCGGAAAAAGCGGGCAGCATTTCCGGCTGGATGGAAAACCTGAACGCGATGATCCTGAACATGCAGCAGAGCCTGAACGCGGCTTTGCAATCCGCAGCCGACGGCTTTTATGCGGAGCACGCTTCAACCGCCGCTTCGGGTGTGACCATCACCCAGCAAAACACCTTCAATACCCCCGTGGAGTCGCCCGCCGATACCGCCTGGCGCATCAAACAGGCGAACGAACAGTTAGCGGCGGCGCTGCTGGAGGCTTAGGCGAAAGCCTCTATATTCAAAAATTTTTGGAGGAACCATGCAGAAGCTGACCTATATCAACCTGAGCAACGAGCAGGCGGTGTTCTGCGGCGCGCCGTACGTGCTAGGGAAAATCGGCGGGCTGGGGCTGCCGGAGCTGGAATTCCAGAGCATCCGCGGGGCGTACCAGCAGGGGGATACGGCGCTTTCGTTCCGCCGCGGAAAGCGGATGCTGGCGGTGACCCTGCACATCATGGCCGAAAGCCGGGCGGAGCTGTACCAGCGGCGCATGGCGCTGCTGAATATCCTATCGCCTGACAAGGCGGTGCAGGGCGACAGCCGTGCCGTGCTGCTCTATGAAAATGATCACGGCCGCTACATGACCTACGCCGTGCCCCATGGCGGGCTGGACGCGCAGGGCAGGACGCTGGATACCCAGCCCAACGTGAAGCTCAATTTCCGCTGCGAAAGTCCGTATTGGTACGCGGTGAACCCGTCGTCCGTGGTGTTTGAGGATACGGGCGAGGGCTTTACGCTGCCGTTTAGTTTTCCGGTGGATTTCGGCCGCAGGGATTACTGCAAGGATGCCAATAATTTGGGCCAGGTTTCCGTGCCTGTGCAGATCACCATCGTGTGCAAGGGCGAGATTCCAAGGCTTAAAAATCTGACGACGGGCAAGGAGCTCGCCCTGTCGGCGGCGGTGCCGGAGGGCAATACCCTGGTGCTCAACACCGATCCGGCCAGGCTCGACGCCCGCATCATCGACGCGGATGGCGTCGAGACCGGCGCGTTCGGCAAGCTGAGCCTTTCTACCCCGCTGGCGGACTTCACCCTGCGCCCCGGCCTGAACGCCCTCGCCTACGAGGCGGGCGGCGCAAGCGCGCAGAGCGAAATCACCGTCGCGTGGCGTGCGGCGTATGAAGGCGTATAACAGATGATTACATTGCAATTGATGACCCTGGACTTTACAAAGCTCTCCGAGATCGCACAGTTTGAAAGCCTGCAGATCACGCGGAGCTTTTTGGGTACGGGGAGTTTCAGCCTGACGCTGCACCCAGACGCAAGCGGCGCGGACGCGGTCGTCCCCGGCGCGCTGGTGCTGGTGGACGGCCGCAAGGCGTTTTTGATCGAGGACGTGCAAACGCTGTCGCGTGGAGTATTGACGGTGAAGGGCTGCATGCTCAAAGGCCTGGCCAAGCGCCGGGTATGCGTGCCGCCGCTATCGGCAGGGGCGCGGGACTATCAGGATTTCGGATGGGACCGCTTCACCGGCAGCGCCGAGGCGGCGTATTTGCACTATGCCGGGAACAACCTGATCGCGCCCGCCGATACAGCCCGCGCGATCCCAAACCTGGTCGCGGCGGAAAATTTGGATCGTGGCGAGGTATTGCCCTGGCAGGCCCGGTTCGACAGGCTGGATACGCTGTTTCAGTCCATCGGTGAGCGCACGGGGATCGGCTGGGATATCGTGCCGGACTTTGCCCAACAGAAATTCGTGTTCACCGCGTGGCAGGGCGCGGATCGCACGGCGGGCGACGCGCTGTGCCTGATCTCGGAGCAAAACGGTAACGCGGCCGACGTGCAGTACCGGCAGATCCTCTCCGGCAGCGCGACCACCGCGTACGTCGGCGGCGCGGGGGAGGATGAGGAGCGCTTCATCCTCTGCGGCGGCGGGGACGCGCAGGGACTACCCCGGCGCGAGCTTTGGGCGGAGGCGGGCAGCATCGCCGACCCCGATCTGCTCACGCTTTATGCGCAGAACAAGCTTTCGGAAAACAGCGTTAAGCTGACCGTCAGCGCGTCGATGATCGATTCGGGCGCGTGCCGATACGAGCGGGATTACGACGTGGGCGATACAGTGCTCGTCGCGGGGCGTTTCGGCAGCGCGGCGGTCAGGATCGCGGAGATCACCGAGACCTACGAAAACGGCGCGCGAACCCTGGCGGCGAGCTTCGGCGACGCGCCGGTGACCGTGAACACGCTTTTAAAACAACTCCGGCAAACGGCCAGATAAGGATGTGATTTTTCTTGGCGCAGGATCAATACGGATTTTTCAATTCCACGGCGGGAGACGAGCGCAGCTACGATTCGGCGGATATGGCCGTGATGCTTCGGGCTTTGTCGCGCAGCGGCGTGGCCGACGGCGACACCTGTTTGCGGGTGACGGCCGAGGGCTCCACCATGCGCACGCTGGTGGATTACGGCGCGGCGATGGCCGAGGGCTACTACTTTCGCCTCAGGGACGACGGCAGCGGCGTAAAAGCGATCGAGCACACCACCGAGGCGGAATTAAACCGCATCGACCGCATCGTGCTCCGGCTTGACCTGACCGGGCGCACCGTAACGCTGCAAAAACGCATCGGCACGGCGGCCAGCAGCCCGGAAGCGCCCGCACTTACTCGGGACGCAGAGGTTTTTGAGCTGTCGCTTGCGCAGGTGCTGGTGCGGGCCGGCGCGGACGAGCTGCTGCCCGGGGATATCACCGACGAGCGCGAAGACGAATCCGTCTGCGGGTTGATGGCCCCCAACGCGTTTCCCCAATCGGTGCTTGAGCAGATGATCGACGGCGCGATCGACCTGGCCCTTGCGGAGGAAACGGCCGACGTGCTGCGCTTTTCCGCGCAGACGCTGGAGACGGGCGAGCAGGCGCAGGCGCGCGCCAATATCGGCGCGCAGCCGGCCATCGCGGCCTCTGGCCTGCTACTGGGCGACGGCTCCGGCGGCGTTGCCGCGGCGGCCGAGGGCATGGACTTTATCGGCGCGGAAGACGGCAAGGTGAAGCCGGAACGGGTGAGCGCGGCGCGGGATACGCTGTCCGCCAGCGCAACCCTGGCGCTGGGCAACGCGGGTAAACTGCTGCTGTGCAGCAGCACATCGGCAATCACGATCACCATTCCGACCGACGCGGCCGTGGAGTTTCCCGTCAACACGGAAATTGAAATCCTCCGCTGGAACACCGGCGCCGTGACCGTTGCTCCCGCATCCGGCGTTACGCTGTATTCGGCCGAATCCATGCGCAGCGTCGCCGAGCGCTGGGCCTGCGCGTGCATCAAGAAAATTGACGTCAATGTATGGCTGTTAACGGGGTATCTAGCATGAGGATGAGCAGGCGGGCGGCGATCAGCTTCCCGACGGCGGCGTTCGATCCCCTGACCGATCTGACGTTTACGGGCAGCAAAACGATCATCGACGACGGAAACGATAACTGGCGCGTGAAGTTCCTCTCCAGCGGGACGCTGACCTTCCTCAAGGACCCCAAGGGCATCGATTTGTTTCTGGTCGGTGGCGGTGGCGGCGGTTCGCGCTACGCTGGAGCGGGCGGAGGATACACCGGATTGCATAGCGGTATGTCGATCACGAAAAATACCGGGTATGTGATCACCATCGGCGCCGGGGGCTACGGATCGGCGACCAGTACGGCGGGCAACGGCGGCACATCGGCGGCGCTTGGGCAATCGGCAGGCGGCGGCAAAGCCGGCGGCAGCGGCAGCAGCGTGTATTATGGCGGCGACGGCGGTTCCGGCGGCGGAGGCTACGGCACCTACCCGGGCGACGGCGGCAGCAACGGCGGCAACGGTGAAACGGGCAGCACCGGAAAGATCGGCGGTACGGGCCAGGGTACTACGACCCGGGAATTTCACGCAACAAGCGGCGGCCTGTACGCGGGCGGCGGCGCGGGCTATGGCTATTACAGCGCCGACGGCGGCGATGGCGGCGGCGGGGATAAAGGCGTGGCCGGTACGGCCAACTCAGGCGGCGGGGGCGGAGGCGGAGGCGATTCCACCGCGGGCGGCGGCAAAAGCGGCGGCTCGGGTATCGTCTTGATCCGCAACGCAAGGTAGAGGAGGCGGAAGCAATGGACTATGCGGTGATTAAAAACGGCGTCGTGACCAATATTATCGTGCTCAACGATGAAAACGCGGACGAGTTTCCCGGCACGGTGAAGCTCGGCGATACCGTGGCTTTCATCGGCGACCAGTATGCCGACGGCATGTTTACCCGCCCGGAAGAGGCGGTACCGGAACCCGAATAAAAACGCGGCTCAAACTATGCCGGGCTTGCAAGAAGCCCGGCTTTTGCATGGGGACAAATCTTCCAATAAAGGAGCGAATACACGATGATCACAGGCGCGCAGGTGGCCGAAAAGGCCAAGAGCCTGCTTTTGATGGGGACCATCCCCTATGTGCTGGGCGGGGAAACGCTCAAAGGTATGGACTGCCAGGGATTGGTGGAGTGGACGCTGCGGGAGCTCGGCATGGAGGCCGACTACCGGGGCACCAACGATATGTGGCGCAATCTGCTGTCCGCCAAGGGGAGCATCGAGGACGGGGTCGCCCGTTTCGGCAGTATTCCGCTGGGCGCGCTGATCTTCATCGTCGATCACGACGGGGGCGAGCCCGATACTTACCAGGACGACGAGGGCAACGCCTGGCACGTGTACGTGAAGATTTCCGACGACATGCTGGTGCACGCCAGCGCGAGCAACCTGATGGTCACCACGCGGCTTTTTTACGACGCGAGCATCGCAAACGGCGGCCCCAACGCCTACGGGCTGATCAGCGGCGTGGACTACGCCTTGCCGGAGGGCGCGGATCTGAGCGCCGCGTCCGCACCGGTGGTTCAGGTGTGGAAACCCCGCTTTTCCAGGCTTACGTTCAAGTCCGGCTGTGTGGGAGGCGGCGTGCGGGAGCTGCAAACGGGGCTGAACAAGCTGGGAAGCGCTTTAAGCGTGGACGGGCGTTTCGGCCCCGATACCGAGCGGGCCGTGCTTGCGTTTCAACAGCAGTACGACCTGGAAACCGACGGCGTGGTCGGCCCCAGAACCTGGGCGGCGCTGATCGGCGCCGTAAACGGATAAAACGGAGGAAATCGGAATGGGACATATTTGGGATAAGGTGATCAAGGCGGCGGCGGCGGCCGTCGGCGCGGTCGCGGGAATCTTGGGCGGGTGGAGCTGGCTGATGACGGTGCTGCTGGCATGCATGGTTGCCGATTACGTCAGCGGCACGCTGGTGGGCTGGATGGGCAAAAGCCTGAAAACGGAGTACGGCGGCCTGTCCTCCAAGGTGGGGGCGGTCGGGCTGATCCGCAAGGGGCTGATGCTCATGGTCGTGCTCGTGGCCGCGCTGTTGGACCGTGCGCTCGGGCAGGGGAACGCGATGTTTCGCGACGCGGTGTGCTGGTTCTACGTCGCCAACGAGGGCATCTCCCTGATGGAAAACCTGAACCTCGCCGGTGTGCCATTCCCCAAAAAGCTGAAAGAGCTGCTGGGGGAAAAGGCAGGGGAAGGAGCAAAATCGGATGGAGATTTGATAGATAAAGACTAGATACTAGTAAATAGAAACTTAATATTTAACCTAGCATGCAATTGTATGCTAGGCTTTTTTATTTTAAAGGAGTTCAGGAATCATTAGCGAAATAATACTACTAGGCGAATAATGTGACTAAAAATGAGGTTAAAATTATGAATATTCCTCCAGACTTACAAAATGCAATAGAAACTGGGAACTGTGTATTATTTATTGGAGCAGGCTTAGGATTCAATACTGTGTGTGATGATGGGAAACCTATGCCAGACAGTAAAATGCTTGCAGAGGGCCTCTCAAAAAAATTTAAACTTCCTAACGGAACAGAAAATTCACTAATTGAAGCGGCCACTTACATTGATGTAAAGCTGAACGAACGTCAACAGATGATTGACTATATCCGGGGACTATTAAAAAGTGCAGTTCCTGACGATTCTATGCAGTGGATTCCAACAGTGAAATGGAAAGCAATATATACCACTAATTATGATAACACAATCGAAAAGGCCTATGATCTATGTGCAAACCCTATTCAACAGTGTCGAACTGTAACTCACGTTAGTGAATACGAAGAAGAAAATGATAATCTATTCGTTCCAATAATTCACCTACATGGGTGCTTGTTTACGGGTGACGATATTAATAATATCATCATTACATCAAAAGATTATATTCATTATGCAAGAAGAAGAAATTCGCTATTCGAGTTATTAAAGATCTGCTTTGTTAAGAATAGTATTCTTTTTATAGGATATTCGCATACTGATTCTAATTTTGAGAAAATTCTTCAAGATATTTCAGAAGAGATATATCCTAATCAAATTAAGCATTCATACCGGATTGATCCTGTTGAAAACCAAATTAAAGAAGGAATTTTAGAAGGTTTGAGAATATCAACGCTTAATGGATTGTTTTCTGATTTTGTAGCTGCGGCTAAAACAAAGCTTACAATCAATAGAGATAACAAACTCGTTGTCGACGATGTAAAAAAGAATGTCCCAAGCGTATTTTGGGACAAATTAAATGAATCTATTGTTCCAGTCAATAGGTTCTTCATTTCTTGGGTTTATGTAAACAAAGTTGCCTTAAGTGGGAACATCCGGATTTTTGATTTTGTTAGAGGAAGTAAAGCGTCTTGGGATCTGATTTTTGGATGCAAGTTTTTTCGCCGCGTTATTGAAGACGGTATATTCGAGAAATTTCTTGATTATGCTACACGTGGTAAACAAAGAGTCGACGTATGTACGATCACCGGTTCGGCTGGATATGGGATAACAACATTGATGATGATTCTTGCCTCAAGAATTGCTAAAGAGGAAGTGGGACGAGTATTTTTTCTTAAAGAGGGGACAAAACTAAATGAGGGCGATATCTTCTTTGCTGATGATGTATTGAGTGATAATAGTAGATGTTTCTTTTTCATCGATAATATTGCAGACTATGCTTATGAAATAAAGAAAATTATTAGGCATTCGCAAGAACAGAAACGAGATATAATATTTATCATTGCAGATCGCCAAAACGAACTTGCAAATAAACAAATGCTAAAGAGTGGCGATTTATTTTTAATTGAACCACTCTGTGACAGCGAGATAGAATGTATTATTGATTATCTTGGTGAACACAATGAACTGAATAAATTAAAACATCTTGATAGAGCAGATCAAATTGCTGCAATTAAGAGAAACTATAACCGCGAGTTGCTTGTTACTATAAGAGAAGCTACAGAGGGAAAATCCTTTGATGCGATTATTCAAGATGAGTATGTTGGAATTGGTGATAATTTCTGTCAAGAAGCATATAAAGTAATTTCATGTATGCATCAATTCGATGTACAAATGCGCATGGAACTATTAACTTCGATATTAGGGGTGTCAGAAATAGAGTTTTATGAACGTACAAAGAATGCACTTAAGGGCATTGTTCATTATGATATATATAACTCTGATCTTATGAAATATACCGCGAGAACAAGACATAGGTACATTGCCAAAATTGTTTGGACGAACATAACAAAAGCTGAAAAAGAAACGATAATTATTGGTGTTCTAGAGAAAATTAACATTGTGCATTTACTTGATCGAAATGCATTTGAGCAGATTTATAGATCTGAGGAATTAATCGATTCTTTACCGTCACTAGAAAGTAGAATTAGGTTCTTCAATTCTGCATGTAGAATTGACCCTGATAATGTTTATGTTAGGCAACATTACGCGCGAATGTTGATAAGAAATGAGCAAGATGAGTTGGCTTTATCCACAATTAATACAGCCATTGAGATGGATACCAATGCTAGGCTATTACACCATACAAAAGGATACATTCTTCATCAAATGATGAAACGAGCTAATACACTTGAAATTGGCAGAAAACGTCGTGCACAGAGTGAAGAGGAATATCGAATTACGATTAGGATGAAAGACAATGATTCATATGGCTACCAAGGAATTTCGGAATTATTTATTGATTGGGCAAAGAAGACAGATGATAGTGACGAGGAAGAGTTGTATTTGGCAAAGGCTGAAGAAATACTAACAGAGGCTTTAAGTAAAGTGCCAGATAAAGAGACAATCTGGGTAGAACTCTCTAAAATTGATAACTACCTCTGTAATACACCAGGACAAATTGAAAAATTGAAGCGAGCTTACTCGCTTGCACCAGATAGTTCAATTGCATTACATTTTTTAGCAAAAGCACTTGCAGCAGATAAAAAATATGATGACGCAATTGAACTATTCCAGAGTGTTTTCCAAAAGGAGCCATATAAATATCGCAACTCCATAGAATATGCTAAAACAATTGTTCTTAGCCAAAACGCTGATGAAGAAAGTATTCGAAGGGCGATTGCTATTCTCTATCAAAGCACTCTTCTTGGTTATTCAGACCAGTATTTTATTGCAATACTAGGTGGACTGTTATTCTTAGATAAGAAATTTGATGAGTCCGAGAAAGTATTTTATGAAATCAGAAAGAGAGAGCTTCAGTATAGTAATCATCCTTTATTTATTCCAAATAGGTGGGGAATTAACAGGAATTATTATGGCACAGTGCAATATGTTGGCATTGGTCACGCAAAGATTTTATTAGATGATTATTGTGAGGTAACACTACCCTATTCAAAGATCGGGGATATGATAATTACAAGGTCAATGCGTTTATCTATCGATTTAGTATTCAACCAACATGGAGCATTGGCAACAATTATTCCAGACGAATAACTAATTAACTTGAAGATATATATGGGAAACCATACAAAAAAAAGCCCCCATGCGGGGGCTTTTTTCGCGTAAGTATTTGCTTCAGGTCAGCGAACCGATCACCGAGGCTTTGGACACGATACCGCTGAGACGGTTGTTTTCGTCCACCACGGGGATGGGGAACCGGGCTTCGGCGGCGATGGGCAGCACGTCGGCAATCTGCGTTTCCGGCGAGGTTGTGGGAATGTCTCTGACGATCGCCTCGGCAAAGGACAATTCCTTTTCCTTCACCCGTAGGGCTTGCTCCAGCGGCAGGACGCCCACAAAATGCATATCGTCGTCCACCACGTAGGCGCTGGACAGGCTGTGGCGCTGCATTTGCCTGAGCGCGCTCAGCACCCCGTCGCGGGAATGGATGAGGCAATCGGGCGTCTGCATAATATGCTTGACGAAGTAAATCTGCGATTTGTCGGCGCTGTCGATAAAATCTTTCACGTAATCGTCGGCCGGGTTGGTGGTCATCTCCTCGGGCGTCGCCGTTTGGATGATGGCGCCGTCCTTCATGATGGACACGGTATTGCCCAGCTTGAACGCCTCGTTAATGTCGTGGGTGATGAAGACGATCGTCTTGTTGAGCTTTTTCTGGATGGTTAAAAGCTCAAACTGCATATCGCGCCGCACCAGCGGATCAAGCGCGGAAAACGGCTCGTCCATCAGCAGCACGTCGGGGTCGTTACACAGGGCGCGGGCCAGGCCCACACGCTGGCGCATGCCGCCCGAGAGGCTTTGGATGCTGTTATGCTCCCAGCCTTCCAGCCCCACCATGTTGATCATTTCCAGGGCTTTTTGTTCGCGCTCGGCTTTCTTCACGCCGCGCACCTCCAGCCCGTAGGCGACGTTGGAAAGCACATTACGGTGGGACATCAGCCCGAAGCTCTGGAACACCATGGAAATTTTCTTGCGGCGCATGTCCAAAAGCTCCTGCTTGCTGAACTTCTCAATCTCGCTGCCTTCCAGAAAAATCTTGCCGGAGGTCGGGCGGTTGAGCATGTTCAGGCAGCGCACCACGGTGGACTTGCCCGAGCCGGACAGCCCGATCAGCACGTAAATCTCGCCGCGCTTGACCGAAAACGAGACGTTGTTCACGGCCACGGTGACGCCGGTCTGCTTTAAAATTTCTTCCTTGCCCGCGCCCTGCGAAAGAAGCTTGCGGGCGGCGGGTTTGTTGGCGCCGTAAAGCTTATATAAATTTTCCACCTTGAGGATCACGTCGTTTGTTATGGCGCTCATTTGACTTCACCATCTTTTTTGAAAATACTCTGCGTCAGCCGGTCCATCACGATGGCGACGATGACGATCGCGATGCCCGCGGCAAAGCCGCGTCCGCTGTCCAGCCGGTTAATGCCGGAGATGACCTCCGCGCCAAGGCCCCTGGCGCCGATCATCGAGCAGGTTACCACCATGGCGATGGCCATCATAATGGTCTGGTTAACGCCGGTCATAATGGTGGGCATGGCCTGGGGAATCTGCACCTTGATCAGGGTTTGCAGCTTGGTGGAACCAAAGGCGTTGCTGGCCTCCACCACCTCGCGGTCCACCTGCTGGATGCCGTGGCAGGTCAGCCGCACGATGGGCGGAATGGCGTACACCGTGGTGGCGATCACCGCGGGCGGGTTGCCAAGGCCAAACAGCATGACCGCCGGGATGAGGTAAACAAAGCTGGGCATGGTCTGCATCGTATCCAAAATCGGACGCACCACCGCATAGCTGCGCTTTGAAAACGAGATCAGAATGCCCAGCGGGAAGCCAAGCACCAGCGAGATGATCACCGAAGTGACGATAATCGTCAGCGTTTCGTACATCAGCGACCACAGGCCGACCGTGCCGATGAAAAACAACAGCAGCGCGTAAAATACGGCGCGGGATACCTTTTTGGTCATTCTGACGGTTAAAATGAACACGATCAGGATCATCACCCACCAGGGGATGAGGTTGATCACTGTGCCGACAGAGCGCAGAAGCGCCAGCAAAACGTCGGTAAACCCGTCAAAAAACGCATCCCAGTGAACCAGGATATAGTCGATAAAGTTATTGATGGGATCCTGAATATTGATGGATATGGTCTGGGGAAAATGAAGCAGCCAATCCGGCATGAAAGCCTCCTCCTTCAGGGTTTGGAATCGGGGCGGGCCCAGGTTTGTATCCGACCCTCAAACCCAATAAAATTCACGGCAGGTTGTCGGCCGTGAATTTTATCGGGTTGTCGGCGATTACAATCGCCCGTGTCAGGGAAATCCGAGATGCTTAGTCGTCGGCCAGCGCGTCGCGTACGAGCTGCGCCTTGTCGGCGGGCAGCCACTCGTCAAGCAGCGCGTCGTTTTTGGTCAGGAACCATTTGGCGGCTTCTTCGTAGGTGGCGTCGTTATCCAGAATGTAGGTCAGCGCTTCGGCGGTCAGCGCGCTTGAGGTGTGATACTTGCTCAAAAACTCGCTGAATTCCGGCGCGGCGGCATAGAAATCGTTGCTCACGGCAATGTTGACGGATACGCTGGGGCATGCGCACTGGCCCAGCGGGTAAAGCTCGGGCTCGTAGGGGGCGTCGTCCAGCAGCACCAGGTCGTACTTGCCGGTCAGCCAGGTGGGCTCCCAGTAGTAGCCGACGATCGCGTCGCCCTTTTTATAAGCGGAGGCAAAGGCGGCGGCCAGCGCGGCGTCGGAGCCGGGATCCATATAGTTGAAGGTTTCGTCCAGGCCGTAGAACGCGTACTTGGCGCGCATGATCAGATCGACGTCCCAGCCGGAAATCGCGCCGTAGACACGGCCCATGCCCGGGTCTTCGGGATCGGCGAATACGTCGGGGTAATCTTTCAGATCGGCAACGGTTTTCAGATCCGGCGCCATGGCTTCAATGCCGCGCTCTTCGTCGCCTTCGATGACATAGCGGGGCACATAGAAGCCCTGGGCGTTATCGTCGAAGTTCACGCCGAGTTCCACAAATTTGCCGGCTTCCAGGTCGTCTTGATAGGTGGACAGGTTGTCGGTCCAAAGCTCCATATATACGGAAACATCTCCGCTGATCAACCCCGTATAAGTAATCGGGGTGGAGCCGGAGATCTCCTCGGTGTCCAAATCATAGGCGGTTTCGCCGATGAAAGCGGCAATGGCGTTGTGCAGGCGGATGCTGTCCCAGCCCGCGTCGGCAAATACCGCGTGGGTGGTTTCAGCCAGCGCCGCGCCTCCAAGGAGTGTGAGTACAATAACAGTGGTCACCAGGATTGCGAAGATTTTCTTCATGTTGCACATAACTTCCTTTCCTAATTGCATTCCTTAATACCCTAACATTAACTGCGGGATAGTTCAAACCATAAGCCGATAAAAAGTACTACAAGAAGCGTTTCCAATACCGCTTTTGTGGCTAGCAGTGCAGGTGACAGCGGAAAATCGTACCGATGGGAATCGCGTACAAAATAAAAACAAGCAGGCACAACCTGCTTGCAAAGGTATGGTAAGGGTTAAATCAGCTAAGCGAAATCACCGACTTATCATAATCCGTGGTGCGGGCGGGTTACGGCAGGCATTTGATGATCGCGTCGGCCAGGCCCTGCGGGTTTTCGATCATGGGCATGTGGCAGGCGTTGCGGATGAATTTGAAATGAAGCTTTGCTTCGGTTTCCGGGTCAAGGCACAGGTCCGAGACGCGGCGGCTGTAATTTTTCAGTCCGCGGTTGCCGTAGAGGGCAAAAAGCCGGGCCTGGCTCCTGTGAACGTACGGTGTGAAATCGAAATCCTCCTGTACGGATTGTTTCAGCGCGTCTGTATAATACGGCGCTTCGCAGCGCAGCATGGATAAAACGCCGTCGCCGAACTTGACCATGTTCTGGGGCATCATAAGGTTTCTGTAAAACGGATTTGCCGGACGGAGGTTGGATTCGATCATGATCACCGTGCCCAAAGCGGCCGCGTACTTCGCGCTCATCTCCAGGGCGATCAGCCCGCCAAGGCTGTGGCCGGCCACGGCGTCGAAGTTCTGCCCGCCGTAGGTTTCCATAGCCCAGCGGGTGAGGTCGGATACGGTATTGGCGGTTTGTATGATCTCGCGCGGATATTCGGCAAACACCGGGGCGATGCCTTCGAGCCTGTCTTTCAGGGCGTCCCAAACCGACGGCGTGCAACACATGCCGTAGAGAAAGAGAACCTTTTTCATACGCAACAGACCTTTGCCATATTTTTTTCCTTCAATCTCTATTTTGCGCTTTCGCGCGTCCCGTGTCAAATAGCGCGGGGGAAAAGATGGGCGGAGCGAATCAGGCCGGTTCCGGGCGCGTGCGACGCGCCGCGCAGAGCAAACCAAACGGATAAAAAAACATTGAAAAAGAAACGAAGGTTTAGTATACTGTCTGCGGGAAAGAATGTCTCCCGTGGCAGTATGCCAAAACCGCTGTAAGGCTGATGACTTCTGCAAAGAAGAATGCATCGGCCTTTTGGTTTGTGCAGGAAAAGAGAGTGACGGACGAATGCGTGCTGTGATGATTATTGGACTTGGAGGATTTGTGGGCGCGGTGCTGCGCTATCTGCTATCGCTGCTTCCGTTTGCGCAGCGTACGGGGTTTCCCGTGATTACGCTGCTCATCAATATCGCGGGAGCATTTCTGATCGGCATTTTGGCGGGCGTCGCGGTGAAGTTCCCCGCGTTCAGCGGCGAATGGATGGCGTTTCTGCAAATCGGCATCTGCGGCGGGTTTACCACGTTTTCCACCTTCGCGCTGGAAAGTACGGTGCTTTTGGGCGGCGAAAATATGGGGATGGGGCTATTGTATATCGGGTTGAGCCTCGCGGTCGGCCTTGGCGCGGTGTGGCTGGGCCGCGCGGCGGTGATGTAGCGAAGACAAAAAGCGCTTTCCGAAAACCGGAAAGCGCTTTTTGCTTGCGGCCGGATCAGTTCAGGCCGCTGTAATCAAAGGTCAGAATAATCTCGCCGTAGATCTGCGGCGGCATCGACAGGGTCATGACGCCCGAATAATAGACCACAACGCGCTCGCCCGCGTACAGCTCGCCGTACAGGCGTGTGTTGTCGTCGATATTCACCCAAACGGCAGCGTCGCCCTCGCCGATCATGATGTGGCCGTCTTCCACGGCGGCAATCACGCCGGTCAGGCTTTCGTGGCGGTGCACCGCAAGAGCGTTGACCTGCCCGGGGTACGACATGGTCATGACGCCGTTATAGGCGACGGTTACGAAATCGCCCGGGGGATAGGCTTCGGCGGCTCCGGGCAGAAGGACAAGCACCTCGCCAAGGGTAAGCGTTGCAAGCAGCAACGCGTGCATATCGCCGTCGTACGCAAGCACCATGCCGGACAGCGTATGCCGGGACACGCGCAGCGCCTGCGCCTGCGGGGGCATGGACCGGGTCATGACTCCGTTGTAGGCAACGGTTACATACAGATTGGTCTGCGGCGCGGAAAGCCCTTCCCATTCGGTGGTATCATCGTAGGCTATCCACACTTCGCCGTAGGTATCGTCAGCCAGCAGAAACCGTCCGTCGGACGTTTCGGTGATCGTGCCCTGCAAAGTCTCCTGCGTTTGGGCGCCGCCCGGCAGCAGCACAGTCATCAGGAGAGCCGCCAGAAGCAGCGCGATTGTTTTTTTCATACAAATTCCTCCTCTACCACAGGGTCATATTTGTAAGTTGTACAGCTGTCAGACGAATCAAACATAAACAAGTTCCCGGTACGGAATAATTTCTGGAGGAACGCAAGGATACCTGCATTGCGGGAGATGGGCAAACGCCCTAAAACCGTTCATTGATCGCCACAGTTTTGCCACAATCCGCGGTTACAGTATAAGCGTTCCAGGAAACACACTACACCTGAGATTAAAGGAGATATCGAAATGAAACGCTTTGTGAAACTCGTAACCCTGACCCTCGCGCTGGCGATCCTCCCCCTGTTTGCCTTTGCGCAAGACGCTACCGGCTCCGCAGCCGTGACCGACGGACAGACCTACACCATTGAACAGATGCTGACCTACGCCCTGCAGGACGAGTACATGGCCCAGGCCGAATACGAGGCCATCATGCAGGCCTTCGGCGTGAGCAATCCCTACGCAAACATCGTCAAGGCGGAACTCACCCACCAGGAAGAGCTGCTCCCGCTGTTTGCGGCCTACGGCATCACCGTTCCTGAAAACACCGCCGCCGCAAGCGTCGTGCTCCCCGCGACCCTGCAGGAAGCCTACGAAATCGGCGTGCAGGCGGAGATTAACAACATCGCTATGTACCAGGCCTTCCTGGCCCAAAGCGACGTGCCCGATGACGTCCGCCTGGTGTTTGACGAGCTGATCAACGGCTCGCAGAGCCACCTGGAAGCCTTTACCCGCAACGCCGAAAAAACCGGCCTGGGCATGGGCAACGGCGGCTGGCAGACCGATGACCAGACTGCTTTGTACGGCAACCGCATGGCCCTTGCAAATGACGATGCCACCCAGACTTATGGTAATCGCATGGCTCTGGCGACAGCCGATTCCGCCCGGACCTACGGCAACCGCATGGCGGCGGAGACTGCGACCTACGGCCGTAACAGCGTTTGGCAAACCGCATCCGCCGCGACGCGCGGCATGGGCTACCGGATGATGGACGCGGACAACTGCCTGCTCCAAAGCGACGATGACACCGTGCAGCAGAGCTTCGGCGGCCGTTGGAACTAAGGAAAAACATTCCATAAACTCCATACCGCATACGACCCCCGCGCCAATGGAAGCGCGGGGGCCGTTGTTTATTCGTTGTGCTCTGTTTGTGTTTATGGTAAAGTAATCCCACAACATGTAGGGGGCGCAATGCATGCCGCGCCGGCCGATCCGCAATACCGCACGAAGGGGAACGAGGAATGGACCGCTATATCGTCTTTGACGTGGAGACCCCAAACGCCTTGAACAACCGCATGAGCGCCATCGGCGTCACCGTGGTGGAAAACGGCAGGATTACGGATGAATGGTACTCGCTGGTCGATCCGCAGGTGCGGTTTGACGTGTTCAACGTCAAGCTGACCGGCATTACGCCGGAGATGGTGAAGGATCAGCCGACGTTTGCGGAGCTCTGGGAGCGGATCCGCCCGCTGTTTGACAGCGGCATTCTGGTAGCGCACTACGCCCCGTTTGATATGGGCGTTTTGAAAAGCTGTCTGAACGCCTACGGCATCGTGTGGAAACCCTACGCCAACTTCGCCTGCACCTGCGCCATGGGGCGGGCGTGCTATCCCAAGCTTGAAAACCACAAACTCAACACCCTATCCGCGCACGTGGGGATCGAACTTGACCACCACCATGCCGACAGCGACAGCCGCGCCGCCGCGCTTTTGCTGCTGGACTATATGAACCAGGGACTGAATATGGAGCGGTTCGTCCGCAGGCAATACTTCTAGGAAACACAAAAAAGGCACCCCCGTCGGGGGTGCCTTTTTGTTTTATTCCAGAATCGCCGCTTTCATCGCCTTTACATACGCCCGCACGGGCTCCACGGCGTTTTTCCCGTGTTCGGCGATGAGCTTGACGATCGCCGAGCCGACGATGACCCCGTCGGCCTTTTGCGCCATGTCCCTGGCTTGCGCCGGGGTGGAGATGCCAAAGCCGACCGCGACGGGGAGTTTCGCTGCCTCGCGGATGCGGGAGACCATTTCGCCGATATCGGTGGTGATCTGCGCGCGCGCGCCTGTCACCCCGAGCGACGATACCAGGTACACAAAGCCCTCGGCCTGCGACGCGATGGTCCGTATCCTCTCCAGCGAGGTCGGCGCGACCAGCGAGATCAGCTCGATGCCGTGCGCCTTGCAGGAGGGGGCGAACTCCGCCTTTTCCTCAAAGGGCACGTCGGGCAGAATCAGCGCGGAAATGCCCGCGGCCCGCGCCGCCGCGAGGAAACGCTCCGTGCCGTAGGAGAACACGACGTTTGCGTAGGTCATGATCGCAAGCGGCGCCTGCACCTTCGGGCGGATGCGGGAAACCATTGCAAAAATCTGATCCGTGGTCGTGCCGGACTTCAAGGCGCGCTCGCTGGCGGCCATGATCACCGGGCCCTCGGCGGTCGGATCGGAAAACGGAAAGCCCAGCTCGATCACGTCTGCGCCCGCTTCGTCCATGGCTAAAATCAACTGCTCGGTGGTGCTAAGATCCGGGTCGCCGCAGGTGAGGAACGCGACGAACGCTTTGTGGCCCGCAAAGGCCTGTGCGATGGTGTTCATTCTTTAATGTCCTCCCCTCTGTAGCGGGCGACCGAAACGCAGTCCTTGTCGCCCCGGCCCGACAAATTGATAACCATGAACTGGTCCTTGCGCATTTTGGGCGCGAGACTCATGGCGTAGGCTACGGCGTGCGCGCTTTCGATGGCCGGGATGATGCCCTCCGTGCGCGACAGATATTCAAACGCGTCCACGGCCTGGGCGTCGGTGATCGCCACATATTCCGCGCGCCCTGTATCGTGCAGATGGGCGTGCTCGGGGCCGATGCCGGGGTAATCCAGCCCCGCCGAAATGGAGTATACCGGCGCGATCTGCCCGTATTCGTCCTGGCAGAAATAGCTTTTCATGCCGTGGAAGATGCCTTCGCGTCCGGTGGCGATGGTCGCGGCCGTTTCAAAGGTATCAATCCCGCGCCCCGCCGCCTCGCATCCAATGAGCCGCACGGCTTTATCATCGATAAAATGGTAAAACGCGCCGATGGCGTTTGAGCCGCCGCCAACACAGGCAAGCACCGCGTCGGGCAGGCGGCCTTCCTTGGCGAGAGACTGCTCCTTGACCTCTTTGGAGATCACCGCCTGAAAATCGCGCACGATCATGGGGAAGGGGTGCGGGCCCATCACCGAGCCGAGCACGTAATGGGTGTCGGCAATCCTGCGCGTCCACTCCCGCATGGTTTCGGATACAGCGTCCTTGAGCGTGCGCGTGCCGGATAGCACCGGGTGCACGGTCGCGCCCAGAAGCCGCATTTTGTATACGTTCAGGGCCTGGCGGTCGGTGTCTTCCTCGCCCATGAATATATCGCATTCCAGCCCCATCAGCGCCGCCGCCGTGGCGGTCGCCACGCCGTGCTGCCCCGCGCCGGTCTCGGCGATGACGCGCGTTTTGCCCATCTTTTTGGCGAGCAGTGCCTGCCCCAGCACGTTGTTCACCTTGTGCGCGCCGGTGTGGTTGAGGTCTTCGCGCTTTAAATAGATTTTCGCGCCACCGAGGTCCTCGCTCATTTTCGCCGCGTGATAGAGAAGCGACGGCCTACCCGCGTACTCGCGGAAGAGCGTGTCCAATTCCTCCACAAACTGCGGGTCGTTTTTATAGTGTTCGTAGGCTTCCTCCAGCTCCAGCACCGCGTTCATCAGCGTTTCGGGAATGTACTGCCCGCCGTGGATGCCGTATCGCCCTTTGCTCATCATGAATTCCCCCTTGCGGCGCGCACCGCCGCCAGAATTTTTTCCGCGTCCTTGACGCCGTCCGATTCCACCCCGGTGGACAGATCCACCATCACCGGGTGCAGCGTGCGGATCGCCTCCGGGATGTTTTCCGGCGTCAGCCCGCCCGCCAGGATGAAGGGGCGGTGGAACGCCTTGGCCAGCCGCCAGTCGAAGACTTTGCCATCGCCCGCACCGCCGTCCAAAAGCACCTGGTCGGCTTTGCTCTGCGCGGCTTTTTGCAGGTCGTCCGCCGTGCGTATTTTGAACGCCTGCCAGATGGCAAGGCCCGGCGCGGCCCTGCGCAGCGCGGCGACGGTCAGGTCGTCCTCCACGCCGTGCAGCTGCGCCACGGAGATGGTTTGATTCCTATACAGTTCGGCGATTTCCGCGACCGACGCGCCCACGAACACGCCGACGGTGCGGATGCTTTCGTCAATCGCCGCGCGGAGCTCCTTCGCCAGTCCCGGGGTAACAAAACGCCTGCTCTTTTCATAGAACACAAAGCCCGCGTAGTCCGGCCCCGCGGCGTTCACGGCGTGGGCGTCCGCCGGGCGGAACAGACCGCAGATTTTAATTTGCACGCCGCTCATTTTGCCGCCTCCAGAAATTGTTTAAGCGTTGCCTGCCGGTCTCCCGCGCGCATCAGCGCCTCGCCGACCAGCACCGCGTCCGCGCCGATTTGGCGCAGCGCCGCCACGTCGGCGGGAGATTTCACGCCGGATTCGGCCACGAACAGCGCGGTATCCGGGATCAGCCCGCGCAGGCCGGACGCGTTTTGGAAGTCCACGGAGAAATCCTTCAAATTGCGGTTGTTCACGCCGATGATGTGCGCGCCCGCATCGACAGCCGAAGCGATCTCCTGTTCGTCGTGCGCTTCCACGATCGCGCTCATGCCCAGCTTCCCGCAGACGGCCAGATACCGAACGATGGTTTCCGTATCCAGCAGCGCGCAGATCAGCAGCACCGCGTCCGCGCCGAGGAGCTTGGCCTCGTACAGCTGATATTCGTCCACGGTGAAATCCTTGCGCAGCATGGGAATCGAAACCGCCTTGCGGATATCGGCGAAAATCCGGTCCGAGCCCAGAAACCATTTGGGTTCGGTCAGGCAGCTTAGGCAGTCCGCCCCGCCCGCCTCGTAGTCCCGCGCGATGGACAGGTAATCAAACTCCGCGTCGATGATCCCTTTGGAGGGCGAGGCCTTTTTCACCTCGCAGATCAGCGCGGCGCGGGGCTGTTCGAGCGCCCGTTCAAAGCGGAAATCGCCTCTGGGCAGGCGCAGGGCTTGCGCGCGCAGCGTTTCCAATGGCGTTTTTGCCTTGGCCGCGTCCACACGTTGCCTGGCGTGGGCGGCCAGTTCATCCAGAATCATGCGGATTCTCCCCGGGCGTTGGATTCCATGATGAATTCGTTGAGCTTTTTCATGGCCGCGCCGCTGTCAATCAGCTCTGCGGCGAGCTTGACGCCCGCAAGATGCGTTTCCGCCTTGCCGCCGATGTACAGCGCCGCGCCCGCGTTGAGCAGTACGGCGTTGCGCTTCGCGCCCTGCTTGCCCGCGAAAATCTCGCGTGTGATAGCCGCGTTTTCCTCCGGCGTACCGCCCACGAGCTCGGCTTTCAGGCAGGGCTCCATGCCGAAGTCCTGCGGCTTGATTTCGTAGGTTTTGAATTCCTCGCCTGCAAACTCGCACACAAGGGTGGGCGCGGAAAGCGAAATTTCGTCCAGCTTATCCATGCCGTACACCACCATGCCGCGTTTGACGCCGAGCTTGGAAAGCGCGTGCGCCAGCGGCTCCACCAGATGTTCGGCAAACACGCCAAGCACCTGCATGGTGGCGGAGGCGGGGTTGGTCAGCGGCCCCAGGATGTTGAAAATCGTGCGCACGCCCATCTCCTTGCGCACGGGGGCGACGTTTTTCATCGACGCGTGGTACTGCTGCGCGAAGAAAAAGCAGATGCCGATCTCGTTTAATAGCTCCACGCAGCGTTCCGGGCTTTGGGAAATGTTCACGCCCAGCGCTTCCAGGCAGTCCGCCGCCCCGCACTTGGAGGACGCCGCGCGGTTGCCGTGCTTGGCCACCTTGATGCCGCCCGCCGCGGCCACGATGGCGGAGGTGGTGGAGATGTTAAAGGTGTGCGCGCCGTCGCCGCCGGTGCCCACGATCTCCAGCAAATCCAGGTTGTGGTTTACGGGCTTGGCGTGCCTGCGCATCACGGCGGCGCAGGCGGCGATCTCGTCCACGGTTTCGCCCTTGGCGGACAGCGCTGCCAGAAACGCGGCCGTCTGCACGTGGCTTGGCGTGCCGGACATGATTTGGTCCATCACGGCCTCGGCCTCGCCGTAGGTCAGGTTCTGCCGGTCAATCAACTTCGCGGTGGCTTGCGTAATCATTAAGTTTCTCCTTTCACAGGCTGATGAAGTTGGACAGTATCTTCGCGCCGTCGGGCGTCAGTATGCTTTCGGGGTGGAACTGCAGGCCGTAGATGGGGCGGGATACGTGCTGCACGGCCATCACCTCGCCGTCGTCGGTCTCGGCCATCACCTTAAGCTCCGCGGGCAGCGTGTCGCGCTTGGCCGCGAGCGAGTGGTAGCGCCCGGCGGGGATCCACGGCATCAGCCCCTTGAACAGCGGGCAGCTCGCCTTGACCGATACCATGGACTGCCGCCCGTGCATCAGCTGTTTGGCGTGGCTTACCGTCGCGCCGAAGGCTTCGCAGATGGCCTGGTGCCCAAGGCACACGCCCAGCACCTTGATGGTTTCGCCGAAGCTTTTGGCCGCCTCCACGCAGATGCCCGCGTCGCGCGGGTAGCCCGGCCCGGGGGAGAGGATGACGTGGCTGGGGTGCAAATCCTTAATCTGTTTGACTGTCAGCTCGTCGTTGCGCACCACGCGGATGTCCGGGTGCAGGGTGCCCACGAGCTGATAGAGGTTGTAGGAAAAGCTGTCGTAGTTATCAATCAATACAATCATGGTCCAGTCCTTTCTGCGCCATCTCAAGCGCGTTGACGACGGCCTTGGCCTTGTTGATGCATTCCTGGTGCTCGGTTTTGGGTACGCTGTCGGCCACGATGCCCGCCCCGGAGCGGATGAACACGCGCCCGTTTTTCACATACGCGATGCGGATGGCGATGCAGGTGTCCAGGTTCCCCGCAAAGTCGATATAGCCGATCGCCCCGCCGTACAGCCCGCGCTTGTTGTTTTCCAGTTCGTTGATGATCTCGCATGCGCGGATCTTGGGCGCGCCGGAGAGCGTGCCCGCGGGCAGCACCGCCTCCACGGCGGACAGCGCGTCCTTGCCCTCCTGTATCTCCCCGCGCACGGTGGAGCCGATGTGCATCACGTGGGAAAAGCGCTCGATCGACAGGTATTTTTCCACCTGAACGCTGCCGAACTTTGAGATGCGGCCCAGGTCGTTGCGGCCCAAATCCACCAGCATGTTGTGCTCGGCGAGCTCCTTGGGGTCGCGCAGAAGCTCTTCCTCCAGGCGTTTGTCCTCGGCGGGGGTTTCGCCGCGCGGGCGTGTGCCCGCCAGCGGGAAGGTGTACAGCTCGCCGCCCTCGAGCTTGACCAGGGTTTCGGGCGAGGCCCCGGCGACCTCGATATCGTCGCCCGAGAAGTAAAACATGTAGGGCGAGGGGTTGGTGCAGCGCAGCACCCGGTAGCAATCCAGCAGGCTGCCCTCGAAATCCGCGTCCAGCCGGTTGGAAAGCACCACCTGAAAAATGTCGCCCTCGTAAATGTAATGCTTGGCCTTTTCCACCATGCGGCAGAACTCGTCCTCTGAAAACAGCGGCCGCAGGGGGGAGGCGAGCTTGGGCGGTTTGGGCTCGCAGGGCTTGCCGTGGAGGATCAAATCCTTCATCGCTTTGAGCGCTTCCACACCCTGCGCGTAGCTTGCTTCGATGTTCTTGCAGGGGACGTTGACGATCAGGATGATCTTGTTGCGGATGTTGTCAAACGCGATTACGCGGTCGAACAGCATCAGATCGACGTCCTGAAAGTTCTCCTGGTCGTCGGCGTCCAGCACCAGGGTGGGCTCGGAATACTGGATGTAGTCGTAGGCGAAGTAGCCCACAAGCCCGCCCGTAAACGAGGGCAGGTGCTCCATGCGCGGGCTTTTGTACTCGCTTAACAGCTCGCGGATCATCCGGCTGGGGTCGCTGCCCTCGCGGATCAGGGTACTCCCGGCCTTCAGCGTTGCCCGCCCGCCCGTGCAGGATAGCACCAGGCTCGGGTCGTAGCCCAGAAAGGTGTAGCGCCCGAACTTTTCCTGGTTTTCCACCGATTCCAGCAGATAGCAGTGCTCGCTGACGGCTTTGAGCCGCGTAAGCGCTTGAATGGCCGTAACCGAATCGGAATACAGCTCGCAGCTGACCGGCACGATGGTGTACGCGCCGGTTGCGGCTAGCGTTTTGGCTTCTTCCAAAGTTGGCATAATCATAATCCGTAATTCCTTTCCTTTAAGGGATAATGCTTGATCAGTATTCCAGAAGGTAAATGATAGTGAGAAACCTTGTGCGATGTCGAGGTGGGTTTTCTTCAAGTTGGGTTTGTGTGAATCGTAGCTGTAGCAGCGCTACCGCAAGATTCATGCGGACCCAAACTGGTGGAAATACACCCGAAAGTGTGCAAGGGAGTGAGCTATCATTTGCCTTCATAGCGTAACAAAACGCTCGTCCTTGACTATCTGTCAAGGACGAGCGTATAACATGCCCGTGGTGCCACCCTGATTCACGATATTGCTACCGTGCACTTTGCGGGATACCATCATATCCCCGGCAACTGACGTATGCCCACACGTCGCGATATACTCGGGCTTTCGCCCTTTCCCCGCGCCCTCAGCGGTCCATTTGATGGCTTGTGTTCTGCCCGTTCCCAGCAATCCGGGCTCTCTGTATGAGCATAACCACCGTTATCTCCGCTTCACAGGTTTGCTATGAAGTTGGGGACAGTTTAGCATAGGGGGTAGGGGCTTGTCAAATGGGCATGAATTATCGTGATTTCATTTTTATTTCATGAATGATAGCTGATAATAGTTGAAACGTAATTCTTGAAGCAAATAATACTGAAAGTATTGCGTTGATAGCCACTATATAATATAATAATTAAATCAGATATATAATAATATTGGCGGTGAGGATACTATGAGTCCACGTCGTAATAAGAAAACGAGGCTTCTATGCTTGTTCCTCTTGAAGCGTGAATCACATGGTTCACTCGATGGATTCTTGAAAGATATTGGGGCAGTAACGAGAGTCGGGATAAAGGATAGTTTTTCTATTGATGGATATATATATTACCCATCTACACAAAGTACTGAGCCTCGCTGGCAAGTTGATATAAATGAATTGTCTGTATCTCCAATTGATCTTGACATGAATAGTTCAAACAAGGCTGTTTTAATTACAAAAGTCGATGAAGAAGTCATCGCGATGACTTTCGGGTATGGAAGATCACTATTAAAAGAAGAAGACATTGAACGGAACTTTGGTTTAAAAGTTGCATTAAGCACTGTTGATCCTTCAAAAATAAGATCTATCAATACGGCAACATATGAAGATATGGTCGTAACATCACAACGACAGGCTAATGAACACACATCTCAAGATGAGTTTGGACTAGATACAGTAAGTGATATACTACGTGGCGTTACAGGTGTGCCTACAGAGCGTGCATACGGCAAATCCATTAGCGGTAAAGATATGCTTAAAGTAAGTATTGAAATGGATTTAGCGGAATTATACAATAAATTTCATTTATTTATTCAAGCGTATAGGAGTGATAGATATAAGGAGAATTTCGAGTGGATTGATAATATAAATGATGTCCGGGATAAAGTATTAGCTGAATACTTGGATGGGATACTAGTTAAGAAGCTAGAATCTGGCGACACTGATGATATATCAATATCTCCCCCTGATACAATTGATTGGGATAATATTGATGGTATATATTTAACAGGTACTGGAAGAAATAACAGGAATCCCGAACAAACCATTGATGTTTATAGATATATATCAGAATCTAGAACAATGACACTTAGTAAACTCAAACGAGATAGATTGATGGTTCGTATGAGCGACGGTAGTGAGTATACTGCATCAAGTGTTTATAATTCGATTGTCACAGAGGTAGACCATGAAGACAATCGGTATATTCTTTGTTTGGGTAAATGGTATCATATACACGAGAATTTTTTTGAGAAGGTAATGACTTTTCTTAATGAAACAATACCCCTTTCTGATATTGAACTACCTAAGTGTAAACCTAATATTAAAGAGGAAGACTATAATAAAGAGGTTGTCCATGGGAATGACGATTATTGTTTACTGGATCAGGTGTTCTTTAATGTTGAGGATGGGCCAAAACAGATTGAGGCTTGTGATATCTTTACAAAGAAGCATCAATTCGTTCATGTGAAAATGAAGACACGATCTTCATTACTTAGCCACCTATTCTCACAAGGAAGAGTGTCATATGAGTGTTTTGTTTCTGATAGAAGATTCAGAGAAAGTATAGCAGAAAAGGTAAATTCAGAAATTGGAAATGAAGTCATTGATCCTCATGTTGACATAATTGGATATGAAGTGATATTTGCTATAATTACAGCTAAACAAGGACAGCCATCTGAGATAATTCCATTTTTTAGTGCTGTAACTCTAATGCAGTCATATAAATTTCTTGCAATGATAGGAGCAAAATGTTCAATTTGTATTATTCCATATAAATAATTTGCTAGATTAATTTAATGCAATATTTGGTAAGATTACAGAGAATAAAAATTTAAATTGCCCCCTTGCCTTTTCAACTCCTCCTGCACAGCATCCGTATCCACTTGCCCACCCTCTCCGCACACCGCAGCCGCAACGCCGGCCGCCTGCCCCGTGACAGCGCAGGCGGGGATGACGCGGGTGATATCCCACAGGGCGTCGGTGGCGGAGATGCAGCGGCCCGCGGCGAAGGTGTTGGAAAGTGCCGGGCTTTGCAGCGCGCCAAGCGGCAGGGCGTAGGCCTTGCCGCACCTGCGCCAGTCGGCGACCAGGCCGATGCTGCCTTTAATATCGGCATAGGGGTTGACCTCGTCCGGGGTTTGAAGGCCCGCGATCCGCCGGGTCATGCGTACCTGGGGTATGGAGGGGACGGCGGTCAGCGCGTGGCCGGGCTTGATTCCGCCGCGTGTTAGAAAATCGGCATACAGCGTTTTGTGCGCGTCGATCATCATGGCGGATAGCTCCCGCGCGTCGAGGCCCGTATACTTGGGTTCGTCCGCGTTATGCGGCGAGGGCAGGGCGTCCGGATCGTCGCGGAAGCCGAGGACGCGCAGCTTATACGCCCCGTCCGCCGTGCCGTAATACCACGCGGCCAGCGTGTTGTCCGCCGCGGCTTTCACCGTGGGCGCGCCCGCCATGAAAAACAGGTCGGCGTCGCCCGTCGCGTCCACAAAGGAGTTTGCAAAAAGCGTTTCCCGCCCGGATTTATGCGCGGCCTCGATGCTTTGCAGCCTGCCGTTTTCAGCGTCTGCGCCGCAGACGAACGCGCCGTAGAGGATTTCCACGCCCTCGCGCAGCAAAAGCTGTTCCATCTCGATGGCAAAGGCATAGGGGTTGAAATCCACGCGGAAGCGCTGTTTGCGCCGTTCTTCGTCCGTACCGCCGTTGAGCCACGCGTCGGGCGTTGCGCCTTCCGCGCCCTTGCGGATGGACAGCCGCAATAGCTCTTCGGCGAGCCCGAAGCTCATCTGCCGCCCTTCGCCGTCGCAAAGCGGCAGATATTTGGTCACCAGCCCGCCGGTGGCAAGCCCGCCCAGCAGGTACTGCCGCTCGAGTAAAAGCACCTTTTCACTGCCCGCGCGCCGCGCCGCCAGGGCCGCCGCCGCACCCGCCACGCCGCCGCCCGCGACGATTACGTCATACCGCATACGTTCACACCTCTTCGTTGGCTTTGCTGTCGGTATTCTGCAATCAACCCGCAAACCCTTCCCGCGCTATGGTATACTGATCATATCATCGCGCCGCATATGTCCCGCAAGGAGCGGCCTGCAACGGAGGGAACATGATGAATATGAAAAGGACGGCGGCAATCGTACTGGCGATCCTGTTAAGCGTGTCTTTCGCGGCGGCGGAAACGGGAACAGACTGGCTGACAGCCGACGACATCAGCCGGGAAACCATGACCGCCTATGCCGAGTATTCTGCATTGCAGCGGCTCAATGCCAAGATGATGGCCGGAACGCTGTACCATGTTGCCGCCGAAGACGATACGCTGATTGATTGGATGTTTGCGCTTCCGAACAATTTTGATTCCGGCAAGACGTATGATATTGTCGTCACCGCGCTGCACGGCGACAGCATCAACAATTATGATCAGCAAATCAGGTGTACGCAGGGCCAGATGTATGACGCTTTGAGGGCGCTTAATCAAAACGGCGGCAGTTACATTTTATTGTCGCCGGTCATTCCCCGGCCCGGGGATATTTATCCGGTTGGGTTTGACCGCAGAATTTTCTTCAGCAGGGACCGGTACGAGGAAATTTACCTGGACCCGGATCGACAGCTGCTGGGCGCGTATGCGCTGCTGCAGGCCTGGCTGGTCGATCACAACGTTAAGGTACGGGCCGGGCTGTTTATCGAGGGGTTTTCAGCGGGCGGTATGTTTGCCCAGCGGTTTACGGTGCTGCATCCTGATGTGGTGCGCGGCTGCGCGGCCGGCCAAATGGGCGGGCTGGTC
This sequence comes from Candidatus Limiplasma sp., assembly GCA_963675365.2. Taxonomy (GTDB): domain Bacteria; phylum Bacillota; class Clostridia; order Christensenellales; family Aristaeellaceae; genus CAXXOK01. The sequence goes on from CAXXVA010000002.1 coordinate 94,904, forward strand.
ACCATGCCGGTGGAAAAGGTTGACGGCGCAACGCTGACATGGCCGGAAGGCATCAGCGATTACGAGGAGATGATGGGATATCCGTTCGATCTGGAAGCATATCAAGCCATTCCCCAGCTGCTTTACATCGGCAGCGGGGACATGAAATCGAATTGTTTTCGCGCGATGATTTTCGGTTGCGGGAGCATGTGTATGATGGGGATATTATCCCAATCACAACGAGTGATGATATTTCCAGCTTATCGGCGATTCTTTTAGATGAGGTATTATGGATCATGGACCGCTTTGGCGAAACCGATCCGCAGCGCATCGAAAACCAGGCGGTGTATCTTATCGAAAATGGATTTGACCAGATCCGGTTTCGCACCTATGAAAGCACCGGACATCAAAGAATCGCGTTTGCCGAAATACTGAAATTCTTTGACGAATGCGAATGAGCGGATGACCCGGCGAGAATAACGGAACCCGGAACCCTTACATCAAATGGTTTTAGCAGGAGGCCCGGCCATGCACCCAGACCTTGAACAAGCGTTTTCCAAGCACATCGACATCCTGAAGGCCGATCCGCGCTGCAAGGGCGGCTGGCATTACGGCTCGGTGGGGCGGGGGGAGGCGGACGCGTATTCCGACTACGATCCCGTGTATCTGGTGGACGACAGGGACTTTATCAGCTTTGCAAACGACGTGCCAAAGTTCATGCGGCAGGTGTGCGACGAGCTGCTGATATCGTGGGCGGAAAACTACAACGACGAGCATTTCAGGAATTACTGCAACCTGATCCGCATCGGCGATACCCTGCACCAGATGGATTTTTTTATCTTGAACGCCGACCACCCGACCGTCTGGTTCTGCCGCCAGCACCTCAAGGGCTGTACGCGCGGCAATATCATTTTCGACCGCACCGGCGAGGCGGGCATTCTGCTGGACAAGGGGCTGACCACGGATAACAACAGTCCCGATCCCGTCCGCTGCATGGACACCTACTGGTTCCATCTGGAGATGCTCATCAAGTATTTCAAGCGCGGCGATATCTTCAAGCTGCTGAAAAACATCGACTTTCTGTTCCATTCGCACGTCGATCTGCTGCTGTCGCGGTACGACACCCTGAACTACGGCGCGCCGGAAACCAAGGTAAAACGCTGCGTGCCAAAGGACAAGCAAGCGCACCTGCTTGCCTACTTCGCCCCGGCGGAGCTGGACGCGCTGAAGCGCCAGATGCTCCTGTGCATGCGTTATTTCGCCGCCGACGCGGCGGAGGTCTGCGCTCAGAAGGATATCGAATACTCCCCGCATATCGGTGAAACGGTGATGGCATACTTTGAAAGAAGCCTGGCGTAAAGCTGCGCGACGGTTCTTTGCAAAGGTTTCTCCCCCGTTATTTCGCTATGGTATAATCAGAGCGGGACAAGGGGGGTTTTTCATGGATACGGTCCGCCTGGGAAAAACGGAGATTACGGTCAATAAAAACGGCTTCGGCGTGCTGCCGCTGCAGCGCACGGAGATGGGCGAAGCGGTCAAAATCCTGCGCAAGGCGCTGGACGGCGGGATCAATTTTTTCGATACCGCGCGCTGGTACACCGACAGCGAAGAAAAGCTCGGCCGCGCGTTTGCCGGGAAGCGGGACCGGTACTTTATCGCCACCAAGACCGGCGCGAAAACGGCGGAGGGCTTTTGGGAGGACCTGCACCAAAGCCTGACGCTTTTAAAGACCGACGTCATTGATATCTACCAGTTCCACAACCCGCCGTTCTGCCCCAAACTGGGCGGGGAGGACGGGCTGTACGAGGCGGCGCTCGAGGCCAAACGGCAGGGTAAGATCCGCCACATCGGCATCACCAACCACCGCCAGCCCGTCGCGCGCGAGGCGGTGGAAAGCGGCCTGTACGAAACCCTGCAGTTCCCCTTCAGCTATCTGGCCGCGCAGACGGATATCGACCTAGTGAACGCTTGCAAGGCCGCCAATATGGGCTTTGTGGCGATGAAGGCGCTCTCCGGCGGGCTGATCACCAACGCCAAAGCCGCCTACGCCTATATGACGCAGTATGATAACGTGCTCCCCATCTGGGGTATCCAGCGCGAGACGGAACTGGACGAATTTCTGGCTATGCAGCCAAGCCCGCCGGTGATGGACGCGGAAATATCCGCGCTGATCGCCGCCGACCGCGAGGCGCTGTCGGGCAGTTTCTGCCGGGGCTGCGGCTACTGCCTGCCCTGCCCGGCGGGCATCGAAATCAACATCGTCGCGCGCATCTCGCTGCTGCTGCGGCGTTCGCCCACGGAAAAGTGGCTCAGCGAGGCCAGCCGGGCGAAGGTACGCCGCGTGGACGAATGCATCCACTGCGGCCGGTGCGAAAGCCACTGCCCCTACAACCTGCCGGTGCAGACGCTCCTGCGGGAGAATTACGCGGAATACATGGAAGTGCTGGCCGGGAAACCGCTGTAAAGCATAGCCATATTACAATTTAGCTGGGAGAAACGTTTTGAACATACAGGCTCCGAGGCTGCCCGATCCCCTGAAGATGATAGACGATTTTGCCGCGTATGCCCGGCCGCTGATCGCGGACGATGCGACGATCGCGGAGATCAAAATTGAAAACGGACAAGAAGAACAGGCGGATTTCTACAAGATGGATATCCGTACGAGCACGTTTAGCAATTGCACCTATCACAAATGCTGCTTTGAGAAAGCAAGCTTCATTGACGTTGTGTTCCAAAGCTGCGATTTCTCCAACAGCAATTTTGAGGGCGCCTATTTTGAACGCTGTCGGTTCATCTCCTGCAAATGCGTCGGAACGGAGATGATCGGCGTGTTCTGCAAGCAGGTCACGTTTCAGGAATCGAATCTGCAGTACGCCAATTTGAATACCGTAAAGCTTGCCGGCGTGCGGTTCAGCCATGTGGATTTTTCGGACGCGTCCATGGCGGATGCGAAACTTAGCAGGTTTTTCACGGAAGGATCCAAATTCATCCGCAGCGATTTCAGCAAAACCATGCTGGCGGGCGTCGATTTTACCGGCAATTTGCTTGCCGGCCCGATCGTATCAAGTCCCCCGCATGAGCTGCGGGGGATCGTTGTGGATATGTTTCAGGCGGCGTCGCTTGCGGGCCTGCTCGGAATCAAAATCAAACAGCAGGAATGAGCATATTGTTCGCAGTGTGCCGCATGCGAAAAGCCCGCCGTACGGCGGGCTTTTTAACGGGGTTTGCGGGTTCTATTTGACCGCGCTCGTGGAACCGCGGTAGATGATATTGCAGGGCAGAATCGTTTCGGAAAACGGCACCGTTTCCCCGCGCAGCTGCTTTAACAGCGTTTCGGCCGCGGCGTACCCGATCTGCCGGTTGGGCAGCACAACGGTCGTCAGGCCCGGGTACAGGCACTCGGCAACCTCCCGGTTGTCAAAGCCCACGACGGAGATATCGTCGGGGATGCTCAGCCCGCGCCGCCGTATCGCGTTGTAGCAGCCGGCGGCCATCGGGTCGTTCATGGCGTAGATGGCCGTCGGGGGCACGGCGAGGGACAGCAGCACTTCAGTTTGTTCCTCGGCGGATTCAAGCCCCCAGTCGCCCCAGCGGATATATTCCGGCGGCACGTGCAGCCCCGCTTCGTTCATCGCGCGGCGGTAGCCCTCCAGGCGTTTGATGGTTGCGGGGGAGGCGGCGTGCCCGGCGATCAGCGCGATGCGCTGATGGTTGAGCCCGATCAGGTGGCGGATCAGCTCGTAGGAGCTGTTTTCATTGTCGTAGGTGACCGACGCGCTGTTGGGCGTGCTGCTGTCGGCGTAGGCGAAGATCATCGGGGTATCGGCCGGCTGCATGACGCCTTCGATGCGGCGGTCGTGCATCGCGACGTAAATAATGCCGTCCACCCGCGCGTGCTCTAAAAGCTGGATGCCCTGGTTGATCGACGGGATGTAGTGGCTGAGCTGTTCGTACTGGTTGTACAGCCTCTGCAAAAGCCGCAGGTTGTTCAACAGCACCTGGTAGCCGCTTTTTTCCAGCAGCTCGCTGATGCCGTCTACGATCTCGGGCACCGGCAGACCCTGGATATCCTCCACTAAAACGCCGATGATATGCGTTTTGTTCATCCGCAGGGATTTGGCAATCACGTTGGGCTTGTAGTTGGTGGCTTGGATGGCTTTTTCCACCCGCAGCCGCCGCTCGGTGCCTACGTTTTTTTTGCCGCTGAGCACATGGGATACCGTGGCGACCGATACTCCGGCGAGTTCGGCGATCTCTTTCATGGTAGCCAATGCGGTCACCTCCGGGCGGATTTTTTGCGGATAAACAGGTAAATTCCCAATATTAATCGTTTACCTTCTCTCTAGAATAGACGAAAATCCCCCATTCGTCAAGCGGAGGGCAAAAGCCTGGCGTTTATGCGCCGTCCGTGCCGGCCTTCCGGCGGCCGCGGGCGGGGCGCACAGGGGAAACCAAGACGGGATCAAAGGTTCAAAGAAAATTAGCAAAGTGTGTTGACAAGGATCGGAGAGTGTGATACGCTCATGGCATAGAAATTTAATCGATTATATTTTAACCAACGGAAAGCCCGGCTGCCGCGCGACAGAAATTTAATCGATTATATTTTCAAAAGCAAGAAAAGACCTGCTCCGCTGCAGCCATGTTAGCCGAAGCCCGCTGTACGCGTATGCAAGAAGGATGGCGTATGAACAACATCAATCCGCTGCCCCTGAAAACCATCGCGCTGACGGACGGTATGCTGTACGAGCTGCAAAAACTCGTCCGGGAAAAGGTGCTGCCCTACCAGTGGGAAGCGCTGCACGACCGCGTAGAGGGCGCGGCAAAAAGCCATTGCATCGAAAACTTCCGCATTGCGGCGGGGCTTTCGCAGGGGGAGCATTACGGCCAGGTGTTTCAGGACACCGACCTGTATAAATGGCTGGAGGCCGCGGGCTACTGCCTGGCGGCGTATGAGGACAAGGAGCTTGAGGCGCGGGCCGACGAGATGTGCGATCTGATTGCCGCCGCCCAGGGGAGCGACGGTTACCTGAACACCTACTTTACCCTCAAAGAGCCGCAGGGGCGGTTTACCAACCTGCAGGAAGGGCACGAGCTGTACTGCGCGGGGCACTTCTTCGAAGGGGCCGTCGCCTATTATCAGGCGACGGGCAAGCGCAAGATTCTGAACGTCGCCTGCCGCTTTGCCGATTATCTCGGCAAGGTGTTCGGCACGGGAGAAGGGCAGATTCCCGGCTATCCCGGCCATCAGGAGGTGGAAGTCGGGCTGGTGAAGCTTTATGAGGTCACCGGCGAAAAAGCGTATCTGGATCTGGCGGAGTACTTCATCGCCCAGCGCGGTAAAAAACCGTACTTCTTCCCCATGGAGCGGCGGCAGCCGGGCTTCAAGGATATTTTCGGCCTTCCCTTTATCCAGGACAGCAGCTATGGCCAGTGGCACAAAGAACCCGTACATCAGACAGACGCCGAGGGCCACGCCGTCCGCGCGCTGTATATGTACGCGGCGATGGCCGACTTGGCGCGGCTTGCCGGGGACAAAGCGCTTGGCGAAGCCTGCGAAAAACTGTATCAGAGCGTTACACGGCGGCGTATGTATATCAACGGCGGCGTCGGTTCCGCCGAGGAGGGCGAGCGCTTCACCTGCGATTACGACCTGCCCAACGACACCATGTACTGCGAAAGCTGCGCCTCCGTCGCGCTGATGATGTTTGCCGAGCGCATGGGGCGCTATACGGCCGACGGCGCGTATTTCGATACGGTGGAGCGTGCGTTTTTCAACCGCGTGCTGGGCGGCATCGCCCTGTCTGGCACGGAATTCTTCTACGTGGGACCCCTGGAGGTCAACCCGCCGTCGTGCCGGTGCAACCCGGGGCTTAAGCACGTCAAGCCCGTGCGGCAGAAGTGGTTCGACGTCGCCTGCTGCCCCACCAACATTGCCCGCACGATCATGTGTATCGGTCGCTACGCCCTGGGCGAGGACGGCGACACGCTTTACATCCATACCCCGATCGCCTGCCGGGTGCATACGGACGCCTTTCATGTGGAGATCGACACGCAGTACCCCTACGGCGACACGCTGCGCGTCACGGCGATAGATCATGAGCAGCGCGTGGCCATCCGGCAGCCAGGCAGCGCGCGGATCAAATCCATCAGGATCAACGGAAAAACGGTCGCCGCGCCGCTGGAGTCCGGCTACTACCGCCTGCCCGCGCTCAAGCCCGGCGACGTTTTGGAAGCGGCGTACGATCTGCATGTCCGATACGTGGTGACCCATCCACGGGTGCCCGGCAACGCGGGCAAGGCCGCCGTGATGCGCGGGCCTGTGGTCTACTGCGCCGAACAGGCCGATAACGGCGAAGGCGTCGCCTGTCTGCGGCTGCCGCACACGCCGGCGTTCGCCGAAACGGCAACATTCTGGGGCAACGGCACGGTGGCGCTGGAAACCAAGGGCGCAAAAGCCGCGCTGCCGGAGGACGACGTCCTCTACCGCGACGGCCTCCCGGCCTGGGAGCCCGCGACGATCAAGCTTGTTCCGTACAGTCTTTGGGCCAACCGGGGCGAGGGGGAGATGCGCGTATTCCTCAACGTGGAGGACGCGTAAAGCCATCGCGGCGGGCGCCCGCCGCCACAGCCATGAAGCAATACACAGGAGTGTATTCAATAAAAGGAGGAACCTTAAATGAAAAGAGGAACCAAGTTGCTCAGCTTCGCGTTGGTGCTTTCGATGGTACTGACAATGGCGTTCACGCTGACCGCGCTGGCGGAAGACCGTGTCACCGTCTCCTATTCCATGTGGGGCGACGACGAGGAAGTCCGCGTTCTGCAGCAGCAGATCGACAAGTTCGAAGCCGAGCAGGACAAGATCCATGTTGAAATCATCCAGATCGACCGTGCCGATTACGTGGGCACGCTCAACACCCGCGCCGCGGGCAACAACCTGCCGGATACCGGCATCATGGCGGAAGACGCCGTTCTGATGTGGGCGGAACAGGGCATGCTTGCCGACGTAAGCGACATGTACGGCGAAGGGGAAGCCAAGCCGCTGGACAGCCTTGCGTTCACCTATGAAGGCAGTCCCGTGGGTTACTCCGTCGCCAACGAAATCCTGCTGACCTTCTACGACCGCAAAGCGTTTGCCGACGCCGGCGTAACCCCGCCCCCGGCCGATGCAGCGGACGCCTGGGACTGGGACACCTTCGTGGACGTCGCCCAGCAGATGACGCTGGACGTCAACGGCAACAACGCCAAATCCCCGGACTTTGACCCCAACAACATCGTGCGCTACGGCGTGATGCTCTGCCCGGATTTCTGGCAGCTTGAGGTGTGGTCGGTGATGAACGGCGGCGCCTGGTACGACGAAGACGGCAACGTAACCATCAACACCCCCGAGGCTATGGAAGCCCTGCAGCGTGTGGCAGACCTTTACCTCGTGTACCACTGCGCGCCGCAGTACGGCACCAACACCGCAACCACCATCGACCAGGATCTGGTCAACGGCAACTGCGCCATGTACATCAACGGCCAGTGGTCCATCGGCGTATGGCTCGGCCTCGCCAGGACGACCGACGGCCTGGACTACGGCGTGGGCGTGCTGCCCTACATGAAGGAAAAGGCAACCCTCAACACCGGCGGCGTCAACGTGGCGTTTGCGACCACCAAACATCCCGCGGAGGCCATGGAATGGCTGAAGTGGTATGCCAAGGAAGAAAATTCCTGGGGCCTGATCGAAACCGGTATCTGGATGCCCGTGCTTTCCAGCTACTATACCGACGAAGAGCTGACGCACAAATGGGTGGACAATCCCAACTTCCCGCCGTATGATGAGTATAAAGCGGCTGTTGTGGATTACGCCATGAATTATGCAAGACCGACCTCCTGGTACTGGGTTAACAGAACCAATCTGTTTAACGACGCCCTGTCGACCATTCTGGCGCCCTGCTGGAGCGGAAACGAAACGGTAGCCGACGCCATCACCAAAAATATTGATGCGCTGATCGCCGCCAACCAGGGTTACTAAAAAACCAGTCTGCCGGGAACCCGGCCGCGCGCGCGGCCGGGCTCCCGGAGAAATGGGGGCGCAATGAAAAAACCTGCCGGAACGGTCTCCAGAATGGCCCGCCAGGAGGCGCGCGCGGCCAAGCTGTTTTTAATTCCCGCGTTTCTGGGGCTGACGTTCATCACCTACCTGCCGCTGATATCCGTGTTTGTCCTGTCCTTTTTCAAGTGGACGGCCATCATGCCCAAACCGATCTTTATCGGGCTGAACAACTATATCAAACTCTTCACCCGGGATATATTTTTCTGGACCTCCGTGAAGGTTACGCTGCAGTATGCGGGACTCACGGTGGTTATCAGCATGGTTTACTCGCTGACGGTCGCTATGCTTCTAAACCGCAAAATGCCCGCCAGAGGGTTCCTCCGCGCGGTGTTTTACGTTCCCTACATCATTCCCGCCATCGCCGTGTACACAAGCTGGGCGCTTTTGTTCAACCCCGATTTCGGCGTGTTCAACGCGCTGCTCGCACGCTACGGCATGGCGAAAATCTCGTTTCTGGTGGATTCCAAAACCATTATCCCGTCCCTGGCGGTGATCGCCGTGTGGGCTAGCGGGAATCTGATCGTTATTTTCCTGGCGGGGCTTGGAAACGTGCCCAAGGTCTACCACGAAGCCGCTGAGATTGACGGCGCGAACTTCTGGCATCGCTTTATCTATATCACGATTCCCAGCATGACGCCGATCATCTTCTATAACCTTTTGATGAGCCTGATTGCCAACATGCAGGTGGTCGTGCCGTCGCTGATTTACGCGGGCAGTAACCGCACCACCTACCCGGAGTACACGTTCATGTCGTTTTTAATGTACCGGACGGGGTTCATCAACAACGAGATGAGCTACGCCAGCGCCATCTCGTTCGTCTTTTTCCTGCTCATCGGGCTGTTTACGCTGATCCTGTTCGCCACCTCCAAGACCTGGCTGTTCTACGAAGGAGGCGATTGAGTTGGTTCATAACGGACTTCAAAGCAGGAAACGCAGGCAGAAAATCTTCGATGTGATTGCAATGGTCTGCGTCGCCATCATGGCCGCGATGGTGCTGTTTCCCATCTGGTGGATCTTCCGCTCTTCCCTGATGACCAACCCGGAGATCGGTTCGCTGCATTTCTTCCCGAGCCAGTGGATCTTCGCCAATTACCCGGAAGCCAACGAAACCTTCGAGTACGCCAAGCTCTTTGTCAACACCATGACCATCGTTACCCCGTGTGTGGTGTTCGGCACGATAACCGCGGTGTTCTGCGGCTACTCGTTTGCGCGGCTGTATTTCAAGGGCCGCAGCTTTGTGTTCGGGCTGTGCATCGCCTCGCTGCTGCTGCCGCCCGTCGTAACGCTGATTCCGCTGTACATCATGTGGATACGCTTCCTGGGCCTCGGCGGCACCTACTGGCCGCTGATCCTGCCCTATCTTACGGGCGGCGGCGCGTTCAACATCTTCCTGATCCGGCAGTTCATCATGTCGGTGCCGCGGGAGCTGGACGAAGCCGCCAAGATCGACGGGGCGGGCTATATGCGTATCCTGTTGCAGATTCTGGTGCCGGCTATCGTTCCCGCGATTATCGTCGTGGCGCTGTTCATCTTCATCGGCATCTGGAACGACGTGCTGCTCCAGACCGTATACATCACCGAGACCGACCAGTTTACCATCGCGCTGGGCCTCAAGCGCTTCTCCGGCTCCTACGGCACGGACTGGCGCCTGGCTATGGCGGCCACTTGCCTGTCGGTCATCCCCGGGATCGTCGTGTACCTGGCCTGCCAGAAATACTTCGTGGAAGGCATCGTGATGACGGGGATGAAGAATTAGGTAAATCCGGATTTTATCAGACAGATAAGAATAAAAATTTAACCCAAAGTGTAATTTGCAGGGATTCGTCAGACGTTAATTTTTGCCGCTTCGGCGGCAGATTTTTTTATGCGCAGGAAAAAATTTTTTGCGGCCGGGTACGGCGGAGATGAACTAAACCCTTATGTCATAAGGGTTTTCGGGTTATCAATAAAATTCAAAAAAGTTTCCCGAAAGGGGTTGACACCAATGGGTATAATGTGTATATTGTGTATGCACAATGTGCAAGGAGGGAACCATGAATATTTTAGAAGTTAAAAACCTGCGGAAAACCTATCCGGCGTTCACGCTCAAGGACGTATCCTTCGAACTGGAGCACGGGTACATTATGGGCTTCATCGGCTCAAACGGCGCAGGGAAAACAACCACGCTCAAATCCATTATGGGGCTGGTCATCAAAGACAGCGGAGACGTGCGTGTGTTCGGTGAGGATTTTGCCAAAAACCAGCTCAAGATTAAACAGAGGATCGGCTTTATGATGGGGGAGACCGACTACTTTCCCAAGCATAAGCTCAAGCAGATCTCTGCCGCCGTGAGCCGCTTCTATCCTGAATGGGACGACGCGGCCTACCATAAATACATGAAGCACTTCGGGCTGGACGAGGAAAAGAAGGTGGACGAGCTGTCCTCCGGCATGCGGGTGAAATATTCCCTCGCGCTGGCGCTTTCGCATAACGCGGAACTGCTGATCCTGGACGAACCCACCTCGGGGCTCGATCCCGTGGCGCGGGACGACCTTTTGGAAATCTTCCAGCAGCTGATCGAGGACGGGGACAAATCCATTCTGTTCTCCACCCACATCACCTCGGACCTTGATAAGTGCGCCGATTATATCACCTACATAAAAAACGGCGCGATTCTGGAAAGCGCCTCCAAGGACGATCTCATCGGCAAGTACCGCATGGTGAAGGGCACCGCGCAGCAGCTGGGCGCGGTCAAGGATTTGGTCGTTTCCTACCGCAAAAACGCGTTCGGCTTCCTGGCGCTCATGGAGACCGCCAAAATACCCAAGGATACGGATCTGGCTGTGGAAAAACCGACGCTTGAAGACATCATGGTCTATCACGAGAGAGGAGCTGAGCTGCATGAAAGCGCTGCTTTATAAAGAATTCAAACTGGTTATCAACCCCGCGTTTTACCTGGTGGCGCTGTTATCGGCGCTGATCCTGGTTCCCCAATGGGTGTACTTTGTCGCGCTGCTGTACTTCTGCTTTATGGCGGCGCCCAACCTCTTCACCCTGTCCAAGACCTACAAGGAGGTCTACTTCTCCGCCACCCAGCCGGTCAGCCGCCGCGATATCGTCAAGGCGCGCGTGCTGTCGATGATTACGCTGGAACTTGAACAAATGCTCGTCGCGGCAATTTGCGTCGTGCTCAAGCTCATCCTGTGGCCTACGCCCAACTATCTGTTTATCGATGGGAACCTGGCGTTCCTGGGGCTGTCGTTTGTGATGTTCGGCGTGTTCAACCTCGTCATGCTGCCGATGTTCTACAAAAGCGCGTATAAGATCCTGGCCGCGGTGGTGGCCGCAACAATCGCGGCGGTGGCCTTTGCCACGGCGATCGAGCTCTGTGTGATTTACGTCCCGTTCATCAGCAACATCATCGACGGCATGCGCACGACGACCGCGCATATCCTGACCTTGATCGGCGGCATCGCGGTGTTCGCCGGGATGAACGTGCTCGCGTACCGCGTCTCCGCCGCCCGGTTTGAGAAAATCGATCTATGAACATCGTTATATCCGATGCGGCAAATACGCCGATCTACCAGCAGATCTTTGAACAGATCCGCGCGCAGATCATCCGCGGGGAGTTGCCGGCAGGCGCTCCCCTCCCGTCCATCCGCACCATTGCGCTGGAGCTTAGAATCAGCGTCATCACCGTGAAAAAAGCCTGGGAAATGCTTGAGGGCATGGGCCTGATCACAACGCGCGTGGGGCGCGGCACCACGGTGTCGCAGGTAAGCGACCAGCAGATGCAAAGCACCAGAACGGATATCCTCAACACCAAGCTCGCCCAGGACGTCCGTCAATGCCGCAGCCTTGGTATCTCGTGCGACGAGATACTGGACGCGGTGAAGAAACACTACGAAAGCGACTGATCGTTCATCGGGCGTTTCGTTAACAATCGTTTCAATCACAGCGTATATATTGTTCGCTTCCGCCGCTTCTGGTATGATGGTGCTTCTTGGCGATGCGGCCAACGCCGCCCAATTGCCATGGAACTGGAACCGCACACTTTGGACTCGAAAGCGGGGAACGACCATCATGGGGCGTAAACACAAGGGGCTCAGCCTTTTATTGACCATCTGCCTTCTCGCTATGCCGCTTGCGGCAGGCGCGGCGGAGCAAAACAATCCGCTGATCTTCCCAAGCGAATCCGTCGCATACGTATCCTATCCCGATACGATAATCAACATCCTGCTGCTGGGGATCGATTTTGGCCGGCCCGGCTATTGGGGCAGCGGGCTGAAGGATACCATCACCGACTGCCATACCGACGCGGTCATGGTCATGGCGATCAACCTGACCCAAAACAAAATCGATATTATTTCCATTCCGCGCGATACGGTGACCATCGTGCCGGGCGTACGGGGCGTTTACAAGCTCAACGCCGCGGTGAACTGTGCCGATACGCTGGCCGGGGGGCTGGAGCGCACCCAGGCGTCTGTGGAAAAGCTGCTGGGCGGCGTTAAGATCACCGGGTACTTTGCCGTGGATATGGGCGCGATGTTCACCCTGGGCGACGCGCTGGGCGGCATTGAGTATGATGTGGATATGAACTACTACGGCGGCGGCGGACGCAAATACGTCAGGGGACTCCAGCACCTGGACGGCCAGGGGATTATGGATTACGTCCGCGCCCGCAAAAACGCCACGATAGACGGCACGGACCTGGGCCGCACCCGCCGCCAGCGGGAGATGATGACAGCCATTCTGCAAAAGCTGGCAAGCGATTCCGGCAGCGCGCTGCGCGTGCTGGACGCCATGGCCGACCCCGCAAACGGCGTGTTTACCAACATGAGCGGGGCCAAGGCCGTGGGGTTTGTATCGATGGCGTCGTTGCTGATGCAGGGCGGAGATATGCAAATCCATTCCTATACCATGGAGGGTAGCTACCAGTACGCCATGAAATGGAACTTTACCTTTACCAATGAAAAAGCCCGCGCCGAAGTGCTGCAAACCGTGTACGGCGTGGAGATGCCCCAGTTGCAGTACGTCAGCCGGAAACACGCGGATTTTTACGAGGATGCGGGCTTTTATGACATGCATCTCATTAACATCTGTACGGAGCTTAAAAAAGACCTCAAAGGGAAGGTTTCTTCCATGACGCCGGAGCAAAAAGACCTATGGGAACAACTGCTGCCCGCCTATGATGAAGCTGTGCAGCGGTTCGGGCAAGCCTGCGATACCCTGGCATTCAGCGATATCAGCAAGATGCAGTCTGCATGCGTTACCATGCGCGATCTGGCCATCGCGCTGACCGAGTCTATGGAGTATCCGCAGGAGCTCCCCTGGCGGTACTCGCGGGTGGAATGGTATCTGGACCCCTACACCAATGAATTCCAGCTGGATTGGAGATAACGATGCAAGCAAACTCCGGCAGCGCTTCGCTGCGCTATTTCGCCCTGTTGCGGCTTACGCTCGCGGCGGCTTTGCTGCGGCTTGTGCCGTGGATACCGTTTTTTCTCGTCTACTTTCTGCCGCTTGGCACATGGTCCAAACTGCTTATTGTGTTTTCGCCGGTGCTGTGGTACACGGTGGTCGGCCCGGTGCGTGTGAGCTACGGCGCGGCGCTTGCTGCCTATGCGCACGATCCCGCCGCGCCGCTCACCCTGCACAGGCTGTATTCGCGCCGGCAGACCTGGCATCAGAGCTTTCTGGGCCGCCTGCAGTTGATGCGCTTTACGCCGCTGCCGCTGGTGCTGCTATCCGCCTTCATCCTGCTGTCGCTATGGGCGACGCCGAACATGTTCGCGGCCCTGAAAGCACTCCTGAATGTGCCCGGCTGGATCGCCTCGGCGATTGCGACTGTGTTTGCGGCCGTGCCGCTGCTGCTGCTTGGCAAACCCGTCTGGGTGGATGCGGGCGTGCTGGGCGGCGTTATCCTGCTGGCCGTTTTGTTTTTGGCAAGCTTGGTCTGGTTTCTGTGGGGTGCGTTTCAAACCGGCGGGTATCGCTTCGGCTATGAACACCTGCCGCAAAAAGGCGCGCTGCGTCCGCTGCTCCAAAAAAACCTGCTGCTGTGGCTGCCTACGTTTATACTGCTGATCGCGCTGGCGGCCGTATCGTATCAGGAACTTGTCCTGCTTGCGGCCAATCTGCTGAGCATGGAACCGGCGTTCGGGTTCAAGCTTGGGTGGCTGCCGTCGGCGTTGCTGTTGGCGACGGTCATATCCTACCTTTTGCTCTTGCCTTTGCGCCGCTATCATACCGCCCGCTGGGCGGCAGACAAAGGCTGACGAGTATGCAAAAGCCCCGGCATTGGCCGGGGCTTTTTCGTTGCGATACCGGGTTAATCCGCAGTTGCGGCGAACTTCACGGCCGTGGATACGAGGTCAGCGATCTGCTCCTCGCGCTCGGCCGACTTCCAGTGTACGTGGCCGATGCGCAGGGGCTCCGCCGCGCCGCGCGCCATGAGCAGCTTCCGCATGGTTTTGTACGCCCGGTTGCCGCCCATCCACTTTTTATTCAGCCCCTGGGTTACGTAGCAGCCCACGGGCACGCCGCGCACGCTTTTAAGCTGCTTTAAGTACAGCGTCATCGCGCGGCACAGGGAAAACGCCTGCACGGGTGCGCCGAAGATCAGCAGATCAAACCCGTCTGCGGACGGGACGTCCTTAAGCTTCACCTGGGCGTCGGCCTTTTCCCGGGCTTCGATGGTCACCTGCCGGATCTCCACCGAATGCCCGGCGGCGGTCAGGGTCTCGGCCACTCTCTGCGCGACGGCCTGGGTGTTGCCGGTCTCGGAGTAGACGATCATGCCTATATTCATGACTTTGCTCCTTTCACACTCGCTGTTTGACTGTCCCGAGTATACCATAGCCAATCCCCGCAGACAACGGAGGATTAGCTTAAAACAAGGTTAGATGTTCATGAGAGTTTTCAGAGGCAAACGACGGCCGTATACCTCGCACGCTGCCGGTTTTCTTTTCCCCATCTTGCGCTTGGTCAATCCTTGATGTAGCGCTGCTACTACTTCGGATTTCGCAAACACAATCTGAGAAAAAGCAACTCCGGCATCATACAAGGGTTCCGGTCGTCGTTTGCCTGCGTGTGATCAAACAACAAGCTAGATACGCAAGTGTTACCAAAAGGCCGCCCTAAAGCCCCGCATGCCTGCGCAGCGCGTCGGCTTCCTGCGCGGAAATCGGATGGGTGGAGTAGCGGGCGCGGTCATAGAGCGCCGCGGCGGGGGCCGCGGCGTCGGCGGACAGGCGGAGCGCGCCGCTTTTGAGCATCTCCCGCGCGGTCAGGGCGGGATCGGGCGCGGCCGCGCGGCTCAGCAGCATCTTGTACACGCGCCGCACGCGCTGTGCGGGGGACAGTTTTTCCCACGGGGTGGGGAACACGCGGGTTTTGGCGCGGCGCAGGCGTTCGGCGGCGGCTTTCTTGATCTCGTCCCAGTCAAGCATACTCTCGGACTGGTCCACATAATCGGCGGAGATGCGCTGCCTGAAAAGCCTGAGCCTGTCCATCAGGATATGGAGCGCTCTGCGTAAAAGCTTGTACAGGTGCTTGAAAAAGAAGAAAAGCAGCGCGGCGGCGACCAGCGCGGCGACGACGATCAGCGCGATTTCCACGATCCGGGAAACCGTGCCGGGTTCGGCGTCTTCATAAAAGACCGCGAAGGGATTGCTTCCCTGCACTATGCCGCCGTCCGTACTTTGCTGGAACAGGGAGCTCAACCACAGCACAGCGGCGCCGACGGCCATGATGATCCACCGGATCGCCGCGCGCACGGCGGCGCCGACGGCCTTGAGGCTTGCCAGCAGCAGTGCGGCCAGGCAGAACACGGCGAGCAGGACGCGGTTGTGCGCAAGCAGCGTTTTGGCCGAGGCCGAGACGGTTTCCAGCAGCATGGAGCGGTTGTAGGAGAACAGAAGCGCGAGCAGGTACAATACGAAAATCCATTTGAGCGGCGCGGCCGCGCTTTCAAACACGGGGTAAAGCTTTGCAAATTGCGCGATGATGTGCAGCACGAGGCACGCGCCCAGATGCCGGATTGACCACTCCTGATGCGCGGGGCGCGCCATGGCGGGCATGAACAGCAGCATGGTCACGGCGCAGGGCAGGAACAAAAGCATCGCAAGCGGCGCCGTGCGCAGGAACAGCGCCGCGCAGCCCGCCGCCATCAGCGCCATGGCGAGGAGCAGCGCCGGCGTGCGGCGTTTTGCGGGCTGAAGCCCTGCCAGGCCCGTAAGCAAAAGCGCGGGGACGGGCAGCACGGCCGCAAGCCACAGCCTGTCCGGCAGCAGCGCCGCGCCGGGCATAAGATAGATCGGCGAAAGCCCCATGGCGCATAGCAGCGCCGCGTAAAGCTTCGGTATCAGCCGCCTGCTCATGACGCTTCCTCCCGGAACCCCTGCTGGTCGATTAACTGCAAAACGGCGGTATTGCCTGCGCGGCGCAGGGCGGCAAGCCTTTGCTGCAAAAGCTCGGAATCATACGCCGACAGCAGCAGCATATCCATGCCGGTAACCGCGCACAGGTCGTCGAGCACTTTCAGGATTGTGCGCGTGCGCCGGATGGTCAGGTGCGCCATCGCGGAGAGGATCTCCCCCTCGCGCTGGGACGACCGCGCGGGCAGAAGCACCGTTGGATCGTCCTCCTCGTCCACGGGGATGTTGATGGCAAAACCCGCCTCCACGCCGCCACGCAGGGCGTTCAGGCACAGCGTCGCCGTCAGCGAGATCATCATTTCCACCGTCTGCTGCTCGCATTCCATCAGGTCGCCCCATTGGGTTTCGGACATCTGGGCGTTGACGATCACGAGCATTTTCGGGTCGGCGGTTTTTTCGTGCACCTTCACCTGCAATTGCCCGGTGCGCGCCGTGGCCCGCCAGTGGATGAACTTGCGTTCGTCGCCCGCCGCGTAGGGGCGCACGCCGGACACCCAAACCGGGTCGGGGATGATCCAGCGCTTGACCAAAAGGTCGCCCTGCCAGCGTGTGGACGGCAGGGGGATCTCGTCTGGGGACAGCAGCCGCGGGAAAACCTCGATGGCCGCGCCCGTGTCCGCCTGGATGCGCGGAACGTTGACGGAAAACAGGTCGCCAGCCTGCAGGGAGACCGACCCGGCCTTGTAGTATCCGCGTTTTGAAAGCGTCACGCTGTGCGTGCGCGTGATTTGCTGAAAGGGCTTTAAATAAAATACGCTCTTATGGTAGCGCTCGCCCGAAACGCGGGTCTCCGCGTCGGAGCGGAACCTGAGATGCGGCGAGATGCGGCTTTCCGCCTTCACCCAGGGCACGGGCAGGAGCTTTTTGTTGCGGATGACCTCGATCATCTCCACCGTATCGCCCTGGCTGCCGCTGACGGCCGAAAACCTGCGTTCGTAGCTCACGCCCCGCAGGGCGAACCTGCCGATCAGCAGCCCCTGGACAAGGATCAGCCCGGCGACGGCGACCAGCAGGATGAAGACGCTCATGCCGTCGGGTCCTCGGTGGGCACGGGCACGGCTTTCAGGGCTTCGAGCACCGCCGTTTGCCCGGCGCCCGATTTGCCGTACGCGCCGCGCACGATCACGCGGTGGGCAAGAACCGGCACGGCAAGGGTTTTCACGTCGTCCGGGGTGACAAAATCGCGCCCCCGGATGATGGCCAGCGCCTGCGACGCGCGCATGAGCGCGAGCATCCCGCGCGGGCTTGCGCCAAGCAGCGCCTGGGGCAGCTTGCGCGTGTACTCGCACAGCGCGGCGATGTACTCCATCACCGGCGTTGACACCTGCACATTCGGGCAGGCGGCCTGCGCTTCCAGCAGATCCGCGCCGCTGGCCACGGGGGAGAGCGTTTCGGCGGGATCGTTTTGCAGGAAACGGGTCAAAATCTCCACGGCCTCGCTCCCCTCTGGGTAGCCCATGGACAGCCGCATCAAAAAGCGGTCCAGCTGCGCCTCCGGCAGGGCGAAGGTGCCCTGGATTTCCACCGGGTTTTGCGTGGCGACGACCAGGAACGGCTCCTCCAGCTTCCGGGTCACGCCGCTTTCGGTCACCTGCCGCTCCTCCATGCATTCCAACAGCGCCGACTGGGTGCGCGGCGTGGCGCGGTTGATTTCGTCGGCGAGCAATATATTGGTGAACACCGGCCCCGGCTGGAAGCAGAATTCCCCCGTGGCGGGCTGGTAGACGCTCGTGCCCGTCACGTCGGAGGGCATCAGGTCAAGCGTGAACTGGATGCGCGTGAAGCGGCAGTCGAGCGACTTTGCCAGGCTTTTGCACAGCATGGTCTTGCCTGTGCCGGGTACGTCCTCCAGCAGCACGTGGCCTTTGGCGATCAGCGCGGCCATCAGGGTTTCGATCACGTCCCCCTTGCCGACGATCACGCGCGCGATGTTCTCTTCGACCCGTTTGATAAATGCGGCTGTCTGCACGGAAACCACCTGAGCTTTCTGTTTTGTTTGTTTCTCATAGTATAGCATACTCCGCCGCTTTTCAGACGCGCAGGCGGACGGTACGGACGGAATTGTTTGCATTTTCGCCCGTGTGTTGCTATGATACAGTGCGTACGGACAAGTGATTTCCGACTGTACGGAGGAGCTTTCTATGAGCGTCATCGATATCCAAAATTTGACCCGCGATTACGGCCGCCACAGGGGCGTGTTCGACGTTTCCTTTGCGGTCAGCGAGGGCGAGGCCTTCGGCTTTCTGGGCCCCAACGGCGCGGGCAAAACCACCACCATCCGGCACCTGATGGGCTTTTTGAAGCCCAACCGGGGTTCCTGCAGGATCAACGGCATGAACTGTTGGGACAACCGCGCCGAAATCCAGCAGACGCTTGGGTACATTCCCGGCGAGATCGCGTTTTTCGACGATATGACGGGGCCGGAATACCTGCGTTTCATCGCCCGCTACCGGGGTATGAAGGGCGACGGCCGGAAAAAGGAGCTTTTGGAGCGCTTTGAACTCAGCCCCGCCGGGCGCATCAAAAAGATGTCCAAGGGCATGAAGCAGAAGCTCGGCATCGTGGCCGCGCTGATGCACGATCCCGCGATCCTGATCCTGGACGAACCCACCTCGGGCCTCGATCCGCTGATGCAGAACCGCTTCATCGAACTCGTGATGAGCGAAAAGCAGCGCGGCAAGACCATATTGATGTCCAGCCATATGTTTGAAGAGGTCGAACGCACCTGCCATCGCATCGGCATCATCCGCCAGGGCGAGCTGGTGACGGTTGACTCGGTGGACGAGCTCAAGGCCAAGCAGCAGAAAAAGTTTATCGTGACCTTTGAAAACTCAAAGGCCGCCGAAGCCTTCTTAAAAGAAGAACTGCAATCCGAAATGCTCACCCATCACCGCGTGGAGGTCACCGTGGGTGACAACATCCGCGAGCTGATTGCCGCCATGGGCCGCTACCCCGTGCAAAACCTCGCCGCGCCAAGCCAGAGCCTGGAAGAGGTCTTCATGCAGTACTACGGAGGTGACAAGGCATGAACGCGACGCTTTACAAACGCGAAATGAAATCCAGCTGGAAGCTGCTTGCGATCTTCACGGCGATCCTGACGATGTACGTCGTGCTGATCGTGGTCATGTACTCGCCGGAAATGCTGCAGATGTTCCAGCAGTTTTCCCAAACCATGCCGCAATTGATGAACTCGTTCAGCATGGACTTTTCCTCCGATTCGCTGACGCTGCTGGGGTATCTGGCGAGCGGGCTGTACGGCTTCATCCTGATCATTTTCCCCATGATTTTCTCCATTATCCGCGGCAACGGCCTGGTGGCCCGCTACGTGGACCGGGGGTCCATGGCGTCGCTTTTGGCCGCGCCGGTCAAGCGCCGCACGGTGGCGCTGACGCAGATGGCGGTACTGTTAACGGGTATCGTATGGCTGGTGCTGTACGCGACCGGGCTTGAGCTGTTCACCATCGCGCTGCACTCGCCCGGGCAGGCAGATACCTGGACGCTGCTGAAGCTCAACTTCGGGCTTTTGTCGCTGCACCTGTTCATCGGCGGGATCTGCTTTCTGGCTTCGTGTATCTTTGATGAAACCCGCTATTCCCTGGCGCTTGGCGCGGGGCTGCCCGGGCTGATGTTTATTCTGCAGCTTTTGGCGCAGGCGGGCGACGCCACCAAGGGCTTCAAATACGCGACGTTCTTCACGCTTTACAATCCCGACGGCATTGCCGCGGGTACCGCCGGGGCCATGGGCGGGGTGTGGGTGCTGCTCGCCGGAGCCGTGGTGTTGTTTGCGGCGGCGGTAACGACGTTTACGAAACGGGATCTTTCCATTTAAGTAACAGGAGGTTGTATGGCGGCGATACTGACGGCCACGAACCTGAAATTCCTCGATATCCTGCGCTACCCCGACATCCGGATCGAGCGGGGCAGCGCAAGCTTTATCTGCGGGCGCAGCGGCACGGGCAAAACGACGCTTTTAAAGCTGTTCAACGCCACCCAGACGCCCGCCGACGGGACGATCACCTTTGACGGGCAGGACATCGCGGAGATGGACACCATCGACCTGCGCCGCAGGGTGCTGCTCGCCGGGCAGAAGGTGTACCTGTTCGACGATACCATCAAAGGCAATTTCGAGCAGTTTTACGCCTTTCGCGGCGAGCCCTGCATCGGCGAAGACGACATGAAGGAATTCCTGCGTCTTTGCTGCGTCGAATTTCCGCTGGACACGCGCTGCCAGCCGCTTTCGGGCGGAGAAAAACAGCGCGTGTTTCTGGCTATCCACCTGTCCATGAAGCCGCAGGTGCTGATGATGGACGAGCCCACGTCCGCGCTGGATAAAAAAACGTCGCGGTTGTTGCTTTCGCAGGTGAAAGCCTACTGCGCGGACAACGGCATCACCCTGGTCGCCATCAGCCATGATATTACCCTGACCGCGGAGTTTGCCGATCAGGTGATTACCTTGTCGGAGGAGGCGTGCGAATGAGCCAGATTGTGCAGCTGGACCTGTGGCATTTCGCGCTGATCTACCTGTTGCTGCTGGTGGTCATCACGGTGCTGCGCTTCACCAAAATCAATCAGACCAAGAGCCTGCTGTGGGGCAGCGCGCGCATGACGCTGCAATTGACCCTGTCGGGGCTGATCCTCACCTACATTTTCCAAAATCCGCATCCGATCTTCGTGGCGCTGTACCTGCTGGCGATGATCAGCTTCGCGGTCTACCGCGTCATCCATTTAAACAAACAGCTTAACCGCAAATTCCGCTTGATCATCGCCGGGTCCATCGCGCTGTCGGGCCTTGCGGTGATGACCTATTTCGTGGCGCTGGTCGTGGGCGAGCACCTGGGCAACCCCCAGTATGTCATCCCGATTTCCGGCATGCTGATGGGCAACACCATGACGGGCGTATCGCTGGGCGTGAAGACCCTGTACAAGACGGTGGAAGACCAGACCGACCGCATCGAGACCCTGCAGAACATGGGCGTCAGGCCTGAAAAGCTCTTCCTGCCCTTCGTGCGCCAGTCCATGGAAACGGCGATCCTGCCCACCATCAACACCATGGTCGGCATCGGCATCGTGGCCCTGCCGGGCATGATGACCGGGCAGATTTTATCCGGCACGCTGCCCACCACCGCGATCCTCTACCAGATCGCCATCATGATCGCCATCTGCACCACGGTGTGCCTGTCCACGTTCGGGTCTTTGTATTTCGGCTACCGGACGCTTTACAACAAACGCAACCAGATCGAACTTTCTACCAATGAATAGTCCGAGAATAGTGCGTTTCTTTTGGTTTAGTATGACTATTCTTGATCCATGAGTTTTTCTGATTGATCGCTGCGATTCTTCAGTTCTTTTAAAATCATTTCGCTAGTGACTTCTTCCTGTTTTTCATAAATTAGTATGAACGCTATGCATCGTTGTTGTATTTTAGATGGCAATGTTTCACTGGGTTTACCGCTTAAATATCTTTTTATGGATTTATATGCCTTTTCTTCTGAAAGGATTGAATTGTCATAACGATGTGAGTAGTGATATGTGGTTTTCTCACCATAAGAAAAATATATAAAGGCTGCTATGAAATATGCAATATTAGAGGCACGCTTGGTTTTCTTTTTTAGGAACTCGTTAAAACCAGTAGGATCATACTGATCCCAGTAACTTACTAAAATATTCAAATTTGTTGATTCTATAAAACCTTTTGTTTTTGACAACTCAACCGTCTTCGTTTGAGTGTTCTCTAATATTGTTTCAATCTCCTCACTGGAAAGATTTAAATTAGCCGCCTTTCCTTCTCTTAGCTGCCAGATAACTGAAATTAGCATTGGCAATGTTTCTAAAGTAGCTTGATTAATTTTTTCACAAAGAAATTGAAATCGATATTCTGGATTCATTTTCTCAAGTAATTTTAATGCACTATGGCCCAAATAGTATCGAACCGTAGGTTCAAAGGAATGTTGATTTTTATCATCTGAGTTTTGAAGAGGTAATAGCCACAACAATAAATTAAAAATAATGATCAATCGATCGTTAGGGACATCCTCAATATAACTAAAAAGCATTCTTACGTAGTCATTGATTTGATTTCTTTGATGTAGCCTATGTATGTATTCATGTAATTGGGATTCATTCATATTTGTAATCGAGTCAATGATAGTTGGATGTGATATATTGAGAGGGTTGGTTTCCATTGTAAAATATTGAGAAAAGTACAGAGGGCTTGCAACTCTACGCATACGTTCAAGAGAACTGCGTGTGGGGTGGCTGCCGTAAAAGTTGTTAAGAACATTGATTCCGAACCAGGGAAACATCTTTGAAATAAAGGATAAAAAGGTTTCCGGATTCTGGGGATATAGTTTATCCAAGATAGATTTGATCACGTCAATGTAATCATTTTTTGCCTTACCATGAAGAAAACTAAACATTAGGTCGTTACCTTGTAATAATTGCTGATTGTGCTTAATCCAGATTATCATTTTTGGGTGGAATAGTTGCATAACTACGATTGCAAGTAGATCAACGAAATTAAACTCGCTAGAGACTGTAAGATACTGAGACTTAAATGCATTAATTAACCGCTTGATATCGCGAACTGTGCGAATTTGTTCAAGAATAAAAGGTGATACTTCAGACCAGTATGATTTATCAAAAATGGGATTTGCAGACAACTTCAGAAGTTCATTAAGATGATCGAAAAATAAATCTTCAATAATTTGTCTATTAACATCTGGAACAGGGAACATAACTTGAATAATCTTCTCTAAATACTCCTCACCATCACAATTTTGCTCCTTTTCAAGAGCTCTTGATACTATTATTCTATCAAACGCCAAAAGGTACAGCATATAAGGGAAATCAGCAATTGAATTGACCAGTTGAAACATCAGGCGGATTTGATCATTGTTTAGCCTATCTAAATCATCAATTATAACAAGTAATTTTTGTTTTTGGTCTTGAAGACACTTCACAATATTTTCTTTAAGCTTCATGATATTATTCTTTTTTGTAGCTCGTTCCATCAAATGGACACCAATACTTCCAAAAAGTCCTGTTAACGGTGCTAATATCAAAGCGGTTGGTGAAAAAAGCTGTACCAACATAATTGCAGATGAGTATTTTGCCAGCATATTTCCAACGCTATATAATTTCTCGTTGTAGACGGACGCCTTTATCGCTACAGATATTGTTTGAAAAAACTGTTCTAGCAATTGGTTTGTATTTGTATAGTTCCAAGGATTAAAGCGAATAATTATCGGTTGATTGTTTCTTTCTGTTTTTTCTATAATATCATTAGCAACCATATTGAGTATAGATGTTTTTCCAGAGCCCCAACTACCGTATATTCCGACAGTAAAACTTTTATCGCCTTCAATTTTATGATTTAGTATTTCATCGGTTAATCTTTCAACAAACGGAGCTCTTTTAAGGAGATCATCCCTTCTGTTGTTTATAGCATTATCAGAGAGCAAAACAATCACCTCAATAAATACATCTAATAGTATTATAGTGAATGGAAGCATAAATATCAATCGAAATTGTTTCCCAAGGATAGAGCATATGATATGATACATAGTATCGCTGTAGCGAAGGAATATCTATCGATTTGGAAACAATGCTTTATCGAATATGATATACTATAACAAAATGTATTTGAGGTGACCCATGCTTTCCGACCAGCCTATCCAAACCGCAAAGGACGACCTGCTGGGGCGCACGGCGTTTGCCGGGCAAATCGCCTCGGCGATGCTTAGCTGCCCGCCGGGCAAGCGCGGCAGCTTTGTGATCGGGCTTTGCGGCAAGTGGGGGTCGGGCAAGACCTCGGTGATCAATATGGTCACAGAGGCGATGCGGGGCCGGAAGGCCGGAAAGCCGATCCTGATCCAGTTCAACCCCTGGGATTATCCGGCGGAGGAGCTTTTGCCGGGGCAGCTTTTGCAAACCCTTGCCGACGAACTGCATAAATCGTCCCGCGGGAAAACCCTGAACAAAGCGGCCAGGGCGATGGAGAAGTACGCCTCGGCGCTTGAAACCTGCCTGCCGAATTTCAGCTCCGAAACCGTGGCGGAGCTGCGCGGCGCGGCGCCTAAGAAGAAACAAAAAAAGCGCTCCGCGACACAGCGCGTGATCAAGCGCCGGAATAAGGTATACAAGCTGCTCAGAAAGCAAAAAAAGAAAATCTACGTCGTGATGGACGATATCGACCGCCTGTCCTCCCAGCGTATCCGTAACGTATTGCAGCTGGTCAAGGCCGTGGCGGGGTTCCCGCGCTTTGTGTACCTTTTGTCGTTTGACCAGGACGTGGTCGTGGGCGCGCTGTCCAAGGAGCTGTACGGCGACGGGCGGCAGTACCTGGAGAAGTTCATCCAGGTGCAGTTCGATATCCCCGCGCCCGAGCCCGGCCGCATCCGCGATATCCTGATGGCGTATATCACCTCGTGGCTGGAAAGCTACAAGGGCCTCAACTTCGACCGCGCGTACTTTGACGAGGTCGCGCCCTTCCTGTTTGCGCACATCCTGAGCATCCGCGACGTGTACCGCTTCATCAATACCTTCCGCGTCCGTTACCAGGCGCTTGGAAACGAGGTCAATTTCGTGGATCTTCTGGCGGTCTCCGCCATGCAGCTGCACGCGCCCAAGGTACTGCCGTGGATTCAGGCGCACCGGGACGATCTGCTGCGGGGCGGCGGGCTGAACTACCGCAGCGCCGACCAGATCAAGAAAAAGCAGTTCAAGGCCGAGCACCGGCGGATGATCCAGTCGCTGGACGAGTATGGCGGCGGCACGCTGCAAGCCCTGATCGGGCACATGTTCCCGCGCTACGGCAAGAACATTCTGGACGTATACGCCGACGACGCGGACCCGCGCTTTGTGCGCATGCGCCGCATCTGCTGCGAGGAGTTTTTCGACCTGTATTTCACCCAGTCCCTCGGAAGCCTGCGCATTACCCAAAAGGAAATCGTCGGCGTCATCCACGAAATGGATGCCGCGCAATTGCGGGCCTATACCGACAGCCTGACCGGGGAGGAGCACCGCGCCGCGTTTTTAAACCATCTGCCGCATTACCTGGACGAAATTCCGGAAGAACGGCTTTCGCTGTTCTTCCACGAGGTGCTGTGGCTCAGCCGCCTGCCGGAGAGCAAAAACCCGGCTGACAAGCCCTTCCAGCGCTCGTTTTTCCAGGAGTGCTGCAATACGGCGCTGCGGATACTGTCCCAGATGCAGCGATACATGGCGGAGGAAAGCCTGAAATCCGCCGTGGAAAACGCTGGCAAAAAGACCCTGCCCATCCTCGTATCGGTGCTGACGTCCGTCCGCCGGGGCGCGCCCGGCGCGGAGAATGTGCAGCTTGACGAAGAGTTCATTACGGCGCAGCTGCGCCAGCTCATGACCCGGGTGCACGCCGTCGCGCTCAAGGACAACTGGCTTTTGTCGCACAAGCCTATGCCCGTGCTTGAATACTGGAAGCAGACCGACTTTATGGCCTTCCGCGTATATTTCCAGAAGCTGATGATGGACGACCTGAACGCTGCGAGGCTGGTATCCGTCCTGACCCAGCGCTTTGACCGGGGCGAGGATATGGAGTACCAGTTCGGCGATATGGACGGCAAGCACGCGTTTTCCGATCTGTTCCCGCAGGCGGACGCGCGCGACGCCGTACTGCGCCTGAAGGGTACGGAGGCCTTCCGCGCCCTGCCCGAGGACGTGCGGCTGGACAGCGTGGCGTTTTCGCTGATGGACAGCTACCTGCACCGCGTATCGCAGGCGGACGTCATGGAAGAATACCCCAAGTGGGTAGAAGAAAATAAATAGGTAAACTCCGAATCAATCCCATACATGCCGGTGATCCAATTTCCGCCAACTTGAGCCCGCAAAAACTTTGACGCAGCGCCGCTACGACTTCTATTTCTGCAGGCCCAATTCGACGAAAATACAATACGCCAGCCTGCATGGGCTTCATTCATCGTTTACCAAAGGAGTATATTATGGATTATCAGGATATAAACACAAAAACCATCGACAGCTGGATTGAAGACGGCTGGGAATGGGGTACGCCCATTTCACATGAGGACTATGAAAAGGCGACCCGGGGCGACTGGCGCATGGTGCTCACCCCTCAGATTGCCGTGCCCAAAGAGTGGTATCCCGAGCTGAAAGGCGCCAGGGTACTGGGGCTGGCGTCCGGCGGCGGGCAGCAGATGCCCGTGTTTGCCGCGCAGGGCGCCGTGTGTACGGTGCTGGATTATTCCAAAAAGCAGCTCGAATCGGAGCGGATGGTCGCGCAGCGCGAGGGCTATTTGATCAACATTGTGCATGCCGATATGACCAAGCCCCTGCCCTTCCCGGATGAGAGCTTTGATCTGATCTTCAACCCCGTATCCAACTGCTATATCGAGGACGTACACCACGTCTGGCGCGAGTGCCGCCGCATCTTAAAACCCGGTGGCCGCCTGATGGCGGGGCTGGATAACGGCGTCAACTATATTATCGACTGGGACCAGACCGAGATCAAATACGCCCTGCCCTATAACCCCCTCAAGGACAAGGCCTTGTATGAAAAAGCCATGCGGGAAAACGACGGCATCCAGTTCTCCCACACGCTCGACGAGCAGATCCGCGGGCAGATCCAGGCCGGTCTCCGGCTGATTGATCTGTACGAGGATTACAACACCGAGGGCACGCTGCACAGATTCCATGTGCCTGCGTTCTGGGCGACCCTCTCTGAGAAGCCGTTGTAATATAGGCAAACGACGCACAAATCCCCTATACGCTGACGGGTATATTTTCGCCATCTTGCGCCGGCAGAATCCTCGACGTAGCGCTGCTGCTGCTTCAGATACCGCAACCGCCATCTGTAATAAAATCGACACCATCATCGCACAGGGTCTTTACGCGTCGTTTGCCTATGTGGTGTCTAGTATCATGGATATACGATAAATTCCGAGGTTTTTACTGCATACCCGTTTCAAGCGCTATAAGGCAGTTTGGCGATTGCTTCAACAAGCCGCCTTTATTCAATCATCTTCACATCCCTTATCTTCGCGTGGGTCAAATACATGGGAAACAGCAGTTCCGAAGCTATAACACAAGGGTTATTGGCGTGATCGGTTTTGCATTCTCTGAATGCGCGGCCGTCTGTTTGTCCGGTGTTTTCCTTGCTACGCGCAGCTTTCCACGCCTTTGTCCTTTAACCTCGCGCGGGTCATATTGTTGTCAAATATTCACCCGATGAATATTTTTATGAAAAACGCTTGACAGGGGAACGGACTGTGATTATAATGTGAATGTGAATTCATATTCATGGCCTTAATGAACGGGAGATGATGCCCATGCCAAAGGAAACGTTTGTGAACCTCAAAGAAGAAAAACAGCAGCGCATATTGAACGCGGCGCTGCATGAGATCGCCGAAAACGGGTACGACAGGGCCAGCGTCACCCGTATCGTGAAAGAGGCGGGCATCGCCACCGGCAGCTTCTACCAATACTTTGAGGACATGGACGACCTGTTCATCTACATCGCGCTGGAAGCCGGACGGATGAAAGCGCGCTACATGCAGCAGGCTCTCAATGAAAGCAAGGCCCGCAACCTGGAAAGCGTCATCCGCGCTATGTACCTTGGCGGCATGCGCTTTGGACTGGAGCACGAGGAGTACTACAAAAGCGCGGAAAGCCTTCTGCGCATGAAGGACTCGGAGCTCTACAGCAAAATGCTTGCCCACGCGGAGAAGAGCGATTTGGCCGTGTGGCTGTTTCAGATCGTCAACGAAGCCATCGCCAACGGCGAGCTGAACAAAAACATCACCCCGGAGCTGTTTTTCAGGCTTCTGACCAGCATCAACGCCACGATCATCGAATTCCTGATCGAACGCAAATCCGGCGAAGGCATGGACGCGGCGGACCTGGAAACGCTGTGCGAACTGGGCGTGCAGATCGTACTGCACGGAATCAGCTAATATAACGAACGTATAGACCGAAATCAATCACGGACCGAAAAGGAGACTTGACCATGATCCATGTGAAAAACCTTTCGTACTCCTACCAAAGGAACGATCGCTTTGCCGTCCGGGATATCTCGTTTGATATCGGC
Organism: Candidatus Limiplasma sp.; assembly: GCA_963675365.2. GTDB lineage: Bacteria > Bacillota > Clostridia > Christensenellales > Aristaeellaceae > CAXXOK01. Next base: position 123,471 of record CAXXVA010000002.1, read on the forward strand.
AAGGGCGAAATCTTCGGGTTTCTGGGCCCTTCGGGCGCGGGCAAATCGACCACGCAGGGTATCCTGACCGGGCTTCTTTTAATGCAAAACGGCGAGGCCGTGGTGGACGGCTATAACCTGCGCAAAGAAGACAAGAAGCGCTTCAACCGCATCGGCATGAGTTTTGAGCAGTCCAACCTCTATTCCAAGCTCACCGCCGAGGAAAACCTGCGCTACTATGCAAAGCTGTTCGACGTCCCCACCCGCGACCCGCGCGCGCTGATCGACATGGTGGGGCTTGGCGGCAAGGAAAACCAGAAGGCCGGATCGTTTTCCAAGGGACAGAAGCACCGGCTCACCTTCGCGCGCTCGCTGCTCAACAACCCCGCGATGTGGTTTCTGGACGAGCCGACCACCGGTCTCGACCCGGCCATCGCCGCGCAGATCAAGGATATCATCCGCAAGGAATGCCAAAGCGGCGTCACCGCGTTTTTAACCACGCATAACATGTTCATCGCCGACGAGCTGTGCGACCGCGTCGCGTTTATCGTGGACGGCGAAATCAAGCTTATCGACTCGCCCAAGGCGCTCAAGCTCCAGTACGGGCACAAGACCGTCGCCGTGGAATACCGGCAGGATGGCGACGTGAAGAAGGAGACCCTCGCCCCCGCCAAGGCGGAGGACAAGGCGCGCCTCCACCAGATCCTGGACACGGGCGAGATTATCACCATGCACTCCAAAGAAGCGACGCTTGAGGAGATCTTCATCAAGGTCACCGGAAAGGGGCTGACGGCGGATGAAACTGTGGGATAACTATAAAAAAGAACTGAAAATCGCCTCCCGCGGCTTCTACTTCTACATGGAGATCATCACCGCGGTCATCCTGCTGGCGGCGATCCTTTTGTTCGTGCCCGCCGAAACCACGAGCGTTTCCAAAGAACTGATCTATATGGACGGCCCGCGCGAAGTGCTCGACGCCATGCTTGCGCAGAACTTCGGCGAGCCGGGGCAGTACGTACGCGCGGAGGACACCGCCGTCAGGCTCCGCCCGATGGATCTCACCTACTACGACGAGCAAACCGGCATACAGTTTGACAAATCCTTTACCGATAAAGTGACCTTGGAACTGGAAACCTGGAACTACTATAACGCCGATACCGGCGCGCTGGAAAAGACAGTTTATATCGCGGCCAGCATGGACGACATGCTCCGCGTTGCCCGGACCGAAAAATGGTACGCCACGGTCGTAACCGCCGGTGAAGACGCGCAGCCGCAGTACCGCCTGCTCCTCTTCGGCTCGGAAAGCGAGCGTTACCGCAACCTGATCTCCGCCGTGATGGGCGCGGGCGACACTCCGGCGCTGCTCAAGGCCATGGACGCGCAGCCTGTGGAAACCCTCGGCGCGGAAAACGTGCTTAACAACCGCCAGAGCTTTATGCCCATGGCCGTGGTGATCATGAACGGGCTGATGGGCATGCTCGTGGTCATTTCCTACCTGATCATCGACAAATCCTCCGGGCTGATCCGCGCGATGGCGCTGACGCCCATGGGCACGCGCAGCTACCTGATGAGCAAGGTGTTGGTGGTGCTGACCACCTCGCTGGTATCCTCCATCGTGGTCACCGTGCCTATCATGGGTGCGCAGCCCAACTACCTATTATTTATCCCGACGGCCATGCTGGTATCCGTGCTCTCGTGCATGATCGGGCTTTGGCTCGCGTCGTTCTTCTCCGACATCAAATCGGCCTACGGTATGATCTTCCTGATGCTTCTGTTGTTGATCCTGCCCGCGATGAGCTACATTCTGCCCAGCTTCGCGCCGCTGTGGATTAAGCTGATGCCGACCTATCCCATGCTGCAGGCTGTGAAAGAAACCCTGCTTAAAACGCCCGACGTGGGCTATGTGCTTTTGGTCGGCGGCGGGATGATCGTACTGTCGGGGCTGTTGCTATGGCTGTCGGAACGCCGCTACCGCAGGATTTTGGGGGTGTAGGACATGAAAAAAGCATTCAGCGTTTTACAGCGCGATTTAAAACTGGCCGTCAAGGACCCGCTGTCGCTCATCGTCATCCTCGCGCCGCTGATCGTTGCGCTGGTCATCTCCTGGATGTCGCCGGGCATCAGCGAAACGACGGTGAACTTCGCCGTGGATGCAAGCCTGGGCCAAAGCGTTGTCGATACGCTTGAAAACTACGCGAGCGTCGAAACGCTCGACGGTGCCGACGCCGTGCGCGAACGCGTGCTGCGCCGCGACGAGGTGTTCGGCCTGATCCCGGGCGATTCCGGCCCCGTGCTGGTGCGCCAGGGGAACGAATCGGAAACCTCTCTGTCCATGGCGAAACTGCTGGGCGCCATAGCCCAGACCGGAACCGCGGAACAGGTTCAGGGCGATCATTTCGGCTTCCTCTCCTTCCGCGACGAGACCTCGCCGCTGAAACGCGCTCTGTCCATCTCGATGCTCCTGATGATCAGCGTGTTCACCGCGATGCTCATTTCGCTGGGACTGGTGGACGAAAAAACCGACCAGACCATCAAGGCCGCCAACGTCACCCCGATGCCGCAGTGGCTTTATGTGATCGCCAAAAGCTTCATCGGCGTAACCGCGCTTCTGATCTCCTCGGTCGTCGCGCTGCTCATCCTCGGGATGACCGCCATCAACTGGGGGCAGATCCTGCTGATGATCGTCGCAAGCGCGCTGATTTCCATCATCGTCGCGTTCGTCATCGGCCTGGCGTCGTCGGATTATATCGAGGCTTCCGGCAGCGTAAAAATGCTGATGCTGCCCATGATCGCCTCGGTTGTCGTGTACGAGCTCGTCGATCCCGCCTGGCACTGGACCGTATGGTGGAGCCCGTTTTACTGGGCGTACCGCGGCATCACGGAGATCATTCAGGGTACGTCGCAGTGGGGGAGCACGCTCCTGTACGCCGCGATCATCGCGCTGATCTCCGCGGGGGTTTACACGCTCAGTCTGAAAAGTATTCGAAAATCTTTGCAGTAACATAGAACGCACGCATTTGAAGGAGGTCATACCATGGAAACCGGATATCTGGTCGGGGGAATCGCCTGCGCGGCGTACGCGCTGCTGTGCTTCGGGATCGGGTTTTTAAAACCGCAGAGCCTCATGAAACTCGTCAAGCAGAAGCTCAAAATGTTCACCGGCAGCAAGGAACCCAGCGACAGGGCCACCATGATCACCTGCGTCGTCTTCGGCGTGCTGGGCGTGGCGGGGGCTGTAATCCTATTCGCCGTCGGCGCCGCCAACGCCTGATCAGCTTGCCCGGAAGGCCTGATCTGCGGTGTCAGCAGCGGACGGGAAGGGGCATCATTTACAAACGCGTAAACTCAACCCCTTCCCACCCTTGCTTCCTAGCATCTCAAACCTTCTGAACAAGCTGATTCCTAATACTCAGGATCACTTAATCTGCGGAGAAGGTGTGTCGGATTTTCGCATCACTTACGAACGAGTAAGCTCCGCTCAACCCTCCATCCGTTTTATTGTCGCAGCCCGCACTTCCCTTTGGCTGCTCTGAAAAACGTCCCAACCGAAACTCCTTTTGCGCTTCGCGCAAGCACCACACAGGGTGCCCAGTCGTTCGGCTGCCTAGCATCTCAAGCCTTCTGAACAAGCTGACTCCTAATACTTAGGATGGCTTGATCTGTAATGTTGATGGTTAGTTGCCTCGTGTATATAAAATGTAAGCGAGGTAATGGTGTTTACTAGCATTGAATATTCATTATTGTATGTCGTATATGCCTCTATATGAATACAAAAAATGTTATTTGTATGAAGATATAATCTAGTATATGTTTGCTAGAAGTATCTTTATTTCAGGAATTCTTTGTGTCAGTTTATAAGCGGCTTAATATTTAGATTCAATATATTGACGAAAACACTCAAATAAAGGTATACTACTTTTAGTTTACATATAAGCCTTTATCTCGTTAACAGTGAATCTAGTTATTTAAGTTATAAAGTATTCAAGGAGTAATAGTTATGAATAGTCTTCAGAGATTTCAAATTCTCGGGCTATATGGTGACAGAGATGTTGATATTACGATTAATGACAATACCGTAATATTTGTTGGGGAAAACGGCTTAGGAAAAACCACGGTTTTAAAATATATGTTTTCTGTTCTTTCAGGTGTTTATTCTCATATGCCGACACATAAGTTCGACAAGATTGTTATTACTATTAGCAATAAAGAGTACACCTTATCGAGCAATCAAGCAAAAACGGCAAAGGTAATTAACCCAAATTCAATTAGGCGTTTGCCTGTTCAATTTCGCAGAGAATTATTTAAACTGGATAGAGAAGATGGAATTTCAATTAATGATGTTCTTAATATTGCTAATAAATTGAATTATCCTGTGAAAATGATTCTTGATATACTTCAATATAACTCAGAGAACAACAATAATGATATTCATCAGATTGAAATGAACTTTGATGAAAGTCATATTACACAAATTCCTAATGCTCTTGGGGCAAGAGTTTTATATCTTCCAACTTATAGACGAATTGAAGAAGACTTATCCTATATCATTCAAGAACGACAGAATTTTCGGGACCCTGAAGAGCTTCAAACTATATTTGAATTTTCAGAAAGAGGTAGCCATAGCTATATAGAATTAGTCGAATTTGGTATGCAGGATGTAAAAGATAAAATTAAAAAGAAATGCTCAGAATTGAGCAGATATTCAGAGGCAAGCTTTAAAGAATTAGCTTATTTAAATTTAGGGGACGTTATAGATAAGAAATATCGAATGTCGGAACAGACATTTACATCAGTGCAAGATAGCGATATAGAGAAGTTTAAATTATGTGTATCACGAAATAATAAAAATATGCTTAATAATAAGCAAATACAATTATTGACTCAGATTCTGCATGGAAATAAACCACAAGCAAATGAAACACAAAGACAGATTCTTCTATATTATTTTAGGAATTTACTTGCACTTCAAGATGAATTAGAGAAAAAAGAAAAGGGTATTTCTGATTTTTGTAGTATGTGTAGCGAGTATCTTTCGCTTTCAGATAAGATTATGATCTATGATATATCAAAATTCGATGTGCAAATATTGAAACAAAGAAGCAATGAGCCAATAGATATGAGCGATTTGTCTTCAGGAGAAAAACAAATAGTATCCCTATTTAGCCATCTGTATTTGCAAGACAAAGATGAGTTATTTGTTATAATTGATGAACCAGAGCTATCTCTTTCAGTACCTTGGCAAAAGCGGTTTTTATGTGATATAAGGAATGGCTCATCTTGCACAGGACTTATTGTTGCTACACACTCTCCGTTTATATATGATAATAATCTTTTTAAATATGCACATGGGCTAAAAGAATACTTTATTAACGGGTGAAGTTATGAGCATGATATCTATTCATAAATCTGCCCTAGAAGAGATTATTGTACCATATCATTTCTTTTTGACGGCACAAACCAAAGATGCGAAAAAGTTATTTGGCTTTGTTGAAGGGATAAATGATATTTCATATTATAATAATCATATTAGTCGGGTTATTAAGGATTACGAGTTAATACTAATTGAAGCGGGTGAGCCAGGAAATAAAAGTAAGGTACTTCAGCTAATTGATATAATTGATTGGAATAGGTATCCTGAAAAACAGACAGCTTTTTTTGTGGATAGAGATCTAGATGATTTTTTTAATGGACAAAAGGATAGAGCAAATTTATATATAACAGATGATTGCTCTATTGAGAATTCAATTGTTAGTACATATACACTTAATAGAGTTATAAAAGAATTATGCAATATAAATTTATATGAAAAGGAAAATGAGAAACTATTCCAGCTGTTTTTATGTGGTGTAAACGAATTAGCGAAAGCGGTTTCGCTAATTAGTGCAGCATATATTTGGTTGCAAAGAAAAGGAGATAAACCATCATTCAATTGCATTGAGATTAAAGATGTCTTATGCATGGAAAAATGCAATGTGAAGACAATGAATAGTACGGATATTGTTTCATATATTGAAAGAAAATGGAATACCAAAATTATGATTGATGAAGTTTTATCTGTCGAAGTAGAGTTCCAAGATAAAAATATTGACTTGAGATATATTCGAGGGAAGTACTTAATGTGGTATTTTGTGAATTTTATCAATAACTTCCATGAGTCTTGTCAAGAATACTTTCCGCGCTTATCAAAACCACGGTCAATAAGAAAGCTAGATGTAAATAATGCTATTAATGATTTAGGGGTGCGCTCAAAAACGCCAGAGACATTGGTCGATTTTATAAGTAGAACGTACCTGATGTTTATCTCAGAAGCATGTGCAACATCTGTTTAGAAAGCTAGCATCTTACTGGCTGATTATTCTTTAAATTCATAGTATTATCGCCGCAGAGTTTTCTGCGGCGATTGATTTTACGCAAGTTTAAGTTGCCTTTGATTGCGGGTTTACATTTCTTTGCTATGATGGTGCCGTGATAGAGGATTTCCTTTGACCAAACCCGTCGAGGCCGAGCGATATGGACGCCGTTCTGGGCGGGTTTTCGGGACAGGCACCATGTGCCTGTCTTTTCGTGTAGCTGGGTTTTTCCATTGTAATACGATTATCCGCCGGCTTGCGTGTCCTTTGGCGGTGTCCGGTGACGCGTTTGCATCAACCCGTGCGGGGGTATTGATGCTGCGAGAAATTTAAAAGCTGTGTTTGCGGCTTTTAACCTCGCGCGGGTCATAGCGGGATATATCAACCGAAACGTTCGGCTACGGCCGGTAATAGTGCGTGATGCGGGTGCAGACGCCCTTGTCGTTTAGCACAAACTGCAGGTACATCATCTGGCTGGATAGCGTTGTGGTCGAGTACTGAATGGTGCGCGTGCCGTCGTCGTTGATATTGATCACGCCGATATCCGGGTCGGCAAAGTAGAGGTTGCGGCTGCCATCCTGGTTATCGGGCATGCCGAAATCCTTATACACGGCGGTGATCTCCGCTTCGGTGGAACCTACGCCCACGCCGCGCGGGGGCGTGGCGATGTTGCGGTTCATGTCCACGCTCGCCAGCAGCCACTGGTTGCCCACCAGCACGAACACGGCCTTGCCCCAGGTATACGTAAGCTCCTGCGCCTGCCCCTCGTAGAACATGTACTGAATATCCTGCGTCGTGTCCGGCTGCCCGAATGTGCCGGTGAAATCCGACAAACGCGTTTTCCCCAGCACGAAGTCCGCAAAGGTATCCTCGCGCGAGTAGGGGTCCGGCAGGTAGGGAGCGACGGAGAACTTGTAGTAGACCTCCAGCGTGGACGACCGCTTGCCGTAGCCGTTGACCACCAGCGCGTGCAGGTAGACGCGGCCCGTGGGCAGCGCGATGGGGGTTTCTTCATCCCAGATCGGGCTGAGGTCGGGGTCGGGCTGCGAGCCGTCGAAGGTGTAATAGAAGGTCAGGTCGTCTTCCTTGGCCTTTTGCTCGTCCGTTTTGGTGTTGTAGTTGGAGGATTTCTCGCCCGGCCGCAGGCTGACAGACTTCAGCTTGTTATAGGTGTTGGGGGCGAGGTTGGCCTTGGGGGCGGCGGGCGTGGGGTAATACACCGTATACTGCGCCGAAAACTCGTCGGAGTGCAGATCGTCGATTACGCATACGGCGCGCAGCTTAAACGTGCCCTCGGTGATCGTTACCGTATCGCCTGTCATCAGCGTACCTTCCTCGGGCAGAATCTTATCGTCGTCCAGCGTGTAGTAGATGTCGTAGCCCTGCGGCGAGGTGAGCTGGATATGCTGTTCCAGCTCGTAGCGGCCGGCGACCTGCGTGGCGTCCACCTCCGGCTTTTCGGGGATGAAGGTGTTGCGTTCCACACGGTAGGCTTCGCGGCCTGTGTTTTCATAAGCGGTCAGCATCAGGTCCGCCGCCTCGGGGTTGCGGTCCTGGCGGGTCAACAGCGCGATCAGCGCCGTGTACGCCTCGGTGCGGGAGGGGCTGACGGTATCGATCAGGTCTTGGTACACGGCCTCGGCCAGGTCGTCCTGGTTGTTGAGCTCGTACACCGTTGCCAGAAGGTACAGCCCGTCGTAGTTTTCGGGGTCGAGGGTATCGGCGATGCGGAAGGCCTTGATGGCCGAATCCATATCGCCTATTTCGGTATAGTCCTGCCCCACCAGCCAGTAGGTCTGCGCGGGCACGGTCAATAACCGGTCGAGAATCTCCTCCTGCTCCGTGAGCAAGGTAGCGTCGGTCGTCTGCGCAAGCGCGAGCTCTTCTTCCGTCGTCATCAGCACCTGTTTGCGGCCGGTGATGCGCTGGCCCTCGTCGGTCGACTTGATGTAGATAAAGTACCCGACCGCCGCAAGCACAAGCAGCGCCGTAAGGATCACGAAAAGCAGCATCCAGTTGAACTTGTGGTACTGCATGCCCTTGGTCTTATGGCGGCTGGAGGTTACGTAGGGCGTCCCAACGCTGCCGTGCACGGGAACGCCGGAGCGCGTTTGCGGGCGGCTGAGCCCGTCGCCCTTGGCGGCGTTTGCGCGCCGTACGCCGCGAGCGCTTTCCGGCGGCAGGGGGGACATTTCATAGTCGCCGTACTCGGGTACCGCTTCGCGTTTTTCATCGGGCAGCATTTGCGGCGGCGCGTCGCCGCGCCGTCCCTGGCGCATGCCGCGAACGCCGGGATCGTCGTCCCGGCGCGCCATCTCGCCGCAGACGCCGCACATCACGGCGTCGTCGGGTAAATAACTGCCACATTGCTTACAATACATCGCGAATCGATCCTTTAGGCTTTGCAGGATTCCGCGGACTGGTTGTTCACCGGATGTCCGTTGATTTCCAACTCAAATTCCTGCTTTAAAAACCGCGCGGCCTTCTCGCACATCAAAATGCGGGGCAGGTAGATGGACAGGTACTCAAGCACGGAGCTTGTCGTATCCATCACCAGCGACTGGCGGATCACGCGGGTCTTGCGGTTGACGATCACTTCGTTTTTCTGGATGGCGAAGTTCACGCGGTCGTGGATATCGGTGGGATCGGGGCTGCCGTTGCGCACCCGGCTTTTGTGCGCGTCGGATTTATCGGCGATGATCAGCGCGGCGCTGACCGCCGAAGACGCCGTTCCGCTTTCCTCCTCGTGGTTGCCGACGGCCGTCACCACCTCCAGCGCGTCATTGATGGTCATGCCCGCTTCGCGGAGGATGGGGAACAGCATGATCGCGCCGTTGGGCCCGTGGTCGTGGCGGTTGATGGAGTTGCCCACGTCGTGTACCCATCCGGCGATGGCCGCAAGCTCAATCTCGCGCTCGGAATAGCCGAGCTGGATCAAAATATGGCTCGCGGTGCGGCTGACGTAGCTTAAATGCCGCGGGCCGTGATCAGTATACCCCAGGTGCTCCAGATAGCGGTTGCCCGCCTTGATCAGCGCGCGGATGTTTTCGTTCTGTTTGATATCTGCCAGTGTAATCATGTGTCGCTCCTTAGCGCAGCTGCAGCCGCTGTACGGCAAGGTAGGTCGGATCGTCGGTAAAATCGCGGTAGGGCGCTTCGCCGCCGAGGCGCTCGATGGCGTTGCGGATCTCGATGAAGTCGATGTAAGAGGTATCCTTGGCTTCTGCGGCCGAAAGCAGCGGTTCCACGGCGCGCTCGTCGTCCATCTTGCCCAGATAGCCCGCATACAGCGCGCGCTTGCCCGCCTGAGTCTTGAAGCGTTCGATGGCGAAGGTCACCACGGCGTCGTCGGCGCCGGGCCGGGCCAAAACGTCCAGCAGCGCTTCCCTGCCAGCGTCGTCCGCCGCCGTAAAGGCGATCTTCGCGGGGCCGAGCGCCTTGTCGCCCATCAGGTTCAGGCTTTCCAGCGCCGCGTCCAGCAGATCTTCGTCCTCGGTGCGCTCCACCTGCCAGCGGATGTATTCAACCATCGGCTTATCGCTTTCCATCTCGCGCAGAAGGTCCACGGCGAGCATCCGCGCTTCGGTGGGCGCGCCGGCGTTTTGCGCAAGCGCCAGCAGCGCGTCCTCGTCGCCCAGCGCATGCAGCCGGGTGAGCAGCGGATCGGGTGTGGGAACGCCCTGTGCGATATAGTCGTTCAGCAGGTCGATCAGCGCTTTGGCGTCCGTAAAGCGCTCAAAGTATTCCGCGGGCGTCTGCCCGTCCAGAAAATCGGCCGGGGTTTTCAGCCACGCGGTGTAAAACTCGGGCGCGGCTTCTTCCAGCGCGTCGGCCGTTTTGTATTTTCCGCGGTTTTCTTCAATCCAGCGGCCGAGCGCCTTGGCGAACGCCGCGTCGAAATCAATCAGTTTCATGGGGTCTCCTCTCGTGATACGGGGTTTTTGTAACGTTCGCGTTTTACCGCGCGATCCCCTGTTATGCCCGTCAGCGCCGGTTTAAAAGCCTGAGCAGGTCGGGCGTTGAAAAGTTATATTTTTTTGCGCAGAAGTGGCACACGAGCTCCGCGCCGTCCACGTCGTCGGTGATCATGCGCTTGAGTTCTTCCGGGCCCAGCGCGATCAACGCGCGCTCCATGCGCTCCCGGGAACAGTTGCATTCGTAGCGCAGTTCCCCGGTTTCCAAAAGCTCCGGCTCAAGCCTCGCAAACCAGGTTTGCAGAAGGGCTTCCGGCGTTTCGTGCAGCAGCTCGCCCGCGATCTCGCCGAAGATCGGCGAGCGCAGTTCGAGCTGATCGATCAGCTCGTCGCCGCAGCCCGGCATGGCCTGCAGCAGCACCCCGCCGGCGGCGTCCACCGTCACGTCCGAGGCGATCACGCCCAGGCTGACCAGCGAGGGGCTTTGCTCGCTCTGTACGTAGTAGTACGCAAGGTCGGCGGCGATTTCGCCCGAGGTCAGGCTCACCTGGCCGATGTAGGGGCTTTTCATACGCAGGTCCTTGACCACGCTCAGCCGCCCGTGCCTGCCCACGCCGCCGCCGATATCGAGCTTGCCGTCCTTGAGCGGCAATTGCACCGTGTGGTTTTGCACGTAGCCGCGAACGGTGACGGCCGCGTCGGCATGCCCTCCAACGCAGACGATCTTTTTCAGCGGCCCGTCGCCGTCGATGGTCAGGGTCACGGTGGATTTCGGCTCCTTAAGCGTGGAGGTTAGCATGGCCGCGGCCATCAGCCCGCGCCCGAGCGCCGCGGCGGCCACGGCGCTGGACCCCTGCAGTTCCTGCGCCCTGCGCACGGTTTCGGTCGCGTTTAACATTAGGCCGCGCACGGCGCCGCCCCGCAAGGTGAAATGCAGCATGGTATCCATGGCCTAAAGCTCCTTTTTCGTCGCCGCGACGTGCCAGCGTTTTTCGTCCGGCTTTGGCGCGTCCAACACCCTGTCGCCGTAAGCCCGGACGTCCGCAAAGCCTTCGGCTTCCAGCAGGGCGGTCAGCTGTTTAAGCGTATAGCCGTACTGGGTTTGTTCTTCCACGATGCGGCCGTAGTGCCCGTCCTTCTCCCGCTTGAAGATCGAAAGCCGCATCTCCACGCGGCAGGACGAGCTGTAATAGCGGTTCGTCCACAGGTAGGCGACGTCGTTGAGGTCTTCGCCGTGGGTGTTGCTGCCGAGCACGTTTTGCAGCTTCCAGGGCGTCGATACGTCGAAAATCAGCGCGCCGCCGGGCCTGAGCGCCTGGTGCGCGGCCCGGAAAAACGCGGATACGTCCTGTTTGGAGGGCAGGTAGTTCACCCCGTCGCAGGTGCACAGCACCGCGTCCTGCGGGCGGTGCAGCGTAAACGTCCGCATGTCCATGTGCACAAAGGGGATGGCTAGCCCCAGGCGCCGCGCCTTGCCCGCCGCGACGGCGAGCATATCGGCGGAGGCGTCCACCCCGGTCATCGCGTAGGTTTTGGCAAGCGGAAGCGTCAGCCCGCCCGTGCCGCAGGCGCACTCGCACACCGCGCCTTTATGAACGCCGCGCAGGCGCAGAAGCTCGCGGTAAAAAGCGGCCCATGCGGGATAATCCACATCGGCCATCAGGCGGTCATATACGGATGCAAACGCGGTATACAATCAACAGTCTCCCACGAACCTAGACTTCGTCCTCAAGCTCGTCGTCGTCATCGTCGTCGTCGTCCTTGTGCAGCCCGCGATCCACCACCGCGCCGTCGATTTTGGAGTTGATGAACTTGTCAAACACGGCGTTTGAAAAGCTTGCCGAGATAAAGCGGCTGAGCGCAAATCCCAGCAGCATATAGTACAGGAACAGGATCACAACGACCCATACGTAGTACACCGTGAAAAACGCCACCACGATTCCGATGATCGTCGGCACCAGCGTGATCAGCTTGAACAAAACGGTCTGGGGCAGCCGCCCAAGGGTGAGCAGCAGGGAATTGCGGATAAGCTGGGGGTACGTCAGCTTGTAGCTGACCATCAGCGGATAGGTGAAGATCAGGCTCATCATCCACACAATGCCCACCAGCAGCGTGAGCATCTGGGGAATCACGTAGAGCATGCCGTTGGTGCTGGCAAGCGAGCCGTAAAAATCCCAGCACACGTACACGATCACCGGCACAAGCCCGGTGATGAAGCCGGTCAACAGCCCGTGCTTCCAGTTCTCTTTCACGGCGTCCTTGAAATCGCTGAAGATAAAGGCGTGCTCGTCGCGCGCCCAGTTGCGCGTTACGAAGCAAAGCCCGGGCGTAAACGGCCCGGTGATGGTAATCGCGGGAATGAGCATCAAAAGCCCGAACATCACGATGGACTTGACCTGTTCAACGTTCTGGGCCATTTGCAGGTCGAAATCCGCCTTGAGCAGGGTGCCCTCTTCCAGCAGGATATTGGCGCTTGCCATATCGCCAAGCACCGTGAAGATCAGGATCAGGTGATAGGCGATCACGATCATCGCGGGCAGCCACGCCAGCATGTATAAAAGGTTCAGCCGCGTCAGCCCGCTCAGCCGCACGCGCAGCATTTCGCGGAAAAGCTGGCCCCGCGTGGTGGGCAGGTCGTCCTTGGTATAATCGCCCTTGCCGGACTTGCCGTACAGGTAGTTGTTCATGAATTTACCGAACATCTGGTTTGCCTCCCTCTTGCTCAGGGCAAACGCTGATCAATCCCCCGCACACGGACGATTGCGTTTTCACCGCCGCGCAAGGTATTTATTCATCGTTTACCTGGGTATTATACCATATTCGGCTGTGTTGTGTATGGTTGAAGATTCAGGTTTTACAGGCGCTCAGCCTTTAAGCTCGTTTTCCAGAAATCTGAGGATGTCCCCGGCGGCCGGCGGGCAGCCCGGCACGCTTTTGGAAAATCGGGATGTGCAGCGCCCGATGCCGATCGCCCCGTCCACGGTCTGGCCCTGATAGCCCTGCCCAACGCAAACGGGAACGCGAAGTTTGCCTAGTTTTCCGCTCTCGTCCAGCCGCAACAGCGCGTAGACGGTGTTGGCGCAGCAGGCCGAACAGGCGTCCTTCTGGGTAACGCGGGACAAAAGCCGGTTGACGCGGCGCTGCGGCGCGCGCATGGCGGTTTTGGGCTGCGAAAGAACGATCTCCTCAAGCGCCGAAAGGTCCGCGCTGCCCGCGCCGAGCGCTTCCGCGATGCCGATGTAGGGCACGTCGCTTAATTGATAGCCAAGCTGCGTGCAGGCGTACGCGTCGCAGAGCACCGGGTCATGGGTGCCGAAAATCTGGTCGCGCTGTACGGGGCTGCCGCCTTCCTCATAATCAAGATCGCCGCAGACCGCGTCCACCAGCACGAAGTTCTGCTTAAGGCCCAGCGCCAGATGCCCGATGGGCTTGTGCAGGCCCATGGCGTGGTAGCGGCGCTTTTCGGAATTGGGGATGAGCCCCTTCATGTTTTTCAGCGCGCAGGTCAGCCGCGTCTGGCAGTGGCCTTTCATCACGGGCACGTTGATCAGGTAATCGAGCTTCAGGGCGCTGTCGCAGATTTTAAGCTCCATCCCGCCGCAATCGACCGCCGTGGAGCTGTCCGGCTGGGTATCGATGAACGGGACGCCGGTTTTTTTGGAAAGGTCGGTATACCCGCACACGTCGGCGGCGTCTTTGGTGCGCGCGCCCACCCAGGCGCCCTCCAGCATGCAGAGGTTGTTAAATCCGTGCGCCCGGAGATAGTCGATGATGCCCTCTACGATCTGCGGGTGCGTGGTCGCGCCGTTGCAGGCGTCCGACGCCAGCACGAGGTTGGGCTTGATGCCGATCAGCGCGCCCTTGTCCGGGATATCGTTTTGGATATCGGCGGCCTCCAGCACGGACATGGCCATGGCCTTCAAATCGCTTCCGTAGGTGCTCCAGATGGTGTTGTTTTTCATACTGCCCTCCGTGGGTCCGGCCGCGCCGAAGTGGTTTCGCCTATAGAATAGACCGTTGAGACGGCTGATGTCAACGCCGCGGCGAAAAGGCTCCAGCAAGCGCTTTACGCGGGCTGTGCGCTCTGCTATGATGGATCGGGGAGGGATAGCCATGCATATAGCGGTTATCGGCGGCGGAGCGGCCGGATTTGCGGCGGCGATCGCCGCGGCGCAGGGCGGCGCGCAGGTCACGGTGCTGGAGCGCAACGCAAAGCCGCTCAAAAAGCTCGGCGTGACCGGCAACGGGCGGGGCAACGTGATGAACACGGGCGAGCCCGTCTATTACGGCGATCCCGCGTTCGCCGAAGCGGTGCTCGGGCGCTGCGGCGTTCAGGAGCTTACCGCGTTTTTTGCCTCGCTGGGCGTTCCCCTGCGCGAGGAGGGCGAGCATCTGCTTTACCCCGCGAGCTTGCAGGCCTCGGCGGTGCAAAGCGCGCTGCTTTTGCGCGCCGGGCAGTTGAACATCGACGTCCGATGTCTTACGCACGTTACGCGCATCGCGCCTGAAAAGGGCGGCTTTGCGGTCTCCGGCATGCAGGGATCGGGCGGCGATCCAAAGCACAATACGGAAGCGCCGTTCAGTCTGCACGCCGACAAGGTGATCGTCGCCTGCGGCGGCGCGGCCTACCCCGTGCACGGCACCGACGGCACAGCCTACGGCCTGTTAACGGCGCTTGGGCACAAGAGCACGCCCATATTCCCCGCGCTGTGCGCGCCCACCGTGCCCAAAAAGCGGCTACAGGGGCTTAAAGGCCAGCGTGTGCGCGCGAAGCTCTGGCTGGAGGACGCGCAGGGGAACTCCCTGCACGCGGCGCGCGGCGAAGCACTGTTTGCCGACGACGCGGTCAGCGGCATCGCGGCCATGCAGCTTGCGCGCTTTGCGCAACCGGGCACGGCGCTGTGCCTTGATCTGTCCGACGAGCTGAACCTGCAGGGCGGCGTTCTGCCCTTCCTCCGGTCTCTCGCCGACGCGCGGAAGGAGCTTCCAATAGCCGAGCTGTTCACCGGCGTGCTGTCCACGCCCGTGTCCCGGATGATCCTGCGCGAGGCGGGTATGAAAGACCTGTCCGCGCCCATCTCCGCCCTCGGCATGGACCAACTGCGGGCCATTGCCGAGACAATTGCCTGTGTCCGCCTGCCGGTTCAGGGCACGCGCGGGTTTGACTTTGCGCAGGTCACCGCGGGCGGCATCGAAACGGAAAACTTCGATCCCGCCACCATGGAAAGCCGCCTTGTGCCCGGCCTGTACGCCGCCGGAGAAATTTTAAACGTCGACGGCGACTGCGGCGGATTCAATTTAATGTTTGCGTTTGCCTCCGGTTTGATAGCCGGCGCCTCAGCCCGATGAAAGGACCCCATCTGCTTTGTTGACTTCGTCGGGATAGCGCATCACTTACAAACGACCTCCGGTTTGATAGCCGGTTCGGCGGCAGGAGAACGTCCTTCTTTCTTTTAGAAAAAAAGAAAGAAGGCAAAGAAAACCAAATATACAAAAATTGGCCGCGCAATGCGCGGCCAATGACGGTTCAGGGGCAAAGCCCTTGTCAGGGTGATAGTGATGAAAACCCTATCGTCTACTTGCGTTTGAACATACCCGTCACAACCAGTAACAGGCACGCGCCGCCAAGCGCGATCAGGAAACTGCCCAGGTTGAAGCCGCTGATGGCGCCAAGGCCCAGCAGCGAAGCGATCCAGCCGCCCAGCAGGCCGCCGACGATGCCTACGACGATGTTGGCAAGCAGCCCCATGTTTTTGTTGCGGCCCGTAATCATGCTGGCGACCCAACCTGCCAGCCCGCCCATAACGATCCAGGAAATAATACCCATATTGCTCCTCCTTATAGTCCGGTTAAGCGCCGCGCCGACGGATGCGTCCGCCGCCTGCGGCATGCGTTTCGTCTGTACAAAAATCATTATAAGCAGGCGTTTTGCGCCTGTAAAGCACTCTAGCATATTCTAATCAAGCTCTAAGCTTGCGCCAACTCCCGCCGTGCGGTACAATCAGAAAACCATCGTAGATTTGGAGGGAACGTTTTGCACCGCATCCTGTTTGTTTGTATGGGTAACATCTGCCGCAGCCCCATGGCGGAGTTCATTCTGAAAGACCTTGTCAAAAAGCGCGGCCTTGCCGGGGATTTTCACATCGAGTCGCGCGCGACCAGCACCGAGGAGCTTGGCAACCCCGTATACCCGCCCGCGAAAGCGGAGCTTCAAAAGCACGGCATTTCCTGTGATGGGAAGGTGTCCATACAGCTTACAAAAGCGGATTACGACGCGTTCGATCTGCTGATCGCCATGGACAAGCTGAACCTGCGCAATATCGACCGCATCACCGGCGGCGATCCGCAGGGGAAGGTACACCTGATGATGGAGCGTACCGCACGCCCCGGCGAGGTGGACGATCCGTGGTTTACCCGCCGATTTGACATTACCTACCGGGATATCCTGGAGGGCTGCGAGGCGTGGCTGGACGTGATTGTAAAGCCGTAAGCGCCTCATGCCGCAAAGAAATGCGCCTTGAAAATGCCCGCTGACACGGCGGGCATTTCCGCGCTGGGTTGGAGGTTTCCCAAAACCCCCATCCGTGGTATGATGTCGTGGGGAGGAATGGCAATGCGCGTAACGGTGATCGGCTCGGGGCGCTGGGGTACGTTCCTGGCGTGGTACGCCGATCGGCAGGGGCATTCCGTCCGCCTGTTCGGACGCGAACAATCGCCCCGTTTTCAGGCGCTCAGGCAAAGCCGGGGCAACGATTTGGTAACGCTGACCGAAGGCGTGGAGTTTTGCTCCGCGCTGACGCGGGACACGGATCTGATTTTGATCTCCGTCTCCTCCCAGGCGCTGCGCGAGGTGCTGACCGAACACGCGGGAATGCTGCGCGGCATCCCCCTGGCGCTGTGCATGAAGGGGCTGGAAATGGGCACGGGCAAGCGCTTGTCCGTGGTGACCCGCGAGGTGCTCGGTCAAAGCCAGCCCGTCGCGGTGTGGCTGGGCCCCGGCCATGTACAGGAGTTCGTTCGCGGCGTGCCCAACTGCATGGTGATCGACTCCGACGACGAAACCCTTAAAGCCATGCTCGTGGAAGAACTCTCCGGCGAGCTGATCCGTTTTTACTACGGGCGCGATCTGATCGGCTCGGAGATCGGCGCGGCGGCCAAAAATGTGGTCGGCATCGCCGCCGGGGTGCTGGACGGTCTGAAGCTTTCCACCCTCAAAGGCGCGCTGATGAGCCGGGGCACGCGCGAGGTCGCGCGCCTGATTCAGGCGTTGGGCGGCAACGAGCTGAGCGCTTACGGCCTGTGCCATCTGGGCGATTACGAGGCCACCGTGTTTTCCCCGTACAGCCACAACCGCCGCTTCGGCGAATGCCTGGCGACGGGCGAGCCGTATACGGAGCTTGCCGAAGGCGTGTACACCGCCGAGGCGCTGATGGACCTGGAGGCGCAGACCGGCGTGGAGCTGCCCATCTGCCGCGCGGTGTACCGGGTGCTCTACGAAAAAGCGGACATTCAAAAAACCCTTGGAAGCCTGTTTGATCGCAGTTTGAAAATGGAGTTTTGACATTCACCGAGATATGACAAGGAAGGATCAGACGACCGTATGAAAGACAAGAAAGACAGAAAGGCCCGCAAGCTCGTGGATATCGGCGGACAGGCGGTGCTCGAGGGCGTGATGATGAAAGCGCCCGACGCCGTGGCCGTTGCCGTGCGCCGGCCGGACAAGACCATCGTCGTCCACCGGACGCCCTACGCTCCGCCCTCCAAAAAGCGCAAGTGGCTGGGCTGGCCGCTGGTTCGCGGCGTGGTGAACATGGGCACGATGCTGTCGCTGGGCATGTCGACCCTGCAAAAGTCCACCAACATGCTCGGGGTGCTGGACGAGGAGCCGACGAAGTTTGAACTGTGGCTCTCCAAAAAGCTCGGCAAGGGCGTGGATAAAATCGTGATGGGCACGGCGATCACCCTGGCGATCGTATTGTCGGTCGTATTGTTCTTCGCCATCCCCGAGGCCTTTGCAAGGCTTTTAAAGGGCGTATGGGCCGACGGCAGCCTGAACTGGCTGGTCAACCTGCTTTCGGGCGTCCTGCGTATTCTGATTCTGATCGGCTATATCCTCGTGTGCTCACTGGTACCGGACGTGCGCCGCACCTTCCAGTACCACGGCGCGGAGCATAAAACCGTGTATAACCACGAAGCCCAAAAGCCGTTAGCGCCCGAAATGGCGCAGACCTTTTCCACCCTGCACCCGCGCTGCGGCACCAGCTTTCTTTTGCTGGTGTTCGTCATCTCCATCGCCCTGTTTACGGTGGTGGGCTACCAGGGCAACGTGTACGTCTGGCGGCTGTTAAGCCGGCTGGCGCTGCTGCCGGTCGTCGCGGGCGTGAGCTACGAAATTCTCAAACTGCTGGCGCATTCCGGCGGAACCGTCGCCCGCGCGCTGCGCTGGCCGGGCATCCAATTGCAGCGGCTGACCACCAAAGCGCCGGACGACGGTATGCTGGAGGTCGCCATCGTGTCCATGAACGTGGCGCTGCACGGCATGCCAAAACATGCCGAACTGACCCCCGAGGGCTGGGCGATTCTGAAAAGCTACAAGGAAAGCGAGCCTGACTACGAACCCGAGGCCGAACCCGCCGGGGACAAGGCGGCGGTATGACCATACGGGAAGCCCTGCGGCTGGGCACGGAAACCCTTTCCGAGGTGCCCGACCCGCGCGTGGATACGGAGCTTTTGCTGGGTCACGAGCTGGATATGGCGCGGATGGAGCTCAAACTGAACCCCGCGCGGGAACTGGCCCCCGCACAGGAGCAGGTCTTCCTGCAAGCGCTGGAACGGCGCAGGAACAGGGAGCCGCTGCAGTACATTCTGGGCACGCAGAGCTTCTGCGGCGCCGAACTCGCCGTAAACGAAGCCGTGCTCATCCCAAGGCCGGAAACCGAAACCCTCTGCGAGCTTGCGCTCAAACGCATCGAAACGACGCAAAGCCCGACCGTGGCCGATATCTGCACGGGCAGCGGCGCGATCGCCGTCGCCGTAAAACTCGCCCGCCCGGACGCGAAGGTCTTTGCGACCGAATTAAGCCCCCAAGCCCTGTCCGTCGCTCGGGACAACGCCAAACGAAACGGCGCGGACATCACCTTTTTGCAAGGAGACCTCATGGAACCGTTACAGGGAAAAACGTTTGACTGCATCCTCTCCAACCCGCCCTATATCAAGGCGGGGGATTTGGATACCCTCCAGCCCGAAGTGCGCAAGGAGCCGCGCATGGCGCTGGACGGCGGAGCGGACGGCCTGCGCTTTTACCGCAGGCTCGCAACAGACGCGCCCCGCTGTTTAAAGCGCGGCGGCAGCCTGTTTCTGGAGCTTGGCGACGGGCAGGCGCAGCCTGTATCCGCGCTGGTTTCCGCCGCCGGGTTTACGGGCGTGCGCGTCCACAACGACCTGTTCGGAAAGCCCCGCGTTTTGGAGGCGCTGCTGTACCCGTAGCGTACGCATCGTTGCCATCCGATCCCATACGACGTAAAGGAGCACAGCGATGTTTGACAAGTTTGATTTTATTCTTTCCCGGCACCAGGAGCTTACCGAGGCCGTCAGCCAGCCGGAGATTATCGCCGACGCCGAGAAATACCAGACCCTCTCTAAAAGAGCTTGCCGCCCTCACCCCGCAGGCGGAGGCGTGGAAAACCTATCAGGATACCCTCTCCCAGATTCAGGAAGCCAAAGAAATGCTCGATCTGCCCGACATGGCCGATATGGCGGCCGACGAGCTCAAACGCCTTGAGGCGCTTAAGGACGAGCAGGAAAACGAGCTGCGCCTGCTGCTGATCCCCAAAGACCCCGACGACGACCGCAGCGTGGTGATGGAAATCCGCCAGGGCGCGGGCGGAGACGAGGCGGCGCTGTTCGGCGCGATCCTTTTGCGCATGTACTCGCGCTTTGCCGAGCGCCATCGCCTGAAGCTCGAACCCGTCAGCTATAACATGACCGAGCTCGGCGGCGTGAAGGAAGCGGTATTCAACATCAAGGGCAAGGGCGCCTACAGCAGGCTCAAGTTTGAAAGCGGCGTCCACCGCGTGCAGCGCGTGCCCTCGACCGAGTCCTCCGGACGCATCCACACCTCCACCGCGACCGTGGCCGTGTTGCCGGAAGCCGAGGATGTGGAAATCAACATCGACCCGCAGGACCTGCGCATCGACGTGTACCGGTCCTCCGGCCACGGCGGCCAGTGCGTCAACACCACCGACTCCGCCGTGCGCATCACGCACATCCCCACCGGCCTGGTGGTCACCTGCCAGGATGAGAAAAGCCAGATCAAAAACCGCGCCAAAGCCATGATGGTTTTGAAAACCCGCCTTTACCAGAAGATGCGCGACGAAAAGGACGCCGAATACGCCGCGCACCGGCGCGGGCAGGTGGGCACGGGCGATCGCTCCGAGCGCGTCCGCACCTACAACTTCCCGCAGGGGCGCGTGACCGACCACCGCCTGAGCGGGGCCGACGACGCCCGCAAGAACTTCAATATCGACGCGATTACCGACGGCGACCTGGACGAGCTCATCGACGCGCTGACCCTGCAGGATCAGGCCGAAAAGCTCAAGGAAATCGGAGCGTAAGCGTGCGTACCCGCATCAGCCCGCCCACGGACAGGGAGATCCGCAAAGCCGCCAAATTGCTTTTGGACGGCGAGCTCGTCGCCTTTCCCACCGAGACCGTTTACGGTCTGGGCGCCAACGCGCTGAACGCGGACGCGGTTCAAAAGATTTTCACCGCCAAGGACCGCCCGGCGGATAACCCACTGATCGTGCACGTCGCCAGCGCCGGCGCGGCCGAAACGCTCTGCCATATGACCGACGACGCCCGTGCGCTCATGACCGCGTTCTGGCCGGGCCCACTGACCCTGTTATTACCGAAGAAACCTGTAATCCCGGCCGTGACCAACGCGGGGCTAAAAAGCGTCGCCGTGCGCATGCCGGATCACCCGGTGGCGCTTAAGCTGCTCAAAGCAAGCGGCCTGCCCGTCGCCGCGCCCAGCGCCAACCGCAGCGGCAGACCCAGCCCCACCACCGCCCGGCACGTGTGGGACGATATGCACGGCAGAATCCCCATGATTCTGGACGGCGGTCCCTGCCGCGTGGGGCTTGAATCCACGGTGCTTGACATGACGGGGGACACCCCCGCCATCGTGCGCCCCGGCGGGGTGACGCTTGAGATGCTTTCCGCCGTACTGCCCGGCGTGCGCGTGGCCGAGACCGCTATGCGCGAGCTGAAATCCGGAGAGGTCGCCGTAAGCCCCGGCATGCGGCACACCCATTACGCGCCCAAAGGCGAGCTTACGCTGGTCGAGGGCGAGCCCGGCAGGGTGGAGGCCGAATGCAAGCGGCTGCACCAAAATGCAAAAACGGCCGGCAAACGGGCCTGCCTGCTGGTCGCCAAGGAACGCCTGCCGGTTTACGAAGGCCTTGAAACCTACACGCTTGGCAGCCTCCAGGCGCCCGAGACCATCGCCCACACGCTGTTTGCGGCGCTTCGGCAGATGGACGACGACGGGATTGAAGTAATCGTCTGTGAGGCGGTGGATGCCTCCGGCATCGGCCTTGCGGTCATGAACCGGCTGCGCCGCGCCGCGGGCTTCCGCGTCGTCAGGGTTTAACAAACCTGTTTTCGAGACATAATACCAAATACCCCGATAAGGAGGGACACGCAATGGCGGACATTCTGCTGGATATCACGCCCTTTGAGGAAAAAATCTCCCTGCACAGTTATCTGAAGGACAACTTGAAATTCCCGTTCTATTACGGGGCGAACCTCGACGCGCTGTACGACGAGCTTGCAAGCATCGACCACCCGGTGCAGATCGCGCTCACGTTTCACGATCATCCCATCACCGGGCACGAACGCTATATCCCGCGCATGGTCGAGGTCTTCAAAGCCGCGGCGCAGGACAACTACAATATCAGGCTGACCGTTACGGAAGCCGAAGCGAAATAGCAGGAGGCTGTATTATGATACTGGATGGAAAGCTATGGGTAGGTACGGCGGCGCACGCGCCGGTATGCCTGGAACCGCAGATGGCCAACCGCCACGGGCTGATCGCCGGGGCGACCGGCACGGGCAAGACCATCACGCTCAAGGTGATGGCGGAAGGTTTTTCCGCCATGGGCGTGCCGGTGTTTGTAAGCGACGTCAAGGGCGATCTGTCCGGTATGGTCCGCCCGGGGGAGAACACCGACGCCCTGGCCGCGCGGCTGATCGCCACGGGCGTGGACCGCTTTTCGTTTGAGGCCTTCCCCACGGAGTTCTGGGACGTATACGGCGAGCAGGGGTACCCCGTGCGCACCACCGTCAGCGAGATGGGGCCGCTGCTTTTATCCAGGCTCTTAAGCCTCAACGAAACGCAGGCGGGCGTGCTGAGTATGCTGTTTCGCATCGCGGACGATGAAAACATGCTGCTTTTAGACCTAAAGGACTTAAAGGCCATGCTGGTCTACGCGGGCGAGAACGCCGACCGCTATACCCTGAACTACGGCAACATCGCCAAGGCGACCGTCGGTGCCATCCAGCGCGCCGTGGCGGTGCTGGAGGATCAGGGCGGCGACAAGTTCTTCGGAGAACCGGCGCTGGAAATCTCGGACTGGCTGCGCCAGGACGAGGAGGGCCGCGGCGTTATCAACATTCTGGCCGCCGACAAGCTGTTCCGCAATCCCCTGATGTACTCCACGTTCCTTTTATGGGTGCTTTCCGAGCTTTATGAAACCCTGCCCGAGCAGGGCGACGGCGAGAAGCCCCGCATCGTGTTCTTCTTTGACGAGGCGCACCTTTTATTCAACAACTGCCCCAAAGCGCTGATGGACAAGATCGAGCAGATCGTCCGGCTGATCCGTTCCAAGGGCGTTGGCGTGTACTTCGTCACCCACAATCCCGCCGACGTGCCCATGAACATTCTGGGCCAGCTCGGCAACCGCGTGCAGCACGCGCTGCGGGCCTTTACGCCCATGGACCAGAAGGGCGTCAAAGTCGCCGCCGATACCTTCCGCCAGAACCCGGCGTTTGATACCGAAGACGTGATCACCAAGCTCGGCACGGGCGAGGCGCTGGTGTCGTTCCTGGATGAAAAGGGCGCGCCGCAGATGGTGACCCGCGCGCTGATCCTGCCGCCGCAGAGTATCATGGGCACCATTGATCCGGCGCTGCGCCAGACCTTTATCGATACCGGCGCGTTCGCCGGGGTATACGATATGCCTATCGACCGCCAGAGCGCTTACGAATACCTGGCCGCGTCCATGAATTTGGGCCGTCAGGCAGCGCCCGCTCCCGCTCCGGTGGAGCCCGCCCCCGCGTTCACCGCCGTGCCCGTCGCGCCTGCCGTGCAGGCAGCAGCGCCGCAGGCACCTTCCTTCATGGTATTCGATCCCGCGACCGGCGGTTATCAGGCCCGGGAGATTCCGGCGATGGCCGTCGCGCAGGAGGCCGCGCCCGCACCCGCGACCCAACTGGTGCAAAGCACGCAGCAGAGCGTGCTGGTGCTTGATCCCGCCACCGGGCAGTATGTGCGCAGGGACATGACCCTGGTGCTCGACCCCGCCACGGGCCAGTATGCGCCGGTGCTTTCCCAAGACGAAAAGAAAGCCGCCGCGCAGGCGCAGAAGGACCGGCTTAAGGCACAGCGCGAGGCCGAAAAGGCCGAGCGCCGCCAGCACATGGACGATCTGCGCGAGGAGCGCGCCCAACGCGCCCGCAAGAACGACAGCATCTTAGGCCGCGTACAGAACACCGCCATCTCCACCGCCACCCGCACCGTGGTCAGCCAACTGACGCGCGGAATCTTAGGCGGATTGATTGGGAAGAAATAAGTTATTTCATACGAACCCAAACCTTTTTCACCCCTATCTTGCGTCGTCTTTTACCCGCGCTCTGTGTCGCGAGATCTCGACATAGCGCCGCTATGCCTTCGCTCTCGCTTCTTGACCGCGAATAAAATACTCGCAATCTATCCGGCGAAAAACTTCGGATTCGCATGAAATATTCTAGGCTTAGGCAGAGATGTGGGGAAGGGTCTCCCGGATTTGCTGGCAATGAGCACGATCAATCGTAAACAGCAGGCAAACGCTGGGGGGAGACCATGAGAGATGACGAATCGGATTTTTGTCGGATTGGGTTTGCGCGGCTCGAAGTCGTAGCAGCGCTACGTCGAGGGCAGAGCGGGCCCAAGCTGGCGGAAATCAGAACGTCAGATCGCGTGGGCTATCATCAGCATTTGCCTGAAAAGAAGGGATAATACATGGCACGATACCAGTATAAATACAGAAGACCGCAGAAGCGCAAGACGCGCATGGGACGGGTGCTGTTTGTGATTGTGCTGGTTTTGGCGCTTGCCTATCCGTTCTTCGAGGCGTTTCACATCAACGTGCAGGAGCACACCACAAGTCTGCAAAACCTGCCGACGTCGCTGCGCAACTTAAAGATCGTTTTTGTGTCCGATATCCACCAGAACCTGTGGGACAGCCAGGCGCGCACCGATAAGATCGTCAAGATCATCAACGGTCTGAGCGCCGATCTGGTGCTGCTGGGCGGCGATTACGCATCGGACCCGGACGGTGCCATCGCGTTTTTTGAAAACCTGCCGCTCATTCAGGCGCGGCTTGGTGCGTTCGGCGTGCTGGGCAACAAGGACCGGTCGGAATCCAACGTGGAAAGGCGCAATCTCACCCAGGCCATGAAGGACGCGGGGGTCACCCCGCTGGTCAACGAAGTTACCTCCATCAAGGTGGGGCAGAGCACCCTGTACATCGCGGGTGTGGACGACCTGCAGACAGGCGGGGCGGACGTCGACACCGTCGCGGCGCAGGTGAGCGCGGATGATTTCGTGATTCTGCTTGGGCATAACCCGGAAATACTCGACGACGCGGTGAGAGCGCTGGATAAAAACGGCAAGACCCACTGGTACGATCTGGCACTGTTCGGGCATACGCACGGCGGGCAGATCGTGCTGTTCGGCACGCCGCTTCTGTACACCTTCAAGCAGGAAACGGCCTCGCGTTACCTGTCCGGCTGGATCAACGAAAACCGCGCGGAAATCCTGGTCTCCAACGGCGTGGGAACCTCGATTGTGCCGATGAGATTGTTTGCTCCGGCGCAGATACATCTCATCAGACTCAGGTAACAAGCCGGCCCATAAGGCGCGATCTGCGTTGTCAGCTGTTGCGGCCCCGCCCGACATTCTTTGATACGCAAAAGCCGCGCATTGCGCGGCTTTTTATTGGAGTTCAGGGGCAGTGCCCCTGATCAGGGTTATAGGGATGAAATCCTTATCATTCTTACTTTGCCTGGTTGCAGCTGACCACGCCGCGTTCGGCGTCGAGGGTCACGACTGCGCCGCTCTTTAGAATCTTGGTAGCGTTTTTAGCGCCGATGACGATGGGCAGGTCGAGGCTCATGGCGGCGATGGCGCCGTGGCCGTTCAGGTCGCCGTCCTCCAGCACCAGCCCGGATGCCATGCGGATCAGGGGCAGCAGCGCGTTGGTGGTCTGGGAGATAACCAGAATATCACCTTCGCGGAAGGTATCCAGGGCTTCCTGCTCCGACTGGCACACGCACAGCGGCGCGCAGACGCTGGAATGGCTGATGCCGCTGCCCGTGACCAGGATATGCCCGACCACGTGTACCTTCATCAAATTCGTCGTCCCGCTCACGCCCAGGGGCACGCCCGCGGTCATCACCACGACCTCGCCGTCGTGCAGCAATCCGGCTTTTTCGCCCGCGTCCACGGCGTGCTCGAACAGGTCGTCGGTGTTGTAGGCCTCTTCCATCGCAAGCGGGATCACGCCCCAGCTCAGGTTCAGCTGGCGGCGGGTGGCCTCGTCCATCGCGCAGCAGATGATGGGACAGTTGGGGCGGTATTTGGAAATCATGCGCGCGGTGTGGCCGGACTTGGTCACGGCGATGATCGCCGACGCGCCCAGATCGTGCGCGCTGGTGACGGCGGAATGGCTGATGGCGTTGGTAACGTCGGGGATGTGATTGCCCTCGCGTACCTGAAAGCGCTTGACATAGTTGATATCGGCTTCGGTGCGCAGGGCGATGCGCACCATGGTTTTCACGGCTTCCACGGGGTACAGGCCCGCGGCGGTCTCGCCCGAGAGCATGATGGCCGAGGTACCGTCGTAAATGGCGTTGGCGACGTCGGTGGCTTCGGCGCGGGTGGGGCGGGGGTTGTGCATCATGCTGTCGAGCATCTGCGTGGCGGTAATCACCGGCCGCCCGGAGGAGTAGCCCTTATGGATGAGCTGCTTTTGGATGACAGGCACGTCCTCCAGCGGAATTTCCACGCCCAGGTCGCCGCGCGCCACCATGATGCCATCGGACACGCGCAGGATCTCGTCGATATTCTTGACGCCCTGATGGTTTTCAATCTTGGCGATGATTTTGGGGTCCTCGCCGTCCTCGCGTCCCAGAAGCTTTCGGATCTCCAGAATATCCTCGGCGCTGCGTGTAAACGATGCGGCGATGAAATCGATATGGTTTTTCAGCCCGAAGCGGATATCCAGGATGTCCTGCCGGCTTAAGAATGGAATGTTGACCTGGATGCCCGGCACGTTGATGTTTTTATGGTCGCTGACCAACCCGGAATTTTCCACGCGGCAGATGATATCCTCGCCGTCGATCTGCGTCACGGTCAGGGAGATCAGCCCGTCGTCCAAAAGCACCGTATCGTCCGGGTGCAGGTCCGCGTGCAGCGCGGGCCAGGTGATGGACACCTGCTGCGCGTTGCCGGGGACCTTGTGCGCGCATAAACGGAAAAGCTGCCCTTTTTGAAGCGCAACTTGCTTATTTTCAAACGTCCCGACGCGGATCTCCGGTCCTTTGGTGTCCAGCATGATCGCCACGGGCAGGTCCAGCTCGTTTCTGAGTCTTTTCACCCGTTCCATGGTCTCGCCGTGGGACTGGTGCGTGCCGTGGGAGAAGTTGAGCCGCGCCACGTTCATGCCCGCGCGCATGATGGCGCGCAGGATATCGTCGTCGGCGGTCGATGGGCCGAGCGTGCAGATGATCTTGGTTTTGATCAGCGTCATGTGCGCTCCTTTCGCCGTCGGGTCATGCGGTTTCGAGTTGCAAAAGCGCTTCCTTGATATAAAGGCCGCCGCCGTAGCCCACCAGCTTGCCGTTTGCGCCGATCACGCGGTGGCAGGGGATGAAGATGGGCAGGGGATTTTGATTGTTGGCCATGCCCACGGCCCGCGAGGCCTTCGGCTTGCCGATCTGCGCCGCGATACCGCCGTAGGACATGGTCTGCCCGTAGGGGATCGTTTCAAGCGCCTTCCAGACCGCCGTTTGAAAGGCCGTGCCGACCGGGTTCAGCGGCACGGTGAACGCCTTGCGCGTGCCGGCGAAGTATTCGCGCAGTTCCTGCGCGGCCTGCAGCAGCAGCGGGGTTTCCCGTTCTGTTTCGCCGTCTTTCCTATAGGCTTTCAGCCGCAGCTGTGTAAGCTTTCCGTCTTGTTCCGCGAGCGTCATATCGCCAAGCGGCGTGGAGACCGTCAGGATGTTCGTCATGCCATCGCCCCGCCTTTGTTCAGCGACAGGTAGAGCGAATAGGGGGCAAGGAACAGGATGGCCGAGCACAGCGCCAGCAGCCCGTAATCGCGGAAGATGTTCGTGGAACCGTCCAGCGAGAATTCGAGCATCACGCAGGCCGCCACGGCGATCAACGCCACAAACCAGGTGAGGATCAGCCGGAGGTTCGCGCCCTTCAGGCGCAGGAAAAACGCGAGGTATACGCCCATCGCCGCCAGGATGCCGACGCCGATCCCGATATGACCCGTTAAGTCGAGCATGTGGTTGATGGGGTTGATCATCATCCACAGGACCACCGCCATGATGGGCAGCATCGTCCACGCGGCGGTCACCGCGTCGCGCGCGCCATGCGCCTTGCCGTAGCGGCGGCAGAACACGCCCAGGACGATTAAAATCGAAAGCAGCGCAAGCACCTGCTGGATGCGCACGAAGGAATAGATCATATGCCCGTCGCTGCGCATGCTTTCAAACACGATCTGCGCCGCGCCGTACAGCGCGAAAAACAGCATCGCCAGGTCGCCGCCGCGGCGGTTTTTTTTGCGCGCGAACAGGAACATGATCAAAAGCAGGATCAGCGCGAACACCGCTTCGTAGCGGAATACCGCCAGGCGGTACAGCTCGATCGCGCCGAATTTTTCGGAGATAAACAGCATCGGCAGGCTCTGGGCCAGCGCGCCAGCTTCCACCTGGCGGCCGACGCCGAAGTTTTCCGTCAGCCCCTCGGCAAGGCGCAGCCCGAAGATCAGCAGAGGAAGCGGCAGGGCCGCCGCGTCCAGGAAGCTTCGGAAATCAAACTTATTGATCTTCGCGGCGATCCCCGCGGCGAGTACGAGCCCCGCAAGCATTCCGGCCATGGAGTAACCGCCGTCCCAGAAATAGAGCATCTTCCCGGGCTGCTCGAGGACCAGGAAAAAGGTATTGAAGTTTGCCGCGCAGTATACGATGCGCGATACGATCAGCCCGATCGGCATACCGAGCACGCCGTACCATAAAACGGCGTCCGTGCTCACCTGCGATTTCCGCCGCTGGAGCAGCATCAGCCCGAGATAGCACAGCACGCTGATTCCCACGGCAAGGCCGTACAGAGAACCGGTGATGCCAAAGATGGTGAACGTCATAATAGCCTACCCCGTCAGTTGTCGATCGCCGTTGCGAAGTAAATCACGTCGCTCAGGTCGCGGGTGGCATAACCGCCCTTGTTGGAAAGCATTTCATGGTTTAGCACCATGATGGAGGAATTGCCGCCGTCCAGCGCGTAGGCCTGCGTGCAGCCGAGATTGTACATATATTCGGCAAGCTCCTTCACGCTCACGCCCGGGCTTTCGTCAATCCGCCCGTCCACCGTAACCACCACGTAGGTCAGCGGCGCAAGCTGCCCGATGGCGGTGCGGGGGTCCTCGCCGTCCAGGCCGATGAAGTATTTATCCGGCATTTCCATCAGCTCGCCGTCCACCACCAGCGCGGGGCCGAAGTAGAAGGCGTTGATCATTTCATGCTCTTCCAAAAACGCGTTCACGGCGTCTTCCTCGTCGCTTTTGGTACCGGTGTGCTGGATGATGTGAAGGTCGGAGTTTTCGTCGATCAGCAATAGATCGGTGCTGGGCGACGGTTTCCAGCGGTAGACCTCGCCCTCCCGCACCACGTAGCCGTTGCCGCTGCTCGTGCGGGTATAGAAATCCCCGTTGATCAGAAGCACGGCGTTCATGCCTCTGGAAAAATAATCAATGGGATGGCGCTCGCTTTTGTTGCTGCTCACGGCCGTGCGCAGCTGCGAGGGCGTTGCGATCTTGACATAGGCGACGTGGAAGGTGGAGTCGTACGCGCGGTCTTCGGTGACCTCCACGATGATGGTTTTGTCCGTATAGCCGTCCTGCGTGAAGTTATCCTGAATGGCCGCGCGGCCGGGCTCGTTCAGGTCAACGGGCAGATAGGCGATATCGTTGGTCGGCAGGATCGCGTCCATCAGGCCCGCGCTCGCCAGATAGCCGATTGCGCCGTCCAGATCATAGTCCCAGGCGTCGTCCTGGTCAAAATCCGGGAGGGTTTCATTCAGGTACCGCTGCTCGGCCTCGGGGAGGATGGCGGCGGAGGGTACGATAAACGTAAGCGACAGCGCCATCAGCACGGTAATGGCGGCCAGCGTAATGGTACGGCGTTTTCCAGTATTCATAGAGCGCCTGCCTTTCTCGGTCATTATCCGTATTATATAACAAACATCGTCCATACTACAAGACGATTCAGGGCCGGCGATGATTGCATGATTGTAAATATAGCATATAAAAAACGGGCTTCCGCATATACGGAAGCCCGTTCAGCCTGCCCATTAAGCCTCATCTGCGTTGTCGCCTGCGTGATGTCGCGGGCATCATGTACGTTCGTGTACACTCAACCCGTGCCACACCGGGCTTCTGGCATCTAAGCCTTTTTGAACAGGCTGATGTACTTATGATGGATCAGGCGGTTTTGCCGACGATCTTTTTGGGGAGCATCGGCAGCACGATGCCGCCCAGCACCAGCGCGACGCCCGCGGTGACCAGCTGCACCGACTGTGCGGTCGCCGCCGCCGACAGCGCGGCGGAAAACGCGAGCCCCTTCATGGACGTAAGCACCGTGGCCTGCCCCAGGGTGATCACGGCGAACTTCACCGCCGCGGCGGCTACGCCGGTTACGATCCAGCGGGGCCAGGATACGGAAAGCGAGCTCTTGTCTTTTAAGGCAAACAGCGCGTAGAACACGACCAGCACGGCGTTGCCGGCGATAACCCACGGGATCATCTGCACAAGAGACAGATGCCCCTGCGCAAACGCGATCAGCGGCGAGATCACCGCGACCGCAACCCCGCCCCAAAGCCCCACGGCCGTCGCGGCGACGATCAGGCAGAGGTTGACGAGGCTGCCGATGATGTAGGTGGTGACGATCGAATCGCCAAGCACGAACCGAAGCTGCTGAAACACGATGGTCAGCGCGACCAGAAGTGCGGTCGCGACCATTTTACGGATATTCTGTGAACTCATAACAATAACACCTCATGATTTCTTTTTGGACAGCGCGCTTTTTACCTGCACGCCCTTTACGTTGCCGAGCTTGGCCGTCAGCGAGCCGATCGCAAGGTTTTCCCCTTCCACAATCAGGCCGATAACCGCCGATTGCGCGCTTGCGTCCGGCACGCCGACGCGCGCCTTGACTACGGCGGAGTACTCGCCGATAATGCGGTTGATCTCGCCGGCCTCCGAGCGGTCGTCCATCACGATCCCGATAAAGCCCAGCCGGGTTTCCTGGTTCATGTCATCTTCCTCCATGGTATCAAAAAAACGGTTGCTTGTGAAAAAAGCTAACCGCTGTCAAAAACGTATGCCGCCACAGGCGTTCCTCCTCTCTCTCTTCGCCTTTGGCCGTGCCTCGGGCGTCAACAGGGTACGGGAGTTTTGAATCGCATTCGCCCTTGCGGCTGTGCCACGCGGGGTTATGCCTGGTGCAAACGCCGGATCATATCCTGGTTCGGTGTTCGCGTCGTTTCCACTACATTGTTAATTATATCACAAAGCCATACAAATGAAAACAGGATTTTACACGGGGTAATTTTGCAGGTATTCCACCCATTCCTGATAGATCGCTTCCTCGGATTTGCCGAAAACCGCCGCGTAATCCTGCGAGACGATCAGCTCCAGCACCTTGTTCCATCCGTAGGCCTGGTCCAGGTACTTAATGTAGGTATGCGCGAAGGTATAGCCGCCCATATTGGAGAAATAAATCGGGTTTTTGGTGCGGGTGTCCGACAAGCTGGGGATATTGCGCCACGATAGCACCTCGCGGCGGAACGCCTGCCCGTTGGTCAGGTACAGCGCCATTCCCTCGGTCAGCCACAGGCGGATGCGAGGGTTCATGGTGTACACGTAGGCGTGCGCAATCTCGTGGGGCGCGGCGCTCAGGATGGTATCGTAATCGTGCGCGGTGCCGGTGGCCGCGGGCGAAGTGAGGATCACGTCGTCGCCCAGGTTGTCGCCGATGTACCAGCTAAGCCCCAGCAGCGGGATAATCAGCCCGTATTTCTTCTGCTGCATCCGCACTTGGCTGTCGTAGACGAAAACGTCGATCACCGGCGGATCAGAAAGCGCCAGTTTGTCCGTGAGGGCTGCTGCCGATACTTCCGCCAGGGCGAATACGTCTTCCGCGGCCGCTTTTTCCGTTTGGTAATACACCCGCACGTAGTCCCCGGAAAGCGTTTGCATGCCGGGGACCTTTCGCCACAGGACGGGAATGAACGAAGCCGCGGCGATGGCGACAAGCGCCATCACCGCGACGAGTGTGATTTTCAGAACCTTTTTACCCATGCTCTCCCTTATTGCGCCACAAGCCCCAGCGCGACCTCATAGGCCTTTTTAAGCTGCGCGTCGTTCAGGTCGCCGAACTGGAATACCTGGGTCGCCTGGTCTTCGGGCATGGCGACCTCCACGTCCGGCGTAATGCCGACGTCCTTGGGGCAGAACCCGTTGGGCGTGTAGTACTGCGCGGTGGTAATCTGCATGCCGTCGGTGCTTTCGTCGTACTGGTTGAGCCCGATCACGGATTGCACCACGCCTTTGCCGAAGCTCTGCACGCCCACGATCGTGGCGATGCCGTAATCCTGCAGCGCGCCGGCGATGATTTCAGACGAGGAAGCGGAGTATTCGTTCATCAGCATCACGACGGGGATATCCACGCTGCCCGCCGTGGCGTTATAGTATTCCTGCTGTCCGTAGCGGTCTTCTAGGTAGACCACCACGTCGTCGTCGATAAAGTTGTCGGCGATGTCCACCGCCGCCTGCACCCAGCCGCCGGGGTTGTCGCGCAGGTCAAAGATCAGCACCTTCATACCCTGGGCAATCAGCGCGTCCAAATGTTCCTTGAAGCTTTCGGCACAGTCGCCGGCGAATTCGTACAGGAGGATATAGCCCACGTTATCGTCCAGCATCATCGAGGACACGCGGTTGATGTGAATTACGGCGCGTTCGACGTCGAACTCGAGAATCTCGTTATCGCGCAGGACGCTCACATGCACGCTTTCGCCCACCTCGCCGCGCATGGTGTCCACGGCTTCCTGCAGGGTGTAGACGTTGACGTCGATATCTTCAACCTGCACCAGCACGTCGCCCTTGCGCAGGCCCGCCTGCTCGGCCGGGCTGCCCTCGAACGTGCGGGTGATGGTGCACAGTTCCGTGATATAGCTTGCGGAGATCTGAATGCCGATGCCGGCGTACTTGCCCTCGTCGTCCTCCCAGAGGTCGCTGAACTGCTCGGAGGTGTAATAGAAGGTGTACGGGTCGTCCAGCGCCGCCAGCATCCCGGCCTTGGCGCCGTCCAGCAGGGTATCGAAATCCGATTCCTTGTAGTAGTAATAGTCGATATAATCGGCGATCTGGTCAAGCTCGGCGTACTTTTGGTAGCGATCGTACTCCGTCTTGGAAATGGTCACCGTATCGTCCTGGCTCTGGTAGGGCGCAAACAGCTGCGCCGAGGCAAGGGGGGCCGCCGCGCCAAGCAGCAGCACCGTGACGACGAGGAGGGATATCCATAGGATTTTCTTATTCTTGGGGATTTTCATGATTCGTCACCTTCTAGTAGATCTGTTTGGGCTTCTCATGCCCGCATTTTTTCAGTTCGTGGAGTATTTTAAACGTCACGGCGTCGTCGAATTTGCGCAGGTCAAGCCCGGTCTGCCGCTGGACCTTGTCCAGCCTGTACACCAGGGTGTTGCGGTGAATGTAAAGCTGCCGCGCGGTATCGGAGAGGTTGAGGTCCTTGCGGAAAAACATCTCGATGGTCTGCAGCATCTCGTCGTTGAACAGCTTGGCCGTTTTGCGGTTAAATAAAAGCTGGTGGTAGTGCATGCCCTCCTCGCGGGGGATGTCCATCAAAAAGCGCTCCAGCAGCAGGAAGCGGAACACGTGGATGGAGCCGCTCTTTTGGAAGATATGGCCGACCTCCATGGCGCGCTTGGCCTCCAGGTAGCTTTCGGCAAGCGTGGCGAGCGTCGCCTTGGGCTCGCCGATGCCGATGGTCACCTGGCGGATGCCTTCCTGCGTCAGGGTTTCTTCCACGGCCATGGCGAACTGGTACAGATCGTCCACCCCGTCGATGCCGTTCATATCCTTGATCAGCACCGTGTTATGGCGGTTCATTTCCACCAGGGTGTCGGTTTCCGTCAGCGGGATCAGCTCTCCCAGCGTCGCGTATGAGCTCATCTTTTCGGTGTTTTCCAGCTGGAACAGCATCACGCAGCGGTCCATATCCATGGGGATCTGGTGCTCGGCCGCCCGCGCCGCAAGCGCCGTGCCGATCTCATCCTGCCTAAGCACCCGGCGGAGGACGTCGGACTGGCTGGCGATGGAAAAGCTTGACTTGAGCATGCTCATCAGCATGGCGTCGGCAAGCTTTAGCAGATCCTCCGCGCCCGCCGCGCCCGAATCGCAGATCAGGAACAGCTGCGGGTTCAGGTCCAGCGCGCGGAAGTATTCCCTGCCGATCATGTGGGTGATTCCGGGCGTCATCACCATGGCGGGCAGAATTTTGCGCTCGCCTTCCTCGGGTACCACCGGGAAGCCCTGCGCGTCCAAAAGCCGCACCGGCACGCTGAGCCCCGCAAAGATCGCCTCGATCCGTTTGATGTAGCGTTTTTCAATAAACACGGGCTGTCGCCTCTTCCTTTATAGCGTCTGCGGAACTACGCGAGCGTCCGCATGTAGTTGGCGTAGTGTGCGAATACGATGCCGGGCTCTTCCAGCGTCGTATCCCAGCGTTTGACCCATTCCAGGGAGTAGAAGCCTTCGTAGCCGACGGCCTTGAGCGCCGTCACTACGCCTTCCAGCGGTACGTCGCCAAAGCCCGGCAGGGCGTAGCGGTAACCGTCGGCGGTCTTCTGGCTGTCCTTTAAGTGGGTGTGGCATATCCAGGGGTTAAGGTTTGCGACCGTCGCCTGCGGGCTTTCGCCCCGGAAGCGGTAGGGATGATGCACGTCCCACAGCGCGCCCATGAACTTGGAGTTGACGGCCTCCAAAAGCTTTGCGAGCTTTTCGGAGTCGCACCAAACGCCGTTGGTTTCAATCAGCAGCGTGACGCCGTAATCTTCGGCGAGCTTGGCAAGCTTCATCGCGTGCTCTTTGACGTAGCCCTCGTCCACCGTGCCGATGGGCTTGGGCACGGGCGCGGCGGCCATGATGCGCACATAGGGCGTATTCAGCCGCTTTGCCAGTTTCAGGTATGCTTCCACCTCGACGTCCACAGGCGCTTC
Source organism: Candidatus Limiplasma sp. (assembly GCA_963675365.2). Taxonomy (GTDB): domain Bacteria; phylum Bacillota; class Clostridia; order Christensenellales; family Aristaeellaceae; genus CAXXOK01. The sequence continues at coordinate 158,552 of CAXXVA010000002.1, forward strand.
GGAGTCGCGCAGGTGAATGCAGCAATCGCTGTCCAGGCAGGGGATCGCAAGATTCATGCGTTTAAGCTCGTCCATGGTGTGCTGGATGTTTTTCTCGGAGAAAATCGGGATCACGGGTACGGAGATGTCCGTGCCGATTCCGCGCATTTCGACGCCCTGATAGTTCAGGTCTACCGCCGCGGACGTGATCTCGCGCCAGCTCCAATGCGGGCAGCCCAGCGTAGAAAAGCTGATCTTCATCTCAGTCGCCTCCGTATTGCATATCCGGTATCATTATGATATCATTGCGGCGAATGAAAGGCAAGTCCCGCATTGCTTCGGCGGCCCTGAAAGCCGCCCGCGCGGAGCCTTGACTTGTAACAGAAAACCGATAATATGTAAATCTTGGGCGGAGGCATGCCATGCGGAACAGGCGCAGACGATCCGGCGTTTCCACGGGCACGGTGGCGACGCTCGTTCTGTTTGTCTTGGTCGCCGGGGGCAGCGCGCTGCTGTTTCCAAAGCTTCTGGGGCGCGTGGACCAGCGCGTGAGCCCGCAGCAGGTGGGCGTGGCGCTGGAAAATTCGTTTGCCGCGTTTTCGGACAGCGTTCTCGGGCAGCCGACGAGCACGCCGGACCCCGCTGCCACCGCGCCGCCGACCGTAACCCCGCAGCCGCAGCAAACGGTTACGCCCGGCCAGACCTTCAAGCTAAGCATCACGGCGGCGGGGGAGCTGTCGTTCGATCTGGGGATACAATCCGCTTGCCAGTCCGGCGACGGCTACGATTTTGATTTCTGCTTTGAACAGATCAAAGGCTACCTGACCGGCGATATCAAGCTGGCGACGCTTTATAACATCGTGCTCCCCGGCGAACCCCTGTCCGACGTCAATATGCCCGCCGCGGCGGTAACGGCCGTTAAGAACGCGGGCTTCAACGTATTGTCCACGGGCTTTTACGGCGCGCTGGACGGCGGCGTGGACGGCCTTGCGGCGACGCTTGCGCTGATCCGGCAAAACGGGATGCTGCCCTACGGCACCTACACCACGGCCGGCGAACGCGGCCAGGTGGTTACCCAAGAGGTAAACGGCGTGAAAGTTGCGTTTTTAAGCTTTCAGGCGGAGCTGAGCACCCAGGGTAAGCGCGTGACCACCAAGGAGGCGCAGGGCTACGTGTTCGCGCAGATGACCCTGCCGGTGATGACCGCCGATATCGCCGCCGCGCGCGAGGCCGGGGCGGGCGTAGTGGTCGTATCGCTTTGCTGGGGGCTTGAGGACGCCGACGCGCCCACCAAGCTGCAGCGCGAGATGGCCCAGGGCATCGCCGACGCCGGGGCGGATATCATTCTGGGCACCAATCCGGGCGTACTGCAGCCCGTAGTGATTCTATCATCCACGAAAGCCGACGGTACGCAGCGGCAAACGCTGTGCGCCTATTCCCTTGGCAGTATCCTCAATTCCGACCGCCGCAACCGCGCGGTGATCACCAGCGTTCTTTTGCACATCAACCTCCGCTACACCCCGCAAAACGACGCCCTGAGCTTTGAGACCATCACCTACACGCCGGTGTACATCTGGCGCGGCTCAAGCGGGAAGAAAACCACGCTGCAGCCCGTGATCGCCAACGCCGAGCCGCCCGCCGAAATGAACGACGACCAGCAGGCCATCATGGGCCGCGCGCTGGCGGACGTCAGGGCTATCTTTGAAAATTCGCTGATCGAGGAACGGTGACAAATTATGAGCGCAAAAAACAGGTCCTTTATCTCCGGGTTTTTCCACGCGGTGGACGGCGTAAAAGAAGCGCTGAAAACCGAGCGCAGCATGCGCATCCACGCCGTTACGGCCGTACTGGTGGTCGTTTTCGGGTTTCTGCTCCATATCAGCCTTTGGGAGTGGATCGTCTGCGTGACGCTGTTCGGGCTGGTGATGGGAGCGGAGCTCCTGAATACCGCCCTTGAACACACCGTGGATATCTGCTGCCCAAACCTGGACCCCCGCGCCAAGCGCGTCAAAGACGTCGCCGCCGCCGCGGTGCTTACGGTGTCGCTCGCGGCAGGGATCGTGGGATTATTGATTTTCGTGCCTAAAGTATGGCATGCAGTGTTTGGGTAAATAATGCCAAAACCCCCGATACGCTGCCGGGTTGATTTTCCTCATCTTGCGCCCGCGGGGGTTTCGACGTAGCGCTGCTACGACTTCAACCCCCGCAAACGCAACCTGTGAAAAATCCACCTCGGCATCGCACAGGTTCTTCCGGCATTATTTACCCAAGTGGAATACCGTTATTGGTTTATCATATTTGATAAATGTGGAGAATTTGATGAGCTTCAAATCATAGCCAATTTTCTGTAATGTTGTATGTTTATATAGTAATGCAGAAGGAGCATATTATGTCAGATACATTAATAGATATTTTGAATAAAGCATTTGAGGAACATATTAATAAACTTAAAAAGCAAGGTGTTTCCGATGAGGAAGTTTTAGTAAGAGAACGAGAATTTGACTTTACAGAAGTGCTAGAGACAATGATACAAACTGCTACAGATAATACGGTTCAATTCTTTCAGAGCACTATGTATGAACGTGTGATGGAGGAACGAGCTACTATAGATGAGTTTATTGCACATCAGGATCAAATATGGGGTAAAGGTTTTGTAGCATCAGAAGCAATGTATATTATTGCTGTCGAATCTGCAGAGGCATATGGAGAGTATTTGGCAGATTTACCGAATAACCAAAAAGATGATAAAAAATATCGATACCTTGCATTACGAGAACTTCATGGACGTTCTTGTCAAGTGTTTCTTGAGATACTTTGCCTTATGAAATCAGGATTTGCTGATGGTGCATATGCACGATGGCGTACTATGTATGAGCTGAGCATTGTAGCGGAGTTTATTTGGAACAATGAAGAATACGTTGCTCAAGCATTCATTCAAGCATCTGAAGGCAATGACAACTGGTACAACTGGGCAAAAGAAGCACCATGCTTCAAATCACAAAAAAAGAATATAACTTTTTCTGCTATTGAATCTAAGTGTAATCTATTAACTGATGATTGGAAAAAACAACACGAATTGGCACATAAAATTGTTCACGCATCGCCACAAGCCACATTTAAGCGTTTAGGTATTTTCAAACCAAATGGCAATATAATAGCAGGTCATACTGACTATGGTATAGTTAGTGCAGCCGAGAATTCTGCGATTTCGCTTTCAAAAATCACAACATTATTCCTTACTCTAATACCATATGGGGACGGTTTAGTGCACTCACGATGTTTGAGTAAATGGGTAAAAGAAATAAAAAAACATTATTATAATGCTGAAGATAATAGTTTTACAAATGCTGAACCGAAAAATCCACAATTGATGGGAATCAAACTAAATAGTACCGGAGAAAACACGCATGCCAATTCCACGGGTTCGCACCGAGTAGATTGCGATTGATTTTGGTTTCTGACGAAGAACGAGGCCGCAGTAGTAGCAGAGCTACGTCAAGGCCGAAGTGATGAAGTAAGGAGCCAAAAGCGGCGCAAGATACCGGTGCGAAACCGTGGAATTGGTATTTAAATAGTCATGAATTCCCTGAACTCCCGCATAATCCCCATCCCGTCCGGGTAGTGCGCCGCGAACTGTGGTACTGCGTGGCTGGGGAAGGAGTTGCCCTCAATGAAGCAGGGGCCTTGGTTGGTCACGGCCACGTCCCAGGCGATGTAGCGCATCTGGGGTACCCTTTGGGCGGCGCGAAGGCACATGTCCATCGCTTCCTTGAAGTAGGGGACGGTAAAGCCGATGATCTTAGTGCCGGTCATCGGGTGGGTTTCGTAGGTATCGCCGGCCTTGTCCGCGCCGACGGTCAGGAGCGTTCCGGTCAAAAGGTCCACGCGGGCGGCCATGCCTCCGCAGTCCACGTTATCCATCACCTTGCCGTTGCCGATGCGCAGGAACGCGTACACCACGCCCTGCTTTTTGTCGCCCAGCAGGGTGGCGATGCGGATGGTGTTCACCGAGCTCGGGCAGAGCTCCATCATTTTGTTGTGCTGGATCAGGCGTTCTTCCAGAATGCCGATTTGCCCTTTGAGCAGTTCCTTGCGGAAATCCTCCTCGCGGCTTTCAAAATCGGCCTTCGTGTAGTGTTGAATGCCCACGCCGGAGGATCCCTCCAGGGGCTTTGCGATGATATCGGGATTCTCGCTTAAGAACGCTTTCAGCTCGTTCAGCGTGGTAGCTTCGGAAAACTTCATCCAGTTGCGCTTGATATCATCCTTGAACAGGGTGTTGAACTCTGTTTTGTCGTCAAAAAAGTGCCAATAGGCTTTGTCGTTCATTTCGCGCACGATGGTATTGCTCAAGCCCCGCGTGATCACGGTCTTTTTCTGCGCGGCGTTCAGGCGGTACATCTCGGCGATCTTGTAGTCCATGTAGCCCGCGTTATAAATCAGGGCGCATTTGAGCAGATCGAAATACAGCCACAGGCGGGGTTTGCCGCTGCGCTCCACGAGAAAATCCATGGTTTTTCCGAAGCGCTTGAAATCCATGCGGAAAACGCGCTTGAAGAAGAATACTAACCTACTCATGAAGTCCTCCTGAACGAACGAATATAGAAACACAATAGGCAAATGATGAGGAAAGCACTTGTGCGATGGCGAACCGGATTTTTGTCAGGTTGGGTTTGCGTGGGCCGCAGTAGTAGCAGCGCTACGTCAAGGCTCCCGCAAGCGCAAACTGGCGGAAATACGGTCGATAGCGCGCAGGGGATTGCGTCAGCGTTTGCCTATACGTTAAAGCGAATGAGAGTGACGTCGCCGTCCTTCATGATATAGTCCTTGCCCTCGCTGCGCACCAGGCCCTTTTCCTTGCAGGCGGCCATGCTGCCCTGCTCGATCAGCTGCTCGTAGGGCACGACCTCCGCGCGGATGAACCCGCGTTCGAGGTCGGTATGGATTTTGCCCGCGGCCTGCGGAGCCTTGGTGCCGTTTTCGATCGTCCAGGCGCGGCACTCGTCCTCGCCGACGGTGAAAAACGAAATCAGACCTAAAAGCCGGTAGCTCGCGCGGATCAGCCGGTCCAGCCCGCTCTGGCCGATGCCCAGGTCGTCCAGGAACATCTGTTTTTCTTCGGCGTCCATCTGGCCGATCTCTTCCTCAATGCGCGCGGAAATGGTGAACACCTCCGCGCCTTCTCTGACGGCGATTTCCTGCACGCGCCTGACCAGCGGCAGCTCGGCGATCTCCTTGCCGATATCGTCTTCGGATATGTTGGCGGCGTAGATCACGGGCTTGTCGGTGAGCAGAAACCAGCCGCGCAGGACCTCTTTTTCGTCGTCGCTGACCTGAAAGGTGCGCGCGGGCTTGTCGCTTTCCAGATGGGCAAGCAGACGCCTGCCCAGATCGGCTTCGGCGGCGTATTTCTTTTCCCCGGTCCTCACCAGTTTTTCGGCTTTTTCGGTGCGTTTTTGCACGGTTTCCAGATCGGCAAAGATCAGCTCCAGATTGATTTCTTCAATATCGCGGGCGGAATCCACCGAGCCGTCGACGTGGATGACGTTCTCGTCTGCAAAGCAGCGCACCACGTGCACGATGGCGTCCACCTCGCGGATGTGGGACAAAAACTTGTTGCCCAGCCCCTCGCCCTTGCTCGCGCCCTTCACCAGTCCGGCGATATCCACGAAGGTCACCGAGGCGTACACCCGGCTTTTGGGGTTGTACATTTGGATCAGCTTGTCAAGCCGCTTGTCCGGCACGGGCACGATGCCCGTATTGGGCTCGATGGTGCAAAACGGGTAGTTGGCCGCCTGCGCTCCCGCCTTGGTGATGGCGTTGAACAGCGTCGATTTTCCCACGTTCGGCAGCCCTACGATTCCCAGTTTCATGATTGCTATACCTCAACTATTCAGCAGTCTTTCGACCACCAATTATACGGGATTATAAGGGCTTTTGCAATTCGGACCGGTCAGTCCTCTAAATAGCTGTATTGCGCTTCCACCAGCGTACGGTAATGACCGCCGGGGATGTTCATCAGTTCGTCGTGGGTGCCGGCTTCGGCGATGCCGCCGTTCTGTACGACCATAATGCGGTCCGCCTGGCGGATGGTGGACAGCCGGTGCGCGATCACAAAGCTGGTACGGCCTTTTAAGAGCACGCCAAGCGCTTCCTGGATCAGCATTTCGGTGCGCGTATCGATGGAGGAGGTCGCTTCGTCCAATATCAGGATGCGCGGGTCGTTTAACAGCGCGCGGGCGAAGGAGATCAGCTGCTTCTGTCCGGTGGACAGGCTCGCCCCGCGCTCGCCCATTTCGGTTTGATAGCCGTGCCGCAGGCTCATGATGAAATCATGCACGCGCACGGCCTTGCACACGGCGATCACCTCGTCCTCGGTGGCGTCCAGCCGCCCGTAGCGGACGTTATCCAGTATCGTGCCTGAAAAGATAAAGCTGTCCTGCATCATCACGGACATCTGCCGTCTGAGCGATTGCAGCTTCACGTCGCGCACGTCGTGCCCGTCAATCCGTATCGCGCCGCCGGTTACGTCGTAAAAGCGGCTGATAAGGCTGACGATGGTACTCTTGCCCGCGCCCGTCGGCCCGACCAGCGCGATGGTCTGCCCCGGCTCTACGGTGAAGCTGACGTCTTTGAGCACGGGCTGTTTTTTGTCGTAGCTGAAATCCACACGGTCGAACGCAATTCGGCCCTCGATGGGCGGCAGCTCCGGGATATCGTCCCGCTTGTCATACACCAGCGGTTTGGTATCCATGATCTCAAAAATCCGCTCGATGGACGCCATCGCCGCCAGAATATCGTTGTAAAAGGTGGATACGTTGTTAATCGGTTCCCAGAACCGCCCAAGGTACCACAATATCGCCAGCAGATCGGCCAGCACCAGGCCGTCCACGCTGCCCGCCGGGCCCATGAAAATCAGGCCCGCGACGTACACGCCCGCCGTGCCGATCGCGCTTAAGGTATCGATGAACGGCCAGAACAGGTTGTTGATGCCCACGGCCTTCATCCAGCTCTTCTTGATGTCCATGTTGGTGTCGTCAAACAGCTCTTTGTTGCGCTTCTCGCGCACGAAGGACTGGGTGACGCGCATCCCGGCCAGGCTTTCGTGCAGGTAGCCGTGCATGGTCGAGGTTTTCAGCCGCACGATCTGCCAGGCTTTGCGCATCCGGCGTCTGAGAAGCATGATGATAAGCCCCAGTATGGAAAGCGAACACAGCGCCACCAGCGTCAGCTTCCAGTTGAGCACGAACATGATGATCACCAGCAGCACCAGCGTCAGGCAGTCCACCAAAACGTTTACGATGCCGTTGGTAAACAGGTTGTTGAGGCGGTTGACGTCGTTGATGACGCGCACCATGATCTTGCCCGCCGACCGGTTGTCAAAAAACGGCAGCGACAGCGACTGGATGTGATCGAACAGGTCCTGCCGCAGGGTGGCGATCGCCTTGCGGCCCGCGACGTTCATGTTGCGGATGCGCAGATGCAGGCAGAAGCCGCCCACCAGCACCGAGATCACCGTGCCCGCCAGCAGGAGCGGGATGGCCGCGTAATTGCCGTCCGTCAGCGCGCCCACGGCGCGGCTGAGCAGATAGGGGTTTATAAGGCTCGCGCCCGATACGACGACCATCAGCAGCAGCGAGACGATCATTTCTTTTTTATACGGTTTCAGGTATTGAAGCATCCGCAGGAACAGCCCTTTGTCAAACGGCGCTTCCATCACTTCGTCGTCCAGGTTGCGCAGGCGCGCCATCAGGCTTCACCACCCTTCGGGGAGGCGGTAAAGTCGCGGGTCTGGTCGCGGAATAACTCGGCGTAGATACCGTTAAGCTGCAAAAGCTCCCGGTGCGTACCGCGCTCGGCGATGCGCCCGTCCTTGAGCATGATGATCTGGTCGGCCTTGCGCACCGAGGAAATGCGGTGCGCGATAATGAACGTGGTGCGCCCTTTGAGCACGCTTTGCAGCGCCGATTGAATCTCGGCCTCGGTTTCCATGTCCACGGCGGAGGTCGCGTCGTCCAAAATGAGGATGCTGGGATCGTAGAGGATCGCCCGGGCCAGCGCCAGGCGCTGCTTCTGCCCGCCGGACAGGCCCAGCCCGCGCTCGCCGATGACCGTATCGTACCCGTGGGCGCTTTCCAGAATAAAATCCTCCGCCTGCGCGGCGCGCGCCGCGGCCTCCACCTGCGCCTGCGTGGCGTCCGGACGACCGAAGCGGATGTTTTCGGCAATGGTTTCGGAAAACAGGAAGGTTTCCTGCATCACCACGCCGATGCTGTTGCGCAAATCCTTCAGATCCTGCCTGCGCACGTCCACGCCGTCCACCTTCAGGCTGCCGTCGGCCACGTCGTAGTAGCGGCCAAGCAGCGTGACCAGCGAGGTTTTGCCCATGCCTGTCGCGCCCATCACGGCGATCACCTGCCCTGGCTTGACGTGCAGGTCGATGTCCTTGAGCACGGTGGTATCGTTGTACTGGAAGCTGAGGTCTTCAAAGTCCACGCGGCCTTCGCGGGTTTTCGGAGCCTCGGTCTCCTTGGGGTTTTTGATTTTTGAACCCAGGTTCATATAGTAGATCAGCTTCTCCGAGGATACAAAGCCGTTGGTCGCCATGTTAACGAACATCGCCACCTGCCGCATGGGGGCCATCAGCATCCACACAAAGCCCGCCGCGCCGACCAGTGTGCCGATGTCCAGCAGCCCCTGCTGCAGCATGATGGAGCCCGAGATCATCAGCACGGGAATGGCGAGGCGCGCGGTCGCGTCCAGCAGCGGTAGGTAAACGCTCCAGATTTTCGTGCCGCGCAGGTTGTAGTTGAGCACCTTCTGGTTTTCGATCTCAAACATCGCTTTTTCGTAGTCTTCCCGGGCAAAGGCTTTTACCAGGCGCACGCCGGCGATGTTTTCCTGCGTCCGGGTGTTCAGCACGGCGTTTTGCTCGCGCACGGCCACGTGCGCCGGGCGGATATTGTGGCGCAGCCGCCACGCCGCCAGGGCGATGAACGGGCTGAAGCACAGCATGATCAGCGTCAGCCGCCAGCTCATCAGGCTCATGCCGACGAGCGCGAGCACGAACATCATCGCGTTTTCCACAATGCCCAGCACGCCGTTGACGATCAGCATGCGCACACCCTCGATATCGCCGGTCATCCGGCTCATGATTTCGCCGATGTGATGGGTATCGTAAAACGCATAGGAGAACTTCTGCATATGGCCGTACAGGCCCGTACGCAGATCGTAGACTACGGACTGGGAGACGTCTTCGATCATCATGCCGCGGACGTACATCATCACACTGCGCACGGCGGTGACGCCGATCAGGATGCCGCAAAGCTGCAAAAGAAGGGCCATGTCGCGGCTTGGGAGCACGTCGTTGATCACCGCTTTTGTGATGTAGGGTACGATCATGCGCAGCGCCGTTAAAAAAACGATCAGAACTATGCAGGCAATCAGTTTGCCTTTGTAGGGTTTCAGCCACTGGAAGAATCGCCGGTAGGTATCCATTTCATCCTCCGGAAACAGGGTTGGAATCCACTGTTTCAATAGGTGTTACCATACACCCATTCGCCGCGGATGTAAAGGGTTACAAATGGGAAAATTGACAAAACCGGAAACGTTTCACGCGCCGCGCCGCCGGAAGGCGGGCATTGTCCAAAAACATGCCGTTGTGGTATAGTCTCCTAGACGGGGAGGCGGTACCATGGCACAGCTTAAGGATATGGCAATGGCGGAACTCTTATCGGAAGACGGGTATGTATGCTCCTGCGGGCACACGCACCGCGCGGGGCTGAAGACGCTGCACATCGGCGGCGGCGCGCTGCGCTTTCTGCCGGAAACGGTCAGGCTGCTCGGGTGCATGAAGCCTTTCGTCTTCTGCGACGAAAACACCTACAAGGCCGCCGGGCCGCAGGTGGAGGCGGCGCTCAATGAGGCGGGCATCGCCTATACCCTGTTTCAATTCCCGCAGGCGTTTGTCGAGCCGGACGAGCATGCGGTCGCGCAGCTTGAGGCCGCGCTTAAAAAGGACTGCGACCTGATTTTGTCCATCGGCTCGGGCGTGATCACGGACTGCGGCAAGGTGCTTGCGCACGGCAGTGGGCTCAAGCACCTCGCGGTCGCCACCGCGCCGTCGATGGACGGGTACGCGTCCAACTCCTCCTCGATGATAGAACGCCGCGTCAAGGTGTCGGCGTACAACGCCTGCCCGCAGGCGATCCTCGCCGATACGGATATTTTAAAAGCCGCGCCCGGGCGCATGCTGCGGGCGGGGCTTGGAGACATGCTGGCCAAGTCCGTCGCGCAGTGCGAGTGGCGCATTTCCCATCTCGTCACCGGCGAGTACTACTGCGCGGAGGTTTCCGCGCTGATGCGCAAATCACTTCAAAAAATCGTGGACGCCGCGCCTAAGCTGATGGAACGCGACGAAGCGGCGGTCGAGGCCGTGGCCGAGGGGCTGGTGCTCTCCGGCCTGGCGATGGCTTTTGCCGAGATCTCGCGCCCGGCATCCGGGCTTGAGCATTACTTTTCGCACCTGTGGGAGATGTTTGCGCTGCAAGCGGGACAACCGCAGGAGCTGCACGGCATTCAGGTGGGCGTCGGCACGGTGCTGACGCTGGATATCCTGCGGCGCCTGCGTAAGCTGCGCCCGGACGAACAGAAGCTGGAACGCGCGATCGCCGCGTTTGACCAAAGCGCATGGGAAAACGAAATCCGCCGGGTGTTCGGCAGCGCGGCGGAAACGCTGATCGAAAAGGAACATACCCTCTGGCATAAAAACGACCCCGACGCCCGCAGGGCGCGCTTCCTACGCATCCGCGATCACTGGGACGAGATTCTTACCATTATGGATGAGGAACTGCCCGACCTGGACGAAACCGCCGCTCTGATGCGCTCCCTGGGTCTGCCCACCGCTCCGGCCGATATCGGCATCTCGCCGAGCGAGACACGCGACGCGTTCATCCACTCCCGTGACATCCGCGACAAGTATTTGACCAGCTCGATGCTGTGGGATATGGGGATTCTCGACGAATTTTCTGTTTAAGGACGGTTAGGGGTTTCACCCCTAAGAACCCGACAAGGGCGTTGCCCTTGACCCACAAAAAAGGCCGCGCATTGCGCGGCCTTTTTAGACTGTTTCAATTGGTTTTTTTGCTCCTTTTCTGTTTCCGCAAAGAAAAGGAGGAGCTTATTCGATCGCCGTTAACAGCAGCAGTTCAAAATACGGGTAGGACTCGGTAACGGTCGTTTCGCCGTCGGCGGTCTGGCCCTCGTCGCCGGTTACGGACATACCTACGGATTTGCCGTACATCATCAGCCGCGCGCCGATATCGTAGGCGGGTTCCTCGTTGGCGATGACGAGAATAATGTCGGAATAGGTATCGCCGGATTTATGCAGCGCCATTTTGTAAATCCAGTCCTCGCCGGACTGCGTTACGTCCAGCAGGTAGCTTTTGTACACGATGGTCTGCCCGTCGTAGCGCGCGATATCCTGGATGAGCGTATCGTAATTGGGGCTGACGGCGTCGGCCTTGATGCGGTTGATCATATCCTCGGTGGTCCAGCTGCGTGAGAAAACGAGGGTGATGCGGCGGTCCTCCAGACCCTTTTTGGAAAAGACCAGCAGCAGCTCGTACAGACCTTCGTCCTGGGTATCGATCTTGACGGTGAACTTGCCCTCGGCGGATACCTTTGTGGTGCCGACTGACTCGTCGTTGATGAACTCCTGTATTTCGGCCCGGGGTTCCGCCGTACCCAGAATGGTCAGGGAATCGGAGGTGATGGTCTCGGGAATCTCGGTTTGGATGTTCACGGCCAGCAGCGTGCGCGAATAGGTCGTCGGGGGGAACGCGATTTCCGCCACGATTTCCCCGGCGTACTCGGCGGTCAGCGTCGTCATAAACACGCCCTCGCGCGGAAGCTCGACAGGGATTTTAAACTTGCCGCTTTTTGTGACTTCCACCTCGGTCAAGATGGGAGTGGCATAATTCAGCCCCATGGTCGTGGCGGTGAACTTCACGCCCTCGGCGGCCGTGCCGGAAATTTCAAAATCGGCCGCGTTGGTTTCCTGCGGGGGCTGGACAGCAATATTGATCTGCGCCTGCGCCTTGGCCGGCAGCGGCAGGATTTCCACAAACGTGAAGGTATTCCAGATCTTGTTGAGCGCCGTATTATCCTTGGTGGTCGGCTTGCGGTTGTAGACCTGCATATCGAAGGTGATCTCGTAACCGTTGCGGATCGTGCGGCGCATATAGCCGCGGTGGTCGATATCGCCGTACTTGCGCATGATGTATTCCAAAATCAGAAACCGCCCGGCATCGACGTGCTTCCAGTTGGACGTGGAAAAGGTATAGCCGTCGGCGGTGTAGTCGTTATGCGGGTAGAAGCTGGTGCGGTAGGTGCCGCGGTAATCGCTGGTTTGCTCGTTGACGTCAAACACCAGCAGGGTATTCTCGTCCTGGGTTGCGGTCAGCTCAAACCGCCGGTCGGTGTCCTCCTGATCCCAGGCCTGCAAAAGAACGCCGCGCGCGAGCATATCGTTGGCGACCTCTTCGGAGGTGAGGCCGTGCCCGGACAGCCATTCGGCATAGGTCGAAATATTGTCCGGCGTGATGACGATGTAGGTTTCCGGGATATCTACGGTTGCCATCAGCGTATCCAGCGCGTAGGTCTGCGCCAGGGCGACGCCGGATATGAAAAGAAGCGACAGCAGGAGCACTGTGCCGATCATCCATTTGCGCATATTGCACCTTCCTTTGGGGCGTGGGTCATGCAACGTTTCAATCTGCCCTATCTTACCATAAAACGCCGGAAATACGCAACAAAACAAGCGTTCCGGCGCGGGATTATTACATTTTGAAAGACGGGCGAAACGCTGCGGCCGGTTCAGCCGCTGCCGTGATCAAAATCCTCCGCGGGCATATAGCCGGCAATGCCGTCGCCGGTCACGACGTGCACCCAATCGTCGCCCGCGAGGCCGATCACGGTGATGTACTCACGCCCCGATCCGCGGTCGTACGATATCCCCGCGAGCGCGCTTTCGCCGTCCGGGGCTGTGTAAATGTTCAGCGGCTGCCCGGCGAGCGATTCCCGGACGAACAGCGCCGGAAACGCGGAAACGACGGTTAGCATATCGTCGCTGGCGGCAAGGTATGCTTTCATCATGTAGCCCTCCGTGCCCGCGACGGTGACGCGTACCCAGTCGCCGAGGTCCTCCTCGATCTTCACAGGCGTTCCGTTGTAGTACTTGCCTTTGGAGACGGCGCTTGTGTTCGGCTCGGCGCGCAGGTGCAGGCGGTCGGCGGGGTCCGGGTTGTTCACCAGCGCGTACCCTTCTATGTTCAGGGTTTTGGCCGCGCTGTCCAGACCCGGCGGGTATAGATTGGGGTCAAACGCGGAAAGCGCGGGGGAGGTGTTCTCCGCGTATAAAAGGCGGCCCGCCCCGGGGAAATTCTCAAAAAGCCAGTAGCGCGTACACAGATACGTGCTCTGCCCCTGTACGTAGGTTAGTCGCCAAACGCCGTCCGCGTCCGGTTCGAAACCGTAGAGCAGCGCTTCGGAATACACAATGGTCACGGACGCGTACCCCGCGAGGATCGAGGGCCCATCCCCGTTGATCTCCGGCAGGGGCGCGCTTCTCGATTGCAGCGCAAACCCGCCGCCGCCGGCCTTGTAGACGCGAAGCGTCCGGCCGCCTTGGGCTTCGGTCAGAATATACCAATATCCGTCGCCGATGGACAGCGCCTGCACAAAGCCGGAGTGTTCCACCCCGGCCCGCAGCCCCCCCGGCAGCTCGTCCCACGGGATGTTTGCCGGTTCGTCCCACGCGGAGGCGGGCAGCGCGGACAGGCAGAGGAGTACGGCCAGGATGACGAAAAGCGCGCGTTTCATGCGTAAGCCCCGTTTCTAATGTTGTTTGCTTCCGGCTATTTAACGCCCGCGATTGCCAATTCCCTGCATGGCCGGGACATTTGTTTGAAAAGAGATTTCGGCGCGCTTGCGGTTGCCGCGTCTATACCGGATATGATATACTTGGCGCACACAAACAAGCAAAAGGGGGCGGGGGAATGGCGCTGTTTGACGCGGACGCGGCAGGCGTTCTTTGGGACAGCATCGCGCTTCCCAACGCCTTTGTGATCGAATATATGCCCACCGCGCCCGAAAATTACGTCAAGGTCTACCTGTACGGGCTTTTGTACGCGCGCTATGCCTGCGCGTCCGAAGGGCTTTCTGTGCAGGGGCTTGCCAAAGAGCTGGGTATGGAAGAGGCGGAGGTGCTTTCGGCGCTGCAGTACTGGGAGCGCTTAAGGCTCGTGTCCCGCACGCAGGATAAACCTCCACGCTATACCTACTTAAATGTACAGCAGGCCATGATGGGGCGGCAGGCCGCCCCGGTGGACGACAAGTACATGGAGTTCGCCCAAGCGCTGTACGCTATCTTCGGCGAACGCCGCAAATTGCACGGCGGGGAAACCCAGCTTTGCTACGAGTGGGTGGAGCAGCTCGGCCTGCCAAGCGAGGTGGTGCTCTTGCTCGTGCAGCATCTTGCGTTTACGCGCGGGGTGAACTTCTCCTTCAAGGCCGCCCAGAAGGTGGCGTTGGAAATGAAGGAGCGCAACATCGTCAGGCTGGAGGACGCGGAGCAGTTTTTCGCCCGCAGCTCCGCCGCGTGGGACGGCACCCGTAAGATTCTCCGCCGGATTTCCAAGTTCCGCCCGCCCACGACCGACGAGATCGACCTATACCTGAAATGGACGAAGGAATGGGGCTTCGCGCCCAAGGCCATCGAGACCGCCTGCGCGGAGATGACCGGCGGCGACCCGAGCTTTAAATATCTGGATTCGATCCTGCGCGGCATTCACGAGCGCTCCGGCCGCAAAGCGACCACGGCGGCGCAGCTTGAAAAGCAATTAAGCAAAGAGAAGGAAGAAAACGCCGACATCCGCGAGGTGCTTTCGGCCGCGGGACTCAAGATCAGCCCCAACCACCCGACCATTAAGGAAAGCTACCAGAAAATGCTGTCCATGGTCAGCCACGACGCCGTGGTGATGGCCGCCAGGGAAATCAGCCGTTCGCGGAAAAACCAGTCCGTGCAGAAGCTCGAAGAGCTTGTGGAAAAGTGGCACCAAAAAGGCATCCAGACCAAGGAAGACGTGCAGGAATACCTGTCGCTGGTCAAGCGGCAAAACGCCTTTTTACAGACGTTGTTTGCCGCGATGGGCGCCGACTTGAGCCCCTCGCCCGCCGACCGGGAGCTGTTGCACAAATGGCGCGAAAACTGGGCGTTTTCCGACGAGGTTTTAACCGAGGTCGCCGGGTACTCGCGGGGCAAGTCTGCGCCGATGGCGTTTATGAACAAGGTGCTGGAAAGCTTTTTCAAAAAGGACGTCAAATCGCTTGCCGACGTGCGCAAGGCGCACGAGGAGCACGGGCAAAGCTATCAGCCCCCGGCCAAAAAGCGCGGCAAGACCGTGATCGAGCAGCAGTACGGCCAGCGGGAGTACGACCCCAAGGATTACGAAGGCCTGACGCCCGAGGAGATAGAGGAGGCGCTCAAGTATGACGCGTGACCGGATGATCGCCGTTTTACAGGACGAATACGCGGCGCGCCGCGACCGCAACGTGGCCGCTTACGAACAGCGCGTCGCCGATATCTGCGAGCAGGCGGAAGGGCTTGAAGCCCTGTTAAACACCCGCCGCACGATGATGATGTCGGGTATCCGCAACGCCTTTTACCCGGACAAAAAGGACGGAAGCGCCAACCGGGGCATGACCAACGCTTTGCAGGACCTGAACCAAAAAATCAACGCACTGCTGAAAGCAAACGGCTTGAAGACCACCGTGCTCGACCCGATTTACGATTGCGACATCTGCCGGGACGAGGGCTTCGTGTACGATCCGTCCCGCCGTATGTGCTCATGCTTTGAAACCGAGTTGAACCGCCGTATGCTCCTGGAGCTTGGCCTCAACGCCGAGCAGACCTTTGAAAATTTCGACCCCGAAACCTTCTCGGCTTCGGAACCCGCGACCGTCAGTCAGCGGCAGATGATGCTGCGAAACCGCGATATCTGCGAAACATACGCGGACAGCTTCCCCGATACGCCGGTTTCCGATCTGCTGTTCACCGGCCAGAGCGGGCTTGGCAAAACCTATCTGGTGCATGCCATCGCCCACCGGGTCACCGCGTGCGGGTTTACGGTGGAATACATCAGCGCGTTCAAACTGCTGGAGGTTATGCGGCGTTCGTACTTTGAAAACAACGCCGCCCTGCTGGAAACGCTGATCCAGGTTCCGCTTTTGCTGATCGACGATCTGGGCACCGAGCCGCTGATGGAAAACATCACCGTGACCCAGCTGTTCAATCTCCTCAACGAGCGCCAGAACCGCAAAAAGCACACGGTGATCTCCACCAACCTCACGATTCCGGAGCTCAAAGCCCGCTACACCGAGCGCATTTCCAGCCGCCTGCTCGACGAGACCCGCTGCAAAACCCTCAAGTTCATCGGCAGCGACGTGCGCCCGACTCTGAAACACAAGACCAAATGAATATCCAGATCTACGTCACCAAATCCAACCCCGAGGTGCTCAAAGCCGAGCGCTTCTTCAAAGAACGCAAAATTCCCGTCCAGCGCGTCGACGTGAAAAAACACCGCCCCGGCCGCCGCGAGCTCGAACTTTTCGCCCGCGCCGCCGGCAGCGCCCGCGCCCTCGTCGACCGCCGCGGCATGAAGGCCCTCGAGCGCCCCGTCGCCCACATGACGGACTCAAACCTCATCCTCTCCGAGCTCCAAAACGACCCCATGGCCCTCCTCAGCCCAATCGTCCGCAACGGGCAAAAGTGCACGATCGGTGTGGATGAACAAACCTGGCTCCAGTGGATCAAGACAAACGATTGAATACTGTTGTGCATTGCGCAATCACCATGGATATGATACTGTTGTGCCCTCTGGACGGTCGCGTTTGCGGTTGCGCCCAGAGGGTGCGGTAGATTTACGCGCAGAGACCCGCAGGAATAGCGGCGCTATTTCAAGAACTGCTGAAAGTGAAAATGCCGTGCCATCCCGCCGCAGGCGTGAATGTTGATCGGCCCGGCGACCCCATAATAAAAGTTGGAGGAGATCCCAATGAAAAAATTCTCTCACATGACTGTTCGAGACCTCACCATCGCCGCCGTGATCGCCGCTTTATACGCCGCGCTTACGGTGGCGTTTGCGCCCATCAGCTACGGCGCGGTGCAGTTCCGCATCGCCGAGGCGCTGACGCTTCTGCCCGTCCTGTTCCCCCAGGCCATCCCGGGGCTCGCGGTGGGCTGCCTGGTGGCAAACCTCATCGGCGGCTACGGCATATGGGACGTGGTGTTGGGCACGCTGGCAACGCTGATTGCGGCCATCCTCACCTACGGCCTGCGCAAAACCATATGGCTGGCCGCCATCCCGCCCGTTGCGGTGAACGCGGTCGTGATCGGGCTTTTACTGCACTTCGTATTAAAACTGCCCCTGCTGCCCACCATGGGTACGGTGGGGCTGGGGCAGTTGGCAGTGGTCTTTGTTTTGGGCGTTCCGCTGATCTATTCGCTGTCGAGAATCCCTGCTTTGAAAAACTTCACAAATCAAGTACAGAAAAAGTAATTATTCGTCTTCCTTGTCTTCTTGATCCAGCCGCTTCTCAATCGCGGCGATCACGGTTTTCAGCACCTTGATGCGCGCGTACTCCTTGTCGTTGGCTTCGACCACCGTCCAGGGGGCGTGCGCGGTGTGTGTGCGCTGGAGAACCTCGTCTACGGCCTGCTCGTATTGCGGCCACTTGTCGCGGTTGCGCCAGTCCTCGTCGGTCAGCTTCCATTCCTTTTCGGGGTCTTCCTTGCGGTCGTTGAAGCGTTCCAGCTGCGTTTCCTCGTCAATTTGCAGCCAGAATTTGCACAGAATCCCGCCCGAATCCGTCCACAGCTTTTCAAAGCGGTTGATCTCTTCGTAGGCGCGCTGCCATTGCGGCTGGGTGCAGAACCCTTCCACGCGCTCCACCATCACGCGGCCGTACCAGGTGCGGTCGAAAACCGTGATGTGCCCCTTGGGCGGCAGCTCCCTAAAGAAGCGCCACAGATAATGGTGGCTCAGCTCCAGCGGCGTCGGCGAGCTGATGGGCGCTACGTCGTACCCGCGCGCGTCCAGCGCCGAGATCAGCCGGGAAATGGCCCCGCCCTTCCCGGCGGCGTCCCAGCCTTCAAACGCGGTAATCAGCGGGATGCCCTTACGGTAGAGCTTCTCCTGCAGTTTTTTCAGCTTCTTGGTCAGCTTTTTACGCTCGCTTTTATAGGGGACGTCCAGGTGCTTGTCCAGGTCGATGGTTTTCAGCGGCGGGAACCCAAGCGACGAGATGGGGGAGAGGTTGGGCAGCATCGGCACGTCCCACGGGCGCAGGCCGGATTTGCGCGCCTGCAGCGTATCTTTGAACGTCCGGATGACCGTTTCGTAAATCTCCCGCCCGCAGGCTTTCAGATCCGTCGCGTCCAGAATATGCCAGGACGCGCCTCGTAAATTGGTGATGGACATTAAATTGTCCATCCCCTTCATATACTCGTCGTAGTGTTTGTTCTGCTCGTAATCGTCCGCGACCACGTGCCAGGTGGTCGATTTTTTATGCTCCATTTTTTGCAGACGGTCGTACTGCTCCTGCCGGGAGATGTGCAGGAAGAATTTCAAAATCAGCGCGCCGTCGCACACCAGCTGGCTTTCCATGCTGATGATCTCGTTAAGCCGCTGGGGCAGAATTTCCTGTATTTCATCCTCGTGCGCCATGCAGGTTTTGTCCAGCTCGCTGTACCAGCTGGAGCAGAACAGCGCGATATGGCCCTTTTTGGGCATGTTCATCCAGTAGCGCCGCATGAGTGGATAGGTCTCCTCCACGCAGTTGGGCTTGCGGATGGGGTGCGCCTGATATCCGCGCGAATCAAGTCCCTCGACGAGCTTGGAAAGCATCGTGCCCTTGCCCGAGGCGCTCAAACCCTCGATCACGATCACGACGGGGATCTCCGCCGCGCGGATTTCCTGCTGGAGAGCCATTAATTCTTCGCGCAGGTCGCCCATGCTTGGCCTGGGTTCGGGCGGAGGCGCCGCAGGCGGCTGTACGCCGGACGGGCCCGCGTTCAAGGCGCTGGCGAAGATGGATTTCATCAGCTCCATCATGTGCACCTGCTCGTCCGTAGGCCGGTACGAGGTCGGGGGCTTTTGCGCGGGTTCCCCGGGCGTATCGTCCGGCTCGTTGTCGGGTTCGGGCTGTGGAGATTCGTCCCAGCTTTCGTCTTCGTCCTCTTCTCCGTCAAGCGAGAACGTCGGCGGATCCACGGGAGTTTCCGGTTCGGGGGCCGGCTCCGGCGGCGCGGGGACTTCGTCTTCGTCCTCGTCATCGTCCTCTGGAAGCAAGGGCGGCGGCGCGGGGATTTCGTCCCGGTTTTCGTCGTCTTCGTCCTCGTCGTCCTCGTCAAGCGGGAGCGTCGGCGGGATTACAAGGTTTTGCTGCGGAGCGACAGGTTTCGGCGGCGCTGCGGGCGCGGAGACTTCGTCTTCGTCCTCGTTATCATCAGGTTCAAAAACAGGCTCCTCAACAGGTTTCACCGCCGCCGATTTGGGGAGGGAAAACAGGTCCTCCTCATCGTCGTCGTATGAGTCGTAGGACGGCACGGACGCGGCTTTCGGCGTTTCCGGTATGATCGGCGCGCTTTCCTGCGGCGGGGGAGTGATCGGCGCGGCCTCCGGTTCCCCGGGGGCATCAGGCGCGGCCGGCACGTCCTCCTGCTTGCGCAGGGGCTTTAACAGCGCGGCGTTATCCAGCGGCTTGAGGTGCATATCCGGTTGTAAACCCTGGTCGCCCATATCGGTGCTCCCTTCGTGGTTCCTGATTAGCGTATTCTGTACCGGGCCGGGGGTCTCCTGCTTGTGTTCCCCTGCGCTCCATGATACAATTCTACCATATTCAAGGCGTTTGGGAGGATAAAAATATGAAAGCATTGCTCATTGGCGGCACCGGTACCATTTCCACGGCGATCTCCGCGCTGCTGGTGGAACAGGGCTGGGAGCTGTACCTGTTAAACCGCGGAAACCGGGGCTCTTTTGTGCCGGACGGCGCGCAGGTGATAACCGCGGATATCAACGATACGGGCGACGTGGAGGACAAGCTATCGGGCATGCATTTCGACGTGGTCGCGGATTTTATCGCGTTTACGGTCGATCACGTCAAGCGCGACATCGAACTGTTTGAGGGTCTGTGCGACCAGTACATTTTCATCTCGTCGGCGTCGGCGTACCAAAAGCCGCTGTCAAGCCCCGTGATCACCGAATCGACCCCGCTGTCCAACCCCTACTGGGAGTACAGCCGCAATAAAATCGCCTGTGAGAAAAAGCTGATGAAAGCCTACCGCAAATCGGGTTTTCCCGTTACCATTGTGCGGCCGAGCCACACCTACGGCGATACCGCCGTGCCCCTGGCCGTACACGGCCGGGAGGGAAGCTACTCCGTGATCGAGCGCATGCGGCAGGGCAAGCCCGTAATCATCCACGGCGATGGGAGCTCGCTTTGGACCATGACGCACAACACGGACTTCGCCAAGGCGTTCTGCGGGCTGATGGGCAATATCCACGCCATCGGCGAAACCTACCAGATCACCAGCGACGAAAGCCTGACCTGGAACCAGATTTACGAGATTATCGCCTCCGCGCTGCATGTGGAGCTGCACGCCGTACACATCCCATCCGATATCCTGGCCGCCTGCTCCGGCGAGTTTTACGGCGGCCTCAAGGGCGACAAGACCCATACGGTGATTTTTGACAATACCAAAATCAAGCGCGCCGTGCCCGGCTTTGCCGCAACCGTACGGTTTGACCAGGGCGTGCGCAGGACGCTTGACTATGTGCTCAGCCACCCCGAGTGCCAGAAACCCGACCCGGCGTTTGACGCCTGGACGGACGAGATCATCGACCGTTACCTGAAATCGGCGGACAAGCTGCCAACGCTGCCGTATTAAATTGCAGTCGGCGGCGCTAGCGCGGCGCTCGCGACCGCAGGGGTTTTCATCAGGAAACGCTTGCATTCGCCGGCAGGAATATGCTATAATTGCCTTCGCCGATCATGCCAATGGTCGGCGCAAGCACGGGGCATTAGCACAGTTGGTAGCGCGCTGTCTTCGCATGGCAGAGGTCAGGGGTTCGAATCCCCTATGCTCCACCATAAAAACAGAGTACCCATTATGGGTACTCTGTTTTTATGCGTTGTCGCAATAGGGGATTCGAACCCGAGAGGGCACGCGACGTTGAAAAATCGACCCTGTGTGGTCGATTTTAGCCGCGTGGGTGCGCGAGGACCCGAGCGCACCTCAGCCTGCGAAGCAGGCGGCGAATCCCCGTCATTGAAATGCAGTTTGCCGGAAGGAACCGTGAGAACCCGAGAGGGCACGAAGCGTCCAGAAACCGCCGCTGTGTCGGCGTTTTTAGCGAAGTGGGCGTGGGAGTCATCGACCGCGCCTCAGCACGCGCAGCGTGCGGCGAACCCCCGTCATCGAAATGCGGTTTGCCGGATATATCCATCCATACAGTCTGCGCCATCCGTTTTCATTGCACTATGGAGTGTTTTCGTTCACATACTGCGGCAGCAGCCGGAAGATGGACATCTTTTCCATATCCTGTATCAGCGTGGCGATATTGGGTGCGTTTGTTTTCTTTAAGATGTGGTGGATATGCGTGCGCAGGGTGGATAATTCGATGAAGCGGCTGGCGCAGATCGCCTTGCGGCTTTTGCCCTCGTGCAGGTCGATGAGGATATTGATCTCCGTGGTGGTGAAGGAACTGATGATGTCCAGCATGTATAAAAGACTTTTTTCATATTCGCGGATCCGGCGGAATTCGCTGCGCAGCTTGGCTTCTGCCGATGGGCGCAGCGTGGGTTTCCCGCCGTACGCCTGCTTGACCGATTCGATCACCTCTTTGGGATCGGCGGTTTTGAGTATGTAGTCTTTGGCGCCGTACTGGAACGCCGTAAACAGCAAATCGTCCGTATCGTATACCGTTAAAATCAGGATGATGGTATCCGGCAGTTCCTCCATGATCTGTTTGGTCGCGACGAGCCCCGCCTTGCGGCTTTCCATTTCAATGTCCATGAGCACGACGTCCGGCCTGTGCTTGCGCACAAGCTCCACCGCCTCTTTGCCGGTGCCGGTGCTGCAGACAATTTTAATCTGCGAGTCCGCTTCCAAAATGCGGATGTACCGCTGGCGGATCGGCTCCATGTCCTCGGCAATCAATACGTGTATCATGATTCTGTTCCGTTCAGCGGCCGGTTATTTCGTCAAAGCGCGGCAGCAGGATGCATACGGCCGCGCCGTAGGGGCTTGCGTTTTCCATCGTCACGTCGCCGCCGTGCGCGCGTACAATGCGGTACACCAGCGACAGGCTGATGCCCCAGTTCTTTTTAATGGGCTTGGTGGAGGTAAACGGCGTGAATAAACGGGGCAGCACCTCCCGGTCGATCCCCCTGCCGTAGTCGCGGATGGATAACAGCCAGAAACCGGGCTCCTCATCCAGCGTAATATCAATCCTCCGACGCTCGGGCGGCAGATCCTCCGCGGCTTCGATGGCGTTGCGGAGCAGATCGGTGATGCAGATGGTAAAATAAGATAGATCCAGCATCACTTTCGGATTTCTGTCCGGCAGTGTGATCTGATAATCCTTCAAAGGACCGGCAAGGTTGTCAATCGCAACGTGTACGGGCGATAAAATATGCATGGATACCAGGCGTACGGAGCCCTGCATGGTACTTTTGTACACTTCATCCAGCCGTTTGTACAGGCGGTCGCACTGCTTTTGTATTTTTTCGATTGTAATCTGGTCCTGCTCCGATTGCGGATCCAGCTTTTCTAAGTCGGCTTCCAGCGCCAGCAGCTCGTTTTTCATATAATGGCAGAACGCTTTGGACGTCGTGTTGGCGGCATCGATGCGCTGGGTGATGGCCAGCTGGTTGCTGTTGATTTTATACAGCACCTTGAAACGCCAGATGATCAGAAACCCGATCAGGATGATCGCCGCCACGTTGGCGACGGTAGCCGCGGAATACAGCCATTCCACCTTGCCAAGCGGCAGCGTGTTGTAGGTAACAAACCCCTTGGCCGTAACCGATACGCGCGTCAAAGTCCGCGGAAGCATCAGGATGACGGGCGAGTTGAACAACAAAAGCACCGCATAGCCGGTTGCGATGGGGATGTCCTGCGAATGGATGATCCGCAGGGATATCTTGCGCAGCGCGTAGCGGAACATGCGTATGATGCTCCATACGATCAACGACAGGTTGCAGATATAAAGCGCGATGTGTATGCCGTCTTCAATATGGTGGAAGGTCGCCGCGTTCATCAGCGCGGGGAAGCACAATTTGTAGATCAGCGAATAGATGTAGGGGTCGTATATCAGCGCCTGAAAAGCGAAATAGCCGATCAGCGCAAGGGTCATGCCGCGATGCTTCGTATGCGGCTGTCCTCCGGAAAACGCGTTGGCAAACAAAATGGCAAAGGCATAAAATCCAAGCGCGCCGTAATTGATGCCCCGAATCAGCGTGTAGCGCGAGATACGCAAAAAGATCAAATCGCGCCATACGGAACGCCCGATCAGGAAGTACCGGTCGACGGTATTGAAGTAATAAACGTCCTTGGCCAGATACAGGATGCAGCAGCTGACGCACAGCCAGTAAAACACAACCAGCGGGATGAACAGGCGCGTTGCGCGGCTGCGGCGGTTGGTAATCAGCATCATTGCCAAAACGGCCGCGTAGATGATTCCTTCGTACAGCATGCGCGTCTCCCTTTCCCGTTATCCAGCCTTTTTTCTTGTATGGCTTCATTATATTGTAAGAAAGAAAATGCGGCTTTTCAAGTGCGGAAGCGTTTATATTTTATCATACTATGCAAGCATAACCGCTTCATTTATAGTACAGGATAGAGATAGCCATCATCGATGGAATAAAAAAGGAGGAACCTTTCATGAAAAAATTTGGAGCCATCGTATTGTGCGCAGTATTGTGCCTGGCGATGCTGCCGCTCAACGCGCTGGCGGCCGGCATCACGCTGGAATACTACATCTGGAGCGACGAGGAAACCTATATCCGCCCCGTGGTTGAAGCGTGGAACGCCCAAAACCCGGATGTTCAGGTTAACCTGAACGTGGTGGCCGGCGACGAGTACGACGATAAGGTCAAAATTTTGCTGTCGTCCGGCGGATCGGCGGACGTGCTGGGTATCCGGACCCTGTCCGAGGTCGCGCAGTTTGCGGCGGCCGGCTCGATCCCCGATTTGACCGACCGCATCAGCGATAGCGGACTGGACGTTACGCAGTACGGCGCATTTTGGAACGGCGCGGCTGTGGACGGCCGGTATTACGCCCTTCCGACGCGCGCAACCGCGTGGATGCTCTTTTACAACAAAGACCTGTTTGACGCCGCCGGCATCGAGTACCCCGGTCAGCTGACCTGGGATGAATATGCCGAGCTGGCTGTGCAGATGAAAAACAGCTTTGACGACGATAACGTCATGGGCGGCTACATGGTGAACTGGGAAATGATGTTTATGGGAATCCAGCACGGATTGTACCTGACCGACGACGATACCACGTACCTGTATGAGTCCCTTGCCTTCCTCAACAAAATCTATAACGAGGACGGCTCGCATCTGAGCTATGCCGATATGAGCGCTATGGGCACCAGCCCGACGACCGAGTTTGAAGCCGGCCGCGCCGCGCTGGAAATGAACGGCGAATGGATGATTACCAACCTGCTCAGGGACACCGCGGCAGGCAAAACGGACGTCAACTGGGGCATTACCTATATGCCCGTACCCGAGGGCGTAGAGCCTGGCACCACCTGGGGCCAGCTGACCTTCGCCACGATCTCCAGCGATTCCAAGTATCCGGATGAAGCGTTTCAATTCCTGACCTTCCTGTGCGGCGAAGAAGGTAGCAGCATCCTGGCGCAGAACAAAATCGTGCCCGCGTATTCTTCCGACGCCGTCAGCGAAAGCTACATTGAAGCGACCGGGCGCGAGGATCTCGGACTGCTGTTTACCTTCAACCGTATTCAGGAACAGCCGGCGCTGCCGTATTTCAAAGAGGTTCTCAGCGCGTACAACGAATGGGCCGGATTGTACCTCATCGGCGAAAAGACGCTGGATGAAGCTATGGAAGGGTTTGTGGCCCAGAGGGAAAGCATTATCGACAGTTATTAACACGACGCGCCATTTACCCGCAGCCTGTGCCCGATACACTCCTGGCATATATTAAGCTGCGGCCGGTCTTGCCAGAGGAGGGCTTCGGCCCTCCTCGGCTTTTATCAAAGTCGGCACATAGCGTGTCAGGAAAAAGGATGGGATGGTATTGATCGCTTCACCGCCGCGACGGCGCCGCATTTCGCGGCAATGGATTACAGGCTATCTGTTTGCCCTGCCCAACTTCATTGGGTTTTTGGTGTTTTCCGCGATACCGGCCGTGCTTGGGCTGGTTATCAGCTTTACCAATTACGATGGGTATAAACAGTTTGATTTCGTTGGCCTGACGAATTATATCAACATGTTTTCCGATGAATATTTCTGGATTTCGCTCAAGAACAACGTTATTTTCATGCTGCTGAGCGTGCCGCTGACCATTGTGTTTTCCCTGCTGCTTGCCCAGGCGCTCAACCGCAAAATCCTGTTCCGGGGATTTTTTCAGACGGTGAATTTCTTTCCCTATATCACGTCGATGGTCGCCGTGGGCATCGTGTTTCAGATGCTGTTCAACGCGCGTTTCGGACCGATTACGAAATTTCTGCTTGCCATCGGCGTGCAGAACCCGCCGGGATGGCTGACGTCTTCGGACTGGGCGCTGTATGCGGTCATCATCGTCAGCATATGGAAGCAGGTCGGGTACTATATGATCCTCTATCTGGCGGCGCTCAAGGGCGTGCCAAGCCAGATCTACGAAAGCGCCGAAATAGACGGCGCCGGGCCGATGCGCCGCTTTATCCACATTACGCTGCCGATGATATCGCCGACGACGTTTATGGTCTCCATTCTGCTGATCATTTCATCCTTTCAGGTGTTTGACCTGATTTCCATTATGACCAAGGGCGGGCCGGGACGCGCCACCAACGTGCTGGTGTACCGGATATACCAGGAAGGCTTTTCCTATTTGCGGTTTGGGTACGGGTCGGCAATGGCGTATTTCCTGTTTGCGGTGATCCTCATCATTACGCTGATACAGTTCCGCGGCCAGAAAAATTGGGTGACCTATGAATAAGAGCGAAGCCGTTATGGTGCAAAACAATATCCGGGCGGGGCAGGGAGCGGGATCCGCGATTCGGGTCCGGCGAATGATCGGCAAAGGCATACTGCTCGTCGTGCTGTTTTTAGTGGCGTATCTGATGCTGGTGCCCTTTGTGTGGATGCTCTCGTCGTCGCTGAAATATGACACGGAAATCTTTACCAATCCGTTCCGGTGGATACCGGAGTACTTTCGGTTTTCCAACTTCCAGGAGGTTTGGACGCGCGTGCCGTTCTTACGGTACTACCTCAACACCGCGAAAATTGCCGTGCTGAGTACGGCCGGGAGAATCATTTTAAGCTCCATGGCGGCCTACTCGTTTTCCAAGCTGAACTACCCCGGCAGGGACAAGCTGTTTTTATGCTATCTGGCGACGATGATGATTCCCTGGCACGCCACGATGATCCCGCAGTTTCTGGTCAACAAATCGCTCGGATTATACGGTACGCACGCCGTGCTGATTTTGATGGCTGTTTTCAACGCGTTCGGCGTGTTTTTAATGCGCCAGATGATGATGAGCATCCCCGACGAGCTTTCCCAGGCGGCGCGCATCGACGGCTGCAGCGAAATCGGAATTTTCCTGCGCATTATCATGCCGCTGTCCAAAGCGGCCGTCGCGACGTTGACCATTTTTACGTTCACCACCGTATGGAACGATTATCTGGCGCCGCTGATCTATTTGGACAAGATGGAGATGCGCACCATACAGATCGGCCTGTCTTCCTTTAAATCACAATACAATACGGAGTACGGCGTGCTGCTTGCCGGTACGGTCAGCTCCATCATTCCGATCGTGCTGGTGTATATTTTCGCACAGCGGTATTTAATCGGGGGCATCGCCTTCTCCGGCCTGAAGGGATAGGCGGGGGATAGGGCATGGTGCAACAAGGAGACGGCGATATGAAAACCTATTGCAATCCGGTGTTCGTGGAAGAGTACCCGCGCGGCACCGGCGGTGAAAGCGATCGGGAGTTTGACCGGGATTACCGTTCGCTGGCGGACCCGGAAGTGATATTCTGGAAGGACAAATGGTACATGTACCCCACATACCGTCTGGCGTACGAGTCGGCGGATATGGTGCATTGGCGGCCTGTGCGCGTCTCGCCGGACGATGCGGGGCCCGCGCCGACGGTGCTGTGCTACCGGGATCAATTTTACCTTTCCGGGGGCGACGGCCCGCTATATGCCGGCGATTCGCCAACCGGGCCGTTTCGGCCGCTTGGGTACTTCCGCAGGCCCGGCGGTGAAAAAATGGTGATCCGGGATACGATGCTGTTTGCTGACGACGACGGGAGCGTATATCTGTACTGGGGGCTTGGCAGCGCCGGAATTTTCGGCGTGCGGCTTGATCCGGAGAACCTGACGCAGATGCTTTCCGACCCGGTACGGCTGATTGCGTTTGATCCGGCGCACGCCTGGGAACGCTTTGGCGAATACAACCAATCCTATGGGAAAACGTACCTGGAAGGCGCGTATATGCTCAAGGAGAAGGGGCGGTATTACCTGGTGTACTCGGCGCCGGGCACCTGCTACGGTTCGTACTGCCTTGCGGCGTATGTATCGGACCAGGGCCCGCTGCAGGGATTTGTTTGCCAGAAGCGCAATCCGATTTTAGCCACCCGGCAGGGTTTGATCCGCGGGCCGGGGCACGGCAGCTTTGCGCGCGCGAAAGACGGCTCGCTTTGGTGCTACTATACGATCGCGCTGTGTTATGACCATAAATATGAACGCCGCATCGGAATGGACCGCGCGGGAATTGATGAAAACGGAGAACTGTATGTGGACGGCGCAACGAGCATCCCCCGGCTCGCGCCGGACGCGGAAGGCCCGCAGCCGCAATGGCTGCCGCTGACGGTTTCCAATCCCACCCGGGCCAACGGCTGTGCGCCCGGCAGGGAAAGCTTTTACGCCGTAGACGAAAGCTTGCTCACCTGGTGGCAGCCCGCGCCGGAAACCGCCGTGCCGGAGATCACGGTTGAGCTCAAGGCGCGCTACCGTCTGCACAGCTACCGTCTGCTCTGGCGCGACGTCGGACTAAAGTATCAGGGCGGCGTTTTGCCCGGGCCGATCGGCTATGTGCTATATGGCCGCGAGCATGATACGTGGCGCGTGATTGCCGACCACGGGCGGAACGCGCTGGACGTGAACTGCGACTATCGCACCTGCGATTCCTGCGTTGCGGACGCCGTACGATTGCAAATTACCTCCGCTCCGTCCGGGATTACGCCGGGGCTGATCAACTTCACGGTTTTCGGCACCTTTGCCTCCGACGTTTAAATCACAGCAGGGCAGGCAATGCCACTTACAAGGCAAGCCCGCCAATACGCGCGCGATCGTTCGTATCCGGGCCATATCGTTCAACCAGCACAAACGGACATCGTACACGGATGTCCGTTTTTGTTGTCTCCGCACAGGGATTTGCACCTGATAGGAAACGGAATCCGCGGACGTATGTAAAAATGACTGTAAGCCCTGCATTTCGCTCGATTTGGCATAATTTCAGTGAAAAACAGGGGAATCATCCGGTTTCACACGAAAAAAGAAAGCAAACGAAGAACCAAAGCAAACGCAATGAAAAAGACTTTCTTTTGGTTTGTTAAATGATTGATTTACGCGCGGAAAAACATCATAATGGGTTAAAAATGGAAACGTATATTGGTGAATATTACTATAACGACAAAGAATGGATTGTAAATATGGTGAATCTGCTTAAGAGTGGCTTGCGAATCGGGAACCAAATAAACGAAACCAAAAGAAAGATAAGAAAACCGTAATTTGGGCATATTGACACAAAGAAATGCTCCAATGTATCATGTTTTACCATAAGGGATATATCCAAAACCAAACCAAATTTAAGGAGGAACAAAATGAAAAAACTCGCATTCATCCTTTCCCTGCTTCTGGTTGTTACGCTGTGTACAGCCGCTTTGGCAACCTCTTTGGTCATTGCCAATACGCCCAAGAGCATTGGTATCGCCTGGTGGGACCGCATGGAAGTTGGTAATCAGCGTTTTGCCGACGCCACCGGCTCGGAAGTTTATCAAGTAGGACCTCCCGGAGCATCCGACGCCGCGGTGCAGCTTTCTACCATTGAAGACGCTATCGCATCCGGCGTGGACGCGCTGACCGTGATTCCGTCGTCGCCCGAGTCCCTCGAACCCGTCCTGAAAAAGGCGATGGGCCTTGGCGTCGTCGTCATCAGCCATGAAGCCGAAATGATGACCAACGTCAACTACGACATCGAAGCCTTCAACAACTATGCGTACGGTGCGCATATGATGGATATTCTGGCTGCCGAAATGAATTACGAAGGCGGCTACTGCATCATGGTGGGCGCGCTGACCATGACCTCGCACCAGCAATGGGCCGAAGGCGCGATCG
Source organism: Candidatus Limiplasma sp. (assembly GCA_963675365.2). Lineage (GTDB taxonomy): Bacteria > Bacillota > Clostridia > Christensenellales > Aristaeellaceae > CAXXOK01. Next base: position 188,224 of record CAXXVA010000002.1, read on the forward strand.
CCCGTCAGGAAGCGGAATATCCCAACATGTACCAGGTGTGCGACCGCGTTGAATCCGCGGCCCAGGGCGGCAGCCAGGAAGGCAGCTACCTTGTCGCCAAAGAAGTAATCGCGTCCTACCCCGAGGTGAAGGGTTTCATCGGCTGCGACATGATCAATCCTCCCGGCATTGCCATGGCGGTTGAAGAAGCCGGCAAAGCGGGCGAAGTGACCGTGACCGGCACCTGCCTGGTATCGGTTTGCCGCGAGTACCTTGAAAAAGGCACCATCAAGACCATCAGCTTCTGGGATCCCGCCGACGCCGGCGAAGCCATGTGCTATCTGGCCATGAAGGTGATCGACGGCGAAGAAATCGCCGACGGCCTGAACCTGAACGTGCCCGGCTACGAAAACTGTACGGTGAAGGGTAAAATCGTGTACGGTTCCGCCTGGGTAGATGTAACGCTTGAGAACATGAGCGATTACGATTTCTAATCCTATCGGCTACCCAACGTATCTCACGAAACACAGTGCGCAGGATACGGAAGATCCCTTCGGTATCCTGCGCACATCTCGTCGATATGCAGACGGCAGAGCGCCTTCATGACAGGAGTGGAAACGTGGACAACATCGTGACAGTCAAGGATATGTACAAGTCCTTTTTTGGTGTGGTCGCCATGGACGGGATGAACTTCACGGTCAACCAGGGGGAAGTTCGCTGCCTGATTGGTGAAAACGGCTGCGGAAAATCTTCGATGATCAAAACCATCTCCGGTTTTTATACGCCCGACCGCGGCCAGATTACGATAAACGGAAAGCAGTATAAAAAAATCACCCCCGCCGAATCCATCGCGGAAGGCATTCAGGTCATTTATCAGGATTTTTCGCTTTTCCCCAATATGACGATTGCTGAAAACATCATGATGTATGATTCGATCGCCTCCGGGCATACCTTTGTACGTTGGAAATCCATTTATGAGCGTGCGGAACAAACGTTGAAAAAGATCAACTTTAAGATAGATCTAAACAAGTATGTTTACCAGCTCAACGTTGCGGAAATGCAGATGGTCGCCATCTGCCGCGCGATTGCGCAGGAAGCAAAACTAATCATTATGGACGAGCCCACCACGGCGCTGACCACCAACGAGGTGGAAAAGCTGTTCGAGGTCGTCCGCGGGCTGAAGCGCAATAACGTGGCGGTTTTGTTCGTCAGCCATAAGCTGGACGAAATCCTCCATATCTGCGATTCGATCACCGTCATGCGAAACGGCAGAAATGTGTTTGAAACCTTTCCCGGCGATCCCAAGCCCACGAAGGAAGACCTTATTTTCTATATGACCGGCAAACGCTTTGAGCAGACCTGCTTTTCCTTTTCGCCCGCGCCGGAGGCCGTGCCGCTTCTGGAGGCGAAATCCCTGGGGAAAACCGGCGCGTTCAGCGACGTGAGCTTTTCGCTGTATGCCGGTGAAATTTTGGGTATCACAGGGCTTTTGGGCTGCGGCCGCCAGGAACTGGCGGAGTGCCTTTTCGGCGTGGGAACCGCGCACGACGGCTCGCTGGCGATTGACGGCAAGGATATCGGCGTGTTCCATTCCGTGCAGGACGCGCTGGAACAGCAGATTGCCTATGTGCCGGAAGACCGCCTGCTCAAAGGCTTGCACCTGGAGCAGAGTATCGCCAAAAACGCGCTGTCGCGCATCGTCGGCACGCTGGTCAACAAATACGGCATTCTCCGGAAGAAAGCGACGGACAAAGCCGAGACCGAAATTCTCTCCTCTGTGCACATTGCCGGTATGAAGCCGCACAATCCGGCCCGGTCGCTTTCCGGCGGCAATCAGCAGAAGGTGGTTCTGGTCAAGTGGCTGGCGTCCAACCCCCGCATCCTGGTGCTCAACTGCCCGACGGTGGGCGTGGACGTGGGCGCCAAGGACGAAATCCACAGTATTATTAAAAAGCTCGCCGCAAAAGGCATGGGCGTGATTGTGATATCGGACGATATTCCGGAGGTTATGCAGCTGTGCTGCCGTGTGCTGGTCATGCGCAACGGACGGATTTCCGATGAGGTGCAGATTAAAGACACGACCATGGAGGCTCTGGAAGCGCTGCTTGCGGAAGACGAGAAAGGAGCGGCGGCGATATGACGGTACGGATTAAAAACATCGTCAAGACCAACCAATTCATTCTCTTCGCCCTGTTTGTGGTGGTCTGGTTTATCTTTCAGCTCATCAACCCGAATATCTTCTCGGTTGCCAATATCTTCTCACTCACAAGGGCGTCCATCATTCCGGCGGTGTTCTCCCTGGCGCTGATGCTGATCATGGTTATGGGCAGCTTTGATATCTCCTTTGCGATGATCGGCGCGTTTGCGGCCTACTGCTCCAACCTGATCCTGACGGAAAGCGGCCTGATGCAGGTGCCGCTGATCGTACCGTTTCTGATCTCCATCGGAATCGCGGTGGTGCTGCAGCTGTGTAACTGGTTTTTTATCGACAGGCTCAACCTGCAGCCGTTTATTACCACGCTGGCGATGCAGAGCATGCTCAAAGGCGCGATATTGGCGTTCATCTCCACGAGCTTTATTTATACACTGCCGGATACGCTGCGCGAACTGTCGGTGCATTATCTGGCGCGTGCCGCCCTGCCGGACGGCACGGAATCCGTACTGCATGTCAGCGTAATCTTCGTGGTGCTGTTGTACGCGTTTTTCCATCTGCTGCTGCGCTATACCAGCTTCGGCCGCAAGATGTACGCCATCGGCGCCGACGTGGTGGCGGCCAAGCGCGCGGGGATTAACGTATCCAAGATCCGCTTCATCACCTTCGCCCTTGCGGGCGTGATCTGCGGAATCGGCGGCATCCTCCACGACGCGCTGGTGCGCTCCAGCGTACCCACGCCCATGGACCTCGTGGGACAGGAGCTTACCTTTATCGCGGCCGTTATTTTGGGCTGCGGCACCAGCAAGCAGGCGCGGGGCTCGGTAGTCGGCACGTTCATTGCTGTGCTCTTCCTGCGCTTTGTGACTACCAACCTGATTATGCTTGGTATCCCGTCGTACTGGCAGAAAATCGTGATCGGCATTATCATTTTCATCGGGTTGATCGCGCAGATTGCCAAGCGGCGCAAATATGTACAGGGGAAGGAGTAGGGACATGAAAGAAGGTAGTAAACTACGGTCTATCCTCAACCGCGACAGCGATGTGACCCTGATGGTCATTGTAACGATCGTCATCTTCGTCTCGATGGCGTCCCTGCGCCCCGCACAGTTTCTGCGTCCGTATAACTTTGTATCCATGGGATTCCAAATCCCGGAACTGGGACTGTATTCCCTGGCGATGATGATGGTCATGGTCACCGGCGGGCGCGATCTTTCCATTGTCGGCATCGGCAACCTTGCCTGCATCGTGGCCGCGCTGATCATGCACGACGGCTATGTGGCGGGCTTGACGGGAAGCGCGATGACGTTCAACATCATTTTCGCGATCGCGGCGGCGCTGGGTACCGGCGTGCTGTGCGGGCTGCTCAACGGCATCATTGTCGCCTATACGCGGATTTCCTCCATGCTGATCACCATGGCGACCGGCTACATCTATACGGGCATCGGCATTGTGATCACCAAGGGAGAGGCGTTTTCCAAGATCTATCCGCAGGTCGTCGAACTGGGCAGCGGGACCTGGCTGAGCGTTCCGCTTCCTCTGTGGCTGTTAATCGCGGCGCTTGTGGTTACCGCGGTGATCATCAACAGAACGCGGTTCGGGTTTGAGGTGAAGATGGTCGGCTCCAACCCCAACGCCAGCTTCTATACCGGCATCAATAACAACGTCGTGCTAATGAAAGCCTACCTGTTCAGCGGCATTATGTGCGCGATCTGCGGGCTGGAAATCCTCGCCAGAACCGACACGGCCAAAGCGGATTACGCCTTTACGTATACGTTCCAGGCCATTTTGTGCGCGGTGCTTGGCGCCACCAGCCCGGGCGGCGGGTTTGTTAAAATTTCATGCCTGTCGCTTTCGCTGATTTCCCTGCAGTTCCTCTCCAGCGGCTTTAATATGCTCCGCCTCGGCGGGTACTTTAAGGAGTTCGCCTGGGGGTTGCTGCTGCTGATCGTACTGAGCATCAATTTCCTGGTCAAGGAATACCAGCGCAAGCGCGCTTTGCGGCTGATGATGCAGCGAATCGCAAAATAAAACCCATCGGACGATCAAAACACCGGATTGTGATCGGTAAGGAGGTTTCTATGTTTCAGCTGGAACGGCAAGAAAAAATTCTCAAAATGGTCAACGAGAATTCTACGGTGCGAACAAGCGATCTCTGCGAGATCTTCAGCACGTCCTCTGTCACCATTCGCAACGATATTAACGAGCTGGCAAACCGGGGTCTGCTGATCAAAAGCCACGGCGGCGCCATGTCGCTCAACGACAGAATCAACCTGGAGATTCCGTCCGGCAAAAAGCTGCAGCAGAACATTGAAAACAAGCGCAGGATCGCCCAGGAGGCCAACCGGCACATCGAACCGGATGAGATCATTATTCTGGATTCGGGGTCGACCACGCTGGAGATCGCCAAGCAACTCAAGCAGAAAAACGTGACGGTGATCACCAACGACATCCAGATCGGCATGGTGCTGGCGGAAAAGAGAAACGTAACGCTCTACCTGACCGGCGGGCGGCTGAAGCCCTCGGTGCATACGCTGATGGGCGGCGAGACGATTGATTACTTCCGGCGCATTCGGGTAGACAAGCTGTTTTTGGGGTGCGACGCGATCGACATCAATTGGGGCATCTCCAACCGTACGCTGGAGGAAGTGCTGATCAAGCAGGCGATGATGGCCGCCTCGCGCCAGGTGTTCGCCGTATCGGATTCCAGCAAGCTTGGGCGCCAGGTGTTTGCCAAGATCTGCGGATTTGCGCAGGTGGATACCCTGATTATCGATACGATGAGCCCGGAGGACAAACAGTCGCTGGAAAACCTCGGGGTTCGGGTACTGCTGACGGACGACGGACAAAACAGGGAAGCGCATTAGGCTTTTCCTGCACGGACGGCTTCACAAAAGAGACGGACGGGAACACGGGGGCGCCGCACCGTGCCGTTAGGATCGGTTTATACATTTTTCAACGGAAGCGAAAGAAAGGGTGGATGTTTCATGTTATCCCGTATTGAAAACCATTTGCACGACGTTGCGATGATTCCCGCGCTGGCGGGGTTTGAGCAGAAAATGGCGGCCTATATGCACCGCACGTTTGAGGAGCTCGGCTACGAGCCCAGGATCGATACGTTTGGCAACTGCATCGCCAAATCCGAAGGCACGCAGAAGGGCGCGCCGGTCACCATGGTGTTTTCGCACATGGATTCTCTGGGATTTCTGGTCCGTTACATCGAGCCCACGGGCTTCCTGCGGCTGGAACGGCTCGGCGGGATTCCCGAAAAAGCCCTGCCGGCTACGCAGGTGCAGGTGCAGTGCCGCGACGGCAGCATGGTGGACGGCGTAATCGGCATCAAAGCCCATCACATCACCCCGCCGGAAGAAAAGTACGTGGTGGAAAAGTACAAGCAGCTGTTTGTGGATATCGGCGCGTCCTCCAAGCAGGAGGTGCTGGACCTTGGGATTGATATCGGCAGCCCGATCGTTTACAAGCCCAAGTTTGAAAAGCTTCTGGGAAACCGCGTGCTGATGACGGCCGTGGACGATCGCGGCGGCTGCACGGTGATTTTGGAGCTTGCGCACAGGCTGAAGGAAACCGAGCACGCCGGCGACATCTATCTGGTGGGCACGGTGCAGGAGGAGTATAACCTGCGCGGCGCCATGATGGCGGCCCGCACCATCTGCCCGGACGTCGGCATCTGCATCGACGGCGGCGGAAGCGCCGATACGCCGGACCTGAAAGGCTTTGGCGACGTTCAGTGCGGCGGCGGGCCGACGATGTCGCTGTACAACTTCCACGGCCGCGGCACACTCAACGGCACCATTCCGCATCCCGCGATGGTGCGGCTGTTTGAAGCGGCTTCGCAGCGGACGGGCATCCCGCTACAGCGCAGCGCGCACATCGGCGGGCTGACGGATCTGGCCTATCTGCAACTGGAAGGCAAGGGCGTGTACGCTATCGACGTCGGATATCCCGGCCGCTATGCCCACAGCCCCTGCGAGTTTGTGGACATGACGGATCTGGAAAAGCTCGCCGACGTGGTAATCGACGTGCTCAAGACCATTGACAGCCAAACCGATTTTTCCCGATAGAAACGGAGGAACATATGATTTCGCTATTGGACAAGCATCTGGAAAATCTCGCGTCGATCGCGGGCCTGTCGGGCTACGAGCAGGGCGTGTCGGCTTATATGCGCAAGGCGTTTGAGGAACAGGGACTTACGGTCAGCACGGACGTCGTTGGCAACTGCATCGCCAGGCGCGAAGGAACCAGCGCCGGCGCGCCGGTGGTTATGGTGTTTTCCCACATGGATTCGCTGGGCTTTGTGGTCCGCTATATTCAGGAGGATGGGTTCATCCGCATGGACCGCGTTGGCGGCATTCCCGAGAAGGTACTGCCGGCGACGCAGGTTTCCATTATGCGCAGGGACGGGACCACCGTACCCGGCGTGATCGGGATCAAGCAGCATCACGTCACGCCGCCGGAAGAAAAATACGTCGTGGAAAAATATATGCAGCTGTTTATCGATATCGGCGCAAAAAGCAAAGCCGAAGTGCTGGCGCAGGGGATCGACGTCGGATCGCCGATTGTGTACAAGCCCCGCTATCAAAAGCTCCAGGGCAACAAGCGGCTCGGCTCCGCCATGGACAACCGCTCGGGCTGCGCGGCGCTTTTGACGATCGCCGCGATGCTTAAGGATAAGCCGCTTCAAAGCACCGTATATCTGGTGGGAACGGTGTGGGAGGAATTCAATCTGCGTGGCGCCATGATGGCGGCGCGGACGGTGAAGCCCGACATCGCCATCGGCATCGACGGCGGCGCAGCGGGCGACACCCCGGACATGGAAGGCCAGTCCGGCATCCGCCTTGGCGGCGGGCCGGTGATCACGCACTACAATTTCCACGGCCGCGGCACGCTCAACGGCACCATTCCGCATCCGGGCATGATCCGCCTGATGGAGGAAGCCGCCAACAAGGCGAACGTCACCCTGCAGCGCAACGCCGTGGTCGGCGCGCTGACGGACGCGGCGTACCTGCAGCTTGAGCAGACGGGCGTTAAGGTTGTGGATATCGGCGCGGCAAGACGCTACTCCCACAGCCCGTGCGAAACCGTGGATATTCACGACAGCGCAGAGCTTTGCCGCTGGGTATGCACGGCGCTGGAAACCGACCTTGCGCACTATGATTTTTCAAGATAAGAGGTGTGAGTTTGGAAAAGCGGTACTTGTTCGGGTTTGATTGCGGCACCTACGAATCCAAGGGCACGCTCTGTGACCAATACGGACAGATCATCGCCACCGCCAGCGAAAAACATCTGCTGAAGGTTCCCAAGCCGGGATATGCGGAGCACGATCCCATCGGCGACTGGTGGAACGATTTCCTCAAAATCGTCCGCAGAGTGCTGGATCAGTCCGGCGTCAGGCCGGAGCAGATCGCGGGGATCTGCGTGAGCACGATCATGGCTGCCGTTACGGCGGTGGACGAAAACGGTAACCCGCTGCGCAACGCCATACTCTACGGCATCGACACACGCTCGGCTAAACAGGCGGAGGATCTGTGCCGGCGGATCGGGACCGAGAAGATGCGGGAGATCAGCGGGGAAGCGTGCAACGTGGAGTCCTTCGGCCCCAAGATGCTCTGGATCCGGGAAAACGAGCCGGAGATTTACAAAAAGACCAGGCATTTCACCATTGCCGCGGGCTTCCTCAACGCAAAACTCACCGGCCGGTACTGCGTGGACAGGTATTCCGCCATGCGCGCCCAGCCGATGCTGGATATCCGGACCATGACGTGGAACAAAGAGCTAACCTCCTACGTGTGCGAGCCGGAGATGCTTCCCGAGATCGTATGGTCTACCGATATCATCGGTACGGTGACCAGTAAGGCGGCGGAGGAAACAGGGCTGGCGGAGGGCACGCCTGTAATGGGCGGCGCGACCGACGCGGGGGCCGAGGCGGTCAGCGTCGGCGTGGTACAGCCGGGCGACACCATGATTATGTACGGCTCCACGCTGTTCATGACCCACATCGTCGATTCGTTCCGGCCGGACGTCGGACTATGGTCCGGGTATTACGTCCTCAAGGACCAGCACTGCATCACCACCGGAACGGCGACGGCTGGCTCGCTGATACGCTGGCTTCGCGATCAGTTGGCCAAAGATCTGCTGCAGGCGGAGGAAAACGGGGGCGAAAACGCCTACGACGCGCTCATGCGCGAGGCGGAAACCATCACCCCCGGCGCCGACGGCCTGATCCTGCTTCCGTATTTCATGGGGGAGCGAATGCCGATCAAGGATTGCAACGCCAAAGGCGTCGTGTTCGGGTTGAACCTGACCCATACCCGCGGGCATCTGGTGAAAGCCGCGTACGAGGGGATCGCCTACGGTCTGGACCAGAACCTGGAGTTCCTGCGCAAGGCCAAACTGCCGTTTGAACAGGTAACGGCTGTGGGCGGCGGCACCTTTGGCTGCAAACGGTCAGCGACGTGTGCGGCATCCGCCAGGCGGTGCCGGAGGTCACGTTCGGCGCTTCGTACGGCGACGCGCTGATGGCGGGGCTTGGCACCGGGCTGATCGAATCAACGGAAGCGATCAAGAACATGATCAAGATCCGCTACGTCACCGAACCGAATCCGGAGCACCGGGAACTGTACGACAGCCGGAAGATTTCCTTCGCGGAGCTTTACAGGCGCAATCGCGATATTATGCATCAGCTGTAACGGCTGCAGCAATCAAAGAATGTAAAAGGAGACATACGATCATGAAATGGACTACCGAACTATTCAACACGGACAAACCGATCCTGGCGATGTGCCACCTGCAGGCGCTGCCCGGCGACCCGCACTACAACCGTGCCCTTGGCATGGAGGATGTGATCGTCAAGGCGCGGCATGATCTGCTGGCGCTGCAGCGCGGCGGGGTGGACGGCATCATCTTCTCCAACGAGTTTTCCCTGCCGTACCTGACCAAGGTGAAATCGGAAACCGTGGCCGCTATGGCGCGGGTGATCGGCGAACTGTTGTCGGAGATCGAGATCCCCTACGGCGTCAACGTCCTATGGGATCCCTCGGCGTCGCTGGATTTGGCGGTCGCGACCGGCGCGCAGTTTGTGCGTGAAATCTTCTCGGGAGTCTATGCCAGCGATTTTGGTCTTTGGGATACCAACTGCGGCGAGGTGATCCGCCACCAGCATGCCATCGGTGCCGAAAATGTAAAGCTGTTGTTCAACATCGTGCCTGAAGCCGCGAAGTATCTGGGTGACCGCGATATCGTGCAGATCGCCAAGAGCACTGTATTTAACTGCAGGCCCGACGCGCTGTGCGTATCCGGCTTGACCGCCGGCTCGATGACTGATGCGGCGGTGCTCAAAAACGTCAAAGAAGTCGCGGGCGACGTGCCCGTATTCGCCAATACCGGCTGCCGCGCCGAGAACGTGGCCGACCAGCTTGCCGTTGCGGACGGCGCGGTGGTGGGAACGACGTTTAAGATCGACGGCAAGTTTGAAAACCTGGTCGACGAGGAACGCGTCAAAACCTTTATGGACGCCGTCCGCAGGTGCCGGTAACAGCAGCGCCGAAAACAAACGGTAAGCATACCGCGGTTCTGAGGGTATGCTTGCCGGAAAGGACGGATGGGGTATGAGCGTTTTTGAGATGGGCATGCTGCTCTGCTTCGGGTTTGCGTGGCCCGTGAATATCTACAAATCGGTGAAATCCAGATCCACAAAGGGGAAAAGCGTCATGTTTCTGTTCGTGGTCTGGCTGGGATATGTATCCGGAATCATTCATAAGCTCGTGTATAGCTTTGATATTGTGTTTTGGCTGTATGTGCTCAATCTGGTCATGGTATCGGTGGATATCGTGCTGTATATCATAAACCGCAGAAACGAGCTGCGCAAAGAAGCGCTTGCGTAACTGCGGCCGCAGACAACCATAGCCGCAAACGCGGCAGCGCCTGTAAACAACCCATTTGCCATGCCTGAACACGCGCATGCGCATGGGTTTTTTACAAACGATCCCCTGAACACACGCGTGAGGAAATTTTGATGTGGAATGACTTGTTGTTTACCTTTAACACCGTAGCGCCGATCATGCTGATCATCGGCGCGGGGTACTTTGCCAGGCGGATGCGCATCATCGGCGACAGCGGCGTCAAGCAGATGAATTTAAGCATTTTCTATGTGTTCTTACCAGCCCTGATCTTTACCAGCACGATGAGCGCCGATTTAAGCACGGCCCTGGATGTGAAAACGCTGGCGTACGCGGCGGCGAGCACTGTGGCGAGCTTCGGGCTTTTGTTTCTGCTCGTGCCCAGGTTCTGCTGCGTCCGGGAGATGCACGGCGTACTGGTGCAGGGCATCGGGCGCGCAAACTTCGCGATTTTCGGCCTCCCGCTGGTGACGATGATCTATCCCGGTGCGGATATCTCCATCGCGGCCGTGATGGTCGCGTTCGTGATCCCGATTTTCAACGTGCTTTCGATTATCGCCCTGACCGCCTGCGGAGGCAAGCGGATCAGCGGGTATACCGTGCTTAAAAACGTCGTGATCAATCCGCTGATCATCGCGGCCGTCGCCGGATTGATCATGTTGGTCTCCGGCCTTTCGCTGCCGGGTGTGATCGCGGTTCCGCTTGCAAAGCTGTCCGACGCGGCGACGCCGCTGGCGCTGTTTATCCTCGGCGCGTCCATTGACCTGCAGAAAGCCAAAAGCAACGTGCGGTTTCTGTCCGTGGCGGTACTGGCGCGGCTGGTGCTGCTGCCGCTTGTATTTATCCCGCTCGCGGCGCTCATCGGCATCCGGGACGTAAGCCTGGCTGCGATCATTGCGCTGTTTGCGTCCCCGACGGCCGTCAGCAGCTATTCCATGGCGCAGAAACTCGGCGGTAACGCACAGTTCGCCGCCGAGCAGGTGGTGTTTACCACGGCGTTTTCCTGTATTACGGTGTTCCTCTGGGTGTTTGTGTTCAAAGTTCTCGGCTTGCTTTCGTAGCGGGCCTTACCGGAAAAAATCTTCGACCGCCTGCACCACGCGCGCGCAGTCGTCCTCCGAAAGCCCGTAGTACAGGGGAAGCCGGAGCAGGCGGCTGCTTTCGCGCGTCGTATACCGGTCCTCGCCGTGGAAGTGCCCGTATGTCCGTCCGGCTTTGGCGCTGTGCAGCGGGATATAATGAAACACGCTCATGATCCCGCGCGCGTCAAGGTGGGCGATCATCCGGGTGCGTTCGTCTTCGTCTTTTAATTTGATGTAGAACATATGCGCGTTGTGCGTGCAGCCCTCTGGCACCGCGGGCAGCTCCAGCCTGCCCTGCCGGTACAGACCTTGGAACCCCGCAAAGTACAGGTTCCAGCTGCGCATACGGTTTTGTGTGATGGCGTCGGCCTGTTCCAGCTGTGCCAGTAAAAAGGCCGCATTCAGCTCGCTCGGCAGGTAGGAGGAGCCGATATCCAGCCACGTATACCGGTCCGTCTGCCCCCGGAAAAACCGGCTGCGGTCCGTGCCCTTCTCCCGGAGGATTTCGGCGCGGTCGGCCATTCCCGGAGCTTTGAGCAGGATCGCGCCGCCCTCACCCATGTTGAAATTCTTCGATTCATGAAAGCTGAAGCAGCCGATATCGCCGATGCTCCCGAGTGCTTGCCCTTTATAGGTGGAGGTTACGGCCTGTGCCGCGTCCTCCACAACGGCGAGATGATAGTGCCTAGCGATCTCCGTGATCGCATCCATTTCGCAGCTTACGCCCGCGTAGTGCACCGGCACGATGGCTTTGGTGCGGCCGGTGACGGCCGCTTCAATCAGGGTTTCGTCCATGTTCATGGTATCCGGGCGGATATCAATAAAGGTAAGCCGCGCGCCCCGCAGCGCAAACGCCGCAGCGGTGGACGGGAAGGTATAGGAGGGCAGGATCACCTCGTCGCCGGGCGTGATGTTCAAAAGCATCGCCGCCAGCTCCAGTGCGTGCGTGCCCGACGTGGTCAGCAGCGCTTTGGGGCTTCCCGTGCGGGTCTCAATCCATTTTGAGCACCGTTTGGTAAACGGGCCGTCGCCGCTCAGCTTGCGGGTTTGCAGCGCCTGCCCGATGTAGGTAAGCTCCGTGCCGAGCACGGGAGGCTTGTTAAACGGGATCATGAGGAACTTCCTTTCGGCGCTTCGCACCCGCGTCGCGCTGCTTACAGTATACCATATTCCGCTTGGCCGCAGCGCCCCCGCGCCGCCGATTGACGGCTTTCGGGGGCATGCTATAATAAGGATATCTTTTGATGGAACGGGGGGAGATTGCGTGCTGGTGTCCGTTTGCATTCCGTGTTACCGCTCCGCGCGTACGCTGCCCGCCGTTGTTGCGGAGATTCAGCGTGAGTTTGCCGCGCGCGCGGGGTACGAGTACCGCATCATCCTCGTCAACGACGGCTCTCCCGACGATACCTTTCAGGTCATCGAGAGTTTGTGCGAACAGGATCAGCGCATCGTCGGGATAAATCTGTCGCGTAATTACGGGCAGGCGCACGCCAAAATGGCGGCGCTCCGGTTTGCCATGGGAAACGCGCTGGTCTTCATGGACGACGACGGACAGCACCCCGCGGCGGGCATCTTCCGCCTGCTCGAAGGAATTCAGCGGGGCAGCGACGTGGTGTACGCAAGCTTTTCCAAGAAGCAGCACGGTATGTATAAACGCTGGATCAGCTCTCTGCACAACAAGCTGTCGGAGTGGAACGGGGTCAACCCCAAGGGCGTGCGGCGCTCGGCCTTCGTGGCCTGGTCGAAGTTCGCCTACGAGGCCGTGCGGCAGTATAAAAGCCCGTTTCCGTCGCCCCCGGGTTATTTGATGCACGTGACGTCGAAAATCACCAGCACCGAGGTGGAGCACCGCAAGCGCGCCGCCGGAAGGTCCGGCTATACGCTGCGTAAGCTGTTCCGGCTGTGGATGGATTCGTTCACCAATTTTTCCGTCGTACCGCTTCGGTTTGCGTCGTTCATCGGTGCGCTGTGTGCTTTTAGCGGATTTGTGTGGGGCGCCGTGCTGGTGATCCGCAAGCTCGTCAGGCCGTCCGTGCCGGTGGGGTATACGTCGACAATTTCGGTTATCCTGTTCGTCGGCGGCGTCATCATGCTGATGCTGGGGCTGCTTGGCGAGTATATCGGGCGGATTTATATGACGGTCAGCGGGATGCCGCAGTACAAGGTTTCGCGGATCATCAACGAAGAGGAACCTGAAGCGTAAACTGATCTGCAAACGAAAACAAACGGATCCTTGCGGATCCGCTTCAGCCTGTCTATAAAGCCCGATCTGCGTTGTCAGCTGCGGGATGGCAAGGGGCATCACTTACGAACGAGTAAGCTCAACCCCTTGCCGCCCTTGCTTCCTAGCATCTCAAGCTTTCTACACAAGCTGACAATATGTTATGCTGTCAAGGGTTTTCAAAACAAACAAGCGGATCCGTATGGATCCGCTTGTTTGTTTATCGAAGGATAACGATTAGTCGGTCACAACGGGATATCCGGCCGCGGCCCAGCCGTTGTTCATGCCGCCGCTTAAGTTATAGGCGTCGTAGCCTAAAAGCCGCAGGATCGCCACGGTCTGGCTGGCGGTCTGGCCGGTGTAGCAGTGCACGATGATGATGCCGTCGGTGGGCAGCTGCTCGGCGAAGTACTGCTCCATGCCCGCGCCGTAGGGGTTGTTCACGGCGCCCTGAATGTGGCCTTCGGCATAGGCGTCGGCCTGGCGAACGTCATAGACGAAGTATCCGTCCAGCTCGGCGTCGAGCACTTCCATCAAAGCGTCGGATTTGAAGTTGTTGTAGGTGAAGGCGGTGCCGGCTTTGGAGACCATGGCTTCAAAGTAGGCGGTGATGGCGGCCTGCACGTCGGGGTCTACGTCGTAGGTCTCGTCGGGCAGCGTCGCCACGTCGGTGGTGATATAGGCTTCATAGCCTTCGGTCTTGGAAATGCCGTTGTTGAAACCGCTCTGGATGTTGGCGGCATAGCGGCCCGCGACGTTCAAAAGCGCGGTGACCTGGCTTGCGGTCTGGCCGGTGTAGCAGTACACGTAAACCTGCACGTCGTCGGGGATATTGGCGAGCATCTCGGCAACGTCCATGCCCAGGGGCACGTTCACGGCGCCGATCAGGTGACCCGCTTCATAAGCGTCCGCCTGGCGGACGTCCAGAATCAGCATATCGTCGCCGGCGTCCATCTTCGCGAAAAGATCGGCGGGCTTGATCACGACTTTGGAGCCGTCGTAGTTGGCAAAATACGCCATCGCTTTTTCCGTTACAACGGAGGTATCCTCGGCAAAGGCTGCGAAAGATACGCAGATCAGTACGAGCGCGAGAGACAGGGCTATCAGTTTTTTCATACGGTTTTTTTCTCCTTTTGCGTATTGTGTATTACGAAGCGTCCTTATTGGTAGGCGCTACGATACCGGAAGGAATGTCCACGGGGTTGTTGGGGTTGGAGGACCATTCGAGGTAGGCGCCGTCGTAGATGCGCAGGTTTCTGTACCCCGCGTCGTACAGGCGCAGGAACACCGCGGCGGCGCGCATGGAGGTCTGGCAGTAGACGATGATATCGTTGGAGGTCTTGATGCCGGCCTTCAAGTAGTTGATGCGGGTCGTTTCGATGTTTTTAAACGTCCCGTCGGAATAGAAGTTGTCGTAATAGTCAAACATGATCGACGAGGGCACTTTGCCGCTTTGGTAGTACTCGTCGTCGGTGCGAACGTCCAGCAGGAGTACGTTCTTGTCCGGCTCGTTGACCTGGTTTTGCACGTCGGCCATGGAGGCGACCCAGGTCTCGTCCTTGTCGGCGGCCACGTATTCGGCGGGGGTGATCTCCGGCACAACGTCGGTCAGCTCATACCCCGCAGCCTTGATGGCGCTGATGCCGCCGTCGACCACGAGCACGTTATGGCTTTGGTACATCAGCATCGTCCAAAACAAGCGGGACGCGCTCATGTTGTTGTCGTCATAGACGACCATCACGGTATCGTTGCCGATGCCGTTTGCGCTGAGCAGCTTCTGGAGCTTTGATTTGGAGGTCAGCATATTCTGCACCGGCACGCTGATCATGATCTCGGAAACCGGGATGTTCACCGCGCCTTCCACATGGGAAACCGCGTAATCTTCTTCGGCCTGCATATCGACGATCACCACGTTATCCATGCCGATGTAGGTTTGCAAATCCTTTGCGGGGATGATAATTTTTCCGCTTTCCGCGTACTCGGATGTATTGCAGGCGGTCACCGCAACCACGGTTACCACCAAAATCAGCAATGCGGCGAAGCGCTTGGCGGATTTCTTCAAGGTCATTCCGACTCCTCCGTTTCCATAGGGTCCTTTAGTATTATACGGTAAGAAACATTGTTAATGTAATAACAATCTTTAATATACTATACCGCTTATTGATACCGTGATAAGAAAACCTGATATGCTATAATGGCAGAACAAGCGCCGGATCAGGAACATGGAACGGGAAAGGATGGGTTCAATGCGCGCGGTGCGGAAAGAGCGTCTCTGGCTGTTCGGCTTCCTGCTGCTCTGGTTTTGCCTGCACCTTCTGTTCCTCGCCCGCTACCCGCTGGTGCACTCCGACGAGGCGTGGCTTGGCGGGCTGACCCGCAATATGCTTTCGCAGGGCAGCCTGCGGGTGACCGAACCGTTTTTCGACCTCAAACCACGCTTTCCGCACGCAATCAAGATCCTCTTCCACCTGCTGCAGATGCCGCTGATCGCGGTGTTCGGCTATTCGGTCTATGCGCTCAGGCTGTTGTCGCTGATCTTCGGTGCGCTGTCGCTGTATATGGTCTACCGCTGCCTGCGGGAGGCAACACAGTTCCCGCTTGCACTGGCACTCACCGCCGCGTTAAGCGTGAACGGCCAGTTCATCCAGGCGTCGCACATCGCGCGGCAGGAGATCATTTTGCTGTTCCTCCTCCTTTGGTGTGCGTATATTCTTTTCAAAAACAGGCACGGAATCACGGCGCGTACCGCCGCGTATCTTGCCGTCCTTACGGGGCTTGGCGTCGGGCTGCACCCCAACAGCCTCCTGATCGCTTTTGGATGCGGGTTTGCGATGCTGCTGATCATGCTCGCCAACCGGAAAATTTTATGGAGACCGCTGCTAATATATATCGGGATCACGGGCGGCGTCGCGCTGGTGTTCGTGGGGATCAGCCTGTGGTTCGACGGCGGGTTTATTCCGCACTGGCTGACCTACGGGGATACGGAGTTTGAGCTGCTGGTGCCCGTTTCGGATAAGCTCGGGGGGCTGTTTTCCTACCTCGCTAGGCTTTGGAACGGCGTCAGCGGCACCTACATGCTGCCGGAGCTCAGGCCGCAGCTCTTACTGTGCGGCGGGCTGTTCATCGGCGGAAGCATCTATGCGGTTATCAAAAAATCCGCGGCGGCGGCCGCCGTGCTGGGCATAACCTTCGGCGCGCTGCTGGCGACGGTGTTGATCGGCCGGTACAACCAGCTCAGCGCGATATTGTGGATGTTCCCGTGCCTGCTGCTGCTTGGCGTGATCCCCTGGCGTCGGATATGGATCAAGCGGACCGTGCCCGCCGTGCTCGCCGCCGTGTTCGCGCTGGCCGCGATCGGGCCCGTTGTCCGCGCGTATTCCTACGATTACGACGCGTACCTGCAAACAATCAGCGCCTCCGTATCCGAAGATACGAAGACGCTCGCCAACCTGAACACAGGGTTTTATTTTGATAACGACGCCCTGCTGGACGTGCGCAACTTAAGCTTCCTGAAAGACAACAACATGAGCTTTGCGGAGTACGTGGAAAGCCGGGGCATCGAGGCGATCGTCTGGTCGGACGAGATGAACTTTATCTACGATCATAGACCGGATTTCAACGTCCTCTACGGCAATCCGCGCTATGTGCCGGAAGCGGAACTCTATTTCCAGGAGCACTGTACGCTGCTGGCGTCCTTTGATGCCCCCGGGTACGGCATGCGCATCGTCCAGCTGATCGGCGAACC
Source organism: Candidatus Limiplasma sp. (assembly GCA_963675365.2). Lineage (GTDB taxonomy): Bacteria > Bacillota > Clostridia > Christensenellales > Aristaeellaceae > CAXXOK01. The sequence continues at coordinate 205,316 of CAXXVA010000002.1, forward strand.
GAACACGGTGCGCATTTACCACGTCAATCCGTAAGCAGCTCGCGCAAGCGCGCCGTAACGCCGGGCGAATCGTTGTTCATCTCAGCCACGATGCCGTGGGCTTCGGCTTTCAACACCGCAATCCGCGTGGCAAGCGCCGCGGCCTCCTGCAAATCGTGGGTGACCAGCACCACGGCGGCGCCGGTGGCTTCTTTCAGCGTTTGCAGCGACTGGTGCGCGTTTTCGCGCGATTGGACGTCGAGGCTGGAAAACGGTTCGTCCAAAAGCAGTACCTTCGGGGAGAGCGCCATCGCCCGCGCCATCGCGCCGCGCTGCTTCATGCCGCCGGACAGCTGATAGGGGTATTTTTCCTCCGCGTCCTTCAGGCCCATTTCGGCAAGGCAGTCCATTGCCAGTTCGTGCGCCTCGTGCTTTGTAAGCTGCGGGCGCGCTTTTTTGAGCGCGTATTGAACGTTGCCGCGCAGCGTAAACCAGGGGAACAGCTGGTCAAAGCTCTGGAACACCATCAGCTTGTCCCGGCCCGGGCGCGGGCTCGGTTCGCCGTCCAGCGTGACCCTGCCCTGATCCGGCGGCAGGAATCCCGCCAGGATGCGCAGCAGCGTGGTTTTTCCGCAGCCCGAGCGGCCCGCGATCGCCAGGGTTTCCCCGCTTTGGACGGCAAAGCGCACGTCTTTGAGCACCGGGTTCCCATCGAAGGATTTATACAGGCCGTCCGCAATGAGTTTCACGACGCCGTCTCCTCCTCCGCGCCGACCGACCATTTGCGCAGCGTGCTTTTTTCCAGCCGCTCAAACACCAGCTCTTCTACCAGCATGCCGATCACGGCCACCAGCAGGATGCCCGCGAACAGCCCCGCCGTGTGCATCATGGTGCGCTCCTTGAAAATGTACCAGCCCAGTCCGCCGGTCGCGCCGATAGCGCCGAAAATCATCTCCGCCGAGATCAGCGCGCGCCAGGCCCTTGCCCAGCCTACGCGGAAGCCCGCCAGCAGATGCGCCATCGAGGCGGGCAGCAGAATCTCCAGTATGATCTGTATATTCCGCATGGAAAAACTGCGCCCAAGATCGGTATACAGCGCGGGCGCCGATTTCATGCCGCTTTCCAGGCTTAACAGCATCGACCACAGGCACGCGTGCACGATGACGATCGTCACGGCGGGCGTGCCGGTGCCAAACCAGATCACGATCAGCGGCAGCAGCGCCATACCTGGCAGCGGGTGCGCCATCGCGGTCAGCGTATCGGCCAACCGCTCCATAAAGGGGCTCAGCCGCGCCGCGACGCCAAGCAGCAGCGAAAGCACGATGCTGATGCAAAATCCCAGCGCGATGATCGCAAGCGAAAACACCGTTTGCAAAAACAGCGTTCCGGAGAAGATGCCGTTCCAGAACGCAACCGCCACCTGCTCCACCGGGGGCAGCAGCAGCGGCGAGATATCGGAAAACGTCGCCACGGCCTCCCAGACGATCAGCAAAACCGAAAAAAGGAACAGGCGGCTGACCCAGCGCTTTTCATAGAATGATTTTTTCAGAAACCTGAAAATGTTCATGGGGCGACCTCGGCGTCCGCAAAGGCGTATTCCTCGGCCGTCGGAACGTGGGAAATCAGGCCCATGTCCACCATCGCGGCCGCGAATTTTTCAATGCCGGTCAGCGTTTTCTGATAAATCGTGCCGTTGTAGCTCATCATGCCGTACAGCATGTCCGCGTCCACGCCGTAGACGGGCGCGAGCGCCTCGGCGGCGACCTGAAGGTCGGCGTTGATCCAATCCATCGCGGCCGAAAGGCTATTTTGCACCGCGTCGTAGATTTCACGGTGATCGCTGTAGAGCTTCGTATCGGCGACGCCGCAGATAAACGTAAACGGGCCGCCCATCACGTCCTGCCCGGTAAAAATCTTGTGCATGCCGCTCTCCAGCTCCAGATCGGCGTAGGGCGGGGTGGTGATGTGCAGCACAATCTCGCCGCCGGCGAGCATGGCGCTCATCGCGTCGGGATGGCTCAAGGAAACCAGCTGTCGGTCGAATTTCTCGGGGTCGCCGAACTGCTGATCGGCGGCCATGCACAGCAGCACGTGCTGCGTGCAGCCGGGGCTGATGACGGCGATCCGGTCGTCCTGGCCGATATCCGCAAGGGACTTGATATCGTCGCGGTTGGTGATGAAGGAGACCTCGTTGGCCGACAGCGCCGTGAAGGTTTTCCATTCCATCCCGGTATCCACGCCGATCAGCATCGGCCCGATGCCGACGAACCCGATATCGATATCGCCCGCGAGCATCCCTTCCCGTATCGCCGTGGGGCCGCCAAGCTGCACCCAGTTGATCTGCACGTCCGGCAGCGCGGCCTCCAGGATGCCCTCGTCCTTCATCACCTGCACGGGCGCGTACGCGATGCCGAACTGCTCGGCGATCGTCAGGGTCGTTTTTTTACCCGGCCCGCAGGCTGAAAAGAGTATCGGAACCACAAGCAGAGCCAGCAGCAGCGCCAGACGTTTCTTCATTCGTTCGTACCTTTCCCGTCGAAATTTCTGGGAATGACCAGGTTGTTGCCCTCCGCGTCCGTCACCCGCAGAGTGCGGTACACGCGGGAAAGCGCTTCGTCCATGTCCCCGCCGTCGGATGCAAGAACGCAGTGCCCAAACCGCGCCGTCGCGTTTTCAGCCGCGGGGATCTGGTCGCCCACGCCGTAATTATACCCCGCCGCAAGCACGCAGGGCAACCCGAGCAGCGTCTCCACCGGTGTGATGGAGGCGATCGTGCCCGGACGGCAGAACACAAGCTGGGAGGAGATCCGGGCTTTCGGACCGGGCCGCTTGATGGCTTGCAGGCTGTCCAACGTCACGGTTTCGCCCGCCGCATGCCGGATGACCGCATCCAGAATATCAAAGCCCGTCAGCCACGGGATGAAAACATCCTCAAACGCGCCGCCGATCCGGGCCGCGGCTTCGTTGACGATCACGCCGTCCTTCCCGACCAGAAACTGGATGTATACCGGCCCTTGGGCAATGCCCAGCGACTGGGCGACCGCAGCCGCCATGGCTTCGATCTGCGCCGTCTTGTCCGCGTGAACGCTCGGGTAGCGGTGCGCTATGCATACGCCGATATGGAGGGGGTCGTTCAGCAGTTGCCGGTCCGTCAGCGTCAGGGGGAACAGGCGGCCGTCCGCCTCGAAAGCGGACAGCGTGACCTCGACAGACGGATAAAAGCTCTCGACCAGCGCTGCCTTTTCACGGGAAAAGGACAGCGTTTCTGCAAGGCGCGCAAGCGCTTCCGAAGCGGATTGCACCTTGAACACGCCGCGCTGCCCCTGGGAGTCCAGCGGCTTGATCACCAGCGGCGGTTTAAGCTCCGAAAGCTTGGTTTCGGTATCGCCAGGCTTTAAAAAGGCGAAGGGCGCGGTGGGAATTCCGTGTTGTTGAAACGCGTCTTTCATCGCGCGCTTGTTGGTGGCTCTGTACGCCGTGTCCGCGTCGATCGGCGACGGAAGGCCCAGCGCTTGCGCGACGTTCGCGGCCGTGTACACCGGCTGGTCCGACCCCACGGTGAATACGCCGGTCACCTTGTGTTTATGCGCGATATCTATGCAGGCTTGTACGTCAAAGGTGCTCACCCGCTCGTGCGCGTCGCAAATCGCAGCCGCCGGAGGATTCTGAAGGTAATCGGCGAGGATCACCGTATGGCCGAGCGATTTCACTTTTTTGGCGGCACTTACCTGGCTTTGCGATCCGCCCAGCAATAAAAGCTTGCCCAATCTGTTACCTTCTTTCCTTTAGATGAATTGCCCGTGCCCGGCGCCTGTGATACAATACTGCTGACATAGGAGGAATCGTATGCATCACATGGATTGTCTGGGCGATATCTGCCCCTTGCCGCTGATGAAGCTCATGCAGTGCAGGGAAGAGCTGGACAGGGGCGAAGACGTGCTGCTGGTCACCGACCACAGCTGCACTTGCGAATCCATATTATCATACTGCCAAAAGCAGAAAATTCATACGCAGATCGTTCAGCCCATTCCGGGCGTCTGGGAAATTACCATGAGCACGAAAACGAAATTCTCTTAGCAAATCGTCGTCGGCACAATATTTTCAAAATACCGTTTCACGGTCGCCATCTGAAAATTGCAGTTTTCCTTGCGGGTGTTGTAGATAATGGATACGTCGTACCGCAGGGAGAGATCCTGGATCTCCACAATCTTGAGCTGCTTGTGGTAGATCTCTTGTTTGACGGCCATGTACGGCAGGAACGCCAATCCGTTTTTCCCCACGACCATGGATTTGACGGCTTCGGTGTAATCCAAGTTGTAGGAAACGTTGAATTCGTCCAAAGAAAAGCCCATGGCTTTGAGCTGCCGCTCAATCATGTGGTAGGATGAATAGTTCTCATCCAGCATAATCAAAGGATAGGGTTTCAACTCTTCCAGCGTCAGGCTGTCTTTCACCCGGTAGTCCTTCGCCGCGACCAGAACGATCTGGTCGGTAATAATATGGCGGCAATACAGGTTGGGCTCTTTGGCTTCTCCGACGATAAAGCCGATATCCGCCTGGTTTTCCAGTACGTGATGAATCACCTCGTGCGAGGACATGGAGGAAAGCGTGAACGTAAATCCCGGGAAATGCTCCTTTGCCTTGACGAGCGTACAGGGAATGGCGTAATTGGCGGCGACCTGCGTGGCGATCACGCGGCAGGTTTCGTTGTTGTTGCGCAGGTTTTCAAGCTCTTCCAAAAACTGGTTATAGGTAAAAATCAGCTGCGTGGCATAGCGCTGCATCAGCGTTCCGGCGTCGGTCAGCTGGATGCCGCGGTTGCTGCGTTCAAATAAACGGCAGCTCAAGGCCTCTTCGATTTTCTGCATTTGCAGGCTCAGCGCGGGCTGCGAGATATGCGAGATATCCGCAACCTTGGAAATGCTCTTTTCCTTCGCGATTTTCAGGAACAGCTCCAAATGTTCCAGTTGCATGTCTGTGGCTCCTTCCGGCGGCGGGAAAACGATGAAACAAATCAAAGGTGAATTTGATTCAACCTATTATAACACCGTGCAAGCCTTACATCAACGGTTGCAGCCCCGGCGGCTCCCGCTGCGCAGGGCAGGGCAGACGGCATCAGTATTCGTTATAAAAGATTGTTATAATATTGTCAAATACAACACAAGGAACTTCAATGCTCCGCCGGAAAACACCCATGCTATAATATCAACCAGTGACGCCGGCTATTTTATAATGTTGCCGGCCATTGATGAGGAGGTGCCGGGATGGCGGAAACCGCGAACGCGCCGGTGCGGAAATCCATACCCCGAACAACGAAGAGAAGGAAAAAGAAAAACCAGCTGCCCATCGCAATGATCGTATTGCTGCTGATGATCGCGGCCGGTATTTTGCTGTCCGCGTTCAAGTCGCCCAGTACAGGGATGTTTTTGATGTTCGGCGGAATGTTCGGTTTTGTTCTGCAAAAATCCCGTTTCTGCTTTACCGCCTGTCTGCGCGATCCCTGCATCACGGGCAGCACGTCGCTGACCAAGGCGGTGCTGATCGCCTTTGCGCTGACGACCATCGGCTTTACCGCCATCAAATACAGCGCTTTTGCCTCCGGGCAGACCATTCCCGGCATGAGCTACGTACAGCCCATCAGCCTGGCAACGGTTGTCGGTGGCGTGATGTTTGGCGTGGGCATGGTCATCGCGGGGGGCTGCGCGTCCGGTACGCTGATGCGTGTTGGCGAGGGCTTCCACATGCAGGTGCTGGCGCTTGTGTTTTTCATCATCGGCTCGCTTTGGGGCGCCAAGGATATGGGCTGGTGGAACCTGAACGTGATTGCCGATTCCCCCAAAGTGTTCCTGCCGGACGTGTTCGGCTGGCTCGGGGCGGTTGTCATCCAGCTGCTGATCATCGGCTGCTTGTACGTCGCGGCAGACCTGTGGGAACGCAAAAAGCTGGGCACTACGGACGAGGAATAGTATTATCCCAACGGCTAATACTTCCAAATATAATTTTCTAGGAGGATCCCGCAATGGCAGAATATGAATTGGATTGTTTGGGCGAAGCTTGCCCCTTACCCCTGATGAAGGCTGAGAAGAAAATGAAGGACCTGGCTGCCGGCGACGTGCTGATCGTGCACATCGACCACAGCTGCGCCATGAAGAACGTACCCGAGTGGGCGCGCTCGCAGGGCTACAACGTGGAAGTGGACGAAGTGGACGACGGCGAATGGGACGTTGTGATCGAAAAGGCGTAACGCCCCGCGTTCGTTCAGGGTTCCTGTCGCGCGGAACCCTACCGCAAAAAGAAAGGTAGTGTCACTTTGAAAAAAGTATGGGAGAGCATCAGTAAAAACAGATATTACAAAATGGTGTTCAAAAATCCATTTACGTACATCACCGGAGCGGTGCTTCTTTCCATTACACAGATCGCGCTGTTCGCCTATTCGGGTAATCCCTGGGGTGTGTCGGGTACGCTGGCAAACTGGGGCGCCTGGATTTATCAGCTGTTCGGCGGAAGCGTAGAGAAATGGTACTACTTTTCTTCTTCCGGGGCCCAGGCTACGCTGAACGCCGGGATTTTAAACCACAGCGGAACCATGCTCAACGTCGGTATCATCGGCGGCGCGCTGATCGCAACGCTGCTCGCTTCGCAGTTTAAGTGGAAAAAAATCAAATCCGTCAAGCAGGTCATCGCGGCGGTGCTCGGCGGCTTGCTGATGGGCTACGGCGCACGGCTTGCCGGCGGCTGTAACATCGGCGCGCTGTTTTCCGGTATCGCGTCGCTGTCCCTGTCGGGCTGGGTGTTTGCGGTCTTCCTGCTGGTCGGCGCGTGGATCGGAAGCAAGCTGTTGGCGAAATTCTTTATGTAGGCGTCATATCGTTGAACTTGCCATACACCCGGATCAGGAAAACCGTGATGCGGATGAAAACGCTCACGGTTTCTCCATGAATGCGGGAAACGAACGGGCGGCGGCGGAAGCGGAAACGATGTGCGGTCAATAGATGAAAAGGAACGGAGACTATGGAAAAGAAGATTGAGAATTACGACGTCGTCATCATCGGCGGCGGCGCGGCGGGCATGACCGCGGGGATCTACTGCGGGCGCGCCAGGCTGAAAACCCTGATTATCGAAAAAGCGCTGGTCGGCGGCCTTGCGACCTATACAAACGAAATTGAAAACTATCCGGGCTTCCCCGAGGGCAGCACCGGTTTGGGCCTGATGGAACTGTTCCACAAGCAGGCAAAGAAGTTCGACGTGAAGTTCAAGCTCACGGACGTGCGCAGCGTGAAGCTGGAAGGCGAAGACAAGATCGTGGAAACCTTCCGCAACGAATATCACTGCAAAGTCGTCATCATCGCTTCCGGCGGCAAACCCCGCCTGACCGGCGCCAAGGGCGAGGACAAATACCTGTACGACAAGGGCATTTCCTTCTGCGCCACCTGCGACGCGGCGGCCAATACCGATAAAACCGTCATGGTCATCGGCAGCGGCGACGCGGCCATCGAGGAAGGCATGTTCCTGACCAAGTTTGCCAAGAAGGTCATCGTGTCCGTTCTGCATGACGACGGCACCATGGACTGCAACGAAATCGCCAAGGGCGAGTGCATGCGCAACGAGAAGATGGAATTCATGTGGAACACCACCGTGGACGAGTTCAAGGGCGGCGAGCGGCTGACGCACGTGGCGCTGAAGAACTCCAAAACCGGCGAAATCACGGACGTGGCCGTGGACACCTGCTTCATCTTCATCGGCTATGTGCCCAACACTGAAATTTTCAAGGGCATGATCGACATGACCCGCGGCGGCTATGTGATCACCAACGAGCGTATGGAAACGCGGATTCCCGGTGTGTTCTGCGCGGGCGACGTGCGCGACAAGTTCCTAAAGCAGGTTGCCACCGCCGTAGGCGACGGCGCAATCGCCGGGTACGCTGCGGAGAAATACATCGCCGAGAGCGAAACCTTCGAACACCAGATCATGGGGAACGACCGCCGGATCGTTTACGTGTACAACGCGGCAAACGCCGACGACCGCAAGATGCTTGCGGAGATGGAAAAATACGGGCAGTGCTGCTGCGACCTGATGCTTAAAAAGGTGGACGTCTACAAGTCCAACGGCATCGCGCAGCGCCTGGGCGTGGAGCAGGTTCCCTGCGTCGCCTACATCCGCGACAACAAGGTCATCGGCTGCGTGTCCTGCGGCGAGATCAACGCCGAGAACATCGACAAGCTGGTCGAGCAGTAAGAGTTTCGGATTCATGCTTGCATAGCAGCACAGTGGGAGACGCACAGGCGTCTCCCATTTTGCGTCCGTTTTCGGGGGCGTTGCACTTTTGCGTCGTTATCGCTAGAATGGGGATGGCTGGAAATATCCATGTTTCCGGTACGAGTTGCGGTCGCTGTTGGCCACAGAAAAGAGGAACCACTATGAACATTGAACAGCTTACCCGCATGCGCGAGGGCAAAGGTTTTATCGCCGCGATGGACCAAAGCGGCGGCAGCACGCCCAAGGCGCTGAAGCTTTACGGCGTCCCGGAGGACGCTTACCACACCCAAGAGGAAATGTTCGACCTTGTGCACAGGATGCGGACCCGCGTGGTCGCAAATCCCGCGTTCACACAGGAGCATATCCTGGGCGCCATCCTGTTCCGGCAGACGATGGAACGCAAGGTGGGCGGCCTGTACACCGCGGACTACCTGTGGCAGAAAAAAGGCGTCGTGCCGTTTTTAAAAATCGACCTTGGCCTTGCGCCGATGGAACAGGGCGTGCAGCTGATGAAGCCTATCACGGGGCTGGATGAAATTCTGGCCGCCGCCAACGAGCGCCATATTTTCGGCACCAAAATGCGCTCTGTGATCAAGCAAGCAAATCCCGAGGGCATCCGCCGCATCGCGGAGCAGCAGTTTGACTATGCGCTCAAAATCGCAAACGCCGGACTGGTGCCCATCGTGGAGCCGGAGGTTGACATATACAGCGCCGATAAGGCCGAGTCGGAAACAATACTCAAAGCGGAGCTTCAAAAGCAGCTTGCCGCTTTCCCCAAGGACAAGCTGTGCATGCTCAAGCTTTCCATCCCAACGCAGGACGATTTTTACCGGGACCTGATGGCCGATCCGCAGGTGGTGCGCGTCGTTGCGCTCTCCGGCGGGTACAGCCGGCGGGAGGCCGACGAGCGTCTGATCCGCAACCACGGCCTGATCGCAAGCTTCTCCCGCGCGCTGATGGAAGGGCTTTTCGCCTCGCAGACGGACGAAGCCTTTACCGCAACGCTGAAAGAAACGATCGTGGAAATCTACGCCGCGTCCATCACCTGAACGACTGAAACGAAAGGGAAACCATGAGCAAAACTTTAGCAAGTATCAATGGGTGCTTTGCCCCAAAACCCAACGTTCTGATCTCCTGCAGGGGCGTAAACGGCGAAAACAACGCCCTGGCCGTAGCCTATGCCTGCCAATGCAGCTATGATCCGCCGATGATCATGGCCGGCATCGTTCCGTCCCGCTATTCCTATGAACTCATCAAGGAATCCGGCTGCTTTGTTGTCAATCTGGTAAGCGCGGAGAACAAGGCATTGTTTGATTACCTGGGATCGCACAGCGGCAGGGACGGGGATAAGCTCAAGGCGGCCGGCGCAAAGCTTACGGAGGCGGTTAAAATCAGCGCGCCCATCCTCGCGGATTGCCCGGTGAATATCGAGTGCAAGATCGTGGATTCCATCATCACCGGTTCGCACCACATGTTTGTCGGCAAAGTCGAATACGTTCATGCCGACGAACATATGCTCAAGGAAAACGGCGAGGTTGATTTCAGCACGATGAAGTTTCTATAATGCCCCGATCGCACCAGTGTAACAAAAAGCGCCCTTCCGGGCGCTTTTTGTTTCGCGGCAGGGATTACACCATCCCCGCGACGAGCAGGCCGAACACGGCCCCGTAGATGCTGGAGATATACGGGTTTGAGGTAATCGGACAGGAGCCCGAGGAACATCCCACCAGTTTATAATACAAATATCCAAGGCCGCCGCCAACCACCGCACCGATGATATACCCTACCATGTGCATCCTCCCCATACTAATCCATTCTATACGCAACAGTAACGCATCGGACGCCTGCGGTCTGTGATGTGGTCACAGACCGCGGGTACCGGGGATCGAAAAAAGAGAAGGCAGCCCGCCTTCTCTTTGAAACGTGTGTTGAATTGGATGCCAGGGCCCGGTTACAGCACCTCGATATTCTCCCGCGCCGCAATGGCTTTCATCGCGTTTTTGGTGTCGAACACCACTTTGGCGTGTTTCTGCACAAAGGCGTAATCCACGTTGGTATGCGCGGTAGTCACGGCTACGATGTCTGCGTCCTTGAGCAGCGCTTCCGTCAGTTCCGGTTCGCTCTGCATTTGCAGACCCTCGTGGCGGAAGGACTGCACCCAGGGATCGAAGTATTGCACGTTCGCGCCGCGCTGTAAAAGCTCTTCGATTACCTTCAGGGCCGGGCTTTCGCGGTAGTCGTCGATATCCTGCTTGTAGGCTACGCCGAGCACCAAAACCTTCGCGCCGTTGAGTACAGTCTTGCGGCGGTTCAGGATCTCCATCATGCGCGTTGCGCAGTAGGCGGGCATCCGGTCGTTGACCATCATGGAGCTTTCGATCATCGACGTATGGAAGCCGTATTCCCGGGCCTTCCACGACAGATAATACGGGTCCAGCGGGATGCAGTGGCCGCCGAGGCCAGGCCCCGGATAAAACGCCTGAAAGCCGTAGGGCTTGGTTTTGGCGGCTTCGATAACCTCCCAAATGCTGATGCCCATGCGCTCGCACAGCATCGCCAGCTCGTTGATCAGACCGATGTTGACGTTACGGTAGGTGTTTTCCAGAATCTTTTCCATCTCCGCGATCGCCGGGGAGGACACGCGGTGGATAGGCGCTTCCAAAATCAGCTCGTACATGGTCGCGGCGATGTCGGTGCACTCCGGCGTGCAGCCGCCGACCACCTTGGGGGTGTTCTTGGTCTTGTAAATAAGGTTGCCTGGGTCCACGCGCTCGGGGGAAAACGCCAGATAAAAATCCTTGCCGCAGATCAGCCCGGTGGATTCAAAAATCGGCTTTAAAAGCTCTTCGGTGGTGCCCGGATAGGTGGTGGATTCCAGCACAATCAGCATATCCTTATGCAGATAGGGGACGATGCTTTCGCTGGAGGCTTTCACATAGCTGATGTCCGGCTGCTGGTGGCTGTCCAGAGGCGTCGGCACCGCGATGCAAACGCAGTCGCAGCTGGCGACCTCCGCAAAGCTTTCGGTCGCCCGAAGGCGTCCGGAGGAGACGATTTCTTTCAGGTCTTCGTTGACGACGTCGCCGATGTAGTTATACCCGGCGTTGACCATATCGACCTTCTGTTTCTGCACGTCAAAGCCGATGACGCGGAACCCGGCCTTGGCCTTTTCCACCGCGAGCGGAAGCCCCACGTAGCCCAGACCGACCACGCCCATGGTGGATGTTTTGGATTGGATTTTTTCCTTGAGTTTCATCTTGCGTCCTCCGTCGTTCAGGGTTGCAGCGCCGCGCGTATGGTTTCGCAGATCAATGCGATGTCCTCTTCCTGCAGATACGGATGCATCGGCAGGTTTAAAACGGTTTTCGTTGCCCGGATGGTGTTGGGATACCATGCGTCCGGAAGGTTGAGCCCTTGATACACCGTCTGCTGGTGCAGTCCGCGCGGGTAATAGATCATCGTGGGAACCCCGGCGTCCTTCAGCGCGGCCTTCAGGCGGTCGCGCTGGACCTCATTGCGGGCGAGGACGGTATACTGCGCCCAGCTGGATACATATCCATCCGGCACAAACGGCGTGACGACCAGGTTTCGCAGGCAGTGGGTATACGCTTCCGCCGCCCGGTTGACCAGGTCGAGTTCCTCGTTGGCAAACGCCTTGAGCTTGGGCAAAAGAATGGCCGCCTGCAAGGTGTCCAGCCGCGAGTTCATGCCGGTGATGCGGTTATCGTACTTGTCGGTCGGCGAGCCGCCCTGCGTGCGCAGCGACCGCAGCGTCCGGTCCAGATCGTCGTCGTTGGTGAAAATCGCGCCGCCGTCGCCGTAGCAGCCCAGCGGCTTTGCGGGGAAGAACGAGGTCGTCGCCGCGTCGCCGAACGAGCACGCCCGCCTGCCGTTGATGCTGCCGCCGAAGCCCTGCGCGCCGTCTTCTAAAATCAGCAAGCCGTACTTGCGCGCGATTTTTTCGATTTGGGCGTACTCCGCGGGCAGGCCGAACAGATCGACCGGGACGATCGCCTTGGGCTTAAGCTTGCCCTCGGCGATTACGCGCTTGATCTGGGTTTCCAAAGCGGCGGGATCGATGTTGAAGGTGGCGGGATCGATATCCACCAGTACGGGCGTCGCGCCCAGGATAGACGTTGTGCCCGCCGAGGCGATATAGGTAAAGTCGGAGGTGAACACCGCGTCGCCGGGGCCGACGCCCCAGGCCATGAGCACAAGCTGCAAAGCGTCGGTGCCGTTTGCACAGCTCACGCAGTGCTTGACGCCGACGTAGTCCTTGAGCGCCTGTTCCAGTTCCTTGACTTTAGACCCGAGGATAAACGCGGAGCTGTCGATCACCTCGGCGATACCCTGATCGATCTCCGTTTTCAAGTGCTTGTATTGAGCGTTCAAATCCCGAAACCGCATATTGGCCTCCTATTCCGCTTTCTCGCGGAGTCCAGACCCGGTGAGTTCATAGTGTTTGTTGCAGGCGGGACAGGAAAGGTCTTCGGAAAGCCGCTGCCCGCATTCGCACACCCAGCCGTGCTGGCGCGCGGGGGAACCCAGCATCAGCGCGTAGTCCGGCACGTCGGCGGTGACCACCGCTCCGGCGCCGATCATCGCCCATTGGCCGATGGTGTGCCCGCAGACCACCGTGGCGTTGGCGCCGATGGTCGCGCCGGTTTTCAGCAGGGTTTTGATGAACGGACCGCCGCTGGGGTATTTCGCGCGCGGGAACAGCACGTTGGTAAACACGCAGGACGGGCCGCAGAACACGTAATCCTCCAGCGTTACGCCCTGGTAGACCGACACGTTGTTCTGCACCCGGCATCCGCTGCCGATCACAACGCCCGGTGCGACGTTTACGTTCTGCCCCAGCGAGCAATTTTCGCCGATGACCGCGCCGGACTGTACGTGGCTGAAATGCCAGATTTTCGTGCCGTCTCCGATAGAGACGTTGCCGTCGACGACGCTTGATTCATGCACAAAGTAACTCATGCGTTAAACCGCCCCGTAAAGTCCATCGTGGAGCATTGTTCAAGCGGGAATTTCACGGGCCTGTCCTCGGCGGCGGAGCGGTAGATGGCAAGCACCAGCTCCAGCGCGCGTTTGCCGTCCCGCGCGGTGACGTAAGGGTCGCGGTCATGCCTGATCGCGTCGATCACGTCAGCGTACAGGGGCGTATGCCCGAAGCCGTATACGTTGGGCGGGTTTTCGTGGAATTTCTTTTTCACGGTCTTGGCGTCGTCCAGTCCGTCGGAAAACATCCATTCCTCGATGATGTTCACGGACTGGCCCCCGGCCTTGACGGTGCCCCGTTCTCCGAACAGGTACAGGGTTTCTTCCAGGTTTTTGGGGTACACGTTGGTCGTGCCCTCGATGATGCCGTAGGAACCGTTTGTAAACTTGACCAGCGCGAGCCCAAGGTCTTCCGCCTGGATAAAGGGGTGCGCCAGATTGTCGGTGTAGGCAAACACCTCGTCGATGTCGTCGCCCATCATCCAGCGGAGCAGGTCGATATTGTGGATGCACTGGTTCATCAGCGCGCCGCCGTCCTGCGCCCAGGTACCGCGCCACGGGGCCTGATCGTAATAGGATTTGCCGCGGTTCCAGCGGATGTGCGCCGTGCCGTGCAGCATGCGGCCGAAGCGGTCGCCTTCCACGGCCTGGCGGATCTTCTGTACGGATTTATTGAAGCGGTTCTGGTGGCAGGCGCATACCTTGACGCCCTTTTGTTCCGCCGCTTGGATAATCGCGTCCGTGTCGGCGATGGACAGCGCGATCGGTTTTTCGATAATGCAGTGGCAGCCGGATTGTATGCAAAAAAGCGCGATGGCCGCGTGCTTGCCGGATTCGGTGGCGATGGCGACCAAATCGGGGTTTTCGGTTTGGATCAGTTCCCGGTAATCGGTATAACGGCGCATGGCGTCCGGCAGATCGAACATCTTCGCTTTTTCGTCCATGCGATCCGGGTTGATATCGCAGATCGCACAAAACTCCAAACCGTTCTTCTTTGCCGCCTCGATGTGATTGGGCGATATGCGCCCGCAGCCGATCAGTGCATACTTCATCTGGTTTCCTCCCGTGGGGCGTTGTTGACAGTCTCCGGGAACGCCTCTATACTGAAGGCTGAACCCTGCGGGCGCCGCGGCGCCGGGAGACGGATTTCTTCACCATTGCCTATCGAAAGAGCTGTGTATATGATTGAGATTGCTTTGATCTTGGCAACCGTTGTGATTGGCGTACTGATCCTTTTGGCGCTGCCCAGGCTTGTGCGGGGCGACGAGCGCCTGCTGCAAACCCTCAAGGTCATTTTTGCGGTTGCGTACATCCTGATCATCCTGTATGAAACGCTGTTTACCCGTTCGATTACACGCCATGTCAAGTACGAGCTTTCCCTGTTCTGGTCATACCGTCAGTCGCTGTCGTTTTGCACGGACGCGGGATGGCCCGGCCTGTGTATCGCCGACAGCGCGTTGCTTAAGCAGATCATCCTCAACATCCTGCTCTACATCCCCTTTGGGTATCTGCTGCCCTCGGCATGGCCCCGGCTTGCCAAGCTTCCGGGCCGTGCGCCGCGCCGGCGCGTGATCAGGATGCTGAAGAACTTTCCCTGGATCGTCATCGTGATCAGCGTGTCTCTGAGTACCTTCATCGAGGTCACACAGCTGTTTTTCCGGCTGGGGCTTTTTGAACTGGACGATATTTTCAACAACACGGTCGGGTGCCTGATCGGCATCATCCTCTACCAGCTGCTGCTTCGCCCCAGAGCCAAAAAATCGGGCCGGACCTGAACTTCAAACGCTCAGCGGTCGCCGCTGGCGTTTTGGTTCTTCGCTTCGGCAAAGGCCTTGCGCTTGATCATTTCCTGGTACTGGTGCATATTGTCCTCGGCACGGCCGATGATCGCCTGGTACGTCAGGTCTTCCGGCTCATACTGCGAAACGCCGAATGAGAAATCCGCATACGCTTCCAGCGCCTTCATGTCGCGGGTGACCAGCGGCTTGATGCGCGTAAACATCTGCTGCGTCTCCACGGTGTCGGCATAGGGGCAGACCAGCACAAACGCGTCGCCGCCCCAGCGGCCCCAGGAATCCGTCTCGCGGATCTTGGAACCGACGTTTGACGCGAAGACCTTGAGGATCTCGTCCCCGGCGTCCTGCCCGAGGGTATCGTTGATCTCCTGCAGGCCGTTGAGGTCGATCATCGTCACGGAGAAGGTTTTAAAGTAGCGCCTCGCCCGTTCGAACTCGTGCTTTAATATATCTTCGATCTTTTTTCGGCTGTACACGGACGTCAGGGCGTCCAGCTCAGGATTCTGCGGCAATATCGGATGGATGACCGGCGCCGGATCGGCCTTGGGGGGCGCGGCGGCTGCCGGGGGTTCTGCCTTTGGCGTTTCCGGTTCGGGCGCCGCCTCCTGCCGCGCTTCCTGCTTTTCGGCGGGCGCGGGGGCCGGCGCCGCGGAGGGCTCGGGCGTCAGCGAACGCTCGAACAGCTCGGCGAGTTCCTGCTCGATGTTTTCCCGAAGCTCCGACAGGATATTGCGATAGACGGGTTTTAACGCCTTTCCCGGATAATTCAGCACGCAGAGAACGCCGAACAGCACGCCGTCCGGCCATTGAATCGGCAGGCCGAAGCAGGCCGTGACCGACGTCGTGTCTTCGGCGCTGTCGTCCTGGGAGTCGCTTGCGGCGCTGTTTGCCACCAGAAGGCCCTTGTTCGCCTTGTCGGTTTGTAGGTAGAGCCCGCCCGCAAGATAACGCTCGATATTGGTTTGATCGAAATGATCGCTTCTGAGCAGAATGCTCACGGACGCCTGCCGGATTCTGAGGATCAGCGCGACGGACTCGTCGGCTTCCAGCGCCAGCAGATTGATCTTGCTTTGCCACTGGCGCACAAACGCCGGGTCGACTGTCGGCTTACCCGTGTCGTTGATCACAAGTTCCCGCAGGGAGTTCTCTTCCCGTAGAAAGGCCGTAAACTTCTTTTTCATAACGTTCTTTCCTTGTATCAATTGGTGGAGTACATGGGAGATCCATTTGATATTATACCGCGCCGCCCACGGTTTAAACATGGGTCCCCGGCCCGATTTTCCAAAGCGTGCGGACATGCCGCTGCCAGGGTTCTGGAGCGATTATAACAAATACTACTTAATTTGTAAATACTTTTGTAATATATTTCTTCACATTTTAGTAACATTTGTGCCGGGAAACGCCGGCTTTGCCCGACAATTGCTGAAATCGCGCCGAAACTGTATAAAAAACCCGGCAATATGCGGCGTTTTTACCATTTATAAGAGCTATGATTTCGTCCACCCGGCCCACGGGGAGCGGCAAACCGCGACAAACGCGGCCGCCCCGCGCGCGGACGCGGGCAAGACGCATGTCTGATTGACTTGACATACCCTTGATGATATAATCATCCTGCGTATTTATACATTGTTTTGACGGCGCTTTGTAGCGCTATACCGAAGAATATTGGCCATAGCGGCCTTTGAACGTGATCAAAGGTTTCATGGAAAAACGGAAGGAGCCCAGCGATGCTAAAGCGCTGGAATCTGCAAAACGCTGACCGCAAGGCCGTTTATGCGATTTCGTCGGCGATTATTATCCTTCTCATCGCCCTCGTGGTGACCGTCGCCCTGATCGGCCAGGAGATCGAGCTGAAAAACCGGACCATTGGAACAGCCGGCGATCTGAGCGAACGGTTCAGCGAGGTTCCGGCCGTGGAGTACAAGGGCGCGTTCTACCGCCCGTACGAGAATATCACGACCATACTTGTCATCGGCGTAGACAAGTATTCAGATATGGAAGATCTGGGTATAACCTATCGTAACGGCGGGCAGGCCGACTACTTGCAGCTGTTGGTGATCAACGAGGACACCCAGACCATCACGCCCATACAGATCGACAGGGACACCATGACCAAGATCACCATTTTGGGCGTATTGGGCGACGAAACAGGCTTTCGGGTCGCGCAGATCTGCCTTTCCCACGGCTTTGGAGACGGCAACGACCAAAGCTGCCGGCTGACGGAACAGGCGGTCAGCTGGCTGTTAAAGGATACGCCCGTTGATTATTACATCTCCATGGAGATGGACGGCGTCCCGGCCCTCAACGACGCGCTGGACGGCGTTACGGTCACCCTGGAGGACGATTTCTCCGCGCTTGATCCCACGATGGTCAAGGGCGCAACCCTGACGCTGCACGGCATGCAGGCGGAATACTTCGTCCGCGGCCGCATGTATATCGGCGTAGGCACCAACGAGGCGCGCATGGGCCGCCAACAGGTGTTCATGAGCGCGCTGACCGACCGGATCTCCGAACGCATCCATTCCAGCGGCAGCGCCGGATTCCTGAACAACCTGCTGGACGTGCTGGATCCCTACGTGCTGACGGATATGAGCCGCGGGCGGATCATCAACACGGCGTGGAACACCAGGGACTATGTGCAGCTGGATCCCGTGAAGCCGACGGGGGAATACGCCGTCAGCACTTACGGTTTCAACGAGTTTTATGCAGATGAAGACGCACTGAACGACCTGATCATGGGGATATTCTACTACCCCGTCGAACCGGACGCGTAAAGCTGAACCGCTGTCAAAAGACGCGGCAATATGATATAATGCGATTCGGAAAGGAGCGAAATATAATGAAGAGAATAACAAGCTTCCTCCTTACGCTGGCGCTGATCCTGATCACGATCCCGGCGCTTGCGGAAAATCCAAGTATGACATTGAACGACCTGAATCAAGTCGGCGGCGGCAACGAACAAACCGGGCAGTCGCCCACCATGAGCGTAACGCTGAACAACTTGAGCCAGGTGACTGAAGTCGTGGTCACGCAGGGGCAGTCGCCCACGATGAGCATGACGCTCAATAACTTAAACCAGGTGACCGAAACCGGCACCACGCAGGGGCAGTCGCCCACCATGAGCATGACGCTCAATAACTTAAACCAGGTGACCGGAACCAGCGAAAACCGCGTGCTGTCGCCGACCCTCAGCATGACGCTCAACACGCTGACGCGCTTTTCCGCGACCGTCGAAGGGTACGGAATTTCGTTAAACGGCCTGTTCACCATCAAGGATGCGCTGACCGAGGACGCGCGGACGGCCTTCAACGCGATCGCCGCGTACGTGCAGCAGGGCCAGGCCGTGATCGGGTATTTCGGCACGGATATGGGCGAGCAGATCAAGAGGGGCAACCTGTCCCCGGCCTATCTCGGGTTTGATTTCAACAATCTGATCCTCAGCGAGTATGTGTCTTTGGGCATCAACAGCGAGCTGGAAGACAATTTGGATATCACCTCTACCTTCGGGTTTGCCAGCGAATACCAGGACGGACAAACGGTGGTGGCGATGTTCGGATACCGCAACGATGCGGGCGAAATCGTATGGACCGCGCTCAACACCGTGACCGTCAACGGCCAGGTGAAGGTGGACATTCCTTCGGAACTGCTGCTCAAGGCGGGCTCCGAAGCCATACTCGGAATTCTGTCCTAGCCGCGGGCGGCGCACAGGGCGCAGCCATGAGCAGTAACTGACCGAGATAGGAATGACGCAATGCAAGAAAACGATGGTAAGATCATCCACAAAAAAACCGAAACGGAGATCGACCCGCTGGAGCTGATGCGGCAGCTTTTGTCGCGTATCGGGGTGATTCTTCTGGTTGCTTTTCTGTGTGCGGCGATTTCCGGCGTGTACACATTTTATTACGTAACGCCGATTTACGAGTCCACGTCCAAGCTCTATGTTCTCAACTCTGGCGACTCCGCCATCAACCTGTCGGACCTCCAGGTGGGCGCGTATCTGGCAAGCGACTACATCGAGGTGTTCAAGACCTGGGAAGTGCACCAGATGGTGATCGAGAATCTGAACCTGCCGTACACCAACGAGTATATGCAGGACATGCTTTCGGTCACCAACCCCAGCAATACCCGTATCCTCTATATCACCTTCAAATCGCCCGACCCGCATGAAGCCATGGAGATCGCCAACGAATACGCAAACGTCGCGATCCAGTTTATCTCCAAAACCATGTCCACCGAAGAACCCAACATCATGTCCGAAGCGCTGGAGCCCATCTTTCCCTCCGCGCCCAACAAGACGGCCAATCTGCTGCTTGGGTTCCTGTTTGGTCTGGCGGTTTCCGCTGGCGTGATCGCGCTGCGCTTTGTGATCGACGATAAGGTGAAAACAGCGGACGATATACGCAAGTACTCCGACCTTTCTGTGCTGGCTGTCGTTCCCTCGCTGAAAAAGAAGCAAATGAACAACAAAGGCGCAAAGCGGGGGAGATAGAAAATGAGAAGCATTGAATTTACACAGTTTCCGACATTATCATACGAAGTCACCGAGGCCGTGAACACCCTGTGCACGAACCTGACGTTCACCGGCAGAACCTATAAAAAGATCATGATGACCAGCGTCACCGAGGCGGAGGGCAAATCCTTTCTGGTCATGGAGATCTTCCGTAAGATGGCGGAGCTTGGCAAAAGCATCATCCTGGTCGACGCGGATCTGCGCCGTTCCAAAATCGGCGTGCGCTACGGCGTGCAGTACAATACGTCCAGCGATCTGGGCATCACGCATTATCTTGCTGGCAAGTGCACGCTGGAGGATATCCTGTATTCCACAAACCTCAGGCGCGCCTACTACATCCCCGTCGGGTACTACGTATCCAACTCGCTGGCGTTAATCAGCTCCCCGAAGTTCCATGATCTTTTGGATCAGCTCGCCATGCAGGCGGACTATGTTCTGGTGGACGGACCGCCCATCGGCATGATCGTGGACGCGGCGGAGATCGCCAAGTCCTGCGACGGGGCGATTTTCACCGTCAGCTACAACCGGGTGCACCGCGGCGACTTGTTTGAAGCCGAAAAGCAAATCGAACGCTCCGGCTGTACGGTGCTTGGCGCCGTGCTCAACAACGTTCCCATGAACGTGTATAACAGCCGGAAATACAAGGGCATCTACGGAAAATACCGCAAAATGTATACGCCGGATACCCGTCCCACGAGGGACGATGAAGAGGCGGACGCAAGGAAAGCCAATAATTTATTATGATCGATCTTCACCATCATATCGTCTACGGACTGGATGACGGACCCAGAGATATTCAAACCACTACCAAAATGCTCAAAGCCGCGGCGGAACAGGGCGTTCGCACGATCATTGCGACGCCCCATATCGCGCCCGGCATTGAGCATTTTCCCATGGACGTTTATCTGAAGCGGCTGTTGGAAGTGCAGTCGCTGTGCGAATCGCTGGGGCTGGATCTGCGCATCCTCGCCGGGGCGGAAATACGCTACACGCACCAGACGGCCGCCTACCTGGCCGAAGGCAGCATACCCACCCTCGCCGGCAGCAAAAAGGTGCTGGTCGAGTTTACGGGAAAAACGCGCTTTCAGGAGATTGAAGACGCCGTGCAGACGGTGCTGAGGACCGGCGCCGTACCGATTCTTGCGCATATCGAACGGTATCCGCGCTTTATTTCCCAGCTTAAGCGCGTCGAAAAGCTCAAAGAGGATTACGACGTGTACTACCAGGTCAACAACGAGACCATCCTCAAACCCCGGCTGCACCGCACCATCCGGCGGCTTCTGCAGCAGGGGATGATCGACTATGTGGGGTCGGACACGCACGATCTGGATAAACGGCGCTGCAATACGAAAGCGGCCTACGAAAAGCTCGTATCCATTGCGGGGCAGGAGTACGCGGACAAGCTGACCGGCAGGGGGATGACCGCGGAGCAATATCTCGGGTCGGTCAACGAGCAGGCGATCGACAACGTGGTCAAGGTGTTCCGCCTGAAGTCGCAGCTCAAGGACAGATCCAGAAACATGCGCTGAACATCTGCGTTTTCAGCAGCGTGCAATCACGCAGAAACGGGGCCGCAAGCGATTGCGGCCCCGTTTTGTTCTGCTGTCTAACCGGTTTCGATGCGAGCGCCTCAGTGCGTCGGCCGCAGATGATAGACGGTTCTTTTGATGATTTGCATGATGTCGCCGAAATTGATCCATACCACAAGGGCGATCAAAATTGCCTGCACGTAGTACAGGCTGTTGCCGGTGGCAATGATAAACGCCTGGGAAAGCAGCAGAAGGTACGTCGGGATAAACTTCCGATAATCGACGGCAATCTTTACATATTTGGCAGTGTTGAGCCGCCTGATAATCCAGAGGAATATAAACGAGATCATGGTCGCAAACGCCGTGCCGCTGATGCCGAAGCGCTTGGTGAAAAGGATATTGAGAATCAGGTTGACAACAGCGGCGGCGGCCGAGGTGTACACCGCGCCCTTGGTTTCCATCATCGCCAGATAGTTCGTTCCCAGGAAGCTTGCGAAGATGGAGAAAATGACGGAGATGATCAAAAACGGGGTGTACTGCCAGCAGCCGTCAAACGCCGCGCCTACCAGAATGCTGTAGATCGGGCGGATCAGTATCAGCAGCGCCATGGAGGTGAGCACCAGGGTGATGTTAAGCAGCTTAAAAATCGTGTTGTAGAACGCTTCTTTATCCTCCGATTTGGCCTCGTCCACGGAGGATAGCTGCCAGGCCTTGAAAAACACGGCGCTGACCGTCGTAATCAAAAGCGGCACCTTGCTCGCCGCCGAATACATGCCGTTGTCGGAGGTGGACAGCTGTGCCAGAATCACGTAGCGGTCGATGGACGACATCGCCCACCAGCAGATCAGGTGCGCGATCAGCGGGATGGAATAGACCAGCATCCGTTTCAGGAGCACTTTATCCAGCCGTATGCGGAAGCGGAATTCCTTGCGGATGGCAACCGCAATGATGACGGCCGTCAGGGTGTTGGCGATGGACATCGCGTAGATATACCCCTGGATTTTGAGCTGCAGGCCGCTGATCAGCGCGATCGCGGCGGCGATCTGAATCACGGACTGGATCACGCCCGAGATCGCGAACAGCTTCGTCCGTTCGATCCCCCGGGCGTAGTTGGCGACAATATCCCGGATGCCGCTGGTGATGCAGATCAGCCAGATCAGCGTCCGGTAGTTCCAGAACTCGTAGGGAAGCGGGATGGCCGCGATCAGAATGAGCAGGATCAGGTTTCCGGCCAGGGTGATGCTCAGGCCGATGGACAACACCTTGGAGCGGTCAAGCTCCCTGTCCATGCTGAAACGGAACACGCCCTCGTTGATGCCCAGGGTAATCATGGGCAGCAGCAAGGTGGACGTCGTGATGATCAGGTCCACGATGCCGAATTCGCTGGTCGTCAGCACGCTGGTGTAATACCGCAGCATAAAAAACGCGGCGATCTTGCTGCCCGTATCACCGATAAAGAAGATCAGCGTGTTTTTGGTCAGCTTCTGGTATTTGTTCATTGTGCTTTCAATCTCTCGATGTCGTCGAGTACTCTGCGGGCGACCGCTTCCTCGCTGAATTCGCCGGCCGTATCCAGAGCGGCGTTCAGGATCGCCGTTCGCCGGTCCGGCGAAAGCGCAAGGTAATCGCTGATCGTCTGGGCAAGGGCCTCCGCGTCGCGCGCCGGAACCAGCGCGCCGTTGCGGCCGTCTGCGAGCACGCCGTCGATCCCCTCGCCCTTGGTGCCGATTACGTAGCAGCCCGCGGCCATCGCCTCGATATAGACGAGCCCGAAGGATTCCGGACTGCTGACCATGACGAAAATATCGCTTTGCAGCATTTGATCCAGTACGTCTGCCCGTTTGACCCTGCCGAGGAATTCCACGTTCGTTAAGTTCCGGGTCTGCGCATCGGCTTTGAGCTCGTCTTCCAGCGGGCCGTCGCCCACGATCCGCAGGCACAGATCGTATGACTTGAGCCTATCCATCGCTTCCAGCAGGATATCCACGTTTTTCAGCGGGATGAAATCGCCCACGTAGAGAAGCCGCCGCGGCGTCCGCCGCTCGCGGAGTTTTTGAAGAACGGGTTCGGTGTCGATCTTTGGCGCGCCGGAGTATGCGATAAAAACAGTTTTGTCCGGCGCAAGCGCTTGAATTCTCTCTTGAAGCGACACGGACCGCACGCCGATCAGCGCAGACTCGCGCACGAGGGCCCGGGCCCGCCGCATTGAGTACAGGTCGCAGTTGTGGAATAACGGCACAAACAGCTTTGTCTGGAGGTGCTTGCGCTGCTTCAGCGCACGGATGATATCCCAGTTGCCCGCGGCAAAATCGCAGAGGATGAGGTCCGGATCGATCCCCTCGATACGGCCTGCGATGCTTCCGGCCGCTCCGTACTTCGCCCAGGGGAGGATCTTGTCGGTGTGGGGGAGATGGCGCGCGTATTCCAGAAAAACCACGGGAATCCCTTCGATGCTGTATTCCCGGGGCTTTTTATCGCACGACTCTTTCCAGATCAGCTTTGCCCGCAAGTGAAAAACGGCCACGCTGTGCCCGGCTTTCACCCATTCGCGGGCCCAGTAATGCCCGGCTTTGGTATCCAAACAGGCCGGATCGGGCGTGGGGTAGTGCGTCGTGATATAAACAATCTTCATCGTATGCTCCCGCTGTGATTAGTTCATCCAGAAGAATTTGTAGGGAATCATCAAATTGCCGTCCATATACATTGTCGAGTACAGCGTATATAAAAACATGACGATCATCGCGTATTTCCCAATGAGATTCAGCGTCGCGTTCTTCTTTGCAAACTGTGAATACAGAAGACCCTCGCTGATCAGGAACACCCAGCCGATGCGGCCTACATTGGAAAGGTACTGGCTTACGTACGCGCAGAGCGTCCAGATCAGAAATCCGGTGCCCGCAAGGATACCGACCATCTTTTCCGTCGGCATCGGCTCGTCTGCCGAGGTTACGGTTTCGGCTAACTCCTGGTTGGCGCGTTTTCGTTTTGCGACGATTGCGACAGCGATATAGATAAAGAATATAATAAACCGGTAGTAGGCCATCAACCCCGTGTTCGACGCGTACTTCGGCGCGGAAAGATAGGCCTGATACTCGCTGCTGATCAGCAAATAGCCCGCAACGATTGCAAGCGCGCAAACGATCAGAACAACGATGTTCTTGAGAACCTTGATGGTGTTGAGCCTGCCGGTGTTGTTAAGGAATATGGCAATGCCCAGATAGGCAAAGGAAACGATGCTGGAATAGTGGAACAGTGTCGCAATCACCATGCAGAACAGATATTTGATATATTTACGGTCAAAAATATAATGGATTCCGTAACAAACAATGGAAATAGACAGCCATTGGCGGATTCCGCTCATCGTCAGGAAAAACGGGATGCACATATAGGCAAACACCATTTTCCCGAAACTGGTGTAGCGGCGCATTTTCCAAAAGCCCACGATCATCAGCGAGTTGGTGATCAGCGCGGTGATGAAGATGCACGCCTGGGCGCTTCCGGTGATCCCCATAAAAATCTTGATATACAGCAGAAAAGCCGGCTCCCGTACGAACTCGGTCGTGCCGACGGAATCAAACATCCGGAAATATCCGAGCGTATCGTTGCCGACCGTTTTCGCCCGGAGGCCTGCCACCAGCGCCGCGACGAGGATGCAAAAAAACAGCTTCAGCCGCGCCGGTCTTTTTTCCATGGACGCGGCCAACAGTGTGCAGACCACAACAACGCCTACATAGAGGATCACCGTTAAGGCCGTTGGTTCTCCCATGCTCTCACTCCGCAACTATCATTGGTAGATTGTCTTGAGCACCGCCACTTCGCTTTGCCAGTTATACTGCCCGGCGTCCCGGATCTCGTTTTGCTGACAAAGACGATACAGTTCCTTGTCCGTCATGAACCGGCGGATCGCCGCTTGAATTTCCTCTGCGTTGTCTGTTTCCACAACGAGACCGTATTTCCTGCTGACGACCTTATCGCCCATGCCGATATCGCGCTGCATAATCATCGGCGTCGCGGTGAGGATGGCTTCAAAAAACTTGACCGCTTCGGCGTCTTTCTGGTGGTTGGGCACGTGCTTATTGTATCCGCAGAACAGTACGTCCGTGTTTTGGTATAGCTGGGTGGATTCCGTCAGCCCGTTGTACAGACCGTTGACCTGCACGTTTGGATAGGCTTTGGCCATTTCCACGAGCTGTTCGTGATCGATCCCGATGCCGTTGACCTCCACGCGCACGTCCGGCATGTCCTTCACCGCTTCAAACAGCGCGGCAAACTGCGGAATCTGATGGCGGACCGCGCCGTGATAGCCGATGCGGAACACGTCGCTTTTGGTTTTTTCCTTCCGCTGGATGTACTCGTCGGCCGGATAATTCTTCAGCGAATAGAGTTTGTCCCGGTACTTCCCGTACGGCGGGGACAGATAAACGTCGTTTTCATACAGGGACGCGATACTCCGGCGGATCAGGCGCAGTACGATGCTGCGGAACAGCAGGCGTTTGAGCTTCGTTCCGACCTCGTAAAACTCGTGCATGTCAAACACATACTTCGCGTTTTTCGAAAGCGCGAACATGCCCACGATCCCGCCGTCCATATCGTGCAGGTGGTAATAATCAAAGGGCCGGTTCTTCAGATAGCGCCGGGCCCATGCGATGAAGCGCAGAAACGCGGGCAGTTGTTTCAGCCCGGTACCGGCAACTGCGAACAGTGGAAGGCGCGTAACGGTAAACCCGTCCACGGTCTCCGTCTGCGGTTCCTTCATCGTCCGGCTGCGGTCCCAGCACAGAATCTCCACCTGCGCGCCGATGCGTGTCAGATAGGCGGCTTCCTGGTATACGCGTACGTCGGGATCGAATCCGTTAGTCAGTATCATGCAGATCTTCATACGTTCATCTCCGCTTTACGAGTACAGCCTGTACTTGAGGTATTGTTTTAAAACCGGCACCTTCGAAAACACCTTTTTAATCGAAAGGTAGGGGTACATTTCCGCGCCAAAACGCAAAATGTTACTGGCGACGCCCGGCATCATCGAGCCTTCAAAATCGAATATCCGTCCCGTTTCGCAGGCAAAGCGGATTCCTTCGTGCGCCAGCATGGTGTGGAGGTTCAGGCCGCGTTTATCGGGAACCGAACCTGACATCAGCGCGTAGACGGTCATGGCGTCGAACACAAAAAAAGCGACGTCGCAGATTTCTCCATTCGCGTCTTTGGCGCAGAGCATCTTTACGGCGTTGTGCTCTTTGCAAACCTTATATACCCGCTCGATCAGGTCCAGCGAGACCGGGTTTTTCGCATTTCGTCTGGCGAAAGACATGCTGTTGATCTTGTAGAACAGGGCAACGTCGTCAAGCTCGCAAACGGAGCCGGCTTTCATTGCTTTTCGAAGGTTCGTCCGGGTCGATTTGCTGTACTCTTGCTGCACGCGCTCAAGGCCGCACTTGCAGTCGATCCGGAAGGTATATAAGGTTTTCTGCCTGAAATCCCGCCAGTAAAACGGCTGCCAGTTTGTAACCCCGGGCGGGAAACACTGGTTGTAGAAAGCGACGCCGGACGCTTCAATCTGCTCGATCAGCAGCTTGTACAGCTTATATTCCCGGCTGATCCGTTTTTCCGTTTTTTCGTTTTCGATCGGTCTGAGCCAAATGCCGCTGCAGAAGGTCAGGTGCGGCATGGTGATGTAGCGCAGGCCCATTTTCTTTTTGATGTAATAGGGCAGCGCGGCCTGAATAACGTCTTTCTCTTCCACAAGAAAAACATCCCAATTGTCCCGCCCGTTGCAGACGGTGTCTAACCAAAACGGCTGATCGAACAAATTCACTTCACGGGTATGCTGTTGGCAAAACTCGATCCATCTCTCCTGGTTCGTCATCCGTATCACCTCAATTCGTTTTGTAAATCTGCACAGCGGGTTAAACGGCGTTCCTTCCCGCGCTATTTGTAGCGCAGCAGCTTTTTCACGGCGGGTTTGATCCATTCCAGGAAGCGATGCCATACGTTGAAACGCACAACCCGGTAATAAACCTGCGGCATGCCGCCGAATGCCCGGAAAAAGCGCTCGATATCCTCGATCATCGAACCCTCAAAGTCAAAGCATGCCGAGACTGTTGACGCAAAGCGTATGCCTTCCCAAAGCAGCAGCGAGGCCGCGCCCGAGGACCGGAGCTCCGGATCGCTGCCGCCCTGAAGATAGTAGCAGCAGCGTTCGTCATACACAAAATACGCGGCCGCGTGTACGCGGTTTTCAGAATCGACGGCGCACAAAAGCCTGCAGGCGCTGTGCTCGCGCAAAACGGCGTCCAGCCTGCGCAGCTGCTCGCCATCCACAGGATTACGGCGGTTTTGGCGGTCAAAGGTTTTGTTCTGAATGTCGATCAGCGCGTCAATGGGCAGATCATCGCGGATCTGCACCAGCTTTTCCGCTTTATGAATGCGGGTGCGGATATTATCGCGCAGGTTGCTCCAGCACGCCTTTACGTCGTGCAGGTCGTCAATCCGGTAGGAATAGAGCGGAATGACTTTGAACCCTCTCCATATCCACGGCAAAACATACTGGCAGCTTTGATCCAGGAACAGATCGACGCTCGTTTTTTTAGGGAGCTGATCCACGAGCGCGTTGATTGCGTCCTTTTGCGCTTCCAGCTGCGTGGTGAGTTTCCCGCCCCGATCCGTAAACCAGACGCCGCATGTTTGCGTAAACGGAGGATTGGTGATGAGGTCTTTCCCATACCGCTTCACGGTCACAACTGTGAGACGCGCCAGGGTATTGGTGCCTTTTTGATACACAAGCGTCTGTGCGTTTTCAGGCGCAACCGCGCCAATATACCACGGCTGCTCAAAAACAGAGTTTACACCCGTAAGAGAAGTCACTTTGCTGCATTCTCCTTCCAGTTTCATACGATTGACGCTGTGGCACTGTGCCGGCCTATACCAAGATTGATGTGTTTTCTGCTTTTAGTCTACCAGTTCTCCGCGGGATTGTCACTTTTCCGCGGCGGAAGCGTTCAGTTCCCGGACCGCGTCGTGATAGCCGATCAGGCCAAAGCCCTTTTGACGGCAATAGCCGACCAGCCATTCATACCAGTCCCGGTAGACCGGATACACGGGGGAATAGTTGGTGTCGTGCACCAAAACCGTGCAGTACCCGACGGCTTGCTCCTCGGCTTTGCCCAGGATCTCCTGCGTCCGCTCCCGGATCTTCTGCTCGTCGTAAGGCAGATAGGTATCCATGATCGTCAGCGGGAACTCCCACATCCCGTTCACTTGGTACGGGGCCTGGATATGGAAGCCCGTTTTTTTGTCAAACACCGTCGTGTCAAAGGCGTAGCCCGCGTCGCTTAATGCCTGAAGGGTGTTGTCCGCAAACCGGACGTAGTGCATCCGGATTCCCTCCGGCGCGCTTCCGGTCAGGTCTTGAAACGCCATGAATTCCGAGCGCATCGCTCCGGCGTCCTGATACGCGATCCCGTGTACGCCCGCGGCAAAACCCCCGGCCTGCACCTTGCGGATCGCCCCCAGCGCCTGTTTGTGGCCGTAGGAGATCCCAAGCCCCTTTTCCATTCCGAAGAAAAACGTCGAGGGAACCCCGTTTTCCTTATCAAAGCGCATGATGTCCGCGAGATGGTTGAGGTTTTTGTGGAACGGAATGGTCATCCGGCGCGCCCAGTCCCCGGCCGAAATGCGCCCGCGCAAAACCGCGAGGGTTTCCCGCACCCAGAGCTTTGGGTAGTACAGGTCCCTGAGGTGGTCGTTCCAAAACAGGTGATCCACATCGTGGGATATGATGATCTTCATTGCGCCGTGATCTCCTTACCGTCAGTCCGCATCAAACAGCGGGTCGCCCTACTGGTATACCTTGTGCTTTAGGTATTGGCTGAGGATCGGGGTTTTGACCAGCACCTTCCGGATGAGATAGTAGGGGCACATCTCCGCGCCGAAGCGGAGCATGCAGTTGGCGACGCCTTCGATCATCGAGCCTTCGAAATCGAAGGTTCTCCCGGTCTCGCAGGCAAACTTGATTCCCTCGTATTTCAGGGCCGTGTCAAAATTGAAGCTGCGCTTGTCGGGGATCGTGCCGCACATCAGCGCATGCACTTTCTTGGCGTCGTACACGAAAAACAGCGCGCCGCAAATCGTGCCTTCCAAATCCTTTGCGCACAGCATTTTCACGGCGTCGTGTTCTTTGCAGGCCTTGTACACCCGCTCCAGCAGCGCTTGGTCGTTCGGGTTTTTGGCATGCTT
This sequence comes from Candidatus Limiplasma sp., assembly GCA_963675365.2. Lineage (GTDB taxonomy): Bacteria > Bacillota > Clostridia > Christensenellales > Aristaeellaceae > CAXXOK01. The sequence continues at coordinate 234,619 of CAXXVA010000002.1, forward strand.
GCACGCAAACATCTGGCAATTGATGGAATAGAACAGCGCCACGTCGTCAAACTCGCTGATCGTACCGGCTTCGCTGGCCTTGCGGATGTTCTGCCGCGTCGATTTGCCGAAATTCTTGACCGCTTCGTCCAGGTTGTGCGGGCAGCTGATGCAAAAGGTGTAAAGCGTTTTTTGCTTATAGCCCGTCCAGAAGAACGGCTGCCAGTTCTTGACCTCGGTGGAAAAGCACTGGTTATAGAAGGTCGCGCCCGACGCTTCGATCTGCTCGATCAGCAGCTTATACAGCTTGTATTCCCGGCTGATCCGCTTTTCCGTTTTCTCGTTTGCAACCGGCTTCATCCAAATGCCGTTGTGGGAGGTCATCGGCGGCATGGAGATATAACGAAGCCCCATCCGCTTCCGCTTGTAGTAGGGCAGCGCGGCCTGGGGCTCGCCGTTTTCTTCCACAAGAAAGACGCCCCAGTTCTCGCGTCCGTCGCAAACGGCGTCCAGCCAGAACGGCTTGTTATAGATGCAGATATCCTCGTCGTTCTTCGTGCAGAAATCAATCCACAGCTCCTGTTTCGTCATTCGCTTCACTCCTGTACATTCGGATTTTTCCAAGGGCGCCGTTTACGCTCCCATAATTTTCAGCAGCGTTTGGGTATGCTTTGCAAAGTCGTATTCCCGTGCGGCGTTTCTGGCGTTGCGGCCGTATTCCAGACGCTGTTCAGGCTCTATATCCGCAAAACGGCAGATCGCCCCGGCATAGGCGTCGGGGTCCGTCAGGGTTTCCGAACGGCCGCAGCGGTAGCGCTCGATCAGGTCGTACGCGGTTTGGTTGTTGGCAAGCACGGGCTTGCCGCTTGCGAAATAGTCGAATTCCTTGTTCATGCTCATGCCGAAGTTTGCGATCGGGGTCGGCTTCCAGTGCAGCAGGCACAGATCCGCTTTGGAAAGGATGTAGGGGACTTTTTGCTTGGCGACCTTGCCTTTGAAAACGATATTGGCAAGATTGCGCTCTTTGGCCGCCTGCTCAAGCGCCGCCCGTTCATCGCCGTCCCCGAACAGCAAAATCCTGATGTCCATCCTGCCGCGCTTCTTGAGCGCCTCGGCCGTATCGACCAGAATGGACAGATCGTTGACCTTGCGGATCGCGCCGGCATAGACCGCCTTGAAGGTATCGGGGTCGTCCAGGTCGGGATCGGGGAAGGCCAGGCGCTCTCGCTCGTCGTCAAACGCCGCAAGATCCACGCCATTGTTGATGTGGCGGATTTTGGAAAGCGCTACCGGTCCTCCGCTGTCGCTTCCCCATCCTTTGCCGATGATATAGTCCCTGCCGCCCTCCATCGTGAACACAATTTCGTCCGCGCGGGTGTACAGCTTCTTTTCGTAGGCGTACATCAGCTTCAGCGCCAGGCTGTTCCTGCGGGTCAGGCCGTACGCCACAAAGCTTTCCGGCCATAGATCGGCGATCTCGGCAATGCCTTTGCAGCCGTATTTTTTCGCAAGCTTCAGCCCTTTCATACAGGCCATGGGCGTTGCGGACACGGCGAGAATGACGTCCGGTTTTGGGAAGCGTTTGCATACGCGGGCAAGACGCGGCGGGAACAGAAGCATGTTGAGGATGCGGCGGATGGTGCTGCCCTCGTAGCCGAGATCCCGCACGTATACGTAATGGATGCCTTCCACGGTGTCTTCCCGGTACAGGCTTCCGTCGGTGATAAGGTTGAGGCTTGCGTTGTGTACGGTGCTGGCGGCAAAGATGGTCACGTCGTGCCCCGCGCGCATCAGGTGCTTGGCAAAGGTTGCCGGGCGCGCGAGGGGATAGTATTTCGTAGGCACCGCATAATGATTAATCAGCCAGATGCGCATAGCTCAAGCCTCTTTCATGGAACAGGCGTTCCTGTCTTTGCGGGCGATTTCTTCCATGGTCAGCACGCTGCTGATCTGGCTTAACAGACGGCTGTTGCTGAAATGCCTGAACAGCTTCCGAAGCGGGTACAGAACGGCGATAATCAGCCGGATGTCGCGGCGGTAGCGGATATGCAGGCGGCTGTACGCCTTGCGGAAGCCGAAATACTTCACAAGGTAATCCTGGAAATTCGTCTCGTGGAAGACGCTGCGTTCGCCGTCCATGATGTAAATGCCTTCCGAAAGCTCCAATTGAAAATAGTCCAGCAGGCTGTACACAAGCGCGGCGTTGACCTGCTTTTTCTCCTGGCTCGGCCTGGCTTTCTGCACGGAGAGCGACACGTAGCCTACATGCACATCGACAAAGATATAGCCGGCGATGACGCCGCTGTCCTTGCTGAACGCGGCGAGCGTGAGGTTGCCCCGCCAGTCTTTCAGGTCCGCGATAAAGCGCTCGCGGTTTATGGTGTGGCGGTTTTTGACGGGATAGCTTTTCTGGGCCTCCAAATATACCTGGTACAGGCCTTCGGCATAGTCCAGCGGGTTGATGGCCCGTATCTCAAAATGCTTCAGACCCTTGTTGATCTTATAGCGGTAATTGGCCTTGACGTCCGAGAGACGAAACGGCGTATCCTTGATAATATACCACCAATTGGTGGGTTCCGGGCAGTCGAAATCCGACGTCCACCGCGCCAGCAGCGGGCGGCCTTCGTCGTCCGCGGGTTTCCAGATGTCTTCATCCTGAAGGGACCGTTCATCCGCGGCCTCGTGCGGGGCGACGGTCGGAATGATGGCGTGGTTGTAATATCGCCACTTCAACTCAGCCTGCATGGGGTTCTCCTTCCAGTATCGAGAGGGCTTCCTGCTGGCGCAGGCGGTATTCGCCGCTGGTGACCTTGCCGCGTTTGAGCAGATAATCTCCCAGGTCTTCAGCCGTGGCCATGCCGCCCTGGCTGACGCTTTCGGACCGGATCACCTTGCCGATTGTCCCAAAGAAGATCCGGGCGTCCTCAAGAAAGGTAATCCGCCGCACGTATTGCAGATCGTAGGCAAGCTTATCCTCCCAGGGGATATCGTTGCGGCCGTTGATCTGCGCAAGCCCGGTCAGGCCGGGGCGCACCGCATGGCGCTTGCGCTGCTCCCGCGTCATGAACACCATGTCCCGGACGAGCTGCGGTCTGGGGCCGACGAAGCTCATGTCGCCCTTGAGGATATTCCACAGCTCCGGCAGTTCGTCGAGGCTCGTGTTCCGAAGCGTTCTGCCAAGCCCCGTCAACCTGTCCCCGTCGGGGAGCAATGCGCCGTCTGCATTCCGCGCATCGGTCATGGTGCGGAACTTGTACAGCGTGAACAGCGTCTCCCGCCCCGCCGCGTCCTTGCGGCCGGGCCGCAGCTGCCGAAACAGCACGGGCGGCTTGTGCGCAAGTACGACCATCAGCGCGACGATCCCCAGCACGGGGGATAACACGACCAGCGCGGTCGCCGACAGTACGGCGTCCAGGAAGCGCTTCAGGAACAGGACGTAAAGCCTGTCAAAGACCCCCGATGGCCCTGCTTTCATCTGATCTGCGGAGATGGCGGTCAACCCCCAATACGGTATGCGGTCATGCGCGTCGGCGGTGCGGGTATGTGGTAAGCTTACCCGAAACACCCGCGGACGAACCGGATGATCGTGTCCTGTTCCTCCGCGGTCATTTTGTTATCGGATGGCAGGCAGAGACCCCGGGCAAACACATCCGCGGAGACGTCCGCGTCTTCCCTGCCCGGAGCGGTGACAAAGGCGTGATTCCGAAAAAATGGCTGGAGGTGCATCGGCTTCCAGATCGGCCTGGACTGCGCGTTAAGGCGCGTCAGCAGTTCGTAGATCTCGGTCGGGCAGCTTTTGCCCGCTTCCTTTATATACCGCGCGTCCTTGTCGGTTCGAACCTGCTCGCACATGGCGGGCTGGTCGATCAGGATGCAGGAAAGCCAGAAATTCGGCTCCATCCGTCCCTCAATATAAGGATTCATGGAGAGGGGAAGGCCTTGGAATCCGTCGCGGTAGCGCAGATAAATCGCCTTTTTCTGCGCGATGTGCTCGTGGAGATACGGAAACTGCCCGCGCACCACGCCCGCGACGACGTTTGACATCCGGTAGTTATAGCCAAGTTCCTCGTGCTGGTACCACGGCGCGTTTTCGCGGCTCTGTGTGGACCATTTGCGGACCTTCTGTGCGGCTTCCGGGGAATCGGTCAGCACCATGCCGCCGGAGGAACCCGTAATAATCTTGTTGCCGTTGAAGCTGATGACGTTGTAGTCACCAAACGTCCCCGTCTGCCTGCCCCGGTAGGTCGCGCCGAGGGATTCGGCGGCGTCTTCGACCAGCACGGCTCCGTGCGCGTCGCAGACGGCCCGAAGCTCGTCCAGCTTTGCGGGCGTGCCGTAGAGGTTGGCCACGACCACGACCTTGACGTCCGGATAGAGCGAAAACGCCCTTTCCAGCGCTTTGGGGTCCATATTCCAGGTTTCGGTTTCCGAATCGATGAAAATGGGCACGCCGCCCTCGTACACCACGGGATTCACGGTCGCGCTGAAGGTCATGTCGGAACAAAACACCTTCTGCCCCGGCTGCACCCCGCAGAGCTTGGTGCACAGGTGCAGCGCACTGGTGCCGCTGGCAAGCGCGACGGCATACTTGCAGCCGACCTGCTCGCGGGCGAGGCGTTCCGCCTCGTCGATATTCTTTCCGATGGTGGTCATCCAGTTCAGGGTATACGCTTCGTTCATATACGTTAGCTCTTCCCCGTGCATGGTCGGGGAAGACAGCCACACCGTTTTTTCAAACGCGGGTACGCCCTGGATCCTATCCTTATCATTCATCGCCAGTTCTCCTGCTCAGCCATGCGCCGGACGTTTGATTGTTCTTTCCACTATAATGCGCCGTTGATTGAAAACCGTTTCTCCCGAAATCCGATGTGCGGCCCGGACCGGGGATCATTGCGTAGCGGTACAGACCTCCAGGCCGGCTCCGGGACGCTCGTGCAGCGATTATAGCAGAAAATACTTATTTTGTAAACAATATTGTAATATTTTATTAATAATTAAGGAGACGTCTGTCTGCCCCACCCGTTTTTACGGAATTTCGGCCGCGATGGAAGCGCCGGGTTTCAGCGCAGATGTTTGAAGGTATATAAGAGTTAGCCTTTCGGTTTATGCGTCTGCATCCACTGTATTGTAGGCCGTTCTGACGGCAGCATACGTAAAACCGGACGGACAGCGTGTATCCTGACGGAAGGACAAGGAAGGGACAGGCGGGCAAACGGGCGCGGCAATACGGGTACGGCGCTCCCGGAGATCGTCCGCGGCGAAGTATTTCGCGGGCGCATCGTCTTCCCGGAGCGATGCATGGGCGGCTTCCCGAGAGGCAAACGGAGAGATTGTTAAATAATTATTAAGCTTATGTGAAATTGTTTTGCTCTTTCTGCACCCGGAATTTCCACTGGTACGATTTTGTCCGCACAGGCCCTGTCCGGGAAGGGTTTACGGCCGCAAACCCTGTGAAATAAAGCGACGGAGCAGTTCCGTGGCTGCCAGGGACGGCGCATACCCCGGGGCTGAAAGGCGGGCGTCCGCCGCTATAGTTGCGTCTGAAATATTAAGAAAAATTTGCGCTTGACATATTTCAGTAACATAATTATAATATATCCGCATAGTAATGTTTTTCAGGGGACGGGCATATTCGCCGAAATATGCACAACGGTTTGCCGTACGCATAAGGAGAATCCGCCGACATGGGTGACAAGAAGCACAAACGCAAGCAGAAGGAACGGCTCGCTGAGATTGCCAACGAACTGGAAGAGCGCGAATTTGCGATCAGCCGGGAAGCGCAGTATCTCGAGGAGCTGAAAGCGGAGCTTGACGAGCGGGAACGCAGGATTATCGCGGCCAGCGCCGCGCTGTCTTCGCGCGAGCATCCGCTGCGGGACGAAGAAGATACAAAGCCCGCCGGCCGGGAAATCCCGGTCCAAGCGCCGCCCGCGCCGCAACCCACGCCCGTACCCAAGGCGTCCCCTTCGCGGCCGTCCGCCAAGATCGTCGCGGAAATCAACGGAATCCTGAAGTCTGTTTTCTGGGACTACTCCAACAACGTCCATCACATCAGCACGCAAATGTCTACGGTTACGGCCGCTATGATGTGCGCGGCGGTGACCAGCGTACTGGAAAACAAAGGCTTTGATATGAAAGCCGTATTTGAGCAGGAGATGGAAAGGGTGCTGCGGGAGGGCGGTATGGACAAGACAGTCGTCATGCCGCACATTCCGGACAAACGTCCCGCCGCAAAACCTGTGCCCGCGCCCGCGCCCGCGGCCAAACCGGAAAGCCGGGCCGTGCCCGCGCCGCAGCCCGCGGCCAAACCGGCGCCGGTCTCCGTGCCTGAGCCGTCCGATCTGGACGACGACGATAACGGAAACGATCTCCTGGCACCCGCGCCCAGCGTTTTAGCGGAACTAAAGCAAGCCGGAGACGATATCCTGCGCATCAACAGCGTGATCGAATTTCAGAAGCTTGGCGATTACGGGTTCCGCAATAACGAGAAAATCGTCCGCGTGCAGCTTCCCGAAGGGATTCAGTATCTGCCGGGTAACTTTTTCTACGGCTGCAGCAACCTGCGGGAAATCTGGCTGCCGGATTCGCTGCTTGAGATCGGGGCCAATTCGTTCTACGGATGCAAATTGCTTGAAACCGTACATATCGGCGAGAAATCCGCCCTGCGGGAGATCGGCGAGTACGCGTTCTCCCTGTGCGAATCGCTCGTCTCCTTCACCGTACCGGCGCAGGTGGAAACGCTGGGAACCAGCGTGTTCCGCTTTTGTGCGTCGCTTGAAACCCTCGGTTTTGCCAAATCGAGCAGGCTGCGCGTCATCGGCAGCCACTTACTGCAGAACTGTACCTCGCTTCAGACCATCCAACTGCCCGACAGTATCAGGGTCATCCCGACCAGCATGTGCTACGGCTGCTCCAAACTGCGGAATGTGACCGCAAGAGGCGTCAATATCATAGAAGATTACGCCTTCTTCGGCAACGAAAACCTCCGCGCCGTCAGCATCGGCTCTAAAAAGGTCATTGCGCCGCAGGCTTTCGAGGGATGCGACCCCGCCTTGTCCATAGAGTATCTTAACGACTAGATTGCTTTTGCAATCCGCATGGAAGAACTATTAGTAAAAATGCAATGGGTGGGTAAGTGTATGAGACGATTATTTCAGTCGAAAGATGAATCCAAAACCATTCAGCGAAACCTGATGCCGTCACGGGATTTTATCCTGTGGGCGATCGATTTCAGCATGTATGTCGTGATCGGCACATTCATGCTGTTCCTCAGCGAGGAGGGCATTTACCCGATCGGGAAACGGCTGATATCGCTGGCCCTGCTGATCGCGTTCGTATTCACGTCCCGCTGGGTGTTCAACGTCTACCGCCAGGTTTGGCGCTATGCGACCGGGCATGAGTACCTGGCCGTCATCTGGGCGGATTTTATCGGCGGCGCGGCGTACCTGCTTTTCAGCTTCCTGCTGACACAATGGGGTATGCAGATCATGATATGGCAGACCGTCACCATCGTCGCGGTCAATTGCCTGGTGCTGCTGTCGTCCCGTTTTGCCTACGTTTGCTATCATAACGCGATGAAAAAAAGTCTCTTTACCGGCAAGGATAAAGCCGCCGGAAGTTTACATTCGCGTTTGTCGAGCACCATGAAATCCTGCGGCATTTTTATCCGCGTCATGGCTCCATTTCCCCTGGGATCCAATGAAACCCGTCCGGCGGCGCCGGGCGACGCCGTTACGGATGGGCTTGCCAATCCGGGTGTGGGCGTGATGAACAATAAAATCAACATCGCCATTGTCGGCGCGAAAAACCTTGGCGTTTTGCTGGCAAGAGAGCTTTTATCCAATCCCAGGGCGCACTATTACCCCTATTGCTTTGTGGACTCGGACGTCCAGAAGGTGGGCAACATGATCGCCGGCATCCGCGTTTATCCGGAGAAGGGGATCATCGAAAGGCTGCGTACGATGCCGGTGCAGGAGGTCATTATCGCCTTGCCGCACTTAAACGGCCAGCAAAAGATGGAGAAGTACGAGTTTTACCGCCAGTCCGACTGCAAGGTCAAGCTGTACGACTTTCCCTTCAACCAGGCTGAAAATACCGAAAGCAAACGTATGCTGCGCGAGTTCAGCATTGAAGACCTGCTGGCCCGCGAGGTCATCCAGTTCAACGACCAGGAGAGCAAGCCCGTCTATCACGGGAAAACCATCCTGGTCACCGGCGGCGGCGGCTCCATCGGCAGCGAGCTGTGCCGGCAGCTGGTGAAGATGGAACCGAAAACGCTGATTATTTTCGATATCTATGAAAACAACGCCTACGATATCGAGCAGGAACTGCTTCCAAAGCTTGGCAAGAATGTCAGCCTGCGGACAGAAATCGGTTCGGTGCAGGATGAAGATCGGCTCCGCGAGGTATTCGAGACCTACCATCCCCAGATCGTGTTCCATGCCGCCGCGCACAAGCACGTTCCCCTGATGGAGAAAAACTCGGCCGAAGCGGTCAAAAACAACGTGTTCGGTACCCTGATCACCGTCAACCTCGCGGAGGAATACAAAGTAGAGCGCTTCCTACTCATCTCCACCGATAAAGCGGTCAATCCCACCAACGTCATGGGCGCGTCCAAGCGGCTGTGCGAGATGATCGTCCAGTCCAAGCAGAACTCAAAAACCCTGTTTTCGGCGGTTCGCTTTGGCAACGTGCTGGGTTCCAACGGCAGCGTGATCACGCTGTTTAAAAAGCAAATCGGCTCCGGCGGCCCGATCACCCTGACCGACAAGCGCATCATCCGCTACTTTATGACCATCCCCGAAGCCGCGCAGCTCGTGCTGCAAACCTGCGCGCTTTCGCATCCCGGCGACATCTACGTGCTGGATATGGGCGTTCCGGTCAAGATCCTGACCCTTGCGGAGAATATGATCCGCCTGTCCGGCCTGCTGCCCTATAAGGATATCCAGATCAAGGAAATCGGCTTAAGGCCCGGCGAGAAGCTGTATGAGGAGCTTCTTGTCTCCAAGGAAAGCGTGACAAAAACCGCCAACGACCTCATCTTCATCGAGCGCGAACAGCCTATCAGCCAGGAAGAGCTGGATGAAAAACTACGTATCATCCAAAAGAGCATTCTGCAAAACAACGAGGAACTGATCGTCAAAGCGCTGCACCAGGTTGTGCCGACCTACTTCCGGCCGGAACTGGTGAACAGGCGTGCGGAAAACTCCATAGAGATGAAAATGTCCCGTGTCAGCGACAAGATTCCGGCTAACGACGTCCACAACGTTTCGGGCTGGTAACGGAAAACAAAACCCGGGTAGGTATAAATACAAAATGCGCCTTGAAAGGCGCATTTTGTATTTATAGTCGGAAGCTGCACGCAGGCTTGGAAGCAATAACGGTGCGGAAAAGAAGCGAGCAGAAGGAGGTTCGCCCCGATCCTGAGGTTTTATTTGTCCTCCAGCGGGTGCATGTTCGGCTCCAGTACTTGGATCATTTTTCTTTCCAGCGTGAAACCGTGGAAGTTCTCAAGCGCTGCGCCGTAACGGTTATTGTTTAGGTACTGCCAAACGTCCGACCATAGATTCCAGCCGAAGTGATAGCGGCTAAACTGCTCCGTGGTGTCAGAAAGCCACTGGAGCGCGCCTTGCTGCGCCATGGAAGCCATCGTGCCCATTTCCTGTACCATCACGTCCACGCCGGTTTGCCGGCGGAAGGCATCCCAGCGTTCCAGTTGCTGGATCAACACCTTGTTATCCACAATCCACTGGCTTTGCTGTGTGTTTTGGTAGCTGCCGTCGTCAAGAATTTCCACTGTCGACAGATCCCCGCCGTTTTCCTGCCGGTTATCGGGATACGGCATACACTGGATCACGGTCATTTTCCGGTAGTCCACAGAAGTCCAGCTCTGCGCCCAGATCGAATCATACACCGGTGTGCCCGCGGAATTTTCTTCCGGAAACACCACCGCGACCGAATTGATCTGGAGCCCGTTCTCTCCCGCGTTTTGGATGGTTAACGTATCTGCCAAAGCGGCAATGGGTTCAAAAATGATATGCATGCCGTTATCTTCGTCGCCTTGGGGAATTTCCAGCGTCTGTAGGAGCTGTTGATCCGCGAGCAGGGTGATTGCGCCTGGCTTTGTACCGCTGGAGAGCAGGAGTTCGATCTGCGTTCCTTCGGGGAATGTTCCGGTCAATGTGATAGTGTCTTTGGGATTATTCAGCCAGCCGTTTACATATGGCAGCGGCCAGATCTGTGCCTGGTACCATGGCGTATTGCCGACGGTACCGCCTGTCATGAAGAAATCGGGATCATACCAATGGAAAGTCTGGGCGATTTCGTCGCCCGCCAGAGACTCGATGGGGCCCTGGGTGGGAATGCAGTCGGCAAAGATTAGCCTGTCCGGGGATTGGGACCAGATCGCCTGCGCCACAGCGCGCACGCCGCGTACATAGGCGGCTTCGTCGCCAGCCATCGCCCAGGGTTCGTTAAATGGGTTCAAGCTGAAGATGCTGTTGGGCACGTTACGGTAGCGCCTGGCGAGCATGGCGTACGCCTGACAAGCGGTATCAAGTAATGCGTCGTCGTAGAATCCAGCCGAATCCCAGCTGGCCCCTGCAAAACCAGATAAATCCTGCAGGCAGACGGTGATATGCACGCCGTATTGTATCGCCCACCGCACGGCTTCATCCAGATTGTTCAGATGCGCCATATTGACTTGCAGGCCGTCTGTGAAGCTGAACAGCAGATCCTTGCTGATCATCAGGCGGGTATAATTAAAGCCCAGCTCATGGAGAATGGCAAAATCATCTTCCCGGTACAAGCTGCCGGTATGATGCGCGCCGGTTGCGTACGTTTTGTTGTCCAGAGCTGTACCGGCAAAATAGGGGAGATGGTCGTAGGAAGCGGACTGCATGGCCAAGGCTTGTTCCATCAGCGCATCATCCAACACCATCGGTTCAACGGCTTCCACAGGCAGTAACGATTCGGTCATGTAGGCGTTGTACAGGCGGTATGCCATACAGGCGGCCTCCCACCTGCGCATGGAATCATGGATGCGCATATAGCCGTCTTCCGTTACGTCGAACAGCGTCCGCAGGCTGTACTGGTCAATCTGCAGGGTTGCGTACCCTACGGCATATATGTCCACATCCAGTTCACCTTGACCGCCGAGCATGTATTCCATACAGGGAATCGCCCCGCCGAGCCTGTCGTGGTATCGGCTCAGGGTTATGGCATATGTGAAACAGTCGCCGAATGCGTCACCAAAGGGCTCACTTGCGTCCTCGAAGCCGAAGAAGTTTTCCAGAACCGCCTTATACACGAACGCTGCCGCCTGTTCACGGTTGATGTCTCCGGTGGACAGTGTTTCCGCACGGTTGGCTGTTGTCGGGTTCAGCGCGCCTGTTTTCAGTGTAATGGAGTTGATGACAGCCTGGGAGAATTCTTGCCCGGTGGCGGCCGACTCATAATCTAAAAGCCACTCCTCCGGGATGATGCCAAGCGCGGCCGCCGCATGGATTTCCGCAATCTCCTGCTCTGTCGGTAAAGCATCAGTATGTGAGGCGATATCGTAATCCGAAGGGGCAGGCGCAGACTCATACAGGCGCAAAACCGCAAGCGCCGCGTCTTCGGCTGTCATCGCTTCGCTTGAATGCATGGAGTTTTCCGCCGCATCATAATCAAAAACCGTCTTTTCGGAAACAAGGGATATTCGGCCAAACGCGTAAAAATACGCGGCAGCGTCGCGCGTCCATCCGCAATTTTCCAGGGGAGAAATTTCATTCATGATATCCGCGAACAAAGCGGCGTTAGGGATATAGGTATCCCATCCGGCTTCGCCGATCGTATCGTGAACAGACGCCCAATCTCCGTTGAGCGTCATATAGTCCTCGCCGAGTGCTTCCGCGGCCATGTACAGCATCATAAAAGCGTCACATCGCTGGATGGGCTCATTATAAACACGTGTCTCCGATAGCTGCCCCGCCCATTGGTCGAACTGTTCGGGGGCAGCCAAACGAACCAGCGTGTCGAGTATTTCCATCAAGGCGGCACCTGTGACCGGATCGGATGGCGGGATAGACGATGAAAACCCAAGCGCTTCGGCCCTCGCTAGTTCATCATCAAGTGCGGTCGCATTTGCCATTCCGGCAAGGACGGGAGAAATCAACAAGAGCAAGATGATAACGAGGATCCGCGTGGCAAGAGAGGGCAGATGCTTCTTCATGGCAGATCAACCATCCTTTGATTTTTTTGGTTTGGCGACGCGGCAGCGAGTGCAGGAGACGATGTCCCCTCAAGTATAGCAAATGTTGGAAACGGACACAATCTAAAAACGGCCGCCTTTCGGGCGGCCGTTTTGCTGCGGTATGCGCTTAGTTCCTCAACGTTTTCATCGGTTCGCCCCATTTGCCCATGGCCTTGCCTTCGCGGGAGAAGTAGGTGGAGCAGGTGGTAAAGGCGGGGAGTATGGCGCGCAGGCGCTGCTCCACGCCGGTGTCCTCGTCGGCCAGGGCTTCGTTCCTGAGCACGTTGCGCACCTTGCAGATATACACGTCGCTGCCGTCCAGCGGGATGGTTTTCGTCACTTCCAGTTCGAAGCTCACGGGGCTGTCCGACAAAACGGGCACGTCCAGCACCGCACCCTGCGTGACCGCGACGGGGATGTCCATCTTGCCCGCGTCATAGCCCCGTGTGCCGCCCAGGTAGTCGGCCAGGGGGATCATAGTCTCGGTGACGAGATTGGCGGAAAACACGCCTGTCAAGTTGATGCGGTCCTTGGTCAGCTTGTTGCCGCCGATGGCCGCCATCACGCTCAAACCCCCGTCCCAGCAGTACGAAAACCAGCAGAACAGCCCGAAATTGGGGGAGTCGTCCTCCTTTTTGGTGCCGTAGAGGAACATCGTCTGCGGACAGAAGTCGTTGCTCGGCGGGCCGGAAACCTTGGCGGGTTTTCCATCCAGCAGCTGCAGCGCGCGCTTGTAGAGCGCGTCGTACTCGCAGCCGCAGGAGCCGCATTCCTGATCGGCCTTGCGCACGGCGGCGGTCAGTTCGTCCGCATTGTTTTTGCCATCCAGGTACGCCTTGGCCGGCCCGTCAATCACATCCCAGCCGGAAGCCGCGAATTTCTCGAGAATGGATTTGAGTTCAGTGCTGATGTTCATGGCGTATCCTCCCGTTGTTCAAGATTATTCAGTATTCGCGCAAGCTTTGCTTCAAAGCTGCGGATTTCGGCATCGGAAAATCCGGCATAATAGATAGCGTTCATCTCCGCGGATACGGCCTCGTACTCCCCGCGCAGCGCCCGCGCCTGCGCCGTCAGCGAGATGCGGATTTGCCGCCGGTCGGTTTTGTCAAACACACGGGCAACGAGCCCGGCTTGCTCCATGCGGTCGAGCATCGAGGTCAGCGTGGTTTTGGCAAGGCCTGTTTTTCTGGAAAGCTCCGCGATCGGGATACCGTCCTTGAGCCACAGCACATACAGAATGCGCCCCTGCGCGCCGTTGAAGGCGTCCACGCCCGCTTTTGCCAGAAGCTTTTCAAATATCCGCCCGCTGACCTGCTTGATCCGCGAGATCAGGAACCCGCCGTTGGTTTCACGCAGCAATCGTATCACCCCATATCGGAAAGTACCATATAGAACTATATATGTCAACATCATCCTTTCATAGCGATTCATTTCCTAACGAGGTAAACGCGGCGCGCGGTTTTATTTGTTGGATACGGCAGGTAAGGAACCAAATGGGATAACCGCTGCATTTCCCGCAGAAAAAGCTTCCCGCACAGGCAGGACAAGCGGGTTTTTTATCGTAACCCTACATGCTGCGGGATGTACGAAACGGCTGGATTCTTTGCCGGCAGCCCCGGTATATTTCACATTTGTGCGGACACCGTAAGAAACGCAATCAAATACCAAGGAGATGGTTTTATGGAATTTGAACTTCTGCATCCGGCGGATCAGTTGGTGTTGATCATGAACCGTATTTATCAGGGAGGCATGACCACGACCTCCGGGGGCAACCTGAGCATTCTGGACGAGAATGGAGATATCTGGATTACGCCGTCGGGGATCGATAAAGGCACGCTGTCGCGGCATGATATGTGCCGCGTGAAGCCCGACGGCACGGTGCTTGGGCCGCATAAGCCCTCGGTGGAGCTTCCGTTTCACGCGACGGTGTATAAGCGGAGGCCGGACCTGCGCGCCGTACTGCACGCGCACCCGCCCGCCCTGGTGGCGTTTTCCCTGGCCAGGGTGCTGCCGGACACGCGCCTGGTGGCAAACGCCTGGCGCACGCTGGGGAAGATTACCATGGCGGCCTATGCCGTGCCGGGCTCCCAGCAATTGGGCGACAACATCGCGTCGGAGTTTTCGGACGGATATGATATCGTCGTGATGGAAAACCACGGCGTGGTCATCGGCGCGGACAGCCTGTTCCACGCGTTTATGAAGTTTGAAACGCTGGAAACCACGGCAAACCTGGAAATCTACGCGCACACGCTGGGCGCGCCCAAAGCGCTCAAGGAAACACAGGTCGGCCTGACCGAGACGCGCGACCATCTGACGATGGATGAGTTCGTGCCGCATCAGCACGGCCCCGAGGAATGCGCGGCGCGGCGCGATATGATCACCCTTATCCGCCGTTCCTACCGGCAGCACCTGTTCGTCAGCACGCAGGGCACGTACTCGGTGCGCCTGTCCGACGGCAGCTTTATCATTACGCCGTACGGTCTGGACCGCGCTTACATGGAGGAAGGCGATCTGGTGCTGATTAAAAACGGGATGAAAGAACAGGGGAAAATTCCCTCGCGTTCCGTGAAGCTGCACCAGAAGATTTACGAACAGCATCCCGAAATCAGCTCCGTGCTGGGCGCCAATCCGCCCCATGCCATGGCGTTTGCCGTTACCGATGCGGCGTTTGATCCCCGCACCATCCCCGAAAGCTACATCATGCTGCGCCAGATCGAAAAGGTGCCCTTCAGCGCGATGTACCAAAAGCAGGATGAGCTTGCCGCCATGTTTTCACCCAAAACGCCCGTGCTGATCTGTGAAAATAACCAGATTCTGGTCACGGGCGACAATCTGCTCAACGCCTTTGACCGCCTGGAGGTCACCGAGGCGACGGCGCATTCCATTCTGGCGGCCAAAAGCATCGCCCCGGTGGTGCATATCACGCCCGAAGAGGTGCACGATATCGATACGGCGTTTCATCTGGAAACCTGATCGCCGGCGGACGTCCATCGCCGGTTAAGCGGTTATGCCGGTGCTCGCCAGTGCGGAGGACGCCGGGCGGATCCTTGGTCTGGCGAAGGTGGATTCCGCCCTGTCCGTCAGCCAGCCGATGTGGTTTCCGGCGCGGCAGGAAGAGTAAGCGCGATACGGGGCTGTGAAAGCCCGCGGGATATGGTACAATGGCGGCAGTGATGCCGCCATTGTATCGTACCGGCGGCGAAAGGAGCCCGTATGGACTATCATCAAACGAACAAACAGGCGTGGGAAGAGGCGTTTGATCACCGGCACGAGGGCTGGTGCGACGATTTGCCCGCGCGCCTGAAAACGGACGAGCTGCCCTACATGAACCCCATGCTCAGGGACGCGCTGAAGGGGCTGGATCTCGAGGGCAAAACCATCGCGCAGTTCTGCTGCAACAACGGACGGGAGCTTTTATCCGCCATGCAGCTCAAGGCTAAGGCTGGGTACGGCTTTGATATCGCCGAAAATATGATCGCGTTTGCAAACGGCGTGGCGGAAACCGCCGGGCTGCCCTGTACGTTCACCGCCTGCGATATCATGGCAATCGGCAAAGAATACAACGAACGGTTTGATCTGGTCATGTTCACCATCGGCGCGATTACCTGGTTTGAGGACCTCGCGGCGCTGTTTCGGGTCGCGGCCCGCTGCCTGAAACCCGGCGGCGTACTGCTGATTAACGACTATCACCCGTTCGTGGGCATGCTGCCCATCCCCGGCGAGGAACAGTACGATGAGAACGATCTGCAACACATCGCCTACTCCTACTTCCGCAAGGAGCCGTGGTTTGAACAAAACGGCGCCGGGTATATGGCCGCGCATGAAAACTCGCACACCTTCACCAGCTTTTCGCATACCATGGCGGACATTATCAACGCGGCGGTCGCGGCCGGGCTGCGCATAGCCGAACTGCGGGAATACGACGCGGACGTGGGTATCGCCGACGCCTACAACGGCAAGGGCCTTCCGCTCTCGTTTACCCTGCTCGCCGGGAAATGAACCGCCCGCAGCCCTTGATTGACAACAAATTTCCATCCAAGGTATAATAAACGATAGTCATAAATGTAAACGCGGATTGGGGATGCAAACATGAAGCATGACGCGATCATCGTCGGCGGAGGCATCGCCGGGCTGACGGCCGCCGCGTTTCTGTGCAAGCAGGGCCGAAGCGTTTTGCTGTGCGAAAAAGAAAAAAAGCTCGGCGGACTTGTGGGTTCGTTCACGGATCACGGCTTCACGTTCGATTCCGGGATTCGCGCCATGGAAAACTCCGGCGTGCTGCTGCCGATGCTTAAAAGCCTGGGCATCGATGTGGAATTCCTGAAAAACGAGGTCTCCATCGGCGTCGGCGACGCCATCGTGCGCCTGTCCGGGCAGGAAAGCCTCAAGGCGTACGGCGACATGCTCAAGCAGGCCTTTCCCGAGGACAAAGAGGATATCGACAAGCTGATCGTGGCCGTCCGGCAAACCATGGAGTACATGGACGTGCTCTACGGCATCGACAACCCCCTGTTTATGAACCTGAAGGACCGCAATTACCTGCTGCACACGCTGATGCCGTGGGCGGCGAAATACATGCTGACGGTCGGGAAAATCAAAAAGCTGAACGTCCCCGTGGAAACGTATCTGCGCGGTATGATCAAAAACCCGTCGCTTCGGGACTGCATCGCCCAGCATTTCTTCAAGGCGACTCCCACATTCTTCGCGCTGTCGTACATGAGCCTCTATCTGGATTACCGCTACCCCAAGGGCGGAACCGGAACGCTTGTCAAGCAGCTGGAAGACTATATCCGCGCGCACGGCGGCGAAATCCAGACCGGTACGCATATCGTATCGGTCAATCCCGCCGTGCAGACCCTTACCGACGCTTCCGGCGCGAAATACCCCTACGAGGCCCTGGTCTGGGCGGCGGATATGAACGCGCTGTACGCGGCTGTGAACTCGCCGGAGACGGTGGAGGAACCCTGGCGCGTGGAGCTTGCGGCGCGGGAAAAACTTGTCGCCGGCCTGCACGGCGGCGACTCTGTGCTCACCCTCTATCTGGAGGCGGATTTGCTACCCGCATATTTTGAAACCATCCACAGCCCGCATTGTTTCTGCACGCCCGATAAAACGGGCCTTGGTTCGCTGCCGGAGGATACGATCCGGCTGCGCGGCGGCGGGCTGACCGACGACCGCGAAGCGCTCATGCAATGGATGCGGGAATTCCTGCGCCTGACCACCTATGAGATTTCCATCCCCGCGCTGCGCGACCCGGCGCTCGCCCCCAAGGGGAAGACGGGACTGATCATCAGTACGCTTTCGGATTACGCGCTGTGGAAGCACATCGAGGAGATGGGCTGGTATCAGGACTTCAAGGACCTTTGCCGGCAGACGATCGCCGAAACGCTGAGCGCCGCCATCTACCCGAAACTTGCGGAAACAAACGCGAGCGGGTTCGTATCCACGCCGCTGACGCTTTTGCGCCGCACAGGCAATACCGAAGGCGCGATCACCGGCTGGGCGTTTACAAACCCGCGCATTCCGGCGGTTCACAAGATGACGCAGATTGCAAAGGCCGTCCTGACGCCCTTGCCAAACGTATGGCAGGCCGGCCAGTGGACGTACAGTCCGTCGGGCTTTCCCATTTCCATCCTCACGGGCAAAATGGCGGCGGACGCCGTGCTAAAGCGCCTGCGTTAAGCCCGTCAGCTCCAGGCTCTTTTTCCAAATCTCCCCGCGCAGGCTTTCGTCCAGCGCGGTGGCCATCGGCGTTGATTCGGCCGTCAGGAAGAAATACCTGCCGGTCGTTTTGTTAAGCTCCGGCGCGGCCGCAAGGTAGTACAGCGCTTCGCCAGAGATAACCGGGGACTTGAAAAGGAAACGCCGGTTCAGCGCCATCATGCCGCGGTACAGCGGACCGTTGTTGCCGCCGATGTTGGTGCCCACTGTGCCCGGGTGCATGCAGTTGACGGTCACGCCCGTTCCTTCCAGCAGTTCCGCAAGCGTGCGCATGGTCAACAGCTGCGCGAGTTTCGAGGCCCCGTAGGCCCGCAGCCCGAGATAGAAGCGGATCTGCCAGTCCAGATCGTTCAGGTTCAGGCCGCCGAAGCGGTGCCCCTCGGAGTTCACGTGGAGGATGCGCCCCTGCGGGCTTTTGGAGAGGTTGTTTAAAAGCATCATGGTTAAAAGAAAGCTTGCCAGGTGGTTGACCTGAAAGGTCATCTCGTTGCCGTCCGGGGTCGTCTTCCTGCGCGTGGAGTAAAGCCCCGCGGAGTTGATCAGCACGTCGATCGCCGGATACGCTTCGCCGATCTCCCTGCCCGCCCTGCGCACCTCTTCCAGGTGCATAAAGTCCGCGATCACGATTTCGACTTGCGCGGAATAGGCGTCCGCCAGCTCCTGTTTGACCGCCTCGGCCTTTTCCCTGCTGCGGGCGACCAGCACTAGCTTCGCACCGCCCTGCGCCAGCCTGCGCGCGGCCGCAAGCCCCACGCCGGAGGTTCCTCCGGTAATCACGCAGAGCTTGCCGTCCATCCGCGCATCCGTGGTGCGCTGTTTCACCCCGCGCTGCGAAAGAAACGCCAGATCGTTTTTGGTATATTTCATGTGGCACCTCACCCGAATTTCTTCCGCATGAAGCGGCGGTAGGGTTTTTTAAACCACGGAATGCCGTTGAAGATATCGCCCCACAGGTCGTAATAATCCCGCTGGGCGATGATTCTGCCGTCCCCGTGCAGCGTCAGCTTCGTGCAGCCGTATATAGGCGTTTCCGGAAAACGCTTGAACATCATCGTCATCGTCCAGTCGAATATAATTTCGTTGCCCGCGACGGCAAGCGTCCCCAGATCCATGCGCAGTTCCTTGCAGCGGTCGGTCAGGCGCTGGCACAGGCCGATGAACGCTTCCTTGCCCTCGATACGCTGGATGCTGTCCTGAAAGACGATCCCGTCGTGATAGTAGGGGAATAGGTGCGACCAGTCAGGCTTGCCCTTGGTATTGTAGGTTTGCGACCACAGCGTGCGCACGGTTTCTTCAGTCAGCGGCAGCCGTTCGGGATTCGGTTCGTTCGTCTGCATGTCGTCCTCCGTATCCTGTGATGACGCCCAAAAGTATTCGGTTTGCTTGCCTTGATTATACCATATTTCCGCCCGGCGGACATGTGCGCGGCCTGGCCCTGTGAAAAGGCGAACATATGTGCTATAATCAGATATCAACAATGGCGGGGGACGCGTACGGAGGTGCAGGCAGGCTTTCGCCGCCCTCTGCCCGGACGCGAGGTGCTTCCGTATCTGTTTTAGGGGAGTATGGAAAATGCGCCCGCAAGCTGCTGCGATGGCTCGGCCGGCGCGCCCGGCGACGACGGAGACAGCCCCGTAAGCTCCAAACTGATCGCCCATACCTGCGCGCACAGGGCTTCCTGGCGGGTGATTGGCGCCGGCTGCGCCATGGCCGCCAGGGTGAAGTATTGGCCGCTGACGTCTGCAAGCTCCGGCGCGGCGGTCAGGTAGTATATCGCCTCGCCCGAAACGGCGGGGTTTTTCAGCAGCAAACGCTTGAAGTGGCGCATCAGCCACCGCAGCAGATGCCCGCTGTTCTGTACGATGTTGGTGCCGACCATTCCCGGGTGCATGGCGTTGATGGTCACGCGGGTGCCCGCGAGCTTCTGAGAAAGCGTATGCACGGTCATCAGCTGCGCGAGCTTGGAGGCCCCGTAGGCGCGCGGCCAGATGAAGGCGCGGGACTGCCAGTTCAAATCGTCAAGCTGCAGCCCGCCGAAGCGGTGGCCCATGGAATTCACCTGAAGTATCCGCCCCTGCGGGCTTTTCATGATCGGACCGAGCAAACGCACCGTCAGCAGGAAACTGGCGAGGTGGTTGACCTGAAAGGTCATCTCGTTGCCGTCCTGGGTTATGCGTTTGTGCGTAGTGAACAGCCCAGCGCAGTTGATGAGCACGTCGATCACCGGATAGCGGGCGCAGATCGTATCGGCCGCGGCGCGCACGTCCGACAGGCGGTTGAAATCCGCGATCACGAGTTCAGCCTTCGTGCCGAATTCAGCGGCAAGCTCTGCCCGCACGGCCTCGGCCTTGCCGCGGCTGCGGGCGACCAGCACCAACTCCGCGCCGCCTTTGGCCAGCCGCCTTGCGGTTGCTAGACCGATGCCGGAGGTCGCGCCTGTGAGTACACAGAGCTTGCCGTCCATTCGTGCGCCGGTTTTCCGCCGGGTGTTTCGAAAGCGTATTGTCTGCCGCATCGTACCCCTCGCCTGTCTGCCTTGATACCCGTTATTGTAACATAGTTTACGCTCCGTAGGCCATACCGCGCGTTGTGTGGTTTGCCAAAGCGGGGGCGGGTATCTTCGATTGTTAACAAACGAGACATCAAACGGATACATAATCGTGGTACACTTAAAGTAAGGAATGCCGCAGATTCAAGCATATCGTCGCAGTGATTCCGCAAAAATACGATAAGGGAGACCATACAATGTTTGGCAATAAAATGAACGCGGTCGAAAAAGCAATTAAGAAAAATCACGTCCCGGCGCTGATCGAGTTGAGCGAAAGCAAGGAAGAAGACGTCAGCCTCAAGGCGATCGCCGGGCTTGGAAGCGTCGGCGGCGACGATGCGTCCCACTACCTGATCACCCGCCTGCAGGACCCGGACGTCAAGGTCAGGGTTGCCGTCGCGCAGGCGCTTGGATTGATCGCCAACAAGCACACCAAGGCGTTTCTGGCCTCGCAGCTGAAAAAGGAAGAGGACGAAACGGTCAAGGAAGCCATCCTGGACGCGATGGTCAAAATCAAGGAATATTAATTTAAAAAGGCAAACGCTGCGGAAATCCTCTATGCGCTGCCGGTCATCTTTCCGATATCCTATGTCTGCGAAATCCTCGATGTAGCGCTGCTACCACTTCGGATTTCGCAGACACACCCTATCGAAAATTTAATCCGGCTTCACACAGGGTCTTTTCGCATCGTTTGTTTTCCTGCAAATAAGGATATAGCGGTTATGCAGGAACCGGCTGCTGTGGCAGCCGGTTTCCGCGATTTATGGAATGTTGCGCGGGGACAGCGTTTCGATGTATGATGAGTTTATATTCGGACAGCGAGATTATACCCGAACTGCTGTATGGATGGGGGAGACTATGTTTCACATTCTGGTCATCGACGACGACCGCAGCACCCGCAGGCTGATGCAGGAGGTGCTGCGGACCGAGGGCTATTCCGTATATACCGCCGAAAACGGCGAGGACGCCCTGCGGGTGATGGACGAGGAGCACGTGGATTTGGCGGTGCTCGATCTGATGATGCCCAAAATGGACGGCTACGCCTTCACCCGCGCGCTGCGCTGCGCGCAGAACACCCTGCCTATTTTGATGGTTTCAGCCAAGCAGGCTCCGGCCAGCCGCAAGGAGGGGTTCCTGGCGGGCATCGACGATTACATGACCAAGCCCGTGGACGAGGAAGAGATGCTGCTGCGCATCAAGGCGCTTTTGCGCCGGGCGCAGATCGCCTCCGAGCGCCGCATCGAGATCGGCGAGGTCGTTCTGGATTACGACAGCCGCACGGTCACCCGGGGGGAGGACAGCGTAACCCTTCCCCACAAGGAATTCCTGCTTTTGTACAAGCTCCTGTCCTATCCGGGGAAGGTGTTCACCCGCATCCAGATCATGGACGAGGTCTGGGGCATCCAGTCCGAAACGGGATGGGAAACCATTACCGTACACATCAACCGCCTGCGCAAGCGCTTCGGCGAGTATCCGGAGTTTGAAATCGTCTCCGTGCGCGGGCTCGGCTATAAGGCGGTGAAGCGGAATTGAAAGCGCGCAAACTTCTTCTGTTGCACGGGGGGCGGTATAACCCCCGGCACCGGTTTACCCACATGGTGTTCATCTTTACCCTGTTTGTGTCGACGATACTCGCCGTTACGATCCTGATCGTCACGCTGGGCATGTTTGCGTTGCACGCGCTGGATATCATCGCCATCCCCGATACTCCGGGAATCATCGTGCCGATCATCATCTGGGCGCTGGCAAGCCTAGTGATCGGC
The DNA here is from genome assembly GCA_963675365.2 of Candidatus Limiplasma sp. Classification (GTDB taxonomy): domain Bacteria; phylum Bacillota; class Clostridia; order Christensenellales; family Aristaeellaceae; genus CAXXOK01. Next base: position 256,862 of record CAXXVA010000002.1, read on the forward strand.
GTTATCACGGCCGCCATCATCAGCCGCATTCCGCTCAAGCCGTTCCAGCGTTTGCTGGACGGCATGAACCAGATGGCGCAGGGCGATTATTCCGTCCGGCTGCGCACGGGGCATTCGGCGGTCGGGCGCAAGCTGACCGACAGCTTCAACACCCTGGCCGACGAACTGCAGAACACCGAAATGCTGCGTTCGGACTTTGTGAACAATTTCTCCCACGAATTCAAAACGCCGATCGTGTCCATCATGGGCTTTGCCAAGCTCTTGAAACGGACCGATCTGCCACCCGAAAGGCGCGAAGAGTATCTGGAGATCATTCTAAGCGAGGCCACGCGCCTGACCGATATGGCGGAGAGCGTTCTGAATCTCGCCAGGATCGAAAAGCAGTCCATCCTTACCGACGTCAGCGAATTTAACCTCAGCGAGCAGATCCGCAACTGCATCCTGCTGCTGCAGAAAAAATGGGAACAAAAGCGCCAGGAGATCGCCTTTGACGAGCATGAGTACCACTGCCTTGGCAACGAGGAGATGCTCAAACAGGTGTGGATCAACCTGCTGGACAACGCGGTAAAGTTCGCGCCCGAGGGTGGCGCCATCCGGGTCGGCATGGTCCGGCGGCCGGACGCGATTTCCGTATCGGTGTCCAGCTCCGGCGATCCGATCGACGCGGCGGCGATTTCGCGTATCTTTGAAAAATTCTACCAGGGCGATACCTCCCACGCCACCGAGGGCACGGGTCTTGGGCTCGCCATCGTACGGCGCATCATCGAGCTGCACAAAGGCACGGTCGAGGCCGCGTACCGCGACGGCTGCAACGTGTTCACCGTCACCCTGCCGCAGGCGCAATAAACGATCCGGTATCCTAAGAAAACAGACCTGAAAAAGGTCTGTTTGTTTATGTTTCGTTTAGATTGCGGGTGTATGCTCTTGCCATTAACGAGTAAGGAAGGATAGCGTATGCTGAGTATTTTTAAGCATCTGAAACGCAAAGAATGGGCGCTGGTACTGCTGAGTATCGTGTTTATCTGCGCGCAGGTGTGGCTGGATTTGAAGCTGCCCGATTATATGCGCGAGATCACCACGCTGGTGCAGACGTCCACCGATTCCATGGGGAAGGTGTGGTCTTCGGGCGGCATGATGTTGCTTTGCGCATTCGGCAGTATGGCGACGTCCGTGGTCGTCGGCTACATTGCGGCGCGCATCGCCGCGAGCGTCGCGTTTCGCGTACGCGCGAGCCTGTATTCCAAGGTAGAGGACTTCTCCATGGAGGAGATCAACCGCTTCTCCACCTCAAGCCTCATCACCCGTTCGACCAACGATATCACCCAGGTGCAGATGATCGTGGCCATGGGTCTGGTAGTGCTCCTGCGCGCGCCTATCATGGCGGGCTGGGCCATCGCCAAGATCGCGGGGAAAAACTGGAACTGGTCGCTGGCGACCGGCGGCGCGGTGTTCGTGATGCTGATCCTGGTGACCACGCTGGTCATCTTCGCGCTGCCCAAGTTTAAAATCATCCAGTCCCTGACCGATAAACTCAACGCCGCCACCCGTGAAAACCTCACCGGCGTGCGCGTGGTGCGCGCATACAACGCCGAAGGATATCAGGAGGGTAAGTTTGAGCAGGCCAACGAGAACCTGACGAAAACCAACCTCTTTACCAGCCGCCTGATGGCCATCATGATGCCGGGCATGACGATCGTCATGAACGGGCTGATGCTGTCCATCTACTGGATCGGCGCATACCTGATCAACGGCGCGGGCTTTATGCAGAAAATTTCCCTGTTTTCGGACATGGTGGTCTATATCGCCTACGCGATGCAGGTCGTGATGGCGTTCATCATGCTGGTGATGATCTTCGTCATGCTGCCGCGCGCGACCGTCGCGGCGCGCCGCATCAACGAGGTTTTAAACACCAAGGCGCAGATTGCCGACGGCAAAAAGGATCCGCCCGCCTGGAATACGGGGCTGGTGGAGTTCCGCGACGTCAGCTTCAAATACCCGCAGGCGGACGAATACGTGCTTAAAAACGTATCATTCACCGCCAGCGCGGGCGAAACCGTGGCCTTCATCGGGTCCACGGGCAGCGGCAAAAGCACGCTGATCAACCTGCTCCCGCGTTTCTACGACGTTACCGAGGGCGCTATCCTGATCGACGGGCAGGACATCCGCGAGTACCGGCAGGAGGACCTGCACAACAAGATCGGCTACGTGCCCCAGCGCGCGGTAATCTTCTCGGGCACGGTGGCCTCTAATATCGCCTTTGGCGAAACCGCCGGAACCCCGCCGGGAGAAGATGAAATCAAGGCCGCGGCGGATATCGCCCAGGCGTCGGAATTCATCGAAAAGCTCGAGGACAAGTACGACGCCCACGTGTCGCAGGGCGGCACAAACCTGTCCGGCGGGCAGAAGCAGCGCGTCGCCATCGCCCGCGCCGTCGCCCGCGAAGCGGAGATTCTGATCTTTGACGAATCGTTCTCGGCGCTTGACTACAAAACCGACCGCGAGCTGCGCAGGCAGCTCAAGGAGCAGACCATCGGCTCCACGACCTTTATCGTCACCCAGCGCATCGGCACCATCCGCCACGCGGACAAGATCATCGTGCTGGATCAGGGACGGGTCGTCGGCATCGGAACGCACGATGAACTGCTTAAGGACTGCAAGGTCTACCAGGAAATTGCGGCCTCGCAGCTGTCCAAGGAGGAATTGAATTATGCATAGAGGACCGATGGGGCGCAACCCCGGCATGGGGCCCAAAGAAAAATATCCGTTTTCCGCCACCTGGGGCAAGCTGGTAGGCTACTCCAAGCGCTACTGGCTGCCGCTTTTAATCGCGCTGATCGCGGCGATCGGCGGCTCGGTGTTCACCATCATCGGGCCGGATAAACTGTCCGAACTGACCGACGTGATCATGAAGGGCATGATGACCGGGATCGACCTGACCGCCGTGACCGCCATCGCCATGACACTGGTTGCCTACTACGGCTCCAGCTCGGTGCTGATCTATGTGCAGGGCTTCATCATGGCGACGATTACCCAGCGCATCACCAAGGGCATGCGCAGGGACATCTCCCATAAAATCAACCGCCTGCCGCTGAAATACTTCGATTCCACCAGCTACGGCGATATCCTGTCCCGCGTCACCAACGATATCGATACCCTCGGCCAGACCATGAACCAGTCTTTGGGCGGCCTGGTATCGGCGGTTACGATGCTGGTCGGCTCCACGGTGATGATGTTCGTCACCGATTGGCGTCTGGCGTTCGTGGCCATCGGCGCGTCGCTGTTTGGGTTTATGTTCATGTCGGCGGTGCTCATGCGTTCGCAGAAGTACTTCACCAAACAGCAGATCCTGCTTGGCAAGATCAACGGCCATGTGGAAGAAGTCTACGCCGGCCACAACGTGGTGAAGGTCTACAACGCCGAAAAGTCGCTGAACAAGGAATTTGAGGATCTGAACAAAAAGCTGTACACCACCGCGTGGAAATCGCAGTTCATGTCCGGCCTGATGATGCCGATGATGCGTTTTATCGGCAACCTCGGTTACGTGGCCGTCAGCGTGGTCGGCGCGGTGATGGCGATGAACGGCTCGATCACCTTCGGGATCATCGTCGCGTTCATGATCTATATCCGGCTGTTTACCCAGCCGCTGGCGCAGATCGCACAGTCGTTCACCAGCCTGCAGGCGACCGCCGCCGCCAGCTACCGCTTCTTTGAGTTCCTGGAAGAGGAAGAAATGCCCAAGGAAGACGAAAAGCACACGTCCATCGACAAGGTGAAGGGCGATATCGAATTCCGCGACGTGCGCTTTGGCTATGACAAGGATAAGACCATCATCCACGGCTTCTCCGCCTCGGTGAAGGCCGGGCAGAAGATCGCCATCGTCGGCCCCACGGGCGCGGGCAAAACCACCATGGTCAACCTCCTGATGCGTTTTTACGACGTGGACGCGGGTGAAATCCTGGTCGACGGCGTACCGCTTTCCGCCATGCCGCGCGAAAAGGTGCGGGAGCTGTTCTGCATGGTGCTGCAGGATACCTGGATGTTCGAGGGCACGATCCGCCAGAACATCGCCTACAACAAACCCGACGTGACCGACGAGGAGATCATCGCCGTATGCAAATCCATCGGCGCGCACCACTTCATCTCCACCCTGTCCAAGGGCTACGATACGGTGCTTAACGAAGAAGCCAATATCTCCGCCGGCCAGCGGCAGCTGTTAACCATCGCGCGCGCCGTAATTAAAAACGCGCCGATGCTCATCCTCGACGAAGCGACCTCCTCCGTGGACACCCGCACCGAGATCCTCATTCAGGACGCCATGGACAAGCTGATGACCGGGCGTACGTCCATCATCATCGCCCACCGCCTGTCCACCATCCGCAACGCCGACCTGATCCTCGTGATGAACGAGGGCGATATCATCGAATCCGGTACCCACGAGGAACTCCTGAAGCTCGACGGGTTTTATGCGGACCTTTACAACTCCCAATTCGAAAAAGTCAGCTAACGGCAAGCTCCGATACAATTCCACGCCTGTCGGCGAGCGTTTTTCCGCCATCATGGGCCTTTAAATCCTCAATGTAGCGCTGCTACACCCTCGGATTTTCAGGCTCCAACCTGACGACAATCCCATTCGCCGACAGGCGCGTTCTTGCATTGTCGCTTGCCTTGCCCGCCATCATACCCGATCTGCTTTGTCACCTTCGTTTCCTCGCATCTCAGGCATTCTGAACAGGCTAGGGCTGGCAGGCAAGAATAACGAGTATTCCGTATTCTTTCCAGTACGCTCTCTCCACATCGCGCGCCTGTTTTATCCATCACTGACAGCGGGAACAGAAAGGAAACCGTTATGACGTTTAAAGAGAAGTGGGAACGCCTTCCCCGGTGGCTGCAGGTGGCGGCGTACACCGTGCTTGGCCTCGCCGCCATCGGCGGCGTCGGGTTTTTGGGGTTTCGGCTGATTGAGATGATCATCGGTGGGGAACGGATGAATGTGTTCTGGGGCGTCGCCGGCGCGGTGATCCTGATCGGCGTCGTATTCGGCGGGTTTGGCAGCAGCAGGCATTCCCGCAAGCGCAGGCGGCGGGGCGAAACCACGGACTGAGAACAAGGCTTGAACACAAAGGCCGTACGCTGATGCGTATGGCCTTTGATGTTGCCGGAAAGGGGTTTTGTTATTGCGCGAGGCGTGTGGAAGCTTAGCCGTTGCCCCCGGTGATGACGTTGGTCATCAGGATTTCGCCGGTCTGTCCGTCCATCGTTACGCCGCAGCCCCAAGGAACCCCGTCTTTCACGATATTGACACTGAAGCCCCACAGCGTGCCGCCGCTGTCGCGGGTATAGAAATCGCATTGCACTATGCTGCCCGCGTCCAGTTCCTCGCGGGTCAGGCCGAATTCTTCGATCAGCACCTGATAGGCGATGTCCTTTGCCTGCGCCTCGGTCAGGTCGCCTTCGCCCGGTGTGCTTTTGCGGATGAACTCGCCGTTCCAATACGCGGTGCCCTCCGTAAAGCTCTCGGGGCCGCCAGGCGGCGTTTCTCTGGGGACGATTTCAACCGGCGTATCCTTGAGCAGTTCCGCCTGCGCGGCGTTGGCGGCGTCGGTATCATGCAGCGCCTTGGCGATTTGCGGCTGACCCCACACCGGGGCATAGAGATCGCCGTTTTCCCACAGCGCTCTGTCCACGTCGTCGTGCGACCAGGACGCGGCTGCGCTGTCGCCCGTTAAAACGACGGTATATGTGCCAAGCAGCCCAGGGTTGAAGCCTTCGCCGATAAAGGTAACCGTCCAGATGTCGCCGTCCAGTTGTTCCTCTACAATAAAACAGCCGATGGTTTCCGGCGTCAGGCCGTAGGCGTCTGAAAGCGCCTGCCGGGCGCGTGACTGCGCGTCCGCCTGCGGCGACCACAGCAGCATATAGGCGGCCAGCGCCGTTACGGTGAGTACGATCAGTACGATCGCCAGCAAAAGGCCGGCGGTGAGTTTTTTCTTCATGGGTTTCCCTCCGATAATGTTGTTCATCAGTTCGCTGTGCCGCTGCCGCGTGACCGTAAGCCCCGACAGGTTCTCAAGCAGGCTATCGTGTATCGCGTCTTTATGCGTCATGCGGGTCACTCCCTTCGGGCTGATAGCGAAGCAGGGCATACGCCTTGTGCAACTGGTTTTGCACAGTGGCGCGGCTGACGGCCAGTACGTCCGCCGTCTCGGCCATCGTCAGCTTGTGAAAATGGTAAAGCAGGATAACTTGCTTGTATTTTGCCGGAAGCCGCAGCACGTCCAGATACAGCTCGCGGGATTGCTCCGCCGTGCCGTCTGGCGGTATCGGCAGGGTCTCGACAGCCCGGGAGCGGTCTACGTGCCGAAGCCACGCGGTGCGCCGGTAATCTTTGCAGGTGTTGATGGCGATGCGCAGAATCCAGGTTTTCACGGCGCTGCCGCCGCGCCGCTTGCTCATGCCGCGCCACACCTTGATGAAGGTATCCTGCAGCGCGTCTTCGGCCAGGGCGCGGTCGCCCAGATAGAGAGTGCAGGTGCGCAGCACCGCGTCGCCGTATTCCGTGAGCCACGATTCCAGCTGAACTTCGCCCGGTACCAAAGCGTCGTTCACCGCCGCTCACCTCCTTACACTGATTAGACGTATGAAAGACCGGAAAATGCCAGCCCGGATTGAAATATTTCCAATCTTCCGGAGAACCGCCGTGTTATAATAGCAAAAGCTAAATGGATATCATGCCAATAAATTTTGAAAACCATGCAATAAAGTGTGTCCGTCCCCGTCTGTACAGTGTGAAAGGATTGAGGAGGCATCCATGAAGAACGACGAACGAAGCCGGCTGTTTACGTTCTTTGACGCCGAAGGCGACAAGCTCTTGCGCTACGTGCATGCAAGGGTGCGCCGCATCAGCGATATGGACGCCGAAGACATCGTATCAGAGGTCATGCTCAGCCTTTTGGGGAGAATGGACAAGGGCGGCCCCGTGGAAAACATCGCGGCCTATGCCTACCGCTCCATCCGCAACAAGATTGCCGACTACGGACGGGCGGAAGCCCGCACGGTTCCGCTGGACGGGTATTCCGACGAGGACGAGGCGTTTTCCCTCCGGGAAATGCTTTCCGACAGATCGCAGGATATCCCTTCCCATGTGGAACGCAAGGAAATCATGCGCGTCCTGACTGCCTGTATGGACAGGCTGGACGGCAAACAGCGCGCCGTGCTGATCGCAACCGAGATGCACGGACGGAGCTTCCGGGAGCTGTCCTGCGCCTGGCACGAGCCGGTGGGGACGCTGCTGTCCCGCAAATCCAGGGCCGTCAAGGCCATGCGGGACATGCTCAGAGACGAAGGAATACTCACGAAATAAGAGGAGGAACTTTTATGACTTGCAAAGAAATGTGGCACGACGTGCCCAAACCCATACAGATTATCGCGTATACGATTCTCGGTGTGATCGCCGCGTTCGGCTTCGGCCTTTTGTTCGGCTGGATCATCGTGTGGCTGTGGAACTGGCTGATGCCGATGATCTTCGGTCTGCCGACGATTACGTTCTGGCAGGGCGCGGGCATCTTCATCCTGGCGAAGATCCTGTTCGGCGGGTTTAGCTCGCACTCGGATTCGTCGTCCAAATCCGACAAGAAGAAACGCAAGGGCAAGGGCGAGTGGAGTTTCGAATGGGACGGCGATACGGGCAAAGGAAAGTTCGGCCGCTGGGAACACTACGACGATTGGTGGAAATCCGAAGGCAAAGCCTCGTTTGAGAAGTACGCGCAAAAATCAGGTGACGCTGATGCCGATGAAGCTGAAGAGACGCAAGAACCGAAGGACGAATAAACCAAATCAAAAAAAGCTGCCGGAACGGCAGCTTTTACCCTGCCCATAAAACCTGATCGCGTGATCTTCAACCAAGGTTTAAAACGCTCAAGCTGCCTTTTCGGCAGCTTTTTTCGTGTCAGGATTCCAATCGCAGCAGGAGCCTGGCAGATTCGATGCAAAACCGCATATCCTTTTCGCCGAGTTTCCCCGCGTAATACCGCCCGCCCGCGTTGGCGGCCGTGATGCGGGCAAGCAGCGTGCGGACGTCCTCGTCCGCGATTGCCGCCGCCGTATGATAGCCCGCGGCATAGAACATCGCGGCGGCGCTGGGGCCGACGCCGTTGATGCGGACAAGCCCGCACAGCGCATGCAGACGGCCGCCTGGCGCGCAGCGTTCAAAGCAATCTTTGGATGTCTTGATCCCCAGGGTTTCCAGCGCTTCAATTTCCGCCGCGCCGATGCCGGGGAACGTCCCAAGCGGTACGGGCTTTTGGCGCAGCGTACCGGCTTCCCGCCGCAAAACCGTCAGATAGGCGGAAGGGACGTTGCTTTGCGCGGCGAACGCCTCAATTTTTACGCGCGTCGAAAGCGCCGTTAACAGCTGCGCGACGGACGATATGCCCTGCGCACTGATACGCGTGAAGCGATCGTCCGCGTCGTCCAGCAGCATCCGGCGGGACGGCAGCAGGGTCTGCCGCTTCAGCAAAGCCAGATAGTCGTCCAGCGGGATTTTTGCAAGATCAAGATCGTAGCGCAACATCCGTTCCCTTCTCCGAAAGCCGAACCCACCGGTCCAGCGCAGTCACAGCTTTCAGCGTAATCATCCGGCTTGGCTCGCCGCGTTTCTCCCATTCGGCATGTATGTTTCCTTTATGAATGTTTTCCAAAACCCACCGGCCGTCAGGCATCCGTTTCCTGATAAGCCATTGCAGCGCAGGTGCCATACGCGTGTCGTAAGGCGCTCCATACAGCGCCAGGCATTCCAGCGCGCGCAGCAAATCGTAGCGATAGCGGTACGGCCAGGAAAGTTTCAAAAAGCGAGGATCGCCTCCAAAGAACAACTGATTGCGCAGCAGGTATTCCATGGTTTTGGCGGCGGCTTGCTGGATTTCGGCTTGCCGATACGTAAGCCCGGAAACTCGGGATTGGAAAAGCCCTTCCAAAACGCAGATTATTGTGTTCGGTTCACTGGCCGCTTCGGTTTCGTTCCAATGAAAACCGCCGTCTGCCTTCTGCCGCGCAAGAATGTAATCCAAAAGCCGCGGGATATGCGGGTCTTCCGCTGCAAAGTACGCGGCGTACTGCAGCACCATACCGCTGACGCCCATGTCGCTTGGATGCTCATACTTGGACAGGTTCATACCTCCGCTTGGCAGCATGCAGTCCTTCAGCGTTCGTTCGGCCATGTCCCGGCATGCGGGTGTGCCGGGGGAAAGGCCGAGAGCCTTCAATTCCAGCAGCGTATAATGCGTGGACGTCCATTTCGGCTGGTAATAATGCCTGCCCCAATGTCCGTCCGCGTTGCGGCAGCTTAAAAGCCTGGCTGCGTACCCCTCGGTTTCTATACGCCGCCGCAGTGCCAGCAGCGTTTCCGCGTCAGAGTGCAGCAGATCGCGATGCGTCAGGTATTGCACCGAGATATCGCCGGAAAGCAGCCAGCGTATCAGCTCATCCATTATTACTTCTCCCGGCAGCGCCGGACACACGGTTATTTCGGTTCATCCTGCTCGCCCCAGCGGTAGCGTTTATTAGCTTTGAGCACATCCATTTCGCAGGAAAGGCACAGGCCGTTGTGGCAGCACACCAGATGCTCGCCGCATTGTCCGCAGGCCCATTCCTTCTCCTGTTCCCGCAGAAACGCATCCAGCCCCTTTTCCTGGATAGACCGCAGATTATCGATCATGCTCATATGGTATTTCGTCCGGTAGCGCTTGTCCAGGCGTTTCAGGCGCACGCAGGGGAACTGTTCACAGGTAAAGCAGAAGCGTACGCGGCCCTGACCGACGGCATCGCAGACGTTTCGCATATGCTGGCAATGCTCGCCTCGGGGGATGCAGCCGGGGCAGGCTTTCCGGTTGATGCCGATCGCTTTCAGGTCGTAAGCCTGCGCCTGATAAGCCCAGCAAAGCGCACAGTTCATGCCGCAGGGCGCGATACAATCGGGTGAGAGCGTGGCGTCCATCATGCGCTCCTTTCTGTGTAGATCAGCGCCGCTTGATCGGGTGGCGGAGAATGGTTTTCATTTTTTCCGGCGCGGTTTTCTGCGGATTGGACAGGTAGATTTCGTGGTGTCTGCGCTTGCCCGTGAAATCCGGTTTGAAGCCGCGCTGCTCGCGGTAGCGCTCCATCATGCGGACGGTCTCGGGTTCGGCGTCGTACGGACCCAGGTGCATCACCTGTACGCACAGTCCCTCTGTATAGAGTTCGAGCCGCGCGAGGCTCAGATCGAGCTCCGACTTCTTTTTGCTGAGTTTCTCTTTCGCGGTCCGCAATACCTGCGCTGTGACGAAGGACGGCTGCCGCAGCATCATCGTCCACACAAACTGCCCCTTGTCGGCGATCGCCCCGCCGCCTTTGAACGATGCGTCCGTCAGGCTCCAAAAGCCCTCCGACGGCGGCACGACGTACTCGAAGTAACCTTCCTCCGCCTTGTTCATCCGTATCGCGTAACTGAGGCCATAGAGGATTTGCATCGCATCCGCGTATGCCTTGCTTTCGTTGGGGTTGCCCTGCCCGTCCACCATGATAAACAGCATCTCCGGCACGTCCACGATCACCGGAGCCGTTCCGGGATTATACAGGTCTTTCCTGTTTTTCTTAAAATCAAATGCTGCCATGATCTCACCTTCTCGTTTCAATGATGATATGATCGTAGCATGGATAAGATGACATCATGGCGTCATATTATCGGTATTTGTCTAAAACCGCTTTGGCAATACCCGCCGTCTTTTCCCGAATCTCCGGCGGTTCCAGTACCTCCAGATCCGGCCCGAAGGTCAGCAGGTAATGGTACAGCCAGTCCTCGTCGGGCATGGGAACGGAAACGAGGAGCTGCCCGTCGCCGCGCAGCTCGATCTGCTCCGCTCCGAACTCGTCGTACACGCGGTGCGCCTGCCGGGCATGGAACAAAAGCTTGAGCGGCAGGCGCGGCGCGGGGTTTTCGTCGATGTGCAGGGGCGGTGCCTGTAAATCCAGATCGGCGAAATACCGGTCCGCCGCTTCGGCGTTTTGGATGCGGTTGAGTTTGAAGGTGCGGTAGTCCTCCCGCCCGGTGCAGTACGCCGAAAGATACCACGACATGCTCTTAAAACACAGCTTCAGCGGATAGACCAGGCGCTGGGCGGTTTCGCCCTTTGCGTTTGAGTAGGTAAAGCGCAGCGCTTGTTTGTTGATCAGCGCGGATTGGATCAGGGAGAGTTTCCGCTTATCCTCCGCACCGCTGCCCCAGTGGGTGAAGTCCACCTCCAGCCAGTCCGCTGTTTGCTTGACGAAGATGCCCTTGAGCTTATCCAGAACCGGCCGCGTGTCCGGGTACTGCGTGGCCGAAAGCTGCTGCAGCGCGGCCAGAATACCGGTTTGTTCGCGTTCGGAAAAAAACGCCTTGGAAAGCACATACCCGTCCAATATGGAGATGCCGCCGCCGCGCCCGCGCGTGGAATACAGGGGGATGCCCGCGCCGGAAAGCACCTCGACGTCCCGCAGGATCGTACGGGTTGATACCTCAAGCCGTTCCGCCAGATCTCTGGCGGTCATGGTCCGGCGCTCAATCAGCAAATAGACGATTTCAAACAGGCGATGGATTTGCACAGCGTTCACCTCTTGGGTATTGTACCACAAATACATGACAGAATGCTGTCATATTAAAACCCGCCGTATGCTTTCCGGCATGAAAAAAGACCGGCCTTGCGGCCGGTCCTTTTTGTTTGCTTACAGCTTGCGGATGTTATTCCACAATGTAGGCGGTGGTGAAGTCAATCGTACCCAGAACCGAGCGGTCCCAGCCTTCAAGCTTGTCAGAGGCGAGCATGAAGTCGGAATAGTGGTATACCGGGATGATCGGCATATCGTTCATGAAGATATCCTGCGCCTCATACAGAGCGGCGAAGTGATCTTCAGCCGTGGTCGCGGAAGCGGCACGGTCCAGAGCGGCTTCGAAGTCGGGGTTGTAGTAGTTCGGATCGTTGTAGGCGACGTTGAGATCTTTGAAGATGCCCAGCATGCCGATCGGATCCATGAAGTCAGTCAGCCAGCCGCCGCGGGAAACTTCATAGTTGCCCTGCGTACGGGTATCCTGGAAGGTGGCCCATTCCTGGTTCTCCAGCGTGCAGTTGATGCCCAGGTTGGTCTTCCACTGCTCCTGCATGATCTCGGCAACGGTCTGATGCGCTTCGGAGGTGTTGTACATCAGCACGAACGTCGGGAAGCCTTCGCCGCCGGGATAGCCGGCATCGACGAGAAGCTGCTGCGCTTCCGGTACGCCGGAAGCATCGGTATACAGGCCATAGGTGCCAGCGACGGAGAAGAAGTCATTGCCATCCGCATCCAGGAATCCGGGCGGAATGAATCCGGCGGCCGGAACCTGTCCGGAGCCGAGGGTGTCACAGATCAGCTGACGGTCGAAGCCCAGAGCAAGCGCTCTGCGAACGCGTACGTCAGACCAGAGTTCCAGATCCATGTTGAAGTTATAGTAGTAGGTGCCCAGCAGCGGGAAGACGTAGAAGTTCGGGTCTTCCGCAATCAGGCGGGGAATTTCGTCAACAGGCACATCGGGAATGAAGTCCAGATCGCCAGCCTGGTACGCAAGGTACGCGGTGGTGGCGGTGTCGATGAACGCGCCGTTGATGGCGGTCAGCTTCACAGCGTCAGCATTCCAGTATTCGGGGTTTTTCTCCATGCGGAGACCTTCGCCGATGGTGTACTCGGTCAGTACGAACGCGCCGTTACCCACGAACAGTTCGGGGGTGGAGGCCCACACGCCGTCTTCGCCGCCAACAGCTTCCACTGCGGACTGCTTCACAGGCATGAAGTGATAGAACGCCATCAGGGATACAAAGTAATCGGTCGGGTCGGTCAGCTGCACCACGAAGGTGTAATCGTCAGGCGCGGAGATGCCGACGGCTTCCTTCGTGCCTTCGCCGGTCACAAAGTCCCAAGCGCCGACAACGTTGGTGTACTCCCAAAGCCAGGAATACTCAGACGCGGTGGCGGGATCCATGGCACGCAGCCACGAATATACGAAGTCGTTCGCGGTCAGCGGCGAGCCGTCGGACCAGTTGGACTCGCGGAGATGGAAGGTGACAGTTTTGCCGTCTTCAGAGGTTTCCCAGGATTCGGCGATACCCGGCTGAACAACGCCGGACCGCTCGCGGACAAGACCTTCAAAAAGCTGGCTGTCGACGTCGCCGCCGTCAGATGCGCCATTGAGGCCCGGATCAAGGGTCTTGGGTCCTGCGGAGCCAATGTTCCAGTTCATTTCCGTACGTCCTTCGGCAAGTGCAAACGTTGTGAGCAAACTGATTGCCAAAGCGCATACGAGGAGTACAGAGAATACTCGTTTCATGAGCAATTTCCTCCCGTATTGATAGATTTGTCGACACTGCGACATTATAAAACAAGTATAATAAGGAAAACATTGTATGTCAAGAACCGTTTTCGGGAAAACATAGAATATACAAAGCATGAATAAAAACGTCAGAACCGTGCATATACAATGCACGGTTCTGTGAATATCCGTTATTTTCGCGAAAGGATCCGGGCGGAATGCTCAGCCCCTGCCCACCAGATGACAGGCTACGAAGTGCCCCGGTGCCACTTCCCGCATTTCCGGTGCCTGATCTTTGCAGATTTGCTCGCATTTGGGGCAGCGGGTGCAGAAGCGGCAGTTGTTTTTAGGGTTGATGGGGCTGGTGACGTCGCCCTGGAGCACGATGCGCTTCTGGCTGCGGGTTTTGCGCGGGTCTGGGATGGGGATGGCCGACAACAGCGCTTGTGTGTAGGGGTGCAGCGGGTGGAGGTAAAGCTCCTCGCTTTCGCAGACCTCCGCAAGCTGGCCCAGATACATCACGCCGATGCGGTCGGAGATGTGCTTAACCATACTCAGGTCATGCGCGATAAACAGGTAGGTAAGCCCCATCTCGTCCTGGAGGTCTTCCAGCATATTCACGACCTGCGCCTGGATGGATACGTCCAGCGCGGAGATCGGTTCGTCGCAGATAATCAGCTCCGGCTCCACTGCCAGCGCCCTGGCGATGCCGATGCGCTGGCGCTGTCCGCCGGAAAACTCGTGCGGGTAGCGGTTGGCAAATTCGGGTTTCAGATCCACCTTGTTCAGCAGGTCGTAAATGCGTTCCTGCCGGGCTTTGCCCGTGTACAGCTTGTGGGTGTCAATGCCCTCGCCGATGATATCCGTCACGGTCATCCTGGCGTTGAGCGACGCGTATGGATCCTGGAAGATCATCTGCATGCGCTTGCGGTAGGGGAGCATTTCCTTTTGAGAGAAGTTGGTAATGTCTTTGCCGTCGAAGATGATCTGTCCGCCCGTAGGATCGTACAGCTTGATGATTGTACGGCCTGTGGTGGATTTACCACAGCCCGACTCGCCGACCAATCCCAGGGTTTCGCCCCTGTGGATGAAAAACGAGATATCGTCCACGGCTTTCAAATATTTGACTTTGCGGGAAAACAGCTTTTTACCGACGGTGAAGTATTTTTTAAGACCATTGACTTCCAGTAAAACTTCTTCTTTATTGAACTGCTTGCTCATTTTTCGTCACCTCCCAGCTCATAGCCTTCCACTTTTGGCGCGCCCTCGTGCAAAAGCCAGCAGGTCGAGGTGTGCGTATCGGAAAGCTTGATCTGCGGCGCTGGCGTTGAGACGCATATCTTCATGGCGTGCGGGCAGCGAGGTGCGAACGGGCAGCCTTTGGGCGGCACCATCAGGTCCACCGGGGAGCCGGGGATGGGCACCAGTCTGTCTTTGGAGTGGCTGTCCATATGCGGAATGGAGGACTGCAGCCCCTTGGTGTAGGGGTGTTTGGATTCGTAGAAGATCTCTTCCACCGTGCCCTTTTCCATCATCATGCCGCCGTACATGACGATGATGTCGGTGCAGATCTCCGCGATTACGCCCAGATCATGTGTGATGAGGATGATGGAGATGTTCAGCTCGTCCTGCAGACGCTTGAGCAGTTCCAGAATCTGCGCCTGGATGGTCACATCCAGCGCCGTGGTGGGTTCATCGGCGATTAAAAGCTTCGGATCGCAGGAAAGTGCTGTGGCAATCATCACACGCTGGCGCATACCGCCGGAGAACTCGTGTGCGTAGGATTTGATGCGTGTTTCCGGCTCGGGAATACCGACCAGGTCGAGCATTTTGATCGCATGCTGCCTGGCTTCAGCTTTGCTCATATCGCGGTGCCGCCGGATGACCTCCACCATCAAGTTTTCAATGGTAAATACGGGATTTAGGGAGGTCATCGGATCTTGGAAAATCATGGCGATGTCGTTACCGCGGACGCTGGACATTTTGGTGTCGGACCAGTTGGTGATGTCATTGCCGTCGAAGACGATCTTGCCTTCCTTGATTTTCCCGGGGTTTTCCACCAGCTTCATAATGCTGTGCGCCGTCACGCTTTTACCGCTTCCCGACTCGCCGACGATGCCAAGCACGTCGCCGCGCTTCATCGAAAACGAGGTTCCGCGAACCGCCTGCACCTCACCCATGTGGGTAAAAAAGGATGTATGCAGGTTGGAGACTTCCAGTATTGTATCGTTCGTCTTTTTCATCTTTTCCATTCTTCCTTACCTCAGCCTTTCCTAAGTCTCGGATCGAGCGCATCCCGAAGGCCGTCGCCCAGGAAGTTGAACGCGAGCATGGTGATCGCGATGGCGATCGCAGGGAAGAACAGCTGATAGGGATAGGTTAACAGCCCCGGGAGTGCGTTGTTGGCCAGCGTGCCCCACGAGGCCATCGGCGCCGAAACGCCCAAGCCGATAAAGCTTAGGAAACTCTCGGTAAACACGGCGGTGGGGATCATCATAGTCATGGAGATGATGATGGGGCCCATGGCGTTGGGGATCAGGTGCTTGCGGATGATGTTGAGCTTGGATACGCCCAGCGTCCGCGCGGCTAGTACGTATTCCTGCTCTTTGAGCGCGAGCGTCTGCCCGCGTACCAGCCGCGCCATGCCGACCCAGTAGACCGTGCCGATGGCCAGCACGATCGTCCAGATTCCCTTGTTGCCAACCAGCACCATCAGCAGAATGATGTATAGCATCAGCGGTACAGAATTGATGATATCCACGATGCGCATCATAATATTATCGGTCCGGCCGCCCTCAAAGCCCGCAAACGCGCCGTAAAGCACGCCGATGACAAAGTTGACCAGCGTCGCCACCAGCGCGACCAGCAATGAAATGCGCGCGCCGTACATCACGCGGGTCAGAAGGTCGCGGCCAAGCACGTCGGTGCCGAAGGGGAATTTCTTGTTCATGATGTTGCGCGTCGTCTGCGTCGCGGTATACTCGCCGTAGGTGATTTGGATATCGTACTCATCCGCTTCGTTTTCGATCAGTTTATTGGAGTAATCCAGCTCGATCTCGCCGTCGCCGTAGGCATAATACTTAACGTGGGAGTCCTCCTGCGCCTGGGCTTCCTGCTGGGCCTTTTTCTTTTCCGCCGGCGACATCACCGCGCCGACAAACGTGCGATCGAGCGTTGCCGATGCGTTTTCGATTTCCTTCAGGTAGGTCAGGTTTCCGTCGTTATCCACGGCGAACATGTTGTAGTCGTTGGATACGTACACGGACAGATCATCCGTCAGCACGTACAGCGACAGCCGCGGCGGAAGGTTTTTGTAATCGTTGTACTGGTCGGAATAAGATATGCCCGTAAGGTAGGGGCCGATCACCCCGAACAGCACGATCAAAATAACGCCAATCAGCCCGACCATCGCCAGCTTGTTCTTTTTCAGCCTCCGCCAAGCGTCCTTCCAGTAGGTCAGGGACGGGCGGAAGGTTTCACTTTGCTTTTCGACGTCGGCAACGAATGTGAATTCCTTTTTATCTATAACACTCATTGCTCAATATCCTTTCGTAAACTTGATGCGGGGATCGATCAGCGCATACGCTACATCCACCAGCTGCACCATGATGATATAGAAGGCGGAGTAAAACACCGTGATACCCATGATGGTGGTGTAATCACGGTTGGTGATACTTTCCACAAAATAGCGCCCGATGCCGGGCAGCACGAAGATTTTCTCGATCACGAACGAGCCGGTCAGAATCGCGGCGATCATCGGGCCGACATAGGTGATCACGGGAATCAGCGCGTTTTTCATCGCGTGCTTGAACATGACCTTGCGTTCACGGATGCCGTTGGCGCGCGCGGTGCGTATATAGTCCTGCCGCAGCACCTCCAGCATCGACGAACGCGTAAGCCGGGCCACGAACGACAGCGAATACCCGCTCAGCGCGATCACCGGCCCGATGTACCCAAGCGGAGACGACAGGCCGAAGGTCGGAAGCCATCCCAAAAGCCCGGAAAATACATAGATAATCAGCGTCGCGATGACGAAACTCGGTACCGTCACCCCCAGCGTAGCCATAAACATAACGAAATAGTCAATCGGCTTGTTTTGTTTCAGGGCGGAAATAATGCCCACCGGGATGCCAATGATGATAATCACTAGCGTCGCCAGGATACCGATCTTGCCGGAGGTTGGGAAACCGCCCGCGATCAGATCGTTCACCTCGACGCCGACTTTGGAAAACGACGGCCCGAGATCGAAGGTTACAAGCCCTTTCATATAATCAAGGAATTGCGTAAACAGCGGATCGTCCAAGTGGTACTTTTCATTCAGCACTCGCATGATCGTATCGGGCACGGCTTTTTCCCTTGTGAACGGCCCGCCCGGAATGGAGTGCATCATGAAGAATGTGATCGCCGCGATCAGAATAATCGTCAGCACGGCGGCCACCAGCCGCTTGATAATATAGCTTGCCATTTGATCTCCTCAGCATTCTTCTTTATATACGCACATAAATATGCAGAAGTAGTATACAACATTTCTGGTAGTGCTTCAAGAAGTTAATTAAATGGAAAGAATTACCGCAGCAGCAGATATGTTTCTGTAACCAAGGTATGTATTCATGCATAAAACACATGGCCTTATTACAGGCGATGTGTAAAAACCGAAAAAATACAACGCGGTAGCGCCGGAAAGGCGCAAAAAATGATGCGAAAGCGGTATGCGGCGGATATGCAATTGATTTTTGGCCGGCTTTTAAGGGCTGGGCCCGTCGTGCGGAAAACGGCGCAAACGGTGCGCGCAAAACCTTGTCCGTTACCCTCTGCACGGTACTTGACATCCCATCGGATGGCTCGTATAATAACTAGGCATCTCTTGGGGAATTGTGTAACGGTAGCACCTACGACTCTGACTCGTATTGTCTAGGTTCGAATCCTAGTTCCCCAGCCATCGTCGCCGCGAACTGCGCTCAGTTCGCGGCGACGTTTCCTTATTCAAGGAATCGTCCCAGCTTACTTACGCTCCGTTCCGCCTCCTCTCGCTTCAAAGCAGGCTTTGAAGCGTGTAACGGGAAAGGACGTTGACGACATATCGTTTGCGGCGATGCCTCGCCTCGAAGCAGGCTTCTCGGCGTATGGAGGGAAATACGATTGCGAACTGCGCTCAGTTCGCGGCGACGTTTTTGCTGTGCAAAAGCCGCCGCCTCTCACTATCGCTTCGTCCCGTCTCCTCTCGCTTCAAAGCAGGCTTTGAAGCGTGTAACGGGAAAGGACGTTGACGACATATCGTTTGCGGCGATGTTTTTTTATATTGTTAGCGGCGACGTTTTTATTCAGGACGCAGACTTTATAATTCCAGCCCGTAAATCGTTTCTACTTCTCTTAACCCGTCGTAAATCTCCTGGCGGGAGAAGTTCATCTGTTCCAGGGCTTCGTCGCTGAGGGCGTTCAGTCGCTGGTAAAAGTCCAGGGCGAGGAGCAGCGCGTCGGTGTTTTCGGGGGAAAGGGACTGGAATAAAAGGTCTTCCGCCTCGCCCGCCTTGCCTTCGCCGATCAGCCGGAGCAGGTACAGATGTAGCTTGTCGTCCTCCGTCTGCCCGGTTTCGTCCTTGATTTCATACATGGCGACGTCTTTATGAAAGACGATCCTGGAGATCGCCACGACCATCAGCTTGATCTGCCGCATGACCCAATCCTGTTCGTATTGCATCTGCCTGTCACCTCCGCCGAACTGTACTGAATGCGATTCTTATGATGCTTCTCACAGTATAACCCCGCCCGTGTCTTCGTACAAGCGGCGCTTGCCCCGCCAAAACGGCAGGGTTTTTTCATGCGCACGGGAAATTCGTTTGTAAGAAAACGGCTGCCGGCGCGTCATATAGTCGGGAGGTGAAACCGTGACCGAGTTCGAGCGCGTATACCGGGATTACTTTCGGGATGTATTCCGGTATGCCATGGCGTTGTCCGGCGACAAGCAAATCGCGGAAGAGATCACCTCCGAGACGTTTTTCAAAGCCATGTCGGCGTTGGATGGTTTCAGGGGGCAGTGCGATATCCGCGTCTGGCTGTGCCAGATCGCCAAGCACAGTTACCTGTCCCGGCGGCGAAAAGATCAGCGTTTGACGACCGATGCCTGCATGCCGGACAACCCCGACGATCAGGACGTGGAATACGCCGTGCTGTCGGCTGAAACGGCGGCGGTCGCGCACCAGGCGCTGCATAAACTGGAGGAACCTTACAAGGAGGTCTTCACCCTCCGGGTATTCGGCGAACTGCCGTTTGAGCAAATCGCCGCACTGTTTGGGAAAACCGGGAACTGGGCCTGCGTAACCTATCACCGGGCGAAAGCCAAGCTGAAAGCGCAATTGGAGGAAAACCATGAACATCACCTGTAATGTGATCCGGGATCTGCTGCCCCTGTACGCCGAGGGGCTGGCCGGCGACGACACCGTCAAGCTGGTGGAAGAGCACCTGGCCGCGTGCGAGGACTGCCGAAAAGCGCTCCAAGAGCTGCGCGCGCCCGTGAAGCTCTCCGCCGATACCGACGCCGCGCCGCTGCGGCGGGTGCGCAGCAAGATGCAAAAGCAAAAGACGCGCGCCATCATACTGACGGCGCTGATTTGCCTGGTCGTCGCGACGACCCTGTTCGGCTGGCTGACCGCGCCGGAATACCTGCCGTATTCCATCCAGACGATCAAGCTGACAGGGCATGAAAACAATATCCTCTCCGTGCGCTTTGGCGATGGCGTGACCGGATATGATATAAACCGGTTTCCATCGGAAACGGGCAGGGGAGAGGAATACCACATCACCGCGTGGACCAGCCTGCTGGGCAGGCTGACGGGCGGCAGCCATACCCGGGAGGTCATACTCAACCCCGATGGCGAAGCCGTGTCCGCCGCGTATTATTACACCGCGTATGGCCAGGATCACCATTGGTTATACGGCGAGGGGGACGAGAACGTGGTGTTCCTGCCGCGATTGTTCCTGTCGTATTACTGTATTGCCGCGCTGGCGCTTGCGGTGCTGCTGCTTTCCGCCGCGCTGCTTTTTCGCCGGAACGGGAAGGCGCACCGGGCGCTGTTATACGTGGCGCTCATGCCTGCTTCCTATCTGCTGGCGCAGCTTTGCATTAAAGGAACCTACACGACGACCTATGCGCCGATCCGCGATTTGTCCCTGATTGTGCTGGCGGCAGTGCCCATCTACGGGCTGCTGTTCCTGCTGATCAGCAAGCGCTTGAAACGTAAAGACAAGCTGTGCGATTAAGCGATTCGCCGGGTGTGGTATACTGTCGGTAACAGCGAAACGGACTACCGGCGGGGAGATAGTGTATCCATGGGAAAAACAGGTTCGCTCATCCGGCGGCTGCGGCTGGAACGCAGGCTTTCGCAGGCCGAGCTGTGCAGGGGCATCTGCGCGGTGTCCTATCTGAGCAAGATTGAAAAGGGCACGGCCAATCCAGGGGAAGAGATCACCCGGCTCTTGTTTGCCGCGCTCGGCGTGGACTTTCAGATGGACGAATCGTTTCTGCGCGACACGCGGCAGGCGCTGGACGACTACTTTGAACATACCTGCTTTATGGAGCCGCGGGAAGCTGAGCGCGACTATCTGCGCGCCGTGGAGGAGCAGGCGCTCCGCAGCCCCCTGACCGACGTGTACACGCTGTTTATGGCCTACGACGCCATGCAGCGGGAGCAGTTTATACAGTCGCAGACCCTTTTGGACAGTCTCCGCTACCGCGAAGAGGAGATGGACGAGCACACCCTGTTTTTCTACGCGCTGGCGCGCGGGTGGATCGCCGACGATCTGGAGGATACGCTTGCCTGGCACAGCAGGGCCAACCGCCTGCGCCCCTGCGCGTTTGTCGCGCATCAAATGGGCAAGTGCTACCACGGACACGGCAAGTATCAGGCGGCCATCGACCATCTACAAATCGCCTATACCCGCGCGGCGGAGGAAGGCAGCCCGATCATCCTGCTGATCGCGACCAACCTGATCGCCATCTGCCATGCCGATCTCTACCAGGAAGACCTTATGCTGCGGTACTTCCGCAAGGCGCGCAGGCTGGCGCTGCGCATCGCGCCGGAGATGATGGCGCAGATCGATTACAACATCGGCGCCACACTGGTCAGCATGCGCAAAAGTGCGGAGGCCCTGCCGTACCTCAAACGCGCGGAGGAGGGCGGGTATGATTCCCGGCTGCTTTTGTACCACAAGCTCGCTATCGCCTGCTTTGACGTGGACGACCGTAAAACGGCCGCCAAATACCTGCGCAAGGCGGATGCCCTGCTCAAGGCGGGCAAGGGAAGCCCGATGGAAGCAAAGCTCATCCGCATCGTCCGCTTCCGGCTGCGTGAGGATTACCTTTCGTCGGAGGACTACCTGGCGCTGCTCAGGGAAGTATACGAGGAGATCGACCGGGTATACCATCACGGCTTCAAGCAATTCCAGGGCAACCTGCTGGTGGAAGCGCTTAAGCACAACCGCCGCTATAAAGAAGCGCTGCACGTCGCGGCGGAGGTCGGCGTGTTTCCTGAATTCATGAAATAATAGAAGATTAAGCACAATTACAGTGCTAATTTTCCCAATATGCACCCTATTGCAACTCCTGAATACCGCGGGTATACTGCTTGAAAAGGAGTTGATCGCCGGTGCGTACAAAAAAACCCGGATTATGGACCCGGGACTTTACCATTATCACACTGGGCACGGTGGTTTCGGCCATCGGCGGCACGGCGGTCAGCTTTGCCATGAGCCTGATCGTGTTTGACAACACGGGCTCCACCTGGCTTTCAGGCGTGTTTGCCGCGGTGACGATGCTGCCAAACATCATCCTGCCTGTCGTCTCCGCCCCGATGGTGGACAAGGCCTGCCGCCGCAACCTGATCGCGGGGATCGACGCGCTGATGGGGCTTTTATACTTCGGCTTCGCGGCGTACCTGTCCGACGCGGAATTTTCCTACGGCATGTACATGGTGTTTGGGCTGATGTCAAGCTGCCTGGGCATGGTGTACCACCAGGCGTACGCCTCGCTCTACCCGGAGCTGATCCCCGAGGGCTTTGCCCAGAAGGGCTATTCCGTGTCCTCGATCATCTATCCCACGGTGACCACGGTGGTTACGCCCATCGCCGCGATTATCTATAAAACGGTCGGTATCGCCTGGTTTTTCGCCGCCGAAGGCGCGCTGCTGCTGATCGCCTCGACACTGGAATGGCGCATCACCAAGGATCGTTCCGACAAGCAAAAAAGCTCGTTTTCACTCAAAACGTACTTCAGCGACGCCATGGGCGGCATCCGCTATCTGCAAAAAGAAAAAGGCGTCCGCAGCCTCTATGCCTACATGGCGGTGGTCAATTCCACCGCGCAGGGCAACACCCTGATGGCGCTGGCGTTCTTCCAGAGCAATCCGGCGCTTGGCGCGGCGATGTACTCGCTGCTGATCTCGGCGGAAACCATCGGGCGCATGATCGGCGGATTCTTCCACTATTTCCTCAAAATTCCGCCCAAATTCCGCTACCGTGTAACGGAGAAGGTGTACATCACGTACGAATCGCTGGACGGCGTGATGCTGCTGCTGTGGTACCCCGTGATGATCGTCATCCGCTTCGTGCTCGGGTTCCTTGGCGTAAACTCCGCAACGCTCAGGGAAGCCGCCGTGCAAAAATACCTGCCCGGCGGCATCCGCTCGCGGGTGCAGGCGGTGTTTGCGATCCTCACGACGCTTGGCGCGATCGTGTTCCGCTTGTTTGCGGGCGCGCTGGGCGAGGTGATGAGCTATCAGACCGTGCCGCTGGTCATGGGCGGCATCGGGCTGTTGGCCGTGTATTTTCTCATCATCCGCAACAAGCGGTATATCATACCCATTTACGAAAAGGACGTTTAACCGTCCTGGCCTTCCTTGGCTGTTCTGCTCTGTGCAAAGCGGAACAAGAACCCCAGCGCGAGCGTCAGGCAGAGGATCATTACAAGCCACCAAAACACGCCCATGCCGGCCGGGGAACCGAACCAGCCGAATTTGTCTACATCCAGAATGTAATAGGGATAGTGCCTGCCGGACGAAAAGGTATAGTGCGTCGCGGCTTGAAACACGAATGTGAAGATCAGGTAGTATAATGGCAGAACCAGCGTCCACAGCACGCCGGACAGGCGCACGGGTTCGCCCCTGTTAAACAGCAGAAAATCGGCGATGAACAGCAGCGGAACAACGGTGTGCAGCAGCTGGCTGTTCCAGGTCATCACGCTTTGGATCGGCCGTGTCGGCGCGAGGATCGCCCAATACACGATCATCGTGATCGAGATCGCGACTGCCACGGTATACCGCGCGACCGCAAGCACGTGTGGAATGCGCGCGTTTCCGCCCAATAGGTTTTGGATGGCGAACACCAGATATACGGCCGTGATCAGCAGCACCCAGAGGTTGCTCTGATAGGTGAAGTACAGCAGGTTTTCCGGGTCTGCCGGGCCGCCGGCCGCCACAAAGGCGTCCTGCACGGCAAACCAGCCGCAGATCAGCAGCACGGCGCGCAGCGCGATGGAAAGGCGGATTTTCATCATCTCTGGCGTTCCTTTCTGGAATCAAATCACGTTCATCATAAACCGGTAGAAATATCCAAGTCCCAGCGTAAGGCCGAGAAAGATAAAAATCCACCAGAACACGCCCAGTCCGTTTCGGAAGCCGAACCAGCCGAAACGGTCTTTGTCCATGAAAAAATACGGGTAGCGGCCGCCGCCCTCAAATGCGATTCCCGGTTGAATCGCCGCGTGCAGAAACGTGAGGATGAAATAGAAAAGCGGCGGTGCCAGGCACCACAGCACGGAAACGCTGTCGATCAGCGCGCCCCGATCGAACAGGAAGAAATCCGCGATGTAGAGCAGCGGCACCGCCGTATGCACCAGAAAATTGTTGGGGGACAGCAGGTAGGCTTTATCCATCTTTGGCGCGAGGAGAATCCAAAAAACCAGAAATGTGATGGTAATCCCCACCAGCACCGCAAAGCGTGCGAGCGCTAGAAAGCGGATCGCGGGAAAGGCGCCGGTGAACTGCGCGAGGATGCGCAGCGCGAGGTATACGGCTGTCATCAGCAGTACCCATAGGTTGGACTGGATGGTATAGTACCAAATCCCGCCGGTGTTCATCATGTCGTCCGTCCGGCGGAAAATGGCGTTCCACACGCCCGCGCCGCATGCCGCGATCAGCGCGGTGCGCAAGACAACAGAAAGCCAAAACATCCCTGTCATGATTCGGTACGTCCTTCCACGCCGTCCCCCCGGATGGTTTTCACCTGGATGAAGCGATATAAAGCGCCGACCAAAAGCGACGAGCCGAACAGGATCAGTCCCGTCCACACAACGCCGAGATCCAGCCCGGGAGCGGCGACGGATTCGATGTTCAGGTCGGTAAAAAAATAATAGTAGAGGTGGTCGCCGAGATACATCGACAAGGGATCCGCCATAATGTAAATAAAGGTGTACGCCAGAAAGAATAGCGGCAGGGCGAGGGCCATGACGATATCGAGTTTTTCCATCGGCTCGCCCCGGTCAAACGCGAGGAAATCGGTGATGAACAGCGCGGGAACAACCGAGCGTGTCAGGAAGTTGAACCATATCGGCGTTTGCTGGTAGGCAAGTGTCAGGAAGAAGTTGCAGCTGTCCAGAATATAGGAAATCGTAACGGCTACCACCACGCTGTAACGGATGATCTGCAAGGCGCGGGGGATGCGCGTGTTGCCAGTGATGCGCGTGCGGAACCCCAGGCCAAAGTACACAAGCGTTATGGCGATCATGCAGGTTTTGCTTAAGCTGGGGAAGTACAGGAACGTACCGATGGGCGCTCCCCAGTAGGAATAGGCAAAGACGTTTTCCATGGTAAAGTAACCGAAAAACAACAAAAACGCGCGCAGCAGCACGGCCAACCCGTTTCGGTTTCTGGAGCTCATAACGTACCTCTCGGTTCAGATTTGCCCGGTGATTTTTCCATTTTATCACAGTCAGTCCGCGGCATACAAGAAAAAGGCGCAAACGCGCCTTTTTCCTGTCTCGGGCTTGTTTAGACCCCCTCGCCCATGCGGATGGCGTCCATAATGTTGCGGCCGCGCAGCTTGCCCGCCGCGTACTGCGTTACGATCAGCGCGATGACGAACACGCCGGCGATGGCTTCAAACAGCAGCGGCAACGGATAGTAAAACTGGAATCCGTCCCGCTGGGTCAGCGCCATATAGGTCAGGTACATGGCAAGCGAGCCCAGCGGCAGCCCGTATAAAAGCGCTTTGAGGGCGGACATCACGCTTTCCAGCGCGAGCATCCGGCGCACGCTGCGCTCCGTCATTCCCACGGATTTGAGCACCGCAAACTCGCGGGCGCGCAGCTGTACGTTTGCGGAAATGGCGGAGATCACGCTCGTCAGTCCGATCAGCGAAAGCATGCCCACAAATCCGTAGAGGAAGATGGTGATCAGCTTCGTCAGGCTGCGGGTCATGTCGGTAATGGCGGTGATGTCCTGCGCGCCGTAGGTGTAGCGACGGGCGCCGTCCGCTTCCACAAAGCTGTCCAGCACGCTTTCGGCATAAAGGGTAAACCCTTCGGAATCCGGGGTATTGGCAAACCATACGGCTTGCTGCGCCGCGGCGTCCGCGACCACGATGGCAATGGGATAGACGCTTAGAAAAGCGATTTCCTGGGGAACCTGCGCACCGGTCAGCTGGGCGTCCAGGGAAAGCGTCAGGGTTTGCGCGTCGCTTTGCAACGTGAGGGTCTGCCCGGAGAACGCAAGCGCTTGCAACTCGGTCGTCTTGCCGCCTGTGGTCAGCCGGGCGCTGTTGAGCAGGATGGTCGAGCGCACGGGCACTCCCGCAAGCCTGCAAAGCTCCGCGTAATGGTCGGCGTCGGGTGTAACCAGCGCGACCGGCAGGGCGGCCGTGTCATTTCCATCGGCATAGGCGGCGCGCAGGGCGCTGCTGATCGAGGGCTCGTCCAGCGCGAGGCTGTACAGGGAATCGACGCGGAGCCCGTAAACGGCTGTATCCGGGTAGGCCGCCAGCGTTTCGGTCAGGTCGTCGGTCTGCGCAAGCGGGGTTTGCCCTTCCGAAGTCAGAAACACATAGGATGTGGCGTCGATGTTCATATACGCCTGGTTCATGGTCATGGTCATCTGCGAGTCCAGCCCGCCGCACACCAGAAACAGCACGATGCTGATGGTAAGCGCCGCGACCATCGCCCGGTAGCTTTTTTTGCTGCGGCGGATGGATTTGGCCGCAAGCGTGCCCTCAAAGCCGAACAGCAGCCGCGCAAGCCGGTGGGCGCGCGGTTTGCCGCGGTTATTTTTGATCTCGTTCGTCAGGCGAATCGCCTCGATCGCCGGTACCTTTGCGGCCTTGCGGGCGGGGAAGTACGCCGACAGCATGATGGTGAAAAACGACAGGAACAGCGCGATCAGCAGCGATTCCCACGAAAGCACAAAATGCATGCGCATGGTTGCGCCGTTGTTGAGCATCTTATTCATCGGCGCAAGCAGCGTATCGCCGATGCTCGTGCCCAGCCATTCCACCAGCAGCCCGACGGCGACGCCCGCCGGAATGGCGATCAGCGACAGGTATATACCTTCGTACAGTACGATTTTCAGAATCTGCTGCCGGGTGGCGCCGGTGCTTTTAAGGATACCGAACTGGCGCAGCCGCTCGGACGCGCTGATGCGGAAGGCGTTGGAGATCACGACCACGGACGCGATCATGATGATGGAGCCGAAGATTACGCCCATCCAGACAAACACGGACTTATAGGACACGACATCCTGGTCGCCCACCAGGCCGCGCATGGCCTCGATGCCGCTTGCGGCAAAGCCGAACACGGCGGTAATCATGGCGACCGACAGCACGATGCCGACGATAGTCACGACGGTGCGCTTGCGGTTTTGCCTGAGCTGGGAAAGCGCCAGGGCTGCCGGTATCGGTCTCATACGCGCACCGCCTCGTCGCGGATGATGCGCCCGTCTTCCAGCGTGATGATGCGGTCGGCCTGCAGGGCGATTTTCTCGTCGTGGGTGATCAAAAGCAGCGTTTGGCTGAACTGGCGGTTGAACAGCTTTAACAGCTCCATGATGCTGCGGCTTTTCTGGCTGTCGAGGTTGCCGGTGGGTTCGTCGGCCAGCACCACGGCGGGGTCGTTGATCAGCGCGCGGCCGATGGATACGCGCTGCTGCTGCCCACCGGACAGCTGCCCCGGCAGATGATCCTTGCGGTCGGAAAGGCCCAGGATTTCCAGCATTTCGGCAAGCTTTTTAGGGTCGGGTCTGCGCTTGTCCAAAAGATGGGGGAGAATAACGTTCTCCTCCGCGGTGAGGGTTGGGATCAGGTTATAAAACTGGTAAATCAGGCCGACGTTGCGGCGGCGGAAAATGGCCAGTTTGCTTTCGTCCAGGGTAAAAATATCCATGCCGTCCACGGTCACCGATCCGCCGGTTGGACGATCCACCCCGCCGATCAGGTGCATCAGCGTGGATTTGCCCGAGCCCGACGCGCCAACGACCGCTACAAACTCGCCTTTTTCCACGGTGAAGGATACGCGGTCCAGCGCCGTGACCTGCGCGTCGCCCTTGCCGTAGACTTTGGTTAATTCCTTGACCTGTAAAATGCTCATGCAATGCCTCCGTTACTCATGTTGGTACAGCATGATTGTCGCATACGAAGATGACAAGCCGGTGACAGCGAAGGTGACAAGTTTGTCACCCGCCTGCGCACGGGTTTGATTTGAGTATTACATCCTGTTATTTTCTAATACAGAACGGCTATTTATACAGCTTCAGCGTAAACGTCGCGCCGGTATAGGCGTCGCCGGTCAGGGCGGATACATGCGGCGGCAGGCCTTCGCCGTCCACCTCGATGTCCCCGTTTTGCCCGCGCAGAATGGTTTGCGCCAGCGGCAGGCCGATGCCGTAGCCCGCGGGCGCGCCGCCCTGGAAGCGGCGGAACAGCCTGGCGATCTTCTCGGGCTTCAGGCCCTGGCCGCTGTCCGTTACGCTGATCCAGGCGCAGATCGGGTTTTCGCCGCAGGCGATGAAAATGGGCCTGCCCGCCGGGGAGTTTTCCGACGCGTTTTTAATCACGTTTCCAAGCGCTTCGGCGGTCCAGCGCAGGTCGCACAACAGCGTTGCCTCGCCCGCGATGCGGACTTCCTGGTCCTTGATTTCCAATAAAATTTCCAGCGGTTCCAGCGCACGGGCGATCACGCCGCGCGCGCCGACGCTGCGGATGTTGAACTCCACGGCGTCGGCATCGAGCTTTGCCATCTTTAGCAGCGCGTCCGTCAGCCACTGGGTGCGGGTCAGCCCCGTTTGGAGGTTTCGGATCAGTTCTTTCTGCTTGTCCGGCGGCGCGGTTTCCAAAAGATCGGCCATCACCAGCATGGAGGTCAGCGGGGTCTTGAGCTGGTGGGAGATATCCGACAGCGAATCCTTGAGCTTCTCTTTATCCTTTTGCAGGGCGTCGGCCTGCTCCTGCTTGAGCCGCGCCAGGGTTTGAATGTCGTTGCGCAGGATGCTCAAGCGTCCTTCGCGGTTATCCAAAAGCTCCGGGCTTTCGCCGTCCGCCACGCGGCGCACGTCCGCGGAAAGCCGTTCAAGCTTCTTTTTATTCAGCCACACGGTAGCCTACCCCCCGCACGGTTTCGATATCCGCGGCATCGCCCAGCTTTTGCCGGAGCCGCTTGATGCATACGGTCAGGGTGTTGTCCTCCACAAAATCGCCCGCGCCGTCCCACAGGTGGTTCAAAATCTGCGTGCGCGTCAGCGTCTGCCCCGGATGGGAGGCGAACAGGAGCAAAAGCTTATATTCAAGCGCCGTCAGTTCCAGCGGCTTGCCGTACGCGCTTGCCGTGTTTTTGATCCAGTGAATGGTCACGCCGCCGACGGTCAGCGCGTCGCCCGCGCCGCCCGTGTTTCGCCGGAGCACGGTTTTCACCCGCGCCAGAAACTCCCGCAGTCGGAAGGGCTTGACGATGTAATCGTCCGCGCCGCTTTCCAGCGCCTGCACCATCACGCCCTCGTCGTCCACCACGGTTAAAAACAGCACGGCCGTGCCCTCGGGCTTGACCACCGCCAGCACGTCGCTGCCGCTGCCGTCGGGCAGCTGCATATCCAGCACCGCGAGATCGAACGTGGTTTCCGCCGCCAGCCGTTTGGCCGCGGCGACGTCCCTTGCGTGCGCTACGGTATAGCCCTCGGCCTCCAATGCGTAGCACAGGCCCGAGGCGATCATCATATCGTCCTCCACCAGCAGGATGCGGACAGGGTTCATGCGCTATTCCCTTCCTTGGACGGCTCGGAGCGCTTAATCAGCAGCACGGTCAGATCGTTGACGTTGGTGCCGGTCGGGCCGGTTTTTATCAGCCCGCCGCAGGCTTCCAGTGCGTGGTAGCTGTCGTTGTTATCAAGCAATTTTTGGGCGTCGACGCCCTGCCTACGGAGAGTGCGCATGGTTTGGGTATCCACGTAGCCGCCCGCCGCGTCGGTGGGGCCGTCGGTGCCGTCGGAGCCAATGGAAAACAGCGCCGTATTATAAAGGCCGTTCAATTCGATGGCCGCGGTCAGCGCCAGTTCCTGGTTTCGGCCGCCAAGGCCCGTGCCCTTGACCTCCACCACCGTTTCGCCGCCCGCGATGAACGCCAGCGAATGATCGGCGGTCTGGTGAATCTGCGCGACCGAGCCAAACAGCTTTCCCGCGTCTTTGGCGGAGGAGCGCAGGCTGTCGGTGAGCAGATAGGGATCGTAGTCAAGTGCCTTGCACTGCTCCCTGGCGGCGGCGCACAGCTGGCGCACGCTGCCCGCTACGAGTATCTCGGCGTTGGGGAGCGTTTTGGGCGTTTCCTGTTTCAGCAGCGCCATAACCTGTTCATTTACAGTCAGTCCATATTTCGATAGGATCTCCAGCGCTTCCTCGCTGGTGGACGGGTCCGGTGCGGCCGGGCCGGAAGCGATCGCGGAGGGATCGTCCCCCAGGACGTCCGACAGGGCGACGGTCAATACCTTTGCGGGCACGCAGTGCAGGGCAAAACGCCCGCCCTTTACGCCGGATAGCCGTTTGCGTACGCAATTGACCTGCGTGATGTCCGCCCCGCTTTTTAAAAGCTGGCTGGTAATATCCTGCAGCGTATCCAGCGATACCAGCGGGCTTTCAAACAGCGCCGAGCCGCCGCCGGATAACAGAAATAAAACGGTATCCTCCGCCGTAAGCGCCCCGGTCAGCCGCAGGGCTTCGCTTGTCGCGTCCACACCGGCCTGGTCAAGTACGGGGTGGGCGGCCTCAAGCACACGGATATTGGGAAGCGCGCCTTCGCTGTGGTCATACTTTGTAATCACGACGCCCTGTCCGATGCGGTCGCCGAGCGTATCGCAGGCGGCCTTAGCCATGCGCCACGCCGCCTTGCCTACGGATACGATCAGCAGGCGGCCTTTGCCAAACGTTTTGCCGGTTAGCGCTTCGCGTACGGCGCTTTCGGGCATCGCTGCGTTAAGCGACGCGCGGATGATGGCGTCGGCGTCCGCACGCAGGCTATCGATGCCTTTGGCCATATCAGGTGAAGGTTCTGGGGTCTGTGTAACCGGGCTTGACCAGCACGTTGTCCTGATCTTTTACGTACTCGTTGTACACGTCAGCCCACTCGCCGAATGAGTATTCCTC
This sequence comes from Candidatus Limiplasma sp., assembly GCA_963675365.2. Classification (GTDB taxonomy): domain Bacteria; phylum Bacillota; class Clostridia; order Christensenellales; family Aristaeellaceae; genus CAXXOK01. Next base: position 287,874 of record CAXXVA010000002.1, read on the forward strand.
CACCGAGACCGAGATATATTTCGTCGGCTTGCCCATGGTTTTGTTCACCACTTCGGCGATCTGTTCGGCGGCCTTCTGCAGTTGGGCCTGCGAGGGGCCCGCGATGGTTTTAATGACGATATGCGGCATGATAAAGCCCTCCCTTTTTCCTTTGTTCCATTGTAGCAGATGGCCTGACGCCGTGCAATCGCATTTCACCTTGTCAAACGCCGGAGCGTGATGTAGGATATTGGAAACTGGACGACAGGAGGGGTGCATGATGAAGTACTACGTGGTGGACGCGTTTGCCGACAAACTGTTTACGGGCAATCCCGCGGGGGTGTGTGCGCTGGACGGGCCGATCGATAAAGCGCTGATGCAGAACATCGCCTTTGAAAACAATCTGGCGGAGACCGCGTTTTTCTATCCTGACGGGGATGTGTACAGGCTGAAATGGTTCACCCCGGTAGCCGAGATCGATCTGTGCGGCCATGCGACGCTTGCCAGCGCTTATGTGGTGATGCGCTTCGTCGATCCGGGCGCGGCCGAAGTGCGCTTTGAAACCCTGTCGGGGCCGCTGACTGTGACCAAATCCGGCGACGTGCTGACGCTGGACTTCCCCAGCCGTAAGCCCGTGCCCTGCGCCGTGCCGGAGGGGCTTGAGGCCGCGCTGGGCGTGAAAATTCTCCAGGCGCACAGCTCGCGCGATATGCTCTGCCTGGTCGAGTCGGAAGCGGCGCTTAAATCCATCCAGCCCGATTATAAAGCGCTGTCCGCCATTCCCGGCCCGATGGGCTTTGTGGCGACGGCCAGGGGCGAAACGCATGATTTTGTGTCCCGCTTTTTCGCGCCCAATACCGGCATCGACGAAGACCCGGTGACCGGCTCCACCCACACCAACCTGATCCCGTTTTGGAGCGAACGGCTTGGAAAAACAAAAATGACCGCCGCCCAGCTTTCGCGGCGCGGCGGGGTGCTCTATTGTGAAGATTGCGGCGAGCGCGTAAAGATCGGCGGAACCGCCGTGTGCTATCTGGAGGGCGAGCTGTTCCTATAACGGCGCTGCCTTTTTGACCCCAAACAGAAAATGCGGCATGACCACGCCCCGGTAGTGCTTGATAAAGCGCTTGCGCACCGTCATGCCGTTGCGGATGGCGACGTTCATGGATGCCATGTTCGTATCGCGGATAATGGAATAGATTTCAGAAATTCCCAAAACGTCAAACGCGTATTGCCTGCAAGCGGCGGCGGCCTCGGCCGCATAGCCTTTGTGCCAGTATGCGCGGTTGAACAGGTAGCCGATTTCGGGCAGCTGTTCATTTTCTACCGGCTGCAGGGTGACGCCTGTCTGCCCGATCATCTCGCCTGTGTCCTTCAGGCAGACCGCCCACAGGCCGAAGCCGTCTTTTTCGTAGCGGGTCAACTGCCGCTCCAGCCAATCCTTTGTTTCCGCGTCGGACATCGCGCCTTCATAGGCGTACATGGTTTCCCCGTCCTGCAGGATCGCCGCAAGCGCGGGCAGGTCGTCCCGCGTCATCTCGCGCAGGGTCAGGCGCTCGGTTTCAAGAATTCGTTTCATTCGTCCTCCAGTGCGTCGTTCAAGAGCACCATATGTACGTGCTCTTCCCATACGCCGTTGATTTTCAGGTATTTTGGGGAGACGCCCTCCTCACGGAAACCGCATTTTTCCAGTACCCGGCGGGAGGCCGAATTGCGGGGCATGATGTTGGCTTCGATGCGGTGCAGGCGCAGGGTGGAAAACGCGAAGTGCACGGCGGCGTACACCGCCTGGGTCATATAGCCGTTGCTTTGGCGCGCTTCGTCCAGCTTGTAGCCCAGAAAGCAGGACAAAAACCCGCCCCATACGATGTTGCTCAGCCCGACGCTGCCAATGATGGTGTTCAGGTCCGATTTCAGAAAAATATAGAAGCGCACGCCGGTTTTGGAGAGGATGTCGGCAACGTCGTGCTGCAGTTGCGCTTCCTGGAACTCCAGCGTATAAAAGTGCGCGTCGCGTTTGGGTTCGAACTCCTCCAGAAACGACTGGTTGCGCTTGTAGTAATCAAGCAAGCTCTCCGCGAAGGACACTTCGGCGGTTTTCAGCACCAGATCATCGGTTTGCAGTGTAAACGCCATCGGGCGGCTCCTTTCGCAGGTCGGGTTCAGCGCCAGCTTTGCAGTTCTAAAATGTTGCCTTCCGGGTCGCGGGCGTATACGGCGGTCAAAGTGCGGCCGTCCGCATACGTTTCGGTAATCGTCCCGCCCACGGCGCTGCCGCCCGCTTTGAGTACCCGGGCAAGCGCGGCCTCCACGTCGTCCACCGCAAAGGCGAGGTGGGCGATGCCGGGGCGGTTGATCTCGCGTGGCAGGGCGTCCGCCTCCGCGTTGTACTGAAAAATCTCAAGCGTCGGGTGATCGCCGCCGTATCCGGGCAGCAGCAGGTGTTCGCCCGTGATGCGCGCGCCGTTCAGCCCCGTCAGCCTGTCCAGCCAGTCCCCGCGCAGGTCGCGCGTCTCGCCGATGCTTTGCAGATCCAGCGCCTGTTTGTAAAACGCGATCAGCGTCTTGGCGTCTTCGGCGACGATATTCGTGTGTACGTACCGGGTCATTGCGCGCTCCTTTCTCCGCTGGGGCGGACCAGGATATAAAACAGCTTCCGCGTCCGGCTGTGGTTGACGCTCGCCTCGTAGTGAAAACCGGCGTTCGTATACGTGCGCACCGCCCGCAGATTGCCCGCCGCTACCGTCAGGCGGATGGCCTCGGGCGCAAACTCGCGCTGCGCGAAATGCAGTCCGTCCATGACAAACGTATGCCCTTTCCCCTGCCCGCACAGGTCCGGTCGCAGGCCAAGCCCCATGTCCAGCGCGTTGCTTCCGTAGGGGTCTTTTTCAGCGGCGGGGATGCGCGCGGACTGCCCGAAGCAAAAAAACCCGGCCGGCGCGCCGTGCGCATCGAGGTACGCGTAATACTCGCCGCCCAGCAGCTCGTTCATTGTTTCGTCGGTTTGGGAGAAGCTGTACACCGCGTATTCGTTTGTATACGTCCAGCCGGCAATCTGCCGTGCATACGCCGCGGTCATTGGTACGATCATGGAAGCGTCCTTTCGGAATGCGGGAAGAACCAGGGCTTGCATGATCAGTATAGCACGAACCCGCGGCGGCATGCCACAGCCCGGCGTTTGCGCGCGCGGGCAAAGCTGGATTATACTGGTATCGGAAAGGCGCGGCAAAGGAGGATACGCATGAGGATTTTCAGGGTGACGGAACATAAAAAACAGTATCTCGAGCTGCTTTTGATGGCCGACGAGCAGGAGGATATGATCGACCGCTATCTGGAGCGCGGCGACATGTTCGTGCTGGACGACGGCGGCGTGAAGGCCGAGTGCGTGGTTACCAACGAAGCGCCCGGCGTATATGAGCTGAAAAACATCGCGGTGACGCCCGATGCCCGGCGCAGGGGGTACGCCAAGGCGCTGATTCAATATGTCTGGGAACAGTACCCGGACGGCCGCGCGCTGCTGGTGGGCACAGGCGACGTGCCGTCCGCGCTTGATTTTTATCATGCCTGCGGCTTTGCGGAATCCCACCGGGTGGAAAATTTCTTTACCGATAACTACGATCACATCATGATCGAAGATGGCATCCAGATAAAAGATATGGTCTATTTGAAAAAAACGCGCTAGGCGTCAGGCTTTAGCGCTTTCCCGCAGCATGATCTGTACGGCCCGCATGGTTTTCAGGTTGCGGGAAGTATAGGCCGCGTTTGGTTTTAACAGCGGCGCGGCGAGCTTTGTTTTGCGGATGCTGTGCATGCATAAGAGGTACACCTCGCGCTCCGCCGCGACCAGCCTGCCATCCTCTCCGCCGCCGGAGGGGACGGAGGGCGGGTCAATTTTACTTTCGGAGAGGAACACATATACGTGTGCGACCGCCGGGTCGGCGGCTTCGGCCCGCGCGATCTCGGCCTGGGTAAACGGCAGCGCGCGGAGAATACCGTCGATCTCGTCCGCCGAGCGGAGGATCACGTCGCTTGCAAACCCGAAGCGCTTTTGAAAGCCCTCGGCGATCAGGCCGGATAGGTCCGCCTGCTCCCGTTCCGACGCAAACAGCACGTTCCCGCTCTGGATATAGCTTTGCACCGCCTGAAACCCGAGCTTAGAAAACAGTGCCCGCAGATCGGCCATTTTGACCACGCGCTGGCCGCCTACGTTGATTCCCCGGAAAAACGCCGCATAGCGCATACCTTCGCCTCCTCGTGTTTAGGGAGTTACGTCCAGCCGCTTTTCCATGCAGACGGACTTTGGCATGCAGCGGTACTGGGCGTAATTTTCGATGCGCACAAAGCCGATGGCTTCGTACAGCCCGATGGCAGCCGCCAGCACATTGCCCGTTTCCAGGATCAGGCGCGTATAGCCCTGCGACAGTGCGCGTTCTTCCAGCGCAGCCATCACGGCCCGGGCAAAGCCGCGCCCCTGGAACGGAGGTTTGACGAACACGCGCTTGATCTCCGCCGTGCCCGGCTCGTAGTCCTTATAGCCGCCGCAGGCCACGGCCTGCCCGTCTTCCAACAGCAAAACCACATCGTGGATGGTCTCGAGCGTATTGTATTTTATATACTGCGCGCGCTGGGCTTCCCCGCCCACGAGCGCGTTCAGGTTTTCATCAAGCTCCCGGCACAGCGCGATAAAGCGCTCATCCCGCCCGTCGGTGAAAACAAGCGTCATGCTGTTTCGCCCCCTTCGTCAAGTTCCCATTGCTTTCCGTAGACGTGGCAAAGGTCGATGAACGCCTTCATCGCCGGCGAGCGCCATTTGTTGCTTGGGGATACGATCTGCGTAAAAAACCGCAGGTTCGTTTCCGGAAACCGCACGCGCACCAGCCCTTTTTTCGCCTCGTCCCGCACGGAATAATAGGGGAGATAGCTTACGCCCATGCCGTTGAGGATGTATTTCTTGATGGCTTCGACGCTGGAGGTCTCCAGAATGTTTTCGGGTACATAATGCTGCGCCTGCAGAAAGCGTTCAAACTCCTGCCGGTAGGTGCACTCGGCTTCCACGTGCAGTATCATCTGCGACGCTCCCGGAAGCAGGTCGTCCCGTTCGTGGCCCTGGGGCGCGACCAGGCACATGCGCTCTTCCCGCAGGGAGACGACGTCAAGGTTTGGATAGTTGCACAGCGGCTGCAGCATGATGCTGACGTCCAGCTGGCCGGACAGCAAATACCCGCGCAGCACCGGGCACCGGGCGTTGGTCACCGTAACGTTCACCTGCGGATACAGCGATTTATATTCCTTGATGATGGGAAACAGGCGGTACATCATCAGCGATTCGGGCGCGCCGATCCGCAGGGTTTCGCGGAGGACTTCGCTGGTATTGCCCAAATGCTCCAGCGTATCGTACGTATGCAGCAGGCCTTCCACCTGCTCCAAAAGCTGCTTGCCGAACGCGGTCAGCTGTTTATGCCGTCCGGTTTTTTCAAATACCGGCTGCCCGTAGTGCGCCTCGATCTCCTGGATGTGGAAGGTCAGGGTGGACTGCGCATACCCAAGCGCCTCCGCAGCTTTTGAAAAGCTCCCGAGCGTCGCGATTTTATAGAAGGTTTTCAGGTTGCGAATTTCCAAACCGCATCCTCCGCACAGCGTTATTTTCTGCAGTATATCATTCAAATATATTGAAGTCAATTATTCAATAATTCAATTATACTAATAGGTCGTTTTCCTGTACACTGTCTGCGTATAAGGAGTGTGGGAAGATGAGCAGGAAGCTGAACGCCGTCACCTTGAGCGGATTGATGATCGGGCCGATTTTGGGCTCGGGCATCCTGTTCCTGCCGCCGCTGGCGTATGAGAAGCTGGGAGAGTACGCGATGCTGGCGTGGATACTCATCATGGCGGTGGGCGTGTTGTTTGCCTATGTGTTTTCCCGCATGAACGCCATGGCGCCCGACAACCGCGGCGTCAGCGCCATGATCGGCACGATGCTTTCCAGGCGCTTGGGCGTGCTCGCGGCAAATTACGTTACGGTGGCGCTGTGCTTCGGGCCGGTGGCCGTTGCGATCACCGCGTCGGAAATCATCGGCGCGATCGTGCCTATAAGCGGCGGTCTGCAAATCGCCCTGGCGGGCGGCGTACTGCTGTTGTGTACACTGATCGTGATCGCGGACGTATCCTTTATTGGCAAACTCACGCTGACGCTGTCCAGCCTCACGGCCTGCCTGCTGCTGGTGGGCAGCGTTGCGGTTTTGGTCCGCAATCCCGCGATTGCGCTGCCGGATACCGGGCTGGACGTCCGCCGGCTCGGGAGCACGTTGTTGCTGCTGTTCTGGGCGATCTTCGGCTGGGAGGTGCTTGGGAATTACACCGAGGACGTGATCGACCCCAAAAACACCACGATGCGCGCGATGAAAATCAGCCTAACCGCAATCATCACGATCTATCTCCTGACCACCCTGGCTGTGCAGCAGAGCCGGGCCGCGTCCATCGCGGGCATGCTTTCGTCGGTGTTCGGCGCATATACGGACGTGGTGTTCGGCTGTATTGCCGTGGGGCTTTGCATCTGCACGATCGTCATGTTTTGCGGGGCGGTGATTCGGCAGACCGCCGCCCGCCTGCGCGCGGCGCGCATCCCGGCGATTCTGCAAACAAAAAAAGCGGCCGCCTTTGCGCTGCTTGCGGCCAACCTGATCGTGCTAATAAGCTATGGTTTGCGTTGGGTGTCGTTTGATTTGATCGTTAAATCGACGAATGTGCTGTTCATCGGCAACGCGTTTTTGGGGCTTTTGTGCGGGCTGAAGCTATTAAAAAGCTTCAGTATGCGCCTTAGTATCGGGATCTTGCTCCTGATGATGCTGGCAATTTTCCTGTTCCTGCCGGCCTATGCCCTCGTAATCTTTGCGGCTGTTACGGTTCTCAGCCTGGTTTCCGTGCGGACGCCGGGCAGACGCTGACGCCGTTACTTTGTTGATTACTCGGTCAATTTCCGCAGCGCGTCGCCGGTGAGGCGGTACACTGTCCAGTCGTTCATCGGCACCGCGCCAAGCGACCGGTAGAAATCGATACTTGGTTTGTTCCAGTCCAGGCACCACCATTCCAGCCGTCCGCAGCCACGCTCCAGGGCGATTTGCGCGAGTTTTTTAAGGATGGCCTTACCGTACCCGTAGCGGCGGTATTCGGGCTTGATGAAGAGATCCTCCATGTACAGGCCCGATTTGCCCAGGAACGTGGAAAAGTTATAAAAGTACAGCGCAAAGCCGATCTCCTTTTTGCCAAGAACGGCAAACAGCACTTCGGCTTTTTTCTTTTCAAACAGCCACTCGTGCAGCACCTCTTCGGTGGCGCTGACCTGATCGAGCATGTTTTCATACGCCGCCAGATCCCGGATAAAATCAAGGATTAACGGGGTGTCGGATTCGTTGGCAAACCGAAAGCTTAAGTCCATCGCCATGCGCCGCTCCTTTTAGCTTAGATGTGAGACTTGATAAACGCGAAGATATCCTCAATCAGCGGCCAGGACCAGAACGTGTCCTCGTGCGGGCCGTCGGTGACGGTTAACAGCCGCACCTCTTTGCCGCAGGCGGAAAGCTTCTCGACCATGTCCTTGGCCAAAAAGTAGGGCACGACCGTATCGGCTGTACCGTGCGCGAGCAGGCAGGGCGGAAAGGGCGCGGCGTCGGTGATATAGCGGTAGGGGCTCATGCCGCCAAGCACCGTATCGGTGTCGTTTGAGCCAATCAGGCTGATGAAGACCGGATCCAGCGGGTTTTGGATCTTGGGAATCATGGTCAGATCCGTCGGCCCGAAGCACGAGACCACGCAGTTCACCGTGTCGGAAACATCCTTGTATTCGTCGGTCTTGAATTGCGGGTCGTCGCCCGTCGCGCCCACCAGCAGCGCGATATTCCCGCCCGAGGACGTGCCGTAGATGCCCACATGTTCCGGATCAATACTGTATTCCTCCGCATGTGCGCGCAGGAAGCGGATGGCCGTTTTGACGTCCTGTAAAAACGCGGGGAAGGGGTTGCCCTCCTTGGCGTCGCGGTGGCTTACGGTCGCCACGACGAAGCCCTGCTGCGCCAAATGGGAAAGCTGGGGAATCTCGTAGCCGAGACCGGGTGTGGTCCAGCCCGAGCCCTGCACGAACACCACCAGCGGATAGCGCTTTGCTTCTTCCCAAGGCCTGAGTATGGTCATCGTGGTTTTTTCACCGCCGACGGCGGAATAGGCGACGCCGGCCACCAGCCGGGCCATGCCGCCGCGCGTGGGATTGTATTCATATGTTTTGTGTGTGTATGCCATACTGATTCCTCCGTTAACGCTAGAATCGCTGCCTTTAGCATAGCACCGGCAAGGGTGCGGGTCAATGCAAAAGCGCCGCCCGGCTTGCTTCGTTTGCCAATATCTCGCCTCCCGCGGTCATCATAGCGGAAACAGGGGACAGGTTCTTGACCGCAAATGCGAAGTTTATCTTACAGCCGTTTGATGAAGCAGATGATGCGGTTGGCCTCCCGGAAGCCCGCGCCCAGATGAAAGCGGAGGCTCTGCTCGTTATTAAGCTCACAGTCGCTGGCGAACTCCGCGCAGCCTTTGGCCTTTGCCCACCGCTCGCATTGCCCTGTGAGCTCTTTGGCGACGCCTAGGCGGCGGAAGGGCTCGTCTACATAAATTCCTTCCAGATACCCTACCGGCGAACTGCCCGAGCCTTCCACATAGTCCTGCCGCAGCCCGCACTGCGCAAAGGCGACGATCTGCGTGCCGGATTCCGCCAGGAACACGGCGCAGTCCGCACGAGCCAGCATCTGCGTATATTCATCCCGCAGCGTATCAAGCGGAACGTGCGGCCACAGTTTATGTGCCAGCTCCGAGACAGATTCGGCGTCTCCGGCCGCCGCCAGCTTTGCCGTAAAATCCGGCTTTGTTTTGCGCATGCTATCCGCCTCCGCCAAGCAATGATCGTTGTGTTTGTCTACGCACACCATACCACGGGAATTCCTGAAAAGAAAGACGCCGGTATGGCGCAAGCGGCGGGGCTTGTATTTCCTATACGCCCGTGTGATAATAGACGAAAGCATGAAACGACTCATAAAAAGCTCATTTTTCTACAAAGGAGCCGCTATGAAATCACCGGATCAAAACAAAATCTCACTCATCAGCGCTATTGGCATCGGCATCGGCGGCATGGTCGGCGGCGGGATTTTCGCCGTTCTGGGGCTTTCGATTTCACTGTCCAAAGGCGGCACGCCCGTTTCGTTCCTGATCGCCGGATTAATCGCCCTGGTGACCGCTTACAGCTACGCCAAGCTCTCCCGCGCCTACCCCAGCAGCGGCGGGACGGTCAACTTCATCAACCAGGGATTCGGGGAAGGCGTTTTCAGCGGCGGGACCAACAACCTGCTGTGGATCAGCTATGTGGTGATGCTGTCGCTGTACGCAAGCGCGTTCGGCTCCTATGCCAATACGCTGTTTCCCATCACGGGCAGCGCTCAGATCAACTATCATCTGTTCGCGTCGGCGATCATCCTCATCGCGACCGCCATCAACTATTACAGCGTCAAAACCGTCAGCAAGGTGGAAACGGTGGCCGTCGGCATTAAAATTGTGATTTTGTTCGCGTTCGTCGTCGTGGGCATCATCGGGCTGTCGAACTCCGGGCATATCGCCCAGCTCGGCACGCAAAGCTGGCCGCCGGCGTGGAACGTATTCATCGGGGGCATGGTGATTTTCGTGGCGTATGAAGGCATGGAGCTGATCGCAAACGTGTCCCCCAACATCAAAAACCCTGAAAAGAACATGATGCGCGCCTACATGATCGCCACGTCCGTCGTTGTGGTGCTGTATGTGGTCATCGCGGTGATCACGGTGGGCAGTCTGGCGTTTTCGGATATCGCGGGCGCGCAGGACTATGTGCTGGCCGAAGCGGCCAAGCCGATTTTGGGGCAGGTCGGGTTTAAGATCATTGCGGTCGCCGCGCTGATTTCCACGTTCTCCGCCATCAACGCCACGATCTACGGCGGTTCCCGCGTCAACTACGAGGTCGCGGAGGACGACGAGCTGCCCCGCGAATTTACTAAAATGTTCTGGAACGAGCCGATCGGCCTGTTTGTAACGACGATCTTAACGCTGGTTATCGTAAACGTCCTGGATTTATCCAGTATCTCGGTATCCGGCAGCGCGGGCTTTTTGCTGATCTTTCTGCTGGTCAACCTGGTCGCGTATCTGAAACGAAAGGAAATCAAGTCAAGCGCCTGGCCCACGCTGGCGGGCGTTATCTTCTGCGGCGTCGCCTTTCTGGGGCTGATCTACCAGCAGTGGAGCGCCAACATCACCGGGGTGCTGTTTGCCCTTGGGCTGATCGCCGCGAGTTTTCTGGCGGAATGGATATTTAAAACGCGGGAAAAGCGTAAAAGGCGAACGGCGAAGTAGCGGCTATTTTGCCAAGCAAAAAACTGAACTCCAGGTTTGACTTTTGCGTATACGGGCGAAAGACGGTGTTTTCCACAGAAAAATCGCCGCGGACTTCGCGAAGTCCGCGGCGATGCTATGGTGCCGGCGAAGGGACTTGAACCCCCACGTGATTGCTCACAAAAGATTTTGAGTCTTCCTCGTCTGCCATTCCGACACGCCGGCTACAGACGCGATTATAGCAAAAACCCGCATCTTTTACAAGTGTAATCGGTTTCACTTAAGCATCAATTATGGTATGGTATCAGTAGAGTGTTCATCTTTTGCAGGAAAGGAGTATTTGAACATGGGAAAATGCCCCGTAACCGGAATGACAGGCGATCACAGACCCAAGCACATCGCTACCAACCAGGATTGGTGGCCCAACCAGCTCAACCTGAATCTGCTGCACCAAAACCCCGCCGAAGGCAACCCGCTGGGTGCGGATTTCAACTATGCCGATGAATTTAACAAACTTGATCTCAAAGCAGTCAAGCAAGACCTATACAAGCTCATGACCGACTCCAAGGACTGGTGGCCCGCCGACTGGGGTCACTACGGTCCGTTTTTCATTCGCATGGCGTGGCACTCGGCCGGTACCTACCGCATGGGCGACGGGCGCGGCGGCGCCAGCAGCGGCTCGCAGCGTTTCGCGCCGCTCAACAGCTGGCCGGATAACGTCAACCTCGACAAGGCCCGCCGCTTGCTTTGGCCGATCAAGCAGAAGTACGGCAGCAGGCTTTCCTGGGCCGATCTTTTGGTTCTGGCTGGCAACTGCGCGCTGGAATCGATGGGGTTTCAAACCTTTGGGTTCGGCGGCGGCCGCGAGGACGTATGGGAGCCCGAGGAGGTCAACTGGGGCTCGGAGAGCGTCTGGCTTGGCGACGAGCGCTACACAGGCCAGCGCGACCTGGATAATCCCCTGGCCGCCGTGCAGATGGGACTGATTTACGTCAATCCCGAAGGCCCTAACGGCAATCCCGATCCCGCTCTGTCCGCCGTGGACGTGCGCGAAACCTTCCGGCGCATGGCCATGAACGATGAGGAAACCGTAGCCCTGGTCGCCGGCGGGCATACGTTTGGCAAATGCCACGGCGCGGGCGACGCCGCAAACGTCGGCCCCGAACCCGAGGCCGCGTGCGTGGAAGATATGGGGCTTGGCTGGAAGAGCACGTTTGGCTCCGGCAAGGCCGGCGATACCATCTCCAGCGGCATCGAAGGCGCATGGACGCCCAACCCCACCACTTGGGAAACCAATTACTTCAATATTCTTCTGGGCTACGAGTGGCAGCTCGTCAAAAGCCCGGCCGGCGCGCAGCAGTGGATCCCCACCGATCCCGAAGCGAAAAAGCTGGTGCCGGACGCGCACGACCCGGACAAGACCCACGCGCCGATGATGACCACCGCCGACCTTTCACTTCGCACCGATCCCAAATTCCGCAAGATCGCCGAGCGCTTCCGCGACAATCCCAAGGAGTTCGAGGACGCCTTTGCCCGCGCGTGGTTCAAGCTTACCCACCGCGACATGGGCCCCAAATCCCGCTACCTGGGCCCCGAAGTGCCCGATGAGGACCTGATCTGGCAGGATCCCGTACCCAAGCGCACGACCCCGCTGATCGACGATCAGGACGTCGCCTACCTCAAAGCGAAGCTCTTGAACAGCGGCCTTTCGGTATCCGAACTCGCTTACCTGGCGTGGAGTTCCGCGTCCACCTTCCGGTCATCCGATAAGCGCGGCGGCGCCAACGGCGCGCGCATCTGGCTCGCCCCGCAGAAGGACTGGGAGGTTAACCAGCCCAAGCGGCTGCAAAAAGCACTGAAAGCGCTGGAAACGGTCCAATCCGAGTTCAACGCCGCGCATCAGGGCGACCAACAGGTCTCCCTGGCCGATCTGATCGTGCTGGGCGGCGCGGCCGCTATCGAAAAAGCCGCGCAGAACGCGGGCGTGAACGTGACTGTGCCTTTCCTGCCCGGCAGAACCGACGCCGCGCAGGAGCAAACCGACGCCGATTCGTTTGCGGTGCTCGAGCCCAAGGCCGACGGCTTCCGTAACTATCTGGGCAAGAACGCGCCCAAGGTATCCGCCGAGGAACTGCTCCTGGACAAGGCGCAGCTGCTTGCGCTCACCGCGCCGGAGATGACGGTGCTGCTTGGCGGCATGCGCGTACTCGGCCTTAACTACGGCGATACGGACTACGGCGTACTGACCAAGCAGGAAGATACGCTGTCCAACGATTTCTTCAGAAACCTCGTGGATATGTCCACCGAATGGAAGCCCATGAAGCAGGACGGCCTTTACGAGGGCGTATGCCGCACAAGCGGCAAGCACAAGTGGACGGCCACCCGCGTGGACCTGGTGTTCGGCTCCAACTCCCGGCTGCGCGCGCTGAGCGAAGTATACGCCCAGGACGACGCGAAGGAGAAATTCGTACACGACTTCATCGCCGCGTGGAACAAGGTGATGAACGCCGACCGCTTCGACGTCAACTGATCGACAGTACTGCAAAGCGGCGGGAAATTCTTTCCCGCCGCTCCGTTCAATGCGGGAGGGTCCGTTGCTTACAAAACGCCTGCTGATCGCCGGGGGAACGCTTTCGCTGGGGCTTGGCATCCTCGGCATGTTTGTGCCGGTTCTGCCGACCACGCCGTTTCTGTTGCTTACGGCGTATTGCTATCTGCGCAGTTCCAGGCGCATGTACGACTGGCTGATGAACCACAAGGTTCTGGGAAATTACCTGAAAAACTATCTGGAGTACCATGCCATTTCCGCCCGCGCGAAGACGGTCTCGCTGGTAGGGCTGTGGGCGTCGCTTACGGCCTCGTTTCTGCTGGTCGCCTCGCCCGTCGTGCGCGTGATCCTGGTTTTGGTCGGCGTCGGCGTGAGCATCCATCTGCTGACCTTGAAAACGCTCCCCAAATCTGTTCAAGAGACTGCGGAAAGCCGCCGGGAGCAATGCGCGGAGGAAAACCAGTAGCGCGCCCGAGACGCGATGGAAATTCATCCGTGAATATTCCGTTACAAAATTGACAAACGCATATCCGGTGCATAAAATAGTGTGTAGGGCGGGAACCCTACCCGCTGTTTTTCTTTATTCGGACACGTGCGGAGGACAATTCAATGCTGACGGCGCTTTTCTTGCTGTGGATCGCGTTCAACGGCCGCGTCACCTGGGAGGTTTTGGGCATCGGGGCGGTGATTACCGCGGCCCTGTATTTGTTCTGCGTCAAATTTCTGGATTACGGCCTGCGCCGCGAGCTGCGGATTCTAAAAATGATCCCCGCTGCGCTCGCCTATATCGCGCTGCTGCTCTATGAGATCGTCAAATCCAGCTTCCAGGTGATGCGCATCGTGCGCAAAAAGCATTACGTGCTGAAGCCCCAGCTGGTCACCTTCCGCACGCCGCTGAAAACCACCCTCGCGCAAAACCTGCTGGCCAACTCGATTACGCTGACGCCGGGAACGCTGTCGGTTTTCTGCGAGGGCGACAAGCTCACCGTGCACTGCCTGGACAAGCGCTTTGCCGAGGATATCGAAGCCCTCGCCTTCCAAAAGCGCCTGCTCCGCCTGGAAACCCTGGGGGTGAAATAAATGCAGGAAGCCTACCATACCCTGTATACGGTGGTGCTGGTCGCGCTTGCCGTGCTCACGCTTTTGTGCCTGGAGCGCGCGGTGCGCGGCCCCGGCATCGCCAGCCGCATCATTGCCATCAACATGATCTGCACGCTGACGCTTGGCATGATCTGCGTGCTGGCGCTGATGCTTGCCGAAAACTATCTGGCCGACGTGGCGCTTCTTTACGCGATGATCGGCTTCCTTGCGATCGTGGTGCTGTGCAAGGTGTATCTTGGCGTCGCCATGGAAAAACAGGAAAAGGGGGACATCCCGAAATGATGGAAATGATACGCTTCATCTTCACGGCGCTGTTCCTGCTTGGCGGGCTTGTAGTGCTCGCGGCGGGGGTGCTTGGGCAGTACCGCTTCCGCCTGGCTTTAAACCGCCTGCACGCGTCCTCCATGTGCGATTCGCTGGGGCTTCTGGCGCTGATGATCGGGCTTTCGATCAGCGCGGCGGACGGCTGGGTCGTAATGAAGTTTGCATTGACGATGATCTTTCTGTGGATCGCAAGCCCCACCGCCGGGCACCTGATCGCAAGGCTAGAGGCGACCACCAATCCCCGCCTGGACCGCGATATGGAGGTGCTTGAAAAGTGAGTCTGCTCACGGTGATCGTGCTGGGCGCGCTGTTGATCTGCGCCGTGGCCACCTCCCTCGCCAAGGACCTGCTGACCTCCGTGGTCATCTTCATGGCGTACAGCCTGCTGATGAGCATTTTATGGATTCTGTTGCAGTCCCCCGACCTCGCCATCACTGAAGCCGCCGTAGGCGCCGGGGTGACGGGCATCCTGTTCTTTATTACGCTGAAAAAACTGCACGCGATCAAGGTGAAAAACGATGAAGAAAAAGATCGCTGACACCCTGCGCAGGCGCTATGCCGGGGACGAAAGCCCGCTGGATCAGGCCATGATCGCCTCCCTGTCCGAGCAGCCCCAGGAGCTTACGCGCACCTCCAACGAGGCGATGGACGTGCTGGAAGACGTACGCGAGGTGCGCGTGCAGCGCGCCCAGTCGCAGGAACAGGAAATGTACCGGCAGATCCATACCTGGTCGTACTCCTCGGGCGTAAAGATCATGCGGCGTTTGTACCGCACGCTTGCGGCAATCACCTGCCTTGGGATCGTGTTCTTCCTGCTGTGGACGGTGAACACCCTGCCGCCGTTTGGCGACCCGACCAACCCCGACAACAACGAAGTCTCTGCCCGCTACGTGGAGCAGGGACCCGCCGAGACCGGCGCTGTGAACATGGTCACGGGGATGATTCTTGACTACCGCGCGTTTGATACCTTCGGCGAAGCCACGGTGCTGTTCGTGGCCGCGTGCTCGGTGCTGTTTTTGCTAAAGCTGCACGACCACAAGGATGGCAAGCCCACCAAAACCTGGCTGGAGGCCGAGTACGACGACCGCTTCCACGAGCCCAAGAACGACCAGATCCTCCAGTTCGCCGCCAAGCTTCTGGTACCCGTGATCCTTTTGTTCGGCTTTTACGTGATCGTCAACGGGCACATCACGCCGGGCGGAGGCTTTTCCGGCGGCGCGATCATGGGCGCGGGGCTGATCCTGTACTTAAACGCCTTCGGGTTTAAAAAAACCGAGCGTTTTTTCACCTACCGCACGTTCCAGTGGATCACGTTTGGCGCGCTGCTTACGTACGCGGGGCTGAAAAGCTATTCGTTCTACACCGGCGCCAACCACCTGGAAAGCGTCGTATCGCCGGGCGTGCCCGGCACCATCCTGTCGGCGGGGCTGATCCTGCCGCTCAATCTATGCGTCGGGCTGGTTGTGATGTGCACGATGTACGTGTTTTACACCCTGATCCGGAAGGGAGGGGTATGATGGGCAATCTGATCAATATGCTCTGGACGCACCTGGACGTTACGGTCGCCATCCTTTTATTCGGAATCGGGTTCACCACGCTCCTTCTGCATACCAACCTCATCAAAAAGATCATCGGACTCAACATCATGGAGACCGCGACGTTTTTGTTCCTGACCTCGCAGGGCTATATCGCGGGCCGCGCCGCGCCCATCCTTAAGGAAGGCGCGCAGGCCGCCGCGGGCTACGTCAACCCCATTCCAAGCGGGCTGGTGCTCACGGGCATCGTGGTCTCCGTCAGCGTCACGGCGGTCATGCTGGCGCTCACCATCCGCCTTTACCGCCGCTACCGTACCCTGGATATCGACAGTATGACGCTGATGATGAAGGGGGAGGACGAGTAGCATGCAGCTAGTGCAGAACGTACCGTTTTTCTCCATTATGCTGTCGATGGCTTCGGCCATCGTTACGCCCGTGCTGCCACGCCGCGCCGCCAAGTGGCTGTCGGTGGGCGTGGTGGCGGCGGTCGTCTGCCTGCATATCTGGTTTCTGCCGTTCATGATCTCCTTCAATGGCAGCTACAACTATATGATGGGGCACTTCCCCGCGCCCTGGGGCAACGAGCTGCGCGCGGGGCTGCTGGAAGCGCTGATCGCGCTGGCGCTAAGCGTGGTGATGCTGCTTAGCCAGCTTTCGGGACTCAACAAGCTGCAGCGGCAGATCGACCCGCCCAAGCAGGGGTTCTTTTACGTGATGTGCAACCTCGTCATGGCGGGGATGCTTGCGCTGGTGTACACCAACGACCTGTTTACCGCCTATGTGTTCATCGAAATCCTGGCGCTTTCCAGCTGCGCGCTGATGACGGCGCGGCAGGTGGGGCATACGATGGTCGCCTCCATGCGGTATATGATTTTAAGCCTGCTGGGCTCCGGTTTGATTTTGATCGCTATCGCCCTGACTTATAATCTGACCGGCCACCTTTTGATGGAAAACATCCACGCGGTGATCACCACCTACGCGGCCGACGGCGAATACGCCCTGCCGATCACGGTGATCATCGGGCTGTTCATCGCGGGCATCGCCATCAAGTGCGGCGTGTTCCCCTTCCACATGTGGCTGCCGGACGCCTATGCCTACTCCACCTCGGCGGCAAGCGCGGTGCTTTCCAGCGTCGTCAGCAAGGCCTACTTTTTCCTGCTGGTGAAGATCTTCTACCGCGTCATCGGCGTGGACGTCATTATGTCCGACATGGCCCTGAACCTGATGACGGTGCTTGGGGTGCTTTCGATGATCCTGGGTTCCATCGGCGCGATCCGCTGCCTGGATATCCGGCGCATGGTCGCGTATTCGTCGGTGTCGCAGATGGGCTATCTGTTTGCGTGGGTGGGGCTTGGCAGCACCGTTGGCGTCGCGGCGGCGATGTTCCACCTGGTGGTGCACGCGCTGTGCAAGAGCATGCTGTTTTTATCCGTCTCGCCGCTGTGCGACGCTTCGGGGGATAGTAAGCGCTTCATCGACCTGCGCGGCGCGGGCTACCGGTATGTGATTCCGGGGATCGCGTTCACGTTGGGCGCGCTGAGCATGGTGGGCATCCCGATTCTGGGCGGGTTCTTCTCCAAGATTTTCTTTGCCGAGGCGGCGATCTCCGGCACGGGATGGGTGCGGGTCACATTGCTGGCAGCGCTTGCGCTGTCTACGCTGTTAAACGCGTTCTATTTCATGCATACGGTCATCGGGCTGTACCGCAAGCCCAGGGAGGGGTACGAGCCCAAACCGTTCATCAAATCCCGGCTCGCGGCGGCAACGCTTTCGGTGTTCGGGCTGGTGAACCTGGGGATCGGCTTTTTCGCCAAGGACATCATCAATTTCATTACCACCGGCATCGGATTTTTAGCCTGAGGAGTTTCATGTATATGCAAAGCGTCCTGTTCGTCCTGGTTCCGGCCATCCCCCTCGCGCTGGGGGTTTGGTTCCTGTTTGCGCGCAGGTTCCGGGCTTTAGCGGCGGGCGCGGGGCTTGCGGTGTGCTTTGCTGCGGCGATCGCGCTGACCATGACCGGCGACGGCATGATGACGCTGTTTACCGTCGCGCCGGGCGTGACCTTCGTATTCCAAAGCGACGGGACGGGCAGGCTGTTTGCCTTCCTGTTCTCCGGCGTGTTCATGACCGCCGGGATGTACGCGCTGACCTATTTCAAGCACGAGAAAAACCCGTCGCGGTTTTTCGCGTTTTACTTCTTTTCGCTGTTCGCGCTTTTGTGCCTGTGCTTTGCGGGGACGCTGGTCACCATGTACCTGTGCTTTGAAACGCTCACGCTTTGCTCGTTTCCCATGGTGCTGTACGACCGCACGAAGGAAGCCGTGGCGGGGGGCATCAAGTACCTTTTGTACTCGATCGCCGGGGCGATGATGGGCCTGTTCGGCGTGATCTACCTGACGCTGCATACCGCGTCGCCGACCTTCGTTGCGGGCGGCTCGCTGGAAGCGGAGCTCGTGCAAGCCCCGTCCGCTCTGTTTTTAATCTCCCTGTTCATCTGTATGATCGGCTTTGGCACCAAGGCGGGCCTGTTCCCCATGCACGGCTGGCTGCCAACGGCGCACCCCATCGCGCCTACGCCCGCCAGCGCGGTGCTCTCCGGCGTGATCGTTAACGCCGGGGTGCTGTGCGTCTTCCGCGTGCTCTATTTCGCGGTCGGGCCGGAGGCGGTGCGCGGCACCTGGGTGCAGACGGCGCTGTTATCACTTTCGCTTTTAACGGTGCTGATCGGCTCGGCGCAGGCCCTGCGCCAAAAGCATATCAAGCGGCGGCTTGCGTACTCCACGGTCTCGCAGATCAGCTATATCCTGTTCGGGCTGTTCCTGCTCAATACCACGTCAGCGCAGGGAGCGCTTTTACACACGGTGTTCCACAGCCTGATGAAAACAAGCTTGTTCCTGTGCGCGGGCGCGCTGATCGTATACGGCGGCACGGCAGACGTGGACGAGATGCGCGGCATCGGCAGGCAGATGCCCGCCACGATGTGGAGCTTTGCCATCGCGGGCATCGGGCTGGTGGGCATTCCGCCGCTGAGCGGGTTTTTAAGCAAATGGGTGCTGGCGCAGGGCGCGGTGCAAAGCGCGATGCCCGTGTTTTCATGGCTCGGGCCGGTGGTGCTGCTGGTCAGCGCGCTGCTGACCGCCGGGTACATCGCCCCGGTGGTGCTTCCGGCGTTCTTCCCGGGCGAGCAGGGGAGCGCGCTGTCCGCCAAACGCGCGCCCATGGGCATGCTTTTGCCGCTTGCGGCGCTGGCGGGGCTTTCGCTATTATTCGGGCTGTATTCCGTGCCGTTGCGCAATGCCGTGGCGGCCGTCATCCAAACGCTGTTTTAGGGGGCAGGCATGTTACTGATCGCAGTTTTACTCCCCATCGCGGGCAGCGCCCTGATCTTCACCCTGGGCAGGAAGGGCCGCCGCATCCGTCGCTGGCTCGCCGTTACGTTCACGGCGGCGACCTCTGTTTTCGTCTGCCTTGCGCTGCTGATGGAACCGGACAAAAGTTACGTGCTGCTCGAATTCACGACGCGCATGACCCTTGCCTTCCGGCTGGACGGCATGGGCAAGGTGTTCGCGGGGCTGATCGCGTTCCTGTGGCCGTTTGCGATGCTGTACGCGTTTGAGTACATGGAGCACGAGCCGGGGGAGAACTCGTTTTTCGGGCAGTATCTGCTCAGCTACGCGATGACGCTGGTCATCGCCTCGGCGCAGAACCTGTTTACGCTGTATTTCTTTTTTGAATCGCTGACGCTCGCCACGGTGTTTTTGGTGGCGCACGGCTTCAGCCACCGCAGCGTGTACGCGGCGCGCAAGTACCTGTATTACTCGCTGGGCGCGGCGTCGCTGGGCTTTTTATCCATGATCAGCGTGCTGGTGTACAGCGATTCGACCACCTTTGTTTTAGGCGGCATCCCCGCCCTGCAGCAGGCGCCGCACACGATGATGCTTTTACTGTTCGTGCTGGGCTTTTTCGGCTTCGGCGTCAAGGCCGCGGTGTTCCCGCTGCACGGGTGGCTGCCCACGGCGTCCGTCGCGCCAACGCCGGTAACCTCGCTTTTACACGCGGTGGCGGTGGTCAACGCGGGCGTGTTCTCGGTGGCGAGGCTTGCGTATTACGTGTACGGCCCGACGCTGATCTCCGGCACCTGGGCGCAGACGCTGTGCCTGTCGATGGCGGCGTTCACCATTCTCTTCGCCAGCGCCAAGGCCGTGCACGAGCAGCACCTGAAGCGCAGGCTCGCCTATTCCACGATCTCCAACTTAAGCTATATGCTGTTCGGGCTGATGCAGTTAACGCCGCTGGGCCTCAAGGCCGGTTTGATGCACATGATCTTCCACAGCCTGGTCAAGATTACGCTGTTCAGCTGCGCGGGCGCGATTTTGGTGCAGACGGGGCGGCAGTATGTGCAGGAACTGCGCGGGCTTTGGCGTCAGATGCCCATTGTGACGGCGGTGTTTGCGTTCTGTGCGGTGGAGCTTGTGGGCATCCCGCCGTTCATTATCTTCCAGAGCAAGTGGGCGCTGGTTACGGCCGGGTTCCAGAGCGGGCACATCGTGGGCGCGCTGGGCGTCGTGGTGCTGCTGATCTCTGCCGGGTTCACGGCGGCGTACCTGTTAAAGCCCGCGGTGACGGCCTTCGCGCTGCCCATCGAGCGCAAACCGGAGGAAAAGCGCGATCCCGGCTGGCAGATGCTGACGCTCTTTTTCGTGATGGTCGCGGCGATGCTTTCGCTGATCCTGCTGGGCAAACCGATTGCCGACATGCTCTCACAAGTGGTCGGACTGTAGCATAAGGAGATCAAACGTTGCGGGGGAATGTGCTGTTGCTGCTCGCGGTCGCGCTGCCGATGCTCGGTGCGCCGCTTGCCTACGCCGCCGGGCGCGGGCGTCCGCGGCACGCCCTGCGCTGGATGACGGCGGTCTCCGCAATCGAGCTCGCGCTGTTAACCCTGCTGCTCTATTTCGTGATCCGAGGCGATACGCCTGCGTTCACTTGGGAACACTTCTGCGTGATGGGCCTCGCCCTGGCCGCGAACGGATTCACGGCGCTGTACGCGTGGATTGCCGGGCTGTTATTCTTCGTGGCGGCGGTGTTCTCGGGTTCGTATTTCCGGGGGAAACGCAGCGTGCCGCGCTACGCGTTTTTCACGCTGATGACGCTCTCGGCCGTGATCGGGGTATTTTTATCCGATCAGCTGCTGACGACCATCGTGTTCTTTGAGGTCATGTCGCTTTCAAGCTATCCCTGGGTCGCCCACGAGGAAACGCCCGGCGCCCTGCGTGCCGCGCAGACCTACCTGTGGATCGCGATCATCGGCGGGCTGTGCCTGCTGATCGGCATGCTGCTGTTGCCCCACGAGCTGCTGTCGCTCCGCTTTTCGTCGGGCATTGCGATCGGCGAATCTGCCGCGCCGTCGCGGCTGATCCTGCCCGCCGCGCTGATGCTGGTGGGCTTCGGCGCGAAGGCCGGCGCGTTTCCGCTGCACGTGTGGCTGCCCAAGGCGCACCCCGTGGCGCCCGCGCCTGCCAGCGCGCTGCTGTCGGGAATGCTGTTAAAAACCGGCGTGTTCGGCATCCTGCTGCTGTCGCTGAAGTTCCTGCGGGAGATCGCCGCCTGGCACGCGCTGATCTTCTGGCTGGGCGTGGTCACCATGCTGCTTGGCGCGGTTTTAGCGCTTTTGTCGGTGGAGATGAAGCGCATCCTGGCCTGCTCCAGCATGAGCCAGATCGGGTTCATTCTGCTCGGCGCCGGGCTGATCGGCCTGCTCGGGGAGCACGGCGGCGTGGCCGCGCAGGGGGTCGCTGCGCACATGATCAACCACTCGCTGTTCAAGCTGATTCTGTTTCTGTGCGCCGGAGCCGTCGCCCTGCGGGCGCACTCGCTGAAGCTCAACGAGATCCGGGGCTTCGGGCGCGGAAGGCCGCTGCTGCATTTCCTGTTCCTGTCGGGCATGCTGGGCATCGCGGGCATTCCGCTGTGGTCGGGCTATGCGAGCAAAACGCTGTTGCACGAGGCGCTGACGGACTACATCCGCCTGTCCGGCGGCGCGGGGATGTACTTGGCCGCCGAGTGGCTGTTCGTGCTTGCGGGCGGGCTGACGCTTGCGTATATGCTCAAGCTCTACCTCTGTCTGTTCTGGCAGCACGGCGTGCAGGAGACGGACAAACAGCCGCTGTTTTCCAAAGGCTCGGCTGCGCTGCTAGCGCTGTGCGCCGCCGCCGTGTGGGCGATCGGACTGTTTCCGTCCGCCATTCTTGGCGGGATCGGGCGGCTGAGCGCCGGGTTTTTCCAAACCGAAGCCGCGCCTGTCCGCGTGTTTACCCCGGAAAGCCTGTGGATGGCCGCCGTTACCATCGGCGTCGGGCTTGCCGTATACCTGCTGCTGGTGCGCGGCTGGTTGAGCGAAAAAACGGAGAACGGCCGCGTGTACGTAGACCGCAAGCCCGCGTGGCTGGATCTGGAGGACAGGGTATACCGTCCCGCGCTCAAAGGGCTGTTGGCGGCGGTCAGCGTTTGTTTCTGGGCGCTGTCCGCATTGCCGGAGCTTATGATCGCCGGCGGGCGGCGGATGCTTTTGCACGTGCGCGCCTGGCACGTGCCCATGCCCGGCGGCAACCGCTTCACGGCGGCTGTGGGCGGCTTTCTGAACGGCATTGTGCTGGTGCTCAACAAAACCGTGCGCAGGAACAGCCCGCTGGAGATCGACTTCAGCTGCGTGCTTGCGGCGGGCAACGAGGAGCTCGGCCGCTCGATGCGGCGCGTTAAGCGCTCGATGAGTTATAGCCTGCTTTTATTCTGCGTGGGGCTGTTTCTGCTGTTGTTCTATTTGGTGTTATGGTAAGGCACACAAGGAGGGTCCGGTTTGCGCAATAATCTGCTGCTCGTCGTCGCGGTCGCACTGCCCCTGCTGGGGGCCGCGTTTGCGTACGGTCTCGGACGCAAACACGCGCGGCATGCGCTGTGGAGCATGCTGATCACGTCCGCCGCAGCGCTTGCGCTGCTGTCGGCTGTGCTGTGGCAGGCCGTGCGCGAACAGAAAAGCGCGTTTGTCAGCGGCAGCCTCTTTTCGGCTGGATTATCGCTCAGGGCGGACGGTTTCCGCGCCTTTTTCGCGTGGCTTTCGGCGCTGTTGTTCACGGCGTCGTCCATTTATTCGTTGTCCTGTTTCAAACCGGGCAAGCACGTTCCGCGCTATGCGTTTTTCACGCTGATCACGCTGTCCGCCGTGACGGGGCTGTTCCTGTCCGACCGGCTGCTGACGACCGTGATGTTTTTCGAGGTCATGTCGCTTTCAAGCTATCCGTGGGTCGCGCACGAGGAAACGCCCGAGGCCTTGCGCGCCGCGCAAAGCTACCTGTGGATCGCAATCATCGGCGGGCTTTGTATGCTGATGGGCATGCTGCTGCTCCCGGAGGCGCTTCTGTCGATGCATTATACGGGAACGCTGCCCGAGGGCGTCGACGCGTCCCGGCTGATGCTGCCGGCGATCCTGATGCTGATCGGCTTCGGGGCCAAGGCCGGGGCGTTCCCGCTGCACGTATGGCTGCCCAGAGCCTACCCGGCCGCGCCCGCGCCGGCGGCGGCGCTGCTGTCGGCGGTGCTGTCCAAGGCGGGTGTATTCGGCATTCTGATTTTATCCGTCAACGTCATGCGCGGCGTTCCCGCCTGGCACACGCTGGTCTTCTG
Organism: Candidatus Limiplasma sp.; assembly: GCA_963675365.2. GTDB lineage: Bacteria > Bacillota > Clostridia > Christensenellales > Aristaeellaceae > CAXXOK01. The sequence goes on from CAXXVA010000002.1 coordinate 311,436, forward strand.
GATCGGGATCGTGACCATGCTCGTGGGCGGGGTATGGGCGCTTTTATCGATGAACATCATGCGGGTGCTCGCGTGGTCGAGCATGAGCCAGATCGGGTTTATTCTGGTCGGCGCGGGGCTGTACGGGCTTCTATCGGCGCACGGGGGCGTCGCCGCACAGGGGCTGTTTTCGCACATGGTCAACCACTCGCTGTTTAAAATGATCCTGTTCCTGTGTGCGGGCGTCGCCGTACTCGGTGTGGGCAGGCGGCACCTGAACGACCTTCGCGGCTTCGGGCGCGGGAAGCCCCTGTTCCACATTGCCTTTCTGATGGGCATGCTCGGCGTCGCGGGCGTGCCGCTGTGGTCGGGATTTGTGAGCAAGTCCATGCTGCATGAAAGTCTTGTGGAATATATTCATCTGCTGCACGGCGGCGCGTGGCTGTATTCGGCCGCCGAGTGGCTGTTCATCCTCTCGGGCGGGCTGACGCTCGCCTATATGCTCAAGCTTTATATCTGCCTGTTCTGGGAGCGCCCGGAAACAACGCTGAATGCGCGCCGGCCGCTCCCGCGCGCGTCTATGGCCGTGATCTTGGTTCTTTCGGTTTTCCCGCTGCTGATGGGCGTTTTCCCGTCCGTTTTCATGGACGGACTTTCGCGTATCGGCGCGGGGTTTTTCGGAATCCACGCGGAACCGTTCGCGGCGTTCAGCACGGAAAACCTGCTGGGCGCTGCGGAATCCATCGCGGTGGGGCTGATCGTGTACCTTGTGGTCATCCGCGGCCTGCTCAGCGAAAAAACTGAGGGCGGCCGCAGCTACATGAACCCCGTCCCCCCGCGCGTCAACCTGGAGGATATGCTTTACCGTCCGGCGCTTAAATTTGCCCAGGCGCTGGTTACCTGGGTCTCCTGGGCGGTGTCGATGCTGCCGGAAGCGCTGATCGCGCTTGGCCGCCGCTCGCTCCTGCATGTGCGCGCCTGGCGCGTGCCCATGCCCGGCGGGAACCGCTTTACTAACGCCCTGGGCGAGCTTTTAAACGGCGGCGCGGCGCTTTTAAACAAAACGCTGCTCAAAAACCACCCGTCTGCCATCGATTTCTCCTGTGCGCTTGCGGCGGGCAACGAGGAGCTTGGCCGCTCCATGAAGCGCCTGAAGCGCTCGCTGAGCTATAGTCTGCTATTGTTCTGTATCGGGCTATTCGCGCTTTTATTCTATTTGATCTTCTGGTAAATCATTCCGTTTTTTCATTTGAAAACAGAAAAATGAATGCGCAAAAAAAGGACTTGCGCTTTCAAGTGATGTATGCTATTATAAACCTACCGACCGATAGGTAGGTAAATATCGCGGCATCCGCTGCCGGGGAGCGCGCTTTTGATGACGAAACAGAAAATACTCGATAACGCGCTGGCGCTTTTTATGGAAAAGGGTTACGAAGGCGCCAGCATGAGCGATATCGCCGCGGCCACGGGGATTCGAAAGGCGTCGCTGTATGCGCATTTCGACCGGAAACAGGATATATTTCAAGCGATCTTTGACGATATTCTTGCGGAGTACGCGGCGTTTATCCGCGCGCTGACGGAGGCCCGCGCGGGCGAAAACGCTTTGGCGCAGCTGGAGCGCATGTTTCAGGATTTTATTCTCTACTGCCATGAAAATATGAAAATGTATTTCTGGGACCGGTACTTCTATTTTCCGCCCGATTTCATGGCCGAAACCATGCAGCGGCAAACGCAGGAGACGCAAACGCTGTTTCTGGACGGTATCGCCGAATGTATGCGGCGCGGCATGGAAGGCGGCAGCCTTCGCCGGCAAAACGCCGCGGACGCGGCGCTTGCGTATTACTACTTGATGATCGGCATTTCGATGTCCGTTAAACTGTACGACCGGGAAACGCTGCTGCACGATACGCGGGCCGCGTGGGGCGGCCTGCGGCGGGGCCTGGCGGCGGAACAGGACGCAAATAAGGAGAACGAATGATGAATATGCAAAGAAAAACGCTGGGCAACAGCGGCATCAGCGTCAGTCCGCTGGGGCTTGGGTGCTGGGCGATCGGCGGGCTGTTCACGCTGTTTGGGCAGCCGGACGGCTGGGGCGCGGTGGACGATCAGGAATCCATCCGCGCCATACGCCGCGCGACGGAACTTGGCGTGAACTTTTTTGACACGGCGGACGCCTACGGCACCGGCCACAGCGAGGAAGTGCTGGGCAAAGCCCTCAAGGGCATGCGGCAGCACGCTGTGATCGCCACCAAAGGCGGCTTTGTGCACGACCGCGAAAAACGCGAGATCTACGGCGAAAACACCTCGCCGGAGTATATCCGCCGCGCGCTGGAGGCGTCGCTCAAGCGGCTGGATACCGACTATATCGACCTGTACCAGATCCACAACGGCGCCATCCCGCAGGAACAGGCAGCGCCGCTGTTTCACGAGCTTGACAAGCTGCAAAGCGAGGGAAAGCTGCGCGCCTACGGCTGGAGCACCTATGGAAAAGCGAATGTCGAAACATTCGCCAAACAGTCCAAAGGCGCGGTCATCCAGACCAAGGCCAACGTTTTCAGCTATGACGACGCGATGCACGCCGCCGTGGAAACACACGGGTTTGCCTGCCTGTGCAACACGCCGCTGGGCATGGGGTTTCTGTCCGGCAAGTTTACGGCGGACACGCGCTTTGGCGCGGACGACGTGCGCGGCTCGGCGTTTGACTGGACCGAGTATTTTGAAAACGGCAGACCCAAGCGCGCGTTTCTCCAAAAGATCGGCAGCATCCGTGATATTCTGCAAAGCGGCGGGCGTACGGCGGCGCAGGGTGCGCTTGCCTGGCTGTGGGCCAAAAGCGAGCTGAACATCCCCATTCCCGGGTTTAAAACCGTGAAACAGGCGGAAGAAAACGCGAGCGCGATGGCGTTTGGCCCGCTGAACGGCGCGCAGATGAACGAAATCGCCGCGCTGCTTGAGCGCGGCGAATCAAAAGATTAAGGCTACTGCGCGTCCGGACGCCGGTAAATCAGTTCCTGCCCCGCAAAACAGTACCGCACGTTCATGTGCTCGTCCAGCACCGTAAGGTCCGCGTCCAGGCCGACTGCGACGCGGCCTTTTTGTTTGTCCAGCCCCATCAGCTTCGCCGGATTTTGGGTCAACGGCAGGATGGCCTTGTCGATCTGCAATCCCGTGAAATTCATGAAGTTGATCAGCGCTTTTCGCAAGGTCAGGGTGCTTCCGGCGCGGGCGCTGCTGTGGGCTAGCTTTGCGTCGCCGTCCCGGACGACCACCTTGTTTTTGCCCAGCGTGAATACCCCGTCGCCCAAGCCCGTGGCCATCATGGAGTCCGATATGGCCACGAGCTTGTCGATGCCCTTAGCCTTGAGCATCAGCCGCACGATGGCGGGGTGCAGGTGCAGCCCGTCGCAGATGATCTCCGCATACGCGTCGCTTTCCAGCGCCGCGCCGATGATGCCGGGCTCGTGCCGGTCCATCGGCGCCATCGCGTTCATGGTGTGCACAAAGCTGTCGGCGCCAAGGTGCAGGCAGCTGACTGTCTGTTCGTAGCTCGCGCCCGAGTGCCCAAGCCCGATCCGCATCCCCTGGGATACGATGTAATGCATCAGTGATTCCACGCCCTCGGCTTCCGGGGAAACGGTCATGCGCAGGCAAAGGTCTTCGGCCGCGGACAGAAAGCGCGCGACCAGCGCGGCGTCGCCCCGCACCAGAAACTTGCGGGGCATGGAGCCCCGGTAGTCGTCGGCGAGGAACGGCCCTTCCAGATGGCAGCCGAGGATTCTGGCGCCGCGCACCCGGTCGCGCGCCTTTACAATCCGCCGGATCGCCGCGAGGATATTCTGCTCCGTGTCGCAGACCAGCGTGGGCAGGAACCCCGTTACGCCTTCGGACGCATAGAAAGCCGACAGCTTGATAAAGTCTTCTTCCGTCGCCGTATTGGCGTCCACCCGTACCGCGCCGTGCGTATGGATGTCAAGCATCCCGGGGATCACCGTGCAGCCGGACGCGTCGATCGCCGTATCGTACCCGGAGAGCGCTTCGCCGATGCGATCGATCACCCCGCCGCGCAGGCCGATATCGCAGCGCTGAATGCCTTCGGGCAGCACCACGGCAGCGCCCTGAATGACGGTCGGGGTCAAATTATGATGATCAGACAATGCATACTCCTTATTCGCGGGAACGCCGTTTGGCGGTTGTTCAGGATTATTCCTCCCGGATAAAAACGACGGTTTGCTCTTTCAGGGAAATTTTTCCGATCCGATAACCATATCCGGGCAGTTCCTTTTTGAAACTGAGAAAGCTGTGGTCAAGCGGGAACGCAAGGATTTCGCCGATCTCGGCAAAGCTGAGCGTTAGGCTCTGTTCGCCTGTCTTCCGCACATACTCCCACAGGGGATCATATTTACTCATTGCGTTTACCGGCGTCCTCTTCCACCGACGGCTTCAGGAACTCCGTTTCAAACGCGTCCGCCGGCATGGGGACGCCCAGATAGTACCCCTGAATCTGGTCGCAGCCAAGGGTTTGCAGCAGTTCGAACTGCTGCTTGGTTTCCACGCCTTCGGCGATGGTCTGCAAATCCAGGGACTTGGCAAGCAGGACGATGGAGGTGACGATCTTGCGGCTGGATTCGTCGGTGGTGATCTTGTCGATCAGCGGCTTTGCGATCTTCAGCCGGTCAAACGACAGGATGGTCAAGTAACCAAGCGAGGAGTATCCCGTGCCGAAATCGTCGATGGAGACGGTCAGCTGCTTGGTATTGAAATACTTCTTGATATTCCCCGCACTGTCCTCGTTGTCCATGGCGACGTTTTCGGTGATCTCGATATCGACCCACTTGAACGCCGCGTGGTGGCGCTTGATGGCCTCGTCCAGCACGTCAAAGCTTGACGCCTGGTCGAATTGCTTGGGGGAGAAGTTGATGCCCATCCGCAGGTTCATGTGATAGGCGCGGTTCCACGCGGCAATCTGCCGGACGGCGTTTTCAATCACCCAGTTGCCGATGGGGATGATCAGGTTTTGCTCCTCGGCGATCGGAACAAACTCGGCGGGGGATACGGGGCCGATGCCCGGGCAATCCCAGCGCAGCAGGGCTTCCATGCCGATGAGCTCGCGGTTGGCGATGCGAAACTGCGGCTGGAAGTGCAGGCGGAGATCCTTGTCGTAATCGGCGGTCCTGAGGTGATTGCCGATCTGGGTTTTGCGGTTGATGGCCGTGCCGATGTCCCGGTAGGTCGCGATATGGCTGTCCGGTTTGGTCTCCTTGGCGTACTGCATGGCGATGTCGGCGTTGCGCAGCAGCGTGCTTCTGTCAACGGCGCATACGGGGTAGATGGAAATCCCGACGCTGACGGTGACGTTGAAGGTATATCCGTCGACATGGAACGGTTCTTTGCCGGTGGCGACTACTGTTTCGGCGGTCCGTATCACGTCTTCGTCTTCCTCCGTGCCTTTGAGGATGAATGCGAATTCATCGCCGCCAAGCCGCGCAAGCACGCCGGCGCCGCCAATCGCATTTCGTACGCGCCCGGCGTGCATGATCAGAATCTGATCGCCTGTAAAATGGCCGTAGGTATCGTTGATCCCCTTTAATCCGTCCACGTTCCACAGGATCAGCCCGACCTTCTGTTCGTTTACCGCCGATTGGATGGCGGCGTTCAGCTTGTCCATAAAATAGCTGCGGTTATGCAGAGCGGTTAAGGAATCGTGCTGGTTTATGTATTTCAGGTCCTCGTTGCGCTGGAGCAGCTCGGCGTTTAAGGCTTTAAGGTCGTTTACCTTTTCCGATACCAGCTGCTCGAGTTTTTTATTCGTGTCGATCTCCCTGCTCAGGCGTTCCCGATTGGCGACAGATTTCTGAATATAGCTGCTCGCGCCTTCGTGAAATAAAATGATGATAGAGTAAAAACCGATGTCCGCCGCTGTGAGCGTGCCTAAAAGGTAGATCAACGCCGGGCATATCAGCAGGATCAATCCTTTATGCAGGTTCCCGATGTTGGTATTGAGGTTTTCATTGGTATACACGGCGGGGTAGCGGATATAGTACAGCTTGACGGAGACGGCAATGGTGACGAGCGATGCCAGATAGGCGATATCCACCAGCGAATCGGGCACGTAGAGGTTGTTTGAGTACAGGTGATAGTAGAACAGATCGACGGCCGCATAGACGAACACCCCGCTGATCAGGATTCGCAGGAATATCGGAAGCATGCCCCTGCGGATGGACAGATACCATATTCCTATCACGACGATCAGGAACAAGTCCATGCCGACGCTCAGCGAGTTCATAGCGCTGTAATCCAGCAGCAGCTCCATGCGGCTGAAGCTTCGGTGATACATCAGCGTCCAGATCATCCACAGGATCGCGGCGGAAAACGCCGCGCCGTCCAGGACAAGCTGGATTGTATCCCATTTCCGCAGCCGGGAGTAGGCATACAGAAGCATCGCGGCGACCAGGCATACGTTGGTGCCGAAATACAGTACGTTCACTAGTATGTCAGCGCCCGGATCGGCGTCCAGCAGATGCGCGAGCATAAACCACAGCGTATCCGCCAACGCCCAAAACAGGATCGCCAGTCCCGCGAGGATGAAATGGGGCCGGAACCGCTTGTTTTTGGACGTGAAGACGGCATGGAAAATCATCGCCGCGGCAAGCAAATCGCACACGGGCGCGAGCAGATCGGCCCAAAAGGAAAGCTGCAATAAGGCGGCGAGGGCATAGCAGAACAGCGCAAATAAGGCGATCAGGATAAACCGTATCGGTGATCTTATCATTGCATGGCCTCCTCTGTGTTTCCGGTCCGCCCGGAGATAGAGAAGGAAGTTGCCAAAACCGCCCGGAAGCAGGCTGCGGTCGGGAGCCAAAACGGAGGATGTTGTAAAAGAATGGTATCGGGAAGCGGTGGGATGCTATAATGTTTTGGATAACTTCAGCCACAGTATACTATAATTTGCATAAATTTACAACTATGAAGCGCGTCATATCGATAAAAATTGTGGTAATAATTACCAGCCTCGTGGCAGGAAAAGCTACTGTGGCGGCGGGTTTTCGCAAACCGCGTTCAATCTCCGGGCCGAATGACCCGCGCTGGGGCATGGGATATACGCGGCGTTCGCTTCCAGTTTTTTGTGAATATAAGCGGAGGAGAAACGCTCATTGCGGCCTCCCCGCACGCAGCCTCAGGGCAGAATGATTTCCGCCTGGTCCGGCTTAAGCGTTGCGCGGGTTTCCCCGCCGTCGTGCAGGACCACGGTTATGCCGTAATGCTTGCCTTCAACGGTGAGGGTCACTTTGCCGTTTTGCTTGTGCATCAAAGCGGACAAGGTGCGCTTGCCCTTGCTGTCGCACAGGTCGAATTGTACGGGCTCGCCCTCTGCGGGGTGGTACAGGTGCAGTTCCAACCCGTCCAGATAATCGTAATCCACCTGCTCCTCGCTGCTGCCCATCGGCAGAATGCTGTTGTCACGCACATAAAGCGGCAGGCTGGACAGCTCGTAGGTCTCGCGCTGCCACGCGCCGCCCTGCCTGGTTTCTCCTGTGAGCAGATGTGCCCATGTGCCCTCCGGCAGGTAGTAGTCCGCCTGGCCGTCCCTGCGGAACACCGGCGCGACCAGAATGTTATTGCCGAGCATATACTGGCGGTCCAGCGCCGCGCAGGCGGGATCGCCGAAGAATTCCATAGCCATCGCGCGCATGACGGGTACGCCGGTCTGGTGGGCGTGTACGGCGTGCGCGAACAGGTAGGGCATCAGGCGGCACTTGAGCTTGGAAAAATCCTTTACGGCTTTGACCGCCTGGTCGCCGAACAGCCACGGCACGCGGTAGCTGGTGGAGCCGTGCAGCCGCGAATGGCTGGATAAAAGCCCGAACTGCGCCCAGCGCACGTACACATCTTCCGTGGCGGTGTCCTCAAAGCCGGAGATATCGTGGCTCCAGAACGAAAACCCGCTCATGCAAAGCGATAGCCCCGCGCGCAAGGATTCGGCCATGCTTGCGTAGGTGGAGGAGCAGTCTCCGCCCCAGTGTACGGGGTACTGCTGGCCGCCCGCGGTGGCGCTGCGGGCAAACAGGCAGGCCTCGCCCTCGCCGCGTTCGCGCTCCAAAAGGTCAAACACGGTCTTGTTATACAGCTGTGTATAGTAATTGTGCATCAGCACCGGATCGCTGCCGTCGAAATACGTGCAGTCGGTGGGGATGCGCTCGCCGAAATCGGTCTTGAAGCTGTCCACGCCCATATCCAGAAGCGCTTTGAGCTTCTGCTGATACCAGGCGCACGCGTCCGGGTTGGTAAAGTCCACGATCGCCATGCCGGCCTGCCACATGTCCCACTGCCACACGTCGCCGTTCTCGCGCTTGAGGAAATAGCCCTTGTCGCGTCCTTCCCGGAACAGCGGGGACTTCTGCCCGATGTAGGGGTTGATCCATACGCAGGTCTTGAGCCCCTTATCGTGCAGGCGCTTGATCATGCCCTCGGGATCGGGGAAGCCCTGCCTGTCCCAGTCGAAATTGCACCATTCGTAGGCCTTCATCCAGAAGCAGTCGAAGTGGAACACCCGCAGGGGGATATCCCGCTCTGCCATGCCGTCGACAAACTGGTTGATGGTTTCCTCGTTGTAATCGGTGGTGAACGAGGTCGTCAGCCACAGCCCGAAGCTCCATGCGGGCGGCAGCGCCGGGCGGCCGGTGAGCGCGGTGTAGCGCGACAGTACGGTTTTCATGTCGCCGCCGCCGATAATCATCAGTTCCAGGCTGTGTCCCGGCAGGGAGACCTGCGCGCTTTCCACGGCTTCGGAGCACAGCTCGAAGCTTGCCTTGCCTGTGGAGTTGACGAACACGCCGTACCCTTTGCTGGTCAGATAGAACGGAATGTTTTTATATGCCAGCTCGGAGGACGTCCCTCCGTCCTCGTTCCAGATATCCACGGTCTGGCCGTTTTTCACAAACGGGGTAAAGCGCTCGCCCAGGCCGTAGAGGGTCTCGCCGACGTCCACGTCGAGCTTGGCGCGCATATACCATCCGTCCGGCGTCTTGGCGCAGCCCAGGTGGCGGCTGCCAAAGCCTGTCAGCTCCCGCCCGTCCTCCAAAAAGCGCAGGCTGAAGGTTTTGCGCGTAACGATAGCTTTGAGCGTTCCCGACGAGATGGTGATCGTGTCGCCGTCCTCGTCCACGGAAACCTGTCCTCCGTCAACATTGAGCGTGAAGCGCGGCTCTTTGCGGCTGACGCCCTCGTAATTGGTCACTTTGACCGATAAAATGCCCTCGCGCGGCGCGCCGAAGCGCAGCGTCAGCATCGGCCCGGTCAGGGTCATGCCGCGGTTTAACACGGCGTTGTACGAGCAATACACGGCGTACTCGCCGTCCTCCCAGCGTACGTCCTGCACCTGCGCGCAGTTGAAAAGTTCCACTCCGGGTTTGGTCAGCCAGAATCCGTCCGTGAATTTCATACGATTGCCCTCACTTTATCATGCGGCGTTTGCCGGGTAAAAATACTTGGCGTGACGCCCTTGTGCGTGCTGAATACGCGGATGAAGTAGGAGATATTGTTAAACCCGCAGGACATGGCGACCTCGGATACGGTTCTCTCCGAGGTGGACAGCATCTCGCAGGCGCACTCGATGCGGTAATAGTTTAGGTACTGGATGGGCGTTTTGCCCATCATCTCGCGGAAATACCGGCAGAAATAGCGCTTGTTCATGTGCGCGCTCGCCGCCATGTCGTCCAGCGTAATTTCCTCGTGGTAATGGTTGCGGATCAGATTGAGCACATCCTTGATGCGGGCCATGCGGCGCAGTTCGGCCTCCTGCGGCTTGAGGGCGCGGCGTACGACGTGGTCTTCAAGCAGCGCGCCCACGAACGAAAAGACCGCGCCGAGGGTAAAATAGGGCGCGTTGTCCGAGCCTGTGGTAAAGGAGGAAAACAGCGCGTCGCCTGCCTGCGAAAGCCGCGCACCGGGTTCCCGGATGTGCTCGGTAAACTGCGACTGCCCAAACAGCACAGGCTGGAGAAGCTTTTGGCAAAGCGGATTGAGCTCCGCAACGGCGTGCAGGCTGAACACGATGCACTCGTAATGGCAGTGCTGCGGAATACCGCCGTGCAGCGCACCGTCCTGCACGATAAAGTAATTCCCCTCGCGCCCCGTATACTGGTGCCCGTTGATCTTAAACTGGAGCGTGCCTTTGTTAATCCGGATGATCTCATACTCCGGATGCCAGTGGTCCACCATAATATAACGCGGATGCGCGGGTGTGACGTGATAATACCCGAATGGAAAATCAAACGTTCCGTGCACGCGGCTTTCCCGTTGCTCCAAATACTTCATACGGCTCCAATAAGTGAATATTCTACTAGGTTTCCTTACTATATCACAAGAAAATTCAGTTTGTAAAGAACTATACTGTTACTGGTATAAAAGCATAATTTGGAGATGACTATGAACGATACGCGATTTATCGGCGCATATCCCGTGATTGGCATCCGGCCCGCGATCGACGCGCGGCGCGGCAGCCTGGACGTACGCGGCAGCCTGGAAACCCAGACCATGAACATGGCCAAAGCCGCAGCAGGCCTGATTGGCGAAACGCTGCGCTACCCGGACGGAACGCCCGTGCAGGTGGTAATCGCCGATACCACCATCGGGCGCGTGCCCGAGGCCGCCGCCTGTCATGAGAAATTCAGAAAACTCGGCGTGGATATCACCATTACGGTCACCCCGTGCTGGTGCTACGGCGCCGAGACCATGGATTCCGACCCCATGACCATCAAGGCCGTGTGGGGCTTCAACGGCACGGAGCGCCCCGGTGCGGTGTACCTGGCAAGCGTGCTGGCCACCCACGCGCAAAAGGGCCTGCCGGCCTTTGGCATCTACGGCAAAGACGTGCAGGACGCCGACGATACCGATATCCCCGCCGACGTGCGGGAGATGCTTTTGCGCTTTGCGCGCGCGGCGATCGCCGCGGCGGCCATGCGCGGGAAAAGCTACTTGCAGATCGGTTCGGTATGCATGGGCATCGGCGGTTCGATCATCGACCCGAACTTCATCGAGGAATACCTTGGCATGCGTGTGGAAAGCGTGGACATGGTTGAAATCATCCGCCGCATGACCGAAAACATCTACGACAAGGCGGAGTTCGACCGCGCCATGGCGTGGACGAAACGGCACTGCAGGGAAGGCTTTGACAAAAACCCCGAAGCCGTGCAGAAATCCAGACAGCAGAAGGACGCCGACTGGGAGTTCGTCGTCAAGATGATGTGCATCGTCAAGGACCTGATGTCCGGCAATCAAAACCTGCCCAAAGGCTGCGAGGAAGAAGCGCTTGGGCATAACGCCATCGCCGCGGGCTTCCAGGGCCAGCGCCAGTGGACGGACTTTTACCCCAACGCCGATTTTTCCGAAGCGCTGCTCAATACCTCGTTTGACTGGAACGGCGCGCGGGAGCCCTATATCCTCGCGACTGAAAACGACGTGCTCAACGGCCTGGGGATGCTGTTTGGCAAGCTTTTGACGCACACGCCGCAGATCTTCTCCGACGTCCGCACCTACTGGAGCCCCGATGCCGTGAAGAAAGCAACGGGCTTTGATCTGTCCGGCAGGGCGAAGGAATCGGGCGGCATCATCCACCTGATCAACTCCGGCGCGTCCTGCCTGGACGCCAGCGGCGTATCCGCCGATTCGGCGGGCAAACCCTGCATCAAGCCCTGGTACGAGGTGCGGGACAAGGACATCGACGCGATGCTCTCCGCGACCGAGTGGTGCGCGGCGGACCAGGGGTACTTCCGCGGCGGCGGCTACTCCAGCCGATTTGAAACCAGGGCGGAAATGCCCGTGACCATGATGCGCCTGAACCTCGTCAAGGGCGTCGGCCCCGTGGTGCAGATCGCCGAGGGCTACACCGTGAAGCTGCCCGACGATGTTTCCGACGCGCTTTGGAAGCGCACGGACTACACCTGGCCGTGCACCTGGTTTGCGCCCAGGGTGACGGGCGAGGGGAACTTTACATCCGCGTATACGATGATGCGCGCCTGGGGCGCCAACCACGGCGCGATCAGCTACGGGCATATCGGCGCGGATCTGATTACGCTTTGCAGCATGCTGCGCATCCCCGTGAGCATGCACAACGTGCCGGAGGAAGACATTTTCCGTCCCGCGTCGTGGAACGCCTTCGGCATGGACAAAGAAGGCGCCGATTACCGCGCCTGCGCCGCCTACGGACCGCTGTTCAAATAGAAGAAAGCAGATCTTCCCCAGTCAACGGAAACGGCCTTCACCGGCCGTTTTCTTTTGCCTGCGCGGCGTGGTATACTAATGCCAAACACATGGGCAAAGTGAACCCGAAAGGACTGCGCATATGAAAAAACAGGCTTTCAACCCGTATCTCCCCTCCTGGGAATATATCCCCGACGGCGAACCTTATGTGTTCGGCGACCGGGTGTACGTGTACGGTTCGCACGACTACTTTAACGGCTATGTGTACTGCATGGGCGATTACGTGTGCTGGTCGGCTCCGGCGGAAGACCTGAGCGACTGGCGCTACGAGGGCGTGATCTTTCCAAAGACCGCCGATCCTATCAACGCCGACAGCAAGATGAACCTGTACGCGCCGGACGTGACCGTGGGGCCGGACGGGCGGTATTACCTGTACTATGTGTACGATAAAGCCAAGATCGTCTCCGTCGCCGTGTGCGATACGCCCGCGGGGCTGTATCAATTCCTCGGCTATGTGCACTATCCGGACGGCACCCGCCTAGGCGAACGCGAGGGCGACGAGCCGCAGTTCGATCCCGGCCTGCTTACCGAAGGGGACGTCACCTACCTGTACACCGGCTTTGCCGGGCCGGAGGATAAAACCCGGCACGGCTCGATGGTGACGGTGATTGACCGGGACATGCTTACTATCAAAGAAGAACCCAAATTCATCGTACCTGGCGGCGTATACGCGCCGGGAACGAGCTTCAGGGAGCATCCGTTCTTTGAGGCGTCCTCCATCCGCAAGGTGAACGGAAAGTATTACTTCGTGTATTCCTCGTCGGCGATGCACGAGCTGTGCTACGCCGTGAGCGATAACCCAACGAGCGGCTTCCGCTTTGGCGGCGTGCTGGTCTCAAACAACGATATGCATATCGATACCTACAAGCCTGCGGATAAGCCCGTCGCCTACGGCGGCAACAACCACGGCAGCATCATCGAGATCAGGGGACAGTGGTACATCTTCTACCACCGCCATACCAACGGCACCTTTTTCAGCCGCCAGGTCTGCGCCGAGCCGATCACGGTGCTGCCCGACGGCTCCATACCCCAGGCGGAGATTACCTCCTGCGGGCTGAACGGCGGCCCGCTCAAGGGCGAGGGCGAGTACCCCGCCTATATTGTCTGCCACCTGTTCACCGGGAAGGACCAGCCCATGTCTGGGCTGCCGGGCTTTCCCAAAATCACGCAGGACGGGCGCGACGGCGACGAGGTGGACGGGCATATTGCCGGCATTCAGGACGGAACGACGATCGGGTTCAAGTCTTTCGACTGCAAGGGCGTCACCCGCGTCGCGGTGACGATCCGCGCCTATTGCAGGGGCGCGTTCGACGTCAAAACCGCCTGGGACGGCGAGCCGCTGGGCTCCATTCCGGTCCGGTCGGCCAACATATGGGAAGTTTTCCATGCCGATATCAGTATCCCCGACGGCGTTCATTCCCTGTACTTTGCCTATCGCGGCACCGGCGCCCCGCACCTGAAATCCTTCACGCTGGAAACGGAGTAAACGGAAAAGCCGCCCGGTGGGCGGTTTTTCCGTTTTTTTGTCCATTTGTTGAATAAGCGCCAAAAACCGTATATACTGTAAGTAGTGAGATTCAATAATCTGTAGACGGACGCGCAGCGGGAAAAGGTGACGCCGATGTTTATTCAAATGCTTCTCAAAGAAAAACGAATCGCACAGCTGTTCACGCTCCTCATCTTTCTGGTGATGGCGTTTGTTTTTCTCGTCGTTACATACGTACTGCAGGTCAACGAGGACAGGATCATCCGCAGCGAAGTTGAAATCACCGAGTACGATTTGGTGCAGCTGGAAAAATCTACGATCGCGAACAAAATCCAAAGACGCGCGTCCGATGTCCTGTTTGTCGTTGACAGCCTGTATCTTAGCGGCGAAATGCTATCGGGTTTTAACGAGATCGAGCGTCCGTGGATCGCGTTTTCCGACCGGTATCAGATTTATGACCAAATCCGCTATATCGACAGCAGCGGCCAGGAGAAAATCCGCATCAATTATAGTCCGGACGGCGCATATGCCGTCGGGCAGGAAGGCCTGCAGAACAAAGCGGACCGTTACTATTTTACTAGCGCGCTGACGCTGCGCAAGAACGATATCTTTATCTCCAAGCTGGATTTAAACGTCGAAAACGGGCAGATTGAAGACCCTGTCAAACCGACGATCCGGCTGGCGACGCCGTTTTTCTGGGAAGGTGCGCTGGCAGGCGTCATCGTGCTCAACTACAACGCCGACGATATGCTCGCGCAGGTGCGCGCGATCGCCGACGCGAGTCGGGGCGAGGTGTACCTGCTCAATGTCGGCGGCTACTGGCTGTACAACAGCGCGGACAGCCAAACAGAATGGGCCTTTATGTATGAGGGCCGCGAGGACGAGAGCTTTGCCCATGCGTTCCCAGTGGAATGGGAAGCGATCACCGCCGGCGGAGACGGGGTTTTAATCACCGAAAACGGCGTCTTTACCTTTGCCGTTGTGATGCCGGAGGCAGAGATTACTGGCAACAGTGAAAATGCCCTGTTGTTCGATCAAGAAGATTCATACTATATCATATCCTATATCCCTGGCGACACAGCGATAGGGCTGTTGTTTGCGCAAAACCTGTGGACGATACTCGGGCGCGTGGTGACACAGTACCTGTCCATCTATTTCCTGATGACGGGTATCGCGTTCGTGCTGGCGGCGTTCGTGGCTGTGAGCCGGGCGCAGAAGAAGGAAATCAAGTATTTTTCGGAATTCGACGCGCTGACCGGCGTATACAACCGCCGCGCGGGATACCGGAAGTTGAACGAGCTGAAAAAGCAATCCTCCGACAGGGGATATCAAATCGCGATTTGCTTTATCGACGTAAACGGTCTTAAGGAGGTCAACGATAGCCTGGGGCACGATACGGGCGACGAGTTGATCCAAAGCGTTGCCTCGGTGATCCGCGACAGCGTTCGCGGCAACGACTTCGTTTCGCGTTTTGGCGGCGATGAATTCCTGATTGTGTTCGACCGCCTAGAGGAATCCGGCGCGGAAGGGATATGGAAGCGCATCACGGACAAGTTTGCAAAAATCAATGCGGAGGAGCAAAGGCCCTACCGCATCAGCGTCAGCCACGGCGTCGGCTTGTTCGTATCCAACGGAGAGGTTTCGATCGACGGGATCATCGCCCGCGCAGACGAAAAGATGTACGAGGAAAAACGAAAGATCAAAAAAGGCCTTAAGGTGATTCGATAAACAGGTTGATATGGCATTCCATATGCAAAAGCGGAGAACGAAAGGACGTTCTCCGCTTTTTGGCGCTGCGTTTACCTTCGCTTCAGGGACTGCCGCGGGCTCTGCCCCGTCCAGCGTTTATACGCGTGGTTAAACGCGCTCTGCTCGGAGTACCCAAGCAGAAAGGCGATATCATATAATGGCAGTTTACCCTGGCGCAGGGCTTGGATGGCAATGTCCTTTTTGGCGCTTTCCAGAAGGCCGCGGTAGCTTGCGCCCTCGGCATGCAGGCGGCTTTGCAAGGTGCGTACACTCATGGCAAACCGGCGGGCGGCGGTACCGGCGCTCGTATCCTGTCCGCGAAGTATGCTTTCCCTGATGAATTTGTACACTTGATCCCGCAATTCGCCGTTAACGTCCCGCAGCAGTGCGCCCGCGTATTCCTCCAAAACCGACAGCAGATTGGCGTCGGACATGGCGATGGGAAGCCGCAGAGTGCTAAAATCCAGCGTAACGCTTGTTTGTTCCCGCTCAAATAAAACGGGACAGCGGAAGAAGCTTTCATACTCCGCGGGGTCCGGCGGAGCCGGATAGGCGAAGCGCACGCACGCGGGCCGCGCCTGCCCGGCCGTGAGTTCGCGGAACATTTCCACGCTGGCCGCGACCGCGGCCTCTACAAATATCCGCTCCGTTTGCCGGTCCAGCGGCAGATCCGCCTGCCATTCCAGCGCCGCGCCGTCCGCGCCGCGCCGCAGCCGCAGCCGGATGGAATCTGACGCGATATCGTGGTACTGCGCCAGCTTTTCCACCGCCTTGTCCAGCGTTCCGCAATGCGACAGGATGGACATTAGCAGCGTGTTGTTGCGGTACGGGCCCGGCCGCTGCGCCAAACGCAGCCCGTTTTGCAGGTTCAGCCGGCTGCTGAGGGCGGATACGGTTTCGCATACGGCGTCCACGCTGATGCGTGTATGCGGATCGAACTCCCCGTCGGGCCGCAGGCCGGTTTTGTCAAGAAGCGCGCGCAAAGCCTCCGGCTGATCTTCAAGATACTGGAGCAGCAGGGACAGGAGCTGTGCCGATACATATCGCTTATGGCTTTGCATAAAGGTCTCCCGCATTGGGTTGTTTTGTGAAACAAGTATATCATCTTTTCGCAAACGATCAAAAAATGCGTCGTAACGCGTCAAGCTTTTGTCCGTGGAGCGCGTATACTCCGGGGTAACGGAGGTGTTTTGGATGAAGGTTAAACGCGCGGAATTCCGGCTTCGGGTCGCCTTTGCCGCAGGCGCGGTCACCGACGCGGTTGCGCTGTTTCCCATGCTGTTTCCCTGGGCTGCCAAACTGCTGTGGGGCTTTGATACGTTTTCAGACCAATACCGGTTCGCAATGGGGTTAGGCGCGGTGCTGATGGCGGCGTGGACGATCCTGCTGGTCTGGGGCTGTTTTAAGCCGCTGGAGCGGCGGATGATCGCCCCGATGACCGTGCTCATCGTGCTGTGGTTCCTGGCTGTGGAGATCGTCGCTATTGCAAACGGCACGCTGGCGTTTGACAAGGCGCTGTTTTCAATGATTCTGCAAGCTGCTCTGAGCGCCCTGTTCGCCGCCGCGTTCGTGTACTCCCGCCCTGCCAACCTGAAAACCGAATAGAAACCAGGGCAAGCAAAAAGGAGCGGACATCCGCTCCTTTTTACCGCGTTTAAAATACAAACTGCAATAGCAGCATATACAGCACCGTGCCGCCCGCAATGGATAAAAGCATCTGCCGCTTCCACAGGTGCAGGCCGACCACGACCGCCGTCGCGATCAGCTCCGGGATGCCGTGCGAGCCGCTTAGAATGCTCACGTCTTTATACGAATAGATCACCAAAAGCCCCATTGCGGCGGCGGGGAGCATCACGCCAAGGTATTTGATGTATCTGGGCGTGGGCTTCTTTTTGGAGACCAGCAAAAACGGCAGAAAGCGCGTTGCGACCGTGCCCAGCACGATCATGCCCACGGTGATGAGCTCCTGCGTCAGCGTCATAGGCCGTCACCCGCCTTTTCCAGAGGTCCCCGCAGCAGCGTAAGCCCCGCGATAATGATCAGCATTGCCGGCAGAATGAAATTCTGGTTGCCGAAGATCAGCAGGCATACAAGCGTCGCTCCGAGGCCCAAAAGCGCGCTGTGGTGCGTTTTTTCCTTGAGCCACTGTTCGATGAACAAGACCACGAACAGTGCCGTGAGCACGAACGAAAGCCCCTCGGTGTCGATCTTGACCACCGATCCGAGCATGGCGCCCACCGCCGTGCCGAACTGCCAGTAGCAGTAGTCCAGCACCGTCACCCACAGCATGAACCAGCCCTTGTCCACGTCCGGCGGGATCTCCGCCGCGCAGTTGACGGAGAAGGTTTCGTCGGCCATGCCGTAGATCAGGAAGAACTTCTTGCGCCCGGCGGCGCGGTATTTGTCCAGCATCGAAATGCCGTAAAACAGGTGCCGCGCGTTGATCATCAACGTTAATATCAGCACGCGAACGGGGTCGAAGGCCTCCTTGAGCAGGCCGACGGTGACGAATTCCATCGAGCCCGCGTACACGGTCAGGCTGATCACGATGGGGTAGAGCGCGTGGAAGCCCTCCGCCGTCATGTAGTAGCCGTAGGCGATGCCCAGAAACACAAACCCCGTCAGGATCGGGATGGTGTAGGGGAACGCCGCCCGAAGCGCCCGGATCCGGTGATGATGTGCCGACATTATATTGCCGCTCCTCAAAATATGATCCCGACCATTGTACCATTGCCCTTGGGTTTCCGTAAAGAAAAACGGCATAAAAAACCGCCGCGAAATCTTCGCGGCGGCTATTTTTTGGATTGCTCAGGGATCGACTTTAAGGCGCAGCAAGCCTGCGGCGCCCGCATGCAGAAACGCAAGCGGCAGGAACACGACGCTGGATAACAGGATCATCAGCTCGTAGGGGAGCGAGCTGCGGGGGTCTCTTTGGAAGCGCTTGGAACCTAAACGGTTCATCAGCGAGCCGGACGGCATGCCCAAAAGGTTGCCAAGCATAATGCCCCGGATCGCGCCAAGCATCGCCCGCGCGGCGTCCTTACCGTACTGGGCGCAGAGCTTGTCCCAGGCGGCCTTATCCGGCTTGCCGCGCATATCGGCGTAGTGCTGGGCGAACAGCACCGCTGTAAGCTCTTCGTCCGGTACGTTTTGAAATTCGCCCGCAAGCAGCTCGCGGACTTCGCCCTCCGCCATGCCGGTTTCCAGCGCCGTTTTGGTGTGATACCAGGAGCACATCGCGCAGCCGTTGACCTCGGTCACCGCCATCATCAGCCGTTCGCGGAGTTCCACCGACAATATGCCCTTCTTTTCGCCGCTGACCATATAGGGCACGGTGCGTATCGCCTGAAAATATATGCGGTAGCTTTCGGCCAGCGAGTACAGCGGCCGGCCCAGTTTGCTGCGTGCCATTGCGATGCTCCTCTCCCGTTTATTCAACCATCAGTTTACACAGCGCGGCGGGAATTGAAACGCCCGCGCGGCTTGTGCGGCATCCCGTTTCGCGCTATACTGTTTGGCGGACGATGAAAGCGGGGCGCTGTGCACTTGGACTTTATACTGCACTATGTAAAGCCGTACGTCAAGCGTGTGGCCGGCGGAACAAGCCTGAAATTCCTCGGGACGATTTTGGATCTGCTCATCCCGTGGATTCTTGCGCATATTATCGATACGGTATCGCTGCAAAACGATAAAAATCAGGTGCTTCTGTGGGGCGGCATGATGGTGCTGTGCTCCATTTTGGCATGGGCGATCAACATCCTGGCCAACCGCATCGCCATCGGCGTCGCCCGCGACGCGACCCGCACCCTGCGCCACGATCTGCTGTCAAAAATCACCCGTTTGTCCGGCAGCGAAATCGACCGCGTCACCATCCCGTCGCTGATCTCCCGGATGACGTCGGACAGCTACAACGTATACCAGGTCATCGGCATGTCCCAGCGCATCGGCATCCGCGCGCCGATTCTGGTGCTCGGCGGCATTTTAATGATGCTGCTTCTGGACCCGGTATTGGCGCTGATTTTGGTCGCCATGCTGCCGTTTATGGCGCTATTGGTATTTTATATCTCCAAAAAGGGCATACCGCTGTACAACCGCCTGCAATTGACAGTGGATAAGCTGGTGCGCGTCGTGCGCGAAAACGCCACGGGCATCCGCATTATCCGCGCGCTGTCCAAAGCGCAGGATGAAAAGAAGCGCTTTGCGGACGTCAACGACGAGGTCGCCCAGAGCGAAATGAAGGCTTCGATGGTCATGGCCGTCAACGGCCCGGTGATGCAGTTTCTGCTGAACATGGGCCTGGTGGTCGTGGTGGTCGTGGGCGCGTCGCGTGTAAACGGCGGGCTGTCCAACGTTGGCGCGATCATCGCGTTTTTAAACTACTTCACCATCATCCTCTCGGCGATGCTCATCATCACCCGCATTTTGACCATGAGCTCCAAGGCCGTCGCCTCTGCAAAGCGCATCTCCGCCGTTATCGACGCCAGGGAAGAGGAGACGGGCGACGAGGTTTTCTTACCCGACGAAAGCCAGCCGCACATTGCGTTCGATCACGTCAGCTTTTCCTATAACGGTACCGAAAACGCGCTGCGCGACGTATCCTTTTCCATCGGAAAGGGCCAATCGCTGGGCGTTCTCGGGCCGACGGGCGCGGGGAAATCCACCCTGATCCGGCTGTTGATGCGCTTCAATACCGCCGACAGCGGAAGCGTGAAAATCTACGGGCAGGACGTCAAAGAGATCCCGCTTTCGACCCTGCGCGGGCATATCGGCGTGGTATTCCAAAACGATACGCTGTTTCGCGGGACGATTGAAAGCAACGTCAAGCTCGGCCGCGCCGTATCCGCGGACGCGGTGGACGCGGCCATCCGCAGCGCGCAGGCGGAGGATTTCGTTTCGGCGGCGGGCGGCCCTGACGCGGAGGTGCAGACCCGCGGGCAGAACTATTCCGGCGGGCAGCAGCAGCGCATCCTGCTGGCGCGGGCGCTGGCCGGAAGCCCGGAAATACTGCTTTTGGACGATTCGGCAAGCGCGCTGGATTTTAAAACCGAGGCTGCGCTGCGCAAAGAGCTTTCGCGGCTGCACGACGCCACGGCGATCATCATCGCGCTGCGCATCAGCGCCGTGATGCACTGCGACCAGATTCTGGTGCTGGAGGACGGCGAGGTGCGCGGCCTGGGCACGCATAAAGAACTGATGCAGAGCTGCGCGCTGTACCGCGAAATCGCGCAGCTCCAGTTGGGCGGTGACGGCGATGCATAGCATGCGCGGCCCCGGCGGCCGCCGCCAAAGCGGCGGCGTGCGCCCCGACAGCTTTTCAAAACCCCGCAGCGCGATATTGCTTCGCATCGGCAAGTATCTGCTGCGCTTTAAGTGGCTGTTGCTGGTCGCCTTCGGGCTGACCGTCGCGTCCAACTCGTTTGCGCTCATCGGCCCGGCGCTGGCGGGCAAGGCGATCGACGCTATCGGCACCGCACAGGGCGGCGTGGATATGCCCGGCGTGCTGCACTATGCGCTCCTGATGGCGATTTTCTACCTGGCGTCGTCCATCTTTGGATATCTGCTGTCGGTGCTGATGGTCTACATCAGCCGCAACGTGACCCGCGCCATGCGCAAGGATTTGTTCAGCCGTATCGCCGAGATGCCCGTGGGCTTTTTCGACACGCACCCCATCGGCGACGTTTTAAGCCGCATTTTCTACGACGTGGATACCATCAACACCTCCCTGTCGTCGGACGTCGTGCAGGTGCTCACCAGCGTGATCACCATCGTCGGGTCGCTCGCGCTGATGATTTCGATCTCGCCCGTATTGGTGCTGGTGTTCCTGGTCACGGTGCCTATGGCGGTGCTTATCACGCGCTTTATCACCAAGCGCACGCAGCCGCTGTTTCGCAAGCGCTCGCGCAAGATGGGCGAGCTGAACGACTACTCCGAGGAGATCATTTCGGGGTTGAAAACGCTCAAAGCCTATCATCAGGAGCACAATACCGTGGCCGATTTCGACGTCCTCAACGAGCAGGTGGTGGACGCCTACTATAAAAGCGAATACTTCTCCAGCACCACCGGCCCGAGCGTGAACTTTATCAATAATCTGTCTATGTCGCTGATCAGCGTGTTCGGGGTGCTGCTGTACCTTGGCGGGGGCATCACGATCGGCAATATTTCCGCGTTCGTGTTTTACAGCCGCAAGTTTTCCGGCCCGATCAACGAGATCGCCAACATCTACGGCGAGCTGCAATCGGCCCTGGCCGCAGCCGACCGCGTGTTCTCCCTGCTGGACGAGCCCGTGGAAATCCCCGACGAAAAGGACGCGGAGCCGCTGACCGGGGTGCAGGGCGACGTGGAATTAAACGACGTGCACTTCGGCTACATGGAAAACAAGCCCGTGCTCAAAGACCTGAGCTTCCGGGCGGGGCGCGGCAGCCTGATCGCCATCGTCGGCCCGACGGGCGCGGGCAAAACCACGCTGATCAACCTTTTAATGCGCTTTTACGACGTGCAGAACGGCTCCATCACTGTGGACGGGCACCCGGTCAAGGGCGTGACGCGCGACAGCCTGCGCCGCGCGTACTCGATGGTCTTGCAGGATACCTGGCTGTTCCACGGCACGGTGTACGATAACATCGCCTACGCCAAGCCCGGCGCGACCATGGACGAGGTCGTGGCCGTCGCCAAGGCCGCGCATATCCACCATTTCATCATGGGGCTGCCGGAGGGCTACCAGACGATCCTGTCCGACGACGGAACGAACATTTCCAAGGGCCAAAAGCAGCTCTTGACTATCGCCCGCGCCATGCTGGTGGACGCGAAAATGCTGATTCTGGACGAGGCGACCTCAAACGTCGATACCCACACCGAGGTCAGGATCCAGCAGGCCATGCGCCTGCTCATGAAGGATAAAACCTGCTTCATCGTCGCCCACCGCCTGTCCACCATCAAAAACGCCGATCTGATCCTCGCCGTCAAGGACGGCAACGTGGTCGAAAGCGGCACGCATGAGGAACTCATGGCCAAGCACGGCTTTTACCGCGAGCTGTACGACGCGCAGTTCAGCTGATTCCGTCCGCAAAAAAAACCGCCGCTTATGCGGCGGTTTTTTGTGCTCTCCGGTGAAACCGTATGCTCCCGTCAAGGGGTAACCCGCCTCCCGCCGAACGCGTGGATGGTGCGCGTTCCAGCTTTGCAGCGGCCGCTCCGCGGCGTTTCTTCGGGCACGCGGTTCATCGGATTTTGCATGAATTCCGGAAAAGCATCCATTATTTTCTCCTTTTTACAATCGAGTTTACAAAACGGATTGTACCGGGACACAGATTTGCCATATCTGTCGGTTATACTCACTGCGAACACGAAGCGGAGGGCCGCTTCACATTTTCAGGAGGTGGTCGTCTGCTTACCAGTATCATTTTTGCCTGGCTTGCCGTGCTTTTTGCGGTGCTCTCGGCTGTATTGTATCTCATCAAGCGGAGCGGAAACAAGCGGCTTCGCAGGATTTTTTCCCGTATTCACATCACAGTCGGCTGGGGATTGATCATCACAGGGGTCATCCACGGTATTTTAGCCGGCAACTTTGCCGATTCGACGCTTTCGGATATGATGGTCGCGCCCGTGCTGTTCACCTGGAACTGGGGGACGATCAGCCTGATCGTCGCGGCGCTGCTCGCGGTCAGCTTCATGCTGCGCAAACGCCTCCGGAAACAATGGATGAGGCTGCACCGCGTCCTGACCGTCGTGCTGATCGCGGTCGTGGTTCTCCACGTGGCGGACGTCGGCGTGCAGGTGTTCGACCGGCTGGTGCCCGTGACCTACGCCGAGGCGGAGGCGGTGAGCGCTGACTCGGACACGGACACGGAAACAGAAACAGACAGCGATACCCTGGCCCTCATCGACGATACGAACGCGCTGTTTTCGGGCGCGACGCTGATAGACGGCGTATACCAGGGCTCCGCGACGGGCTACAACGGCGAGATCACCGTATCGGTCGCCGTTTCCGGCGGGCTGGTGTCCGATATTGAGATAGTCAGCGAAAACGAAACGCCCTCTTATCTCAACCGCGCCGAGACCGTGGTGAACAGTATTTTGGAGACACAGTCCCTTGAGGTGGACGCCGTTTCCGGCGCGACCTTCAGCTCGGCGGGGATCGTAAACGCCGTATCCGACGCGCTGTCGGCGGCCGTGAGCACCGGGACGCTTGAGGTGACGGAGTACGAGATCACCTACACGGCCAGGCACGGCCGGCACGGGCACTGACCCGCTTCTATAAATAGATCAAAACCGCTTCCCCATGGGGAAGCGGTTTTGATTTCCGGTTTCCAGACACGCTAGGAAACCATGGCTTTGTCCGGCTGGCGGCTGAGCTGGTATTGCTTGGGCGTCATGCGGTACATCTTTTTAAAGTGGGCGATAAACGTAGAAACGTTTTCATACCCGACCGCAAAGGCCGCGTCGGTCACCAGATGATCCGCAAGCAGTTTTTCGGCATGCGCCATTTTGTGGCGCTGGATATATTCCTGCGGGGTTTGGCCAAAGCGGCGCTTGAAGGTGTTGGTAAAGTTGGAGCTGTTCATGCCGGCCATATCGGCGAGCTCGGAAATTCTGATGCAATCGGTGATGTGCTGCTTGATATAGTAGCGCACCTGCTCTATCGGATGCGACGGGGAGGACGGAAACAGATACCGCGCGTAGCCTGCCTGCATGAGATGATATAAAAATCCGCGCAATGCAAGCTCCACCAGATAGGGGTCTTCGGCGTGCTGAACGGTTTCGCCGTTGATTTGCCGTATACCCGCGAACATCGTTTGGTCGAGCGGAATGGTTATCCATGTTTTTTGCGGGGTTGGCGGCGCGGCGGGCAGCCGGAGCGACGAGAAATGCCTGGAGATCGACCACAGGAGCGAGTGATTGATTTCCAGCACCATCAACCGTGCCTTGGTGAACGCGCGAATGCCGAAACCTGTGTAAGGGGAGAGCAGCATAAGCGACCTGCTGGTTTGGCTGACGTCGTCCAGATCGAAGTCATACTCGACCGTTCCGGAGAACACGGAGACCAACAAAACTCTTTCGCTGCTTTGGAATCTGCGAATGTCTCCCGGGCAAAAATCGTAAAAGGTGAGCGCGGCGTTCGGCATGGAAAAAGCATGCTGTTCGCTTTGTGTTTGCGTGCGTTCTGCGAGGATCATAGGCGCGGCCTTTCTAGGTGAATAATCGAGTAGTTTGTGAATATTCGAGTAGTAATCGATAAATATTTATTGTTAAAATATTAACAAGCTACGGGATGATTATACTCCCCGCAGCGGGCTGAGTCAAGAGCAGTAAAGGAGAGATATCGATGAAAACTGTGAATTCTCTGGAAAGCTTGCAGGAACGAATTGCGCAGGCAAGGGCCGCATACACTGAATATTCGACATACTCGCAAAAGCAGGTGGACGCAATATTCCGTGCCGCGGCTATGGCTGCCAACAACGCGCGGATCGAGCTTGCCAAGCTTGCCGTTGCGGAAACAGGCATGGGCATTGTGGAAGACAAGGTCATCAAAAACCATTTTGCGTCTGAATATATTTACAATCAATACAAGGATGATAAAACCTGCGGCGTCATTGAAAAGGACATTGTGTACGGCATAACCAGAGTTGCCGACCCCATCGGCGTTATCGCGGCGATCATCCCGACCACCAACCCCACGTCGACCGCGATTTTCAAATCGCTGCTGGCGCTTAAAACCCGCAACGCGATGATCTTTTCCCCACATCCCAGAGCCAAAAAGTGCACCATTCAGGCCGTGAAGATCGTGCTGGATGCCGCCGTAGCGGCAGGTGCGCCTGCAAATATACTCTGCTGGATCGACGAGCCGACGGTGGAGCTTTCAAACGCCGTCATGAAAGAAGCGGACCTTATATTAGCCACCGGCGGCCCGGGCATGGTCAAGGCCGCGTATTCCTCCGGCAAACCGGCCATCGGCGTAGGCGCGGGGAACACCCCTTCGGTGATCGACGATACGGCGCACATTAAAATGGCGGTCTCTTCGATTCTCCTGTCCAAGAGCTTTGATAACGGCGTGATCTGCGCCTCGGAACAGTCGGTTATCGTGCTGCAGCCCGTATACGCGGAGGTCAAAAAAGAGTTCGCGGCCAGGGGCGGCTATATTTTAAACAAGGAACAAACCGGAAAAGTCCGCGCGATCATCCTGAAAAACGGAAACCTGAATTCGGCGATCGTGGGGCAGAGCGCGCTGGCTCTCGCACAGCTGGCAAAGATCGAGGTTCCGGCCGATACCAAGGTGCTGATCGGCGAGGTGACGTCCGTAGAGCCGGACGAGCCCTTCAGCCACGAAAAGCTTTCCCCGATCCTGGCCATGTACAAGGCCGTTACCTTTGACGACGCCGTGAAGAAAGCCGCGCGTCTGGTGGAGCACGGCGGGCTTGGGCACACGTCCGTATTGTACGTCAACCAGGCGACCTCGCAGGATAAGATCGCGAAGTTCCAGACGGCCATGAAAACCGGGCGCACAATCATCAATATGCCGTCCTCGCAGGGCGCGATCGGCGATCTGTACAACTTCAAGCTGGCGCCGTCGCTCACGCTGGGCTGCGGCTCCTGGGGCGGGAACTCGGTATCGGAAAACGTCGGCGTCAAGCACCTGCTCAACATCAAAACCGTTGCCGAAAGACGTGAGAATATGCTTTGGTACAGGGTTCCGGAGAAGATCTATTTCAAGTACGGCTGCCTGCCCGCGGCGCTCAAAGAGCTCAAGGATATGCACAAAAAGCGTGCGTTTATCGTGACTGATAAGATCATTGCCAAGCTGGGCTTCGTCGGCGAGATCACCGACTGCCTGACGGAAATGGGCATCGATCACACGGTGTTTACCGAGGTAGAGCCCGATCCCACCCTGGCCGTCGCCCGCAAAGGCGCGCAGCAGATGCTCAGCTATCAGCCCGACGTTATCATCGCCATGGGCGGCGGCAGCCCCATGGACGCCGCCAAAATCATGTGGACGCTGTACGAACACCCGGAGATTGATTTTGAGGACCTCGCCATGCGTTTCATGGATATCCGCAAGCGCGTGTTCAAGTTCCCGCACCTGGGCGAGAAGGCCATGATGGTCGCCGTGCCCACCACCGCGGGCACCGGCTCGGAGGTCACGCCGTTTGCCGTGATTACCGACGAAAGCTCCGGCATCAAGTATCCCCTGGCGGATTACGAGCTGACGCCCGATATGGCGATCGTGGACGCGTCGCTGATGATGAACATGCCCAAGGGACTTACGGCGGCTTCCGGTATCGACGCGCTGACCCACGCGATTGAAAGCTACGTATCGGTGCTGGCGTCGGAGTTCACCAACGGCCAGGCGCTGGAAGCCATCCGGCTGATCTTCAAATATCTGCCGGACGCCTACCACAACGGCGCGACGGACGTCAAGGCCCGTGAAAAAATGGCGCACGCGTCCACCGTAGCGGGCATGGCGTTTGCCAACGCCTTCCTGGGGGTGTGCCACTCCATGGCGCACAAGCTCGGGTCCGCCTATCACGTGCCCCACGGCATCGCCAACGCCCTGCTGATCGACGAGGTCATCCGCTTCAACGCCGTGGACAATCCCCGCAAACAGGCGGCCTTCCCACAGTACAAGTACCCCGATATCAAGCGCCGCTATGCCAAGATCGCTGAATACCTGCACCTGGGCGGAAAGGACGACGCGGAAAAGGTGGAGCTGCTGATCAGGGAAATCGACAAACTGAAACGCGAGATCGGAATCCCCGCAAGCATCGAGGACGCGGGCGTGCCCAGAAAGCAGTTTTACGAAAATCTGGATCAGCTGGCCGAGCGGGCGTTCGACGATCAGTGCACTGGCACCAACCCCCGCTATCCGCTGATCGGCGAAATCAAGCAAATGTACCAAAACGCGTTTGAAGGCGCAGCGAAATAAAGCGCAAAGCCGGTGCCGGCATACCCCGGCATCGGCGAAGCCCTAGCAAGGAACAGGAGACGGCTTATGGTTGTGGAGATTTGTGTGGGCAGCTCGTGCCACATTAAGGGCGCTTATCAGGTGATTGATCGTTTGCAGGCGTTTGTCAAACAAAACAGCCTGGAGGAAGAGATTTCGCTCAAAGCCTGCTTTTGCATGGGCAAGTGCGGCGCGGGCGTGAGCGTGAGGATCGACGGCGACCGCGTGGTGTTTCTGCGGCCGGATACCTGCGGCCAATTTACGCGGGAGCTGCTTGGGGAGGTGCGCGGATGAACCTGATACGCCTGGACAAAAACCTGTGCGACCATTGCCTGAAATGCCTGCGGGGCTGCCCGGTGAAGGCCATCAAGTTTCATAACAACGAGCGTACGATCCTGGACAACCAGTGTATCAAATGCGGTCTGTGCCATTCGCTGTGCCCGCAGCAGGCACTGTCGGTGGCGGACCAGTTTTCCGTCATCCAGGCGGCGATTCAAGGCGGACGGAAAACGGTCGTCTCGCTGGCGCCGTCCTACGTATCCTCGTTCGAGGCGCAAAACCTCAACAGCATCGTGTCGGCGCTGAAAAAGCTGGGTTTCAGCGCCGTGGAGGAAACCTCCGTCGGCGCGCAGCTGGTGTTCGACCAATACCGGAAGATGCTTTCCTCCTGTCAAACGCCCAATATCATCACCACTTGCTGCCCGTCGGTCACCTACCTGATCGAAAGCCATTATCCCGAACTGATCGGTTCGATGCTGGAGGTCGTATCGCCCATGGTGGCGCACGGCAAGGACATCAAAAGAAGGTACGGCCAAGACGCGTTTGTGGTTTTCATCGGCCCTTGTCTGTCCAAGATTACCGAGGCGGGGGAAAGCGGCGGCGCGGTGGACGCCGTGATGACCTTTACCCAGCTTTTGTCGTGGCTTGAAAAAAGCGGCGTCAGCCTGGACGAAGAAACGCCCCGGCCCTTTGATTACTACGGTACGATGACCGGGAAAATGTTCCCGCTGGGCTGCCGAATCGAAAACGAATCCTATCGCTATCTGCATGTGGACGGCATCGAAAACTGCAAAAGCCTGCTGGACGATATGCAACGCGGCGCGGTGTCGGGTTTCAGTATCGAAATGAACATCTGCACGGGCAGCTGCGTCAACGGGCCGGAAATCCCCCGCGAGATCAAGGAAAGCCATTACCTGAAACGCAAACGGATGCGGGAGCGGCTTGCGGTGCTTCCACCGGAATACAGCCCCGAAAGCATCACATCGATCGAACTGAACCTGTCCAGAACCTTCCGGCGCAGGGAGATCAGCATCAGCCAGCCGACCGAAGAAGAGCTCCAGGCGATCCTGCGCAAAATGCGCAAGTACTCGCCCAAGGACCAGCTCAACTGCGGCGCCTGCGGCTACAACACCTGCATTGAAAAGGCCGTCGCCGTTTATAACGGGTTCTCGGAGTTCAGCGACTGCCTGGCCTATCTTCGGGAAATCGCCGAGGAAGAGCATTCCCGCCTGATTGCCAACAGCCCAAACGGCATCTGCGTGCTCGACAAGGACGATATCGTGCTGCTGACCAATCCAAAGTTTGATCAGCTGTTCAACCGCGAGGGCGGCATCAGCGCCGTGGGCGTGCCGATTGATTTTCTGATCGAGAGCACCGCGTTCAGCGATATCCTCAAGCAGAAGAAATGCGGCGAGGCGGCAATCGTGAAGCTCGCCACGCCCGACCGGCATTTTCTGGTGAACTTCATCTGCGACGAGCAAAAAAAGCAGACCACGGTGTTCTTTATGGATATCTCCCTCTATGAAAAAAACAAGGCGGATCTGGAACGGCTCAAAAAAGACACGCTGGAAAAGACCAACGAAGTGATCAACAAGCAAATGCGCGTCGTACAGGAGATCGCCGGGCTTCTGGGCGAAACGACCGCTGAAACGCGCATGAGCCTCTTTCAGCTCCAGCAGCTGATTCAGGAGGATTGACGGATGAGCCACGAAAATCTGTTCCTCGATATCGCGCACCACAGCCTGAACAAGCGCTCGGAAACGCTCTGCGGCGACAAGGTGCAGGTGTTTAAATCCGAGGACCGCACCATGATCGTGCTGGCCGACGGCCTGGGCAGCGGGGTGAAGGCGAATATCCTGGCGACGCTGACCTCGCAGATCGTGATTTCGATGCTCAAAATGCACGCGGGGATCCACGACGTGGTCGATACCGTCATGCATACCCTGCCGGTCTGCAAGCTGCGCGGCATCGCCTATTCCACGTTTACGATCGTGGAGATCGACAGGGAACTCAACTGTCAGATTTACGAGTACGATAATCCCGCGTTTATTCTCGTCCGCGGCGGCGAGCTCAAACAGCCGCTCAAGCAGGTCCAGTCCGTTTCGGGAAAGGACGTGCTGGTCAGCCGCTTCAAAATGCAGGAGGGCGATCAGCTCTGCCTGTGCAGCGACGGCGTGGTGCACGCCGGGGTCGGCACCTATCTGTCCTTCGGCTGGGAATGGGATAACGTCGCCAAGTTTGTCAAGAATCTCGACGAAATCACGGCGTTTGAAGTCTGCCATAAGCTTATCGACATTTGCCGCAGCCTTTACGACGGCTGCCCGGACGACGATACGACCGTGGTCGCGCTTAAGGTTCGGCGTAGGCAGAACCTGCAGGTGTTTACCGGTCCGCCCGCCAACCCCGCGCTGGATGAGCCTTTTGTAGCGTTCTTTGAGCGACTGGGCGGCCGGAAAATGATCAGCGGCGGCACAGCGGCGCAGATTTACGCGCGCTGCACCGGGCAGAAGGTGAAGGCGGATTTAAGCTATGCGGATGCATCCGTGCCGATGACCGCGTCCATCCAGGGGATGGATTTGGTCACCGAAGGCGTGATTACCATGTCCAAATGCACGGAGCTTCTCAGGCAGTACAAGCGCAACCACAGGAGCGTCGACCTCACGCTTAAGGACGGCGCGACCCGGATGATGCGCCTGTTCCTTATGGAGAGCACCTGTGTGAATTTCTGGTTTGGCAAGGCGGTCAATTCCGCGCACCAAACGCCGGATTTCCCGGTCAGCTTAAGCCGGAAGATCGATATCGTCACCGATTTGATGGAAGCCCTGCGGGCCTTGGGCGTCGACGCCGGCATACGGTACATTTCGGAGATCAAGTATGAGAGAGTTTGAAAACTATGTCCAGAAGATCAAAAACGAGGTCTACTGTCAGGTGGCGAAATACTCGTTTGCGGGCACGCTGGAGGAAAAGAAAATGGAGATCGCCGACGAGCTGAACCCCGGCCCGAACCCCCGGTTCCGCTGCTGCATTTACCATGAGCGCGCCGTGACCAACGAACGGGTGAAGTGTACGCTGTCGGGCGTAGAACCGGGGCAGAACGTGGTGCGGGTGCTGCCGTCCGCCTGCAACGGCTGTACTCCCTACCGCTATGCGGTCACGGACATGTGCAGGGGCTGTATTTCCAACCGGTGCAGGCAAAGCTGCCCGGTCGGCGCGATCTCCATCGCGGATAAAAAAGCTGTGATCGACCACGATCAATGCGTGGAATGCGGGCGCTGCGAGGCGGCGTGCCCCTACCATGCGATTGCCGACGTGAAACGCCCCTGTATGCGGGCCTGCCCGGTGAACGCGATTACCGTCGGCCCAAACGCGGAGGCGGTGATCGACGACGAACGCTGCATCCGCTGCGGCGCGTGTGTGCAGATGTGCCCGTTCGGCGCCGTGCAGGACCGCTCCGATTTGGCGGAAATCATCAAGCGTCTGAAAACGCCGGGTTCAGCGGTCATCGCCCTGGTCGCGCCTTCGATCGCGGATGCGTTCGGCTATACGCAGGTCGGCAAGGTCACCACGGCGATCAAGCAAATCGGCTTTCAGGATGTTGTGGAGGTCGCCTTGGGCGCGGACGTGGTCATTCAGCAGGAGACGGCGGAATTTCTGGAAGTGCTCAAAAACGACGGCGTGATGACAAGCTCCTGCTGCCCGGCGTTTGTCAACTTTATCCGCGGGGAGTATCCGCAGCTGCTTAAGTATGTGTCCAAAACCCCGTCGCCCATGGCGGCCGCGGCCAGGCTGGTCAAATCGCTCCAGCCGGACTGCGTTACGGTGTTCATCGGCCCCTGTATCGCCAAGAAGGATGAAATGCCGCGCACGGACGTGGATTACGCGCTGACCTTTGAAGAGCTCGCCGGGATGATCGACCTGGACGAGATCGACCGGCTCAAGGCCGCGCCTTTGAACAACGCGTCCTGCGCGGGCAGGAAGTTCGCCGTCAGCGGCGGGGTGAGCGAGTCGATCAGGCGGCAGCTGGACAAAGCGGGGATTGCGGACGATTATGAACTGATCAAATGCGAAGGCTTCGACGAAATCCAAAAAACCCTCCGGCTGTTAAAGGCCGGAAGGCTGAAGCGCGCGTTGATCGAGGGCATGGCCTGCAAAGGCGGCTGCGTGAAAGGTCCCGCCAGCATCCACTACGGGGTAACGGACAAAAAGGCGTTTGCGTGCTACTGCGACGAAGCCTTTGAACGCGACCCGGCGGAGGCTACCAAGGTGTTCGGGACGGAATAAGGTTTTCAGGCAAGCGCTTTGCAGGCAAGCCCGAACTGCTCGGCGACCTTGTCGTAGGTGCAGGCGCCCCGGTAGATGTTCACGCCCTTGCGCAGCAGCGGGTCGGATTGTATCAGGGCGTCGATGCCCTGTCCCGCGATTTT
The DNA here is from genome assembly GCA_963675365.2 of Candidatus Limiplasma sp. Lineage (GTDB taxonomy): Bacteria > Bacillota > Clostridia > Christensenellales > Aristaeellaceae > CAXXOK01. The sequence goes on from CAXXVA010000002.1 coordinate 343,546, forward strand.
CAGGCCGTAGGCGTGCGTCGCGTTGGTCAGCGCCAGGGTGGAGGTTCTGGGCACGGCGCCCGGCATGTTGGCCACGCAGTAGTGCATAACGCCGTCCACCTCATACACGGGATCGCGGTGGTAGGTCGCCCTGGTGGTCTCAAAGCAGCCGCCCTGGTCCACCGCCACGTCCACGATCACCGATCCCGGAATCATATCCTTGAGGTACTCCCGCTTTAACAGCTTCGGCGCGCTTGCGCCGTGTATCAATACCGCGCCGATTACCAGATCGGCGGTTTTTATTTCGCTGTGGATGGCCGCCGGAGTGGAGTACAGGGTCTTGATCCGGCCCTCGTACAGCGCGTCGAGCGCGCGCAGCTTGTCCAGGTCCACGTCCATCATGGTCACGTCTGCGCCCAGCCCCGCGGCCATGCGGCAGGCGTTGGCGCCGACGATGCCCGCGCCCAGGATGATGACCTTCGCGCCTTTGACGCCCGGCACGCCGCCCAGCAGTACGCCCTTGCCGCCGAAGGGCTTTTCCAGATATTTCGCGCCTTCCTGGATGGACAGCCGCCCGGCGATCTCGCTCATGGGTTTCAGCAGCGGAAGGCCGCCGCTTTGATCCTCGATGGTCTCATATGCCACCCCGATGCAGCCGCTTTGCATCATCGCTTCGGTCAGCGTTTTGTTTGCGGCCAGGTGCAGGTAGGTGTAGAGGATCTGCCCGTCCCGCATCAGGGGATATTCGGCCTCGAGCGGTTCTTTGACCTTGATGAGCATGTCCGCCTGCGCCCAGATTTCCCCGGCGCTGTCCGCGATCCGCGCGCCCGCGGCGCGGTACGCCGCGTCGGAAAAGCCCGAGCCCTCCCCGGCGCCCGTTTCGATCGTCACCTGGTGGCCGTGCGCCGCGAAATCATGCACGTTGTCCGGGGTCATCCCCACGCGGTATTCCTGCGGTTTGATTTCCTTTACGCATCCGATCTTCATGGTACATACTTCTTTCTGTCGTCCGTTTCCGGTCATGCCGGTAGGGTTTGTTCTGCGGCGATTGCGGAAGACCGGCACGGTGAAACTGCCCCCGCCGCCGCGCAGGCATAGTTTATGCACTGTATGTATATCATATCATATCCGGATCAAAATGGAACGGAAAGATGCGCAAATCGAGGGTTTCTTTTGGCAAAGCGTGGCTATCGTCCGGCTGTAAACTGCCGGTACCACGCGTTCAGCAATCCGATAAACTCCTGCGCCGCCTTGCGGTTGCCGTCGCTGTTTGGATGGTCGTCGTCCGTCGGGTAATACAGCGTATCGGCGCCCGCGACCACGGTGTGCTCCTCCAGCCCGTTCACGATCCGGTGATGCGCGTCGGGATGGGTGAGTACGTTGTAAAAATCAAACACAAATGCGTTTTCCGTCGAAAGCGCCGACAGCCATCCGTTTTCCCGGTCGCACAGCCAGTTGCACAGCGCCCTGGTTACGGACGGATGGGAGATAGACTGCATCGGCGGCGGCGTAACGAGGATGAACATTTTATCGGGATGCGCCTCAAAATACGGCAGCAGGCTTTCGTAAACCGCCATCTCGTCTTCCATGCTGCCGCCGACATCGCTACAGGGATAGCAGCTTTTGAACATGACGATCGTGTTCTCTCCGGCCGCGGCCTCGATGGTGTTTTCAGCCGATATGGTACCGTGTTCGCGGTACACCAGCGGCATTACCGTATCGGTAAACCACGTGGGCCAATCGAAGGTATCGGTATTGTCGCCGTATTCCCGCCAGCCGTAGCTGATATCCGCCGTATAAAAGCCGTTTTCGTTGAGCGCTTCGTTCAGGCCGTCGATCAGCCAGTTTTCTCCGCAGCTGTGGTGGATGAAGACCAGGTTGACGGCCGTATCGTTTTGCGCAAAAGCGGAGACCGGCAATACCGCCGCGGCGAGCGCGCACAGCAGCGACAGCAGCGCACAAAGCGCCCGGCTGCGTATAGAAGATTTCATACGGATTCCTTTCCCCGTCGGTACTGCGATTCTGTTTCTGCCTGCAGTATACCATACGTGACCCGGCGGCACAAAGCATACCGCGCGTGCCCGCAATGCACCAAAGAGTAACGATTTCATCTGTTAACAAGTAGATAAAAGCGAATTTGTACATGACAGAACGTCTGCTATGATGAGGTTTCAGTCGTAAATATCGCGACTTGATTCTTGCCGGAGTTTTTTGCGGTATATAATGCCTGGTCGGCTTTATCGAGCAATTCCGAGTGGGACTCATTGTGCCGGTATGAACAGATTCCAGCAGAGAAAGTCATATAAATGCTGGAAACCAATGCGGTCATCTCGATATGTTTGCGCAGTCTTTCAAGCAATGCGTGAGATTCCAGATCATTGCTGTTGGGTAGAAGCAATATAAATTCATCGCCTCCCCATCTCCCGAATAAGTCATTTACGCGCAGTAAAGGCTGAACTTCTTTCGTGAACCGGGCTAATATGGCATCTCCGGTATTATGTCCGTATTGATCATTAATATTCTTGAAATAGTCAAGGTCCAGAATCGCGATACTGAAAGAACTCTGATAGCGGCGGAAGAGGTCGATATGCTCGTTAATCATATCAGACATTTTCCGGCGGTTATATATTCCGGTCGATTCGTCTGTTTGAGACATGGTCCGCAGTGTCCGGTTAATGTCTAATACTTCACGTTCCTTCAAGAATAGATTCGCATGTCGATTGTAATTCAGGAGAGTTCCCATAAACAGGATGATCATAATCAGGAGCGATATTAAGAACTCGCCGGTCCAAAACGAAATAGGTTCTACCAAAGCATGCAGATAGATTGCCAGTCCAACGAATAATATCAGAATTGGGTATGTACAATACGGGCTGCGTATCCAGGTAAATAAAACGATAAAGGCTACGAATAAAAATGCGCTTAAACTATGGCTTTCGTTATTGAACATATAAATTACAAAAAAGCATCCGATAAACAGGCTGACATACTGAATCACATTGATCAGAATGCCCAAAGCCCTGGTATAGGCCGCGCTGTCTTTGATTCTTTTGAAAAGATAAATAGTTATGATGAATATTGAACATATGATCACCGCTACGACTCTGGGAACCGTGATACTGCTTTTAATACGAAGGATATTCACGAGTTCAAAGAGTATAAAGATTAACTGTGAAACAATAACCAAATAGAGAATAAAGACAAGCCTTTTACTGTTCTCATGAATTAACTCATTCCTGAACTCATGCAACAAAGGCTGATCCAGTTTTACCATTTTGAGGTCAATCATGAATTTCATCTCGTTCTTTTCTGGATGCGTAAAAACAAGGAAGCAATATGGTTACGCTAGCCGTGGTATAAGATATTATGGCTCCTGAAGCGTTTTAATAGTATATTCCAAGGTTCTACATTGTCAGACATTGTCCTGCATACAGGCGGGATTATCATGTGGGAATCTCCGATTATGGATATATAAGTTTTTAAACGCAGTCATGGCGAAAAGTTTTCAAAGGAAATCCACCGCAGCGTAAACGTTACAAAGGCCTGGGTGCGGGAAATAGTAGAATACCCTCTATGCCTTCTTGTCAAGACAAGAATCCCAACGGCGGTACTCTTGATTTTGACATGATGCATATGGAGGTCTATACTATGAATGACAGATATCTCAGAACCGTCTTACACAAATATATAGTTACACCGCTTTTGCGTCAGGAGGCGAAATTTGCATGAAAAAGCTGATGATGATTTTGGTGACCGTTGCGCTGCTTGTTTTGGTTGTTTTTCCATTTCTGTCCGTCAGCGCATCCGACGATGTTCCCGCAAGCGAGGATGAAGTAACCGATAGCCCCAAGCCTACCCGGCGGCCCTCCACCCCAACACCCGCCCCAACGCCTACGCCCACACCCACGCCGGGATTGCCAACGCCGATCATGCGGCCGCCGATCACGCAGCAGCCCGTGAAGTATTCCACGATTGACGACCTCCCCGACCTGGTACCCGGCATGATTGGAGAAGCCAGAAGCCCCGACAGGCTTCCAGTGCAATACAGGATCGAAGGCGCAGACTGGATTCCGGTATACCATTACTATTTAGGCGAGAATTTGGTTATGGTATCTTCTGTATTCAATGCGGGCACCAAGGACACCGGAACGGGTTTCTTTGAAAACGTCTGGTATCTCAACGACGAGTATTTGGAAACGCAGATCGTGCAAATTTCCCCGCCGGACGCCGGGCAGGAGATTAGTCTGGCAGAATGCTTTTATGTTCCAACGGCACCCGGGGACTATAAATTCACACTGATGCTGGATGACACAAACCGCATCAGCGAATCTGACGAATCCAACAACTACGTATCCGCTATCTTTAGCTTCGAGGACGCAAACAACCTTCCGGATCTTATTGCCAATTTCTCCATTAGCGGCGTAGTGCAGTATGGAGCGTTTCAGCCGAATCAGCCGATATTTATTACGCCCAATGTAATCGTCAACGGGATACTCTCCGCAGACGCCTACAAGGAACGATGGACCTGGGGTTCCGAAGTCCACGATTACACGATCCCCGCTCCGCAATCCAGCCAAGTCCAAATTGTGAGAAATCTGGAAGCGTGGAGCTGGACCCCTCCGGCCAACGGAAATTATACGCTCATGCTGGAAGTGGACCCCGACAATGAAATCAGGGAATCCAACGAGAACAACAATACAGCATCGTTCTTAATCACTGTAGATGATTTTACGGGAGATCCGGGCGTGCAAATCGGGAATTAATCCGGCAGCATGCCAAGGACTTTTTGGGAGCGTTTCGATTGCCCCGGCGTCGGTGCAAAAACCAATACCTCCATTACGCTTGATGCAAAATGGAGGTATTGTTTATACGGTATCGCATCTGCCGCCGCGGGTTTACCTGGGAGCTACGCTGTTTACGTCGATCCACGCGCGTACCAGCTGAGAGCCGACGGTATACTCGGAAAACACATACCCGTCTTCTTCGAAAAAGACGGTCAGCGCCGTATCGGGCCCGACTGAAGCCTCCGGGAAGAGGTCATAAATCGCGCCCGGCCCATACAGCGCCTCGGCGTTTTGGGTGGTCACGGCGGGATAACCGGTCAGCGTGACTTGTGGTACGTTACTTGTGCTATGAAACGTGCTGCGGGTAAAATATGTGCGGCGAACTCCGACGGACGTATAGTACATATCGACAAACACATAGTCACCTTCAATGAACAACCCTTCGGCACGAGCCATTTTATAAGGTTTGTACGCGGCGCTTTCCATATACTTTTTGGATGGCCCCAGGTAGCCCATTCTGCGTTGCGTTTCCGCAAGGAGCACCGGTTCAAGCGGATACTTGATAAACGTCATCGTCTGCCACGGTACGGTTGGCTGGCCGGCAACCTCGACGGTGAGCTCCGATGTATTATTGCCGGTATTGCCGTCCGGGTAGAACTGATCGATATCGGCGGTAAAGGTGATCGTGTACGTTCCTTCCGCCTGAGGCGTCCACTGGTATTGATCGCCGGCATCGTCGGTTACGGTTACGCCTGCGGGTACGCCCCTATGCGCGCCGTATCCGTTTTCGGCCTGCGTGCCGTTCACTTTCCACATGATGTTGAAATCGTCCGTGTCAGCCGCGCCGATATTCCTAATGCCTGATTTGAACAAAACCGGTTCGCCTGCGACGATTGTTTCAGCGTCATATGAAATTGGCAATGCGGCAAGATCTGCGGACGAAGCAAGAGTAGCCGTATTGCTTTGATCTGTATAGGCGGGAGCGGGTGTGTTCTCCCTGTCAAAAACCGTTACTACAATCGTCAGGGTGTTGTTGGTTTCATTACTTTCTGCAACGAAGTTATCAGTATCCACGTTAAAGCGTATGTAGTGCATGCCTGGCGTTTGAGGCGTCCAATAAAATTGGCTGTTGCCGTTCATGACGATTTCGCCTGACGGTATGCCGCTGTGAAAGCCGTAACCGCTTTGGACGTCGTCCACATACCATTTGATATTGAAGCCAACGGCATCTGCGGTACCGGAATTCATGATTCCCGAGTCAAAATAAACGGTGTCGCCGACACTGATCGTGGCCGCGTCGTAGGTAATCGGCATCGGGATGAGATCCGCGCTGTTTTGCGAAGCATAAGCATAGGACGTACAGCCAAACAGCAGCAAGAAAGAAAAGACAAACAAGAGAATACGTTTCATATGCAGCGCCTCCTTTTTTCAGTCGCAAAGAAGAAGTACTGGGTTTATATTTCTTTTATCCTATAAAATTAGTATACTCTTTATGATTGGATTGTCAATTTTCAGCAATGGAGAGTGATGATTCCGGTATTCATGCTAAAAAAACGGATGCGCCAGAAACCCCCGGAGCCGAGAAAGATAAAGTAATGGGTTAAACAGAAAAAAGGTAAATATGAACACCCTGCACCGCTTGCGTTGCAGGGTGACTTCCTTTGTACCTATTATTCGTGATCAGGAATAAAGCAAAACAGCAAGGGGAACGATAAGATCATCAGGGGTCTGTGAAAGGGTACGCCTGCATGTGCGTAAACTTAGCCTACGTTACTGAACGGGCATTCCCTCCGGCATCAGCTCCGGCACATCCGTATGCAAAGCCTTCAATTTCTTGAGCCCGCTGAGCGGCGTATAGTCCGTGATGCCCTTCACCCTGATGATCGTCAGGTCCACAAGCGCTTTGAGCCCCTCGATGCCGGTCAGCGTGCTTACGGTGACGCCGTTCAGGCTCAGCTTAGTAAGCTTTGGCAGGGTATACGCGGGCGTCAGGTCAATCGTTCCTTCCATGTCCTCCAACTCAAGCTCCCTTAGTTTTTTCAGGTCTTGGATGCCTTCCAGCGAGTCTACCCGCAGCCTGAAAAATTTCAACAGTTCCAGGCTCGCGATGCGCCATAGGAGGGCGACGCTGCTCAGCGTTACGTCCCCGATCAGGAGGCCGGTCAGCTTGAGCCCGGCAATGCGCTCAAGCGTTGCGTCGGTAATCGGGCAGGATTTCAATCCCAGAAAGCGGATCTGTTTCCCGATCTGATCCAGCATCGCGTTTACTTCAGCATCCGAGGCTTCCCCGATGGAAACCGACACCAGCTTTTTGCTCGTGTACAGGGGTGAAAGGTCTGTCACCTTACTGTCGATGTGGAAATTGATCAGGTTTGGCAGCTCGCTGATAAAGGAAATATCCTTGCACGGGCAGCCGCCAATCCAAAGATCCGTTATTTTCTGACAGCCGGAAAGAAACGAAAAATCACTCACCTTTGCATTACGTATAAATAGTGATTGCAAGTTTGTCAGCGCGGATATCGCGCCGGTATCGGCGGGCGTGACCTGGTCTAAACTTAAATATTTCAGCTTTCCGCACAGCTGCAGTACGGACAGATCCAGCGTAGCGGGCGAGGAAACCGATATTTGCAATTCCTCGTTCTTCGCGCCAAGCTTGCCTAACTGCGCCGTGGTCAGCGGCCCTTCCGTAACGCCCAGCGCTGCGTGAATGGCGGCTTCCACCGCCGCGTCGGCGAATAGTACGTAACCGTTCGAATCCAGCAGCTGCTCTACGGGGGTGAGGCCGGCGGAAACCGGCGTTTCCTCCTGCGACACAGCGCCAATGGGGAGTACCGTGCATAACAAAAGAATCGTCAGCAACAAAGCGCCACACTTCTTCATAAGGATTTCCTTTCTGTTGTGATCTTGTGCAGAGACGCGGGAACGATTTTTGTCATGAGGGAAGGGTTGAATGAGAGTTGCAGTCAGGATTTGACCCCGAAATTCTGTGAGTGTCCATATGCTTCTATGATGGAATAGTAGCACCGGACGCCATTCATGTCAATTTGAATTTTCTGCCGAGTAAAAGAAAAATACAGACTGTTCCAAGAGTTCCCGGAAACTTTGAGGATGACACATGAATCCCCCTGCAACGCAAACGTTATAGGGAGGTTTCTTTTAGTGCGGAAACAGGACTTGAATTTGTAAAAGTGATAAAAACGTATGGAAATAGCAGAAAGCAGAGGAGAAGAAACTCTTATAAATCAACGGTTTTTCAATTTCATCCGAAACAGCGTGAAATAGAAAAGAGTGCGAACTGTATAGAAAACTGTATAATTTTTAAGGTGATATTATGAAGATGACCTTAAATTCTGTTTTTTAACACTGCCAGTATCGAAAATTAGTGTTTATCCAGGTTCGTGGAAGTGCAGGAAATCTCTATATATAAGGGTTAAGAGATTATCAAGAGTTATGTAGAATTAACGAAAATCATAGGCGTTGCTACACCCGTTGCTACTACTTTGAAGGAGAAGATCAACTTGTTCGTTTAAGATAAATTGGCCCATAGCGCACGACTTATGATGCTTACTTAGGTAGAGTACAATTAAGTTCGCATCTTTGCCCATGAAGAAAGGAATGGGCAAGCCACTGGGACTCCGATACAATGGATGTTGCAAGACATTCACAAGGAGGGAGAACCCAATGGCTCAATGCAAGAATACCACGAATATCGAGGGAATGCTATTTCAATTCATGGGTACCGAGGATCCCATGTTCAGTATGCTGGAATGGCTGTGCCAGCAAATCATGGAGGTGGAAGTATCCAGCAAAATCGGCGCAGATAAACATGAGCAAAGCCAGGAGCGTATCAGTCATCGCTGCGGCTTTCGGGCACGGCGATTGGATACCCGAATGGGAACCATGTATCTCATGATTCCCAAGGTTAGGAAGGGCGGCTACATCCCATTTTTCGTGACCGAGCGTAAGCGTAGTGAGGTCGCATTAATCCAGGTGGTGCAGGAAGCCTTTGTACAAGGGGTATCCACCCGCAAGATGGAGAAGCTGGCCAAAAGTCTAGGAATTGAGAGCATATCCCGCAGCCAGGTCAGCGAGATGACAAAAGGGCTAAATGAACAGGCCGAGGAATTCCGAAACCGTCCCCTTACATCCAACAGTTACCCGGTATTATGGGTAGATGCCCTCTACGAGAAAGTGCGGTATGGCGGACGGGTCGTAAGCATGGCCATATTACTGGTCTGTGGCGTGAACGATGAGGGTAAGCGGGAAGTGCTGGCGATTGAGCCCATGCTGGAAGAGTCCCGGGAAAGCTACAAGTTGCTCTTTGAGAAACTGAAAGATCGAGGTCTGACCAAGCCATCCCTGATTGTCTCAGACGCTCACAAAGGCCTTGTGGCGGCCATTGGCGAGTGTTTCCCTGGGTCCAGCTGGCAACGGTGCAAGGTGCATCTGATGCGCAATATCCTGGTACATGTGCCACACAGGGAGAAAGAGCGCTTTGCCAGCCTGCTTAAAGGCATTTGGATGACAACGGATCCGGATACGGCCAGGCAGCGGGCGCAGGAATTGGCAGATGTGTACAGGGCGAGATTTCCCAAGGCGATTGAAACCCTGGAAGAGGGCTTAGAGGATTCACTGACATACTTGACATTCCCCAAACTGGACGCCAGGAAAGTCAGCTCCAATAACATGCTGGAACGGTTGAACAAGGAGGTTCGCCGGCGAACCAGGGTGGTTGGTATCTTTCCAAATCCGGAGTCTTACCTCCGGTTGGTGACAGTTTACCTGATGGAATACTCGGAGGACTGGTCGGTTTCCAAATCATACCTCAACAAAGAATCACTTCAATTACTCAACGACCAGGCAGCATAACATGGCTTTTCGGAGTCCAAAGTTGCGAACACCAGTTGACACGACCCTTACTTAAAAATATTTATTCGATATGAGTAAGAATATGGAGAACATCATTCATGATAATAAACAAGAATAGTATGAGTAGGTACTAAGTAGGGAACCCTCAAAACGATAACGAGCAAACATGTCAGAGTATAATTTGCCAGGGTGCATTTCATGTTTTTTCAGGATGTCGTTGCACAGTTGGTCATTACTAAAATTGCTTCAAGCGAGATTTACAATGGTGTCAAACTAGTGTTTTGCACTTAGCCGTATATATCATTATTTTCTGAGTTTTTGCACGAATCAAAGCACACCTACGAACTATATTACTTCGTAGGTGATGGTATGATCGAAGTGATAGATCTGAACGAGCGCAAGCTCATGAGTCACCAATATCATACCACAATAAAAAGAGGAAACGTCAATGTCAGCAGATGGTCTGAACTCATATATTGTACAAAAAATGATATGTCATACAAAACTGATCAAACCTGATTTATTATAAAAAAATCAGGTTTGATCAGTTTAAAAATGTGGAGAAATTTTAGTGGGTGTTCTTCATACAGCGTTGATCAAACTGCTCTCTATGCGTCAACCAGTTAGATTTAATGCTGATAGAATGTCGTCACACTGTCAGCAGGAAGCGTAACGGATAACGTACCGTCTTTAACATCCAGCACTCCTAAACGGACATATTTTTCAGTTGGAGAGGTCCTAAACGTCTCATATTGTTTGCCTCCCCCCACCAGAGTGATATCTAGCTCCTGAGCCGTATTATCTGCATTTATCGCCACGAAAGTATTCGGATGGGCGGTTTCACCACCCGCGAAAGCAGCTATCGCACAAGGAGTATAACCGACATAAGTCGGTACAACTTTCATCCCAGGCTGGCCGGCCCGGGATATCTGCTTATAGTAATAATATCCCATTTCCACGCTATAGCTTCCATCGTCTTTAATTCGGAAAGCACATCCCGGATTAGGATCGCCACCAACCCATCCGCCAACACGTTGAATGCCAGCCCATGGGATAATCGCGTTTACCTGCGCATCATATATATTCCTGTAAAGCTCCAACACGAAACTGGCGTTCATTTTGCTCCAGCTGGTTGACGTAACCCACGCATGCAATTCAGGACGGTATTCACGGAGTGCACCGATACCTGTATCTGCATGCGAGTTGCTTCCGGGGTTACCGATTCCATCGCCGTAAAAACCATGCGATGTAATGATTCCTAGCGCGTTCAGCGCATCCTGGTTTTCCACCAGAGCCTGCGCGTACCCCCAATGGTAAAATCGCGTCCATCCAGTGCACTCGCCGGGCGTAGGCTTCAAAGTCGGGTCAATCGCGTTCGCTACCTTGCTCAACAGTGCGATAAACTCCGCCGCGTGTTCTGGGGTCCAATACAAATTATAGTCGTGACCGCTTCCGATATTCGGGTCCAGTCCGTTTTCCGGCCACCTTTGAAAATCTTCTCCCTCATTATGTATGGAGAGGTACTGCACGGGAAGACCTTGTGAATCCTTCATATATTTTGCGAAAGACACCAGATATTTGGCACACTCCATTTCATACCGCGGATCCAGATCGCGTCCGCGTACTTTCCTGATTTTCGTCATAAAAGCAGGAGGACCGTACAGTGTTGCCACACCCTTCAAATCACCGCCGCGATCACGGGTGATGCGGAGGCCCTCCCGCATGCAATACCGCATCCAACGTGTGGTTGTCTCATGGTCATAATTTCTCTGATCCATATCGCCGAGAGCAGGGCCGTTGAGGTGGAACTCATCCTGTTGGAACGGGTCCAGAAACATCTTAAATACACCAGGCTTTAAACCATCCTCGCCAAACACCATATTCAAGATGGTTTGCCTATCTTCTTCTACAAGGCTGCTGAAGCCGCCGTATTCCTGCGGATTATTTGCATAGTCCGGTGTCTGCGCCGTTTCAACATAATTAAAGCCAAATCCGTCCCAATCGCGGATATTTCTGGAAAAGTTTATATGGGCAGGTATTTTCATGGTGCGCCTCCTCAATCAAATGTTTAGAAATGCTGCGATATTACCGCCCATGACAAGAGCTTGCTCCTGCGAGGAGAGCACATCTTCCAGCAGGGCGTTATATGCGGCCGCTTCTACCTTGGGAATGCTAAACGGAGTATCCGAGCCGAAGCATACACGGTGTGCGCCTAGCGTTTGGATTGCTTTGAGAACTTTTGGGTAGGAAATCGCGCTGCCCACAAGCATCATATTATCATGCTGCTGGGTGAATTCAATGCACGCATCCCCTAAATCAGGCCTCCCCGCGCCGCCCATATGTAGAAGCAGCATACGGAGTGCCGGATGCCTGTCGGCGATTTTCGCTGCGCGGAACGGATGCGTGAACTCATAGAAGTCAGCACCGATATGAAGCGCAAGGACTGACTTCTGTCTATCAATTTCCCGAATAAGCGGTTCCACCAGTTGAAGATCGTCGATATAATAACTGTTTTGCGCACCATTGAGCTTGATGCCTTTCATTGCGTATTCCTCAAGACACCTCTTAATCACATCTATTGATGCATCTACGCCCATATTCGGATCGGCCCATCCAAACGGAATGAACCTGTCAGGATATTTTTTCCATGATTCGTATACGTATCGGTTTGCCTGAACGATGTCACGGTAATATGGTGGCTGCAGCCAGATAATTGCCCGATCGATATCGCCGGCATCCATCAGTCGCAATAAAGTTTCCGCAGTTTGTCCGTCGGGTTCTGTTAAAGAAATATGGGTATCGGCATCAATAATCATGATGTTGCTCCTTGCGTGAAATTATAAACTGGGAATACTTGACCGCCGGGTTCCGGCGGCATGCCCGCGTGCGGCATGCCGCCGTTCCTGAGAGTATATACTACTTGAAATACTTGTCAAACATGCTCTGTGCTTCTTCCGTCATGGCTTGTCCACCATTGGCATACCATGTTTCCACGTATTCGTCAAAGTAATCGATGGATTTTCTGCCTGTGATGATATCCATGAATACTTCTTTAGTATAGTTGTCAAGATCGGTTCCGTATTCGATTTGAGTTTCGAAAGTCACGCCGTTTCCGATCATATCAAAGTAACCGGGATTCTGGCTTGCGTATTCTATAGCCAACGGATCTAGGTACTTCTGATAGATTTGTGGCACCCAAACCGGACAATAGGGGCTTTCGGACATTTCACGAACTCCAACTTCGTCCAGCCGCTTGTTATAATCGGTATAAGGCGGGAGGAATTTCGTGGCTCCGGAGGTTGCGCCTTCGTTTGTGAAATCCCAGTGTAAGCCTTGCTCACCGAGCATTGCGGCTACGAATAATTCTTCGTTCGTCGCAATGGTTTCAAGCATCTGCATAATCAACGTTAGTTTTTCCGGATCATTCGTCAAATGCGAGCCGAAACCGATGAAGTATTTTCGCGGTCCCCACTGCTGCGTTCCATACAAGCCATCGGGACCTTTGAAGGAAGGAGCTGCCACCATTTCACCATCTGGCTGCGCGGAATAGAATTCCTCGTAATTCTGACCGCCCTTAACAAGCGCGGGCGCATATCCGTCGCCCTGCCCATAAGAACCGCGAATTCCTTGATTGAAACCATCGCGGCGCGTTTCGGTGGTATTTACACCCTTGGGAATCAGATCTTCGGCATACCACCTGGCTAGAATCTCCAGAGCTTTTTTCGCACCTTCTGTGACTTCCGGCCGGAGGATCGTTCCATCAAAATTATACCAGCACATCGGCATCACACCAAAAGCACCGAACACTTCCTGGAAACCACAAAACGGAGAATTTGTTCCCGAGGTATAGCCGTATTCATCAAATACGCCATTGCCGTTAAAGTCCGTTGTCCGGCAAGCACGCAGGAATTCTTCAAATTCCTCGATCGTCTCGGGCACTTCCAAACCCAGCTGATCCAGCCAATCCTGACGGTAAACCATGGTATGCCGGCAGGGGCCAAACATATTCCAGGAGCAGACACCGTACATTGTGCCATCGCGAAGATCTTTGAAGTAAGCTGTGATATTAGGATATATCTCCACAGCCGCTTCCAGATACTGCGGCATGTTCTCTTTCACCATATCCATGGTGATGGGAGCATACCAACCGGCGTCCACTGCCTCGGTGATCACGCGATCAAACTGCATTATATCCGCAGGTGCGTCTCCCGAAGCGATTCGAGTGCGTAGGTTATTATAGTATTCTACCCCATCGTGTGTACCCATTTCAATCATGGTGAATTTAACGTTGTATCCGTACTTGGCAAGCAGTTTCGGTAGTTCGGTTGTCGTCCATGATTCGTTCGTGGCTAAATCCAGATGGCACATCCAGGTGATCTCGATTGGCTCGTCCGTGGAGTTTTCCGCAAATCCTATAGCTGGGAATGCGAGGAGTACTCCGTTGAGCATCAGCAGCGTGAGCAGTGCTACTAAAATCCGTTTCATGCGTTAGCCTCCTTAAATATTTGGGTTTTCTAATTTTGTTTGTATCGATCATCCCAACTCCGCAATTATCCCTTGACAGCGCCAATCATCACTCCTTTTACAAAGTATTTTTGCAGGAAGGGATAGATTAAAAGAATCGGTACTGTTGCCACAAGTATCGTAGCGCCCTTCAGTGATTCGGGATTTGTGACATCCGCATCATTGAGACCCTCCATGCTCGCCATAGAATTGCTTACGACCAGCGCGCGGATGATCCGCTGAAGAACATATTTGTTTTTATCAGTAAAGTACATAAGGTTGTCCATATACGCGTTCCAATGGTAGACTCCCATCCACATTGCGATTGTTGCCACGACTGGAAGCGACAGTGGCATGATAATGCGAAAAAAAATAAACCATTCATTTGCTCCGTCAATTTGTGCGGATTCCTCAATACTGACAGGCAAACTGTAAAAAAAATTGCGCATGACGATCATATTAAAGCCCCAAACCAATGAGGGAAGCACCATAGCCCACCGGTTATTCATCAGCCCGAGCGATCGGATCAGCAGAAATTGCGGTATGATACCGCCAGAGAAATACATGGCAAACAGAAATATTCCCATGATCGTTCTGCGCAACGGCATATAGGGCTTGGATATGGCATACGCACCTAGCCCTGTAACCAACACCGACAGCACAGTTCCCATCACGGTCCGCCATATTGTGTTATAGTAGGACTGCCATATCTCATTGGCTTTGAGAACTTTTTCGATACTGGTAAAATCTATTTCGTGTGGCCACAAGTGAAAGCCTATCCGCAGAGATTCCTGATACGAACTGAATGCGATTGCAGTAACATGGATAAACGGGTATGCCATCACTGCGCAGAGTATAATCATAAATATGATATTGGTATAATCGAATATTCTCTCGCCAAACGTACGTTTCGAGCCATGTCTAGTCATTTGGACGCCTTCCTTTATACTGTTTATATAATGCCTTGCTGTCCCATCTTCTTGGCCAGAAAGTTGGTCATCAGTACCATACCGAGCCCAATGACAGACTTGAATAAACCTATTGCCGTGGAAAAACTGAATTTCGAATCGATAATCCCCTTTTGATAGACATACGTATCAATAATTTCAGAAACAGACCGGACCGAATTGTTGTAAAGGTTAAACACTTGGTCAAATCCTGCGTCCATAAACGTCCCTGTTCTCAGAATCAACATCACGACGATTGTTGGGAACAGGCAGGGAATCGTAATGGACCAAATCCGTTGCATTCTTCCGGCTCCGTCAATGATGGCAGCTTCATACAATTCCGGGTCTATACCGCTCAATGCCGCTAGGTAAATAATAGATCCCCAGCCGATATTGACCCATATGTCTGACATGACAAGCAGGCCCCTGAAATAGCTACTGTCGCCGATGAAGTTTATAACCGGAAGGTTTAAAAACTTAAATACTGGGACCAAAACGCCAAAATCGGGTGACAACATCATTCGAAGCAGACCGGCCAGAACCACCCAGGAGATGAAATGCGGCAGATAAGTTACAGTCTGCACGATGCGTTTGAATTTATTATTTCTGATCTCGTTAAGCAAAATTGCCAATAGTATCGGCATCGGAAAGCCGAATAGTATTTTGTAAAAACTGATTAAGACAGTATTGCGCAGCACCTGCAGCCCAGTCATGCTGGTAAAGAAAGCTTTGAAATGCTTTAACCCGACAAAAGGACTTGACATAACGCTCTGAAAGAAGCTTTGCCCAATTTTCACCTTCAAGTCCACAAAAGCGATCGATATACCCATCATGGCTCCGTACCGGAATATGAGAAAGGTGAGCAGCGCCGGCAGAATCATCAGCATAAGGTTGCGGTGCTTAACCATTTGGCGGAATAGCAATACGGTTTTGCTTACATCTTTATTTTGCTGCTTGGTATAAATCATTGATCGGCTCCAGCATCTATCGATTGGTTGTTTTGATTCTTCTTCCACCCGACGAAGCTCCTGTACACTGCTTTATACAGCTTTTCTTCTTCATGGTCGCGTAGCGCTTCATAAATCCGCCGGTGATCGTCTACAGCCTGATGCGGTACAATCCGAACGGACCGGTTTACTGAAGCCATAAAGAGTTTGAGTATAGTTTGGCCAACACGAATCACATACGGATTGTGCGTGGCTTTCAGCACCGCCAAGTGAAACGACAGGTCATCCTCGCCGGTTTGGTTATCATTTTTCACTAACTGTTCAAACCGTTTCAGTTCCCTTTCAATATTGTCAAGGTCCTGCGGTGTTGCTTTTCGCATCGCAAGCAAGGTATACCCCGGTTCGAATACTTCGCGCATGTCGAAGATATCCTGTATACTGCCCTGATCTAGCAGAAGTTGGTACAGCATCGGATTTATGCCTATGGCCGGGGCACTACGTGCGATAAAAGTGCCGTCCCCCCTTCGAACCTCGACAACACCCATCGCTTGGAGAACTTTGATCGCTTCCCGAACGCTGGATTTTCCTATTCTAAAAGACGCAACCATCTCATTTTCAGTTGGCAAGCGATCCCCAGGTGCCAATTTGTTCAGAATCAGTGCTTCCGTTACGCGATCAATCACCCTGTCTACCAGGGATCTGTGGGCCAATGGCATATCCAGCGGACTTTGACGCTTCTGCTGTGAAGTCATATGATCATCTCCTATTCAACAGACATCTGATGTATGATATTATGATATCTGATATTATAGTTCGTGTCAACACCCTGAATAATTTAGTATGAGTATATTATAAAATGAAAGAACGAGAGGAGGTGTACAATAAATTGGCCTGGAACCGGAGTTAACATAAAATGTATTAAAGTTCGCCGATCGATGTTTCTGACGCACTCTATTTTTGTGTTCAATATTGTGGATTGACCAGATCTATTATAGTTTTTCGTTACAAGCTCATTAATCTCGGCACCTCATCCAAACTGCCGTAAAAAAAGATATTGAAGCATATTCATTAAAGCAAATAACATTTATCATGGCATCATTTACCATGATATTTACCCGTAAATCTTTATTATTGTGGCGGCGCGAATTATTTGTCATAGCGTGTGCGCGATCTGTGTCATAAGCATATCTTCATTATAATAAGCGAAAATCGCCCATAGATCAATCCGATCTATGGGCGATCGTTTTCCTTGTGGAGGAAAAGTATAAATCAGGTCTTCGCTTCGGGCGTGCTTCCGTCTTCTATGGTCTCGACGGAAGGCGTAGTTTCACCGCCGCCGCCTTCAGTCTCATCAGTGGTACCAAGCGTGCCGGTCATCATGTATTTATAGGTGGCCAGCAGGCGCTGTTCTTCGGGTTTGGCAATAGCAATTTCATACACTGACATGGCCGTCATACTTCCCACCACGGCATTGATAGCCGTAAGCGCGACCAATGCCAAACTGAAGCTGTTGCCCAGGAATACCTGCGCCAGCAGCATGATCGCAAAGCAAACGACATATACCAGGTAGCGTGTGGGGATTTTCCCTACCTTGTCGATCGGCAGCTTAAGCAGCTGCACAATGAGCACGGTCAGGCCTACGGCCCCGGAAAAGGTAGCGATGGTCTCCCAGTTCAGAAATGCGAGAATTTCCATGATAACACCTCTTTCAAATAATTAAGGTAACGAGATTCAGTCGATCGAATTAGTCTTCAGTTTAGCAGTAACTTCATCCAGCTTTCCCCAGGTAACAGGCCCGCAGACGCCGTCCTGTGTGATCCCTGCGGCCTTCTGGAAGGCCAACACGGCGCCCAGGGTGATCGGGCCGAAGATACCGTCCACTTTGATCTGCGCCGCCTTGATCGATGCAAAGTATTCATTCAACAGCGTCTGAATCTCCCGCACTTCATCCCCGCGCGACCGCAGGCGCAGCGTGGCGTGTTCCTTGGCCTCCTGGGCGCTGTTTGCCGTATCTGCGGATGCTTCGTCCTGGGTTTCGTCCGGAGCGCTTACAGGATCATCTTCCGGATCCTCTTCATCCGGCTCATCGCCGGGCAGCTGGGTGATCGCATAGTCCAGCGTCGTCCAGGTAATCGGCCCGCACTTCCCGTCTACGGTCAGCTGCTGGTCTTCCTGGAAGGCTTTCAGCGCTTTGAGCGTCTGATCGCCGAAGTCGCCGTCAGCGCCCCATGTTCCCAGGTCATAGCCCAGCTGTATCAGCATGCCCTGCATCGTGGCCACAAGCGCGCCCTGGCTGCCCAGGCGCAGGGTTTTGCGCTTCTGGGTATCCACAGGTTCAATCACGTAATCGCCTTCAGGCAGCTCTATGGCGTCGTACAGGCCGATCCAGATCGCGTAGTGCGTCCAGGGGAATTTCTCCATCAGCTGGTGCAAAACGCCGTATGCGTGCCCTCTGGCGTCCACTACCGTACCATCCCGTAGCAGCGCGCCCGTGTGCTTCATCACGCCGGGCTTTTCCTGGCTCTCCCGGAATAAAATACAGAGCATGCCCTTGGGTACGTTCACGATGTCGCCCTTCACAGCCCAGCAATCATCATCTTTCCATTGGCTGTTCGAGCCGATCGACGTCATGGGAATGTCCAGGTCGTCGGCGACCTCATAGGTAGCGCCCCGGCAGTCATGAACCTTTTTACCGTTCAGCTTGCAGCCTTCGCAGGTCGCCTGCTTCCCGGACAGCACGGGGCAATATTTTTGAATGTTCGCCGCATAGGTCGGGTACCGCTTCACCTTGTCCCGGCGTAGCGCGGTCGTACATAGCTGGCCGGATGTTCCCATCAGGTAGCCGTCGCCGACCATATCAAGAAATCGCTGCTCAGCCCGTTCTATCCTGATCAGATCTTCCATGCTTATACCCCTTTCGCTTTCTCTGCATTGGTCTTCAGCGCTTTGACCTCGGAACGAAGTTCTTCCATTTGCGCTTCGAGCGTCGGTTTATTCTCCGCGTCCTCACTGGCCTTCCGTGCCGCCTCGATCTCCGCGGCATACTCCGCGTTCAACACAAACTTTCCGTCGATGAAGTCGTACTGATTGATATCACCGTCCGGAATCTCGTCAACCGGGGTCACGTTTTTCGGCAGTTGCTTGGCATACTTCCCGATGGCCCGGCAACGCGTTCCCACTAAAACCAAGCCGTACATCATGTTTCATCTCCTAAATATTTCAGTCCGAAGATCCTGTAAGGAATGATGCGAGTGTCGTCCGCAGAAGCAGACGCATACGTGGCGACGGCGTATCCACCTTCAAACACGACCGCGCTATCAGACGCAGAAGTAATCGTCCTGAAATTGTTTTGTGATGTGCAGGCTGACCAAAGCGCGGAGAGCCCGCCTTTTTTGATAATGACGGGCACTATGGGTTTTTGTACTGCAGTCATCAGGACTGCCTGGCACAAAAGATGCGTATATCCGGTAGAATCCAGAGAAAGTGACTGCGCCGCAAAACTGCTGGCCGGGCTTGCGTTCTCCCAGAGCAGATCCATCTGTACCCTTCCGCCAAGCGCCAGGCCGGTTTCCTGTAGGGCCGCTTCAACGGTTGCGCCTGCAAAGTATCCTCCCGCGTCGACAATTCCCAAATCGGATGCGACCAGCACCACGGCCCCGGTCTGGCTATTCACAGAAAACACCGCCCCCGGAGGCGTCAGCTGCTTCCAGTTGGCCAGCACCGAATAGTCACCAAACAGCATGTAAATGCCATTTTTTGCTGCATCGGCATCTCCTGTCACCTCGGCGATATCGCTGCTTTCTGCGGTAGTGAGCGTCGTCAGATCCGTCTGGTTCGTGACCGTCCCTTTGTTTTCACCGATAGCCAGGGGCGGGAGGACCGACGTCGGCAGCTTCCCACCGGCGAGCAGTTCTACCAGATTTCCTTCAGCCGTGCCTACAGTCTTCAGCGCAGCATCACCAAGCCCAAGTTTTGTACGCGCTGAGGCTGCCGAGATCGCGGCTATAAGACCATCTGCACCGGTAAACAACGGAAGATCTGCTGTGCTGCCGATCTTTCCGTCGTTGTCTATGTTTCCGTGCGAGTGGATCAGCGGCGCGAAATCTCCTTCCAGCAACGCCAGTACCGCCGTGAGCTGCGTCACGGCCTGCTCGGTATAGGCGGCGTTCGGCGTCAGGCTTTTCAGGACGTCGATCTTGAGGACCGCCGACTGGATCACCTGCGATTCTCCGGTGATCCGCAGTTTCAGTTGCGCTTCCACTTCGCCTATCTGCAGCAGCGGATCGATCGGGATCAGCGTTACAAAGGTCCCATCTTCCTGCAGTTCGGCGTTGATCTCGTCGGTCTGATTCGCGCCGCTGTTATAGCTGTATACCATGGCAGCAAGGTATCCGGTGGTATCGATCTGCTCGGGAATATCGCCCGTCCACTGCCACAAACGCAGCTTCAAATACCGGCTGTTTTCATCGCCGGTCTGCACATACAAATGCCGTCCGTCGCCAGGTCTTGAGAAGAAGATGTCCACATTATGTATCATTGCTGGTTCCTCCTATTGATCGGTCGCGCCTGCGCTGCGCTTAGTCGCGGCTACGTGCTTCATTGCCTTCGGCAATCTCTGGCCCTAGTCAGGCTTACGCCTTCCCTCTAGTAGTCCCCGCCGCCCTGCGAGCGTATAAACGCCTGCATGAAAACAGACGCCACCACGCGGCTCAGCCCGTCCGTATTCTCGGCGCTGGCCTGTGGTGTGATGACGATTACGTGCTTGATGCCGCGCAGTATTTTCCCGTTGGCGTCCTTGGAAAGGTACTGGATCAGGTCTGCCTCGCCATCCACAAACGCCTCTGCTGGTACTGTATTGCCGTCTACGGTCACAACGGCGCTTTCAGCAGTCGGTCCTTCGTAGATGCCCGGCTGATTTGCGTGGGTATGGTTCGGAATCGTGATGCTATGGGAATGCGCCGGGACGTTTACTGTGTGCGTGTGCCCGGCAATCGTAACGGTATGGGCATGATTACCCATCAAGTGTCCATGCGGTGGAATAACATAGGAATGCGTGTGCCCGCTAACAGTATGAGTATGAGTTATGGAATGGTAATGAGTTCCCAGATCGCCATCCCCAGATCCGGAAAATAATGTGCTTGGACCTCCGGTAGACGGTGAGCTGCTTCCAGTCGTTCGATTGTCTTCTATCGTTGAAGCTGTAAATATGGAACCGCCTGCAAGTCCGCTTGTTGGTGTTTGCGCGCCCCCGCTTTCACTGGTCACCGCCGCGCCGCCGCCGGTCTGGCTGGTTATCGTGCTTCCGCCGCCTGCCGCTGCGCCCTGGCTGTAACCGCGAAACGCTTCCAGCGCCAGATCCAGCGTGAACTTGTTGATCCGCACCAGCTCCAGCGGAATCGGTATTTTAAACGTTACCGGTTTCGCCGCGCTTGCATTGTCTCTATAGTCTCCAGTAAGGATCGTCGTCTGCCCCTGGGCGTTCAGCTCGCCGATCGACAGCCTGCTGGCCAGCGCCGCGATGGTATCGGCTACCGACCGGCTGCGGTTGGCAAACGTTACAGTGATCTCGCCCGGATTGCCCCGCACGTCCTTTTTGGATTTCTCCACCACGCGGGCATTGACCAGGATTCCATGTTCCTGATCGTTGATCCGCCCCATCTTCCCGCGAGCGAAGGTGTCAAACGGTTCTCCGGTCAGCTTGGAAAGATCGATCAGTTTGCCTTTATAGGTGATGTAGGGGTTCTTATACTCCTCCAGCAGCGCTTCGCAGACCGATTTCAGGGTTTCCGCGTTCTCAATCGTTCCATCCTGATGGATGCTTTCACGCACGCCCCAGGTCTCGATGGTATCGGCGTCCAGGTAGGGCACGCCGCCGTTGACGTCTTCAATGCCAAGCTGGTTCACGCCCTCGCCGTACCCAAGGGCATACAGGCGCGTTACCAGCTGTTCCACGTCCACGCTTTTGCGGATCTCCAGCATGTTGCGCTCATAGCGCATCTCGCAGCTGGGTTCCGTTTCCGGCTCGATCAGGTTCAGCACAAACGGTCGTACCGTGGTGTCGTAGGTCCACAGGCTTTCTTCCGCAAACGGCTTGGGGATGGCAAGCAGCCCCTGCAAAAGCGTTTTGTTTTCGGTGCTGTACTGCTTCTGGTAGCTGAAGGCGCAGGTACCGCGCACCCAGCGCACCACGGTTTGCCTGGACAGGTATTCATCCATCACGTCCGCTGTATATACGCCGTCGCCTCCCACCTCAAAGTAGCGGAAGATGACGGTGTCCATCAGGTAAGCCAGCACGTGCTCGCAGTGATAGGATATGGTTCCGCCCCGCGTGTAGATGGCGTCCGGAGCGCTCTTGATCCGGTACAGTTCCACGCGGACGCCGTTGTCAAACAGCTCTACCTCGTTTCCCATCTGGCAGAGGTCGTTTTTAGGGTCGTCGGTCGGCAGCGTGATGATCGCGGTCTCCAGCGGTGCGAGCGGTTGCTTATACTGCAGCTTCGCGTTTTCCAGCTTTCCCAGGTAGGTCCCGTCCGGGCTGAACACCTTGGCGTACTCGCTCATCCCTGCCACCTGCCCCGCGCGGTCAGCGTCAGCGTGCATGCCGCGTCAGCGTTTGCGCTGATCGTGTTGCTTCCGGGCGCGGCCTTCAGGCCTTCGTCCGGGCTGGACGCCGCGTAGTATGCCATCCCAGCGTCTCCGTTATGCGTAACGGCCATGATCTCCCCGGCGTCCAGGTCGTAGCTGATCACGGCTTTCTGCCCGGCGGCAAGGCTCATGTTTTCCAGCCGCACGGTATCGTCGCCAAGCGTCAGCTCCACCCAGGTCAGCGCGGCGCTGGCGGTCAGCTCCATGGCGACCGGCGCAGGCTGGTTTCCTTTGACCACCAGGGTGAGTTCCTTGGCGCTCGCACCGTCGAGCGTGGCCGAAGCAGGATCTGGAAACAGAGAATAGGTAAACGGCTGCAGCGTAAACGCAAGGCTGAGACAGCCGTTTCCCCATTCGTCCGTGGTGATCGTAAGCGCGTGCTCGATCTCGGCCATGTAAAACCGGTCGGGCGCGGCGTCCATGATCAGCTGCTGGCGGCTGTCCGCCTGCAGCCATGTGGAAAGCAGCGTCTTACGGCGCAGCATGTCCGCGTATGTGATAGGTTCCCCGTCGTCTGCCAGTAGATATAGCCTGCCCTCCAGCGTCTGTTCTTCAAACGTCATGCCGGGATAGCGCAGGGTGCCGTGCCTGCCGGGGATCTGGTACTTGTTGATGATGGGGGCGGCGGCCACCGGCCATTGGTCCACGATGAATACGGCATTGTGCTCGCTGCAGTGTACGCCGCCGAAGCTGAAGTCTTCCCGGTCAAACAGCGTTTGTTCATCAAGCAAGCTGGCCGCCTCCCCTCATCGATTCGGATACTTCCAGGTAGAGCAGATGTGCGACGCGTTCCACATCGCCCTCATCCCGCACGTTGATATCGCCGTGGAAGTTGAACTCGTAGTGGTTTCCGCCCGCGTTCGCGTCCGCGCTTCCACCGCTTGAATTGTGCGCATTGGCTGTCACGGTTTGATCGTCCAGACCGACCGAAAACGCCGTTTGCATGTCTCGCGCAAGGTCGAGTATGGGGTCTATCGCGGCGTCGCGGTTTCGGTCCGTCCCAAGGCCAACCGCATCCGGGATCGCTTCGCCGATGTCGGTAAACGCTTTGGGCGGGGACTGCATCTGGATCGCGCTTTTGAAAGCCGATACCGCCGAAAGTCCAAGTCCGTACATCCTGCTGCTCAGCGCGCTTGCCATGCTGCCGACGCCGCTGATCACGGCCTGTACCATGCTCTGGCCGATGCTGTGCCCGGTGGACGTGTTCATTGCCGATGCGATAGCGCCCGCGCCCGCCGAGCCGATGCCGTGGAGTATCGATACCAGCGACGTCTGCACGCTTAATGCGCCGGTCATGACGCCGATCAGGAACGCGCTGCCGATCGCCATGCCCGCCGGGCTTGAAAGGATCTCTTTGGCTTTGTCGAATACGGCGTTGCCCGCCAGCTCAATGGCTGCCACGGCTTCCGGTGTGCCCTCTTCAATGGCCTGGTTCACGCCGACCAGCACCAGTGCCGCCTGCGCTTTGGTATCTTCGGGCAGCTCTTCAAACGGCGTCAGCAGTGCGTTGGTAACCTTTTTCGAGCTTTCCTGCACTGTGCTTTGCCCGTTGTCGAGTGTCTGGCTGGTGGTGTCTACGGCGGATTGTGCCGTTGTTGAGAACTCGTTTTTATCAATGAATATCGTTGGATCAATACCTAGATCGGGCATTCCGTTGGTGATGACGATCCCGCCCAGCGTATCGTTAACCTGCTGTGCAGTTTCTTCAACGCTGGTTTGCAGTGCGGTTTCATCGACTTCGACCGAAGGAGTGATTTTTACGATTGCTCCGTTTTCTAACGCCAGCCCTTCCTGTGCCAGTAGAGAATCCGGATCAACATATAAATCAAGCCCTGCGTCTGTGAATACTCCTCTCCAAACCCCCATTAAGATTCCGCCGAAAATGTCAGTAAGAGTTTGAGCGAATGCGCTTGTATTCTCAGGAACCGCAAACCAGTCGCCAATTGCAGTCATTAGATTACCCAAGGCGATAACAAGATTGCTGCTGAGCGCAGCCCAATCTACACCCGCCAGGCCCTTGAGCAGCTCCAGCCCCAGATCAAGCGCCGCTACGGCGATCTCGCTGGCGTTTTCCGCAATCACCTTTCCGATGGAGCTGACGATGGCTCCGGCATTGGTGAACAGCGTTGCCCAGTTGATATCTGCCAGCCCATTGATCAGTGACTTTGCGATATCGCTTGCGGCGGTGGTCGCCGTCGCCCAGTCGATGCCGGACAGCAGGTTTCCGATCGCGCCGACAAGCGTTACAGCAATGCTGGTCAAAGAAGGGATCACGCTTACGATCCCGTTCAATATCGCGCTGGCCACGCTGCTTACGCTGGTCATCACGTCTTCGCCGGTCGCGTTCTGCAGCAGTGTTCCGATCGCGCCGATCAGGCTGACGGCCATATTCGTCAGGCCGGGGATTGCCGCCGCGATGGCACCGATAAACGAGCTTCCCACGTTGGCCATCGCGCTGCCCAGCGCTTCCCATCCGGTAAAAGAGGACAGCGCCGTGGCGATCGCCGTGAAAAACTGCCCGGCAAAATCAATCAGATTTGCTTTGCTGTTGACAATATGGATGGAGATCGATTCCATGATCGATCCGAGATTGCCAATCGCCGAATTGACGCTCTCTTCGTCCAGCCCCTGCAGCGCGCCGGATATGCTCGAAAGGATCTTCGTCCCGACGTCTCCCCAAGATGAATCTGGGGTATAGTCGTCTCCCAGGACCAGGCCTTTCAGCAGGTCGCCCGCTGCGGAGAATCCGCTTTTCACCGAAGTCCAAATCGCTTTGCCCGCGTCAACCCAAGTGCTGTCCGGGGTATAGGCGTCGCCCAGCACCAGGCCTTGAATCCAGTCTCCTGATACGTAAATGCCGCTTTTAATCTTTTCCCAGATCGAGCCGCCGACGTTTACCCAGGAACTGTCCGGGGTGTAGCTATCGCCCAGCACCTTGCTTTTGATCCAGTCTCCGGCGAACGCAAGTCCCTCGCCGATTTTATCGCGCAGGTAAACCGCGCCTTCCCTCGCGGAAGACGCCCCCTGGATCATCGCGTCGTACAGCTTTGTTCCCAGGCCCTCTAAAACGCCCACAAATCCGCCTGTTTCATAGTCCTGCTTGGCGTCCGTCCAAAGCTCCGCAAGCGTCGTGCGGGCGCTGCTGGCAAAGGATATTGCCGTGCTCTTCGTTCTTTGCAGAGCACGGTCAATCGTCGCAATGGTGCCTTCCGCCTTGGCGGCAAACTCCGGTCCTACCGCAATCTCCAGCGCCTGGCGCATGGCTTCCGCTGCGCCTTCGCCGTCAATCAGGCTGCCGATGAACTCGCCCACGCCGCCCATGGCGGACGTGATGTACCGGTTTGCGGCCCGGAATCCGGTCTGGATCCGCTGCAAAGCGGTCTGGATTCTTCCCGCCGCTACCGGTCCGAACGCGGTTTCCATACCGATGCCGATAGCGTCAATCGTTCCCTGACCGTTTTCCACCGCTTCCTGATAGGTCGTAAATCCGGTCTTCAGGCCGTCCATCCAAACCGGGATGTTCTCTTTGAGGTTCTGCACAAAGCCCTGCAAGCGTTCGCTATGGCGATAGACCAGCGCAAACCCCGCCCCGAGCATTCCCAGCATGGGGAGCACACCGGAGAACGCGCTGATCAGCTTCCCGCCCACCAGCAGCGCCGGGCCGATGGCGGCGGCGATTGTGCCAATACGGAACACCGTATTCTTGATCGCGGGATCCAGATTGTTGAACCAGGTTACAGCGCTTGTGAGCCACTGCACGCTCTTGCGCAGCCACGGCACCAGGTAATCGCTGAGCGCGATAGCAGCGCCTTCCACGCCGCTTTTGAAGATCGTCAAGTCGCCCTTCAGGTTGTCCTGCATGGTTTCCGCCATCTCTTCGGCGGCACCGGTTGAGTTCTCCAGTTCCTCGGTATAGTCGTACAGTTCTTCGCTCCCGGCCTTCAGCAGGGCCAGGATACCCTTCATGCCGCGCGTCTGGAACACGGCGGACAGCGCGGCGTCGCGTTCCGATTCGGACATGCCATAGGTGGCCGATTCGATGTCCTTGAAAATATCCGGGAACTCACGGTAGTTGCCTTGGGCATCCACCAGGCTGACGTTTGCCTTACCAATGGCGATCGCGCCGTCCTCCATGGAGTTTTTCATGTCGGTCATCATGGAGGTAAACGTGGTACCCGCCATGCTGCCCTTCAGCCCGGAGTTTGCGAACAGCCCGATCACAGCAGACGTCTGCTCGATCGACATACCGAAGGCGTCCGCGTTGGACGCCGCATATTTCATTGCCTCGCCCAGCATTTCCACTGTGGTATTGCTGGTTGCCTGGGTTTTGGCGAACACGTCGCTCACGCGTCCGGCTTCGCTGGCGGCAAGACCAAACGGCGTCATCGTATCGGTCACGATATCGCTGGCGCGGGCAAGATCCATATTTGCGGCGGCGGCCAGGTTCAAAACGCCCGGCAAACCCGCCATCATCTGATCAGCGTTCCAACCGGCCAGCGCCATGTATCCCATGGCGTCGGCTGCCTGGCTCGCCGTATATTTCGTTGTTGATCCCATCTCCAGGGCTTTTGCGCGGAGTTCGTCAAACTTATCCCCGGCAGTTCCGGAAAGGGCGGCTACGTTACTCATGCTGGCGTCAAAGTTCATTCCGACGCCTACGGCGGCAGCGCCCACGCCGACCAGCGGCAGGGTCATGCCCATAGTCAGGGCGCGCCCAACGGTGGTCAGGCTTGCGCCGAAACCGTCGATCATACCGGAAAGGCCTGTGCCCTCCGATGCAAACGCCGTCGCCTGGCTCATGGCCATCTGCAGAGCGCTGGAATACTTGGACGTATCCAGGTCTAGGTACGCTATTGCGGTTCCTGCATTGATCGCCATGCACTGCACCTCCCCTGGACAACCGGCAGCACGCTTATGCGTGCTGCCGGTCAAAGTTGTTTTGTCGCTTTGAGCATTTGCTGAGCCAGCTCCGAGTTGGTCGTTTTCTTCTTTTGAACGTCTCCTGCATCCGACTTTGGGAACATTGGATTTTTCCCTTTTCCCAGTCTCTCGGCGATATAACTGCAGGCTTCATCAAAGCAGTAGGCTACGTATGGATCATCGAGGTCCAGCAGCTCACTGGGCCGCGTCCTCCATCGCATCGCCGTCGTCACTGTCGTCAGGATCTGCGGGCTTGAAAAGAAAAGGCTGCACCGCCTTAATGCCGCGCTGCGCGTAGGCAAAGATGGCGGACATCTGGTTTTCGGTCAGTTCCAGTCCGGCTTCCTTCAGCTCCGAAAGTTTCGGAGCGACCAGCGCGTCATCCACGACGATCTCCATGACTTCCAGCATTTGCTTGATGTTGGCATTCGCGCGGCTTGAGACGCCTTCGTACATCCGCTGAGCGGCGGCCATCAGGCTGTTGGGAATTTTCCCGGCAGTGATCGCCAGCCGCAGGGCACTGCGCCGCACCTCGCAAACGAACGGTTCGTTTTCGGTAAAGCCTTCCAGCTCGATGATCTCGGTTTTCGGTACCATCTGCTTCAGCTGTTCGATGGTCGTTACTTTTTTGGCCATGATCTCCATCTCCTTATGATTGATTTAGGACAAAGACCGTGCACGACTGCCGAACAATCGTGCACGGTTTCATGGGTTTCGTTCTTGGATTCCGGTTAAGAGTTCACGGCGGCCAGCAGCTCGCTGGCGGTGCCGGTGGGCAGTTCGTCGAACCAGTCGATCAGGATGGGCTTTTCAGTGGGCAGGGGTGCGGTGATCAGGTTGTATTCGGGTACGAAGAAACCGCCGTCCTTCATGGTGAACTTCGCGGGCTTGCCCTTGGCGCGCGGGAAGCGCCAGCGCAGGTATCCGGAAGTTTCCCCGGCTCCGTCCTTCTCCTCGGTCCAGACGTCCAGGGTCATGCCCGTGCGGCTCAGCACCGTGCCGACCGCCGGACCGGAGTAGTTGAAGCCAGCGGGCGGACCGACCACCTCGGAATAGGTGCCGCCGTCGATGATGGCGAATTGCTCGACGTCGAACACCATCTTTTTCAGGCCGATCTTGTAGCCCACGATCAGGTCTTCATAGTTGTTCTGCGCGAGGATCCGGTTCTTGGACCGCAGCTGTTCCCGCTTGCCCTCGTTCACGATGGGATCCGGGGTAACTTCATCGTCGGTCGTTCCCTGGAGCAGCTGGGGTACGTCTTCGTTCGTGATCATGTCCACGCGGACGATATTGGCTAATGCTTGTTCTGCCATGTAGGTTCACTCCTTATAATGTTTTGAGGACCATGTATTCAATGCTCCTGGAGTGAGCCTGATATGCGTCCTCGATGATGTCCGGGCTGATGTTGCCCGTAGGTCGTACTTGCGATTGCAGCGGTTTAAGCGTTGTCTGCACCAGTGCGGACAATGGTTCCAGTTCTCCATGGCTGGCAAGCGGCACGTATACAAACACGGTAACCAGTGAATAGCCGACCTTGTTGGTTCCGGCAAACGGAGTGGTTCCGCCCGGCTTCACTATGGTGTAGGCCGCCTGGCAGACGTCCGTCATTTGCCCTGGGACATACGAAAGTATGCCCGCCGCCTTCAGTGCGGTTCGCATCCGTTCCGCAGCATCCATTGCGCCACCGCCTTTCGTCTTACAGCAGCCGCGCCATGCCCTGGAGGATCTCCGGTGTCATTTTCGTAACGGTTGGCCAGAGCACGGCGAAGTTCTTGTTTCTTCCCAGTTCCAGGTATATAAAGTAGTTCGTGTTTCCAGCGACGCCGATACGGAACTTCTCGCCTTCCCAGTCGGCCACCCCGGTAATGGTTTGCCGGGCGATGCCGGTGCGGTCACGCCACGGCGCGTCCTGCTTGGCGGTTTGTTCCAGCTTCATGGCTGCCGTTTTCCCGTAGGTTTCCACGGCAAACATGGTCTTCAGCTTCGCCTCGCTCAGGCCCCGGAGCAGGCCGGACGTATCGATGCGAAAGCCCATACGCCGTCACTCCTTCAGGACCAGGTTGTAGTAAAGATTATCCACGGTCGGAGCACTGAGGATCTCATAGCGTTTGCCGTCCATGCTGATTTCATCGTGCTCCTGGATCACGCCGCAGTTGTATGCCGCCACGCCTTCAAAGCGTGGGACGTCTGTCTGCAGCAACGTGCCGGGGATGTCGATCTTCAGGATGCTGGATACGCCCTTGATGTACTTGATCCCCAGGATATCTCCTACCAGTGTTTCAGGCCCGGTCACGACGTTGTTTGCGTCGCGCTCCTGGCGGTACACCTTCCTCCACCTTGCGCCCGCCATGGCCAATGCTGCGGCGATCCTCGCCATCTCGCGGTTTTTAATCACCGGCATCAGGCTTCCACCTCCGGTTCATCGGCGCGAAGCTTCATGCCGGTTTTGTTGGGTCGCTGCGCGGCGGCCAGCCGCAGCCAGTAGTCGCTGTTGTTTGGCAGCGTCATGCCGCTGGCCAGTTTGATTTCCGTATTTTCTGCTTTGCGCAGCAGTACGTGGTAGGCGGTTTTCTGCACATCATATCCATAGATATCCAGAAAGGTCAGCAGCTGTTCGTCCGTGTAGTCGCGCAGCGGGATGGCGACCGCGCCTTCACCTTCGGGGGCGATGCCACCGTCGTCCGTTTCTTCCGTCAGCACCTTGAGCGTTTCCAGCAGCGCCTGGATTTCCTCTGCCGTCATGCGTCACCGCCCCTTTCAGTGTGTTTGGTTTCAGGTTTCAGTGTCTGCCTGCGCCATGGCGAATCTGACGGGAACGCCATTTTCCGTTGCCGCGTTAGCGGCTCGAAGCACAAACGCGCCGATGGCCGCCTGTACGTCTGCCTGGTTCGCCTTCACGTAGGCGGGGTCGAGCACCTCCACGTGGATCTGCAGCAGGCGCTCTTCGCGGATGGTTGCCTGAAGCATCACCTTCTGCACGCCGTTTTCCAGCAGATCCCCGTGGAGGTTCTGGGTCGTATAGTTGTTGATTTCAGTCATACCGGCCATCCATTATTCGCCGATCGCGCACGCCACGGCAGTGCCGCTGGTGCCGATGCACAGGCCGTTCTGGTCCTTCAGGGCGATGATGTACTTATTCGCAGCATCCGCCGCGATGTCGGTATTCAGGGTCAGCGCGGGGTAGGATGCGATGTCGGAAATATCGGTTCCCAGAGCGATGGTCTCGGGAGCGGCGCCGATCACATACACCAGCGTGCCCATCACCACGCCGTTCTGGCCGGTATAGCCGGTCACGGCGGTGAACTTGGTCTTGCCAACAGCGCCCGCTGCGTTGGTGACGGTCAGGGGCATCAGGCTGCCGCGGTGCACGGCCAGTGCGCCCGTCTTGTTGCCCAGTACAATCGCATCGTAGATTTCGCGGCCTTCCACCAGCTGTCCGCTGATGCCGGGCGGATCCTGATGCGTTTTGACTTCGCTCAGCTTTCTGGGGCTTGTGGTCGCCACCTTATGGCAGAAAAGCATGTCCACGCCGACGGGCAAGCGACCAGATCCCTTCATAATGCGCACGCCGTCCACTTCACCGATCTGGCCTTTGATTTTCATTTCCTGCGCCAGATCGCTTGCGAGAATGAAGTTGCCATCCTGCTTCAGGTACTTGTATGCACTGGAGCTCAGATAGCATAGGCGGTCGGCGTCCGGTACCTTTTCATCGTCCAAAATCGCGTTGAGGTCCAGAAACTTTTCGTAGACGTTGGTCTTGGACAGCACAACGGCGGCGGTGCTCTTAGCACCGGCAGCGATGACCGCCAGACGGTAGCTGTCGATTTCAGGGATGATCACAAGCTTCACCTGGCGCTCAACCGCATTGCCGGATTTCAGCGCGGAATCTTCCTCGCTGTTGCCCTTGTCGATGGTGAAGGTGAAGGAGCGGTCCTGGCCGCATACCATATCCTGCACATTGTCCTGCAGCTCGGATGGTGTCCCATAGCGATTGGATCCGGTGCGAACATAGTTGTTCATGGGGACAGCCGGAACGGAATGCAGGTGGATGGTGTTTACGCCGGTCCAGTCGAAGTCGTCGTTGACCGCATCTTCCGTGATGGAATTTTTGGTAAATAGCTCATCAATGATGGCGGCGTGTTTGTCCTGTAAATTGATCATAGATTAATCCTCCTCGTTTCTATCAGGTGTTGGTTGGTTACCTTTTTTCTCCGCGTAAGCCGCGCGAGAATGCGTCTTCCTTGACGTCCTTCTTTCGCGCGAACGCACCAACACTGCCGGTGCCTGCAGGCGGGGCGGTGAACTCCGGCATGTCGTCGGCCACCGCCTGCAGCGCGGCCTCAAACTTCTCCTTGGCGTCGTCCGCCGAAAGATCGATGCCGGAGATCCCGGCGAGCTTCACGGCCTTGTCCACGCGGTCGGGCCGGATGCCCGCCTTGTAGGCAGCGTTTTCGGCCATTTCATTGCGCAGGCGCGTTTCGGCCTTGGTCACCTTGGCCGTCAGCTTCTCCACCTGCTTGGCATGCTCGGCGGCCTTGTCATCGGTCGGCTTCGCTTTGTCCTCGGCGGGCTTGTCCTTATCCTCGGCGGGTTTCTCCGCCTTGGCCTCCGTTACGGCGGCGGTTTGATCCGCCTTGGCAGGGGTTTCTGCCGCTGCTGTTTCGGCTTTTTCCTGCGTGTCCTGTGCGGCGGTTTCCTGTGCGGCTTCGTCTCCGGCTCCGGCGTCTCCGGAGGCGGCGTCAGCAGTGGGGTCGGCTTTGGTCGTTTCTTCGGCCTCGGCGGTGGGGTTCTGGTCTTTGTCAGTTCCATCCATTTGGCTGTCTCCTCTCCATGTTTTGCACTCAAAAAGCGCCCCATGGGGGGACGCTGAGCGGGCTTAAGGTTTCAGGTCGTCGTGCAGTTTCTTGATCTTCTCCACAAACGGCGAATACGGTGTATCCGGTATCGCTGTCTTTCGGATCAGCGCATCGCCGTTGTAAGCAAAGTAATTCAGCTCATCCTCGCTGGCGTCCAGGAAGGCCTGGACCATCGTTTCGCGGTCGGCTACTTTCATCCGCTGCGCCCACTTCTGGGCGATGATACGGTCCATCATCCGGTTATGGCGGTCGGTGGCCGTGTAGTCCACCTGGCGTACCGGTCCATTTCCCTGCAGCGTTTCTTTCCAGTTCCCGAACGCTTTGTCCAGCTCTTCGTCAGCTTCGCCGTCCAGCCATCCCTTCAGCTGATCCGCGCACTGATCGAGCGTTTTCACGGTTACCGCCCACTGGTCGCACAGGCACATCGCATGTGGCAGCGGCACGGCATCGATGGGGAAGTTCCCGCCTCCAAGGCCCTCGTTGTGCATCGAATATTCGTCGCACACATCCTCACCGAAAGGCCGCACCTGGCGTTCATAGTGCTCGCCGGACAGCTCCCAGTGGATGGCCGTGGCAAACGGGTTAGCCGCCGCCGCTTCTTTCATGGCGATGTGATAAGCTTGGTTAATGCTGGTTCTGGCAACGTTCTGCGCGTGCCGTTCCACCTTGGTCCAGCGGTCGTCCAGCCATTCGGGGAGATCCGGGTAAACCTCACGCCAGTCCATCGCCTCGCGCACGTCCGGTTTTACGTAAGCCTCCAGCTCCTTGGCAATCTGGTACGCGCTTTTCTTCTGGGCGATTCCTTGCTGCAGCACCTCGTTGATGCCGTCCTGCGCACGCTTGTTTGTTTTCCAAATGCGGGAGGACAGGCTTTTGGCGTCCAGGTAGGCTTGCCCGTTCACCACGGAGCGCAGCGCTTCGTCGCTGGTGCGTGTCAACACCGACCGGAACGCGTCCCCTCCTGTGCCGCCCTTGGCCTTTTCAAGCACCCTGTTAAGCCACTGCGCGTTGGCAGTAGCTGGAAGCTTGGCAGCGGATCCGGCAGCGCTCTTGATCGCCGCGCCTACTTCTCCGTTCAGCTGCACCATGCGTGCCTTCAGCGAATCGGCCATGTCCGATTGCCAACGCTTGGTCAGCCCTCCGGCTTTCTGCGAGCTGGCCAGCTTTGTCAGGTCGTCAGCCGCACGGCCATAAATTGCGGAGATCTGCTTGTCCGTCTCCCGGATGGTTTTAAGCATTCCCCGGCGCGCGTCTTTTTGCAGCCCGGTATACAGATCAGCCATCCGTGTTCACATCCATGGCAGTCTCCGCCTGCGTATCCTCCTCAATCGGCGCGGCATCCGGCGTGACTGTTTCCAGCTCCGCATCCACCGCCCCGGCATAGGCGTCCTCAAGCAGCGACTGTTCCAGCCGGATCTGTTTGAGTTCTCCCTGGGCGTCCGCGTCCTTTTGCCACTTGGTGACATAGCTCAACCGGCTGCGCGCCTGTTTACCGACTTCGTTCAGATCGTTCATGCGCTCGGTTTCATCCGTGCCCAGGATCGGGTACAGGTGATCGATCGTGATGTTGTAGCCAAACTCCGGGATCTCGGCCACGCCGTAAAGCCTCGCCATCTGCACCAGGGTTTCCACCATCCAGCGCAGCGCGTCGTCCCAGCCCTCGGCCCACTTCTCCTCGCAGCGCGCGACCAATTCGCGGTAGATGCCGCTGATCGCCACGCCGCTTTGCGCCATACCCTTGAGCTGCTCCAGGCTGACGTTGGGGATAGACAGGATTCCGTACATGTCGTTCTTGACGCGGTTCAGGTGGTTCTCCACGCGCTGGTCATAGTTGAATTTTGCCTCCAAAATATCCATGTTCGCCTGCCTGCCGTCTCTGGCGGACGAATCCGTCTGCAGATCGATCAGCGCGCCGGGCGAAACTTTGATCGCTTCCACGCTGTCTTGGCTCGCGTCCGTGACCTTCGTCATGGGGAACATGTTAAAACGCAGCGCGTCCCGGTCGTCGGACTTGGTATGGTTGTAGTCGTCCTGGTTGTCCAAAAGCTCCTCGACGTCGCTTTCGCCTTCCAGATCGCCGGTCAGCCCGTCGTTGATGATCACGCGGCAGGGGATAAACGGAAGCTTCGTATCGAAGTTTTTAAACGGTTCATCAATGGGCTTTCCGTTGCCGTCGTACAGGCCCTCGTCAAGGATGCACTTGCCGTCCCTTATCTCATAGCGCTGCCGCCAGATCTTTTGTTTGCTTTTATCTCCGTCGTCCTTCTCATCCATCACCTGGTAAAAGAACACGATCTTCTTCAGCGATTCGCTGTCGTCCTCGACCACTTCAAACACAAACTCCTGCGCCGGGCGAAACCCGATGCGCAGCGGCTTTCCTTCGCGGCCGCTGATCTTCAGGGCCACGCGCTTGCCGATAAAGCAATCCCGCGCCGCCTGGATCAGCTTGCGCTGCCAGGAGTTGGAGTTCAGCACGCCGGTGATCCAGGTCTCCAGCGCCTTGGCCTTGTCGACGTCCGCTTTGTTTTCCGCCACGATCTTGATCTCCGGGGCGCGGCTGGCCATAAAGCGCACCTCGGCCTTGATCAGCTTCTTGATCAGGTTGGTGACCGCCTTGGTGGGGACATATTCCAAGCCCTCTGTGGTTTCCCAAACCTGCCCAGGGCCTTCATAAATTCTGTATAGCTTGTTGATCGCTTCGATCTCCGTAACCACACGGGAACCGTACAGCTGCCCAAGCTCTTCCTTGATCCAGCCCTCATGTATCAGGTCAGCCATGGTCTACCTCCTTCTGGCTCCGCGTCCGGAATAAAACCGTGTCCGCATGTTCGCCCCGCGCTGGATCACCTCGGCCAGCCCGGTGGTGGCATCCGGCCCGTCGTCGTGCGCGTTCTTACCCTTGTTTTTGAAAAATCGCATCGCGCTGTAATAGTCCGGCCACCGTGTTGCCCAGTCTTCAGGCATACGAATATGGTTGGTCACAAACGTGCTTTCCGTCCGGATGCGCGCGATCTTGTTTTGACGCTGCTGTACCCAGATGATATTGGTCTTTCGCCATCCATACTGCTGGTAAAGGATGCGCTCCACGTTGCGGGCAAACCCGCGCCCGCCGTTGTTGGATTCGATGTAGCACTCGTTGGCCATCGCCTGGTATAACGCTTTTGCAACGGCCTGTTCTGTTACCTCCATCTTTGCGTCGGTATACACTGTGTCGCGCATGTAGCCTTCGCCGTCGATCACGTCGGCGATCGCCGCGCACAGGAAGTCGTCGCCCGTGTCCGCTGTGTCCACATACGCTGTCACAAATTGCTTCACGGGTTTACCGTCGCTGGTTACTTCCGGCAGTTTGTCGTAGGTATTAAACGCTTCGTACATCCTGTCTTTGGCGTCCATCGGTTCGCCCTGGTAATTCGCGGCAAAGATCTCCGGGCTGGTTAGCTTTTTCTTTGCCATATATTCATCAAACGGGAGCAGATCCGGGCAAAGCATAATGCCCTTTTTTTCATCCAAACAGGCTTTTTGTTTTAGCACGTGCCATTTGCCCGGTTCTGCGTCAAGTACACGCCCGATCAGATCGCCGGTCGCCCAGCGAGTCATGATCATGATAATCAGGCCGCCTTTCTCTACGCGGGAAAGCAGCGTATCAGTGTAATAAGTCCAAATTTTATTCAGCAGAAAATCATCGTTAGCTTCAATACTGCTCTTAATAGGATCATCGATCACCAGCTTTTTACAGCCGATGCCTGTCACCGTACCCCGCATGCCTGTTCCAAGGAAGCTAAAAAAGCTGCCCTCCAGGCTCCACATGTCGGCGGCGGCTTCGCCAAATTTGATTTTCACGCCGGGGAATACGTCGGAGAAAATCGTAAACCTCGGATCGATCTTCGTAGCGTCGATCGCATCACGAACACGCCTTGAAAATATTTTGGAAACCGTATCGTTATAACTGACGTTGATAATGCTTTCGTCAATAGGATTTTTGCCAAAGCACCACTGGTTAAACCTGTTCATGGTATAGCTTTTCCCGTGGCGGGAAGGTTCCGTGATCGCCAGTCGCCTGCATACGCTCCCGTCCGGAGCGATCAGCGTCCCGGCGTCCAGCGCCTGCAGCGTATCCGCCAGCTCCTTCAGGTGCGGGCGGCTGTCTTTGAAAAAGCGCGGGTCCATCAGCTTGCAGTATTCCCAGAAATTCTTCCGCGCCGCCACCAGCTTTTCAGATTGATATCCGTCCGGCAATACCCGTTCCAGCATTTTCTGCTTCATATCCGCCTCGCACCCCCTTTCAAAATGCCTTCTGAGGCCCCTGACGCGCGTTCTAACGCGTTTAACGCGCGGATTGGTGGGTACGTCCACCCCCGGTATCAAAACAAGGCCCTTACGGGCCTTTTAATCGCGTTTGTTAAAATCAGGCGGGCTTCGCCGTTCGCTGACCGATGCCGCGCCGTTAGTCTCCCGTTATGGTCGCCCGCCTCCCGCGTGCGGAGCGCATCACGCGCCGCGTCAGCTGAGCTGTATCTGGATCGATGCGCGGCAGATCTTCTGCAGCACTTTCACTTCGATCACCGCGCGCCCGTTCCTCAGGTTCGCGGAGATGATCTTCGGGTTCATCCGGGCCAGAGGCCCTCCGGTAATGGTCGTCAGTCCGTCGTGCAGTCTGGCCGGTGCCGGGCGTCCGGTCTCCCCGTGCTCGGCCAGCGCCAGCATCAACTGCATTTGGCCGTCCGGTATCCTGTCCGGCGTTCCGCCGCCCAGGAAGCGGAATACGCATGGCACACCCAGAATCTGATAATAGGTTTCCGGTGAAGCGTCCAGATGAACGAATACATACCCCGGTACATATACATGTGCCCGCTTACGCATCTGTCCATTGCACCGTTCGCGCCGCAGTTCCATCGGGACGATCGCCCGGATATCAATCCGGCGCAGCGCCCGCACCACAGTCAGCTCCCGCCCGGTCTCCACATGCAGCGCAAACCAGTTATTCATCGGTCTGCACTCCCTTGGCCTTTGCCTTGGCTTCCTGCACCTTGGCGCGAACCTGTTCAAGCAGCACCGGATCGCTGACCAGCTCGGTGCGCAGCGTCTGCAGGATCATCTCCTGGGCCGCTTCCAGCTCATCCTGTCTCTGCTTGGAGTAACGGCCTTCGTACACATGTGTCCGCAAAAGCTTGGAGATCTGATCCCCAATATCCTTAAGCGAAACAAGCTCGAACTCATTGGATCCCGCTTCCACCACACGGTTCAAAAGGCCCTGCAGATAGATGGCACTTGCAACCTTGGCTACATCCATCTCCTGGTTCTCTTTGATCAGCGTGGCGTACTCATGCGCCTGGGCGCTGATTTCACGTAGCCTCTGCGCCGTCTTCCCGCTGCGCAGCGCATAGCGTCCAATGGAGCTTTTGGATATTTCGTACCCCTGTTTGTGCAGCCAGGCTGATATATCCACGTAGCCGTTGCTGGTGTCGGCCAGCCTTTCGTCTACGCCCGTGCGCACATCGTCGGGCAGCTCATCAACCAGGCAGCGCACACGGGTACGAGTACGGGTGCGCTTGTCGCTCATGGCTAAAAGTCAACTCCCGTATCTTCCGGGATGCTCCCCTCAAGAAGATCAATACCGTGCGCACAAAGCCTGATGACGGCGTTTTTCATCGGCTGAATATCCGGCTCTTCCGGTACAGTCACGACGATATATGCCTTATCCTGCAGATAAGCGATTACCCTTGGCATGTCATGTGCCTGCGCCGCTCCGGCGTCAACCAACAGCCGCTCGATAACGACGTACGATAGTGCCTGCGGATAAGCATCGGAAAGAAGCCCAAGCGTTGCGCCGCGCGCCTTTTTCTGTTTGGCGATCTCCAAGCTACTACGGTCTTTCATTGGATCCTTTTCCTCCTCTAACAATCGGTGCGAGAACGTTTAAGATGCTTTCCTGAATGTTGTCGAGTTTGATATCGATCTTGCTGGAGAAGCGCATCCAGTCCTCACGCAGGGTGTATTTTTCGGGCAGTTGCCGCAATGTCTCGTTGAGCCGTTCTTCCACTTTCCCGATGCGATCTTCCGTTTTGCAATGGCGCTTTTCGTTCTCTTCGCGGAAGGTTTTAAACCCGTCTGTAATCAGCTTTTTCATCTCCTGCTGATCCTGCTCCCACTTAGCATCCTTGGCTTCGCGTGCCTTATCCCGCTTATTGATGGTGCGTTTAGCGAAGAATGCAATAACGCCGATCACGATAGAAAATACTGTTGGTACTGCCCATCCCAGCCAATTCATTCATCGGTCTCCTTATATGCAAAAACTCCGGATATGATTCCTCATATCCGGAGTGTATCGGTTTGCCCCGACGCTTAAAATCTGACGCGCGTCAGCTCACCCGTGTTTTTCTTCCTGGTCGAACATGCTAATCTGGTTAGGCGCGTATCCCTGTACAATGCGCGCCACGGTCCTGTCGCTTACGTGGAATCGCTCTGCGATGCTGGCGATCGGTACGCCCTTCAGGTAGGCCTTGCGGATTCCCCGGTTGCGCACGACTTCATTGTACAGCTCGTCGTTCATGGGGATGTATGCGCTTGAGCCGCCGAACGCCTCGCACAGCTTCAGGATCTCCGGCACCGGCAGGACGCCCAAAAACTTCTTATGCGATTCCGGCAGATCTTCCGGCCTGACGTCGTTGTACCAATCCTGTGCCTGCATGGTGCTTACCTCCTAACGCGCAACAAGTTGCGCTTTGTGAAGGGGCGTACCCCTTCCCAACCTACCCCCGGTTTCTACGGATCACACGTTTCGCGGCATCCTTGACTTCTACACAAATGTCTAGGCTCAACACCCGTCTCCAGCTATTTGCGTAGAGATACTCCACTACTCCAATAATTGCGCCGTCTGTGTCTCTCTGTCCACGGACGCGGTATTGCTTTCCTCGCATGGTTAGTACGCATATAACCTGTAAGCTGGCTTCCCAACGTCTTATGGCCTCGCGTTGTTTATCTATCTCCTCTTGGGTAGATAGATAGACAATGGGAAAGTCACGATATCTTACCGCAACCATCGTACTCTACAATTCGTGGCAGTTCATTGAGGATAAACTCTTTAGCAGAATCGAAATCACACCCTAGAGGATGAATTGTGTCTGCCGGGAATGCCGTGAAAAAGTACCCGCCTGACGGCCCGCACATTTCATTCCCCTTGCTCACCGGTTCCCACCACACCTTAACATGAAGGTAATTGAGATTTTCAAGCAACCTTTTCAAATGCTTTTGGTTTTGAGAACTATTGACGCTCGGCATTGATAAGTGTTTATAATTCATCCCAGCGCACCCCGCTTTCGGTGGAGGCGGAGCCGCAGGCGGCCCCACCAGTGGCGAGATAGTTTCTCGTGGCAGGTGCTGCATAGATCCTCTTCTACCCACCAGCATCCGCCCTCACAAGGGTGGAACCAATCGCATCCGCAGATGCGGCACTTTCTTTCCCATGTCGATCTATCGAGGTGCGCTAGTACAGGCTGCGGTGCTTTAAGATGGAAGCTTAAATATTGCAACGTAAGCACCTTATACCGTTCAATTATCACGATCTTCACTTGCTGTGATATTCCCTGTACAGAGATAATCGAACTTGCCCATGCTCTCCATTCTTCGATGCTTTCAAACGGTCCTGATGGTGTTAGGTCGCGGAGTATCCTTTGTTCATCCTCAAAGGCTTTCATCACATCATCGATCACAAAAGGAACTCCCTCGCCTTGGCGGATCTCATAATCTTTATCCATCACTGCGCACCTCGCTTTCGTTCGCCACGGTTTCCGGCGATCATGGCCTTCATGGCTTCGATGGCCGCCTGGCACTTGGCATCCGTCAGCCAGGCCACGTCCTCCACGCCGAAGCGCGCCTTCAGGAATCCGCGCAGCCGCTTCTTATCGTCGCCCCAGCCAAGCTGCTTGGCCAGCACGAATAGGTAGCGCTGCTGCCTGGTGGTGGATCGCGCTGCGGGCGTTGCCGGTTCCTGCCCGGTAAGCTTCAGCAGCCGGTCGATCACGCGCTTGCCTTCGTAGCTTGTCAGCTGCTTGATGCTATCCTTCTCGCATTCCTGGTAGACCATGGCATGCAGATTATCGTTGTCGATCCCGGCCTTGCGCGCCAGCCCGTACATCATCCGCATCTGGTCAGTGCTGATCGCGCTCATTCGGAACCCTCCTTAAGTCGAGGTATTTTCACTGTCTTTCCACCCGGACGCTGTACAGTTTCTACCTTCTCCGCTACCAAGATATCGGGACGAAATTGTTTTCCGCATTTCTCACAAGCTCTATACTGCTCTCGTACAGGATTCACAAAGTCCGGAAGGTGTAGCACGCCATGGCTTGATAAAACACAGATATGACAATCAAGGAATACATTATTGTGCCCACAATCCGGGCACTCCATCCCAATCAAGAACTTCATACCGCTCCCGCCTCCTCAAACGCCTTGTGCAGCTTCTCGTGCTGAAAGGCAATCCAGTCGATCATTTCCTCATTCGCCGCCCAGGCTTTTGCTTTTGCGCTGTCGTTTCCCAGCCCGCTTTCAAACAGAAACGCGTGGACGATTTCATGTCGCAGGATCTGCTTTTCGTGAACGTCCATATCCTGCAGTTGCTCCGGCTTCGGTGGTCTGTCATACTTGCGGATCACGATGTGGCGCGTCGTATGGTCGCAGTATCCATCGTTGATTTTCAACTGCTTATCCTGTTCACAGCTCATAAAGCTGATCAACCAATCAGATCCTAGAACGTGTACTTTCCGTACCGCACAATCTTCCATACGGCCACTCCCTTCCGCATCCGCCTGCGGCGCTTGCCCGGCTTCCCGCGCCAGCCGCATTTACATGCCGATTTCCCAAAGATTGCCCGGTCCTCAATCGCCCGTCTGCAGCGCGGGCAGAACCATTTCGACAGATAATACCCGTCCTTGGCCATCGCCTTAGCCGCGCTTTTCATGGTGCTCTCCTTTAGTCAATATCAGGA
Organism: Candidatus Limiplasma sp.; assembly: GCA_963675365.2. GTDB lineage: Bacteria > Bacillota > Clostridia > Christensenellales > Aristaeellaceae > CAXXOK01. The sequence goes on from CAXXVA010000002.1 coordinate 384,979, forward strand.
TCAGGAGCAGCAGGTACCAGGGCGAGTTGAACAGCCAGCACATCGCCCCAGCCAGTGCGATCACGGCGAGGCTGAATATGCTTTCCGGCCAATTCATTTTCATTGTCTGCTCCTTTCCTCAGTCCAGCCGTCCATCGCTTTCAGGCTTTTACTATGTTTCCTTTTCAGCTCTGCAACCCGCCGCCGCTTATGCTCTCTGAACGCCGCGCCGGGATAATCCTTGATCACCTTGCGCAGCGCTCTGTCCGTAATGTATGACGGATAGATTGCACCGCACTCCGGACATCGCAGGTAGCTGGCGTGCAGCTCGCCCTTGTTGGCGTGCAGCAGCTCCGCCGCAAACTCCGCCCCGCACTTGTCGCACTTGACCTCAGTCTGCTGATTGTTCATGGTGGACCTCCTTCTGATCAATCCGTTTGAGAAGCTCAACAGATGCCCAGCCCACCTTGCCATCCTCATACATTACAATGGCTACCGGGAATTTTATTTGCCCTCCCGATCCGCCTCCTACCATAATCGATGGTTCGATCACGTAGGCTCTTTCAGACCAACCCTGAAAATATGCAACTCCTTCATGGTTTGCAACAGTAATTGCGTCGCCAACACATAACTGATTTCCCATCTTTTCTCCTCCTGATTTTAGTAGGACAGCCGGGGGCTTGAACCCCGTGTACGCCTGTTCGTGCCGTCCATAGTAGGAGGACGGGAGCCTTTGCACAGGCTCCCACGCGGCGTTTACGAACGGTCCGACGCGCCGGGCATCACGTTGCCCTAGGAGGTACTCATGCCCGTATCTACCGGGCGCTCAGGCGGCTGTACCGCCATATCGGATGTGGCGGCATCCGGTTTTGTCTTATAGCCGAGGTATTGCAAATGCTTGTTTAGCTCTCTATCCAGCGCAATTCTGATGTTCTCAGTTTCCGCGTATTGAGCAGCCGCTACCATTGCTTGTTCTGAAGGATCTCCAAAATCGTGGATTGCACGTCTCATCGCATTCCGCGCCCGTTTGGCCTCCAGCTCCAGCACGCGTTGAACGCGTTTAACGGCCAACTTGCGGCCTCTGGTGATAGGCTGTGCTTTCATCTTCCTATCTCCTTTTCATTCGTTCTTGGGGGTAGGTTGGGGAGGGGAACTCCCTTCCACAAAGCTCAACTTGTTGAGCGCGTTTGCGACCCCTGGTGATGGGCTGTTCTTTCATAAAGCTTTCTCCTTGTCGTTTAATCGTTTCCAGTAATGTGTTGTGGAGCGGCAAGCGGGAGTCGAACCCGCGCTGGCGGCTTGGAAGGCCGCCGTTCTACCGTTGAACTACTGCCGCATGGAAGACCGCCGAAGCGGTCTTGTGTTTACTAAAACGACCATCTTATATCCGTGATCACCTAAAGATCCGTTTCACATGATCACCCCCCTTCAATCCTGATCGTTTGTGCGGTATCCGTGTCACGAATTCTGCGGGATTTTTTCCTGATCGACCTCGTACCAGAACGCATCATTGGTGTCCAGCCGCGCACCCACGGCTTCGATGTCCGCAGGCGTATACTTCTTCAGCGCTTCCTTGTCCAGGGTTTCAGGCTTGGTCACGATGCAATCCAGCATCTTGCGTGCCCGGCAGCGGATCACGATCTCGGCGATCTTAGCCGCGCCGCGCGGCAGTACGATACGACTGGATTTCCGGTACCCGACGCTGCCAAAGTAGAGCGCTTTGCTTTTCTTGCTGCCAAGGTCGTCCCGGTGTGAATCGGCGAATGCTGCAATCGATGCTTCCAGCATGGCTTTTTCCTTTGCCAGCGGCTCACACGCTTTCGCTGTTTCCGCTTTCGCCGCGTCGATCTTCTGCTGCATAGCGATTTCCTCAAGGGAAAGCCGCCTGTCCAGCTCGCCGATCTTAGCCAGGGTGCTCGATACATCACTCCAGCTCATCAGCACTACCGTATCCACGCGTTTCCTCGCCACTTTCAGTCACCGCCCTTCCGTGTCTGCCTGTTCTCCGTCCTGGGGGTAGGTTGGGAAGGGGAACGCCCCTTCACAAAGCCCGGCTTGCCGGGCGCCTCAACCCGTTTCCTGGCCATGGCCCGGAGCCTCCTTTTTTGGTTCTTCCACCGGGTACTGCAGCACGGCTTGCACCTTACTCCAGTCGATAAATTTCAAGAAGTCGTATATACCGTCCACATCGTCTTCGTGGAATGTGATATCGTTTTCTTGAAAAGTTCCGAAGGTTTTGCGGATCTCCGGTGGGTACTTAAGTGCCAGCGTAATCTCACTGCCGCCGAGGATGATGCAGAGCTTAATCATCTTCCTGATCCGCGCCGCCCGCGGCCTCGGTCATGTCCTCCGGTACCGGCGTTTCATCCGGCGTCTCGTCGGTCTTCAGTTCAACCTTTTCAGCCCAGTGCGCTTTCACTTCCTGATCGTCTTTCCAGAACTCATCCAGCGCGGCGGAAAGCGCCGTCCGCATGTCGCCCAGTTTCATACCCACACGTGAGAAGTCCAGGCCATACGTTTTCCCAAAAGTACGCAAGTCCTTGCCTTTGAGTTCGGACAGCGGTTTAAGAGGAAAAGGCTTCGCATACATAGGGATCCCGCCTTGTTCTTTGTCCGTGTCCTGTTCCTTTCCAGGCGTTGTCTGCGACGCGGATTTGGTCTCCTGCTTCCCGCCAAGGCCGTTCAGCGTGTCGAATTCCGCCTTGGTGATCTCCTTGACGTTCTTCATGCCGAACATCCTGCCGACGATATCCGGGTCCGCAGGCCCCCGCTGGTACGCCGTCATGGGCCGCCCCTGGTGATCCTCGCCTTTGAAGTAACTTGGTTTCGTGTTTGCCATAATGGTTTCTCCTTTCGCCTATTTAAACAGCACTTTGTACTGTGTGGCCTGTTTCAGGATCGCGGGAGTGATCACATCATCATCCGCGATCTCCATGGCGATGCGCAGCATCTCAAACGCGTTTCCCATGCCGCCGTGCCGGTGATCCACCGCCATGGCTGTCAGCACGCGCGCCGCTTCAGCTGTCATTTTGTAATCGCCAAGAATGGCGTTCATTTCCGTCTCGCTGATTCCGCTGGTCACGCCTTGCCATAAGCGGCGGTACAGCTGCGCGCAATTATCGCGCCCGGTACCCCGGATCAGTACGTCCTTCAGCCCGTCGGTACCGCACAGCACGATGGGGATCCCGATGGCGTCCCATATCTCGCGCAGCACTTCCAGCTTCTTGATGTTCCAGGTTTTCAGAAACTCCGCTTCGTCTAAAAGCAGCATCGCGTCCGTGCCGCGCAGTTCGGCGATCAGCTGCTGCTGACGGCGGTACATCGTTCCCTTCAGCGTCACGCCGAAGGCATCGCCGATCATGTCCAGCAGGTCGCGCATGTGCATCAGCGCCCAGCATTTCATATACTTGGCGTTCGGGTTTACCTTGGCGTACTGCTGCAGTATTGTGGTTTTCCCGCTGCCTGCGGGGCCGACCAGCGCGCCGATCGCCTGGTGCTTATAAATCGTCGTCAGCCATCCGATTAGCTTCTGCATGTCCTGGGTCGGGTAAATATTCACGGTGCTGTTCGTCCGCAGCATGTTCAGCTGCTGCGTCCCGTCTTCGCTGTCGTCAGGCAGCGTTTGCGGTGCGTTTGCCCGCAGCCAGCCCTCGATCCTGTTCATCTTCTCGGCATGCAGCGCAACACCGTGGTTCGCCACTTGGCTGATGGCGGAACGGCTGACGCCGGTTTCGATCTCGATCTGCTTAAATGTAACGATGCCTTTTTCTTTGCACTGGATCAGCGCGGTCTGGAGCGTATCCGCCTGGTATGTTCTATCTAAATCCATTGCCTGCATTGCGGTTCCTCCTTCATTATGGTAGGATAGTCATGGTAATTTTCCTTTGGGTTCGCGCTGCTACGCGGGCCCTATTTCATTGCTTCTGGTTTCTGCCGTTTATGATCAGCATCCTTGGCGATATAATGCGGTCCCGCCACTAGCATTCCCGCGATTGCCCCTAATTGCGCCAGCGCCATTCGACTCTCATGTGACATGGGTTTTGGCTTCGGCGGCTCCTGGTGCTTGTCAGAGTAGTTTCGGCTGCATGTCAGGCAGCGCTTGCAGGTCGCTTTCATGCCATTGAACCGGCACCCGTCGCATGTTTTTTCGGCCATTTATTCGCCTCCCATATACACAAACAGCACCGAGAACTTGATCGGCTCCTGCGCCGCGTAGCAGCGGTAGCCGATATCTCCCATAATCCCGTTTGCGTATGGCACGCAGATGGCAAGCAGCTCGCCGTCCCACAGGCCCAGCGTGCCCGTTTCGCTGTCCAGGTACAGCACGTCGTACATCAGTTTGTATTCAGCCTTGGCGAAGTTCAGCATCGAAAGTTCGTATTCGTTCCCCTCCAGGTGCGCCGCCAGCTCCTGCTGTGCGAACGTCGCCGGAGACAGTGCGATGCAGGTCGTGTCTACGTGGTCAAATGAAATACCCTCTGCCGCTGCGTCATGCAGCATCGCCAGGCCCAGCATCGCCCATACTGCCACTACCAAGCATAGAGATCGAAACCAATAATTCTTCATCGTTTTCCCTCCTGTTTTTGTCGTTGGGTTCATCAGTATCCGTCGGTCGTATAGGTTCTCCAAGCCTTTCCTTCCAGTATTCATCGCCGTTTCTGGCGACGCGCCTGGACTTGAAAACGGGTAACGGTTTCATGTTTCAGCTCCTTTCATTTTCCCCGGCGCTCCACTTGACACGCCCGCTGTCCGGCGCGGCATACCTTACCGGTATGCAGACACCGTCCATAATCCATTTCCATTTGCGACCATGCGGCGCATTTCCAGCAGGGGCTTGTCTTCCGCTTTGGATGCCGACGGTCGATCACCAGCAGCACCACGCCGATCACTCCGGCCAGCGCGGCGATCACCAGCAGCCCGAACTGTACAAAATCCAGAATCGCGTCCATCTTAGTACCTCCGTTCACTTCACAAGCTTCAGCTGTTCCGCCCCGATCCTCCGGAGCTTCTCGCTATACGTGTCCTGCCCGGCGGCGGCTTCATTACGCTCTACCTTGCGTCCGCGTGCCGCGTTCCGCTCGGCCCATACCCGCTCATACTCAAGCGATGTCACGTTGCCCTTGGCATAAGCTCCATCGATCTCTTCAACGAATACATGCCCGCTGGAGCGCTTGCCCGGCAGTTTAACGCCCTTGTTGAGTAGCCCCTGCCGCAGCTCCCGCTCCTGGATCCTGGGGATGGTCACATACCGCTTCAGCGTCTCTTCGTCCTCGCCGACCATGGCCAGCTCTTCCTTGGGTTCAGCCTCACAGATGAACCGCGCGGGCTTGTTCTTCGTCGGCATCGAGCAGATTGTCAGCGTCTCCAGGCTGTCCCGGTTGTAGCGCACCTGCACGTTCTGGCCGATGTAGTGCGTCAGCTCATAGTCCCAGTACCACACGTTATGGAAGCGGATCCCCAGCGTCCCCACCTTGCGGGTTACGTTTTCGTCCTTGGCCAGCGCCAGCATGCTCCATCCCGGCACCTCATCCCTGGCCTTGGGAAGCGTTTTGTAGAGGTCTGCCGGGGTCTGCCCGGCGTATCCCTCGTTGGGCGTCGCGTCGTACATCGGCAGGATCTCGTTGATCAGCACGCTGTACAGCTCATCCATCGTCATCAGCTCACCGCGCTCATGGAGCCGTTCCAGGGTCTTGCCAAAGTTCTCGTGCCGTTCGCCCGGATTGCTGCCGCAGTATCCCGGCAGTTCCTTGATGAAGCGGTGCTCCAGTGTCCAAAACCACCGCTCAATCGGCTTCGCCCAGCCGTGGTACTCCTTGGCGTGTACCGTCTGTACATCGAACAGGCTGTAAATGCTCTCGATCCCGATGCCGTTGCCGCCCATGGTGGACATGCGCACAGTCTCGTTCATATCGCCCAGGTTCACTTCCACAAACGTCCCGCCCTCAAATCGTTCGGCCCGGTAATCCTTGCCGTTGTCTGTGTACACATACACGGGAAGCCCGCAGATATCCGTGTTGCGCTTCCGGGCCACCGCCCGCGTGAACGCCTCGGCGATCGTCTGGCTGTTCGGGCACTCGCTGAGCACATGGCCCACCAGCCGCCCGCTGCCGATGTCGTACCATCCCGTCAGCCACGGTCTCACGAGCTTTCCCTGGCTGTTCACCACGAACATGTCCATCTGGTGGTGATCGCCAAACCAGCAAAGGTTCACCTGCTCGGGCTTTTTGCGCTTCAGCTTGAACATGTGGTCGGCTTCCCAGCGCTTGCGCCCGATCCGCATATAGTCCTTCTCGGCCTCGGTCAGTTGGGCGATCACCCGGCTCACGCTTGAGCGGTTCGGCGGTACCACCATGCCCTGCCCGGCGCTCTCGCAGGCCGGAAAGTGCGGCAGGTCGTCTGCCGTCAGCTCCGCGCGCTGCGCGCTGCCTTCGCGGAAACGGCAGCTTTCGCAGGCAGTCTTACCCTCGATCTTCGCTTCGTCCGTAATCAGCCGCAGCACCGTTTCCTGTGTGCGCCGGTTCGGCTGCAGGTAATACTCCCATATCCGCCGCTTGGCTTCCCCGCACATCGTGCGCGGATCCCCGGCGTCCTTGCGCCCACTGCGCATCAGCCCGGCCAGGCCGTCTTCGTCAAACCGCTTTTCCAGTCGGTACAGCGTCCGCAGGCAGGTCCCGTTTTTCTTGGCCAAAGCTTCCAGCTTCTTCTGCACCCCGGTGAAGCAGCTCTCCCGGATCCCTTTGGCGATTGTCACCATCCGCCTCGCCTTTAAAAGCGCCTCCAGGGCGTCGTCGCCGTGCTGCTGGCAGTAACTCACCAGGTCGGCATCCATCGTGCTCATGCCGCACTCCCGGCCCTGCAGCGCATACCACTTCAGCTGCGCCTCCGGAGGCAATGCCTCCACGGGGATGCTCAGCTTCTCGCCGTCCACTCCGCCCCCGTCGCATGCCTTCACGCGCATTGCCGAAAGGCTGTATGTGTCTATCTGTTTTCTAACAGCCTGAGATGATATTCCCATCAACTCGGCGGCTGTTTTCACGTCCACGGTCTGTTGCATGGTCACCCGTCCTTCATGGTCGTTCCTGTCTGGCTTTCCGCTACGCCCCATCGGGGGCGTTTCGGCCCGGTGCCTCCGGGCCTCGTCAGGCGGATCGTTTCCCTTTCTTCCGGTCATACACCTTACCGCGAAGGTAAATTGCGTACCGCCCGATAGCGCTCTTGCTGATCTCGATACCGTACTGCTTGTATAGGTATTTGCTGATCTCGTCATACGCCACGTGGTGGATCAGCAGCATGTCCTCAATCTCCTGCCGCAGGTTCGGGCTCAGTGCGTAAACAAGGCTTGAGTACGGCTGCTTCCGCTGGTACTGCGGGTCGGTGTTCCAGCGGATCAGGCGCGGCAGCAGCTGCTCGATCACCTGGCCGACCATGTTGGCCGTCCGCCGCTCCTGCGTTTCTTCCAGCTGCTCCAGCTTCTGCTGCATGGCCTGCAGCATCTCCTCGGCGGCGCTGTTCATCATCTGCTCACGGTCAGGGATGTAAGCGCCGTGCTTGCGGATGTCCGGAAGCACTTCCTCAAACACCCACCGCTCGAACTTCTGCGCCTCCGGCAGTCGGCTGTGCGTGATCAGGCGGAACAAATCGCCCTCCGGGATAAATGTCATTTCCTGTTCTCCTCCATTTGTAAGGACGCCCCGTTTCAGGGCCCCCTTGCAGATAGAAGCGATGGCGTTTCGTGGTTTTGAGTACCCAAGTGCCAAAGCAACGTCTTTCCCGCAGAACAGTACCTTGCCGTCTTCTTCCAGCGTTCGCACGCTCCCGAAGTCCTCGTTCTGGAATACCTGTAATGAATGGGTCATGGCAATCTCCTCGCTTTCTCTGGTTTTTAATATCGCCACCCTTACTACGTAGTAGTAAGAGGAATGCGCGTCAAATTAAGCGCTTTTCCGCTGTGTATATGGTTTTGCATCCATGCCGAGCACTTCGCAGATCGGCTTGATCCAGCATTTCCCCGGCCTGTCTCCATATAGAATGGCGCTGATCACAGGCGAGAAGGTGCCTATCTTTTCAGCAAGGGCGGCTTGCGTAATCCCGGTATCGAGCATGCGGATTTTTACAGCTCTCCCGAAATCCGTTAACTTCCGGCTTTTTTTCATTTATTTGCGCCTCCTAGCTTTGTGGTTTGCGATGTGATATACTTACTGCGTTGCTAAAGTAATATCATTATATGATACTATACTGGCAATGTCAATAGTATTTTGATATTCTAGTATCAACTTATTTTTGGAGTGTATTATGCCTTTTTCACCAAATGTTTTCAGTGTTAAGTTCAGTGCCTTATGTCGTAAGAATTCTCTATCTCCGCTTAAAGCTTTACCGGAGATATTTGGCATGACTAGCTCAAATTTATCAAAATGGAGAAATGACGAAAATATTCCAAAATGCGATCTGATCTATGCTGTAGCTGAGTATTTCAACGTTTCTACGGATTATTTGTTTGGAAGAGAAATACCATCCGAGATCACATCTACGGATAACTATACTCCAGAGGAATATGAGATTATCATATCCCTGCGCATGGTCGATCAAGCTACCCAGAAGCTCGCGCTGGCAGCCATGAATGGCGTTTTACAGGCGCACAAAGAGTTGCTCGCCCTCGCCGAGGCCGAGCAAAAAAGTGCGCTGGACGATGATGACGAATAGTTGTATACTGTACAAAAACAGGAGGATGTCGCTATGTTTATCGTGATCGGCGTTCTTAGTATATTGGTCGGTCTTTTTGTATTCTCCCAGGCAAATACCTTGCTTAGATTATCGATGTTGACTGATGCACATTATGACATATCCGGTACGTTTCTCCTGGTATCGTTTGCCTTTATTTTTGCTGGTGCGATGATGATCGCCAGTAAAGATGGTCAGAAAACGAAGCTATTATCTGCTTCGCTTTACTCCTATATAATTCTATTTATCCTTGCAGTGATTAACTTTCAAATGGGTGATATGGCAATTTGGACTTTTGTTTCAGGTGGTATGATTGCCTTCTTGATAATATGGGGAATCCGACACTCTGATCCGAATAAAAAACTGCCTAAAGAAGAAACATATATTGACCCTGATATGGTCGAAAAGGATAACGAATCAGACCGCCTTTGAATAAGCAAAGTTGATCACTTTTGGTTGCGCACTCTGTATATATAGGAAGAAACTCATGTTTCATGGTTGCGCACTGGTTGTTCACCGGTGCGTTTTTCTTTGCTGTGTATTTATCCTGGCATCGTGCCGGCGCTTTTCGTATTGACCATTGAAACCTTTGAATTATAAAGGTTTTGTTACTTTTTTATCCCGCGTTTAACGCGTTGAACGCGACCGCTGCTTCAAGCTGTATTTTTGCCAATTTTTCGGATTTCACCGCTTTTTTAAATATATCGTGACAATTACCGTGCACATGAACGTTTAGTCGTCCAGGCCTACTGCGCCACGTTTTCACACCACCACAGTCCTCCGCTACGGCATAAAAATAGGCTCTTCGCCGCAGCCATTAAGCTACGCTAAAGAGCCTACAAACCTATATAAACAGCGCTGTTCACGCCAATATCCCGGTCGACCCCACAACCGTCGCCGCCGTCCTGTTTTAGTTCATCTCATCCCACGATATCCCGATCTTTCCCGGCCATTCCCACCACATTTACTCGTGACACTTATTGTGAACCGTTACAATTATACAACAAAATACCGCTCTTATACAGAACAACATATTATATCAACGCGGGGTATAATTGTGATGAGCTCGGCGGGATTCGAACCCACGACCATTTGATTCGTAGTTGTACTATAATATCTTTCTATTAGCCCTGTGATACCCTCAACATACTTAACTTGAGGAAATCAGGCACCAATATCAATTTTTCCATCTCCAAATAACTGATTCAGGTTTTCATAGCTGATCTGCCCCGGGAAATTGTACAGTTGCAAAGGTAGTAAAGGGATACTATTGAGGTGCACCCCAATTTCTTAAAACCATAATGATATTCTATCGTTTTATGTTTCACTAAATGCAATTCTAGGCGAACAGTAGAATTGCATGCTTTAGTGCAGTCGCGAATATAGCGTCAGTCTCATATGGAGTGATATATAGTTGTCTGGCACTTTCAGATGTGATGCATTTGTATAATTAGTTATTATTTATGATCGAATTTTATCGTTTTGTGTTACAATGAATAAAACCGGTTGCCGGAGACAAGATATTCAACGTTATATCAACGAATAACTAAATACATGAAAGGGAACGCTATTATGAAATTCGACTTTCCGAAAGACTTCGCATGGGGAACTGCAACCGCATCCTATCAGATCGAAGGCGCCGTAAAACAGGATGGAAGAGGCGAAACCATCTGGGACCGTTTTTGCCAAACACCAGGCAATATCCGTCATGGGGATACCGGCGATATTGCATGCGACCATTACAACCGTTATCGTGAAGATGTTGCGTTGATGAAGGAACTTGGACACACGTCCTACCGCTTTTCCGTGTGCTGGTCTCGCATTATGCCGTCGGGGCGCGGAAAGATCAACGAATCGGGTATTCGCTTTTATGAAAACCTCGTGGACGAGTTACTGGCTAATGGCATCGAACCGTATTTAACAATCTACCATTGGGATCTTCCTCAGGCCCTGCAGGATATCGGCGGGTGGCAGAATGAAGCAATGATCGTTTATTTTGAGGCGTATTGCCGTGTGCTATATGAGCGGTTGGGCGGAAAGGTGAAAAAATGGATCACCATTAACGAGCCGTTTTGCACGGCTTTCGTCGGCAATTATTTTGGTGAACATGCGCCGGGGATGCATGACTTCAGCACGGCGCTGCGTGTATCTTATATCCTGCTGCAGGCACACGGTGCGGCTGTACGGCTGTTTCGGAAACTGGGCGTCAAAGGCGAGATCGGTATTTCACTAAATGGAGCGCATACCAAGCCTTATTCCCAATCACCGCAGGATATACAAGCGGCGAGGCGGCAGGACGGCTTTGAGTTCCGGTGGTTCTTCGATCCTGTACTCAAAGGCTCCTTTCCCCGCGATATGGTTCAATGGTATACGGATAAAGGCCTTTCACTTCCTCGGCTGGATGAAGAAGCATCGATCTGCGAACCGTTGGATTTTATTGGTGTGAATTATTATGCCGTAAACTACATTCGTAATAATGGCGCGCGCTGGCCGCTGTGTTTGGAAAGCGCCACGATGGATCTGCCCAAGAGCGACAGGAACTGGAACATTGTTGCCGACGGATTGCGCGAATTGCTTTTACGCTTGAAGAATGAATACGGTGTGCAGAATGTATATATTACCGAAAACGGAGTAGCTTATAACGATGTGGTCGGCCTGGATGGTCAAATTATGGATTATAACCGTATCGACTATATCCGCCGTCATCTGATCGCGGCACACCAGGCGATGAACGAGGGTGTAAATCTCCGCGGGTATTTCGTCTGGTCATTGTATGACAACTTCGAGTGGGCGTACGGTCGGTATAGTCGCTTCGGTATTGTTTGGATGGATTTTGAAAACCAGAATCGCCATCCTAAACAAAGCGCGTACTGGTATAGGCAAACGATTAATGATAAGGGGTTCGACGCATAGCCTTTTTGCTGTGGTAAACTCTGGTTTCTGTGCGGTGTTTACTGTTTGGCTTCACCCGCACCTATGTCAGGATCGCAAACGAAAACCGCAAGGAGGGATCCGCTATGAAATTAAACAACTTGTCTTTGACGAAGCGACTGCTTCTGCTGTATATAGTAGGTCCGCTGCTGTTGTTTATCCTGTTTGGCGGAACCTCTTATTATTTTGTACGTACGCTGTTGGACAACAACATGCAAGTCAGTATGCAAAGCGATTTGAAGCAGACACTGGAGGATTTTGAAAAAGCGCGCAAGAGTCTTCAGGCGATTACCGAGCAGTTTGCTCTGGGCAACAGCGCATACCTGCTGTCTGAGACCGAAGAGGAGACGCAGGCGTATGAGATCAGCACAATGATCCATAATATCAAAAACGAAATAGGGATCATTTCCTTCACCAACAGCGATCTGCGTCTGTTCGGATATTATGACACGGAACAGGATATGTTCTTATATGCCAATAATTCGTCCCAGACTGAAGCACTTATGCTTTCGCCTGTCCTCGCGCACGAAAACGAATTCACATATTATGGGCCAATGGTCAGCCAGCAGCGGTTCAGTGAGGATTTGGTGCTCGCCGTCACGCGGCGAGTACCTAACGTCCAGCTTCCCGTTGTTGTCTATGCGGAGATCCATATCCAGCCGAAGACTGATACGTTATTTCTGAACGACGCGCAGATTATTGTAATCAACAGTGAAGGTACGCCCGTATACAATACATTTGAGGATTCATCCGAATATGAACTGATCTATACGCAGGTCAATGATGCAACCCAAGGCACCACGCATGAAGCGCATTGGACAAAAGCCCAAAGCGCTGTGGGGTACTCGCTGGTGCTGAGTATCTCCAAGGCGGATTATAACCGCCGGCTTCGAACATTTCTTATGCAAAGCGCCCTGATTTTAATGGGTCTATTTGCATTGCTTGCGCTAAGCGGTTTTTTGGTTTGGAAAACAGCCGTTCAACCCATCAATCGCTTTAAGCGAGAAATACAGCTGATCCGTACCGGGGATATTACACATACCGAGATTACGCAAAAGATCAATATCCGGGAGTATAATGCGCTGCTGGAAGAGTTTATGTTGATGAAGGGTAGTATCCGAACACTTCTTCACCAGGCGAAGGTGGACGAGCGCGAGCGTGCCCGCCTGGAATATGAACGGCTCTTGTACCAAATTAATCCGCACTTCCTAATGAATACGCTGGATACGATTCACTGGCTGGCTGTGTCAAAAGGCGTTGACGATATAGACAAAGTTGCATTGGCCATGAACAAGTTGCTGCACTATAATTTAAAGAGCGAGGGAGTTATGTCGCCTCTGCGGGATGAACTGGCCGTTGTGGGGCAATATGTAACACTGCAGCAGACGCGTTTTGATTTTACATATGTTCTCGATTTGAAAGACGAACGCATGCTGGATGCGCTTGTTCCACGTTTCATCCTGCAGCCGCTGGTGGAGAACGCAATCTACCACGGCCTTGGCGAGCAGGGGAAGCTGACGGTCGGGATATCCCGTTCGAGGAAGGAGTTGTATATATTTGTTGCCGATAATGGCCGAGGGATGACCGAAGCCGAACAAATGCGTTTGCAGGATGCCTCACGCCGCTTCTATAGCAGCGGAGAAATGGGAATCGGTTTGAGCTATGTAAAGCATGTACTGAATGAGAAATTTGCTGGAGATGCACTTTTTAAAATCAACAGTAAAATCGGCGAAGGTACAACTATCACACTGCATATTCCTTTGCCGGGAGAAATGCAAAAATGATTCGTATAATGATTGTTGAGGATGATAAATTGGCGCGGCAGGGTCTTATGAAGGTTTTGCCCTGGGCTAAACATGATATGATCGTTGTTGCTGATGTGGCTGACGGGTATACGGCGCTGCGCACACTGGCTGATACGGCAATCGACCTTGTGCTCAGCGACTATTCCATGCCTGGTATGACCGGCATTGATTTATTCAACCAAGTACGGGTAAAATACCCGCATGTCCGTTTTGCCCTCATCACGATGTATGAGACGTTCGATATTGTACAGCAAGCACTCCGGCTTGGTGCTTTGGATTATATCTCAAAAGTTCAGCTGGATGCGGATAATTATGATAATATCCTTTCCAATCTGCGGCAGGCGTATGAGGGCAAGCGCGCTGTACAGCCAGCATCCCAGGATTCGGATCTGTTTGCATTCGGAGACTGCTGTTATGCGTTTTTCAATAGCGGACAGATTGAGCCGATGGATCCGGCCAATGTCATGCGGCAGAGCGGGTATGCTATGCAAGAGATCGGACACGGTATCTATGTTTGCATCACACCAAAGCTGCCAACGCTTCCACAGTCAAAGGAAACATGGGTCGTCATGTGCATTACAGAGTTGCAAAACCAGAAAAAACTGACTCTGTTTCATCTACTGAGACGGTATTACCGGAACAACCTGTTTTATAATTTCCGCTCTCTAGAGATGACCTACTTTGCGCTGGAAACTGAAGTCGCGGGTATTCTACCGGTCACGCAGGCGGCCATCAAGCGAATTGAGGAACAATGGCTCAGTTTCCTGTGGTTGTATGAAGCCCCACTGTTTGAAACGATTCTTGGGGATCTCCTGCATGCCCGCCTGTCTTTTAGTCGGTTGCTGAGTATGCTGGTGCGGCTGGAGGATGCCTGGCAGCGCATTTTCTGTGCCATTTTCCCGTCTGTAAATTTCGCACTTCCGCAAACGATAGGAAGTTGGAACGATGTGGAGAGACTGCTGCGCGACTTGTATATGGCGGTGCAAGACTCTACGCTTAACAATGCGGCCAGCAAAGATATCCTGCATGGAGTTACCGAGGCGATCCGCATTATACACAGCGAGCTGCAGCGTCCGCTGCACGTGGCTGACGTAGCGGCACGTGTCAACTTTAGTCGCAGCTATTTCTCCACCAGCTTCAAGCGGATTACAGGGCTTTCGTTTAATGCCTTTTTACGAAAAGAACGTGTGGAGCGTGCCAAGAAGTATTTGGCGAGCACGGATGTTCCCGTGCAGATCGTTGCAGAAGAAACAGGATATCCTGATGAAAAATATTTTTTTCGTGTGTTTAAAAATGAAACGGGTATACAGCCCGGGCAGTATAGACGAAAATACAGACATTGATCGGATGGTGGAATTATTTCACCTGAGGTGGATATTTGTTTTCGCCATTTGGCTTGCAAGACAAATGTCCACTTTTAACGATCGCCCTGTCGGTAGTATTCTGTATGGTTTTCTTTATACTACAAGATGAAATCTGCGTTTTTCCGACGGTTAAATTAGGAGATGACAAATGCACAAAATCGATAATACCCATATCATGCAAATCGCTGTTATTGTTAAGGATATTCGTCAAGCTGCGGAATATTACGCGAAGCTTTTTCAAATGCCTATGCCCAAAATTGAGGATGTGCCACCGGTTTGGGAGGTTCCGGTTTTTTATCATGGAGAGCGGACGAATTCACGCGCTAAAATCTGCTGTTTTGACATGGGAAATATCATTCTGGAGCTAACCGAGCCGGATGATACGCCTAGCGGATGGAAGGAATTCATGCAAAAACATGGGCAGGGAGTGCATCACATCGGCATTCAAGTGAAAAATCGATATGATGCGCTGAAAGCGCTTGAGGATATTGGATGCCAGGTGAATCATGTCGGGTACTATCCGACGGGCAGCTATACGTTCGTAGACAGCATGGATCAGCTGGGAGTTAATATCAACATTAAACACGGCGGCGAGGACAACAGCGACAAACTCATCAAGGAGGATTGACCGATGGATGCTATTCTTCACTCTCGAAAGGTGCTGCAGGTAGCGATGCTTGTTAAAGATATTGAAGCAAGCGCGCGTAAATACGCGGCGTTGTTCGGCATGCCGATGCCGGATATTCTCGAATCGGGCGATTACGAATCCACGAAAACCGAGTACCACGGAAGGCCGACGGATGCCCGGTGTAAAATGGCGTTTTTTAATTTGGAAAATGTGCAGCTTGAGCTTATCGAACCTGATGATAACGATTCCAACTGGCGCGATACGCTCAATGAGAACGGCGAAGGATTTCACCACGTTGCCTTTGAGATTAAAGGCATGCGTGAACAGATAGACCGGTTTTCTAAAAATGGTGTTGCGCTGATACAAAAAGGGGAGTATCACGGAGGGCGGTATGCCTTCATGGATACGACACCACAGTATCATATGATGTTGGAATTGTTGGAAAATGACTAACAAAATAAGAAAAGGAGTGGAAACCATGAAACGAAACCGTATCATCTCTTTGGTGCTCTTCATGCTGATGCTGCTTGTTCTAGCACCTGCCACTGGTTTGGCGGAAGATCAGAGCGGTAACGATCCGTTCGGTGCTTACGAGGAGCCCATCACGCTGACAGTCGGCTTGGAGGTGGATCCTAACGAGGAATGGCCGGAGGGAGATTCTCCGTCTGACAACCAGTATACCCGCTACATTGAAGAACAACTTAATGTCATCGTGGATGTAGTGTGGACTGCGTCCTCTTCGGATTACGACCAGAAGGTTAACCTTGCCATCTCCAGCAATTCATTGCCGGACCTGTTGGTTGTAAACGACACGCAATTCAATCAGATGGTAAAATCCGACCAGTTAGCCGACCTGACGGAAGCCTTCGCTAATTACGCGTCGCCTACAATGATGAAAATGCTGGAGTCCAGTAAAAACCTCGCGATTCAAAACGTAACGTTTAACGACAAAATGTATGCCCTTACGTCTGTCTCCGACGGCGACTGGGAAATGGTTTGGATCCGCAAGGACTGGATGGATGCCTTGGGACTTGAAGCGCCTAAGACGCTTGCCGACTTGAAAGCAATTGCCAAAGCTTTCGTAGAACAAGATCCGGGTGGAAACGGCGAAGGTCGTACCATTGGCTTTGCCGGGCCCGAAAATGGCGGTGCCCTCTATTCGACTTTCTTGACCTCCGGAACTAACCTGTATGGTTTTGATCCGCTTTTCTCCGCTTTCAGCTCCTATCCGGGCTGGTGGGTGAATGGCGAGGATGGGAACGTCATATACGGCTCGATCACCGCGGAAACGCGCGCCGCGCTTGAAGAACTGGCCGATTGGTATGCCCAGGGCCTAATCGACCCTGAGATGGGGATTCGTCAAAACGCGGCGGAACCGATCATCAATGGTCGCGCGGGTATCTTCAGCGGCGGTTGGTGGATGGGTTATGCGGCCCTGCCGGATGTGATCGCAAACAATTCTGACGCGAACTTCCAGTGCTATACTATTCCAATCAATGAGGATTCCGGTGTTTATGAACCGCGTGCCAGCTCTGCGTCCTATATGTACGCGGTTATTCGCAAGGGATATGAGCATCCTGAAGTTCTGATCAAGCTGAACAACTTGTTGATTCGAGATGAATCGACATTTGATACAAGCAAAGGTGGCATCGGTAACTATCCCGGACGTATCGCGATGGGTATGCTGGATGAAAGCAGCGTAACTGTGCAGGCACTGCGTGACGTGCTTGCTGGTAACAAAACTATCAGCGATTTCTCCGAAGAGGATTTCTCCTTTTACAAATTGCTTCGTAACGATCTGGAAACAATCAAAACTGTGAAGCTGGAACCGGTAACCGATATGGATATCAGTGCTTGGAATCCTCAGGCGAACATCAGCGCTTGGTCTCGTTGCTATTCACTGATGGTCGGCTGGGCGCCTCTGATGGATAATGAGATCATGCCGGTATATAGCCAAACCTATTCCACGACACCTACAGTTGAGCGTCGTTGGGCGAACCTGAAGAAGCTGGAAGATGAAACTTTTATGAAGATTATCATGAATCAGGAACCGATCGAATCGTTCGACCAGTTTGTTCAAGACTGGAAAGCGCAAGGCGGCGATACGATTACAGCTGAGGTCCAGGAATTCGTCAACAGCAAATGATGACCTTTGAAAACTAAGAATCCTCTGAAAACAAATAGGTTCAGCCTGAAACCCTTGGGATTTCAGGCTGAACCTAACCTCGGGGAAGTTCACGCTGTGCCCGTCTGCCGGCTGCCAAGGCGGATTTGCTGCTGGGCACGCGTAATTTACAGTCGATTTATATAATTGCATCCACTGTGTGGCGATCTGTAGGATGGCCTGCGGTTTGTTTCGGGAATAGGAGACGTAATGTATCAGAGACAGAATATAAAGCACTACCTTCTCATGCTTACACCCGGATTTGTTCTTTTAGTGCTTTTCAATATCCTGCCAATGACTGGCATTGTTATCGCGTTTAAGGACTTCCGCCCGGAGCTTGGTATTTGGGGATCGCCTTGGATCGGCACGGAAAATTTTGAGTATATGTTCATGCTTCGGGACGTTCGTTCCATGCTGTTCAACACTGTTTATATTGCAGTCAGTAAGATATTGCTCAATCTTCTGATACCGCTCATCTTTGCACTGCTACTCAACGAAGTAAACAAGCTGCGCTTTAAGCGGATCGTTCAGACGATTACCTATATGCCGCATTTCCTTTCCTGGGTTATTCTTGCCGGCATCCTGATAAATATTTTTTCGTTCGACGGGCCAATCAACACTATCCGTCAAACCCTTAACATGCCGAAATTTTTATATTTCGGAACAGCAAGCTCTTTCCCGACGATCGTTATTTGGAGTGATGTTTGGAAAGAGTTCGGGTATAACGCCGTGATCTATTTTGCCGCGATCACTGGTATTGATCCCGGACTATATGAAGCTGCCACAATCGATGGCGCCGGTCGTTTCCAACGGATCTGGCACGTGACGATCCCCAGCATACGCACGACGATTGTCCTGTTGGCTGTGCTCGCCCTGGGTAACGTCCTCAATGCGGGATTTGACCAGATCTTTAACTTGTATAATGCGTCTGTATATTCTACAGGCGATATCATCGATACATGGGTATACCGTGCAGGCCTCAACAGTTTCCAATATAGTCTGGCAACCGCTGTGGGCTTGTTTAAATCAGTGATCAGTTTTGTATTGATCACCGCGTCCTACTGGATGGCACGCCGGTTCGCGGGTTACTCAATATTTTAATCGCAAAGAGAATGGATGACGATCATGGTAGAAGATAAAAGTGTTGGCTATAGAGTATTCAACGTCGTTAATATAGTGATCCTGTTGTTGTTGACGCTGAGCTGTGTTCTGCCGCTATGGTACACGCTGTGTTTATCACTCAGCGATAAAACGGCTGCAACAGGTGGTATGGTTGGATTATGGCCGGTTGGGTTCAATCTGTCTTCTTATCAGGCGCTTCTACGCGACAGCAGCTTCTTCCGGTCCGTTTGGATATCTGTGCAGCGTGTAACGTTGGGTTGGATAGTCGGTATGAGCACGACGATTTTGCTTGCATATCCGCTTTCCAGGAGCAAGCGTGAGTTCCGTTATCGTAACTTCTTCATGTGGGTGCTGATTGTCTGCTTGCTTTTTAACGGTGGCTTGGTGCCATGGTATATCACGATGTTGAAGCTGGGAATGGTCGATAACATTTGGGGTCTGGTGCTCAGTGGCGGTGTGCAGGTGTTCAATGTCATTTTGATGATGAACTTTATCAGAAACCAACCAAAATCATTGGAGGAAGCCGCGCTAGTAGACGGCGCCGGCCTATGGCGTATCCTCGTTTCGATCGTCATTCCTTTGGCTAAACCGGTTATCGCAACGGTGTCGCTGTTTATCATCGTATATCACTGGAACGAGTTTTTTCAGGGATACGTACTGATGTCCAGTGAGCGGATGTATCCTCTGCAAACATATATTCAGCAGTTGGTCGTCACTGTGAATGTAACCAACTTGTCCTTGGAGCAATACCAGAAAATGAATAAGCTGTCGGACTTAACACTCAACGCGGCGAAGATCTTTGTTGCATTGATCCCGGTGCTAATGATTTATCCGCTGCTGCAGAGATTTTTTGTAACAGGGATTACATTAGGCGCGGTGAAAGAATGATGTTATGCGGGTATTAATCACAGGAGCCGGCCGTGGATTAGGCTTAGCGTTGACGCAACGGTATGCGCAAGAAGGGCATATTGTACATGCGGCAACTAGGGCACCTCGTCAGTCTGCTGGTTTGCAATCCTTAGCGCAAAAGTATGAGCAAATGCATGCGCATATGATGGACGTTACAAGCTGGCAGTCGGTTCAGGCATGCGCCTATGCTGTTATGCAAACATCCGCCGATCTGGATCTGATCATCAATAACGCAGGATTTAATGATCCCAATGATTTTAACACGCCCGTTTATGCATTAGATGTTGATGTCCTGCGCCGGACAATAGCTGTGAATGTTGAGGGGCCGATGATTGTTCTCAAGGCTTTTTATTCTTTTCTGAAGCATGACCGCTGCCCGAAATTCTATGTGATTACATCTGAAAGCACCATGGAACATAGCTGGACCGGCATGCCGATATATTCCCTTTCCAAGGTTGCTGCCAACAAGGCAACAGGAATTATTCGCGTATCTATGCCGCATGTCCAGGTGTTGGCAATTCATCCCGGTAGGATGCGCACAGATATGAATCCTAACGGTGAAATTGAAGCCACGGAGGCTGCGGAAGGAATCTACCGGCTGTCAACGGGAGAGCTGACTCCGGATGGGTGGTATATCAATTATCGAGGAGTGCGGATGCCGCTGTAAACAGCATACTATAGTACTGTTAAACTTAAAATGTTTAGCAGGCTTTTTTATTTTGTATGAGTTGAGAGGAATGCTTTCTATGTCGTGATTTTATTATATGCATGTTTCTTTCATTGAGCAACGGTAGAAAGGTATTACAAAAATGCATATGGGAACTTTTATCAAATCACTATGTGCTGAGTAATTAGTTATGAAATTATCCATAATACTCACAAGAGATAATTATCTCTGTCTTTATCTTACAGTCGGAGTACTACAAAATAAAAGTATGGCAATAGAATATGTTGAATATGACACATATTCCATAATATGAAATGCGATCCGTCTGAAACACTTTTCGAATAATTTCTTATTTTTCACATGAGCGTAATCTATTGACACACTATGATATCTGTCATTGCTACCCCTGTTATAAGGGATTAAGTATTATATATCGCTATCAATACCCGGTCACGCTCACTGCCGTTATTCGGAGTGGCCTATTTGCCATTCTAGCGGCTTTTGTACAGCTTCCCTAGGGTTTCTCCATCAAGATAACAAACAAACCACTTTGACAGGCTCTGTGCGCCTCTGTACGGCATTGAAGCTGCTGAATTGCGCGGTTGATGATCTGCTTTTTGAGCAGATAAAATGATACATAATCGCTTTATCTGGTTGTTACCAAAAGTAAGTGATTTTTAACGGGTTTTAGGTGGGGCGACTGACAACTCTTTGGGGAGGGGGGTATAAGTTTATCCTGCGCATAAATTTGACGTTCCCTACCGCTACCCTTAAGAATACCCCCGTAAGTATTTATGGGGGGAGGTATAGAAAAAGCGAACAAACAAGTTTTGATCGCTTTTATACAAACCACAGCACGTATATTATTCAAGTGTTAATCGAAGGATCAATCTCCTTTTTCCATAACCGCATTGCCAGATAGTAAATGCGCTTAACATTCTTAAGGCTCATGCTTTTTATCAGTTCATTAACCTTCTGGATGTAATAGGCCTTGTCAATAATCTCCATGCTTGCTTTCCTCCATAATACGGTTTATTGATATTGATGCTACTATCAAACAAGTACACAGAATGATAGATTGGCTCATTGTATTTTATTGGCTTGTGCTTTACCCCTAATGTATGAAACTACAGTATCAAGGTAATCATAAAACAAATTTGGTTGCCCGGACAATGTACAAGCCCTCATGATCTCACTAACAGTTTCATCAAGCATTGCTTCATGACTAACGGTGTCATTGGAATAGTACATTACCCATGTAAGGGATAGCGTAAATCCCGGTGCGGTGCTTTTACCATTGTCGTTAATGTTAACATCCCATCTTGCAAGAACATCATTTAAGGCCTCTGCAGCGTTTTTCATGGCATCGTATTCATATCCTTTACTTAAATCCTTGTTGCGTTTACGTGCCTTTAGATCAATGACTTTACCCACATTATCGCCTTCATTTCCTATAGTGTTTGGTAACGGATTTTCTTTTGATGTAGTGTGATTGTAACATATCTAGCGCTAGATATCTAGTGTAAGATATGAAGAATACCTATCTTTTATATTACAAATATCTAACACTAGACAATTATTCTATCTGATGCTAGAATAGAATCAAATATATTGAGGGGTGTAGAAAATGGCAGCAAAAAAAACAACTGTCTACAAGCAGAAATTCAATGAACAAGCTTATGATCGTTTGGCTATTACCATTCCAAAAGGCCAGAAGGCTACTGTACAAGCCGAAGCAGTCAAAGCTGGAGAAAGTGTCAACCAATACACAAACAATGCCCTACTAGCCCGTATGGGGCTCACAGAGTGGCCGGAGAAGTAAGAGTTACTCAGCCTGCTTACTCTTTTGCTTTAAATAAGAGTGTGTTAACTACTACATACTTAATATTTCTTAGATTAAATCATATATTAGGATATTATGCCTTGTATTGTTCATGGAAGTGTCTTACAATACTAATTGATAAGGATTGAACGAAATAAGAAACTATCGACAACCACAAAAAATATTGATATAAGAATTCAGCACTATTCTAGATTTTGTTATCCAAATCTCTATCTATTCTCTGATAAATCAGATATCTTTCAAGCAGTCAAACAACAGCGTTGATTAGTGTGGTACTCAACGTGATGAGCAATAGTAAGTAAAAAAGGACTTAATATGCAGAAAACGAACTGTTGAATCAACATACAAAAAGTCATCAAACAAAACCATAGTGTGCGTTGCGTTTCAAGACTCGGGGTTGTAAATAAGGAGAAATTTCAATTATGGCAAACATTCTCAAAATCCGTGATGATAACGACTATTTTACGCTTGTCAAACAAGAGTCGGGCTTTTCTTTCGATGAAGAAACGCAAACCCCTTCATGGTTACCAGCAGGGAAGAAATCTAGTGAAATCAGTTTGGTGGCCTTGCGTAATGGAATTGAGCCTTGGTTAACAGCACTCTTTCAATCCGAACACTTAAGCGTCCTAACCGGAAACGGGCTATCAACAGCGGTTCAATATATGGCTACAGAATCCATCAATAACGCAATGGCCTTGATGGATATTGATTCTATTTACAAAGACGAAATTAAAAAAGAAGCAAAGAAAATCGCCCAAAATAATAAACGTGGTGAACCTAACATTGAAGATACCATAAGAGTGCTTTCTGAGCTGCTACGTGGGCTTGAAATACTTGGATGTACTAAGGACAAGCAAAGCGATGAACATAAAATTCTCAATGATGAATTCCTGAGAATTATCAAAAATTTTACGGATGGTATTTTGGCTATCGAACATAGTATAGCCTCAGCACAAGAAGTCGAAAGAGATAAAGCCTTTAGCTACCTTGTCAATTTCTTAATGAGCTTTGCAAGTCGAACTGGAACAAGGGAAAGACTTAATATTTTTACTACAAACTATGATCGTATAATTGAAGCTGGAGCAGAGCTTGCAGGACTTCACTTATTGGATAGGTTTATCGGAATGCTTGCGCCAATTTTCCGTTCATCAAGACTTGATCTTGATATGCACTATAATCCACCGGGCATGAGAGGTGAGCCAAGATATCTCGAAGGTGTTGCTCGCTTCACCAAATTACACGGATCAATAGACTGGATAGACACAGGTGATGATATACGCAGAATAGGATTACCATTCGGATCGAAAGACATTGCGAATTTCTTGAATGCACCTGGGCTGTCTGGCACTGACAATCGGAAAATTATGATATATCCCAACTCTGCAAAAGATCGTGAAACATCAGAATATCCATACGTTGAACTGTTTCGTGATTTTGCGGCGGCCTTGTGTCGCCCAAACAGTACTTTAGTAACGTATGGTTACGGTTTTGGTGATGACCATATCAACAGGATCATTAAGGACATGCTCACAATTCCGTCAACGCATTTAGTAATTATATCTTATAACGATATTGGTGAACAGGCAGAGGAAAGAGATGCTAGCGGTGTGCTAATAAAGGAAAGTGTTGATGGACGTATTGTGAGGTTTTATAAGGAAGTGGGACGTCCCTCACAAATCAGCATGCTAATAGGCAAGGATATTGCTGACCTGAAAATATTGGTGGACTATTTTATGCCAAAACCTTCTATTGATAAAGCCTCAATGCGGATGAGTGAATTAATCAAGCAACGGTATTCGGCTCCGACAAACGAAACAGACGAATCAGAGTTTGCTAATGCTAAAGAAGACATGGGAGATGCTAAATAATCATGTTAACGCCTCTTGCAATAGCTGATTCGTTGCGAATTGGGAGTATTGATTTCGTTTCACCCGACGAGATCAAGGTTTTACTTGATGTTGAAGCTCCAAGCGACATTGCGCTTAACGCAGGTGTTCCGCGTCCATTCCCGCGCATTAACAGTTATGTTCTTATTCCCAGCGAAAGTGGGTTTCTTGTCGCACAAATAGAGTGGATAACCATTGAACGTTCTCAATACCCCAAGCGGAAAGGTATTCAAGACTTTGGTATAGTAGATTTACCGTTTCCGTTACGTAAAATGAGCCTAAATCCTCTTGGGGTGTTGAAAATAACTATTGAGGAGGATGAAACCTCAAAATATGCTTTTTCGCGTGGTGTTGAGGTATATCCCACAGTCGGTGATCCCGTTTTATTACCATCGCAAACAGAATTGAAAGCCATTGTTGAGTCAGGTGAAAATCGAAGAGTGACAATTGGTATCAGCCCGCTTGCAGGTAATGCTGTAGTCTCAGTCGATCCTGACAGGCTGTTTGGGCGACACCTAGCTATCTTGGGTAATACAGGAAGCGGGAAATCTTGCTCTGTTGCGGGTGTTATCCGTTGGTCAATTGAAGCGGCAAAGCAAGAAAATGCTTGTCCGGCATGCGAGCAACCTCGGAAAATCAACTCTCGTTTCATCATTCTTGATCCAAACGGTGAATACTCAAAAACCTTTACAGATTTGGATAATGTACGCTTATTTGCTGTTGAAGCCAATGAACCTAATGATATTAAACAATTACAGGTTCCTTTGTGGCTGTGGAATACCGCTGAATGGTGTGCATTCACTCAGGCGAGCAGTAGGGCGCAGCGCCCTACACTTATACAAGCGTTGCGCTCGGTAAGGGATGGTAAATTTCAGGAAACCGTTACACCAAGTGCCTCCATGAGAAGATATTTACGAACATTAGTATCGATTATAAAGATAGAACACACGAATGGCGAACCTTGGGCAGCGGGGCAAAAGAATTTCGGAAAGCGCAAGGGATTTTATGAAGGTCTTTGTGCTTGGCAAAGAGGGCTTGAACAAGATAACTTATTCTCTCCTGAGGAAAAACAAGCGTTGACAAACCTTAACACTCATATATCAACAATGATAGATATGCACATAAAAACTCCACAGAATACACATCCATCCTTCCTTTATGATAAACCTTGCGTGCACAAATTGCTAAGCCTTACCTCTGCTGCACATGCCGCTTTTGGGGGCTCTGACCATGATTTGCTGCCAATTGATGCGGACATCCCGCGCCCTTTTAGTGGCGACGACCTGATCCGTAGCATAGAAGCAAACGCAGAGCTTATGGGTAGCACCGAATATGTCGAAACAATGCTAATGCGTATTAGGACACTGTTGTCGGATTCAAGGATGAAAACAATAGCAAATTGCCCGCCGGAATTAACGCTTGAAAAGTGGCTTGAGGACTATATTTGCCCGAACAATGCCGCTGATGGGGCAATAACTGTTATTGATTTGTCGCTAGTTCCTACGGAGGTTATCCACATAGTCACTGCTGTGATTGCCAGAATGACCTTGGAGGCACTGCAAAGATACAGACATATGAATAACGGCGAAACACTGCCTACAACGCTCGTGATGGAAGAGGCACATACTTTCATACGAAAATATGCTAATGGTACAGAGGAAGCTCCAGCATATTCTATGTGTACGCAGGTGTTTGAGCGGATCGCTCGAGAAGGGCGTAAATTTGGAGTGGGGGTGGTTTTGTCTTCTCAACGCCCGAGTGAGTTATCTCCAACTGTACTTTCGCAATGTAATACATTCTTACTCCACCGAATAAGCAATGACCGCGATCAAGAATTGGTGCATAAGCTTGTCCCTGATAATCTACGAGGATTATTACGCGAACTACCATCGTTGCCGTCACAAAAGGCAATTCTGCTTGGCTGGGCTTCAGAACTGCCTGTGCTTGTGCAGATGAATTTTCTTGAGGAAAAACATCGTCCGCAGTCAAAAGATCCGGATTATTGGGCTACATGGATTAACACAAGTGAAACCGCCAGAGTTGTGGACTGGGGAAATGTTGCGGCAAATTGGCAGGAAACAGCTGATTTAGTAGCTGAGGCTGCCCCAGTTAAGCCGCTTGACGATAACGCAGCGAAAGATGATGATGACCTCCCGTTTTGAGATGTGTTTACCAAATTTCTTATATCCGACTAGCATTCAAATAGGAAATTCTATATTATATTTAACTTGTTTATCTCGTAGTTGAAGATTACAAGCAATTCTTTAGTGAAAGACAGTTCAGATAAACTATTAACAAAAGTGCATAATGCTTTCAAGTGAATTTTAGTGTACCGTAAGAGTTTTATAAGTTACTGCTTACCAGCAACAGCAATTAGCGGTGCAATTATGTAATACAGTCTATAAACGGTGGCCTATATGGAAATATGCGCTGATTTTATTCTATTAATCACGTCTTTTTTGCGTGTTTTTCGGAATTTCCTGTTTACATATCTCTCATTGTGTCAACAAAGAAAAAAGCACCTCTATCTATTGAAATCTCTAGCTTTTACGCTTATGATTTCCCGCTTTGTTTACGGGTCGCCAAATATGTCAACAAAGAGGTAAAAACTAAGGCCGTTCCACAAAGACTAAACGGCTCGTTTTTCGATCAATTTCTGCTTGCTCTATACCAATATAAGTGCGAGTAGTTCTGACATCATCATGGTTCAGAATGCCTCGTAATTCATCAAGGCAATTTTCTTCAATATCTTTGTATTTGATGTAGTAGTGATACGCAAAAGTCTTGCGCATGCTGTGTGTGCCTATATCTTCCTCAACACCGCATGCAATGGCGGCCTCCTTTACCTTGTTCCACATCCATTGACGGCTGCACGGCTTGCCGTGTTTGCGTGGCGAAGGGATCAGGTATTCTTTATCCCGCCGACCTTTCATATACTCCCGTAAAATTGGCCGTATCTCTTTCTGAGGGCAATAATCACGGGCTTTCCCTGTCTTGATCTCCCGGATTTTGATATGCTCTCTGATTTTATCGCCTTTTGCTCGTAATTGATATACTTGCAGATTAAGGATATCCTGCACTCTGTACCCGGAATGCGTGCACAGCAACCAAACGATATAGGCCGCTTGGTCAGTATCGCTCAGATAATCACCTATGGCATATACTTGGTTGATATCTCTGATCGGAGCAACCCATTTCAAACTAAACGCCCTCTTTCTGCTTTTGAAATGTGTTTGCGTGATCCGGCATTTCTTGCGGGTCGCTCAAAATCGTCAATCATGCACCGACAAGCGCAAGGGTGCGTGTGGAACCTACCAAGCACCTTGTGCGTGATCTCAATGCGCTCTCCGCATACCCTGCACCGTTTGGCTGTGAGCTTGGATAATAAATCATTGATGCTGTTCATGTTACTACTCCACCTGGGTAAACTTCATGACGCTAGGCTCAAACACCATTGGGAAAACGCCTAGTTGCCCCTGCCGTTGTTTTGACAGGTTGATGACGATGTAACGTTTTTGGTTATCGTTACTTTTACAGAGCTTAAAAAGGTTGGTATCAGTATTCCTGATAAAGGGGTCGCTCTCGCTTTCCGGCTGATGCAGAAAGATGATTACGTCCGCGTCCTGCTCGATGTTCCCTGAGCCGCGTAAGTCTTTCTTTTGCGGCATCAAGGCAATTCGGCCCTCTTGCCGGGATAACTGCGATAGGGATAAAACAGGGATATTGTAATCAAGCGCCATCTGCTTCATGGCAACAGATATTCTCCCCAGCCTAAGGGTTTCATTGGCTGTTTTTTGCTTCGTATCCATGAGCTGCAAGTAATCCACAATCAGAAGATCGGGCGTATCAGCCGCGACAACCGCGCGGAGTTCTTCTACCGTGTATGTATCGGTGAGAAATGCTCCGCTAAACTCAGCCAATCGGTTAAGCTGCTCTGTCAGTAATTCAAGATCGCTATCATTCACTGTACCATCAACAATATCTCTCATGTTTACCCCGGATAACCGGGCAAGGATTCGCTGTGTGTACTGCTCTATCGTCATTTCACGGCTACAGACCATCACACGCTTTTGATCAAGTGCGTTGTTGACGGCAATCTCCATAGCAAACGCGCTTTTACCCGTTCCCGTGTTCCCGGCTAAAACGATGTTCTGGCCTTTCCATAGGCCGCCTGTCATTGTGTCAAGTTTGCGTATGCCATACTTGAGTGCGCCGCTTTCGCCTTTCATAGCCCTGTTGAGAAGCTCCCAAGTGCGCATGGTTGCGTCAGCAAAGGAAACGCCGTTGCCATTCACACGCTTAAAGCGCGTTCTCTCGGCTACTTCCTGCAATATGCCGTCAACATCATTCATGCCGTTTTGGATGCGTTCTGCGCCCTGTCTGAGCGCTCTAAAGGTTTTTCTGCGCCTTGAGCAATCAAGGACGATCCGAATATAAGCGCCAGCGTTAGCGGTTGTGGGAACCATTCTACAAGCTTCAAGCATCTCAGCCGTGTAGTTCATCCCGTCATTTGCCAGCTCAGCGTTAACGGTCATGACATCCACAGGTTTTTTATCGGAGATTACGGCGCGAACCGCAACGAATATGCTTCTGTAAACTGAATTGTGAAAGTCATCTTCTTCAAGCTGTGAAATGTACTTCAGTTCATCTTGCAGCAATGCTCCGATAACTGAGCGCTCCGCTTCATGGTTGAATAGCATGGTATCACCTCTAAACGAATTGTGGGTTTTGATCAAAGTCAATGCGTTTTCCCTGATCCTGTATCCTTGCAAGCCAGTTTGCGCAAAAGCGTGGCATCCCTGCTTTAGTTTTTCGCTTTCGCTTGTTTGCTTCCAGCCATCCGGCCATTTTTCGTACCTCGGAAAGAACATCAACAGCGGGGTATAGCTCACTCCATCGGTCAATCTGCATCTGTGTAATCTCGCAAAACTGACCGTCATTTTGAATAAGCTTTACTACGATCGGTGAAGCCTCCGGCGAGCCGCCGATATATTCTTTCGTTTTCTCTTTTTCTCTTTCTCCCGTTGTGGTCGGTTGTTTGTCGGTTGTTGGTCGCTTGCTGGTCGGTTGTTGGTCGTTCTGATGGTCGCTAATACATTCGTTACCTTGGAATTTTCCCCAATTCACAATACTTACAACGCTGAATTTGTTGGTCGTTTTGATGGTCAGTTCATGGGTGTCTACTAAATGCTCTAAAGCAGTACGAACAGACCTAACAGACAAATTTAATGCGGTTGCAAGGGCATCTCGACCTATCACGACATCGCCAGCTTTTAACTGATAACCACGATAACTGCCAGCGTTATGTCGTGCTGTTAAGAGCAGATGAATAAACACAACTTTCGTATTCACATCATCGTACCAACCCCAATCAAGCAAGCTTCGATGTAGCTTGACATAGCCGTTCATTTATGCATCACAACTCGCTTGTTCTTCTAGCCAACGCTTAAAAGGTTCAACAGGGATGAGGATTTTTTTGCCCGCTCGCAATACTGGGAAGCCCGGCGTGCGTGTCCATTTACGTAGTGTAGGAGCAGATACGCAGGAGGCCTTACATGCTTCCTGAAACGTGAAGTTAAGCTTTTCCATTGTTTTACTCCTTTCTTGCTCCATTACTGTGATTTTCTAGCTTGTTCATCCATCCAATCATCCAGCTTGTCTTTAGCTATAAGAATTCGCTTTCCAAGGCGTACTTTGGGAAAACTCTTTTCTTTGAGCAACTGGAAGAACTTTGCTCGGCTGATTTTTAAGTACTCTACTGCTTCCTCGACGTTTAGATACCTAGATTCCATATTCGCGACCTCCTATATACTGTGCAACGATCTACAAGTGTTGCTTAAGAATAAGTATACGACAACATACGCAGAATGTCAATAAAAGTAGCCGATTGACAATGAAATCTGCATATGTTACCATACGAGCGATAAACAGTAATTGGGGGAAACAATATGAGCATAAACAAAAGAGAAAACCCATTGCCTATGTTTTCTGAACGCTTTAAAGAACTAAGAGATAGAAGCGGTATGAATCAAGTGGAATTTGCAGGATTTCTAGGTGTTTCTAGACCAACAATAGGGTTTTACGAAAACGGAGATAGAATACCAGATGCAAGAACTCTTGCGACAATCGCCCGAAAATGCGATGTAACAACGGACTATCTTGTGGGAATATCTGATGCAAGAAAAGCGGAGAATATCAACGTTGTTGATAAATATGGTTTTTCAGAATCGGCCTTGAGCATTCTGGAAGATTTATATTCTCGCCAGAAACACAACTCAATAACACTTGCATTGAACGCTTTAGTTGAAGATGGATATGTGCTTGGCGCAATATCAAAGTATCTATACTATAAGCTGGAAACCACACATTATGGAGATGTCGTTCCTTATAGGGTTGTGTATAGGTATCGAAAAGATGGTGATATCGGTGGGTGGGGAGATGCCGCAAAAAAACATCCGATTGATGCTGGTGAGATGTTGGAAGCTGTTGATAACAATATGTATAAGAAGATGCTTCTCCTTGAGATTCAGGAACAATTACTCGAACTTCTAAAGTCAGAAGAAAAAATTGATCGGTTTTAGTCAGGTGTAGATGCCTAAAGAATGGAGGCTATGACATGGCACAAAAAAAGAGAGCTGCTGATTTGAAACGTGCACGCAATGGCGCGGGAGCAGTCCACTACTTACCAAACGGGAAGGTTCGTTTGGTGTACATGATACCTGCTAATCCGATCACAGGTAAGCCGCCATATCGTACAAGCTGCGACGGTGATACAGAAGAACAAGCCCGATTAAAGGCAAGTAAACGCATTGCTGCTATGTCTGCGGGTACTTATGAAAAGCCTAGCTATATGAAGCTGTCTGTTTGGCTTGATAAGTATACTGCCGAATATATGGACAATGTAAAGCCTAATACTAAGATTGAATACACAAATACTATTAGACGATACATTACGCCGAACTTAGGTAAATATCGATTGTTTGAATTGAATCCTTCACTGATCAAAGGCGTATACAATCAATTACAGGCAAAAAGCGCAAGAGGCGGTTTGTCAGCAAAAACAATTAAAAACGTGCACGCTCTATTGCACAACGCTCTTGATAAAGCTGTATTTCTGGGATATATCCTTAGAAATCCATCAGAAGGGGTAACGCTTCCTCGAACTGAGAAACATAAAATGCAGATCATACAGGATGATGATATTAAGCGGTTTCTAGAGGCTATCAACGGGCATCGATTTGAGTATGTGTATTATGTCGATATGTTTACCGGGCTAAGGCAAGGGGAGCTTTTGGGCTTAACATGGAAGGATATTGACTTTAGAAATAACTCAATATCTGTTAATAAGCAATTACAGCGTGAGCGTGTCAAAGGCGGCGCGTGGAGGCTTGTAACCGTTAAGACGGACAACGGAAGCGGAAACAAAGGTGTTAGGTTGTTGACAGTTGCCCCGGCTGTAATGGATGTTCTGCGTCATGTGAAGGCAACACAGGCCGAATGGAAAATAAAGCTCGGTGACGAATGGAATAACGAAATGAACCTTGTTTTTACCAACGAATACGGTGACCACTTAACGGGAAGCGCAGTATATAAAGCATTAAAAACGATTGTTGCCGGGCTGGGACTTGATGCTGTTCGCTTTCATGATCTCCGGCACTCGTTTGTGCTGTATGCGCTACAATGCGGTGATAGTATCAAGGAAGTGCAGGAGGCTTTAGGGCATACGACCATCACAACCACGATGGATACATACGGCCATATCTCACAGAGAATGAAGAAAGAATCAGCCGAACGGATGAACAAGTTTATCGCTTCCATACAGGCGAAATGAGGGTGTAGTACTCTCCCAACTGTATAGAGAATTGTATAATTCTGAATCCAAACATAAAGAAAAACCCCTGTAACGCTTATGTTACAAGGGTTTCTCTTTGGTGCGGGAAACAGGACTTGAACCTGCATGAAGGAAATCTTCACTAGAACCTGAATCTAGCGCGTCTGCCAATTCCGCCATTCCCGCGGGCGGTTATACCAACGGATTGCATTGGTATAAGGTGGTGGATGGGGATGGATTCGAACCATCGAAGTCTGCGACGGCAGATTTACAGTCTGCTCCCTTTGGCCACTCGGGAACCCATCCAGGGTTTGCGGCAAACGTAGGTGGGGTATCGCCTGGGATACGGGGCGTGAAGGGGATGGAGCCGGCGATGGGACTCGAACCCGCAACCTGCTGATTACAAATCAGCTGCTCTGCCAATTGAGCTACACCGGCGGACGCCCAACCAACAGGGGAAAATGGCGACCAAGAAGGGGCTCGAACCCTCGACCTCCAGCGTGACAGGCTGGCATTCTAACCAACTGAACTACTTGGCCACACGTGGTGGGCCTTCAGGGACTTGAACCCCGGACCAACCGGTTATGAGCCGGCCGCTCTAACCAACTGAGCTAAAGGCCCACGGGAAGGTGGTGACTCCTGGGGGACTCGAACCCCCGTTACCGCCGTGAAAGGGCGGTGTCTTAACCGCTTGACCAAGGAGCCTTGATGATCCGGCAGGTGGGATTGGTCGGGGTGAAGGGATTCGAACCCCCGGCCCCATGCTCCCAAAGCATGTGCGCTGCCAGACTGCGCTACACCCCGCCTTGTGCAAGCCCATATTAGGCGACGAATAGTATTCTACCGAAATCATGATATGTTGTCAAGAGAAAATACAGGGGAATTCAGCATTCTTATGCGGAGAATATATATTTCTAAAATATTAAGCCATACTTGATTTGTTAATATTTATGTGATATAATTCACACGAACGTAATATTTGCACCAATCCGCACCCTCTGAAGGAGACGCTACCATGCATGAACAGGGAAAAGTAACGGCTTTGATCGTGTTCGGCACCCGCCCGGAAGCCATTAAAATGTGCCCGGTGGTCAAGGAATTTAAAGCGCGGTCCAGGATCGATGTCAAGGTCTGCGTCACGGGGCAGCACCGCGAAATGCTCGATCAGGTGCTGACGCTGTTTGACGTCGTGCCGGATTACGATTTGGACATCATGCAGCAGGAGCAGTCCCTGTTTGATATTACCGCAAAGACCCTCTACGGCGTCCAGCAGGTGCTTACGGACTGCAAGCCGGACATCGTGCTGGTGCACGGCGATACCACGACGGCCTTTGCGTCCTCGGTCGCGGCGCTGTACCTGCAAATCCCCGTGGGGCACGTGGAGGCGGGGCTTCGGACGCATAACATTTATTCGCCGTTCCCCGAAGAGTACAACCGCCAGGCCATCAGTCTGGTGGCGAAATATCATTTCGCGCCCACGCAGATGGCGCGCTATAACCTGCGGCTGGAAGGCCGCGCGTCCGAAAGTATTTACGTGACCGGCAACACCGGCATCGACGCCCTGAAGACCACCGTGCGGCCCGAGTTCCACTCTGAGATCCTGGACTGGGCCGCGGGCAGCCGGCTGCTGGTGATGACCGCCCACCGCCGTGAAAACATCGGCGATCCGATGCGCTCCATGTTCCGCGCCGTGCGCCGGGTGGTGGATAAGTACGAAGACGTCAAGCTCGTCTATCCCATCCATAAAAACCCGATGGTGCGCAAGATCGCCAATGAAATGCTGTCCGACCATCCGCGCATCAAGCTGACCGAGCCCATGGAGGTGGACGCGTTCCACAACCTGATCAACGCTTCATATTTCATCCTGACCGATTCGGGCGGCATCCAGGAGGAAGCCCCGTCGCTTGGCAAGCCCGTGCTGGTTATGCGCGATACCACCGAACGCCCCGAGGGTCTGGACGCAGGCACGCTGCGCCTGGTGGGCACGGATGAGCAGATCATCTTCTACGCCTGCAGGCAGCTTCTGGACGATCCCGAGGAGTACCGGAAGATGAGCATGTCGCGCAACCCCTACGGCGACGGCACCGCGTCCGCACGCATCGCCGACGTGATTGAAAAGATGCTGTAACCGCGAGTTACGGCCGATGGAATTGGTTAAAACCCCGCCGCGTGTAATGCGACGGGGCTTTTTTATATGTTTGTTTCGTTTCCGTTGCAGTCGGCCCAGCCGCCGTACAGGTTCCGCATCCAGGCGTCCACGTCCATGCCGTATACGCTTTGCAGAAGCGTGGGGGTAAGCGCCTGCGCCGGCGGGGCGTCCGCACGGATTACCCCGTGATCCATCAGCAGTACCCGCGTGCCGAAGCGGCGCGCGGCCGCCAGGTCGTGCATCACCGAGATCACGGCACGGCCGCCCTGCGAAAGCCAATTCTGAATCAGCGTTAGAATTTGCCGCTGATAGGCAAGGTCCAGGTGGCTGGAGGGTTCGTCCAGCAGGAGCAGCTTCGGGTTCTGCGCGAACATCTGCGCGAGGAACGCGCGCTGCAGCTCGCCGCCGGAGATCTGGTTGATGGGCTTGTGCCGCAGGGCTTCCGTGCCCGTCTCCAGCAGCGCCCGGGTTACGGCCTGCTCGTCGGCTTCGGTAAAGCCCGCCAGCGCGTCGTGGTAGGCGTAGCGGCCAAGGCGCACGACCTCTTCCACGGTAAAGGCGTACCCCGCGGCGTAGCGCTGGGCCAATAGCCCCATTTTCAGCGCGCGCTGGCGCGGTTTCAAGGTTTTGACGTTCTGACCGTCCAGCAGCACGTCGCCCGTATAGGGGACGCCCTGCATCAGCGCTTCGAGCAGGGTGGATTTGCCCGCGCCGTTGGGACCGGTAATCATCAGCCATTCGCCGCTTTGAATGCCCAGGGACGCGTCCTTCACCACCCGCGCGTCGCCGTAGGAAACCGACAGGTTCTTGACCTCAAGCATGGGCGGCCCCCTTTCTGCCGCGCAGCAGGATGACCGTGAAGACCACCGCGCCGATCAGCGAGGTGACCACGCCGATGGGCAGTTCCACGGGGCTGACGATCACGCGCGCCAGCAGGTCGCACAGCATTAGAAAAATCGCGCCGCCAAACACCGTCGCGGGCAAGAGTTTTTTGTGGTTGGGGCCGGTGATGAGCCTAAGGATATGTGGGGTGACCAAGCCCACGAAGCCGATCGTGCCGCCAACGGACACGCACACACCGATCAGCGCCGACGCGGAGATGAGCATCAACAGCCGTACCCGCCGCACGTTTACGCCTACGGAGCGCGCGTTGGCTTCGCCGATGGCAAACGCGTTCAGCTCCCGCGCGTGCAGGAGCATGACCGTGCCGAAAATCAGCAGCGCGATCAGCAGCACGACGGCGTTCAGATAGGTCGAGCCCTGGAGACTGCCCATGGTCCAGTAGGTGATGGAGCGCAGCTTTTCGCCCGAAAACGCGATCATCAGGCTTAAAATGCCCGAGATGAACATGCCGTACACGATGCCGATCAGGATCACCGTGTGCGAGGCAAAGCTTCTGTCGAGCTGATAGGATAAGGCCAGGATAATGCCAAGCGACAGGATCGCCCCGGCGATCGCCATCACCATTGTGCCCGCAAGCTGCAAAAAGGGAAAGCTGATCGAAAGCGCGATGGCGATCACCGCGCCAAGCGACGCGCCCGCCGAGACCCCCAGCGTCGATCCATCGGCCAGCGGGTTTCGAAGCAGCCCCTGCATCACGCCGCCGCACAGCGCCAGCGCTGCGCCCGAAAGCGCAACGCACAGCACCCGGGGCAGCCGCACCGACAGGATGATCGCAGCGTTCGCGCCTTCCTGCGGAACGCCCAATATGGCCTTGCCGATCACCCGGAGCGTTTCCAAAGGGGGGAGGGCGACGCTCCCCGCGCACACGCAGAGCGTGAGCGTCAGGAGCGCCGCCAGGGCAAAGCCCAGGTAGGCAAATGGATGAAATCCTTCTTTTTTCATAGGCTTACGGCGTCGTGATCGCGTCCAGCAGCAGTTGTGCGCCTTCCGCAAGCCGGGGGCCGGGGCGGGCGAGCGCGTCGCCGAAGCCGCTGATTACAGCCTGGTTTTGGATGGCGGTTACGCTTTCCCACCCGGCGCGGGCGAGAATTTCGTCCGCCGGGGAAGGCGTTTCGCCATAATCGACGGTGGTGGTGAAGATGTAATCGGGATTGCGGCTGATGACCTGTTCCTCCGATACCTGCGCCCAGCCTTCCAAATCCCCGAAGATGTTTTCAAGTCCCAGCAGTTCCGCGATCTCCTGCATGAACGTGCCCTGCCCGCCGGTCCACAGTCCGTATTGCAGCGGGGAGACCTCAAAGTAAATGCTGCCGGACACGGGGGTTTGCGATAGCGCGGCAAAGTCCGCCTGCATCTGCGCAACCAGGGCGGCTGCTTCCGCGTCCCTGCCGGTCAGCGCGCCGATCAGCGTGATGGACTGGTAGACGCCCGCGATATCGGCCGCCTCGCTCGTGGCGACGGCGATGCCCGCCGCCTCCAGCATGGCCACCTGCTCAACGGTTTGCGCCATCGTGTTCATCAGCACCAGATCGGGCTCCAGCGCGATGATCTGCTCCAGGTTGGTTTCGTAGCCGGATTCCACCGAGGGAACCAGGAGCACTTCGGCGGGATAATCGCAGTACGCGCCCCGGCCCACCAGCGTACCGCCCGCGCCCAGCGCGAAGAGGATTTCGCAGTCCGCCGCCGTCAGCGCGACGACCCTTGCCGCGGGGCCGTCCAGGGCAATCTCCCGTCCCGTCATGTCCGTCGTGGCAATCGCGTCCGCCAATCCGCAGTTGGCTGTGATAATCATCAGCAGCGCGAGCGCCAATCCAAGAAGTTTTTTGTGCATTTTGTGCACCCCTTTCTTTTTCCGAAACAGACCGCCCGCCCAAAAAACCCAATCTGCGGTGTCATCAGCGGGCTGCCAGTCGGCATCACTTACGCTACGAGTAAGCTCAGCCTCCGGCACCCTTGCTTCCTAGCATCTCGGGCTTTTTGAACAGGCTTATGTGTATATACACATAAAGGCAGTCCCCTCCGGGACTGCCGTTTTGCTTACACGAACCAATCATGCGCAAGTATGCCCAATCCCAGAGGTCGCCCCGCGAACAGGTCTCCCGGCTTGGCTTCATCCTCCAAAGCGCCTTCCCGCCGGTTGCCCGGCAGTGGCATCGTGCCTCTTCGTCCGCCACACGGTTACTGGGATAGCTCGGAATTCTCATCCGGATTCCCGCGGGGTTGCCCCCGGCATCGTGTATGATGCATTCGCGTGCTGTATTCGGTTGTCCTTAGAGTATACGGGCAGGCCGCGGGCCGTGTCAATGACCCGTGAGCGTAAATATGGCCGATCTGTAAATTGAGGCGCAATGTTAAATCCATGTTAAGTATTTTTAGCTTTATTTCAGTTTCATCCGCTAGCATGGACTCGAACGGAGGGATATCCATGGACGCACAACATACATTTTATCGCTTTGAAAAAAAGTATCTGCTGACCCGGTTTGCCTACCGTCGCCTGCAGAACCTGCTGGTCGGCCGCATGGTGCAGGACGCGTACGGGCTGTATACCATCTCCAGCGTCTATTTCGATACCGACGCCTACGATATCATCCGCACGTCCGTGCAGAAGCCGATTTTCAAAGAAAAGCTCCGCCTGCGCTGGTACGGCGAGCCCGGCGGCCAGTGCCCGATGTTTTGGGAGCTCAAGCGCAAGTATCGCGGCAAGGTGTATAAGCGGCGTATCCCCGCGCAGCCGGGAAACGCGGGCCGGTTGCTGAAATCCGCGGGCGCGCTGCAGGAGCAGGGCCAGATTGCCCGGGAGGTGGAGTGGTTCGTCCAGCGTTACCGCCCCGTGCCCAAGCTGTTGCTGGCGTACGACCGGGAGGCCTTCGTAAGCCCGGCGGACGAGGGCCTGCGCGTGACCTTTGACCATAGCATCCGCTGGCGCGACGCCGATTTTTCGCTGTCGCGCGGCAGCTACGGAACGCCGCTGTTTCCCGACGACAGGGTATTGATGGAGATCAAAGCTTATGGCAACCTGCCCAAATGGCTGACCGATCTGCTTGCGGCTGAAAAGCTTTATCCGTCCTCATTTTCCAAATACGGAACCTGGTATGAACAGGTCTATTTACAGAAAGGGTCGAAACACTATGTTGGATAGTATTTTTTCCAGCGCTTCGGACGGCGCTACGCTGCCCCAGGCGCTTTTAAGCCTGCTGATTGCCCTCGTCCTCGGGTTTGTGATCTCGCTGATCTACCGGTGGAAAAACGAGGCGTCCCCCTCGCTGACCGTCGGGCTGATCCTGATGCCCGCGGTGGTGCAGGCGGTAATCTTTCTGGTCAACGGCAACCTGGGTACGGGCCTTGCGGTGATGGGCGCGTTTACGCTGATCCGTTTCCGTTCGGTCGCGGGCAGCGCCAAGGATATCACCTGTATCTTTTTCGCCATGGCCGTCGGCCTGGCCACGGGCATGGGCTACGCATTGTACGCCGCGTTGTTCACGGTAGTGGTCGGGGGCACGTATTTCTTCTTAAGCACCATTGGCTACGGGGAGAAGGCGGAGATCAAAAGCCTGCGCATCACCATTCCCGAAGACCTGGAATACGAAGGCATTTTCGACGATTTGTTTCAAGCGTACACCAAGAAAGCCGATCTTCACACAGTGAAGACCACCAATCTGGGCAGCCTGTTCGAGCTGCAATACCGCATCGTCATGCGGGACGCGGCGCAGCAGAAGGCCCTGATCGACGAGATCCGCTGCCGCAACGGCAACCTGAGCGTTGCCATCGGCAAAGCGGCCCCCTGGAAGGAAGAATTATAATGAAAAAAATCGCTCTTTTCCTAATATTTACGATCCTGCTGGCCATGCTTGCCGGCTGTACCGCCTCGGGCGCGAGCGTTACGCAGGAAACGGTGCAGGCCGCAACGCAGGCAGCAACACAAACCGCGCAGGAACAGCAGATTTCTGTGGAAAGCATCGTCCAAAATTCCGCGCAGGAGCTAAACGCCATGGCCGTCGTTACCTTAAGCGGGTCCTCCGCTTCCGTGGAAGGCGACGGCGTGACGATAGACGGCAATACCGTGACCGTCACAAAGGGCGGCAGCTATACGCTGACCGGCACGCTTGAGGACGGGCAGATCATCGTGGACGCGAGCAAGGACGAGACCGTGGAACTGATTTTAAACGGCGTTTCCATTACCTCGTCCACCACTGCGGCGATTTATGCCAAACAGTCTGACATGACCATCGTTACGCTGGCCGAGGGCACGGAAAACGTCTTAAGCGACGCCTCAGCCTACGTATATGCAAGCGCGGAGGAAGATGAACCCAGCGCCGCGCTGTATGCCAAGGACGACCTGTTGATCCGCGGCACGGGCACGCTGTATGTCTACGGCAACTACCAAAACGGCGTGACCTCCAAGGACGACCTTGTCGTCGAAGACGGAACCATCTATATCGAGGCCCAAAACCACGGCATGCGCGGCAAGGATTCCGTGTCCGTGCTCGGCAGTACGCTGACCATCAGCGCGGGAGACGACGGTATCCAGGCCGATAATGCCGAGGCCGGAACAGTGCTCGTCGAAGGCGGCACGATCGACATTACCTGCGCGCACGACGGCATCCAGGCCGAGGGAACGCTGACCGTAACGGGCGGGCAGATTACCATCCTCGCGGGCGGCGGCTATACCACCGAAAGCTATTCCACCGACGAAAGCTACAAAGGGCTGAAATCAAACACGGCGGTGCTGATTTCCGGGGGAACGATTAACAGCAACAGCCTGGACGATGCCATCCACTCCTCAAATACCGTGACGATCACGGGCGGAACGCTGTCGCTTCTGTCCCGCGACGACGGCATTCACGCCGACGAGACGCTGAATATTTCCGGCGGGGTGATCAATATCCTGATCAGCTACGAGGGCCTGGAAAGCGGCGTAGTGAATATCTCCGGCGGGACGATCAGCCTGCTTGCGGCCGACGACGGCATCAACGCGGCGGACGCCAGCGCCAGCGGGCAGGCAGACCGCATGGGTGGGTTTGGCGGCATGAGCTCCGGCGATACCAGCCTCCAGGTGAATATCTCCGGCGGCGTGATCAACGTCAACGCCTACGGCGACGGTATTGACAGTAACGGCTCCGTCACCATGTCCGGCGGCGAGCTGTACATCTCCGGTCCCCTGTCCTCGGCCAACGGCGCACTGGACTACGACAGTTCCTTCATCCTGTCCGGCGGTGTGCTCGCGGCAGCCGGATCGACCGGTATGGCGCAGACGCCCGGGCAGAACTCCACCCAGCCGTCGGTGATCGTGTACTTCAGCCAGTCGCAGTCGGCGGGGAATACCTATCTGCTGACCGACGCCAGCGGCACCGTACTGCTGTCCATTACGCCGGACAAGGATTTTGAGTGCATCGTGCTGTCCGCGCCGGGACTGAAAACCGGCAGCAGCTATGCGGTGTATGAAAGCAGCGACGGTACGATGACAAACGCGACCCAGCTTTACGATTTTACGATTTCCGGTATAATAACCTCTGTAGGCGGCACAGCGCAGACCCAGCAGAACAGCTGGACGCAGCAGCCGCAGAGAAACGATAACAGGAGGCCGTAAATGCAGTTTAAACTCGTACACACCAACCTGAACGTACTGGACCTGGATAAAAGCCTCGCATTCTACAAGGAAGCTCTGGGCCTTGCCGAGGCCCGCCGCAGCGTCGCCAAGGACGGAAGCTACATCATAGTCTTTCTCTCCGACGGTACAGACGAGCCCAAACTGGAGCTTACATGGCTAAGGGACAAGGGCACGCCTTACGAGCTTGGCGACAACGAAACCCACGTCGCCTTCCGCGTCAAGGAGTTCGACGAAGC
This sequence comes from Candidatus Limiplasma sp., assembly GCA_963675365.2. Lineage (GTDB taxonomy): Bacteria > Bacillota > Clostridia > Christensenellales > Aristaeellaceae > CAXXOK01. Next base: position 425,722 of record CAXXVA010000002.1, read on the forward strand.
GCACACAAAGCATAAGGGCATGGGCGTGATCTGCTACGAGAACGAGAAAATGGGCATCTATTTCATCAACGACCCGGACGGCTACTGGCTGGAAATACTCCCGGTACGCGGCTGACGCCGCATGAACCAATCAGTCCATTCGGAATCACAGCAAACAAAAAGCCCGGCTTACCCAAGCCGGGCTCTTTGTTTGCGTGCCATCAGTCCATCCAGGGGCTGTTGCCGGCGCCGACGGTCTGGGAGGCGCTGCGGCCCATGCGGCCGAAGGCCTGGGAGCCGTCCTGGGCGTTGAGGTAGAGGTGCTCGTCGTCGGTAAAGCGGGCGAACTGGTGCAGGGCTTCGCCGTCCGCGCCAAGGCCGGTGCCCAGCGCTTCGCAGTCGCAATCTTCGCTCAGGTCGCAGTCCTGGAGCATCAGCTGGGCGCCCTGCTGCACGGCGGCGGCCTGGGAAGCGGTGCTGCCGCGTCCGAAAACACGGTCGGAGGTGTTGCCGTAGCCTGCCGCAAAGGCGAAGGCGGGAAGGGTCAGCGCGAGAACCAGCGCGGCGATGAGGATCATGGTGGATTTGCGTTTCATGGGGTAAACCTTCTTTCAAATGTATGTGTCAGCAATTCCTTGCTGCAAGAGTAGTATCTCCGATGCGTATGGCGATTCCGTGTCAAACCCCGCAAGCGTTTATGGAGAAAATCGGTAGAAAAATGCATGATCGGCCAATAAAAAAACCCCGGCGTATTACGCCGGGTATTTGAGCCGTGTCCGCTTAGTTCCAGCGGCTGCCGCGGCCGCCGAAGCCGGAGTTCAGCTGGGTCTGGGTGTTCAGGGAGAGCGGGGTGCCGTCGTTCCAGCAGTACTCGCCGTCCTGGAGCTGCAGGTACAGGTACTGGCCGTCCGCGCCGCGGGAGTACACGCGCTGCGGGTCGCCGTTCTCGTCCAGGTAGTAGCAGAAGCCGTCTTCGTCCACCTGGTAGTCGCCGAGTGCGAACTGGTTGCCCTGCGGGGTCAGAGCGGAGGCATCGGTCTGGTTTTGGTAGAGGCGGGTTCCGGTCATGCCCGAGTTGCGGGGGCCGCCAGCGGCCAGTGCGAATACCGGGAGGGCGATCGCGAGGATCAGTGCGAAGATGAGGATCAGGGTGGATTTACGTTTCATAGGATAAGCCTTCTTTCAAATCATGTGTCGGCATTTCCTTGCCGCAAGAGTAGTATCGCCGATGCATGTGTCGAATTCGTGTCGAAGTTGGCAAGCGTTTATGGAGAAATCCCAAGTGCCCGGCATGAAAATACCCGGCTCTTGCGAGCCGGGCGTCTGTACGGGACAGTATGCGTTTAGTTCCAGCGGGGGCAGCCGCGGCCGCCGAACCAGCTGTTGCGGGTCTGCACCGCGTTATCGTCGTCCAAGTCATAGTTCCAGCAGTACGCGCCGCCGTCATACTGAAGCGCCATGTAACGGCCGAATGCGCCGCGCGCATACAGGCGCTGTGCGTCGCCGTTCTCGTCGAGCATGTAACAGTAGCCGTCGTCGCCTACGAACACGCCGTCGGGCAGTACCTGGGTGTCGGCCACCACGATGCCGTCGGTGGGTTCCAGAGTGATCTCGCTCGTCGCCAGCGCCAGCAGCGGTACGGAGACCGCCAAAATCAAGACGGCTGCTAAAATGAGCTTGGTTGTGCGTTTCATGGTGTACGCCTTCTTTCCAATAGATTGGCAATCTCTTGCCGCATGCTCAGTATCGGATAAAAGTGTGGCGGAAATGTGTCTTTTTCCGCAAGAGAGTGTGAGGACAGTGGACAGCTGGCATTTCCTGGACTATGATAAACGGGAAAGGGGGCGTTTCCATGGCCGTGATACTGGTTGCCGACGACAACCGCCAGATCGCTTCGGTGCTGGAAGAGTACCTGAAAAAGGAGAACCACACGCCCGTGCTGGCGTCCGACGGCGAACAGGCGCTGGAACTGTTTAAAAGCCGTCCCTTCGACGCCGTGCTTTTGGACGTGATGATGCCCAAGATCGACGGCTTTTCCGTGTGCCGCGAGATCCGCAAACTTCCGCCGTGCCCGTGATCATGATCACCGCGCGCGGCGAGGATTTTGAACGCATTATGGGGCTGGATATCGGCGCGGACGATTACATCGTCAAGCCCTTTTCGCCCGGCGAGGTGATGGCGCGGCTGCGCGCGGTGTTAAGGCGCATGCAGCCCGCGGCGGACAAGCAGCAAAAGACCGTCACACTCGGCAACCTCTGGGTGTCGTTTGACGATTATCTGGCCAAGGTCGGCGATACGCACCTGACGCTGACGAAAAAAGAGTTCGAAATACTGTGGACCCTGGCGGAGCACCCGGGCAAGGTGTTCAGCCGCGATAACCTGCTGGAAAGCCTGTGGGGCTACGATTATTTCGGCGATACCCGCACCGTGGATACGCACATCAAACGCCTTAGAGCCAAGGTGGAAGCGGCGGAACCGGAGGGCTTTTCCATCAAGACCATCTGGGGCGTAGGCTACCGGCTGGAGGCGGACGACAATGCGTAACCGCATTGCGCAAAAGCTTCTGCTATATATCATCATCCCGCTGTGCGTTTTCGCGCTGATGAGCGGGGTGCTGTTTCAAACGATGTTTACCCGCAACATGACCCAGGACGCCGAAACGGAGCTGACCGCACGCGCGACGGCACTGGCCGAGACCCTGTCCGAGGCTGTGGGCAGCGAGGCGGCGGGCGCCGTGATGAGCTCCGGCATGGGCATGGGGCGCGGCTCCGGCAACAGCGAGGCGAGCATGGGTATGGGCACGGGCCTGAGCTCGTACCTGCCCGCGCTGAGCCTGCTCGACGTGGATGTGTGGGTTCTGGACTCCGACCTGAATTTTCTCACCACCGGGCGGCGGATGATGACGATCGAATATCAGGACCTGCCTGAGGACGCCGACCATGTGGTCGATCAGGTTTTCGCCGGGGAAACGGTCACCAGCCGGGGGTTTTCGGACCTTTTGGGCGCGCCGACCATCACCGTGGGCGTACCGATTTATAAAAACGACGAAATCTACGGCGCGCTGCTGATGCACGACGCGGTGTCCGGCATCCAGGCGGTCACGTCGCAGGGTACCACGGTGCTTATCTATTCCGGCGCGATCGCGCTGATCATCGCGGTGCTGCTGGCGATTTGGCTCAGCTATGCGTTTGGCAGACCTTTAAACCAAATGAAAAACACCGCGCTGACGCTGGCGGGCGGGGAGTATTCCGCCAAAACCGGCGTCCGCCGCGCAGATGAAATCGGCAAGCTGGCCCAGGCGATGGACGTATTATCCGACAAGCTTGCGGAAGCCAGACGGCAAAAGGAGCAGCAGGAGCAGCTCAGGACGGAGTTTCTGTCCAACGTGTCCCACGAACTGCGCACGCCCGCGGCGGTGCTGCGGGGATCGCTCGAAGCCCTGCGCGACGGCGTGGTGACAGACGAAGCGCAGGTGAAGGAATACCACGCGCAGATGCTTCGGGAAACGCTGGGCCTCCAGCGCCTGACCAACGACCTATTGGAGCTTTCCAAGCTGCAAAACCCGGATTTCAAGATCGAGCGCTCCGAGGTGATTTTGCAGGATGTGCTGTCCGACGCCTTGCACGCCGCCGACCAAATGGCGCGCAAAAAAAAGATCGCCGTCGTCCGCGAGATGGCGGATAACGCCGTGACGGTGCAGGGCGATTACGGGCGGCTGCGGCAGATGCTGATGATCGTGCTGGACAACGCCGTGAAGTTTTCCAAAGAGGGCGGCACGATCGAAGTTGCGCTGACCAAAGACCGCATGACCGTTCAGGATCACGGCGCTGGCATCGCGCCCGAGCTTCTGCCTTATATTTTCGACCGTTTCCGCAAAACCCCGTCGGAGGAAAACCGCCAGGGATCGGGCCTCGGGCTGGCGATTGCCAAGCAAATTGCCGTGCGCCACGGTATGGATATCCAGGTGGAAAGCACTTTGGGCGAAGGGACGCTGTTTGTGTTCAGGCTGCCGTAAAACAGGCAAGGTTAGGGGAAGCGAGAATCAGCGTTCCTGAAAGCAATCTTCAACAATCTGTATAAATTGATCCGGTACTTCCAGATGCGTTACATGTCCGGCGTCGATTTTCACATATTGACAGTCGTTGAGCAGAGCGACTGCGCGGTCCGCCATTTCCTGCGACATGGCACCGTTGAGCGTTCCGTCGTCAAAATAGCTGAAATCGGCTTGAATCAGAACCGTCGGGCATTGTATGCGTTGCAGAGCCTTGGCATGGTCAAAGCCGCTGTTCCACGTTCCGTCGTAAAACGCGTCGCCGAAACGGGGATTATAGAAATCCAGTCCCCTGAGCATTTCCCGCACGGACGCGGGTACAAACGGAATGGCGAGCGGCATGCCGGGGTTGCCACTCCGATAACGGGCTACGGCAAAGCGGATCAGCGGCTGAGCGAAAGGCCCTGCGTAGGTTTTAAAAAACTCCGAGCCGTTTTGAACCCAGTAATCCAGGAAATTACCGTTAAAACCGGGAGTTGCAAGCGCGTCGTGACTGGCTTTGAAAAGCCGGTAAGCGACTGTTTTTTGCACCGCTGGATATTCCGAGGAAAACAGCGGAGGGTCCTCTAAAACAATAGCCCTGACAAGATCCGGCCTGTTGGCGGCCAGCCAGACAACCAGCAACCCGCCGGAGGAATTACCGGTCATATAAGCGGGTTCGCCAATAACCGTTTCCACAAACGCCGCCAGATCGCCGCCGATCTGGTCGGCGGTCATTGGGTAATCGTCCGGTACGACGGTCATCCCGTGGCCGGGATAATCCACAGCGAATACATGATAGGTTTTCGCCAGTTTTGGAAGAACCAGGCTGTATGAATACCAATCCAGCGTCTGCGCATGCAGCAAAAGCAGCGCGGGTCCGTTGTCCGGCCCTTGCGCATAATGAAAGGTTACATCCCCGATCTGCACGGTATTTTCTGTGATGCCGGCCTCTTGCAGCGCCGTGCCCGCAGGGTCGGTATAATACGTCATATACAGTATGAGTACTGCGCCGATAACAATAAGCAGCAGCACTGCCGCAGTGATAAAGATCATAAGCCTCACCTTTGTTTTGGACATCGTTATTTACTCCAAGCTAATCGCGTATTCTGCATGGTAAATCTTATCGCGGCCCGCGGCGTGTGTCAATCTGCCCTGTTTGCACGGCGGGGCGCCGGACTCTCTGTATGATCCTGTAGCAAAAGGGTTTGCAATACAGAATTTTGCTTAATTTGGCAAATTCGGGTATACTATAAGAACCGGAAGAAAGAAAAGCGAGACCAAAGGTTGCCGCGCCGCTTGGCGTTTCCGGGGAACTGACTCGATAAACAGGAGGAACAGACATGGACAACAGTACGAAACTGATGATTGAAGTGAGAGAAAAGGGCAGCAAAGGCGCCATGAAACGGCTGCGCAGCGAAGGATTTCTGCCTTGCTCCATCTCGCGCAAAGGCGATACATCCATTAGCTTTTCGGTAAAGAAGGACGATTTCCGCAGGGCGTTCAACGTATCCGGCATGTCCGGCATTTATATGCTGCAGGCCGGCAAGAAAAAGCCCTATACGGCGATGATCCGCGAGATCCAGCACATTCCCGGCACCTACGATTTTCTGCACGTAACGTTCCAGGGGATCTCGATGACGGAAGAAACGACGGCCGATATCCACCTGCATATCCACGGGCGGGACGATCTGCAGCATAACGGCTACGAGTTGATCCAGCAGATGGAATCCCTGCACCTCAAGGGCCTGCCGGGCGATTTCCCCCCGGCCGTCACGATTGACGTAAGCAGCATGGAACCGGGCGACCATGTGACCGTCGCCGACGTGGAACTGCCCGAGGGCCTGACCTGCCTGACGGAGCCCGACCGGCTGATCCTGTCCGTCGCCCATCCCAAACTCAGGACCGAGGAGACCGAAGAAGCCGAAGAGACCGCCGAAGATGCGGCCGCGGCCCCGGCTGAGGGCGGCGAAGCGGCGGAAGCCGACGCTGACAAAGCCGAGTAATTACCCTGCCTCAATTGCAGCATAAAACAATACGCAAAAGGCCGCGCGATGCGCGGCCTTTTGCGTATTGTTTGGGAGTATGGGGATACAATCTCCGCGGCATCCGGCTACAGCTTCTCCACCTTCGTCACCTTGCCCATTTTCACAAGCTTCTCATTTAAAAGCTGCATAATGATGGCGCGCTTTAAAATGCCCATCTGCTTGAAAGTGATATCGTTGTGGGCCACGTTTTCGGCCTGGCCTTCAAACAGGCGAACGATATCGGCGTTGCGCAAAAACATGCACAGCCTGCAAACGCCCTCTTCGCCGCCCTGTAAATCTTCCTCCAGAATGTTATAGGCCTGGTTGAGTGTCACAGCGCCCTCCATCACCAGGTCGATGCCGTCGATGGAATACTCCGGCGGCGCGGTCAGGGAATCGGGGATCTTTTGTATTTTCACACGTTTGCCCATCACGCGGGCAACCATGTCCGCGGTGGTCGAGCCGCAGACCACCTTCAGGCCGTCGCATGCCAGAAAGCGCTTGACGAAGATGGCGTCGTCGGTTTTGTCGGCGGGCGGGCCGGAAAGAATGTTGATAACGCTCGCCTTGCGCAGCGTGAGCAGCGCGATGGAGGTATCGTCGCCGTGGACGTTGCCCGAAAGCGCTTTGGTTTTCATCAGAATCAGGTCAAAGGCGTCGTCGTTGCTCATGCCAGCCGAAATGCACTTTTGGTACAGGTCCATAAACCCGTCCTCACCCCAGCCCATGCCGTGCCCGCGGCCAAGCCCCGCCTGGGTGACCCCGTCGGTGAAAAACACCATCGAGTCGCCTTCTTTAAGCAGCACCGAGGTTTCCGAAACCACCTCGTTTGACATCGTATAGTGCGTGGCGCGAAGCTTCTGCACGATGCCGTCGCGGATCAGCAGTGGGGTCGGCGCCTCGAACGAAAGCGCAGTAAACTGGCCGCCCTTCATGATGCGGGCGATATTGAACGCCGCAAACGGCACCCGCTCGGTGCGGGCGCGGTGCATGAGACCGAGCGCTTTTTCGCAGGCCTTGTGGATGGGGATGCCCGAGCGCATCAGGTGTAAAACCCGGCTGATGCACATGCGCGCGGCGATATTGGCATAGCTGCCCGAGCCCACGCCGTCGGCCAGGATAAAATCGGTATGCTCCATCGTGCGCACGATCTCCGCCTGATCGCCGCATTCGCGGTAATGCTTTTTATTCACCTGCTTGAGCAAAAGCTCGGTGTACAGGCGCAGCTTCGGCTCATTCATCGGATTGAATCAGTTCTTCCAGCAGGGTTTCGGAGCGCGCGGCGCTCTCGCCCAGGTAGTCGGCCATCTTCTGCGCCATTTCCAGGTTCTGCGCGATCAGCTTTTCCACCCGCTGGATGGTCTTGTCCCGCGCGGACTGGATTTTAGCCTCGTTGAGCTTGATGTTTGACAGGTCCATGTAAATGCCGACGTACTGCTTTTCGGCGGGCAGGTAGTACACCACCTGGTGGAACTCCCGGCCCTGGTATTCAAAGATCGATTCCAGGTACTTGCCCGGCTGGGCGAACACCTTCTCGTAAATGGTCGAGTCCAGCAGATACGAAACCTTCCGCCCGATGATGGCCGAGGTGCAGGAGAAGTACTTCTCAAACGCCGGGTTGACAAGCTGTATGGTCAGCCCCTCGTCCAGAATCACCACGCCCTCGGGCGCGTTGTGGAGGATGGTGTCGGCGCGGTTTTCGGCGCGGCGGCGCATATAGGGGATGCACATGGAGTACTCGGCCATGCCGTTTAGGATGGCGATGGCGTTTTCCTCGCAGTTGGCGTAGCCGCAGGCGCCGCAGTTCAGCCTGTTTTCCGGCGCGGATTTATAGGTATGCTCGTACACGTCCAGGATATCCTGCTCGGTGTACTTCACGGTGGGCACCGGCTTTTTGACAAAGCTTGTGGACAGGTCCACCGGCGGCATTTTTTCCTCGATGCCGAAGGCTTCGTCTTTCTCGTGCGCGTAGTTGATGATGTCCTTGCGCTTTTCAAAGATGTTGTTCTGGCTTTCGTTGCCCGCGCCGCCGATGCAGCCGCCGTTGCAAAACAGCGGCTCGATGATCTCAAGGTCCTTGGAGTCCACGGCGGCGTGCAGCAGCGTGATCGTGTTTTCGTAGCCCGAGGTGTGTACGATGTTGATGGAATCGATGCTGTCGTCAAGCCCCGCCGTTTTGATCATGCCGCCGGGCAGGGGGAAGAGCTTGGCGGTGTTCAGGTGGCCGATCTGGTCAAAGCCCGAATCGCAGATTTCTTCGAGCACTATGCCCTCTTCCGCGAACCAGGCGTTTAATTCCTTGAAGGTCAGCACGCCGTCGACGATGCCCTTGTATTTCTCCTGCTGCGCTTCGGCCTTCTTGGCTACGCAGGGGCCGATGAACACCGCGCGCATGTCGGGGTGCAGCGCTTTGGTGATCTTGCAGTGCGCGATCATCGGCGAGACGACCGGCATGAGCAGATCCAGGTGCTCGGGCATATAGGTCTGCACGTAATCCACCACCGCCGGGCAGGCTGTGGCGATGCCGCCGCGGCCGGTGGCCTTGGCGAGCTTCTTGGTGTACTCCGCCACGGCGTCGGCGCCGATGGAGGTTTCTTCTACGCGCTTAAAGCCGAGCCCCCGCAGCCCCGCCGCCAAACGGCGGCGGAGGTAGCCGGGGTACTCGGCTGCGAACGAGGGCGCCACGCAGGCCACCACGTCGCCGGACTTGACGATCTTTTTGATCTCGTCAAGCTGGCTTTCGTCCACTTTGGCTTTTTGCAGGCAGGTTTTCACGCAGGTGCCGCAGTTGATGCAGCGATCCTGGTTGATAAACGCCTGGTTATTCTTGATGCCGATCGCCTTGACCGGGCATGCGCGGACGCAGCGGTAGCAGTCCCGGCACATGGCTTCCAGTGTTTTGACGATGCTCATTTGGTCTCCTTACTTGTCTGCCGGTCCAGCCGCTTACGCGTTGGCGTGAAGCCCCAGTTTCTCGGTCAGGGCTTCCACGGCTTTGACCCGCGTGCAATGGGTGATGGTTTCGTCGCCGATGCGCACCACGGGGCCCTGATCGCACTTTTCAAAGCAGAACGTCGCGTCCAGCGCCACCTTGTCCTCCAGCCCGTTTTGCGAGAGGAAGCCGGTCAGCTGGGAAAGAAGCTTCTGCGATCCGCGGATGAAGCAGCCCGTGCCAAAGCAGATGGATACCGGCAGTTTGCCGGTCTCGGCGGGCTGTTCAACGAGGTCGGGCTTCATGCGATCAGACTTGATGCGCGAACGTGCGTGGTAGTGCGTGTGCAAGAGCTCGTGCGCCTTATGGCTGCCCGGCATGCCCAGGAAGTTGGTGTACAGATCGTTGATATAGGGGTTGTCCTGGGGCTTGTGGAGCTGGAGCATCTTGTCGGTGCGGTAGAGGGCCTCGGTACGCTTTTTGCGCGCGAGCCGGTCGGCGTTCACGGGCTGGCCGCCGCCGTTGATGCAGCCGGAGGGGCAGGCCATGATCTCCACAAAGTCGTACTGCGCGGTGCCGGCTTTAATATTGTCCATCACCTTGCGCGCGTTGCCAAGGCCGGATACGACGGCCATTTTCAGCTTCGTGCCGGAGAAGTCGTACTCGACTTCGCGGACGCCTTCTTCGCCGCGCACCTCGCGGATGATATAGTCCTCGGTCTTTTTACCGGTCAGCTTTTCGCCCGCGAAACGGATCGCCGCCTCGCTGACGCCGCCGGAATTGCCGAAGATCACGCCGCCGCCGGTGTTGAAGCCGTAGGGCATATCAAAGGCTTCGGGCTCCATCTCGTTGAAGACGATACCGCGCTCGCGGATTAAAAGCGCCAGTTCGTGGGTGGTGATCACGTAGTCCACATCCGGGCTGTCGGCAACGGAGAATTCCGCGCGCTTGGCCTCGAACTTCTTGGCCGTGCAGGGCATGATGGACACAAACACGATGTCCTTACGGTCTTTCTTCACCATATCGGGCAAAGTTTCCTTCACGAGCGAGCCGAGCATTTGCTGGGGCGACTTGCAGGTGGAGAGGTTGCCCGCGAAATCGGAGTAGTACTGTTCCATGAACTTGACCCAGCCGGGGCAGCAGGAGGTGAACATCGGCAGGTTTTCGCCGGCGGTCACGCGGCCCAAAAGCTCCGTGCCTTCTTCAAAAATGGTCAGGTCGGCGGAGTAGGAGACGTCGTATACGGCGTCAAAGCCCATCATCTTGAGGGTGGCGACCATTTTGCCCACGGCGTTGGCGCCGGTCTCCAGGCCGAACTCCTCGCCGATGGCCACGCGCACGGCCGGGGCGATGGCTGCGACCACGTACTTGTCCTTGGACTGGATGGCGGTGAACACCTCGGTGGTGTCGGACTTGATGGTCAGCGCGCCGGTGGGGCACACCTTGGTGCACTGACCGCAGTCGATGCATTCGACCGTCGCGATATCGCGCTCAAAGCAGGGGGTTACGATACTGTTGGCGCCGCGGTGGGCAAAGCCGATCGCGCCCACGCCCTGGATTTCCGAGCACATGCGCACGCAGTCGCCGCAGAGGATGCACTTGTTGGGGTCGCGCGCGATGGACGGGGACGAAAGGTCCAGCGGCAAATTGCGGCCCTTGCGCTTGAAGCGCACGTCGCGCACGCCCAGGCGGTTGGCCAGCGCCAGCAGGCGGCAGTCGTCGCCCTTGCGGCAGGTTTGGCAGTCGCCCTGGTGGCTGGCAAGCAGGAGCTCCAGAATCATCTTGCGGGTCTCGCGGATCTCGGGGGTGGAGGTTTTCACCACCATGCCCGCCGTGGGCACGGTTGAGCACGAGGCGACCATGCCCATGCCTTCGACGTCCACCATGCACAGGCGGCACGCGCCGTAAATGCTCATCTCGGAATGGTAGCAGAAGGTGGGGATTTCCACGCCCGCCTTGCGGATGAGCTCCAAAAGGTTGCGTTCGCCCTCGATGGGGACCTGTTTATTATCAACGGTTACGGTTTGATTGGTTTTCATATCTATTTCCGCCCTTTCCTACGCGAGCACGGCGCCGAATTTGCAGGCGTCCTTGCAGGCTCCGCATTTGATGCATTTTGCGGCGTCGATTGTGTGCGGCTGTTTCTTTTCGCCGGTGATGGCGTTCGTGGGGCACTTGCGCACGCACGCGCCGCAGCCGATGCACTTGGCCTCGTCGATGGAGTATGACCGAAGCGCCTTGCACTGGCCGGTGGGGCAGCGCTTGTTGACGATATGCTCCACGTACTCGTCGCGGAAGTATTTCAGCGTCGAAAGCACGGGGTTGGGGGCCGATTTACCCAGCCCGCACAGCGATACCTTCTGCACCACGCCCGCGAGCTCTTCCAGCAGCGCGAGCTGCTCCATGGTCGCCCGGCCCTGGGTGATGTCGGTCAGGATATCCAGCATCTGCTTGGTGCCCTCGCGGCAGACCACGCACTTGCCGCAGCTTTCGTTCTGCGTGAACTCCATAAAGTAGCGCGCGATCTCCACCATGCAGGTGTTGTGGTTCATAACCACCATACCGCCGGAGCCGACCATCGCGCCGATGGCCTTGAGGTTCTGGTAATCCAGCGGCATATCCAAATGCTCCTGGGTCAGGCAGCCGCCTGAGGGGCCGCCGATCTGCACAGCCTTGAGGCCCAGGGGGGAGAGATCGCCGTTTTCTTCGGTGACGCCGCCTGCGATGTTGTAGACGATCGTGCGCAGCGTTTCGCCGAACGGCACTTCGATCAGGCCGGTGTTGAGCACGTGGCCAGTCAGCGCGAAGGTCTTGGTGCCCGGCGCCGCGGCGGTGCCGAGCTTTTTGTATTCGTCCACGCCCATTTCAAAGATGACCGGAACGGTGGACAGGGTTTCGACGTTGTTGATGGAGGTGGGCTTTCCAAACAGGCCCTTTTGCGCGGGGAAGGGGGGCTTGGGCGAGGGCATGCCGCGCTTGCCTTCCACCGACGCGATCAGCGCCGTTTCCTCACCGCAGACGAACGCGCCGGCGCCCTCCATGACGGTGAGGTTGAACGCCTTGTCCGTACCCAGCATATGGTCGCCGAGGATGCCGGCTTCCTGCGCGGCCTTCACGGCGGCGCGGATGCGCTTGACGGCCAGGGGATACTCGGTGCGGACGTACACATAGCCTTCGTCTGCGCCGATGGCCATGGCAGCGATCATCATGCCTTCGATGATGGAATGGGGGTTGCCCTCCATGACCGCGCTGTCCATGAACGCGCCGGGGTCGCCCTCGTCGCCGTTGCAGATGATGTATTTTTTATCGCTTTCGTTCTGGCGGGTCAAATCCCACTTGCGGCCGGTGGGGAAGCCCGCGCCGCCGCGGCCCTTAAGGCCGGAATCCATCATGAAACTGCAGATTTCTTCCGCGGTCATCCAGGTGCAGCGCATAGCCTGCGCGTAGCCGCCCAGGGCGATGTACTCGTTAATATCGGTGGGGTCGATGCTGCCGCACTTTTTGAGCACCACGGGGCGCTGTGCGCGGTAAAAGGGCATCTCAGCCTTTTTGGGATAAGCCTTTTTATCGGGTTTATGAGTATACACCAGGCGATCGACGAGCTCATCTTTAAGGATGGTCTTTTCGATGATCTCGTTTACGTCGTCGGGCGTGACTTTACAGTACATAATGTTTTCGGGCAGGATGGTGACCACCGGCCCCATCTGGCAAAAGCCCTGGCAGCCACTGCCGGACACCTGGTATCCGTCCTCGTGCTTGTTGATGGTCAGCGCGACAGGCAGGTTTTTCTCCTTGAGCGCGGCTTCAAACGCGTCGATCACGTGCAGCGCGCCGCCCGCGATGCAGCCGGTGCCCGCGCAAACCACGACGCGCTTTTTTACGTCCTTCGTATTTTCCTTGTAGGCTTCCGCCCGTTCCTTCAAATTCACCGCTTCACTCATGGTTCGCCTGCTCCTTTTTCTGAATGTCCTGGATGACGGCTACGGCCTTTTCATCGGTCAACAGCCCGAAAACCTCGCCGTTGACGGTCATGGCCGGGGCGCGTCCGCAGGTGCCGAGGCACGCCACGGTTTCAACGGTGAACAGCATATCCGGCGTGGTGTTCTGGTCTTCCGAAAGCTCCAAATGCTTGCGGACGGCTTCCAAAAGGCGCGTGGATTTTTTCACGTGGCACGCCGTGCCGTCGCAGATCCTCACCACGTACTTGCCTTTCAGCTTCAGGGTGAAATGTGAGTAGAACGACGCCACCCCGTACACGTGGGAAGAAGTGGTGCCAAGCATTGTGGCGACGTACACCATCAATTCCTCGGGCAGATACCGGTACTCGTTTTGAATTTCCTGCAGGATGGGGATGAGTTTTGCCTGGTTATACCCGTATTTCTCGATGATCTGGCCGGCCTTTTCAAAGGCTAAGATGTTCTGCATGCTCATTCACTCTCGCTTCCTTATACTTCTTGAGCAATATCGACAGGGAGGCCGTGAGGTTTTCGTTTTGCACAATCACCGTGTCCGGCACGTCCAGCGTAATGGGGGCGAAATTCCAGATGCCTTCGATGCCCGAGGAGACCATGAGGTCGGCGACGCTCTGGGCGTTTTCCGCCGGGACGCAGATGACGCCGAATTTGACGTGCATCCGGCTGCACAGCGACTGGAATTTCGATAGGGGAAGCACGGGCGTTTCGTTGATCTCCGTGCCGATCAGGGCGGGGTTTTGATCAAATGCGGCGATGATGCCGATATTGTATTCCCCGAACTTCTTGTAATACAGCAGCGCCCGGCCAAGGCTGCCCGCGCCGACCAGGAACATTTCGGTCTTGTTGTTGTAGCCCAGGGTTTCTTCCAGGGCGGCCAGCAATTCTTTCAGCCGGTAACCGGTCTTTGGCCGGCCTACGGCGCCGGAGAGCTGCAAATCTTTGCGGACTTGCACGTCTACCAGCCCCATCGCCTTTGCGATACTGACGGAGGAAATGTCCGTGACCCCTTTACCGCATTGCCGGGTCAGGTACTGGTAGTACACCGGCAGGCGCTTGAGCGTCGGCAGCGGGATCTGCGGCAGTTGTTTTTCGCCTGGCATGCGGGGCCTCCTTCCGGTCGGTCAGTAATTGATAAAAACTTATCAATATAAATATATCGAATAGTTAAAAAATTGTCAAGCGAGAATTCAACAAAAATAAGACCGGTTTTTTAACATTTAGTGAATAGTGGGGAAAATGACTTGACACGAACATATGTTCGTGTTATAGTGTTCGCAAAAGGAGAGTGCGTTATGATCATCAGCTGCAGCCGCCGGACCGATATCCCCGCGCTTTACGCGGACTGGCTGTTTACGCGCGTGCGCGAGGGCTACGCCTGCGTGCGCAACCCCATGAACCATTTACAGGTCAGTAAGATCCGCCTGACGCCGGATGTGGCCGACGGCTTTGTATTCTGGACCAAGAACCCCGCGCCGATGCTACCGCGCCTTTCTGAGCTGCGCGAATACACATATTATTTTCAGTTCACCCTAACGCCTTACGGCAAGGATATCGAACCCAATCTGCCGGTGAAAATTAAGCTGCTCTCCACCTTCCACAGGCTTTCCGATCAGGTCGGCCCCCGGCGTGTGATCTGGCGATACGACCCGATTCTTATCAACCAAAACTGGACGGTGGACACGCATCTGAGAACCTTTGAAATGATGGCGCGGCTTTTGGAAGGCACGACGCATAAGGTGGTCATCAGCTTTCTGGATACGGACTACCGCAACGTGCGCCGCAACGAGGAGCTTTTGAAAGCCCAGCCCCTCACCGCCAGGGAGAAGCTTTCCATGGCCGGGAAGCTCAACCAGATTGCCCGCGCCTGCGGCATGGAGATGAGCGCCTGCGCCGAGGACCTCGACCTGTCTCTCTGCGGCGTCGCGCCCGCGCACTGCGTGGACGGCGACCTGTTTGAAACCCTGCTGAACTGCCGCATGGACGTGCAGAAGGATAAAACCCAGCGCCCCGCATGCGGCTGTGTGCAGAGCGCGGATATCGGCATGTACAATTCCTGTTCCAACGCCTGCCATTATTGCTACGCCAACTATAACGCGACCGAGATCGCCCAAAACCGCCGCAAGCACAACCCGGCCTCCCCGCTGCTCTTCGGCGAGATCGGCCAGCTCGATACCGTCACCGAACGTGTGATGCACTCCTGCAAAGAGCAGCAAATGGCCTTGGTCGGCTTTTAGTTCCAGGCAAACGCTGAACAAATTCCGTACATGCTGGCGACCCAATTTCCGCCATCTTCGGCTTGCAAAAACCTTGACGTAGCGCTGCTGCTACTTCGGTTTTTACAAACCAAACCTGACGAAAATCCGATTCGCCATCACGCACGTTCTTTACTCATCGTTTGCCTAGCGGATTCTCCTATCAAAGTAAGTAAACACCAATAAAAATACCGCGCGATATGCGCGGTATTCGAATATTCGGAATTGGTATTGATTATAAGATACTCTGTAGAAATTGCTTGAGTCTGTCGCCCTCGGGATTGGTAAAGATCTTATCGGGCGGGCCCTGCTGGGCGATGCGGCCGGCATCCATGAAGATAACGCGGTCGGCGGCCTCGCGGGCAAAGCCCATCTCGTGGGTGACCACGAGCATGGTGATGCCCTGGCTTGCGAGCTTTTTCATCACGGCCAGCACCTCGCCGACCAGTTCAGGGTCGAGCGCGGAGGTGGGCTCGTCAAACAGCATGATCTCCGGTTCCATGGCGAGTGCGCGGGCGATAGCCACGCGCTGCTGCTGCCCGCCGGAAAGCTTGCTGGGATACACGTCCAGCTTGTCCGAAAGCCCGACCATGTGGATGATGTCTTTGGCGAGTTTCTGGGCGGCTTCCTTGGATTTCTTGCGCACCAGCACCTGGGCGATCATCACGTTTTCCAGCACCGTTTTATGCGGGAACAGGTTGAAACTCTGGAACACCATACCCATCTCCAGCATCAGCGCCTTATGCCGTTCCGGCTCGATGCGGTGGATGGTGCGGTTGTGTTCGCGGTGCAAAAACAGCTCGTCCTTGATGTAGATCTTGCCGGACGTAATGGTTTCCAGCTGGTTCAGCGACCGCAGATAGGTCGATTTCCCCGCGCCGGACGGGCCGATGATGCAGATCACCTCGCCCTTTTGCACGTTCAGGTTCACGTCTTTGAGCACTTCCAGGTGCCCGAAGCTCTTGTACAGGTTTTCTGTTCGTAAAATATACTCGTATTCGCCCATTACTGCCTCCTACTCGTAGATCGAAAGCCGTTTTTCAATCTTGCCGAAGAGGAAGGTGAAAATGGCTGTAATGACCAGGTAAATAATCAGCGCGGGCAGGAACACCAGGTAGTTGCCCTCGCTGGTCATGATGGTTTTGGAGATCGTGGTGATGTCCATCAGCGAGATGGCGAACACCAGCGATACGTCCTTGATCATCATCACGAACTCGTTGCACAGCGGGGGAATCATCCGCCGGATGGACTGGGGGATGATGATGTGGCGCATGGTCTGCCCGTAGCTCATGCCAAGCGCTTTGGCGGCCTCGCTCTGCCCCTTGTTGATGGACTGGATGGCCGCGCGGACGATCTCCGCGCAGTAGGCGGCGGCGTTTAAAGAGAACGAAATCAGCGCCGCCAGGAACGCGCCCTTGAATACGCTTTCCGGGTCGCCCGCGGCAAAGATGCCGCGCCACGAAAACCCGAAGATCACCGGCACGGAGAAGTAGATCACGAACAGCTGGATCAAAAGCGGCGTGCCCCGGAAAAAGAACACGTACGCGCTTGAGATCTTGGAAATGATCTTGTTTTTGGATATCTTGCCCAGCGCCAGGAAGATGGACAGGAACGAGCCGATCAGCATCGACGCCGTGGTGAGCAACAGCGTCAGCTTGACGCCGTGGAGCACGTTTTCCCCGCTGCCGAGCATCCGGTAGGTGTAGTTGACCATCTGCCCGACGAATTTCATGAATCCTTCGTCGGCTGCGTATACCTGCCCCGCGAAGCCCACGAAGGCTTCTTTCATGGCGCTGGCGCCGGAGGTGGACAGCGACAGGTATTTAACGAACCCGAAGCTGTTGTACGTTACGGTGACGCGCTTGCGCGTGTTGGTTTGATCCGCCTGGATGGCCTGCACCATCTGCTCGGAGGCGTTTGCCATCATCTCCTCCTCGGAGACGTTGATCACAGCCAGGGCGGTCAATAACGCCACGGCTGCCATAATGATTATGGCAGCCGTTTTGGTAGCATGTTGCCATGCTTTGACGTTAATGATTTTTTTCAGAAAGTTCATTGTCTTCCCACTTTTTCAAGTATTCGTTCGCGGGTTTCCCCTTCAATTACGCGCCGAACCAGAACGCGGTGATCTCCTCAAAGAAGCCTTCTTCGGTCAGCTGGGCGATTGCTTCGTTGATAGCGGTCTGCAGCGCCATGGCGTCAAGGCCCATGGCCACGCCGAACTGCTCGGGCTCGCTCTCGTCCAGATAGGCGATCTTGTACATGCCGGGGTCGGACGCCAGGTAGCCGATGGCGACGGTGGAGTCGACCACGACCGCGTCCACTTCACCGGCGGTCAGCTGCGCAAAGCAGGTGGCGATCTTTTCGTTGGCGGAGATCGTGGCGGTGATGGTTTCGGTGTCCACATAGTCCGACATCAGGATATCGGAGGTGGTCTCCTTCTGCACTGCGATCACCATGCCGTCCAGATCCATGAAGCTGGTGATTTCGCCTTCGTAGTCCGCCGGCACAACGACAGCCTGGTAGTTGTTGATGTAGGGATCGGAGAACGACATGGTTTCTTTGCGTTCTTCGGTGATGGTCACAGCGGAGATGACGACGTCATAGTTCACGCCGATGCCCTGGAAGATGCCGTCCCACGCGGTGTTGACGAAGTTGATGGTCAGGCCGAGCTTTTCGCCAAGCGCCATGGCAAAGTCCACGTCGTAGCCGATGGGGGTTACGCCGTCTTCGGCAAACTCTTCAAACGGAGGATAGCCGATTTCCATGCCGACGTTCAGCACGCCGTCCTGCATCAGGGTAACACCGGAAAGATCAATGGCTTCGGCCGACGCGATGGCGGCGGCGGAAAGCAGCATGGCGACTGAGAGTATGAGGGCAAGTACTTTTTTGTTCATGATGACAATCCTCCAAATCAAAAATAGAGTTGTGGTGTACAACTCCTTTGTATCCATTAAGCTATCATATTTATACGTGTATGTCAATAGAAATTGCATAAAAACAAAAAGAATACGATCTGTGAGAATTTCGCCTGCCGGGGTGGCGCGCAAGGCAGCGACGGCGACCCGAAGCGCGTGTTAAAAAGCTTACCACACAAGGAATTCAGAAAATCATTCCGCTTTCCGCCGAGACACGGAAACGCAAAAGAAGGAAAACGGAACGCGGATGCCGCGCCGGGCGCGGCGCCGAAACAGGCGCATGGTTATACTCAAACGCTTATGATTATGCAGAAGATCATGCGCATGTTCCGCATACCGATGGTCCGGCTCGACCAAACGGCGCGCAAGTGATACAATCTATATAGAAAGAAAAGCGCCGAGGCAAGGCAGTACCGACAAACGGCAAAGAGGGAATTACCGATGAGCACCAAGCAGCCCCCCGCCCGCAAACCGAAGGAAGCCGGACGCTTTTTTCAAATCGTGGGGATCTTGCAAAAGCATAAGGTCGTTTTGGGCGTCACGCCCGAAAAGCTCCGTGCGGTGCTGGAGGACCTGGGCCCGACTTTTGTCAAGCTCGGGCAGCTTTTGTCCATTCGCCTGGACCTTTTGCCGCAGGATTTCTGCACGGAGCTGCAAAAGCTCCGCTCCGAGGTGAAACCCATGCCCATGGACGAGGTCGCCCGCGTGGTGGAAGCGTCGCTGGGCATGCCGCTGCACGAGGCGTTTCCGGTATTTGAGAGAGAGCCTTTGGGCAGCGCGTCCATCGCCCAGGCTCACGCCGCCGCCCTGCCGGACGGCCGCCGCGTGGTGGTCAAGGTGCAGCGCGAAGGCATTTACGACCGCATGGCAAGCGATATCGCGCTTTTACGCAAGGCGGTCAAGCCCATTCAATGGGTCGGATCGGCAAACACTATCGATCTGGACATGGTGCTTTCGGAACTGTGGAACGTATCCCAGCAGGAGATGGATTTCCTGATCGAGGCGGACAACGCCGAGGAATTCATCCGCCTCAACCTGGGCGAGGACGGAATCGGCTGCCCGCAGCCGTACCGGGAGCTGTCCACCCGGCAGGTGCTGGTGATGGAGGAGATCGACGGCGTGCAGATCGACGATCTGGAGACGCTGAAGCAGGAAGGGTATAACGTCGCGGATCTCTGTTTGAAGCTTTGCAACAATTTTATGAAGCAGGTGCTGGACGACGGGTTTTTCCACGCCGATCCGCATCCCGGCAACCTGCGCGTACGCAGCGGGCAGATCGTGTTTCTGGATCTGGGCATGGTCGGCAGGCTGTCGGCCAGGGACCAGGCGGCGTTTGAAAAGGCGCTGGCCGGCGTGGCGGCGCGCGACGCTTCGGCCGTGACCGAAGCCGTGCTTGCCATCACCCGCCCGACGGCGCCTGTGGACCGCCGCGCGCTGCACGACGACGTGAAAGCAATGCTCGATGAATACCTAGAGATGGATATCGGGCGGATGAACATTTCAAACATCGTGCAGGAGTATCTGCGTATCGCCCGCACCCACGGCCTGAAGCTTCCGCAGGGGGTCACGCTGCTGGGGCGCGGCCTCAGCACACTGGAGGGCGTGGTGGCCGATATCAGCCCGGAAACAAACCTGCTGGAGATCGTGGCACAGCGCTTCGCCAGGAAAAAGTTCAAGGATATCGACTGGAAGGAACTCCTGTCCAAAAACGCGCAGGCCGTGTACGAATCGGTGCAGAAATCGCTGAGCACGCCTGCGCTGATTAACGATACCCTGCGCACCGCGCTGGGAGGCGAGCTGACCGTACGGGTGGAAACCGCCCCGTCCGCCGCGCAGTGCCGGGAGGAAAAACGGCGCGCCGCGCGCCTCAACCGCAGCATTGTGTTCACGGGTCTGTTTGCGGGTTCCTGCCTGCTGACCCTGTCGGGCGTTGCCCCGCGTTTCCTTGGCCTTCCGTGGGTTGCGGCGGCGGGCTTCGGCGCGGCGGGGCTGTACGGCCTGTACTGCCTGTGGCAGCTGTGGAGGAACCGGGACTGATCTCCGGTTTCCGTTTGTTTGGTACCCCTGTTCTCCAAACAGAAGAAACTTATAATTGTAAGGTATTCCATAAGGAATACCTTATTTATAATTGGTATTCTGTTAAATGGTTTAACAATAGGAAAGATTATGGTAGACTGCCTTTAGGGAGGGATGCGCATGGATACCATAGATTTCGCCATTCTGGACGCTTTGAAACACAACGCGCGGGCGTCCGCATCGGAGATCAGCAAGCAGGTCAGCCTGTCCGTGCCCGCCGTGGCCGAGCGCATCCGGAAGCTTGAGCGCGCGGGGATCATCGCGGGCTATACCGTGCGCATCGACCGCGAAAAAGCCGGGCAAGCCCTGCTTGCGTTTTTGCTGGTGCGCATCGGCGGCAGCGAGAACGTCAAAGCCTTCCGAAAGGAGATCGTCCGCCACGCCTGCGTGCTGGAGTGCCACCACGTAACGGGCGCGTACGACTATCTTTTAAAGGTCGCGGCGGAGGACGTGAAGGCGCTGGAACGCTTTATCTCCGGCACGCTGAAAGGGGTCAAGGGCGTACTGGATACCAATACGATGATATCGCTTCATACACTGAAAGAAGAAATCAACAGCTAGGATGGCAAAAATATGATTGTCAAAGGGTTTCGGTTTGGCATGGCGCTGCAGCTTGCGGTGGGACCGTTATGCTTCCTCACCTTCCGCACCGCGGCGGAAAGCGGGTTTGCCGCAGGGCTGCTGGTCGCGCTGGCGGTGACGCTCGCCGACGCGCTGTTCGTTGCGCTGTCCGGGCTTGGTGCCGCCGCTATACTCAAACAGGCGAAGGTCCGGGCGGCCGTTACCTGGGCGGGCTGCCTGGTGCTGTGCCTGTTCGGGCTGAACATCATCCTGAGCGCGTTTGGCATCGTGCTGATTCCGGGACTGAATTTATTCGGCTCGTCGGGCGGGAATCCGTTCTGGCAGGGCTTTGTGCTGACGGTTTCTAACCCGCTGACCATCGTGTTCTGGGGCGGGGTGTTCACCGCGCAGATCGCGCAAAACCGCTGGGACAGGCGGCAGTTATGGGGGTTCGCGGCAGGCTGTGTGCTGTCCACCCTTTTATCGCTTTCCCTGGTTGCCGCGCTTGGCAGCGTGCTGTCCGGCTTCCTGCCGGAAATCGCCATTCAGATTTTAAACGTCTTGGTCGGCGCGGCGCTGATCTTCTACGGGCTGCGATTGCTCATGAAAAAGGATCAGGCGGCGACCGCCTGATCCTTTCGTTTTGAGGATAAAAACTAAACCGTCAGCGTCAGTTCCCCCACGCTGCACGGCGGCAGCGTAAGCGTTACGCCTTCCCTGGTCACGCGGACGCCCTCGAGCGGCTGGATCATGACAGGCTGATGATCAAAATCATTGTACGCGTCCATCTTCCCGGTCAGCAGCCGCCCGGACGCGTGTCCGACCGCCGTGCCTGGCTGAAGTTGAAGTTCCGCCGCTTTGTCCAGCGCGGTATTGGACAGGGTCACGGTCATCGCGCCGTCTTTTTTGGACGCCGTCATGCTGATGGCGGGGACGGGGTGCTTGGCCGTGCCCGCCATGACCGCGTCCATGGTGTGCGCGATCCGCGTTGCGTCCTGGTGCGCTTTGTACAGGTCGAACACATGATACGTCGGGGTCAGCGCCATGCGGCCGCCCTCGGTAAGGATCACCGCCTGCAAAACGTTTACGGTCTGGGCGAGGTTCGCCATCACCACGCGGTCGGAATGGCTGTTGAAAATATCCAGCGTCAGCGACGCCACCAGCGCGTCGCGCATGGTGTTTTGCTGGTAGAGGAAGCCGGGGTTGGTGTCCGGTTCCACGTTGTGCCAGGTGCCCCACTCATCCACGATCAGCCCCACGCGGTGTTCGGGATCGTATTTGTCCATCGCGGCGAGGTGACCCTGGATGACGCGGTCCATCTGCAGCGCGGTGTGCAGGGTTTGGTAATACATATCCGCATCAAAAGCGGTCGCGCTTCCCTTGTCCTGCCACTCGCCGGTGGGCAAAGTGTAGTAATGCATGGTCAGCGCGTCCATCTTGTCGTGCGCCATCTTCATGACGACCTCGGTCCACTCCGTGTCGGGCGTGCCCGGGCCGCAGGCGATTTTGTACAGCTTGTGCTTGCCGTAATTGCGGCAGTAGGTCTGGTAGCGGCGGTATTCGTTGGCGTAGTATGCCGGCAGCATGTTGCCGCCGCAGCCCCAGTTTTCGTTGCCGACTCCCCAGTATTTAACGCCCCAGCTATCCTTGCGGCCGTTTGCCCAGCGGCGCTGTACCACGGTGGAATCGCCGTCTGAATTCAGGTACTCCACCCAATCGGCCATCTCGCGTACCGTGCCGGAACCGACATTGCCGTTGACGTAGGGCTCGCAGCCGATCTGCGCGCAAAGCTCCATGAACTCGTGCGTGCCGAAGGAGTTATCCTCCACCACGCCGCCCCAGTGGGTGTTCACCATACGCTTGCGGGTTTCTTTGGGGCCGATGCCGTCCTCCCAGTGGTATTCGTCGGCAAAGCAGCCGCCCGGCCAGCGCAGCACGGGCACGCGGATGTGCCTGAGCGCCTCCACCACGTCCTTGCGCATACCGTGTACGTTGGGGATGGGGGAATCCTCGCCCACGTACATTCCCTGATAAATGCAGCGGCCCAGATGCTCCGAAAAATGCCCGTAAATGTTCCGGTTGATGATGCCCAGGGGCTCGTCCGGATATAGTTTGATGCTGACCAACGTGCGTATCTCCTTCATCTCATTACCATTTCGGGTCCGCGTGCGGGCAGCGCATGCCGCGCTTTGCCGCGCGCAGCTCCACATAGCAGCCGCACTGTACACAGGTGCCGCGATGGAGCTCGCCGCAGGCCTGGCACCGGGCAAGCCTGTAGCGGTACGTTTCCTCCGGCGCCTTTTCGCTTTCGGAAAGCAGTTTGATCCGGCTTTGAATCAGGCCGAAGAGGGCCTGTTCATCGGCCATGTCTTCCAGCAAGCAGCGCTTGCACAGGCGCAGGGTTTGCATAGCGTACCGCCCTTCGGTTGATGGTTCCGCCGGGGTCAGTTCAGCGTAAAAACCTTTTCCAGCCTTGCGGTCGCGCCGGTATCGTCCTTGACCATATCCATCAGGCCGGACATGTGCACGTTCCAGCGCGCGACCACGGGGCTTTCCGCCTGCACCTTTTCGGCGTATGCCACGCCTTTTTCGCATTCGTAATAGCCAAACAGCTCGTCGCCGATGTTCCAGATCGTATAATTGCAAATCCCGGCCGATTTGAGCAGTTCCGCCATCTCCGGCCATAGCTCATCGTGCCGCTTTACGTACTCGGCTTTCATGCCGGGCTTGAGAATGGCTTTCCACGCGCGTTTTTCCATATGGATTGATTCTCCTTTGATAGCCTTCGCAGGTTTCGTTGATCCCGATTATACCAAACCGGCGATCAGAGTTCAATTGCCCCTGTGATTGACGAACCCGCGCCTGTTTGTTACGATGAAGCAAAGACAGGGTATATAATATTCGGAGGGCGTATGGCTGTATCGTTTCACACCTACAATCCAAAACCGCTTTTCGGGTCGGATTACGCGGCTCTGCGGGAATTTTTAATTGGTTTGGATAACGGTAACTATCATTTCGGCCGCTGGGACTGGATGATTACCCACAGCTATCTGGTTGCCGGCGCGCTGCCGGGGATCGGCCTATGGTCGGACGGCGGAAAAGTCATCGCCGCCGCGGCCTACGACTGCGAACCGGGCAAAGCATTTTTGCTGACGCTTCCGGGATATGCGCATCTCCGGGAGGAAATGCTCATATACGCCGAAGATGCCCTGGAAAAGAACGGAAAGTTTGCGGTGCTGATCCCCGACGGCGATACGGAATTCCAGACGATCGCCGCGCGCAGAGGATACGCCGCCACGCAGGACAGGGAAAGCGAAGCGGTATTCGACCTCAAAACGGGCGATTGCAGCTATACCCTGCCGGAGGGGTACCGCGTAACGAGCATGAAGGAGACTTACGACCTGTTTAGGTACGGGCAGGTGCTGTGGAAGGGCTTCAATCACGAAAAAAACGGCGAGGGCGCGTTTGTGATGAACGAGCGTTTCGCTGAGGAGTTCGAACGCCCCAACGTCAACCTGAATTTGAAAATCGCCGTCATCGCCCCCAATGGAGATTTTGTATCCTACTGCGGTATGTGGCAGGATGATGCGTCGCCCTCGGCGCTGGTTGAGCCCGTCGCCACCGATCCGTCGTACCGGAACATGGGTCTGGGCCGCGCCGCGGTGCTCGAAGGCCTGCGCCGATGCGCGGCACTTGGCGCCAGGCGCGCGTTAGTCGGCTCATCTCAGCAATTTTACTACAGTATTGGGTTTTGGCCGTATCAAAACAACACCTGGTGGGCGCGGAAGCGCTGACCGCCTGACTTTTGGAAGGAGTATTGCCGATGGAACACCACCAGCACACAGCCGAAAAACAGAACGCGGAGATGCATGCCGGACATCACGAAATGGCGGCGTCCATGCAGCATCATGAAGGCATGGAGGGCATGCACGGTCATGATCATGGCTCCGGAGGCGAACACAATCACCACGCCATGATGATTATGGATTTTCGGCGGCGGTTTTGGATATCGCTGCTGCTGACCGTGCCCATCCTGATCCTGTCCCCGGTGATTCAGGGCTTTTTCGGGATCGATTGGTCGTTTACCGCCGCTAAATACCTGTCGTTTGCCCTGTCCACCGCGCTGCTTTTTTACGGCGGCAAACCGTTTTTGACCGGCGCGATCAAAGAACTCAAACAAAAGCAGCCCGCCATGATGTCGCTAATCGCCTTGGCGATCCTCGTGTCCTATCTGTACAGTTCTCTGACCGTGTTCGTGATCGCGGGCAAAGATTTCTTTTGGGAGCTTGCCACGCTGATTACGGTGATGCTGCTTGGGCACTGGATCGAGATGCGTTCGGTGATGGGCGCGTCCAAGGCGCTGGAAGAACTGGCCAAGCTGATGCCCGACACCGCCCACCGGGTCGGCGAGGATGGGCAGACCCAAGACGTACCCGTCGGCGAGCTGCGGGCCGGTGATCTGGTGCTGATCAAACCCGGCGAGAAAATCCCCATCGACGGCGTGATCGCGGAAGGGCAGTCCTCCGTGAATGAAGCAATGATCACGGGCGAAGCGGTGCCCGTGGAAAAACAAATCGGCGACGAGCTCATCGGCGGCGCCGTCAACGGCGACGGCGCGCTTCGCATGACCGTCAAACGCACGGGGGAGGAGACATTCCTGTCGCAGGTCATCCTCATGGTGCGCAAGGCGCAGGCGTCTAAATCGAAAACCCAGCGCTTTGCCGACCAGGTGGCCAAATGGCTGTTCTATATTGCGGTGTCCACCGGGCTTGCGACCTTCACGGTCTGGATGGCGTTTGGGTACGGGTTAAGCTTTGCCGTCACCAGGGCGGTGACGGTAATCGTGATCTGCTGCCCGCACGCGCTGGGACTGGCGATCCCGCTGGTGACGGCCGTTTCCACAAGCATCGGCGCCAAGCAGGGCCTTTTGGTCCGCGACCGCACGGCGTTTGAAAACGCCCGGAACCTGAATACCGTCGTGTTTGACAAGACGGGCACGCTCACCGAGGGCAGGTTCGGCGTCACGGATATCCGTCCGGACGGCGTTACGGAAGACGAGCTTCTCGCCCTTGCCGCGTCGGCGGAGGCCGAATCGGAGCATCCGATCGCCAAAGGCATCGTGGACGAAGCGAAACAGCGCGATCTGAAACTTGCGAGCGTCAAAGACGCGCAAACGCTGCCGGGCAAGGGCCTGCAGGCATCCGTAAACGGCAAAAAGGTCATGGTCGCAAGCCCCGGCTATCTGGAAGAGCAGGGCGTCGCCTACGACCGGGAAGCGTTTGAACGGCTTGCCGGGCAGGGGAAAACGGTCGTGTTCGTACTGGCGGACCAGACGCTCAAGGGGTATATCGCGCTGTCGGATATCGTACGGCAGTCGGCCAAATCCGCCGTGGATCAGCTAAAGGCGCTCCATATCCAGACCGTAATGATGACCGGGGACAACCAAAAGGCGGCAAAGCACGTGGCGGATACCCTGGGCATCGACCGGGTTTATGCACAAATGCTGCCCGGGCAGAAAGCGGAAACCGTGGACAAGCTCCACGGCGAAAACCGCGTCGTCGCCATGACGGGCGACGGCATCAACGATGCGCCGTCGCTTGCCAAGGCGGATCTGGGTATCGCCATCGGCGCGGGGACGGACGTCGCGGTCGAGACCGCGGACGTGATTCTGGTCAAGAGCAATCCATTGGATATTCTGAAAATCATCCGCTTGTCCAAGGCCATCCGCAGAAAGATGGTGCAGAACCTGGCGTGGGCCAGCGGGTATAATCTCATCGCGCTGCCGTTGGCGGCGGGTGTGCTGTATCCGCTAGGCATAGTTTTAAACCCGGCCGTCGGCGCGGTGCTGATGTCGCTGAGCACCATCATCGTCGCCATTAACGCGCGGCTTTTGAAACTCAAGTAAGAGCGGCGCACTGTACAGCGCGACGGATATGGTAGTAAAATAGTGTAAAGGAGATGCTTGAATTTGAGTTACAAAAAAGCCGATATTGAATCGTATGCCATCAGGCCCTTTGATGCGATCGGGAAAAAGTGGGCGCTGATCACCGCGCAAAAGGACGGCAGCGTCAACACCATGACCGCCAGCTGGGGCGGTATCGGCGTGCTGTGGGGCAAAAACGTGATTACGGTCTACATCCGCCCGCAGCGCTATACGAGGGAGTTTGTGGAAGGCAGCGAGTACTTTACCTTCACACTGTTTGACGGTTATCGAAAGGAACTGAACATACTGGGTTCAAAGTCCGGGCGCGACGGCGATAAAATCCGGGAGGTCGGATTCCATGTGGAAACCGTCGGCGGGCAGCCCGCCTTTCGCGAAGGCAAAACCGTCTTCGTTTGCAAAAAGCTGTATGGCAGGCAGCTGTCCCCGGAGAATTTCGTGGAAACCGGAATCGTCGGCTCCTGCTATCCCAAACAGGACTTCCATTACATGTACGTCGGCGAAATCATCGGTATTTACGAAAACGAATAACCGGATCGTACGAAGTGGGAAGGAGAAACAACCATGCAATATAATCAACTTGGGAAAACCGGTTTAAAGGTCAGTACCGTGGCGTTTGCCGGCATTGTGAACATGGACGAAACGCCCGAAGACGCCGCCCGTTTTACCGCCTACGCCGTGGAGCAGGGCGTGAACTATTTCGACGTCGCCCCTACATACGGCAACGCGGAAGAACGCCTGTCACCCGCGCTGAAGCCTTTCCGAAAGAACGTTTACCTGGCCTGCAAAACCCACGAACGGGACGCGGAAGCGGCTAAAGAGGAGCTTCTGCATTCGCTTGTGCTTCTGGACACCGACCATTTCGACGTCTACCAACTCCACGCTATGACCACGCCGGAGGACGTGAAACAGGTTTTTAGTTCGGGCGGCGCGATGGAGACCGTTCTGTGGGCAAAGCGCGAAGGGCTGATCCGCAATATCGGGTTTTCCGCCCATGACGAGGACGTCGCCCTTGCCTGCTTGGAGCACTACGATTTCGACACCGTCATGTTCCCGATGAACTGGGCGATGGGGCTTTTAACCGGCTGGGGCGATCGCATCGCCGCCGCCGTGCAAGAGCGCGGCATCGGCCTGATTGCCATCAAAACGCTGATCTCGCGCAAATGGCAGGAGGATGAAGCGCACGATTTTCCCAAAAGCTGGTGCAAGCCAATTTGGGACGACGAGCCTCTGGCTCTCGCCGCCATGAAATACAGCCTGCACAAGGGCGCGGGTATGCTCATCCCGCCCGGCAACATCAACCACCAGCGCTTCATGATCGACCACATCGACGAATGCGTGCAAAACCCGCTTTCCGATGAAGAACTGGCCCTGCTGCGCGCAGAAGCCCAAAAGGTGAAGGACGAGACGATATTCTAGCGCCGTATCGTGTTTCTCAAGTGAATATCTGTATTTCCTTGCGCTGAAATTTCTTGACACCACCCTCATATTTGTATACAATGGCTCAAATGCGACCAATATGGAGGTGCATGCATTGGCGTCCAATTTGGTTGCGAAACCGGCTGTGGAAGCCCGCACCCGCAAGCGCCTGGCGCCGTCGGGGATTCGCGGGCCTCTTGTTTTGTTGGGGCGGCATTTGTTTTACCTGTACCTGCACTGGGCGCTTAAGTTCCGCAAAATCGAAATCATGAACCCGGCAATCGTCGTGGACGCGCTCCATGCGTTTCAGGCGGGGGAGACGCGGTTGATCGTAGCGTTCCGTCATCCCTACGGCGACGAGCCGCAGCTGCTGTTCCATATATTCGAAAAGCTTACTCCGCGCTATGCCCGGCGGCTGCATAAACCCCTGAAACACAGCCCCGGCGTGCGTCCGGTGCACGACTACGCCGTAGCGTTGTGGGGCGACGCGGTGATCCGCTTCATCCTGCCGCGCGTGGGCGCGGTACCGGTGTACCACGTCAAGTACGATCGGGCGAGCATACAAGCGATTCGCAATGTTTTGAAGGATGGCCCCAGTCCCCTTGGCATCGCCCCGGAAGGGCAGATTTCCTATCATGCCGAAACCCTGCCCCGCATTGAGCAGGGCACCGTGCGCATGGGGTTTTGGACGGTGAACGACCTGGACAAGGCGGGCCGGGCAGAGCACGTAGTGGTGCTGCCGCTATCGGTACACTACCGCTATTTTGAAAAAGACGCGCACAAGCTGCTCAAAAAGCTGAAAAAAACCGAAGCGGCTTGCGGGATGGAAACGGATACGCCCGCCGAAACGTTTACGTCGCCCGCCGCCCTGCTGCCCCGGGTGGAACGGCTGGAGGAAACGCTGCTCAAAAAAACCGAGGCGTTTTACAGGGACAGCTATGGGTATTCTCCGCCTGAAGCGGCCTCGCGCCACGAGCGCTGGATGGCGCTGCAGCCGTTTGCGCTTACGATCGCCGAGACCATGCTGGGTATCGACCCCCGGCACGAGGACGAGGTGCAGCGCATGTACCGCGTACGGCAGGCCGCCTGGGACCGCATTTACCCCGAAACCCCGGTGGAAGGGCTCGGCCGCCTGGAAAAGGCGTTTTCCGACCGCCGTGCGGGCGAGGCCTGGCACGCCATGCGCCATATGGAGCTGGTGGACCTGATGGGTTATCACGACCCGGATTATTTCAGCGCCGAATTTCCGCAGAGCCTGACCTTCGACCGGCTTGTGGAGACCGTTTATACGCTGTCCGATCTCGCCCACCGGCTGATGGGCGGAAACATCACCAACCGGCCCAATACCGTACGCAAACACGCGGTGATCGTGGCCGGAGAGGTGATGGACTTAACCGAGCATCTGCCCGCGTACCGTGAAAATTCGAGACAAACTGTGCAGACGCTGACCGACGCGCTCGCAGGAAAATTTGAAGATTGTATCGAGGTGTATCGCAATGGAAAAGACGCAAAACAAAACGGATAAACCCAGGCTCTCCCGGCGCGTGAAGCTGGGCTTCGGCGTGGGGGATCTGGGCGGCAACCTGTTTTTTACCGCGATGGGCTTTTGGACGCTGTTCTACCTGACGGATATCGTGGGCATCAACGCCGCGCTTGCCGGAATCGCCATCCTGGTGGGGAAGTTCTGGGACGCCGTCACCGATCCGATGGTCGGATTTTTGTCCGACCGCACCCGTACGCGCTGGGGGCGCAGGCGGCCGTATTTCCTTTTCGGGGCGCCGCTGTTGCTGCTTGCGTCTTGGTACTTCTTCTCCTCGCCGGATTTTTCGGCAAACCAGACGGCGGGCTTTATCTGGGCGACGGTGTTTTTGTGCCTGCTCAACACCGCCTATACCATCGTTAACATTCCCTACGGCTCGCTGACGCCCGACCTGACCAAGGATTTCAAGGAACGCACGACGCTTAACGGCTACCGCTTCAGCTTCGCGGTCATCGGCACCATCCTGGGCGCGGCGATCGTGCAGCCGATCGTGGATCTGGTTGGCGATCCGCACACGGGGTTTTCCATCGTCGGCCTGGTGTTCGGCGTGGTGATGGCGGGTACGATTCTGCTGACGTTCTTCAACGTCCGGGAATCCAAAGAAGCCATGGCCGAGCGGCCCAAGGAGAAGTTCTTTCCCACCTTCCTTGCGGTGTTTAAAAATAAGGTCTACATGAAGCTCGCGGCCGTTTATACTATGAACCTGGCGGCGCTCACTTTTGTGCAGACCATCCTGGTGTACTACTTCAAATACATCTACCACGACGAGGGCATGACGACCATCGCGCTTTTGTTATTGCTTGGTGTGGCGATGATCTGCGTGCCGCTTTCGGTGCTGGTGGCCAAAAAGCTCGGTAAAAAGCGCACCTATCAGCTCGCGCTGCTCATCCTCGCGGTCAGCTGCCTGCTGATCTTCTTCTTCGCCCACACCATTGGAATGACGTTTACGCTGGGTGTGATGGTGTTTGCGGGCGTCGGCATCGGCTTTGGCTACGTGCCGCCCTTTGCCATGCTGCCAGACGTGGTGGAGGTGGACGCCGTGCAGTCCAAAGCCCGCAAGGACGGCGCGTTCTACGGCATGTGGACCTTCTTTTCCAAAATCGGCGTCGCCCTGGCCGGTGCGCTGACAGGCATGTTCCTCGGGCTTGCCAAATACGAGGCGGATGCCGTCGTGCAGACCGACGCCACGATCCTGACCATCCGGCTGCTGATCGGCATCGTGCCCGCGCTGATTTTCCTTGGCGGCATTTTCCTGATCCGCAACTACTCGCTGGACGAGCAGACGTATAACGATATCATGGCGACGAAGGAATAAAAAACAGAACCCGATACCAAAAACCCGCCGTGGCTTGTGCCCGGCGGGTTTTTGATTCCATGCTATTTTGTATGAAAGCGCTTTTTAAATTCCATCAGAAAGTCTCTGCCCAAAGCGGAATAGCACGCCGCCATGAGCGCCAGCGCCAGCAGGCCCGCCAGCAGCGCCGGCCACATATCCTTGCCTTTCCAAAGCGTCAGGCCGATGATCGACGCGGCGACGGAGATCGCGATGAATAAAAGCATCGGCAGCATATTCTGTTTCTGCCGGTTGAAATCCGAAAAGAACAGGATCGCGGTCAGGATCAGCGCGGAAAAGCAAACGATGAAAACAACGTCCACCGCCCATCCGGGGGACAGGAAAACGTCGATCAGGATCATCAGCACACAGGAATATTCCACCGCCTTGATCGTCTGACTGATGCGGTTGTACTCCACCAGATCCGGCGAAAGCAGCAGCGTCCAGGCCATAAATAGCCCCCAAAGCACCACCACGCTCCATGCGCTTCCGCCGAAGTATATGTTCAGGATCGGGCACAGGTACGCGGCCAGCAGAAACGGGCCGCGGGCCAGCTTGATCACGCGGCTTCTGTGGATGGCTTTTTGTGTTTGCTCCGGATAGGTAATCTTAATCTGCATACAGCGCGCTTCCTTCCACGGCTATCGAAACGGAATCAGCCACAAGCAAATCGTACAGCGTCTCTTCAAAGGATGGATCGGCGGTCGATTTGGTGATGGACAGCGTCGCGCTGTTGCCAAACGTGACCAGCGAGCAGGCGGCGCGGTTGGTGGCCGACGGCCCCATGACCATGTCCATGCTATCCACATGCCGGGCAAGCTCCGGCGGCATATGCACAACGCCGAGGTTTGAAAGCGTATTGGAAAATAGCCGGTCGCTTAAGATGCCGGTAACCAGCTTCACCGCGGGGGCTTTGATAAACAGCGGAATGAAGCGAAGCGACGATACGATGCGCGCCGCGGCCGTGACCATTTCGCTCATCGCGTGCCGGGAGGCTTTTTCACTCAGCTGCGCGGTGATTTCGCCCGCGGTCTGGCGTACGTCTTCAATGGATTGTATCGGCAGCTGGATGCCGCAGTACATGGAAAAATTCCGCAGTGTTTTGGACGGGTAGAACTTCCGCATATTGACCGGTACCTGCACGCGCATCGTACCGCCGGTTTCGTCGGTCGCGCTTTTGCCGGCGATGAATAAAAGCGCAAGCAGATACGAGGTGACCGTGGCGTCGTACCGCTTTGCCGCGGCGCGGAGCGTGCCCGCGTCCATTTTGAAATGCAGCACCCGGCAGGGCAGCTGCCTGCAGAGCTTGCCGCTCATCTGCACGGCGGGCCGGTTGACAAACCCGGAGATTTTCTCGGTCCGCGGAACCATCGTAAAAGCGTCGGCAAGCTCGCGCGGCGAAGGCGTTTCGTTGATATCCAGCGTACCGCCTTCTTTTCCGGATTCGACGCCCAGCAGGCGCAGGTATTCCGCCATCAGGGTTTTAAGGAACACCATCCCGCCGGAGCCGTCCGTCAAGACATGGAAAAACTCGATGCTGACGCGGTTTTTGTAGTAAATGACGCGGAAGGCCTGGGATCCGCTGCGGGCGACCTTCAGCGGCTTGCAGGGCATGCTTTCTTCGGGTTCCAGAGAGTAGCGGCGCTTGGAAGTGTCCAGATAATGCCAGAAAAAACCCTTCTTGACCGTTGTGGCGAAGCTTGGAAAGCGCTTGATGGTAAACGAAAGCGCGATCTGGAGAATGTCGGGGATCACGTCTTCGGTCAGGTAAACGGAAAGCCGGTACACCGCCATGCGGCCGTGCGCCATGGAAAACGGATAGATTTTAGCGGCGTTGTCCAGCGGAAACCACCGCAGCGAAGGCCGGGCGTAGAAACTGCCCAGATTGACGATGGCAAGCCGCTTGAGCGCGTCGTCAATCGTCACGCCGAGCGTGCGGTATCGCCGGATCGCGTTTTCGAAATCCCTGCGCATCAGCGCTTTTTCATTGGCATGGAGAAAGTTGTGGTGAGCAAAATCCTCAAAAAAAGCGGATACCGCCTCACCTTCGGCAGATGACAGCGACTGGGTAAAGTCCTCAAATGCCGAACGGGTCTCCTCACGCATTTTGCAGCTGTCCTTCTTTAAAACACCGGGCAGTGCCCAGTGTGGATAGACTGATTATACCACACGATGCGCCGGCATATTCCGGCGCACCGCATGCGATGATGTAAATTATGACAGGAGCGAGCAGAACGTACGTTTAAAATCTTCATCCTGCTCCCGCGTCCGTTTGGGCGGGCCTTTCAGACGCCCGCCGCTTTGGCGGATTTTGCGGGCGGTGTGCCGCTGGAGTAAAAGCGCGTCGATGTTGTCGTCCGTGTAGCGCATACCGTTCTGACTTAGGACGATCGCCTGCTTTGCCAGCGCCATCGCCGCCAGCCCGTAATCCTGCGTGATCACCAGATCGCCCGCCTCCACCATGTTCACCAGGCGGAAGTCCGCGCTGTCCGCGCCCTTGGAAACGGTAATCGTCCGCGCGCCTTCGCGCTCGAAAAAATGTGCCGTATCGCAGATCAGAAGCACCGGGATGTCCCGTTTCCGCGCGCAGGCAATGGCGATATCCACCACAGGGCAGCCGTCGGCGTCGATCAGTATTTTCATGGCACACCTCGTTTCCTGGCGGACTATGCAAACGCCGGAGAATTTGTCAACATCTTACGGTATCGCGGGAGGCCTGTCAACGAGAGGGCAAACTTGTGCCCGGCAAAGCATTGCTTTGCCGGGCGGCGGGCTTGCTGGTTTGTGTGTTGCCTGGTTATATCTTGAGAATTCCGGGGGAGCGCCTACCGGCTGTACTGCGAATGCCTTCCCATAACCCCTAAAAAACCTAAAATCCCAAACCCCAGCAGCAGCCAGCCCACAAGCCGGTAGACGATCAGATACGGTGACGACGTGCCTGCGATATCCAGCACCCCCTTGAGCAGGCTTCCGGTCATCAGGGCCGCGATGCCGGAATTGTAGAGGTTGAAAAACAAACGGGAGTGCCTTCTATATTCAGCTTCCGGGCAGAAAAACCACAGAAGCGTAAACACCAGCGCGCCGCCAATCAGCGGGTATAAAAACATCATCGACATGGAGGCGGAGCGCACGCCGTGCCCAAACAGCGCGTAGACCTGATCAAACAGCACGCTCAGTACGCTGACGATCAGATAGACGATCGCGGCTTTCTTCGTTCGCCTGCCGCGCTTACCAGAAGTACACAATGTCCGACACCTTCCGTTCGCCGTAGCTACGTCCGTCTGTTGGGTTGTTGACGACCTTGCCGTTGAACCACATCGTGGCCGATCCTCCGCCGTCCAGGTTGTAGGCTACGGTGCAGCCGCGCTCCTGGAACAGTTCCGCAAGTTCCTCAAGCGTCAGGCCCGCGCTTTCGCTGGTGCGCCCGTCGGACACGATGACGATGTAATGCAGCGCGGATACCTGCCCGATGGCGGTCCGGGGATTACTGGACATGGACTTTGCCACCTCGCTGCCCGCCGATACCGCGATCTCCCCGTCGTTGACCAGCGCCGGCCCGAACGACAGCACCTGCCACGCCCCCGCGTTGAGCAGTTCCTGCGCGCTGATCTCGCTTTCTTCGATGATGGAGAAATTGCCGTCGGAGTCGATGACCAGGTCCTCATTGCCGCCGGAGACGTCACGGTAGAGCACGCCGTTGCGGATTACGTAGCCGTCGTTGCGGAAGCCGTAGTAATCGCCGTTGATGGCGAAAACCGCGTCGTTATCCTCGGCGATGGCGGAGGTGGTCTGCTTGATGTTGCGGCCGTACAGGCCGTTGGCCAGCGCGGTTTTCAGGTACGAGACATCGGTCACCAGGATATCGGCGATGTACACCGCCGTGTCATACACATAAGTGGTCTCAATGGTGATTTGTATATTATCATCTGTATAGGATGTTTCCGTAACGACCGCGTCCCCGCTGCCGTCTTCGGTTGTTTCGTCAACCTGTGTCAGCGTTTCGGCGGAAGCCGTCAGGGCGACGGGCGTGCCCGTGCGCGGGATGACGAAGGTGTCCAGCAGCACAAACGCGCTGAGCAGCGTCAGCAGCAGAGCGAATGCGATCGCGAAGCGGAACGGTTTTTCAAACCAGCGCATCTTGCGGTCTCCTTTCCCGGTGGTAATATATTTTTTATACGCGGCCCGGCTGAAACAAGGCTGAAACTTTGATGAACAAACGGAAAACAAAAAAACCCGCGCCGTACGGCGCGGGTGATATGGAGATTAAATGAATTGTTACCGGACTAATCCAGCGAGATCGCCCGCATAGGGCAGTACTTTACGCAGCGGCCGCACTTGGTGCACTTGCTCTGGTCCACCGTAGGGGCGGCGTAACCGTTTTGTTTGAGCGCGCCGACCGGGCATACGCGGATGGACGGGCACGGATGGTTTTCCGGGCAGCGGTGTTTGTTCACGGTGAGCACTCTATCCTTCAAGGGTTTATTGGAAGCCGGTTCGTTGCCAGTAAAAAAGCCGAATAAGTTTGCCATTCGCCATCCTCCGTTATCCGTCGCTGAAAAACAATCTGCGTTCAACCGCAAAACGGCATGAACTTTGACACTATAGCAGCAATCTTTTGCTTCCTCTGTGATGAAGTCACAGAGGCGCCGCGGATTTAGAATCGTTCCTGATTGATCCAAAGCCCCAGCGCCGGGTTGGGGATGAAATAGATCTCCTCGCCGTCCGCAAGGGTGTTTTTGCCGTAGACAAGGGCTTTGGGGTCATAGCGTTTGATGAGCTCGTCGTAATCGGCGGCGGTATACCCAACGGATTCGATCTCCGCTTTGCCGATCTCTTTGACCGCATAGGTAATGGAAAACCTGCCGTCGGACGAACCATGAATCAGGTGCGCGGCGGCGCTCATGTTTTGGCGGAGGTCCAGGTTGTCAGGGTCTTGAAACGCGTCAAGCGTTTTCAGCCTGCCATGATAGCCGTATTTGCGGATCAGTCCGTCCACCTGCAGGTCTTCGCCAAAGCGGCGTACGCCGGGCGCGAGCACGATCAGTTCCCCGCCGTCGGCCATGGCCATACGCGTGCGGTAGATGGCCTTGTTGCCAAGCCAGGTTGTGTGGAACTCCTCGGGATCCAGGTAGACGACGCATTTTTTCAGCCCGAAGGGGACAAAATCGATATTCTTTTCCTGCGATAGCCGCACCGCCGCGTCCAGGCAATTGCGCCCTTCGCCGATGAACAATCCATGTGTGCGGATGCGGTTTTCCGGCGCGGTGCACACGGTCAGTACGAACAGCACCGGGCGTTGCTTTAAAAAGCGCTCCATCGCGTAATCGAAGATCCGGCGCACGGGCGTGTGATCCTTGCCCATCACCCGTTCCATGCCGTACACCGCGCCGATCATATGCGTTTTATTGATCATGTCCGATCCGCCAACGCCCACGAACAGGTTCTTTGCGTGGTTGGCCATGCCGATGACCTCGTGGGGGACGACCTGGCCGATGGAGACGATCAGGTCGTATTTCGGGTTCATGACCAGTTTGTTGATCTGCGCGGTGATGGGTTCCTTCCACAGGCCCTCCGTGATGCCGGAGAGAAATCCGCCCGGAATGGTGCCAAGGGTGACCAGGTCGCCGCGCCACAGATGGGGGATGAAGGTTTCATAGGGGATATCGCCGAACATCACGCGCGCCTGTGCCTGCGTGATAGGCACGTGCGTGCCAAGCGCGGGCAGGATATCCACCTCGCAGCCCTTCTCGGTGAGCATATGGTAATACAGGTTGGTAATCAGACCGGCGTTTGAATGGTAGCGCGTGAAATCCGGCGGGATCAGCAGTACGTTTTGCAGTCTGCGGCCCGCGATGGATTTTTCCAGCGCGTCCCGTATCTCTTCGTTTGTCAATCCGGCTTTGGTTTTTTCGTAAACAAACTCCTGCATGGCGTCCCTCTTTGTCCTCAGGCGTTGTAGGCGTTGGAGATCGTATCGCCGCCGTGCCCGGTCCAGTTGGTGTGATGGAACTCGCCGCGTTTGCCGTCCAGCCGCTCGTAGGTGTGCGCGCCGAAGTAATCGCGCTGCGCCTGCAGGAGGTTTGCGGGCAAACGTCCGGTGGTGTAGCCGTCAAAGTACGAAAGCGCGGAGGTCATCGCGGGCGCGGGCACTCCGGCCGTAACCGCCGCCGTGACGGCGGCGCGCCACGCGGGAAGAAGCGCTTCGATGCGTTCCTTGAAATATTGATCCAGCAGCAGGTTATGGAGCTGCGGGTTTTGATCGAACGCTTCCTTGATCTTTCCTAAAAACGCGCTGCGGATGATGCACCCGCCGCGCCACATCAGCGCGATGCCGCCGTAGTTGAGATGCCAACCGTAGGTTTCGGCGGCCAGGCGCATCAGCTCGTAGCCCTGCGCATAGGAGATGATCTTGGAGGCGTACAGCGCCTGGCGTATGGTTTCGATCAGCGCGGCCCTGTCGCCTGTATAGGCGGGAATGATGCGGTTGTAGGCCTTTGCGGCAATCACGCGTTCGTCCTTCATAGCGGAGAGGCAGCGGGAAAATACCGCCTCGCTGATCAGCGTCAGCGGCGCGCCTTCGTCCAGCGCCGAAACCGAGGCCCACTTGCCGGTGCCCTTCTGACCCGCGGTATCAAGGATTTTATCCACGAGCGGTTCTCCGTCCGCGTCCTTTACCGTTAAAATGTTCGCGGTGATCTCGATCAGATAGCTGTCCAGGTCGCCCCGGTTCCATTCGGCGAACACTTCGTGCATCTCATCTGGCGTCATCCCCAGAAGATCGCGCATCAGCTGGTAGGCTTCGCAGATCAATTGCATATCGCCGTATTCGATACCGTTATGCACCATCTTTACGAAGTGGCCCGCGCCGCCTTCGCCCACCCAGTCGCAGCAGGGGGAACCGCCGTCCGCCTTGGCGGCGATCGCCTGCAAAATAGGCTTCACGCGCGGCCACGCGGCGGAGGAGCCGCCGGGCATGATGCTGGGGCCGTTCAGCGCGCCCTCCTCGCCGCCGGATACGCCCGTGCCGATAAACAGCATCCCCTTGCTTTCCACGTATTTCGTACGCCGGATGGTATCGGGGAAGTGGCTGTTGCCGCCGTCGATGATGATATCGCCGGGGGACAGTAGCGGCAGAAGTTTTTCGATGGTTTGGTCCACGGGGTCGCCCGCCTTGATCATCATCATGATCACGCGAGGCGGTTCCACGTTCTGCACCAAGGCCTCAAAGGAATAGGTGCCGATAAAGCGCTTGCCCTTGCCGCGTCCGTTTACGAAATTCGTTACGGCTTCGGTTTCGATATTGTACACGGCGACGGTAAAGCCGTGCCGTTCCATGTTCATGGAGAGGTTTTCGCCCATGACGGCCAGGCCGATCATGCCGATATCCGCTTTGCTCATTTCAGTGCTCCTTCGATTTCAGCGCTGCACGCGGGCGTTGCCCGCATAGATGTCCCAGACCTGTTTTTCGTCAGCGGGTTCGGCATAGTCGTTGAGGCTCGAGGCGGCGAGCACGCCGGTCGCCCAGCCGAAGCCCAGCCACTTGTCGGGCGTCCAGCCCTGCAAAATGCCGTACAACAGCCCGCCGGTAAAGCCGTCGCCCCCGCCGATGCGATCGAGAATCGGGATTTCCCGCGGTTCTTCCACGTACCACTGCCCGCCGGTGCGAAGCAGCGCGCCCCAGAGGTGCTGGTTGGCGCTGATCACCTGCCGCAGCGTGGTGGCGAAAACCTTCACGTTTACATACTTCCGTTCCGCCTGTGAGATCATGCCCTTGAAGCTGTCGATCTTCGCGTGCAGGTCCTCCCCGCCCGCCTCCGGGCCCTGGAAGCCCAGGCAAAGCTGGAAATCCTCCTCGTTGCCCACCAGGATATCGGCAAGCGACGCGATCTTGTGAAACGCCAGGTAAAGCTCCGCCTCGCGGCCGGCCCAGAAGGTTTTGCGGTAGTTCAGATCAAAGCTGACCAGCGTATCGTGGGCCTTGGCGGCCTTAGCAAGCGCCACGCAGAAACGTGTGGTGTCTTCGCTCAGCGCGGCGATCAGGCCGGAGATGTGCAGGATGGCGACGCCTTCCGTGCCGAAAATGCGCTCGATATCGAACTCCGCGATGTTCAGCGTCCGGCCGACCTCGCCGGCCCGGTCGTTCCACACGCGCGGAGCTCGCATGCCGAAGCCGCTGTCGGCGACGTTGAACTGGTGGCGGTAGCCCCACGGTCCGCCCTGGGGTACGTCCGCGCCTTCAAACAGGATATTGCGCTTGCGCAGCTGGCCTTTGATAAACTCGGCGATCGGGCTGCCCGCGACGAACTTCGTCAGCGCGAGGCAGGGCTTGCCCAGCGACGAGGATACGTTGCATACGTTGGTTTCCGCGCTGGTTGACTGCATGGTAAAATGATCGGAATTCTGCACCGCCATGCGGTTGTCCGGCGTAATCCGCACGCCGATGCTGGTCGGGCAGGAAATTGCATACTTGTATGCAAGTCGTTTGGTTAAGGACATACAAACACCTCCAAATGTGATGCTGGCGATATGGAATCCATACCGGCGGATGCAAATTCCAAACCGTATGGAATCAATACGATGAATCGGGGAAACGCCGTTTCAGCACGGACGGGCCGGCGGATGATCCCGCAAATAGTCTCGACCCTATCATACCCTTTATTACGTGATATTTCAATCGTTCGCTTCCGGCTCCGGCGTCCGCCGGGTCTCGCTTTCAAGCGGGCAGGGAAAGGCAAACGGCACTCTTGTCTATGCAAAATAGTGCATCAGGTTCAGGCAGTCCGGCGCGGCACCGTCCACGTAGCCGGTATCCGTAAAACCCGCGGCCTGGAACAGGCGCAGCGCCGGGACGTTGTTTTGATGTATGCATACCTCGATGCAATCATAACGTCTCTCCGCCCGCAGCAGCGAGACGATCATCCTGAGCGCCTGTGTTCCATACCCACGTTTCTGATATCGTTGGTCGATCATGAACTGCTGCAGATCGTAGCACGCGGGCGCTTCATCGAGGTTGCGGACAAGGGCGAAACCCACGACGGCGGTTTCATTTTCAATGGCAAATACGCGGGCATTGCAGCCGCGGTATACATATCCTCTGGCCAGGATGCCCGTTGGCGTATCCAAAAAGGCCTGCTGTTCTTTGTCGACGGACAGGCGGGACGCCTCTTTCCAGTTGTCTTCGGTAACGGGTTCCAGCCGGATCAATCTCTGACTCCTTTATTGAATGCGGTCAAACGGAACGTGCGTGCAAAACGCCGGATTGAGCGATCAATTGGATCGCCTGCTTCAGTTCGTCCGGATCCGCGACCAGCGCCATGCGCACGTGGCCCTCGCCTTCTTTACCGAACGCCGTTCCCGGCGTCATCAGCACGCCGGATTTTGCAAACAGCTCCCGGGTAAACGCGACGCTGTCCGTATACCCTTCAGGCAGACGCGCCCACAGAAACATAGTCGCGGGGGAGCGGTGGATTTCCCAGCCGAGTCCCGCCAAACCGTCCACCAGAATATCGCGCCGCGCCTGGTACGCGGCCCGCGTTTGATCCACACAGTCCTGCGGGCCCAGAATCGCGGCGATGGCCGCGTCCTGCAGCGGGAAAAACATACCGTAGTCGATGTTGGATTTGAGTGTTTTCAGCATCCCGATAACGTCCGGGTTGCCTACGGCAAAGCCGATCCTCGCGCCTGCCAGGCCGTAGGTTTTAGACAGCGAATTGAACTCCACGCCGACGTCCTTGGCGCCGGGGAAGCGCAGAAAGCTTCCGCAGCGCTGCCCGTCGAAGGTGAGCTCGCTGTATGAATTATCGTGCACGACGATGATCTGGTAGGCTTTCGCAAAAGCGATGATATCGCGGTAGAGGCTGTCTGGCGCGATGCTCGCGGTGGGGTTGTTAGGGTAGGAGACGATCATCATTTTCGCGCGGCGCGCCACGGCATCCGGGATCGCGCCGACGTCGATCAGATAGTCGTTTTCCTTCTTCTGCGGCATGCCGTAGGGCTTCGCGCCCGCCAGCACCGGCCCGTCCCTGAAGATCGGGTAGCTTGGATCGGGAATCAGGATCGTGTCGCCGTCGTCGATCACGGTAAACGCGATATGCGCAAGCCCGTCCTGCGAGCCTAACAGCGAGGTGACCTCTGTTGCCGGATCGAGCGCGACGCCGTAGCGCCGCTCGTACCACTGCGCGACGGCTTGCTGCAGCCGCTTGGTATCGTCGATCGCATAGGCATATTTGCAGGTGTCCTGCGCCGAGCACACCAGCGCGTCCACGATGTGCTGCGCCGGGGGAATGTTGGGCGTGCCGACGCTTAAATCAATGACGGGCAGCCCCTGCGCGCTGCGTTCCGCCCGCATCTGCGCCAGCACGGAAAAAATCCCCGGTTTGAAGTAGTCCATTCTGTTTGAAAATTGCATGATGCCAGGCCTTTCTCTGCGGATGATGCGTTTTGACTCTCTGACAGTTTATCATATTCACTGAGCCCGTAAAAGCCCGGGATGTGAAACCGGACAACAAAAAAACCGGCCGCAGCGGGCCGGGTTTTTACTGACGTTAAGGTGAAAACGGCTCCCTCAGTGGTTCGAGGCGTCGCTGGCCAGGGCTTCGAACAGGAGACTGCCGGCAACGGCGCCGCCGTCGACCAATCCGATCGCCTTGTCGCCGTAATACGCGGCGCGGCCGTGGACGGCTTTCATCTCTTTGGTGCTTTCGGCTCCCAATTTAGCGGCTTCTTTTGCGGCGGCAAGCGCGGCCGCAAAGCCCTCTCCGGCATGGGCGCAGAGCGCTTTCACCGCGGGGTCCAGCGCGTCCAGCACCGTTTTTTCGCCGGGTTTTGAATTGGCACGTTCCATGATCTTATCCACGCCCGCCGTAAACGCTTCGCCCGTCAGCGCGGCGTCGGCCGTTTCATGACCCTTCAACGTTTTGGCCATGCCCATCATCATAAACGAAAGGATGGTGCCAAGGGAGGACGGCGCGGCTTCGTTGAACGCCTTGGCGGCGGTGACCAGAAGCTTGCCCAGGTCGCTCTCCGCGCTGCCGTCAACGGCCGCGTACGCGGCGGCAAAGCCTTCGTCCATGGAAATGCCCAGGTCGCCGTCGCCGTTTCGCTGGTCAAGCGAAATCAGATAATCCCGGTTTTGTTTCATCGTTTTTGAAACCGCGAGCATCGCGGCTTTCAGCGTCGCTGCGTTTAGCATGTTTGGCTCCTTTATATGTTCGAATTGGTGAAAAACGGGGTGCTGGCGGGCGCGTGCAGGAGGATTTCCAGCTCGTCGTCCAGCTTGAAGAAGGTGACCGAGAGCCCCGCCATTTCCATGGAGGTCGCAAACTCGCCCACGTAGGGCATTACGAGTTTCACGCCTTTTTCCGTTAAAATCCGGTGGATGCGGCGGTAGACGATCAGCAGCTCTTCCTTGGGGGTCGCGCCCAGACCGTTGACCATGACGGACACCGTATCCCCCGCGTTCAGCGGCATATCCGCCAAGAGTTTGCCGACCATATCGTCCGTTAAATTGTCCGCGGTGGTCATCTGCTTGACTTCGATGCCCGGTTCGCCGTGGATGCCCATGCCGATTTCCACTTCGTCGTCCTTGATGGAAAAGGTGGGCTTGCCGACCTCCGGCACGATGCACGGCGACAGCGCGATGCCCATGGTGCGGATGTTGTCAAGCGCCTTTTGGGTCACCTCCGCCACCTGATCCAGCGTACGTCCTTCATCCGCGGCCGCGCCGGCGATCTTGAAAGCGTACACCATGCCCGCCACGCCGCGGCGGCGCGCCGCCTCATCGGCCGGAGCGGAGGCAACGTCGTCCTTCACTCGCACGGTGCGGGTTTGAATATCGTCTTCCAGATCCACGGTCTCGCAGGCCATGTCGAAGTTCATGTTGTCGCCGCCGTAGTTTCCGTACAAGCACAGCACGCCGTTGCCGCGATCGCTGGCTTTGATGGCGTCGGCCATTTTCTGGGCGGAAGGAGAGGCGAACACGTTGCCCACCGCGCAGGCGTCAAGCATCCCGCTGCCCACGTACCCAAGGAACACGGGCAGGTGGCCGCTGCCCCCGCCGGTCACGATGCCGACCTTGCCGTCCCTCACGGGTTTGGCATTGACGATCACGCGCTTGTCGCCGTTTAGAAATTTCATTCTGTCGCCATAGGCGGCAACGATGCCTTCCATGACCTCATCCACAAAATCGGATGGTTTGTTGATGACTTTTTTCATCGTTGAATCTCCTTTATTGTTCAATCAGTCGCTGGTCATCGCGTCCCCGAAGGAGTTGATATCCTCCGCCAGCAGCCGGCTGGCCAGGGGAACGTCGCTGTCCCGCAGCGCGTTGGTGATACTGATATGGGTATCGTTGTTAAAGCGGAAGCGCATGCGCCGCCATTTATCCCAGTAAAACTGTGCGTACGCACGCTTTAAAACCGACAGGCTCTGTTG
Organism: Candidatus Limiplasma sp.; assembly: GCA_963675365.2. Taxonomy (GTDB): domain Bacteria; phylum Bacillota; class Clostridia; order Christensenellales; family Aristaeellaceae; genus CAXXOK01. The sequence continues at coordinate 469,136 of CAXXVA010000002.1, forward strand.
GATCTGCTCGTAGCAGTAGCGGTTGCCGCTGAGCATCAAAAGGTGCAGGTGGAACTGGGAATTGTCCTCCCAGGAATCCCACACGTCCTGATCCTCGGTGGGCGTCAGGCTTTGCATAAACTTGACGAGATCGCTGAGTTCTTCCTGGCTGGCGCGTTCAAACACAAGCGGCAGGCTCTGGCATTCCACCATCACGCGGAATTGCAGGATATTGCGGACCTCGTTCTCGGTCAGTGTGACGATTTCATACCCGTAGCGCGGGATGCTCCGCAGAACGTTTTCGCATCGTAGTTCGCTCAGCGCATCGCGTACGATGGATTTGGTCACGCCGTACTTATCCATCAGCCTGCGTTCGGTCAAAAGACCCTGTTCCCTGTATTCGCCCCGGATGATGCCCTGAACGATATCGTTTTTAATCTCAGGTTTTGAGTACGATTCCATGGCGTTACCGTCCCACTTTCTGCATTTGATAGGAATAATTCGGGTTCAGCACCACACCGCTGCCTCCGGAGATTTCCAGCGACGCCGCCGTGACGTATGCCGCACGGGATGAGCACAGGAATACGATCGGTTCGGCGATCTCCCGCGGTTTGGCCACCCGGCGTAAAAGGATATCATCCGTTCGCCGGCTCAGCTCTGCATCGCTGATACTCGCCTGCACCTTCGGCGTCGCCGTAAACCCGGGCAGGACGGCGTTTACCCGTACGCCGTACGCCGCAAACTCCGCCGCGAACATCACCGAAAGCTGCACAACGGCCGCTTTTATAGGCCCGTACAGGGTGCTTCGCCCCGCCGTGCCGCAGCGGGCCGCCAGGGAGCTTACGTTGACGATCGCGCCTCCGTGCTCCTTCATGTATGAAAACGCCGTCTGACACCCGAACACCACGGAATGAAAGCAAACCGCTTCGGTAGCCGCGATTTCCTCCGGCGTATAAAACGCCCCTTTGCGGGGGATACTCGCGCCGACGTTGTTCACCCAGCAATCAATGCCGCCGAATTTCAAGGCGGCCGCCTGCGCAAACGCATCAATCGACGCCGCGTCCTCCGCGTCGGCCCGCATGGCGAATACCTCTCCGAGGGCTGATAAAGACGCGTATGCCTCATCTAATTTCCTGTGATCCCGAGCGCAAATGGCAACGCGTGCACCCTCGGAGAGGAACGTCTTGGCAGTCGCAAGTCCAATGCCTTGACTTGCGCCCGTTATCACCGCTGTTTTGCCTGCCAAATCCAGTTCCAGTGAAATCTCCTCCTGCTTGGTCGTCAGTCGCCCATCATGATATCCAGGATCTCAGAGTCCGTCGATTTCATCCCGTCGCGGCCCATTTTCCCGATAGCCTGAATGGTTTTTTCTACATCCGAGCGGACCAAACCTTCTCCCGGGGCAAAAACGCCCCCGTCCTGCTGGAGTTCAAACGCCATGAACGCGGTATCCAGCGCCGTGGCGATTTTCGCCGCGCAGGAAGGCTTTGCGCCGTCGCAGACCATGCCGCCGATCGTGGTGATGGTGTTGGTAATGGTGTTGGCGATCGTGTCGTATCCAAAGCCCATCAGGTAGGCGATACCGCAAACCGCGCCGGTGGCGGCGCTGGTCGCGCCGCAGTACGCCGAAAGGTTGCCCAGAAACCGTTTCTGATGAATGGAAATGAGGTTGGATACGATCAGCGCCCTGAGGAGCTGGTCATGGCTCGCCTTGAGCCCGTTGGCGTATTCGAGCACCGGCAGAGATACGGTCAGCCCCTGGTTGCCGCTGCCGGAATTGATAATCACCGGCATGGGGCATCCGCCCATGCGGGCGTCAGAGCCCGCGGCGGCCATCGCACAGGCGCGGACGGTCAGGTTCGTATCCCCGTCGCGCAATTTCTTGAGCAGCGCCTTGCCCACGCGTACGCCGTAATCGTTCTTCAGGCCTTCCTGGGCGATGTTGGAATTCGCCTCGATCTGCGCTTCCAGAGGCTTGCGGACCAGGTCCAAGTCCACGGATGCGGCAAAGGCCAGAATATCCTCCACGTTAAGCAGTGCTTTATCCTTGGCAAGCGCTTCGGCCGATACGGCTTCCGCCGTATCCTTGCCCGCGTCTCCCGCATGCAGGACTTCGCCGTCGCGTTCCATGCGGATGATATGGGTATGGTCGCCGCGAATCTTGACCAGCGCGGTGTGGCCGCCGCCGCGAACGGTGACCGCAATGTCCAGCGTGTCGTCGCCGCCCAGGATTCCGCAGCGGCAATAGTCTTTGTCGTTTAAAAGCTCCGCCGCCTGTAAGCGCTGCGCTTCGGTCACCGGGGCAAGTACGTCCAGCCCGCGGTTTGGGTCTCCGCCTACGGCGCCAAGGACCGCCGCCACGTCGATGCCCTTGCGTCCGCCGCTGTTTGGAACCACGACGCCTTTGACGTTCTTAATGATGTTTCCGCTGCAGTCCACCGCCATGGATTCCGGCAAAACGCCCAGAATTTCCCGCGCTTTCGCGGCACAGTAGGCAATCGCGATCGGCTCGGTACAGCCGGTGGCGGCCACAAGCTCCGCGTGAATGATCTGTATATACGCCTTGGTGGTTTGCTCGTTTATCGTCTTCATATTATGCCTTTCCGGCTTCTATGGTATTTGGGGTGCGCGGCAGAAAAAGGCTACGCCCCCAGATATGCGCGTTTGACTTCCGGGTCTTTTAAAAGTTCTTCGCCGGTTCCCGACAGGATAACGCTGCCGGTTTCCAGCACATAGCCCCGGTCGGCCACGGACAGCGCCATAGAAGCGTTCTGCTCGATCAAAAGCACGGTTTTGCCCTGCTCCCGGATTTTTTTGATCAGCTCGAAAATCTCTTCCACGATGATCGGCGCCAGGCCGAGTGAAGGCTCGTCCAGCATGACCAGATGCGGGTCCATCATCAGGCCTCTGGCGATGGCCAGCATTTGCTGCTCGCCGCCCGACAGGCTGCCGCCCGCCTGCTTGGCGCGCTCCTTGAGGCGCGGGAACATGGCGTATTGCTGTTCCACCAGCCCTTCGATGGTTTTTTTATTCGCTTTGCTGTGGCCGAAGGTCCCGGCGATCAGGTTTTCATACACAGTCAGCTGCGGGAAAATTTTCCGGCCCTCGGGCACATGGCTGATCCCGAGCTTGACGATCTTCTCCGGCGCGCGCCGGGTGATGTCGTCTTCCCCGAAACGCACCGTGCCGCCGGATTTTTCCACGAGATTGGAAATGGACATCAGCATGGTGGTTTTCCCGGCACCGTTGCCGCCGATCAGGGTGATGATTTCGCCTTCGCCGACCTCGATGCTGACGTCCTTGAGGGCGTTGATATAGCCGTAATACACGGTCAGGTTCTCCACGCGGAGCAATGGCTTTTTCATTTTCCCGCACCTCCCGCCGTCATAGCCTTTCCGAAATAGGCCGTTTGCACTTCCTCGTTGTCGCGCACCTCGTCGGGCGTGCCCTCGAGGATCTTCTGCCCGAAGTTAAGCACCAGGATGCGGTTGCAGGAGTTCATGATAAAGCGCATGTCGTGCTCGATCACGGCGATGGTATAGCCGTCGGCGTTCAGCGCCTTGATGAACTCCATCAGGCCGCTGGTTTCCTGCGGGTTCATGCCCGCCGCCGGTTCGTCCAGCAGGAGGATTTTGGGGTCCAGCGCCAGCGCGCGGGCGATTTCCACCTTGCGCTGCATGCCGTAGGAAAGGTTGCCGGCCAGCACGTCGCTGCTTTTTTCCAAACCGATGCGCTTTAGAATTTCCATGCTTTTTTCCGTGGTGTACGCTTCGGTCTTTTTGTAGGTTTTCGTGTGCACGATGGCGTCGAATAAATTGGACTTCGTTTTGATGTGGCAGCCGATCTTCACGTTTTCCAGCACCGTCATGAATTTGAAAATCTGCAGGTTCTGGAAGGTGCGCGCGATGCGCTTTTTGGCGACCAGCGAGGCGTTCATGCCCGTGATATCCTCGCCGCAGAAGTGGATTTTGCCCTTGGTGGGGGTAAAGATCCCCGTGCACATATTAAAGAAGGTGGTTTTCCCGGCGCCGTTGGGGCCGATGATGCCGAAGATGTCGCCCTGGCAGATTTCCATGTCGACGTTGTCCACGGCCTTGATGCCGCCGAAGTACTTGCTGATGCCCTTGGATTCCAGCAGTACGCAGCGATCGCCAGTTATTTGCTCCGTCATGCTTTCAGCCCCTCCCTCTGCGGTTTGCGCTTGATGATGCCGCCCGCCAGCACCGAGTGCGACGCGCCGGCGATCCCCTGCGGGCGCACCCACATCATCATGATGATAATGATGGCGTAGATCACATACCGCCAGGATTCCAGGAACCTGAGTGTTTCGGTGAGGATGGTTACGATCACGCTGCCGACGATCGGCCCGATCAGCGTTCCCTGGCCGCCGATCACGACCATTGCCAGCACGTTAAACCCGGCGTCCAGCGTAAACTGGCTGGCTTCGATGTAGTTGACGAACGGTGCGTACGCCGCGCCGACCACGCCGGCCCAGAACGCGCCGTACATGAAGTTCAGGCATTTGTAGAAGCTGGTTTCCACGCCCAGGGAACGGGCGGCGATCTGGTCTTCGCGGATGGATATCCATGCCCGGCCCACGCGGGACTTGAGCACCCGGCGGGTGATGATCAGGAACAAAATCGCGATCACCAGGAAAATGAAGTAGTAGTACTTGGGCCGGAAGGTATCCAGCCCGAACATCCACGGATAGGGAATGTTTTTGATGCCCAGCGAACCGCCGGTTACGGGCTGCCAGGTCTGTGCGATGACGCGGATGATTTCCGAAGCGCCCAGCGTGACCACGGCCAGATAAATGCCGTTGAGCTTCAGCGTCGGCAGGGCGACGATCAGGCCGACGAACGCCGCGAACAGGCCCGCCAGGGGCAGCAGCAGCCAGAAGTCGATCGCGAACTTGGTGGACAGAATCGCGCAGGTGTAAGCCCCGATGGCGAAAAAGCCCGCCTGCCCCAGGTTGAACTGGCCGGAGTAGCCGTTGATCACGTTCAGCGATCCCGCCAGGGTGGTAAACATCAGGATATTGCAGGCATACCGCACGTACAGCGCTTTTTTCACCGCGAAGGGCAGAATGCAAAGCACGACCAAAAGGAGCAGGATGCCGATGATTCTGTATTTGTTGATAAACGCTTTGACGTTGTTCATACGCGGTTCCCCCTTTTGGCCGCGAATCCCTGCGGACGGATAACCAAAATCAGGATCAGGAACCCGAACGCAAATACGTCGCGGAAGGTTGCGGAGCTGATGGTAATGCCGAGATTTTCAATAATACCCATGCAAAGTCCGCCAAGCGCCGACAGCCGGATATCCACCAGGCCGCCGAGCACCGAAGCGGAGAAGGCTTTCATGCTGAACCCGCCCCACATGGTGGAGGACACCGCATAATAGTAGATGGATAAAAGGATTCCGGCGATGCCGCCGAACGCACAGCCCAGGCTGTTGCCGAGCATCGCCGTGGAGCGCACGTTGATGCCCATCAGGTAGGCGGCCTGCTTGTTCTGGCTCACGGCGCGAAGCGCCACGCCCCAGCGGGTGCGGTTGAAAAACAGCGTTAGGCTGACCGCGAACAGGATGACCAGCGCCATGACGACGATTTGCAATAGTTTGAAGTCCAGCGATACGGAGCCCAGATGCAGGGAATAGGTTTCATTGTTGATAATATTTATAACCGGTTTGAGTTCCGGACCAAATACGATTTGAGCGAGGTTGCGCATCAACATGCTAAAGCCGATCGTGCACAAAAGCGATATGTGCCGTGGCGCGTTGAAAAACTTTTCATAGCATATTTTATACACCAGAATACCGATGATGAACGAACTGGCAAATGCCAGCACGATCGCCAGCGCTAGGTTGTTTCCAAAATACATGAAGCTGTAATAGGCGCCGAACGCTCCGATCATCATGATCTCGCCGTAGGTGAACGTAACCATACCCACGACGCCGACGATGACGGAGTAGCCGATTGCCATCAGGGCGTAGATCGACCCCTGGCAAATCCCGTTAACCAGCTGGTTGAGTACGTATTCCATACTTCCTCCTTCGATATTGCAAGGACAAGGAAGGCCCTGTAATGAGGTTCATCGGGAGCGGGAAAGAGGGAGACCCGCCCCCGATGAAAGGGAACTTATGTCGGAACGGTTTTGTCTAACAGGTACAAAGTTCGGTCAACAGGTCAACTGTCCCTGCCGATTATTCCTGGCCGTATTCAAAGCCTTCCAGGACTGTCCACTGGCCGTCTACCACGCCGCAGATCAGGTAGTCGCGGGAGATGTCGCCGGCTTCTTCAAACTGGATGCGGCCGGTGAGACCCGTGAACTCGATGGTCTTGAGGGCTTCGTTGATGGCGTCGCGGGTCACTTCGCCGTCGCCGATGGATTCAATGGCGGCTGCGATCAGGTAGGCGGTGTCGTACGCGCAAGCGGGGTGCACGGTGGGCTGGAAGCCTGCCGCGGCGACGAACTTGTCTTTCCAGGCGTTGAGCTCGGCGTTGTCGGGATCAAAGAAGAACGGCGAGGTCACGATCAGGTTGTTGGGGTCGATCAGCTGGCTTAAGAGCTGTTCCGAGGTTCCCGGCCCAAGCGCCACGTGCTGTACTTCCCAGCCGGACGAATCGGCGGCGTTGAAGATGGCGGATACGGGCAGGCCCTGGTCCATCACGATGAGGACTTCGGGATCGAACGCCTTAACCTTGGTGATGATGGAGGAGAAATCGGTCTCGTCGGACTTATACTTTTCTTCCATGACTTCCAGGCCTTCGATGTCGGCCTGCGCCTTGAAGTTGGTATAGGCGGCGTAACCCCAGTCGCTGTCCACGCGGATGACGGCTACTTTGGTGGCGCCTAGATACTTTTTGAGCACGTAGGTGGCCAGGAAGGGAGCTTCCTTGTCCTGACGGCCCATGATGGAGTAGGTGTAGGGGCTCATGCCGGCGTAGTCCGGGGCGGACGCCGTGGGCGAGAGCTGCACCAGGCCGTAGCGGTCCACGATGGGAGCGTTGGCTTTGCAGCAGCCGGATGAGAAGTCGCCCAGGATCGCGAGGATCTCGTCGTCTTCGGCAAATGCTGTTGCCATGGTGGAGCTGACCACAGGATCGCCTGCGGTGTCTTTGACGTCGATGGACAGCATATAGCCGTTTGCGCCGCCATTGGCGTTGATTTCGTCAAGCGCCATTTGCCATGCAATCTGGAAGCCCATGCCGTACTCGGCATAGTTTCCGGTCAACGGAGCAAGGCCGCCAAGCTTAATGGTGCCTTTTTCAGCCGACGCGGGCAGTACCGCTATGGAAAGAAGCATTACGACGGTCAGGATCAGAGCAGCGAGTTTCTTCATGGATATCTCTCCTTTCAAAATAACCTCAATATTTCATGCGGCCGCAGCCGCCGAGGTTTGGGGGGTGGGTACCTATAGTATATTATGCTTTTTTGAAATGCAGTTTACAGGTCGCGCAGCCCTTGGCGATGGTATCGCTGAGGTCCAGTTCCAGACCCATGGCCTTGGCAATGCCGCGGTCGCCGTCCATAGCCATATCGCACAAAAGCGCGATGCGCTCTTCGTCAAACCCGAGCTTCTGCCAGGCGGACACCAGCGCGCAATAGTGAAAATCTACCGTCACGTTGTCCTTGTCGGCTTTGATATTGTCCATATGGAAGGTTTGGGGGCCAAGGCTTGATTCGTCGCCTAAAAACGCGCCTTTGAAATCAGCGCAGTCTTCCGGGTTTGCACACATGGCCTTAAAGCGTTCGCCGTGCATGAGACCCGTGCGCATAATGGCGCGGCGCACGATGGGTTCGGCGTCGATACCGGCTTTCACCATTTCGTCGAAAATCAAGCCCATCCAGGTTGCGCGGTGCTCGATCTGCGCGCGGTTAACGTCGATGATTTCCTTTACGGGATTGGCCTCGTTCTTAATCATGGGTGGTCCTCCTTAGAATATTGGAATAATGTTGACGGACCGGCCGCCGATGCGGGGTGGATGCCGGTCCTGGTCAGCGCGGATCAAGAAATATACGGGTTGCCCGGCCGGAAGGGGAATATCGGAAACCGTATACGAAACGATTGAAAACCGAAAATCCGCCCCATAAAACAGCGAAACACTGTATGGAGTTGACGTCATTGTCTGTTATTTCATTGGCCGATCCTGGCGCGTTTCGCCCTGATGGACCATTGCTCTATCATTAGTATACTACTGGTCGACCAGCATGTCAAGCGTAAAATTTCTTTGCCGGAATCACCTATGTCGTGCGCTTTCCGCGCTTGCAAAACAAGGGGTTGTAGGGTACACTGTGCCTGCGTAGGGTAAGCGTTTTTATATCCGGAATCCATCGGGACGGCCGTGCGCCGGACCGGTTTTGCCTGATTTTGCGAACCCGGACGCTGAAATTACATCATAAGCATAGGATGAGGAACGACATGAAAATATTGGACTATGGCAGCGCAAGCCTGGACCTGGTATTCGCGGTGGATCACATTTCAATGCCCGGCGAGACGATTTCTTCCTCCGGTCGGGAAATATTTCCGGGCGGCAAGGGGCTTAATCAAGCCATCGCCGCCGCCAAGGGCGGCGCGGAAACCTACTTTGCGGGAATCATCGGCCACGACGGAGAAATGCTTTTGCAGGCGCTGCAAACCGCCGGCGTACGGACGGATTACATGGAGGTTTCAAAGACCGATCCCACCGGCAACGCACTGATTCAGGTGGACGCCGCCGGGCAGAACAGCATCGTGCTGTTCGCGGGCACAAACCGCACCCATACCGAAGAAAGAATGGATCGTATCCTGTCGCAGTTCCAGCCGGGCGATATCCTGCTGATGCAAAACGAGATTAATTTGGTCGAAGCCCTCGTGGACAAAGCCTATGCCAGGGGACTGACCATCGCGCTCAATCCTTCGCCGTTCGACGCGGAAGTTGAGGCCTGCGACCTCGGTAAAATCGGCATTTTTCTTCTCAACGAAATCGAGGGCGAGCAGCTGACCGGAAAGCACGAGGAAACGCAGATACTAAAAGCGCTCGGCGAGAGATATCCCGACGCCAAAATCGTACTGACTTTGGGTGAAAAGGGCGTTTTGTATCACGACCGGAACGGGGACCTCAGCCAACCGGCTTTCCCGGTCAAAGCGGTCGATTCCACAGCCGCCGGCGATACGTTTACGGGCTTTTTCCTTGCGGCGCTGACACGGAATTTAAGCGTGCAGCAGGCCCTGCGCATCGCCGCGAAAGCCGCGTCCATCTCCGTATGCCATAAAGGCGCTTCTTCTTCCATCCCTGCGTGGGACGCGGTACTGTCGGCACTGGGAGAATAGGAATGGTCGACATGGCGGCGAATATCCGGTAGACGTACAGACCGGTTCCTCGGTCACTGTTGAAATGGCAAACAACCGGCATCATCCCGTACACCGTTATCAATAAATATGGATATAAAAAAGCAAAACGGCCACAGTTGATATTTTCAAATTAGATATCAAAATTTTAGAATCTGTCATTTCCGCGAATGCGCCAAAACTGTAAAATATGGTTAGATAATCGTCGTTTTGTTAAAAGAAGCGCCGCGATCCAACAGTATAGATAGAAATGCGAGCATTGAGATGAATCGTTATTTATTGGAAATGAGGGAGATTACCAAAACCTTTCCGGGCGTAAAGGCCTTGGATAAGGTGAGTTTTGACCTGTTTCCGGGTGAAATCCACGCCTTGATGGGCGAAAACGGAGCCGGGAAATCCACCTTTATCCAGGTGCTGACGGGCGTGCATCACCCCGACGGCGGCGAGATCATTCTGGAAGGTAAAAAGATCCAGATGAGCAATCCGCTGGTTGCAGCGCGCCACGGCATCGCCGCGATTTACCAGCATCTGGCGATCTATCCCGATCTGACCGTTGCCGAAAACATCTTCATGGGGCATGAAAAGCTCGTCAAAGGCATCAACGGCATTAACTGGAAGAAAACCAACCAGGCGGCGCAGGCATTGCTGGACAAGATGGGCGCGACCATCAAGGCGACGGACACCATGGGGAGCCTGAGCATCGCCCAGCAGCAGATGGTGGAGATCGCCAAAGCGCTGTCGCAGAACATGAAAATCCTGATCATGGACGAGCCGACCGCCGCGCTGACGCGGCAGGAATCGGAAGAGCTTTACGAAATCGCCCGGTCGCTGCGCGAGCAGGGCGTTTCGATCATCCTGATCTCCCACCGGCTGGAGGACACCTTCAAGCTGGCCGACCGCGTCAGCATCCTGCGGGACGGCCAGTATATCGGTACATGGAATATCGGGGACGTTACGGATGTGGAGCTGGTCAGGCACATGGTCGGCCGGTCCATCGACCAGTTCTTCCCGGTCAAGAAAAATCCGATCGGCGGAGAGCTTTTGCGCGTGGAAGGCCTGTCGCAAACGGGCCGGTTCGCGGATATCAGCTTCACGCTGCACGAAGGGGAAATTCTGGGGCTGACCGGCCTGGTCGGCGCCGGACGCACGGAGGTAGTGCAGGCGATCTGCGGCGTGACCAAAGCGACCGGGGACGTATACATCCGGGGCGAGAAAACCCTGATCCGGGATCCGCACGACGCGATGGTCCATTCCATCGGCATGCTGCCCGAGGACAGGCAGAAGCAGGGCTTGTTCATGCCCTGGTCCATCAACCACAACATCACCCTACCCACCATTCAACGCTATACGCGCAGGAAGCTGATCCAGCCCAAGCTTGAGCAGGAGGAGAGCCGGAAATTCTTCGACCTGTTGAAGGTGCGCGCCGTATCGGTGGATACAGCCGCGTCTTCGCTGTCGGGCGGCAACCAGCAGAAGGTGGTCATCGGCAAGCTGTTAAGCGTCGAATCGCGCATTCTGATCATGGACGAGCCCACCAAGGGTGTGGACGTTGGCAGCAAAGCGCAGATCTATGAAGTGATGTGCGAGCTGACGGCGCAGGGATACGGCATCCTGATGGTGTCGTCGGAGCTTCCCGAGGTCATCAACATGTGCGACCGCATTGTGGTCATGCGGGAGGGCCGGGTTGCCGCGACCATCTCCAAGCAGGAAGCGACGCAGGAAAACGTGCTTGCGGCCGCTCTGCCCGCGGATAAAACGGAGTGAGGAGAGAAAGCATGCGAAAAGACAAGGGTCTGCAAAACTATCTCATCGCCATGTTTTCCAAACATCGCGAAATCGGGCTGCTGCTCATCCTCGCCGCGCTGGTCGCGCTGGTCGGGCTGCGCAATCCGCTGTTCCTGACCGGGGATAAGTTCCTGTTCATTTTAAAGGATACCGCGCCGCTGTTCATCCTGGCCGCCGGGATGATGTGCGTGCTGCTGGTGGGGTCCATCGATATTTCCATCACAGGCATCATGGCTTTATCGGCCATGGTCGCGACGATGCTCATGCGCCAGGCGCTGGTGGTGACCGATACGACCGTCGTTATCGACGGGGTGGAAACCGCGGTGCGAACCAAAACCGGGATGCCGTTATTCCTGATTATTGTGGTCGCCATGGGCGTTGGTGGTCTTTGCGGCGCCGCCAACGGCGCGATCATCGCCTACGGCAAGGTGCTTCCGGTGGTAGCGACGCTTGGCATGCAGTATATCCTCTACGGCCTGACCCATGTGGTCAGCAGCGGGCAGGCTGTGTATAAAAAGGACATGACAGACGCGTTTGTGGATTTCACCCGCGTGGACATCCTCGGGATCAACTCCCAGATATGGATATTGCTGATCTGCCTTGGATTGATGTTTATTTTCGTCACGTATTTCCGCGCCGGGCGGCACATGTACGCCGTCGGCTCCAACCGCGAAGCTGCCGAAATGCGCGGCGTTAACGCGGAGCGTTCGATGCTGATGGCGCATATCATTATGGGCGTGCTGGCGGGGCTTGCCGGGCTGATGTTCGGCTCGCACGACACCAAGGTGACACAGGACCTGAAAATGGGGTACGAGATGTACGTCATCGCGGCGTGCGTGATCGGCGGCGTATCGGTTACGGGCGGCTCGGGTAAGATCACCGCTGTGCTTCTGGGCTCGCTGGTGATCGGCGTGATCAACAACGGCCTGCCGATGATGCGGCTGACCGGCAGCGCGGAGTTTTGGAAAAAGCTGATCCAGGGTCTGCTGATCCTGATTGCCGTCATATCCAACGTCGTCCTCAGGCGCATCAGTATACGCCGCGAGCTGCAGAGGAGGAAGATCTAGCATGAAAGCATTGCGCAGGGTATTCTTCCGCTGGGAATGGCTGGTGGTCGGGCTGACGGTGCTGGTGTATTTCTTCTTCCAGTTCCGGCTTGGCGACAGCTACACCGTGATGAAGCTGGTGGACCAGACGCGCGTGTACGTCGTGGATATCGGTTTTATGGCCATCGGCACGATGATGGTGCTGATCCTTGGCGACATCGATATCTCCGTAGGCTCCACCGCGGCCTTGTCCGTCACGGTCATGGGGGTCGCCTACAACGCTGGCAACGGCCTTCCCTTCTGGGTTTCGGTGGCGCTGGCGCTGTTAACCGGCGCGCTGTGCGGGCTGATCAACGGCCTGCTCGTGGTGAAGTTCAAAGAGCTGTTTGCCATGATCATCACCCTGTCCACCCTGACCATCTACCGCGGCATCGCCTATATTATTTTGAAAGACGGCGCGGCGGGCGGTTTTCCGAGCTGGTTTACCAAAACGCTGGGATACGGAAGCGTTCTGGGCGGCGTACCGGTCATGCTACTGTGTCTGCTTGCGGCGTTCCCGCTGTTTTACATCCTCCTGCATCACACGGCGTTTGGGCGGCGGCTGTTTGCCACGGGGACCAACATCACCGCCGCGCGGTATTCCGGCATCCACACCGACCGGATCAAGGTCGCCGTCTTTACGATGAACGGCCTGCTGGCGGCCGTCGGCGGCATTATGCTTTTAAGCCGCACCGGATCGGTGAAGTACAACATCGCCACCGGGTACGAAATGCAGGCGATCGCCGTGGCAGTGCTTTCGGGAGCGTCCACCTCCGGCGGCAAAGGCTCGGTCGTCGGCGTGCTCCTGTCGCTGATTTTACTGACCTGCCTGAAGAACGGACTGATGATCGCATTCAACGATTCCTTTATCCTAAACCTCGCCATCGGTGTGCTGCTGATTGGCATGGTGCTGTTGCCCAACATCTACCAGATGTTCAAGCAGCGGCGCCAGATCAGGCAGCAGCAGCTTTTGTCCCTTCATTCCTGAGAACCCAGCAGGGAGCAAACCCTGTTGAGAAATAAACAACCAAACAAGGAGGAACCCATCATGCGCAAACTACTCTCTCTCGTACTGGCAGCCGTCATGATTCTGCTGCTTGTGCCGTCGATCGCAGGCGCGATGACCATCGGCGTCGTGTACAAGCAGACAGGCAACCCCTTCTTTGAAGCAGCCGTAAAAGGCTTCCAGGAGGCATCGGACGATCTTGGCTACGAGTTGGTGCACAACGGCCCGGCCGACAGCTCCAACGAAGGCCAGATCCAGATCATTGAAGGCTTCATCCAGCAGGGCGTGGACGCGATCGCGATCTCGTCCAACGACGCTGCCGGCGTGGTGCCCGTGCTGCAGTCCGCCATGGAAAAGGGCATTCATGTCCTCTCCTGGGACTCCGCTGTGCTGCCCGAAGGCCGCGAGCTGAACATCGACCCGTCCGTTGCCGAGAACATCGGCCGTGTCGAAGTTAAGGAAATCGCGGAGCAGATCGGCTACGAAGGCCAGATCGCCATCCTGTCTTCCGCCTCCACGCATGACAACCAGAATACCTGGATCGGCTGGATGCAGGAAGAGCTCAAGGATCCCAAGTACGCCAACATGGAACTGGTGACCATCGCATATGGCGACGACCTGACCGACAAATCCTATCAGGAAATGCAGGGCCTCATCGACAGCTATCCCGACCTGAAGGGCGTTATCTCGCCCACGACCGTCGGCATCGCGGCCGCGGCCAACTGCATTCAGGATAACGGCCTCACCGGCGTTATCAAGCTGACCGGCCTCGGCCTCCCCAGCGAGATGGCCGATTACATCACTGACGGCGTGTGCGAAGGCATGTACCTGTGGAACCCGATCGATCTGGGTCTGTGCGCGGGCTATGCCGCCTACAACCTGGTGGAAGGCTTTGAGCCTGTGGAAGGCGCGACCTTTGAGGCCGGGCGTCTTGGCACGATCACCATCCTGGTGGATGCCGAGGGCAATCCCTTCACCATCGTCGGCGATCCCTACCGTTTCGATGCGAGCAACATCGACCAGTGGAAAGACGTGTATTAAGTTTCCCTCTCCTTAACGGGTCGTATTGACCAACGGGCCTGGTTGCTTTGCGGCCAGGCCCGCTTTATAATAGGAGTATATTCCTGAAAGGACGTTATACCATGCGGCACACCGGCAAACGCGTACGGCCGCTGCCCGCGCATACGCATTGGGCGGCAAGGCCCGGCAGGCAGGAAGGCCTGCTTTCCTTTAAAAGATGAAACGCTTCTTTTCCGTCACACCGTTCAAGAATAAGCTGTTCCTGTCCTACGCGGTCGTCGGGTTCTGCGTGGTGCTTGTTTTCGGCGCGTTTCTAATCGGCACCACGTCCCGGCTGAACCGGGAGAGGGAGATTTACCACCAGCAGCAGCTGCACAACGCCAATGTGTCGGAACTGGAACAGATGCTAAACCGCGTGGATCAGTTGGCGTCCCAGGTAATCTCCAACAACGAGCTTTTAAATTTTTTCGTTCTCCTGTCCTCCGATGCGGACGACGGCAACTACTTCACCGACAACCTGCTGGACGGCATCCGTGTGGAATCCATCCTCGCGAGTTTCAACGGAACGGACGCGTTTGCCGCGCGGATCTGCATATACAACCAGGCGGGCGATTTCGCCGCGTCCGGCCCGCTGTATGAAACGCAGGAAAACGTCGAAGCGATTTTAAGCGACAAGCAGACGATCCTGGATACCATGGAGCTGCTGGCTTTAAGCCCGCAGCGGCGGCTGATCCTCGACCCGCAGCTGGATCGCTGGTCCAACAATCCCAAAACGACGACGTTTACGGTGCTGTACGCGTTCTCGCCTCCGTACTCGTCCAAGGTATTCGCCATCCTATCCATCGAGATGGACATCCATACCTTTGCGGCGTACAAGTTCTTTTCGCTGGAACCGTCCCAGCCCGAATACCTGCTGATCGGCTCCGGCGGCGCTGTGATCTACGCGGCGGACGCCGCGCGCGATACCACGGAGATTACGCCGCAGATGCTCGCGCTGGCGTCCCCGGACGGCGAGGGAACGGCGGCGACGGGATATATTTCGGAGGATGGCAGTCGGAAGCTGACCGTCGTATCCAGGGTCGAGCCTACGGATTGGTATTTATACTGCCTGATTCCCACGGCGCAGCTGAACAAACCGTATCTGGGCAGCTATTATCTGATGGTCGGCGTCTGCGTCGGGCTGCTTGCCCTTTTATTGCTGGCGATCAACCTGACGGCGGACCGGATCGCAAAGCCGCTGTCCACCCTGTCCACGGATATCGGCAATATCAGCCTGCACAACATCAGCCACGTGCTGACGTCGCCGGAGCGCAGCTATTCAGTAGCGGAGCTCAAGCAGCTGGACGCCGCCTACCGCCAGATGCTGCTGAGGATCAACACGTCCATCTCCATTGAGATGCGGGCCTACTTAAGGGCGCTGCAATCGCAGATGAACCCGCATTTTCTATATAATATGCTGTCCGCCATCGTAGAATCGGGCGAAGAGGAAAACAGCCCGCGGACGGTGGCCATGTGCATGAAGCTGACCGACATGATGCGCTATATCGCCGACTACAACAGCGACCGCGTCAGCTTTGAGCAGGAGCTGCAGCATACGCGCAATTATCTGGATTTGATGAAGGAGCGCTACGAAAGCCGGTTTACCTATCAGATTACAGCAGACGAGGGCGCGCTTTCCATCCTGGTACCGAAGCTCATCGTGCAGCCGCTTGCGGAAAACTGTTTCAAGCACGGCTTTGCGGGCTGCCGCCCGCCGTGGCATATCGACGTTCGCCTGCGCCGGGTAAACGGCGGGTGGGAACTGATCGTACAGGATAACGGCGCGGGCATCACCCAGGGAAAGATTACGGAAATACACCAGCGTGTCGCGGCGTTTGTCAGAGATATGTCGGCGAACTTTGAAAGCCTGAAAGCCGAGGGCATGGGCCTGGTGAACAGCATCCTGCGGCTGACGCTATTGCAGAAAACGCCGCCGGACTACGAGATCATCAATCTGCCGGACGGCGGTACCATGATCAGGATCGGGGGTGAAGCGGATGATACGGGTCCTGATCGTTGAAGACGAACCGCCGATCCAGCGCCGTACCAAGCGGATGATCGAGCATATCGACGAGGATTTCCGTGTCGCCGCCATCGCCGGCGATGGGGAAGAGGCGCTGGAAAAAATGCGCGCCGAGCATTTCGACGTGCTGTTTACCGATATCCGCATGCCCGTGATGGACGGCATGAAACTGATGAACCAGGTACGGCGCCTGTACCCGGACTGCGCAATCGTGGTCTTGTCGGGATACCAGGATTTTGAATATGTTTCAACCGCGATTCGCGCGCAGGCGGTGGATTATCTGCTCAAGCCCATTGCCGAAGAGACCCTGGAAAAGCTGCTTTTCAAGCTCAAGGAGCAGTTTATCGCGTTAAAAACGGAGCATATCCAGCAAAGCGTCGCCGCCAGGATCCATCACATACTGCCGGATTCCAAGGCGGACGGGCTGCAGGCGGTACGGCTTGGCGCGTGTCTGTTCTGCGCGGGCGCGCTGCCCCAGAGCGCCGATGTGGACCTGTATGACGAGGTTCCGGACGTATGGCAGAAAGTATCGCTGACCGGGATGGCAAAAGCGCTTTGCCGCGACGGCCTTTTATTTCTGCAGGAGTTTTCGGGCGATACCCCGGCGGAACGGGTGCTCGTCTATCAGCAGGCGGACGCGGCCGATCCCCGCTGGATTGAACGGCTCTACCAGGAGGTGCTGCAGCAGCGCAAGCTGCCGGTCAGCTGTGTTTACCTGCGCGGCGCCATACCCGTTGAAGAGATCGGGAAAGCATACAAGCGGCTGCGCCGACTGCTCTGGGACCGCATTGTGATCGGGAAAGACATGCTGGAGGCAGTGGAATACCAGGCGTTGGAGAAATTAAAGCCTGAGGGCGGCGATTTCGCGGAAGATTCCGCCGCCGCGTCGCAGTACGCCGAAAGCCTGTCCGGCGGCAATCCAAAACAGGCCGCGGCATTCCGGCGCGAAATGCTTTCACGATTTGTGCTGGAGAACTGGACGCAGCGGCGCATTCTCTTGTTCTATCAGCGGGT
Organism: Candidatus Limiplasma sp.; assembly: GCA_963675365.2. GTDB lineage: Bacteria > Bacillota > Clostridia > Christensenellales > Aristaeellaceae > CAXXOK01. The sequence continues at coordinate 486,420 of CAXXVA010000002.1, forward strand.
GGTGACCCTGCTCGACGTGAAATCGCAGGATCCCGGCAGCGTTGTGCAAAATCGCGATTGGTTCTATGCCGCCGTTGGTATGGCGGCATCATGGAAGGAGCTTGAAGAGGTCGTCCGGTCGCTGGAGGATACGGCGCTGGCTGCTGGTGAGAAAAACGATACGATGCAAAAGGTGCTGGACTACCTGAACGTGTCGTATGCCGAACATATCACAGGGCAGACGCTAGCCCGGAGGTTCGGCTACGTGCCCAGCTATATCTCCTTCCTGTTCCGCCAGGCCTACGGGCAAACCCCGGCCGATTACCTGACCGGGGTACGCCTGCGCAAGGCCAAGGAGCTTTTGCAAAGCCAGCCGGCGCTGTTGATCCGCGAGGTCTCCGAACAGGTCGGGTTTAAAAACCCCTACCATTTTTCCAGGGTTTTCAAGAAAAACGAGGGGCAATGGCCTACAGAATATAAAAGATAAAGGAGGATGTCCGGTGAAACGCATGGTTCTTGCCGCAATTTTATGCCTGATGATCGCCCTTTCGGGCTGCCAGCCCGCCGCTGAGCGGCAGCCGGAAACAACCCCGGAAACCGAAACCATGCCGATGTTCGCGCTGGTGGTCAAAGATAAAGTGAACCCGTACATGCAGGTGATGTACGCGGGATTTTCCAAGGCCTGTGAGGAGATCGGGGCGACGCCGGTGCTGGCCGGCCCGGATGAAAACGGCCTGCCAAAGCAGGAGGACAGCATCCTGGCCCTGGTGGATGAGGGCGTGGCCGCGATCTGCGTGGCGGCGAACAACCGCGACGAGATTTCCGGCGCTTTGCAGACCGCGCTGGAGCGGGGCGTGGTTGTGGTGTCCCTGGATTCAGCCGTGTATCCCGAGAACAGGATGCTGCACATTGAGCAAGCCCCCGCCGACGTGATCGGACGCGTGCTGATTCAGGCGGGGAACTCGATTTTGAAAGGCAAAGGGGAATTCGTCATCCTGACGACGACCAAGGACGCGCCCAACCAGATGAGCTGGCTTACATGGATGGAAAAAGAGCTGGCGGATCAGCCGGAAGCATACGCGGACATGCGATTGCGGGATATCGCCTACGGCGAGGACGATTATACGACCTCTTACCGCATCACCCAAGAGCTGATGGAAAGCTATCCCGACCTGGACCTGATCATCGCCATCACGTCCGTAGGGCTCCTGGCCGCCGCGGACGCCATCGAGGACGCGGGGTCGGACGTCAAGGTGACGGGTTTGGGATTACCGTCCGATATGCAGCCGTATATCATCTCCGGCGTCTGCCCGTGGATGTACCTTTGGAATCCGTCGGATCTGGGTTATCTTGCCATGTATGCCGCCAGCCTACTGGATAAGGGAGAGCTGAAAGCCGAGGAAGGAGAAATCTTCACAGCCGGATCCCTAGGGGAGCGCGTGATTACCCTAAGCCCTGGCGGCGGACTGGAAGTCATTCTGGAAAATCCCATCATGTTCGACCTTACGAACGTCGCCGTGTGGGCGGAGCTGTTCTGACGGGTTGCCCAGAGAGCGCTGCATAAAAATACCATGGCGGCTGGACAGGTGCCGCTCCGCGGCGTCAAAAGCGAGGCATGCAGGGATTTTGCTAACTTGTTGATCGTTTGCGTCTCAAAGTTATAGTCCAATTCTCTAAGTGGGGCATACCGGGTCCGCACATTTGCGAACGCGTGTCTGCCTTTTTTCGCAATGCCATATATACTATCGTCTGTACCGGCGTGCGCAATCCTCTATACAGCACAACACGCTGGAAAGCGCAGGATGAAAGCTTTTTAGGGCTGTTTATAAATACGAAAGAAAAACAATTGGATTAGACCATTTAGCATAAAGATATGGTACTATGAAGCGGAAGAATGCACGTCAACGAGGACGGATGTATTCTTCGGTATTTTTTTAAACAAAATTACCCATGAAAACCTATTATTGGAAACAATCCGTACCGGTCCCACAGGATACGTGCCAGGAGGCGCCTGACTTTATTCGATCCAAGCGAATACGAATAATCAGAATTAGTATAGACCAATCCCGGGTTTGCCAAGAGAGGGTGAGATGCCATGCAGGATGTTCTGAGGTTTGACCGCTTCCGTTTGAATCTACAGGATGATGACGGGAAACAATATAACCTTCTGGATGATATCTCGTTTTCCGTACGGGAAGGCAGGGCCTTGGGTATCGTCGGGGAATCGGGCTGCGGAAAAAGCATCACCACCCTGTCCGCCATGCGGCTGCTTCCTCCCGTGGCCAAGGTTGCCGGCGGGCGCATATTGCTTGGCGAAGAGGATCTGCTGCAAAAAACCGAGCAGGAAATGTATAAAATACGGGGCAAGGAGCTCTCCATGATCTTTCAGGAGCCGATGACGGCCCTGAATCCCGTGCTTACCATCGGCTTTCAGATTGAAGAAGTGCTTCGCCGCCACGAGAAAAACTTAAGCAAGAAGGATTTGCGGGAGCGGACGATCAGCCTGCTGCAAAAGGTTGGCATTCCCAACCCGGAAAAGCGGATTAAAAACTACCCGCACCAGTTTTCCGGGGGTATGCGGCAGCGCACCATGATCGCCATGGCGATCGCCTGCAACCCCAGGGTGCTGATCGCCGACGAGGCGACCACGGCGCTCGATGTAACCATTCAGGCTCAGGTGCTGGATTTGATGAGCCGCCTGAAAACCGGCGGATCTCTGATGTTCATTACACACAACCTGGGCGTTGTGGCCGAGGTTTGCGACGAGCTGGTGGTGATGTACGCGGGCCAGGTTATGGAAAAGGGCACTGTGGAAGAGGTGTTCCTCCACCCCGCGCATCCCTATACCCGCGGACTGCTCAAAGCCATTCCCACGCTGACAACCAACGTCAAGCGCCTGCACAACATCCCGGGCACGGTTCCCCTGGCGCACAAATTTGAGCAGGGATGCCGTTATGCTCCCCGCTGCGAGCACTGCAAGGCGGTCTGCCGTGAAAAAGCGCCCGTGCAGACGCGCATCAACGACGACCACAGCGTGGCCTGCTTTCTGGAAACGGAGGTGGAGCGTACATGACGGACACACAGCCGTTATTGAAGGTGCGCGGATTGACCAAGCATTTCAACATCAGCAACAGCTGGTTTGGGAAGCCGACCCTTCTCCACGCGGTAGACGATATGAATTTCGACGTCGTCAAAGGGCAGACCCTTGGCATCGTCGGCGAAAGCGGATCCGGTAAATCGACGCTGGCAAGGCTTCTGCTCCGGCTGATTACCGCCACGGCCGGCAAGGTGCATTATCAGGGGAAAGATATCCTCGCGCTCAAGCACAGCCAGTGCAAGCTCATTCCCCGCGAGCTGCAGATGATTTTTCAGGACCCCTATGCCTCGCTGGATCCGCGCGTCAAAATCGGCGCGGCGATCGCCGAACCGCTCAAGGAGCACCGGGTGTATTCCGGCAAGGCGGATATCGCTCAGCGTGTCGGCGACGTGCTGGAACACGTGGGCTTGCAGCGTGAAATGGCCGACCGGTTCCCGCACGAGTTTTCGGGCGGTCAGCGCCAGCGCATCAATATCGCGCGTGCATTGGCCATGAACCCCAGCCTCATCATCTGCGACGAGGCGGTCAGCGCGCTGGACGTATCGGTCCAGGCCCAGGTGCTCAACCTGTTCAACGACCTGAAAGAGGAATTCAACCTTACCTATCTCTTCATCAGCCACGATTTATCGGTCGTCAAGTTTGTCAGCGATACGATCGTCGTGATGTATCTTGGGGAAATGATGGAAATGGCGCCCGCGCAGGAGTTGTTTGAAAATCCCAGACATCCCTATACCCGCGCGCTGATTTCCGCAATTCCCGACCCCAACCCCATGATGAAGAAAAAGCGCATTTTGCTGGAGGGGGATATTCCAAGCGCCGTTAACCTCCCCGCCGGCTGCCGGTTCTACTCGCGCTGCTATATGGCGCAGGAGGCCTGCAAAACGAATCATCCGGAGCTGGCTGAAATTTCGCCCGGCCATTTTGTGCGCTGCCCGTACTATGAACAGTGCACGCAAAGCGTTTTGGAGGTGAAATAGCATGGGCAGATACCTCACCAAGCGCGCCATCCGCGGACTGCTGACCGTATTCGTGTCGGTGTCCATCACGTTTTTCCTGCTCCGGCTGATTCCGGCAGACCCGGTTTCCATGATGCTGGACCCGAAAATGAGCGCGGAAACCGTAGCGCGTATGACGGCGCAGTTCGGCCTGGACAAGCCGCTGCTGCAGCAGTACGTCATTTACCTGGGGCAGCTCTTGCACGGGAACCTCGGCGTGTCGTTCAAATCGCGCGACGCCGTATCCGCGATCCTGATGCAGAAGCTCCCCTGGACAGTCATCCTGCTCCTGCTCAGCATCACGTTTTCGCTTTCGATCGGCATCCCCGTCGGGCTCAAGGCCGCCAAGAAACGCAACGGAGCGTTTGACAAGTTTATCAACGTCATCACGATGGTCGGTATTTCCATCTTTATCCCGTTCCTGTCATTCGCGCTGCTGTATCTGTTCGGGTACAAGCTGCACATCCTGCCGACCGGCGGGGCGTACACGCCGCCTCCGGCGGAGGGATTCGCCTATGTGATAGACGTCCTGCGCCATGCGGTGCTGCCGACCTTTACGCTGTTTATCGGCAACTGTACATCCATCATCCTGTATACCCGCAACAGCATGATCGAGGTGCAGAAGGAGGATTATATCCGCACGGCGCTGGCCAAGGGCTGGGACGACCGCTACGTCACCCGCAAGCACGCGCTGAAAAACGCGATGATCCCCACTATCACCGCAACGGGCATCATGGTTGCCAGCATGGTCGGCGGCGCGATTATGACGGAGAGCATCTACTCCTGGCCGGGGGTCGGGCGGTTGATTTACGACAGCGTTACGGCGCTGGATTACCCGGTGCTGCAAGGCGCGTTTCTGGTGCTGAGCATTACCACGGTGGTCATCAACATCGTGACGGATTTGATCCTGGCGTGGATTGATCCCCGGGTCAAGCTGGGAGGTGGGAAAGTATGAAGCAGCGCACTTTTTTCCAATCCTTCCGCAAAAATACGCTGGGCATGATCGGGCTTGGCATCGTGCTGCTGATCCTGATGGTCGGCATTTTCGCGCCGCTGCTGGCAGACTATCCCAAGGGCTACGGCCGCGAGATCGAGGTCGCGCCCAGCGCCCAGCACTGGATGGGCACCGATAACCTGGGCCTGGACGTGATGAGCGAGATCATCTGGGGCGCGCGCACCTCGGTGTACGTATCGCTGATGGCCGTGCTGTGCGCGGCGGTGATCGGCATTCCGCTGGGGCTGATCAGCGGGTACCACCAGGGCCGCATCGGCGGATTGATCGACGGGATCATCGAGATTTTCATGACGCTGCCCATGATGCCGCTGATGATCGTCATCGCGGCCGTGGCCGGAGCTTCCGTAACAAACGTAGCCGTTGTAATCGGCATATTATCCTGGCCGAGCCTCGCGCGCGTAACGCGCAACGCCACCCTGCGCACGTCGGAAATGCCGTTTATCGAGGTATCCCGCTGCCTTGGGATTCCCAGCCGGAAGATATTAAGCAAGCATATCCTTCTCAACATTATCGGCCCCGTGATGGTCAACCTGACGCTCATCATGGCGACCGCGGTGCTCAGCGAATCGGGCCTGAGCTTTTTGGGCCTGGGCGATCCCAACACCTGGAGCTGGGGCCTGATCCTGAAAAAAGCGTGGGATACCGGCGCGCTGGTGAAAACTCCCAACCCCAGCTGGTGGTGGCTGTGGCCCTCGGGCGCAATCATGGCGTACGTGGTCAGCTTCAACATCCTGGGCAACGCCATCAACGATACCCTGAACCCCAAAACCCGCTGATCCGGAGGCCCGCAAAAGCGGCTTCCCTCATCACATACCAACACAAAGGAGACGATGGAGCATGAAACCCGGCTACAAAGGCTACAAAGCGTTCGATTACCTGACTCCCGGTGAAGATTATCCCGTATACGAACTGGCGAAATGGAACTGGGCCGGCGAGTACCGCATCGAGCTGGAAACGGCGGAACAGGAGCAGAGGGTCAAGGATATCGTGGCCAACAACGTCTATATCGCCGCGCATGAGCATCCCTGCTATTTCCCCGCCAACATGCATGAAAGCAAGCTCTACCATAACGCGGGCCGCGAATTCTGCGCTTACGACGCGCTGGCGGAAAGCTATATGGACTGCGTGTTTGACAACATGATGGACGGCTCCGCCAATATCACCAGCAAAAGCGGCTGGAAATGGACCGACGTCGTGCACGATATCGGCATGCGCCTGTGCGACCTGCACCACCAGGATTTCCTGATCCAGTGCAAAACCACGGCGGATATCCGACGCGCCAAGGCCGAAGGGAAAATCGCCTGGGTGCCGGTGCTGGAATGCTCCACGCCCATTGAAAACGAGCTCGACCGCATCGACGTGCTTTACGGCTTCGGCGTGCGTGTAATGGGCATCACCTACAGCGAATCCAACGCCCTGGGCAACGGCCTGAAGGAAGACACCGACGGCGGCCTGACGAAGTTCGGCAAAGAGGCGGTCCGGCGCATGAACAAGGTCGGCATGCTCATCGACGTATCCCACTGCGGCCAGAAAACCGCCTTCGATACCGCCGCCGCCAGCGAAAAGCCCATCATGATGACCCACGTGGGCGCCCGCTCGCTGTGGAACTCCAAGCGGCTGTTTGACGATTACGTCATCAAGGCCGTGGCCGAAAAGGGCGGCGTCGTCTGCGTGGAATCCGCTCCGCACACCACCATGACCGCCACCAACGCCACCCACGATATCGAGTCGGTGATGGAGCACTTTGAATACATCGCAAAGCTTGTGGGCATCGACCACGTTTCGTTCGGCATCGACTCGCTCTACGGCGATCACGTGGGCCTGCACCATGCCTACGCGTCGAACCTGTCGATTAAGGACACCCGCAACAACGACGTTCCCTACGAAGAAGTTCCTTATGTCAAAGGACTGGAAAACCCCACCGAAGCCTCCATCAACATCGTGCGCTGGCTGGTGAAGCACAACTACAGCGACGCGGATATCGCCAAGGTCATCGGCGGCAACGTGATGCGGGTTCTGGAAGAAGTCTGGGTCAAGTAAACCCCTGAACACTGGTATGCGGAAACTCCGTCTTATCCAAGCGGAAATTCTTCATATAAAACGGATTAAAAAGGAGAGAGACACGATGAAAAGGTTCCTTGCACTGCTACTGGTAACGACTATGGCTCTTTCGTTGGCTGCAATCACCGCAACCGCCGAAGGCGACGCAAGCCTGGTTGGCGGTCAACTGGTTATCGGCATGGTCGGCGATCCCTATGCTTTGAACGGCTGGATCAGCAACGACCTGAACGCCGCGCTGGTTGCAAACCTCCTGTACCCCTCTTTGCTGGTGTTTGACGAAAACGCCGGGAAAGTGCCGTACGTACTGGAAGGTTATGAGGTCAGCGACGACCTGAAAACCTTCACGGCGACCATCCACGACGGCCTGTACTGGCATGACGGCGTCAAGTTCACCGCGGAAGACCTCGCCTTCACAGCCCTGTACTGCTCCACGCACGACGTGAACTTCGGTTCGGACTACTATGCCAACATCGAAAGCGCCGTGGCACTGGACGAGCTCACTGTTCAGTACACCCTCAAGGAGCCGCAGGTCGACTTTATGACCATCATCGGTTTCTGGGTCGACGTGATGCCCAAACACCTCATCGAAGGCATCGACGATTTTGCCACCGCCGATATCCCCGCCATCGGCTACGGCCCCTTCAAGCTTGAGGATTATTCCAAGGGCGAATACTACTCCTTCTCCCGCGTGGAGAACTGGGCGCTGGCCAACGACGGCATCGGCGCGTATGTGGACGGCATCACCATCCGCATCTACACCGACGCCAACTCCCTGATGCTGGCCATCAAATCCGGCGAAGTGGATTGCGGCAGCAACGCCCTGTCCGTCGCCGTGCAGCAGCAGATGGAAGCCGACGCCGATCTGTACGGACTGGCGAAGGTTAACTCGCTGGGCTACGGCTACTTCGGCTTCAGCTATGCCAACCCCATGCTGGCGGATCAGGCCGTTCGCACCGCGATCGCCCAGACCGTCGACCGTGACGCACTGGTGAGCATTGCCATCCAGGGCGGCGGCGTGCCGATGTATACCCCCATCTCGCCCGTGTTCGCCGATATGTCCGATGGCGCGGCGCAGTTCCCGGCCTTTGATATCGAAGCCGCGAAAGCCACGCTGGAAGCCGCCGGCTATGTCGACACCAACGGCGACGGCGTCCGTGAAAAGGACGGCCAGGACCTGGCGTTCACCCTCACCTGCCGCAACAACACCAACAACATCGACGCGATTGCCAACATCTTCAAATCCAATTGCGCCGAAGCCGGTATCGACATCACCATCTCCATCGTTGAGCCCGCCACGTATACCGATACCGTTGTGAAGGGCAAAACGTTCGACATCAACTACATCGAGTGGGGCGTCATCGACGACGTCGACACGAGCCTCGATGCGATCTATCACTCCAAGTGCACCTTGAACTTCATGCAGTATTACAACGCCGACATGGACGCGCTTCTGGAAAGCGTCAAGCTGGAGCCGAACTATGACGTCCGCAAGGCGACCATGATGGAGTTCCAGGAACTGTTTGTTAAAGAGCTGCCCACTGTTAACGTGCTCGTGCGCGTGAACGCCTACGGCTACTCCAAGCAGAAGTTCGAAGGCTGGGGCGCAACGCCCGGTCTGTACGGCGTGTGCGACGTGAAAGACCTGGTCAACGTCCACCTGATTCCGTAAGATTCCTCCGTAAACCGCTCACATGCGGCGTCCCCGGCAATCCGTTGTTCTCGGCGGATTGCCGGGGCATGTATTTACCCGATCGAATTCGTTCACAGCCGGTTCCGGCGGAACCGGCAGCCAAGGAGCAAAATGGGCATTAAGACAGGATATAAAGGCTATCAGGCCTACGACTATTTAACCCCCGGGAAGGACTATCCGGCCTTTCCCCTGGTCCGCTGGGATTGGGCCGGGCAAAACCGGTACCCGCTGACACAGGAACAGGAGCAGCGCGTGCTGCGCCTGGCAAAAGATTGTATATATATCGGATTGCATGAGCATCCGACACTGGTCACGGAAGATATTTCGCAGTTGGGGCTTTTGGACCGAGAGGGCAGGGAAAGCTGCGCCTACGAGGCGCTTTCCCACAGCTACCTGGACTGCGTGTTTGATAATATGATGGACGGTACCTGCCATATCGTATCCCAAAACGGATGGAAGTTCGAGGATGTGCTGATCGACCTGGGACATCGCCTGTGCGATCTGCATCATCAGGATTTTTTAATCCAGTGTAAATCCGTCGCCGATATCCACCGCGCGCACCGCGAAGGCCGCATTGCCTGGGTACCCGTGCTGGAGGGCGCCGCGCCGATTGAAAACGAGCTGGACCGCATCGACGTGCTGTACGGCCTGGGCATCCGCATGATGGGCGTAACCTATTCCGAAAGCAACGCACTGGGGTCGGGCCTGAAAGAGGATCATGACAGCGGCCTGACCAAGTTCGGGAGGCAGGCCGTCAGGCGTATGAACAAGGTCGGCATGCTGATCGATTGCTCGCACGCCGGCCCGCAGACTACGCTGGATACCATCGCATATTCGGATAAACCGCTGATCATCAGCCATATCGGCGCCCGCACCCTGTGGGACAGCAAGCGCCTGTGCAACGACGACGTCATCCGCGCGGCGGCGGAAAGCGGCGGCGTGCTGGGCATCGAAGCCGCGCCCCACACCACCATGACCCAAACCCACCGCACGCACGATCTGGATTCCTTTATGGAGCACTTTGAGTATATCGCCAATCTGGCGGGGATCGATCACGTATCGTTCGGCACGGACGGCTTATACGGCGATCACGTGGGCCTGCACCACCAGTTTGCCGCAAGCCTGGCGACCGGCGACACCAAAAACACGCACGTGACGTACGAGGAAGTGGCCTATGTCAAAGGGCTTGAAAACCCGACCGAGGCGTCCATTAACATTCTTCGCTGGCTGGTCAAGCACGGCTACAGCGACACGGATATTGCCAAAGTCCTGGGCGGGAATGCCCTGCGCGTTCTCAACCAGGTGTGGGTATAACGGCAGTTTTGTATCAAGCTGGAACATGAGCAACAAGGAGGCGTCCCCATGGTCGATATTTTGATTCGGAACGGTTTTGTGATCGACGGAACAGGCGGCAAGGGCTTTTCCGGCGATATCGCGGTGAAGGACGGCAAGATCGTCGCGATCGCGCCCAAGCTTACTTTACAGGCTGACCGCGAGGTGGACGCCGCCGGAAAAACGGTGATTCCCGGGCTGATCGACCCGCACGTGCACGAAGAATACGTATGTCTGATCAACGGGGACATGGAGCTGTTTATGCGCCAGGGCGTCACCACCTGCCTGAGCGGAAACTGCGGGCACTCCGTGTTCAATATCCCCATGGAAAACGCCGTGGACTATTACTGGAACAACGGCTTGTTCAGCACCGCGCAAAGTGAAAAATATAAAAAAATCTTTCCGCACTGGGAAGATTTTGCGGGCTATGCCGACTATTGGCAGCACCGGGGATGCAATATGAACATGGCGGTGCTGCAGGGGCACGGAACCATCCGCTGGCATGTGATGGGCGGCGCGCTGGACCGCAAGCCCACGCCGGAGGAAAAAGAGAAAATCGACGCCATTCTGCGCGCCAATATGGAACAGGGCGCCTGGGGCGTATCGTTTGGGCTGAGCTACGTGCCAAGCCGTTACGCCGATACGGACGAGCTGTGCGACGTGGTATCGGTTGTCAAAGAATACGACGGCGTGGCCGCCGCGCACCTGCGCCATCATATCGGAATGCTTGCATGCACGCAGGAGTTTTTGGAAGTGGGCCGCCGCACAGGCGCGCGCACCCAGATATCGCATTTAAAATCCGTCAACCCGGAGTGCTTCGACGCCATCCGCGAGGCCGCCGACGGCGGCATGCGCGTATGCGTGGATACGATCCCCGTTTCCACCGGTCATCTGACGCGCAAGGACCGCATGCTTCAGTTCATCATGGCGGTATCGGATACCCTGTTCGATACGGGGATCGAAGGCGTCAAAGCCGCGCTGCAAACGCCGGAAGGCCGCAAGACCGTGCTCAAGGACGCCTATATGTTCCCGGAGGACCGCAACCTCGTCATCATTGTATGCTCGGACGATCCAGCGCTTGAAAACCGCACCGTGGTCGATATCGCAGCCGAGCGCGGGCAGAGCGCCGACGAGGTGCTTTTGGATCTGCTGGGCGACGACAAGCAGTATACCTTTTATTTGGGCGGCGCGTCCCGCCCCGATTTCCCCAACAAACCGCACGTCAAACCCATTATGGACAATCCCTATGTGTGCGTCGGGTCCGATGAAATCATGGGCGACCCGGAGGATATGTCCGAGTGGTACGAGCTGCAGCGCCGCGGCGCGCAGCCGATTTTCTGGCAGATGTACTTAAACGCCGGCGTGCCGCTGGAAGAAATCGTACGCCGCAACACGAGCATGATCGCCGATCATCTGGGCTTTGCGGGCCGCGGCAGGCTCGCGGTGGGCGGTTGGGCGGATATCGTGATTCTTGATCCCGCGAATTTCCGCTATCCCGGCCCCGAAGAGATCGACTACCGCAAACCCGATACCATGCCGACCGGCGTAGATACCGTGCTCGTCAACGGCGAGATCACGCTGGACGCCGGCAAACTGCTGCAGCCGTATGCCGGCAAGCTGCTTCGCCACGGGCGCGATTGAGGAGACGGCGATGGAGTATTTAATTCGCAACGGATGGATCATTGACGGCACCGGCAAACCCGGCTTCACGGGCGACGTGCGTATTTCCGGCGACCGCATCACGGCGGTCGGACCCGCCCTACCGCAGGGCGGCGCGGAGGTGATCGATGCTTCCGGGAAGATTGTCATTCCGGGGCTGATCGATCCGCACGTGCACGAAGAGTGGATCTGCCTGATCGACGGCACGTACGAGCTGTTTCTCAGACAGGGCGTCACCACCGTCGTTAACGGCAACTGCGGGCATTCCGTCGTGCCCGGCCCCACGAAACGCAATATCGAGTATTATTACGGCAACGGCCTGATGAGTGAGCGCCAGCGCGCGGTGTATGAAGAACGCTTTCCGGAATGGGAAGATTTTAACGGCTACGCCAGGGCTGTGGAAGCCAGGGGCACGAACCTGAACCTCTGCACGCTTATGGGCCACGGTACGCTGCGTTGGTCCGTGATGGGCGGCGCGTTTGAGCGCAAGCCCGACGCAACGGAACAGGCGGAAATCCAGCGCTTGCTGGATAAAGCCCTTGCGCAGGGCGCGTTCGGGCTGTCGTTCGGGCTGGATTATGTGCCAGGCCGGTACGCCGATACCGACGAGCTGGCGGCCTTTGCCAGGGTCGTCACGGGGTACGGCGGCGTGGTGGCTGCGCATCTGCGCCACGCGCTGGGCGTGAAGGAAGCGACCGAGGAATTCATGGAGGTCGGCAGGCGTTCCGGCGCGAAACTGCAGGTCAGCCACTTAAAAGCCAGTTGCCCGGAGGCCTTTGACGCGGCGCTTGCCTATGCCAACGCGGGCGGGCGGGTGCTGATCGACACCATCCCCGCGACCACCGCCCATTGCCAGAGCAGGGACAGGGCGCTTCTGTTCATGATGTCCACCTGCGACGAGCTGTTTGATCAGGGGCTGGACGGAATCAAACAAGCGATTCGCACGTCCGAAGGCCGCGCGCTGCTGCGCAAGGATCCGTATTTCGTCGACCGCGACCAGTCGCTCAACACTCTCTGGATGACCGGCGATCCCGCGATGGACGGAAAAAGCGTGCAGGAACTGGCGGATGCCGCGGGCATAGACTCAAAAGAGTACCTGCTGGATCTGCTTGCGGGCGACCGCGACTTTGTATTGTGGTGCGGCGGCGCCGGGCGCAGGGACTTCGCCATGGAAAGCCATGTGGAAAGTATTCGGCAAAATCCTTACGTTTGCGCCGGCTCGGACGAGATTTTAGGCGATCCCGAGCTGCCCTACGACTGGTACGAGCTTTTACGCCGCGGCGCGATGCCAAACTTTATCCAGGGCTATCTGCGCATGGGCATGCCGCTGGAAGAAATCATCCGCCGGAACACCTTCATGGTGGCGGATCATTTTGATATTGTGAACCGGGGCCGTCTCGCGCCGGGAAGCTTCGCCGATGTGGCGGTGATCGATCTGGAAGCCTACGCGTTTCCCTCCGAGGATGACATCACGCCGCTCAAGCCCCTCGCTATGGCCTCCGGCGTTGCCTTTGTGCTGGTTAACGGCGTGCCCGTTCTGCAAAACGGCGAAGCGCTCAAGGCGTTTCCCGGACGCGTTTTGCGGCACGAGAGGCAAAAGGGAGCGCGCGCATGAGGATCGTCTACATTGTTCCCGGCCTGATGCCGGATGCCGAATGCCGCCGCCGGGAAGCAATGCTGCGGTCCTGGGCCGCTGCCGGAACGCAGGTGGACGTCGCCTGCGTAACGGAAGGCCCGAATTCCATCGAATCCCTGTACGAGGAATTTTTGGCCGTTCCGGCCGCCGCCAGGCTGGCGGTGCAAAAGGAGCGGGAGGGCTACGATGCCGCGATCATCGGCTGCGCAGGAGATCCGGGCGTGGATGCCATCCGCGAGCTGACGACCAACATGCTGGTGATCGGGCCCGGCGCGGCTTCTTTTCTGGCGGCAGCCATGCTGGGGCATCGCTTCGGCGTGCTGACGCCTGAGGGCGATATGTGGCAGTCCAGCCTCGAGCTTGCCTTTAAAACAGGCGTGAAGGACAAGCTGGTGGCGGCGGTTTCCATTCAAACGCCCGTGCTGGAAATGATGGCGGACAAAAAGGTGACCATGGAGCGGATTTTGCGTGCGGGGAGAACCGCCATTGCGCAGAAGGCCGTGGATACCATGGTGATCGGCTGCATGACGATGGCCTTTATGGACGTAGCCAAGGAAATGGAAGAAGCGCTGGGCATTCCGGTGGTGAATCCCGCGCCTGTGTGCCTGAAATACGCAGAAGCCATGGTGGCCTGCGGGCTGACCCATTCCAAGGCCGCCTATCCGCTGCCGCCCAAGCTGCAAAGCGGAAAGGCAAAGAGCGTTTCGGAGCTGTTTGCCGTGCGGCAGGGATAAAACGGCAGACTGCCGACAAAGGAGACATGACATGGAGTTTGAACAGGCGGTGTTTTCCCGCCGCAGCATCCGGACATTTACGGATCGGGACGTTACAGACGAGCAGGTGAAACAGCTTATCGCCTACGGCCACGCCGCGCCGTCCGGCGGTAACCTGAAGGAATGGCGCTTTATTGTCGTCCGCAGCGAAGAGGGGAAGCGGAAGCTTACGAACGCTACCTATCGCGGCAACAGCGAAACCGCCGATCCCCAAAGCTGGATTGCGACGGCGCCCGTGGTGATCGCCATTGCAGCGGATTTAAGCTGCGCCATGAAGCGCTATGGGCAAAAAGGGCTCAACGAGCTGGTGTACCTGGATTGTTCGGCCGCGGTGGAAAACATGCTGCTTGGCGCGGTCAGCCTGGGACTTGCCAGCTGCTATATTTCCGGCTTCCGGGAACATGAGATGAGCGAAGCGCTCGGTCTGCCCGAAACCATGCAGGCGATCGCGCTGCTGCCGATCGGGTATCCGGGTGCGGAGGGCGCTATAAGGCCGTCCGTTCCGCCGGAGGACGTCACCTATCGGGAAGTATACGGGCGCAGGGATACGGACTAAGCGATGGATGCTGTCGGCAGGAACATTCGCATTCCGGCACGAATCGTTTGAGTATTCACTTGATTTAAAATCCGCTGCCGGGGCGGCCTCGACAGACCGGTTTTCGCTTACGAAGCAAAACGGCGTTTGCCATATTTCTGCTGAAAGGATCACCCGCATGAAATTCAACATCAATAAAAACGATAAGCTGCCGATTCATCGCCAGATCATCAATCAGATCGAATTTATGATCGAAAGCGGCGTCCTGCGCGGCGGGGACAAGCTGCCCACGGAACGTGCGCTGAGCGAGCAGTACGACGTTGCCCGCGGCACGGTAAACGCAGCCTATCTGGAGCTCGCACGCACGGGCAAGGTGCTGACTGTCAGGGGCAGCGGAACCTACGTCACGAAGATCCATACGGATGTTGAGCAGGGGTATATCCGCAGCCAGATCGACTCCCTTTTGCAGGAAGCCGCCATGGTGGGTATCATGGAAAATAACGTTTTAGAGCTGATGGATCAGGAAATCCGCCGCCGCCAGCGGGGCATTACGCAGGTGCACGTCGCCTGGGTGGGCTGCTGTGTCGAGGTGCAGCGTATGACCGAACCCACGCTTTCGATGGTGCCGCTGGTGCAGATCAAGAGCTTCCATATCAACGAGATTCTGGAAAACCCCGAACTGCTGGACGATGATTTCGATCTGATCGTCACGACGGAGTTTCCATACGAGGCCCTGGTGCGTTCGGCGCCGCTGCAGGCGGATAAAATTGTTCGCGTAACCCTGGATTTAAACGACGAATATGCGTTCAAGCTGTCGCTGATCAACAAAAAGCAAAAAACGGTCATGGTTGGAGCCGAGAAGATTTTCATCGATACGGTGCAGGAGCAATTGAACCTTTCCGATAATTTAGTGCACTGTAAATACTATCTGCCGGATTCGCCCGGCCTGGACGCCGCGCTTGCGCAGGCCGACGTATTGGTCCTGCCCGAACTGACCCAGTTACAGGATCAGGATTACCTGCTGAAAACCGCCAGGGAGTTTGAACAGCGCGGAAAACCCGTTTTGTTCGTGGCCTATCAGATGGATCGCGGCAGCGTGATTTATTTCGAGTCCGAGGTCAAGCAGTGCTGGATCGGCAAATGCCGCACAGGCATCACCAACACGATCAAAACGCCGGATTATCACATGAAATCCACGCCGAAGCGCAAGGAGCGCAGGTTTTAACTAAAACTTGCATGAAACTGTAGCGCAGTCGGAGGATACTGTACGCTGTCGCTTTTTGTAAGGGATACCGAGCACTAGAGTATTGGTTTCTGTTGCCTTATTTTGCAGTTTATCGGACGCGGTAGTGCAATGCGTAGTGTAACAGTATCATGTTCTGTCTTGCTGATTGCTCAATAAGCTAAAGCGTTATATATAATTCTTCCGCCAGAACACACGATAGTGCTTTGGCGGATGCTTTTTTATTTCAACTTATTATGATGATCTAGGATCATGGCAATAATCTTCTAAATGCAGCTTGATATGTGGTCAGTGCATTTGGTACAGGGGCGATGACGGTGGTATCTTGGCTGCCGGTTAGCAAATAATCCGTGCTGATGGACAGTGCATTGCTAATGGAAACGATGGTTTCCAGGCTTGCTTTGTGCGATTCACGCTTCAAGTGTCCGACAAAGGATATGGAACCCGAGATGCGTTGAGCCGGACCTTTCTGCGTCCAGCCTCTTTCAGTACGTTGTTGGCGGTTTCTTCTTCCTTGGTCCTGATAGTCCATTCGTTCGAACTCCCTTTAATGAATCAATGGTTCAAAACGGGATATATTTGATTGATATTACTTTGCCAAGTATATCGTTCTGTTCATTTTTGTATAAGATCAAAGTAATTGAAAAAAATCCATTTAAGTATTGCGTAGGGAGATAATTTATGGTATATTGCTTGTATACACAGTGAATTCAATGTGAATTATTGATTTCCTGATTTCTGGCCTTTAATTACATAAACCCTATTCTTATAAAACCGGAGAAGTATTCCAGCTTTAGGGGATTTCAAGAAAAATGATACCATCGCGGTTTTAATCATTTACAGCATTTACTGCGGTAGACACAGCGGACAATATAGCACACCAATGAATTATGATGAAAGTAGATATGGCATATCATCGTGAAAGGAAGAGTCTATATGAGGTCCTTGAACAAGACGGACAAAGCTAAAAAGAAGGAGAAAATAGTTGTTGTCTCACGGAGGGAATTAACCGGACCAATATTTATAATTGTTAGTATTTTTGCAGTATTCGGCGCTTTATTTCAATTATACAACGCTGGTTTTGGCGTGCTTACCGAAATACAGATGCGCTCATTTCACTGGATGTATATAGGCTTCATCAGTTTTTTATGTTATTCGTATGTAAAACAGAGAAAAGACGACCATGTTCCCGTGATTGATATCCTGCTAGCGGTTGCAACCCTGGCATGCAGTATCTATATTTATTTTTCCTGGCCCAGAATTGCCGCTAATTTTGGGTTTACCAATACGCTGGATACGGTTTTTGGTATCGTTCTTGTATTGTTGGTTTTAGAAATCACACGGCGTGCCATAGGCTGGCCGCTGGTCATCTTATCGATTGTTTTCCTCCTATACGCTTTTTTCGGCGGGCATATTTCGGGTGTATTTGCGAGCAAGAATTTCAATCTTACACAGGTGATCCGTACACTGTATGCCAGCACAGATGGTATCTGGGGCGCGCCGCTGGGTATTTCTGCATCCTACGTTATTTTGTTTATCCTATTCGGCTCTCTGCTGCGTGCGTCCGGCGGCGGCGAACTTTTTACGGACATCGCCTTTGCATTGGTGGGTAAATACAGAGGCGGACCTGCAAAATCCGCTGTGGTTTCCAGTTGCTTTTTTGGCATGATTTCAGGTGCCGCCGTTGCCAACGTTGTAGCAACGGGCACGTTTACGATACCGCTGATGAAAAAAGGCGGCTATAAACCGCATTACGCGGGAGCGGTTGAAGCGGTAGCTTCGACTGGTGGGCAATTTATGCCGCCGATTATGGGCGCTGCGGCGTTTATGATCGCAAACAACTGTGGGGTTCCCTACTCGGTCGTTGCGATTAGTGCGATTATTCCAGCGTTGCTTTACTATTTTTACTTATTATTCTGCTTGGATGCCGAGGCAAAACGTTCAGGCTTATCTGGAATCAGCAAAGAAAATCTGCCGCATGCCTGGAAAGCGCTGAAAGAGCGAGGGCATATGCTGATCCCGTTGGTCGTTCTGATTTATTTGCTCGTCAGTTCCTACTCGCCTGGGAAATCGGTATTTTGGAGCATTGTACTGCTTGTGGTTTTTGCATCATTGCGCAAAAACACCCGTATGGGTCCGAAAAAACTGCTATTGGCGATCGTAGATGGTGTATACGGCGCACTTCCGGTAGCGATAGCTTGCGCCTGCGCGGGGATAGTATCCGGCGTTATCTCATTGACGGGTCTGGGTCTCAGGTTTTCATCCATTTTGATTCAGCTGTCCGGCGGATTACAGCTTCCGATGCTGCTGCTCACCATGTTTGCTTCGATTATTATGGGCATGGGATTACCGACGACCGCTGCGTATATCATCCTGTCCGTGTTAACGGCACCCGCTCTGGTTTCACTGGGTATTAACCAGCTCTCTGCCCACTTCTTCATCTTCTTCTTTGCCTGTATTTCAACCATCACGCCGCCTGTCGCGTTGTCGGCCTATGCGGGCGCCGGTATTGCAGGGGCTGATCCGATGAAAACGGGATGGACGGCATTTCGTATTGGCCTTGCAGGATACATTATTCCATATCTTGTGATCTATAAGCCCAGCTTAATGTTGATTGGAACGCCGCTCTTGCCCTCAGTGCTGAATATCATTTTTTCCGTGATTGCCATTGCCAGCATGACGTTTACCATTACCGGTATTCTTGGGAAAGGGAAACTGAACTTGGCCTATCGGCTTGTATTTGCCGCACTGTCCATTCTGATTTTCATCCCGACCGGAGGGATAGGGTATCAAGTGGACGGATTTGCTGTTGTGGCTTGCGTCGCGCTATACATTTTCCTTTCGCTGCGGTTTAAAAAGCAGAAACCGCAGATGGCAAAGACCTGAATGTGAAACCTGGTGCGCAGTATGTGCACTAAGAAATAAAAAGGAGAGAGATCCATGAAAATCAAAAGGCTCATGACACTGTTGCTGGTTTTGGCTATGACGTTGACAGCAACAACTGCACTCGGGGACCAGGTGTTTTCCCTGGTTTCAGCAAGCTTAGGCGGCACGTATTACGTGGTGGCCTCTGGCCTGGCGGAAGTCCTCACCAAGAACGTGGAGGGCTTAACCGTCAACAACATTATTTCACAAGGCTCGACTGCGAACGCTATCAAAGTAGGAACCGGGGAATCCGAATTAGGTATGACAAACTTCTATTCGGGAATGCGTGCAATCAACGGCATCGCACCATTTGAGCAAGCCTATGATATTGCGGGCATCTGCACCTTGCAGTACAGCATTTTGCAGCTCTCTTCCCTCGCGTCTTCAAACATCACCACCATGGCTGACCTGGTAGGCAAACGAGTATCCATCGGCCCCGCGGGTGGCGGCGGTGCGCTGATATTTGAAGAACTGCTGCCGTATTGGGGTTTGTCCATGGATGACATGAGCGTCAGCTATTTGTCGTATACGGAAGGTGCGGAAGCGCTCAAAGACGGCCGGGTAGACGTTAACGGACCGCATGGCGCGCCGCCGTTGGAAGCGATTACCTCTGTGGCTGTGACCGACGCTGTGAATATTATTTCCATGGAACCGGAAATCCTTGAGCAGGTTACCACGGATCTGCCTTATTACAGTGCTGCTGTAATCCCCGCCGGTACATATCCTGGGATTGATGAGGATATTCTTTCACTGGGAGTACAGGATATTCTGGTTTGTTCACCCGATATGGATGAAGAGCTGGTTTACGAAATTACCAAAGCGATTTACAACAATCTGGAATACCTCAGGCAAATCCATCCGTCTCTTAAACTGATGAGCTTTGACACCTACAAGAACTCTATGGTTCCGCTCCATCCCGGTGCGAAACGGTTCTATGAAGAGATTGGCATCATTGTAGACTAATTTCTTCATGCCTGAACATTAATGTTGGTAGAGTATAACAACCAGCAGTTCGTACAGCCCTGCCTATATGACAGGGCTGTACACGCCTTTATTTTAAATGACAAGGTATTCTGGAATTGACCAATCACGGCCCCGTTGTGCGAAAACTATATGTGTTTTATGCGAACATGAAAGAGAAGAGATGAATTATCAGAAAAGGTGAAACGATGGCGGCACAAAAAGAATTCGCTAAGCGGAGAAGGCTGATGCACCGTATTCAGAATATCTTGGTCGTTATATCAGCTTCTTTGATTATTATGGTGATCCTTTTTGATATGTTTACCCTACATGTCGGCTTGCTGTGTTTTATCGCTTATTTTCTGGGCGCGTTTTCCTATGGCGCCGAAATGGTGATTATTGTTTTACGGGCAAAGGAACATGAGGTGCATCGGTCGGAAATGCTGATGCCAATCCTTTTCGGGATGGTTTATATTGCATTGGCATTTAAATATCTGCTGACTTGACTGTAAGCACGGCAACACAGAACCGGCCGGCCGGTCCTATTCCGTTCACATATTAACTTGCATGATACGGTGATACAATGCAACGCTATACCTGGACCAGGGAGTTAATCATGAAAAAGTCAGCGATCGTAACGGGCGGCAGCCGGGGCATAGGCCTGGCAATCGCCAAACGTCTGGCCAGAGATGGATATAATGTATCCATTATGGCAACCCGGAAGCAAGACGCTTATCTGGAAGTGCTGGATGCTGTACAAAAGGAAAATGCCCGGGCTTTGTATGTGCAGGGCAATGTCGCAGATGCGGGCGACAGGGAAAGACTTGTGGCGGAAACCGTGAAGGTTTTTGGTGCGGTGCATGTGCTTGTCAACAACGCAGGCGTATCGCCAACGGTGAGAAACGACTTGCTGGATATGACGGAAGAAAGCTGGGACCGGGTGATGACCATCAATTTGAAATCCGCCATGTTTCTGTCACAGGCTGTTGCAAAGCAGATGATAACGCAGGAACCGGTTGACGGCAGGCGCGGAACGATAGTCAATATCGGTTCCATTTCCGCTGAATTTGTTTCTGTCAATCGGGGCGAGTACTGTGTGTCGAAGGCGGGCATTTCCATGCTGACGAAACTGTTTGCGCAGCGGCTTGCGGGGGAGGGTATTTTTGTACATGAAGTACGGCCGGGCATTATTAAAACGGATATGACGGACAGCGTGTACGACCATTACGATAAAAAGATCAGAAACGGCGAATTTCCCATCGCGCGCTGGGGTATGCCTGAGGATATCGCCAATGCCGTATCCGCGCTTGTAAGCGATCAGTTTTCATACTCTACAGGCAATTGCATAGCTGTCGACGGCGGAATGCATATCCGGTGGCTGTAAGAGGAAAGTTTCTTATGAAATCGGCATTTTATAATATCGGTGCATATCGGTTATGTGTTTACTCCCTGAATACTGTTGTCGTAGGGACGGGCGCTGCGGGGTATAACGCGGCGGACCGTTTGTATGCTTATGGACAGCGGGATATCGCAATGGTGACGGAGCGTGTAGTATCCGGCACATCCCGCAATGCGGGCAGCGATAAACAAACCTATTATAAACTTGCGTTAGCCGGCAGCGATCCAGACAGCGTGTACGAGATGGCGGAGACGCTGTTTGAAGGCGGATGCGTGGACGGTGATTTGGCGCTGTGCGAAGCGGCGCTTTCCACGCAGTGCTTTATGAAACTCCTGGAGCTGGGAGTGCCGTTTCCGCAGAACCGATATGGCGAGTATATAGGATACAAAACGGATCATGACCCCAAAGAGCGTGCGACGAGCGCAGGTCCATATACCTCAAGAATGATGACGGAATGCCTTGAGGCGTCGGTAAAAAGCAAAAATATTCGTATTTTCGACCAAATGCAAGTCATTCGAATTTTGAGTGATGGGAAGCGCGCGTTTGGCCTTTTATGCTTGAATACCGCATGTGTTCACGAACCGGGAAATGCCTTTGTGCTTTTCAACTGCAAAAACATCATTTATGCCACTGGCGGTCCGGCGGGGATGTACGCCGGCAGCGTATATCCTCACGGACAATACGGAGCAACGGGACTGGCGTTTGAAGCCGGAATCGCGGGGAAGAACCTGACGGAGTGGCAGTTTGGGATTGCGTCGGTACATCCCCGCTGGAATGTATCGGGGTCCTATATGCAAGCGTTGCCGAGAATGGTGTCCATCGGCGCAAATGGAGATGAACGGGAATTTCTGTCAGATTATTTTACGGATACCGGATCGTTATTGTCTGCAATCTTTCTAAAGGGATACCAGTGGCCTTTTGATGCAAGGAAAGTGAGGAACGGTTCCTCGCTTATCGATCTGCTGGTACATTTGGAAAAGAAAAAGGGGCGAAGCGTATTCCTTGATTTCAGAAGAAACCCCGGAGGAGGAAAGATAGACTTTGCGGCGATGACCCAAGAGGCGCGTTTTTATCTGCAGGACAGAGGCGCGTGCTTTGGAACGCCAATCCAGCGCCTTGCGCAGATCAATCAGCCCGCGGTTGATTTTTATATGGACAAAGGCGTGAACCTGCATACGGATATGCTGGAAATCGACGTATGCGTTCAGCATAATAACGGAGGCCTTGGCGTAGATTGCTGGTGGCATACCAATGTGGATGGTTTTTTTGCCGTAGGCGAAGCGAGTGCAAGCCATGGGGTATATCGGCCCGGGGGCAGTGCGCTCAATGCGGGGCAGGCGGGAGGCATGCGCGCCGCGCGTTATATTGCCAGGCGCCGAAACGAAAACCCCGTGGGAATCAAAGACTTTAGAGAATTGATTGCCGAGCAGGTTACAGAGATTCTGAATATGGCGGACGTGCTGCAAGCCAATATGAATACAGGGGAATCCACAGAGGAGCCGGGCGGAACATTGTGGGATTACGCAGCCGCCCGCATGAGCCGGACGGCTGGGATTATGCGCGATATGCAAAGTATTCGCAATGCCCTGCGATCGACGCGAAAAGAACTGGCCGCATTTCCAAATGCTCTACGGCTGTATGAACGGCAGGGGCTTTCGCAGGCATTTCGTCTGCGGGATATACTGCTAAGTCAGGAGGTCTATCTCTCCGCAATGGAAGACTATATGGCGTGCGGCGGAGAGAGCCGCGGCAGCGCGCTGTATCTGGGCGTATCAGGTATCAAGCCGCATGACAAAATGCCGGACTCGCTGCGCTTTCTAATGAAAGATAGTGACGGGCATAAGCGGCTGGTACAGGAGGTTATGCGCAGTCACGGTATCAATACGTTTGTCTGGCGGAAGGTTCGCCCGATACCCGACGGCAATTCTGTTTTTGAGATGGTCTGGAGAGAATTCCAAAGCAATGGAAACGTATATTAGCGGAGTCATGCCGCTTCCATTTTTACAGCAGGTATATGATATAAAGCAAGAAACCAGTCTGCGCGATTGTTCAGTATTTCAAACCCATTCTCATAGAATCGAAAACGCGCTTTGCGCTGTCGTGTACGTTGTCCAGATGGACGGCCAACGCTTTGCGTGAAGCATCAAGATCCCGGCTGCGAATGGCGCTAATGATCGCAAGATGCTCTGATTTGGAGGAAGCCAGGCGCAGGGGCGTTGCCGATGAGATGCGGCGGATCCGCTCGATTTGTGCGTTGAGAATATCATAAAAGGTAACCATGCGACTATTGTAAGCATAGCGTAACAGCGTGGAATGCAAGCTGCGATCCGCGTGATAAAAATCCTCATTCTTGCTGGATTCGTTGATATCCTGCAGCTCTTTCTCCATCTCGTCCAATTCTTCATCCGGGATCAGACCGACTGCCTGCTCCAGCGCGGCCATCTCAAATAGACGGCGAATCTGGTAGATTTCATTGATATCCTGCAGGGTCAGTTCGCGTACGAAAGTGCCTCGGGAAACGATATGGGTTACGAGACCTTCCATTTCAAGCTGCCGGATGGCTTCCCGCGCGGGCGTACGGCTGATGTGAAGCAGGCTGGATACGTCCTGCTCAACAATCGGCGTATTTGGCGTCATCGCTCCAGAGCAGATTTGATTGAATAAATAATCGTATGCAAGATTTTTCAAGCCATTTTTTTTCATGCAGGTTATCCCCTTATCACTCTTTTAGGTTAGTTTGCAGACGAGTGTTTTCAGTCTGCTCATGTGCATTTATTGTATTTTATGTGTATCATTATAGTATACACTCTGTTTTTTTACAAGAATTTCCTTGCTGTTTACATCCGAAACTCCGGATATCATTATATTCGTTCGGTTTACCTTTTTCAAATGGTTTTAGTATTTTCTATGATTGCTCTATCGGGAGGCAAAGATGTTGATTGGGAGCGAGTCTTGCTTGATGAATTGATATATTTCCTTATCTTATTGAAAATGGAAGGTTGACAAAGATCGATTGTCATACTATAATGTGTACAGATGGTATACAATCTGTGTATCGGGATCTTACAATTGAAGGAGGACTTTATTTTATGGCAGATCTAAAAGTCACCGCGGGAGGCGTAACATTTTCCAATCCCATCATCGTTGGTTCGGCATCACCGTCTATGGATTGGGTTGGCACTAAAAAGGGTATTGACGGCGGTGCCGGCGGCGTTATCGTTAAGTCTCTTTTCGGCGACAAGGGTAAACTCGGCAGAAATTTCCCTCGTCCCCGTTTCAAGCTGTATGATTATAAGAATTATCCCAATTATCCCCAGAAACTGCCGCATGCCTTTACCCTGAATTCTCTGGAGGAATGTTCGCATTTCGGTTACAAAGACTACATGGTTGATTTAAACAAGGCAAAAGATGAAATCGGCGATAAAGGAATCGTGATGGCCAGCCTCTCAGGCGTTACCCTGGAAGAATGGGAGGAAATGGTAGAACTGACTAACCAGACCAACGCCGATTGGGTGGAACTCAACGTATCATGCCCGTTTGCCGCGGATATGGGCGTTAAAATGGGTGCCGGCGCGGTCGATATGACGGCAGAAGTCGTCCGCAGATGCGCAGGCCTCTTAAAGAAGCCCTTCAGCGTGAAAATATCTCCGCAGACCGTGGATCAGTCCGCCGTGGCTTTGGCCTGCCAGGAAGCCGGTGCGATGGCGGTGAATATCTCCGCCCGTTTCTCGGGTTATGATATCGACATTGACCAGGCAAGGCCGATCGGCCCGGGCGCCCAGGGCGGCTGGGGCGGACCCTACCTGATCGGTTATGGCCTAAAAAACGCCGCGCTGGCGGCACGCAAGCTGAGCATCCCGATCATCGCGGGCCTCGGTGTGTGGGACTGGAGAGATATTATCAAGTATACGATGGTTGGAGCCACGCTGGTTCAATCCGGCATTGGCATCATGCTACAGGGCTACGACGTCAGCAAGCGCTGGGCCGACAGCATCAACGCATGGCTTGACGCCAAAGGCTACGATTCCATCAACGATATTCGCGGCATCGCCCTGCCGAACATTCTTAAGACCGCTGAAGTGGTGCGCGCACCGGAAGATGTGTATGCCAAGGTCAATCCTGAGAAGTGTACCAAGTGCGGCGTTTGTTTGCGCTCGTGCTTCTACGACGCCATTACCTTAACGAAAGTCGGGGCAGTCATTAACGCGAACAAGTGTGACGGCTGCGGTATGTGTGTTGAAGTATGTCCGGAGGATGCGGCAGTCATGTCCTATCCTCAGGCTCGCAAGTAATCATACCCTGCCCGCCAGTCTCTGGCGGGCAGGATTTTCCGGAAGGCGGGAAGACCTTGGACAGTATTACCTGCGATGTGTTAATCATAGGCGGCGGCGCTGCCGGTATGCGGGCAGCCTATGAAGCGAAAAAGGCTCGCCCGAATCTTGACATTTTATTGATCGGTTCAGGCACGGATGGAGCGGGTGGAAGCACCAATCTGGTGGCTTCAGAAGCTCTGGGTATTAATGCGCCGTTCAATTTTGAAAACGACGGGGATACGCCGGATGTTTACTACCAGGACATCGTGGAAACCGGCGGCGGGCTGGGGGATCCGGCGCTTTGCCGGATCATCGCCGACGAATCTGCCGCCCGTGTTCGGGAGCTCATAGATCTCGGGCTGGTATTTGAAGGCAGAGATGGCCATCCCGGGCAAAAAAAGCTCTCCGGCTGCACCAAAGCACGCTCTTTAACCTGCGGGGGAAGTACAGGACGCGAAATGGTTCGCGTGCTTAGGCAAGCGGCAGTCAAAGCGGGCGTGCGCTTTATGTACCGTATGACGGTGACCCGGCTTTTAAAGGACGATACCGGTGTGCTTTCCGGCGCGGCGGGAGTCAAGGACGGGAACGCGTTTCTGATCAGCGCAGGCGCAATCGTGCTGGCTACAGGCGGCGCTGCCAGTATATTCAGAACAAACGTTACGCCCTCTACGCAAACGGGCGACGGCTGGGCAATGGCATACGACGCCGGCTGCCGCTTCGTCAATATGGAGTTTTTTCAGATCGGGCCAGCGGTAGCCAAGCCACACATGAAGTTTATCATTCACAGTCATATGTGGCGTATGAAACCCACGCTGACAAACGGCCTTGGCGAAGCGTTTCTGCCGGATTACTGTCCGCCGGCAATATCGCCGTTTGAAGCGCTGGATTTGAAAGCAATGTCCTATCCGTTTTCCGTGCGCACCGCCGCAATGTACGTAGATATCGCTGTTTTCAAGGAGATTATGGCCGGAAGAACCAACAGCGCAGGCGGCGTCTGGTTTGACGTGATGCATATTGCAAAGGACGAACTGCTGCAGCGTGCACCGATTACGTATCAAACGCTGCTGGCGGGAGGGATCGATCTTGCCAAAGAGAAGATGCCATTAACCCTTGCGGTCCAAAACTTTAACGGCGGTATCAGAATTGACGCAAATGGCTTTACAGGTGTTCCCGGTTTGTATGCCGCCGGGGAGATTACGGGCGGCGTGCACGGTTCCGACAGACCCGGGGGAAACAACCTGACCGATACACAGGTATTTGGGTTTAGGGCGGGTGTTGCGGCGGCAAACTTTGCCAAAGAGCATACGCCGGCGAGGATACAATACACGCACAGCGACTCCCTGCCGACAGAACGTGAGAAAGAACTGATCGTACAAAGCGAAGATTTGTTTTACAGGCATCTCACAATTGTCCGCAGTAAAGAAGGATTGCGGAATACGCTTGCGTTTATCGAGGCAGCCGCAGGAGAAGCGAAATGCGATCTGCTGAAGAACCGCCTTACGGTTGGACGGTTGCTGGCGACGGCGCAAATGATGCGGACAGAAAGCCGGGGTACGCATTACCGCGAAGATTATCCGGCAACGAGCCCTGACCTTTGCCGGCGGATCACGCTGTATAAAAACACGGACGGAACGGTGGCCATCGAATAATGGTTTCCGTTTTTCATGGGAGATAATATAGTATTGCAGCAGGAGGACAGCGACGTGCATCTGACACAATATGAGCAGGATATGCTTGATGGAAAATATGGACAAATCGTCAAGCGAAGCATGAAAGTACTGGTAGCGCTTGGGAAAATATATAAAGCGGAATGTATGGTGGAAATTCAAAACGTGCATTCACCCGGCGTGTCCTATCGTGTGGCAGGTAACGCGGGGCTTGCCTATGTGAAGGATGCCAGCGAGGATGCGTGTTTCTGCGTGCCGACGACGCTGAATACCATCGGAATTGATGAGTATGATTGGAAAAAAGTCGGGTTTCCGGAAGAGTTCTCGCATAAGCAGCTGGAACTGAGCGACGCCTACTATAAAATGGGCGCGATTCCGCTGAATACCTGTACGCCGTTTCTTTGCGGCAGCTTGCCCAGGTTTCAGGAATCCGTAGCATGGGGAGAATCCTCAGCAGTTTGCTTCGCCAATTCTGTGCTTGGCGCGCGCACCAACAGAGAAGGAGGACCTTCGGCGCTTGCGGCCGCAATTACGGGAAGAGTGCCAAAGTATGGATTTCATCTGGATGAAAACCGTAAAGCTACCTTCCTGGTCAAAGTGCTAAAGGAGCCCAAAACAGATAAGGATTTTGCCGTGCTTGGGTATTCCATCGGCCGTCAAGTCGGTACGGAAGTTCCTGTATTTGAAGGCTTTACCAAACGCCCAACCATTGAAAATTATAAAGCGTTGTGTGCGGCGCTTGCATCCTCAGGGGCGGTTGCATTGTTCCACATTGCCGGTTTTACACCTGAGGCTCCCTCGGTGGAGGCGGTTTTAAGTGATAACGCGACAACGCTTGTGTTTGATCAGAATGCGTATGATAAAGTGACCGAAAAATTTTCCTATCAGGGTCCTGTAGACTTTGTGGTTCTTGGATGCCCTCATGTCTCCATTCTGGAACTGCGGGAGATTGCAGGATTGCTGGAGGGCAAGAAACTGAAAAGTGCTTTGTGGGTTTGCGTTTCCAGACAGGTCAAGCTTCTGGGCGAACGTATGGGCTATACCCAAACAATCATCGATGCGGGCGGCGAGATCATTTGTGACACCTGTCCCGTACTATGCTATACGCTTCATGAAAGACAGTATAAAACCGTTGCGACAAATTCCGGGAAAATGGCGCATTACGCGCCCGGGCATTGGAAATTACAGCCCCTGCTTTTAAACACAAACGAATGTTTATCCGCCGCGATCAATGGGAAGTGGGAGGACTGAGCAAATGGAGAAATTGACACTTCAGGGTAATTGCATTGTGGAAGGTATTGTGGAAGGCGAGGCGCTGGTTACCAACGACGCTATTTCCTTTATGGGTACCGTCGATCCCAAAACTGGCCGTATTATCGAGCGCAAGCATGAAATTGAAGGCGCTTCGATCGGCGGGAAAATTCTGGTGTTTCCAAGCTCGAAGGGCTCGACCGGCGGCTCCTATATGCTCTATGAAGTTGTAAAAAATGGTTGCGGTCCGTTGGCGATTATCAATATCAAGGCGGAATCCGTTGCGGTTATTGGTGCGATTGTCGCGGATTTGCCAATGGTGGATGGGATCGATATTGCAAAAATCAAAACCGGAGACCATATTCGATTGGATGCTGCGGCCGGGACTGTATATGTAACAAGAGACTGACGGCGATCCTCCGGGAGGTAATTCATGGGCATCCTTTTCGCACTGCTAAGCGCTGTCAGCTGGGGATTTGGCAACGTTTTTGCACGAAAAGCACAATTAAAAGGCCATACTGATCAATGGTCGGGTCTGTTCATCACATTGCTGGTCAACAATGTGATGAACCTGATTGTTTTTGCCGTCTATGCATGTGTCCATCGACCTGCTGCATTAAACGTGTCAGGCGTCCTTTTTTTTTCTGCGGCAGGCTTAATCAACAGCTTTATTGGCCGAGGCCTGCTGTTTCTGTCCATTAGTCGTCTCGGCGCGCCAAAGGCGGGCGTAATCAAGGGTTTCACACCTGTCATTGTATTATTCGGCGGCGTATTTCTCTTAAGGGAGTCGCTGACCTCATCGGATTATCTGGGTATATTTCTTGCGTTCCTGGGTATCATGGTGGTATCGCTGGATTTGCTCAGTACGGACCGGATACAAATGAAGAAAACCGGGGTTCGGGGGAATTCCTGGCAAGGCATTCTGATCGGTCTTGCGTCGACGCTCTGTATGGCATCGGGGAATCTGAGCCGAAAGATAGGACTGACATACGTCTCCGATTCTATACTTGGCATGACGATCGGCGGAGCCGTAGGGCTTTTGTTTATCACGCTGTTTTTGCTTGCGACAGGCAGGCTGAAAGCGGCGCTGAAGGCAATGCGGCCTATGGATCCTTCTTATTTTATGTCGGGTATTTTTACGGGTCTGGCACTATTGCTCCTGTTTATGGCCTTTAACGCGCTGCCCATCTCAATCGCAAATTCATTAACCGCAAGCGAACCGATTTTTACTATGTTTGCCAGCTATCTCATTCTCAAGCAGCAGGATAAGATCACCTGGCAGCTCATGCTGGGCGGCGTGTTGGTGATCGCGGGTGCGGTTGTCCTGATTTTGGTTTGAACAGAGTATGCTGCGATCGGTGGATATGTCAATAGATAGAGCCCGGCGTCTGCCTGGATTTGTAAGCGTTTCAGTATCGATGGAGCTGTCAGAGACCGGATTGAGCGGTGCGCCATGGGATCTGATTGACAGGGGAAAAGCATTATGATATTATGAATGTATACAGTCTGTCGACAATGAAAATCATGTGAAAGGAATCATACTATGATCCATGTTATCAAGAATATACAAAGACCCGCCGAGGCGCTGATTCAGGCGTTTTCGCATCATGGCTCGGCAACGGTGCACGAAGCCATGGGCCGTTTTGGTGCGATGAACCATGCCATCAAACCGTTGATACGGGGGATGAAGGTTTGCGGACCGGCGTTTACCGTGAAAATGCAGGCTGGCGATAACGTGATGCTCCTCAAGGCGATTAAAGAATGCCGAAAGGGCGATGTGCTGGTGGCGGACTGTGGCCGTATACTGGATAACGGACCCTTCGGGGAGCTGACGGCGCTGGAATGCACCGTAAAGGGCGTTGGCGGCTTAGTCACAACTGGCTCGGTACGGGATACGCATGAGATTATCGATTTGAAATTCCCGGTATTTTCCGCGGCGATCAGCATCGTTGGAACGGTTAAAGAAAGTATTGGGCTGATAAACCACCCCATCAGTGCGGGCGACGTGATTGTCCGTCCCGGCGATATCATTTTAGGGGATGACGATGGCGTTGTGGTCGTCCCCATCGAGTCTGCCGAAGAGATATTGGAAAAGAGCAACGCGCGTGTGGCCAAAGAACAAAAGACCATGGAGGAGATTCGCAAAGGCCGCTCCATTTTTGATATTTACGGCTACGAGGCTGTGCTTCGCAGCAAAGGTTGTATCGAAGAAGAATAACGGATTCAACAGAAACAACAAGGAGGAACAGGTATGGATCAAGCCGCGCGGGAAGCGCTTTTAAAGCTTTCGACTACCAATGTATCCGATGCGCTGGACGCTTTGAACTTGAAGGGTTCGACCTACGGTATCCGTCCGATTTATGAAGGCGTGCATAAAATCGCTGGTGAAGCGATTACTGTCAAGCTTACCGCCGCGGGTGAAACTAGAGGTAAGACCCACCTTGGCATTAAGGCGATCGAAGCCGCTAAAGATGGAGACGTGATCGTCATTGATAATGGCGGAAGATTGGATACCTCCTGCTGGGGCGGTATATTGGCTAACGGAGCGCAGCTGAAGGGCGTCTCCGGGGTTGTGATTGACGGCGCTTGCCGCGATGTGGACGATTATGTGGACATCGGTTTTCCGGTTTATTCGCGCGGAGCTGTGGTCGCGACAGCCAGGGGACGGATCATGGAGGAATCGACAAACGCCATGATCCAATTCGGCGGGGTGCAAGTTCGCCCAGGTGACGTGGTGCTGGCGGATCGCAGCGGAGTTGTCATTATTCCCCAGGAGCATTTCAGCGCTGTGCTGGAAAAGGCAAAA
Organism: Candidatus Limiplasma sp.; assembly: GCA_963675365.2. Taxonomy (GTDB): domain Bacteria; phylum Bacillota; class Clostridia; order Christensenellales; family Aristaeellaceae; genus CAXXOK01. The sequence goes on from CAXXVA010000002.1 coordinate 517,756, forward strand.
GCGCTTTATGAAAAAGAGGAAAGCATGATCAAAGACCTGCGTTCAGGCTTATCTTCCCTGGAAGTGGATCAAAAATACGGCTATGAGAAGATGCTCAAGTAGAGGAGACGTGAACCATGGGAATTTCGTTGAAACTGGATCAGGATATTCTTTCCCGTTTTGCAAAATTGGATACCACATGCGTTTCCGATGCGGCGGATAAACTGGGATTGCCTCCCTGCGGACTGTACAAGGTGACAAGCGTTGTGCCTGGAACCGCACTGTGCGGACAGGCGTTTACCGTACACTACCTGCCCTGCGGAACATTGAAAGGGACGGTCGGGGATTTTCTGGACGATGTGAAACCCGGCGAGGTGGTAGTGATCGATAATGGAGGAAAGGATACCTGTACTGTTTGGGGCGATATCATGGCTCTCGCGGCAAAAAAAGCCGGAATCGCCGGTACGGTGATTGACGGAGTATGCCGTGATATCCCCGCCATTCGCAAGATGGGGTATCCGATTTTTTCGAAAGGAAGCTATATGGTGACGGGAAAAGACCGCGTATTTGTTGATGCGGTGAATGTGCCTGTAAATATCAGCGGCGTTCAGGTGAAACCCGGCGATCTCATCATGGCGGATGATACGGGCGCGATTTGTTTGCCTTTAGAGCATGCAATGGAAGTATTAAAAATTGCTGAAGGTATTGCAGCAACAGAAAAGCATATTGAGGAACTTGTGCTTTCGGGCATGACACTCAAAGAAGCCAGGAAACAAACTGGTTATCATCAATTGCAAACTCACGACGTAAAAGAGTAAGCAGATCTTTCATTCCGGAAAACACGCCTGATTCTCGTTGTTGAAAAATGAGTGAAATGAAAAGGACCGGATGACGAACTTGTGGGTGCGCAGAATTGATGGAATGCTTCGCCTACGATCTTTCGAAGGTCGCACAGCACTTCGACCTCTCGCAGCTTGACGATAATCCGTTCCGTAGTGTAATTGTCTTTCCCCATCTTCTGTACCCCTTAATCCAAGATCTCTGCAGTCCTCCTCGTCTATTTCGAGATTGATTTGAATCAATGTATAACCGGTCGCTTGTAAAATGATATCGAAGATCACCCGGATTTAAAAACTGCCTTCACGTGGAAGAAAAGGTCACATATACGGCACATACCTGCAGAAGGCACAGGGATTGCTTAAAAATATGCTCTCTGACGCTTTACAATGGGTATAATCGCCTTAACCCAGCTGACCGAGAAGAAAGCTCTGCGAAAAGAAATGCCGTAACACAGCGCATATGAGCCCGATCAGTGCATGGCTTTGCTTGACGCACTGGATAAAACCTATTAAGTGGCGTTTCGGGTGAGGGGTTATTTTGTGAGGAACAAAGGCAAACGCAAGCATCAGGCAATTGGTGCTTTCGCCGAATGTGCTGAAACTTCTGCGCGAATGGAAAGTTGAACAGGCAAAAGACGGGATTGCTCTTGACGGTGCCTGGATCAATGAGGATGCTATATCCACACAGTAAATTGACGGAAGAATGCACATTGAATCGCCTACAAAATGGTTTGGGCATCTCCTCGAAAAATGAGGCGGCAGTGCAGCAAATAGTGCAATTCACTCTCATGTGCTTCGTATTCATAAATAGAGAAACCCTTGTATCACATATGAAACAAGGATTTCTCTTGGTGAGCCCGGCGGGATTCGCCGCACGCTGTGTGTGCTAAGGCGCGGTCGGTGCCTCCCGCGCCCACTCCACTAAAAACGCCGACACAGCGGCGTTTTCATAACGTTGCGTGCCCTCTCGGGTTCTATCCCCGCCTGAAGACGCGCAAGTTAAAAGGCACTCCCGATGGGAATGCCCTTTAATTTGGTGAGCCCGGCGGGATTCGAACCCACGACCTTTTGATTCGTAGACATCATCCCTAAGTAACTGTAACCATTGCAATAAAAGGGCTGTGAGGAATGGATTTTGGATTGACCCTTATTTTGACCCTTTGAGCCACTTTTCGACCTCTGCCGAGGCAGCTTTTTCCGCTTCTTTTTCTTTGGATTCTGACAAATGCGTGTATATGGTTTGGATCATCTTCATGTCTGCGTGACCCATCCATTTCTGCGCGGTTTTCAGATCCACGCCGGCATCGTAGAGCATCGTGCAGAAGGTGTGCCGGAAGTCATGCGTGCGGATGGTGACGGACTTCCAGGGCGGCAGCTTACCCTTTGCAGCCGTGATAGCTTTATGTGCTTTGGTACGCCCGTACCAGCGCTTGTGCATTCCGTTTAGGTACGTTTCACATGCAGTGATGTAGCTCTCCCATGAACGCTTGAACGCGGTTTCGCTGGCGAAACCCCCGCTTTGATCTGAAAGGATGAGCCCATGCTGATCCTGCAGCACACTTTTTAGCGGCGCGAACAAAGGAAGATCTCTTGCGCCTGCGTCTGTTTTAGGGGCTTTCACAACAGGTTGGTTTCCGGGATACGTGACTGCCCGGCGAACGTAAACTCTGTCCTTTTCAAAGTCCACGTCCCGATCAACGTTAAATGCCAGCATCTCACCGCGCCGGAGCCCGGCAAACAGCATCAGCATCGCGGCGGGGCCGAACGAGTGCTTGTCTGCCATGTTGACAACTAAATCCTTCTCCCACTGCACAAGGGCTCTGTGAGAGCCTGAAGTGCCCTTGGGGCGCTTGTGGTTGGCACAGGGGTTACGCAAGATCATCCCGTCGGCATGCGCAGCCTTGAACACGGCGTTGATCGTCATGCAGAATTTATCAATGTGTGACTTCGACATACCGACCTGCTTATTGTACAGGCGCTTGATGTCGCTGGCGGTGATATCCAGCATCCGGCTGTCGCCGATATCCGCAATCGCACGTTCTATGTACGAGGCGTAGCTATTGTACGTTTTCAGATTACAGTCCGTTTTGTACGTGCTCAGCCAGTCCAGGGCGTACACCGCGAACGTGACACCGGCCGCTTCTTCCCGAAGCCCCGCCTGCAGCTGCTGCTTAAATGTATCGCGCTTGGCTACCGCTTCACCCTGAGTATGGCCGTAGAAGTAACGACCCTTGTACATGACCCGGTAGCGGTTGTCTTTACGTTTGGTGTATGATTGTTTAGGCACGGTGCATGCTCCTACAGATACTTCTTTTCTGTGCTATTTCAAACATGACGCCAAACAATCTTTACTATCAAGGATAATCCAGTTGTCAACACTGTCCCAAAGAGCGCGGGCTCTATCCTTTGTGTTTTTGAATATGGCTAGCTCTACGTCCTTTCCAAGCTCTTTTACTTCCTGAACGGCTTTTACGAAATCAGCATCCCTTGACAGAAGGATTGCGACATCGTAGTTGTTCTTATTCGCGTAAGCAAGCATATCTACCGCTAAATTTACATCTGTTCCTTTATCCACATAGGTTGTTAGGGTGGCGGTAACCTGTTGTCCGCAACCGTTACAAGTAATTTGATTCCTGCTTGGGGTGATATACGTTTCTTTTCTTTGCACGCGTCCAAAGCGTAGTTCTAATCTCGGTATATGCTTTAGCTTGCTAAGAAAATTTTCCTGATCCTTACGCTTTTCTGCGGAGTAATTATCATCGAGTTTTGAAATATAGTAATAGCACCGCTTGAGAACATAGTCTTTACGCTTTGCTATTACTGTGTTTATAAGTTTCTCCAGATCCATTTTACAGCCGCTAGGCGCTGTAGCGTTCCAGTCGTGGTAAAGCAGAGTGCCGTCGATGAATAGCATAACGTTCTTCATTTTTTCTCCTCCTAATAAACAAATACCCGCTAAAGAAATACATCAATAGCGGGGGGTTGATTACATACTTCCAATATAGGTTGTATGGGGTTCGATAGCTATAGTATACACGGTTACCTTCATTTTGCAACACCTTTTTTATGTTATTTTGGCGTTTTTACAGTTATTTTACCCTATTATCGCATATTTTTGACTGTTTTCCGCTATTTTATCGTATCTTAGATTATTCCCGCTACGCTTTCTTACTTGGCGCTTAACAAGCTTGTATCCGTGCTTACACAGCCAATAATCCCGCGCATGAGTGCCACCGGCAGAGCCATATAATATGGTTAGGGGGAAGGGGTCACGACTTACAGTCTGTTTCACTTTTATATACCGGATTGTTTATGCAGTGCCGCAATATTTTCCGCTTCCATTTCCAGTTTTCCCTGTTCACGACCTGGTATTTGCCCATTATTCTTTTTCCACCAATAACAGCTATACTGTTTACATTCATGCGCCTCGTCGCATGTTTTTTTACGTGCTATTTCTTTTGTCTTAGCCCTGTTCTCATAGTTTATTAAAACGTTAAACAGAGCTCTCCCACGTTTGGGGTCTGGGCAGTAGCCATACTCTTTAACATTCATTTTGTAATTGTTGTTTGCTGCCATAATTCCCATCCTTTCACACAATGCCTATCGTTTGGTAATACTCAATCGCTTTGCCCATGAACTCACACGACACGTCAAACTGCTCCGCCAGGTCCCAGGGCGTGACGATCCCGCTGCAGACATACGCGGCGATGGCGTCTGGCGGTGCGAGCTGGTAGTAGGCCCACTTGTTTGCCCGGTACTCGGCGCGTTCCTTCAGATCGTGAGATGAAGTCCGGTGATACGTGCCACCATACTCGCAATGGCCGAGCTCGTGTGCGGTGAGTTCCTTTTCCTCGATGCGGGAGAGGTTCTTTGCAAGGGCTATATAGAAACGGTCGTTCTGTTCAAGTGTGATCGCTTTTGTGTGGCTCAGGTTTCGGTAGTAGATTTCGTGGCCTTGGGATTCCGCATATTTGAACAGGGATTCGTTGGTCATTTGCTGCCGCCTTTACGTCGAACGAGGAGAACGCGCGTTCGCCTATTGTAACAGCGGCGTTATGAAAATGCAATCACAAGATATGGAAAAGATTGTAAATAGATGTCGCAGGTGCTGAATTTCCAATTCATCTTTATATCGTCCGCAAACGCAGATTTGCAGATGCAGCGGCTATTCGACAGGGCGTTTAAAGTACAGCGAATGATGAATATTACTTGCACCAATAGGCGATGCGTCAACAAGTTCCCATCCTTGCGCGCCTAAATAATTCATATAATCCGTCATTGTCGCGTATTCTCCATCAGAACGATAGCAATACCCATTAGTACCAATGGTGTATGGGTTTTCAAGCCCAGTAAACTCGAAAAGCCTTCCATTCAGAGGTTTTTCAAGCTCGTCAGCATAGAATTTGATAATTCGATATTCCCACTTCTGCATATATTACTCTTCTTTGCGGCTATTTTCTATCCCGTTCCCGGATGAACCGTGCGAATTGCTTTACTTCCTCGAATTGGGCGTCGGTGACGTTGGGGTCGCCGAAGACGGCGAATTTGATGTCGATGTCGCCTTTATCGTCCGGGCTCGTTTTCCCGAGCATATAATCAGTGGTAACATTGAAGACCTTTGCAATTCTAAGCAAAGCGTCAGAGGAAGGCATAAAAGCGTCTTTTTCGTAGCGCGCAACAGTAACGCGGTTTGCATTGATTGCTTCTGCAAACTGATCTTGAGTCATATTTGCGCCCAATCGAAGACGCTTTATTCGTTGCCCAGTTGTTTCTATCAATACCTACCCTCCTAATGTGTAACATCAGTGTAACTTAATAGCAACAAAAGTAAAATATATATATAGCTACATAAGAGCTTGACATAGTAACCAATTAGTTATATTATCAATGTAACCAAAACGCAACATCGCATAGCGATATAGATTCGTTCGCTGCAAGCGAGGAAAGGAGGCGCAGTGAAACGCAGTAGAATGTGGCCTTGGTGGATAGCCGGAGCGATTAGTGGATACTTGGCAATTGCCTTTTTCAAATGGCTGCTAAAGTAGAGAAACCACCCAAGGGATCAGATATTCAGTGCAGATCCAAACTGCGATAGCTGATAGAAAGCCGAGGCTGTAAAACAAGAACTTTTCCCTTGTCTCAGCACCAAACTCGAATTCGACCCTGGTCGCTTTCTCGGCAGAATATACGGCTACCAATTCTGAGCGATCGTCATAATAGACACACCCTATAGCCCCCATATCTTCAAGGATATCGATACAACGTTTATTCATTGGTTTAGAGCAATAATGCTTTAGCGCTTCCCCGTCAAACATTCTTTCTTTTTTCTCATGACAGGTCAGAACGATATTTAGGCATTTTTGTAGAGCTCGTTTTGTAGGTGTCAAAGATCAGTACACCCTTTCACAGTACGACAGTATCAATAGCAACGCAAGCGAGGAAAGGAGGGATAGAGATGACCGAAGATCAGAGGACGAAAACTCGTGAACTGGCTGAGAAGCTTCTAGATAATGTACTTATTACTCTTAAGCATCAGGTTCAGATAAATCAACCGGTTCATCTTCGTACTCTTCAGTGGGCCACATCTCTGGAAGCTCTCGACAAAGCTTTTTCAAGCTTTGTTCATCTCCAGCGGCTATGTAACCAAGAGCCCGATAAAGAAACTGCATGTGAAGTGCTTGGTTAATTGAGGCAGTAGTCGTGTAAGGATTATAGTCATCCCATTTTGTTGAGGCGATTAGCTGTTGTACAGCAGCAGTCCAGACCATTTCGCGCTTATGGTTTCTATCTTTAAGATATGACAGCACCAAACTTACGATAGCTAGTATGAGTGATAGAACACTCGGAACAAGAACAGCGATCAGAGTTTTCGTATCCACGGCGATGCTCCTTTACATAAAGACAGTAACGACGACAACGAAAGTGAGGAAAGGAGTGATGCAGATGACACTACTGGAGAAACTGGGGACACTGACCATTTGGGAAATTATCTTTGGTCTGATACTACCACTCATAGGGATAGGATGTTCGATATATGCCATAAAAGGCTTGCGAGACCTGCGAGAGCACCAATATACGCACACAGAGCTACCCGACGCTCTCGACGACGCAGATGCTGATATTCTTCGACATGAGCTTTACCGGCGGGAGTAATTCTGTAATAGAACGCAACGGCGAAACCAGTACTATCAACACCATTTGTGAACCGCTCGATAAAGCCATGAGCTTGCAACACTTCAAGGTATTGCGCAGCAGCGATACGAGAGTCGCGGTCACCCTTCACTAGAACATCTTGTGCTATGCCATTCCTGTCGGCAGGGATAAAGGATTGAAGTAACTTACGAGCTTTCTTGTCTAACGCCAAGCAAGCACCACCTTAAGGTACGTCAGTAATAACAACAGAAACGAGGAGAATGGGCATGGAACGAAGGATACCCACCGATCCCCGAAGCGTGAAAACCATGACGATGAAACAATCTCCTGGTAACAGACCGGAAAGTCAGGACCGCGTATCAAGGAATGAGAAATTTAAAGTTCCTACATGGTCTTTGGGGAAACGGTTCTCCATGAACATGATTGTGGAATTAAATAAAAATAATGAGTGCACCATATCATTTCTATAATCAATGTTCGCATATCCGGTTATGTCTAATTCCCGACATAATTTTTCAGCGTATTCTACTGTATTGCTTGGAAGATATTTCGCTTGAATCTCATCAGAACCTCCGAATATCTTAGAATCAATTTTCAATTTCCTAGCGTTCATTTTTTCCAAATATCCCTTGTACAACAAGCAAATCAGGCAATCCGCCTCTTTCGTTAATTCAGTCACATATATCACCACTCTTTTGTTCAATTATATCACCCCCACTACATTGTAGCAACATATGCCTAAAAGGAAGTGAGCCAATGAACCTGAAACCCATCCGCAAATCCGCGAAACTCACCCAGCAACAGCTTGCGGACAAGAGCGGTATCCACCGTGTGACGATCGCGCGGATCGAGAACGGCACTGCCAAGCCTGGGAGTGATACCCTGCGAGCGCTATCCGGTGCACTTGGATGCACTATCGACGCCCTGATGACCGGCAGTGAAACGACTCCGGTATCTGTCCGCAATTCCAGTATAGCGTAGGAAAGGACATAACGACATGGCGGAATGTACAGGAAACGACCTTCAAATCTCCAGAACTCGGGCGAAACTGGTGCAGTGGCAGATTGGTAATGCCTGCAACGTCAGCGAGAGTGAGATCGGCCGTTGGGAGCGCGACGAAGCGCTGCCGGAGCCAGACGATGTTGACCGTTTCGCCGCTGCCTGCGGTGACCCAACGCTCTGGCATCGCTGGATGCTCTCCCATTACGACAGCTATCGCCGGCGCTATATCAACGGAAGTGCTGAGTATAACCTGCCGGTACTGATGGCTCGTATGCGGTTTGAACTCGGGGACGTGCTCGGTCTGCAGGACCGCGTAGAGCGGGATGCGCTCGACGGCAAGATCGACGACCGAGCCCTCAAAACACAGTTCATCAAAGAATTAAAAGAAGCCATCGCAGCGCTGACGGACGGCTTACAGGAGCTGCTTAAGGATGAGAAAGGAGCTAACAACACGTGACTAAGATGCATACCCCACAGGATTTACATGAGCGCTACGGCTGGGGTATAGGGGAGTGCCGGAAGCTGATCAAGACCATCCCGGGCGCGATCAACCGCGGCACAAGCAGGACAAAACCCCGCTGGGTGGTCAGCACCGCTAACCTGATCCGCTGGGAAGACGGAGAACATCAAAAACCGGCTATTGGCCGCGAACCGGAGCCCCTGCAGTATGCCAAAACCAGGAATGTGACGCACGTTCCAAGGCGCACCGCAGCAGAAGAACGCGCACGGCTGGCCCGGATGGGTGAATTGTAGAAAGGAGGTTGATTATGGTACCAATCAAAGAGCGCTTGGAACGAATACAGCGAGCGCAGGATTCACAGAGAAGGACCGACCGGCAATTCGTAATCAAATCCCGCCGCGTGGCGAAGAACTGGCAGGATTACTGCCAAGAAAGGTTTGGTGATAAAGGTGAAGCGATACGCGGTACTGCTCGCCGCCGCATGGCTGATGTTCAACCTCTAAGCATCAGCCCACCGTAACAGTCTGGATGGCAAGATGGATGATCCGCGGCCTAAGTTGCAGCAGACCAATGAGGAAACCCGAACCGAGGCGACCTGACGGTAGATGATTGGGAAGTTAGGGAATGAATTGCGACAGGAAGTTCGTCACACCAACAACACCATCCTTAAACCTGTTTCCCATATAGAAGATTGCATCATCCGACAGTGCGACCCCCTGTACGACATCATAACCGTACTGTATGGACACGTAATCCGCTCTGCCCAGCTCCCGGCATGATTCATCCACATCCTCCAAGAAAGCGAAGGGAAGCAACTGCCGGTGGATGGTTTTCGCGCTCCCAAACTCTTTAGCGTCGGCCTTGGGCATACCGGCCCTGCGCCAGTCCAGGTAATCCTTATACATAATGCATGCGAGCCTGTCTGCAGCTTTTGTCAGTTTTTTCAAAGAACCCACCACCTTTACCTACATTATACCACTACGCGTGAAATGCGCGGTTTATCAAGGGCTGATCCCCTTCACAACCTATCCCCGATGATGAGAAAGGAGACTGACACTAGTGAAACGTTACCTGATACAACTCACAGCCATATGGCTAATGCTCGCCCTGGTATGGGCAACTGACGCGGCAGCACAGAATCTGGAACTGATCGGACAGGCAACGGTAAGCGTCCGGCGCGGCGACCTGAACGGCCGCCAGAGCCCGGATGTCCATAGCCCGAAGGTTGCATGGTTCCAGGACGGCGAGATTATAAGCATCTACGAGGTCCAAGGAGACTGGGCGCTGACCGTTGGCGGGGAGTATGGAACCTGCTGGGTGTGCATCGACTACCTGATGACCGAGGATGCGGGAACATATACCATAACAGCCAACGGCCGTGTAAGGCTGCGCAACACACCGGATGGCGACACGATCGGATGGCTTAAGCCTGGGCAGGTGGTAGAGGTGCTGAGCATCTTCGGCGACTGGGCACGGACAGAGAACGGCTGGGTGATGGCCGAGTACCTGGAAGCAAACGAATAGGACTCACGTGGCAACGTGAGCCCCAAAAGGCGAGAGATCAATGCACATCAGTATTTTATCACAAAACAAGGAGGAGCACAATGGCATTCATCTGTACCCGAAACCATAACAAGGAATGCGACGCCTGCGGCTTCTGCCAGGATACCGCACAGCCAACCTGCCCGATTTGCGGCGGGGAAGCGGATACCTTCGCCGTAGACAAGGATGGCGACATCATCGGCTGCGATCAATGCGTCCGGATGAAGGACGCTTATGAGGAGGTGCGCAGAAGTGCATAAGAACCTGATTCGTATATCAACCGCCGGCATGAGCCGCGAAGAATGGCTGGAGAATAGGAACTCATCCATCGGTGGGAGCGACGCCGCGGCGATCATCGGCCTGAACTCATGGGCGAGCCCTTATACCGTATGGGCGGACAAAACCGGTAAGCTACCGCCTAAAGAGGATAACGAAGCCATGCGGCAGGGGCGGGAGCTAGAACCGTATGTTGCTGATCGCTGGTGCGAGGCTACTGGCAAGCGAGTCCGAAGGCTGAACGCGATCCTGAAGAACCCGGCATATCCTTATGCCCATGCGAATGTCGATCGGCTTGTGATCGGAGAGAACGCCGGTCTTGAGTGCAAGGCCACATCCGCCATGAATATGAAGCGCTTTAAAAACGGCGATTACCCCGAAAGCTACTATGTGCAGTGTGTGCATTACATGGCCGTGACCGGCTGCGATCGCTGGTACCTGGCGGTGCTGGTCGCGCTGAAAGAGTTCTATATCTTCACGATCGAGCGCGATGAGGACGAGATCAACGCCCTGATGGCGCAGGAAGCCGCGTTCTGGGACTACGTCGACCTGGAAGAAGCGCCGCCTGTGGACGGCTCGCAGGCGACTACCGAGGCTTTGCAGACAATCTATGGTGAGACCAATGAAGGTATGGTAGAGCTGTTCGGGCGCGAGATCCTGATCACGGAATATCAGGAACAGCAGGCGCGTAAGAAGCTGGCTGAAAATCGAATTGAGGAGATCAAGCAAACGCTGATGACCGATCTCGGGCATCATGAGACCGGGCTGTGCGGTCCATATACCGTGAACTGGAAAGGCCAGAGCCGCAGGAACTTCGATCAAAAGGCGTTTGCGGCGGCGAATCCGGGAGTATCGCTGGACCCATTTTTTAACACAAGCACATTCAGACGATTTGAAATCAGGGAGGCATAATACCATGACACAAAACGCGATCCAAAAAGCAGCCGAGAACCGTAATTTATCCAAATCAGGCGGCAAGAAAACGCTGCAGGATGTTATCAAGCAGATGGAGACTGAGATCAAGAAAGCATTACCCTCGGTGATTACTCCGGAGCGGTTTACCCGTATTGTGCTTTCAGCGGTATCAACCAATCCCAAGCTGGCGGAAACCACCCCGGCCAGTTTCCTCGGCGCGATGATGACGGCCGCACAGCTTGGCATGGAACCGAACACACCGCTGGGTCAAGCGTACCTGATTCCCTATATGAATAACAATAAAGGGGTGCTCGAATGCCAGTTCCAGCTTGGCTATAAAGGACTGATCGACCTCGCATATCGTTCTGGCGAGGTATCGGTTATCCAGGCGCAGGTGGTGTACGACAACGATGATTTTACCTTCTCCTTCGGGCTGGAACCGGAGCTCAAGCACATTCCGGCTAAGGCTAATCGGGGCGAACCGACACATGTGTACGCGATTTTCCGCACTAAAGATGGTGGGTACGGCTTTGAGGTGATGAGCATTGACGATATCCGCTCGCATGCGCAGAAGTACTCGCAGGCATTCCGGAAAGGCTTTGGGCCTTGGAAGGACAACTTCGAGGAGATGGCCAAGAAAACCGTGCTCAAGCGGGTGCTGAAATATGCGCCGCTCAAAAGCGACTTTGTGCGCGGGATGGCCGCAGATGAAACCATCAAATCGGAGATTTCCGAGGATATGTATTCTGTGCCCAGCGAGGAGATCGAGATCGAGTATGCGGCCGGTGAGATCGTTGACGAAGAGACCGGCGAGGTAACACAAACGCAGATGTAAGCATATGGCAGGGGTCTATATGGCCCCTGCTTTCCGTGGAAAGGAGAGCTGAACGTGCTGAAGAAACCAGCCTGTCTGAAGCGAGGCGATTATGCAAGGTACCGTGGGTACCGAGTTCCGTTGAGGATCGAAAGCAATGTGTTTGTATTCAATGGACAACAAGTCGTTGTGGGAAGGCTTATGTATAAGGCAAAGTCACACCGTAATCAGGGGATGTATGCCGTATCGTCGCTAAGCGAATACAAGGAGAATAGCTGATGAACAAACTGACCATCATCGGGAATCTGACCCGTGATCCCGAAACCCGCACGGTATCATCCGGGAGTTCAGTCTGCAGCTTCACGGTGGCTGTGAACCGCAGGAGAAGCGCTGACGGTCAGCCTGACGCGGATTTCTTCCGCGTATCGGCCTGGAACAAACTGGGCGATGTATGCCAGCGGTACCTTGCCAAAGGTCGTAAGGTGGCTGTGGTGGGCTCTGTGAGCGCGTCCAGCTACGAGGCCAAGGACGGCAGTACCCGCTTTTCCCTGGATGTATATGCTGAGGATGTAGAGTTCCTGTCACCCAAACAGGAGTCATATGAATCGTCTGACGCGGACGAGACGGCCAACAGGTACGACGAGGGTATGGCGGATGATGATGATCTGCCGTTTTAACTTGCCGGTAACTTCCAACAATCGAAAGGAGATTCCTTATGGAACCATCAAGATTTGATATCCCGGTCGGCAAAGATAGCGCTATCAGTCGCGCCGCCCTTGCCCGGAAGTGGGGCGTGAGTGACCGCACAATGCGGGAGATTGTCGCCAGACTGCGCATGGAGCGCACCAGCGACCCTTACGCTATCATCTCATCCTCCAATGGTGCCGGGTATTGGAGATCAATGGTTACGGAAGAGTTAACAGCGTATGCCCGGGAGAGACGTTCCCGGGGACAAAAGGAGTATGCGGCTGCCGGCGATGCCGAGCGCGTTTTGAAACATCAGGGGCAGCTTAGTTTTTTATAAGGAGCACGACTATGGCGATGCGATATGTGCAGGTCTATTTCGACTTCATTCACAGTTTGACACCACTCTCTGACGCGGAGCGCGGGCGACTGTTCACTGCGATGCTGGAATACGCAGGACAGGGGACAGAGCCGGATCTCCGGGGAAATGAGCGGTTTGTGTGGCCGCAGCTGAAGTCTCAGATAGATCGGGACAATGAGAGATATGACGAGATATCTCAGGTACGAAGCGAAGCCGGGAAGCTTGGGGGACGTCCGAAAGCAAATGCTTTATCCAAAAAGCAAAAAAACCAAATGAAAGCAAATGCAAGCAATTGCCCCCAAGAAGAAGACAAAGACGATGACAATAACAAAGACGAAAACGATTCAAAAAAAACAGTCTGCTACAACTCTGCCTGGCGCACGAGCGCGCGAGCGCGAGGAGCTGTCGCCCAGAACCTGATCGACGGGTGGGAAGCTGCTTGGGATACTGCGTCTAGGTTCGAGGGGATCGATGTGAATCGGATTCTTTGCGAGTACATGGAGGCTGGTATGACACCTGAGCAGATCCAGACGGTGCTGCAGGACTGTACAGTACCGCAGTACCTGGAAAACCATTTATTTTCCGAGGCAGTACACCTGTACATCCTGGACGAAGAAAGCCCTCTGCGGCCGGCGGGGTATGACATATGAGCCAGAACAGTATGATCAGCGAACCAGTTTTTACTCGTTTTGAGATCCCGTTCAAGCTACCAAGCTTGAATGATTACATCAACGCAAACAGAACCAACCCGCATAAAGGCGCTTCGTTCAAAAAGCGGGTGGAGAGCGATATTATACTCGCAATAAAAGCGCAGCGCGTTCATCCGATCACGCTGCCTTGCATCGTATCTATGACCTTTGTCGAAGGCGACCGCCGTCGGGATGTGGACAATGTTGAGAGTGCGAAGAAGTACATCCTCGACGCGCTGGTGTCCATCGGTATCCTGAAAGGCGACAGCCCGAAGCATGTGATCGGAGCGCCGAGCTTTACGATTTATGCCAAAGGGGCTAAGGTGCTTGTTTGCATCGTGGAATGCGAGGATGAAACGATACTCAGGCAGATGCTCAGGGATGCGATGGAACAGTATTCGGCGTAATGAGCAAAAGGCAGGCTATTAGCGAGCCTTGCTCAAATACTCCAAAATCTCTTTCTTCGCTTCTAGGAATTTCTCGGCAAAAACGGCAGGCGTATCTTTGTATCCCATGTTTCTCATGTAAGCAATCGCCAGTTCTTCAGACAATTGATCAAGCTGTTGTCTGTCAGTTTCGAACATAGCATCGACCTCATTTCACCTTTTCTTGAATTATACCACAAGGAGTGATCGCATGACGGCTAAGGAATATCTTTCCCAACTGCGGGAAGTGAAACGGCAGCAGAGGATTCTCACGGAGGAGATCGATGAGCTGACAATGAAAGCTGGGTATGGGACCGGCCGGCGGATGGCAAAGAATATCTCCGGTACAAGCCGTCGCTGCAAGATGGAGGATGCGGTTTTAGATAAGATGGAGCTGCTGAGCGATCTGGAAGAAAACCTTGCCAGGCAGGATGAACTGGAATGCGCAATCTTGCGAGCCATTAACGATGTGCCAAACAAGGTGTACCAGTCTATCCTGTTGATGCGGTATGTTCGATGCTATCGGTGGGAGGATATAGCCAGGGAGATGAATTATGAAACGTCTCGCCTTTATGAACTCCACGGTGAAGCTCTACTTGCAATCCGGGTGCCAAAAGACCGGAGTAAATCGGAGTAAAATCTATGATATGCTGTAAACAGCAAAAGGTATCAATGTTACCGAGCGAGCAACCTCCTTTCCAAAGAAGCACCGCCTAGCATGGACGGTGTTTCTTGTATACCTAGATTCACAAATGTCTTTCATCGTATTCGTTCACAATAAAAGGTGGTGATGAGATTGGCAAAACTGACACCAAAGCAGCAGCGGTTTGTTGAGGAGTATCTTGTCGATCTCAACGCCACGCAAGCTGCAATCAGAGCAGGTTACAGCGAAAAAACAGCCGGGCGTATCGGTGGAGCGAATGTTCAAAAAGTTGAAATTCAAAACGCCATACACGAGGCGATGTCAAAACGATCTGACCGTACGGCTGTGACGCAAGACCGCGTTGTGAAGGAACTGGCTCGAATCGCTTTTGTAGATCCTACGCAGGTGATCAATTTCTCCAATGGTGCGATAATCAATGATTTAAGCGAGGATGACCGTGCTGTACTGGCTGGGGTGAAGATCAAGGATGGCGATACGTTCTCTGAGCGTGAAGTGAAACTTCTGGACAAGCTGCGAGCCCTGGAACTACTCGGGAAGCACCTGGGGATGTTTACGGACAACTTCAATTTCAAAGGGATGATCCCCGTGACGATTGTGGACGATATCGGAAAAGAGGAGACATTGGATGCTGGCTGAAACAATGCCTGAAACACGGATTTCCGGGCTGATAGCGCCGCCGTTTTTTGAGCCCTGGCGAAAGGCTCGCGGCGGCGTTTGTGATGAACTGTGGCTCTCCGGCGGCCGTGGCAGCTGTAAATCGAGCTTTATCTCACTGCTGATCATCTGCGGCATGATGGCCGACCCGAAAGCCAACGCGATCATCTACCGCAAGGTGGGCGAGACGCTCCGCGAGTCGGTGTATACGCAGATGGCCTGGGCGATCGATATGCTGGGCGTCAGCGGGTGGTTTCAGCTGAAGCTGTCGCCGCTGGAAATTATCTATATCCCTACCGGGCAGCGAATTATGTTCCGTGGCGCGGATAAGCCGGAGAAGTCCAAGGGTGTGAAGCTTCACAAAGGGTATTTCAAGTACCTTTGGTTTGAAGAGCTGACCGAGTTTAACGGCATGCAGGATGTGCGCACGATCAAAGCGTCCATCCTGCGCGGCTCAAACAAGCATGCGCTGACCCTGTACAGCTATAACCCGCCGATGAGTGCACTGAACTGGGTGAACAAGGAAGCGCTGAACCCGCGCAAAGGCCGCCTGTACCATAAAAGTGATTACCGCAGTGTTCCCAAAGACTGGCTGGGCGAGACCTTCCTGCTGGAAGCGGAAACGCTGAAACAGTCCAGCGAGCGCGAGTACCGGCATATGTACCTGGGCGAGGTCACCGGGAACGGCGGACAGGTGTTTGAGAACCTCGACCTGCGCAAAATCAGCCCGGAGGAATGGCAGGGGCTGCATGTATACGCCGGGCTGGACTTCGGGTTCGCTTCGGATCCTGATGCGTTCGTGCGGTGCGCCTACAGCGCAAAGCGGCGGACGCTGTTCATTGTCAACGAGTTTGTCAAGAACGGGCAACAGCCGGATGCGCTGGCCAAAGAGCTGCGCAATCGTACCGGCCGCGAAGTGATTACCTGCGACAGTGCGGAGCCACGGTCCATCGCCGCGCTTCGATCCCTGGGCATGCGGGTGATTCCGGCCAAAAAGGGCCCCGACAGCGTAGAGCACGGCATGAAGTGGCTGCAGACGCGGATCAAGATCGTAATCGATCCGGGCAAGTGCCCGATCGCCGCGAATGAGTTCTCGGCCTACGAGTACGACCGGGACAAAGCGGGGAACATCCTGCCCCGGTACCCGGATAAAAACAACCACACGATCGACGCCATGCGCTACGCAATGGAAAGCGTGAGTTCGCAGCGCAAGGCGATTGTGCCGAAGTAAAGAAGAATGGCATGATACGGAATCTATTGCTGATGATTCTGTATATGAAAAAGGGTACAATCTCATTCAAGATTGCACCCTTATGTATGATCGTTCGAGAACTACAGATTACGCAACGTAATCCATGTTCTCCCAGACAAGCAGTAACCCGGAGTTAGCGGGCGGTGTTTCAGTTACATCGGGTGTCATGGTATCCGTTGCCATAGGTTCGGTAGGAGTGACCTCTTCATCTTGCTTCGGAATGACATATGTGAAGATGGCCCATACTGCGACTGCAATGACAATCAACACAATGAAGTATGTCAAAATTGTCTTTTTTGACTTGGGATTCTTTTTGGTTTCAGACACTTTGTTCACCTCCTAAAAGTGGCTAGCGCCTCTCCTAATTGTACTTCGAATTCACGTTTCGGTCAAATAGAACACAAAAACCGATTGTTTCGGTATAGGTGAGGCAGATAAAGGAGTACTTTATGATTACGATCGATCGTGGATTTCTGGATAAAAGCGGCTTGCCAGACGCAACGCTGCTGCTGGAGATCCTCAAAGTGCACGAGAAGATCCGGGAACAGCTCCAAACCCTGAAGGAGCTCTATTTCCGTAATCACGATATCACTTCGCGTGTACGCCTGTCCGGCCTGCCTAACAACAAGCTAGTACATGATTACCCGGGGTATATCGTAACGATTGCCGCCGGATACCTGGTCGGGAAACCTGTGCAGTATATGCCGGCGAAGCCGATCGAGGAAGTGTTCAAGCCTATCAGTGAAGCGCTGGCGGCGGCAAAGGCTGACTGTGTGGATGCGGAGCTGGCGGTGGATGCTTCGGTATATGGTAAGGCTGTGGAGATCTGCTATGCGGATACCGATGCGAAGCCGAAGGTATCGCAGCTCAATCCGATGTGGGCGTTTGTGGTCTATGACGATACCGTGGAGCACCGGCCGCTGTTCGGCGTCACGATTGCCAAGAAACTAGATCGTACGCTGAAGGAAAACGGCGAGAAGATCGCTGTGTACACAGACACACAGATTGTGTATTTCGAGCGGCAGTCCAGTGAAGCGCCGCACGAAACCGATCGTATAGAGCATTTCTTCGGCGGTGTACCGATCGTGGAGTACTGGAACAACGGCCGCGAGGACAGCGATTTCGCGCCGGTGGCAGAGCTGATCAATGCCTACGATGTACTGCAGTCTGATCGTGTGAACGACAAGCAGCAGTTTACCGATGCGATCATGGTGCTGAAGGGCATCGGGTCGCTGGGTGCGGATGATACCGAGGAAGAAGAACCCGCAGAGGATGCGGATACGACCGATACGGAAACCGTCGAGCTGACGCCTTCGCAGCGCTTGCGGCAGACCCGGACGTTGTTCCTGCCCGGGGACGGCGCGGACGCGAATTTCATGACGAAACCGGACGCCGAAAGCGGCAATGAGGTCCTGCGTAAGAGCCTGGCCGGGGATATCCACAAGTTTTCCTTTGTGCCCGATCTGACAGACGAGAACTTCGCGGGGAATACCAGCGGCGTGGCTATGCGCTTCAAGCTGCTGGGGCTGGAACAGATCACCAAGATCAAAGAACGCTGGTTCCGGGAAGGACTGCAGAGCCGCCTAAAGCTGTTTGCCAGGTTCCTCAGCGTGAAGGGCGCAGCGGCTTTGGATGTGACGCAGGTGCAGATCACGTTCAATCGCAGCCTGCCGGTGAACGAGCTGGAGATCGCGCAGACGCTGTCTGCCTATGACGGCATGGTGCCGCAGGAGCTGCTGCTCGCCCAGGTGCCCTTTGTAGAGGACGCCGAGGAAGCCGCGAAAGCAATGGCGGCTGAAAAGGCGGCAATTGCCAAGGAGAGCGCCATGATGTTCGCTACCCGGCCGCTGAAAGAGAAGCCGGGCGATAAGGAGAAGACCTGATGCCCCTGTCAAGCTATTGGGCTCGAAGGGCCGAGCAGAACATGGATCTGTATCAGGCGGCAGCTGAGGAACGCTTGCGGGTGATCGGACGGGCAATGCATGCGGCGCAGGAGCAACTGGCCGATGACGCGGCGCGGATATTCAATACCTTTGCCAAGCGCTTCAACTTGACGGATGCCGAGGCACAGGCCGCGCTTGCGGAACCTCTCGGTCGTGCGGAGTTTGATATGCTGCGAATCCGCATTGCCCGGATGCCGGAAGGCGCGGCGAAAACCGCGCTGGAGATCCGCGTCAATAGCGGGGCCTATTCTTACCGCATCAGCCGTTTGGAGGCCCTGCGAGAGAATATCGCCGTGCAGACGTCGCATGTGTCCCAGGTGATCGAGAACGAGCTGACCGGGCAGCTGCGGTTTACGGCTACCGAAGGCTACAACCACCGTATGTACGACCTGCAGATGCAAACCGGCGGCGCGTTTGCGGTTCCGGATGTCCAGGGAATGAAAGTGGCGATCGACACACCCTGGGCAGGCGCGAACTATTCCTCGCGTATCTGGAGCGCGCAGCAGAAGTTGGCGGACAGCCTGCAGGAAACCATATCTTCCGGCTTCCTGAGCGGGAAAGCGAACGCCAAGGTGGCGCGGGAGATCCGGGACCGCTTCGGCGTATCATTCCGTGATGCCGAGCGGCTTGTGCAGACCGAGACCAGCTATATTGCGGGGAAAGCGGACAGGCAGGCGTACATTGATGCCGGGATTGAGGAATATGAGTTCATCACCACTTTGGACAGCCGCACCTGCAAGTACTGCGCACCGCTGGACGGCAGCAAGCACCAGGTAGCGGAAGCCGAGGTCGGTGTGAACTACCCGCCGATTCATCCGCGCTGCCGTTGCACTACCGGAATGGCGGACGATCAGCCAGTGACCGGGTACCGCCGGGGCAGAGATGGCAACGGTAAGAGCGTATTGTTGCCGGCCGATATGACATACGCAGAGTGGAAGGACTGGCAGCAGTCGGGAGTAGCGACGTATGTTAAGAAAAACTAAACAAGCTTGGAAATGGATGAGTTGATTATTTGTTTCCCAAGCTTCTGTACATTATCCACTGGTGTTTCACTCACGAGTGAAAATATTTCCCCGGTACGCTGCCCGTTGGAATCCAAAATATAAAAGTTATTCCCTTTCTGCTCAAATGATATACTTTCAGACCTTAAAAACTGTCGCATAGAAGATCCAAGTTCTATGAGGAAATCCCAGGACACCATATGCACATAAAAAACCTTATGACTGTGAATGGCGACCACCCTCCTGATCTTATACTACTATATGGATTTTGAAGGGATTTTTACTCTGTCATCATGGCCTTGGTTCGTATTAAGAAACCATAGCAACGAGTATAACCTTCATATTTCTAAAAGAATTATAACGGATATTTTTAACGAGGAGTTTCCAATTCCGTTACGGTTATTCATCTTTTTTATAAAGTACAGAAACTAGATCAATAACCATCATATCCCGGTATCAAGCGTCGCCCTTCGGGGCAGGCGCTTTTTACATACCCGCACGGACGGGCTGAGTACCGCCTGGGCACCAACAACACGGCATGGCTGAGTACTTGCCGGATGAAAAGGAGAAACCATCATGGAAAAACAGAATCGCATTCCCTATAACATTCAGTTCTTTGCCGAGGGCGGCGAGGGTGCAGGCGGTGCCGGTGGCAATGAAGGTGGCGAAGGCTCCGATGGCGGGGCTGATGACAAGACCCAGACCAAGACCCCGAGCCTGAAAGAGCTACTCAAGGACAAGGATTTCGCGTCCGAGCTTGACCAGCACGTGAGCAAAGCCATTACCACCGCGAAAACCAAGTGGGATGAGGATGCCAAGCTCACGGCGGAACAGCTGGCGCAGAAGAAAACCGAAGAGCAGAACGCCGCGCTGAACAAACGCGAGGCGGACCTTGCCATGCGTGAGCTGCGTGCGGATATGGCGGCGGAGATCGGGAAGCGCTCGCTGCCTTCGACGTTGATCGATGCGGTGAACCTGGGCGGTGGTAAGGACGCGGCGTTGCTGCACCTCGGCGAGCTGGAGAAAACGTTCCGGGCTTCGGTGGACGCGGCCGTGAACGAGAAGCTGAAAGGCACGCCCCCGCCTGCTGGCGGCGGTGGGGAAGGCGGTTCCTTCCAACATGACTTCAGGGCCGCTGTGGGCCTGAAGGACCCCGCAAAATAACAGATAGGGCGATACGCCCTGAAAGGATGAAAACGAAATGCCTAACGATATTACGCTGTTTAAAAAGCAAATCACCGATACCCTGGATCTGGTCTACAAGCAGGTCAGCGCCACGGCCGTCCTCGACGGCAATCCCGATCTGGTGAAGCAGGGCGCGAACGCCAACGAGCTCATCATTCCCAAGATGAGTGTGCAGGGCCTGGCGGATTACGACAAGACCAACGGCTATGTCAACGGTTCCGTCACTCTGAACAACGAGACCGTGAAGTGCAACTTCGACCGCGGCCGCATGTTCTCCGTGGATACGATGGACAATCTTGAGACCGCAGGTATCGCCTTCGGCCGCCTGGCCGGTGAGATGATCCGCACCCAGGTTGTACCGGAGCTGGACGCCTTCCGCTTCGCCAAGTACGCGGGTACCTCCGGCATCGGCAAAGTTGCCGCGGGCGCTACGCTGGCGGACGGCGCTGCCGTGATTACCGCGCTGCGTGCCGCCATTAACGAGATGGATGAGAAGGAAGTCCCCTACGAGGACCGCTACCTGTTCATCACGCCCACGCTGGACGGCATGATCGCCGACCTGGATACCACCAAGAGCCGTCAGGTGATGGAACGCTTCATGGGTAAGATCCTGGTGCCGCAGACGCGCTTCTATACCGCGATCGACCAGTACGACGGTACCACGTCCGGCGAGGAAGTCGGCGGGTACGTGCGGGGCACCGGCGCAGCTGACATCAACTTCATCGTGCTGCACCGTGCGGCGCTGATCCAGTTCTCCAAGCACGTCGCTCCCAAGATCATCCTGCCCGACGCCAACCAGACCCACGACGGGTACAAGTTCGGCTATCGCCACGTGGCCATCGCCGATGTGTACGAGAACAAGGTGGACGGCATCTACCTGCACCACAAGGCCGCGGCCTAAGCCGCAGGAGGATAAGCGATGAGCAGAACAGTTGGCTTGACCTTCAAGCCAGAAAAGAAGGAAACCAAAGCTGAAGCGGCGGCCCGTAAAAAGGCTGAAGCGGAAGCGAAGGATGCGGCGGATGGTAAGCAGGACGACGATACCGAAAAGAGCTGATCTGCATGCTTGAAAAGCTGAAACGCCGCCTCGGGATCACGGGCACCGATAAGGATGCATTGCTCAATGACCTGATTGCGGACGCTTCGGCCTTCGTGCGCAGCTACACCGGCAGGGCGGATGTACCCGTCCTGCTGGAAGCTGCCGTCGTATGGCTGGCGGCGGCCGATTACAATCAGCTAGGCCTCGAGGGCGAGAAATCCCACAGCGAAGGCGCTGTCAGCCATACCATCGACATGTTCCCGCCCCGCCTGCGCCAGCAACTGAATATGTACCGCGTAGGGAAGGTGGGAAGCCCATGAGCCTGCAGAGATCCCGTATGCGCGATGTCGCGGTATACCAGGTGATGAACTCCGTGCGCAAGGACGCTGTGAAGTATGCTTCTTCCTATGAAACTTTGTCTGTGACGCTGCAGCCGCTGGAAGGGCAGTTCAACGCGACGCTATACGGTGAGAAACTGCTGAAAATGCAGCTGCTCCTGACCAACGAGCCCACGACTCTGCTGCCGGAAGGCGCGGGGGTCTGTGTGGATGTGCCGGCCGACGCTCCGCCTGATTACCGGGTGGTGTCTTCGAAAACCCGGGCACGGCATACAGAAGCGCACATCGAACGGATACCCGAAGGGGCGCGTGGCACATATGGAGTTTGACATTGAGGTCGAAGGCTTGGACGCAATGGCTGAAGCAATGGGCGAGCGCTTGGATGATGTGCTGCCTGCTGCTATGAAGGGTGTATGGAAAGCGGCGAAAGCTGTCGAGAAGGATGCACGCAAATTATCACCGCCTCCTGTCTCGCATACGCTGATCAAGAGCATCCGCGCTTCCAAACCGGTCATCAATGGGGATGCGGTGGAAGCAACCGTTGAAGCTGGAGCTGAGCATGCTGTGTATGTAGAGTATGGCACAGGTGTACGCGGTGCAGGCAGTACTCTGCCCGAAGGAATGCCACCGGCGACCTACCGGACGGACTGGACCGGGCAGGTGGCGCAGCCCTTCATGTATCCCGCCATGAAGCAAAACGAACAAAAGACCAAAGCGACCATAGCCAATGAGATCCGGAAGGCGGTGGAGAAATGACCGATCACAAGGAAATCATCAAGACCGCGCTGGAGGATATCCCCGGGCTTAGCTCTATCTCCGATTCATGGCCGGACGCGGAAACTGTCCTGCCTGCGATCGTGGTCGACCTCGCCAGTGAGCAGGGTACCGACCGCCGGGAAGATAAGCGGTATCTGACGGAGATCGGCTACTACGTGCGGATTTTCGCCAGTACACCTGCGCAGATCCACGCGATGTTTGAAGCGGTCTACCCGCGGATGGAAGCCCTGGGCTATGAAATCACATTCAAGTTTGACCAGAACACAGAGGGTGCACGGCAAACGATCACCATCTGGACCAAAACGATACCGACTGAATAAGGAGGACCCTGACAATGGCAGCAAAACGAGCGATTATCGGTTTCAAAGGCGTCGCGCTTGCGCCTGTGACCACGGACACCATCGCGTCCTATGTGACCGGCGCTGGAACCGCGATCCAGTACGCGGGGCAGATGTCCCGCACCGTGAAAGAATCCAAGACCGACATTTTCTATGACGACGATCTGTATGCGCAGCTGCGCAATGTATCCGGCGAGGATGTGGAGCTCCGCATGGCTGAGGTTCCGTTTGCCATGCTGGAAACCCTTGGCCTGGGCACGTATGACGCGGAAACGGAAACGCTGGAAGCGAACTTCAACATCACCGGCAAAGTGTTCGCGCTCCGGTGCGTGACGGATACCGTGTCCGGTCTACCGTTCTACTTCAATTACCGCGTATTTGAACTGACCGGCATCAAGTTCGACAACTTCGCTACCAAGAAGGACAGCGCGTCCGTATGTGAGGTCATCCTCTCCGGTGTGTTCAAGAAACCGCAGCTGGCGACCCTGAAGCCCTGGGCTGTGATGCAGCTGAAGGAAGATCTGAGCAACCAGGCGGCCTGTACGGCGTTCCTGATGGCCGCCGAAACCAAACCCGCGGCGTAACCCAGACCGTATACACAACAGCCCGCAGGCGGCATAACAGCCCCTGCGGGCGTTTGTTTGGAAAGCGAGGAACACTGCATGCAGTATTTCAGGAAGATCAAAGGTAACCTCTCTCTGCCGGACAGCCGTAAGGTGCGCGGCTATGAGATCAAGCGTATGCCGCTAGGCGCGTATATCGCCGCTTTGCAGCGATTGCAGAACTTTCCCCAGGAAGCGCTGGAGGCCGTATTCCCCGGCAAGAGCATCGACGCAGTGATCAGGCAGCTGAAGACCATTGACACGGCTATGCTCAGCCAGATCCTGATCCGCGCCTTTACCGCGCTGCCCAAGTACGCGGCGGAGCTGATTGCAGCGCTGACGGGGATTCCCGAGGACCGGATCCTCGAGGACCCGAACATCGGGCTGGATGGTCTGGCGGAGATTGTCGACGCCTGGCTCGAGGTCAATAATATCGAAAATTTTATCACCGCCGCTCGCGGTCTGATGGCAAAGGCAAAGATGCAAGCGGCCAATACCTCCAAAGACTAATCGCCTCCGGGCTCTCGATTGGGATCTCCAAGCGGGAGTTGCTGGAAGATTACTATATCGACGAGATCCCGGAAATCATCAAATCCTGGAACGCGATCCACGGCGGTAAAGAAGACGCAGAGCCGGAAACCGAGTACGTGGACGATCCAATGAAATTCTTCGGAGCGGAGGGTGACGTCATTGCCTGATAACGAAGCAGGAAGTCTGCTGATTAGAATACGCGCAACGGCGGAAGGCCTGGAAGCCGTCGCCGAAGAAGCAAAAGGCCGTTTTCAGGCCATCGGGCAGGCGGCGGAGCAGACCCGCAAACCGATGTCTGCCGCCGGGCAGGCCGGTACGGATGCCGGGAAGAAGATGGCCGCCGGGGCCAAAGAAGCTGAGATGGCGTGGGTGCTGCTGGCTGCCGCCGCGGTGCTTGCATTCCGGGAGATCAGCAGTGCGATCAAACAGGGGATTGCGGACGCGAACGCCTACAAGGATGCCCTGCGTGGCCTTGGCAGCGTTGCGGAATCTGCCGGCATTTCGCAGTCGGCACTGGACGCGGCGACCGGGAAGGTCGTCGATCAATTCTTCAATGCACAGGCAGCGGCGACGGCGTTCAAGAACCTGCTGCTGCGCGGATACTCACTGGACCAGGCGACCAATACCATCCTTCGCCTGAAAGACGCGGCAGCCTTCGGGCGGCAGGCGTCGCTTTCGCTCTCTCAAGCTGTGACGTCCGCCACGGAAGGTTTGAAGAACGAAAACTCCATCCTGGTTGACAACGCCGGTGTGACCAAGAACGTCGCCAAAATGTGGGAAGACTACGCAAAAGCGCGTGGTATGACTGTATCAGCCATGACGCAGGCGCAGAAGGTGGAAGCGGAATATCTAGGCATCCAGCAGGAAACGGCGGCGATGACCGGTGATATCATCAAGCTTCAGGACTCTCTCTCCGGAAAGATGGCGGCGGCCGAGAACCAGGCTTATCTGCTGTCCAAAGCGTACGGCGAAGCCATGACCCCGTTGCAGGCCGCTAAAACGGATCTGAAAACAGGGGTTCTGGGGACCCTGACTGCGATGGTGGAAACCTTCCCCGGCGTGGCTTCCGGAGCGACTACGGCGACCTTGGCAATGGTAGGCATGACGGCGGCGGTGCCGGTGATCCAGAAGATCATTGCGCTGTGGAAAGCGCTGCAAACCGCGATGGCGGCCGCAAAGCTGACTATGGGTACTCTGGGATGGATTGCCCTGGGGATTGGTCTGATTGCCGGGATCTATACGGCGATCGCCAACGGTGCGGAGAACGCGCGCAAAGCCGAGGAAGCCCGCGTACAGGCAAACCGGGAAGCCGCGACGGCGGAGCAGGAACGTGCGGAATCGATGCGAACGCTGCTGGATACCTATGTGCAGCTCGCCCGGAAGCAGTCGCTGTCCTATACCGATGCATATAACCTGGTGAGCATTGAAGCAACCCTTGCGGAGCAGTACGGCATTACCAAAGAAACGCTGGACAAGCTGGTGCAGTCGACCGACAATTACGCGGAATCGCTGAACGGGGTTGTCAACGCGGCGACCGGCCAGGCTGTGCTGGAAGCTCTGGAGCAGCAGGCGGCTGACAGCTGGAAAGCCGCTACTGATGGCGTGGGTAATTACCTGAAACTGTACCATGATCATCTGGCAACGGCAGACCGTTACGAGACAACGGGCTCTGGCCTGCCTGGGGATGTCGAATATCATAAAGCGATGGCGGAGAAAGCCAAAGAACAGGCGCTGGCAGCTCTATCGGACTATAACGAGGCTGTCGCTAATGAGCTGAAGGCAATCAAAAAGGAAACCGAGCTGCAGGGCAGCAAGTTCAATACGGAGATCTCGCAGATCCTGACCAGTGCGATCATCCCGCAGATAGATCCGACCGCGTTTAGCGATGCCGACGCGCTGAACGGTTTCTTTGTCTCGCTTACCGATAAAATCGGCGCATGGGCCTCGGACCCTGCGTATTCTGATGCGTTTGATACGCTGGGGGCATTCAAAGAAAAGATCATGACCGGGTTTGTTCCGACTGACGCTGAAATCCTGGATGCCCAGAATGCCTGGTACGACCTGGTTGGCGTCGACAGCGGGATCAATTTCTATCTGGATACCCTGGTTGAACAGGGCGTCATTACAGCGGAGCAGTTTTCAGCAGCGATGGCGCAGCTGTCTTCAGCGGCGGATCCTCTGAATGTGCTTGGGGCCTCGGTGGATAAATCCAAAGAGCGGATCCAGCGATTCATCGATGAGTTTTCTGCTGGAACGGGTTCCGTTGAGGAATTTCAAAAGAAAATCGAGGGTATGAACGCTGAGCTGGATTCTCTTGGCCAAACACTCGAGGGTGCCAAGGGAATCAAGACCTATACGAAGCGGTGGAGCGAGCTTTACGGAGCCTATAGAAAAGCCAGGGCAGAGGGAAAAGGCGTCAATGATATCTTGGATGATATGGCGTATTACCTCGAGGATGCGGGCAAGGCTGCTGTTGGATCGGCAGAGGATATCGACGCGACGGTGGAGAGTGTCAACGACCATATGGGCCGGCTTGCCGATTCGGCAGACGATGATATCACTTCAGCGACCCAGCGGATCTTTGAACTCCAATACGCGATCGAGGCTCTCGAGGCTATGATAGGCTCGGGAATCTATTTAACCAGTGATGCGGATGTTTCTGCTGTGCTTGGAGCAATTGCACTTTTACGCAATCAACTCAATGGCTTGCTTGCTGATTATTCTTCAGCGGGCATCGAGCTGACCGGCACCGGGAAGAAATCCGGCGGCGGCGGGGGCGGGGGAAGCCGTTCCAGTGCGTACGAAAAGGCTATTGATAGCCTGGAGCATTATAAGAAACTGGATCAGCTGACCTTCGAACAGGAACTTGCCAACCTCGAAAGCATCGCTCGAAAGGTGCGGCTGAATGCTGAGGAGCGTATCGACCTTGAGGAGCGTATCTACAGCGTTAAGAAAGCCATCGCCGAGCGCGACGCGGAGAACCTGACCGATCTGACCGACGCCATGATGACGGCGCTCTCTGAGCGGTACAGCGCTATGCGTGATGCGGAACTGGACACGCTGGAACAAAGCCGAGAGGCCTGGGAAGAATGGCGTGACCACAATGTATCGGCCATCCAGGACCAGATCGATGCCCTGGACGCGCTGGAGCAGGCAGAGGACCGGCAACAGACGCAGGACGAGCATCTTCGCAGGATTGCACAGCTGGAGCAGAGCCTAGCCTATGAGCAGGACGGATATAACCAGCTGCAGCTCCAAAAGCAGGTCGATAAAGCCAAATCGGAGTATGCGGACTGGCTGCGTGATGTGGAACGCGAGGACCAGCGGGCAGCGCTGGAAGCACAAATTGATGCCATCAACGAGCGTGCGGATACCGAACTCTCCGCGCTGGACAAGCAGCAGGAGCAGATCGAAGCTTACTACGACAACCGAATGAAACAGGCGAACCTGCAGGCCGAAGCCGAGCTGGAACTGGTCAACAGCACACAACAGCAGATTATCGACCTTCTAGCGGAATACGCGCCGGACTATGATGCGGCCGGGCGGTCGCTGGGCGAGCGCTTGATGGCCGGATTCACTGCCGCTGTTGGTACGTTCGGGGATTGGTTCATCGGCTTTGAAGCACAGGTGACCGGCGCTGTAGACCGTATCCAAGCGGCGAACGTGGCCGCAGCGGCCGGTAAGGCGCAGGCTTACGATGCCAACGGCAACCCCGTCAGCGGGATCACCATTACCCAGCAGAACACCTTCAATACGCCGGTGGAAACACCGGCCGAAACGGCGCGGCGTATCCGCCAGGCCAATGAAGACCTCGCCGAACGTATACTGGGAGGATAACAAATGCAGAAGCTGACTTATATCAACCTGAAT
The DNA here is from genome assembly GCA_963675365.2 of Candidatus Limiplasma sp. Taxonomy (GTDB): domain Bacteria; phylum Bacillota; class Clostridia; order Christensenellales; family Aristaeellaceae; genus CAXXOK01. The sequence continues at coordinate 546,089 of CAXXVA010000002.1, forward strand.
AACGAGCAAGCTGTGTTCTGCGGGGCTCCGTATGTGTTGGCAAAGGTCGAAGGGCTGGGGTTACCGGACCTGCAGATCAGCGCATTGAATGGCGTATACCAACAGGGGGAAACGGTCACCGGATACCGGCGTGAAAAACGTGTGGTGACGGTGACCTTCACTCTGCTGGAAAGCAGTCGTGCAGCGATGTACAGCAGGCGTATGGATCTGCTGCGTATTCTATCTCCCGACCGGGCGGTGCGTGGTGACGACCGGGCCATCCTGGTCTATGAAAACGATTCTGTCCAGTACATGACCTATACGGTGCCGATAGGCGGTTTACAATCGAAAGACCGTATGATGGACACGCAGCCCAATATGAAACTGGAATTCCGGTGTGAAAGCCCCTACTGGTATGCGATGAATACTTCGGCGATTACCTTTGCATATTCTGGTCAGGGCTTCTCCTTTCCCTTTTCATTCCCGGTCGACTTCGGGCGGCGTGATTTTGCCAAAGAAGCGAACAACCGCGGGCATGTGAACGCGCCGGTAGAGATTACGGTGCAATGCAAAGGAGAGATTCCGCGTATTTTCAATCGTACGACTGGGAAAAGGCTTGCACTGGTTTCGGCGATCGCGGAAGGCAATACGCTCTACCTGAACACAGACCCGGCGCGGCTAGATGCAAGGATCGTCGATGCGGATGGCCTGGAGTCGGGTGCGTTTGGCAGGCTTAGCCTGGAAACCCCGCTGGCGGAGTTTACGCTGCAGCCCGGTATCAACGAACTGGTATACGAAGCCGGAGGTGCGAGCGCGCAGAGCGAGATCGTAGTGACCTGGCGGAACGCCTATGAGGGGGTATAGTGTGAAATCCCTGCAGATGATGGACGCCGCTTTTGAGAACCTCGGCGAACTGGCGCAATACGAAAGCATTCAGATGACCCGCAGTTATTACGGGATCGGCGGGATCAGCATCACGGTGGACCCCGGAGCTAGAAACGCGTCGGCACTCGTGCCGGGTGTGATTGCATTCTTCGGTGATACACCGGACAGCGCGTACCTGATTGATGATGTTTCTTCCCATAGCCGGACGATGCTGACGGTGAAGGGTTGCATGCTCAAAGGACTGGCCAAACGCCGTATCTGTGTGCCACCGCTGGAAGCGAGTGCGAGAGCGTACCAGGACTTTGGCTGGGATCGATTCACCGGCAGCGCCGAGGCGGCATACCTGCATTTCGCCGATGGTAATCTGGTATCTCCGGATGATAGTGCGCGGGCGATACCGGGGCTTGTGCTGGCTGACAACCTGGACCGGGGAATCGTATTGCCCTGGCAGGCCCGGTTTGACAGGCTGGATACCCTGTTTCAGACCCTGGGGGAAACCACGGAGATTGGCTGGGATATTCGCCCGGATCTACCGAACAAGCAGTTCATTTTCCAGGCTTGGATCGGGCAGGATAGGACGCAGGGAGACAGCTTGTGCCTGATCAGCGAGGAAAACGGCAACGCGGCGGACGTGACCTACAAAGCGATCCACTCCGGCAGCGCGACGACGGCGTATGTCGGTGGTATGGGGGAAGACGAAGAACGTTTTATCCTGTCCGAAGGTGGCGCGGTGCAAGGGCTGGAACGACGGGAACTTTGGTCCGAAGCCGGCAGTCTGGAAGATCCCGCACTGCTCGCGCTGTATGCGCAGAACAAACTGATAGACAACCAGAGCAAGATCACCCTGACCGCCAATCTGATCGATAGCGGGGCATGCCGGTACCGTCGTGATTATGACGTTGGCGATAAGGTGTTGCTATCCGGCCGCGGATACAACACCGGCGTTTGCATTACTGAGATCACAGAAACCTATGAGAATAGATCCCGCACGCTGAGTGCGACCTTCGGGAATGCCCCGGTCAACCTGGGCATGTTGTTGACAAACCGGCAAAGCGCCGTGAGATAAGGACGTGAGGATATGGCACAGGAACGGTATGGATTCTTCGACAGCTCGGGAGAAGATATCCGGAGCTATTCATCGGTTGATATGGCTACGGCATTTCATGCGCTGGCTTCAAACGGTGTGGCCAATATTGGCACCAACCTTGCCGTAACAGCGGAAGGTTCGACCATGCGCATATTGGTGGGCTACGGTACCGCTATGATCGAGGGATTCTATTACCAGCTGCGGGATGACGGTGGTGTGCTGCAGGCGTTCACCCATACCACAGAAGCAGAACTCAGCCGTATTGACCGTATCGTGCTACGGTTGGACCTGACGGCTAGAACTATAGCCCTGGCTAAACTGATCGGCACAGCGGCGGCGACTCCCGAGGTGCCCGTGCTGACGCGCAACGAAGAAACCTACGAGATCTCCCTGGCGCAGGTGCTGATCCGGGCTGCTGCGGAAGAACTGCTGGAAAGCGATATCACCGATGAGCGCGAAAACGACGATGTATGCGGGCTGATCGCTCCGGAAGCGCTGCGCCGGTCAACCATCACACAGATGATTGACGACGCGATCGATCTGGCGCTCGAAGAAGACATAACCGACGTGCTGCGATTCTCCGAACAGACTTTAGAAACGGGCGAGCAGGCGCAGGCGCGTACAAACATCGGTGCGCAACAGGCCATTGCCGCATCCGGTCTGCTGAAGGGTGACGGATCCGGAGGCGTGTCTGCGGCGGCAGAGGGTACGGACTATATCGGCGCTGAAAACGGAAAGGTGAAACCGGAAAGGGCGAGCGCACTGCGGGATACGCTTGCTGCCAGTGCTACCCTGGCGTTGAGCAATGCCGGGAAATTGCTGCTGTGCAGCAGCACAGGAACGATCACAATCACGATCCCGGCTGATGAAACGGTGGATTTCCCCATCAATACGGAGATTGAGATTCTTCGGTGGAATACCGGCACAGTAACCGTTTCTCCCGCATCTGGCGTAACGCTTTATTCAGCCGAATCGATGCGGAGTATCGCCGAGCGCTGGGCTTGTGTGTGTGTCAAGAAAATCGACACCAATCTCTGGCTGTTAACGGGGTATTTGGCATGAGAATGAGCAGAAGAACAGCGTTAAACTTCCCGATGGCGGTTTTCGACCCGACTACTGATATTGCCTATACAGGAACGAAAACCATCATTGACGATGGGGATGGGAATTGGCGCATTAAGTTTCTCACAAGCGGCACGCTAACGTTTCTAAAGTCCCCAAAGAATATTGACTTGTTTCTTGTTGGCGGCGGCGGTGGAGGCACTCGTTACGCTGGTGGCGGTGGGGGATACACCAAGCTGACAAGTGGAATCGCGCCTGTAAAGAATACTGGATATCCTATCGTGGTCGGTGCTGGCGGTGCTGGTTCGGCAACAAGCTATGGGGGGAACGGCGGTACATCAGCTGCCTTTGGCCAGTCGATTGGTGGAGGCAAGGGTGATGGAACGGGCGGCAGTGTGTATTATGGCGGCAACGGCGGATCCGGTGGCGGTGGGTTCTCTGCTGCAGGTCACGGCGGTACAGGTGGCAGCAATGGCAGCAACGGCGGCACTGGTGATAATGGATATCGCGGCGGGTACGGGCAAGGAACCACGACAAGAGAGTTTCATTCTTCAACTGGCGCGTTGTACGCTGGTGGTGGTGCTGGTGAAGGGTATTACAGTTCTCTCGGTGGCGATGGCGGTGGCGGTGATAAAGAGGAGAACGGCACGCCCAATACTGGCGGTGGTGGTGGCGGCGGTGGATCTTCGCCGGGCGGGGGCAGTGGAGGATCCGGCATCGTTATTATCCGGAACGCGGCGTAAAGGAGGAAGAGGTTATGAACTATGCGGTAATCAAAGACGGTGTTGTGATCAATATCATTGTGCTGAACGAAGAGAATGCTGCAGACTTTCCCGATGCTGTACCTTTGCCCGACAACAAAGCGGTTACCGTCGGGGATGCCTATGAGAACGGCGATTTTCTAGATGCCGGTGAGCTGCTGCTGTCGAGGATCGAAACAGCGAACCAAACCATAGCGGAGCTGGACGCTTTGGTTGTTGCTTTGACCTATCAGAATATCCAGCTGGAATTGGGGGTGTAGGTATGCTGTATCAAGTCCTTGTCCGCATGATAGAGCGCGGGAATACCGTCGGGCTGCAAGACAAGCTCGACGTTTTTTATGCCGTTGGACGGCTTACGGAAAGCGAATATCAGGAACTGACCGACCTGGTGACTGAAAGGAGCCAAGAAGCATGAATGTAACCGGAAAACAAGTAGCCGAGAAAGCACTGACCTATGCGACGACGGTCAAGAAAAACATCTTCGGCACCATCACCAAAATCGAGGCTGATCCCACGCGCTACCCTTACAGGAACGGTGCAGAGGGTCCGTCCGAGTTCGACTGCCAAGGCTGGCTGGAGGCGATTCTTCGTGCCCTGGGACTCAAGGTGTCCTATGCCGGCACCAATGATATGTGGCGGAATATGGGGTACGAGAAAGGTACGATCGCGGAGTGTGTAAAGCAGTACGGCAAGGTGCCGATCGGCACACCCATCCTGATTGTGGACTACAACGGTGGGGAACCTGCCAAGTACCAGGGCGATGGTGAGGGAAACGCCTGGCATGTATACATCAAGGTCGCTGATGGGTGGCTGATGCATGCAAGCCAGAGCAACGGCGGTGTATCCGTGAAGGCGTTCAAGGACAAGGCGATCAACGGCGGGCCCTCACACTATCTGTTTCCTAAAAGCGTTGTCTTTGAGGGTGTCAATGTGGAGACAGCAGCTGATCAGGTGCCCGCGCCCACCATGAGCGACGCGACCACCGCCGTACCATCACGCTGGAACCCTCAATACTCGCATTTGCGCTTCCGGCATGGCGATGTGGGTAACGGCGCCCGGGAGATCCAGACTGCTCTGAACAAGCTTGGGTACGGCCTGACCGTGGACGGCGAGTTCGGATCACTGACAGATACGGCGGTCCGCAAATTCCAGGGTGAGCACGGCCTTGAAGTGGACGGCGTGGTTGGGGAGTACACCTGGGAAGCATTGATTGACGCGGTAAACGCCGCATAAGAGAGGACTATACGATATGGACACTGTGTTGGCTTCTGCAATTTCCGCGGTTGTGGTTGGCATTCTCGCTCTGATTGGGAATATGTATGCTTCAAAGAAATCCTCGGAGCGAACGGAAGCCTTAGTGGTCTATCGTATAGGGCAGCTGGAAACGAAGGTAGACAAGCATAACCAGGTCATTGTCAGAACGTTCAAACTTGAGGAAGGCCAGGCCGTGATATGCGAGCAGATTAAAGTGATCAACCATCGCATTGAGGACCTGGAGAAAGGGTAATCTATGAAATCATTCAAGGAATTCTGGAATAAGGTAGGCACTAAGCTCCGTGTAATCTTCGCCGTGGTGGACTGGAAAGACGTCTTAATCAGATCGATTAAGACGTTTTTTCAATCGGTGATCGCGCTGATCGGTGCCTCGCTGGCAGACGGCAGCATTTTTCAGAGCACAGGGCAGGCGGTGTGGCTTTCGGCAATTGCCGGCGGTATTGCGGCTGTGTGGAACGGCGTGCTGTCGCCGGCATTTAGTACGCTGCATACTAAAGCTGATGAAGAAATATAGTAAATAGAAACCCCGGCAGGCTGATGCTTGCCGGGGATGGTGTTTATTGTATTAGACAATAAATGAGTGGAGAAAGCGGACACGATCGTTATACGCTAAGCCTTAGGTGGTATTTGATTTGAGATTGACAACCACACATCAGTTCGATACAATAAAAATGATATTAATATTCCATTAATGCCCTATATCAGATAATCTGATGAAAGGAGATAGCAATAATGGAGTTAGAAAGTTTCTCTGATAAAAGCATAGAGTATGAGAATTCACTTGATCCAGTTTACAAAAAAGAAAATGGAATTTTTTATACGGACGTTGAATTGTCACAGAAAATAATCCGATTTCTAAATATTCCTAAAACTGCCACTATTGTGGATCCTTGTTGTGGAACTGGGAGCTTTTTGATTTCTGCAAAACGACTAGGGTATTCGTCGGTATATGGAGCCGATATTGATAGAAAAGCTATTGAAGTGGCAAGTAATGTATATAATATTGACAATGTAAGGGTTATTAATACTCTTGCAAAAAGTGGTCAACATACTTTAAAACAGTTGAAAATAGATGAGCCTGTCGAGTACATTGTTGGTAACCCACCTTATGCACCGTTCGCAAACTCTATTGTTATCAATACTTCGGACTATTTGTTTTTGAGAGAGGTTAAGGATTCAGGAAACAATCTATTTATTGCAGCAATATATAGAGCTTTTGAACTGGCAAAACCCAACGGAATAATTTCATATATAATCCCAAAAAACTTCCTCCACGTCATGTCGTATAGCATTCTGAGAAGAATGATTTTGAACAATAAGAGAATTCTTTCGATTATTGATATCGGAAGATATTTTAAAAGTGTAAGGGGAGAACAGATCGTCCTTACACTTGAGAATCAATACAAAAGGGATAATCGAATTGAGTTCTATAAATATGAAAATCAGGAGATTATTAAAAAGCTCGAAGTTCCCCAAAGCTTCTTTAGTAACGAGATTCTTTTATTTGATAGCATTGAAGATTTCTCAATATATAGAGCTTTGGAAGGTAGCTATCGGAAATTTAGTGACATATGTACTGGGTATGTTGGGAGAGGTAAATCAAAATCGAAAACAGCAATCACAGGCAAAGATATACGCAAGTTTTCGTTCAAGAATGTGTCTGTACCTAAAAAAGGGAACAAGGTGTTCATACAAAACATTTACAGTGCAGAGGCAGGAATAATTGCGAGTTTTGCTGGTGATTTAGAAGCATCAGAAACGGTAACGGTCTTTACTGATGGCGACGAGAAGATGTGCCGTTACATTCTTGGAGTTTTGCATTCGAGATTGTGTAACTATTACTTACAGAAGTTCTGCTTTAACAATTCGAAGTTAACTATGCATACTGATGCAAAATACATCAAGAAACTGCCTTTAGTTATTGATGATACGAGATTTGCTCAAGTTATCAGCATTGTCAAATCTTTAGAAAGTTTAGTGTATATGAGTAACGAATGGTTCGAAATGGTAGAATCATTGAATCATTTAATATACGCCACATATCGAATTGAAGAGAAGGAACAAAAATACATAGACGACCAAATCAAAAACATACAATCACAGAGGTGGAATAATGATAGCCGATGACAAGAAATGTAATGATTTATCAGGTAAAGAATGGTTGCAGAATTCTTTTAGTATATGGAGAGATTTGACGAAAACTAAAGAAGAAAAGGACCTAAAACATCCTGCTTCGTATCCAGTTTCGCTTTGCCAAAAGTTGATACGCACATTTTCGAAAAAAGGAGCATCTGTAATTGACCCCTTTAATGGGATTGGCTCAACACTTGTTGCTTCCCATAATCTTGATAGACCAGCAACAGGGATCGATTTATCACAGGAATTTTGTAATATTGCTTTGCAAAGGGTTGGATCTGATAAAAACATTAAAATTATTAATGGCGATAGCTTTATTGTACTGGACCAACTAGAAGCAGAATCATTTGATTTATGTGTAACGTCTCCTCCATACTGGGATATCTTAAACATGAAACGCAGCGCTGATGGAAAAGAAATAGTAAATTACTCGAATAAGCAGAGTGACGTGGGAAATATATCGAATTATAGTGAATTCATCAAATCTCTAGGCATGTTATTTGAAAAGGTAAACAGGGTATTAAAGCCTGGTGCATACTGCCTGATCAATGTGATGGATATAAGAAAGAAGAGTGTATTTTATCCTTTGCATATTGATTTGGCAACTGAACTTCAAAAACATGCATTTATTTTCGATGATATTATAATCTGGGACAGGCAGCAAGATTATAATAATATGCGGCCATTAGGGTATCCATATAAATATCGGATCAACAAAGTACATGAGTATATATTGATATTTATTAAGAAATAGGAGGATTACACCATGTATGAAGAATTTTGGGAGTTTTTACAACAAAATAACCAAGAAATATTTATTGATGTTGAAGGGAAACGGGATAGAATATTAAATTTCATAACTGAATATAATGAGAAGTACGATGAATCTATTGTTATTGGAAGTGATGGAATATGTCCACTTAGCGAAACCGTTGATAAATGGGGGATTGAGCTAAGAATCTATTTTAATGATACAACGGGTTTGTCATCCTATTGGAATAGTAGAAAATATAGAAATCAAAACTACCGATCGGATGAGTATAACTATAGATTAGATGATAATCAGCTAGTAAGATTTCTCTTTGATAAAGGTTTTCGTGTAGGCTACAATTAGGAAGGGTGTATTCATGAATATAGAAATGGCATATCTATTAGGTATGATTTGTGGTAATGGCGAAATACAGAGAACTGCTTCAACAACAATCGTATCAATAGATATACCGCATAAAAAACTTCAAACCGATGAAATTCACGACATCAAGTTATATGTAAAAGCAAGTATTGCTGATATTCGAGCGACTATTGAGCCTTTGGTAGGCGCTGGGCTTGGTTTTATTCAAAATAAATCTTCAACAGTGCTGTCTTTTTCAAAATCTAACACTGATTTTCTCATCCGAGAAATGGTAGAGTACAATTAAGTTCGCATCTTTGCCCATGAAGAAAGGAATGGGCAAGCCACTGGGACTCCGATACAATGGATGTTGCAAGACATTCACAAGGAGGGAGAACCCAATGGCTCAATGCAAGAATACCACGAATATCGAGGGAATGCTATTTCAATTCATGGGTACCGAGGATCCCATGTTCAGTATGCTGGAATGGCTGTGCCAGCAAATCATGGAGGTGGAAGTATCCAGCAAAATCGGCGCAGATAAACATGAGCAAAGCCAGGAGCGTATCAGTCATCGCTGCGGCTTTCGGGCACGGCGATTGGATACCCGAATGGGAACCATGTATCTCATGATTCCCAAGGTTAGGAAGGGCGGCTACATCCCATTTTTCGTGACCGAGCGTAAGCGTAGTGAGGTCGCATTAATCCAGGTGGTGCAGGAAGCCTTTGTACAAGGGGTATCCACCCGCAAGATGGAGAAGCTGGCCAAAAGTCTAGGAATTGAGAGCATATCCCGCAGCCAGGTCAGCGAGATGACAAAAGGGCTAAATGAACAGGCCGAGGAATTCCGAAACCGTCCCCTTACATCCAACAGTTACCCGGTATTATGGGTAGATGCCCTCTACGAGAAAGTGCGGTATGGCGGACGGGTCGTAAGCATGGCCATATTACTGGTCTGTGGCGTGAACGATGAGGGTAAGCGGGAAGTGCTGGCGATTGAGCCCATGCTGGAAGAGTCCCGGGAAAGCTACAAGTTGCTCTTTGAGAAACTGAAAGATCGAGGTCTGACCAAGCCATCCCTGATTGTCTCAGACGCTCACAAAGGCCTTGTGGCGGCCATTGGCGAGTGTTTCCCTGGGTCCAGCTGGCAACGGTGCAAGGTGCATCTGATGCGCAATATCCTGGTACATGTGCCACACAGGGAGAAAGAGCGCTTTGCCAGCCTGCTTAAAGGCATTTGGATGACAACGGATCCGGATACGGCCAGGCAGCGGGCGCAGGAATTGGCAGATGTGTACAGGGCGAGATTTCCCAAGGCGATTGAAACCCTGGAAGAGGGCTTAGAGGATTCACTGACATACTTGACATTCCCCAAACTGGACGCCAGGAAAGTCAGCTCCAATAACATGCTGGAACGGTTGAACAAGGAGGTTCGCCGGCGAACCAGGGTGGTTGGTATCTTTCCAAATCCGGAGTCTTACCTCCGGTTGGTGACAGTTTACCTGATGGAATACTCGGAGGACTGGTCGGTTTCCAAATCATACCTCAACAAAGAATCACTTCAATTACTCAACGACCAGGCAGCATAACATGGCTTTTCGGAGTCCAAAGTTGCGAACACCAGTTGACACGACCCGAGAAATTAACAGATTTATTGGAAATGCTGTTTCTCATAATAATATCAACATACACAAAGATATATTTGCATGTACCCATGATGAGCGAAAACAGTTCATCAAGGGATTTGCTGATGTTACTGGCTACATAAGAAGAAGCAATGCGTATTTTGAAAAGTTTGAGCATAGGGTCTATTTCGAAATTCCACAAAATTGGCAGATGGTAATTGATATCTGTAATCTCCTAAAATCTTCTGATATCCCTGTACAAACAATTGATTGGGCACATCCTAATATAAGGGATGGTAATTTAACTGCTTATAACAAGGGAAAAATAAATTTTTGGAAGAAAGAGCATCAGATAAAAGTATGGGCAAATGAATTTACTCCAATTGGATTTGGAATAATTCATAAACAACAAGCTTTAGAGATGTTTTCTGAAGAACTACTTTCTGGGTACATAGGTCTAAACAAGGATCCAAGAGAAAGAACACATAGGTTTTATTGGGACCTAAAAAGAAAATCGTTTAGAGTGAAGCCATTTCATCCTGGAGAAAATGATGAATTTATCCCACTCACAATTAGAGGCAAGCATTTTAACTCATGGTCTGAGATAGCAAAGGAACTGGGCTATGTTGAGTAAAAAAAGCGTAAAGAGTGAGTTTGAGCTTTATGAACCAATGTGCAATTGGCTGCACAAATATCTTAAGGATAAATATGTTGGTTTTCAGATATCAACTTGTGATGCTCATGCCGAACGATTAGATAAAGTGTTATATAAACACGGGATAAGAAACGACATGATTACTGGCATAGATATACAAATTGATGTACTTGGCATTGCGCGTAAAAATGACGTGATTAAATTATTCTTCATTGAAGCTAAAAAGACTAGACTTACTATAAGAGATTTAGGGCAGCTGTGGGCATATTGCAAATTGATAGATCCCGAAGAAGCATTTCTAATGACTTCTGCAGAACTTGGAAGTTTAAACAAAATATTGAATGTCTTTAAGCGAGAAGATTTGCTTGATTTCGGGGACGGAAAACGAATAAAGAAGATGAATGTCGCGGTGTGGGATTTATCATCAAATTCACCTGATTTTGCAAGAATGATACCAAAAATATAGGTTTTGCCGTGAGACATGCACAAAATAGATTTCAAGGTTGTAGTAACTTGGAATTAACCAGCTGAGGAAGTCGGTACAGTTGTAAGAATTATAGCGAAATCATCAAAAGCGGTTGAGTTAAATCCCGCACTTTTCCCGCACTTTAGTGTCCGTCCGTTTAATGTGGTGTATCCATCATATCGGACGAAACCATTATATATCCTAGGATTCGGAACGCTCTGCCATTGCTGAAATACAACCAACAGGGATTCGAATCCCCTCATCGTCACAACATAAAACGCTTTTGAAATAAAGAGGCCATATGCTAAATGACACAGTGTGAGTTTAGCTTTATCTGTTGTTGCTTTATGGCTGGAGGGTTGACCCTAATTCTGACCCTTTCGACTTCGGTTCTAGTCGCTTTTTTGCGTTCTTTTTCGTTCGATTCTCAAACTAAAAACCCGCCGAAGCCTTAAGCTACAACGGGTTTTGCTTGGTGAGCCCGGCGGGATTCGAACCCACGACCTTTTGATTCGTAGTCAAACACTCTATCCAGCTGAGCTACGAGCCCACATGCTGCATGACAATGTCAAAAACAGCTTGCTTATTATAGCAGGTGGTCGCAAGAAAATCAACATGTGGACGGCAACTTATTATTTCGGCGGCGTGAATGCGGAAGGACTTGTATTTACGGCGCGAATTTCTATAATATATAGATAGGAAAAAATGAATCTTCTGGAGGGCAAAATGGATCGGCAGGCATATTTGAAAACGATTGAAACGGTCATCGCGCGTGGGCCGTACCGGGACGATTGGGATTCCATGGCCGGCAGGCAGATGCCGGAGTGGATGTACCGGGGAAAGCTGGGAATCTTCATCCACTTCGGGGCGTATGCGGTGCCGGCGTTCAACAACGAATGGTATCCGCGTAACATGTACATCCAGGGCACCCCGGAGTTTGAACACCACGTGAAAACCTGGGGAGCGCACAAGGATTTCGGGTATAAGGATTTCATTCCGCTGTTTACCGCGCCGAAGTTCGACGCCGAAACATGGGCCGCGCTGTTTAAAAAGGCGGGCGCGAAGTACGTCGTGCCCGTGGCCGAGCACCACGAGGGCTTTCAGATGTACAAAAGCGAGCTTTCGCGCTGGAACGCCTACGAGATGGGCCCAAAGCGCGACGTGCTGGGCGAGCTGTATGCCGCGTTTTCCGATCACGGTCTGGTGCCGTGCGCGTCGTCCCATCGGGTGGAACACTGGTTTTTCCTTGGGCACGGCAAGGAATTTGACAGCGATATCCGCGAACCGCTCAAGCGCGGGGATTTCTATTGGCCGTCGATGCCGGAGGCCGATCATCAGGACCTGTTTTCAACCCCCACGCCTACGGCCGAGTTTCTGGAGGATTGGCTGCTGCGCTGCTGCGAGATCGTGGACAAGTACCAGCCGAAGCTTCTCTACTTCGACTGGTGGATACAGCACAGCGCGGTACGACCGTACCTGAAAAAGTTCGCCGCCTACTACTATAACCGCGCCGCGGAGTGGGGCGAGGACGTGACCATCTGCTACAAGCACGACGCGTTCGCTTTCGGCACGGCGACGGTGGACGTCGAGCGCGGAAAGTTCGCCCAGCCCAAGCCTTTCCGCTGGCAGACGGACACGGCAATCGCCCGCAATTCCTGGTGCTGGACCGAAAACAACATTTTCAAATCGCCGGAATGCCTGGTGCGCGATCTGGTGGATATCGTATCCAAAAACGGCGTACTGCTCTTAAACGTCGGTCCCATGGCCGACGGCACGATCTCCGACGAGGACACGGCGGTGCTCGAGGCCATCGGCGCGTGGATGCAGGTGAACGGCGAAGCGATATACGATACCACCGTGTGGCGCACGGCGGCCGAAGGCCCCACGCAAACGTCGGACGGAAGCTTTGCCGACGGCGTGGATACGCAGTTCTCCACCGGGGACATCCGCTTCACCACGCGCGGCAAGCACCTGTACTGCACCTTCCTGCAATGGCCGGGGGACGGCAAGGGGCTGATCACCTCGCTTAAGGAGCAGGACGCCTCCCATCTGCCGGTGTTCCACGGCATCATCGAGGACGTGGATATTCTGGGCTACGGTAAGCCAGCCTGGACGCGGGACGCGGAGGGCTTGCACGTGAGCCTGCCGGGCATTGAAACCCAAATGCCCGTCGTCGTGCGTGTTACGCTGGGATAAAGGAGAAACACATGGACAAGATCAGCTTACAGGAGAAGTTTTCCAAGTTTTCGGAGCTTTGGAGCCCCAAGATCATCGGCGAGATTAACGATTCAGCGGTGAAGATCGCCAAGCTTCAGGGCGAGTTCCTCTGGCACGCGCACGATCACGAGGATGAGATGTTCTACGTTTTCAAGGGCGCGCTCACCGTGAAACTGCGGGAAAAGGATATTGTGCTGGGCGAAGGCGAGTGCGTGATCATCCCCAAGGGTGTGGAGCACATGCCCGTGGCAAACGACGAGGTTTGGGTGATGATGATCGAACCCAAAGGCACGCTTAATACCGGCAACGCGCAAAGCGACCGCACGGTCGCCGATCCCGAGAGGATATAGGCTGAAAAGCAAATTATAACTTGACTTGGACCGCGCAATGTGATACCTTATTTCGGCAAGCCGCTCAAGCGGGGTTTTGAAGTGCGCCCATAAGCGCCGCCCGACGTTTGGCGAGTTCTAAAGTTGGAGGTGCATGCCATGTACGCTGTGATCCAGACAGGTGGCAAGCAATACCGCGTAACCGAAGGGGACATTATCTACGTAGAAAAACTCGAACAGGAACCCGACAGCACCGTAAACTTCGACGTGCTGATGGTGGGTGAGGGCAAGACCTTGAAAATCGGCAAGCCGACCGTAAAGGACGCCACGGTGGAAGGCAAAGTGCTGGGCCAGGTGAAAGGCGAAAAGCTGATCATCTACAAGTACAAGGCCAAGAAAAATTATCACCGCACGGCCGGGCACAGGCAGAACTACACCAAGGTGGAGATTACCGGTATCAGCAAATGACACGCATTGAGATCCGGCGCGAAGGCGGGCGCGTAACCCAGGTGAAGGCACAGGGGCACGCGGGCAGGGCAAAAAGCGGGGAAAACCTCGTATGCGCGGCCGTATCCAGCCTCATGTACACGGCGATCAACGCGCTGGAAAGCGTGGCGGGCGTCGTGCCGATGGTCCGCAAGGACGATGAAACGGCGCTGCTGCAGCTCACGCTGCCGGACGGCTGCGAAAGCCGCGATGCACAGGTCATTCTGTTAACGGTTTTACAGGGTTTGACGGATATCTCCCTTGAATATCCGAAATTGGTCAAGATCACCACACAGGACGGGAGGACAACGGCATGATGAAGCTTCAATTACAGTTTTTCGCACATAAAAAGGGAATGGGTTCCACCAAAAACGGCCGCGATTCCGAAAGCAAACGCCTCGGCCCCAAGCGCGCCGACGGGCAGTTTTCCCTCGCGGGCAATATTCTGGTGCGCCAGCGCGGCACCAAGATCCATCCGGGTTTGAACGTGGGCAAGGGCAGCGACGATACGCTTTTTGCGCTTAAAGACGGTATCGTGCGCTTTGAGCGCATGGGCCGCAGCAAGAAGCAGGTTAGCGTATACCCGGTCGAAAACGCCTAACCCCCAGCCAGCTCAGAATATCCAAGCTGCGGTGTCAGCTACGGAAGGCAAACAGGATCACTTACCAACGTGTAAGCTCACCTGTTTGCCTTCCTTGCTTTCTAGCATCTCGGATTTTCTGAACGAGCTGGGTGCGAATTCCAGACTTAATGTTCAGCTGATAGGCTCCCTAGTGGGGAGCTTTTTTGATGTGTTTTTAAACTATGTTGACGAATATCATAAACAATGATAGGATATGTGCGTTGAATATGATAAAGGAGCCTTTGACATGGATTTCGGGAAGCTGACGCTGGATGAGCTTAAACAGGGGTACAGACGCGACGCGCAGGGAGGCGCGTATGTCTGCAACGTCTGCGGCGAGCGCTTTGCGGACGGGCAGGTGTACCCGGCGGACGGCAGGTACTTTACGCCCGAGCACGCCGCGGGGCGTCACGTGATAAGCGAGCACGGAGGCGGCGCGGCTGTGCTCATCCGGTCGGATACCAAGTACAACTCCCTGACCGAGAACCAAAAGGACCTGCTTACACGCTTTGCCGCGGGGGAAAGCGATCGGGAAATCGCAAGAGATTTGCAGATCAGCGAGGCTACCGTCCGGCGGCAGCGCTTCAACTTCCGCGAAAAGGCCAAGCAGGCCAAGCACTATCTTGCGACCTATGAACTTGTGTTCGCAGCCGAAGGAAAAGAACCGCTTATGCCTATCCACAACCAGGCCGTCTTCCTGGACGACCGCTACGTTATTACCGAGCCGGAGCGCGAACGCATTTTGAAAAACGCGTTTTCTAGCCTCGATCCGCCCGTGTTAAAAACCTTCCCGCCCAAGGAGAAGAAAAAGCTCGTCATCCTCACCCGCGTCGCCGCGCAGTTTGAAACCGGCAGGCGCTACTCCGAAGCCGAGGTCAACGCGGTCATCAAGCCAATCTTTGACGATTTTGTCACCATCCGCCGCTTCCTCATCATCTACGGTTTCATGTCCCGCACTCGCAGCGGCTCGGAGTACTGGCTGACGGAGTGACGGGGACAATAGGGATTTCATCCCAATAACCCCGATCAGGGGCAGTGATCCGGCCGGTTTCATTGTCACGTGCTACACAGTTGTTTGCACGCTCTGTGAAACCTCTCAATCTCAATTCACTTTGTGCTTCGCACAAGCATCACACAGGGTGCTCGCTCATTTCGATTGCCCTGAACCCCACAGGAAAGGCCGCGCATTGCGCGGCCTTTATAATTGGTCAAGGGCAACGCCCTTGCCGGGGTCTTAGGGGTGAAACCCCTAAACGTTCTCGTCAGTCATACCAGCACTGATCAATTTCCGTCTTGCGGATTAAAATCTTCCCGTAATCCGCTTCATCCTTGGTTTCGTGATACTTGGTGATCATATCGCCCGAATCGGCAATACCCAAAAGCTCGATCTTCCCCGTGGGATGCGACATGCAATAGCGCAGCTGCTTGCCAAGGCCGTTCTGCATGGCTTTGGCGGCCTCCACGATCGCGTATCCTTCCCGCAGCGGTACCTGAAAGCCGCCTTTTACGCCCTTGACCGGGCGGCACTGGAAAACGTAATAGGGCGTACAGCCGATAGCCGTCAGCTGCCGCAGCAGCGTACCAAGGGTTTGGGGATCGTCGTTCACGCCGCGCAGCAGCACGGTCTGGTTTTTGACGATCGCTCCGGCGCCGCGCAGAAGCTTCACCGCTTTTTGGGACTGTTTGGTGATTTCGCGCGGGTGGTTGAATTGGGTAACGATATAGATCTGCTTTTTTGCGCTGAACTCCTTGAAGATTGCCACAAGCTCCGGGTTTTCGTTGATGCGCCGGGGAAAGGTAACGGGAATGCGCGTACCGAAGCGGATGAAATCCAGATGCTTGATTTTCGTCAAAGCTTCCAGCCACTTGCGCACCATGGCGTTTGAAATCAGCAGCGAATCCCCGCCCGTGATCAGCACGTTGGAAATTTCCGTGTGCTCCCGTATATAGGCGACGATCGCGTCAAAGTTCGCCGCGATTTCGTCGTCGTCCGCGCCGCCCACCAGCCGCTTGCGGAAACAGTGGCGGCAGTACATGGCGCATTTGCTGGTGGAAAGGATCAGCGCGGTCTGCCGGTACTTGTGCTGCAGACCGGGGAGAATGGTGTTGTCCTGCTCGCCGCTGGTGTCAAAACTCCCGTCCTTGTCTACTTCAAAATACGCGGGCACCGACATCTTCCGGATGGGGTCGTCGGGATCGTCGGGGTCGATCAGGTTCAGGTAATAGGCCGGAATCTGCATCGGGTATCTCTCCACGATGGGCTCCAGCCGGTCGATTTCTTCTTGCGTCAGGCGCAATTTTTGGGCAAGGGAAGCTACGCTCCGGTAAAACATTCGTGCAAAATCTCCTATGGCTTTGTATAGCCGTTTGTACTTCTTTTATAGCAGATTCTATGCTATTCGTCAATTTTCCGCGCCGATGCGAGGACCGCCGAACGAAAAAACCACGGCTTGCGCGTGCCTGTAAAATAGGGTATAAATAGTGGGAACGGGAACCGTTCCCGCGGGAGGACACGCATGAGACAAAACATCGGGCACCAGACTGCATGGACGATTTTCTTTACCCTGGTTCGTCCGTTTGTCCGGCCGATCATCGGCTATCGCTACAAGAGGGAACCGCGTATCGTCGGCCCGGCGATTATTATGGGCAATCATAACCTGGATATCGACATCGGGCTTCTGGGGCTTAGCTACGGGCAAGCGATGCGCGTCATCGCCAGCGAGCATATTTTCCGCAAGGGCATCCTGACCTTTCTGATCAAGCTGTTTTTCGCCCCCATCGTCCGCATGAAAGGAAAGACCGAGATCCGCACCGTCCGCGAGACCCTGAACGTTATCAAGGCCGGCGGCCGGGTGAGCCTATTTCCGGAAGGCAACCGCAGCTACAACGGCCTGACGGGGGAGATCACGCAGGCGTCGGCTTCGCTGGTGCGCATGTGCAAATGCCAGCTGATCACCTTCCGCATCGAGGGCGGCTATTTCAAGCATCCCCGCTGGGCCAGGAACGGCCGGCGAGGGCCCGTTAGAGGGTACGAGGTTGGACGGTATTCCGCCGATGAGCTGCAGGCAATGACGACCGACGAGGTCCTCGCGCTCATCCGCCGCGACCTGCACGAGGACGCCTACGAGCGGCAGAAAACCGCTCCCGCCAAATATACGGGCGACAACCTGGCCGAAAGCATCGAAACCGCGCTCTACGTTTGCCCTAACTGCGGGCAAATCAGCAGCATCCAAAGCAAAGGCGACCGCTTTTTCTGCCCCTGCGGCATGGACATGTGCTATACCGAAACCGGAACGCTGGAGACCCGCAACAGTATTGAAGCCCGCTTTGCCACCGTGACCGACTGGGACCTGTGGCAAGAGGGCAAAACAGAGGAGATCGTCTGCCGCGCTGGCGACGGAGCCATTACTTCGGACGAGGGCGTGTCGCTGTATCAGGTCACGCCGTGCAAAAAGGAGGAACGATTGGAGACCGGAACGCTGTCGATTTCCAGGGCCAACCTAAGCTGCGGGGCAGCGCTGTTCCCGCTGGAGGAGATCTCGGACCTGGCGATTATCGATATCAATACCCTTGTGTTTGAAACCAGGAGCGGCGGCTATTTTGAGATTCGCAGCAAAGGCGCTTACTCGGCGCTCAAATACCGCCGTATCTATCTGTACTGCAAGAATAACGGGAAAGGAGCGTGCGGCGACCAGGCGGATGCCGCACAAACATGACCATGGATTTTTCAGCCGTCAACACCGACTTATGGACCCTGGTTTTGCAGCTTGGCATTATCTCCGCCATCCTGCTCGTTTCCAATATCCTGCGCAGAAAACTGCCCGTGATCCAGAAACTTTTACTGCCCACGGCCGTGCTCGGCGGCTTCCTGCTGCTTGGGCTCAGGCTGACGGGCTGGATCTATATTGATACCGCACTTTTGGAAATGCTCACGTATCACGGGCTTGCCATCGGGTTCATCGCGCTGTCCATCCGCACCATCCGCAAGGAAAAACTGCAAAACGGCGTTGGCCGCGTCGGCATGAAATCCGGCGCGCTGATCGCCAGTACGTATGTTTTGCAGGGGCTTTTGGGTCTGATCATCTCCGTCGGTCTTTCCTACACCCTGATGCCCAACCTCTTCCAGGCCGCGGGTATCCTGCTGCCGATGGGTTACGGGCAGGGCCCGGGACAGGCCAACAATATCGGCACGACCTACGAAAGCCTCGGGTTTGCCGGCGGACACTCGTTTGCGGTGTCGCTGGCGGCGGCCGGGTTCTTAAGCGCGTGCGTCGTTGGCGTGATCTACTTAAACTACTTGCAGCGCAAGGGCGAGATCAAGCGCGTCAAGCAGACCGACGACGAAGAGATTCTGCACGAGGGCGTGGGCGTATTCCAGGACCCCAACGAGATTCCCATCTCGCAGGCCGTGGACAAGCTTACCATCCAGATGGCGCTGGTGCTGACGGTGTACCTGATCACCTACGGGGTGATCGTGGGGCTTACGTCGCTGTCCTCGTCGCTTGGCGAGGGAACGGCCCATACGATCACGCAGCTTTTGTGGGGCTTTAACTTCCTGATCGGCGCGCTGATCGCAATGCTGTTCCGTTCCATCATGTTCCTCTTGCGCAAGAGCAAATGGATGACGCACCAGTACCAGAACAACTATCTGTTAAGCCGAATTTCGGGATTCTTCTTCGACCTGATGATCGTCACCGGCATCGCGTCCATCGACATCCGGCAGTTGGAAACCCTGTGGCTCCCCTTTGTGCTGATGGCGGTTACCGGCGCGGTCGCAACCTTCTTTTACCTCAGGTTCATCTGCAAGCGCCTCTATCCCGATTACTACTACGCGGGGCTGCTTTCGATGTACGGGATGATGACGGGGACCATCTCCTCGGGCGTGCTGCTGTTGCGCGAGGTGGACCCGCTGTTTAAAACCCGGGCGTCCACCAACCTGCTGGTTGGTTCGGGCTTTGCCATCCTGCTGGGCGCGCCGATGCTGTTGCTGATCGCCATCGCGCCCAATTCCACCCAGATGACGTGGCTGACCATCGGGCTGCTGGTGGTTTACTTCGTGCTGATGCTGCTGCTGATGCTGGGCGGGAAAAAGAAAACCGAAAAATAAACCGGATCGAACCGTATCGCCGGCAGGCAACAGCGCCTGCCGGCACGTTTCTGTAAAAACGCGGATCTCCGCGACGAGGTGAACCGATGACTGCACTGCTATTGATCATTTACCTGGCGTTTATCAGCCTGGGGCTTCCGGATTCCATGCTCGGTACCGCGTGGACGGTGATGCATACCGATATCGGCGCGCCGATCACCCTGGCCGGGCTGATCTCCATGGTGATCTCGGGCGGCACGATCCTCTCAAGCCTCATGTCTTCCCGCGTGATCCAAAAGCTCGGCACCTGGCGGGTGGTCGCGTTCAGCGTTATGTTGACGGCGGTTGCGTTGTTCGGCTTTGCCGCTTCCACGGCGGTATGGATGCTTGTGCTCTTCGCCGTGCCGCTCGGGCTAGGCGCGGGCGCGGTGGACGCGGCACTGAACAACTTCGTTGCCGTTCACTACAAACCCCGGCACATGAACTGGCTGCACTGTTTCTGGGGCATCGGCGCGACGGGCGGGCCGCTGGTTATCGCCGCGTTTTTAAGCGGCGGAGGCAGCTGGCGCACGGGCTACCTCACCATCGGCGTCGCGCAGGCGGCGCTGGTCGCGGGGCTTTGGGCGTCCGGACGGCTGTGGAAGCGGCCGGATGCGGCCGCCGCGCAGGAGGCCGCGCAGGGCGGCGGGCATGTAAGTAACCGTATGGCGCTGAAAATTCCCGGCGTCAAGGCGTCGCTGCTGACGTTTCTGTGTTATTGCGCGCTGGAAATCGGTCTGGGAGTCTGGGCGGCCAGCTACCTGACAACGCAGCGGGGCGTAACGCCTGCCAACGCGGCGTTTTGGGTATCGCTGTACTACGGCGGCATTACGGTGGGCCGGTTCGTCAACGGACTATTATCCGAAAAAATCCGCAGCGAACTTTTGATCCGCGGGGGACTTGCGGTGATCGCCGGCGGGATCGCCGTGCTGCTTTTACCGCTGCCGCCGGCGTTTTGTATGGCCGGCCTGATTTTGATCGGACTTGGCTGCGCGCCGGTTTACCCCAGCATGATCTATCTGGTACCAAAGCGCTTCGGCAAGGCCGCCTCGCAGACGGTGATCGGGCTTTCGATGGCCACAGCCTATGTGGGCAGCACCTTCATGCCGCCGATCATCGGCGCGGCTTCGGCTGTGCTGACGCTTGGCATTCTGCCCTACGTGCTCGCGGGGCTGCTGCTTGTGATGGCGTTTGCCAGCGAACGGATCAACAAAAAAACGGCCGTATAGCCGCAGACCGGACAAAGCAAACGGACGCCGTACGGCGTCCGTTTTTTACGTTGGCTGTTCGTCTCCGTACGCTTTTGCAAACACGGTCAGCGTGCCGTGCGCCGTCAGGTCCAGCAGGAGGTCGATCAGGGCTTCGGGCGGGATATCCTTTCCGTTTTCGTACCAGCGGGCGATCATCATCATCACGCCCGCGTTTTGGTATTCCAGCACATACCGCAGGTCTTTGGCCAAGCCTTCCGGCAGCGCCTGGGGAAACGCGGCGGTCAGCCGGGACAAAAGCTTTTCCCGGAACGTCGGGTCGCCACCGGGCCCTAATAGCACGGAGAAATACTCGTCGCAGCGTTCAAACAGCGCCAGAAACTTTTGCAGCGCGTGCTGCACGTCGCCGGCTGACAGCAGATCGTTGAAAACCACCGCCCGGAAGGCGTCGGGTTCGATCAGTTCCGTTTCAATCGCGTCCAGCACGTCGCGGATATCCTGAAAATAGGCGTAGAAGGTGCTGCGGTTGTACCCGGCGAGCCGGCAGACCGCGGACACCGTGATTTTTTCCAGAGCATGCTTCGTGTACAGACGCCAGAACGCTTCTTTGATGTTCTCGCGCGTTTGCTCGGCGGTCGGCGACAGGTCGGACACGGCACTCGCTCCTTTCATGGGTTAGCAGGTCTCATCATAGCACCGTGCCCTTCGGCGCGTCAATAAATCCGACAGACGGATACCGATTGTTGGTTGAAGCGTGCGTAAATGAAGCCTAGACTGAAAAGGATGTTTTTGATATGGAATCAGGAGGGAAACACGATGTCAATCTCGCTCAGCAACATCTTTAAGACCTATGAGGACAGGCCTGTGCTTTCAGGGATCAGCCTGGACATCGGAAAACAGAATTTCGTGCTGCTTGGGCCCAACGGCGCGGGGAAAACTACGTTGATCAGCATTATTTGCGGACTGCTACAGGCGGATTCCGGCGATATGAAGATCGACGGGATGGACCCGAAAACACAGCTGCGGGAGATCCGCAAACGAATCGGGCTGGTGACGCAGGAAACCGAGATTTATGAATATCTGACCGCGAAGGAGAACCTGAAGTTCCACGCCAGGTTCTATGGCGTGCCCGCCGCCCAGGAAAAGCGCAAAGTGCAGGAAATGCTGGCGCTTGCGCACCTGGAAAACCGTGCGGGCGACCGGGTCGGCACCTTTTCGGGCGGCATGAAGCGGCGGCTGGCGCTGGTGCGGGCCATGCTGCACGACCCCGATATCTTGATACTGGATGAGCCCACCCTCGGCGTGGACGTGCAGAACCGCAACGAAATCTGGAACCGGATTTTGGATTTGCGTGGCCGCAAAACCGTGTTTATCAACACCAACTACATGGACGAGGCCGACAGGCTGTCCGACGTGGTCGGCATCATCGACGGCGGCAAGCTGATCGCCCTGGATACGGCGGAGAACCTGAAGATCAACAACGCTAACGGCATCCGGCTGACGGCTTCGGTCGCAATGGAACAACTCAAAGCGGCCGAACTGCTGGCAACGCTGAAACGGTATGCGGACGGGGCGCAGGTGGAAAAGGAAAACTATTCCGACGATTACAACGTAGCCGTGCCGGCGCATGCCAAACCCAACGTACTGCTGACCGACGTCATCAGGATTTTCAACGATACGGATGGACTGGAGATCAAGGATATTCAGGTCAAGGTGCCGACGCTGGAGGATGTGTTCATCACCCTGACCGGAAAAACGCTGCGGGATTAGGCAATGCAGGTACTGATCCCCGGCATCCCACAAGTGTTTTATTCATTGTTTACCCAGGAGGCGTAACAGTATGTCGATACGAAAAATAGTCAGCCAGACGATCGTGGATCTCAAAATGTGGCTGCGGCAGCCCAAGCTTCTTTTAATGTCGCTGATTCCGCTGATCGTGATCTCGCTTGGCGTCGGTTTTTTTATGGCCGACGTGGAGGTACTGCCCGTGGGCATCGTCGCTGAAAGCACGGACGAGGCGAGCATGCGGCTGAAGAACGATATCATGAATATGAAAAGCGGCTCGGGCGTGTACTGGTTTGAAACCACGGATGAAAACGCGCGGGAACGCTACGAAGCGGGCGAACTGCTGGGCCTGATCGTCATCCCGGAGGACCTGTCCGGGATGCTCCGGCGCGGCGAAGCGGTGCGGATTCAGGTGCAGATCAACAACATCAACGACGACGTTACCAAAAACTTCGTCCAGCGGCTGCAGCACGCGGCCAATGATTTCAACAACGGGCTGACGGTGGACGCGCAGACCTATAATATCCCGCGGGCGAGGTTCACGGCCGAGGTTTCGCCGGATCTTAAGCTGATCAAATACCTGTGCGCGTCGGTGCTCGGGCTTACGATCCTTTTAAGCGCCGGCACCGCGCTTGCGTTTTCCATCGCCAGGGAGTTTGAGGACCAGACCATGAAGGAGCTGATGATGGGTTCGCGTTTTGCCGATATCATGGTGGGGAAGCTTTTATCGGCAACGGTGCAAACGCTGATCGTAACATCGTTCATCCTGCTGGAAGAATGGCTGGTGTTCGGGTTCATGGCAGCTGATCTTTTAATGCAGCTTCCTTACCTGTTCGCCGGAGTGATTCTGTCGGCGGGCGTCGCCGTCATTGCGGCGGTCAAAATCAAGCAAGTGCTGCCCGCGGGCATTATCGTCATGGTCGTCAACATCGGCGGCTGGTGGCTTTCGGGCGGGCTTGCGCCCGCCGAAGCGTGGACGGGATTTCTGCACACGCTGTCCACCCTATGGCCGGGCACCTACTTTTACCAGGCCTACATCAACGCCGCGCTGCTTGGCAGCGTAAGCGGACAGCTGCTTGCGCGCAATAGCTTGATCGTACTGCTTGTCGGGCTGGTGATGATCGTGGCGGCAGACCGCTTTTTCGCAAAGGAGGCCAAAAGCGTATGATGCGTAAAATCAAAGCCGAAATCAAGAAAATGATTCGCTATTGGCTGACCCACCGGGCGCTGGCGCTGGTGTCGGTCTTCCCGCCGCTGCTGCTGTGCCTTCTGTTTGTCGGCGCGTTCCAAACGACGGGCAACGCCGATCTGGTGGTGGTTAACCTGGACAACGGAAACCCCGTGACCGAGGAGTTTTTGGAGGTGCTGGGCAGCGACGAGGGCACCATTCCGCACTTCCTGATCACCTATGCAGACGCCAAAGAGGCGGAATCCATGTTCGCCATGCACAAAACCTTTGCCGTGCTTACCGTACCCGAGGGCTTCGGCGACAGCGTAGCGCGGGGCGAGCCGGAGGAACTGCTGGTCGAATTCACCGCCATTCACGAGGACATCTCCAAGAACGTGCGGCTGGGGATTGAGGCTAGAATTTACGACTATGTCAAGCGCTATGATCTGGACACGGGGGAGAGGCCCGGAATCACGGTCTCGGAATCATTGAAACAGCCGTCGCTGGCGCGCTCGGATTACATGATGGGCGGCATCGCGGTATGGACGATGATGTTTTTCGGGCTGCTGGTCGGCGGATCGCTCGGGGCGTCGGAACGGCAGGAGGGCACGGATATCTACGTTCGTATGGCGCCCGACGGCGAGATTGCATCGGTGCTTGGCAAATGGCTGGCGACCATTTACCTGTCGACTGTGATGATGGCGCTGATGACGATACTCTACATGCTGCTGTTCGGGTTGGCCTTGTCCGCCGTCATGCAATTTCTATGGTACGCCCTGCTGTTTTTAGCGCTTACGACGGTGTTTGGCTTCCCCGGTGTTCTTTACGGGGTGAAGGCCGGCGATTTCCGGCTGATTCCGGGCCCGATGATCATTCTGAGCATCACGCTGTGGATACTTTCCGGCGCGCTGAACCCGCTGGAGTTCTCGGCAGGATCGGCGGTGTTCCAGTACCTGCCCACGGCGGCAGGCATCAGGATTTTATCCTATGTGCTGTTTGCAAGGGGCGTTGAATTCGTGGCCAAGTCCGTCTGGATTCTGGCCGGATGGCTCGGGTTGACGTTTGTGTGGGTGAGCGGCTGGCTGATGCGTTCAAGACGGATACATTCCGGGAAAGCCGTATAACCAAAATGAGTGACACAAGAGGGGAGAGGCGGTTATTGCCTCTCCGCTCTTTCCCGTTCCTTGTTCCATTTGGCAATGGACTTGCCCCAGGTTTTTTTGTTGGCCAGGTAGGCGGCTTTGGAGTTGAGGTAGCGGTTTTCGCGCTGCTGGTTCAGGTAGCTGTCCCAGCGCTCCTGCGAGAGGGAGCCGTCGCTTAGGGCGGCACGCACGGCGCAGCCGGGCTCGGATTGGTGTTTGCAGTCGGCAAAGCGGCAGCGGTCGAACAGTGCTTCCACGTCCGGGAAGGCGGTCGCGATGCCCTCGTCCACGTCGAACAGGCCGAGCTCGCGCATACCCGGGGTGTCGATCACCATCGCGCCGCCGGGCAGCAGGAACAATTGCCGGTGGGTGGTGGTGTGGCGGCCGCGGGAATCGTCCTCGCGGATTGCCTTGACCTCCATCACCTCTTTGTCCATCAGCGCGTTTAAGAGCGAGGACTTGCCTACGCCAGACATCCCGAGGAATACGACGGTCTTGCCCGGCTGCAGGTATTGTGTCAATGCGTCCAGCCCGTACCCCGAGCGGCTGGATACGGCATGTACGGGCACCTCCGGCGCGGCGGCGAGAACTTCCGCGATCGGCGTTTCCACGTCCACGGCCAGGTCGGCCTTGGTGAGAATCACCACGGGCTTGGCGCCGGATTGCCCGGTCTGGGTCAGGTAACGCAGGATACGGCCGACGTTAAAGTCGTAATTGAGCGACGACAGGATGAACACGTAGTCGAAGTTTGCAGCCACCACCTGTTCAAGCACCGTTTTAGCATAGCCCGCCGCGTGGCCGGAAAGGTCGGCGCGGCTGAATTTGCTGTGCCTTGGCAGGAGCTTTGCGATCTGCGATACGCCGCTTTCGTTGATAGACAGCAGCACAAAATCGCCAACGCAGGGGAAGTCCGTGCGCTGCTGATTTTCGTAGTAAAATTTGCCCCGGAGCCGCGCGGTGACCTCGCCGTATTCGGTCACGACGGTGTACTGCTCGCGTCGAAGCTCCGTGACCCGCCCGGGCGTCATACCCTCGGGCGGCGTTTCGGTTTCCAGATATCCATAGGTTTGCAGATTTATCATCCATGATCTCCTTTAATTTTGGGATGCAAAAAACCCGCGGGTCAAGCAGCCTTCTAAGCTGCTGTCATGCGGGTTTCGTTCATTCGAGTACGTTGGTTCGTACTCCGCTTACAGCAATAGTTTCAGAAAGGGTCTTGCGGACGGCATGGCATACGCGCGGTCAGCGCCTCTGCTCGCCAAGATGTGCGGTTCTAGGGCAAAATCACCAAGCTCAGTTTTTTCATTACACACACATCCCCTTTCAAAAGTTACACATTCTTGGAACGGCTATAGTGTAGCGGATAAGTCCGCGGGTGTCAACGGGAAATTGCGCGGAGAAAGGATTTTGCGGTTCGCGGGCGAATTGGTCTAGCATTAGCAAAACAATGGTTTGGGAGGCGTGCCGGATGAAACGGGAGTATTCGCTGATTCCGCCCTCAATGGCGGACATGGAAACCTACGGCTTTTCGTGGATGGATTTCGTCACGGCCATCCCGTCGCCGCTGCTCGTGGTGACAACTTGGAAGCCGGACGGGAAATCCAACGCCTGCCTGCAGTCCTGGGCGACGTTCACGGGCAACAAGGACGGCTTTTTTGCCATCCTGTCCGCCGTGTACAAGCAGGGGCATTTGTATAAAACCCTGAAAGAGACAGGCGTGTGCGTGCTCAACTTCCCGTCGGTGGAGCTGTACGATCGCTGCGCCGCCACCGTCCGCAACAACCAGTGGGAGGTTGACGAGCTTGCAGCCTCCGGCCTGACGGCCGAACCGGCGACGACCGTCAACGCCCCGCGCATCGCGGAATGCTTTCTGGCGCTGGAGTGCGAATACGCGTGGGAGAAAGACCTCACCGAGGGCAGCGACCACACGCTTTTGTGCCTGAAGGTGAAAAACGTCTGTATGGACGAAGAACATCTGGACGAAGCCCGGCTTGGCCGCTACGGCGAGACCGGATACCTGTACAACGTCCATCACCCGCTCGATCCCGAAACCTATACGGGCAAGGCGCACGATTACCTCGCGATTCTGAAGAAATTCCGGGATACGGGGGAGTACTAGACAGACGAATCGTCCGGACACGCAAAAACGGCCCCTGTATAAGGGCCGTTTTTGCATGCCGGCTCGGCTTTGCCAAAGCGCTTGCTTTATGCGGCTTTATTGGCGTGGCTCATCCGCACCATGGAGGCCCGGATCAGCGGGGAGAACAGCCGGATGAAATACCGCTTGATGCCCGCCTGCTTTTTCATGGCGGCGATATACTCGTCAAAGGAATGGTTCTGGTACTGGAAGAGCTCCTGACTCTTTTTCGTGTCCAGCCAGTCGGAGTAGTAGGCCTTGTCTGAAAAAGCCTTTTCGTCGGGCAGGCCGATGCCTACCGCCCCGAATGAACCGGTTAAAAACTCCCGCACGGTCATCTGCCAGCCCTTTTCCTTGCCGCCGGCCAGGAAAAACGCATGGTGGTTTACCTCGGGGTCCAGCGAAGCCAGTTTTTCGGCCGCGGAAACCAGTGCGGTAGCGATGTCGATATTCCACGCGCCCTCAATGCGGTTGTCCAGCCGCATGGAAAAGGTTTCCTCCAGCATTTCCTGCTGCGATGCGCCGCCGCCGGTGTTGTTTTCGGTGTTGAGGATCGCCGCCAGACGGGTGACGACCCACGGAATATCCGACTTTTGCAGAAGCTTTTCGCTTTCAATCTTCTGCCGGGTGTAGTTGGAGCTGACCACCAGCGGATCGGTGACTTTGACGGGCGGCTTGCGGTCCTTATCCGCGCCCATCACGCTCATCGACGAAGTGAACACCAGCCCGGGTTTGGGATTCTGGGTCTCAATCGCGCGGATGATGTTTTCGGTGCCGCCGATATTCACCGCGTCGGACAGTTTAGAGTTGTGTTCGCTCATCGGCGGCAGAATGGCCGCCATGTGGATGACGGCGTCCTGGTTTTGCAGGGCGTTATTCACGTCGTCCTGGTTGCGTAGATCGCCCCAGAACGTCTGCGCCGTAACCCCGGTAAGCTCTTCGGCTTTTTTGCGGTTGCGTTCGGTATCCAGATCGAAGGCGCTCATCGCGTGCCCTCTCTTGCGGCCTTCGCGCATTACCGCCGTGCCGATGCCGCCGAACGCGCCTGTAACTAAAATATTCATAACCATCCTCCTGACAGCGTCGCATACAAGATCTAAAAGCGAGTGCGGATAGCGGTTGTATCCGTACGATTATAAGATATCCGTTCCGCTGCGGTTTGAAACGAATGCGGCCTGTGGCGCCGCATCCGAACCATTGACGGATGTCTTACATTTTCATGAATTCATGGTTTACACAGATTTAATCTGCTATAA
The DNA here is from genome assembly GCA_963675365.2 of Candidatus Limiplasma sp. GTDB lineage: Bacteria > Bacillota > Clostridia > Christensenellales > Aristaeellaceae > CAXXOK01. Next base: position 574,606 of record CAXXVA010000002.1, read on the forward strand.
TGATAACCATAACAGATGTATGATATAGGTAAAGGGGTACTATGGACAGACGGAACGAAAAAATCGTCCGCTTCCGTGCGCCCCGGCAAACGCAAAGCACCCATGTGAGGTTGAACGGATGGAAGTAAAACTGGAAAGGCTTACCAAACGCTTCGGCAGCGTAGTCGCGGTGGATGATTTGACCCTGTCGCTAAACGACGGGGAGATGATCGGCCTGCTGGGCCCGTCGGGCTGCGGAAAATCGACTACGCTGTTCATGCTGGCGGGGCTTTTAGCCCCCAACGAGGGCGAAATCTGGTTCGGCGATGAAAACGTCACGGGCATACCCCCGGAAAAGCGCGGCATCGGCCTGGTGTTCCAGAACTATGCCCTCTATCCCCACATGACGGTGCTGGGGAACATCATGTTTCCCCTGATCAACACCAAAGTTCCCAAGCAAAAGGCAATCATGATGGCCGAGGAAATGGCGGAGCTTGTACAGATCAAGGAGCTTTTGCAGCGCAAGCCCTCGGAGCTGTCCGGCGGCCAGCAGCAGCGCGTTGCCATCGCCCGCGCGCTTGCCAAGAAACCCAAGCTTCTTTTGCTGGACGAACCGCTTTCCAACCTCGACGCGCGGCTGCGCATGGAAACCCGCGAGGAAATCCGCCGTATCCAGCGCGAGGTGGGCATCACGTCGGTGTTCGTCACCCACGATCAGGAAGAGGCCATGAGCATTTCCGACCGCATCGCGGTTATCCGCGAGGGCGCGCTCCAGCAGTACGAGGAGCCGCAGCAGATGTATAAAAATCCGGCCAACCTGTTCGTGGCCAAATTCCTGGGCACGCCGCCCATCAATATTTTGGAGGCGGAGGTTAGGGACGGTCAGCTTTACTGCGGCAGCGTGAAGCTTGCCGATGCGAAGACGCTGAAACCCGGCAAGCTGCTTGCCGGCATCCGGCCGGAGGCCTTTACCGCGGATGCCGACGGCTTTGCCGTGACCGTCGATCATGCGGAGAGGCTCGGCCGCGACCTGATCGTAAGCTTTGAACTCGGCGGGCAGATGGTCAAAGCGCTGGCCGATACCGAAAGCATCGTCCGGGCCGGAACCGTGCTCCGTTTCAAAGCCAAGCAGGGGCGCATTCTGCTGTTTGACGCGGAAGATAAAACGCTGGTGGGTTCGCTATGATGAACAGGCGCAATTTGGAATTCGGCAAATGGAAGGGACTTCTATACGTCCTTCCGGCGCTCGCCGTGGTTGCGCTGTTCGTGGTCTACCCGCTGCTGCGCGCCTTTTTAATGAGCTTTTACACCAAGTACAAGTTTTCCACCGATACGGTGTTATCGTACGGCGTGAACAATTACACGTACATCTTCGGCGACAGCGTATTCCGCAAGGCGCTGTCCAACACCTTCATCTACGTGCTGTTCGTGGTGCCGATCTCCATCGCCATCTCGCTGGTGCTTGCGGTGCTGATGAACGAAAAAATCCGCATGCGCGGGTTTTTCCAGACGGTGTATTTCCTGCCCTACGTTACTTCGGTGGTGGCGATGGGGATCGTGTTCGGGTGGCTGTTTCATTCCAATTACGGGCTGATCAACTACATCCTGGGGCTGTTTGGCATCCAGCCGGTGCAGTGGCTCAACCGGCCGTCCACGGCGCTGCCCGCGCTGATTATCTTCAGCATATGGAAAAGCCTCGCCTTTAACATCATCATTTTCCTCGCGGGGCTGCAGACCATCGGCGCGCATTATTATCAGGCCGCGCGGGTGGACAGCGCCAGCCGCTGGCGGCAGTTTAGCCGCATCACGGTGCCGCTTTTGTCGCCCATTATCGCCTACGCATTCATCATCGGCATGATCAGCTCGTTCAAGGTCTACGCAGAGGTGTACGCGCTGTTCGGCGGCAAGGCGGGCCCGGCCAACAGCTGCATTACGGTGGTGTACTACATTTATAAGCAATTTTACGTCAACTGGAACTTCGGCATCGCGTCGGCCGCGGCGGTCGTGCTGTTCTTTATCATCCTGGCGTTTACGGTGATCCAGCTTCGGGTCGCCAAGCGACGCGTGCACTATTAGGAGGGGCGTATGCGATATAAAACGGCCAAAGTCCTCTCCCGGTCGCTGATCTACCTAGTGCTCACCCTGGGCGCGGTCACTACGCTGCTGCCGTTTCTGTGGATGATCTTTACGTCGCTGAAAGACCCCACGGAGGTCATGCTGATGCCTCCGCGCCTGTTCCCCGGCATCTGGCGGTTTGACAACTATGCCCGCGCCATGGCGGCCGCGCCGTTGGCCAAATACTTTTTTAATACCGTGCTGGTTACGGTGATTTCCACAGGCGCGATGCTGTTTGTTACGGTGCTGGCGTCGTTCGGGTTTTCCAGGCTCAAGTTCCCGGGGCGGGATATCATCTTCGGCGTTCTTCTGGCGACGCTGATGATCCCCGGCGAGATGCTGATCATCACCAATTTCGTCACCATTTCGCGCCTGGGCTGGATGGACACCCGCGCCGCGCTGATCGTGCCGTTTATGGCCAGCGTCTTCTACATCTACCTGCTCCGGCAGTTTTTCCTGAAAATCCCCGATACCCTGTACTACGCCGCCAAGGTGGACGCGTGCAGCGACTGGCGCTACCTGTGGAAGGTGATGGTGCCCATCAACAAGCAGGCGATCTCCACCATCGCGATTTTAAACGCCATTGCCTGCTGGAACGCCTTCCTGTGGCCGCTGATGGTGACCAATTCCGAATCCAAACGCGTGCTGTCCATCGGGCTGGTGCAGTTCCAAACCGAGGCGGGCACAGATTACGAGCTGTTGATGGCCGCGGCGTCTATGCTGGTGCTGCCGATCATTGTTATGTATTTGATCATGCACAAGCAGATCATCCGCGGGGTTACCCAGTCCGGCATCAAGGGCTGAACGCACCCTTTCCGATGTTCCAACCGGAAAGGTTTACATAGACAAACCAATCCATCAAAGACAATGAAAGCGGAGGAAACCAAACATGAAAAAAATGCTCGCAACAATGCTGGCTGTATGCATGCTCCTGTCCCTGGCCGTGTTCACAACCGCTTCGGCCGAAGCCGCCGAACCCGTCACCGTTGAGTTCTGGCACGCCATGAGCGGCGGTCTGCAGGACGCGCTGGTCGCCCTGACCGACAAGTTCAACGCCGAAAACGGCATGGGCATTACCGTCAATCTCACCAACCAGGGCGGCTACTCGGATCTGTCCACTAAGCTCCTGGGCGCGATCGCGTCGGACACCCTGCCGGATATGGCGCAGGTGTACGACAGCTGGATCGCCTCCAGCCTCGACGTCGTGGTTCCGCTGGACGATTTCGTAGCCAACGACTTTGACAATTACGAAGACATCCTGCCCGGCTACCGCGCCGAAGGCGCGGAGTTCGGCCCGATCTACACCATCGGGTTCAACAAGAGCGTGCAGGTGTTCTTCTATAACAAAACCAAGTACGACGAGCTCGGCCTGACCGCCCCCACCACCTGGCAGGAGCTCCACGACACCGCCAAAGCCTACACCGAAGCCACCGGCCAGGCCGCCTTCGGCTATGACGACCTGTTCGGTATGTTCCTGCAGTATATGCTGCAAAACGATGTCGGATACGTTGAGGACGGCCAGGTTGCCTTCAACAACGAAAAAGGCATCGAAGCCATGGCCTTCCTGCTGGATCTGTTCGCAAACGGCTATGCCCGCACCGCGGGTGAAGACCGTTATCTGTCCGGCCCGTTCAACAACGGTCTGGTCGGCGGCTACATCGGCTCCAGCGCCGGCGCTGCCTATGTGAAACCCGTGGACTTCGTATACGACGCGGCCCCCATCCCCGTGGGCGTGAAGGGCGCCGCCATGCAGGCGGGCACCAACCTTGCGATGTTCACCCAGGATGCGGCCAAGCAGGCGGCTGTGTGGGAATACATCAAGTTCCTCACCAGCACCGATTCCACCGTGTACTGGGCCATCAACACCGGTTACCTGCCCGTGCGGCAATCCGGCTTTGATTCCGAAGAGTTCCAGGCTTATATGGCGAACAGCGTCGTCGCCCAGGCCTGCTACGCGCAGGTGGACAACATGGCGTTTGAAGCCGCCTTCCCCGGCGCGCAGGAGATGCGCAACGCGCTTGGCACCGAGATGGAAACCGCGATCCTCGAAGGCTGGACCGCCGAAGAGACCATCGCCGACCTGGCCGCCGTGGCGCAGGAAATTCTTGACCGGCAGTAAGCCATAAACAACAACAAACGGCGGAAGGGAAAGCTTCGGCTTTCCCTTCTTCGTTTTTCACATGAGGAGCAGACTATGACGACGCTGCGATTTTATCAGGGGCTTCGCACCATTGGCGGTACGATCGTTGAGATACAAACGGAGTCGGCGCGCTGCCTGTTTGATTTCGGACTGGTTTATGATCCGAAAATCGACGCGCGGGTGCTGACGCGTCCGGACTTTCAGGTATACGACGGCTTGAAAATTGGCTCGCTTGCGCCCGTCGAGGGCGTGTACGGCATACAATCCCTGCACAGCCTGCCGCTCAAGGCGTACGGGAAAACGCGGCCCGAGCCCTTTGTGCTGATCTCCCATATGCATATCGACCATATGGGCGCGCTTTCGATGCTTGCGGAGGGCGTGGAGGTTTTGATGACGACGGACAGCCTGCGCCTGTACCGGGGACTGCGCAAGGCGGGCGACCTTCCGGCCGGCTATCACCAAAACGCCGTCGGCCTGCGGCCGATGCGCTGGCGGCAAAAGGGCGACATCCGCTTCCGTGCGGTGCCCGTAGATCACGACGTGCCGGGCGCCTGCGGGTTTGAGATCGAAACGCCGGACGGGCGCGTGTGCTATACGGGCGACTTACGCCTGCACGGGAGCGGGGGAGATAAGACCCTCGCGTTTGCCGATACAGTTCGTCACGTGGACGTGTGCATCGCCGAAGGCACGACCGTGAGCTTCATGGAGGACTTCGGCGCTGCCGAGCCCACCGACAGCCTGGACGGCGCGAGAACGGAAGCGCTCGTGGAGGCAGAGATCGTACAGGCGGTAAAACAAACCGGCGGCATGGTGTTTATCAACCTCTACCGCCGCAATGTGGAGCGCGTCTTAACGCTCAGGCGCGCGCTGGAAGCCGCCGGCAGGCGATTTGTGATGCAATACGAAACGGCCGTATTGTTCCGGCAGTTTTATCCGAATCAATCCGTGACGGTCTTTGCGCCATCGCTTGGCAGGCGGACGCTGAAAAACGCGGAAATCGTCTCGCGGGAGGCGCTGGAGGCGCGCCCGGCGCGCTTTGCGCTGGACCTGCCCTACGAGCGGCTGCAGGAGACGCTGGATTTCGATCCGGCCTTAAGCTTATATATTCATTCCGACGGCGTGCCGCTTGGCGCGCACGACCCGGGATATGAAAAGCTGCAGGAGTTTCTGGGAAAGCAGGGGATAGCCTACCGGACCGCCGGCTGCGGCGGCCACGCAAGACCCGCGCACCTGAAGTATATTTTAAATCGCATCGCGCCCAAAACCATCGTGCCGCTGCACAGCCTGACGCCGGAAAAAATCACCGTCCCCGGCGCACGGCGCCTGCTGCCCGAGGCCGGACGGCGCTACCGACTGTCCAAGGGCAGGCTGACGTCGGAGCCATAAAAAAGCGCGCATCCTGTGCGCGCTTCTTAGGATTTATCCGAGTTTTAGGAGCGCTTCGTCCAGCGGGATCACATCGGCGAAACGGCCGTTCCAGATGTCATTTTCATAAAAGGCGCGCAGCTTATCCGCAGGCGCGATGCTTGCGTCGTAGGTGGTCGTGCCGTTTTTGGGAATGAACACCTTGTACCCGTGCTCGAACGCGCTTTTCACAGAGGCGTCCACGCAGTATTCCGTCTGCATGCCGCAGATGACCAGGGTTTGGATGCCCCTGGATTTCAGATAATCGTCCAGCCCCGTGTCCTTGAAGGCGCTGGAATAGCGCTTGTCGAAAATCCGTTCGCCGTCCGCCGGGGCGATCGCGGCGCCGATCTCCCACGCCGGACAGCCAAGGAACAGGCCCTCTTTATCGTCCTCGTTGTGGCGTACGAAGATCACTTCCGTGCCGCTTTTTCGTGCACGATCCTGCAATGCTTTGATATCCCTTAACAGCGCGTCGGCATGATGGGGATGCCAGTCCAAAAGCCCTTGTTGCACGTCGATGACCAGCAGCGCGGTTGATTTCACTTGCATCAGTCCTTTCCTCGGGTTCTTGCCAAAAGTATACCGCAAATCGGCACAAGCGAAAACAAAAGTATTCCATTGTAAGAATCAGCCTGGCGAAAGCCGAAACACGGCGCGGGAATAACACAGGTTCCGCTTGACAAGCATGCGGGCCGCCGGTATAGTAAAATTAATTTTCGCATTTGTCATGTTTGTAAAATGATTATATGGACATACTATACCAAATAAGGAGATGATTCACTTGAAATCACGCGTCGAAATCAAAGCGCAGGCTAAGGCCAACTTCAAACAGCAGCTGGGAATCTCCATCCTGGCGTTCGTACTCTATTCCGTCATTACCAGCGTCGTATCCGGGGCAACCTTCGGGATTGCCGCATTCTTCCTGCTGCCTCCGCTGACCGTCGGTTTCGCCTACTTCAGCCTTCGGGTCTACCGGGGGGATACCGTAGAGATTACCGATATGCTGTCAACAGGGTTCCGCGACTACATGAAAAGCCTCGTGGGCATTCTGTGGATGTACCTGTTCACGTTCCTGTGGTCGCTGTTGTTCGTCATTCCGGGCATCATCAAGTCGATCGCATATTCCATGACGCCCTATATCCTCGCCGAGCGGGACGACGTTTCCGCACAGGACGCCATCAAGGTGTCCATGGAGATGACCTACGGCCACAAGATGGAGATCTTCGTCATGGGGCTTTCGTTCATCGGCTGGTGGCTGTTAACCGGGCTGACGTTCGGCATCCTGGCCTTCTTCTTCACGGGCCCCTACACGGCGACGAGCTTCGCGGGTCTGTATGAGGAACTCAAGGCGATCCAGACGAAAGAGCACGTAATGGCCTGAACTTAAGTTTCATACATGATAACGCCGCGGCCTTTAGGCCGCGGCGTTTTTCGCGCGCAGAGAATATTTACAGATCGGTCATGGTTACGGTGCTATAATAGAAGAGGAAAGAAGGGGAACCCATGCGCAAGCTTTACCTGATTACAGGCGGAACCGGACATCTGGGACAGAACGTGATCCGTCTGTTATTAAAAAATAAAAACGATCATATCCGGGTGCTGATCCTGCCCGGCGATCCTATAGCGCTGCCGGACGGCGTGGAGCGGGTCTGCGGCGACGTGTGCGACGCGCGCTCCATGACGCCCTTTTTTGACACCTCTGGGTACGATACGGCGGTGCTGTATCACCTTGCGGCCTATATCACCATCGCCTCCAGGGAAAACCCGAAGGTCTGGCGCGTGAACGTGGAGGGCACCCGCAACGTGATGGACTGCGCCTTGAAAAACAATATCGCGCGGGTCGTGTACGTCAGCTCCGTGCACGCCATTCCGGAACTGCCGCATCCCGATGTGATCGCCGAAACGGATCAATTTTCGCCCGACGACGTACACGGGCAGTATGCCAAGTCCAAGGCGGCGGCCGCGGACATCGTGCTGCGGTATGCAAAGGAAGGGCTCAACGTCTCAATCGTGCATCCGTCGGGGATCATCGGCCCGGGCGACACGCAGAAAACCAATCACCTGACCCGCACCATCGAGGCCATGGCCTCGGGCCGCATCCCGGTTTCCATCGGAGGCGGGTACGATTTTGTGGACGTCCGCGATGTTGCGGCCGGGATCATCCAGTGCGAGACCAAAGGAGAAGCCGGAGAATGCTATATTCTCTCCGGGCATTTTGCGACGGTCGCCGGGCTGATGAGGATCATTTCCGGGTTTACGGGCCGCCGGTTCATGAAGCTGTATATCCCCAAATTCGTTATGAAATCCGCCGCGTACCTGGGCGAAAAGGTCTCGCTGATGTTCCGCCGCAGCCCGCTGTTTACGCCGTATTCCCTGTTTACGCTGTACAGTAACGCCCTGTTCAGCCACCGGAAGGCCACGAAGAACCTGGGCTACCGCACGCGCTCCCTGCGCCGCACGATCCGCAGCATGCTGCAGGCGCTGGGGTACGGCAGCAAGATCAAGACGCATAGCTAGCATATCCATAGGGATTATTTGCTGAGCATGTAAAAGCCCGGTCTCCGCTTGGAGACCGGGCCTGTTTGTTTGCCGGTTATGTGATGATGGCGTCAGTTTATTCCATAGCCTCTGCCATATCGCAGTAGAACACGATGCCCATAAAGGTGATGGACAGAGAACCGTCTTCCAGCAGGCTGAAGGTCTGCGCAAATTCGTCGCCCAGATTGGAAGGAACGACCAGTTTGCCGTCTGTGAGCGTTCCCTCAACGGATTCCGCAGAGTCAAACGACACTACGCTGCCGTTTGAGATCTCAACAATTTCGCTGACATCGCCGAGCTGACCGGATTCCGCCATCGAAGCAAACGGAACGATCATGCCGTATACGCTGACCGCGGTAATCGTCCAGGTGCCGTCAAAGGAGGCGATGCTGTCGGCCGCGATCTCGGCGGCGGGGATAAAGTCGGGTTCCGCCGGTTCACGTCCAAAGTACATCTGGCTGCCTTCGTATTCCGCGAACAGCTGCCCCTCTTCAGTCATCGTAAACGTAAGCGGTTCGTCGTCTACGGTCACGGTCAGCGTATCGCCGTCGGCCGACCACAAGGCGGGTATGTCGTCCTCCCCGTACATGGAGTTCGTGGCGGTGCCGTCGGCATTCAGGTTCATGGTAATCTCCATGGTCGAGCCCGCGGGGTTGATGGCGATGCCGTTGTTGACGATCGATACCAGATACCAGGTGCCGGAGAAATCGGCGGCTTGCGCGGATACCAGCGCGGTGAGCATCAGCAGGGACAACAGCAGAGCGGTTATTTTTTTAGTCATTGTAATTCTCCTTCTTATCAGTAGGTCAATAACAGATTCGGCGGCATTGGCCGCATTTCTGTTATTGTATTATATCATAATATTCGCAGGATTTATCTGGATGAAACCGGAGATCTATGCGGAAAGCCGACACAGCGGCATTTTCTGAATGCTTCGTGCCTTTAAGATTCAAACCTTTATCCGTCCGATACACCAAAAAACGCCCCCTTTTCGGGGGCGTTTTTTGGTGGCGGAGAGTTAGGGATTCGAACCCTAGTCAGGTTTTGGCCTGAACACGATTTCCAGTCGTGCGCCTTCGACCACTCAGCCAACTCTCCGTGGGTTGCTAAAGCGCAACGAAAGTATTATAGGGGAACGGCGGGAGCTTGTCAATGTGCCGGTGCTTGCTTTTTGCCGCGTTTGCATATTCTTTGCGGCCCGCCTAGCGCCGCGCGGCCCGAATTGTGTTTTATACGGCGCTATCGTACAATTATACGGATGAAAACCATGATACTTGTTGCTCCGAAACATCATGTGCGGGTACGCCGGGTGTGCGATACTTACATGGAAAGAGGGGCTTAAACGCAATGAAGTGGATCGACAGGCTGAACCAGTGCATCGATTACATCGAGGATCATCTGGAAGATGAGATCGACGCCGGGACGCTTTGCGGGATCGCCTGCCTGTCGCGCAGGTATTTCTTCGGGTTGTTTGAGGCCGCGTGCGGGATTTCCTGCTCCAACTACATCAGGAACAGGCGGCTCACCAGGGCGGCCGCCAAGCTGCAGGGGGGCATGAAGGTGATCGACGCCGCGTTCCTGTACGGGTACCAAAGCAGCGAAAGCTTTTCCAGAGCGTTCAAAGAGTTTCACGGCATTTCACCGTCCGCAGTCCGCCGAAGCCGTGCGCAGCTGAAGTCCTACTCCAGGCTCGTCTTTCAGATTAAAATCGTGGGGGCTGATTCCATGCTGTACCGTATCGAGGACAAGGGCGCGTTCACACTGGCGGGCCAATCCATCGTCACCAGAAACACCGAAGGCAACAACCGGGACATCCCGAAACTGTGGGACAGGCTGTCCGGCGACGGAACCATGACGCAGTTGAACAAACTGAGCACAAGCGGCAAGGCGTACGGGGCGTGCTTTGCCGTAAATGAGACCGATCAATCCTTCCGCTACGCGGTATCCGCGATCATCGACGGCAGCGCCGTAAAAGTACCCGGCGGGTTGGAAAGCCATGCGGTTCCGGCCGGGAAATGGGCGATCTTCCCCAAAAAAGGAAAGGTCCCCGACGTCTTCGACGGGCTGTGGGACAGCATCCTGTCAGAATGGCTTCCGTCGCACGAGTACGAGTTTGACCACGCAAGGCCGGATATCGAAAATTATATGGACGACGGTATCGAGATCTGGCTGCCGATCCAATAGCGCGCTGTTCGCCGCACAAAAAAACCGCCTGTCTCAAGGGGTAGGCGGTTTGTTGATGGATCACGACGCGCAGAATTTTGTTACGTACGCGTCCAGGCTTTTGCGGATGACTTTCTGTGCTTCGGCGTGGCCGTGCAGCTCGTCCACGACCGTTTCCTTGCCTTCCAGATTTTTATAAACCGAGAAGAAATGCGACATCTCCGAGAAGATGTGCTTGGGCAGTTCGTTGACGTCCTTATAGCCGTTGAAGGTCGGGTCCTGAAACGGGATGGCGATGATCTTTTCGTCCGGCCGGCCCTGATCGAGCATCGTCAGCACGCCGATGGGGTAGCAGCGCACCAGGCTCAGGGGCTGGATCACCTCGCTGGAGACCACCAGCACGTCCAGCGGGTCGTAATCTTCGGCGTAGGTGCGCGGAATCAGCCCGTAATTGCACGGGTAATGCGTGGATGTGTACAGGATACGGTCTAAAATCAAGCTGCCCGTTTCCTTGTCCAGCTCGTATTTTTTCTTCGAGCCTTTTTCGATCTCGATGACGGCGATAAAATCCTTCGGCGTGATGCGTTTGGGGGAAATGTCGTGCCAGATGTTGCTCATGCGCGGTACCCTCCCATTTGTCTTTGCATGCATTGTAACAAGCCCTGCGGCCTTTGTAAAGATTTCCCGAATTGTACTTCTTTTGTATCGAAAGACAGCTTCCGGCGGGTTTGTGTTCCGTGCGCCAAACTGGCGGCGGAACTACGATTGATCGTATCGATGCCGCGAACACCCCATACATCTTGTGTGCCGCCTCCGTTTCCGGCCGCGCTTGACAAGCTCCCGTAAACTCATATAATTAGTTAGACTAACGAAATTTGACCGGGCGCTGGGCCCGGAAAAGGCGGTCGGCGGATGGACGCGTTCAACCAAGAGCTCAACCGGTTGCTGGTGATGGCGTACCGCAAAATCGTCATGCTGGAGGAAGACATCATCAACCTGATCTCGGGCATGGAGCTTTCCATCAGCGAGATGCACATGCTGGAGGCCGTGGGAGAGAACAAGGACGAGGGCATACCCCTTTTTGAGCTGGCACAGGCGCTCAGGATCTCCGCGCCGACGGTAACGGTCGCCATCAACAAGCTGCAAAAAAAGGGATATGTGGAGAAAAGCAAATCCGAAACGGACAAACGTAGCGTGATCGTCAAGCTGTCGCGCATGGGCAAGAAAATGAACGCCGCGCACCGCTATTTTCACGAGCAGATGGTCCGCGATATTGATAGATTACTCCTGCCACCGGAGCGGGAAGGGCTGCTCCGGGGTATTGTGGCATTGAACAGGTTCTTTGACGATGCGTTTGAAGAAGTGGAGGCGAAAAAGGAAGCAAGACGCATAACCAATCAAAATGAAAGTGTGTGAATGAATGAAAATACGGTCTTTCGGGCACGCGCTGCCCGCACAGGAGATCGATAACCAGAAGATCTCGGAAATCATGGATACCTCGGATGAATGGATCCAGTCCCACACCGGCATTTCCAGCCGTTACATCCTCTCAGGAGACGAAACCATCAGTACGCTCGGGGCGCAGGCCGCGAAAATGGCGCTTGACAGGGCGGGGCTTACGGTAGATGATATAGACTATATTCTGTGTTCCACGACCTGTGGGGAGATGATTTTCCCCGCGACCGCCTGCCTGATCCAGCGCAAGCTTGGGGCCGGGTGCCCGGCGGTGGACGTGAACGCCGGATGCACAGGCTTTTTGTACGCGCTGGATATGGCCGACGCCATGCTGGAGCGCGGCAACGTTAAGCATGTGCTGGTCGTCGCCGCCGAACAGATCACCAGGCTCGCGGACTGGGCCGACCGCTCCACCAGCGTGCTCTTTGGCGACGCGGCGGGCGCGGCGGTGTGCGAAGCGGGCGACGGGGTCAAGGCCATCCACCTGACGGCAACGGGAAACCCGGACGTGCTTTCCGCAACCATGGACGGCGGAAACTGCCCGTACACGGAGCCCAAAATCGAAGCCTCGCCGCTGAAAATGAGCGGCCAGGAAATCTTCAAGTATGCCGTAACCCAGTCCAACAGGGACATTCACCATGTACTGCATCAGGGAGGGGTGAAATTAGGCGCTGTCGATCACTTTGTTCTTCATCAGGCCAACCGCCGCATCCTCGACGCCGCGTGCTCGCGCCTGAAACAGCCTGCCGAGAAGTTTCCCATGAACATCCAGACGCATGGGAACACGGGTTCGGCAGGAATACCCGTCCTGTTGTCCGAAATGATGGAGGATGGGCGCCTGCGAACGGGGGATACTCTCGTACTCAGTGCCTTCGGCGCGGGCCTTACCTCTGGGGCGGCGTTGCTCCAATTCAATATTTAGGAGGACCAAATTTATGAGCACTTATGAAACCATCGCAAAACTTCTGGCCGAATCCAAAGACCTTGACGTAAACGACATCCGACCGGACATGGGATTTGCCGAACTCGAACTGGACTCTCTGGACGTAGCCGAGCTGGTCATGAACCTGGAAGACGAACTTGGCGTACCCGTGGAGATCGACGAATCGCTGCGTACCATCGCGGATCTGGTGGCGAAAGTAGATAACGCAAAATAATGATCAACTCAATACTGACACGGGAACTGGGGCTTGACTACCCCATTTTTCAGGGCGGTATGGCGTGGGTATCGGATGCGCAGCTCGCGGCGGCGGTTTCAAACGCCGGCGGGCTTGGCATTATATCCGCCATGAATCTGGACGCCGACTACCTGCGCGGCCAGATCCGCAAATGCCGGACGCTGACCGACAGACCCTTCGGCGTGAACATCATGCTGATGAGCCCGTTCGTCAAGGACGTGGCACAGGTCTGCACAGAGGAAAAACCAGCCGTCGTCACCACCGGGGCGGGGCTGCCCAACCTCTATATGAAGGACTGGCTTGAGGCGGGCATCCGGGTGATCCCCGTCGTGCCGTCCACCGCCATGGCAAGGCTCGTGGAACGCGCGGGCGCCTTTGCCGTAATCGCCGAAGGTGGCGAGTCCGGCGGACACATCGGCGACCTGTCCACCATCACGCTCGTTCCCCAGGTGATCGACGCCGTGCGCATCCCCGTGATTGCCGCCGGCGGCATCGGCGACGGGCGCGGCGTGGCGGCGGCGATGATGCTGGGCGCCGTTGGCGTGCAGTGCGGAACCATTTTCCTGTGTTCGCAGGAATGTACCGTTCATGAAAATTACAAACAGAAGGTGCTGGCGGCCAAGGATATCGATACCATCGTCACCGGCAGGCGCCTCGGCCATGCCGTGCGTGCGATCCGCAGCCCCTTTACACGGAATTACTCAAAACTCGAGTATGAAATCTCCACCAACGGGGAAGAACTGGAAGCCCTTGGCGTAGGCGCGCTCCGCAAGGCCGCCCTGAACGGCGACGTGGAAAACGGCTGCTTCATCGCGGGCCAGTGCAGCGCGATGGTCAGCGAGATCCGGCCCGCGAAGGAGATCATCGAAACGATGTTCAAGCAGGCTGAAACCCTTCTCAAAGGCGCTCCGGCATGGGTAAAATAGCATTCGTATTCGCTGGCCAGGGCGCGCAGTACCCGGGCATGGGGCAGAGCGTCTACCGGGCGTCCGCCGCGGCCAAGGCGCTGATGGACCGTGCGGAAGCGCTTCGCAAAGGCACGCTTGACCAGTGCTTTGCCGCGGACAAGGAAACCCTGAGCCTGACCATCAACGCCCAGCCCTGCATGATGGCGGTGGACTGCGCCTGCGCGGCCGCCCTGATGGAAGCGGGCGTTGTCCCCGACGGACTGGTCGGCTTCTCGCTGGGCGAGATCGCCGCGCTGGGCATGAGCGGGATGCTTGCGTTTGAGCAGGCGTTCACCCTGGTGAACAAACGCGCGCAGTTCATGCAGGATTGCGCGCAGCAAAACCCGGGCGGTATGGCCGCCGTGGTGAAACTTGAGGACCAGCAGGTGGAAGCGCTGTGCCAAACGCACGACGCTTACCCTGTCAACTACAACAGCCCCGGACAGGTGGTATGCGCGATGGCGCTTGATAAAATGACCGCCTTCGCCCAGGCAGTGAAAGACGCGGGCGGGCGCGCCCTGCCCCTGAAGGTTTCCGGCGCGTTCCACAGCCCCTTCATGGCTGACGCCGCCAAGAAACTCGGCGACTACGCACAGACCCTGACATTCTCTGAACCTGCACGACCGCTGTACGCAAACGCGACCTGCGGCCTGTACACCGCAAAGGAAGCACCCGCGCTTCTTTCCATGCAGGTGGATCATCCCGTGCGTTTCACACGTCTCATCCGCGAACTGCTCGCATCAGATTATACGGACTTTATTGAAGTCGGCCCCGGCACGGTGTTAACCGGCCTGATCCAAAAGATCGGCGGGGCGGGCTATACCGGGCATGTGCAGGATGAGGAAACGCTCCGCGAGGTCGCCGACCATTACGGGGAGGGCGAAGCATGCTGACGGGCAAAACGGCGCTGGTATCGGGCGGCAGCCGCGGCATCGGCCGCGCGATCTGCCTTGCGCTTGCCGCGCAGGGCGCGAACGTCGCCTTTGTATACGCGCGCAATCAGGCCATGGCCGACGAGACCGAAACCCTGCTGAAGGTCTATCCGGTATCGGTGAAAGCCTATGCCTGCGACGTGGCGGACTTCCAGGCCACGCAGGAGCTGGTGAAAACCGTCGCCAAGGACTTCGGAAGCCTGGACATCTTGGTCAACAACGCCGGCATTACCCGCGACATGCTGGTGATGCGCATGAGCGAGCAGGACTTCGACGACGTACTGGACACCAACCTGAAAGGCGCGTTCAACCTGATCCGCCATACCTCCATGATCATGCTCAAGCAGCGCGCCGGACGCATCGTGAATATCACGTCCGTTTCGGGGCTGATGGGCAACCCGGGCCAGGCCAACTATTCCGCCGCCAAGGCGGGTATGATCGGCCTGACCAAAACCGTCGCCAAGGAACTTGCGTCGCGGGGCATCACCTGCAACGCCGTGGCCCCCGGCTTTATCCAGACGGATATGACCGGCGCTATGCCCGAGGCGATCCTGGAAAAAGCAATGGAATTTATTCCGCTCAAGCGGATGGGTACCGTAGAAGACGTCTCCGGCCTCGTCGCCTTCCTCTGCTCGGAGGAAGCGGCCTACATCACCGGACAGGTGATCCAGGTGGACGGCGGACTGCGCATGTAGCCCAAACCGGAACCGATAGAGGAGGAAAATCTATGAACCGCGTTGTGATTACCGGCATGGGCGTCATCAGCCCTGTCGGTTTGGACGTTAATACATTCTGGGATTCGCTGGTAACGGGGAAATGCGGCGTAAGCAGAATCACAAGCTATGATCCTTCGAATATGAAGGTACAGCTCGCCGCGGAGGTGAAGGGTTTCGATCCGCAAACCTTCGGCATCGAAAAAAGCGCCGCGCGCAAGATGGATCCGTTCGTGCAGTATGCGCTGGCCGCCGCCAAGGAAGCCATGGAACAGTCCGGGCTCAAAGCCGGGGAGAACATTCCGGGCGAGCGCCTCGGCGTGTATATCGGCTCGGGCATCGGCGGCATCCAGACCTTTATGGAAGCGGCCACCACCTGCAACCAAAAGGGTCCGGAGCGCATCTCGCCGCACTTCATCCCCAAGCTGATCGCCAATATGGCGTCCGGCCATACCGCGATTACCTACGGCGCCAAGGGCCCGACCCTGCCCGTGGTTACGGCGTGCGCGACAAGTAACCACGCCATCGGCGAGGCTTTCCACGCCATCAAGGGCGGGTATGCCGACGCGATCATCGCGGGCGGCAGCGAAGCGACCATCATGCCGCTGGCAGTCGGCGGCTTTACCAACTGCATGGCGCTGACCACCGCCACCGATCCGCTTTTAGCCAGTTTGCCGTTTGACAGCCGCAGGGGCGGTTTCGTCATCGGCGAAGGCGCGGCCGTGGTGGTGCTTGAATCCGAAGAACACGCCAGGAAACGCGGCGCGACGATCTTCGCTGAGGTCTGCGGCTACGGAAACACCTGCGACGCCTTCCATATCACCGCGCCCGATCCTTCGGCGCAAAGCGCCGCCCGTGCCATCCGCCTTGCGATGGAGGAAGCCGGGTACGCGGAGTCCGACAGTGTGTATATCAACGCCCACGGCACCGGCACGCAGCTCAACGACGGCAGCGAGACCAAAGCCATCAAGATCGCCATGGGCGAGGAGGCGGCGCACCGCGCCATGGTGTCCTCCACCAAATCGGAAACCGGGCACATGCTGGGCGCGGCGGGAGCCGCCGAATGCATCGCGTGCGCGCTGGCGCTGAAGGAAGGCGTTCTGCCGCCGACCATCGGGCTGACGGAACCCGACCCCGAATGCGATCTGGATTACATTCCGCTGGTCAAGCGGGATGTGCAGTGC
The DNA here is from genome assembly GCA_963675365.2 of Candidatus Limiplasma sp. Lineage (GTDB taxonomy): Bacteria > Bacillota > Clostridia > Christensenellales > Aristaeellaceae > CAXXOK01. The sequence continues at coordinate 591,357 of CAXXVA010000002.1, forward strand.
GACCTCGCGCTGAATATCTCGCTCGGGTTTGGCGGCCACAATGCCTGTGTTGCGTTACGGAAGGTGAAATGATGAAGATTGACGATGTCAAAGCGCTTGCGGAGATCCTGTCAAAATCGGATCTGACTTCGCTTTCATACAAGGAAGGCGATCTGGAAATCCATATCGAGCGCGCCGCCGCGTACCCGCCGCCCGCAAAAAGCGAAGCGGCCGCGCCCGCCGCGCCGATCGCCGACGATGCGGAGCAGCAGAACGACTTCAACAACATGCACGAGCTGAAAGCTCCGATGGTCGGCGTGTTCTATGCCGCGCCCGCGCCGGACGCCGAACCCTTTGTGAAGGTCGGCGACCATGTTGAAAAAGGACAAGTTGTGTGCATTCTGGAAGCCATGAAGCTCATGAACGATATCACCGCCCCCGTCTCCGGCCGCATCGTGGATATCTGCGCGCAGAACGGGGTTGTCATGGAATACGGACAAACTTTGATGAAGATTATCTAGGCAAATGCTGACCAAATCTCCCGCACGCTGCCGTTCGCATTTTCACCATCTTGCGCCTGCCGGAGCCTTGACGTAGCGCTGCTACTACGGCGGCCCCGCAAGCACAACCTGATGAAAATGCGTTACGGCATCGCACAAGATCTCTGGTCATCATTTGCCCAGATAATGGTTGAATATAGTTATATTAGAAACGTAGTATTTACCTTTATGAACACACGAAAGGGTAGGCTATGAACAGAGAAGAGATTAAGGAACTGATCCCACACCGGGAGCCGATGCTGCTGGTGGACGAGATCGTGCTGGACGGCGAATATGCCCGCGCCACCTATACCGTGCGCGGGGACGAGTGGTTTTTACAGGGGCATTTCCCGGGCAATCCGGTGGTGCCCGGCGTGGTGCTGTGCGAGATTATCGCCCAGGGCGCCGCGCTGCTTTTAAAGGACGACCTGATCGGCAAGGTGCCGTTTTTCGCCGGTATGAACAAGGTGAAGTTCCGCCAGCCCGCCCGCCCCGGCGACAGGCTGGATATCGTCGCCAACATCACCCGCCACAACGGCCCGTTCGTGATACTCAAGGGCGAGGCGTATGTGGGGGATAAAAAATGCGTCGAAGGCGAGTACACCATCGCGCTGATCGATAAGAACCAGGCTTATTCCTAAGCTGACCTTCACGCCCGGTCTTTAAGTATCGGGTAAGGAAGCGGCGCTGACTGTGATTAAAGGATAATTAGATGTTTTCAAAGATCCTGATCGCCAACCGCGGCGAGATCGCCATTCGCATTATCCGTGCCTGCAAGGAGATGGGCGTTTCCACCGTCGCGGTCTTTTCGGAGGCCGACCGGGACGCCCTGCACGTATCGCTGGCCGACGAAAGCTACTGCATCGGGCCCGCGCCCGCCGCGAAAAGCTATTTGAATATGGACGCCATTTTGATGATCGCGCGCTTCTGCGGCGTGCAGGCCATCCACCCCGGGTACGGCCTGCTGTCGGAAAACCCGGAGTTTTCCGAGCGCTGCGAGCAGGAGGGCATCGTGTTTATCGGCGCGCCTGCGGACGTCATGCGCAGAATGGGCGACAAGGACATGGCCCGCCGAACCATGCGCGACGCGGGCGTGCCCGTCGTACCAGGCTGCGATCTGGTTACGACCCCGGAGGGCGCCAAGCGCGAAGCGAAGAAGATCGGCTATCCGCTGCTTTTAAAAGCCAGAGCGGGCGGCGGAGGCCGCGGCATACGCCGTGTAAACGAAGATAAAGAGCTTGAGCCTGCGTTTCGCTCGGCTGCAGCGGAGGCGCAGAGCGCCTTCGGCGACGGCGCGCTGTACATGGAAAAGTTGCTGACGGGCGTCAAGCATATCGAGGTGCAGCTCCTTTGCGATCAGCAGGGCCAAGTGGTATGCCTTGGCGAGCGCGACTGCTCCATGCAGCGTAAAAACCAGAAGGTCATTGAAGAAAGCCCCGCCGTGTGCGTATCGGAGGAGCTGCGAAAACAGCTGACCCAAACCACCGCGCTCGCGGCGAAGAAAGCCGGGTACGTCGGCGCGGGGACGATCGAGTACCTGCTGACAGGCGACGGGCAGTTTTACTTTATGGAAATGAACACGCGATTGCAGGTGGAGCACCCCGTCACCGAGATGGTCACCGGCGTGGACCTGGTGAAAAGCCAGATCCGCATTGCCAGCGGCCAGCCCCTGCAGATTACGCAAAAGGACGTGCGTATCGACCACCACGCCATCGAATGCCGCATCAACGCCGAGGATCCGCTCAACGATTTCCGGCCGAGCTGCGGGCAGATCGGCATCCTGCACATTCCCGGCGGGCCGAACGTGCGCTTCGATACGGCGTTGTACCAGGGCTATTCCATCCCGCCGTTTTACGATAGCATGATCGGCAAGCTCATCGTATCGGCCAGGACGCGCGAGGACGCCATCCGCAAAATGCAGGCGGCGCTGTGCGAAATGGTCATCGAGGGCGTTAACCACAACGCCCAGATGCACCTGGATCTGCTCTGCGAACCCGCGTTTGCCGACGGTGGCTATACGACCGATTACCTCTCCAACCGAAAGGCATAGGAGCGTAAACGATGGCGTTACTCAACAAGCGGCTGTTCAAAAAACCGAACATCAAGCTGGAAGGCGTGCCCGAAGAGGCCGAAAACGCCCCCGACGCGCTGGTGCACTGCTCTTCCTGCGGCGTATCCGTGCCACACAAAGTTATGCTTTCGCAGGACTACGTCTGCCCGCATTGCGGCGCCTTGCAGACGGTTCCCGCGCGCGACCGCATGCGCTGGCTGTGCGACGAGGGTAGCTTCAAGGAGACCGACCGGGATTTACAGCCCAAGGACCGCCTGCAATTTCCCGGCTATGCCGGGAAGCTTGAAAAAGCCGCGGCGGTAAGCGGCGAACCGGAGGGTGTGATTACCGGAACCGGCAAGATCGGCGGCAGGCCCTGCGCGTTCTTTTTTATGAATCCGGAATTTATCATGGGTTCGATGGGCGCCGTGGTGGGCGAGAAAATCACGCGGCTGTTCGAGCTTGCCAAAAAGCGCAGGCTGCCGGTGATCGGCTACACGGTATCGGGCGGCGCGCGCATCCAGGAAGGCGTGTTCTCGCTGATGCAGATGGCCAAAACCTCCGGCGCGGTGCTCCGGCACAGCCAGGCGGGGCATTTGTATATCGTAGTGTTAACCCACCCGACCACCGGCGGGGTGACGGCCTCGTTTGCGATGGAAGCGGATATCATTCTGGCCGAGCCCAAAGCGCTGATCGGCTTTGCGGGCCCGCGCGTGATCGAGCAGACCATGCGCCAGCAGCTGCCCGATGGCTTCCAGCGCGCGGAATTCCTGCTGGAGAAGGGCTTTATCGACCGTATCGTGCCCAGAAATGTACAGAAAAAGGAGCTTTTACAGCTTTTGAAGCTTCACTCCGGGGAGGCGAGCGTATGAGCGGCGCATACCAGCATGTAAAGGCGGCCCGGCAGCAAAGCCGCCCGACCTCGATGTTCTATATCAGCCGGATGTTTGACGGGTTCATGGAAATGCACGGCGACAGGCGCTATGCGGACGATCATGCCATCGTCGCGGGCGTCGCCGGGCTCGACGGCCTGCCGGTTACGGTAATCGGCATCGAAAAAGGCGTCGAGATCGAGGAAAAGATCAAGCGTAATTTCGGCGCCGCGCATCCCGACGGCTACCGCAAGGCACTGCGGCAGATGAAGCTCGCCGAAAAGTTCCGCCGCCCCGTCGTGTGCTTCATCGATACCTCCGGCGCGTACCCCGGCATCGGCGCCGAAGAGCGCGGGCAGGGGCTTGCGATCGCGGAAAACCTGATGGCGATGATGGGGCTCAAGGTGCCGATCATTTCAATTCTCATCGGCGAGGGCGGCAGCGGCGGCGCGCTGGCGCTGGCCGTGGCGGACAGGGTATGGATGCTTGAAAACGCCGTGTACTCCGTCATCTCGCCCGAGGGCGCGGCCTCCATCGTATGGAAGGACGCGGGCAAGGCCGAGGAAGCCAGCGAGGCGCTGAAGCTGACAGCGGACGACCTGTACGGCTTTGGCATCGTAGAGCGCGTGTTCTCTGAGGAGAAGGGGGATTTTGAAAAAGTACAAAAAACCCTGCGCGCCGCATTAACCCAGGAACTCAAAGCGTTGACCCAAAAGAAAGCCGCCGAACTGACAAAAGAGCGATACCAGCGTTTCCGCAGAATGGGAGGGCCTGACCAATGATCGCCATCATGGTAGACAGCGCCGCGGGCATCTCGCGCCAGGAGGCCGAGGAGCTTGGCGCGCATTACGTGCCGATGACCTATACTTTCGGCCAGAAGCAGTATGCCGAGCACTATCTGGGCGAAAACGGCCGCTTCGAGCCGTATATCGCAAGCGATTCCCTGGAGCGCAAGACCAGCCAGGCGTCCCTGGACGCGTTTATCAGGGCCTACGAGCGGCAGATGGCCAAGGGCAGGCAGGTGCTGTGCATCACCATCTCCTCGCGCCTTTCGGGCACCTATGACAACGCCATGCTTGCCGCCAAGGAGGTCAACGCCGACGAGATCAAGGTGCTGGACAGCCGCAACTGCGCGGGGGGCATCTATTTCCTCATCGTGCGTGCCAAACAGTTGATCGGCGAGGGCAAGACGCTTGACGAGATCCTGGAGATCCTCATCGAGGAGCGCAAGAATATCCACAACGTTTTCACCGTCAACGACATGACGAACCTGCGCAATTCCGGCAGGCTCGGCGTGGTGCGCCAAAGCGTGTCCACCATCCTGAACCTGCGCCCGATCCTGTATTTGCAGCAGGGTTCCATCTACTCCGACGGCACCGCCCGCGGCAGCCAGGACCAGATGAAAAAGCTTGTGGATACCGTGCCCCAGGGCGTAAAATACGTCGTGCTTCACAGTCACTTTGAAAACCCTTACCAGAGCCAGCTGCAAAACATGCTCCGCGCCAGGCTCGGCAACGATATCACCGTCCGCGTCGTCAGTCTCGGCCCTGTATTGACCATTCATCTGGGATTAACCTATTTGGGCGTTTGCTGGATGGAGCAGGGGAACGGGGACTGACGTCGAATAATACATTGAAATACCATTGGACGGAGAGGATGGGGACCGACGATGGTGCAGCGACAGGCCGGACCTGCGAATACCTGCGGGGCCGGCCGTAAAGAGAGAGAAAACCTGAAACAACCTTGCCTGCAAAGGCGGGGTTGTTTTTTATATACAAGCATGTAAGTTCAGGGCAACCGGAGGCGTGCGTTCAGGCGAACGCGCACAGAAAGGAACGGGAATGGCATTTAACTTGATAGTCGGGCAGAGCGGAGGGCCTACAGCGGTGATTAATACCACGCTTGCGGGGGTATTTCAAAACGCCAAGCGCAGGTCGGCGCAATCGATTTTTGGGATGCGCTACGGGATTCGGGGATTTCTGGATGACGACATTGTGGATATGGAGCGTTACATCAAAGGTTCGCTGGAATATGAGATTTTAAAGCGGACGCCGTCATCGTTTCTGGGCTCCTGCCGCTACCGTCTGCCGGATCTTGCGGATGACGAGGACATGTACAGGCGGATATTCCGCTCGCTGAACGACAAGAAAATCGACGCCTTTTTGTATATCGGCGGCAACGACAGCATGGATACCATTATGAAGCTGTCGCAGTACGGCGCGGCGACAGGAAGCGATATCCGCTTTATCGGTATTCCCAAAACGATCGACAACGACCTGTTGGGAACGGATCATACGCCCGGCTACGGCTCGGCGGCGAAGTATATCGCCGTGACCATGAAGGAGATCATCCGCGACGCGTCCGTATACGGCACCAGGAACGTGACCGTGGTCGAAATCATGGGCAGGAACACCGGCTGGCTTACGGCGGCGTCGGCGCTGGTGCAGGGCGACGACTGCGACGGCGTGGATATGATCTGCCTGCCGGAGGTGGGGTTTGACGTCGGGCATTTTATGGAACATGTGGACGGCCTGCTGCAAAAACAGAAGGGCGCTGTGGTGATCGCCGTGTCCGAAGGTGTGAAGCTTGCGGATGGCCGGTATGTGTGCGAGCTGTCCGACGACGCGCGGTATGTGGACGCGTTCGGCCATAAAAACCTGACGGGCACGGCGCGCTATTTGTCCAATACGTTGGCCCATGCGCTGAAGGTGAAAACCCGTTCCATCGAGCTGAGCACCCTGCAGCGATGTGCGGGGCACATGCAGAGCCGGACGGATATTTTAGAGGCGTACCAGGTGGGCGGCGCCGGCGTGAAGGCGGCGATGGAAGGCAAAACCGGCCAGATGGTGACCCTGCGCAGGATTTCCGACGATCCCTACCAAATGATCACCGGGCTGACGGACGTTGAAAACGCCGCCAATTTTGAAAAAAAGGTGCCGACGGAATGGATCGACGCCAGCCGTTACGCCATGACGGAGGACGTCGTGCGCTACATCCGCCCGCTGATCCAGGCGGAGCTCCCCGCGTTTTTCATCGACGGTCTCGTCCGTCACTTAAACCTTAAGTTCTGCCAATAAGGCGATCGAAAAAGCCGCCCCCTTCAAAGGGGGCGGCTTTTTTGTACAGAATTGGAAATTATGCTTTTCCGGCGTCAAGTATCAGCGTTTTGTCCATGCATACCGCTTCAGGTCTGCCGACATACTTCCCGTAATTCGGACACGCGGCGTAGCCGAGTTTTTTGTAAAACGCGACGGCTTTTGCGTTGATCTTGCGCGTTTCCAGGATCAAACGCGTATAGCCCAGCGCTTTGGCTTTCTCCTCAAGCGCACGGACGATCGCGGTGCCGACGCCCTGCACGTTGGGCCGGGCATACACGCGCTTGATTTCTGCGGCGTCCGCCGAATACGGGCGAAGAGCGCCGCAGCCGCAGGCGGCGCCGTCCGAATAGGCGAGGACAAACACGGCGCGCGGGTCGTTCAGGTCGTCCTCGGCAAAGCTTTGCTCGCCGCTCGCGCCGGTGATGCGCAAAAGCGCGTCGCTCAATTCCCGCAGCAAACCCTGCGCGTCGTTGCTGAAAACGTCCGCCTCTTTGATTTCGATCCTATCGCTCATTTTGATTTGTTGAGCATCCAGTCGTCCAGCTTCCCCCAGGGGCCGGAGCCGGAGGCCTGCACGTACGCGCCTACGGTGATCGTGCCGCCCGAGACGGGGATGCTTGCGATGGTCGGGTGCTGCCACTCCTGCCACTGGGTAACGGACATTTCGGCGGTGGCGAACACCTCGTCGCCGACGATCGCGTAGATGTACATGTGCTGCTGCGCGGCGTCGCCGCCCATGATGTAGAGGCTGAAGTCGTAATTGCCGTCGGGAAGGCCGGTCACGGTCTGCTCGATGCGGAACTCCGCGGCCGCCGGATCGTAGAAGTGGAACAGACCCTTGCCGGATTTGACGTCGTTGATGCTCTCGGCGCGGTATACCTGCTCGGCGCCGTTGATGTTCTCAATTTGCCACATGCTCATGTCGGTGTCTTCAAAGCCCGGGTTTTGCAGGTAATTGTCGGCGGTGATGGTCAGCGTGCATTGCACGGCCGTGCCACCCGCGACGCCGTCGATCGTATAGACGCCTACGCCGTCGGCCGCCGCCTGCGCGACCTGCGTTTCGTCCCAGGTTACGGCAACGGCTTCGGCCGTACCGTCGTTGAACACCGCGTCCACGGTTTCGGGCATGGCGACGGGATCGCCCATGAAGCCGGTTGCCGTCGCGTTTTGATAGCTGTCCACCCTGCGCTCCGTCGTGGAACCGGAACCACAGAACAAGGGAACGGAAAGCGTCGGCAGCGGATAGCCCTTGAAATCAAACAGCGCCTGATTGTCCCAGGAGGATCCGCCCCAGTACAGCCCCGCGTCGTTGGGGTCGTAGCTGCCCGCGTAGGAGCTTGCCCATCCCGAGCCGTATTCCTCCCACAGGGCCGCCTGCGCCTCGTAGGTATCCCCGGGCACCGGCAGCCACGCGGGCTCCCAGTAGCTCCAGCCGAATGCCCCGCCGTCTATAGCCGCCTGCGTAACCGCCCGCAGGGCGTTGGCCTGCCCCTGCACGGTTGCGGCGTAATCCAGCGCCGCGCCGGTGGCGGGCACGGAGTTCGGCTGATAATCGCCGTTTTCTTCGGTATAGATATAGGATGTTTCCGCAACGAAGGTCATCTTCCCGTATTCCTGCGCGACGGACGAAAGAACTTCGGTCAGGTTTTCAAGCGTGCCGTGCCAGAAGGGGTAGTAGCTGACGGCGTACACATCGTAATCCACGCTTCGCGCCCATAAAAGCCTCGCGTAGCGGGCGTCGGGCTTGGAAAAGTGCAGGGCGACCAGCGCGTCAGGCGCGGTGTCCCGCACGGCGCGGCTGCCGGCCTTGAACAGGGTCGCCATATCGTTCCAGTTGGTCACGCCCGCCATGGCGTTATCCGTTTCGTTGCCCACCTGCACCATGGCGACGTCCGCGCCGGCGTCCAGAATGGTCCGCAGGCTTTGGCAGGTGTACTGGTACAGGGCGTCGGCTTTTTCATCGACGGTCATGCCCTTCCACGCCTTGGGGCTCATCTGCTTTTTGGGGTCGGCCCAGAAATCGCTGTAATGGAAATCCACGATCAGCTTTAAACCGACGGCCGCGGCGCGGCGCCCGATCTCGGCCGCAAGCGCAGCGTCGCAGTTCCCGCCGCCGTAGGCGTTGCCGTCGGCATCGTACGGGTCCACCCATACGCGCACGCGCACGGCCTTGAATCCGCCGTTTTTCAAAAGCAGGAACAGATCGGATTCCTGGCCGTTCTCGTCACGGAAGATAACGCCGCTGTTTTCCAGCGCAAGCACGCTGGATACGTCGGCCGTGAAGAGAAAATCGTCCGGCAGGCCTTCCACCGGCGTCACGAATACCCCGTCCGCCAGCACGGGCTGGACGGCGGAAAAAACAAGCAGCAGACCAAGCGCGAATATCAAAAAACGACGAAGCGGTGTTGGCATGGTATTTTCCCCCCTGATGCGGTTTCACGGTGCATGCGTTTGGTTATAGTATATCATAGTGTAAAACAGGCGGGCAAGAAACCGATTGCCGCGCGACTGCGTGTTTTACCTCCATTTAACCGTTCTAAAATCATTAATGATTGACAGGGGATGGGGGGAGTGGTATAGTCAAAATACATTGGAACGAACGTAACGAAAAATCCCAAAATACAACAAAAAACGGAGGTATTATCATGAAAAAGATTCTAGCCGTACTTCTGTCCGTAGTTATGCTGCTCGGGTTGACCTCGGTGGCGTTTGCGGCCGATACCGTTGCGCTGTTGGTCTGGGTGGGCGACGACGCCGACCAGGCGTGGATCAACGGTGTGATCGACAACTTCAAGGCAGCCAATTCGGAAACCACGTTTGATATCAAAGTCGGCATCGTGTCCGAGGCCCAGGCCAAGGATACCGTTCTGGTGGACGTTACCGCCGCCGCCGACGTATACACCTTCGCGGACGACCAGCTTGGCGAACTCGTCAACGCGGGCGCGCTGCAGGAAGTATCGCTCAACGCGGAAGACATTATGGCGCGCAACAGCGCGGGCTCCGTGGCGGCCGCTACGCTGGACGGCAAACTCTACGCCTATCCCGCCACCGCCGATAACGGCTACTTCATGTTCTACAACAAGGAGTATTTCACCGAGGAAGACGTCATGACCATGGACGCGATGCTGACCAAGGCCGCGGCCGCGGGCAAGAAGGTTTCCATGGAGATGAGCGGCGCGTGGTATATGTACTCGTTCTTCCAGGGCGCGGGGCTGACCATGAAGCTCCTGCCCGACGGCGTGAACAACGAATGTAACTGGAACGCGACCGATACCCCCATCACCGGCGTGGAAGTCGCCCAGGCGATGCTGGATATCGCGGCCAACCCCGGCTTCATCAACCAGGGCGACGGCGAGTTCGTGACCGGTGTTAAAGACGGCACGGTCATCGCGGGCATCAACGGCGTGTGGAACGCCAACTCGGCACAGGAAGCCTGGGGCGATAATTACGCCGCCACCAAGCTGCCCACCTACACCGTGGCGGGCCAGCAGGTGCAGATGGCGTCGTTTGCCGGCTACAAGCTGGTGGGCGTCAACGCGTACAGCGCCAACGTGGGCTGGGCGATGATGTTTGCGGACTTCATGACCAACGAGCAAAGCCAGATCTCGCGCTTCACGCTCCGCGGCCAGGGCCCCTCCAACCTCGCGGCCGGCGCGTCTGCTGAAGTGCAGGCTTCGCCCGCTATCGCGGCTCTTGCCGCGCAGAGCGCGTACGCGACCACCCAGCGCGTTGGCGGCAACTACTGGAGCCCGGCGGGAACGTTCGGCGCGATCATCTACGGCGGCAATGCCGACGGCACCGACCTTCAGACCCTGCTTGACAACATGGTCGCCGGCATCACGGCTCCCGCACAATAACCTGATCAATCACGATATGTTTTGAAAACACGCCCGCGCGCTCCCATAAGGGCACGCGGGCTGTTTTCCATCAGGAAGGAGGGTGGCCATGCAATCGCTCCATACGGCCGCGGCCCGCGGTGAAAAAGGATCGCTGAAAAACGTCGGCGGTGCGCTCATCAATTTCTTCGTACAGTTTGTCCGCGATATCCGGGAGGGCGACCTGTGGGTCCGCCTGTCGCTGATCATCTTCAGCGCCGGGTATTTCAGGCGCGGACAAATCATCAAGGGAGTGCTGGTCACGGCGCTTCAGGCGTTTGTATTCATCTTTTATCCCATGGCGCTGTGGCCGTACTTAAGCAAGTTCGGCACCCTGGGCACGGTCAAACGCGCCGCGGTGTTCAACCCGGAAACCATGAAAAACGAAGTGAACAATTTCGATCACTCGTTTATGATTCTGCTGTTCGGTCTGGTGGGCATCATCGTGATCGTCGTCATGTTCCTGTTCTGGATCCGGAACATCCGTGTGGTGCGGCGGCTGCAGGTGATTGATGAAAACAACCGGAAGAACCAGCAGGAGATTCTCAAACTCCAGCAATTGGCGGACCGGGGAAGCGCGGACGCGAAGGAGCTGCACCGGAAGATTCAGGTGCTGAAAGCCAACTCAAAGAAGATCAACCGCTTTTCCGACGACGTCCGCAATCTGTTCAATGAAAAATTCCACATCACGCTGCTGACGCTGCCAAGTCTGGGCGTGATGCTGTTTACGATCCTGCCGCTTTTGGTGATGCTCTGCGTTGCGTTTACCAATTACGACCAGGCGCACATGGTGCCGACTAATTTGTTTACCTGGGTCGGGCTGCAGAACTTCAAAACTCTGTTCACGCGTTCGCAGACGATCACGTTCGGATACTCGTTTGGCAAGGTGCTCAGCTGGACGTTGATTTGGGCGTTTTTTGCGACCTTCACCAACTTGTTCTTCGGCATTTTACTTGCGATGTTCATCAACAATAAAAAAACGCGCCTGAAGCGCATGTGGCGCACGCTGTTTATTATCACCATCGCGGTGCCGCAGTTTGTATCGCTGCTTTTAGTGCGCAACTTCTTTGCCAACACCGGCATCGTCAATACGATTTGTGCCAATATCGGTGTTACCGATTTCCTCAAGCAAATCGGGCTTCTGTCGCAAAGCTACGCGTATATCCCGTTCCTGACCGATCCTACCTGGGCCAAGGTGATGATCATCCTGATCAACATGTGGATCGGCATTCCATATATGATGCTGATCGCAACGGGCATTCTGATGAATATCCCCACCGATATTCTGGAGAGCGCGCGCATCGACGGCGCCAACGCTTTCCAGAGCTTCCGCAAGATCACCATGCCCTATATCCTGTTCGTCACCGCGCCCTATATTGTGACCTCGATCACCGCCAACATCAACAACTTCAACGTCATCTACCTGCTGACCAACGACGTGTTCGTGACCAAGGACCAGCTTCTGGCAAACTCCAACGCGCAGGAGGTCGATCTGCTGGTTACGTGGCTGTACCGGCTGACGCAGAACTACTACAACTATAAGATGGCGTCGGTGATCGGCATCGTAATCTTCATCATCTCGGCGGTGTTTACGGTGCTTGCCTTCCGCATCCTCATCCGGGGCGACAGAGAGGAGAGATTCCAGTGAAAATTTTCAGGCTTACCATGCGCCATCTGGCGCTCGCCTTCCTGGTGCTGTTCTGGCTGATTCCCATCATCTGGCTGGTGGCGACGTCGTTCAGCGCCGATACGGGGCCCAATATCCGGTCCTTCTTCCCCGCGCAACTGTCCGTGAACAATTACCGCACGCTGCTGTTCGGGATGGACGACGTGGCGCGCTTCCCCAGCTGGTTTCGCAATACCTTCATCATTGCGATCTTCACCTGCGCCATTTCCTCGCTCTTCGTGCTGATGGTGGCCTACGCGATGAGCTGCATGCGCTTTAAGGCGCGCAAAGGGCTGATTACCTTTGCAAGCACGCTTTCGCTGTTCCCGGGCTTCCTGGCAATGATCGCGGTGTACTTCATCATGAAATCCATCGGGCTGACGAACTCCAATATCGGGCTGATCCTGGTGTATTCGGGCAGCTCCGGGCTTGGGTACCTGATCGCCAAGGGCTTTTTCGATACCGTTCCGGCCTCCATGCGCGAGGCCGCGTACATCGAGGGCGCGTCGGAGTTCAAGGTTTTTTATAAAATCGTTCTGCCCCTGTCCAAGCCCATTATCGTCTACACGGTTATCGCCGCGTTCCTGATGCCGTGGATGGATTTCATCTTCGCCAACATCATGCTCAACTCCGGGCTGTCGGAGAACAAAACCGTCGCCATCGGCCTGTACGCGATGGTGGACAAGGTGCGCATCAACGATTATTTCGGCCAGTTCTGCGCGGGCGGCGTGCTGGTATCCATTCCGATCTCCATCCTGTTTATCATCATGCAGAAGTTCTACGTCGAGGGCATTACCGGCGGCTCCGTGAAGGGCTGACCATTTCCGGCAGTAAACAAAACAGCCGTCCCGGCCGGGGCGGCTGTTTGACTGTGAATCGTTTGAAACCAGCAACCGGCCGATTATAACCAGCGTTTATGGGCTTGATATCCCCCGCGGGGGAGACTATACTCATCTTGTATGGCAACGATTGTCTGATGACGGTGATGATATGAACGCGGCGACATGAGCGCCGATAAAGGAGCGATACACAATGAAACGAGTTTTATCTGTGTTCCTGGCGATGCTGCTGGTGCTTTCGCTGCCCGCAGCGCTTGCGCAGGAAGCGACCGCGGAAGCGGCGCAAGCGCTGGTGCAAGAGCTGTACGATGGTGAGTACGAAGCGGTGTTCGATGCTTCAGCGCCGGATTTGCAGGCGGCCATAGTCTCGGCCGACGGGTATGCTGTGGTGATGGCGCAGATCGGGCAGATGTACGGCGCGCTGGAAGCGATCAACGGGGCGAGCATGATGGAGACGCAGGGATACTTTGTCGCAAGCGTATACTGCACGCATGTTAACGCGGATATCACCTATCAGGTCGTGCTGGATGCGGATGGGCTGCTGAAGGGACTTACGATCTCCGACGTCGCGGAAAAAACCGCGCCGGGTACCGTGGACGAAAGTATGTTCGCCGCGGAACCGGTTACCCTTCGGGAAGGGGAAACCGACGCGACCGACGGCATGCTGACGCTGCCCAAAGGCGATGGCCCGTTTCCGGCCGTGATCATGATGCAGGGCTCAGGCCCTTCGGACATGGACGAGACCGCTTTCGGCATCGCGGTGTTCCGCGACCTGGCGGAGGGCCTGGCCGCGGCGGGCGTCGCCAGCATACGCTACGACAAGTACTCCTATGCGCATAAGGATCTACTGGCGGCCAACCCCGATCTTCTGGCGAGCTTTACCGTCAATGAGGAGTATATCCTCGACGCGGAATCGGCGCTGGAACTGCTGCAAAACGACGCGCGGATCGGGGATATCTACCTGCTGGGCCACAGCCAGGGCGCGATGCTCGCACCGCGTGTGATGGAGACGCTCGGCGCGGACAATATTGCGGGCGCCGTGCTGCTGGCGGGTTCGCCGCTGCACTTTTGGGAATTGCAGTACCACCAAAACCTGGCGCTGGTGGAAACGCTGGATCAGGCGGATCAGCCTGCCGCCATTGAGCAGTTGGGCGCGATGGCTGCCGAAGCGGCGACGCTGAAAAACATGACGCCGGACGAACTGAAGCAGACGACGCTGTTTGGTATTTCGGCGTATTATCAGGCAGATGAAATGTCCGTAGACGCAGCGCAAACGGCCCTCGCCCTTGGCAAACCCCTGTTCATCGCCCAGGGCGCTAAGGACTGGCAGGTCACCCCGGCCGACGGCATCGAGGCCTGGCGGGCGGCGCTTGCGGACAGTACGATCGCGGCCTACAAGCTGTACCCCGACATGAACCACATGCTGGTGGACATGACGGGCGGGCAAACGGGCACGGTCGCCGATTACGTGTCCGGCAACCACGTCAAACAGGAACTGATCGACGATATCGCCGCGTGGGTGCTGGGGCGGTAAGGAATAATAGATTAATAGAATCCCCGCTCTCTGAATGGAGAGCGGGGGTATTTAAAAGTATATAGAATATATTCGGTCAACTACTTACTTATGAGTAGTCCATTTCGAAGGAACAAACGAGAAGTTGATGGATGAGGTTTTTAATGTCAAACCAGTGTACCTATGCCCCGTACCCTTTTCCATGTTACGATTAAGCCAATGGATAATTTTAGACATCTTCGCTTCCCCTCCTTGAGCTGTATTCTTCTCGTTTGCGTTTTTCCTTGCGGAACCTATCGGGTCTGGTGGGTCAGAGAGGGGAAGGACCTTGACCCAACATTATTATACTATAGAACCATCTTAGATACAAAATTTGACAGAGGATTTCAACTATGATCCATTAGGAATACTTGACTAATTCCGTGACGCTCCAAGGGGAATCGGTTCCTGCATACGCAGGAACGGCATGGTCGATGACTTCCATGCCCACTTCTCTAAAACGCCAACACAGTGGCGTTTTCTTAACGCTTCGTGCCCTCGCGGGTTCGATTCCCCCCGCGGTGCTGCCGAGAATAAAACAAAGCGCCCGTGAAGGGCGCTCTGTTTTATTGGCAGCTCCAAGGGGAATCGAACCCCTGATTTCGCCTTGAGAGGGCGACGTCTTAACCGCTTGACCATGGAGCCTTGCTAAAAAGACTGCCATAGTGTAGCATACTTTTTTTGGCTTGTAAAGATGGTGCGGCGGCGTTCCCGCACACGAAGTTTCCTGTAAAAGAATGCTTGTATATGCATCATTTCCGCTTTCAAATTCCATTTGTTTGTGTATAATAGGAATGTAGTTTGACTGTGTATGCGTAAAGGAGTGAGTCGCGTGACGTCAGATTCGAGCGGAACCACCAGATTTATGCCGGTTGTCGAGGGCACAAGCAACGCAGCCGACATCCTTGAACATGTGTACAGGGCGCTGCAGGCCAAGGGCTACGACCCTGTCACGCAGATCGTCGGGTATTTGATTTCCGGCGACCCCACCTACATCACCAGCCACAACGGCGCACGCAGCATGATTACCCGGCTTGAGCGCGACGAAATTGTGGAAGAGCTGGTGCGCGTGTACCTGCGCAACCTCGACCAGTGACGGGACGCATCCTCGCGCTGGACGTGGGGGACAAGCGCATCGGCGTCGCCGTCAGCGACCCGACCCGCACCATCGCCTCCCCGCTGGAAACGTACACCCGTGTAGGCTACGGGCCCGACGCCAGGTACATCAAGGCGCTGTGCGAGCGCTATGAAACCGCCGAAGTGCTTTTGGGCCTGCCCCTCAACATGGACGGGTCGGCGGGCGCGCAGGCGGACAAGACCCGGGCGTTCGGCAGCGTGCTCGGTGAAGCGGGACTGCATGTTTTCTATACGGACGAACGGCTGACCACTGTAACCGCCCACCGGGCGCTGATCGAGGGCAACATGCGGCGCGAAGAACGTAAGCTGCACGTGGACAAGGTCGCCGCCGCCGTGATACTGGAACAATGGCTTTTACAGCAACCGGAAAAGGAGCAAACCCTATGACGGACAATCAAAATCAGGACGATTTTCTGGTCTACCTGCAGGATGAGGACGGCAACGATATCGCCTTTGAACACCTGATGACCGTGCAATATAAAGACCACGAATACATACTTCTCGAATCCAAGCAGGATATCGAGGGCTGTATGCAGGGCGAAAGCATTATCCTGCGTATCGAGCAGGATGAAAGCGGAGACGATATCTACGTTACCATCGAGGACGAGGAGGAATACCAGACGGTATTCGACAAATGCGTCGAAGCCATCGACGAGATGGACGAAGACGACGCGGCGGATGAATAGCGGCGGCGCAAGCGCTGCCGAATACGCCTGTCCCGGCTGCGGGAAGGCGTTTTTTCTATCATCGGCGCATGCTTGAAGGAATAAACGGGATACTGTATACTGTTTGCAACGTTTGAACCCGGGAGGCTAAACTATGACAGACCTGGACATCGCGCGCGCCGCAACCTTGAAACCCATCGGGCAGATTGCTGAAAAGGCGGGCTTTGCCGCCGGTACGGTGATGCCCTACGGCCATTATGTCGCCAAGATCGACCAGCGGGCGTACGGATCCCTGCCGCGCAGGGCGAAGCTCATTCTGGTCACCGCCGTCAACCCCACGCCCGCGGGCGAGGGCAAGACCACGACCTCCGTGGCGCTTGGTGACGGTATGGCGCACATCGGCAAGAAGGTCATGGTTGCGCTCAGAGAGCCGTCGCTCGGCCCGGTGTTCGGCATGAAGGGCGGCGCGACGGGCGGCGGATATGCCCAGGTCGTGCCCATGGAAAGCATCAATCTGCACTTTACCGGCGACATGCACGCCGTAACGGCCGCCAACAACCTGCTGTGCGCGCTGATCGACAACCATATCCACCAGGGCAACGCGCTGAATATTGACCCTAATACAATCAGCTTCCGGCACTGCCTGGACGTTAACGACCGGCAGCTCCGCCAGATCCGCCAGGGTCTTGGCGGGGAGAAAAACGGTGCCCCGCGCGACGACGGGTTTGATATCACAGCCGCCAGCGAGGTGATGGCCGTGTTCTGCCTGGCAAGCGATTTACCGGACCTGAAAAAACGCTTGTCGGACATCGTGGTCGCCTACGATACGGCCGGCAAGGCCGTAACCGCCGGGCAGGTCGGCGGCGCGGGCGCGATGACCGCGCTGCTGCGCGATGCGTTCGACCCCAACCTCGTCCAGTCTTTGGAAGGCACGCCCTGTCTGATGCACGGCGGCCCCTTTGCCAATATCGCCCACGGCTGCAACAGCGTGGCGGCGACGCAGCTCGCGATGAAAATGGCCGATTACGTGATCACCGAGGCCGGCTTCGGCGCGGACCTCGGCGCGGAAAAGTTTTTGGACATCAAGTGCCGCATGAACGGTTTGTGGCCCAGCGCCGTTGTGCTGGTCGCCACCCTGCGCGCCTTAAAGCATCACGGCGGCGCGGCTAAGGGTACCTGGTCCGAGCCCAACCTTCCGGCCCTTGAAAAGGGCATGGAAAACCTATTCAGACACATCGGGAACATCCAAACCGTTTGGGGCCTTCCCGTCGTGGTTTCCATCAATCAGTTTGCGACCGACGACGACGCGGAAATACAGGCGTTGTCCGCGGCTCTGCGGGCCAAAGGCGTAGCCTTTGCCCTGTGCGAGGGCTGGGCGAAAGGTGGTGCGGGGGCAGCGGCGTTGGCGGAAGCCGTAGCTGCGGCGGCGGAAAGCCCCCCTGCCGCGCCTATGTACACCTACGAAGCGGACGCGCCCCTGAAGGATAAGATCGAAGCGATCGCCAAACGCGTTTATCACGCGGGCGAGGTCGCGTTTTCGGACGAAGCCCTGGCGGCGCTCAGGCGTTTCGAGGCGGACGGCTTTCAAAACGCCCCCGTGTGCATTGCCAAAACCCAGTACTCCATGACCGACGACAAGAAGGTACTAGGCGCGCCGGAGGGCTTTACCCTGACCGTCCGGGAAGCGCGGCTGTCGGCCGGTGCGGGCTTCGTGGTGGCGTTCGCGGGCGGGATCATCGCCATGCCGGGCCTGCCCAAGGTTCCCGCGGCGCTGTCCATCGACGTTGATGAAAACGGTGAAATCAACGGTTTGTTTTAGGGAAACGCTGTTTAAATCCCTTGCACACTGCCATGCTTTATATCCGCCATCTTGCGTCTGCGAAAGTCTCGATGTAGCGCTGCTACTACTTCGACTTCCGCATGCACAACCTAACGGAAATCCAGCACGGCATCGCACAAGCTCTTAATCATCGTTTCCCTTATCGGTATTAACACAGAAGAGAATAACCGAAAAGAATTGATGAGGTGAAAACCATGGATCATATGAAACAGGAAGTTTTGCAGGTGTTGCAACAGGACTGCCGCATCCCGCTGGAGAAGATTTCGGTGATGGTCGGACAGCCCATGGAGACCGTCGCCCAGGCGATCGACGAAATGGAAAAATCCGGCGTCATCCTGCGCTACACCCCCGTGATTAACTGGGACCGCGTGGGCAAGGAACGCGTGGAGGGCATGATCGAAGTGCGCACCACGCCCCAGCGCGACCAGGGTTTCGACGCCATTGCCAAGCGCATCTACCGTTTCGATGAGGTGAAAAGCGTGTATCTGATGAGCGGGGCGTACGATCTGCTTTTGCTGGTGGAAGCCCCCACGCTCAAAGAGCTTGCGCTGTTCGTGTCCTCAAAACTCAGCGTGCTGGAAAACGTTGTCGGCACGGCGACGCATTTTGTGCTTAAGTGCTACAAAAACGAAGGCATCATCTATGAAGAGGAGCCCAAGGACAGGAGACTGGCGGTGAATCCCTGATGGACTATTCGCGCTTTTTAAACGCGTCCATAAAGGCTGTGCCCAAGTCCGGAATCCGCAAGTTCTTTGATATCGTGCAGACCATGCCAAACGCAATCTCCCTTGGCGTGGGCGAACCGGATTTCGTAACCCCTTACCACATCCGCAACGCCGCCATCGACAGCCTTCTGGACGGGGAAACACAGTACACCTCCAACTGGGGAAAACTTTCGCTTCGCAACGAGATCTCCTATTACCTTGAACACCGCTACGGGCTTATCTACAGCCCCGAGAACGAAATCCTGGCGACCGTGGGCGCAAGCGAGGGGATCGACCTGGCCCTGCGCGCCATCCTCACCCCGGGAGACGAGGTGGTCGTGCCGGAGCCCAGCTACGTCAGCTATTGTCCGGGCGTGATCTTTGCGGGCGGCGTGCCCGTGCCCATCGTAACCGACGCGGGCAACAACTTCATGCTCACGGCCGAAGCCCTGCAGGCAGCGATCACGGGCAAAACCAAAGTTCTCATCATGCCCTATCCCAACAATCCCACCGGCGGCGTGATCAACCGGGAAAGCCTGCAAAGGCTTCGCGACGTGATTATCGCAAACGATCTGGTCGTGATTTCCGATGAGATCTACGCCGAACTGACCTACAGCCCCGAGGGGCACGTGAGCATCGCGTCGCTGCCCGGCATGCGGGAGCGCACCGTGTATATCAACGGTTTTTCCAAAGCCTTCGCCATGACGGGCTGGCGCATCGGTTACGCATGCGCGCCCGCCCCGCTGATGGACAGCATCGTCAAAATCCACCAGTACGCCATCATGTGCGCGTCCGTGCAGGCGCAGGTCGCCGCCGAAGAGGCGTTGAAGCGCGGCAGAGAAGACGATTACGCCGACGTTGCCATGATGCGCGAAAGCTACAACCAGCGCCGCCGGCTGATGTTCGGCAGTTTCCGCAAGATGGGGCTTGACTGCTTCGAGCCGCTTGGCGCGTTCTATGTGTTCCCGTCCATCGCCAAAACGGGCTTGAGCTCCGAGGCGTTCTGCGAAAGGCTTCTTAAGGAAAAGGAAGTCGCCTGCGTGCCCGGCACGGCGTTCGGCGAATGCGGCGAGGGGTTCATCCGCTGCTGCTACGCCACGGCGCTGGATAAGCTGACTGTCGCATTAGAAAGAATCGACGACTTCATCCACCATATTTAATTGGGTTTTTGCAGGATACAGACCGGCGATAGTATTCCGGGATGCTCGAAGGGTCGCAACCCTTCGACCTGCAATCCGAAACCAGCGACATGTGCGGTGGTTTCGGAAGCCTTGCGAAGGCAAGGTTACACTACACCGAGTGCTGACCGTGAACGCGTGATGTGCGCGTGAATAAGCGCGAGGTGCAAAATCAAAAAAGTGCTCGCACTTTTTTGAAGACTTTTGGAGGATTTTCATGCTTCGTAAACTCACCGCTGTGATGGTGACCCTGTGCCTGATCCTGCCCGCGCTCGCGTTGGCGACCGAAACGGAGGAGGATTCCGACGTTTCCTTGGAAGAGGCGCTCGTACAGGCCGGCGTGATCTCCGTAACGATCACCAATGAGGATGGGGAAACCGTATCCGACGAGACGATTGAGGCGGCGGATACAACCCAGCCGCGCCTGGAACTGGATGGTTCCATTCTGCTGACAATGACCTTCGGCGGCGATTTCACTATCGGCGACAACGTGCAGGCCAGCGGCAAGTCCATGTACGAAAAAGAGCTGGACCAGCAGGACAGGGATATCAATTTCGTCTTCCGCAACGTAAAGGATATCCTGGCGGCCGACGACCTGACTGTGCTCAACTTCGAGGGCACGCTCACCACGGCGTCCCGCAACCGCTACCGCACGGGGTACAGTTACCTGTTCAGGGCCGATCCCTCGTACGTTTCCATGCTGCCGGACAATTCGGTTGAGTTTGTGACGCTTGAAAACAACCACGTACTGGACATGGGCGAGGAAGGCTTTGAAGAGACCAAGCGCGTGCTTACGGACGCGGGGGTTGGCCATTCGTCCGACGGCGATCCCGCGCTGTTCACGCTGTACGGCGCGAAGGTCGGCATTCTCGCCTACCAAACCTTCGACGGCGCGTACGACCGCCTGTTTACCCAGGTGCCCGACGATATCGCGGCGCTGAAAGCGCAGGGGGCGGATCTTGTGATCTGCGCCTTCCACTGGGGCGACGAGCTGGACTATTACCCCAACAACAACCAGCAGAAGCTCGCCAAGATCGCCATAGACGGCGGCGCGGATCTGGTGGTCGGCCACCACAGCCATCGCATTAACCCCATCGAGGAGTACAAGGGCAAGTACATCGTGTACTCGCTGGCAAACTTCGTATTCGCGGGCAACACCAAGCCCAGCGATATGTCCACCTTCATCTTCCAGGTCAAGTTCCGCATCAAGGACGGGGAAGTCACTACGCCCGACGGGTTCATTATCATTCCCGCGCGCATTTCCTCCAACTCCAGCTACAACGACTTCATCATCACTCCCTATACCAAGCGTGAGAATATCGACAGCGTCATTTCCGTGCTCTTGAAAAACGGCGAGCATCTGGACAATCCCGTGGCGGAATACCCGACGTCATGGAGCGAGTGAGGAGGGAAACCGTATGCCATGTATGACCGGAAAACGCATCATGCTGCGCGAGTACCGGCAGGATGACTTCCCGCATATCCGCAAGTGGGTCAACGACCGGGCGACGACCGAATACCTTTCGCCGATCTTCTGGTTTCCGCAGACCGAAACGGACACGACCGACTTCCTGAACCGCGCCATGCGCGCCGCGCCCAACGCCGCATACTTCGTAATCGCCGATATCAAGGATGAAAGCTATATCGGCCAGATGGATATCTTCGAGATCAACTGGAAGATCCGCAAGGGCGTTCTGGGTACGGTCATCGGCAGCGAGTCCGCCCGCGGCAAGGGCTACGGCACCGAAGCGCTGCAGCTTTTGCAGGATTACGCCTTCGGCGTGCTGGGGCTGGAACGGCTGGAGCTGGACGTATACGCGGAAAACGTCCGCGCCGTTCATTGCTACGAAAAGGCCGGATTCAAGCACGAGGGCACCCGCCGCCATGCCGCTATGGTCAACGGCGCGTACGCCGACGTGCATATGATGGCCGTCATCAAGGAAGACTGGGAAGCCGGAAAGAGCTGAAAACGATCGAAATGAAGAAGCCCGATGCACGCGCATCGGGCTTCTTTTTTCTGTGCTTATCATAGCACAGAATGCGCGCAAAGTCAAGTCTTGTCTTTGCTTGCGGGCGGATGTAGACTTTTTTGGCGAGGAGGTGCGGGTATGGATGATGCGATGCTTTCGCTGCTGCGGGACGCGCGGCTTGCCGCGCAAACGGCGCAGCTTTCAAAGAGCAGCGAAACTGCGGAGGGGTTCGGGCTTTCGCTAAGCGAAGGGCAGCTGCGATCGCTCATCCTGTCGGAAACGCAAACGCTGCGCGATATGGGGCGGCTGGAGTTTGGCGAGGGGATATTGCCGCGCCTGATATTCGCTTTCTGCGATTCGCCCTACATGACCCGCGAGAACTGGCTGGATTCTCTGACGGCTTTGCAGGAATTATTCTACACCTATAAAAACGAACTGAACGACGTCCTGAGCGACGACGAGCTGCTGGAAGCCATGCACACGGTTTTTCACGGCAGGGCGCAGGGATCGTTTACGTATCTGGAAAACATGGCGACCGAAAGGCTGCTCAACGCCCTGCGCAGCGACGGGGAGGACGGGGACGACGATGACGATTGACGCGGGCATGTTTCCGGCCGCACAGGAGGCGGCGTTTACGCAGGAGGAGGAGAATATCCTCAAGGCGCGGATGTTCACCCTGCTTTCAAAGCAGGTGCGCCTGCGCACGCAGGGCGATCACTCGTCCCTGCGGGAGGAGGACGCGGCGGAGCTTCTGGATTCGCTCCTGTTCACGCTGCGGTATGCATTGTATTTGCGAGGACTGCCTTTACATACGCTGATGACCGCCGACTTTAACGAGCTGCTTGTTCAGGGGCAGGCCGCCCTGCAGGCTCGCGTGGACGACGCGCGGGCGCTGTACGAAGAAGCGCTTGCAGACGTGAAGTTGTACGGTAGCCGTTCGCTTTCGGATACGCTCAAAGGCATCGGGCAGTTTTTCCGTGCGTACGACCTGCGCCTGTACGCCCACCGCATTCCCGCCGACATCGACTACCAGCTTTGTCTGCCGGTGGGGGAGGGCTTTCGCGGCGTCCTGTATATCCACGCGTATCTTTCGCGCCTGCTGATCGAAAACCGCCTGGTCACCCGCTTTGCGCCGGAGCGCGTGTCCGCGCTGCTTGGTCGCGTATCGCCGGATTTCAGGGAACTGCTCATCAATCTCTGCGAGTCCGTGGCCGCCAACGCCGTTGGGCTTGCCCTGCTCGGCTGCGATCTGCGGCCGCTGCAAATCACCCCCGCGCAGGCGGCGGAGATCCATACGCAGCTCAGTACGCTTCCGCCCGCAGCCGCCCGCGCCCGCCTGCGGGAAGCCGCCGGCAGCGTGTGCGATATGCTGAAAATGACTGACGATCAATCCCGGGATTATCTATGTAAAATCGCAGAAACGTTCTATCCAAGGCTTATTTTGTCTCCCCAAACCGCCTGTGGGGTATTTTCCGCTTCAAATTCAACCACACATTGACTTTCCCAGGCCATTTCGCTACAATATCTTTCTGTGGGATAAGGAGGATACGGCATGGGCAAGATCGTGGCGAAGTTCGGCGGCAGCTCGCTTTCGGACGCGGGACAGTTCCAGAAGGTACGCAACATTCTGATGATGGATAAACGGCGTGTGTACGTCGTGCCTTCCGCGCCCGGCAAACGCCATGCCGAGGACGAAAAAGTCACCGACATGCTTTACGCCGCCCACCGCATGCATTGCTCCGGCGGGGAATGCGACGATCTGTTCGGCCGCATCCGCGAGCGTTACGCGTCCATCGCCGACGCCCTGCACGTGGACATCGATCTGGATACCGAGTTCACCTGCATCCGCAAGGACATTGCCGACGGCGCGAACTGCGATTACTGCGCAAGCCGCGGCGAGTATTTAAACGGCCTGCTGCTCAGCAAATACCTGGGCTTTACCTTTATCGATCCCAAGGACACCATCTTTTTCAATGAAAAAGGGCAGCTGGATTCCGAGCGCACCAACACGGTGCTCGGCGAAGCCCTACGCAGCGTGGAAAACGCGGTCATCCCAGGCTTTTACGGCTGCGGATTCGACGGCAAAATCCGCACCTTCACCCGCGGCGGCAGCGACGTGACCGGCGCGATCGTCGCCCGGGCGGCGGACGCCGACGTGTACGAGAACTGGACGGACGTTTCGGGCTTTCTGATGGCCGATCCGCGTATCGTGCGCGACGCCAAGGTGATCCATTCCATTACCTATCAGGAACTGCGGGAGCTTTCCTACATGGGCGCGACGGTGCTCCACCAGGAGAGCGTTTTTCCCGTGCAGCGCGCGGGCATCCCCACCAACATCCGCAACACCAACCACCCCCACCATATCGGCACGATGATCACCCTCGCGCCCGAATCGCGCGGAGCGGAGCACATCATCACCGGCATCGCGGGTCGCGTAGGCTTTTCGGTCGTTTCGGTGGAAAAGGCGATGATGAACGTCGAGCGCGGCTTCGGCCGCAAGGTGCTGCAGGCGATTGAGGACTTGGGGCTGAACTTTGAGCACCTGCCCACGGGTATCGATTCGCTGTGCGTAGTGCTGGAGACCGAGCAGCTCGACCCCGTCCGCGACCAGGTCAAGGCCCGCATCATGGAGCTGACCAACCCCGACTATATCGACATCCAGGACGAAATGGGACTAATCGCAACCGTCGGCCGCGGCATGGTGCACAATCCCGGCACGGCGGCGCGGCTATTCAGCGCGTTGAGCAAATCCAACGTCAACGTCCGCATGATCGACCAGGGTTCGGGCGAACTGAGCATTCTGGTCGGCGTAGATACAAGCGATTTCCGCACCGCCATTCAGGCGATCTATGCCGAATTTGTAGAGTAAATTCACACTCCGATTAATGCAGAGGTGAGATAATGACCTTAACGCCCGACCTGTTTCTGATCGTTTGCCCGCTTGCGTTTCTGGCGGGCTTTCTTGATTCTATCGCGGGCGGCGGGGGCATTATCTCGCTGCCTGCGTATTACCTGGCGGGGCTGCCGCCGGCGCTGGCGGCGGGCACCAACAAGCTGTCGGCGATGATGGCCGCGTCCACGGCGACCTTCAACTACGCGCGCGCCGGAAAGATCGTGCTGAAGGTCGGCGTTCCTGCGGTCATCGGCGCGCTTTTATGCTCCACGCTCGGCGCTTTAACGCTCACCACCCTGCCGGAGGCCACCGTGCGCATTCTGGTGCTTTGCTGCATCCCGGTCGCGGCGATTTTCGCCCTGCGCAAGCCCAAACCGCGCGAACGGATGGAACGCAGCGCCAGGGCGACCTTCCTGCTTTCGTTTTTCATCGGCGGCGCCGTCGGTTTTTACGACGGGCTGATCGGCCCGGGCACTGGCACGTTTCTGATCCTTTTATTTTTACAGGTATTCCGCATGGAGGCGGTGGAGGCGGCCGGTACGTCGAAGCTGACCAATCTGGCGAGCAACGTCGCGGCGCTTGTCAGCCTCATCGTGACCGGCAACGTGCTGTTTCTCCTGGGTATCCCGGCGGGCGCGTGCGGTATGCTCGGCGCGTTTCTTGGCAGCAAATTAACCATCAGGAAGGGCGGCAAGCTGATCCGGGGCGTGATGCTCACGGTGCTTGCGCTGCTGCTGTTAAAAATCCTGTACGATATTCTGTTTCCGGCGTGACCATGCTGTAAAAACAAAGCTGGCGGACGTCCTGTCCGCTTGCATTTCTGACGCCGGTTATGGTAGCATGAATTGGACTGAACGAAGCGTTTCAGTCGCAGTGAGAGGGGCGAAAGGCAATGGATGATTTGAAGCGTGAGATCACGCTCAGCCTGCCTGCGGATCAGGAGTTCGTGCTGCTGGCGCGTATGGCGCTGTGCGGCCTTGGAATGCTCGCCGGGCTCGACGTGGGCTTGATTGACGACCTGCGCGCGGCCACGGACGAGGTTTGCGACTGCCTGCTGCACCAAAAGCGGAAAGCGGAACGAATCGAACTCAGGGCGTGGCTTACGGATACGCGCCTGCATTGCGGTTTCCGGGCGGTCCGCGCAAATGAACAGTTTGACGGTGAATGCAGCGATCACGAGCTGAGCCGCTGTGTGCTGGAGACCCTGATGCCGGACGTCGCCCTGATTAACGACGACTGCGGCGTGGGCGAGATCAGCTTCTCGCTGCCATTGTAAGGATCATAGCATGACGAATGAAGAACGGATCGGCGAACTGTTCAGGAAATACGCCGAAACCCGTGACGCACAAATCAGGGACGAGCTGGTCGAGAGTTATATACCCTTGGCCAAAGCTGTCGCGCGCCGTTTTGAGGGCCGCGGCATCGAAACCGACGATTTGCAGCAGGTCGCAAGCCTTGCGCTGTTAAAGGCGGTCGAGCGCTTTGACTTAAGCCGCGGTTTCCGCTTTGTCACCTACGCCGTACCGACCATCGCCGGCGACGTGCGCAACTATATCCGCGACAAGACCGGCTCCATGCGCATGCCGCGCGATATGCGCACCAAGCTTTACCATATGCAGCTCACGCGCGAAAAATTCGAAAACGAACACCTGCGCGAACCGACCGCTATCGAGCTCGCCGAGGCGATGCACATCACGCCTGACGAACTGCTGATGCTGTTAGACATGCGCAAGCAGACCGATACCGTATCGCTGGATGCCCCGATCAGCGAGGAGCACGCGGCGCAGATCGGCGCGCTGCTTGGCGCCGACGATAAAGGCTTTGATCAGGTGGACCGCTCCCAGTGGATGAACTGGATTTTTTCCAAGGTCGACGATAAAGAACGGAAGCTTCTCACCCTGCGCTATGCCGAGCGTCTGGGCCAGCGCGAGGTCGCCAAGCAGCTTGGCGTATCGCAGAT
The DNA here is from genome assembly GCA_963675365.2 of Candidatus Limiplasma sp. GTDB lineage: Bacteria > Bacillota > Clostridia > Christensenellales > Aristaeellaceae > CAXXOK01. Next base: position 618,174 of record CAXXVA010000002.1, read on the forward strand.
GCAGGTGTCCCGTATGGAACGGCGCGTACTGCAAAGGCTGCGCGCCATCGAGGAAAGCGGAGCCTAGACACATGCAGGGCGTGGGATTCAACAGTATTTAGGGGAACGCGCAGCCTCGCGCATGTCAATGCGCGGGGCAGCTATGGTCTGAGGGAGGCCGCAAGGCCGGCTAGCGTCTGAAATTACCGAAGTATAGAGGTATAAATCAAGCGCGTAGCTGCGACACACCATAGGTGCGGCGCAGCCGAAAGAAAGATTGTACTGAGGGAGGCCGTAAGGCCGACTTGCGCCCGAAATTTGCGAAGCATAATGAAGCGCGCAGCTGGGGTACACCAAAGGTGCGGTGCAGCCGAAAGAAGGGAGGGTTCGTAGTGCAGGGAAACGGCAATCATGATCCATATTCGCAGGAACAGTGGATACAGAATATGACGCCCGAGCAATACGCACAGTGGCGGGCGCAAAACAGCCTGCCGCCTGTGCAGCCGACCCAGTATCCCCAGCAGCCTCCCATGAGTAACGAGCAGTGGGCGGCTATGCAGGCGCAGCAATTGCAGATGTCGCCCCAGGAGCTTCTGGAATGGCAGGCCATGCAGGCGGCCAAGGCCGAGCTCGCCCGGAAAAAGGAAAAAAAGCATAAGCGCAAGATGCGGCGCATGAACCGCAGCCCTCTGGTGCGCATTTTACAGGCGATGCTCATCGTCGGCCTGGTCGGCGGCGCGGCATGGCTGGTGATAAACAGTATGCAGGAGCCAAAGCCCACCACCGCGATCGTCGAAACCGCATCGCTGGGCACTACGCACGTCGGCGACGCGCTGATCGTGCGCAACGAAACGGTGTATAACGACGAGGGCGTGCAGAATATCGAATACGTTGCCCGCGAGGGCAGCCTGGTGCAGCGCGGCGACGTGGTGTGCTATGTGTTTTCCACGGGCTATTCCAGCAGCCAGATGACCACCCTGCAGGATTACCGCGACCAGATCAAGGACTACCAGCAAACGCTTTTAGCTTCAGAAACGGCCTACGACCAGAAGATGGCCCGGCTCAACGAGCAGGTGATCCAGCGCGGGCTGGAAGTGCGCACGCTGGTGCACGGCGCGCGCGGTAACCTGATCAACCAGGAAACCATTCTGCAAACGGCGATCGACGAGCGGCAGGCCTACTTCCGCTCCAAGTATTCCTCCGACATGCGCCTAACCCGCCTGTATGACGACGAAGAGACCCAGCAGAATCATATCGGCAGCTGGATCAAGCAGCGTGCGGCGACGCAGGAAAGCATCATTTCCTTTTATACCGACGGCTACGAGTACGCGCTGACGCCGCAGACCTATCTGGATTATTCGCCCGCGGAGGTCCGTGCAATGTATAACGGGCAAAAGCCCACGCAGGACATCACCGAACGCGGCAAAACCGACATCTACCGCCTGGTGCGAAAGGATAACTACGCCGTGCTGATGCTCGTCAAGGACAGCGTCTGGACGCCGGTGGAAAACTCCGTGTACAAGCTGACGCTTGAGAACTTTTCCACCACCACCGTCAACGCGCAGGTCATCAGCTATACGCGCTCCTCGGGCGAACTTCTGCTGCGGCTAGGCGTCGCCGGGGACGTCAGCCCCGTGCTTTACATGCGCACCTGCCAGGCGGAGCTTGGCGAGTATGTGGACAGCCTGATCGTGCCCAAGGCCGCCATTTACACCCAGAACGACCAGAAGGGCGTCGTACGCGTGCTCGAGGACGGATCGCTGGTGTTTATCCCCGTCACCATCATTTCCGAACAGCAGGACGGCGTGTACATCGCGCCCATCCAGACCGGCGCGCTGGTCTCGGGGCAGACGGTGAGGCTCTTTAACTGACGATTAGGCAAACGCCGATGCAATTCCCCTTTTTCAGAGGTATTGGCCGGAGAGGAGAGGAAATCGTTGACAGAAAAAGGTTTTATGACACAAAACAATGACGGCTTACTCGACTTTTCCAGCCTCACATTACAGAGACTTGAACAGAATGTTAAAAATGTGTTAGATAATTTGCACAAAAATGTGTACCAAACTTCGTCACCCGCGAAGCTGATCGCCGTCACCAAGACCGTTTCAGCCCAGGTGATTAGTGCGCTTTTCAAGCTTGGAATACAAGATATTGGGGAAAACCGTGCGCAGGTCGCGCTGCCCAAATTATTACAGATCGGTGAAGACGCGGATTTTCGCTTGCATTGGATCGGAAGGTTGCAAACAAACAAAGTTAAAGATATAATAGATAAAGTCTTTATGCTCCATTCACTGGACAGGCTTGCGCTTGCCCAGGAGGTGGAACGCAGGGCGGGGGAGAAGGGCCTGACCATTCCGGCGCTTGCGCAGGTGAACGTCGCCCGGGAACCCCAGAAAGCCGGGCTTTCCCCGGAAGAGCTTCTGCCGTTTTTAAAGCGGATGCGGGACTTTCCAAACATCCGCATCCGGGGGCTGATGACGATGATGCCCTATACCCGCGACGACGCCGAACTGGAACGCCTGTTCCGGGAAATGCGCGCCCTGTTTGACAGGATGCGGGACGAAGCGGTGGACGGCGTGGAGATGCGCGAACTCTCCATGGGCATGAGCAACGATTATCGTATCGCCGCCCGCTGCGGCGCGACCATGGTCCGCGTCGGCACGGCACTCTATCAGTAAGTATCGGATTTCCAGATATAGCCTCGCATTGGCGACAGGAGGAAAGCAGTTGAGCGTTTTGCAACGGGTCTCCGGATGGCTGACCGGCAAAGGCGCAAACGGCCCGCAAGCCGCCTATGGCGGCAACAGGCCGCGCGGATACTACGGTTCCCCGGAAGCGGAGGACGCCTACGGCTCCATGCACGGCGGCCAGGGCTTTGCCGCGCCCGAGGAGAGTTTCCCCCAGGACGCAGCCCCCTCCGCGGACCGCTTTTCCGGCGGCGCGGATCCCTATAACGGCCGCGTGCCCTACCGCTCCAGGCAAGATCAGTACGCGGAGCAGGAGACTTATCAAAACACCCAGCAGCCGGACCTGCGCCATCGGCGCCAGGACGTACAGCAGAGTTATCCCCAGCAGCCCGAGCAGCCGCAGTACCGGCAGGCCGCCAACGTGGTCGATTTCCCGGTGCAGCAGGAAGCCGCTCCCGCACATGTGGAATATGTGATCCTGCTGCGCAGCCGCAACGAGTGCACCAAGGTGATCGAATACATCAAAACCAACGCCTCCGTGTTTATGAACATGGAATATATCGCCAACGAGGGCGAGCGCCAGCGCTGCGTGGACATGCTTTCGGGCGCGGCCTACACGCTGGGCTGCCAGCTGCATAAGATTTCCAACCGCGGCATCTACCTGATCGCCTCGCCCTATGTGCGTGTGATGATCGATCCCGCGATGAAGCGCTTCAACGCCACGGCGGAAGCGCCGGCCTATTCGCAGCAGACGGGCGAGTACCCGCCGGTTTCCGAGCCGGAATGGAACGCGCCGCGCGCGCAGGAACCGGCATACGCCCGGCAGGAGTACGAGGCTCCGGCACAGCCCGCCGCTTATGCCCAGCGGGAGTACGAAGCCCCTGCGCAGCAGCAGCCCGCCGCTTCGTATGCCCAACAGCCGCATCAGCAGCAACCCCAGCAATCCTACAGCCCCTTCCAGCGGCCCCGGCCCACGTTCCAGTCCCAGCAGCAGGAGCCGTTTCGCAGGGCGTCCGGCCAGCAGTACTTCGGCCGTCAATAACGTACGTCAATTCTTTTAGCTTTTCGGGAGGTACCCTATGTTAGTCAGTATTTTGAACTTCATCTTCAACGTCATTATTTTCCTTCTGGGGGTCGCGTCGTGGGCGGTGCTGATCTATGTGATCATGGCGCTGATCGTACCGCAGAACAAATACACCCAGCTGATCGGCAAATATGTCGAGCCGATCCTTGCGCCGCTGCGCAAGTTCCTGTTCCGCGTATTTCCCAAGCTTCGGGAGATCGGGGTCGATTTCTCGCCGCTTTTATTCTATCTTTTGATTCAGATCGCATCGTGGCTGGTCAGGCTGCTGAGAAGTATCCTGATATAATCAAAACCGAAACGTTCTTGACGAGAGGAGAATGACGGATGGGCATCACCGTTTCCGACATCGAACGCAAAGAGTTTGCTTACAAAGGCGCGGGCTACGACCCTTACGACGTAGACCAGTACCTCGACCAGATCTGCGACGAGATGGTCGCCATGCAGGACAGGATTGTCCAGCTTGAAAAGGAACTTGCCGACGCCCAGCGCGAAGTGGAGCAGGCCAAGCACGCGGCCCAGCCGGCGCCGGCGCCCGCACCCGCGCAACAGGAGACCTTCGCAAGGCCCGCGGCTGCAGAACCGCCCGTCGCAAGAACCTCCGAAGCCCTGGAAGCCATCCTGATCAACGCCCAGCGCCTGGCCGACGACGCCGTGGAAAACGCCAACCGCAAGGCCGACGAGCTTCTCAAAAAAGCGCAGGCGGAAGCCGACGGCATCACCTCCGGCGCACAAGGAGAAAAGGAACGTATTGAAGCGGAGTACGCCACGCTCAAGGAAGCGGCCCAGAAGTTCAAGGAAGACTTCCTCAAGATCCTCGACGAGCACAAGAGCCTGTTTAACAAGCAGATCAAGGAAACGGGGATCGTTTAACCCTTTACAATTTTCGTTTTATGCTTATACTATGAAGGTGTATGCCAAAGCATACGCCTTCAACAGTTTTTGCGATGACGGGGACGGATACTTGGAATTGGTTCTCTAGCGAACCCGGGGCGGTGGAAGCCGGGGAGAACCTGCAAGCGTCGGATCACCCCGGAGCCATCCGCCTAAATCGTCAGGGCGGGTCGGGCGCTCCCGTTACAGGGCACAGCGAGAGGGCGGAAATATCCGCCAACACGGGTGGTACCGCGGAATGTGAATTTCCGTCCTGTATATGCAGGACGGTTTTTAATACCAATCCAAACCCTCAACTGTTTGAAGATTCGAATTGGTATCAGGAGGAGAAACGGAATGTATCAGAAGGTCTCCACGGATATGGATTTTGTCAGCCGCGAAAAAAAGGTATCGGAGTTTTGGAAGCGGGAGGACATCATCCGCAAGTCCTTCAACGTCAACAAAGGCAACGAGCGCTTCACGTTTTTCGACGGCCCGCCGACCGCCAACGGGCGGCCGCACATCGGGCATATCGAAACCCGCGCGTTCAAGGATTTGATCCCGCGCTTCCATGCCATGAAGGGGCAGGACGTTCTGCGCAAGGCCGGCTGGGATACCCATGGCCTGCCCGTGGAGCTTGAGGTCGAGCGCCAGTTGAAGCTCGACGGCAAGGACGAGATCGAGCGCTACGGCATCGAGCCGTTCATCGCCAAATGCAAGGAAAGCGTCTGGAAATACCAGAAGGAGTGGGAGGATATCTCCGACCGCGTCGCCTTCTGGGCGGATATGGACGACCCCTATGTAACCTACCATAACGAATACATCGAAAGCATCTGGTGGAGCCTGAAAACTATCTGGGAAAAGGATCTGCTCTACAAGGGCTTCAAGGTCGTGCCCTACTGCCCGCGCTGCGGCACGGCGCTGTCCAGCCACGAAGTGGCCCAGGGCTACCAGGAGGTCACCGAGGATTCGGCTATCGTCCGCTTCCGCATCAAGGGGCGGGATAACGCCTTTATCCTGGCGTGGACGACCACGCCGTGGACGCTGCCCTCAAACGTCGCCCTGTGCGTAAACGCCAAGGAAGATTACGTGGAGCTGTCGCTGCACGGCGAGACGGTGATCCTCGCCCAGGCGCTGGTCGAGAGCGTTTTCGGCGAGCGTGCCAAAGAGGCGCAGGTCATCTCCATCATGAAAGGCAAAGAGCTTGAGGGCGTGGAGTACGAGCCGCTGTACCGCTTTGACGCCATCGAATACCCCCGCGAAAAGGGCTGGTATGTGGTATCGGATGATTACGTCACGCTGACTGACGGCACGGGCATCGTGCACACCGCTCCCGCCTTCGGCGAGGACGACGCGCGCCTTGGCCGCAACTACAATCTGCCGTTCGTGCAGCTGGTGGACGCGCAGGGTAAATTCGTCAAAGGCACGCCCTGGGCGGGCGTCCAGGTGAAGGAAGCCGACCACGTAATCCTCAAAGATTTGCAGGATCGCGGGTTGCTGGTTGCCGCCGTGCCGTTTACGCACAACTATCCGTTCTGCTGGCGCTGCGATACCGCGCTTTTGTATTACGCGCGCGCGACCTGGTTCATCGCCATGACCAAGGTGCGCGACAATCTGGTCGCCAACAACCGCTCCGTCAACTGGTATCCCGATAACATCAAAGACGGCCGTATGGGCAACTTCGTGGAAAACGTGGTGGACTGGGGCCTGTCGCGCGAGCGTTACTGGGGCACGCCGCTGCCCATGTGGATCTGCGAGGACGGCCACCAGCACGTCATCGGCAGCCGCAAGGAACTGATCGACATGGCCACCGGCCCGGTGGCGGACGATATCGAGCTGCACCGCCCGTTTATCGACAACGTGGAAATCACCTGCCCGCAGTGCGGCAAGCCCATGCACCGCGTGCCGGAGGTCATCGACTGCTGGTACGATTCGGGTTCGATGCCCTTTGCGCAATGGCACTATCCCTTTGAAAACAATGAAGTGTTCGACCAGCGTTTCCCCGCCGATTTCATCTGCGAGGCGGTGGACCAGACGCGCGGGTGGTTTTACACGCTGCTTGCGATCTCTACGCTGCTGTTTGAAAAATCCTCGTTTCAAAACTGCCTGGTTTTGGGCCACGTGCAGGACGAAAACGGAAAGAAAATGTCCAAGCATCTGGGCAATGTCGTCAACCCCTGGGAAGCGCTGGACAAGCACGGGGCCGACGCCGTGCGCTGGTACTTCTACACCACTTCGGCGCCGTGGCTGCCCTCGCGCTACTCTGATAAAGCGGTCAACGAAGGCCGCCGCAAGTTCCTGTCCACACTGCAGAACGCCTACGCGTTTTTCGTGCTCTACGCCAACATCGACAATTTCGATCCCAAGGACCATCCGATGGACAAGGTGGAGCTCACCCTGATGGACAAGTGGATCTTGAGCCGCCTGCACCAGCTTGTCAAACAGGTTGACGAAGATCTGACCGCCTACCGCATTCCCGAGCCCGCCGCGGCAATCGAAAAGTTCGTGGACGACCTAAGCAACTGGTACATCCGGCGCGGCCGCGAGCGTTTCTGGGGCAAGGGCATGGACGGCACCAAGGAAGCGGCGTTTGCGACGCTCTACACGGTGCTTACGACGCTTGCCAAGGTCGTCGCACCGTTTACGCCCTTCATCGCCGAGGACATCTACCAAAACCTCGTCCGCTCGGTGGATTCATCCGCGCCTGAAAGCATCCACCTGACCCGCTTCCCCCAAGCCGATGAAACGAAGATCGACGAAAACCTGAACGCGCAGATGGCGTCGCTTTTGGATATCGTCAGCCTCGGCCGTGCCTGCCGCAACGCGTCGGCCCTCAAGGTGCGCCAGCCGCTCAAGGCCATGTACGTCAAGGGCGCGAAGCTGGACGACGCGTTCGTTTCCCTGCTGGAGGACGAGCTGAACGTTAAAGCGGTCGTCTTTACCGACGACGCCCGCGCCTTCACCACCTATAACTTAAAACCGCAGATGCGTACCCTCGGCCCGAAGTACGGCAAACTGCTCGGAAAGATCGGCGCGGTACTCAGGGAAGCCGACGGCAACCATGTGGTGGACGCCTTCAACCGCGGCGAGGTCGTGACATTCAACGTCGAGGGTACGGAAGTCGAACTTGAAAAGGACGACGTCCTCACCGAAGCCGTGCAGAAGCCGGGCTTTGCCGCGCAGATCGACGGCGACCTGACCGTGGTGCTCGACTGCAACCTCTCTCCCGAGCTGATCGCCGAGGGTTACCAGCGCGAGGTGGTTTCCAAGCTCCAGACCATGCGCAAGGAAGCGGATTTCGACGTCACCGATCGTATCTACGTCGCCTATCAGGCGGATAGCGAACTTATTGCTGCAATTGATCTGGGAAAAAGCTTTATCATGAATAGTGTGCTTGCGAAGGATATGTTGTATAAGGATCTTGTTAATTTAAGCCGAAATGATGCAAAAGGCTTAACTTGGAATGATCTGAGCAGAGTTTCATGGGACGAATTAAGTGATACAACTTGGGGGAGCATTTTAACAGCTAAGGTTGGAAAGGGATATCTCCAAAAATGGGATATCAATGACAAGAAGGCCATTCTATACATAGAAAAGGCTTAAATATACTGGCATCATAGATCCATTTTCTTTTTTCGATTACGCTTTATTTGAAAGGTGACTATCATGTTCCTTTGCGACCAATGGCAGGATTACGAGGTACTGGACACCGGCGACGGCGAAAAGCTGGAACGGTGGAAGGACGTCGTGCTCTGCCGTCCCGATCCGCAGGTCATCTGGCCCAAGGCGAACCCGGCGCTGTGGGAGAAGGCCGACGCGCGCTACATCCGATCGGCCACGGGCGGCGGCGAGTGGGAGTTTTATCAAAAGCTTCCGGACCGCTGGGTGCTCACGCTTGGCAGGCTCAAGTTCTACGTGCGCCCCACGGGCTTCAAGCACACGGGGCTGTTCCCCGAGCAGGCGGCCAACTGGGAGTTCATGGCGGAGCGCATTAAGAAATCAAACAAACGCCCGATGATTTTAAACCTCTTCGCTTACACCGGCGGGGCGACCGTCGCCTGCGCCGCGCAGGGCGCGCACGTCACCCACGTGGACGCTGCCAAAGGCATGACCCAGTGGGCCAAGGAGAACCGCGATCTTTCCGGCATCCCGGAGGACCGCACCCGTTTTATCATTGAAGACGCAAAAGCGTTTGTCGCCCGAGAGATCCGGCGCGGCAACCGCTACGACGGCATTCTGATGGACCCGCCCAGCTACGGCCGCGGCCCGGGCGGCGAGGTATGGAAGCTTGAGAGCGAGCTTTACGGCCTGGCCGAACTCTGTGCGCAGGTCCTCAGCGACACGCCGGTGTTCTACCTGATCAACGGCTACACCACGGGCTTTGCGGCAAGTGTGTTGGGCAATATCCTCACCCGCTGCATGCGCGGCAAAGGCACGGTGGACGCGGGCGAGCTGGCGCTGCCGGTGACAAGCGGCGGCGTGCTGCCCTGCGGGGCGACCGCGCGGTGGACGCCCGATGTTTAAGGTCGTCTACGAAGACAATCACCTGCTGATCGTCGAAAAACCGCCTAATTTGTTAAGCCAGGGCGACGCGACGGGCGATCCCAGCCTGTACGATGAGGCAAAAGACTATATTAAAGAGAAGTATCAAAAACCGGGCGAGGTTTATCTGGGCCTGGTCCACCGGCTGGACCGCCCTGTAGGCGGACTGGTTGCCCTGGCGCGGACAAGCAAGGCGGCCAGCCGCCTGTCCGACCAGCTGCGTACCCACGCGATGCAGCGGGAATATCTGGCCGTGGTTCACGGCTCGGATATCGCGCAAAGCGGAACCTGTACGGACTGGCTGCTGGATGAAAGCGGCACCGTACGCGTGGTGCCGCAGGGCACGCATAACGCCAAAGAAGCGATACTCCATTGGGAAACCCTTGGCAAACAAGGCGATACGGCGCTCCTGCATATCCGCTTGGAAACCGGGCGCAAGCACCAGATCCGCGTGCAGCTTGCCAATATGAATCACCCCATCGTGCAGGACATGCGCTACGGGAACGACGCCCCCGGCGATCCCATCGCCCTTTGGGGCGCGGTGCTGCGGCTGACGCATCCGACAAAAAAAGAAGCGATGACGTTCCTGTCTAGGCCGCAAGGCAAGGCCTTCGCGGCGTTTGGCGCGGACGTCGATACATTCTTAAACGAGGCAATTTAATGAAAAAATTTTCCTTCGAGGTTACCAAGCGCTGCAAGCAGACCGGCGCGCGCCTCGGCGTTCTCAAAACGCCGCACGGCGATATCCACACGCCCGTGTATATGCCTGTGGGTACCGCCGCGACCGTTAAGGCCATGACCCCCCGGGAGCTGAAAGAGATCGGCGCGGAGATCATCCTCTCCAATACCTATCATCTGCACCTGCGCCCCGGCGAAGACCTGATCAAAGAGGCGGGCGGATTACACCGCTTTATGGGCTGGGATCGGCCCATCCTGACCGATTCGGGCGGGTTTCAGGTGTTTTCGTTATCCGATATCCGCAAGGTCAAGGAGGAGGGCGTCGCCTTTCAGAGCCATCTGGACGGCAGCCGACGCTTCATTTCCCCCGAAGTGAGCATGGATATCCAGCACGCGCTTGGCGCGGATATCATGATGGCGTTTGACGTGTGTACCGCCTACCCATGCACCCACGACGAGGCGGAGGACGCCATGGAGCGCACCCACCGCTGGGCGGAGCGCTGCAAGGCGCACCATGCGGACGGGGGTCAGGTGCTGTTCGGCATCGTGCAGGGCGCGTTCTTTGAGGATTTGCGCGTGAAAAGCGCCAAAGCGCTGACTGATATGGACTTCTTCGGCTACGGCATCGGGGGCCTGAGCGTGGGCGAACCCAAGCCCGTAATGTACGATATGCTGGAAACCATCATGCCGCATATGCCGGAGGAAAAGCCGCGATACCTGATGGGCGTCGGCTCGCCGGACTGCCTGATCGAAGGGGTGCTGCGCGGCGTGGATATGTTCGACTGTGTGCTCGCCACCCGAATCGCCCGCAACGGCACCTGCTTTACCTCCGGGGGGCGCGTGGTGATCAAAAACGCCAAATACGCCCGCGATTTCGGTCCGCTGGACGAGGAGTGCGATTGCTATACCTGCCGCAATTTCAGCCGCGCGTACATCCGCCACCTGTTCAAGGCGGGGGAGATTACCGGGGCAAGGCTTGCGTCCATCCACAACCTGCGCTTTTTGCTGCGCTTAATGGAAAACGTGCGGCAGGCGATCCTGGAGGACCGCCTGATGGACTTCCGCAATGAATTTTTCTCGAAATATGATATGACGAAGAATTTTTAATAGAAATCCAGCATAAACAGCCGCTTTTTGTGGAACACCTTTCCAAGTGCCGCTTCGTTGCTGTAAATTTCCACATCGGGTTTGTAAGAGGCTTCCTCAAGGCTTAAAAAACCGAACACAAGCTGGGTGAAGGCCTGCACGGAAACGCGCAGGTCCGACTTTTGATCGCAGCGCGTAACGCTAACAGCGCCGTCCTTTGTATACCGCACGGCGTAGCAGCCCGTGTTTTCCGGCAGGAAGCCGTCGTCAACATACACGCTGTATGCTCCGTCTTCAGCCGGATGACGCATGCCCTTGAGGATATTTTCCACATGCAGCACGCGCGCCATAGGCCGCTGTGCGACGGAGATTTCGATGGCGCTGGCATCTTCCACCAGCGACGACAGGGGAAGGTTATCCGGGAGAAGCATTTGCAAGTCTTTGGCCTGTCCGTTATAGCGATGCAGAAAACTCATTAAATCGTCCAGCCCCTGCTTGCCAATAAATGCGTAATCACGCACCCAGAGCGTACGGTCATACGGCGTTTTGCCTGCCAAAAAGCTAAATACGGCATACGCGGTATCCTGCCCGTTTTGGGAGAGCACATACCAGTAATTTTCAGCCTTGCGGGGTTCGGCGATGGCAAAGCGGGCCCAGCTCTGCTCATCGCGGGCCGCCATGAAGCTGTATTGCTTTGCAAAGGCGTTGTAAATGGGCATGAGCGCCGCCGTGCCCTCTGCCGGGGTCAGCATACGCGCCGCGGGCGGGGTTTCGGGCTTGAACGCTTTCAGCGCGCCGATGGGGAAGCTCGCCTTTTTGTGCTCGTAGCAAAGCTCATACCCGAACTTGCGGTAAAACGCGTGGGAAAACGGATACAGTGCGGAAACCAGTTTACCCTCCGCGCGGTCGGCCATGAGGATATGCTTAAACAACGCACGTACATGCCCCTGTCCACGGGAAGCGGGATCGCTGGCTACGCCGCCCACGCCGCGCGCGGGCGCGATATTTCCATCCAAATACACAGGCAGATCGTGGTTGGTCAGCGTCGCGGCCAGCCTGCCGCCTTCGTCAAAGAAACCCCAGCGGTCCGGTTTGTAGCGCTCCTTTTCCAGCTTTTCCTGCCGGTCGTCCGCGACCGGGAAGACGAACGACAGCGATTCCAGCATTTCGCCCGCCAGATATTCTTCCGGCGTCAGTTTTCTGATCTCCATATTGCTACCTTCCTTATGGTATCTGTAACAATTTCTGTTTGACGTAACAGTTTGCTTTTCCTGCTTGACGGACGGCCGAACGTGCGGGATACTCAAAGGGATGAAACGGACAGAGGAAGGATTTGCGGAATGAAGCGCTGGATGATCGTCGTGTTGATCGCCGTGCTATGTGCGGCCGGGCTGCTTGTGTTTCTTCTGCGTCCATTCGCACCCTTGGAAACGCCGCAGGCGGGCGATACGCTTCTGTCCGCCGCCGAAGGGCTGGACGAGATCGTTATCGACGCGGTGTTCGATCCCAATACGCAGACCCTTTCCGTTTCGCAGACCTTTACGCTGCAAAACCGCACCGGCAGCCCTTTGACGGAGCTTGTACTGCGTACTTATGCCGCGGCGATGCGCGACGAGGAATACGCCCCGTCCGCCACCGAGGAACTGCACAGCCTGAGCTATCCGGACGGCTTTTCCGCCGGCGGAATCGAGATCACATCGCAGGATCTTTCCTATTATTATGAAGACGACGCGCAGACCGTGCTCATTGTCGCGCTGGATTCCGTTTGGGAAAGCGGAGAGTGGATAACCTTGACGCTTGATTATACCCTCGATATTCCCGACGCGGCGTACCGCTTCGGCGTCTCCGGCGGCGTGTACGCCTTTGGCAACGCGTTTGTGATTCCCGCGTATGAGGCGGACGGCGAGTACTTCACCGCGCCGTACTATTCCATCGGCGATCCGTTTTTAAGTATTTGCCGGAATTATATCGTCAGCGTTACCGTGCCGCAGGGGTATGCCGCCGCGGGCAGCGGAACCGCCGTCACAGACGGACAGACCACCACGTTCACCGCGCTTGCTTCACGTGATTTCGCTCTTTGTATCAGCCAGAATTATCATAAAGCCGAGACCCTGCAAAACGACGTACTGATTCAAGCGTATGCCAATACGCAGGCCGACGCCGACGCGATGCTCTCGGTCGCCCAAAAGGCGATGCGCGTCTATGCCTCTCTTTTCGGCGCGTACCCCTACCCGAGCTTCACGCTGGCGGAGGCGGGCCTGCCGTTTGACGGCATGAGCTATCCGTCCTTTGCCATGATCGCCTCCGATACCCTGCAAAAAGACGACGAGGGCAGGGAGATCCGCGTCGCGCGGGAGATCGCCAAGCAGTGGTTCCAGGCGGTCGCCGGTTCGGATAACTACAAACAGCCCTGGCAGCACGAAGCGCTTGCGGAATACGCGCTGCTAAGGTACTGGGAGGAAATCCACGGCGCAGCCGCACGGGAAGCCTTGCAGTACAGCCGCGTGGATACTGCCATGCGCTTGACCGTCTCCGGCCTGACCCCCGGCAGCCCGCTTGATTACTTCTACAACTGGAGCGAGTACCAGACCATCGTCTGGTATCGCGGCGCGGCGGCCATGACGGCGCTTGAGATGGCGCTTGATGGTCAACTTGACGAATTCCTTGCCGCATATTATGATACCTATGCGTTTCAGATTGCATCGCGAGCCGATTTCGAGCGAATGCTGTCTGATTTTTCAGGTGAAGACTGGTCTCCGCTGCTGAGCGATTATTTGGACACGATTTAGTGTTTTGAAGGGAAGTTGCCCAATGCCAACAAAGACCGCTTCGGATATCGCCGTCCTCATTCCCGCCTATCAGCCGGATAACAGGCTGGGTCCCTATGTGGAACAGCTGGTCGGCGCGGGCGTGAAGACGATCGTTGTCGTGGACGACGGATCGGGCCCGGATTACGACGGTGTTTTCGGCGGCGCGGAGCAGTACCCGGAAGCAACCGTGCTGCGGTATCCCGCCAATCACGGCAAGGGCTACGCGCTGCGTTACGGCATGGAATATATTCAAAAAAGCTGTTCCGACTGTAAGTATATCGTCACCGCCGACAGCGACGGCCAGCACACCGTGACCGATATCCTGCGCATGGCCGACGCCCTGCGGGAGGACGCCACGGGCCTCCTTTTAGGCACGCGCGATTTCACCAGCCCGAACGTTCCGCCCAAAAGCCGCATGGGCAACCGCATCACCTGCCGGGTGTTCCAGGCGCTTTACGGTCAGAAAATCACCGATACGCAAACGGGCCTGCGCGGATTTGCCTTTGCAATGATCCCGCACATGCTGCAAATCAAGGGCGACCGCTACGAGTATGAGATGAACCAGCTCATCCATTGCTCGATCGAGCACATCCCCCTGCGTACGCTTCCCATCGAAACCGTGTACGAAGACAACAACGCGGGCAGCCATTTCCGCGCCTTTGCGGACAGCTGGCGCATTTACCGCCTCATTCTGGCCCGCTTTGTACGCTTCACCGCTTCGTCCATTATCAGCTTTCTGGTGGATTACGGCCTGTTCCTGCTGATCAACTCGCTGTTGAAAACCTACGCGCCGGCGCTGGACAAGCACCTGAGCATTTGGTTTGTTAGCTTTATCGCCCGTATCGCCATTGCGGCGGGGGCCGCGCGCGTGGTCAGCGCCACGGTCAATTACCTGATCAACAAACGCATGGTCTTTTTCAGCCGTGCCGCGACGCTTCGGTCGTTTTTTCGCTATGCCGTTACGGTGGTACTGATCATCGCGCTGTCGTCGGGGATCGTCTCGTCGCTCAATATCGGATTTGGCTGGAGCGAGACCCTGACCAAGATCCCCGTGGACCTTTTGCTGTTCTTTGTCAGTTACTATCTGCAGCGCAAGTGGGTGTTCGACGCGGCGATGGCGCGGGAACACGCGGGGAAGAAAAATGGATAAAAGCAAGATCGACCGCATCAACGAGCTGGCGCGCCTGAAGAAGGAGCGCGGCCTGACTGCCGACGAGCGCAACGAGCAGGCGGCGCTCCGCCGCGAGTACATCGACGAGTTCAAGCAAAACGTCCACACGACTCTCAAGAACGTGCGGATTCAAAACGACGACGGCTCCTTGAGCGAGCTGAAGAAGAAGGAAGACAAAAAGGATATTTGAGGCGTTTATGCACCTTGTGAGTATTATTCTAAAAAAGAGCAGATTCCTTTGAAAAAAAGTGTTGACAAAGGAACTGCTTTTTGATATAGTAGGCAAGCTCGCTTAAGAGCGCGAACCTTGAAAAAGATACAGAGAAGAAGAAAGAAAGAACGCAACGCAGTCAATAATTTGAGTGCAAGAAGCATAGCCAAGCTAGGCTTCTGAGCTAATAGGATTAACATAAGAGTTTGATCCTGGCTCAGGACGAACGCTGGCGGCGTGCCTAACACATGCAAGTCGAGCGGGGACATTCGGAGAAGTAATTCACCTTATGTTCTAGCGGCGGACGGGTGAGTAACGCGTGAGCAACCTGTCCTTGTCTGGGGGATAAGGAGCCGAAAGGCTCTCTAATACCGCATGAGACCACGGCATCACATGGTGCAGAGGTCAAAGGAGCAATCCGGACAGGGGTGGGCTCGCGTCTGATTAGCTAGTTGGTGGGGTAAGGGCTCACCAAGGCAACGATCAGTAGCCGACCTGAGAGGGTGATCGGCCACATTGGAACTGAGACACGGTCCAAACTCCTACGGGAGGCAGCAGTGGGGAATATTGGGCAATGGGCGAAAGCCTGACCCAGCAACGCCGCGTGAAGGAAGAAGGCTTTCGGGTCGTAAACTTCTATCCCAGATGAAGATAATGACGGTAATCTGGAAGGAAGCCCCGGCTAACTACGTGCCAGCAGCCGCGGTAATACGTAGGGGGCAAGCGTTGTCCGGAATGATTGGGCGTAAAGGGCGCGTAGGCGGCCTTTTAAGTCCGATGTGAAAGTCCTGCTTTTAAGGTGGGAATTGCATTGGAAACTGGAAGGCTTGAGTGCAGGAGAGGTAAGTGGAATTCCCGGTGTAGCGGTGAAATGCGTAGAGATCGGGAGGAACACCAGTGGCGAAGGCGACTTACTGGACTGTAACTGACGCTGAGGCGCGAAAGTGTGGGGAGCAAACAGGATTAGATACCCTGGTAGTCCACACTGTAAACGATGAGTGCTAGGTGTAGGAGGTATCGACCCCTTCTGTGCCGGAGTCAACACAATAAGCACTCCGCCTGGGGAGTACGGCCGCAAGGTTGAAACTCAAAGGAATTGACGGGGGCCCGCACAAGCAGCGGAGCATGTTGTTTAATTCGAAGCAACGCGAAGAACCTTACCAGGTCTTGACATCCAGTAAAACTTGTAGAGATATAAGGTGGGCTTGCCCATACTGAGACAGGTGGTGCATGGTTGTCGTCAGCTCGTGTCGTGAGATGTTGGGTTAAGTCCCGCAACGAGCGCAACCCTTGTGATTAGTTACTAACGCGTGATGGCGAGGACTCTAATAAGACTGCCGGGGACAACTCGGAGGAAGGTGGGGACGACGTCAAATCATCATGCCCCTTATGACCTGGGCTACAAACGTGCTACAATGGCCACTACAGAGAGCTGCGACCCCGTAAGGGCAAGCGAATCTCATAAAAGTGGTCCCAGTTCGGATTGTGGGCTGCAACCCGCCCACATGAAGTCGGAGTTGCTAGTAATCGCGAATCAGCATGTCGCGGTGAATACGTTCCCGGGCCTTGTACACACCGCCCGTCACACCATGGGAGTTGATAGCGCCCGAAGTCGGTGAGGCAACCGTAAGGAGTCAGCCGCCGAAGGTGAGATCAATGACTGGGGTGAAGTCGTAACAAGGTAGCCGTATCGGAAGGTGCGGCTGGATCACCTCCTTTCTAGGGAGACAGCCTGAATGGAAACAGGAAGGCTCATCTTTAGGTCGATCTAACTTGCAAAAGTTAGTCAATCGCAGGCATAGCCTGCGGAGCCGCTGGGCTCGGATGCTACGGCGTCCAATACAGAACCCATGCGTATTGTTCTTTCTGAAAACCTCTCTGTATCTCTTTCAGGGCTTGCACCCTGAAAATGAGCCGCATCAAAAGTTTGACCCGGGCGAAGCCCGAGAGAACACGCGATGCGCCTGCACCTTGACAACTGCAAACGGAGGAAGCGGACTGAGCTCTTTTTCGGAAGAGTGAAGAACGTTTCAAAACAAGAGATGAGAATGAGATCATTTCTGTTCAGTAGACGGAGACGTCAAATGGAAGAATGGTCTTAGGATTTAAGAACCAAGCGAAAGAAGAGCACAGGGTGGATGCCCTGGCACCATACGCCGAAGAAGGACGTGGCTAACTGCGAAAAGTTGCGATGAGCCGTAAGCAGGCATTGACTCGCAAATATCCGAATGGGGGAACCCGGCGGGAGTAATGTCCCGTCATCGCGGAATGAATACATAGTTCCGCAGAAGGGCACCCGGGGAAGTGAAACATCTAAGTACCCGGAGGAAGAGAAAGAAACATCGATTTCCTAAGTAGCGGCGAGCGAACGGGAAACAGGCCAAACCAGAGGGCATGCCTTCTGGGGTTGTGGGCCGGCAGAACGCATTGGCAGAGGATAGTGGAAGCGCGTTGGAAAGCGCCGCCGAAGAGGGTGACAGCCCCGTAGACGAAATCCCGAGCCAGCAAGCCGGTACCAGAGTACCGCAGGACACGAGAAATCCGGTGGGAAGCCGGGGGGACCACCCCCCAAGCCTAAATACAGTATGGTGACCGATAGCGCATAGTACCGTGAGGGAAAGGTGAAAAGAACCCCGGGAGGGGAGTGAAAGAGAACCTGAAACCCTGTGTTTACAAGCAGAGGAAGCACGATCTAGGTGCGACCTCGTACTTTTTGTAGAACGGACCGGCGAGTTACGTTATGTTGCAGGTTAAGTACTTAGAGGTACGGAGCCGAAGCGAAAGCGAGTCTGAATAGGGCGTTTAGTAACATGATGTAGACCCGAAACCGGGCGACCTATCCATGGCCAGGTTGAAGTGAGAGTAAAATCTCATGGAGGACCGAACCAGACGTCTGTTGAAAAAGGCGGGGATGAGCTGTGGATAGCGGAGAAATTCCAATCGAGCCCGGAGATAGCTGGTTCTCCTCGAAATAGCTTTAGGGCTAGCCTCGTATAAGATTACCGGAGGTAGAGCACTGAATGGGCTAGGGGGTGAAAACTTACCGAACCCTATCAAACTTCGAATGCCGGATAATTGATGTACGGGAGTCAGTCCGCGAGAGATAAGTTCCGCGGGCAAAAGGGGAACACCCCAGACCTTCCGCTAAGGTCCCCAAGTTCATGTTAAGTGGAGAAGGATGTGTGATTGCACAGACAACCAGGATGTTGGCTTAGAAGCAGCCATACATTGAAAGAGTGCGTAACAGCTCACTGGTCAAGTGGTCATGCGCCGAAGATGTACCGGGGCTCAAACATGACACCGAAGCGAGGGATTGCAGTTTACTGCAGTGGTAGAGGAGCATTGTGTATCGGGCTGAAGCCAGATCGTGAGGACTGGTGGACTATACACAAGAGAGAATGCCGGTATGAGTAGCGAGAGGCATGTAAGAAACATGCCCGTCGAAAGCCTAAGGTTTCCTGGGGAAGGTTCATCCGCCCAGGGTTAGTCGGGGCCTAAGCCGAGGACAATTGTCGTAGGCGATGGACAGCAGGTTGAGATTCCTGCACCGCCATGAGAATGATGCAATGACACAGAAGGATACCGTGAGCCGGGTGATGGTCAACTCGGTTGTCAAACGAGGCTGGGAGTTAGTGAAGTACGGCTCCCGCGAAGGCTGAGTGAAGACGAGAGCGAAATTGAGTAGCGAAACACGGGAATTCACGCTGGCGAGAAAAGTTGCTGGTATATTGAAATGGCGCCCGTACCGCAATCCGACGCAGGTAGGCTAGGTGAGAATCCTAAGACGAACGGGAGAATCCTTGTTAAGGAACTCGGCAAAATGACCCCGTAACTTCGGGAGAAGGGGTGCCGATGGAGACATCGGTCGCAGAGAAAAGGCTCAAGCGACTGTTTAGCAAAAACACAGGTATCTGCGAAAGCGAGAGCTGACGTATAGGTGCTGACACCTGCCCGGTGCTGGAAGGTTAAGGGGAAATGTCATCGCAAGAGAAGCATAGAACCGAAGCCCCAGTAAACGGCGGCCGTAACTATAACGGTCCTAAGGTAGCGAAATTCCTTGTCGGGTAAGTTCCGACCCGCACGAATGGTGTAACGACTTGAGCGCTGTCTCAACAGGGAGCCCGGTGAAATTGAAGTATGGGTGAAGATGCCCATTACCCGCGACTGGACGGAAAGACCCCGTAGAGCTTGACTGTAGCTTGATATTGGATTTCGGTAACGAATGCACAGGATAGGTAGGAGACTTGGAAGCGCGCACTCCGGTGTGCGTGGAGTCACTGTTGGGATACTACCCTTTCGTTACTGGGCTTCTAACATAGCACCGTGAAACCGGTGGATGGACAGTGTCAGGTGGGCAGTTTGACTGGGGCGGTCGCCTCCGAAAGAGTAACGGAGGCGCCCAAAGGTACCCTCAGAATGGATGGAAACCATTCAAAGAGTGTAAAGGCAGAAGGGTGCCTGACTGCGAGAGTGACAATTCGAGCAGAGACGAAAGTCGGGCTTAGTGATCCGGCGGTATGAGAGTGGAATTGCCGTCGCTTAACGGATAAAAGCTACCTCGGGGATAACAGGCTGATCTCCCCCAAGAGTCCACATCGACGGGGAGGTTTGGCACCTCGATGTCGGCTCGTCGCATCCTGGGGCTGAAGCAGGTCCCAAGGGTTTGGCTGTTCGCCAATTAAAGCGGCACGCGAGCTGGGTTCAGAACGTCGTGAGACAGTTCGGTCCCTATCCATCGTGGGCGTTGGAATCATGAGAGGAGCTGCTCCTAGTACGAGAGGACCGGAGTGGACGCACCTCTGGTGCAACTGTTGTCGTGCCAACGGCATAGCAGGGAAGCGAAGTGCGGAAGGGATAAACGCTGAAGGCATCTAAGCGTGAAGCCCCCCTCAAGAACAAGATTCCTGGCGCGCAAGCGCGAGAGACCCCTTGAAGACTACAAGGTAGATAGGTCATCGGTGGAAGTGTGGTAACACATGCAGCTTGATGATACTAATGGTCAAACGCTTTGTTCACATTATTTAAATTCTAAGACCAGCATATGAAATGATCTCATCCCCCCATTCCATAATCCTCCGTTTGCAGTTGTCAGGGCGCAAACGCTCTGAAACTTAATCAGTTCACCCTTTGCGGTGGCAATAGCCTGAGGGATCCACCTGTTCCCATCCCGAACACAGCAGTTAAGCCTCAGCACGTCGATGGTACTTGGCTGGAGACGGCCCGGAAGAGTAGATCGCTGCCGCAATCCAAATAAAACCACTTGCTTACGCAAGTGGTTTTTCCTTGTTTAAAAAGCCGCCTTCTTATACAGGCGGCTTTTCATATTGGGAAGGGGTGGTTACACTTCAATAATTACCTTCGCTCTTGCATGTTCGTTTTCAAAGTAGCGCATGGCGTCGGCGGTCTTTTCAAGGGGATAGGTTTTATCGATGGCGGGGGTGAGCCTGCCCGATTCCATCAGCTCGCGAAGGACGTCCAGATCGTTTGTGTTGGAATGGGAGTATCCAAGCGTTTTCACGGTCAGGCCATAGCGCTTGAAGAGTTTCTTTCCCTTCATCATGATGCCTGCCATTTGCGTCATCTTGGAAAACCCGATCATGATGCCGCGCCCGCCGGGCGCGAGCAGGCGGAGATAATCCTTGACGGTCAGAGTGGCCGCGATATCAATGATTACGTGAAATCTTTGGCCGAGTTTGGTTACGTCCTGCTTTTGATAGTCCACGACATGATTGGCGCCGATAGAGCGGACCAGATCGACGTTTTTGGTGCTGCACACGCCGGTAACCTCCGCGCCGAAGGCTTTGGCAAGCCCTACGGCGAACGTGCCAACGCCGCCGGACGCGCCGTTGATGAGCACCTTGTCGCCCGCCTTGACTTTCGCGTGGTCCCGCAGCGCCTGCAGCGCCGTAATGCCGGCGACAGGCACGGAGGCGGCCTCGTCAAACGTCATGTTTTTCGGCTTGATGGCGATGGCGATATCCTCGGGTACGCTGATATATTCGGCAAACGCGCCGGAAGCGGCTTCCAGCACGTCGCCGTATACCTCGTCGCCCGGCTTGAAGCGTTTAACGTCTGCGCCGACGGCTTCGACGACGCCGGCCATATCCACGCCGGGAATCTGTTTTTTGGGGTGCAGGAGGCCCATGCCCATCACGCGAATCCACACGGGCGTCGCGCGCATCAGGCGATGATCGGCGGAATTGATAGAGGAAGCGCGGACGTGAATCAGCACTTCGTTGGGTTTGGGAGACGGTTTAGCGACGTCTGAAAATTTCAGCACGTCGGGAGAACCGTATTGATCTGCAATGATCGCTTTCATTTCATCTTACTCCTTTGACAGATGGCCTGCTGAAGGTTTAGCGCCGCAGGCAGCAGTATCATAACGTCTTACCCGCAGATCGTGAAAGCTAAACATGCCAGGCGTTATGGCCGGAACGAAAGCTGATACCGGTAGAAATCATGCCCGTATAAATGGACAATGTCCATACGCTCAAAGCCGTGCTTGTCATATAGGGCAAGGGCGGGGGGATTGCCAATGCTGACCAGCATGCGGATGCCGTCGAAGCCGCGTGTTTTCACATCTTCAATCACATGCCGGAGCAGATACGAACCGACGCCCTTGTTCTGATGGGGTGCGGCGACGGCTACGCGGGCAAGTTCGCAGGGATGCCGCGGTGCCCACGCATATGCTTCCAACTCATCGTCCGGGCCTGCCGCGGCGGCGGCGAGCAGCTGTCCCCGTTCATCCTTCAGGATATACAGCGATCCCGTAAGGATATCGCGCTCAATCAAATCAAAGGTCGGGTATTCGTCGCTCCAGGTGCAGCCGGGCGTGCCGATCAGGCTCCGGTAGAGCGCAAACACCGCCGGTGCGTCCGCCGGGCGGGCTGTGGAAACCGTATAACGCATAAACCGTCCTCATTTCGTAACGGGATCACCGTGTTAAAACAAAAGGCCGCGGCGCGGATGGCGCCGTAGCCTATATACGGACAAAACCTGAGGCTTGCGCCTATTCCTTGGGTTTGGGGTCGCCCGCCTTTTTTGCGGCCGGTTTTTTATGCTCGCTTGCCGGGTGAGACGGCGCGGGCGCGGGGGTGCAGACCAGCGCTTCGGCGTCGATTTCGTCGGGCAGGGGATGCGCGCCGCTTTCCGATGCGTCGCCGTTCTCGGGCTTCAGCTTGGCGTATTTCTGCGCGCGCAGCACGCTCAGCTTATCGTCGATCGCGGAGATCTCCGCGAACATATCGTTGAGCACCTTGGGCAGTTTCACGCCGTTGTGCCACAGTTCAAACGCCTGGAGGCTCGATTCGGTCAAGATCTCGTGCCGGCGCGCTTCCAGGTTGATCTCCTGTACGCGGAGCTTGGCGTTGGTCGCCCAATGGGACGCCGCGGAGCCGAACGCCTGCATGGCGTTCAACAACGCGATCTTGATTCTGCTGGATAATTTCTGCTGCGACATGGTGATCACTCCGTTATGTTGTCGCGGGGGGGTTACAGTACATCAATAAGCTTCTCCGCCGGGCCGCGAAATCCTGCTTATGCGCCTGCCATGGCGTGGACGAGAAGCGACGCGGGCTTGCAGACGAACTTGACTTCGCTTGCGTCCATGATCTCGCCGTCCAGGTTCAGCCGCATGTTGGGCGCGGACAGCGTGCATTCCTTCGTGCGGTAATGATGGCAAAAGGGTTTGCGGATAATCGTCCCCTTTAGGAGCGCGGGGAGGTTTAAAAAGATCTGAAAGCGGGACAGCGCGTCGATTACCAGAATATCAAGCATTCCGTCGTCCAGCTTGCTCAGGGGCATGATGTGGATACCGCTGCCAAAGTACTGCCCGTTGGCCACGGAAAAGTGCGCGCAGGGCTTGTCGAACTGCTCGCCTTCCGCAGTCTCGATGCGCATGCGGGGGGATTTGAAGCGCGTCAGCGTGACGAAGATCCCGTACAGGTAGGGGAGCTTCCCGCGCAGGTGCTGCTTTGCCTTGAGCATGTTTTCCAGCACCATCACGTCAAAGCCCGTACCGCTGATGTTGATGAAAACGCGGCCGTTGGCCGTGGCGGTGTCCACGCTACGGGGCGCATGCTTTAGAAGATACTCAAGCGCCGCCTCCCAGCCCTTGGGAACGCCGAGGGCTTTGGCAAAATCGTTGCCGTTGCCCGCCGGAATGATGCCAAGCGCCGTTTCCGTGCCGATCAGCCCGGCGGCCACTTCGTTCACCGTACCGTCGCCGCCAACGGCGATCACGGTCGCGTCCTTGCGCTGCGCCGCCTGCCGGGCAAGCTCGGTGGCGTGGCCGACAGCCTCGGTTAAAAGATAGGTAAATTCGGTCTTCAGCCGCCTGAGCATCGCGGCGGCTTTTTCGCCGATATCGGCGGCACGTCCCGCGCCGGAAACAGGGTTGACGATCATAGTGATCATGCAGTGCACCTCAAATTATCGTTTCGATCATATTACCTTGTTTTTAAGGGATTGTAAAGAAATGATTTAACACAAACGCATGGCGCGTATGGCTTTCCCGCTGGATTTTAACAGGATGTTTATCAAGAAACGACTTGACGAACACTCACGGTTCAGCATACAATGAACCTAGAGGAGATCGTGCAATGCTGAAACCGCAGAACGCCCTTGGCAATGAGGCATAAGCGGTTTCATTGTTATCTTTTCAATGAATGCGAAGGGATTGGCCGATGAAATACAACCCGCCCACACAAGCGGTACGCGATACCTTTCATCAGGGAACGAACCGGCGCGCGTATGAGATGCTGGGCGCCCACCCCTGCCTGGAAGGGAAGCAGACGAAGTGGCATTTCTGCGTATGGGCGCCAAACGCCCGGCAGGTATCGTTGGTTGGCGGCTTCAACGGCTGGGACAGCCATACCCATCCCATGCAAAAACAGCACGACGGCACCTGGGAGCTGCGGCTTTCGGAAGATGAGCTGCGAAAGGACGTGCCGGACGACGGGTTTCCCGTGTATAAATACGCCGTAACAGGCGCGGACGGCAAACTGCGCCTGAAAGCCGACCCGTACGGGTTTTTTTCCGAACTCCGGCCCAACATGGGCAGCCGGCTTTTTGATCTGGAAGGCTACGGCTGGCAGGACGACGCGTGGATGCAGAAGCGCTCGGCCTTCAACCCGTATGTGAATCCCATTAATATTTACGAGGTGCACATCGGCTCCTGGCGTCGGCACGAGGACGGAAGCCTGTACAGCTACCTGGAATTTGCCGACGAACTGATTCCCTATATTAAAGACATGGGATATACGCATATCGAGCTTCTTCCTGTGATGGAGCACCCGCTGGACATGTCCTGGGGCTATCAGGTGCTGGGTTTTTACGCCGCTACCTCGCGCTACGGCACGCCAAAGCAGCTGATGGAGCTCATCGACCGCTGCCACCGGGCGGACATCGGGGTGATTCTGGATTGGGTGCCTGCGCATTTCCCGCGCGACGAGGCGGGGCTTTTTATGCTGGACGGCACGCCGCTTTATAACCATCCGGACAAGCGCCGCGGTGAGATCGCCCAGTGGGGGACGATGCTGTTTGATTTCGGGCGCGGCGAGGTATGCAGCTACCTTTTGTCCAACGCCTGTTTCTGGCTGGAGCTGTTCCACGCCGACGGCCTGCGCGTGGACGCGGTGTCCGGGCTTTTATACTATGATTTCTGCAAGGAACAGGGCGAGTGGCTGCCCAACGAATACGGCGGGCGGGAGAATATCGACGCCATCCGCTTCCTGCGCCGCCTGAACGAAACCGTGTACCATGATTTCGCGGGCGTGCTGATGATCGCCGAGGAGGCCAGCGCTTATCCCATGGTCACCGCGCCGACGTATCTCGGCGGGCTTGGGTTCGGGTTTAAGTGGAACATGGGCTGGATGAACGATATTTTAAGCTACCTGAAAAAGGACCCCGTCCACCGCAAGTACCATCACGACAAGCTGACGTTTTCGATGTTCTACGCGTTTTCGGAAAATTACGTGCTGCCGTTCTCTCACGACGAGGTGGTGCACGGCAAGCACAGTATGCTGGATAAAAACCCCGGCGACTTGTGGCAGAAGTTTGCAGGGCTTAGGGCGGTGTACGCCTATACCATGGCGCACCCGGGCAAGAAGCTGTTGTTCATGGGCGGGGAGTTTGCGCAGTTCATCGAGTGGAAATACGACGATCAGCTGGACTGGTTTTTGCTGGTGTACGACCGTCACCCGCAGGTGCATGCCTGCGTAAAAGCGCTCAATCACCTGTACAAAGGCACCTCGGCATTCTATGAGGTGGAGGATTCCTGGGACGGCTTCCAGTGGATCACCCCCAGCGATACCGACAACAGTGTCATTGCCTTCCTGCGCACGGACGCGGCGGGGAAAGCCGTTCTGTGCGTGGCCAATTTCACGCCGGTGTTCCATCCCATTTACCGCATCGGGATGCCGATGGACGGAACGCTCAGCGAAATCTTCAACACCGACCGCAGGGAATTCGGCGGAAGCGACCAGTACAACGCCTACGAGATCCAGCTGCACGAGGGGATGTTTAACAGCTTCCCCTACCATGCGGATATCTGCGTGCCGCCGCTTTCCTGCTGCTATTTCACCTACGATAAAATTCTGCCTGTCGAGGACGCAAAACACCTCGAGGCGGAGGATGGAATCGAACTGCAAGACGAGAACCTTTCAGAAGGAGCGAAAGCCTCATGAAGAAGAAACGCTGCATCGCAATGCTGTTGGCCGGGGGCCAGGGGAGCCGCCTTGGAATCCTCACCCAGGACATGGCCAAACCCGCCATTCCCTACGGCGGCAAGTACCGCATCATCGATTTTCCGCTGTCCAACTGTACCAATTCGGGCATCGACGTGGTCGGCGTGATGACGCAGTACCAGCCGCTGGAGCTGAATTCCTACATCGGCAGCGGTTCGCCCTGGGATCTGGACCTTTCCTACGGCGGAGTTTACGTGCTGCCGCCCTATGTTAAGGGCAAGCAGGGCGAGTGGTACTCCGGCACCGCCAACGCGATCTACCAGAATATCGCCTTTATCCGCCAGTTCAACCCCGAACACGTGCTCATTCTGGCGGGCGATCATATCTATAAAATGGATTACAACGCCATGCTCAACTACCATATCGATAAGGAAGCCGACGCGACCATCGCCGTGCGCGAGGTGCCTTGGGCGGATACGCCGCGCTTCGGCATCATGAATACCACGCCGGAAAACGTGATCTACGAGTTTGAGGAAAAGCCCGCCCACGCCAAAAACAACAAGGCGAGCATGGGCGTATACATCTTCCGCTGGGACAAGCTTCTGCATTACCTGGAAGACGACGCCGGGCATCCCGACTCCAGCAACGATTTCGGCAAGAACATCATCCCCAACATGATGGCGGACAATCAGCGCATGATGGCCTACGATTTCGACGGCTACTGGAAGGACGTCGGCACGATTTACAGCCTGTGGGAGGCCAACATGGACCTTTTGCAGATGCCCATGCCGATTGATCTGTACGATAAAAACTGGCGCATCTACGGGCGCAACCCCGGCGAGACGCCGCACTATATCGCCCCGGGCGCAAAGGTGAAAAACTGTCTGGTCACCGAGGGCTGCGAGGTGTTCGGCGCGGTTTCCCACAGTGTGCTGTTTTCGGGCGTCACGGTGAAGGAAGGCGCGGTGGTGGAAGATGCCATCGTCATGCCCAACGCCGTCATCGAGCGCGGGGCGGTCGTGCGCCGTGCCATCATCGCCGAAAACGCCGTCATCGGCGCTGGCGCGATCGTCGGCGAAACGGACGGAGAGATCGCTGTGGTCGGCCATTCCGTGCACCTGGAAGCCGGGAAGACGATCAAACCGGGCCAACAATACCGGGGGGAGGCGTAAGCTATGGCTATGAAGGACGTAATGGGCATCATCTATACCGGCGAGAAGGATAGCTTTCTCCGGGAATTGACAACGCTGCGCGCCGTGGCCGCTTTGCCTGTGGCGGGGCGCTATCGTGTGATCGATTTTCTGGTCTCCAGCTTTGTCAATTCCGATATTCCCAACGTCGGCGTGATCATGCAGAAAAACTATCACAGCCTTATGGATCATCTGGGCAGCGGCAAGGAGTGGGACCTGCACGGCAAATCGGACGGGCTGTTCATCCTGCCGCCGTTTCTGACCGCCGACAACAACGGCCAGTATCCGGGATCGCTGGACGCGCTGCACGCCAACCTCGGTTACATCCGCCGCAGCCGGCAGGAGTATGTGCTGCTGTGCAACAGCCTGATGATCTTCAACGCCGATTTCCGCGATATGGTCAAAAACTATGAGAAATCCGGCGCGGACGTATGCATGATGTACTCTAAAAACCCGGAACTCCTGCGCTCGGAATACGGCGCATACCTGGATATCAACGAAGACGGCATGATCGTGGACGTGGAGATCGACCCGACCAAGCCGCGCTACGAAAACACCTCGCTGGATGTTACGCTGCTCAAAAAAGACCTGCTGATCAACCTGATCGACCGGGGCGTATCCCACGGCTATCACGATCTGATGCGCCACGTGTTCCAGCGGATGATCCGCGACGCGGGCCTTCGGGTGCTGGGCTACGAATATAAAAAGCCCTGCTACCGCATCGACAGCATTCAGAGCTTTTTCAAATTCAACATGGACGTCATCAAGCCGGAGATCCGCAACAGCCTGTTTTCAGACGACCGCCCCGTGTACACCAAGCTGCGCGACGAAATGCCTGCCCGCTATCTGGAGCACGCCAACGTATCAAACTCCATCGTTGCCGACGGCTGCATCGTGGACGCGAAGGTGACCAAGAGCGTACTGTTCCGGGGTGTGCGCATCGGCAAGGGCGCGCGGGTGAAAAACTGCATCATCATGCAGGACAGCATCGTGGAAGAAGGCGTGGAGCTTGAAAACTGTATCTTGGACAAGCAGGCAGTCATCAAGGCCGGAGGCAAGCTGATCGGCCCGCCAAGTTATCCGATCGTTATCTCGAAAAACATGATCATCTAAAGGAGCAAACCCTATGAAAATACTATTTACCTCCAGCGAGTGCGTGCCGTTTGTCAAAACCGGGGGGCTTGCCGACGTGGTGGGTTCGCTGGCGACGGTGCTCGCGCGGGAAGGGCACGACGTACGCGTGGTGCTGCCGATGTACACGGCCATCGAGTTCTCCTGGCAGCAGAAAATGGAACAGCTTTTGCATTTCGACGTGCAGCTTGGGTGGCGGCGGCAGTACTGCGGCGTGATGACCCTGAAGCACGACGGCGTGACCTATTATTTCCTGGACAACAAGTATTACTTCGGCAGGCCGTACGTGTACGGGCTGGGCGGCGACGAGTACGAGCGTTTCTCGTTCTTCTGCCGCGCGATCCTAAACTTCCTGCCGCTGATCGATTTCCAGCCGGATATCATCCACGCGCACGACTGGCAGTCGGGCATGGTGCCGGCGCTGCTGAAAATCCAATATCACCATCTGCCGTTTTACGCCGCCATCCGCACGGTGTTTACCATCCATAACCTCCAGTATCAGGGCATCTTCGGCATCAAAGAGGTGCAGGACGTCATGGGCCTTGGCGACGGGCTGTGGAGTGCGGACAAGCTGGAGTTTTCCGGCTGTGCCAACTTTATGAAGGCGGGGCTGGTGTACACCGATATCATCACCACCGTCAGCCCAAGCTATGCCGAGGAGATCACCACCGCCTATTACGGCGAGCGGTTGGACGGCCTGATCCGCGCGCGCAAGGGCGAGCTGTACGGCGTATTAAACGGCATTGATACCGATCTGTACAACCCTGAAACCGATAAATTAATCGCCAAGACCTATACCAAGGACACCCTGGACCTGAAACTGGCCAACAAAAAAGCGCTGCAGAAAGAGCTTGCGCTGGAGGCAAAGCCGGACACGCCGCTGATCGCGATGGTCGGGCGTCTGTCCAACCAGAAGGGTCTGGATCTGGTAGACTGCGTTTTGAGCGATATCATGGCCGAGGATTTGCAGCTGGCTGTGCTCGGCATGGGGGATTCGCGCTACACCAACCTGTTCTCCTGGGCGGAAACCAAGTACCGCGGGAAGCTTGCCGCGCGCTTTGCCATGGACAGCGTTCTGGCGCACAAAATGTATGCGGGCGCGGATTTCTTCCTGATGCCGTCGCTGTTCGAGCCCTGCGGCCTGAGCCAGATGATCGCCATGCGCTACGGCAGCGTGCCCATCGTGCGCGAGACCGGGGGCCTGCGGGACACTGTGCTCAGCTACAACGAGGACTCCAAGAAGGGCAACGGTTTCAGCTTCCTCAACTACAACGCCCACGACATGCTCTCGGTCATCCGCCGAGCGCTGGACTTTTACAAAAACAAAAAAGAAATCCTCCATACCCTGCGCGTGCGCGGCATGGAGGGTGACTATACCTGGACGCACAGCGCCAGGGAATATGTGGGATTATATCAGAAGCTGCTGAAAAAGTAGTCAGCGCAGGGCCTTGACACGCTTTGGCAGGGTTTTCGTCAGCGCCAGCGCCAGCGCCATCTTGATCAGATCGGGCAGGATGAACGGAATCACGCACATCGAAAGCGCGGCCCACAGCCCGATCGCGCCGTAGGCTTTGGCGTAAAACAGCATAAACCACGCGGTGCCGAAGGCATAATCCACGATCAGCCCCAGGATCAGTCCCAATAGTATCATCGTGAAGCTGCCGCTATGTCTGCGGGTGACTGCCCAATAGACCAGCGCCGCGAACAGAAAACCGATCAGGTACCCGCCGGTAATGCCCGCGAGCACGCCGAAGCCGCCGCGAAAACTGGAAAACACCGGGATGCCGGCAAGACCCAGCAGCAGGTATAGCGTCACCGCGAGCGTGCCGCGCTTTCCGCCCAGCAGCCCAAGCGCCATAAACAGCCCGAAGGTCTGCAAGGTAAACGGAACGGCGGAGGGAATGGCGATCCATGCGCACACCGCCATCAGCACGGCGAACAGCGAGATCAGCGCCATATCCGCCGAAGTGAGTTTCCAGGGTTTCACGCAACCACATCCTTTTCAAAGCGGGATTATACTAGAATACAAAACAATTGTCAACCAAAAATAGAAATATGGTTGACAATTGATATGAGGTGAAGCAATGAATCTGATGCAATGCTGGCTGACGGACGCCGAAGTGCCCTCAGCGCTGCGAACCCCGCCGGATGTCGCGCGCTGGGAGCTTGCGCAAATGAAGGTCGACTGCTCCCTGACCGTGGAACCCGAAATGGGCGATTCCTATCGAATCCTGGACAAGGGACGCGTGATCTACGGCGGCGAAACCGGCGTGCTCTACGGCGCGTACCGGCTGTTGGAGCACAGGCGCGAGGGAAGCCCGCCGCCGCATGGCGCGCAGACGCCGCAGTTCTCGCTGCGTATGATCGACCACTGGGACAACATGAACGGGCATGTGGAGCGCGGCTACGCGGGGAAATCCATCTTCTTTGCCGACGGCGATTTCAAGGGCGACGATATAACCCTGCGGGCCTACGCCCGGCTGCTCGCGTCGGTGGGCATTAACGTCATTTGCATCAACAACGTCAACGTCGCCCCGCCCGCGCAGGACCTGATCGCCGAACGCTTTCTGCCCGACGTTGCGCACGTGGCGAAAATCTTCGAGCCTTTCGGCATCCGGCTTCTGCTCTCGATCGATTATTCCATGCCCGTGCGGGCGGGGCTGGATACGGCCGACCCGCTGGAGGAGGACGTGCAGGACTGGTGGAGCGAGCGCGTGAAGATCGTCTACCGTCATGTGCCAAACCTCTGCGGGTTTTTGGTCAAGGCGGACAGCGAGTTCCGCCCCGGCCCCTATACCTACGGGCGCAACCACGCCGAGGGCGCAAACCTGTTGGCGCGGGCACTGGAGCCCTTCGGCGGCGTGGTGGTGTGGCGCTGCTTTGTGTATAACTGCAAGCAGGACTGGCGCGATGAAAAAACCGACCGTCCCAAGGCCACCTACGATAATTATGCGCACCTGGACGGACAATTTGATCAAAACGTCATTTTGCAAATCAAGAACGGTCCGTTCGATTTTCAGGTGCGCGAGCCGGTCTCGCCGCTTTTAATGGCGATGCCGAACACCAAAAAAGCGCTGGAATTCCAGCTGGCGCAGGAGTACACCGGACAACAGATCGACCTGTATGCCATGCAGGGGATGTTCAACGAGGTCATGGGCGATCTGCCGCTTGAGAACGTCTCCGCCATCGCGGCCGTGTCCAACGTCGGCGACGATCCCTGCCTGACGGGGCATCCGTTTGCGCAGCTCAACCTCTACGCCTTCGGGCATACGGCGTTTACGCCTATGCAGGATTTCCGCAGGACGACCGAGCGCTGGATATGCTTAAGCTACGAGCTGGAGGGCACAAACCTGGATACCCTGACGGAGATGCTGCTGTTAAGCCGCAGGGTGTATGAAAAGTACACCGCGCCGCTTGGCATCTGCTGGATGGTCAACCCCGGCTATCACTACGGCCCCAGCCCCATGGGGTATGAGTACTCCGCCTGGGGCACCTACCACCGCGCCGGGCACGAGTTCATCGGCATCGACCGCACGGAAGCGGGCACCGGCTACCTTCTGCAGTATCCCAAAGAGTTCCAAAAAAAGTACGCAACGAAAAATGCCTGCCCGGACAATCTTCTATTATTCTTTTACCGGCTGCCCTATACCTACCGCATGCGCGACGGGCGAACGCTTCTAAGGCGTATCTATGACGATCACGACCAGGGTCTGCGGGAGGCCGAGGCCATGCAGATATCGCTTCGTACCCTGCAGGACGTGCTTCCGCCGGAGGTGTATATCCTGGCCGACGAGCGCATGGGGCGGCAGGTGCAAAACGCCCGCGAATGGTGCGACGTGCTCAAGGACTTCTTTTACCGGCTGACCGGGGTGGATCCGAAAGGATGATTTGAATGAGAACGCTGCACGTCAATTTGCAGGAAAGCACAAAGCCCCTCAACCGTTTTTTCGCCCACTGCGTCGGAGCGGGCCGGGCGGGGGAGATGCTCAGGGCAGAGGCGCTGGATCAGCTTTCAAGCCTGCAGGATGCCTGCGAATTCCAGTATCTGCGCTTCCACGGCCTGTTTTCCGACGATATGGCCGTGTGTCGGCTCGACCGCGAGGGGAAGCTCTGCTTCAACTGGCAGTACGTGGATCTGGTCATCGACGCGATGCTCGAGCGGAAAATCCGCCCATTTGTAGAGCTTTCGTTTATGCCCGACTGCCTGAAAAGCGGCGAGCAGACGATCTTCTGGTGGAAGGGCAACGTAACCCCGCCCAGGGATATACAAATGTGGCGCGACCTGGTGTCGGCCTTCACCCGCCACGCGACCAATCGCTACGGGGCGGACGAGGTGCGCCAGTGGTACTTCGAGGTCTGGAACGAACCCAACATTCCGGGCTTTTTCACCGGCACGATGCAGGATTACTTTGATCTGTACGACGCGAGCGCGAACGCGGTCAAGGCTGTGGATACCGCCTACCGCGTCGGCGGGCCCGGCACCGCGGGGCTGGATACCGGCACCTGGGTGGCCGAATTGATCGATCACTGCTCTAAGGGAAAGATCTCGCTGGATTTCATCTCCACGCACGCCTACGGCGTGGACGGGCATCTGGACGAATTCGGCGAAAGACGCCACCGGCTGGAAAAAAACCAGGACTGCATTATCGAGGAAGTCCGGCGCGCGAGAAACGACGTGCAAAACTCGGCCATGCCGCATCTGCCGGTCATCTTCACCGAGTGGTCAAACAGCTATTCCAGCCGCGATAACGTACACGACAGCTACGTCACCGCGCCGTTTATCCTCTACACGCTCAAGCGCTGCCAGGGCATCGCCCAGAGCATGAGCTACTGGACCTTCACCGATATCTTCGAGGAGGCGGGACCCGGACCCGATCCCTTCCACGGCGGATTCGGGCTTTTAAACATCCAGGGGCTGAAAAAGCCCTCCTTCTACGCCTACCGGTTCCTGTGCGAGCTGCCGGAAAACGAACTTTCCACCGGCGACGCCGACAGTTACGCCGCCGCGGACGAAAACCAGGCGCATGTTTTGCTGTGGGATTACACCCACCCCGACCAGGACGCCGACAACCAGGAGTATTTCATCCGCGATCTGCCCGCCAAGGCGCTGGACGACGCGGAGGTTGAGCTCGAAGGGCTGCAAAGCGGCGATTACACCGTGGAAACCTGCCGCGTCGGGCACATGGCAAACGACGTGTATACCCTTTACCTGCGGCAGGGCCTGCGCGAGCTGACGGGCAGGGAAACGCCTATGCGCGAGCAGATCGAAGCCCTGCGCGAGCAGACCGACGGCAGGCCCGAAAGCATTAACACCCTGCACGTCGGCCGCGAGGGCAAAGCCAGGCTCATCGTGCACATGCGCCAAAACGACGTCGTGCGCATCATCCTGCGGAAAAACGGGCTGATCTCCGGGTAAACGCGCGCCGTCCGCCGGCGTCCGCTTTTTGGGGAATCGCCCGGGATTGCCCGCAAAACGGCTGAAATGCTTGTGTTTCCAAGCGTGATGTGCTATACTCATCCTGCTTTTGCGCAACTATTGTGATGATTGAATAGATCCAGCAGTTTTAGAAAGAAGGGTTTATCGAAAGAGTGGGTATCGTCTCCTTTGCTGCAGGGCGGAAAAACAGTCTGAAACGCGAACAAAAACGCTTTCCTGTTTTCCCGTACAGCGGATGAAGAGAGGCGGTATTGGCCGCTCTTTTTGATTGCCTGTCGAGGGATAAACGGTGAAGAACAACCCGGGCGCGTCGCCGCTGAACACGGCGCGGGAGATCGCCCAGAGCGTCGCGGACAAACAGGGGTTTGAGCTGGTGGAGGTCACCCTGCAAAAGGAACCCGACGGCCTGGCGCTGTGCGTGTACATCGATCGTGATCAGGGCATCACGCTGGACGACTGCGAACGATACCACAAAGCGGTGCAGCCGCTGCTTTCAGAGATTGAGTACGATTATCTGGAGGTTTCCAGCCCCGGTGCCGACCGCCCCGTGAAAACTCAGCGGGATTTTGAAAAGCGCAGGGGAGACACGGTGGAAATCCGACTGTTTGCAAAGCTGGACGGTGTCAAGCAGTTCACGGGCGCGCTATGGGATATGGACGAAGAAACGGTAACCATCACCCTGCCGGACGGGCGGCAAAAGTCCTTCCCGCGCAAGACGGTCGCCCTGATTAAGCCAGTGATACAGATGATAGACGAAGAGGAATAGGAGTTTTGAAGTATGGCCGCCAAGAAGACGCAAATTGAAAACCGGGACAGGGAAATTATCAACGCGGTCCACATGCTCGCGTCCGAAAAGGATATCAGCGAAGACCTTTTGTTCAACGCGATCGAAGAAGCCCTGAAAGCCGCCTACAAGCGCAACGTTGCGCGGTTTGAGGCTCCGCCGGCGAATCTGTCGGTGACGCTGGACCGCCGCACGGGCGTAGCGCAGGTGTTCGCGCGCAAGCTGATCACCGAGGAAGTGGAAGATCCTTCCGTGCAGATCACGCTGGAAGAAGCTTTGAAAATCCGCCCGGATTACCAGATCGGCGATATCGCCGAGATCGACGTAACGCCCACGGGCTTCCTGCGCACAGCCGCGCAGACCGCCAAGCAGGTCATCATCCAGCGCATCCGCGAAGCCGAGCAGGGCAAGATCTACGATGAGTATTCCGAGAAGGAAAACGAAATTCTGACCGCCATCGTGCAGCGCGTGGAAACCAACGCCGTGTACGTGGAGCTCGGCCGCACCGAAGGCATCCTTGAGCGCAGCGAGTGGATTCCCGGCGAGGACTACCACTCCGACGACCATATCAAGGTCTACGTGCTGGAGGTCAACCGCTCCGGCCGCGAAATGATCCGCGGGCCGCAGGTACGCGTCAGCCGCGTGCATCCGGGTCTTGTCAAACGCCTGTTTGAAATGGAAGTGCCGGAAATCGCCGCGGGCGTGGTACAGGTCAAATCCATCGCGCGCGAGGCGGGCAGCCGCACCAAGATGGCCGTATACTCCACCGACGCCGTGATCGATCCCGTCGGCGCCTGCGTCGGCCCGCGCGGCAACCGCGTGGACAAGGTGGTGGCCGAGCTGAAAAACGAGAAAATCGACATCATCAAGTGGTCGCCCGACCCGGCGGAGTTCATCGCCAACGCCCTGAACCCCGCGCACGTGCTGAGCGTGTTCGTGGCCGAGGAGGAAAAAGCCTGCCGCGTCGTAGTGCCGGACAACCAGCTGAGTCTGGCCATCGGCAAGGAGGGGCAGAACGCCCGCCTGGCCGCCAAGCTTACCGGCTGGCGCATCGATATCAAGAGCCAGTCGCAGGCCGTGGAGATGGTTTGAGATGCCCGCCGATGATTACGGCGAACCCATGGGCTATCAGGAATATATCGACGAGTCCGCCGAACCCTACGATCCCCAGGCCGGCCTGCCGGAGCCTTCAGGACATCGATTTAGAGTCGGAAGACGAAGACGA
>CAXXVA010000003.1:0-1473365 GCA_963675365.2 Candidatus Limiplasma sp.
CGGACGAGCCCAAGGCTGAACCCGACGAGCAGGCAAAAGCCGAACCTGCAGCGGAGCAAGCGCCTGAAAAAGCAAAGGCCGAACCCGAGAAGGCGGAAGCCGAGGAAGAGGCGGCGGACGAAGAACCCGCAGAAACGCCCGCAAAGTCTGCCAGGCAGCCCAAAGCCGCGCAGCCCGCGCCTGACGCCCAGCCCGCCGCAAGGCCGGCGGCGGCGCCCGCGCCGCAGCGTCCGTACGGCCGCCCGGCCAATCCGCAGGGCCCGTATGGCCGTCCGGCGAACCCGCAGGGCCCGTATGGCAGACCCGCCAATCCGCAGGGCCCGTACGGCCGTCCGGCGAATCCGCAGGGCCCGTACGGCAGACCCGCCAATCCGCAGGGCCCCTACGGCCGTCCGGCGAATCCGCAGGGCCCGTACGGCAGACCCGCCAATCCGCAGGGCCCCTACGGCCGTCCGGCGAACCCGCAGGGCCCGTATGGCAGACCCGCCAATCCGCAGGGCCAACGCCCGTTTGGCCGTCCGGCCAAC
This sequence comes from Candidatus Limiplasma sp., assembly GCA_963675365.2. Classification (GTDB taxonomy): domain Bacteria; phylum Bacillota; class Clostridia; order Christensenellales; family Aristaeellaceae; genus CAXXOK01. The sequence goes on from CAXXVA010000003.1 coordinate 528, forward strand.
CCGCAGGCGGCAGGCCGTCCGGCGCCGGCGCGTCCCGCTGCCGCGCCGGATATCACCCCGGCGGGCGGCAAGGAGCGTGTCAGCAATTATGATCCCAACAAGAAAAGCTATGTAAACAAGCGCCGGGAAGCCGAGCGCACGAACCGTAACCGCAAGCACATGGATCGCCAGAGCGCCCGCAACATGATGTATGACGACGTGGTGCGCGGCGGCCGCCGTGCGCGCTCCCGCAAACCCAGCGCACAGATGATGATGGCGCCCATTAAGATTGAGAAGGCGATTATGAATACGGAAACAATCACCGTCAAAGGACTGACGGAACGCATCGGCAAGCCCGCCGGTGATATTTTGAAAAAGCTTCTTCTGCTTGGCATGATGGCCAATATCAATTCCGAACTGGATTACGATACCGCAAGCCTGGTCTGCTCGGAGTTCGGTGTGGAACTGGAGAAGAAACTGGATCGCACCGCCGAAGACGCGCTGACCGAAACCGACATCGAGGATGCGGAGGAAGATTTGATTCCGCGTCCGCCGGTCATTACTATCATGGGTCATGTCGATCACGGCAAAACCTCGCTGCTGGACTACATCCGCAACACCCAGGTTACCGAGGGCGAGGCGGGCGGCATTACCCAGCACATCGGCGCCTACACCGTGGATGTGGAAGGCCAGACGATTACCTTCCTGGATACGCCGGGCCACGAGGCCTTTACCGCCATGCGCGCCCGTGGCACCCAGTCCACCGATATCGCGGTGCTGGTCGTCGCCGCCGACGACGGCGTGATGCCCCAGACCGTGGAATCCATCAACCACGCCAAAGCGTCGGAGGTGCCCATCATCGTTGCCATCAACAAGATGGACAAGGAAAACGCCAACCCCGAGCGCATCAAGCAGGACCTGACCAACTACCAGATGGTGCCCGAAGAATGGGGCGGCGATACCATCATGGTGCCCGTCAGCGCCGTTACTGGCGAGGGCGTGGATACGCTGCTTGAAATGATCCTTTTACAGGCTGAGCTGCTGCAGCTGCGCGCCAACCCGGATCGCATGGCCAAGGGCGTCATCATCGAGGCGAAGCTTGATAAAGCGCGCGGTCCCGTAGCGACGGTGCTGCTGAGAAACGGCACTCTGCACGTGGGCGACAACGTAGTCGTGGGTACGTCCACAGGCCGCGTACGCGCTATGATCAACGATAAGGGCGATCGTGTGGACGAAGCCGGTCCCTCCATGCCTGTGGAGGTTATGGGCTTCTCCGAAGTCCCCACCGCGGGCGACGACCTGCTGGCGATCTCCGACGACCATTTGGGCCGCCAGGTGGTGCAGGAGCGCATGGACAAGCTCAAGGCCGCGCGCTCTGCAAGCGCTACGAAAGTGACTTTGGACAACCTCTTCACCCAGATCGACCAGGGCAAGGTCGTCAACCTGAATATCATCATCAAGGCCGACGTCCAGGGCTCAGTGGAAGCCGTCAAGCAAGCGCTTGAAAAGCTTTCAAACGACCAGGTCAACGTCCGCGTGCTGCACTCGGGCGTGGGCGCGATTTCCATGCACGACGTCAACCTCGCCTCCACGTTTGACGCCATTATCATCGGCTTCAACATCCGGCCGGACGCCACCGCGCGCGTCGCCGCCGAAAAGGAAGGCGTGGACATCCGTCTCTACCGCATCATCTACAAGGCCATCGAGGACGTGGAAAAGGCCATGAAGGGCCTGCTCGCACCCGAGTTCAAGGAAACCTTCCTGGGCACGGCGGAAATCCGCAACGTGTTCCACATTACGGGCGCCGGTACGGTTGCCGGCTGCTACGTAACCGAGGGCAAGCTCCAGCGCAACGCGCAGGTCCGCCTTACGCGCGACAACGTGGTCATCTTCGAAGGCAAGCTTTCCTCCTTAAAGCGCTTCAAGGACGACGCCAAGGAAGTGGCGCAGGGCTTTGAGTGCGGCGCGAGTCTGGAAGGCTACAACGACATCAAGGAAGGCGACGTCATCGAGTGCTTCATCATGGAAGAAATCGAACGCTGACCGAACCGTGCTATTTGAGGTGACACCGTGAATAACCAACGCATCGACCGCGTAAACGAAGAAGTCAAGCGGCACGTGGACGCTATTATCCGTGAGGAGCTCCACGATCCGCGCGTGAAAGGCACGTTTTCCGTGACCCGCGCGGAGGTAACCCGCGACCTTCGGTACGCGAAGATTTACGTATCCGTCCTGTCCGACGACGACCGCGCCCCCATGATGGACGCGCTGAAAAAAGCGGCGGGCTTCGTACGCAAAAGCCTCGGCAAGCGGATGATCATCCGCTACGCACCGGAAATCCTGTTTGAGGAAGACCATAACATCGAATACGGTATCCATATCGCGGACGTGCTCAAAAAGGTGCACACTGAGGAGACGCCGGAATGAAAACGGAGTTCCGCGAGCAAATTGCACAGCTCTTTGCGGCGATCGAAAAAGCGCAAAGGGTTTGCATCTATCCGCACATCGACCCCGACGGGGATACGCTGGGAAGCTCTCTGGCGCTGCAGAGCCTGATCAGGCGGCTTCATAAACCGGTGCAGGTCGTGATGGAAAACCCGCCGCCGGACAAAATGAATTTCATGCCGGGGTTTGATTCCATCGGCGGCCTGGAATGCGCGGCAGTCTGCAAGGATATGCTTGCCATCGCCGTGGACGTCAGCGTTTCCGACCGGATGGGGGCGGCCGAGCCGATCTTTTTAAGCGCCGCGCTTACCGCGCAGATCGACCACCACGAAACCAACCCGCGCTTTGCGCAGGTCAATATTATCAACGGCAAAGCGCCGTCCACCGCGTCGATTGTGTTCTCACTGTTCAAATATAAGGGAATGAAGCTGACGCAGGAGGAAGCCACCAACCTGTACGTCGGGCTTTCCACCGATACGGGCAATTTCAAGTTCAAATATACCGATGCGGAATCGTTCCGCATTATGGCCGAGCTGATGGAAGCGGGTCTGGATATTGAGAAATATTCCAGGTTCTTGTTCCTGCGCATGGATCGGGAGCAGCTGGCGCTTTTGGGCCGGGCGCTGCCTACCCTGCGCTATTCTCAAAACGGCAAGGTGGCGGGCATGTATATCGATTACGCCACCATGCAGGAGATCGATCCCGCGGGCGAGTACTGCGAGGGCATCGTGAATTACGCCCTTAACGCCAAAGGCGTCAGGCTTGCCTATTTGGTGCGGGAGACGCAGCAGGGTATTGTCAAATGCTCCCTGCGCGCCTTAACGCCCTACCGTGTGGACGAAGTTGCCGTAAAGCATGGCGGCGGCGGGCACATGCTGGCGGCGGGCTGTACCCTGCACATGCCGCTGATGGAGGCCGCAAACCTGCTGCACGCGGAACTGGCGCAGGCCTGCGCGGAGGCGGACGCCCTTGGGCACTGAGGGAGCGCCGTACTGCGGATTTTTAAACGTATTGAAACCGCCGGGCATGAGCTCGGCGCGTGTGGTCGCCATCGCGCGCAGGCGTTTTCACGGCGCGAAGGTCGGGCACGCGGGGACGCTGGATCCCGAAGCCGCGGGCGTGCTGCCGATCATGATCGGCAAGGCGGCGCGCCTGTTTGACGAACTGCAGAACGACCGGAAAACCTATATCGCCGAGATCGCCTTCGGCGCGGCCACCGATACGCAGGACGCGCAGGGCGCGGTGACGGAGACGGGCGACTGTATCCCCACCGAGCAGGAACTGCGCAATCTGCTCCCGACGCTCGAGGGCGAACTGTGGCAAACCCCGCCGATGTACTCGGCGCTGAAAAAAGACGGCAAACCCCTCTATGCGATGGCGCGCGAGGGCAAAACCGTGGAACGCGCAGCGCGGAAAATGACGCTGTATGTGCTGGAATTCCTGCGCATGACGCCCGGAAACGGCGCGCTGATCCGATTGACGAGTTCCAAGGGTTTTTACGTGCGTACGCTCTGCCACGATATCGGCCAGAAGCTCGGCTGTCCCGCGCACATGCGGTTTTTGCTGCGCGAGGCGTCTGGGATCTTCACGCTGGATACCGCCAAAACCCTCGCGGAGATCGAAAACGCGGACGATTTGCAGTCGCTGCTCACGCCGGTGGAAGCGGTGCTCACGAAGCTTCCGCACGCGGAAGTACCCGAAACACTGATGAAGGACTTTCAAAACGGCGTGCCGCTGCCCCTTTCCGCATTCCCGGCGTTTGCCGGCGTTGCCCAGGGCGGGCGCGTGCAGTTGCGTCTGGGCGGGAAAACCGCCGCGATCGCGGTTGTGCGGGGCGGCGTGCTCAAACCCGCCGCCTGGCTTTTGTAATCGGAGGAACTATGCGGATTTGTTCGGACGACAGCTTGCATACGGAAGCATCGGTGGTTGCGCTTGGGATGTTTGACGGCGTACACCTTGGGCATCAGGCGCTGTTAAAGCAGGCGCGCGAACTGGCGGACACGTATCATGTTCCGCTGGTCGTAATGACCTTTGACCGCCACCCCTTAAGCCTGATCGCGCCGGGCATGGTCCCCAAAATGCTCACTACGCCGCAGGAGCGAATGGAGCTTTTGGAAACCTACGGCGCTGACGTCGTCTGCGTCAGCCACTTCACCGAGGAGCTGCGCGATATGGCGCCCGAGGCGTTCGTCCGGTCGCTGTACAGCCACTGGCATCCCAGGGCCGTGGTGGTCGGTTATAATTACAATTTCGGCAGACACGGCGCGGGCAATCCCGATACGATGCGCGCGCTTGGCGCTTCGCTCGGCTTTGAAACCGTGGTCGTCCCGGAGGTCCGCCTGCACGGCGAGCGCGTCAGTTCCACCCGCATCCGGCAATACTTGAATGAAGGAAACCTTGCGGGCGCGGAGGCGCTGCTTGGGCACGGGCTGCCGGAGGAAAAGGCAAATAAAGCCTGAAATTAGAGTTTACAAAACCTTAACCTCGTGCTACAATAACGGATGTGCATAAAGCATGTGAACCGTGTGCGCAGACGTTCGACTGCCAACGGCGGACTATGTACGCGGCGATTACCAGATTTTTAGGAGGCATTTATCCCATGGACAAACAAAAGACCATCGAGACTTATGCGCGTCATGAGGGCGATACCGGTTCCCCCGAGGTGCAGGTCGCGATCCTGACGGAACGGATCAATCACCTGAACGAACACCTCAAGATCAACAAGAAGGATCACCATTCCAGGCGGGGGCTCCTCCTGATGGTCGGTAAAAGAAGGGGATTGCTCAACTACCTCAAGAAAACGGACATTGAGCGCTACCGTGAGCTGATCGCTCGATTGGGACTTAGAAAGTAACCTGAGATATCAAAGGGACCGCGTATTCCGGCGAACGTAGGAAACAGTCCGCCGATACGCGGTCATTTTGTAAGTACGGCGATGCGATACCGCATGGCCGGGGCCGGCCGCAGATCCTGCGGCACAGCCGAACCTCAAAAAAGCGAAGCGCTTTTTTGAAACAGATGTCGCTTCGGGCAACGAGGCCCGTAAGCAGGAAGAGGAGAAGGAAATGGAAGCAAAAGTATTTACAATGGAACTGGCAGGACGTGAACTCAAGATAGAATTCGGCAAGTATGCCCAGCAGGCCGGCGGCAGCGCGTTCGTGCGCTACGGCGATACCGTGGTGATCGTCAACGCGACGATGTCCGCGGCCGCGCGCGAGGGCGTGGACTTCTTCCCCCTGACCGTCGACTTTGAAGAAAAGCAGTATTCCGTGGGCAAAATCCCCGGCGGATTCATCAAGCGAGAAGGCCGCCCCACCGAAAAGGCGACTCTGACCTGCCGCCTGATGGACAGGCCTCTTCGCCCCTTGTTCCCCAAGGGCATGCGCAACGACGTGCACGTCTTGGCGACGGTGCTGTCCGTGGACAAGGATATCCCCCCGGAAATCCCCGCGATGATCGGCTCGTCCGCCGCGCTGATGGTCAGCAATATTCCCTGGAACGGCCCCACCGGCAGCGTGGTCGTGGGCAAGGTGGACGGCGAATACGTGATCAATCCCGATGGAGCTCAGCGTGAGAAAAGCACCATGCACGTCACCGTCTCCGGCACGAAAGACGCTGTGCTGATGGTGGAAGCGGGCGCCAACGAAGTGACCGAGGAAGACATGCTGGCCGCGATTATGACCGCGCACGAGGAAATTAAAAAGATCGTCGCGTTCATCGAAGGCATCCAAAAGGAGATCGGCAAGGAAAAAAGCGAAGTTACGCTCGTCGTCACCGGCGACGACGTCAAGCAGGCCGTGCGCGAGTTTGCGTACGATAAAGCAGTATGGACTTTTGAAACCGATGTCCGCGCCGAGCGCCAGGAGCGCGAGGCACAGGTCAAGGCCGAATTGGCCGAGCACTTTGCCGAGCGGTTTGAAGGCCGTGCGGGCGAAGTGATGGACGCGCTGTATTACCTGAATAAAGAGGTTATGCGCCGCAAGATTCTGGATAACGGCCTGCGCCCCGACGGCCGCGGACTGACCGACGTGCGCCCCATCTGGTGCGAGGTCGGCGTGCTGCCGCGCACCCACGGCAGCGCCGTGTTTACCCGCGGCGAAACCCAGGCCCTGACCATCACCACCCTCGGCTCCATGAGCGAGGTCCAGATGCTCGACGGCCTTGGCACCGAAGATTCCAAGCGCTATATGCACCACTACAATTTCCCGCCGTATTCCACCGGCGAAGCCGGCCGCATGAGAAGCCCCGGCCGCCGCGAAATCGGCCACGGCGCGCTGGCGGAGCGCGCGCTGGTTCCCGTGATCCCCGATGAGGACGTGTTCCCCTACGCGCTGCGTCTGGTGAGCGAAATCATGGGCTCCAACGGTTCGTCCTCCATGGCGTCGGTGTGCGGCAGCACCCTTTCGCTGATGGATGCTGGCGTACCGATCAAATCGCCTGTCGCGGGCGTCGCCATGGGCCTGATCAAGGATACGGACGGCGATAAAGTCGCCGTGCTGACCGACATCCAGGGCCTGGAGGACTTCCTGGGCGACATGGACTTCAAAGTCGCCGGCACCGTCAAAGGCATCACCGCCATCCAGATGGATATCAAGATCGCTGGCATCGACCGCCCGATCCTGGAGCGTGCGCTGTCACAGGCCCGCCTGGGCCGGCTGCACATTCTGCAGAAGATGCTCGACGTGCTGGCCAAGCCGCACGAAAACCTGTCCAAATATGCGCCCAAGATCGTGCGCTTTACCATCAATCCTGAAAAGATCCGCGAGGTCATTGGACCGGGCGGCAAGATGATCAACAAGATCATCGCCGAGACCGGCGTGAAGATTGACATCGAGGACGACGGACGCGTGTATATCGCCACTCCGGACGCCGACGCCGCCGCCAAGGCGCGCAAGATCATCGAAGGCATCGCCAAGGACGTTGAAGTCGGCGACGTGTACCTGGGCAAGGTCGTGCGCATCATGAACTTCGGCGCGTTTATCGAGCTGACCGGCGGCAAGGACGGCATGCTCCATATCTCCAAGATGGCCGACCACCGCGTGGAAAAGGTCGAAGATGTGATGAACATCGGCGACGAGATCGAGGTCAAGGTCAACGAGATCGACTCGCAGGGCCGCGTGAACCTGATCCGCAACGATATCACCTACACCAAGACCCCCATGTCCGATTCCAACCGCCCCGGCGGCCAGCACAGGCGGCCCCCGCGCAGAGACGGACGTCCCCATAATAATTAAGGCAAGCTCCGACGAAATTCCGCACTTGCGGGTGACTGTATTTCCGCAATCTTAGGCTTGCCAAGCCCTCGACGTAGCGCTGCTACGACTTCGGGCATGGCAAACCCAACCTTGCGAAAATCCATTTCACCGGCGCGCGCGTCCTTTCATCGTCGCTTGCCTATGGGATCTGTGAATACGGTGTGATGCACTGCGCTTGCACCAAGAGTCACTTCATTGGCCGCGCATTACGCGCGGCCAATGGCAACTTTACGATTGACCAAAAGGAAGAATGACAATGTTTGATGTAATCACCCTGCCAAATGGTTTGAGAGTGGTGGGGGAACCGTTATCCCATTTGCGCAGCTGTTCCGTCGGCGTGTGGATCAAGGCGGGCTCGATGAACGAGAGCGCCGGGGAGAACGGACTTTCACATTTTATCGAGCACATGGTGTTCAAGGGCACCGAAAACCGCACGGCGCGGCAGATCGCCGAGCAGATGGACGCGGTCGGCGGGCAGCTTAACGCCTTTACCGGCAAGGATACCACCTGCTACTACGCCAAGGTGATCGACGAATACCTGCCCCTCGCCGTGGATATGCTCAGCGACCTTGTTTTGCGTCCGCTGTTTTCCGCGGACGACCTGCGCAAGGAAAGCGGCGTGATCGTGGAAGAGATCGCCATGGTAGAGGATTCTCCGGAGGATCTGGTGTCCGAAGCGCTGGCCGAGGCGCAGTTCGCGGGCTCTTTGAAGCGCCCGGTGCTGGGTACGGAAGACCTGATCAAAGGCTATACTACGGACGACCTGCGCGGCTACTGGCAAAGGCATTATCAGCCTGAAAACATCGTGATCGCCATCGCGGGCCGCTACGACTGGAATGCGTTTCTCAAGCTCGTCCAGACCCGTTTCGACCGCTTTCCGGAGCGAAACGGCGCGCCGGCCAATGAGGAGCAGTCGTTTTTAAACGGCCGCGTCTTCCGCGAAAAGGACACCGAGCAGGTGCAGCTTTGCATCGGTTACCGCGGCTACGCGCTGGGCACGGACGAGCTGTACGCGCTTTCGATGTTCAGTAACGCCCTGGGCGGCGGCATGTCGTCCCGGCTGTTCCAGCGCATCCGCGAGGAGCTGGGGCTTGCGTACTCCATCTTTTCCTATCCCAGCAGCTATCCGGCGCTGGGCGCGTTCACGGTCTATGCGGGCACCTCGCCCAAAAAGGCCGCGACCGTGATCCGCGAGATGCAGGAACAGATGCAAACGGCGCTCGAAGCTGGATTTTCGGATGAAGAGTTTGAAAGCGCCAAGGCGCAGCTCAAGGGCGGATTTCTGCTGGGGCTGGAAAGCTCCTCGGGGCGCATGCAGTCCATCGGGCGCAGCATGCTGCACCTAAACCGCCTGCGTACTACGGACGAGGTGCTTTCAAAGATCGAAGCCGTCACAAAAAAAGCCCTGCACGACGCGGCAGAGCATGTATTGAATTCGCCCTTAAGCGCGGCCGTGGTCGGCAAAGACGCCGAGGGGATTCTTAAGCTGATTCGCTGACCGGTTCCGCCTGGTCCATGACCCAGAGCCTGCGCGTGATCAGGAAGGCGAAAAACGCCAGTACGATGATCAGCGCAAAGGGCAGCGCCGGGGCGAGGTTTGCCAGCAAGCCGGCGATGGTGGTCAGCGGCGAGGTTAACAGCATGCTGATCGCATAGAAGAACCCGAGCATCCGCGCGCGCTCCTCCCGGTCGACGTTGACCATCTGCAGCCCTGAGGAAAACGGAATCAGCAGCGACAGCGCCGTGCCCTCGATCAGTACCGATAAAAGCACCAAAACGAACACGCCCGCTGGCATGAACAGCATCAAAGCGGCCATCGCCATGATCAGGATCAGCCCCAGGCCGACGGGGTTTTTAAAGCGCCGCAGGTTTAGCCTCGGGATCAGGAACACATAACTGCACAGCATCAGCAGCGTCTTGATCGTGGAGAAGATCGACAGGTTTTCCGCCGCGATACTCAAATGGCCCGTGACCAAAAGCGGCCAGAACATATCCGAAACGCTCCTAAGCCCCGTAAAGCAGGCGATGAACGCGACCGTCAGCAAAATACGGCGGCTTTTCAGCATCGTAAACAGTACCCTGCGGCTGTCCCACAGACGGTGGAGAATGCGTTTGCCACGGTTTTCGGCCATACGGCGCAGCCCGACGGAGGTCTCCCGCGAGAGGATATACACAACGATGACCTTTAACACCATGCTCGCAAAGAAGAACCCGTACAGCCAACGCACCGTCGGCACCATGGAATAGCGCTGCACGAAAATGTAGGCGATCGGCGCGAAAAAGCCGGAAATCTGCGCGGAAATCTGGATAATGGAAAAAATACGGATGAGCTTTTCCTCTTTGGTGTCTTCCATTAACAGAAGCGTCCAGGAGTTTTCGGTTACGCGGCACGCGCCGTTAAGCAGTGCCGCGACGATGAAGTAGCGGTAGTCCTGGGCGATCATCCACAAAAAAGAAGGAATGATCCACGCGATGGTATCGAAGATCAGCGTGGTCAGCCTGCGGCCGAGCTTGTCGGTCAGCACCCCACCCAGCACCGCCCACACGACCTGGGAGATCAGCCCGATGGTTGCGATCACGCCGATCAGCATCGGCGTTAGCCCGATGCCCGCCATGTACACGGATACGAACGGCACAAACAGGCCGTAGGGGATGCCCCACATCGGCTCGGTATACAGGCAGGCGCGTTCGTTGCCCTTCAGGGTTTTGATGGTATGCCAGATCGACTCATGCCGTTGTTTCATTTCGGTGCTCCTTCATGCGGCTGCAAACACGGATATTGTACATGCTCCTGTGCCGCGGCGCAATAGGAATTTCATCAATTATCGAACAAATGTTCTGTACAAGATTTTTAAAGTATGGTATACTGTGGGCAGCCGATGAAGGCGGAAAACAGCCCGGCAATTTTGAAACACAGAGGTGCGAAACCCTTGCAGGATAAGCTCATCATCCGCGGTGCGCGGGAACACAATTTAAAGAACATCACCCTGGAAATCCCCCGCGACAAGTTCGTGGTGTTTACAGGATTGAGCGGCTCGGGCAAAACCAGCCTGGCGTTTGATACTATCTACGCCGAGGGCCAGCGCCGTTACGTGGAAAGCCTGTCCTCCTACGCACGCATGTTTTTAGGGCGGATGGACAAGCCGGACATCGATTCCATCGAAGGGCTTTCGCCCGCGATTTCCATCGACCAGAAAACCACCAGCCGCAACCCGCGTTCCACCGTGGGCACGGTCACCGAGGTGTACGATTACCTGCGCCTGCTTTACGCCCGGGCGGGCGTGCCGCACTGCCCCAACTGCGGCAAGATCATCCAGCAGCAGACCGTGGACCAGATGGTCGACCAGATCCTCTTGCAGGAAGAGGAAACCCGCATGCAGGTGCTGGCGCCCGTGGTGCGCGGCCGCAAGGGCGAGCATTCTAAGCTCATGCAGGACTTTCTAAAGCAGGGTTATGTCCGCGTGATGATCGACGGGGAGATGTACGAGCTGGACGATACCCCGGCGCTGGACAAGCAGAAAAAACATGATATTTCCATCGTTATCGACCGGCTGATCATTCGCAATTCGGACGATTTTAGAAAGCGCCTTGCCGACAGTTTGGAGACCGCCGCCAAGGCCGCCGAAGGTCTGGTGCTGATCGATTTATTCGATAAGGGAACGCTTTTGTTTTCGCAGAACTACGCCTGTCCTGACTGCGGGATCAGTATTGAAGAGCTGTCCCCCCGGATGTTTTCGTTCAACAGCCCGTTCGGCGCGTGCCCGTCTTGCGACGGGCTGGGCACCATCCAGCGCATCAGCCCGGATACTATCGTGCCCGATGATACCAAAAGCATCGCCGAGGGCGCCATTCAGGCTATGGGCTGGAACTTTTCCGACAGAACGAGCGGCGCGATGGCGTTTTCTGTTGCGCTTGCGAAAAAATACAATTTCAGCCTCGACACGCCCTACCGCGATCTGCCCAAAACCGTGCAGGATATGCTGATGTACGGTACGGGCAACGAAAAAATTACCGTGCAGTATGAAAGCGCGCACGGGCAGGGCAAGTTCACCACGACCTTCGAAGGCGTGATTACCTCGCTGATGCGCCGCTACCGGGAAACAAACTCCGAGGGCATGAAAGCCGCCTACGAGGAGTACATGACCGCCGAACCCTGCGAGACTTGCGGGGGCAGGCGCCTGCGCAAGGAAGCGTTGGCAGTGACGATCGGGGACAAGAACATTTCCGAGGTCACGGACCTTTCCATCGTCAAGTCCAAGGCCTTTTTCCGCGATCTGGAGCTGACCCAAACCCAGCAGATCATCGCCTCGCAGATTCGCAAGGAGATCGACAGCCGATTGACGTTTCTGGACAGCGTCGGGCTTTCCTACCTCACGCTTTCCCGTGCGGCGGGCACGCTTTCGGGCGGCGAGGCCCAGCGCATCCGGCTCGCCACGCAGATCGGTTCAAGCCTCATGGGTGTGCTCTACATTCTGGACGAGCCTTCCATCGGCCTGCACCAGCGGGACAACAACAAGCTGATCGGCACGCTCAAGCACCTGCGCGACCTTGGAAACACCCTGATCGTCGTCGAGCACGACGAGGAAACCATGCGCGCCGCCGACCACATCGTGGATATCGGGCCCGGCGCGGGCGTGCACGGCGGGGAGGTAACGGCGCAGGGTACGTTTGACGAGATTGCCGCAAACCCGAACTCGCTGACGGGGCAGTACCTGTCCGGCAGGAAATCCATCCCCATCCCCAAAACCCGCCGCAAGCCGGAAAACTGGTTGACCGTGGAAAAGGCGGCCCAGAACAACTTGAAGGATATCGACGTCAGCTTCCCGCTGGGCGTGTTCTGTGTGGTCACGGGCGTCAGCGGTTCGGGGAAATCCAGCCTCGTCAATTCCATCCTGTATAACCACCTCGCCAAAACCCTGAACCACGCTAAAACGCACGCGGGCAAGTTCGGCGCGATTTTGGGCGCGGAGCAGTTGGATAAAATCATCGCCATCGACCAAAGCCCCATCGGGCGCACACCGCGCTCCAACCCTGCGACTTACACGGGGCTGTTTGACCTGATCCGCAACCTGTTCGCCATTACGCCCGACGCCAAGGCCAGGGGCTACAAGGCCAATCGCTTTTCCTTCAACGTCAAGGGCGGGCGCTGCGAGGCCTGCTCGGGCGACGGGGTACTGAAAATTGAAATGCACTTCCTGCCGGATGTGTACGTGCCCTGCGACGTGTGTAAGGGCAAGCGCTACAACCGCGAGACGCTCGAGGTGCGCTACAACGGCAAGAACATTTACGAGATCCTGGAGATGACCATCGAGGAAGCGCTGGAGTTCTTCTCCGCGCATCAGCCCATCGTGCGCAAGCTGCAAACGATGTTCGACGTCGGGCTTGGGTACCTTAAAATCGGCCAGCCCAGCACACAGCTTTCGGGCGGCGAGGCGCAGCGCATCAAGCTGTCGTCGGAGCTTTCCCGCCGGGCCACGGGCCGTACGATCTACGTGCTGGACGAGCCGACCACCGGCCTGCACATGGACGACGTTGGAAAGCTCCTGCAAGTGCTGCAGCAGCTGGTGGAAAACGGCAACTCCGTCGTGGTGATCGAGCACAACATGGACGTGATCAAGAACGCCGATTATATTATCGACCTGGGGCCCGAGGGCGGCGACGGCGGCGGCACGGTGATCTGCTCCGGCACGCCGGAGGACGTGGCCGCCTGCCCGGACAGCTATACGGGGCAATTTCTTTCGCAGGTGTTGACCCGAAAACCATAAAGTGAGACAATACAATCACATAAAGTCTGAACCCGCCGGACGCTACGGGAGGATATTTCATGAAGCTTACATTTCTGGGAGCGGCGCACGAGGTAACGGGTAGCCGTTTCCTTTTGGAAGCGTGCGGAAAAAACATTTTGGTGGATTACGGCATGGAACAGGGACAGGATCTGTACGAAAATACGCCGCTGCCCCTGCCCGCCGCGTCGGTTGACTGCGTTTTTTTAACCCACGCGCATATCGATCACTCCGGCTGGCTGCCGCTATTGTACAAGCAGGGCTTCCGTGGCAGGATTTTCACCACCGAGGCGACCGAGGATCTCTGCGCCATCATGCTGATGGACTCCGCGCACATTCAGGAAATGGAAGCCGAATGGGCAACCCGCAAGGCCGAGCGCAAGGGCGAGCCGGCCGTGGAGCCGGACTATACCACCAAGGACGCCGCCGAGACCATTAAGCTGTTCACCCCCATCAAATATATGACCCATGCGGACGTGTACCCGGGGATCATGATCCGGATGATCGACGTGGGGCACATGCTGGGATCGGCGTCCATCGAGGTCACCGTCACCGAGGACGGGAAAACGGAAAAAATCGTCTTCTCCGGCGATATCGGCAACAAAAACCAGCCGCTGCTGCGCGACCCGCGTTACTTCACCGAGGCGGATTATGTAGTGATGGAATCCACCTACGGCGACCGTTCGCACGGTCCGGTGCCCGATTTTATCGGCACGCTGGTCGATGTGCTCAACACCACCTTCAAACGCGGCGGCAACGTGGTCATCCCGAGCTTTGCTGTGGGCCGCACGCAGGAGCTTTTGTACTTCTTCCGTCAGATCAAGCAGGACGGGCTGATTACCGAGCACCCGAGTTTCCCCGTGTATATCGACAGCCCCATGGCGATCAGGGCGACGCAGGTGTTCAAGGAGCACATGTACGAGTACATGGATCAGGATACCGTGGCGCTGCTGAAGCAGGGGATCAACCCCCTGAACTTCGACGGCCTCAAGGTGGCGCAGACCGCCGACGAATCAAAGCTGATCAACGAGGATCAGACCCCCAAGGTCATCATTTCCGCCAGCGGCATGTGCGACGCGGGCCGTATCCGCCACCACCTAAAGCACAACCTCTGGCGGCCGGAATGCACGGTGCTGTTCGTGGGCTATCAGGCCATCGGTACGCTGGGGCGCATTTTGCAGGAAGGCGCCGACGAGGTGAAGCTTTTCGGCGAGACCATCGGCGTGAAGGCCGAGATCCGCAAGCTTGACGGCATCAGCGGCCACGCGGACAACAAGGGGCTGATGGAGTGGATCGGGGCGTTTGGAAAAACGCCTAAACACGTGTTCGTACTGCACGGCGACGACGATATTACGGAGCTGTTCGCCGCGCGGGTGCAAAACGAGCTCGGGCTTACGGCCACCGCGCCCTACAACGGCGAAAGCTGGGATTTGACGCAGGACCTGATGCTCAAAGAGGGCAACAAGGAAAAGATCAAACGCGAGCAGGCGCCGCCCACGCCGAAGCCGAAACGGCAGCCCGAACCGGCGAAGCCTGAAAGAGAAGAAAAGCATAAAAGCGCCGCCTACGAGCGCTTGCTGGAAGCGGGCGCACGAATGCAGTCGGTGATCGCGCAGATGAAGCGCAGCTCCAAAAAGAATCAGAAAAAGCTGGCCAGCGCGTTGTTTTCGCTGTCGAAACGATATCAAAAACGTTAGGGAGGACGAAACCATGACCAGAGACAAAGCCAAAGCCCTTGCCAAGGCGCTGGTCGGCAAAATGACGCTGGATGAAAAGGCGTCGCAGCTGACCTATCACGCGGCGGCGATCCCGCGGCTGAACGTACCGGCCTACAACTGGTGGAACGAGGCGCTCCACGGCGTAGCCCGCGCGGGCACGGCCACGGTGTTCCCCCAGGCCGTCGGCATGGCCGCCGCGTTTGACGATACCCTGCTTGAAACGGTTGCCGATACCATCTCCACCGAGGGCCGCGCCAAGTACAATATGCAGTCCGAGCTCGGCGACCGCGATATCTATAAAGGCCTGTCCATGTGGTCGCCCAACATCAACATCTTCCGCGATCCGCGCTGGGGCCGCGGCCAGGAAACCTACGGAGAGGACCCGTACCTGACCTCCAGACTCGGCGTTGCGTTCGTCAAAGGTTTGCAGGGCGACGGAAAAACCATGAAAATCGCCGCCTGCGCCAAGCACTATGCCGTACACTCCGGCCCGGAGGCGATCCGCCACAGCTTTGACGCGGTCGTGTCCAAAAAGGATATGCGCGAAACCTACCTGCCCGCCTTTGAAGCGCTGGTGAAGGAAGCGAAGGTCGAAAGCGTCATGGGCGCGTACAACCGCGTCAACGGCGAGCCCGCCTGCGGCAGCAAGGTGCTTTTAAAAGACATCCTACGCGACGAATGGGGCTTTGAGGGCCACATCGTCAGCGATTGCTGGGCGATCCTCGATTTCCACATGAACCACAAGGTGACCGCCACGGCGACCCAGAGCGCGGCGCTGGCCATGAAATACGGCTGCGACCTAAACTGCGGTACGGTGTATTTGCAGGTGCTCGCCGCGCTTAAGGAAGGGCTTGTAACCGAGGCGCAGATTACCACCGCCTGCGAGCGGCTGATGACCACACGCTATCTGCTGGGAACGCTTCAAGAAGACGGCTCGGAATACGACGCGATTGCCTACGACCGCTGCGATACCGATGAAAACGACGCGCTGTCCCGCACTGTCGCCGAAAAGAGCATGGTGCTTCTGCATAACGACGGCATCCTGCCGCTGGACCTGAACAAGCTGCAATCCGTGGGCGTCGTCGGCCCCAACGCCGACAGCGTGGATTGCTTAAACGGCAATTACAACGGCACGTCCTCCCGCTACGTCACGTTCCTGGAAGGCATTCGCGCGGCCTGCGAAGGCAAGGCGCGGGTGTACTACTCCCAGGGCAGCCACCTCTACAAGTCCGGCACCAGCAACCTGGCCCAGCCGGACGACCGCATCGCCGAGGCCGTCGCCGTCGCCAGGCGTACGGACGTCACCATCCTCTGCGTTGGGCTGGACGCGACGCTGGAAGGCGAGGAAGGCGATACCGGAAACGAGTACTCCTCCGGGGACAAGAAGGACCTAAACCTCCCGCAGGGCCAGCAAAACCTGATCAAAGCGGTGCTGGATACGGGCAAACCCGTGGTCATCGTGCTTTCATCCGGCAGCGCCATCGCGCTTACGGGCGGCAACGCGCTTTTACAGGCGTGGTACCCCGGCCAGGCGGGCGGCACGGCGCTTGCCAACCTCCTGTTTGGCAAAGTATCGCCCTCGGGCCGTCTGCCCGTGACCTTCTACAAGGGCGTGGAAGACCTGCCGGAGTTCGAAGACTACGATATGAAAAACCGCACCTACCGCTACTTCGAGGGCGAGGCACTGTACCCGTTCGGCTACGGGCTGAGCTATTCTAAGTTCGCATATTCCGGCGCAACGTATAAAAACGGCGCCGTCACCGTAACGGTGATGAACACCGGCGCTTATGACGCCGACGAGGTGGTGCAGGTCTATGTGAAAGACCGCACGAACGCCTTCGCCGTCAGAAACCACAGCCTGTGCGCCTTCAAGCGCGTGTCGCTTGCGGCGGGCGCGTCCGGAAAGGTCACGCTGCCCATCGCAAAAACCGCTTTCCAATCCATCGACATGGACGGCAAGCCCGTGCAGGGCAAACGCTTCACCCTGTACGTGGGCGGCAGCCAGCCGGATGCCGTCAGCGTCAAACTCGCGGGGCAGAAACCGCTGGAACTTTCCGTGGAGATTTGACAATTCCGCGTCCGCGTGATACGCTCTTTGGCGAAACCCATGGGTTCTTCAGGGCAGGGTGAAAATCCCTACCGGCGGTCACAGCCCGCGACCCTTTCCGGCAAACCCGGGGAGGCTGATTCGGTGGAAATCCGAAGCCGACGGTGAACGGCATACGCCGTACAGTCCGGATGAAAGAAGAGCAACCTCTGTTGAAACAGCCGTTGCCCCTGATGATGAAACCATCGGGGGCTTTATGTATGAGGAGTGATAAAGGCAATCAACATTTACTGCTTTGGCGGGATTGCGGGCAGCTTTCCATTCATTGCACCTCGACGTAGCGCCGCTACGCCTTGGGCGCAGTTCAGGTAAATCTGCCACGCACTGCCGCCAAATCCGCAAACGCGATTGCCTTCATCACTCCTCGGATTGTAAATGGGGAGATTGGGATGGTCCCGGTCATCCTCAAAACGGAGGGAAATACCATGGAAAAAACGAAGGCTTTCTTTACGACACAGCGGATGACGCTAATCGCGATCCTGGCGGGCATATCTATCGTGCTGTTCCTGCCGCCGCTGCAGATCCCGATCGTGCTGTTTTACAAGCTGGACTTTTCAAACATCCCCGTCTTGCTGGGCACATTCGCTTTGGGGCCGCTGACCGGAAGCGTGATCCTGCTGATCAAGAGCGCATGCGGCTTATTGTTCACCACGTCGCTGGGCGTAGGCGAGCTGGCGGATTTCCTGATGGGGCTTGCGATGATATTGCCGGCAGGGCTTTACTACAAGCACCGGAAAAGCCGCAAAAGCGCGGTCATCGGCATGGCGATGGGCGCCGTGGCAGCTACGCTCGCGGGCGTGCTTCTCAATGTGTTCCTGCTCATTCCCTTCTACGCGTCGGCGTTTCACCTGCCGGTGGAAGAGATTATCGCCATGGGGCAGGGCGTTGTCAAAAGCATTGACAGCGTATGGAAATTCGTGTTCATCATTACCGCGCCGTTCAATGTGTTCAAGTGGTCGGCTATCAGCCTGGTCGGCGGGCTGATCTATAAACCGTTATCCCCGATCCTGCATGGCGGCAAAGCCGTGCGGTCGCGCTGACGAATAAAGGAAGGTAGCATGCCGGTCATTAACACACACACCGCGGCGGAAACCAAGGCCCTGGGCGCGGCGCTTGCAAAGCAGCTTGCACCCGGGGATGTGGTGCTTTTACAGGGCAACCTCGGCGCGGGCAAGAGCGAGCTGGCGCGCGGCGTCGCCCGCGGGCTTGGAATCACCGGCCACGTGCCAAGCCCGAGTTTTACCATTTTGCAGGTGTATGAGTCCGGCAGGCTGCCCCTGTACCATTTCGACTGGTACCGGATCGGCAGCGCGGAAGAGCTTTACGAGCTTTCGCTGGACGAGTACCTCTACGCGGGCGGCGTATCGGTGATCGAATGGCCGTCCATGGCGCGCGACGCGCTGCCGGAAACCTATCTGCTGATCAATATTTCCATCACCGGAGAAAGCGACAGGCAATTTTCTCTGGAACCTGCCGGCGGGTTTCACCTGCTCAACTATCGGGAACTGGAGGCGGGGGTATGATCATTCTGGCTGTGGATACATCCGGCCCGGTGTGCGGCGTCGCGATCAAGCGGGACGAGCAAATCGTTTACGAGGCCGCCGCCGTGAACAAGCGTACGCACTCCGCAAGCCTCCTGCCGATGATTTCGGAGGCGCTTTCCCGCTGCACCCTGACCGTCGGGGACGTCGATCTGTTTGCCGCTGTAACCGGCCCCGGCTCGTTTACCGGGGTGCGCATCGGAGTGAGTACCGTCAAGGGCATGGCCCACGGCGCTGGCAAACCCTGCGCGGGCGTCAACGCCCTGCAGGCGCTGGCGGCGGGCGTGCCGTATGGCGATCTGCTGATCTGCCCGATCCAGGATGCGCGGGCGGGTCAGGTGTACGGCGCGGCGTTCCTGCCTGGCATGCCGCCAAATCGAGTGATAGACGATATGGCCGCGAAGCTTGACCTCTATCTGGATACGGTGCTCAAGGCTGCAAAGGACGGGCAGAAGCTCTGCTTCGTCGGCGACGGCGTTTTAACCTACCGGGACGCCGTTCAAGCCGCCCTGGGCGCGCGCGCGGTGTTTCTGCCCGCGCACCAGTCCATGCTACGCCCGGCGTCCGTCGCCATGCTGGCGGGCTATGCACAGCCCGTGGATTACCTGGCGCTCCAGCCCTACTACCTGCGCGCGCCGCAGGCCGAGCGCGCCCGTAACGCAAAGCGATGATCATCCGGCGCATGCAGAAGGCCGATATCAGGGCCGTGTTCAACATCGAGCTCAACACCTTTGCCGTGCCCTGGCCGGAGCCTAGCTTCCACCACGAGCTGGATGAAAACCCGGCGGCGCGCTACCTGGTCGCCGAAAGCGATTCCGGCGAGGTAATCGCCTACGCCGGCGCGTGGATGATTTTCGAGGAAGCGCACATCACCAACATCGCCGTCCGCAAGGACTGGCGCGGTAAAGGCGTCGGTATGGCGCTGACCAAGGCGCTGCTCCAGTACGCCGCGAACCTTGGTGTGCAGTATATGACGCTCGAGGTACGCAAAAGTAACCTGGTCGCCCAAGCTATGTATAAAAAGCTCGGTTTTGAAACGCTCGGCGTACGAAAGCAGTATTATACCGACAACCTGGAGGACGCGCTGTTGATGGTGCTCCAGCACATGCCTGCGATTGAAGAAGACTTTAGCGAATAAAACAATACAATTCGCATTCCAGCCGCCCGTTGTACAGGCGGCGTTTTTTATCGGCGCGGCGGCCGAAATGGCGCTCAAACGCCGGATCGGACGAGAGCGCACACAGGCTCCAGCCGGGATGCCGCTTGAATAAAAACCCCAGCTCGCGGTACAGCGCCCGGCAGCTTTCACGGTCGGACAGCCTTTCGCCGTAGGGCGGATTGCACAGGAACACCCCGCGTTCCTGCGGCAGCGTAAGCGTGCGCAGGTCCTGCACCTCCACGGGGATGCGGTAGGCAAACCCCGCCTGATCGATATGTTTTTCGCACAGGCGGATGGCCTCGGGGTCGATATCACTGCCGCCGATATCAAAGGCGGTATCTGGTTTGTACAGGTCTTTGGCTTCTTGTCGCAGGGCTTTCATTTCATCCTGCGGCATAAAGGGGTATTGCTCGCAGGCAAAGCTGCGGGTCAGCCCGCTGGCTCGTCCGGTAGCATGGAACGCCGCCTCGATGAGCAGCGTGCCCGTGCCGCAGCAGGGGTCGTATAAAGGCATGTCCGGTTTCCAGGGGGAGAGCTCCACCATCGCAGCGGCGAGCGTTTCCCGAAGCGGCGCTTCGCCGTTCCAGGTGCGGTAGCCGCGCCGGTTCAGGGCATCTCCGGACAGGTCCAGCGTCACCCGCAGAGTATCGGAGTGAATAGCGATGTCCACGGGGTATGGCACGCCGGTCTCGGGCAGCCGCTGCACGCGGTGGCGCTCCATCAGGCGGGTGACGATCGCCTTTTTGGCGATGGACTGGCAGTCGCGCACGCTCATCAGCTGGCTGCGCACGCACTTGCCACTGACCAGTATTTTGGCGTCCGGCCGCATATAGCGTTCCCAGGGGATGCGGTACACCGCCTGGTATAAGGATTCGAAGGTGGTGGCTTCTCCCTCGTGTAAAAGCCATAGCACCCGGTCGGCGGTTTTTAAGTATAGGTTGGCGCGGAAGGCGTCGATCAGCTCGCCCTCAAAGCGCGCGCCGCCCGCCTCCGCTTTCACGGGCAGATGCATATGCCGAAGCTCCGAAGCCGCTACGCCTTCCAGCCCGAAGGCCGCCGAAGCGATCAATGTCTGGGTCATGGTATCTCCTCCAGTCCAACCAGTGTACGCTGGAAAAGTGGAAATGTAAATCGAAAACTCCTTTTCAAGCGGCGCGCGCTTGTGTACAATGATCATAAAGGCGGGTGATAACGGTGGTCGGGCAGGTCATGCTGAAAATGATGGAGTACTATACCGGCGATCCGCGCAGAATCAACCACTTTTTAAAAGTCTTCGGCTTTGCCAAGGCCATCGGCGAGGGGGAAGGGCAGGACGCCCGCACGCAGGCGATCCTGGAGGTCGCGGCCTTGACGCACGATATCGGCATTAAAAACAGCGAGGCGAAGTACGCAAGCTCGTCCGGCGAGCACCAGCAGATCGAAGGCCCGCCCGTGGCGGAGAAACTGCTGCGCAGCCTGGGTGCGGACGATGACCTCATCGCCCGCGTGTGCTTTTTGATCGCGCACCACCATATCTACAGGGACATCGAGGGAATGGATTACCAAATCCTCGTCGAGGCGGATTTTCTGGTCAACGCGTATGAGGACAATCTATCCACGGACGCCGTCCGTTCGTTTGAACGCAAGGTGTTCAAAACCAAAACAGGCAAAGCGCTGCTGCATGCCCTGTACGGCGCGTAAACGCTTTTCATTCCCCGCAAACCGGTGTACAATAAGGGCAGTGGAACTGCAAAGGGAGGCATTGTACGATGCGCGTATTTTTGATTGTGCTTGATTCCGTAGGGGCGGGCGAGCTGCCGGACGCCGATACATACGGCGACGTGGGCTCCAACACCCTGGCGCATGTGATTGAAACAGAAAACCCGAAACTGCCGAACCTCAAACAGATGGGGCTTGGCTATATCGATACCATTCCGTATGACCGGCCGAAGAACGCCAAGGGCGCCGCGGGCCGCGCCGTGGAAAAAAGCCCCGGCAAGGACACCACCACCGGTCATTGGGAAATGGCGGGTATCCGGCTTCACAAACCGTTTCCGACCTATCCGGAAGGGTTTCCGCCGGAGGTTATTGCTGAATTTGAAAAAGCCATCGGCCGTAAAACGCTGGGAAACTATGCCGCCAGCGGTACTGTGATTATCGAAGATCTGGGCGAGGAGCACCTGCGCACGGGCTATCCCATCGTGTATACATCGGCTGACAGCGTATTCCAAATCGCCTGCAACGAAGAGATCATCCCGTTGGAAACCCTCTACGAATGGTGCGAGATCGCCCGCAAAATCATGCACGGCGATCACAACGTGGGCCGCGTGATCGCAAGGCCCTTCGTTGGCATGCACAGGGGCGGTTTCACCCGCACCAAGGGGCGGAGGGACTTCAGCGTCGTGCCGCCGGAACCGACGATTTTAGACGTGCTGCTGGACGCGGGCTATTTTACCATGGGGATTGGCAAGATCGAGGACATCTTCGCCGAAAAGGGCCTCAAGGAGAGCGTGCACTCGGCTGGCAATACCGCTTGCATTGCTGAATGGCTGAAAATGATGCGAAAAGACTTTGACGGTCTCACGTTTATCAACCTTGTGGATTTTGATATGCTCTACGGCCACCGGCGCGACACGAAAGCCTATGCGGACGCGCTGATGGAGTTTGATGAAAAGCTAGGCGAAGCCCAGGCCATGGCGAGGGAGGACGACGTGTTCATCATCACCGCCGATCACGGCTGCGATCCCACCTTCCGGGGCACCGACCACACCCGCGAGCACGCGCCTGTCCTGGTGTGGACGAAGAAAATGCAGGGCTTCACACCGCTGGGCACGCGCGAAAGTTTTGCCGATATCGCGGCGACGATCGCCGATCTGTTCGGCCTGCCCGAGCGCTTTGACGCGGCTTCGTTTGCCGATCTGATACGTTAGGAGGATTCAATCATGACCTATCTGGAGAAAATCGATCAGGCGGCGGCCTATATCAAAGAGCATTGCGGCCCGGCGGAAATCGCCGTGGTACTTGGCAGCGGTCTGGGCGACTACGCCGAGCAGCTGTCGGACGCTAAGACCATTCCGTATGCTGGGATTCCGCACTTCCCCGTGTCTACGGTGGAAGGCCACGCGGGCAACTGGCACGCGGGCACGCTGCATGGAAAACAGGTGTACCTGATGCAGGGGCGTTTCCATGCTTATGAAGGCTACGGCATGGAGGAGGTCACCATGCCCATCCGCGTGATGGCGCGGCTTGGGGTGAAGACCCTGATTTTAACCAATGCGGCGGGCGGCGTGAACACAAGCTTTCCGCAGGGCTGCCTGATGCTGATTGACGACGTGTTGAACTTCTCCGGCAGAAACCCGCTCATCGGCTCGAATATGAAAGAGTTCGGTCCGCGTTTCCCGGACATGACCTACGCGCTGGACCCGGGTTTGAAACAGCTCGCCAAAGACACCGCAAAGAAGCTCGATATCCCCTTGCAGCAGGGCGTGTATTGCTGGCTGACCGGCCCAAGCTACGAAACGCCCGCGGAAATCCGCGCCTTTCGTATGCTGGGTGCGGACGCCGTGGGCATGTCCACCGTGCCGGAAATCATCGTCGGGCGGCACAGCGGCCTGAAGGTGATGGGCATCAGCTGCATCACCAATATGGCGGCGGGGATTTTGGATCAGGAACTCGATATGTACGAGGTCATCGAGACCGGCAAGCGCGTCAAACACATCTTCGCCGCGCTGGTGGACGGGATTATCGAGAGCTTATGAGCCTTGCAGCGCGTCGCGCACATACCCTGTTAGGATATCCACAATCCGCGCGTTCCGGCCCCCGTTGGCCACGATCACATCCGCAAGCTCAATGTAGTTGCGGATGTATTTGTTGTACATGGGTTTGACGGTGGTCAGGTACTGCGCGGAAATGCTGTCGATGCTGCGCTCGCGCTCCTTGATGTCGCGCTCAATGCGCCTTAATAGGCAGATATCCGCTTCCACGCTCATGTAGAGCTTTAAAAACATTTTTTCGCATAGCCGGGGATCGTGGAATACGTGGATGCCCTCGATGATGCACACGTCCGTAGGCAGTATAAACTCGTCGTCGTGGTCGGCGCGGCGGTGGATGGTGTAGTCGTAATCCTTGCGGGTGATTTTTTCACCGGACAAGAGTTTTGATATATCCTCCAGAAACAAATCGTGGTCGAAAATGCTCGGCTCGTCGTAGTTCTGCCGGGCGCGCTCGGGAAAACTGAGGTTTGGAAAATCGCGGTAATAGTTATCGTGGTTGATGATGGTGCAGCCTTTGCCGATGGAGGTTTTCAGCTCCTCGGCCAAGGTGCTTTTCCCGCTTCCGCTCGCTCCGCAAATCCCGATCAGTAACATGTCGTGCTTCCTCGTTCTTTCTTATGGGATGTGTCGAAGGGTCAAAACCCTTCGACTATAAATCCGAAACCAGCGACATGCGCGGTGGTTTCGGAAGCATTGCGTAGCAATGTTTCTCTACACGGAGGGCTGGCCGTGAGCAGATATTCATCTGCGAACAAGCCCGGAGTGCAATCTCGAAAAAGTGGAACACTTTTTCGAAGAGTTTACTCTGGCGTGGTGAATTCTTCCATGACGTAACCCTCTGTCACGTCCGTTTTTACGTGTAGCCAGCCCTCCTGCGGCATACGCTCCAGTACCAGCAGCCTTTGGCCCTTGTACAAAAGCAGCAGGATATCGCTGGAAAGGCTTGGCTCCGAGCGCAGGTTGAGCCAGGAGTTTTCGCCGATGTTTTCCACCCGCACGTACCACTGGCCTTCGCCCGCTACTTCGGTTACCGGCATCAGCGTGGGGCGAGGCGTGGGCGTGGGCGGCGGATCGGCCGCCTTGGTGAAAGCGTCTGAAACGTGGGGAAGAGCTGTTTCCGGTATAGTATACCGCATCAGGGTGATGCCCGGATAGTAAAACGACAAAATATCCGTGTATGTCATGCCGTACTGGCCGGCCATCCATTCCGCGCCGTACTGGCTCATGCCTACGCCGTGGCCGTACCGGCGGGATTCGACGATAAAATCGGTGTTGGTTTCCGTTACGGTCCACAGCTCGTTATCGGTCTGGTTGATGCTTAAAGCAAGCGCGCTCTCGACGTCCTTGAAGATGGGGAGATCGAGCGTCACCTCGCCCTCGACCGGGGTAAACGCGCCGTAAACCGGCGCGGGGGTCGGGGTGGGTTCCGGCGTTGCGGTCGGCTTCGGCGTATCGGTCGGAGCGGGGGTCGGCGTGGCGTCGGGCGCAGGCGTGGCTGTGAACAGGCTGATTTCGATATCGTTTACAAGCGCGGTGACTACAGGCGGAACGTAATCGGTGCGCGTGCGGCCGGAATAGCGGAAGGTAATGTGGAACATCGTGTACAGCCGCGAAGGCGCGGCGAATTCCGGCGTATCGACCGATACGGCGGAGATACTGTCAATCCGCAGGCTTTCCGGCGCGGGATCATAACCCATAGCGGTCAGCTCGTCGGAAAGCGCACTGGCGAGCAGCTCGCGCAGGCCGTAGGGCGTATCCTCCGGTGAAAGCGCGGCTTTGGGCAGGAACGTGGTTTTCACCACGCTTTTGGGGTTTTCCACGTCGTAGGGATCGTCCCGCATGTCCAGGTAGCCCGCCTCGTCGCCGGAGCCCCACTGGTTCTCGGCAAGCTCGGTCTGCCCGCCGTTGGAGGAGCCGTAATAACACATGACCAGGCGGCCGTCGTAAAACGCGCAGACGCCAGCCGTATCGCTGATGGCCTGGGCGGACCGGCTGTTTTCGTCGCGGGTGCCTTTAAACACCTGGTCGTTGGTGTTGTCAACCAGGTGATATTCGCTGTTTGGATTGTTCAGCGCCTTGCGCACCGCGTAGGTGCGGGCGGCGACGGCCTGCGCCTTGAGTGCTTCAACGGGGAAGGAATCACTCATCTCGTAGGGTACGACGCCCTTTAAATAATCCTCCACAGCGATGGACAGGATCATGCGGATCGCGCCGTCGCTGATCCGCAGGGTCAGGTCGCCCTCGTACAGGGAGAGATCGCCGTAAAAGCGGATGCCGTTTTCATCGCCGGACTCGTTTTGGAAGCGCGTGAGCAAAAGCTCCGTGTCCGCGCCAAGCCGCATCCCCGCATAGTCGATGAACAGCTTGTCGTCAATGATCAGCACCGTGATCTCGCTTCCGTAGGGAAACAGCATCGTCACGCCGCCGATATCGGCGGTGTAAACGCCGTAAAGCTCGATATCCGCCTGCGTGGTTACGTTGGGGCGCGTGAGCAGGATGCGCAGGGCGTCGGGAAGGTCTCCCTGCGCGGTTGGAATCGTACTTTCCGTGGCCGTGCCAAACAGCGGCATGAGCAGCAGCGAAAACAGCAGCAGCCAGGCAAAGGTTTTTTTCATCAATCGTCCGTTCACGGCGCGCCTCCCGGTCTCAGTCCTCGGGCTTGTGGATGGTATCGCAGTAGTAGCAGCTGTAAATGCCCTTTTCACGGTCTTTGAGCACGAACATATGCTGGAGTTCCTGTTCGGTTTGGGTAATGCAGCGCGGGTTTTTGCACTTCAGCACGCCCTTAACGCGTTCGGGGACCGTCAGCCGGATCTTGTCGATCAGCTTGCCGTCCTTGATGACGTTCACGGTCGCGCCCGCGTCGATATAGCTGATGATGTCCATGTTCAGGGGGATCAGCTCGTCGATCTTGATGATATCCTTGCGGCCCATGCGCCCGGATTTCGCGTTTTTGATGATGGCGACCTGGCAATCCAGCTGGTCGAGCTCCAGGTAGCGGTACACGCGCAGGGCGCGGCCCGCGTGAAGGTGGTCTATGACGTAGCCGTCCTGAATTTCATTGATATTCATTTTGCCGCCTCCATCAACTGCAGAATCAGCGCCTGGCGCATGCGCATGCCGTACTTCATCTGTTTAAAATAACACGCACGGGGGTCTTCGTCCACTGCCTGGCGGATTTCGTTGACGCGCGGCAGGGGGTGCATGAGAGTCATATCCTTGCGGGCAAGCTTCATTTTGTCCACCGTCAGGATGTAGCTGTCCTTCAGGCGCACGTAATCGGCTTCGTTGAAGAAGCGCTCTTTCTGCACGCGGGTCATATACAGCACGTCCAGCGTCCCGATCACGTCTTCAAGCCTCTCCACTTCAGTAAACGGAACGCCGACCGATTTCATTCCCTCGCGCAAATATTCGGGTACGCGCAGTTCCTCCGGCGAGATCAGAACAAAGCGGATGGATTTGTAGCGCGCCATGGCGGTCATCAGACTGTGCACCGTGCGCCCGAACTGCAGATCGCCGCACAGGCCGACCACCAGCTGGTTGAGCCTGCCTTTTTCCCGGCGGATGGTTAACAGGTCCGCCAGTGTTTGCGTTGGGTGGTGGTGACCGCCGTCGCCGGCGTTGATGACCGGCACGGGGGAAAACGCCGCCGCAACGGTGGGCGCGCCCTCCTTGGAATGGCGCATGGCGATAATATCGGCGTAGCAGGCCACGGTGCGCACCGTATCGGCTACGCTCTCACCCTTGGAAACCGAGGAGGCCGCCGCGTCCGCAAAGCCGATCACATGCCCGCCGAGGCGGAGCATGGCGGCCTCGAAGCTTAGCCGCGTGCGGGTGGACGGCTCGTAAAAGAGCGTTGCCAGGATCTTGCCTTTCATGGTATCGGCGTAATCGTCCGGGTGCAGGATGATGTCGTCGGCAAGGTCCATCAGCGCGTCCAGTTCTTCCGGGCTCCAGTCGATGATATCTAAAAGATGTCGCAAAACCATCAGCCTCCTCAGATTTTATTCGGCCAGCTTGGCCATCCAGCTCTCGTCGGACGGGGTATCGCGGAAGTCGAGCAGCGCCTGTTTGTGGCCGGGCTTTATATAACCGCTTTCCGCCGCGACCTCCACCAGGGTGTCGAGGTTGGATAGGCTTACATTGCGAACGTTGGCGGCGGCCAGCCTGTCGATGCCGCGCCGCATGCCGTAGGTGAAGATGCTCACGATGCCAAGCACATCTGCGCCCGCTGCCCTGAGCGCCTCCACGACCTCCACCACGCTGCCGCCGGTGGAGATCAAATCTTCCACCACGACCACTTTCTGGCCTTTGGTAAGCTTGCCTTCGATGCGGTTGTTGCGCCCGTGGGTTTTCTCGCTCCCGCGCACGTAGCCCATCGGCAGGTTCATCAAATGGGCGACGATCGCCGCGTGCGGGATGCCCGCGGTGCTCGTGCCGAAAAGCGCCTCGCAGTCCGGGAACTCCGTCCGGATCGTATCGGCAAAGGCGGTCTCGATCAGCGTGCGCACGGCGGGGTAGGACAGGGTCAGGCGGTTGTCGCAGTAGATGGGACTTTTGATGCCGCTGGCCCAGGTAAAGGGCTCCTGCGGGCGCAGGAACACAGCCTGGATATCGAGGAGGGCTTTGGCGATCTTACGCTGCATACTGATGTCTCCTTATCCTAGAAAATCCTGGACGCAGCGGCGGTAGGCCGCCACGGGATCGTCCGCCTGGGTGATGGGGCGGCCGACCACGATGTAGTCGCTGCCGCCGGCTTTGGCCTTTTCGGGGGTGGGTGATGCGCTGCTGGTCGTCCGCCGCGCTGCCCGCAAAGCGGATGCCGGGGGTGACGGTCCGGAACTCCTCCCCGCAGGCTTTTTTCACCTGTGCGGCCTCCAGCGGCGAGCACACGATGCCGTCCAGCCCTGCGGCTTTCGCGTTATTGGCGTATTGGATGACGGTATCGGGCATGGAAGCGGAAATCAGCAGCTCGTCATGCAGCTGTTTTTCGGAGGTCGAGGTCAGCTGCGTTACGGCGATAAGCAACGGACGGGTGCCGTCGGGCCGGGTCAGGCCTTCCAGCGCCGCCTGCATCATGGGAATGGTTCCGGCGGCGTGCAGATTGGCCATATCCACTCCGAGCTGCGACAGTACGCGCATGGCGCGCAGCACGGTGTTGGGGATATCGTGCAGCTTCAGGTCCAGAAAGATCTTGTGCCCGCGCGCCTTGAGCTCGCGCACGATCCCCGGTCCTTCGGCGTAGTAAAGCTCCATGCCGATCTTCACAAACGGCTTTTCCTGCTGGAATTTGTCCAGGAATGCGTAGACCTCTTTGGCCGAGGGAAAATCCAGCGCGATGATCACGTCGCCTTGTCCGTTCATTTCCATGCACCTCCGATTATTTCCTGTAAGTCTGTGATTCCGTATCGTTCCATCGTCTTCGGCAGCGCTTCGATAATCTCCTTGCAGGCATAGGGGTTAACGAGGTTTGCCGCACCGATCTGCACGGCGGTTGCTCCCGCGAGCATCATCTCGATCACGTCCTCGGCGGATTGAACGCCGCCCATGCCGATCACCGGGATACGCACCGCTTTGGCAACCTGATACACCATCCGCAGCGCTACGGGGAAGATCGCCGGGCCGGAAAACCCGCCCATTGTGTTGGCGAGAACCGGCTTTTTTGTTTTCAGGCTGATGCGCATGCCAAGCAGGGTGTTGATCAGCGTCAGCCCGTCCGCTCCCGTGTCCTCGCAGGCTTTGGCAATGGAGACGATATCCGTCACGTTGGGACTGAGTTTGATATACACGGGCTTTTTGCATACGGCCTTCACGGCCCTGACCACCGCGGCGGCGTTTTCACAGCTCGTGCCACACGCCATGCCCCCGCCGTGGACGTTGGGGCAGGAGACGTTGATCTCGTGCCAGCCGATTTGCTCCTGTGTGTCGAGCATCTCGGCTGTCTGCGCGTATTCTTCCAAAGAAAAGCCCGAGACGTTACTCATCACGGGCTTATGGAAGAATGCTTTTAAAAGCGGCAGCTCATGGGCGATCACGTGTTCCACGCCGGGGTTCTGCAGCCCGATGGCATTGAGCATCCCGCTGGTGCATTCCGCAATGCGCGGGGTGGGGTTGCCAAATCGGGGTTTCAGGGTCGTTCCCTTGAAGGAGAACGTCCCCAGAATGTTGATGTCGTAATAATCCTTGAATTCCTTCCCGTAGCCGAAAGTGCCGCTGGCGGGGATGACGGGATTATCGAGCCGGATGCCGGAGAGAACCACGCCCGTATTCACCATGGGAGTTCCTCCTTTTCAAAAATCGGCCCGTCCGCGCAGACGCGCTTTGCGCCGGAGTTGGTATGGATAGTGCAGCCCATGCACGCGCCGAAGCCGCAGGCCATGCGCTCTTCCAGGCTGAACTGGGCGGATACGCCGTGTGCTTGGCAAAGTGTGTACACGGCCTTGAGCATCGCGTCCGGCCCGCAGGCGTAGACGTAGTCAAATGCAAGCGGTTCGGCCGCCTGTGTGGCGAAGCCCTGCTCGCCGCAGCTGCCGTCCACGGTGGTTACGGTCACGGCCGCGCCGAGGGTCTTGAACTCGTCCTCCAAAAACACCTCGTCCTCGGAGTTGAAGCCCAGCACCACCTGCGGCGTCATGCCCTGCGCTATCAATACTTTGCACAGCTTGTACAGCGGCGGAACACCGCAGCCACCGCCGATCAACAGCGGCTTGCAGTGTTTGACCGTGTAGCCGTTGCCAAGCCCTGTTAAAAGATCGGCTTCGTCGCCCGGCTTCATCCGCGTCATGGCCTCGGTGCCGTGGCCGATCACCTTGTAGATCAGGGTCAGGCTGTTTTGATCGAAATCACACACAGAGATAGGGCGGCGTAGGTAAAAGCCCGGCACCTGAAGCTGCACAAACTGCCCGGGACGCGTGATGTTCGCCGTATCGCCGGTTATCGCCATGCGCCAGGTGCTTTTGGCGATCTGTGCATTCTCGGTGATCGTGTAGGCCATGCGCCGCTTCCTTCCTTACTCCGCGTCAATGGTGGAGATGGTCAGCGTAATCTCTTCGAGCACGTTCAAGAGTACACGCACGGTGTCAAGCGAGGTGAAGATCGTCACGTTGTTTTCCACGGCGCAGCGGCGGATGCGCGCGCCGTCGGAATCCTTATCGCCGATGGTCATGCCGCGGGTGTTGATGACGTAGTTGACGTATCCCTGCCGCAGCAGCGTCAGAATTTCCTCGCTGCCTTCCGAAAGCTTTTTACGCGTGCGCGTGCGGATACCGTTTTGTTTCAGGTAATCGGCGGTGCCCTTGGTGGCCTCTACGTTGAAGCCCAGGTCGTAAAAGCGCTTGATCAGCGGCAGGGCCTCTTCCTTGTCCTCGTCGGCGACGGTGACGAAGATGGTGCCGTAGTTGGACACGTTCATCCCGGAGGACTGCATGGCCTTGAACAGCGCGCGGTTTAAGGTATCGTCGTAGCCAATGGCTTCTCCGGTGGATTTCATCTCGGGGCTTAAATACGCGTCCATGCCGTGCAGCTTGGAAAAGCTGAAGGCGGGGGCCTTGACGTACCAGCGCTTTTTTTCGGGCGCGATCACGTCGCTGATGCCCTGGTCGCGCAGGCTGATGCCCAGAATCACCCGCGTGCCGATATCGGCCAGCGGCACGCCGGTGGACTTGGAAATAAACGGCACCGTGCGGCTGGAACGCGGGTTGACCTCGATGACGTACACGTTTTCCTGCTTGTCCACGATGAACTGGATGTTGTAAAGCCCCACGATGCCGATGCCCAGGCCGAGCCGCACCGTGTAGTCGATAATGATCTGTTTGACGCGCTCGGACATCGTAAAGGTCGGGTATACGCTGATGGAGTCGCCCGAGTGGATGCCCGTGCGCTCGACGTGCTCCATAATGCCGGGGATGTACACCTGCTCGCCATCGCACACGGCGTCGGTTTCCAGTTCCTTGCCGATGATGTACTTGTCCACCAGCACCGGCTGGTCTTCATCCAAAAGCACCGCGGTGCGCAGGTAGTGGCGCAGGGTTTGCTCGTCGTTGACGATCTGCATGGCGCGGCCGCCAAGCACGTAGCTTGGGCGCACCAGCACCGGGTAGCCGATGCGGTTGGCGGCCTCGACGCCCGCCTCGATATTGGTAACGGCCTCGCCCTGGGGCTGGGGGATGCCCAGTTCCTGCATGACCTTTTCAAACGAATCGCGGTTTTCCGCACGCTTGATGGCCTCCACGTCCGTGCCGATGATCTTCACGCCCATGGCGTGCAGGCGCTCGGCCAGGTTGATGGCCGTCTGCCCGCCCAGGCTCACCACCACGCCCTCGGGGTTTTCAAGCGTCAGGATGTTCATCACGTCTTCCACGGTCAGCGGCTCGAAGTAAAGCTTGTCGCTGGTCGTGTAATCGGTGGAGACGGTTTCGGGGTTGTTGTTGATGATAATCGCCTCGTATCCCGCCTGCTGGATGGTCCAGATGGCGTGGACGGTGGAATAGTCAAACTCCACGCCCTGGCCGATGCGGATGGGACCGGAGCCCAGCACCACGATCTTTTTCTTTGGGGAGACGATGGATTCGTTTTCTTCCTCGTAAGAGGAGTAGAAGTAGGGTACGTAGCTTTCAAACTCGCTGGCGCAGGTGTCGATCATCTTGTAGACCGGCATCAGGTTTTCGCGCCTGCGGAAGCGGAAAATATCCTTTTCGGTCTGCCCCCACATCTGGGCGATGTACTTGTCCGAAACTCCTAAATGCTTGGCGGCGCGCAGCACGTCCGGGTCGTCCTTGCCGTTGATGAGCATGGCTTCGAAATAGACGATGTTTTTGATCTTTTCCAGAAAGAACATATCGATCATCGTCTCGTCGTGGATGCGTCCCGGCGTCGCGCCGATACGGATGAGCTGCGCGATGGCGAAAATCCGGTCGTCGGTCGCGGTGCGGATGTAGTGGAACAGTTCCTCGGCGTCCATGCCGGAGAACTTGGGCATGTGCAGGTGACTGACCCCGATTTCAAGCGACCGTACGGCTTTGAGCAAGCTTTCTTCCATCGTCCGGCCGATGGCCATCACCTCGCCGGTCGCCTTCATCTGCGTGGAGAGGGTGTTGGAAGAGCCTTCCAGCTTGTCAAACGGGAAGCGGGCGATTTTGGTGACCACGAAGTCAAGCGCCGGTTCAAAGCTCGCCGGGGTGTTGGCAAGCTGGATTTCATCCAGGTACAGCCCCACAGCGATCTTGGCCGATACGCGCGCGATGGGGTAGCCGCTGGCCTTTGAGGCAAGGGCGGAGGAACGGCTCACGCGCGGGTTGACCTCGATCAGGTAATACTGGAAGCTTACGGGATCAAGCGCGAACTGGATGTTGCAGCCGCCCTCGATTTTCAGCGCGCGGATGATTTTCAGCGCACTGTCGCGCAGCATCTGGTATTCCTTGTTGGTCAGGGTCTGGCTGGGGCAGACGACGATGGAATCGCCCGTGTGCACGCCGACGGGGTCGAGGTTTTCCATGTTGCAGACGGTGATGGCGGTGTCGTTTGCATCCCGCATCACTTCGTACTCGATTTCCTTATACCCCTTGATGCTCTTTTCCACCAGCACCTGGCTGACGGGGGAGAGCTTCAGGGCGTTTTTCATCAGCGGAAGCAGTTCTTCCTCGTTGTCGGCAAAGCCGCCGCCCGTGCCGCCCAGCGTGAACGCGGGGCGCAGAATGACGGGATAGCCGATGTCCTCGGCCGCCTGCTTGCCCTCGGCGATGGTCGTGGCGATCACCGACGGCAGCACCGGCTCCCCAAGCGACTGGCAGAGCTTTTTAAACTCGTCGCGGTCCTCGGCTTTGTTGATCGAATCAAAGCTCGTGCCCAAAATCTCCACCTGGCACTCTTCGAGCACGCCCTTGGTGTGCAGGCGCATGGCGAGGTTCAGGCCGGTCTGGCCGCCAAGGCCCGGCAAAATGGCGTCCGGCCGCTCAAAGCGCAGGATCTTCGCCACGTATTCAAGCGTCAGCGGTTCCATGTACACCTTGTCGGCGATGCTCAGGTCGGTCATGATGGTGGCGGGGTTTGAGTTGACGAGGATTACCTCGTAGCCTTCCTCGCGCAGGGCCAGGCAGGCCTGCGTGCCCGCGTAGTCAAACTCCGCGGCCTGGCCGATGACGATCGGGCCGGAGCCGATGACCAGCACGCGTTTGATATCCGTCCGCTTAGGCATGCCGCTCACCATCCTTTCCCATCATCCCGGTGAACTTATCAAACAAATAGGTGGAGTCCTGCGGGCCGGGCGCGCTTTCGGGGTGGTACTGGATGGAGAAGATCCTGTCCACTTCGCATTCCACGCCCTCGGCGGTGTTGTCCAGAAGGTTTAAGTGGGTGAGGGTGAGCCTGGTTTGCCGCAGGCTCTCCACATCCACGGCGTAGCTGTGGTTTTGACTGGTGACGGCGATCTTGCCTGTGCGCAGGTCCTTGACCGGGTGATTGCCGCCGCGGTGGCCGAACTTCATTTTGTAGGTTTTCGCGCCGTAGGCCAGCGAGATCATCTGGTGTCCAAGGCAGATGCCGAAGATCGGAAGCTTGCCCTTGAGCGTTTTCACCGCCTCGATCACGGTGGGTACATCCTCCGGGTCGCCGGGGCCGTTGGAAAGGAACAGGCCGTCGGGTTTAAAGCTCAAAATTTCGTCCGCCGTGGCGTCGTAAGGTACGGTGACGGTATTGCAGCCGCGCTTGTTGAGCTCGCGGATGATGTTTAATTTGATGCCGCAGTCCACGCACACCACGGTGTATTGCGGGTGTTCGACGTCTGAGCGCCAGGGCGTTTTTCCCGAAACGCGGGAGACCGTATCGCGGGGCAGCCGGTATGCGTTGATTTTCTGCAGCGCTTCTTCTTTGCTCACGTCCGGCGCGCACAAAATCGCGCGCTGGCTGCCCTCGTTTCTGATCATGCGGGTGATCTTGCGCGTGTCCACGCCCTGAATGCCGGGGATGCCGTTTTTCTCCAGCAGCTGGCTCAGGGTCCCGGTCGCGCGGAAGTTGGAGGGCAGGTCGTTGTATTCGCGCACGACCATCGCGCCCATGGTGGGGATTTTGGTTTCATGGTCGTCGTCACAGATGCCGTAATTGCCGATCAAAGGATAGGTCATTACCACCATCTGCTCGGTA
The DNA here is from genome assembly GCA_963675365.2 of Candidatus Limiplasma sp. Lineage (GTDB taxonomy): Bacteria > Bacillota > Clostridia > Christensenellales > Aristaeellaceae > CAXXOK01. Next base: position 35,403 of record CAXXVA010000003.1, read on the forward strand.
TAGCTGGGATCGGTTACGATCTCCTGATAGCCGACCATAGAGGTGTTGAATACCATTTCACAAAGCGTTTCCCGGACCGCACCGAAAGACGTGCCCAGAAATTCCGCGCCGTTTTCCATTACCAGCTTGCGCTCGCGCTTTTCCATACGGTCTCACCTCCGATCATCGTCAGTATGCAGTCGCCCTGTACGTCCATCCCGTCAAACGGCGTCGCGCGCCCTTTGGACAGGAACTCGGCGGATTGTATCGTCCATTTTTTATCCGGGTCGAGCACCGCGAAGGTCGCGGGCCGGTCCTCGTCCAGCGTTCGCTCCGGCAGGCCGAAGCGCCTTCGCGGATTATCGATCATCAGTTCCAATAATTTGACAAGCGGCAGGATGCCGGGCTTCACCAAATATGTGTTCAAGATCGCGAACGCGATTTCGAGCCCGACTACGCCCATCAGGCTGCCCTTGAGCCCGCCCGCTTTTTCCTGCGCGGTGTGGGGCGCGTGGTCGGTGGCGATCATGTCGATCGTACCGTCCAAAAGTCCCTCGATCAGCGCGTCCCGGTCGGCCTGGGAACGGATGGGCGGGTTCATCTTGAAGCGTCCGTCGTCCCGCAGATCCCCATCGGTCAGGCACAGGTAGTGCGGCGCGGTTTCGCAACTTACGTCCGCACCATCGGCTTTGGCTTTTCGCATCAGCGCGACGCTTTCTTTCGTGGAGATGTGGCAGGCATGGTATTTACAGCCGGTTTCTCTGGCCAGCTTCAGATCGCGTTCCAGCTGCCGCCATTCGCTCTGGGAGGAGATGCCCTTGTGCCCGTTGCGTTTGGCGTACTCTCCGTCGTGTATATAGCCGCCTGTCAGCAATGTATCGTCCTCGCAGTGGGCGGCGATCAGGCTGCCGGTCTTTTTGACCTGTTCCATGGCGCCGCGCATGACGGATTCGGACTGCACTCCGCGTCCGTCGTCGGAAAAGCCCGCGACCAGCGGCGCAAGCGCCTGGAAATCGACCAGTTCGCCGCCCTGCTGCCCCTTGGTGATACAGGCATAGGGGAGCACGCTTACGCAGGCGTCCCAGCGGATGAGTTTCAGCTCTTCATGCAGCGTTTCCGGGCTGTCCGGCGCCGGATTCAGGTTGGGCATGGCGCACAGATCGGCATAGCCGCCGCGCGCCGCCGCGCGGGTTCCGGTCAGGATCGTCTCCTTATAAGAAAAACCCGGTTCCCGCAAATGAACGTGGACATCTGCGAAACCGGGAATGATCACTTTGCCTGAAAGGGAAAGAACGGATGCTCCGCTTTCATCAGTCGGTGAAAGAAGAGGAAACAGCGCGCCCTGCCGGATCATCAGGTCACATTGCCGGAGCGCTTTCTTTCGGTACAAAGACGCTCCCTTGAGCACTGCGTTCAACTTCCGCTCTCCTTCCAAAGGAAATTTGCTTACATATTCAACTGTGTATTATACAGAAGGCTTGCACGCTTGTCAACGGTTATTTTGGATTTCAACTGTGTAAAATCACACCATAAGTCGGGGTTTATGCAGTTGAATATCCGCTCAAACCACTATGGATGGACATTTGCAGCGATTTTCAAGCCATTCCCGATATCGAATAATTATACATATATTGTGAATGATGCGGATATTCCTAGCCGGAGGAAGCCGCTATTGCGCGCCCGTGAACCGCGAAAACGGAATCGCGCCCGCGTTTTCCCCGCGCAGCAGCGTTCCCACGTACAAAAGCAGCGGGAATTCCTGCTCTCGCAGCTTCCCGGCGGCGATCGCTTTGGTGACGGAGGACACAAGCCTTTGGGCGATTACGACGGATTCCAGCGTGATGCCTTTCAGTTCCTCGATCGCTTCGGAAAACCGCATTCCGCGTCCCAGCAGCGTGCCGAGCTTGCGCGTGCGCCCGCCGAATACCGTTACGTACAGGTCGCCCGCGCCGTATACGATGTTATCCGCATCCGCGCCGGCAAATTGAAGGATCGTGCGCATTTCGCGTACGCTCTGCCCAAACAGCGCGGCCTGGGGGTTATAGGCCTCCGTGCAGCCGACGCCTTCGCTTTTCTCGATCATGCCGATGGCAAGCGTTACGCCAAGCGCGTAGGCGTTTTTCATCGCCACGGCGCATTCCACGCCCAGCACGTCGGCGGAGAGGCTGGGGTGGTAATAGTCCGTTTCCAGCAGCGCCTGCAGGTACTTTAAAACTTGCATGTTCTCGCCGCAGAACGCCACGCAGGTCTGGCGGCGGTCGGCCAGCTCGTAGCTGGTGCAGGGGCCGCCGATGGCGCAGAACGTTAGCCGCCCGGTGGTCTGATCTTTGTAATAGCTTGGGAAGGGCAGCAGTGTGCCGTCCTCCTGATCGATCAGCCCTTTGGTCACGGCGAGCACCGGCATGCCGTCCGAGATTAGCGGAACGACCGTTTCCAGGAACCAGTCCACGCCAAAGCTCGATACGCCGCAGATGACCACGTCGGTATCTTCGAGCGCTTCCCGCAAATCTTCAATCTGGAAAAACGCGATGCCCTCCGGCAGTTGCCGTTTCATGGTCAGGTGCGCGCCGGTTTCCCGCGCATGGTCAATGATTTCCCGGTCCAGGTGGGTGCCGATGATACGTACCGTGTGCCCGTTGTCCCGCGCGGGGACGCTCATGGCCGAGCCCATCATGCCCGCGCCGACGATGGTGATTACACTCATTTTTATAACTCCTCTTCCATCCGGCATGCTTGCAGATACATCGCCGCCGAGCGATTCAGCTCGCGGGCAAAGCCGGAGTTGAACTTGCGCTCGCAAAATGCGGCGACCCATTTCTCATACGTTGTGGTGCCGATGCGCGGCGCGATCATCCGTTTTAGCGCGTCCGCGTCCCGGCGGGTATACACGTTTTCCATCACAATTTCTTCCATGGGGCTGCGCGGCGGCTTGGGGCGGGATAGCTGCTGCTCCGTCGGATAGCCGAACACCACCATCGTCGCGGGCATCACCTGCGGCGGCAGATGCAAAAGCTCCCGGTGCCGCTCCGCGTTTTCCATAATGTCGCCGATATAGCACGAGCCAATGCCAAGGCTCCAGGCGGCGGTCACGGCGTTTTGCGCGGCGATCAGCGCGTCCTGCATCGAAAGCATCAGATCTCCGGGGCCGATCGCGCGGGGAGCGCTTCCTACGGCGCGGTAGGCGTCTACCCATTTGAGCGGATCGGCGCAGAAGATCAGCGCCATCGGCGCCTTGGCGATAAAGGGCTGATGATCGCAGGTCTCCGACAGCTTTTGTTTCAACGCCTCGTCGGTGATATCCAAAATCGTATACATCTGCTGGTTTCCGGCGGTGGGCGCTTGTACGGCGGCTTCCAGTATCAGCGCTTTGGCCTCCGGCGCGATGGGGGTTTTCGCGTATGCGCGCACCGATTTGCGGGCAACCAGGCTTTGCATGACTTCGTTCACGGCTTGGCCTCCTTGGCGAAATTCCGGCGGTTTGCTTTTCCCATTATAGTCATCGGAGGACTGCCGCGTCAATGCGGGCGCATGGATCAAGCGTGTAAAAAGACAGGGCGGATGTCTATCTTTAAATATAGATTGTTAAATTAATATCAAATTGGGCGAAACCACAACCATATCGTACCGCACCTGTGAAAATCTCCAAGGAATGCGGCGCGGAATCGCGTTTCACGCTTGCATTGGACGCGTGTTTTGAGTACAATAGATTGGGTTAACACCCAATGAACAATTACCCGGACAGAGAAGGAGAATATTTATGGTCAAAGTAGCAATCAACGGTTTCGGCCGCATCGGCCGCCTTGCTTTCCGCCAGATGTTTACCGCGGAAGGGTATGAAGTGGTCGCCATCAACGATCTGACCAGCCCCGCGATGCTTGCGCATCTGCTGAAATACGACACGGCACAGGGTTCCTACTGCGGCAGGTTCGGCGAGCATCTTCATACGGTGGAATCCACCGACCATTCCATCATCGTGGACGGCAAAGAGATCACCATCTATGCCATCAAGGACGCCAAGGAATGCCCCTGGGGCGAACTGAACATCGACGTGGTGCTGGAGTGCACGGGCTTCTATGCCAGCGAGGAAAAGAGCCAGGCGCATATCGACGCCGGCGCCAAGAAAGTTATCATCTCCGCGCCCGCGGGCAAGATGAAGACCATCGTGTTCTCCGTCAATGAAAATACCCTGACCAAGGATGACAAAATCATCTCCGCCGCGTCCTGCACCACCAACTGCCTGGCGCCCATGGCGGACGTGCTGAACAAGACCTATCCCATCCAGACGGGCATCATGTCCACCATCCACGCCTACACCGGCGACCAGATGATTTTGGACGGCCCGCACCGCAAAGGCGATCTGCGCCGCGCCCGCGCCGCCGCGATGAATATCGTGCCCAACTCCACCGGCGCCGCCAAGGCCATCGGCCTGGTTATCCCGGAGCTTAACGGCAAGCTGATCGGCTCGGCCCAGCGCGTACCCGTGATGACCGGCTCCACCACCATTTTAGTGTCTGTGGTCAAGGGCAAGGACGTGACGGTTGAAAAGATCAACGCCGCCATGAAGGCCGCCGCTTCCGAAAGCTACGGCTACAACGAAGAGCCCATCGTATCGTCCGACGTAATCGGCACCAAGTTCGGCTCCATCTTCGATTCGACGCAAACCATGGTCGCAAAGCTCGACGACGATACCTATCAGGTGCAGACTGTTGCCTGGTACGACAACGAAAACAGCTATGCAACCCAGATGGTGCGGACGATCAAGTACTTCGCGGAACTCGGCTAATCAGCCGGCCCATAAAGCCCGATCTGCGGTGTCAGTTTCTGGTTGGCATCTCAGGCTTTCTAAACAAGCTGGCAAATACCAAGACAAACAAAAAAGGCTGCCGGAAACGGCAGCCTTTTTGATTTGCTTTATTTTTCGGGGATTGTGCCCGTGTCCGCTTTCCGGTACGCGCCGCGGTCGCCTGTGCGGATGTGGCTGCAAATCAGCGAGGTGATATCGCTGACGATCTGCTTTAGATGCTCGTCCTTGATCAGATCTTGCTTCTGCTTCAGCCTTGCCGTGATCGAGGACACCAGCGACGGCGACCCGACCAGGGACTGTTCCAGTACTGTAAAGAGCCCAGCGTCCATCGCGTCGGTAAAGAACTTCGCGTCGCGTATCATGCCGTCTTCGATCAGCAGGTTGACGTTAATACCGCCCCAGGGGAAACGCTCTTTGACTGCAAAGGTGTAGGGCACCTCCCGGGGAAAGAGCCACACGGGGCTTTTGTATTGCTCGGTCAGCTTCTGGATGGTCGGCTGGTCCATCATCTTCTCGTCGAGAATCGCCGGGGAGTGGCCGTAAACCTTGGCAAAGGCCTTAAACAGCGCGGCCTCCAGGGAGTCGATGGTCATATCGGGCACGATGGACTTGAGGTTCACCACGCGCGACGCTACGCTTTTAACGCCCCGGTTTTGCAGCTTCTGCTCGTCGGCGGTCAGGTAACGGCCCATCACGCCCATATCGGCGTCCATCAGAATGGTGCCGTGGTGATAGGCGTTCTTGCCGGAGGTATAAAACGCGTTGCCGGAAAACTTCCGTTCGCCGATCTGCAGGTCGTTACGGCCGGACTGCACGGCTTTGAGCCCGAAGTTTGCCACGGCCGCCTGAATGACGGACAATTGCCTGGGAATGTTGAAATCCGCTTTGGGCAGCAGGAATGTGAAGTTCAGGTTTCCAAGATCATGGTACACCGCGCCGCCGCCGCTTAAGCGTTTGGCGATCCTGCCGCCGTCGGACAGGAAGTCTTTGACGCGGCACTCGTACCACGGGTTCTGGTTGCGCCCGCAAACGATGGTATGCGCATTCTGCCATAGATACAGGATCGCCGTCTCTTCGGGCAGCGTATCCAAAAGCTGTTTTTCTATGGCGAGATTGCGGTAGGGGTCCGTGCTCCTGGCGATGATGCAGGCAGTGCGTCTGATCATGTGTTTCTAAACCTCGGTATTTCAGTCTGTCTTGGTCCAGCGCAGGATGGGCTTGCGGGCGGCCTGCACCTCGTCGGGCCGTCCGATCACGGCGTCGTGCGGCGCGGTATGCAGGGAATCCGGATCGGCTTTGATTTCGCCAAGAATGGCGATCATCGCGTCTGCGGCGTGGTCGAGCGTCTCCCGGTTTTCGGTCTCGGTCGGCTCAAACATCAGCGCTTCGTCCACAATCAGCGGAAAGTACATCGTGGGTGGGTGGATATCGTAGTCGATCAGCCGCTTGGCCGCGTCCAGCGCGCGCACGCCGTATTGCTCCTTCTGGGGGGCGAGAGTCAGCACGAACTCGTGCATGCACAGCCTGTCCGACACCGCGGTATAGCCCGCGTCCGTGAGTCGCTTTTTGAGGTAATTGGCGTTGAGCACGGCGTGCCCGGATACGCTTTTCAGCCCCGCGTCGCCCAGAAACTGGATGTAGGTAAGCGCTCGCACCATCACGCCGAAGTTGCCGTGGAAGGCCTTGAGCTTGAGTTCCGATCCTTCCGTTTCGGGCAGGAAAGGCTGTAAACAGCGCTTGACGCCCACGGGGCCGGCCCCCGGTCCGCCGCCGCCGTGCGGCGTGGAGAAAGTTTTATGCAGGTTTAAGTGTACCACATCAAAGCCCATATCGCCAGGCCTTGCCGTGCCCATAATGGCGTTTAAATTTGCGCCGTCGTAGTACATCAGCCCGCCGGCTTTGTGCACCATGTCCGTAATGCAGAGGATATCGGTCTCGAACAATCCCAGGGTGTTGGGGTTGGTCATCATCATGCCCGCGACCTCGTCCGAAAGCAGCGTTTGCAGGTCGTCGGGGTCCACGCGGCCGTCCGCACAGCTTTTGACGCTGACGACCTCAAAGCCAGCCATCGCGGCGCTGGCCGGGTTGGTGCCGTGGGCGCTGTCGGGCACGATGATCTTTTTGCGCCGCGTTTCGCCGCGCGCTTCAAAGTATTTTTTAATAAACAAAAGCCCGGCGAACTCCCCGTGCGCGCCCGCGGCGGGCTGCAGGGTGAACGCGTCCATCCCCGCGACGCGGCAAAGGGCTTCTTTCAGCTCACCCATAACCCGGATCGCGCCTTGCGCGGCGTACTCCGGTGCGAGGGGATGGAGATTTGCAAAGCCCGGCAGCGCGGCTGCGGCCTCGTTCACGGCGGGGTTGTATTTCATGGTGCAGCTGCCCAGCGGATAAAACCCGCAGTTCACGCCGAAGGTCTTGTGAGCAAGCTCGGTGTAGTGGCGGTCCACGTCGCACTCGGCCATTTCCGGCAGTATCGGGGCCGCGGCGCGGCCCACGGGCAAGGTGTATGCGGGTACGTCCGGCGCGGGGATCACTTGGGTGCCGCGCCCCGGGCGGCTCTTTTCAAAGCTTAAAACGCTTTCCTTATGCATGCTCGCACACCTCCCGTACCAGCTTGACGGCCTCGTCCAGCTGCGTTTTTGACGCCTTTTCGGTCACGGCCCAGAGCATGCCGCCGCCGATGGGCAGGCCGGATAAAATTCCGTGTTCGTGCAGAGCGTTCTCAACGGCCTGGGAATCGGGAAGATCGGTGACGAACTCGTGGAAGAATTCGCCGGAATGCCGGAGCGTTACGCCCTTGATTTTGCACAGCTCCTTGGCGAAATAATGCGCCTTACTCACGCAGCTTTCCGCCACGGCGGTGATGCCCTGCAAGCCCATATACGTCAGGTAGACGGACGCGGTCAGTGCGCAGTGGGCGTGATTGGTGCAGATGTTGGAGGATGCCTTTTCGCGCCGGATGTGCTGCTCGCGCGCCTGCAAAGTGAGCACAAAGGCGCGGCGGCCGTCCGCGTCCACAGTTTGCCCGGCGATGCGGCCCGGCAGCCTGCGGACCAATTCTTTCGTACAGGCCATGAAGCCCGCGTGGGGGCCGCCGTACATCATGGGAAGCCCGAAGGGCTGTACATCGCCGCAGACGATGTCCGCGCCGGTCTCCGCGCCGCTTGGGAGCAATGCGAGCGACAGGGGGTTGGCCGCGAGGATGCACTTGACCCCCGTGTCTTTGGCAGCCTGGAACAGCGCGGGTACGTCCTCCAGCATACCGAAATAGTTGGGCTGCTGGACGGTGAAGCTTGCGACGTCGTCCGTGAGCAGTTCCTTCAGCGCGTCAAGATCCGTGCGGCCGTCCTTGAGGGGTACGGTGCGGACGTCCGTATCGGTGCCGAAGCCATAGGTCTTCATCACGGCGAGGGTATCGGGGTGTGCGGCTTCCGACACCAGCGCGACGCTCCTGCCGCGCTCCCGGCACATCACGGCGGCTTCTGCGGCGGCGGTAGCGAAATCATACACGCCCGCGTTGGAAGCGTCCATGCCCGTCAGCTCGCAGATCAGCGTCTGGTACTCAAAAATCGCCTGCAATACGCCCTGCGAAAGCTCCGCCTGGTAGGGCGTGTAGGCGGACAGGAATTCCTTTTTGCCGGCAAGCTGCGGTACGATAGGCGGGATAAAATGATCGTAGCAGCCGGCGCCCCGAAGCGTCAGGGCATATTGCGTGTTTTCCGCCGCCATGCCCTGCATGGCTTGAAGGGTTTCCATCTGGGTCAGGCCGGGATGGGTGTCTGCGGGAACGCTGCCGCGAACGCTTTTGGGTACGTCCGCGTACAATTCGTCGAGCGTTTTCAGCCCAAGGAAAGCAAGCATGTCCCGCGTTTCTTCCGGGGTATGCGGATGGTATTGACTCATGTTCGACCCCTTTTACAGCGTATCGCAGTAGGCGGCGTAGGCATCGGCATCCATCAGCTCGCCGCGCGCGGTGACGTTTTCCACCTTGGCGATCCACGCGCCGTAGGGCGACTGGTTGATCGTCTCCGGTGCGTCCAAAAGCGCTTCGTTGACCTCGGACACCGTGCCGGTCACCGGCGCATAGATATCGCTGACGGCCTTGACGCTTTCCACGTCGCAGAACATTTTACCCACGGTAATATCGTCGCCCGCCTGCGGAAGATTACAAAACACCAGGTCGCCCAGCTCGTGCTGCGCGTAGTCCGACAGTCCGATCACGGCCGTCGTATCGTCGACGAATTCCACCCATTCGTGCGTTTTGGCATACAGTAAACTTTTTTTAATTTCCATTGTGTTCGTCCTCCTATGCTTTATGGTAGAACGGAAGCGAAACGATTTCGGCTTCCACGGGGGCGTCGCGGATAATGACCTGTAATTTGGTTCCGGGTTCCTGATAGCGGCTGTCCACCAGCGCCATCGCCACCGCGCCCACGGTGGGGCAGTGCGTGCCGCTGGTCGTAAGGCCGATTTGTTTGCCGTCCGCCATTACGGGGCAGTGTTCCCGCGCGATGCCGCGCCCGGTGATCTTCAGCCCGATGCGCGTGCGTTTGGGCGAGCCCATCGTCAGCAGCGCCCTGCGGCCGATGAAGTCGGTCTTATTAAGCTTCACGAAGCGCTCAAGCCCCGTTTCCAGCGGGGAGACCGTGTCGTCCATCTCGTGGCCATACAGCGGCATCGCGGCCTCCAGGCGCAGTGTGTCGCGGCAGCCCAGCCCGCAAAGCTGCAGGTGAAAGGCTTTGCCATGCAGTATGAACAGGTCGAACAATTTTGCGCCGTCTTCGGCTTTTACATAGAGTTCAAACCCGTCCTCGCCGGTGTAGCCGGTGCGGCTTAAAAGGCAGTCGATGCCGCCCAGATCCACGTGGTCGATAAAGCTGTAGTATTTCTGCGGCAGGCGGTTGGTGATGGTCTGCATCATCCGCTCGGCCTTGGGGCCCTGCAAAGCGATCTGGCAGATCGAATCGGAAATGTCTTCGATCTCCACATCCCCGAAGCGGTGGATGAAAATATGCGCCACGTCCTTGTGGCGGTTGGCAGCGTTGACGACCATCATGTAGTCGTTTTCCGCCTTGCGGTAGACCAGCACGTCGTCGATCACGCCGCCCGCGTCGTTGAGCATGGGGCTGTAGCGCACGCGGCCGTCCGCAAGCGTTGCAAAATCGTTGCACAACAGATGCTGAATGTTGCTTAGGGCATCCGGTCCCTTGAAGGTAACCTCGCCCATGTGGCTGACGTCGAACAGGCCCACGCCCTCGCGCACGGCGCGGTGCTCGCGCATAACCCCCGTCTCGTACTGTACGGGCAGCTCGTAGCCCGCGAACAGCACCATCTTGCCGCCGTTTGCCACATGCCGATCATATAATGGCGTTTTCAGTAATTCCCCGGCCATGGATATGCTCCTTTCAGGAAATGATAAAGGCACAAAGCACATCGTGCTTTGCGCCTCTGTATCGGAACCTGAAAGTTTCTCCGCTGTCAATCGCCACAGCAATTATAGCGGATTGCCTCTTCGGTGCATTTTCATGCTTTCCAGAGTTTCGTCGGGCCTGGGTCCTTTTGCCTGAGAGCTTATGCGGGTTTGCACCTTCGGCGGCGGCGATGCCGCTCTCTCCCCAAGCCTTCAACCGAGCGAACCGTATTTAATTCACGGTTCCAGTATAATTGTGCGCTTTGCCGATGTCAATCGGAGAAACAACATATGGACAGATTATTTCCATCCGGCGGTAAATACTGTGTTTAGCTACGATATACATGCTTCGAATAATCCGGGGAAAACCCTGTGTTCGGTTTGCTGTTTGGCTTGTCAATTCAGGCATTTACGGCTATAATGATGAAAATCTGGGAAAGGAAGGGCGATGGACATGGACGTACCCGCGAAAAAGACGAATTTCATCTGGGATTTCATCGATGAAGACTTGGAGAGCGGGCGTTTCCAGCAAATCCAGACCCGTTTTCCCCCGGAACCCAACGGATACCTGCATATCGGCCATTGCAAGGCCATCGCCGCGGATTTCACCACCGCCGAACACTTCGGCGGCAAGTGCAACCTGCGTTTTGACGACACCAACCCCGAAAAGGAAGAAACCGAATTCGTAGACGGCATCATGGACGATATCCGCTGGCTCGGTTTCCACTGGGACGGGCCTGTTCGTTTTGCCAGCGAGTATTATCAGGCCTGCTACGATATCGCCGTGGACTGGATCAAACGCGGCTTGGCGTACGTGGACGATCTGTCCCCCGAGGAAGTGCGCAAGTACCGCGGCACGCTGACCAAGCCCGGCAAAAACAGCCCATACCGCGACCGCAGCCCGGAGGAAAACCTGCGCCTGTTTGAAGAGATGAAAGCGGGCAAGCATCCCGAGGGCAGCATGATTCTGCGCATGAAGATCGACATGGCGAGCCCCAACATGAATATGCGCGATCCCGCAATGTACCGCATCCTGTTCCGGGAGCATCACCGCACGGGTAAAACTTGGTGCATCTACCCGATGTACGATTATTCCCACCCCATCGGCGACGCGCTGGAATGTGTCACCCATAGCCTGTGCTCGCTGGAGTACGAGGATCACCGGGTGCTGTACGACTGGGTGGTGGAACACGCCAAAGATATGCTGCCGGGCAGACCCCGGCAGATCGAATTCAGCCGCCTGAATATCACGCGAACCATCATGTCCAAGCGCTACCTTCGCATGCTCGTGGAAAAGGGCGTCGTCGCCGGGTGGGACGATCCCCGCATGCCCACGCTATGCGCCATGCGGCGGCGCGGCTATACGCCCGAAGCCGTCCGCGATTTCATCGACCGCATCGGCCTGGCCAAGGCCGACAGCGAGGTGGATTTTGCCCTGCTGGAGCACTGCGTACGCGAGTCTTTGAGCGAAACCGCGCCCCGCGCCATGGCTGTGCTGCGGCCGCTGAAAGTGGTGCTTGAAAACTGGCCCGAGGGTGAGACCGACGAACTGCCCATCGAAAACCATCCCGGACATCCGGAGATGGGCGAGCGCACGGTAACCTTCACCAGGGAGCTGTACATCGAGCGGGAAGACTTTATGGAAATCCCCGCCAGGAAATACTTCCGCCTGTTTCTGGGCGGCGAGGTACGCCTGAAAAGCGCCTACATCATCAAAGGCGAGCGCTGCGATAAGGACGAAGACGGCAACGTCACCTGCGTGTACTGCTCGGTGGATCTATCAAGCCGCAACGGCAGCGAAGGCGCGCTGCGCAAGGTAAAAGGTACGCTCCACTGGGTGAGCGCGACCGAAAGTCTGCCCATGGAGACGCGGGTGTTCGACCAGCTTCTGGACGACCAGATTTTGGAAGGCGAGGAACGCAAGGACTTCCTGGAAACGCTCAATCCCAACAGCTTGGAAGTCTGTCACGGGTTTATGGAAAAATCTCTGGCCGCCGCCAAGGTAGGGGACACCTTCCAGTTCCTGCGCATGGGCTACTATTGCAAAGATCAGGATTCCACAGACGCCCTGCCGGTGTTCAACCACACCGTGGGCCTGCGGGATACCTTTAAAAAGGTCGTGAAAGGATAACGTGATGTCTGATATCCGTACGCGCTTTGCCCCAAGCCCCACCGGCTATATGCACCTGGGGGGGCTTCGCACAGCGCTGTATGCCTACCTGTTTGCCAAGCAGCGCGGCGGCAAATTTATTTTACGCATCGAGGACACCGATCAGGAGCGCGAGGTGCCCGGCGCCGTCGAGCTGATTTACGAGGATATGCACAAGGCGGGACTGGATTACGATGAAGGCCCCGACGTCGGGGGAGACTACGGCCCTTATATCCAGTCCCGGCGCAAGGACCTGTATTTGCCCTACGCCATGCAGCTGGTGGAAAGCGGCGCGGCCTACCCCTGCTTTTGCACCAAGGAGGAATTGCAGGCCCGGCGCGATAAGGCGACGGCCAAAGGCGAACAGTGGAAGTACGACAAGCACTGCCTGCACATCGATAAAGCCGAGGCCAAACGCCGCATGGAAAGCGGCGAGCCGTACGTCATCCGCCAGAACATCCCGGAAACGGGCGTGGCGAGCTTTGAGGACCTGTTGTACGGGCACGTGGAAACCGAGTGCGCGATCCTGGACGATAACGTGTTAATCAAGCAGGACGGGCTGCCGACCTACAACTTTGCCAACGTGATCGACGATCATTTGATGAAGATATCCCACGTCATCCGCGGTACGGAGTACTTAAGCTCCACGCCTAAGTACAATCTTTTATACGAAGCTTTCGGCTGGCAGCCGCCCACCTACATGCACCTGCCGGTCGTCATGAAGGACGCGACCCGCAAGCTTTCCAAGCGCCACGGCGACCCGACGTTTGAAGACCTGCTGGAACAGGGCTACGTGCGAGACGCGATTATCAATTTCATCGCGCTGCTGGGCTGGGCGCCTAAGGACGACCGCGAGTTTTTCACGCTCCCCGAACTGGTGGAGGTGTTCGACACCGACGGCCTTTCAAAATCCCCCGCGATTTTCAACACCGACAAGCTTCGGTGGTTCAACTCCGAGTACATTAAGAAGATGGACTTTGAGGACTACCTGAAAACCGCGACGCCCTGGTTTGACAAGGCGCTGCAGGGCAAGGGCATCGACTATCGCCGCCTGGCGGAGCTCATGCACGGCCGCACCGAGGTGTTCAGCCAGGTGCCGGAGATGGTTTCGTTCCTCGCCGAGCTGCCGGATTATCAAATTGATCTTTACTCCCATAAAAAGATGAAAACCGACCCCGCCCTGAGCCTTACGGTACTCAAGCTCGCCCTTACCAGGGCGGCGGCTTTGCAGGATTTCACCGAGGACGCCCTCAAGGAAAGCCTGATGGAGCTGGCCGCCGAAAACGAGTGGAAAACCGGCCAGGTGATGTGGCCTGTGCGCGTGGCGCTGTCGGGGCTGCCCTCCACGCCGGGCGGCGCGACAGAGATCGCGTATTTACTGGGGAAGGACGAAACGCTGCAGCGGCTGGCTATCGGGATCAATTTCCTGGAGCAGTTTCAGAGCATGCGGCAGTCGTAAGATTACGGAGTCATAAAGGAGTTAGTTATGCAAAATATAGAGTTCATGCCCTACGATCCGGAAGCCATCGAGACGAAATGGCAGAAAACGTGGGAGGACGAGGGCACGTTTCAAGCGCAGTATCCCAGCGACAAGAAGAAATTTTACGGGCTGATCGAGTTTCCCTATCCCTCCGGCGCGGGGCTGCACGTGGGCCATCCGCGCAGTAACACCGCGATGGATATCATCTGCCGCAAGCGCCGCATGGAAGGCTACAACGTGCTCTATCCCATCGGGTACGACGCGTTCGGCCTGCCGACGGAAAACTACGCCATCGCCAACCACGTTCACCCGGCGAAGGTGACCAAGGACAACATCGCCCGTTTCCGTTCGCAATTAAAGCGCCTCGGGTTTTCCTTTGATTACTCCCGCGAGGTGGATACCACCGATCCGGGCTATTACAAGTGGACCCAGTGGATCTTTCTAAAGCTTTTTGAGCACGGCCTGGCCTACAAGACCCAGATGCCCATCAACTGGTGCACGAGCTGTAAGGTGGGCCTGGCGAATGAAGAGGTCGTAGGCGGCGTGTGCGAACGCTGCGGCGGCGAAGTGGTGCGCCGCGTGCGCAGCCAGTGGATGCTGCGTATCACCGATTATGCGCAGAAGCTGCTCGACGGGCTGGACGATCTGGATTTCATTGAAAAAGTCAAAACCCAGCAGCGCAACTGGATCGGGCGCTCCGAAGGCGCGGAGGTTGATTTCAAGATCGCCGATAAAGATGAAAAACTCCGCGTATTCACCACGCGCCCGGATACCTTGTTCGGCGCGACCTATATGGTATTAAGCCCCGAGCATCCGCTGATCGACGCCTACAAAGCCGATCTGACCAACTATGCGCAGGTCGTGGACTACCGCGAGCAGGCTTCCCGGAAAAGCGACTTCGAGCGCACCGAAATGAACAAGGAAAAGACCGGCGTGGAGCTACACGGGCTGAAAGCCGTCAACCCCGTCAACGGCGAGCTGATTCCCATCTGGGTCAGCGATTACGTGCTGATGAGCTACGGCACCGGCGCCATCATGGGCGTGCCCGCGCATGATACGCGCGACTACGAGTTCGCCACCGCCTTCAAGCTGCCGATCATCGAGGTCATCGCGGGCGGGGATATTGAAAAGGAAGCCTACACCGACGTGGAGGACGGTATCCTTGTCAACAGCGGATTCCTGAACGGCCTGAAGGTTGCCGACGCCAAGCAGAAGATCACCGCGTGGCTGGTGGAGCAAAACCTCGGCGAGAAGAAAAT
The DNA here is from genome assembly GCA_963675365.2 of Candidatus Limiplasma sp. Classification (GTDB taxonomy): domain Bacteria; phylum Bacillota; class Clostridia; order Christensenellales; family Aristaeellaceae; genus CAXXOK01. Next base: position 50,484 of record CAXXVA010000003.1, read on the forward strand.
CAACTTCAAGCTCCGCGATTGGGTGTTCAGCCGCCAGCGCTACTGGGGCGAGCCCATTCCCATCGTGCACTGCGAAAAATGCGGCTATGTGCCCGTGCCGGAAACGGAACTGCCGGTTAAGCTGCCTGACGTGGAACACTACCAGACCACCGATACCGGCGAAAGCCCGCTGGCGGCGATCGGCGACTGGGTGAACGTTCCCTGCCCCAAGTGCGGCGGCCCCGCCAAGCGCGAGACCGACACCATGCCCCAGTGGGCGGGATCGAGCTGGTATTTCCTGCGCTACTGCGACCCGCACAACGACCAGACCTTCGCCGATTTTGACGCGCTCAAATACTGGATGAACGTGGACTGGTACAACGGCGGTATGGAACACACCACGCTGCACCTGTTGTACAGCCGGTTCTGGCACCTGTTCCTATACGATATCGGTGCGGTGCCCTGCCGGGAGCCCTATCAGAAACGCACCAGCCACGGTATGATTCTGGGCGAAAACGGGGACAAGATGAGTAAGTCCCGCGGCAACGTGGTCAACCCCGACGACTGCATCGCGGAAATCGGCGCCGACGCCACCCGCATGTACGAGATGTTTATGGGCGCGTTCGACCAGGCGATTCCGTGGAATCCCAACGGCGCGCGCGGCTGCCGCCGGTTCCTGGACCGCGTCTGGCGGTTGATGGATATGCTCAAGGACGGCGAAGGGTATCAAAAGGCTTTGACGCCCCTGATGCACGAAACCATCAAAAAGGTTGGCGACGATTACGAAGCCATGAAGTACAACACCGCCATCGCCCAGATGATGACGCTCGTCAACGAGTTCTACGCGGCGGACGGCTGCACCAGAGATGAACTGAAAACGCTGACCCTGCTTCTGTATCCCGTGTCCCCGCACATCTGCGAGGAGATGTGGGAGCAGATGGGCTTTGGCTCCGGCATGACCTTTGAACCCTGGCCGGTGTACAGCGAGGAAGCCATGAAGCGCTCCGAGGTGGAAATCGCCATCCAGATCAACGGCAAGGTGCGCGGCCGCATCATGATCGATCCGGATATGACCAGAGAACAGGCCGAAAAAGAGCTGCCGAACAACCCGGAAGTGCAGACGATCATCGGCGGCCGCAAAATCGCCAAGCTGATCTTCGTGCCGGGCAGACTCTGCAATATTATCGTCAAGTAAAAGTTTCGACCGCTTCAAGGGAGAAAATTTGTGTCTGAAAACATATTGACAGTCAATCAAGTCAGCCGGACGTTCGGCAAAACGCGGGCGCTGAAGGGGCTTAGCATCGCCATCCCCAAAGGGAAGATCGTGGGCCTGCTCGGGCGCAACGGCGCGGGGAAATCCACGCTGCTGCGCATCGTGGGCGGCATGCTCAAGCCCAGCGGCGGCAATGTGCGCATCTCCGACCGGAAGGTATGGGACCATGCCAAAGCGCTTGGGCAGCTGTGCATCATTGGCGATACGCCGGATTTCGGTAAGTTGCCGAAGATCAAAGACCTGTTCTTTGTGTGCGCCGGGCTGTTTCAGGAGTGGGACGGGGAGCTGGCGCACGCGCTGCTAAAGCGCTTCGATCTGCCGGAAAACCGTAAAATCAAAACCTTCAGCCGAGGCATGCAGACCAGCCTGATGCTGATCGTCGGCCTTGCAAGCCGCGCGCCCTTTACCATTATCGACGAGCCGAGCCTCGGCCTGGACGCCGTGATGCGCGAGCGTTTTTACGATCTGCTTGCCCAGCAGCAAAAACGGGACCCGGGCCGCACCTTCCTGATCTCCACCCATCTGATCGACGAGGTGGCGCGCATCCTGGATTACGCGGTGATGATCGACGACGGGAACCTCTTGTGCGAGGGCACGGTGGACGAGCTGCAAAAGGGGACGCTGAGCGTATCCGGCGACGCCGAGGACGTGCAAGAACTCACGAACAATTTAAAACTGCTCAAGGAAGAAGAAGTGGCGGGCATGCTGGTGCGCCACGTGCAGCTTGACGAGGATACCCTCAAGGCCATCCGGGCCGACAAGCGCGTCCGCAGCGCGCCCATCGGGCTGCAAAGGCTGTTTGTGTTCCTCACCGAGGAAAAGGAGGCGCAGCGCAATGGCTGAATGGCTGAAACAAGCCCGGTTTGCGGGCGTGCTCCGGTATCATTTTAAAAACATTGGCAGGCTTGTGGTTTGGGGACTTTTAATCGTCGCGGCCGTGCAGATCCTGTCCCTGACGACGCCGGTACTGACTGGCGACAGGTTCTCGTTTGACGGCATCCGCGGCAATTTCGAGATCGTGTTCTTCTCCGCGCTCATCATCGGCATCCTCACGGCGGGACGCGGCACACGCTTCCTGCTGCGCTTTGGCACGCCCCGCACGTCCGCGTGGCTTGGCAACATCCTGGGGCTTTTGCTGGGAATGGTCGTAATGCTGTGCGCCACCTTCCTGATCAATATGCTGATGGGCGCCGTGCTGTTTCCGCTGGCAAGCCTGAAACCGGAAACGTACTCCATGAGCGCGTCGCTGTACGGGGCGGCGCTGACCCACGGGCTGAACGACCTGCCGAACCTTTTACTGTACACGGTGGAATGGACGTCGATCTTCTATCTGTACGGGTGCATGCTGCGCCGCTTCCGGGCGCTGACCATCAGTTTTTCCATCGGCGTTCCGCTGCTGTTTGTGATTTTGATGCTCATCCCCGCCGTGCGCGACGCGCTGTCGGTGGTTCAGGGCGATAACCAGGGGCAGATCATGGCGTTGGGGCTGGAATGGCTGCTTTGGCTGCAGGATTTTATCAAATTCGTGCAAATGCATTGGGAAACCATCCAGCTTTCGACCGCCATTGCGAGTCTGCCTTTGTCCTATTTTGTTATGCGCGGAACCAAACAGCCTTAGCAGCATGCTCAAAAACCCTAATCTGCGTTGTCATCATCGGGCTGGCAGTCGACATCACTTACATAACGAGTAAGATCAACCTCCTGCCACCCTTGCTTCCTAGCATCTCAGGCTTTTTAAACAAGCTGCGGTGCAAACTGAATTACATAGCAATAAACCGCTGTTTTGACGGCGGTTTTTTTCGTAACATGAATGCAACAAATTCGTCCGGGGGTGTACGCCCCAAATCTGATATGGTATAATGCAATGTCAAAGGATGCTTGTTTTGGAAAGGGGCGGAGGCATGGAAACCACGCTGCAAAAGGCGCGGATGATTCTGGCGTCCGCTTCGCCCCGCAGGCGCGAACTGATGGCGTATTTCGGCATCCCGTTCGCCGTGATTCCATCCTCGGTGGAAGAAAACGCGCAGGGCAGCGGTCTGGAGCAGGTACGGCAGCTCGCCTATGAAAAAGGCGAGGATGTTTTTAACCAAAATCAGAGCTATCCCGTGCTTGCGGCGGATACGCTGGTCTGCCTGGACGATGTGATTTTGGGCAAGCCCAAAAGCCGTGAAGAGGCGGCGCGAATGCTTTCGATGCTTTCGGGGCGTACTCATCAGGTGGTCACGGGCGTGTGCCTGTTCCTGCCCGGCGGAAGGGTGACGGAGCGCACGGCGACCACGGATGTGCTGTTCCGCAGGATCGGCGGGGCGGAGATAGAGCGCTATACCGCCTCCGACGAGCCGATGGACAAGGCGGGCGCGTACGCCATGCAGGGCGTCGGCAGCATGTTCATCGACCGCATCTCCGGCAGCCCCTCCAATGTGATCGGGCTTTCCTTGTGCGAAGTGAAGGACTTGCTGGAGGACGCTAAACTCTACCCGTAAATGATTTTGATATAGGATGTGCAACGCATGGGATTTGTGGCGCGTGATTTGGGGATCGATCTGGGCACCAGCAATACGCTTGTCTACGTTAAAGGCAAGGGGATCGTGGTCAACGAGCCTACGATCGTCGTGGTGACCAACGATCACAAACAGCGCGCCCGCGCCGTGGGCGACGACGCCAAGATCATGCTGGGCCGGACCACCGAGGGCATCACGGCCATTCGCCCGATGCGCGAGGGCATTATCTCCGATTTTGAAATGGCGCAGATTCTGATCCAGTATTTTATGCGTAAGGCCATCGGCTCCAGCTACCTGATGAAGCCCCGCACCTTTCTCACCTGCCCGTCATCCATTTCGCCCATCGAGCGCCGCGCGGTGCTGGAAGCCGCAAGGGCGTCCGGTGCGCGCAAGGTGTACCTGGTGGAAAAGCCCTTCGCCTCGGCGCTTGGCAGCGGGCTGCCGGTTTTCGAGCCCAACGGCTGCATGGTGGTAGATATCGGCGGGGGCACCACGGACATCGCCATCATTTCACTGGGCGGCGTGGTCATCAGCCACTCCATCCGCGTTGGTGGCGTGAAGATGGATGAAGCCATCACCAACTTTATCAAGCGCGAGTTTAACATCCTGATCGGCGACCGCACAGCCGAGGAAGTCAAGCTCGACCTGGGCGCGGCGCTGCCCATCAGCGAGGAGCGCAGGGCGCGCATCCGCGGCCGCGACCTGATTACCAACCTGCCCCAGACCACCGAGATCTCCTCTGCACAGATCTACGACGCGATTCACGATCCCTGCGTTGCGATCCTGAGCGCGATCAAGTGGCTTTTGGAGCGCACCCCGCCGGAACTCACCGCCGACGTGATGCACAACGGCATCTATTTAACCGGCGGCGGCGCGCAGTTGTACGGCATGGACCAGATGATCGCAAGCGAGCTGGGCATCCCGGTGCTTCTGGCCAAGGAGCCCGCCGACTGCGCGGTGCTCGGGCTTGGCAACATCATCGAAAACTTCGACGTGCTGGAGCAGCTTGGATACTCGGGATTTTTGAAAGAGAATTAGACGGGCGTTGGCTCTTGTGCCAATATCCCTTCACCTGGAGGGCGACGAATGGACGGCAAAAAGCCGGATATGAAACAGCAAAACCGCAATCCCCGCAAGTGGCGGGGCTTGCGGCGCGCCGCGATTGTGATCGTGGTGGTTGCGCTGCTTGCGCTTGCGGCTTCGCATCTGTTTGCGCTGATCACCGGCGAACAGGCCCTCCGCGCGCCGGAAAACGGCGTATCCACCGTACTCACGCCTTTGCAGACCGGCTTTTCCAGCGTTGTGGATGCGGTGGTCAATTACCTGCGCACCTTAAAACTCCGCGCAAACCTCGAGACCGCGTATAACGAGATCAAGCTGGAAAACGAGCAGCTCGTATACCAGGCGATGCGCGCCGACGAGCTGGAACGCGAGCTGGCGGTGTACCAGGAACTCTACGGCGAAATTTCCATCAACGAGAGCATGAACCCGCTGGTCGCCAGCGTTATCAGCCGCAGCGACGGCAACTATTTCTCGGTCTTCACCATCAACAAAGGAACGAGCGACGGCGTTGAGGACTTTATGGCCGTCACCATGGACGGCGCGCTGGTGGGCTATACCTACAACACCAAGCCCAGCAGCGCAAGCGTCCGCACCATTATCGACTCGGACGCGAGCATTGCCGGGCTGATCTCCTCCACACGCGACCAGGGAACCGTACGCGGTACGCTGGGCGTGGACGGCACGGCCCTGTGCCGCATGTACTATCTGCCCGAGGATCACCTCCCGCGGCCGGGCGACACGGTGGTCACCTCCGGCGTCGGCTTCGGTTTTCCCAAGGGCATCCCCATCGGCACCGTGCGCGAATCCACGCGCGGGATGGAATCAAACAAAAGTTACGTGGTCGTCGAGCCGATCGCCGATTTTGAACATATCGAATACGTGATCGTGCTGCGCTATCAGCCCGACGCCGAAGCCGTGGTCTCCCAGGATACGACCCAGGATCTGGATCTGGTCGAACTGGAAACCCCGCGCCCGATTCCCACCATTCAGATCGGTTCGGACTTCTTCCAGCTCGCGCCCACGCCCGAGCCTACGGACGTCGTGCTCCAGCAGACCACCGCGCCCGACGGCACGCTGATCACCGTAACGCCCGCGCCGACCAGCGCCGGCGACGCGATTGAGTACAACGTTCCAAACGCGACCGAAGATGCAAATCCGTTCGGTTATACCCTCCCGCCCACGCCCTCGCCGACCCCGACCGTTCCGCCGCTGGAGCTGACCGTGGAGGAGGATGACGCCAATTGATCCGCAAGGGGATACAGTTTTTCGTGCTGATCATGCTTGCCTACCTGCTGCAGGCGACGGTCGCCAAGTATCTGGCGATCGCGGGCGTAGCGCCCAACTTCGCCATCGCGATCATCGCCGTGGTGAGCGTTGCGCTTGGGCGTAAGTACACGTTCATCATCTCGCTTGCCATCGGGTATATGCTGGAGATCATGATGCCGTCGCTTGAGTATATCTACCTCATCCTCTATCCGGTGTGCGCGATGCTGGGCGCGCTGTTCTTTGCCGATAAAAGCGAGCGTCGCATGGAAGAGGAGCGCTCGGCCGGCAGAACGCCGCAGCGGCTTCCGGCCCGCTTGCGCACGGTGCTGAGCGCTTTGGTGAGCATCGCTGTGTTTGAAGCCGTGAACCTCATGTATATCTACTTAAGCGGCATCCGCCCGGATATCGGCCATTACGGCCGCGCGCTGATTTCTGTATTGTACACCACGGGTCTGGCCGGGCTTTTGCAGTTTCCCATCCGCCGCTGGTTTGGGATTCACAAGCTGAAAAAAGCCCCCCGCGCCACATAATCGAGTTGGGAAGGAAAAGCTATGCTCTCACGCAAGAACCGCGACCAGGGACGGCAGGGCTATAACCTGCCTATACGATACCTAACGTTTTTAGGTATCGTGGTTGTGATGTTTGTTTACCTGATCATCGGCGTCGCGGGACTGCAGCTGAACTCCAGCTACGACTACCAGGAAACCGCATCAACCCAGCGTACCACCAAGATCATGCTGCGCGGCAGCCGCGGCATGATCACCGACGCCGACGCGGTCATCCTGGCCAAGGATGAAAAAATTTATAACGTCACCTTCTACCGGGACGCGTCCCAGAATTCTGAAGAGGACTACAAAGGCTTTACCCAAGCCATTTCCGACGCTATCGACATCATCGAGGAAAACGGCGGCGAGTTGAGCGTGGAATTTGTCATCCGGCGTAAAACGGTCTCGGAAGACGAAGACTACGTCGACCCCAATCCGTCCATCGCGGTGGGCGACTGGGAGTTCTATTTCGGCTCCGGCGTATCCGAAGCGGTGCTGCAGACGCGTGAAACCCAGTGGCGCAACAACAACTATTTCACCGTAACCCGTGTGCCGACCCCCGCCGCCGCGATGGAAAAACTGAAGGAGCGCTACCAGATCCCAGACGACATGGACGAGGAGAAGATGCTCAAGGTCATGGCGGTCTATTCCGAGATGCAGATGAACCTTTTCCTCTCCCAGCCCGTTGTGATCGCCGAGGACGTGTCCGACGTGACCGTCAACCAGATCGAAACCCGCTCCATGAACATGCCGGGGCTTGAGATCGCCGTGGGCACCAAGCGCGTATATCCCAGAAGCACGCTTGCGGCGCAGGTGATCGGCTACGTCGGCCCGATTCCCTCCATCGCCAAATGGGACGAACTGAAACTCAAGGGCTATAAGTATTCCGACATCATCGGCCTGGACGGCATCGAGGCGTCAATGGAGGACTGGCTGACGCAGAACAACGACGCCAGACAGGGTTATCGCGTCGTCGAGCGCGACAACGTGGGGAAAATCACCCGCGAGCTTGAGTACGTGGAGCCGCAGGACGGCAACAACGTCAAGCTCACCATCAACGCCGCCTATCAGCAGCAGGCCGAGCGCGCCCTGGCCGATAACGTCGCCAATACGCGTTCGGAGCAGGAAAAGCGCCTGATGAAAAGCACCTGGCTGGAAACCAACCGCACCGAAATCGAAGAGCGGAACTGGGAGAAATACCCGCTTTCGCTGGCCGACCGCGCCGCCATGATGGTGATCGACATGGAGGGCCGCGTGCTCGCGATGGTCAACTATCCGACCTATGACCTGAACGCGCTGATCGCCGGCGGGGAGGAAAGCAGGGAAATCCTCACCGACGACCGCAACCTTTTAATGAACTACAATATCCATGCCCGCGCTACGCCGGGATCCATTTTCAAGATGGTCGCGTCCCTCGGTTCGCTGATGGAAGGCGAACTGCTTCCCGACGAAACCATCTCCGACGGCGGGCTGTTTATGCTGTATACCAAGGACCCCGCCACCGCGCCGAAATGCTGGATTTCCGCGTCTCAGCGCTACAAGCATCAGTACCAGACCATCGTGCAGGGTATCTCCAACTCCTGTAACTTCTTCTTCTATACGCTGGGGTCCCGCCTTGGCGAGGACAGGCTGTACCAGTATGCGTCGGAGTTCGGGCTGACCAGCCGCACCGGCGTGGACCTGCCCGGCGAGGAGCGCAGCGTGGTCGGCAACCAAACCAGCCTTTACGATCCCACCAAGGCGATGGACGAGGCCTCGCAGGACACCGCAATGCCGATTATCGTGTTCAACTCCATTAAAAAACACCTGCGCAACCAGGGCGCGATCCGCAACATCACCTACGACGACGAAAGCCTGAACCGCTGCATCAAGCGCCTGATGGATATGGCGGTCAACACCGCGCAGTCCGACTGGGTCGTTTCCATGCGCCCCATCCTGATGGAAGAGCTGAACATGACGCGCGAAATGGTATACCTGCAGGCAGTCATCGGCGACACCTACAACTATTTGAACGATATCAAGTGGGGCGGCGCGCAGACCATCCAGGTGGCCATCGGGCAGTCGATCACCAGGCTGACGCCCGCGGCGGTCAGCCGCTACGCGGCGGCGTTGGGCAACGGCGGTGTGGTGAACAACCTGATGATCGTGGACTCGATCACATCTCCCGAAGGCGATATTCTAAGCCAGCGCACGCCTACGGTTCTCAATCAATTCGAGGTTGACGACGGCGAACACACTGTACAGGAATATCTGGATTTGATTCTGGAAGGCATGAAAGGCGTTGTCGACGAAACTGGTACCGCGAAACAATACTTCGAGAACTGGAAATACAAAGACGACGTCGCCGCGAAAACGGGAACCGCCGAGGTGACGACCATCGACCTGGAAAACAACTCCTGGTTTATCATGCTCGCGCCGTTTGACGATCCGGAAATCTGCGTGGTCGTGTTTATCCCGTCGGGCCTCAGCGGCGGTATGGCCAGCCTTGCCGCCAAGGAGTTCGTCGAATGGTATCTGGACCAGAAGACGCTCAGAACCACAGACGTTGGCTTCCCCGGCGGCAACATGCTGGCCCCATAGGTGCGGCAGATGATGAAAACTTGGATGATCGCCTCCGGAAAGGGCGGCGTGGGGAAATCCACGCTCGCGGCGGCGATTGCCGTAGCGCTGGTCAGGGAAGGCAAGAAAGCCGTGCTGATGGATATGGATATCGGGCTGAGGAGCCTGGATATCCATCTGGGGATGGAAAACAGCGTCGTATACGACGTGCTGGACTATGCCCGCGGGGACTGCAAGCTTTCCCAGGCGGTGCTGAATTCCCTGTCTCTGCCGGAGCTTGGGCTTTTGCCCGCCGCACAGCTGGGCACGGCGGAGGAGCTTGACCAGGAACTGCTGGATAAAATCGTTCGCAAGCTTGCAAAGCACTATGATTTCGTGCTCGCGGACGCGCCCGCCGGGCTGACACCCGTAATCGGGATGCTGCTTAGGAGCGCTGAAAACACCCTGCTGATCGTTACCCCGGACGACGTATCCATCCGCGACGCCGAACGCGTCGTATCGCTTTGCCGCGACGGGGGCAAACCCGCGCCGCTGCTGATCGTCAACCGCGTCATCCCGGCGCTGGTCGGATCCGGGGATATGCTCACGCCGCAAACCATCGCCGACTCGCTGGATATCCCGCTGCTGGGCTACGTGCCTGACGATGTGGAGATTTTAAAAGCCCTCCACCGGCACCAGACCGTGATGGATACGGATTGCCCTGCGCGGTATGCCATCGAGCGCATCGCAAAACGGCTGTCCGGCAGGGCCGTACCCATGGCGGACGTTATACCGCCGCCAAGGCCCAAAACGGGCTGGTTCCGCCGCAGAAGGAGAGAGGATACACAGGCATGATGAACGAGAGCCGCCGGTCCAAGGCGCATTTTGACTATATCCTCGCGGCATTGGCCGTCGGGCTGGCCGGGTTCGGCGTGCTTTGCGTTGCCGTGGCAACGTTTTCCACCTCGTCAGGAACCGAGGATACGCTGCTTAACTACATTGTGGCGTCGCACTATGGGTTGCGCCAGGCGATCTTTTTCCTCGTCTCGCCGATCGTGATCGGGTTTGTGACCTTTTTCCCGCACGATTTTATCCGCAGGCGCTCGCAGGTGTTCTACCTGTTTGCCTGTTTCCTGCTGATGATCGCGCTGGGCGGCCAGGCCGCGGGCGTGAAGGCGTGGATCGACGTGGTGTGGGGTTATACCCTGCAGCCGTCGGAGTTTGTGAAGCTCGCCTGCATCATCACCACCGCGAAGTACCTGGAAAGAACCGACAATCCCCTGGGCACGGTCAAGTCCGCGACGCGGCTGGCGATGCTGATGGGCATCCCCTGGGCGCTGACGCTTTTGCAGGGCGAAACCGGCTCGGTGCTGGTGATGATCTTTGTGTTCGCCGTGATGATGTATTTCGGCGGCATCCGGCTGAAGGTGATGGGCGGGATTATCGCCATTGCGGTGCTTGCGCTGATCATCCTCTACGGCGTTATTATGGCGTCGGGCATCGACGATTACCGCATCACGCGCATCCTGTCGTTCGTCAACCCCGAACTGGTAGACGCCAACGCCACCTACCAGGTGACCAACTCCAAAATCGCCATCGGCTCGGGCGGCCTTAGCGGCATCGGCACGTTCGTGCAGGGCAGTTGGAGCCAGCTGGACTTCGTACCCGAGGATTATACGGACTTTATCTTTTCCACCATCGGCGAGGCCTTCGGCTTCTGGGGCGCGCTGAGTGTGCTGGGCGCATACCTTTTGATGATTCTGCGCATGGCGTACCTGGCGTATTTCACGCAGGAGCGCTTCGGGCAGATGGTGATCATCGGGGTGCTGGGCATGATGCTGTTCCACGTGTTCCAGAACGTCGCCATGACCATCGGCCTGATGCCGATCACGGGCATCCCCCTGCCGTTCCTGAGCTACGGGGGCTCTAACCTGGTTACGAACATGGCGGGCATCGGGCTGGTGCTCAACATGGTCATGAACCGCAGCGTCACCAGCATGAAGGGTCTCACGCCGCAGACGCGCATCAGGGGGCGCTATACGGGATGATGCGGCTGTTCGCCGGCGTCGGGCTGCCGCCGGACGCACGGGACGCGCTGCATCAAGCCGTGGTTGGCCTCGGGGTCCGCGGGCGCATGACGGCGCCGGAGAACTATCACCTGACGCTTGCGTTTCTGGGCGAGCATGACGAGCGCCTGAAACCGCTGGAAGACATAATCCGGGATGCCGCCCTGACCAGCGCACCGTTTTTGCTTTCGGTTGCGGGTTTTGGTTTTTTCGGCCGGCGGAACAACGCGCTGCTGCATGCGAAGCTGGATGCTTCCACACCGCTGCAAACGCTTGCCGATACCCTGCGGTCACGTTTGGCCGAAGCGGGGGAAGCCTTTGACGGAAAGCCCTTCGCCGCGCATATCACGCTGGTACGGCAGGCGGATCTGACTGGCATCGATCTGCAAACGCCTTTTCAGGATATAACGTTTCCCGCCGACCGGCTGACGCTGTACCACTCCGCGCGCATACAGGGCGTGCTGCGCTACCGCCCGGTGTTTGAGGCTATGTTTCAGAAAGAAGATAATTTGGCATGAAGAAGGTTCTGCTGTTCCACTTTGAAAGCTGCCCGTTCTGCCGCTTTGCCCGCCGCTGGGTGCAGGAAGCGATGGAGGAAGACCCCGCTCTGCGGGCCGTGGAGATCGAGCTGATCGACGAGCAGCTCTGCCCCGGTATCGCCAGGCAGTACGATTACTGGTACGTGCCCAGCTTTTACGTAGACGGCCAAAAGCTGCACGAAGGCGCATGCACCAAAAAGAAGGTCGTCGACATTTTGCACAAAGCGCTCTCATAAAGACGATAGGGGCGTTCCGCCCCCATGCCCCCTGATCAGGGCAGTGCCCTGAACCACAATCAAAAGACCGCGCATTGCGCGGTCTTTTATAATGGGTCAAGGGCGACGCCCTTGTCGGGGTCATAGGGGTGAAACCCCTATATCGTATTCGTCACTTTCCCCGTACATCCTGGATGGCTTCGGCGGCCTGGATGGGGTTGAGGACGCGGCCCATGGAGACGACCTTGCCGTCCACCACGAGCGCGGGGGTGGACATCACGCCGTACCCGGCGATGACCGCCATCTCGGAGACCAGTTCCACCGTATCGTCCATACCGAGGGTGCGGAGCGCTTCCTGCGTATTCTCCATCAGCTTATGGCAGTTTTTACAGCCGCCGCCAAGCACCTTGATAAAGCGCTCGGTCTTTTCCTCTGGAGGGCAGCAATCGTCGCCGCAGCAGCAGTTTGCGGATTCGGCCTCTTCCGGGGTGCAGCAGTCGTCGCCTTCGCAACAGGGTTCGTCGGCGTCGTTTTCAGGGGTGCAGCAGCTGCCGCTGTCGCATGCGTCGCAGCAGCCGCAGGACTGGGGCTGGAGGTTCTTGAAAAAATCCAATAATGGCATAGGGATCATCCTTTCTGCATTAGAGTATCCAGGCTTGAATCGCGTTGAAGAAATAACCTACGAGAATAATGCCGACGGTGCAGATGCCGATAAACAGCGCGAGGAGCTTGGGTTTAACGGCCTTGCGCAGCAGGATCAGCGACGGCAGCGACAGGGTGGTGACCGCCATCATAAAGCTTAGCACCGTGCCAAGCTGCGCACCCTTGGTGAGAAGGGCTTCGGCGATCGGGATGGTGCCGAAGATGTCGGCATACACCGGCACGCCGACCAGCGTGGCGAGTACCACGCCAAAGGGATTATTGTTCCCAAGTACGGCGGTGATCCACGTTTCCGGAATCCAGTTGTGGATGACCGCGCCGATGCTCACGCCGATGAGGATATAAGGAAAGACCTTTTTAAAGGTTACAAGCATCTGTTCCTTGGAATAGCGCACGCGGTCGCGCCGGGTAAGGGTGGGGGAGGAGATATCAACGCTTCCCGCGGTGAGGATAAAGCTTTCCACGTACCGTTCCATACGCAGTTTTTCGATGATCGTGCCGCCGACCACCGCCACGATCAGCCCGACGATCACATAGAGAATCGCCACGTTTGCGCCGAAGATGCTCATGAGAATAAGCAGCGATCCCAGATCGACCATCGGGGACGAGATCAGGAACGAAAACGTTACCCCGACCGGCAGTCCCGCCGAGGAAAAGCCGATAAACAGCGGGATGGACGAACACGAGCAAAACGGGGTTACCGTGCCAAGCAGCGCCGCTACGATATTGGCGCCGACGCCGTGGAAGCGGCTGAGGATTTTTTTGCTGCGCTCCGGCGGGAAGAAGCTTTGGATATAGCTGATGATAAAAATCAGAAAGCACAACAGAATCGTAATCTTGATCACGTCGTACAGGAAGAATTGCAGGCTCCCGACCCAGCGATTGGCGGTATCCAGCCCAACACCGCGCAGCGCGCCGTTGATCAGCGACTGCAGCCAGGCCATACCCAGGATTTGATTTTGGATAAAGTCCCATACTGTGCGCATATCAATTCTCTCCGCAGTCGCATTCTGCACAGCAGTCGGATGCGTTTTCGTCAGGCGTGGTCAGGGTTTGCAGGTAAGCGATCGCCTCGGCGCTGCCCTCGGCGCTGATGCGGTAATGCGCCCACTTGCCCTCCTGGCGGTTTTCCACGATGCCGGATTCGCACAGGATTTTCATATGGTAGGAGAGGGTGGATTGCCCCATATTCAGGCACTCGATCAGCTCGCAGGCGCATTTCTCCCCGCCCTGCAAAAGCTCGATGATCTTCAGCCGGTTTTCATCGCAGAAGGCCTTGAAGCGCCTGGCCTGCGTTGCGTGATCGTTCATTGGAAAACCTCCATACATAAAAAAGTTTCGATCTATATTATAGTCATATATCGATACTTGTCAATATGTTATTCAGCCTGTTTTATAGACCCAATCTGCGTTGTCATCAGCGGGATGACCAGGGGCATCACTTACAAGCGGGTAAGCTCAACCCCTTGCCACCCTTGTTTCCTAGCATCTCGGGCCTTTAAAACATGCTGACTATATGTTTCCGAATATGAATCGCAAGCAAAGAAGTTTTTCTTTCGAGACTAGCGAAACATATTCTCCAGTTCCTCATATTTCGCGTGGGTGATCAGCGCGTCCTGCTTGATGCCGTCCATGCGCACCACGTAGGTCCAGCGCCCGTAGGGGGTGACGTCCTTGATGTGGTTGAGGTTGATGATATAGCTTTTGTGCGCGCGGAAAAATACGTCGGCGGGCAGGCGGCTTTCCATGTCCGTTAAGGAATCGCCGACCGCGTAGCGCTCGCCGCTTTTGGTATAGAGCACCGTGGAGCGGTCCTCCCGCTGGATAAGCAGCAAGTCGTTCAGGTCGATAAACGCGCTGCCCTCGCGGTGCTTGAGCATCAGGCGCCCGTCCAGCGGTTTTCTGTCGGCGTTCACGGCTTTTTCAAACGCGGGAACGGCGGAAGAAAGCGTCAGGCTGTCGCGGACCCGCGAGAGGGTCTGGAGCATCCGGTCCACCTTGAAGGGCTTGACCAGATAGTCAAACGCGTACACCTCGAAGGCTTCGGACATGTATTTGTTGTGCGCCGTCACGAAAATGATCACTGTCGCCGGGTTCATATCCTGAATCTGGCGCGCGCATTCCACGCCGTCCATCCCGGGCATTTCCACATCCAGAAACACGACGTGCGGCTTGAGTTCCTCAAACTTCCGCATGGTTTCTTCGCCGTCCGCCGCTTCCCCGGCCAGAGCAAAGCCCTCGGCCTTGTCGATCACATGCTTGAGTACGCTGCGCATGGCGTCGTCGTCGTCGGCGATCAGGACCTGAAACGCTTCTTTGCTCATCGTCTGGACGCTCCCGGACGTTTCAGAATTTCAGACATTACAACGGCCTGCACAAGCGCGCTGCGGTTGAGGGCATCTGGCAGTACGCTGGCCTCGATCCGCGCGTTTTCCTTGTAGGCGGCTGGAACCTCGTCGTACGCTTCGGGCGCGTAGCCGATGCCTTCGGATTTTGAGGTGTCAAGGCTGCCCTTGTAGTCGGAAAACGCCGTATCCAGATCCGCGGACGGTTTGATCGACTGATACTGACCTAAATCGGAGGCAACGACGGCGTTCGGGTCGCGGCCTTCCTGAAAGACCGGCTGTTTTGCAGTAACAGGTTTTTGAATTGGGGGAAAGCGGAAATCGGCAGGTTTTGGCGCGGGTTTGGGCACAGGGGCTTGTACGGGCGTGCGTTTGGTGGCCTCAATCTGCTCCTGTGTCTGCGCTTGTTTGGAAGATTGTCCGATCCTTTTAAAGAACCGAACGACCATGCTGCCGACTAAAAATAAGATAATGACCGAAAAAATGTCCACCGTGCTCACCTCTCTTATCAGGCAGGGGACGCACGGCGCGTCCCCTGCCTTAACAGGACATTATTTCTTCTTGTCTTCCTTGGGCACGGCCGGCTGCGCGGGCATAGTCGCCTTGGCGATGCCGTCGCGCATGTCGGTGTCGGCAATCACGTTGCGCATCTGGTAGTAATCCATCACGCCGAGCTTGCCTTCCCGCAGCGCCTGAGACAGAGCCTTTGGCACTTCGGCCTCGGCTTCGATTACGCGGGCGCGCATCTCCTGCACGGAGGCTTTCATTTCTTGCTCGCGGGCAACAGCCATGGCGCGGCGCTCTTCGGCGCGGGCCTGTGCGATGTGCAGGTCGGCTTGCGCCTGATCCATCTGCAGCTGTGCGCCGATGTTGCGGCCCACATCCACGTCCGCGATGTCGATGGAGAGAATTTCATACGCGGTACCGGCGTCCAGGCCCTTATTGAGCACCGTGCGGCTGATCAGGTCCGGGTTTTCCAGTACCTGCTTGTGGGTCTCGGCAGAGCCGACGGTGGTAACGATGCCCTCGCCGACGCGGGCGATAATCGTTTCTTCGCCCGAGCCGCCAACCAGGCGCTCGATGTTGGTGCGCACGGTGACGCGCGCCTTGGCGCGAAGCTCGATGCCGTCCTTGGCGATGGCGGCCACGGTGGGCGTCTCGATGACTTTGGGGGTAACGGACATCTGCACGGCCTGCAGTACGTCGCGGCCGGCCAGGTCGATGGCCGACGCCTTTTCAAAGGGCATCACGATGTTGGAACGCTGCGCCGCGATCAGCGCGTTGATGACGCGGTCCACGTTGCCGCCGGCCAGGTAGTGGGTTTCCAGCTTGGGCAGGGTAACGTCCAGCCCGGCTTTGCGCGCCTTGATCAGCGGGTCTACCAGCCTCTTGGGCGGGATGCGGCGCAGGCGCATGCCGATCAGCGACGAGATGCCTACGTGTACGCCGGACGCCAGCGAGGTGATCCACAGGCCCAGCGGCACGAAGCGCAGGAACACGGAGATCAGGATGATGGCCAGTAAAATCGGGATGATGACCCACAGCGCGTTGGTCAGGGCCGCCGACGAGACGGAGGTGGCGCTCAGCGCCATAAGGGATTGAATCATGATGAGTACTCCTTTCGGTTATCTTGTTTCGTTTATCATTTCGGTTCAATTTGACGCACGATCACGCGCAGGCCGTCTACACGGGTTACGCGCACCGGCGTGCCTTTGGGGACGAATTCGGCGTCGGATACGACGTTGAGTTTCACGCCTTCGATTTCGGCCATGCCCACGGGACGCAGCGTGTTGGTGACGACGCCCTCTTTGCCGATGAGCACTTCCATGTCCTGGTTAGCGGCGTTATAGCCCTCGGACGAGGTTTCCGCCTTGTGCAGTACCAGCGCGGATTTGGATAGCCGCCCCTTGGTGGCGGAGCGCAGGGTGATCGAAATCACAACCCCGACCAACGCAAGAACCACGATGGTCAGGCCCAGCGCGGCAAGCGGGCCGTGATTGATGAACATCAGCGCGATGCTGACGCCCTCGACCACCAGACCGGATATACCGGCGATGCCAAACCCGGGCATGAACACTTCGACCACCAGTAACCCCGTGCCTACGATAAAAAACAGGATGATGGCAAGATCTGTTGCTAAGAAATCTATCATAGTTTGTCCCTCCCGGTAGTATTTCGGATGAGAACATTGTAGCATGAACTATGCAATTTGAAACGCAATCCGCGTGAATACCGCAGTTAGGCGGCTGAAACGTCACATGCGCTGTGCGGCCGGCGGCATATAAAGGAAACGAAGCGTCCGCCTATACGAGCAGATCGGGGTACGCGCCGAGCGCTTTCAGCTCCTGGCGCACCATTTTCAGGTCCGCCCAGGTATCGTGCTTGCGGCGTGGATCGCGTAACAGCGCGGCGGGGTGAAAGGTCGCCATGATTTTGATTTCACCGCGCGCAAACCATTGCCCCCGGCACTGTGTGATGCGGTAATTGGGCCCGAGCATCACCCGCACGGCGGTCGCGCCCAGCAGGAAGATCACCTTGGGCTGCACCAGCGCGATCTGGGCCAGAAGATGCGGCTGGCAGGCGTCCAGTTCGTCGGGTTTCGGGGTGCGGTTTTTGGGCGGACGGCATTTGACGGTGTTGCAGATGTACACGCGGTCGCGCGGCAGGTCGATCGCCTTGAGCATGTTGGTTAAAAGGTCTCCGGCGCGGCCTACGAAGGCCTGGCCGGTTTTGTCTTCCTGTTCTCCGGGGCCTTCGCCGATCAGCATCAGGGGGGCTTTCGGGTCGCCCTGGCCCATCACCTTCTGGATGCAGCCTTCGCAAAGTTCGCAGGCTGTGCAGTCGGATACCTGTTTGGCGAGTTCGGCCCAAGAGGTCTGCATGTGTCAACGTCCTCCTTATTATCTGAACGGCGCGGTGATCACGGAAAGCGACTGGGACAGGTCCCTCTGCACCCAGTTGATCAGGCCGAACAATAGCGCCGTCAGCACCAAAATCACGGCAAGGCCGATCAGCATGCTGATGAGGTCGAACACGTTCATCGCGATGCGGAAGCTTTGCTCGGAGCTCAGCTGCTCGTCCAGATCGTAGTCGTCGTAATCCGCGTACTCGTCGTATTCCTCATACTCGCCGTTTTCGTTCAGGTCGGCGTATTCGGCGTCCTCGTCCCAGTTGTCCTGGCCATACGCCGGATCGTAATTGCTGTTTCTCATGGTTTCGCCCCCTGTTACAGGCTGTCCATCCAGGGTAAATGAGTATCCTCCCGGCCGGTGAGGCTGCCCCGGGCTGTAAGGCCGTTAAACTCCAACTGACGAAGCGCTTCGTATACGACGATCGCCACGGAATTGGAAAGGTTCAGGCTGCGGGCACCTTCCCGCATCGGGATGCGGACGCAGCGGTCGTACACTTTATTAAGCAGGCTTTCGGGCAGGCCTTTGGTTTCGCAGCCGAACACCAGAAAATCGCCGGATTGATAGCGAACGTCCGTGTATGCCCTGGCCGCCTTGGTGGACAGAAAATGGAAATCCGCCTGCGGATACGCGGCCAGGAGCTCGTCAAAGCCGTCGTAGGTCTTGTAGTTGACCATATCCCAGTAATCAAGCCCCGCACGCTTTAAATAGCGGTCGGCAAGCGAAAACCCCAGCGGCTTGATCAGGTGCAGCGTGCAGCCCGTGGCCGCGCAGGTGCGGGCGATGTTGCCGGTGTTCTGGGGAATCTCGGGATTGTACAAAACGACGTGCATGGTTTGCCCTCCATGCCTTTATTGTACATCGTTTCGTCCGCCGCGGTCAACTCACGGACACGTCCTTAAGCGACTGTTGCAATAGTGAACGCGCCTGATTGAAAAGCGTTTGGTACGCGGGCCGCAGGGCGCTCGACTCCGATAATTCCTGCGCGCATTCCGCGGCGTCGTGCAGGATCTTCGTGTTCATCATGTCCATGCCGCCCGCCCACAGCCCCGCGCCTTGCTGCTGTGTGCCCAGAAGCTCGCCCGGGCCGCGCAGTTCCAGATCCTTGCGTGCGATTTCAAAGCCGTCGTTGGTCTGCGTCAGCGCCCGCAGGCGTTCGTTTTCCTCGCCGACGAGGAAGCACCGGCTTTCCAGCGCGCCGCGCCCAACGCGGCCGCGCAGCTGGTGGAGCTGCGCCAAGCCGTAGCGCTCTGCGTCCTCCACGATCATGATGGTGGCGCCCGGTACGTTCATGCCGACCTCGATGACCGTGGTGGCGATTAAAGCCTTCAGCGTACCGTTTGCAAACGCGGCGAGGACTTTCGCTTTTTCCGCCGACGGCTGCCGCCCGTGCGTAACGCCCAGGGGAATGCCGCGCAGCGCGCCCTGCGCAAGCTCTTTTTGCAGCGATTCCACAGCTTTGAGTTGCGCCTTGCCCTCGTCTTCCTCGATCAGCGGACAGACGATATACGCCTGACGGCCTTTTTCCAGTTCGCCGCGCAGGTAATGGTACATGTCTTTACGTTTTTCTGCCGGCACGATACTGGTTTTCACGGGCGTGCGGCCCGGCGGCAGTTCGTCCACCACCGATACGTCCAAATCGCCGTACAGCATCAGCGCGAGCGAGCGGGGGATGGGCGTGGCGGACATGACCAGCAGATCGGGAGCGCCGCCGCGTCCTTTTTGAATCAATTTGGTTCTTTGTGCGACGCCGAAGCGGTGCTGTTCGTCGGTA
Organism: Candidatus Limiplasma sp.; assembly: GCA_963675365.2. Taxonomy (GTDB): domain Bacteria; phylum Bacillota; class Clostridia; order Christensenellales; family Aristaeellaceae; genus CAXXOK01. The sequence continues at coordinate 70,156 of CAXXVA010000003.1, forward strand.
ATGCACAGCCCGAGGTTTTGATATGTTACGCTTTCCGAGATCAGCGCGTGCGTGCCGATCACCGCCTGCCATGCGCCGGTTTGAATGTTCAGTAGCGCTTCCTTGCGCTCCGCCGCCTTCATGCCCGACAGCAGCAGCCCGCAGCGTACGCCGAGCGGCTGTAAAACCTTCTTCGCGCTTTCCAGGTGCTGGCGCGCCAGGATTTCCGTAGGCGCCATGAACGCCGCCTGAAAACCGGCTTTGGCGCACAGCGCCACCGCGCCAAACGCGATGGCCGTTTTGCCGCAGCCCACGTCGCCCTGCACCATGCGCGCCATGGCGGCGGGGCCGCGCATATCGGCTGTAATCTCCAGAAGCGTGCGCTTCTGCGCCTTTGTCGGCCGGAAAGGGAGGGAAGCCCAGTAGGCGTCCTCCGCGCCGGCTGCGACGGATAGCGCGCGTCCGCCTTCCCGGCGGCGCTTGAACTGCCGCACGGCGATTTGATAGAGCAGAAGCTGTTCAAAGGCGATGCGCCGCTGCGCCAGCGCGACGTTTGCCATCGTGTCCGGGCTGTGCAGGATGCGGATCGCCGCTGCGGAGGACATCAGCGCATACTTTTCTAATACCGCGTCCGGCAGCGTTTCCCGGCAGATGCCGTCCGCCTGTTCTAAAAGCTGCTTGACAAGCGTTTCGCGCGTCTTGTTGGGGATGCCCTCGATGGCGCGGTACACGGGCACGATGCGCACGCTGTCTTCGATCCGCGCGTTATACAATTGCACGCTTTGCTTGAAGCGTTCCACCCTGCCGTACAGCAGCGCGGTTTCCTTTTTTTCAAGCACCTGCCGCATCCATGGCTGGTTAAACCAGCAGCCGGTGATCTCGCCGGTGTCGTCCCTGAATTTGCAGGTCACGCGGGAGAGCTTCCCGTGATAGCTGATTTTCGGAGTTCCCGCCTTTTGCAGGCGGAAAGCCTGGCTCGCGCCGTGGCGCGCGTCCTTAACGGCCGTCAGGTCGCCCATATCGCGGTAGCGGGCGGGCACGGCATATAAAAGATCACGCAGCGAGTGTATACCCGCTGCGTTAAGTGCGTCCAAACGTTTCGGCCCGATGCCCCGAAGTGAAGAAAGCTCCATGGCTATTCCACGGAGATCAGATAATAGTACAGCGGCTGGCCGCCCCTGTGCATCTCCACGTCGCAGTCGTGAAAAATGTCTGCGAGCTCGTCGGTCAGGTGCTGCGCCGTTTCTTCGGATACGTCGCTGCCGTAATATACGGTGATCAGCTCGTCGTCCCCGGTGACGATCTTCTGCATCAGTTCCTTGGCGACGATCTGCGGGTCATCGCCCTTTTCGTCCACCTTGCCGTTGTTCAGGCCCAGAATATCGCCTTTTTTGATCTTCAGGCCCTCGATTTCCGAATCGCGCACGGCGTAGGTGACAGTGCAGGTGCGCACGCGTTGGGCTGCCTCGTCCATGTTTTTCACGTTTTCGTCGTCGCTCGCGCCTTCCTGATAGGCGATGATCCCCGCGATGCCCATGGCAACGTTTTTGGTGGGGATGACGTACACCTGCTTGCCGTCGGCAATCGCCGCGGCCTGCTGGGCGGCGAGGATAACGTTTCCGTTATTTGGGAACACGAACACCGACTTGGCGTTGATCTTGGCAATGCCTTCGGAAATATCCTCGATGGACGGGTTCATCGTCTGCCCGCCCTCGACGATCTGGTCTACCCCCAAGTCGTTGAAAATCGCGTCGAAGCCTTCGCCGACCGATACCGCGAGAATCCCGGAGGCCTTGGGCGGCTCGTTGCGCTTCGTTGCGGCCTGCGCGGCCGCCTTGTCGCGGCGCTGCTGGATCATGTTTTCGATCTTCAGGTTCACCAGTTCGCCCATCGCGCCGCCGTAGTTGAGCGCTTTGCCGGGCTCGTTGGTATGCACGTGTACCTTGACCAGCGCCAAATCACCCACCACCAGCACGCAGTCGCCGATGCGGTTTAATTTCCGCCGGAAGGTGTTGACGTCCTCGTCGGTCACCTCGGGGAGGAGGTTCTGGATCAGGAATTCCGTGCAGTACGCGTATTTAATTTCGCCGAGCTGATCGTGATCGTCTTCAAACACCACTTCGCCGTCGGCGGAAAAGTCCATCAGTTCCTTGGGCACTTCTTCGCCCCGCAGCGCTTTTTGGTATCCCATGTAAATTAACAAAAGCCCGCGTCCGCCCGCGTCCACGACGCCTGCCTGCGTCAATGCCGGGAGCATCTGCTGGGTTTTTTTGAGGATCACCTCGCCGGAAGACAGGATAACGTCAAATAACGCGTCAAAGTCTTCGGGCGCTTTTTCGGCCTGTTTCACCGCTTCTTCGGCAATCACGCGGGCGACGGTTAAAATGGTGCCCTCTTTGGGTTTCATCATGGCCTTGTAGGCGTATTCGGAACCGGATTTGAGCGCCGCGGCAAACTGCACCGGGGAGATGCGCTCCAAGCCCTCCAGACCGTGGGCAAAGCCGCGGTAAAGCTGCGAGGTAATCACGCCGGAGTTGCCGCGCGCGCCGCGAAGCGCGCCTTTGGCCATGGCGTCGGCCGCCTCGCCCGCGTGCACGTATTCCTTCTGGCTGAGTTCGCGGATGGCCGCGGACATGGTTAAAGACATGTTTGTGCCCGTATCGCCGTCGGGTACGGGAAACACGTTCAAAGCGTCCACGGAATCCCTGTTATTTTCAAGCATCGCTGCGCCCGCTAAAACCATATCGCGCAGCAGAAGGCCGTCTATCATCTTGATCTGCATCAAAAACAAATCCTCCCGTGCCGATTTTATACGCGAACGCCCTCTACGGAAATGTTCACGCGGCGGATTTTGATACCCGTCATGCTTTCCAGCTTGTAGCGGACCGTTTCGGTGATGGTTTTGCAAACCTCGCCGATGGAAATGCCGTATTCGACGATGATAAAAAGATCAACGTCAAGCATGTCGTCCACCATTTTGAGTTCCACGCCCTTGGTCAGGTTTTCACGCCCAAGCCACTGGATGACCCCGTCCTTGACGCGCTTGGAGGACATCGCCACGATGCCGTAGCACTCCAGCGCCGCATAGCCGGCGACCTTCAGCATAACGTCCTCGGAGATGAAGACGGTACCGATATCGTTTTTAATTTTACCTTCCATAATCCACATGCCTCCTTGCAGCGACCGGCGTTCAAACGGCCCAATCTGTGAAAAGAAAAGCGCATTTGCCGCGCCTGGATGCGCGGCGTTGCGCGCGCGGGAAAGCATGATTATTATACATGAACGGTCTTTTTTACGCAACTGTGCCCGCGTCCGTTTCCACCGGGCGTGTTCCGCCCCGGAATTGTCTACCGATTGTGTTTATCGTCTGGACAGGGCGTGCTATATAGGGTATAATGAACAAAACACAGACGTTTGGCGCATTCGCAATTGAAGAAGGGTGGGATCCTCTTGAAATGCCGGTTTTGCGGATATCTGGATTCTAAGGTGATTGATTCACGGCCGACGGACGAGGGCCTGTCCATCCGCAGGCGGCGCGAATGCATACGCTGCGGCAAGCGTTTTACTACCTATGAAAAGATCGAAACCCTGCCCGTGATGGTAGTCAAGAAGGACCAGCGGCGCGAAGCCTTCAGCGCCGAGAAAATCAAAGCGGGGCTGATCCACGCCTGCCAGAAGCGCCCCGTGAGCATGGATCAGATCGACGCGATCGTGGATAAGGCCGAAAAGGCCGTGTACGGCAGCGGCGAATCCGAATTCCCCAGCCGCAAGATCGGCGAATTGGTTATGGAGGAGCTTAAAAAGCTCGACGACGTCGCCTATGTGCGCTTCGCCAGCGTATACCGGCAGTTTACCGATATCGGCAGCTTTGCCGACGAGCTGAACAAACTGATGAAAGAACATAAAAAATAAGACCATTCATACCTGAAACAAAAATGCCCGCATTGCGGGCTTTTTTGTCACCATCGCTTATCGTGTGGTATAATTACAGGAATGATTTGACAGGCGAAAGGGGGAGCGAAACCATGTCCGAAAAACCGCGCAATATCATGCTCGTGGACGGCCACAGCCTGATCTTCCGCGCCTTTCACGCGCTGCCGCTTTTAGATACCGGCGGCGTGTATACCAACGCCGTTCAAGGCTTTTTCAGCATGCTGTTCAAGGCGATCGCCGATTACAAGCCCGACGCGCTGTGCGTGATGCTCGATACCCACGCCCCAACCTTCCGCCACAAGCTTTTCGACGACTACAAGGCGGGCCGCAAGCCTACCCCCGAGGAGCTGAAACCGCAGGTTCCCGTGATCCGGGAGATTTTACAGGCCATGAACATCCCCGTGAAGTTCATGGAGGGCTACGAAGCGGACGACCTGCTGGGCACCGCCGCGCGGATGGCCAACGAACAGGGCATTCACGCCAACATCCTGACCGGCGATCGCGACGCTCTGCAGCTGATTTCGGGTCAAACCAACGTGATTTTAACCAAGAAGGGCATTTCCGAAAGCCTGCTGCTGTCGCCGGAGACGATGCCCAAGCTTTACGGCTATACGCCGGAGCAGGCTATCGACCTCAAAGCGCTGATGGGGGATTCCTCGGACAATATTCCCGGCGTTCCTGGCGTAGGGGAAAAGACGGCGCTGAAGCTGCTGGCAGACTACGGAAGCATGGACGGGGTCTACTTGCACGCGGATGAAATCAAGGGCAAACTCGGCGAGAAGATCCGCGACAATAAAGCTAAGGCGAAACTGAGCCGGGAGCTGGGCACAATCTGCGTTACCGCGCCCCTGGAGATCGACTTCGGCGATTGCGGCATCGACGACATGCCAAACGCCATTCCCATGATGCAGGAGTACAGGCTGCGGAGGCTTTCGGAGCTTCTGGAACAGCTGTTCAAAAACAGAAAACAGACGGCAGGGTCCGCGCAGGCGGCGCCGCATGCTGCCCAAAAACCGGAAAAGGCGGTCGCACCGATGCAGCCGTTTATGACCGTGACCGACGAGCAGAAGCTTGCGCTGATCGCCCAGAGCCTGCAAAAGGCCGGGCAGACGGTCACCCTGTACCTGGGGGAGAGCGCCGTGGCCATGTGCGCCGTGGACGGCCGCGTGTGGGTGATGCCGATGGCGCTGGATATGCTTACCCCCGGCATGGATGAAGACCAGGTGTTACGAGCGCTGGAACCGGTGCTTTTGTCACTTCCGCTGGTCGTGCACGACGCCAAGGCGCTGTTCCACAAGGCGGACAAGCTCGGCCTGCCGCTGCCCCAAATCGACCACGATCTGATGATCGCGGCGTATCTGCTGGAGCCGGAGCAAAAGAATTCGGATCTGGAAACCATGCTCTACGGCGCGCCGATTGAAACCAAGGGCCGCAAAGAGCCTGCGCCCGTTCCGCCCGAAAAAGCGGCCAAAGACGTGTATACGATGATGAGCCTGCGCCCGGCGCAGCTTACCCGCATCAAAGATAACGGAATGCTTTCCCTGTTCAACGATATGGAAATGCCGCTGATCCGCGTGCTGTTTTATATGGAGAAGGAAGGCTTTACCGTAGACAAGGCGGCGCTTGAGGAGCTTGGCAGCCAGTTCCTTTCAGAGATCGAAAAGCTGCACGACAAGGCCATCAAGCTGGCCGGCGGCGCAGACTTTAACTTAAACAGCCCCAAGCAGCTTTCCGAGGTGCTGTTTGAGAAACTTCAGCTTCCCGCCCTTGGCCGCAAGGGGAAGACCGGCGTGTATTCCACCTCTGCGGATGTGCTGGAACAGCTGGATCATCCCATCATCGAGCCCATCCTGCGCTACCGCAAGCTCACCAAACTGCAAAGCGTGTATATCGAGGGCCTGTCAAAGCTCGTGGATAAAACCGGGCGCGTGCATACGACCTTCGACCAGACCGCCGCCGTGACCGGCCGGATTTCAAGTCTTGAACCGAATTTGCAGAACATCCCCGTCCGCAGCGAGGAAGGCCGCGAAATCCGCAAGGCTTTCATCGCCAAAGAGGACTGGCTTTTACTGGACGCCGATTACAGCCAGATTGAGCTGCGGGTGCTGGCGCATTTAAGCGGCGACCCGGCCATGAAAGACGCGTTTATCAAGGGGCAGGACATCCACACCCGCACCGCTGCCGAGGTGAATAACGTCGCCTTTGAGGACGTGACCCCCGCCATGCGCCGCAGCGCCAAGGCGGTCAATTTCGGCATCGTGTACGGGATATCAGGCTTCGGGCTCGCGCGCAACATCGGCGTGAGCCTGCGGGAGGCTGACGCCTACATCGCTACCTATTTCGAGCGCTACCCCAAGGTGAAGGACTTCATGGACGAGTGCGTGCGCCTTGGCTACGAGCGCGGCTACGCCCAGACCCTGCTTGGCCGCAGACGGCAATTGCACGAATTGAAGAACGGAAACCGCAACATCCGCAATTTCGGCGAGCGCGCCGCCATGAATATGCCCGTGCAGGGCACCGCGGCGGATATCATCAAGCTTGCGATGGTCAAGGTGTTCGGCGATCTGCAGAAGGGAAAATTCCAGGCGAAGCTTATCCTGCAGGTGCACGACGAGCTGGTGGTGGAATGCCCCCGCAGCGAGGTGGAAACCGTCGCCGACCTCATCCGCGACGCGATGGAGAACATCATCACCATCGACGTACCCTTGATTGCGGACGTATCATCAGGATATAGCTGGTATGACGCGAAATAGGGAGAAACATATGCGCATTATCGCCATCACCGGCGGCATCGGCAGCGGGAAGAGCACCGTTGCCGGCTGGATTGAGGAGACCGGCGTACCCGTCGTCGACGCCGACGCGATCTCCCGCGCGCTCACCGCGCCGGGAGGAGAAGCGCTGCCCGGGATCCGGGAGGCGTTCGGAGACGGTGTGTTCCAGCCCGACGGTACGCTGAACCGTGCGGCGCTGGCCGATCTGGTATTCCGCGCCGATCCCGCGCAGCAGAAGCAGCTCAACGCCATTTTGCACCCGATGGTTATCCGGAGCATGCGGCGGCAGCTGGACGCGCTGGAGACGCGGGGCGAGGCGATCGCCGTCATCGAGGTGCCGCTTTTGTACGAGGCGGGCATGGAAGGCATTGCGGACGCCGTGATCTGCGTCGCCGCTTCGGAGGAGACGCGGCTCAAACGCCTAACGGCGCGCTCGGGGCTGAGCCGCGAGCAGGCGCTTGCGCGTATGCGGGCGCAGCAGGACGTGCAAAAAACCGAGGCGCTTGCCGACTACGTAATCCGTACCGACTGTCCCACGATCGAGAACAAACGAACCACGCTGCGGCTTTGGCAGCGTATCGCAGGAAAGATAGAGGCGTAAACCGCAGATGCATTTTGTTTTCCATCAGAACAGCGACAACATTCCCGGGCGTGTGAACCGCAGGGCCGACCGCTACGGGCAAAACGATCCGCGCGGACAGTATCCGCGCCCCCGGGACAACCAGTTCGCCCAGCAGCCAAAACCGCGTATTTTTCCCACGCCCCAGTCGCGGTCCGTCGATTCCGAACCAATGCCGCAAACCGAAGAGCCGCAGGATGTGTTCACCGAAAACGGCGCGCAGTACGTAAAGCCGGCCCGGCCGTACGTGCCGGACTATATGCGTACTGAAAAACAGCGCGAGCCGCTGGAACCGCAGGGCTTTGATATCCCCACGCCCCAGGCGGGACGCGGGTCCGGCCAGAACCCCTACACCGTGGTCAGTGAAAAAAGCGAAAGCCAGGGGCCCAGGGTACGCAGACGTACCCTGATCATCCTGATCGCGGCGGCGGCCGTGCTGCTTGTGGGCCTTTGGGTGGGGCAGATGGTCTTCGCCGGACAGACGCAGACGATTTATTCGGCGCGGGAGGCGGCTCAGGAAAGCCTGCTGGATCATCATCCATTCCGGTACCGCGAGCTGATCGAGCAAGAGGCCGTGAAAAACAACCTGAATCCCGCGTTCGTTGCGGCGATCGTGCTCAACGAAAGCTCGTTTGATCCCTACGCCGAAAGCTACAAGGGCGCGCGCGGGCTGATGCAGCTGATGGAGGATACCGCCCAGTGGGTGTACGAAAGCATCGGCATGGGCGCGGACTATTCCTTTGATCAGATGTACGAAGCCGAAACGAACGTGGTCTACGGCTGCTGGTATCTGTCCTACCTGAGCGAGAAGTTCGGCGGCGATCCGGTGCTGGTGGCGGCGGCGTTTCATTCCGGCCAGACCAACGTGCTGAACTGGCTGAACGATTCCACGGTGTCTGCCGACCAGCAGACGATCAAACTGGAGAACCTGCCCGACGGCAACACCAAAACCTACGTGGAGCGTGTGCTCAACGCCTATGCCGTCTACCGCCGGCTGTATTATGAAGAGGTGACCGTATGAAACGCCTGATGTGCATCCTGCTGGCGATGATCGTCCTCACGCCGCTTTTCGCGGCTGCTGAAAACGTAACCGATTCGCTGGTCGTGGGCATCTACTCCACCAAAACGCTGGAGATCCACCCCTTCGATCCGCAGGAGCGCGATATCCTGTCCGTATTCGATCTGGTGTACGAAAGCCTCGTCACCATTGACGACGAGGGCGTGCCCCAGCCGTACCTGGCCGAAAGCTGGGCGGCGCAGGACAACGGCAACACCTGGGTGTTTACCCTGCGCGATAACCTGTATTTTTCGGATGGCTCAGCGCTGACCGCGGCGGACGTCGCGGCCTCCGGGAAGTATATTCTGGACATGGCCAACCAGGACGATATTTCAGCCCAGGGTTTTTACCGCAATATCCGGTATATGGTGTCGAAATTCGAGGCGCTGGACGAAAAAACACTGGCCGTGACCACCACGTCGTCGCGTCCGTACTACGGCCTGCTCTACGCCATGACCTTTCCCGTCGTGCCGGCCTCCCAGGTGGATATGGCAGCGCCCTACGGCTCCGGCCCTTACAAATTCGGCGCGTTCGAGCCCGCCAACAGCTACATGTACCTGACGCTGAACAAAAACTGGTGGCAGTCTTCGCCGCAGGTGGGCGAGATCGTACTGTCGACTTTCACCAGCAACAAGGACCTCATCACGGCCTACGAGTACGCGCGCGTGGATACGGCGTTTACGCGCCTGGTCACGGCCGCGCAATATAAAAGCGGGGTTTCCTCGCTGTCGGTGTCCTACTCCACCCGGCAGCTGGAAACGCTTTTGATGAACTTCAATGAGATCCCCCTGGAAAACTTAAACGTGCGCCGGGCCATCCGTGCGGCGATCGACAAGACGCTGATCATCAACAACGTCTATATGGGCATGGCGACCGATACCGATACCCCCATCCCGCCGACCAGCTGGCTTTACTACGACCAGGAACTGGTGTATCAATACGATTTCGAGCTGGCGCAGAAGCTGCTGGAAGAAGAGGGCTGGGTGGATTCCGACGGCGACAACATTCTGGACAAGATCATCGACGGCAAGCAACGTAACCTCGTGCTGCGCCTGTTTGTGTATGAGGATCCGGACAACAACGTGCGCTTTGAGACCGCCAACATGATCGCCGATATGCTCGAAAAGCTTAAAATGAAGATCAATATCACGGCCATGACCTTTGAAGAGGTGCAGGAAAAACTCCAGGCGAACTCGTTTGACCTGGTGCTTGCGTCCTTCCAGATGGACGTGGTTCCCGACGCCGGATTTTTGCTGATGAAGGGCAACACCGGCAATTACGGCCGCTACGCTTCCACCGCGATGACCGACCTGTGCCAGGAGCTGCGCCAGGACGTGACCCAGACGGAGTTCGCCTATACTTGGCAGGCGATCCAGCAGCAGTTTGCCGAGGATGTTCCTTTCATCTGCCTGTTTTACCGCGCCGGCGCGGTGCTGACGCGTAAGATGTATTCCACCGTTCGTGATTACCGGGAGTTTGAGCTGCTGCGCGGCATTGAGGATTTCGGCAGATAGTTTAAACGGAAAGGACAATAGCGATGGTCAGCCGTCTCAAGAGGGTTTGTGCGATCATGGGGGCGCTGTGCCTGCTTGCGGGTGCGGCCGCGGCGGAGGAAACGGTGTTCGCCGCGCCGGAGGACGGCGCGGAGGTCAGCGCCGAACAGGTGATCAATCCCGGCGTGCTGCCCGACAACATCCAAAAGTTTCTGGACACCGCCATCGGCGAGATCGGCTATACCGAGGGCAGCGACGGGTACTCCAAATACGGCGCATGGACAGGCGACGCGTACTCGGAGTGGTGTGCTGAGTTCGTTTGCTGGTGCGTACACATGACCGACCAGCTGTACGGCTACGATATGCTCGATACCGTGTACCCCTACTACACGGGGCAGAACACCGGGCGGGACTGGTTCGTCGCCCGGGGACGGTTCGTATACCGGCGCGCCTACGCGCCGGACTGGGGCTGGCAGTGGCTCAAGGACGCCGACGGCATGATGGAAGCCAACGACTATATCCCGGTGCCCGGCGATTTGGTGTTTTTCAGCTACAACAGCGCGGGCGATACCGTGCATGTGGCGATTGTGGAATACTGCGCCTATGCGCAGGACGGGAGCGTGAAACTTCATGTAATCGAAGGCAACAACCCCGACAGCGTCAAGCGCTCGGTGTACACGCTTTCCAACTCACAGGTGCTGGGCTTCGGCTGCTGGCGGGACGTGGTGGATACCACGATCACGTTTGGCAATACCGGCGACAAGGTGCTTTTGCTCCAGCAGAACCTGGGCAAGCTCGGGTATCTGAGCGAGCGGCACTTTACCTCCACCTTTGCAAGCAATACGCGTGACGCCGTATCCAAATTCCAGCGGCAGGTGATGGGCATCACGCCCACGGGCATTGCCGACCGGGATACGCAGCTTGCCATCCAATACGAGGTGGATAAAGCGGAACTTTACGATCCGGACGCGTGGCTGGTGAGCGAAGGGAACTGACGACTCCGATCACTGCCGCGCGGGAGGATATGCATGCGGACCATTGCGGGCATCCTGAGTATCATTCTGCTCTGCCTGTTCATCCCGGCGGCTGCCGAGGACGGCGTGCAGCAAAACCGCGCCCTGTTAATCGGCGTGGATCTGTTTGTGTCCCAGGAAAGCACCTATCCCTCGTCGGCCAACAACGTACAGGACATGTACAAAACGCTGGAGAACAGCATTTTACCCTTCCAGAACATCCTGATTCCCGAGCAGCCGGCGACCTCAAGGGAGATGCTCGCGGGCTGGATCCGGGAGGCGTTCCAGGACGCGGACGCAAACGACGTCTGCTACCTGTACGTTTCCACACACGGCGATTACGATGCGGACGGAAACGCCGTGCTGCTCTTAAGCGACGGGGCGACCGAAGAGACGCTGACCGCCTGCGCGCTGAAAGCGATGTTTGAAGGCATTCAGGGCACCAAGATCATCCTGCTGGACGCGTGCTTTTCCGGTGCGTTTATCGGCAAGGGGATGCGGGAACAGCCGGAATGCGTCGGCTTTCATTCGCCGGAATTCAAGGTGCTCACAAGCTCCGGCGCGATGGAAGCCAGCTGGTACTGGAACGGGCAGAACGATACGGCGCAGGGGTCGTTTTACTTTACGCAGATCATGACCCAGGGCCTGAGCCCGCGCTGGGGATACCCCGCCGACCAAAACCGGGACGGCGAGGTGACGCTCCAGGAACTCTACGGATACCTGCTTAAAAACCATGGGGCGTCCACGCCGCAGGTCTATCCGCAGACGGACGATACGGTGATCTTCGCCTATGACCCGGACACCGAGGACTTGGGCGACCGCGCGGCGGTGGTGGACGTCGCGTTTTCCGGCGACAGCATCCGGCCCGACGAAAGCCTGACGCTGTCGTTCACGGTGCTGCGCCCGGTACGCGTCGCGTATCAGATCGTCTACCGCCGCGACGGGGAATGGCAGTTCGGCGAGGCCGAGCTTTCCTACGACGAAACCGACCGGTTTACGGCGTTCGGCGAGCTTGCCGGCGCGCTGCAGCCGGGGCGAAAGCAGCGTACCATCACGCTGACCCGGGATGTGGAAGACCTGTACGGCTATGTGCTGGTGCAGCTTTTATCGCTGGAGGACGGGCAGCTGACGGTGCAGACGGGACACGTCATCGCCGTTACCCCCACAGAAGGCGATCTTGGGCTTGCCGTATCCGTGCCGGAAATCTTTCAGGCGGAGGAGGGTGCGGAGCTGCCGATCTTTGTCGACCATGCCTACCCCTGCACGCTGAGCGTGAAGGTGACGGATATGGACGGCAATACGGTTCGGCGCTTAAGCTACCGCGCGGCTACGCGCCCGCTGGGCATCGTGCCCGACGGAAGCTGCTTTTACTGGGACGGGCGGGACCGTAACGGCGATCTCGCGCCGCAAGGAGAATACCGCGTTGCTGTGGAAGGATGGATCGGGGATATGCTGTTCACGGCGCAAAGCGAACCCGTAACAATCATACGGGCAGAAGAGGAGAGCGGACAATGAAACTGATGATCGTCATTCCCTGCTATAACGAGGAACAGGTCCTGCCCGAGACTGCCAAACGGCTGCGGGAGAAGATGACGCGGCTTACGGACGGCGGGCTTTGCGGCGCGGACAGCCGCGTGCTGTTGGTGGACGACGGTAGCAAGGATAAAACCTGGGAGATCATCACCGCGTTGCATGAAAAAGACCCGCTGTTCGAGGGACTGAAACTGAGCCGCAACCGTGGGCACCAGAACGCGCTGCTCGCCGGGCTGATGACCGCGCGCAAACACTGCGACGTCAGCATCTCCATGGACGCTGATCTGCAGGACGATATGGACGCCATCGACCAGTTCCTCAAAGAGCACGCAAACGGGTGCGACGTGGTATACGGCGTGCGCAACAAGCGCAAAAGCGATACGGCGTTCAAACGCGGCACCGCGATGTTGTTTTACAGACTCATGAAGGGGCTTGGCGTGGATATCATGTACAACCACGCGGATTACCGGCTGATGAGCCGGCGCGCGCTGGACGCCCTGCACGAGTTCCGCGAGGTCAACCTGTTCCTGCGAGGGATTGCGCCTCTGGTCGGGTTTCAGACCGGGGTGGTGCATTACGACCGCAGCGAGCGCTTTGCCGGGGAATCGAAATATCCGCTCAAAAAAATGCTCGCGTTCGCCATTGACGGCATTACAAGCTTCTCGGTCAAGCCCCTGCGGCTGATTACGGCGCTGGGCATCGTGATCTTCTTCATTTCCGTGCTGATGCTCATTTACACGCTGATCAGCTGGATCGTCGGCAAGGCCGTGAGCGGCTGGGCGAGCACGCTGGCGTCCATCTGGATGATCGGCGGCATCCAGCTTTTATCCCTTGGCGTTATCGGGGAATACATCGGCAAAATCTACTCCGAAACCAAGCACCGCCCGCGCTTTGTGATCGACCGGTACTTAAACGGGGACAAGGCCGACCCCGTAATCGACGAATGATGTAAATTGAAAAAGCCCGCACACGGACGTGTGCGGGTGTTTTGTTTGTATCGCTAGAACAGGTTTTTGATGATATCTATCCCGGCAATATAAGTGCCAAGGCTGGAACCGATGTTGCCGAGCACCACGACGACCAAAGCCTTGAGGAAGCGGTTTTTGAAGAACCCCTTGAAGCTGAAGATATCCTGGTGAACGTTGAGCACGTCCTGCACGGTCGGTTTGCGGACGGCCGCCTGCACAAGCCCGGCAAACCACCCGCAGGCGAGCATGGGGTTCAGCGAGGTGATCGGCGCCGCCACGAAGGCCGTCAATATGCTCAGGGGATGGGGGAGCGCAAGCGTTACCAGCAGCGCGGCCAGCCCGCCGTTCCATAAAACCCAGGAGGACAGCTGCCGAAGCCCGGTCTCCGCATTGATGAAAAACCCGTACACGATCAAGCCGATGATCGCGGCCGAAAGCGTCCAGCCGAAAATCTTGCCGTACGGCTTTTTCTTTGGAACTTCGTTGATCTCCTGAAGGTCCCGCTCCTTGAAAATCTCCTCTTTCACGCCCGGCACGTGTGCGCCGCCCAGCACCGCAACGACCTTTTTCCCGGGTGCGGTTTTAATTTTCGCCGCAAGGTACTGGTCGCGTTCGCTGATGAGGATATCGCCGATCTTCGGGAACTGTTTGCGCATATCCGCAAGCACGGCTTCCAGAATATCGGTTTCCAAAAGCTTTTTCAGCACGTCGTCGGTGATCTCTTCGTCGTCGCTGCCGGAGGCGAAAAGGCTGACGATCAGCTTGGCCTTTTCCCAGAGGTTCAGCTTCCGCCAGATGCGCAGAAAGGTGGTCTGGATGCTCCGGTCGGCGAGCACCAGCTCCGCGCCGATCTCTTTGGCGCTTGCGATGCCCTGGAGCATTTCGCCGCCGACGGATACGTTGAGCTGCTTGGCGATGCGTTTCTGGTAGGAGCCCAGGGCGAGGCTGGCCAGCAGAAAGCCGGTCTTTTTCTGCTTGATGACCTTCACAACGTCCGTGTTTTCCCAGGCCTTGGGATTTTGGATCGACTGGTAGCGTTCTTCGTCCAGTTCCACGCAAACGCTGTCGGGGCGGTGTTCCTCGATCACTTCCTTGACCAGCGCGGCACTGTCCTTGGATACGTGCGCCGTGCCGACCAGAATGATCTCCTTGTCGTTATAGTTTAGGACGGTCAGGTTCTTTTCCACAATGCTTATCCTTTCAGGCATTCGTGCCCGCAAAATCATCACATACCGCTCAAGTATACCATAAAATAAACTGCCGCTTCACAGGAAACGGCAGTTTTTTACATTAGCGGGCGGGTAAACTCAGCCCGCCGCTACTTTTTCGGGTTTGTTTTTCCCAAAGCGCAGGAACGAAGGCAGCGCCACGTGGCCCTGGGACATCACGTCAAACGCGACGGCGGCCAGAAGCACCAGGCCCTTCACCAGGCGCTGGACGTTGGAGTCCATGCCGATGATGTTCATGCCGTTGTTGAGGATACCCATGATCAGCGCGCCGATCACCGTACCGCTGACCGTGCCGATGCCGCCGTACGCGCTCGCGCCGCCGATGAAGCACGCGCCGATGGCGTCCAGCTCAAAGCCGTCGCCGGCCATTGGGGTGGCGCTGTCCAGGCGGGCGGCGAACACCATACCGGCGATACCGGCCAGAAGGCCCATGTTCACATAGCTGATGAACATCAGCCGGTCGGTTTTAACGCCCGACAGCCTGGCGGCCTTGGCGTTGCCGCCCATGGCGTAGATATGGCGGCCGAGCACTGTTTTATTGGTGATAAACGTATAGGCCGCGGCGATTACGCCCAGCACCAGCAGCACCGCGGGGATGCCCTTGTAGCGGGCCAGCAGCGTGAAGAACCAGATAATAATGGCCGAGATGATCACCATACGGGCGATGAGGGAGCCGGTGGAGGCGTACTCGTAACCCTTGCGCTTCTTAGACTGGTTGGAAAACACCTGCAGCAGGCAGTACGCGGCGGCGATCAACAGGCCCAGGAGGAAGCAGGTCAGGTACAGTTTGATCCCAAACACCGTCCAGGTGCCGATGAACTCCGGCGTCGTGCCCACAAAGAACTGCTTGTACTCCGCCGGGAACACGGGGATAGCTTTGCCGCCCTGCAGAATCAAAAGCGTCGCGCCGCGGAACACAAGCATGCCGGCCAGGGTGACGATGAACGCCGGGATTTTCACATAAGCGATCCAAAAGCCCTGCCACATGCCGATCAGGATGCCAACGCCCATGCACAGGAGGATAGACAGGTAGGGATCCCATTTCCATTTCATAATGAATACGCCCGCACACGCGCCGACGACGCCGACCACGGAACCGACCGAAAGGTCGATCGAGCCGCTGCCCAGAATACATAAAAGCATTCCGATGGCCAGGATCACGATGTAGGCGTTCTGGTTGATGATGTTGTACACATTCATGGGAAACAGCAGTTTCCCGCCTGTGAGGATCTGAAACATGATCACGATGAACACCAGCGCCAGCATCATCGAGTATTGTTTCAGGTTGTTTTTCACAGTATTGAGAGCCTTGTTCATGCGCTGATTTCCCCCTTGTTGCTGGCCTGCAGGATGCAGCCCATAATGGCTTCTTGCGAAGCGTCTTCCTGTGAGAACTCGGCAATCAGCTTGCTTTCGTTCATCACATAGATCCGGTCACACATCCCCAGAAGCTCAGGCAGTTCCGAGGAGATCATCAGCACCGCTTTGCCATCGGCGGCCAGCTGGTTGATGATTTGGTAGATCTCGTATTTCGCGCCGACGTCCACGCCGCGGGTGGGTTCGTCCAAAAGCAGGATCTCGGGCTTGGCGAAGATCCATTTGCCCAACAGTACTTTTTGCTGGTTTCCGCCGGAAAGATTGCCGACCAGCTGCTCCACAGAAGGCGCTTTGATGTCAAGCTGTTCTTTCTCTTCCCTGGCGCGGATGCCTTCCAGGTCTTTGTCGATAATGCCGCGATTGGAGACGAACTCCATGCGCGACAGCGTAATGTTATGTTTGATGGAATTCGACGTGACCAGGCCGTTGCCCTTCCGGTCTTCCGTTACGTAGGCCAGACCATGCTGGATGGCCTGGCTGATATTGGAAAGCCGGACCGGTTTCCCGTCGATGAGAACCGTTCCGGAGATTTTCTGACCGTAGGACTTGCCGAATACCGACATGGCAAGCTCCGTGCGCCCCGCGCCGATCAGCCCCGCGACGCCCACCACTTCGCCGTGGCGGATCTGCATGGAAACGTCGTCTACGACCTTTTTATCCGCGTACAGGGGATGGTAGACCGTCCAGTCCTTCACCTCAAAGGCGACGCTGCCCAAGGCGACGTTTTCGCGTTTGGGGAAGCGGTTGGTCATCTCGCGCCCGACCATGCCTTTGATGATGCGGGGTTCGGAGATCTGATCCACCTTTTTGTCCAGCGTTTCGATGGACTTGCCGTCGCGGATAATGGTGATGCGATCGGCGCAGTATTCAATTTCGTTGAGTTTATGGGAAATGATGATCGATGTGATCCCATGTTCATTTTTAAATTCAATCAGCAGGTCCAGCAGTTTTTTGACGTCGTTTTCATTCAGCGACGACGTGGGTTCGTCCAGAATGAGAAGCTTCACGTCTTTGGTTAGCGCCTTGGCGATTTCGACCAGCTGCTGCTTGCCCATGCCGATGTCCTTGATCAGCGTGCGCGGGGAATCCTTAAGCCCCACGACCTTCATAAACTTGGCGGCCTGCTGGTTGGTCAGGTCCCAGTTGATCACGCCGCCCTTTTCCTGTTCGTTTCCCAGGTACATGTTTTCCGCGATGCTCAGGAAGGGTACCAGCGCCAGTTCCTGATGAATGATGGCGATGCCGCGGCGTTCCGAGTCCTTGATGGTTTTAAAGGCGCACAGTTCGTCGTGGTAATAAACTTCGCCGGTATACGAGCCGTAGGGGTATATGCCCGAAAGCACGTTCATCAGTGTGGATTTGCCTGCGCCGTTTTCGCCGACGATGGCGTGGATCTCGCCTTCCGTAACATCGATGTTGACGTTATCCAAAGCTTTCACACCGGGGAAGAGTTTCGTGATGTTTTCCATTCGAAGGATCGTCGATCCCATTAAGCATTCTCCTTATACTCTTTTCAATCTTTCATGCGATATGAACTGCGAGTATTTTATTTGCAGTCAAGGAGAGGAAACGCAGGTGTAGCCGGAAGCTACATTAAGTTTTCTCGACAAAGAATGTGAGTAAAAGACGACGCAAGACAATCGCATTAAGGATTGGAATTAGTATTGATTGCTGGACGGGGAGATGGCAGGGTTGCCATCTCCCCGTCGTTTGGGCGAACGCAGAGGTTAGCCCTGACAACCAGTTGATGATTAGTCGGCCAGCTGGTCTGCCGTGTAGTAGCCGCTGTCGATCAGCAGTTCGACATAGTTGTTGATGTCTGCAAACAGCGGGGTGGCGTAGTAGGTGGGAACGTCGAGGACGTTGTTGTTGACGACAGCGTTGGTCTCAACTTCTTCGCCCGCAAGGATGGAATTGACGATCGTGACCGTACGGGCCGCGAGAATGCGGGTGTCTTTGAAGATGGACATGGACTGCAGGCCTTTGAGAATGTTCTTCATGCTGGCGATGTCGCAGTCCTGACCGGTGATGATCGGGTAGCCGGCGCCGGCTTCGAAGCCAGCGGCCACCAGCGCGTTGGTCGCGCCCTGGGCGGTGGAGTCGTTGGAGCAGAGCACCACATCCAGCGGCGTGCCGTCGGAATAGTAGGCCGCGATGATGTCGTCCATACGGGCCTGGGCGGTCTCGGTCTTCCAGGACGGGGTGGCGACCTGGTCAAACGAGGTCTGGCCGCTGACGCAGACCAGCTGACCGTTGTCCAGGTACTCCTGCACTTTGGACATGGCGCCGTTGAAGAAGTAGGTGGCGTTGTTGTCACCGGGGTCGCCGGCGAGGAACTCGATGTTGAAGGGGCCCGCGCCGCCTGCCAGATCCAGCGTATCCACGACGTACTGGCCCTGGATTTCGCCAACCTGGAAGTTGTCAAACGTCGCATAGTAGTCTACGGCGTCGGTATCCATGATGATGCGGTCGTGGCACACGACTTTGACGCCCATGTCTTTGGCGGTGGCAAGCACCGTGCCAAGAGCGGTGGACTCAATCGCGGTGATGACCAGAACATCGCAGCCGTTGAGCAGCATGGTTTCCAACTGGGCAACCTGGGTGGGCACGTCGTTGTCGCCTGCATACTGCAGTTCAACTTCGTAGCCGGCGGCTTCAAACTGCGCCTGCAGATAGTTGCCGTCTTCGTTCCAGCGCTGCAAGCTCTTGGTGGGCATCGAAACGCCGACTTTGGCTGCCATGGCACTGCCGACGGCAGTCATGACAAGCACGAGGGTCAGTACGAGGGCAAGAACCTTTTTCATAGTAGAATACACTCCTTTTTTGTTTTTATTTCGAGACCGCCGCTAGCGGACGGTCCTGAAAACGAAATACCGTGCTCGAGCACATTTAGACAAAAAAGCAAAACGGGCAAACGCGAATTCTGCCAAAAGGTATCAACAATCATAAAGCGGTGTTCAAAAACCAACAGGATGAAAGAATGATTATGTATTCGAAGTCTTTTATACAAGTATGCGACCACATTGTATCCTAACGCTAAACCATTGTCAATAGGGTTTTCAGAATATTATCGATCGCGAATAACAGGCCTTGTATCCATATTATGGAAGAAATAACACAGACGTTAGGACGGCCCGGCCCGGCCGGCGCGCGAGAATTGACAATCAGCCCGGTTAAGACTATGATAGTAGCAATCCAAAACAAGGAGTGTTAGCCTTTGACGATCAAGCAGATCGCCGACCTGTGCGGCGTTAGCCGCGGCACGGTCGACCGTGTGCTCAACGGGCGGGGCAAGGTAAAGCCGGAAACGGAAGAACGCGTACTTCGTACCATCCGGCAGCTTGGCTACACCAAGAATATAGCCGGAAAAGCGCTGACGATGAAAAAAACGACACCCGTCATCGGCGTCGTGGTATCCAGCGAGAGAAACCCGTTTTTTGACGACGTCATCGAGGGCTTTGAAAAGGCCGAAAAAGAGCTGACCGACTACGGCGTGACCGTGACGATCAAAACCATGCGCGGGTACGACGTGCAGCGCCAGCTTGAACTGATCGCTGAATTGGAAAAGGCAGGCGTTTCCGCGCTGGTCATCCAGCCGATCAACGACGCGCGGATCGCCAGGAAGATCAACGACCTTGGAGAAAGCGGTATCCCCACCATCACCGTGAATACGGACATTGAAAATACCTGCCGCAGCTGCTACGTCGGCTCGGATTACACCGCGGGCGGCGTGACCGCCGCCGGCGTGATGCGTGTCGTGACCGGCGGCCGGGCAAAGCTTGGCATCGTCACGGGCGTCAGCAGGCTTTTGGGACACGATTTAAGGCGCGAGGGCTTTGAACGGCACATCAAAGCCGTGTGCCCCGATATCAAAATCGCGGACAGCGCCTCCGCTATGGACGATACGGAGCATTCTTACCGCATGACCATCGCCATGCTCAACCGCAATCCGCAGATCGACGCGATTTTTATCGTCGCTGCGGGCGCGGAAGGCGTATGCCGCGCCGTGGTGGAAAAAAAGCTGCAGGACGTTATCCGCGTGGTGGCGTTTGATACCATCCCCGCGACCATCAGCATGATGCGCTCGGGGCTTGTCCGCGCGGTCATCTGCCAGCAGCCGATGCGGCAGGGGCACGATTCGGTAATCGCGGCGTTCGACATCCTGCTGTCGGGCGTGCCCAAGCAGGGAAACCGCATTATTATGGAACACCAGATCAAGATTTTGGAAAACCTGTAATTTTTGTATAGATTGTTCACCTGAATACACCGTATTTCAGTAATTCTGTTATTGACAAAGAATGACAGAGTGTTGTAAAATTTAGTTAAAGTGTGCTCGCGCACAATTACAATTCTTCGACCATATTATACATGATAGCTCCAAAGAGAGGCGGAAAACCCATGGCAGAAATTTTTAAAGGCCTTCCCAAAGTCAAATACGAGGGTGCGGATTCGAAAAACGCATTGTCCTTCAAGTTCTATGATCCCGATCGCGTCATCCTCGGCAAAAAAATGAGAGAACATTTGCCGTTCGCCTTGGCATGGTGGCATGCGCTTGGCAACGCCGGCAAGGATATATTCGGCGACCCCACGGCGGACAAATCCTTCGGTGCGATCAAAACAGGCACGATGGAGCACGCCAAAGCGAAGGTGGACGCGGGCTTTGAATTCATGCAGAAGCTCGGCATTGAGTACTTCTGCTTCCACGACGTCGACCTGGTTCCCGAGGCGGATACGCTAGAGGAGACCAACGCCCGTCTGGACACGCTGACCGATTACATCCTGGTCAAAATGAAGGAGACCGGCATTAAAAACCTGTGGGGCACGGCCAACATGTTTTCAAATCCCCGCTTCATGAACGGCGCGGGGTCCTCCAACAGCGTGGATGTGTTCTGCCACGCGGCGGCGCAGATTAAAAAGGCGCTGGATATCACGGTGAAGCTCGGCGGCAAGGGGTATGTGTTCTGGGGCGGCCGCGAAGGCTACGAAACCCTGCTGAACACCGACGTCAAATTCGAACTGGAAAACATCGCCGCGCTGATGAAGATGGCCGTCGAATACGGCCGGTCCATCGGCTTCAAGGGCGATTTCTACATTGAGCCCAAGCCCAAGGAACCCATGAAGCACCAGTACGATTACGACGCGGCGACAGCCATCGGTTTCGTGCGTCAGTACGGGCTGGATAAAGACTTCAAAATGAACATCGAAGCCAACCACGCGACGCTCGCGGGCCATACCTTCCAGCACGACCTGCGCATCGCCGCCGTCAACGGGATGCTGGGCTCCGTGGACGCCAACCAGGGCGACCTCCTGCTGGGCTGGGACACCGACGAGTTCCCCTTCAACGTGTATGACACCACGATGTGCATGTACGAAATCCTTAAGGCGGGCGGCCTGACCGGCGGTTTGAACTTCGACGCCAAAAACCGCCGCGCGTCCTATACGCTGGAGGATATGTTCGAAGCCTTCATCCTCGGCATGGATTCCTTCGCGCTGGGGCTGATCAAGGCTGCGGCGATCATCGAGGACGGCCGGATCGACAGCTTTGTTAAAAACCGCTACGAAAGCTACGCCTCCACCGCGATCGGTAAAAAGATCCGCGCGGGCGAGGCGACGCTGGAAGAGTGCGCGGCCATCGGCGTCAATAACGGCTCCGCGGCCCTGCCCGGCAGCGGCAAGCAGGAGCATCTGGAAAACGTCGTCAATCAAATTCTTTTTAAGTAAAGCGCTGACGAAATCAACATTCACGCTTGCGGCGACATGGAACGGCATCTTTGCATTTATCAAACCTTGACGTAGCGCTGCTACTACGGGCTACGGCCTCGCCTCTCGCTTCGCTTATGCGAGGCTACGCGCTTCATTGCTTTCAGCAATTTCTGGCGCTAGTCGGCAGAGCCTCCCTTTCCGGTTTTCTTCATTCAAATTTGCCATGCCCTGCCGTCGCAAGCGTAAACGCGACTTCATCAGCGCTTCACCGGTTTAAATAAAAGTTGTTTGTGAAGATTGAGGAGAACACCATGAGCGACAAGTACCTGCTGGGGATCGATCTGGGCACCAGCGGCACCAAGACCGTCCTGTTTCACCAGGACGGTTCGGTTGTTGCGTCTTCCACCGTGGAATACCCGCTGAGCCAGCCGGAAAACGGCTGGGCGGAGCAGGCGCCCGAGGATTGGTGGAACGCCGCCGTGCAGACCATCTCCGCGGTGCTGCGCAAGTCCGCCGTCAACCCCGCCGATATTGCGGGGCTGGGCATTTCCGGCCAGATGCACGGGCTGGTGATGCTGGACGAAAAAGGCGAGGTTTTGCGCCCGTGCATTATCTGGGCAGATCAGCGCACCGGTAAAGAGTGCGAGGAGATTACCGAGATCATCGGAGCCGAGCGCCTGATCGAGATCACCGCCAACCCCGCGCTGACGGGCTTTACGGCGGGCAAGATCCGCTGGGTGCAAAAGCACCAGCCGGAGATTTACGCAAAGTGCCGCCATATCCTGCTTCCGAAGGATTATCTGAGATATATGCTGACGGGCGATTTCGCCACCGAAGTCAGCGACGCCAGCGGCATGCAGCTTCTGGACGTCCCCAACCGCTGCTGGAGCGACGAGGTGCTCCAAAAGCTCGGCATTGATAAGTCCTATCTGGGCAAGGTGTACGAAAGCCCCGAGGTGACCGGCCACATCAGCGCGTTTGCGTCCAAGCTCACCGGCCTTTCCGAAAACACCCTGGTCGTTGGCGGCGCGGGCGACAACGCCGCGGCGGCCGTGGGCACGGGCATTGTGGCGGATGGACGGGCGTTTACCACCATCGGTACCTCCGGCGTGGTGTTTGCGCATACCGACACCCTGGCGATCGATCCCAAAGGCCGCGTGCACACGTTCTGCTGCGCCGTGCCCGGC
The DNA here is from genome assembly GCA_963675365.2 of Candidatus Limiplasma sp. Classification (GTDB taxonomy): domain Bacteria; phylum Bacillota; class Clostridia; order Christensenellales; family Aristaeellaceae; genus CAXXOK01. The sequence goes on from CAXXVA010000003.1 coordinate 93,018, forward strand.
GCGTGGCATGTGATGGGCGTGATGCAGTCGGCGGGTTTGTCGCTGAAATGGTTCCGCGATAATTTCTGCACCTCGGAAATGGAAACCGCGTCCCTGATGGACGTCGATCCCTATCAACTGATGGATATGGAAGTGCAGAAAGCGCCGATCGGCGCCAACCGCCTGTTCTACCTGCCTTACCTGATGGGCGAGCGCACCCCGCACCTGGACCCCGACTGCCGGGGCGTGTTCTTCGGCCTTTCGGCTATGCATACCAAGCTGGATCTGATGCGCGCGGTGTACGAGGGCGTTGCCTATGCCTTGAACGACAGCCTGAGCGTGCTGGACGAGATGGGCGTGAAACCTGCGCAGATGCTGGCAACCGGCGGCGGCGGCCGCTCGAAGGTCTGGCGGCAGATGCTGGCGGACGTGTTCGACTGCAAGGTCGTGACCACCACCTCCAAGGAAGGCCCCGCGCTGGGCGTGGCGATCCTGGCGGGTGTGGGCGCGGGTCTGTACCCTTCGGTACGGGAAGCCTGCGACAGGATGATTAAAATCGGCGGCGAACAGCTGCCCGTCAAGGAAAACCAGCCCCTGTACAAAAAGGGCTATGAACAATATGTGAAGCTCTATCCCGATATGAAAAACGCGTTCAAACGACTGGTAGAGTGATTCCTCCTTTCTCCTTTCTTTGAAGGAAGCAAGCCTGAAACGGCTTGCTTTCTTCCGTTTTACAGTATACGGTGGAGTGGCAGACAATAAACAGCGGAGGACACAATGCTCAACAGCCATGGCTTTGACCTCTGGGCGGGCGAGTACGACCAAAGCGTAAGTGAAGCCGACCAAAAAGGCGAGTATCCCTTCGCCGGGTATGCGGCCCTGATGAACGCCGTTTACGGAACGGTGATGCGGAGCGTGCCCGCGACCGTGCTGGACGTGGGAATCGGCACTGCGCTTTTATCCAAGAAACTATACGACGCGGGCTGCACGATCACGGGGCTTGACTTCTCCGCCGAGATGCTGCAAAAAGCGCGGAACAAAATGCCGGACGCGCGGCTGATCTGCTGGGATTTCACCCGGGGTGTGCCGCCGCAGATTCAAACGGAACGCTACGACTTCATTATCAGCACCTATGCGCTGCACCATCTGTCGTATGAAGCTCAGGCGGAGTTCATCCGAGCGCTTTTACACCACTTGGAGCCGAAGGGGCGCATGCTGATCGGGGACGTGTGCTTTGAAACAAGGGAAAATCTGGACGCTTGCAGACGATCCAGCGGAAAATACTGGGATGACGAGGAATACTACATCGTGTTCTCCGAACTGCAGGGAAAGCTTTCCGGTTATCGCGCTTCATTCGATTCATTTTCATTGTGTGCGGGTATGATTGAGATCGCGAACGATACGGCGTAAGCAGCGCGGCGAATGCGTGATTCATGGAATACCATGCTTGTTCACCGCCATGCAATTTGGTATAATCAAACGGTCAAACGACACAATAGGGAAGGGGCGGTTGTATGCGCGGCCTGTTACGGGTGCTCTTAACGCTGCTTTTAATCATCGTGATTCTGGCGGCGGCGCTGCTTGCGTGGCTTTGGATTGCGGAATACCGCCCGGCCGCCGAGGAGACTGTTTCCGCCACGGCGGGCCTGAAGCATGATTTCGTCCAAGTGGGAATGACTTACCATATCGTGACCCTGAACGCAGGTTACGGCGGGCTTGACCGCACGCAGGACTTTTTTATGGACGGCGGCAAGGGCGTAGCGCCCAAGGATCGGGCCGAGGTGGAAGATAACCTGGCCGGGATGCTCAGCGCACTGTTCAGCCAAAAGGCGGACCTGGTGCTCTTGCAGGAAGTAGACGTCAATTCAAGCCGCAGCTATTCCATCGACGAGGCGGAATATTTCACACGCGGGCTTTCGATGGGAAAGGCTTTTGCGTATAATTTCAAGGTGCCCTTCGTTCCGTTCCCCATTCCGCCCATCGGCAGGGTGGAAAGCGGACTGTTGACGCTTTCGAACTTGAAGGTGGAAAGCGCGCATCGCGTGTCGCTGCCAAACGCGCATTCCTGGCCGATCAGCCTGGCCAACCTCAAGCGCTGCCTGCTGGTGGAGCGTTTGCCCATTGACGAATCCGATCAGCAACTGGTGCTGATCAACCTGCACCTGGAGGCCTATACCTCCGGCGAGCAGCGGCAAAAACAACTGGATCAGCTGTTCTCACTGATGGAGGAAGAGCTGAAAAAGGGCAATTACGTCATCGCGGGCGGTGATTTCAACGCGCAGTTCCCCGGCGCGGAAGACCTGTATCCCATCACCGAGGAGAACGTATGGCTGCCGGGAGACCTGCGCATGAGCGACCTGCCCGGCGGATTTTCCTTTGCCTACGATCTGACCGTGCCCACCTGCCGGTCGCTGGATAAGGTATACCTCGGCGATCGCACGGAGCAGGTGATGTACGTAATCGACGGCTATATCGTATCCGACAACATCAAGGTCAACGGCGTGGAAACCGTCGACCTGAACTTCCAGTATACCGATCACCAGCCCGTGGTGATGGATTTCACCTTAAAGCCATATGAATAACAGCTTTGTACTCAAAGGCCACATCGTCTGGTGCGATACGCCCGACCATATCGAAACCATCCCGCACGGCTATTTGGTGTGCGAGGACGGCGTCTGCACGGGCGTTTTCAAGGAAATCCCCGAGCGCTTTCAAAGCCTGCCCTTCAAGGATTACTCCGGCCGGCTGGTGCTGCCGGCGTTATACGACCTGCACCTGCACGCGCCGCAGTTTGCCTATCGCGGGCTTGGCATGGACCTGGAGCTGATCGACTGGCTGAAAGCCTACGCTTTCCCTGAGGAAGCGAAGTACGCGGACCTTGCCTATGCCGGGCGGGCGTATACCGCGTTCACGGAGGCGCTGAAAACAAGCTTCACCGCGCGCTTTTGCTGCTTCGCCACGCTGCACGCGCCCGCGACGCTTTTGCTTGCGGAATACCTGGAGGCTTCCGGCCTGCAGGGCTACGTGGGGAAGCTCAACATGGACCGCAACGCCCCCAGCGATCTGTGCGAGCTTTCGGCCGACCGCGCGGCGGAGGACACCGAAGCCTGGATTCAGGCGATGCAGGAGCGCTTTACCCGCATCAAGCCCATCATCACGCCCCGCTTTGTGCCCTCCTGCACGGACTCGCTGATGGGTAAGCTGCAAACGCTGATGGAAAAATACGGCGTTCCCGCCCAGTCGCACCTGTCCGAGACGCGCGACGAAATCGCCTGGGTGAAACGCCTGAGCCCCGATACCAAATCCTATGCCGACGCGTACGACCGCTACGGAATGCTGGAAAACGCCGTGATGGCGCACGTCGTGTACCCAGAGGACTCGGAGATCGAACTGCTCAAACAGCGCGGCACGCTGGTGGCGCACTGCCCGTCCAGTAACGCAAACCTCCGTTCCGGTATCGCGCCGGTGCGCAGGCTTCTGTCGGCGGGCGTCTGGATGGGCCTCGGCAGCGATGTGGCGGGCGGGGAGAGCATCGATATGCTCCGCATCGTAACCAACGCCGTGCAGTTTTCAAAGCTTTACTGGCGCATGGTGGAACCCAAGGAACCCGCGCTCACCTTCCCGGAGGTGTTTTATATGGCCACCAAGGGCGGCGGCAGCTTTTTCGGCAAGTGCGGCAGCTTTGAGGAAGGGTACAGGTTCGACGCGCTGGTGCTGGACGACACCAAACTCCGCACCACAGTGGATCTCACCGTACCCCAACGTCTGGAACGCGCGCTGTACCTCTCCGGCGATCTGAAACTGGTGCAGAAGTTCGTGGACGGGAAAGAGATTTTATAGTCCTGTATCCGCCGCGTACGGAAAACAAAAAAGTTAAGAAAAAGTCGCTTTTGTGAAGCAAAGCGCTAAAGAAGCCCGCTGTCCGTTATAGTACAAGGGATAGCGGGAATTTCATGTATTGTATACCGGGACAAATTCTTCCATGCGGGTCAAAATTAGCACTTGCATCCCAAAGCGATCTGTTGTATGATAGCTGCAATCGGTACAAGAGCTGCCCATAGGGCGAAAAGCGTCCCGATCTATCCCAAAGACGTGATAAGGAGGAACGGACTATGGAACGGGTGTATAATTTTTCGGCCGGTCCCGCGGTGATCGACCTTAGCGTGCTGGAAAAGGCCGCGAACGAGCTGGTTTGTTATCGTGACAAGGGCATGAGCGTGATGGAGATGAGCCATCGATCCGCCATGTATGTCGATATCTACAATGAAACGGTCGCGCTGGTGCGCGAAGTGCTCTCCGTACCCGACGATTATACGGTGCTGTTTTTACAGGGCGGCGCCACGCTGCAGTTTTCCGGCGTTCCCCTGAACCTCATGACAGGATCGAAGACCGCCGACTATCTGGATACCGGCAACTTCGCCCACCTGGCCATGGCAGAAGCCCAGAAGTACGGCACGGTGAACGTCGCCGCGTCGAGCCGTGACGACAACTACACCTATATCCCCGAGATGAAGGACGTCAAGCTCACTCCGGGCGCCGATTACGTGTTCATCACCACCAACAATACCATCTACGGCACGCGCTTTATCGATCTTCCCGATACAATGGGCGTGCCGCTGGTCGCCGATATGTCCTCCAACATCGCCTCCCAGCCGCTGGACGTATCCAAGTTCGGCGTGATCTTCGCGGGCGCGCAGAAGAACCTCGGCCCCGCCGGTCTGTGCCTGATGCTGATCAAAAAGGATCTGATCGGCAAGGAAAACCCGCTCTGCCCCAAGCTGATGAACTGGGCCTTGCAGGAAAAAGGCGACAGCATGGTCAATACCCCCAACACCTACGGCATCTACATGCTCAAGCTCGTCATGGAGTGGATGAAAGCGGGCGGCGGCATAGAAGCCTTCTATCAGAATAACCTGAAAAAGGCGGCGCTTCTGTACGACGCCATCGACGCAAGCAAGCTGTTTTCAAATCCCGTCGTGGAAAAGTACCGTTCGCTGATGAACGTCACCTTTGTGACCGGCGATCCCGACAAGGACGCGGCGTTTGTGAAGTTCTGCAAGCAAAACGGCCTGGAAAACATCAAGGGCCACCGCAACGTCGGCGGCATGCGCGCCAGCATCTACAACGCCATGCCCGTGGCCGGGGTGGAAAAGCTGGTCAAGGTCATGCGCGAATTTGAAAAAGACAATCTGTAGACCGGAGGAAAAGGCATGTATAAAATCCAGACGCTGAACGCCATCTCGGACGTCATTCACGAATACCTTGGCGCGGACAACTACCTGATCGCCAAGGAAGAACCCGTACCCGACGGTATCCTGGTCCGCTCCGCCGACATGCATTCCATGGCGCTGCCCGAAAGCCTGAAGGCTATCGCGCGCGCGGGCGCGGGCACCAACAACATCCCCATCGACGAGTGCACCAAACGCGGCATCGCCGTATTCAACACCCCGGGCGCCAACGCCAACGCCGTGGCGGAGCTTGTGGTCTGCGGTATGATGCTGTGCAGCCGCGATATCCCCGGCGGCATCGAGTGGGTCAAGTGCGATCTCAAGGGCAAGGGCGGCGACGTACCCAAGCTCGTGGAAAAGGGAAAGAGCCAGTTTGTCGGCCCCGAAGTGCGCGGCAAAACGCTTGGCGTCATCGGCCTTGGCGCCATCGGCGCGATCGTAGCCAACGCCGCTTCGCAGGGCCTGGGCATGAACGTAATCGGGTTTGATCCGTTCATTAGCGTCGAAAGCGCGTGGTCGTTGAGCCGCTCCATCAAGCGCTCCGCCAACATGGACGAGGTCTTCGCCCAGGCGGATTACATCACCCTGCACGTACCGCTGACCGAGGGCACGCGCGGGTTGGTCAATCGGGAGAGCATCGCCAAAATGAAGGACGGCGTGCATATCTTGAACTTCAGCCGCGCCGGCCTGGTGGATTCGGCGGCGATGATCGAAGCGCTCGATTCGTGCAAGGCCGCGGGCTACGTGACCGATTTCCCGACCGACGAGCTGATCGGCGTGAAAAACGCCATCATGATCCCGCACCTTGGCGCCAGTACCCCCGAGAGCGAGGAAAACTGCGCCAGCATGGCGGCGATGGAGCTGAAGAACTATCTGGAGAACGGCCAAATCCAAAACTCCGTCAACCTGCCGGATATGATGCTTGGTTATAGCGAGGGCAGCCGCGTGCAGATCATTCACGACAACGTACCCAACATGGTGTCCTCCATTTCGTCTGCCATCAGCGCAAAGCAGATCAACATCAACAACATGCTCAACAAAAGCCGTAAAGAGGTCGCCGTCACCGTGATGGAACTCGATACCCATCCCGACGAAGCGATGCTTACGGAAATCCGGGCCCTGCCCGGCGTGATCCGCATCCGGACGTTTGACTGAAACCGAAGCGGAAAAAACAGAGAATAGGAAAAAACATGACGGCTAGCTGTCATGTTTTTTGCTGTATCCTAAAAGCGTTGGAGAGGAAACAATAGGAGGCGGAATCATGGAGAATAAAATTTGCCAGTGCTGCGCAATGCCCATGGAGACGGACGAGCTGCACGGTACGAACGCGGATGGAAGCCGGAACGAGGATTACTGCACATATTGCTTTGCCGGCGAGAGCATACAGTTCGACGTTACGATGGAGGAGATGGTCGAGGCCTGTGTGCCACACCTGACGCGTGCCGATCCTGCAATGACCGAGGACGCTGCCCGCAAGTACATGCGCGGTATCCTGCCGACGCTGAAATACTGGAAACAGAAAAGCGCATAACGGCTCCCTTACATAAAAAACGGGCGAACGCCCGTTTTTTATGTAATTGACAGGCGCTGCCCGCGCGCATATAGTGAAATACAGAATGAAAAAAAGCAGGTGAACGCCATGAGCATGGACGCATACGCGGGCTATCTTCGTGAACGGGGAACGGATGAAAGCGGTATACGGCGGCGGCTGGACGCGGTTTTGGCGTTTGACGCATGGCTTTTAGGGCAGGGCGCGGCCATGGAGACCGCCGGAGAGCGGGAGGCAAGGGGTTATGCCAAGCACTTGATCGGCATGCCCGCAAACGTACCCGAAACCTACGACGCCCTGTGCGAATACGCGGCCTTCAGCGGTCTTCGCGTGCTGTACGTGGCGTTCACGGAAATCACGGACTGCTACGGGGCCATGGAAATGCTGCGCGATACGATCGAAGAACGGTACGGCGCGGAACTCCGCGACCGGATATTTACAGAACCGATCCCGCCGCTGGGCGCGGACGAGGCTGAACGCCTGCACTATACCAAGCGGATCAGCTGGCGCATGAACGCGCTGCTGACGCCGGAGGAAGCGCACGCGGCGTGGTTTACGGTGCAGCACGGCATTCCCCGAAAATTCTGGAAGCAATACGATGAAAAACAAAAAGAGACGTTCGGCGCCTGCGCTTCGCCCGAAGCGCTGATCGGCGCGCTGGTGGAAGAACGAAGCGCAATGCTCAAGCGCCTGCACGCCGAAAACAAGCTTTGGTTCACCCAGGAGATCACCAAAGACGCGCTTGCATACCTGCTCGGCAATCCCTATCTGCAACTGGGGGAGCACAACGGGCGCATGGGGATCGTCGTCACGAAGGTTCCCTACCAAACGCACAAGGCGCTGCACGCCAAAGATGAAAAAATGCGGCGCTACTACACTTGCCACTGCCCGCTGATACGCGAAGCCATCCGAAACGAGGAAACGCTTTCGGACGACGTGTGCTATTGCAGCCTCGGCCATGCCAGCCATTACCTGGCGGGTATCGGGCTTGAGGGACTGGAAGGCGAGGTCATAGAAAGCGCGGTCAAGGGCGACGCGCGCTGTAAATTTATATTCTATTTGCCGGAGGAAAGCCCGGCCTTATAAATGCCGGTTCATGATGGAAATCACCAGATTGCCGTTTTGGAAGATGCCCGCCAGCACGCTTTCATTGATGAGCTGCTGGAAGTTTTCCATCGGGATCAGGCTTTGCAGCACCGGCATCGCCGTGAAGACCACAAAGCAGATCACCGTGCCGATGGCAAAGCCGAACAGCCCGCCGGCCAGCCAGTCCAGCTGTTTTAAAATCGGGAAGCGGAACACGGACTTCAGCAGATTGATCAGGATCGTGATCACCAGAAAGCTTAACGCAAAGCATACGATGAAGCTCAGCACGTTGATGCTCACGGAAATAATGGTCTGGTTGACGTAATCGCCAACGTTGGTCGCCAGGTTGCCCAGCGGCGAAAACGCCTGCTGCGCCAGGTTTTCGCTTAACAGCCTCCCCAGCGGATCGGGGAGGTTTGCTTTACTGACGATATCGGAAATCCCGGTGGAATTGAGTGTATTGACGGCAAGGCTTGACAGGTCCAAATCGCCCAGAACGCTCCCCGAATCGGTATAACCCGACAGCATGCGGACGATCTGGGGGTTGGAGGCTACGGCGTCGGCAAGCTTGGGAAACAGCCAAAACGACGCGGCAAACGACAAAAGACATCCGCCGAGGTTTAACAGCGACTGTAAAAACCCGCGGTAGAAGCCGAACAATGTGAAAACCATGATGAGGATCACAATGCCGTAGTCGATCAGGTTCAAAGCGTTTCCTCCGTTTTATCAGCGCGAGGCGCTTGGCAGGGTGAGCACGTACACGTCGTTGCCGCAGGCGACCAGGATGTTGCCGCCCTCCAACGTGCCCATAAAGTGTGTGGCGTCCGCATCCATAGGCAGGTCGTAATCGGTGAAGCGGTTGTCGCCCACGGCGGCGCGGTACAGCGTATCGCTGCTGAGGGCGTAGATGTTCTTGTTCCATACCGTCGCCCCGATGCAGGTATCGGGCAGGCTGTACTGGCGGTCGTCGTCGCCCTGAATCAGGCGCAGCTCGCGGATATCGAACACGCTGTCGGTCTGCGAGGTCGGCGCGAACAGGATCAGCGCGTCGCCGCGCGTGGGAACCTCGGAAGCCATCAGCTTCCAGCCGTAGACCAGAACGCTCGAGGTGGTATTTTCCTTGCCGCGGTAGTCAAAAGCCAGCATTTTACGGGTGTTGATGACGTGCAGAACGCTGTTTTCAAACAGCACCGCGTAGGTGATCGGCTCGCCCAGCGATACCGAGCCCGTGTTCATTTTGCCGACCTCGAAGGTGTTCAGTATCGTATTGGCCGCCGTGCCGTAAATGTCCAGCGCAAGCGTCCACATATATTCGCCGTTTTTGCCGTAGAAGCCGACGTCCAACAGCATCAAGTACTCATAGGCGTCGGTTTCCATGTCCATGTGCGCGCCGTAGTGGTCCTTGACCAAAAGGGTCGGGTTGGTGTCGTCGCCGACGACCGCAGCTACGTACTGCTTGCCGATGCGCGCAAACTGGATGGTCTCGCCCAGGTTATCGTTATAGGTGGAGTTCCCGTTTTTATCGATGACGTATATGGTGGAACCCGTCCACGCGGCGATATACTCTTCCCCGGCGGAAAAGCCCGCGTCGTTACCGATCTGGAACGACCAGCGCACCGTGCCGGTGGCACTCATGCAGTGGATGCTCACGCCGTCGTAAAGCAGCACGTACGGGCCGAAGGGCTTGATGTTTTCGGAGTAGTCGCATGGCAGGCGGTAAGCCTTCACCTTGGTCACGGGCACGGTGCCCAGCAGCGATACGACCAGGATCACCAAAACGGCGACGATCGAAATCGCTACCGCCAGAATCCCGATCAGCTGCCAGCGCTTGCGCGCGGCCTTTTTTCTCTGCATTGCGCCTTGCCCTTTCCATACCCGCCGGTACCATAGCCGTCCTGAACAGTATTATATCCAAAACCCGCCGCCAATACAACCCGTGGCGGGTATGGCGCGTCTTTGTTACACCTGGCACAGCGCCGGGGCGGAGGGGCTTGCAAGCCGTGCGCGGGCTGGTTTATGCGGTGTTTTGAAAGGGGAAAACGCCCGGCTCCGCGGTTTGACAGTCCCCTCAAAAGGCGATAAAATACAGGAAAAGGACGGCTGAATAGGGGGGAGACCGCAGTGGAGAATCGCCGCGGGGCAGGCAAGGCGGTATTGCTTGTTTTGTGCTGGATTCTTTCGTTTGCGGCCATGTCCATTTCACTGTACGAAAAGACCTGGTTCTCGTTTTTTATGCAGGTATTCGTGCCTGTGATGCTGATTTTCGGGTATCTGTCCCTGTGGACGATCCCGCGCGTGTTTATGCATTGGCAGCTTTGGATTGCCGCGGCCGTGTTTGCCGCCGCGACGACCATCGGCGCGAGCTTCGATCATGCCGGGACGATGGAACTCGTTACAGGGCAGATCTGGAAGGCGCTGCTCTACTTTCTGGGCCGCGTAACAGCATTTTACATGGGCATGGTGCTCGCCCTGGAAGTGATGAAAAAAGGCGGGCCGCCGCACAGGCGCTATCCCGCGGGACTGTACGCGCTGTTTGTGCTTCTGTGCTGGCTTCCGTACCTGGTCGCGCTGTGGCCGGGTTCGGTGTCCGACGGGGCGGCCATGCAAATGAAGGAACTCTCCGGCGCTGTGGCGCTTAGCGCGACTAGGCCACTTCTGCAAACTGGCCTGACCGGGCTTGCCGTGTGGATAGGGCAGGGCGTCTTCGGCACTGCGGACGCGGCGGTCGCCCTGTATGGTATCGTGCAGGCGCTTTTGATGGCGTGGCTGATCGGGCGCATCGTATCGATGATCGCGGAAGGCGGCGCGCCCAGGTGGCTGTTGCTTACGTCGCTGTTCTTCTTTGCGCTGTGTCCGGTGTTCCCGCTGTACGCGTTCGCTGTCTCCGCCGATACGAGCTTCGCCCTGGCGGCGCTGTGGCTGATGACCGCCGTCTGGCGCGCCGTTCGCGGCAAAAACCAAACACGGTGGGATATCGTCTCCTTAAGCGTCAGCGCGGTGCTGTGTACGCTGTTCAGCAGGTTTGGCATACTGGTTGCCTTGGGATCGCTTGCCGTACTGCTTATATGGTCGCTGCTGCGCCGCAGGGTGTTCCTGTGGAGCGCGGTTTACGCGCTGGCCTGTGCGGCCTGTGCGTGGATGATTCTGCATGGAGCGCTGCTGCCGCATTTGGCGCTGGCAGGCGGCATACAGGCAGGCGTTCATCAGGCGGCGGGGCAGGGCGCGGCGCTGCACTACGGCTATCTGATGCCGGGCTTCGTATCCGGCGTCAGTCCCACGTTTATCTTCGGATCGGAGGGCGTGCTGAGCCAGAGCACGGCCGCCATGGCGACGGTATTTTCGCGGCTTCTAACCTATGCGCCGTTCCGCATTCTGGCTTCGCCGGGACTGTACGGCTGGATCGCGCTGTTTACGCTGGCCGTGGTGCTCGCCCGGAAACGGTGGGACGCGCTTGTGTACCTTGCCGTGCCGCTTTTGGCGCTTGCCGGCTGCTTTGTATCGGACGTCAACGGGGCCATGGGCTATGCGCTGCCGGTGTGCGCCCTCGCGCCGGCAATGCTTGCCGCGGCCGCCCGGGCGGTGCGGCGGGAACCGCGGCATGAATTTACTGAGACAGGAGAACCTTTATGATGAGATGTATCGTCTGCGGCAATATGCTGCCCCCGGGCGCCGTGCAGTGCCCGGTTTGCGGCGCGAGGGCGGACGGCGTGCAGAATGAACCACGCTACCCAAACAACAATCCGCAAGCGAACGACGGGTACGGCTTTGCCGCGGACGACGCGCAAAACACGCAGAACCGCTACGCCACGCCGGCGTTCCACACCTACCGCAAGCAGATGCTCACGGGCTTCCCGCAGAATCAGGAAGCGAACTACCAGGGGCAGCCCCGGGACGGTTTTTCGGCCGGCAGCGCGCTGGTGCGCGCCCTGTCCGATCTGCCCCAGGTTGTCCGCAGCGCGTTTTCGGACCCGATGGGAACCCTGCAGGGGATGGTCCGCCGGGACGACCGCTTGACCGGCGGGGTGATGGTCGTGCTTTCGCTTATTCTCGCGTTTCTGGCCGGGATGATTTTGACCAGCGGCGCGCTTGGCACGCTGTTTTCGGCGATGAGCGGGCTGACCGGCCTGCAGCTGGCCGACAGCACGGCGAGCCTCAACCAGGGGGTCGGCTATCTGGCGGGCAAGATCGCCCTGCCTGTGGGCGGCATTGCGGCGTTGTGCCAGCTGATCGCCGCGCTGATCCCGGTCGTGGTCGCGTCGGCGTACCTGAACCTGCTCAAACAGCAGCGGTTCTCGTTTGTTTTGGTTTCGGGTTTGACCGCGATCATCACGCTGCCCAACGTGCTGGCGCTGCTGCTTGCGGCGGTGTTCGGCCTGATTACGCCGTATCTGGCGCTGGGTGTGTTGTTTTTCGGGCAGATTATCAGCTACGTGCTGCTGTGCAACATCGTCGTGCGGCTTGTTGATACGGAACCCGCCAGAACGGTGCCGGTGCAGGCGTCGTTGATTTGCTTTTCGGAACTTCTAAAAATCATTCTGATCGCCGTGATCGGCGGCGCGATGATGAGCGGGGTCGTGCAGACGCTTTCGGGCCTGACGAGCTCAGTAAGCGGTCTACTCTAAGATCATACCTTCGTACGCGTTGAGCCGGATATGCACGCTGCCCTTTTCGACGGGCAGCTTTTTTTGCGCATAGAGGTCGGTCAGCTCCGGCTTGCCTTTGAGCGCATCGGGCAGGAGCACAAGGGCGTCTATCGCCTCCGCGCCGGTATTGAGCACGCAGAGCACGTGCCGGTCGTCTGTATAGCGTTCGTAGGCGTACAGACCGTTGTTGAAAACCTTCCAAGTTTTAAACGCGCCAAGCCGCAGGGCGTCGCTGCCCTGCCGCAGATGCGCAAGCGTCTTGAAATGCGCGAGGGTCTCGTTGTTTTCCGTCCAGTCCCAGCGCATGGGGCGACGGTTGTCCGGGTCGGGCCCACCCTCCATGCCCAGCTCGTCGCCGTAATAGATGATGGGGATGCCCATGCCCGTGAACTGGAAGAACGCCGCGGCATAAAGCTTTCGCTTGTCGCCGCCAGCACGGGTCAGGAAACGCTCGGTATCGTGCGAGCCCAGGAAGGTCCACAGCACGTCCTGGTTGCGCTTGGGGTAAAGCATCGCCGCGTCGTTGACGGACGCGTCGAAGGTTTTTAAATCGATTGACTGTTTGGCAAAGCGTTTCCACAGGCTGCGGCTGAGCATGTAGTGCATCGTCGCGTCGAACTGGTCGCCGATGGAAATCCACTGGCGGCTGTCGTCCCAGCACTCGGCGATAATCAGGCATTCGGGATTCAGGCGCTTCATTTCGCGGTGGAAATCACCCCAGAAGGCGGGGTACACCTCGGGGCTCACATCCAGCCGCCAGCCGTCCGCGTGACATTCTTCCAGCCAGTATTTTCCGACCTTCATAAAATAGTCCGCGCAGGCGGCGTTTTGCAGGTTCAGCTTGGGCATCTGCGGCGTGTGCCCGAACGCCCGGTAGCCGAACGGTTCCAGATCGTCAAAAAAGAACCAGTCGCTGTACTCGCTGTGCTCGCCTTTTTCCTGCGCGTCTTTGAAAGGCGCAAAGCCCGTGCCGCAGTGGTTGAACACGCCGTCGAGCATCACACGGATGCCCTGCGCGTGGGCTTCGTCGCACAGGGCTTTAAAGTCGTCCAGCGTACCCAGCAGCGGATCGATCTGATAATAATCGAAGGTATTGTAGCGGTGCGCGCTGTCGCTTACAAAGATAGGGGTGGTGTAGAGCATCTGCACGCCCAGGTCTTTCAGGTACGGCAGAGCGGCGCGGATGCCGCTCAGGTTGCCGCCGAAGCGGTATTCCGACTGCACGCGATCGGAGGTCCAGGGCTCCAGCCCGTCCTCCTGTCCGCCTTCGCGGCGGAAGCGGTCGGGGAACACCTGATAGCCCACGCAGCCGCGCGCCCAGTCCGGCATCGGCGCGGGGGGATAGGCGTAGGAGAACGCGAAGCACTCGGAGATATCGTCAAAGCTCTGTTCTCCGGTGCGCAGCCCCGTGCCGTCCAGCTTGTACACGCGTCCGCCGTCGGCATAGAACAAAAACAGGTATTTAAGCCTTGGGTCGCGCACGGCAAAGACCGCCTCGTAATAGTCAAACATCTTCGTACGGAACTGGAGGGTCATATCGATCAGCGCGCCCGCGCCGAAGGGATCGGATAAATTATAGTGATTGGCGGTTTTCAAGACTACCCGGTCAAAATCGCCCCGTGCCGTGCGCACGCGGATGACGATGCGTCCGTCCGGCGCCGTGTGCCGGTACTCCAGCCACGGCATGTGGTAAATCGCGCTCAGGTTCAAGTTTTTCATGCTTCGTCCCCCTTACGAAAATCATCGTAGCTTGTGAGGGCAAGCGTGTCAAGAGAAGAATGAGATGCTGAAGACATCCGCCTTTGAGTTCCCGATTGGAGACGTTGCCCCTGAACCCATGCAAAATGCCGCGCCTTTCAGCGTGGCATTTTGTGATAGGACAAGGGCAAAGCCCCTGTTGGGATCATAGGGGTGAATCCCCAATAATGTTTTTACTTCACGACCAGATGGTCGTCCTCCGCGTCCACGGTGACGACCTGGCCGGGAATCAGCTCGCCCGCGACCAGCTTGCGGGCCAGCAGGGTTTCGACGTGGCTTTGGATGTAGCGCTTCAGCGGACGCGCGCCGAAAGCGGGCTCGAATGCCGCGTCTACGATGAAATCCACAGCCTTGCCAGTAAGCTCCATGTGGATGCCCTGGTGCTCGAGGCGGTTTTGCAGGTGTTTGACCTGCAGGCGCACGATCTGGCTGATCTCCCTGCGCTCCAAGGGCTTGTAGAATACGATGTCGTCAATACGGTTTAAAAACTCGGGCCGGAAGGACTGCTTGAGCATTTTCAGCACGCCGTCGCGGGCTTCCTGGGTGATTTCGCCGTCCTTAAGGCCGTCGAGCAGCAGCCCGGAGCCCAGGTTGGAGGTCATGATGATGATGGTGTTTTTAAAGTCCACCGTGCGGCCCTGGCTGTCGGTAATCCGGCCGTCATCCAATACCTGCAGGAGGATATTGAACACCTCGGGGTGCGCCTTTTCGATTTCGTCCAGAAGCACCACGGAATAGGGCTTGCGGCGCACGGCCTCGGAGAGCTGGCCGCCCTCGTCGTACCCCACATATCCCGGAGGCGCGCCGATCAGACGGCTGACGGAAAACTTCTCCATATATTCCGACATATCAATGCGCACCATATTCTTTTCGTCGTCAAACAGGCTCTGCGCGAGCGCCTTGGCGAGCTCGGTTTTACCCACGCCCGTGGGGCCCAGGAACAGGAACGAGCCGATGGGCCGGTTCTCGTCGGCGATGCCCGCGCGGCTGCGCAGAATGGCCTCGGATACGGTCTGCACGGCCTCGTCCTGGCCGACGACGCGCTTGTGCAGTTCCTCGGGGAGCTTCAGCAGCTTTTCGCGGTCGGTTTCCTTCATGCGGGTCACGGGGATGCCCGTCCAGCGGCTGACGATGCGGCTGATCTCGTCCTCCGTTACCTTATCGCGCAGAAGGCTGTCTTCCCCGCGATCCTTCTCGGCGATCTGCTCCTGTTCTTTCAATTGGGTCTGCAATTGCGGCAGCTTGCCGTACTGGAGCTCCGCGGCCTTGTTCAGGTCGTATTCGCGCTGCGCTTTCTGGATCTCGGCGTTCATCGCTTCGATCTCCTCGCGCAGTTTCTGCACCTTCTGGATATCGGCTTTCTCGTTCTCCCAGCGCGCCTTCATGGCGGAGAACTGGTCGCGCAGATCGGAAAGCTCAGCGTCCAGCAGGTCGGCGCGCACCCGGCTTGCGTCGTCCTTTTCCTTTTTCAGGCTGGTGAGTTCGATCTCCAGTTGCATGATGCGGCGCTGCTTTTCATCCAGTTCCGCGGGCAGGCTGTCGATCTCGGTGCGGATCATGGCGCAGGCCTCGTCCACCAGGTCGATGGCCTTGTCCGGCAGAAAACGGTCGGAGATATAGCGGGACGAAAGCTTCGCCGCCGCCACCAGCGCCGCGTCGGTAATCTGTACGCCGTGGAACACCTCGTAACGCTCCTTAAGTCCGCGCAGGATGGAGATGGTATCCTCCACCGTCGGCTCCAGGATCATCACGGGCTGGAAACGGCGCTCCAGCGCCGCGTCCTTTTCGATGTACTTGCGGTACTCGTCCAGGGTCGTCGCGCCGATCAGGTGCAGTTCGCCGCGCGCGAGCATGGGCTTTAGGAGGTTGCCCGCGTCCATGCTGCCCTCGGTGCGCCCCGCGCCCACGATGTTGTGCAGTTCGTCGATGAACAGAAGGATGCGGCCCTCGGACTTTTTAATCTCGCCGAGCACGGCCTTCAGGCGCTCTTCAAACTCGCCGCGGTACTTGGCGCCGGCGATAAGCGCGCCCATGTCCAGCGCGAACACCTTGCGGTCGCGCAGGCTTTCGGGCACGTCGCCGCGCACGATGCGGATGGCGAGGCCTTCGGCGATAGCGGTTTTGCCGACGCCCGGTTCGCCGATGAGCACGGGGTTGTTTTTAGTTTTGCGCGTTAAAATGCGGATGACGCTACGGATTTCGTTATCACGCCCAATCACGGGATCGAGCTTTTGGTTGCGCGCGAGCTCCACTAGGTCCTGGCCGTACTTGGCCAGCACGTCGTAGGTGTCCTCGGGCGAATCGCTGGTCACGCGCGTGTTGCCGCGCACGGTTTGCAGCGCGGCGAGAAATGCGTGCTCGTCGATCCCCGTATCCCGCCAGAGCTGTTTCATGGCGGGGGAGGGCTTTTTGAGCAGCCCCAGGAAAAGGTGCTCTACGCTGATGAACTCGTCCTTCATCTGCTTTGCGGTATCCTGCGCGGCGTTCAGGGCGCGGTCCAGATCGTTATGGATATAGATTTTATCCATCTCGCGTCCGGAACCGATGACCTTCGGGATTTTGTCAATCAGCGTAGAAATCCGCGCCTGCAATTCGCCCGCGTCCTTGCCCATCTTGAGCAAAAGCTGCGGGATCAGCCCCTGGTTATCCTTGAGCAGCGACGCCGCCAGATGCTCCTGGTTGACCTCCTGGTTTTGATATTCGATGGATATTTGCTGCGCGTCGCTTAACGCCGTGCGGCTCTTTTCCGTAAATTGCTGTAAATTCATACGCTCTCCTCCTCACAAAAAGGCCAAAACAAACTTAGTTTGACTATCTTTGACCTTCACTATAAAGTATACTCACTTTCTGCATATTGTCAAGCGTTTATGAAAGAGAAACGAAAATTTTCCTTCTGAATTTTCGGAAATGATCAGGGCAGAATTTCAACGCTTTCGATCCGCGACCGGCAGGGGAACAGAACGTCCATATCGGCTTCGTTCAGCGCGACGCAGCCTTCCGTCCAGTCGCTGTCTGCGCCGCCCTCATGGATGTAGATTTCGCCGCCCAGCGCCGTGCCCCAGGGCGGCCTGCGGCGCTGCTGCTGAGCAAGGGAGATGGCCTGAAAGGTATCCGTGCCGATCACGCCCCGGGCAAGCGCCGTGTGCGCGTCGTCGGTGTTCGGATAGCTAATCCCAAGGCTCCGGCCGTACTTGCCATCGGGTTTAACCAGACAGACGGTATAAACGCCCTCGGGCGTTTTTCCGTCGCCCTGCCGCGTTTTTGCGCCGATGGGATCGCGCCCAAGCGCGACCGGCGCGCGAAGGATAACCTGATCGCCGTCAAGCGCATACAGCCTGCGTTCGTTTTTGTATATGATCACGCGCATTGCATACCCTCCACCGCGCCTGAATGCGCGGAAAACTTAGCAATTGCAACATTCTGCGGAGAAAACACAAAACCCTTGCGCGCATAATATTCATGTGCCATAATATGATAAGGATTCAAATGAGTATTCATTCGTGATTAGAAAGGATTTTAACATGAGTCAGGAGCAGAACGGACAGGAAAAGAAAATCAAGCAATACCAGATCATCATCATTATCGTTGCGGTATTGATTATACTGGGTGTTGCGGCGTTCTTTATCATTCGCGGAACGCAAAAAGAAGAAACCATCCCCACGGTGCAGACCGTGGAAACCGGCGATACGGCCGAGGTAACCGACGCGGTGTCCGAGACGGAATTCCAGGTCGGCCTGGACGACGTGGTCGCGACGGTTGACGGCGAGGACGTTACCGGCGCCGAAGTGATGACGAGCTACGAGCACGTTGTGAACTATTACGGCGAGCCCGACACCGACAGCGTTGAGCTGTATTACGCGGTCGCCATGGAAGAAGCCGTTTCCCTCAAGCTGATCAAATCAACGGCCGCGAAGCTCGGCGTTGACCAGTTCACCCAGGAGGAGCTCGACGCGCTGTATGAAACTTCCGACAGTGAATGGCAGTACGCGCTGGACAACTACGTGTCCTACAACTACGCGCTGACCGATGAAAGCACCCAGGAGGAAAAGGACGCCGCTTATGCCGACGCCGCGGATTACTACGCCTTGATGGGCTATTCCCAGGAGATCCTGCGCGAAAGCTATGTTGACAATGAAATCTTTGAGCGCGTGAAGGACGAACTGTGCAAGGACGTCGCCGTGACCGACGATGAAGTGCAGGCCTACTACGACGACGCCGTTGCGGCGGACAAGGATATTTACGAGTTCGACGTGGACGCTTACGAAAACCAGATGCTCATGTACCAGTACGGCTACGCGGACCAGGAGCCCTGGTACCGCCCCGAAGGCTACCGCTATATCAAGCATATCCTGCTCGCGGTCGACGATACGCTGATGGCGGATTACACCGACCTGGTGGCCCGTTATGAAGAGCAGATGGATGCTGCGGACGAAACGGCCGATACGGCCGATACGGCAGACGCCACGGCGGCCGAAGACACCACCGCCGAAGCGGAAGCGACCGAAGCGCCCGTGACCGCTGAGGACATCGACGCCGCCAAGGCCGCCATCATTGCGTCCGTGCAGACGACGATCGACGAGATCAATCAGAAGATTGCCGACGGCGTATCGTTTGACGATCTGATGGCCGAATACGGCACCGATCCCGGCATGACCAGTGGCGACTATCCCGATGGGTATGAAGTCTCCACGGTGTCTTACAGCTTTGTGCCGGAGTTCATCTCGGCGGCGTTCTCCGTGGACGCGATCGGCGATATCTCCGAGCCGGTTGTCAGCGACTATGGCGTACATATCGTGCAGTACGCGGGCGACGCGCCTGCCGGCCCCATCGAGCTGACGGACGACCTGAAAGCGGTTATCTACCAGAACCTTTACGACGACAAGTGCAACGCGGTCCTCAACGACTGGTACGATTCCGCCGATATCCAGTACACCGGCATTATCCGTTCCGTCGAGCAGATTCAGGACGCGGAAGCGGAAGCCGCAGATACAGCCGAATAACAAACCCGATTGGAAAAGAGCGGCCTTCGGGCCGCTCTTTTTTTTGTGTTCGGCATTCGATTTGTCAATGCGCTGCTCCATGCTTACGGTTGGGCGGTAAGTTCATTTCGCCGGAACAAACCCTCTGTATCCGGATGTCATTGGCTCTCTGGATGGCCGGCGGATTGTACCGTTGCCCGGCGCATCGCCTGCGATTCCTGCTCCCGCATCTTTTATTTGTTCCGGCTGTGAATGGATAGTTGACTAAGTCCACTAAAATGGATATACTGCAAGCAACAAACGTATTCGCGTGATAAAGATCGGGAGGAGAACCGGGATGACGAACGAGGATATCGTAAACGGCGTGCGGCAGTTCAACCGCTTCTATACCGGCGTGCTGGGGCTGCTGGACAGGACGATCCTCGATTCGGGTTTCTCGCTGTCGGAAGCCCGTGTGCTCTATGAATTGAGCGAGAACGGACCGTGCATGGCCAAAGCGCTGATGGACGGTCTGGGGATCGATAAGAGCTACCTGAGCAGGATGCTCGGGAGATTTGCGAAGCTGGGCCTAGTGCGTAAACGGCCGTCTCCAAGCGACGGCAGGGCAAGCGAGCTTGTACTGACGGAAACCGGAGCCGCAGCTATGCGGGAACTAAACGCACGCTCCGACAGGCAGATCGGTAAGCTTTTATACGCGCTGACAAGCGCGCAGCAAGCGGAGCTCCGCGCGGCGATGGAGGCCATCCAAACCCGGCTTATGCAGGCAAAAGCGTTTACGATCCGCTCGTTTACCAACGCGGATATCCCGTTTGTGATCGGGGATCAGATCAAGCTGTATGCAGCGGAATACGGCTTCACATCGGAGGCTTGGAAAGCTTATGTCGCAGACGGCGTAAATCGCCTTGTGGAGCGCTTCGACAGCGCGAAGGACTGTATGCTGATCCTGGAATATAACGGGGTACCCGCCGGGTGTATCGCGATTACCCATGCGGAGGGGCAAACGGCACAGCTGCGGTTTTTCTTTCTCGGCGATGCCGCGCGGGGGAAGGGGCTCGGCGGCAGGCTGATGGAGCTTGCGGTCGCGTTTTGCCGGGAGAAGGAATACAAGCGCATCTTCTTGTGGACCTTCAGCAAGCTGTATGCGGCGAGGCATTTGTATCAAAAGCACGGATTTTATATCACACAGACGCGGGAAAGCGGCGACTGGGGCCAGACGGTGCTGGAAGAGCGCTGGGAATTGTCTCTGGAAGCATAATAATCCATATAAACACCCCGTGCCGTTTCCGGCACGGGGTGATGGATGCGTATTACTTCACGCCGTAGCGCTTCTTGAACCTGTCCACGCGCCCGCCGCTGTCGACCAGCTTCTGCTTGCCGGTGTAGAAGGGATGGCACTTGGAGCAGATTTCCACTTTCAGCTCCGGGCTGGTGGAACCGGTCTCAAACGTCTCACCGCATACGCAACGGACGGTTGCCCTGTAATACTTGGGATGGATATTTTCTTTCACTGCATTTCACCTCTCAGCGTATGACGGATTGATTGGTTTCAATGAAACCGCAAAAAATATATTAGCACAGACCGCGGACGAATGCAAGCGATAAATGCATTGTCCGCAAACAATTCTTCCCTTCCGGCAGAGAAAGCACATGAACTTTTTCTGGGAATACCTAGACAATCAAACAGCCATTTGATATAATGTCATTCGCTGACGCCAATATAGCTCAGTTGGTAGAGCAGCGGTTTCGTAAACCGCAGGTCAAGGGTTCGAGTCCCTTTATTGGCTCCATTGCCGAGGTGTAGCGCAGCTTGGTAGCGCGTTTGGTTCGGGACCAAAAGGTCGCAGGTTCAAATCCTGTCACCTCGACCAGAGAAAACCCTTGTAATATAAGTATTGCAGGGGTTTCTTTTTGTAGCGATATGATGAATTTATACAGTTTTCTATACAGTATGCTGTCAAAATCAACTGCTTTTATTCTACTTTGAACGTATAAAAGCATCCATTCGTTGTGTTGTTTCCCTTTCCAGCAGATCTGATTTATGCCCATAAATGTCCATTGTTGTGCTGATTTTTGAGTGGCCAAGCATCAATTGTTTTTCCTTCATGCTTGCACCGTTTTCGCGGACATATAAGCCACATGAATGTCTTAGATCATGAAAGCGAACGTTATCAAAACCCAAGCTGCGAACTATCTTTTTAAAAGGTCCAAAAATGGTATTCGGCGTAAGATGTTTTCCGTTCTCATGGGTAAAGACGAGGTTCATGGGGTTACTAAAATCCTTACCTAGAGCTATCTTCCATTGTGCTAGAGTTGCCTTGACATGACGCAACATATCAATGACAACGGGTGCAGGCGGAAATGTACGGCGGCTTTTATCATCGTTTTTCAGACTGACAAGATTATATCCTCCGCCTTTTACCCTCTCACGCTGCAACTGCTTTTTGACGGTGATCGTGCCCAGGTTGCAATCTACACAATCCCAGGTCAAGCCCAGCAATTCACCTTGCCGTAGACCGCCGAAAATATCGACGAAAAACACAGCTTCATACTTATGCCCTTTGATTGCGTCTAGGATGCGACCAACATCATCATTACTGATAGCTTGCATTTCCTTTCTTTCAATACGCGGTAATGTAACGCCGAGAAGGGGACTGCGTTGTATATAACCAAGCAGAACCGCCTTTGCCATTATGGAATGAAGCAAACCATACATTTTTTGTTTGCGTCTTTTTTATCGTCATGGAAAGTGAATACGAATCATGCTACTGC
The DNA here is from genome assembly GCA_963675365.2 of Candidatus Limiplasma sp. Lineage (GTDB taxonomy): Bacteria > Bacillota > Clostridia > Christensenellales > Aristaeellaceae > CAXXOK01. The sequence continues at coordinate 115,009 of CAXXVA010000003.1, forward strand.
TGTGCGCCGCGTAACCGGAGCGCGGAATGCAGTTTTTTCAAGATCATCACAATCAACAGCACCGAAACCGAAATCAGCGCCGTGAAGCCACCTGGCGCGACATTCAGATAAAAGGAGATAAACAAGCCAAGTATAATATCGATCACACTGAAGATAATCGAGAATACCAGCGTTGTCTTAAATCCCTTTTCCAGTTGCAGCGCCGTAGCAACAGGCAGCGCGATCATCGAACTGAGCACAAGCACCCCGACGATGCGGATGGACACGGATATGGCGGAGGCTACAAGCACCGAGAAAACATAATTGATCAGTTTTACCCGTACGCCGGCTATCTTGGCAGCTTCCTCGTCATAGGCGATATAAAGCATTTGGTTGTACAGGAGCACCAATGCAAGAACAGAAACGATGCTGAGGATGAGAACCAAAGTCATGTCGGTTTGGGTGACCGTTAAGATGCTGCCAAACATGAAGGAATCCGCATTGGCGTGAAGCCGTCCGGAACTGATCAATGTAATCGCGGTTCCAACACTCATCGCAAGCACAATGGTCAGAATTAAATCTGTATGTTTTTTGAAATAATTCCGCAGAAATTCGATCAACGCACCTGAGAAGGAGGTAAACAAGAACGCTCCTAAGATCGGGTTTTTGTCCAATAAAAGCCCAAGCGTAATACCCGCCAATGAAGCATGCGAAAGTGTATCGCCGATCATCGAATACCGCCTTAATACCAGAAATACACCAATGCAGGGGCACAATATTGATATGAATACGGAAACGAACAGAGCGTTTTGCATAAAGCTATAACTGAGCATCGCTTGTCACCCTTCCTTCTTCAAGTATTCTTCGGCGTATTTCTGCGGAGAGCAAAAATGCCCTTTGGTGTTTGCGAGATGGTAGATCAGCGTGGAATTGGAAATGGCTGCGTTTAGATTATGTTCCACAGATATAATGGTTTTCCCATCTTCAACGTTAAGCTTTTTAATCAGCGAGTAAATTTCCTTTTGGCTATCCACATCCACTCCTGTTGATGGTTCGTCGAGAATCAACAGATCCGGATTCCCAATCAAGGCCCGCACGATCAGCGCCTTCTGGCATTGCCCGCCTGACAGGGTACCCATGAGCGCATGGGAAAAATCCGCCAGGCCAAAGCGCTTCAGGTTTTCATCCATGCTTTGCTTATTTTTCATCTTCAGCAGTCTGCGGTAGGAATTAAGCATTTCATAAACGGTGATTGGGAATCCCGCATTGGTAAAATCATTCCTCTGGGGTACGTAACCAATTCGGTCTGTACTTGTTGTGATTACTCCATACGTTGGCTTGATAAACTTGAGAATTAAACGGATCAACGTGCTCTTTCCGCTGCCATTTTCACCGACGATGGACACGTATTCGCCATTCTTTATATTTAGGTCGATCCCTTCCAAAATAAATGGCATGGCTCCTGTATATGAAAACGATAGGTTCTGTGCCGTAACCATTTGACCACCTCTCCCACGTTCAGATTCAGAACGCAACATCCGGATTGTGCGACCGTATGAGTATAAATTGAAAAAGTTAACTTGACAATGACCGTTGCGAAGCCTATTATACATGTTATTGCAAGTGGATTGCAATAACAGAACGGGTAAATCTAAGGAGGAAACAAAAATGTTTAAAAAACTAAGCGCTCTGATCGTATGCTTGATGATCCTTTTCAGCTTAACAGCAGCTCTGAGCGAACAAACCGATTCGGCATCAGATGAGCAGATCAAGGTATCCGTTACGTTTAATGCCATGAAAAATTTTGTGGAAGCCGTTGGCGGCGACAAGGTGAAAATCACAACAATTATTCCGGACGGAACCGAGCCGCATGATTTTGAGCCGAAAGCGTTTGATCTTGTAGCTTTAAGCTCCGCACAGATTTTAGTGTACAATGGCTATGGCATGGAAAGTTGGGTGCCGGAGGCGATTGCCGCCGCAGACAATCCTGATCTCATTGTTGTAGAAGCTTCCATGGGTGCCGAGCCCATTACCAATATCGACGAGGATGAAATTGCGGAGCACGGCCAGTATGACCCTCATCTTTGGCTCAGTCTGAAAGGCGCGGAACTTGAGGCCGGCAATATCAAGGACGCGCTGGTTGCTTTGGACCCCGGCAATACGGATTATTACGAGGGTAACTATACGAGGTTTGCCGCGCAGCTGGAAAACTTATACAATGATTACCGGGCAAAGTTCAGCGTGGTTGAGAAAAAAAGTTTTGTTACCGGCCATGCGGCGTTTGGTTACCTCTGCCGGGACTTTGGGTTGAATCAGAACAGCGTGGAAGACGTATTCGCAGAAGGTGAGCCAAGCGCTTTGCAGCTTGCAGAGCTGGTAGAATATTGCAGGGAGAATGGCGTAAACACGATTTTTGCTGAAGAAATGGCAAGCCCGGAGATATCGGAAACTTTAGCGAACGAAGTTGGTGCGAAAGTGGAAACAATATACACCATTGAAAGCGCGGAAGATGGCCTGACCTATTTGGAGCGCATGGAATCCAACCTGGCTAAAATCTATAATAGCTTAATGCAGTAAGCCTGTATCTGGTTATTACTTAAATAAAGCTCCGAGTAGATCGACTTTTCATACTCGGAGCTTTTTCTCTGCATACTCTTTTTTATATTCATTTTGCAACAGTTATGAAGTGGTTTTCATGTGCCGACACATCACCGCGTTGTAAATTGAACGAGTTGTATCATTTTCATGAATGAGTATTACGCCATTGACATGAATTCGTAACAATGCTATGCTTTATGCGACTGAATGCAGAAGTGAAATCCGTATCCCGATCAATTGACGAAGGAAGGTGGCAGCATCCGATATACCGCTAGCAATCGAAAAGCACGTGCCGCCGCTACCTTTTTCGCGGCCTTAATTCTGGCGCTTTTATTAACAGCCGCAATCTATTCCGTGATCAATATCGATCATGATTGTATCGGCGAAAACTGTCCGATTTGCCATAATATTCAAGTGCTTTGGTCACTGATAACATACATTGCCAAAGCCGGGGTCCTTGCGATCATCTTATTATCGGTTCATTTTTTACTGTTATATGCAAACAGGCAGAAAAAGCAGTTTATGCTTAAATTGTCCCCGGTGAGGTTGTTTGATCGAATGAATGATTGAGCGCACATTCGGTGCGTTGCATAAGAATAAAAAGAGCATAAAAGTACCGATCTTCGTGATGGCCGCCGCACTAGAACGGTTTAGCGTGATACATTGGTGATTGTTAAAAAGCGCATTGCCATTATGTCGAAGCACACGTTGCTTAATTCTCCTGACGACGGATTGAGATAAAACTCATTCCTCTTCAATTGGAGGTAATTGTTCATGATGAAAAAAAGATTTGTTTTGTTTTTAATTTGGCTATTGATACCAAATTGTTTTTTCGGCATGGCAACCAGTGATGAACATAACAGCAGTTCATCATCGTTGCTTGTTGCACAGGTCACAACAGAGCAGGGCTCGCTGAATATGAGAAGTTTACCGAAAAACGACGCAGTCATCCTGGAATATATTCCCAACGGAAGTCTGGTAACGGTGATAAGCCAGGGGGACGTGTTTTGGGAAATTCAGTACGGGGATGTTCAGGGATATGCGATGTGTAAGTTTTTAACGCTTGTTGATTCTGATGGTGATGCAGAACCATCATCCCAGTCCGTCAATGACGGGGAGCCTGCTGCCATCAATACGGTGGGCGAAGGGTTGATCGCGCAGGTAACAACGGAGGTAGGCCCGCTGAATTTGCGGAACCAGGCAAATGCGGACGCAGTTGTTCTGGTGCAGATACCAAACCGTAGCTTGGTAACGGTAATCTCGCAGGGAGACGTATTCTGGGAAATCGAATATAGGAATTATCATGGGTATGCAATGAGAGAATTCCTGACCATGACCAATTACACAGCTGATATTCTTAACTACCGTCTGCTCTACCGCAGTAATGCAGGGGAAGACGTGATTGCGCTGAAGCAGCGGCTGATGGAACTCGGATATTACCGTGAGAATTCGACAATGAACAACAATTACAACGATACCTGCGTGGATCGTGTCATGATGTTCCAGAGGCAGAATGGCCTGAAGGAAAACGGGATCGCGACCGCAGAGGTGCAAGCTAAACTGTTTTCCGATAGCGCTGTCGCCAATGCAGAGGAACTACCGAAGGTAAAAACCGGTAGCTATATCGTATCAACATCGACTAACCCCCAAAACGGCATTGACGAGAATTTCGACTGGGATCAGTGGATGCTGGAAAATCCGGGTGTGTGTCCATGCTGTTTAGGCTCGGGCTGCTCGTGTTGCGACTATACCGGAAAGATCTGATCAATTCATCCAATTTGAGGAGAATGAATATATGCACAAACAAAGAACGCCAGTTTATTTCGTTTATGGGCACGACGAACAGGAACGGATCGCTTTTTTTCAACGTTTTTGTCACGCTAAAAATCCGCTGCTGGTGCAAATAGCTGGCGATATGCCGCCGGAAGCTATAAGCTTTAAAATCGTACAGCGGTTAACGCAAAACGCACATGACGCTGTATGGGTGCTTTGGGATGATGACGTACCAATGGAAAGACTGCTTGAAGTGCTACAACAGACCGTGTTTTCCCAACTGTGCAACCTGAAGCGCATTATACGCTGCGGAGAGGCGGAAGCATTGGTGCGCGATGCCGGCGATCCCACTTTGCGTCAGCAGATTGCGCAGTGTGATTTGCTGGCTGTTACGCGAAACAAGCGTGGAGAGCTTCGCAAGCTCTTTCATCGTGTTGCTCCGCTGCAGCCGAACATTAAGGTGCTCTCTGTTGATAACACCGCTGGGATTGCGGCGGTACTGGAACGGCGCAGCCTGCGGCGCGGCCTGCAATTCGCGCTGCTTCTGGCAGTCGTCGCCGCGCTTTTTATCACGCTGGGGCGTTTGAACTATTCCCTGTCCACTTCGCTTGCAACCTTTCTGGGCACTTACCTGCAAGCGTTACCGTTTTTAATCCTGGGTATTTTTCTTTCCTCTGTCATTCAGGTATTTGTTCCGGTAGATTTGCTGCAACGTATTTTTCCCAAAAGGCTGCTGCCGGGTATGTTATTCGGCGTCTTGGGAGGATTTATTCTTCCCATTTGCGATTGCGCATCCATTCCGGTATTTCGTAGTTTGTTACGCAAAGGGGTTCCCCTGCCGGCTGCTGTTACCTTTATGATTGCCGCGCCGATCATCAATCCCGTGGTACTCCTGTCTACATTTTACGCATTCGGCGGCAGTGTGCCCATTATGCTGATGCGCATGAGCTTTGGAATCGTCTGTTCTGTGATCATTGGCCTGTTCTTTGCGCGGGAGAAACGGGACGTACTGCTAGCGGGAGAGACGGCACGACTATGCGCATGCGAGCATACCCATAGTCACAGTCATTCAGAGGAATCCCATCAGCACAGCGGTGAAGGCTGCGCATGCGGGCATATTCATACCGATGCTGCGGGCGGGAAAGGGAAGATTTCCGAATTGCTTTCGCATTTCCAAACGGAGTTTTTCGAGGTCGCTCGCTTTCTGCTGATCGGTATTGGTGTGTCTACGTTGCTGCAGCTGGCGATGGGAAGCCAGTTGACGAACCTGCGGATATCAAACCTCGCCGTATCCATGCTGGTGATGATGGCGCTGGCGTTCTTCCTATCCCTGTGTTCCTCATCGGATGCCGTGGTAGGAAAGAATATGGGCACATCCTTGCCGCTGGGCGCGGTGATGAGCTTTATGGTGTTCGGCCCGATGATCGACGTGAAAAACATGATTCTCATGAGCGCAAGCTTCACAAAGCGGTTCATGATCAAGCTGCTGATCGTAACGTTTGCCGTCAGCTTCCTGACGGTGTATCTTGCGTATACGCTGGGATTGAAGGTGTGACGATATGCGGAAAACAATCAATCCGGCGCGCCTTGTGCAAGGTGCGGTCATGCTGCTTGCAGGGCTTGGGTTTTTATGGCTGGTTTTTACACGCAGTTATCAATACTATGTGACACCCAGAACGCTTCCATATTTGTATTTTTCAGCGGCTGTCTTTCTGGTACTCGGTGTGTATAATTTTATGAAACTCCGCGAAGCGACGCATATCCGGCGATATGCGCACCTGCTTGCGCTTGTACTGCCACTGTTGATGCTTGCGGTTTCCACCAAAACGATGGATTTATGGTCGACACCGCTTTTTCCGGCCAGGGAGGCCACTATATTCAACGACCCAGCGTATCTCAACGATTCGTATGCCATGAAGACACCAGTATACGCCGGCAGAATACTACACGGCTACGACGAGGCTAACAAAACAATCACGATCATGGAGAATGAAACCTTTTTCTGGTTGATCGAAATCTATACCGATCCTACGCCCTTCCTCGGTTACACGGTACGCACAATGGGGCAGGTGATAATCTCCTCCTCTTACCTTTCTTCCGACTGTTTTTCACCGACCCGCGAGCTTATGTCCTGCTGTGTGGCGGATACATACTCCATTGGGTTCCCCTGTCAGTACGACCGGATCGATACGCTGACGGAAGGCGACTGGGTGGCCGTTTCCGGTACGCTGGTGATGGCGGATTTAGAGGAATACCAGGAACTGCGGATACTTGTGGATACGGTGGAAGAAAGCGTCAAGCCCGACGAACCTTATGTGTATTCGTATTAACGGAAACCTCTGTTGCCGTTTCCGCAACGTGGAAAGACCGGACATTCATTCATCATGCTTCTTCCATTATTCAATAGATGCTATTGTGAATTGGAAGTTGTTGATTATTGGTTAGCATGGATCATGGAAAAAATACGCAACTTGCAATTGCAATTTGCGAAAGGATTTCTTTGCATCTATATCCCGCTATTTCCAAGTGCATTTGTGTGAAAACAAATTAAATCCTGTCATCTCGACTAGTCAGAAACCACTGATACCCATTGAGCCTTTCAAACCTGATTCGCTGAAATACTGGTATGATGCAGCGGGCACACCAGGCTATACTTTTCGTATCAGGATGGACATATATTCCCGCGCGGGAAGCGGAACCCGGAACGTACCGGAGAAAGTGCCAAGCGGTGTTCGTGTCATATTCCACGTATCGATCGTTTCAACCGTGTATTGTGCATCGGCCGGGAAGGAAAAATCGCGGTAGCCGGGCCGACAGATGCCGTAGTAAAGAAGATAGAATGCGGGATTGTCGCTCCAGCAATCGGGAACGGCACATAATTCTTCGATATGCAATTCCATGCGCTTCAGCCAGGGATAGGGCAATTCATCCAACAAACCCATTAAAAACCGAATGCGCGGTTCGCTTTCCCCATGCAGCCGCCCGCCATGGCTCCACCAAATAGTATCGCTTTGATAGGTTTCACCATGGGTGGCATATCCGCCGCGCAGCATAGATTCCCAGAAGCGGCGGACCATTTCCTGCGGGCTGATGTTACCCCACGCAAGTGGTAAATTGCCTTCATAGCCGTTTTCATCAATGAGTACCGGTTTGCCGTAGCGTGTGCGGTAGGCGTCAGTCCACTCGGCGCATTTGTACAGTTCCGTACGCTGAATGCTGGCATGCGTTACCCACGGCCGGGTAAAATCGTATAGCCGAAAGCAATTGTGAATGGAGCGCAGATGCCGGTAGGGGTCACAGTCCAAAAGCGTTTGGGCGATCGCTTCCCAACGCCGGCCGGATTTATCCATCAAATCATACTCGTTTGCCAGGCTCCACCAAACGTTAGCATAGGCTCCCAAGCGTGCCAGTACATAACGCAGGTAGTACTGGTCTTCCTCCTCCGCCATCTGTGAAAATCCCCAGCGGTCATACGGATGAAACAAGATGAGATCCGCCTGGATATGCAGCTGTGCAAGCGCTGCAACGCACTGTTCGATGCGCTGGAAATACGACGGCTGGAACCGGGTCATATCCCAATGGTTGCAGGAATCGGACGCGCGATAGGATTCGAAATTTGCTTCGGTAAGCCCGCTGCTGTCGCGCGGAGTTCCTTCAAATGGGAAACCATCCGGGTCGCGGAAGTTGAAGTTGTAGTGCTTGGGGAAAATGCAAAACCGCACCTTATTGAAGCAGGAACCGGCAAGCGTACGCAGTGTTTCCCGCTGCGTCGCTTCGGGCTGATACGTCCAGGCATAGCAGGTTGTTCCGGCGGGGCGGAAGGGAGTACCGTCGGTATAGGCAAAGTGGAATGCATTCGCGGTGCGTACGGGGCCATGGTCGCCCGGTGCGGGCGGGGTTACTTGAAACGTGCCAGTCTGCTGCGGCGCCCACGAGGGGGATAAGGTATAGCGGTACTCACCTTCAAAGGAGGGCATAAAGCGAACCCGGTATTCTCCGCCGCCATCGTAAAAGCCGGATATGGTGAAGGTTTCCTGGTCCCCCTCCAGGATGGCGATCAGGGTGTGGTCGGAAAACGGATTGCCGTCTTCCGGGCCATGGAGCGCCGCCTCCCAAATACCCCAGCGTGCAACGGTTTTCATGCAGGGGTATCCATGCCGGCATCGCGGCGGATACTGGCGGCGGCTTGCGCCGCATGGAGGACCACCGCATCGCACCAGCGGTCAAATTCCGGATCTTCCTCCTGCAATGCGGGTATATTCAATACATGATCGATCGTGGTTCGTATCCCCTGGTCAAAACGGATTTCCTGTTTGAATGTCGGCACAAGCTGCTTAAGCCGGGAGTTGTCGTAGATCGCGTTGCAGGCCCGTTCACCCAACAGGCAGCTTTTCAGGTCGTAATTGCTGGACTGAGCCAGGAACAGGGAAGAGGCAAAAAACGGATTGAGTTTCACGCCCAATGCCGAAGCGATGCATTCATAGACCTGTGTCCAGGTGAGAACTTCGTCGCCGACAACGTTCACAGCCTGTCCAAAAGCGTGGATATTGCCGATAAGCCCCACAATACCGCGGGCTACATCCCGGGCATGGGTAACCGTCCACAGGGTAGCGCCGTCGCCATGCAGCAAGGTGGGTTTGCCTTCCAGCATACGTTTCAATGGCTGCCAGAATCCGGTACGTCCGCTGAGTGCCAGGGGCACAAAGGTTTCGTTGTAGGTATGGCTTGGGCGTACGATTGTATAGGGAAACCCGTTTTGACGGTGGAGTGTAAGCAGATAGTCTTCGCATGCCGCCTTGTTGCGCGCATATTCCCAATAGGGGTTGCTCAGCGGCATCCCTTCGCGGACGCGGTAATCCGGTAACGGTTTTTGATACGCGCTGGCGGAGCTGATGAAAATAAAATGTCCGATTTTGTGCTCAAGCAACCGGAAATCGCGCTGAATATCATACGGCCGGAAGGCGATAAAGTCGATCGCGGCATCAAACGTATGCCCCTGTAACAGGGTTTTCAAGGCGGGTTCGTCCGCAATATCGGCAATTAGCGAATGGACGCCGTCAGGCAGTTCATCCGGATGCGTGCCGCGCGTTACAGCCCACACCTCGTGTCCCTGCGCTACAAGTTCGCGCGCCGTAGCGCTGCTGATGATACCGCTGCCACCGAAAAGTAATACGTTCATAAATCTCAACCTTTCTGATATGGATAATCAAACGGCGCACCGCCGGTTTTGTGCAAACCATCGGGGGTAAAGGACCAGATTTCATTGGGGGATATAGTTGCCTGTGCCGTGTGTGAACCCTGCGTGAAAACGACGGAAACGGGTTCTTCAGCGATCCCGGTCACCTGTAACGGCGTGCCTTCCATATCGGTAAGAACTTCAATGCCTAAGGTGCAGGTAAACAGCGTCTGCTCATTGTACAGGCCCTGCAGCTGTCCGTTTGCGGTTGTCAGGCGATAGGTGTTTTTGCCCAATCGCTGCGTATACTCGCATTCGGGAAAATCGGGCAGCGCGCTCCATCGGATTTGGTCTTGTGCGATCTGAACGCCGGTCATCAGCGACAGGTATTCAAGCGCGGCGAGCACGGTGGGGCCATACCCGTCGGCTCCCAGGGTACTGACGCCCAGATATCGCTTGGTTTCATCGCCTGCAGGGGCCTTGCCCTCCGAGCGTGTAACACAGGGTGTGCCGTCAAACGGATCGTACTGCTGCACTAAGCGACCGGTATCCCGAAGCAGGCGGAGCCAAATTCTCCCCAACAAGCGGATTTCGGCATGGTGTCCGTAATTCTGCAATGCCTGGATGGCACGTTGATAGGTTAATCCCTGCGGCTGGCCGCCCCAGTTGTTGAAGTTGATATTTTGAAAACAAGGATCGTTGACAGCGATGGAGGGAAGCGGAACCCTCGTCCAAAATTCATCTGGATTGAGGAGATGTTCACGGATAAAGCGGTCGGCCATTTCCTGGCTGAAGGAGCCGTAATACATACAGCGGAGGTTGTTGTGGAGCAGCACATCCATACGGTTACCGTTGCAATCGCGGTCAAAACACGCGCCCCGCGTGTCAGACCAGAGTATTTGGCGGATCGTATCGCGTACGGTCTGGGCACGCTGACGCCAGAGGCTGCCTTCCGCTTCTCCCAATAGATCGCTGATCGTGCCCAGCACTTCGCGGGCCTGACAGGAATAGCTCATAATATCCATGGAGGCAAAGGGCAGCGCGCCGTGTCCTTGCGGAGCATTCTCCCCGCCAAACCCGCCATCCGTAACGCCATAGCGAAGGAAGCGATTGGAATTATCTTCACCCGTATCCCATGTACACCATGTTTCCAGACAGCCGTCGTGGTTGCTGTCCCGGTACCGCCACAAATAATTATCAAAATCGCGGAGCGCAGCTTGCAAAAGCCGAAGGTAATCCCGGTCATGGCCGATCAGGTAATACAGGTTCAAAGCCGGGACCGGGAAACAGAAGCCCTGCAGCCAATCGTAGGAGACCTGCAGCAGGAAGGGTTCCTGATACTTGATCATACCGGGGAAACGGCCGCTGCGCCGTTGGTTTTCCATGAAAATCAACTGGTTGTTCAGCGCGACTTCCATATCCCGCTTGGCATACATTTCTCCGCCCATGGGCTGGGTTTCCAGCCAAACGCCATCGTAGTCCGATCCTTCCCGCAGAACGCGTTTATCCGTATAAACGGCCTCATTGCGTTTGCAGGCGGCTTCGCAGCGGTCATGCAGCGATTGCAGCCACTCGGTTTGCGTGCGAAACGTAACGCCCGTTTGCTGCAAAGCGTAATCTGCCGCTTTCAATCCTTTCGCCATCGAAGTTCTCCCATCTGTTTATATTTGCAGATAAAAAGACAACAAACACGACGAATGATGGTCTCATTCGGCCGAGCCTGTTGTCAAAAGCACTCGTATAAGGGGAACGTATGCAGAGTATATCACCGGGAACATGGCATGTCAATCTTCGTTTGGTTCCAGTTCGTCGATATGCCTTCGGGGCAGGCGGATGATCACGCGGGTGCCCTGACCGGGCGTGCTGTGGATTTCCAATCCCCACGTTTCGCCGCACAACAGCTTGATGCGGCGGTCGATATTCGCAAGGCCATAATGGCTGCCGCCGGCCGGATCGCTGATATCCTGCTGATCCATTGCCTGCAGCTCCGGCAACTGGCTATAATCAAAGCCCACGCCGTTGTCCGAAACTTCCAGCGCAAAGCCATCGTCGGTCACGCTGCCGCTGACGACAATCTCGCCGCTTTTGTCCGGCTTTTCCAAAATACCGTGCAGAAGCGCGTTTTCAATTATGGGCTGGAGTGTGATTTTAGCAATGGCATACTGCAGTAAATCGGCCGGCACATGCGATTGGAAGCGGACCTTGTTTTTTTGGCGGATTTGCTGGATTGCCATATAGTTTTCCGCATGATGGAGCTCGTCTTGTACGGTAACGATATAGCGCCCGCCGCCCAGCGAGAGGCGGTAGAACTCGGCCAGCGATTTCACCACACGGCTTAGCTCGTTCGAACGGCCGGCGAAGGAGAGCCAGTTGATCATATCCAGCGTATTATAGAGAAAATGTGGATTAATCTGGCTTTGCAGGGCGCGGTATTCCATGCCCTTCAATTCCTGGCCGATTTCGTAATTTTCCTGGATCAGCTGCTTGATCCGTGTAATCATCTGGTTGTAGTTCTGGTACAGCTGGCTGATTTCATCATGGTACGGATCCATTGGAATCTCTTCCAGTGCGCCGTTGGCATTGCGGCTGATGTGGCGGCACAAGGTATAAATGCGGCGGGTTTGGCTGCCGGCAATCCGCCAGGTGATCCAATAGCTCAAGGCCAGCGTAATAATGGCGAAAAGGACGATAAACAACAGCAGGTGATTGATGTCCATCATGAAATCCCCATAGGGGATCATGGTGGTCATCGTCCAGTCGGCGCTGTGCAAGGCCGTTTGCAGGCTGATATAGCGCTGCCGGTTCCATGGGATGGAAAGCACCGTGTTTGGCTCATCCAGCACGGGAGGCGTTTCGTCGAATAAAACGAGCTCTTCCTGCCTTTCCTGGGAAGACGTTGCAATCGTCAATCCGCTTTTATCCGATAAAAACGTAACGCTGTTCCCGGAAAAATCCGCCGATTGGAGGGTTTCCTCAAACTGTGATAGGCGCAGATCAAGCTGCAGCACGAAGGCGACCTGACTGTAATCGGATTGCCGGTACATGATACGCAACATGGAGATAAGCGGCTCGGAGGCATTCGGCGTCGTGACCGGGTACCAGTCCCTGACAAAGATTATTTTTCCGCGCTCGGCGGACAGTTCGTTCCACCAGAACGCATTATAAGCCTGGCTGAGGGTATGGATTGAGGTTTCGTCGTTGGCAAACAGCAGGCTGTCATCCACATAGAGGTGGACACGGTAAATATCCTGATTGTCCTCGTATCCGTAGATGGTTTGCCGCAGGCTGTTCATATCCACAAACTGCTGCTGCCGCGAATAGGTGGAGATGTCCTTGTTGAGTACGTCGTTGAGAATAATGTTGTTCATCAGCGCGTCGGAAGTGGAAATGATATTGTCCAGCCTGTAGGCCAAAAACCCCTCAGCCTGCTGGAAGGCCTGCCGGGCTAAAAAGGTATTGTGCTTTTCCAGAGAGTGGCGCACAAGCGTAAAAACCGTCAGTGAAAGCGTGGTTACGATAAAGGTGATGACCAGGAAATTGGCAAGCGACAAACGCTGGCTCAGCTTCATACGGTACAGCATATGGCGGAGGGAACGGATCACGGATTGCTCACTCCCTTGCGTTCACGGTATTCCTGCGGCGTCAATCCGGTTTGGCGTTTAAACAGCTTGATAAAGGAATTGCAGTCCGGATATCCGACTTCCTGAGAAACGGTTTTGACCAGCAAATCGGTACCGGTCAGCAGGCCGCGCGCTTTTTCTATACGCAATTGGGTGATGCGCTGGTTGATGGTGGTTGCGTACGCTTTGCGAAACACGACGCACAGGTGTGATTCGGATACGTTGAAACGTGCCGAAAGACTATGCAGGGAGAGTTGATCGGAGGAAAAATTGTCCGCCAGATACGCGTTGAGTTTCGTTGAAAGCATGGATTTTTCCATACCCTCCGGCCATTGGGCAAAAAATGCGTGCGTTTTTTGGGCCGCGAGTTCTTCCATCTGAAACAAATAGGGCATGCGCATGATGTTGGTTTCCAGTTTTTCTTCGGTTTCGTCCGCATGAAAAATGGGATTGTCCATCTGCTGGCTTTCCCGGTACAGGATGTGGAGAATATCCACGTAAGCACGGCGTATCAGTTCTCCCGGCGTCGCGGTGTGCTCGCGCAGCATGGGACCAAGCCGGTACAGGGTTTCGGCAGCGTTGTCTCGATCCCGGTGGCGCAGCGAGTTTCGGTACGCGCTGATGGAAGCGTCCAAATCCGTCAACGGTATCCCTTCCTTAGCCATGTTTTGCAATAATACGGTGTTGGAGCGCATGAAAAACGCACGCTTATGCATGATTTCAATGCTCTGAAAGGATTCGTGCAGCCGACCGGGAGCATTCACCGTCATCCCGGACAGGAGCACAAACCTACAGGTGCCGGACAAGATATCCCGGAGCCAGTAAGACAGCTTTAAAAAAAGCGCGTCCGCTTCCGCTTCGGATGGATCCGTGCTGTGCGCGTGGATGACCATTGTGTTGGGTTCCAGCTGACCGGCAAGCGTATCCGTTCCGATATTGAGCGGGTTTTCCGCAAGGTTGAATAGCGTATCCATGGTTGCCTGGCTGCCGGTATCGGCCTCAGCAATCAAAACGAGTAAAAAGGTGCGCCAATACCCTGCGCCGTCCCAGCCGGGGGCGGCGATGCGGATGGCTTCCTGCAAGGCCGGCTGCGCTTCCTGATGTATCAAGCGTATCGCCAGCTGCCTGCGAAGGGCAGGCAGGGAAAGGGTGAGTTTTCTTTGGGTTTCGGAGTTGTCGGCAAGTTCTCTGGCGCGCTGCCGCTGGTAGTCGACCGCCTGGCGCAGCACAGCGCTTAATTCCTGCGGATCAATTGGTTTTTCCACGTAATCGATAGCGCCGACTTTGACAGCCGACTTTAAATATTCTTTATCCGAAAAACCGCTGATAAAGATAATGCTGATATCGGGAATTTCTTTGCGGATATCGCTGGCCATGCGGTCGCCGCGTATTTGGGGCATGCGTACATCGGTCAGCAGGATATCCGGCCGTTCGCGCAGCGCGACAGCCAACCCCTGCTTGCCGTCTTCAGCCAGCAGTATTTCATCAATGCCAAGAGACGCATAGGGAATTGCCTTGCATAATCCATCCCTGGTCAGGGACTCATCCTCAACAATCAAAAGCTTCATGGATGTGCTCCCCTCCTTACCCATCCTAATTAAAGATTCATGCGGAAAGCTCCTTCCTATGATAAAACAAATCAAAAGAATTGACGATGATGAAACAATATTTACGATTTACAGCCATATTGTACATTTGTTAAGATGATCGCGTCAAAAGCAATCAAAACCAAAAGGAGTGATCCAATGACGATACGGCAGAAACCGAAGGCGAATACCAACGGATTCCTTCGGGAACTGCGTAAAAGTCGTTCGCTATTGCTCATGCTGCTGCCGGCAGTTGTGTTGATTTTCATCTTTGCATATCTTCCCATCGGGGGCATCGTGCTGGCGTTTAAGCAGTACCGGTATGTGGATGGAATATGGGGAAGCCCGTGGACAAATGGAATATTTGATAATTTCCGTTTCTTCTTTCTGTCGGGAAAGGCCGGTACCGTAACGCGGAATACATTTGTGTATAACGCGATGTTTATTATCGTCAATACGGTATTTGCCGTGGGGTTTGCCGTTATTCTCAACGAAGCGAGTAACCGTTTGTTCAAAAAAATCACGCAATCGATGATTTTCCTGCCTTACTTTGTCAGCTGGGTTATCGTGGGTTCCATTGCCTACAACATTCTCAATTACGAAAACGGCGCGCTCAATAATCTCATCCGGGCATTCGGCGGCGAAGCCTGGAACGTATACGGGGACAAAAACGCGTGGTGGGGCTTGATTGTAATGTTCAACGCGTGGAAGGGCGTCGGCTATGCTATGGTGGTATACCTGGCGGCGGTTACAGGCGTGGATGCCAGCTTGAATGAAGCGGCCAATATCGACGGCGCCAACATCTTCCAGCGGATCCGCCACGTGATGCTTCCATCCATTCTGCCGACACTGATTACGTTGGTGCTTTTGGATGTCAGCCGTATTTTCCGCGGTAATTTCGACCTGTTTTACCAGCTGATCGGAAAAAACGGAGCGCTGTATGAGACGACGGACGTGATCGATACCTTCGTGTTTCGCTCGTTGATGCAGTCTTCCGACGTGGGTATGGCGGCGGCTTCCGGCCTGTATCAGTCCGTGTTGTGCTTTGTGACCATTATGATTGTCAATGGCATTGTGCGGCGTGTAAACAATGACTACGCGTTGTTTTAGAAAGTGGTGAATGCATGCAATATCGTATGAAAAGAAAAACCACAAGTGACGTCGTTGTTTTCAAGAGTATCGGATACCCGCTGATTAATTTGTTCGCGCTGCTCTGCCTGATTCCGTTTTTGCTCATTATCGGCTCTTCCCTGACGGATGAAAGCTCCATCGTGCGTTACGGGTATAACCTTTGGCCCCGCCAGTTTTCCACGCAGGCGTATTCGATTATTTTCCAGAACCCTTCGCGGATTATCCATGCCTATGGCGTCACCCTGTTTGTTACGGCGGTTGGCACAGCGCTCAGCGTGTTTATCAATGCCATGACGGGATATGTGCTTTCCCGCAAGGATTTCAAATGGCGCAATATATTCTCGTTTTACTTCTTTTTTACCACGCTTTTTTCCGGCGGGCTGGTTCCCTGGTACATTCTGTGTGTGCAGGTGCTGGGACTGAAGAACACGATTTGGGCTATGATTATCCCGACGCTGGTCTCTGTCTGGAACATTCTGCTGGTCAAAGGGTTTATGAACGGCGTTCCCTTTGAAATCACCGAATCGGCGAAGATTGACGGCGCCGGCGATTTCCGGATATTTCTGCGGCTCATACTCCCGCTGGCTAAACCTGTGGTCGCTACCATCGCATTATTCACCGCGCTTACCTACTGGAACGACTGGTATATGTGCATGCTGTTTGAGGATAAAAAGAACTTGTTTTCTTTGCAGTATCTGCTCTATCAGATGATCGGCTCCATTCAGGCAATGCGGGAAATAGCCAGCCAGACCTCCGTCGCCGCGACTAGCATTCCGGTGGAATCGACGAAAATGGCTTTGACAATTGTTGTCGTGGGACCGATTATATTCCTGTATCCTTTCGTGCAGAAGTTTTTTGTTAAAGGGCTGACGATAGGGTCCGTCAAGGGCTGATCTTGGATCATACGTCCGTCAAGGGCGTAAATCATATCATTATTTAAGGAGGATTCCAAATGAAAAAGGTACTCGGATTTATGCTTGCGTTGACCTTGCTGATGGGCGGTTTCTCTTTTGCCGCAGCGGAAAATGCAACCACGTACAACGGAAACGATGTTTCCACCCATGAAACACTGGTGATGTATGTTATCGGTGATGAGCCGGTGGACAGCGAGATTGTTTCCGCGAAGATTAACGATCTGATGGAACAGAAGCTCAACACCAGCCTGGAGATCTATTACATCCCGCTGAGCGATTATGCGCAGAAATACTCTCTGCTTCTTGCCAGCGGTACCGACATCGACATTTTATATACGTCGACCTGGGCTTTCTATAATCAGGAAGCAACCAAAGGCGCGTTTTATGAAATCACCACGGAAAACCTGCAGCAATACATGCCGCAGACCTATGAAGCCGAAGACGCTATGGCCTTTGAACAGGCAAAGATCAACGGCGTGTGCTACATGGTGCCCCGCAACAATGCGTATATCAACAATGCGGTTCCCGTGCTGATCCGCGGTGACCTGCGCGAAAAATACGGTATTGATGAAGTGAACAGCGTAGAAACGCTGGAAGCATATTTCAAAGCCATTGCGGAAAACGAAGAAGGCATTTATCCTTATGCCGCCAGCGGCAACGGCGTTGACCTTTCCATCAACCTGTTCCAGAGCCGTTACAGCCTGCTGCCGTTCAACGGTCTGGACAAATACTTCGGCTACTTCTACGTTGAGGGCGAAACCCCCACGGCCGACGATATCGTATGGCAGCTGGGCACGGACGAATATCTTGAGTATGCCACGCTGATGAAGGAATGGGCAGATATGGGCTTCTGGTCCAAAAATGCCGTATCCAATACCATTTCTCCCCGCGATGCGTTTGAAAACGGCACCTCGGCTTCCCTGTTCTGGAATGTGGATACCTGTGAATCTGTGAAAAACGCAGTGGACCTCAACCACCCGGAATGGGAAGCGGAACTGGTAAACGTTACCCCCGGCGTTGTGCATGCGAAAGGTATGTATACCGGCGATGGATTTGCCTTCCCCAACACATCCAAGAAACTGGAACGTGCGATGATGGCGCTTGATTTGCTGAAGAACGATAAAGAGCTCTACGACCTGGCCCGCTACGGCGTGGAAGGCGAGCACTATATCGCCACCAGCGATACAACCTATATCCTCGGTGAAATGCAGAGCAATTACATCGTGGGTAACGCCCCGATTTCCTGGGGATTGAAAAACGACAACCTGGAGCGGATTCAGGGTGAAGCGGGCGCGACACTCAGCCAGATCCGGCAGGAGCTTTTCAGCGATGCGGTAACCGAGGTTTCCAGCGGGTTCATCTTTGATGAAACTTCGGTGAAGTCGGAATTGGCCGCGATCAGCGAAGTGTGCAGCCAGTATGTGCCTATGCTGGAGCTGGGCCTGGTGGATGATGTGGAAGCGACGCTTGCCGAATTCAACCAAAAGTGCGAGCTGGCGGGTCTTGAAACCGTGATGGATGAAGTAAAAGCACAGTTTGTTGTGTATCTCAACGGTCTTCAATAAACCGGTTACACCAAGGAGCAGGTGGGAGATTCCGTCTCCCGCCTGCGTTTTTATACATTGAGGGAGTGCCGTCTATGACAGAGAACGGGAAATTGACAGTTGCGCTGGTGGGATTGAGCTTTGGCGGGGCATTTGTACCGATTTATAAACTGCATCCGCGTGTACAGCATGTGGTTATTTGTGATTCCGACGCTAAAACGCTTCGGGAGGTTGGGGATACGTTTGATATTTCCGATCGTCGTTCATCGCTGGACGCCGTGCTGGCGGATCCGTCGATCGATGCCGTACACCTGATTACGCCAATTCCCCAGCACGCGAAACAGACGGTGCAAGTGCTGGAAAGCGGGAAGCACTGCGCATGCACCGTTCCCATGGCAACCACGCTTGACGATATTCAAACCATCATCGACACGGTACGGCGTACGGGCAAACAGTATATGATGATGGAAACGTCCGTTTATACCAGGCATTTCTGGTATGCGCGCGGTATGCAGGAGCGCGGAGCGTTTGGGCGCATCCAGTTTTTGCGGGGGGCACATTATCAGGATATGGAATTCTGGCCGCAGTACTGGCTGGGGTTACCGCCTATGTATTACAGCACGCATGCCGTTTCGCCATTGCTTGCGCTTACGGGCCGGCAGGCGCAGTCGGTGCGTTGCCTGGGTTCCGGGGTCATACGGGATGAATTGGTGTATAACTACCATAACCCGTATCCTGTTGAAACCGCCCTGTTTGACCTTGGCGATTCGCTGAGTGCCGAGGTGACGCGTTCGCTGTTCCAAACGGCAGTGCTGTACTCCGAATCATTTAATGTATACGGCGAAACCATGAGCTTTCAGTGGCAGCAGGTGGAAGAAGAGGAGCAGCCGCTGCTGGTGAGTATGGGCGGCAAGAATTACGATGAGGACGGCGTATTATGGCGCGGGCGCAAGGTGATATGGGAACGCAAATCAATGCCTGATTATGCGGAAGGCCTGCCTGCCGCAATCCGTCGTTTTACCGTAAAGAATAAATTCTTCGACGAAACAAATCCCCAAAAATCCTTTGAGGCAGGCGGCGGGCATGGCGGATCGCATCCGTTTTTGGTGGATGAATTCGTCAATGCCGCATGCGACAACCGCGAACCCTGGATTGACGTATACCGTGCCGCACAGTGGACGGCGCCTGGTATCTGTGCCCATGAATCGGCAATGAGATACGGTGAAAAGGTAAACATACCGCAGTATGGGGAGGAACAAGCATAATGCAAATCGCTGATCTTGACCGGTACGCCACGCCTTACCGATATGGGAGACCGGCGCTGGAGGGTTCCGGTATTTCCGGTGCGTTTGATTCCCGCTCGGTCGACGTTCCGTTCGTCTTTATGCATCAGGGACGCTATTATATGATGTACACAGGGTTTGACGGAAAAGGCTACCAGACTGCACTGGCTGTAAGCGATGATCTGCTGCACTGGGAGTTTTCGCATATGATGCTTTCCCGCGAATCTTTGCAGCGATGGGACGCTTCCAACCTATGCGGAACATGGCTTTTAAAGGAAAGCGACGCCTTGCGCACGCCGGCGCGGCTGAAAAAATACCAAGGCCGGTACTGGATGGTATACCATGCCTATCCCGGCGACGGATACGAAGAAGGACCGGCGGAAATCGGCCTTGCATGGTGTGCGGAAGATGATCTGCGCCATTGGGTACGGCTGGAAAACCCGGTCCTTTCCTGGCGCGACGGAGAAGCATGGGAACACGGCGGGCTGTATAAAGCGGGGCTGTTGGAAATTAAGGGGACGTTTTACCTGTTCTACAATGCAAAAACAGACGGCGATCTGTGGGTGGAGCAAACCGGATTATGCACCTCTGCGGATATGGTGCATTGGACGCGCAGCAAATTAAATCCGCTGCTGCCTGTAAGTCCCGGCCGCTGGGACAGCCGGTTTGCGTCCGACCCTTATGTAGTGCACGACGGTGCCGATTGGCTTATGTTTTACTATGGGTTTGACGGCAACCATGCGCAGGATGGCATTGCTTGCAGCGAGGATCTGCTGCACTGGCGCAAGCGGGAAGATCCGCTGCTGGCAAACGGCGCTCCCGGCAGCCTGGATTCCATTCACGCGCACAAACCCGCGCTGTTTTGGCAAGACGGACGATTGTACCACTTTTATTGCGCCTGCCGAGAGCATCGTCCGGGTGATAAAACGGAGGTATGGAATGAATACCGCACCATTACGGTTGCTTCCAACCAGTCGTTTACGGAGGAAGAGCAGTCATGAAACCATTCTTTGGCGTAGATTATTATCCCGAGCACTGGCCGCGCGAACGATGGGAAGAAGACGCTGTGCTGATGCGGGAATTAGGGATCACGGTCGTACGTATGGGGGAATTTGCATGGGCAAAGTTTGAACCCGAGCTTGGAACGTTTGACTTCACGTGGATGGACGACGCAATCGCTTTGCTGGAGCGCTATGGCATCCGTACGATCCTCGGCACACCGACGGCGGCGCCGCCCGCGTGGATGATCCGCGAGCGACCGGAGTATCTGCCGGTGGATTCTTATGGGGTTCGGCGCGGCTTCGGGGGGCGGCATCATGATTGTCAAAGCAACGCCGGATACCGGCAGGAGGTGCGGCGCATCGTTACCGCCATGGCGAAGCATTATGCGCATAATCCTGCGGTGATCGGCTGGCAGGTGGATAACGAATTGGGGAACAGCCATGACGACCTCTGCTTTTGTTCGTCCTGTACGGCAGCGTTTCAAACCTGGCTGGAGAAGAAATATCAAACGATCGCTGATCTGAATGCGGCATGGGGGACTGTATTCTGGAGCCAGACATACCGGACGTTTCAGGAAATATCCGCCCCTTCCATCACGCCGAATGTCCACAACCCATCCCTGCTGCTGGACTGGAAACGCTTCTGCTCGGATTTGGTTGTGGATTTTCAGCAGGAACAGATTACTATTCTGCGCAGTTTTTGCCCCGGACATATCATCACGCATAATTTTATGGGATTTGCGCCAAAAGCGGATGAATATGATTTGGCGCGTTCTCTGGACGTGGTATCAAACGACCAATATCCGACCGGCTTTTTTCAGCCGGATGATACGCGCTGGGCGGAACAGCCCGCGGCTCTGGATTTCATTCGCGGTACGAAACAGCAGAATTTTTGGATGATGGAGCTGCAAAGCGGCGGCTCCGGCACAGATATGCTGGGCGAAGCGCCGCGTCCCGGAGAACTGATGCTGTGGGCGGCCAATGCGGTGGCGCATGGCGCGGATAGCATCGTGTGGTTCCGCTGGCGAACCTGCTGTTTTGGGCCGGAACAATACTGGCACGGTATTCTGCCGCATAACGGGCTGCCGAACCGGCGCTTCCGGGAACTGCGGGAGACCGTTATCAAGCTGGCCCCGGTATTGGAGGATATCGCCGGCGTATATACTGCGGCGGAGGCTGCAGTCGTATTTGACTATAACGCTTGGTGGGCGTTTCAAATTCAGCCCAATCATCGCGATTTTGACTATCGGCGCATGGCGTGCCGCTGGTACGAAGGCTTGTACCAGCAAAACATCCCCGTTGATTTTACCGGCGTACAGGCGGATTGGTCCGCTTATCGTCTGCTGATCGTACCGTATCTGTACTTGTGCGACGATGCTTTGTGCGAACGCTTGAAATCCTATGTCAAGCAAGGCGGATCGCTGATACTTACGTACCGCAGCCTGGTGAAAAACCAGAACAGCACCTGCTTTATGCAGGGGCAGATACCCCATCAATTCACAGATGTGATCGGGGCGGAGATTGATGAATATTCCTGCCTTTACCGCGGAGAAAAACTTACGCTTGCCTGGCACGACGGGCATACGGCAGAGGCGGTGGTTTGGCAGGATATACTGCACCCTACAACGGCGCAAATCTTAGCGAAAGCCGGATTGACGGCAGATGAACGCGAACCCGCCGTGCTGGTCAACCGGTATGGCAAAGGCCGTGTCTGGTATATAGGTACGGAGCTGTGTGAGAAAGACCGTGAAGCAATTACGGCGGAAGCGGCGGCACATTGCGGTCTTACGGCGTATGGGCAATCCGGCCGGGATGTGGAAATCCGCTTGCGCAGGGGACGCGGACAGGATTATCTGTTTGTGCTGAATGCGACGGATCAAGAACAGCCCTTCATACTGCCGCCGGGATGGGCGCTGGACGATGACCACCCGGTCGTTCGGCCTTTTGGCGTCCGTATTTTCAACCGGAAGCATGCCTGACCTGTTTATGGATTTTTGGCGCCGCCCGCCTTTATGCTTTCCTTCATGTGCGTTGGGATAAGGGTATATAAATTTCAAACGACAGGCGATGCCGGATGTATCTGACAGAACTGTGAAAACGCTGATGTATTTAGGATTCCTATGCAATCCGGTCACCTCGGCCACAATCGTTTCCGCCAAATGCAACAAAACACCGTAAACGGTGTTTTGTTTTTGTTGCAATTTTAAAGTTTGCAGGCGATTCCCGAAAAATCAGGTCTGCTGCCGCCCTGTTTGAAGGCGGTATTTGCATCGGTGTGCCCAAGCCGCTGCCGTTCCTGCGGCAATTGCGCGGCAGGCGGAAAGGACTAAAACAAGGGGGACAGCACTTCAAACTCTTTGTCGGGATTTGTGATGTCTGCGAGCATGGCGTCCAATTGCGCCCTGTCGTACAAAGTACCGCCTTGCATGACCGCGAAGATTTTGCGCGTGTTGCGGATGTCGGCCAGGGGGTCCTCCTCAAGGATCAGGATATCGGCGTCCATGCCCGGAGCGATTTCACCTTTGCCGTTCAGCTCCATATAGTCCGCTGGGTACAGCGTCGCCGCCCGCAGCGCGTCGATAGGCGCAAGGCCGTAGAGCGTAACCAGCTTGTACAGCTCGTCGTGCAGCGCGAATCCGCCGATGATGCCGGGATAGATCGCGTCGCTGCCCGCCATATAGCGTTTGGAGCGTTCCATGAAGCGTTTGCCGCGGTTGATGATCACCTGGATGTCGGGTTTCAGGCCGATTTTCCGGTACCCTTCAATGATCTCCGCGTTTTTCTCTTCCCAAAGCTCCCGCGTGCTTTTGGGAACATAGCGGTAATCAGGCAGATCCTCGAATTTCTTGCCATTCCATACATAATCGGGCAGGGTTTCGCATACGACCTGCGTAGGGCAAAACCACATGCCGTGGTCGGCCATATAGTCGATTCCGTCATCTGCCTTCGGCAGACTGCTGGAGTGCTCGCAGCACGCGTAGCCCCAATCCGTCAGCGTTTTGCCGTCCACATGGTAACTCATATGCCCGCATACTTTGATGTTGAGCTCGTTGGCGGTATCCATCACGCGCTTCAGCTCTTCGGGCGACAGAGAGGGATAGGTTTTTACCCAGCGGTACCCGTCCTTCACGGTATCGCGTACGGCGCGCTCCGCCTCGTCCGGGTTGTGCACATACACGTGCGAAGGACTGATTTTCGGCGCGGTGACCGAATCGATAATCGGGCCGGAGGAATAGATATAGGGGCCGATGCGTTTTCCCGCGCGGATGTCGCGGTCGTACTCGCGCTGCCGCATTCCTCCGCTCAGGTGCCGCACGCTGGTGATGCCGCAGGCAATGCACTGCAGCATCATCTCCTCGCGCACCATGTGGACGTGCGCGTCAAACAAGGAGGGCATCACCACTTTGTTTTCACAGTCCACAACGCGGCAGCCGGCCGCGACCGGGAGCTTCCCGGTCGCGGCGATTTTTCCGTTTTCAATCAGGATGTCGGTTTCCGGCGCGTACTGCCCGCTTTTCATGGAGAGCAGGCTGGCGCGCCTGAGCAGCGTTTTCATCATAACGCGCACATCTACCAGGAGAAGTTGTATACGTAGTAGCGGCCTTCCAGCTCAAACTCCATACCTTTGAGATCGGAGCTGTGCGCATAGAGACCGACGGTGTTGTACAGCACGACGTAAACCGCCTGCTCCTGCACCTTGGAGAAGATCTTGTTATAGATATCAAAGCGCGCGTTTTCGTCGATCGCCGTTACGGCGTCCGCAAACCACTGGGTGATTTCATCGTCGCTGTAGCGCACGTTGTTCGCACGTCCGATATTCTCGGGCAGGAAGGCCATTTCCAGCATCTGTGTGTTACCCTCCAAGGTCATCGCGAGCACCGTGATGCCGCATTCGCCGTTGAACAGCTTGCCGTAGTAGGCATTGGCTTCTAAGCGCTCGATGTTGACATTGAGGCCCACAGCCGCAAGATGGCTTTGAATGACCTGCGCAAGGGTGGAGTACGATTCCATCACATACATCGTTCCAAGATCGTACGGGGTTGTAATGCCGCACTCGGCCAGCAATTCCTTGGCTTTTTCGGGATTGTATTCGTATTGGATCTGGTCCTCGGAATAGCCAAAGCGGGTGGGTGTTAAAATATTGGAGTTCACGGTGCCAAAGCCGTCCAACGCCAGATCGATCACTTCCTGCCGGTTGATGGCGTAGGATACAGCCTGGCGGAATTTGATGTTGTCGTAGGGGGCCATCTGGAAATTCATGGAGATGAAGCCGAAGCGGCTCATTTCGTATTCCGTGATGGTAACGCCCTCTTTGCCGTCAAGATTGAAATAGTTGGAACCGTCGATTGAAGCGAAATCCACCTCACCGGTCTGCAGGGCCACGGACACGGTCGTGTTGTCGGCGAGCACCTTAAAGGTGATGCCCTTGATAGCGGCTTCGCCCATGTAATAGCCGTCGTACGCTTCCAGTACAACCTTTGTGCCGATATCGTGCTTGACGAACTTGTAGGGGCCGCTGCCCATCGGAGAAGCGGCAAACTCTTCGGGGCCGACTTCATTGTAGTATGCCTCGCTGGCAACGTACATATCCATAATGCTTTCCAGGAAAGGCGAGTAAACCATTTCTGTAGTGAACACGACGGTGTATTCGTCGATGGCTTCCACGCTGGCCATGCCGGTGACCTTGGAATTCTGGGCGACCGAATCTTTATACAGATTGGCGCTGAACACCACGTCGCTGGCTTTAATCGGCGTGCCGTCGTGGAAAGTTGCGTCCTTGCGAAGGTGGAAGGTATACTGCAGTCCGTCCTCGCTGATCTCGTACGAGGTGGCAAGGCGGGGTTGCGGCTCTTTCCCTTCAAAGCTTACCAGATACAGCGTATCGTAAAGCTGGTTGAGAACGTCCATCTCGTCGCTTGATGTAAAATCCGCGGGATGGAGCAGGGCGGGGTCGACGCTCAGTGCAATCACGATGTCCGTCCGTCCGCTATTGTCTGCGAGAGCGCTGGACATGCCGAATACGGAGCCGGTCAGCAACATGGTCATCAGTAACAGTGCGATCATTTTCCTTTTCATACGATTCCATTCCTCCTAATTGGTCGACTCCTCAAATGTAAATTCAAGGGCGGTGTATATATCAATCAGGCGCAGGGCCGATTGTATATCCTTTTTGGAAACAAGCGCGCTTTGGCTGTGCGGGTAGCGCGTGATAACGGAAATCCCCGCTACCCGCACGCCGTGGCCGGCTGTGTTGATACTGGAGGCGTCCGTGCCGCCTCGGTCCATCACGTCGCGTTGAAACGCGATGTCGTTATCCCTGCAGCAGGCAATCATCCGCTCAACGAGCATTTCGTCCAGCATCGCGGAGGGGTCGCCCAGCTTGATCCCAACGCCCGCGCCTACGGCGTTGCTTCCTTCTAGATCGCTGGGGTAGAGGTGGTCGGGCGAAACGTCCACCGAAATGCCGATATCCGGCTGTATTCTCTCCGCGGCAACCTTGGCGCCGCGGCAGCCGATCTCTTCCTGGACGGAAAACACGTAATATACGTCGTTTTTCCGCTTGCCGTCGTTTTTCTTCAGCGCTTCCGCCAGCAGGTAACAGCCGACGCGGTCGTCTATCGATTTGGCGGAAACACAATCGTTTTGCAGCGCGTGGTACTGCCCGATAAAGCCGCAGTAATCGCCTATGTTCACATGCTTGAGCGTTTCTTCCTTCGTTGTGCAGCCGATATCGATATAGAGTTTGCCGGTATCGTTTTTCGCTTCTTCAATGGGCCCGGCGCACCCGACGACGCCAATGGTTCCGTTCTGAAACATCACCTTATCGTTATACAAAGAACCGGCCCAAACCCAGCCGATTTTGCAGACGCGGATGCGGCCGTCGCCTTCAATTTTGGTAACTTGCAGTCCGATTTCGTCCATATGCGCCGACAGCATGATTTTCTTGCCGCCGCCGCTGCCCCGTTTCAGAGCGATTAAATTGCCGAGCGCGTCGGTGTGCAGTTCGTCGGCGTAGGGTTTGATTTCGCTCTGTATCAGGGCCCGCACCGCTTTTTCACGGCCGGCGACGCCCCATGCCTGCGTCAGATTTTTGAGTAATTCCATTCCATTTCACCTTTTCCTTGCGTAGTATCGTCCGGATTTTTCCGGTATTGAGCATATGGCAAACAACCGTTGCATCATTGCGTTGTTTGAGTGGAAGGGCGTCTGGGCCATTGTTTCGTAAGACCGCTGATCCGATGACAATTTATGCATATTGAATGTATAAATTCTTCATGGATACCATGATATCAAATAAATTTTGATTTTGCAATAAGCAATTTTTGTTATCGATCACATATTGACACAGCGAAAAGGCTATAGTACACTTAATTTCAATGGTCAGACCATCCTATGGTAGCAGAATTCTCTGATGGTCAGACCTTTTATACAAATATTGGAGAGGGCGGTCCTCGCAAAATGCATAGATATGTGGTCAAACGGCTATTGCTGACAATCCCGGTTTTGATTGGGGCAATTTTTCTGGTATATGCGATTATGGCGCTTACACCGGGAGACCCCGGAACGCTGATGCTTGGCATGACCGCCGATAAAGAAGATATCGACGCGCTCAACCACGAGCTGGGGTATGACCAGCCCTTTTTAGTGCAGTTTGTCAATTATCTGGGGAATGTTGTTCTGCATTTCGATTTCGGCGATTCGTACCGAACGCGGACGCCGGTGTTCAACGAAATCCTGCAGCGCTTCCCCACAACCCTCTATCTGGCGCTGATCGCCATCGCCCTGAGCTCCGTTTTCGGGATATCGCTTGGTATTTTATCCGCGGTTAAGCAATATTCCGTCATCGATAACGCCTTTACGGTGATGGCGATGTTTTTTGCTGCAATCCCCGGATTTTGGTTCGGGTTCATGCTGATGATGCTATTTTCCCTGCAGCTGGGATGGCTCCCGTCCAACGGCATTGACACATGGCAGGCGTTTATCCTGCCGTCCGTCACCCTTTCCGTAGGCGGGGCCGCCAATTTGATGCGCCTGACACGTTCGACAATGCTGGAAACCGTCCGGCAGGATTATATCAATACCGCGCGCGCCAAAGGCGCTTCCGAGCGCACCATCATATGGAAACACGCGCTGAAAAACGCGCTTCTTCCTGTGATTACGACGCTGGGCATGTCGTTTGGCGCAAGTCTCGGCGGCGCGATCATCATTGAATCGGTCTTTGCAATGCCGGGGATCGGTACCTATATCGTCACGGCCATCCGGCAAAAGGATTTGCCTGCCGTTCTGGCTGCAACCATCCTGCTCAGCGTGCTGTTTTGCCTGATTATGCTGATTGTGGATTTGCTGTATGCCTTTATCGACCCGCGGATCAAAGCGAAGTACGCAAAGTAAGAGGAACGTGTATGAAACGTAACGCAAGCGCCGTTTCCAAACGGAACAGCAGGGCCAAAAAGGACAGTTTGTTCAAAGAGGTTTGGCGGCGGTTTAAAAAGAACAAAACAGCGATGCTGGGGCTGGTGCTGCTGACGGTTATCCTTCTGGTCGCCATCTTTGCGGATGTGATCGTGCCTTACAGCAAAACGATCCAGCTGTCCGGCGCCGATAAACTGAAAGCGCCATCGCTTTCGCACCTGTTCGGAACCGACCAACTGGGGAGGGACATGTTTGCCAGAATCGTGCACGGTTCGCGGTATTCGCTGCTTATCGGCATTTCCACCAGTCTGCTGGCGTTGGTAATCGGCGGTATTCTCGGCGCGGCGTGCGGGTTTTTCGGCGGGAAGTTTGACAATATCGTCATGCGCCTGATGGATGTGTTCATGTCCGTGCCGCCGGTGCTGCTGGCGCTCGCGGTGGTTGCCGCGCTGGGCGCCAACCTGCGCAACTTGCTGATCGCCATCACCATCTCTTGCCTGCCGGGTACCGTCCGGCTGATCCGGTCGGTGGTGCTGACGGTGGTGGACAACGATTATATCGACGCCGCCCGTTCCTACGGCACAGGCAACATGCGGATGATTATCAAATACGTCCTGCCAAACGCCATGGGTCCGATCATCGTCAACACCACCATGGGGATCGCGGGCATGATTCTTTCCGCGGCGGGGCTTTCCTTCATCGGCATGGGCGTACAGCCGCCGGCGCCGGAATGGGGCGCGCTGCTGTCGGACGCCAGGCAGTACCTGTTTGTGGCGCCCTATCTGCTGTATTTCCCAGGCACCGCGATATTGCTGACCGCGTTAAGCTTCAACCTGGTCGGCGACGGTCTGCGCGACGCGCTGGACCCGCGGCTGAAAAACTAGGGGCGGCTACGTTTCCCACAGAACCGAGACGCGGAGGATGAAGCATGGGCGACAATTTACTGGATATCAAAAACCTCGGCATTATCTATAAAACCGATCTGGAAACGGTGCATGCCGTCAACGGCATTTCGCTATCGCTTCAGGAGGGGAAAACGCTCGGGCTGGTCGGCGAAACCGGCGCGGGAAAAACCACCACGGCGCTGTCCATCCTGCGCCTGCTGCCGGACCGCACCGCGCGCTATACCTCCGGAGAAATTCTTTTTCGCGGGAAGAATATTTTGAAGATGTCGGACAGCGAATTACACAAGCTGCGCGGCAGTAAGATTTCCATGATCTTTCAGGACCCTATGACCTCCCTGAACCCCGTGATCCGCATCGGCGACCAGATTGCCGAAGCCCTGCTCTTGCATAACGACGAAAACCGCACCCACGCCCAAATCAACCAGGACGTGGACCAAATGCTTACGATGGTGGGCATCGAGCCTTCGCGCAAGAACGAATACCCGCACCAGTTTTCCGGCGGCATGAAACAGCGCGTGGTCATCGCCATCGCGCTGGCGTGCAACCCGCAGCTGTTGATTGCCGACGAGCCGACCACTGCGCTGGATGTGACCATTCAGGCGCAGGTGTTATCCATGATCAAAAAGCTGCAGGACCAGCTGGGCACGGCCATGATCATGATCACGCATGATCTGGGCATCGTAGCGGAAACCTGCGATAACGTAGCGGTTATGTACGCTGGGGAAATCATTGAATACGGGACGCTGGAGGATATTTTCGCCGATACCGGCCATCACCCGTATACGGTCGGCCTTTTCGGCGCCATCCCCGACCTGGAAGGCGATAAGGATCGCCTCTACCCGATCGACGGCCTCATGCCCGATCCGGTGGATTTGCCCAAAGGCTGCAAGTTCTCGCCCCGATGCCCGCAATGCATGGAAATCTGCAAGCGCGAACAGCCGGCGGCGTATGTTAAAAACAGCCACAGTATCCTGTGCCATCTGTTTACCAATGAGGGGAGGGATGCCGTATAAGCGCGCTGCTTGAACTGAAACACCTGAAAAAGTATTTCAAACAAAGAAAAGGCTGGCTGCATGCGGTGGACGATATTTCCCTGACGATTGAGGAGGGGAAAACCCTCGGCGTGGTGGGAGAATCCGGCTGCGGAAAATCGACCCTGGGCCGAACCGTTATCCGTTTGGAACAGCCGACGGACGGGCAAATCCTGTATCGGGGGAAGGATATCACCCTGGCGAACAAGCGTGAAGCCAACGCCATTCGCAAACAGATGCAGATGATTTTTCAGGATCCGTACGCAAGCCTCAACCCTCGCATGAGCGTACAGGAGCTGATTGCCGAGCCGATGCTGGTGAACCGGGTGGGTTCCTCTCGCCGCGAGGTGTTCCAGCAGGTCGCAAAGCTGATGGATACCGTAGGCCTAGCCAGAAGGCTTTCCAGCGCCTACCCGCACGAGCTGGACGGCGGCCGCCGCCAGCGCATCGGTGTGGCCCGCGCACTCTCGCTCAATCCGCGTTTCATCGTCTGCGACGAGCCCGTGTCGGCGCTGGACGTTTCCATTCAGGCACAGATTCTAAACCTGTTGATGGATCTGCAGGACAGTACGAACATGGCGTATATGTTCATCACGCACGATCTGTCGGTCGTCCGCCATATCTCGGACGAAATCGTGGTTATGTACCTGGGCCAGTGCGTGGAGCGCTGCGAAAGCAAGCGCTTGTTCACAGAACCG
Source organism: Candidatus Limiplasma sp. (assembly GCA_963675365.2). Taxonomy (GTDB): domain Bacteria; phylum Bacillota; class Clostridia; order Christensenellales; family Aristaeellaceae; genus CAXXOK01. The sequence continues at coordinate 145,661 of CAXXVA010000003.1, forward strand.
ATGCACCCCTATACCAAGGCGCTGCTTTCGGCGATCCCCGTTCCCAAGGCGGGTATGCGGCATAAGTATATGGATGTAATCAGCGGCGAGGTTACCAGCCCCATTAACCCCAAAGCGGGATGCCGTTTCGCCGCGCGCTGCCCGCAGGCGAGCGAAGCATGCTTGGGCATAGATGTTCCACTCCGGGAGGTATCGCCGGGGCATTTCGTAGCCTGCACGTTGTACGGTGACACATTATGAAATTTGACCGCTATTTCTGGAAAAGCGGGCGTAACCGGCGCACGCGCAATGCGGAAGAGTGGAAAAATATAAAGCATATCGCGCTCATTTTTGCGGGAATGGCTCTGGTCGGCCTGGCGGCTGGATCGCTGCTCATATGGCTGCTAACGTAGCGGCAAACGCGCAGAGGATTCGGCGCACCGAGGGGCGGCGCAATAAAACAATCGAGGGATGGGAAAAAACATCCTTAGTGAAATACCGAAAGTTTTATCAATAAAGGAATGAATATGAATACCATGAAATGGCCTTACGAATTGGAATATAACCAAACGGAAACGTTGGAAACCGACGTCCTTGTCCTGGGCGGCGGGGTGGCCGGCTGCATGGCGGCGATTGCCGCGGCGAAGAAGGGCAGGAGCGTGATCCTGGTGGAAAAAGGCGCGACCAAGCGCAGCGGCGCGGGCGGATCCGGCTGCGACCACTGGGAATCGGCGACGACCAACCCCTGTTCCGGCATTACGCCCGAAGAGTTGACCCAAGCTATGCTTGACGATAACGACGGCTTCAACAACGGGATTTCGCATTATATCGAATGCCGCGAGGGCTATGACAGGCTTTTGGACATCGAAGCCATGGGCGGCAAGATACGGGATACGGAGGACGAGTTCAAGGGCGCCGCATTCCGCGATGAAGCGACCAAGCTTTTGTTCGCCTACGATTATCAAACGCGATATACCATCCGCGTCTGGGGCACCACGTTCAAGCCCGCGATGTACAGGGAACTTAAAAAGCTCGGTGTGAAGGTCGTTGACCGCGTCATGGTCACCTCGCTGCTCACGGAGGGCGGCAGGCAGGGCGGCCGCTGCGTCGGCGCCGCCGGTATGCACACCCGGACCGGTAAGTTTTATGTGTTCAAGGGCAAGGCAACCATTATGTGTATGTCCAGGCCCGCCAGGGTATGGCTGTTCTCCGCCGCCTACCCGGGATTAAGCGAATTCCGCCCCACCCAATGCATCGGCGATGGGCACGCGATGGGCTGGCGCGCGGGCGCGGCCTTTGCGATGATGGAAAAATCCGTAGGCGCGCAGTTTTCGGCGGCCGGCCGCAGCTATCCGCCGTACAGCACGGGCAACAACCACAACACCTGGTACGCCGCCTCCCTGATCGACGCGGAGGGACGCGAAATTCCGTATGCGGACAGGGACGGCAATACTCTCAAGCGCACGGAGGACAGGTTTGTTCCAGCCAAGGGACAGAAATACTTCCTCAAAGGCGGCGCGATCGACGAACCCAAGTATGATTACGAAGGACCCGAAACGCTGCCGTTTGGAGACATGCTGGCCCAAGGATATAAACTGCCGTTTTACGCCGACCTGTCCGGACTTCCGGAAATGGAGCGCAAGGTCATCTGGGGCATGATGGTGGGCGAGGAAGGCAAAACGAGGGTGCCGGTGTATGAAAACTACATGCGGGAGGGCTTTGACCCGGAAACCTCCGTGCTGCAGTGCTACGGCACGGGCTGGACGTCCTCCGATTTCCTGCCGCAGGAGCGGCAGCTGTTCGGGCTGCCCGGCGGGTTTATGAACGACTGGCGTCTGCAAACGAACCTGGAGGGGCTGTACGTCGCGGGCGACGCGCTGTACGCATCCAATTGCTACGGGCACGCGGCGGCAACTGGCCACTACGCCGGACGGCACGCGGCGGATTATGCCGAAACCGCGGCCTGTGCGGACGCGGATGCGCTGCAGATAGAGGCGGAAAAGCAAAGAATTTATGCGCCGCTCAAAAACGATCCCGCCGAAAGCATCGGCTGGAAAGAGCTGAACATGGGCATCGCTAAAACGATGCAGAACTACTGCGGCGACATGAAATACGACGATCTGCTGCATATCGGGCTGGAGCGCCTCGCCGAATACGAACGGGAGATTGTACCGCAGACCTTTGCCTACAACCCACACGAGCTGACAAGGCTTTTGGAGGTATTCGATATCCTGACCGTATCGCAGATAATCCTCATGGCCTGTCTCAATCGTAAAACGAACCAGCGCGCGCTCAGCTTCAAGCGCTATGGCGCAGACGACAGGGACGCGGCAAACGACAGGAACCTGATCCTGATCCGCCAGCAAAACGGCGGCGTGGTCACCCAGACCGTGCCGGTTGACTTTTTCGGCGATTTGAAAGAGAATTATGAGCTTGCCAATCCGGAGTATACGGCGCGGCGGCAGGGGGAATAGCGATGGAATATGAACGATACAACGGCAGAACGGAAATGCCGTCGGCAAACCCGATTCTGTACGACCAGAGTAAATGCATTGCCTGCAACCGCTGCGTGGAAGCATGCCAGGTGGATGTGCTGGTGCCAAGCGCCGAAAAAGGCATGCATCCGATCGTCGTGTTTTCCGATGAATGCTGGTACTGCGGCTGCTGCGTGATGGAATGTCCGGTGGAGGGCGCCATCCGGCTGCGGCATCCGTTGATGAACCGCGCGCATTGGGAGCGCAAGGATACCCTGCTGCAAAAACGCAACCGATAACAAGCCGACGGGGAGGTACTGCCGTGTTTTTTTCAAATACTCAGATGAACCAAATTAACGCCGTGTTTGCCGGCGCGCAAGCCAGGGGGCGGTCCGTGCTCTTCGAATACGAAGTCTACGAGGTATTAAAGAGCGCAGGGCTTTCGGTGCCGACATACCGGGTGGTTACCGGTGCCGCAGCCGTCAACGGAGATATGCTGAACGGCTTTGGGGACAGGCTGGTGCTCAAGGTGATCTCCAGGGATATCGCGCACAAGCAGAAGGTCGGCGGCGTCAAGGTGCTCAAGGACCTTTCGGTACCCGCCGTGCAAAGCGCCGTCGCCCGCATGCAGGCGGACGTCCTTTCCCATTATCCGGAGGATGGGAAGCCGGAAATTGAAGGGTTTTTGCTGATCGAATTCATGGAATTCGCCCACGGTATCGGTTATGAAACGCTGTTCGGCATTAAAAACGATCCGGCGTTCGGGCCGATTTTCATGGTCAGCAAGGGCGGGGACGACGCGGAGTTTTTCGCCAGGTATTACGACCCCGCCAATCTCATCATGCCGCCGATGAGCGAAGAGGAAGCGCTCTCGTTTGTGCGCTCGCTCAACGTCAGCCGGAAATTTGAAAGCATCGGGCACGCCGAGTATCTGGGGCTAATGGCGCATACGATCACCGTATTAAGCCAGCTTGCCTACGCGCTTTCCACCATTGCGGAGGACAATCCCCCCTATATGATTACCGAAATGGACATCAACCCGTTTGTCATCACGGAAGACGGCCTGTTTGTCGCGGTGGACGGATACGCTAAATTCATCCCGTCGCAGGAGGCGGATACCCGCAAGTCCGGCGTCAATACGCAAAACCTCGAACGCTTCTTTTATCCAAACGGCGTCGCGGTCATCGGCGTATCCGTCAACATGGAAAAATACAGCATGGGCCGGGAAATTGCCCGCCTGATGCATGATCTCGGCCGGGAAGACCTGGTAATGGTCAACGCCCGGGGCGGAACGATTTCGTTTGACGGGAAAGAATATCCCGTTTACCAAAGCATCGCGGAGCTTGAACATACGCCGGAGCTGGCGGTGTACGCAGCCCCGGCTAAATTCTTCGTTGACTTTTTAAAACAGCTGCCGGAGAACGCTCCCAAAGCCATCATCGTCATCTCGGGCATCCCCACGGATATGAGCTATGAAACGTTCAAAGCGCAGGTCGCCGAAGCGCTGCCGTCCGGCACCCGCATTATCGGGCCCAACTGCGTCGGCGTGTTCCATGCGCCCGACGCGAAGGGGAAAGGGATCAACTCCATTTTTCTGGACAAGGAGAGGCTTCAGATACTAGGCTCCGAACACAGCAACGTAGCCCTCATCACCCAAAGCGGCGCGCTGGCGATTACCGTAATCGACAAGCTGAAAGAGAGCAAACTGTTTAAATCGGTGGTCAGCTTCGGCAACAAGTACGACGTGAAGATCACCGACCTGCTTTCCTATTACAGCCGGCAGCCGGATATCGGTCTGATCGCAATCTACGTCGAAGGCATGGACCCAAACGAAGGCAGAAGCTTCTTCGAATTGGCCAGCCATGTTCAAAAGCCGATCGTCGTGTACAAGTCCGGCAAAACGGAAGCCGGCGCCAAAGCGGCTGCTTCCCATACGGCGTCGATGTCGGGCAGTTACGAGGTGTTTAAGGCCGCCTGCAAGCAGGCGGGCGTCGTGCTGGCGGAGAAGATTGAGGATTTTGAGGACTACCTGCGCATTTTCTCCCTGTTCTCCGGCAAAGCCGTGCATGGCAGCCGCGTGGCGGGCGTACTCAACGCGGGGTTTGAATCCACCGTCGGCGCGGACGAGCTCAGCGGCCTGACGCAGGCCGTGCTTGCCCCGGAAACACTCGCAAAGCTCAAGGCAACGGACGTGCATGGATTGACCGACCTGTCCACGTCGTTTTTGGACGTTACGCCCTCGTCCGACGATACGGTGTTTGCGGGGTTTGTGGAAGCGCTCCTGCAGGACGACGGGGTGGATTGTGTGTTTGTGGCGAACGTGCCGCATTCCAACGCCCTAAAATCCGACCCGAAAAGCTGCCACGATCCCGACAGCATGGCAAACCTCATTTCCCAAATGGCTGTAAAATACCAAAAGCCCATCGTCGTCTCCATCAACGGCGGGGATTTCTACAAGGAGCTGACCCGGGTGTTTGAGCGGGGCGGCCTGCCTGTATACAGCGATATCCGCGCGGCGATCAAATCACTGAACACATTTGTGAAATACCACTTGGAAGGGAAATAAATGAATATTACCGAAACATATCGGTAGCGTTCCTGCAGTAAACCTTGTTTGCGAATACGAAACGGGCTTGCAAACAAAAGAATACGGATGGATGGAAATTGATGAGTTTACAAAAGCTTGAATACCTTACGGCTGTGGAAGCGACGGCGCTGAAAATTAAAGAAGAGATCATCAAAGGCAACCTGAACGAAGGTGATAAGCTGCCGCCGGAACGGGAGCTGGCTGAAACGCTTGGCGTAGGCAGAAGCACGGTTCGCGAAGCGCTGCAGATGCTGAAAATCATGGGGCTTTTAACGGTCAAAGGCGGCGGCAAAGGCGGCGCTTTTGTCCGCGGCACGAATATCTCCAGCGTCATCAGCATGATTCAATTGATGCTCGAACTGGAGATTTCCAGCTGGGAAGAGGTGCTGGAGGTCCGCATGGCGGTGGAACCGTTCGCCAACAGCCTTGCCGCGTCCAACCGTTCCTGGACAGACTTGACCAAGCTGGAAGAGATTCTGAAAAAATCGCGGGATTCGTTTAATAACCGTTCTATCTATACGGCGTTGAATGCCGATTTCCATCTGACGCTGGCGAAAAGCTCGCATAACAAGCTGCTGATCTCGCTGGTGCTGGCCATCGGCGGCCTGATTGCCAAAAACGCCACGGAGGTAACCGTATCGCCCGAGCACTTTACGCTGGCCTACAACGACCACAGGAAGATTTACGAGGCGGTGCGCAGCGGCGACAAGCAGGCGGCTTACGATATCACCATGCGCCACCTGATCGACGCGAAGGAAGAGCATTTAAAGCTGTTCCCGTCAAGTACGGAAAATGGAAAATAACATCATGAAAAACACCGCCGTCCTTGCAGACGGCGGTGTTTTTGATTACGCGCCTTCAGGCGCTACGCGGATGTGGCGGTAAGGCACCAAAGACAGTATGGATACGGAGGTGTTTACATCGCCCAGGGGCATTAAACGGTCCACCAGGTTGCGCATCCCGTCCACGCTGGTGACCGCCGCCTTGATGATATAGTCGGATTCTCCCGTGACCCTGTGGCATTCCAGGATATCCGGATCGTTTTCAATCATTTCTTCCACAACGGCAGCGGGTTGCTTCAGGGAACCCAGCTGAATAAACAGCAGCATATCGCGCCCGACCGCCGGCAGGGAGATACGGGCGGTAAACTCCTCAATGACGCGTTTCTCCAGCAGCTTGGCAATCCGTTCCTGTATGCTGGGCCTGCTCAGCGCCAGTTTTTTGGATAATTCGCTGATCGTGCAGCGGGAATTTTCCTGCAGCAGCTCAATCAGTTTTGTGTCGATTTGATCCATAACGCACCTCGATTCATATTGAAGGACGATATAAATAATTAACTTCAATTAGTATATATCATTAGACTAATATATTCAATAATGCATATAAATAGTTTGTTATGTGATGTATCATGTTATTAGGAGAACATCCCTGCTTTCTCTGGGGATGCAACTGCAAAGACTGGAACAGGAAGTGAAGCAATGAAGAAGCTTATGTTAGGAAACGAGGCAATCGCCCGGGGCGCATACGAGGCCGGCTGCAGCGTTGTATCGTCTTATCCCGGCACGCCCAGTACGGAGATTACGGAGTTTATCGCGCATTACGACGAAATCTATTCGGAATGGGCGCCCAACGAAAAGGTCGCCATGGAAGTGGCGATCGGCGCGTCGATTGCCGGTGCGCGAGCGATGTGCGCGCAAAAGCACGTCGGCCTGAACGTCGCGGCGGACCCGATGTTTACCGCATCCTATTCCGGTGTCAGCGGCGGCTTGGTAATCGTCGTGGCGGACGACCCCGGAATGCATTCCTCCCAAAACGAGCAGGATTCCAGGCACTATGCCCGCGCGTCGAAACTGCCGATGCTCGAGCCCGCCGACAGTCAGGAATGCAAGGATTTTATGGTGAAGGCATTCGAGATCAGCGAAACCTTCGATACGCCGGTTATTGTGCGCCTCTCCACCCGCATTGCGCATTCCCAAAGCATCGTCACCCTGTGCGAACGGCAAAGCGTGCCGGTGAAACCCTATGAAAAGAATCCGCAGAAATACGTCATGATGCCCGCCAACTCCAAAAAGCGGCATGTGGTCGTGGAAAAAAGACAGGCTTCGCTCGCCGCGTTTTCGGACGAAAGCGGCCTGAATAAAATCGAGTGGAACGGTCGGTCCATCGGCGTCATTGCCGACGGCATCGCCTATCAATATGCCAAAGAGGGCTTACAGAACGCGTCGTTTTTAAAACTCGGGATGGTATACCCGCTGCCCGACAAGCTTATACGCGAAATAGCCGAAGGCGTGGAAACACTCTACGTCGTGGAAGAGCTCGATCCGTTTATTCAGGAGCACGTCAAAAACCTGGGGATTGAGGTGATCGGCAAGGAGCTGTTCCCGCTGCTTGGCGAACTGACGGCGCAGATAGTAAAGGAAAAGATCACCGGCGAAGTGGCTGCGCATGCGGAACCGTTTGCAGAGGAAACGTTACCCGGACGGCCGCCCGTATTGTGTCCGGGATGCCCGCACCGCGCGGTGTTTTATGTGCTTAAAAAGCTGAAAGTCAACGTCTATGGCGATATCGGCTGCTACACCCTGGGTGCGCTGCCCCCGCTTGCGATGATCGACGCCGTGATCTGCATGGGCGCCAGCATCGGCGGAGCGCACGGCATGGAAAAGGCGCGCGGAACGGAGTTTTCCAAGCATACGGTCGCGGTGATCGGCGAATCCACGTTCATCCATTCGGGAATTACCGGACTGGTCGACATCGTATACAACAAGGGCAATTCCACCGTGATGATTTTGGATAATTCCATCACCGGCATGACGGGGCACCAGCAAAACCCGACCACGGGGCTGACCTTGAAAAACGAGCCGACAAAACAGGTCATACTGGAAGACCTGTGCAGGGCCGTCGGCGTCTCGCGGGTGCGTGTCGTGGATCCGTTTAACATGGACGAACTGGAGACGATCGTCAAGGAAGAACTGGCCGCCGACGAGCCGTCCGTGATCATCGCCAGAAGGCCGTGCGCGTTGCTGAAGTACGTCAAGCACGGCGCGCCGTTTGCGATTGATTCCGGGAAATGCAAAAACTGCGGCGCGTGCCTTAAGCTCGGCTGTCCGGCAATCGTCAAGGACGGAAACGTAATGCGCATCGATCCAAGCCTGTGCAACGGCTGCGGTCTGTGCACCACGGTATGTAAATTCGGCGCGATTGAAAAGGCGGGTGAACAGCAATGAATGCAACGAGCATTATGATCGTCGGCGTGGGCGGCCAGGGTACGCTGCTGGCCAGCAAGGTGATCGGCGATGTGGCCGTGAAAAGCGGCCGCGATGTAAAGGTTTCGGAAGTCCACGGCATGTCGCAGCGCGGGGGCAGCGTGGTAACGTATGTCAAAATCGGGGAAGCGATCCATTCTCCGCTGGTGGAGAAAGGCGAGGCGGACAGTATCCTCGCGTTTGAGCAGCTGGAAGCCATGCGCTGGGCCGGGTATTTGAAACCGGACGGAAAGCTGATTGTAAGCGCGCAGAAGATTGATCCCATGCCCGTCATCACGGGACAGGCGGAGTACCCCAAGCAGGTGCTGGAAAAGCTTAAAAGCGTTTTCCCGCAAACAATCGCCGTGGACGCGCTGCAGGTTGCCAAGGACTGCGGCAACTTAAAAACAGCCAACACGGTCATGGTCGGCGTTTTGGCTAAAACCATGGATATCCCTAAAGACGTATGGCTGGATGCCATCCGCGATACGGTTCCCGAGCGCTTTCTGGCTGTGAACGAAAAGGCATTCCTGGCGGGGTATGAAAGCGCTGCGCAAAAAGCTTAACGCGGAAAGGAGACGGTTATGGTTTCTTTTGCAGACAGAATGAACGGTGTTTCGGGCAGTGCAATCCGGCAGATTTTTAAGCTGCTTGCCGACCCCGGCGTTATTTCCTTTGCGGGCGGCAATCCTTCGCCCCTCAGCTTTCCCGGCAAAGAGCTTGCCGGAATTGCGGCAAAGGTGCTGGAGAACAGCGCGGCCACGGTGCTGCAGTACGGCGTGACCTCAGGCATGACGAGCCTGAAGGAAACCGTGCGCAATAATCTCGGCGCTATCGGTATCCATGCGGACGACGACGAGGTCATTATCACCTCAGGCGCGTCCCAGGGCATCAACCTCACCGCGCGGGTGCTTGTCAATCCGGGCGACGTAATCCTTGTGGAATCTCCAACCTTCCTTGGCGCGCTGCAGTCGTTTTACCTCTACCAGGCGCAGGTCAAAAGCGTAAACACCGATGCGTACGGGTTGATTCCCGAGGACCTGGAGGAGAAAATCAAACAATACAAGCCCAAATTCCTGTACACGATCCCGACGTTTCAAAACCCGACGGGCCGCACACTGATCTTCACAAGACGCCGGCAAATCCTGGAGATCTGCGAAAAGTACGGCGTAATGATCCTGGAGGACGACCCCTATCGCGACTTACGCTACATGGGCGAGCCGATCGCCCCGATTAAATCGCTGGATACCACGGGCAATGTCATTTATCTCTACAGCTTTTCCAAGATCATATCCCCGGGCCTGCGCGTAGGCGCGGCGGTTGCGGACAAGGCCGTGATCGACAAGTTCAACATCTGCAAGCAGGGTGAGGATGTGCATACTTCCAACCTCTCCCAGGCGCTGGTGGACGCCTATTGCCGGTCGGGTATCCTGCCCGAGCACATCGCCCAGACCAACGCCATGTACCGGACACAGATGCAAACGATGCTTGGGATGCTGTATACGGAGTTTCCGGAGGAAATCCACTATACGACGCCCGACGGCGGCCTGTTCATCTGGGTGGAGCTTCCGGAACGAATTGACGCGGATGCGTTGTTTCAAAAAGCGCTCGATCGGAAGGTGGTCTTCGTGCCAGGCGAGCATTTCTACTGCGAACAGCCGAAGAAAAACACCCTGCGGCTGAACTTCTCCATGGCGTCCGTGCCGAAAATCGAGCAGGGGATGACGGCGCTGTCCAAAACGGTGAAGGAGCTGCTTTAAATTACTTGCGCATTCCTCGGTCAAGGATCGGTTTCTTCCAAATATGCACTGCCGAACCGAAACAATTGAGAAGAGGCGAAACGGGAATGAAGGGGTACAATCCTTACGAACAAATGCTTTCGACCTTAGACCTCGCGGCCCAAAAATGCGATTTGCATCTTAACGATTACATCATCCTCAAATATCCCGAACGGGAGCTGAAGGTTTCCGTCCCCGTGGAAATGGACGACGGCTCCCTGCAGGTTTTCACCGGTTACCGGGTGCAGCATAACAGCTCCCGCGGTCCGTGCAAGGGCGGCATCCGCTTTCATCCGAACGTGGATATGGACGAGGTAAAGGCCCTCGCCGCATGGATGACCTGGAAATGCGCGGTCGTGAATATTCCCTACGGCGGCGCGAAGGGCGGCATCGAAGTCGATCCGACCAGGCTGAGCGAAAAAGAATTAAGCAGGCTGACCCGTCGTTATACCGCGGCCATCCTGCCGATTCTCGGACCGGAACGCGATATCCCCGCGCCGGACATCAACACGGACGCGAAAATCATGGGCTGGATCATGGATACGTACAGCATGTTCCAGGGGTATTCCGTGCACGGCGTGGTTACCGGCAAGCCGATCGAACTCGGCGGTTCGCTGGGAAGGAAGGAAGCGACCGGGCGGGGCGTGTCCATCATCACCGAGGCGATCGCTGCGCGCATGGGGCTTGACATGAAAACCGCGAGGATCGCCGTGCAGGGCTGCGGAAACGTCGGCGGAACGGTTGCCGATATCTTTTTTCGCGGGGGCTACAAGGTCACGGCCATCAGCGATATTCACTGCGGGCTGTATTGCGAAGACGGCCTGCCCATCGACGCGGTGCTTGCATACCTTGCGGAGCAGAAGACGCTCAAAGGCTTTACCGCGGAAAACTGCCGTGAAATTACAAACCGGGAGCTGCTGGAAGCGGACGTCGATATCCTGATTCCCGCGGCGATTGAAAGCCAGATTACAAAGGGAAACGCCCACCGTATCCGTGCGAAAATCATCGTGGAAGGCGCAAATGGCCCGACCACCGTGGATGCCGACGAGATCCTCAGCCAAAAAGGCGTGGTGATCGTACCGGATATTCTGGCAAACGCAGGCGGCGTGGTGGTATCCTACTTTGAGTGGGTGCAGAACCTGCAGGCGATTTTCTGGGATATCAACGCGGTGAACAAAATGCTTGAGAACATCCTGCACAAGAGCTTCGACGAGGTCTACGCCCTCGCGGCGGAAAAGCACGAAACGCTGCGCATCGCGGCCTATATGATTGCGTTAAAGCGCGTAGTGCAGGCGATTAGAATGCGCGGAATCTTTCCGTGATCCGATAACAGCTTTACACAAACAGATCACACCGAAGGACGGAGATTGTATGAAAAAGGGAGACATCGTATATTGTATGCTGCTGGCGGGCATCGTCGCGTTTCTGACGATCCCTGCGACCAACGGGTTGTTTCTGGCCGCTACGCAAAAAAGCCCCTACCTGATGGGCTTTGCAAAGTTTGCGGTGCTTGCGACGATGGGCGAGTTTCTGGCAATCCGCATAACGGCGCGGCAGTGGAAAGCGCCGCGAGGCGCGGTATACAAGGCGATCGTCTGGGGAATCCTCGGCATATGCATCGTGCTGATGTTTCAAATCTTCCCGGCGGGCGTCGCGCAGGCTGCCGACAAAGGGTATCTGTGGCTTGGCAGCGGATGGTTTTCGTCCCTGCTGACCGCGTTTCTGACCAGCTTCATTATGAATTTCACCTTCGGGTCGATGTTTATGGCGCTGCACAGGATTACCGATACGATGATCGACAAACGCTGCAATGGCGAAAAAACGTCACTGAAAGCAGCGATCGATACAATCGATTGGGCGGATTTCATCAAATTCGTCGTGGGGAAAACGCTCCCGTTATTCTGGATCCCCATGCACACGCTGTCCTTCCTGCTGCCGCAGGGGTATCAGGTGCTGTTCGCCGGATTCCTGTCCATCGCGCTGGGCGTGATCCTGGCCTACGCCAAACGTCGGCAGTATAAACCCGCCGCGTAGCATGCAGAGAAAACCCCGTCCGCATTTCCGCGGACGGGGTTGTTGTTTCCGTCACAGGGTATCCGTCAGTCCTCCGCCATTGACCGGCGGATGTTTTGCACGCGCCTGGCGATATCGGCAAATTGCTCCGGCGTGACGGATTGCGGGCCGTCCGACAGGGCGTGGGGCGGGTCGTTGTGCACTTCGATCATCAGGCCGTCGGCGCCTGCGGCCGCGGCGGCCAGCGCCATGGGTTTGACCAGCTTGGCAATGCCTGTGGCGTGACTGGGATCGACGACGACCGGAAGATGCGACAAATCTTTGAGCAGCGGCACCGCCGCCAGATCCAACGTGTTTCGCATATAGGTTTCAAAGGTGCGGATGCCGCGTTCGCAAAGGATCACGTTCGGATTTCCTTCGCTCATGATATATTCCGCGCTCATCAAAAGCTCTTTGAGCGTATTGGCAAGCCCGCGCTTTAATAATATCGGCTTTTTGGTTTTGCCCAGTTCTTTGAGCAGGTCGAAATTCTGCATGTTCCGCGCGCCGACCTGGATGACGTCCACATCCTCAAACAGGGGCAGGTGGTTGGCGTTCATAATCTCGGTGACAATCGGCATACCGGTAATCTTTTTAGCTTCCAGCAACAGCTCGATCCCTTCGGACTTCAAGCCCTGAAAGTCGTACGGCGAGGTTCTGGGTTTGAACGCGCCGCCGCGCAAAAGTCCTGCGCCGGACGCGGAGATACTTTGCGCAATGCCGATGATCTGCTCCTTGGTTTCTACCGAGCAGGGGCCCGCCATGATCTGGAAATGGCCGCCGCCGATTTTCAGCCCGCAGACATCCACCACCGTATCCTCCGGATGAAACTTGCGGTTCGCGTTTTTATACGGTTCCGAAATGCGCATCACGGATTCGATGATCTCCAGATTTCGCAACAGTTCTATATCGATGCTTGAGGTATCGCCGATCAGCCCAAGCACCGTGTGGTATTCGCCGACGATGACGCGAACGTCCAGGTCGCGGCTTTTGAACCATGCAATCAGATTGTCGATCTTTTGCTGCGGAACACCCGCTTTGAGTACTGCAACCATACGATACCGCCTTATATACTTGGTTTGGAAGACAGGAGAGACAGCCGAAATAAACAGAAACGAAATCCGGAGCAGGGATTTCTACATGCATAAATATACCATATTTACAGGAAAATATCAACGGCCGTGCATGGGCTTCCGCAAGCCGCAGCGGCAATACAGAGCTTTGAAAAGCTGATGGAAAAGTTGCGAAAACTGAATCTACATTGGATTGATTGATTGTCTAGATAAACCAGGTTTGCAAAGAGTTTATGCACAGATTAGTTTTACTGAAATAGGTAGATGTCATATGGAAGGGAAACAATGGTGGAGATAATTGTTTACCATGATCGATTAAGCGTTGAAAATAAGAAGATTACTGAGATTTAGAGTGTTTAGAAATATCGGCAAAATAGTGGTCTGTGCCGATTCAAATCCTGTCACCTTTCCCGCAATCGCACCCCGTTGTTGATACAAAAACGCCGCGCCTATACGGAGCGGTGTTTTGCTGTAATATCAGTAGTTTTTGAAACGTTGTTTAAATCAACCGCCTTACTAAAAGCCGTTGTCTGAAACGGATAAGTTCAGCGATATCATGGAAAGGTTAATGCGGATGAGGCGCTGAAACTGACGGCCTTGTAACGATAAGCAATGATAAGCTTTGTTGAGGGAATTATAACTTAACGCCGTACTTGCCTTTCATTGTCCGCCGGCCGATACGGACAATACGCTGCTATTACAGAATGGCAAAACAGGAAGGATGACTTGATCAAGTTCGCACCGGCTTGTTTGATTATATATGGCCAAGAACGCGGGCATCGGGCCGCTCACCCGGCGTCATTTGCCGATAATCCGATATTCCGACGCCGACAATCGTCTTAAACGTTCGGTAGAAATAGTTGGCATTATCGTAACCGATGTTCTGCAAAATTTCTTCCGTCGGCATTTGAAAACGATTAATATATTCGCATGCTTTATGGATTTTGATTTGATTCAGCAAGCCGGGAAGACTGTCGTCGGTAAAGGTCCGAAGTATTCTGCGAATCTGGCGCTCGGAATAATTGAAGTGCTGGCAAAGCTGCTCCATGCTTAGCTGCGCATAGTGCTTTTCGATGTATTCAATGATATCCTCCGGATCGTCGGGTTTGACCGTCCTTTCCTGTGTGCGCCGCAAAAGTGACACCAGTAGATTAATAAAATCGGCAATTATGATCTTCTCATACATAAAACGGCGTGAATAATATTCTCCGAACATATCGGAAATCAATCCTTCCAAGTGTTTTGCGTTGGGAAGGAACACATAATCCCTTTGCGGATGAATGGGCCTTTGCAGGAGCATTTTCATGAATTGACTGACCTGTGTTTCGTTTCCGTTGGAGATGGAAAGAAGCGTTTTTTGGATCGTATCAATTTTGATTCCGATATTGATCACGATATCGTTGGATGTCTCTACCCATACCGCGTGGGGGATGTGCGGATTGAGCAAGGTAATGGAACCTTCCTTGCTTGTAATGATCTGTCCATTAATGAGTTGATGTAAGCAGCCTTTATAGACGTACACAATTTCAACGTAGCTATGCGTATGGATTTCCGTGGTTGGCTTTTCGATAATGCTTTTATTGGGATGAAGATTGAGAAACAACTCGGAATTTTCGGTCGTGTCAACTGGTGTTCGCAACTTTGGACTCCGAAAAGCCATGTTATGCTGCCTGGTCGTTGAGTAATTGAAGTGATTCTTTGTTGAGGTATGATTTGGAAACCGACCAGTCCTCCGAGTATTCCATCAGGTAAACTGTCACCAACCGGAGGTAAGACTCCGGATTTGGAAAGATACCAACCACCCTGGTTCGCCGGCGAACCTCCTTGTTCAACCGTTCCAGCATGTTATTGGAGCTGACTTTCCTGGCGTCCAGTTTGGGGAATGTCAAGTATGTCAGTGAATCCTCTAAGCCCTCTTCCAGGGTTTCAATCGCCTTGGGAAATCTCGCCCTGTACACATCTGCCAATTCCTGCGCCCGCTGCCTGGCCGTATCCGGATCCGTTGTCATCCAAATGCCTTTAAGCAGGCTGGCAAAGCGCTCTTTCTCCCTGTGTGGCACATGTACCAGGATATTGCGCATCAGATGCACCTTGCACCGTTGCCAGCTGGACCCAGGGAAACACTCGCCAATGGCCGCCACAAGGCCTTTGTGAGCGTCTGAGACAATCAGGGATGGCTTGGTCAGACCTCGATCTTTCAGTTTCTCAAAGAGCAACTTGTAGCTTTCCCGGGACTCTTCCAGCATGGGCTCAATCGCCAGCACTTCCCGCTTACCCTCATCGTTCACGCCACAGACCAGTAATATGGCCATGCTTACGACCCGTCCGCCATACCGCACTTTCTCGTAGAGGGCATCTACCCATAATACCGGGTAACTGTTGGATGTAAGGGGACGGTTTCGGAATTCCTCGGCCTGTTCATTTAGCCCTTTTGTCATCTCGCTGACCTGGCTGCGGGATATGCTCTCAATTCCTAGACTTTTGGCCAGCTTCTCCATCTTGCGGGTGGATACCCCTTGTACAAAGGCTTCCTGCACCACCTGGATTAATGCGACCTCACTACGCTTACGCTCGGTCACGAAAAATGGGATGTAGCCGCCCTTCCTAACCTTGGGAATCATGAGATACATGGTTCCCATTCGGGTATCCAATCGCCGTGCCCGAAAGCCGCAGCGATGACTGATACGCTCCTGGCTTTGCTCATGTTTATCTGCGCCGATTTTGCTGGATACTTCCACCTCCATGATTTGCTGGCACAGCCATTCCAGCATACTGAACATGGGATCCTCGGTACCCATGAATTGAAATAGCATTCCCTCGATATTCGTGGTATTCTTGCATTGAGCCATTGGGTTCTCCCTCCTTGTGAATGTCTTGCAACATCCATTGTATCGGAGTCCCAGTGGCTTGCCCATTCCTTTCTTCATGGGCAAAGATGCGAACTTAATTGTACTCTACCGAATTTTCTCGAAAAAATCCATTAAAGCATGGTTTTTCCAAATGCGTTTTTGGTGGTTTACGCAGCTTGTATGGCTGGGAAAGCGTGTCCCGACCATAATCCAAAGACTCATGAAAAGCTGTATCAATAAAATTTAAAATTTCGGTTGGCATAAAATACCCCTATCTCATTACGTAGTAGTGAAAATCGGCATGTATAATAATCATTTACTTTTAACCATATCAGTAATTGCGGTATTGTCAATGACTATTTCAATAAGTGGGATATCTAATTTAAAAAAGTTGACGGCTTCAATATAGGTTGTCCGTTACATGCTATTCGCATGTCCGTTTTCTATATAGCGTTCGCTAAGGGGGCATTATACAATCAAAACACTGAAATGCAGGGATGGAGAACAAAAGCATCATCACGCAAATCCATTGTACAGACTGTTGAATGAAATCGACAAGGAAAGGAGCTTTGAAAAAATCAGATTGTGTGATCGTGATTTATCGGCATATCGAATCTGATATAGCAGATCAGACTGACAGAATCGTCAGTGTGAAGTTCTGACAAGATATCGCCGTGATTTTGATCTTCAGACCTTCTCATTCTATACCAATTTATTAAGGAGGAGAAATGTTTTGAAAAAGTATTTTGCACTGCTCATGACATGTGTGCTTCTCATGAGCACAGTAATCGGCATTGCGCAAGGCGCGTCTGTTGATGTTCTTTCGCAGGAACTGGAATCAACGGATATGACCAATCGTCCGCAGGTCCGCTGGTGGATGGCGGAGGGATCGCATACGGATGAAACGATTATTGCTGCGATTCAAGAATTGTACGACAGCGGTATTGGCGGTGTCGAATTTGTCACACTCACCACCGATGCCGACGACGCGCTGTACGCCTGGGGTTCCGAGGAGTGGGTGCAAGATTCGCACCTGATTATCGAAACCTGCACCAAGCTTGGAATGGGCGTCAGCTTTACCAGCGGCACGAACTGGAGCTGCGCCAACCTGACGACCATTACGCCCGACGATAAAGCGGCATCCAAGGTGCTGGATTACTCGTCGGAAATCGTTGAAGGCGGCGCTACCCGCACTGGCGCGCTGATGCCGTGCGAGCTTACCGATGAAAGCATCACCAAAATGAGCTTGGTCGGGGTTGTCGCCGTGGAGCAGGTCTCCGCGACTGAAGAAGAGACCGTTCTGAAAATGGATAGCGTAATCAACCTTACGGGCAGCGTTGTCAATGACGAGCTGACCTGGACCGCGCCGGATGAAGGGACCTGGGAGCTCATCACCATGTGGATGCACGGCTCCGGCCAGACGGCAAGCCCGGCTGTCAGCACCGCGTATTGCGTGGACTATATGGACGGTTACGGCATTGAAGCCTTGATTGACTATTGGGAAGAAGTCGTTCTGACCGACGAAATGAAAGAGCTCATCGCGGAGAACGGCCAAGTGCAGATGTATATGGACTCTCTGGAAATCCGCACGGGTCCCGTCAACCTGCAATGGGGCGAAAAAATGATCTCTGAATTCGAAGCGCGCTGCGGTTATGATGTAACACCGTATCTGCCCTTCCTGATGGCCAGCGCTATGGGGCATACGTCCATTGATTATGTCTATACGCCGGACGCGGATGAAGACGGCGTACTGGCCGACGTACAGCGCGACCTGTATCAGGTCATGACTGAACTGTACATGGAAAACATGCTGGAGCCGATGCAGGCCTGGGTGCATGAAAACAACATGACGCTGCGTGCTGAAATTTCGTACTGCATGCCTTATGAAATTTCCGAACCCGGCGTAGCTGTGGACAGCATTGAGACCGAATCCCTTGAATTCCTGTCCCAGATCGACTGCAACCGTAACCTCGCTGGCGTAGCGCATCTGACCGGCAAACAGCTCTCCAGCGAGACCGGCGCTGCACGGCCCAACAACTCGCTTACGCTGCAGCATCAAAGCCAGGTCGTGTACCTGCAGTTTGCCGCCGGCGTCAGCCGTACGCAGCTGCACGTGTATTCCACAGTCGCGGGCCCTGAAACCAACGCCGCCTGGCCCGGATTCAACACCACCGGCTGGGGCGACCGCTGGGGTTCCCGCCAGACCTACTTTGACAATTATACCGACTGGACCGACATGGTCGCGCGCTCCCAGACGATCCTGAACGAGGGCACTCCGCGTGTGGATCTGGCCATTCTCCGTCTGGATTATGATTTCGACATGTCGCTCTCACATCGCCTAGGTGCGGGCATGGAAGGCTATACAAATTCTATCCTGCGCGCCGGCGAGGCGTACTACTGGCAGGATATGGGTTTGCAATATGCCGGGTTTACCTATGATTATCTTGCTCCGCAGCTGATGGAAAGCGAATATGTGGATTATGCCGACGGAATGATCAATGCTGACGGCGTGGCCTACAAAGCCATCCTTGTCTATCAGGATATGCTGCCCTATGACAGTGCGCTTGCGCTGCTTGATCTGGCAAAGAGCGGAATGCCGATCATCTTTGCCGATAACAATTACGAGCATGAGTTCCGCGCGGAAAGCGACCATTACAACGAAGTCGCAGCGGCATTCACGCCCTATAACGATGGGCTGGACGAAGCGCTGGCAGATGTCGTAGCGCAGATCAAAGCCTGTGATAACGTCATCACGATCACCGATGAATCTAAAGCCGTTGAAGCGCTGGCAAGCCTGGGCGTCACGCCCCGTACGGCTTACAGCGAACCCAGCGACACGCTGCTCACGTTCACCCGCGAAGATGACGAGGCAACGTATGTGTATGTGTACAACTACATGTATTCCGATGACAACGTAGCGCAAACTACGTTGAGCATCGAAGCGACCGGCAAGCCGTACATGATCGATGCCTGGACCGGCGAAATCACCGCGATCGGCGATTACACGGTTGCCGACGGTTATACCAATGTGAACATCACGCTGGATTCCGGCGAGATGACGTTCATTGCCGTCTATAAAAACGAGGCGGATGATGTGTGGGTTACCGATACCAACGCCGCCCAGAGCTACATGGATGAATCCGGAATCTATGCTGTGGCGTACGAATCCGGAACTCTGACTTCGACGCTGTCAAACGGTGAAACGGTTACCAGCGCTGTAGAGGTTCCCGAGGCGATCGAGCTGCCCGTTTGGAATTTGACGGTGGAAAGCTATACTGCCGGTGAAACCGAATACATTACCGAAGACAGAGGTCTCGGTTATGTGACGACCGAAGCGACGGTCGCTACGCTCAAGACACCCATTGAAGTCGGCGAAACCGCGCTTCTTCCCTGGAGTCAGATTGAAGCGGTTGGCAACACTGTATCGGGCGTAGGGTATTACTCTACAACCGTTACGCTGTCTGATGTCGGCGCTTATGGATTGATGCTGGACCTCGATTCCACAAGCGGCATGCTGGCTGCGGTATACGTAAACGGTGTCAAAGCCGATCCGGTGGACATTGACAATCCTGTTGTCGATATCTCTGGTTTGGTTACAGAAGGCGACAACGAAATCATGGTGGAAGTTTCCAGCACGCTGATGAACGCCCTGCTGGCAAACGGCACCATGACCGAGCGCGACGGCGATCCTCAGGATTATGGTATGGTTGGCGTCGCACAGTTGATTCCGTACGTGATCGTTCCGATTCACTAATTATATTGTAAAGTCTTTTCTGATCGATTGACGTCTGGAGGAAGGTGCGTGCTTCCTCCAGACGTCAAACCCTATCTGGATTTAATCATGTTCTCCGCGCGCTTTTTGAGATTGGAGATGCCTGGAAGGAATCGGATCGCATGCCGCATAGTTGCGCCTTGTAATGCCTGTTCAACAGAAAACAACAAAGTCTCTCCCTGTGGTTTGTGTTCACAGGGAGAGTCCCTCTTTTATGCGCGGGCAATCCTCGGCAAAGTCATATCGGCTGATTGACATTCGGGAAAACAGCCCATATAATGTCCGCAGACTTACCGTCTGATTTTAGTTTTCTATATGGGATTTGCATTACTGCGGGCAATGCTTGCAGAGAGGATCGGATAATGAATAAACCGGTCATAGGGGAAAAACTAACCGTAAGAGAGAAGGTTTCCTTCAGTTTAATCAATATCGGCAACATACCGGTAATGACTTTGATTGGATCCTTTCTTTTAATTTTTTATACGGATGTGGTCGGCCTCAATCCTGCCGCTGTGGCGACATTGTTTTTGATTACCCGTATTTTTGACGGGATTAATGATCCGATTATGGGGTATCTCATAGACCACCTCCCGCAAACGCGCATGGGGCGGTTTCGGCCGTATCTTATGATTGGGACAGTGTTTTGCAGCTTGAATTTTCTGCTCCTGTGGTTTGGTCCGGTCCTTTTCACCGGCGCAAAACTTTTCATTGCCTATATCTCCTATATTTTAATCGGCGTCACGTTTGATTTAATGGATATTCCATTGAATAGCTTATTGCCCGTCATAACGGATAATGATTCTCAACGAAATACCCTGAGCATCATTAAGGGGCTTTCTTACCAATTGGGGTTTACAGTCATCACGTTTATCGCGCCGCTGATTCTTGCCAACGCTTCAACACAACTTCGGGGATACGGGGTTCTGGTTGTCGGGGCCGTTATTATCATTATAACGCTTTCCATGACAGGTGTTTTGGGAATCAAAGAAAGAGTGAAACCGGCTGGCCATAAGCCGCGCTATCAGGTTCGGGACGCATTGAAAATTATATCTATCAGACCTTTGATGGTTTACTTTATCGCTAAGTTTATAACAAACGTTGGGAGAGCCGTCGGCGGAGCGCTGCACGTCTATTACTTCACCTACATACTGAATCATAATCTGCAAGCTATGAGTATAAACAGCCTGTTTCTTCTTGCGGGTTCTATACCGGGAATGATGATGCTGAAATTGTTTTGCCGTAAATTCGAGAAGAAACATGTTTTCATTATGACGATGCTTCTGGGTGCCGCGGGAACATTGCTTCGGTTTGTTAATCTGACTTCGCCGGCGGTCATATACATATCTGCGGTGATTACAAGTTTCGCGCAAGGAATTTCACTCACTTTATCGTATTCTATTTTAGCGGATAACGTTGATTTTGTTTATCATAAGCTGGGAATTAGGGCTGAGGCGACCATCAACTCAATACAATCATTCATAGCAAAGGCTGGCAGTGCAATCGGCGGAGCAATCCCGGGATATGTGCTTGCCCTGACAGGCTATATACCGCTTGAAACGCAAAACCATGCAACATTGGTTGGTATAATTGTGATGTCTTTAGCGGTCCCAGTGGTTTTCAGTCTTATTTCAGCGATCGTTTTTGGATTGGGGTATAAACAAAAAAGATCCGAAGCAGTCTGACAACCATATTTTATTATTTGCCGGTGCAAAATCCCTTGATTGTGTTATGGCACAAGCAAGGGATTTTGCATTTATATCTGTTGTTTTCATCGGTTGATATTTAGATAGTGTACTCCTGCCTTTGTACGGTTTCGTAAATCTCGTCCTGCGCTTTTTGATGGCGCTTCAGATTTGGCGAGAGGTGGTCCAAACGTCGCAGAACCTTCTTGTAATATGATGGATCAGAGAATCCGGCACTCTCGGCCGCATCGCAAAGAGGGAATCCATCGGCGAGAAGTTCGTGAACCGTTTGAATTTTCATAAGGTTGACCACGGTTGGAAAGCTCATCCCATAGATATGGTGCACGAGCCTTTCCATATGACGATAGGAATAACTGAAGTATTTTGCCAACTGAGACATGCTGATCGTTGCGAACTGGTTTTCAATGATGGTCATGACGTCATGATGGATATCGTTATCATCTATCGGCTTAGGAAGATTATGATATGTTTTACGTACGCCATATGTGAGAAGCTGCACGAATAAAGCTTGCTGAAGAGGGTCAGACAGTTCCTTCTGATAATAATGTTCAGTGATCATATTATCAATAATAGCGGCCATTTTTGATGATGAAGGGAAATACATATAAGCATCATGACTTTTTCCATTTAAAAAATCGCTGAGTATTGTATTCTGGCTGTCTGAATACATAAACAGATCTTCCATGAAACTGCGCCGCACCAAAATGTTGATAGCGATATCTCCGTCGTTCTGAATCCATACTCTATGCTTCGTGTTAATATTTAACAACACGAGGGAGTTGTTTTCCTGAACAATATGCCGGTTACAAATCACTTGATGCAGTGTGCCGTGAAAAACATACGTCAGTTCATATACGTTATGAGCATGTTCGAACATTGGGTGCTGGGAAGTCAAACGTGTCGGGTGGAGAGACAGAACGACATTCTTATACCCAAAGGATTTTTCCAGCGTAAGGATCTCTTTCCGTGCTTTCGGCACTGACAGAGCTTCCTGCTTATTTTTTTGTATCATGATAGCCTTGACACACTGAAGAGCACTTTTACTATGAATGATATATACCATTCCCTTCGGAAAACCGTAGAAAGGATACTTTGATGATCAAAGTATATCGTACACGATTTATTGAGGAAATATCTATTTGTTGAAAGTGTATTACTAATTCTAAAATATGTTGTATGCAATGTCGTATTTTTACCGGTCCATTCATGATGGTGTCAGAATGAACCATTGCATATCCGGATTCCACCATTGTATATTTGGCCTACGGTTCGCGAAAAAAACAATATTGGGAGGAAAAAACATGAAAAGAACCTTGGCTCTGTTACTGACGCTGGCGCTTTTTGCCACCTTGTTTGCGGGTGGCGTAACGGCTCTTGCCGACGATCAGTACACGCAACTGGAATCACTGACAGTCAACTACAAGGAACAGCCGCTTGGCATTGAAACGGATAACATCCGTTTCAGCTGGAAAATGAATTCCAACATAATCGGGCAGGAACAGGCAGCCTATCAGCTTGTTGTCCGAGAGGAATCCGCTGATGGCACGGTTATATGGGACAGCGGCAAGGTAACAAGCAGTACTTCCGTGGCTATCTCATATGGCGGCTCCGCACTCAAGGCGGAAACCCGGTATAACTGGAGCGTAACCGTCGATACTACGATGGGCGATACGTGCAGCGCGTCCAGTTGGTTTGAAACCGGCACCGATTGGGATATGAGCGGCGCGGAGTGGATTACCATCGAGGGCTTCCTCAGCGATGATCCATATGAAGGCCGGAGAGCGACCTACGGAACATACTCTGAGGAGAACATGAATGCGCTTATGTTCCGCACAGAACAGGAACTCACCGGTACGGACATCGCGTCGGCACGCTTATACATCTCAGGCGTTGGCTCGTACGAGGCGTATATCAACGGTGAAATTGTTCAGGGTGATCGTCCGATGGCTTTTGGACCCGGTTGGACGGATTACTTATCTTATGTTAACTACCAGACTTATGACGTTGCCGAATATATCGATGGCGATAAAATTACGCTTGGCGCTATTGTAGGATCAGGATTCTACGGCGGCAATAATGGCGGCAGCGGCGCATCAGGCGTGTTCACCAACACCGACAATGGCGAAACCGACAGGGTCGAACGCGGTCTGCTTGCGAAGCTGGTCATTAAGTACAGCGACGGATCGACCCAGGAAATCGTATCCTCTGCGGATGGCTGGAAAGTCAACAGCAGAACGCCTATCCTCGCAGACGGTATCCGTTCGACGAGTGCGGAAACCACATATCCCGGCGGTCACTACGATGCGAGAATTGCGAAAGAATTTGAAGGCTGGAACGATGTCGACTATAATCCGGGCGCAACTGAGTCGGATTGGAAGAGCGCGGTTGAGCTCATCTATGCGGGCGTTGAGATAGCCGGCGACAGCGGAGTTATCTACGAGTATACAAAACTGCCCTGGATAACCGCTTATTCGTACAATCCGTCGACCGACATCATCGAAGGCTGGAAAGATGGCGGCCCGAGCACCTACAGGACCGGAACCGTTGATGAAGAGAAAATGGTTTACTACGAACAGGGTGACACCATTACGATCAAAGATGGCGAAGTGCTTGTCCTTGACTTTGGCCAAAACGCCGCGGCTTTGCCGGAATTCACGGTCTCGGGTGATGCCGGTACGCTGCTTTGGATGAAAAATGGTGAAAACATCAGCGACGGTAATTCCACGATCACTACGATCACCGCTGGCTGGGAACCGACTGGGGTTTCGATCCCGAAATATGCCGTGAACTTCGAAGGCGGCGCGGGCGGATACAGGAGCTTCCAGTATGTTCTATCGGGAGACGGCATGGAGCACTACAAAGTGAATACGCACTTTGTTGGGTATCGATATCTGGCGCTCACCGCACAGGGCGGAGATGTAACCCTTTATGGTATTGAGTCTGTTGTCGTTTCTTCAGTAGGCGAAGAAGCTGGTGTTGTGGAAACTTCAAACGCTGCTGTCAATCAGTTTGTTCAGAATTCCAAGTGGAGTCAGATTGGCAACTTTATCTCGGCTCCCACGGATTGTCCGACCAGAGAATACAATGGTTGGACTGGAGATATTCAGGTGTATGTGGACACGGCGTTCTACCACTTCGAATCTACCGGTATTATCGGTCAGTTTATTGAGATCATGCAGGAAGGCTTGAAGCGGGTTGGCAACTACAACTCGACGATGCCCAGCACAGTTGCGACCGAAGATGGCGGTACTTCATCTCCTGGCTGGACCGACGCAGGCGTTATCGTCCCCTGGATTTATTATCAGCAAACGGGCGATACCTCCTTATTGCTGAAGTATTGGACTGAGATGTGTACGTATACCGATACTCTCAATGCCAAAGGACAGTATGGCGATACATGGGTGAGTGCGTATAGCACGACCAGTAACGACGGTACTGCCTGGGGCGACCATCTCGGCGTGTACATTCCGACAGGTCAGTTCACAGCAACGGTCTATCATCTCTATGACAATATGCTGATGGCGGAAATGGCTGAGGTTCTCGGCATGTCCGATGATGCCGCCAAGTATAGTGCAAAGGCGGAAAATATCCGGACGTACATGATTGATCGTTATCTGATGAGCGACGGGTATCTGATCTCCGGACGTGTCGATGACGTACAAGGAAGCGCAGGTTACCCGTGGGCGCCGTACACCAAGGTGGATAACGCGCAAACGGCACTGGCCTGGATGCTCAAGCTTGGCATCTACGACACTGACGAGCAGAGAGACACGATGGCTGCAAACTTGGCAAAGAGCATCGCCAATGCCGAAGGCACAGTTAACGAAGGTCTTGGAGAAAACACGATCGCGGCAGGATTCCTGGGTGTGCATGTCCTTCTGCCCATGCTGAGCCAATTTGGCGAAAACAGCACGGCTTATGCACTGATGACCAACACCGAACCCAACTCTTTCCTGTATGCAATCGTGGCCCCGCCGGAACCCGCAACAACGATTTGGGAAGAATGGGTCATCTGGGGTTCCTCTGACGAACAAGGCTGGGGCAAAGGCTCACAGAACCACTATGCGTATGGCGCGTCTGCCGAGTGGCTGTACAAGTATGTCCTTGGTATTGAAAGGGATGAGGCTACGCCGGCATATAAGGAATTCGTCCTTCAGCCTGTAGCCGACAGTGCACTGGACTATGCAAAGGGTAGTTACGATTCTTATTACGGCCGTATTGAGTCCAGTTGGACTGCCGTTGACGGAGTCATGGACAGCTACAATTGCGTCGTTCCCGCCAATACGAAGGCTACCTTGTATCTGCCGGTTGCCGGCGCTGAATATGCAGGCGATCTGAGTGGCGTTGAGTATATTGGCAACACAACGCATAACGGCATTGAAACGGCGGAATTCGAACTGGCTTCCGGTGGCTATAGCTTCACAATGAATAACGGTACGATTGATGTGAACTATGCTTCTGGGTATGACACAATCAGTGGTAATTAATCAGGTACGGACTGCCGATATTGGCAATCACTGAATACCTATTGGTGACACTGGAAAAAGTTGTTCCCTTACAAACTGGGGCTGCCGTACTTTTCAAAGTGCGGCAGCCCGCTTGCTAAATGATTGCATGTATGGAAAGGCAGAAGAACAGTTTTATTTTTCGGAAAGACGGACGGAGTCAGCGCTCTGTGTGCTCGCAAACAGATGCTGGCGGTATGAGCGGTAGATAAGGGTAATCATATCGTGCCGGATCAGCGTGTTTTTGCCGATCCCAAAGGGAATGACTCTGTCCGAGATGCGCAGATTGCCGCTTGAGGTTGTCGTCATTCCGCTTACAGAATATTGGGAGAAATGTATGTACTTTATGGAAATCTATACCAAATTATCGGGGTATCGAACTGCAAACGGAATCGCGGAAAACGATGATGCCGACAGGCGGCGAACATTTCAGAAAATGGTATCTACATTTGCAAAACAAGCATTTACACCCTCAACCGTATTCTTGTAGGATATGGATAGATGCCTACCATAGTTTCATGTTGGAGCTATTTTTTTAGACATTACGCATAGGCATAAGCGAGCGGAACGATACGCTGCGAATGGAACAAGCGAAGGAGTAAAAGATACATTTTTCGGATTTTATCCCAGATTTGTGTCTAACTGCCTGACGGCGGCTGAAGGATTCTGCCAAACGAACCTAAACCAGCCCGTCCGTGCAAAAGCATTCGCAAACAGCTGTTTTTCCTGTTAGGGGTTTTAGAATCGCACCTGACGGGCAGCCCATGGCAGTACCGCAAAAGTGTCAAATAAGCAGGTAGATTCTGTGTGCTTGCGAGCAGGAGGAACTCAATGTCCGAATATATACTGGAAATGCGGCATATCACAAAAATCTTTCCGGGAGTGAAAGCGCTTGACGATGTACAGTTCAATCTGAAAAAGGGCGAAATCCATGCGATCGTCGGAGAAAACGGCGCGGGGAAATCGACGTTTATTAAAGTGCTTGCCGGCGTATTTCAGCCCGACGGCGGTGAAATCGTTCTCAATGGGCAACCTGTTCATATGGACAGCCCTCTTGTGGCGTCGGCAAAGGGCGTCGCAGCGATCCATCAGCATGCCGCTTCTTATCCCGATCTGAGCGTTGCGGAGAATATTTTTATCGGGCATGAATTTGTCGCCGGCCCGTTTATCAACTGGAAAAAAGCGAATGCCGAGGCGCAGAAGCTTTTAAAATCCATTGGAGCGGACATAAACCCGGCGGTTTCCGTAGGCGTGCTGTCAGTAGCCCAGCAGCAAATGGTCGAAATCGCCAAAGCGCTTTCGCAAAACGCCCAGATTCTGATTATGGACGAGCCGACGGCCGCTCTATCCAAACAGGAAAGCGAAGAGCTGTATACCATCGCCCGCAATCTGCGCTCAAAGGGCGCGTCTATTATCCTGATCTCCCACCGCTTTGAAGATATCTTCGGCCTGGCGGACAGAGTTACGGTGCTGCGCGACGCTAAATACATCGGCACATGGGATATGAAGAAGGACAACGTCGACGAAGCGATGCTTGTGCATCATATGGTCGGATATGATATTTCCCAGTATTTCCCCAAGAAGGAAACCACGATCGGCGAGGAAGTGCTGCGCGTGGAAAACTTAAGCCGCACCGGGTATTTCCGTGACGTGAGCTTCAACGTCCGTTCAGGCGAAATCGTCGGGCTGACCGGTTTGGTCGGCGCCGGACGTACGGAAGTCGTCGAAGCCATATTCGGGGTGACAAAGCCCGACTCGGGCAAGGTGATCCTGCTGGGCAAGGAAATCAACGTGCATGAACCGGCCGACGTGATGAAACTCGGGTTGAGCCTGCTGCCGGAAGACCGCCACAAGCAGGCGCTGCTTCTGCCGTGGTCGATTGGGCGAAACACAACGCTTCCCATACTCAACCAAATGAAACGCGGGATATTTATCTGCAACAGGAAAGAAAATGAAATCGGCTGCAAATATCATAAAATGCTTAAAATCCGGGCTCCGGGAGTTGAAACATTAACCGAAGCGCTGTCCGGAGGAAACCAGCAGAAGGTGGTTATCGCCAAGCAGTTGGCAGTGCAGGCAAAAGTGATTATTCTGGACGAACCCACAAAAGGCGTGGACGTTGGCAGCAAGGCGCAGATCTACGAAATTATGTCCGAGCTGGCGTCGCAGGGTATCGGAATCTTGATGATATCTTCGGAAATGCCGGAAGTGATGAATATGAGCGACCGTATTTATGTTATGAGCGAGGGACACATGCGCGCCGAACTTCCGGCCGAAAGCGTGACCCAGCAGGAAATATTAAACGCGGCCATGCCAGCGGGAAGAGAGGTGTAACGAAATGGAAAATAAGAAAAAATCGTTTGCTCTCTATTCCATACTGGCACGGTATCGCGAACTGCCTCTGGTTGGTATTCTGATATTTCTGCTCATTCTGGTTTCTATTCTGGTGCCCGGATACTTGCAGAACAGCTATATGAACATCCTAAAAGGTGGATCCATCGAACTGGTGATGGCGTGCGGTATGCTATGTGTTCTGTTGGTAGGTTCTATTGATATTTCCGTAGCGGGTGTGCTGGCGTTTTCCGGATCGCTTGCGGGCATGCTGATGCGAGACGGCTATATCGGCAGTATTTTTGGCATGTTTGTTGTCGGGATTGTAACCGGAGCGTTATTTGGTGCTCTCAGTGGAGTACTTGTCGCCTATGGCAGAGTGCTGCCGATCATTGTAACGCTCGGCATGATGTATGTATCGCGTGCGTTGATCCCAATGGATTGGCTGCTTGGACTTAACAAGATATCACCTACGGATCTTACGGAGACGTTCCGGGTGTTCATGCTCAGGAATTCTTTCCTTGGGCTGCCGTATCTGGTTTGGATTGCCATTATCGTGGTTTTGATCATGTGGGTTTTTCTGCGGTATACACGCACGGGACGAAACTTGTATGCGGTAGGCTCCAATCTGGAGGCCGCGCAGGTTCGCGGAGTTCATATTAAATTAATCAAGGTTCTTGCCCATACCATCTGTGGTGCGACCGCTGGATTGGGCGGCATTATGTGGCTTGGTTACTACAACGCCATTGAAAAGGTTTCCGCCACGGGAGAAGAGATGTTTGTCATCGCGGTATGCGTGATGGGCGGCGTGGCGGTAACGGGCGGCTACGGCAAAATTCTTGGCGTGGTAATCGGCGCGATCATGATTGCCACAATCAACAGTGCGATTCCGCAAGTGTTTATTTCCAATACGATGATTACAGAGCTTTTCAAAGGCATTCTGATATTGCTTGCCATTTTGTTGAATGTTTCTCTTAGAAGAGCGGCCAATAAGCGTGATCTGATCGGGAGGAACATCTGATGAAGAAAGTATTGAAAACACTTAAGCCGCTTCTGCGCTGGGAAACGATGCTGGCTGTGCTGCTTATACTGCTCTATGTGATCTTCAACTGGAAAGACGGAGCGAATGTTGCCGCCGGCGTTTATAAAAAGGACGCGTTCAACCTGGTAAAGCTCGTCAAGGGTATGCAGCCCTATATGCTCTACAGCTTTATGATGCTGGGCATGATGCTGATCCTTGCGATGGGCGACATTGATATTTCCGTAGGTGCTTCCGGCGCGTTGAGCGCTGCGGTGCTGTTTGTTACCTACGGCGCGATGCTTGACATGGGTATGCCTAACGGGATTGCGTTTGTGCTGGCGCTGCTGATGTGTATCGTCACGGGTTCCGCGTGCGGCTTCTTAAACGGCATTCTGGTATCGCGTTTCAAAGAATTGTACGCCATGATTATTACTCTTTCAACGATGCTGTTTTTCCGTGGGATCTGTTACCTGCTGCTGGGCGGAAATACGCTGGTTTTCAAAAACGACGCAACGTTTGATTTGCTGAAGAACTTAAACAATACCGTAGCGATCGGCAGCCTGTCTGTACCGGTGATCATATTCTGGTTTCTGATTGTTTGCGCAGGATTCTTCATCGTTTTGCATACGATGCCTGCCGGAAGGAAACTTTTTGCTGTAGGAACCAATCCAAGCACCAGCCGCTACAGCGGTATCCGCGTAGACCGAATCAAAGTGATTGCTTTCACGCTGACTGGTACGATGGCTGCGCTATCCTCGATCTTCTATGTGGGAGCCGCGTCCCGGTCAATCCGTGCGGACGCGATGGAAGGCTATGAACTGTACGCGATTGCCGCAGCCGTTCTCGCCGGGTTTTCCACAGACGGCGGAAAGGGAAACGTTGCCGGCGGCATCCTTTCCCTGCTGATCTTCGGTGTACTTAAAAAAGGACTCGGTACGGTATTTAGCCTTGCGGACAGCACGGTAAACCTTGCCGTAGGCATAGTGCTGATCCTCAGCGTTTTAATTCCCAATGTAATCCAAGATGTTTCGACGCATATGCGGCTGCGACGCCAGCAAGTCCGGATTGAAACCATTGCGTCGACCGGCGAACAAGTATAATCTGCCGGCGGGAGATAGATAGACGCCTGCGGATTCCCAATGTATCATCGCGGGATCACCCGTGAAGATAGAGAAAAAAAGCCCAATAAGGGCAAAGAAACAAGGAGGTTCCATTTATGAAAAGGTTACTCTCTATGATCGTTGCAGTCATTGTGGTACTCAGCACTGTCGCGATCGCATCGGCCGAGGTTTCGGGCGAAGGTTTGTACATCGGTGTGGTATACAAACAGTCCGGTAACGCCTACTTCCAGGCAGCTGTGCAAGGCTTTGAACAGGCTGCCGCAGAGCTCGGTTTCACCATGGACCATGACGGTCCGGAAGATGGTTCCAATGACGGCCAGATCCGTATCATCCAGAACTTTATTGATAAGGGCGTGGATGCACTGTGCGTTTCTGCCAACGATGCCGATGGCCTCGTAGATATCCTGCAAGCCGCACAGGCCGAAGGTATCAAGGTCCTATCCTGGGACGCAAAAGTTGCCGCTGAAGCACGTGATCTGGATGTGCAGCCTGCGAGCGCGAAGGCTATTGGTTTGCAGCTTCTGGAAAGCATTGCCGAGTCCATCGGTTATGAAGGCCAGCTTGGTGTTGTATCCGCCGGCGCGACCGCTCCCAACCAAAACCTGTGGATCAGCTACATTGAAGAAGCCCTGGCAAGTGATCCTGTCTATGCAAATATCGAATACATCGGTGTTGTGTACGGCGATGACGAATACCAAAAGAGCTACGATGTGACGCTGGCGCTGCTGTCGCAGTATCCCGACCTCAAAGGGCTGATCGTGCCCACGACCGCTGGCGCCCCCGCGGTTTCCAAGTGCGTTATGGACGAAGGCCTGACCGGCCAGGTGAAGGTGACCGGCCTGACGCTCGCTTCCGATATGGCCGAGTACATCAAAGCCGGCGTTTGCGACGCGACGTTCCTGTGGAACCCGATCGAACTGGGTTATGTGACCGCATACGCGGCATGCGCCATGGTGAACGGCGACATTACCGGTGCTGTTGGCGACATGCTGGAAGTTCCCGGCTTTGAAGGCCTGGAAGTGACGGAAGCGGATGACGGCGGCACCATCCTGTTCCTTAACAAACTCAATCCGTTCACCGTCGATACGGTGGATGCCTGGGTCAACATCCTGTAATCGTATCCAACTGTAAGCGATATTCGCGCTTCACAGCGAGATCACAGGCTGGCAGGAATTGCGGGGTAAGTAATTTGCCGCTGTGTTTCCTTCAAAAGACATTCTAATTGAACGAATAGCCTGACAGATAACGGGAAGGGGCAGCGGAAAGGCGCCGGTAAACCAGTAGCGTCGCTTTCCGCTGCCCGGATCCCCGTGCTTATACCGGGCTTTTCGTTGCATTCGGATTGTAGCGGGCATGAAGGCCGATTACGATTCCGGCTTATGCGCACTATGTCATTCGCATAGCAATTCGGGATAGCCGACAGGAAACCGGAAACCCATTTGGAAAGGGTGTATCAGCTATACAGGGGCAAGTGCTTTCAGTGAATGGACAGAATCCATGTCAACCCCGACTCGATTGGCGGTATTGCAGCAATAGAACTCTTCTGCGCAGCTTTACCGCACTTGCAGCCATACCTTATAAAAACGATACTGGTTTACGCAAACGATAAAATGAAACATCTATTCTCTACAAAACCGTTCAGACATAAACTGTTTCTCTATTATGCGCTCGTCGGATTCGTGGTGGTGCTGATCTTCAGCACCCTGCTGATCAGCATTACCTCGCGCTTGAACAACGCGACCGAGGTATATCATCAAAAGCAGCTGCATGCGGCAAACCTTTCGGAATTGGAACAAATACTGGAACGGGTGGAACAGTTGTCCTCGCAGGTTATCGACAATAACGAACTCCTGAATTTCTTTGTTCTGCTGTCCTCCGACGACGATGATTCGAATTACTTTGAAAACAATCTTCTCGACGGCATCCGGGCCTAATCGATTTTAACCAGCATTAATGGCACGGAAGCGTTTGCCGCTCGTATCAGTATTTATAATCAGGCGGGCGATTTTGTTGCGACCGGCTCTTTGTATGAAACGCAGGAAAATGTGGACGAGATTCTCAATGACAAACAGGCGGTCCTGGATATGATGGACCTTCTGGCTGACAGCCCGCATCGCCGCATCATACTGGATCCGCGGCAAGACCGTTGGTCGAACAATCCGAAAACCCAAACCTTTACTGTATTGCATGCGTTTTCTCCACCGTACTCTACAAAGGTATTTGCGATATTGTCCATAGAGATTGATGTCAGCATTCTCGCTTCATATGATTTCCTGAAAGACGATCCTTCCTCACCAGATTATTTTCTGGTGGCCGGAGACGGAAGTATGATATACAAGGCGAACCAGGAGTACGATACGGATTATATTGATCTGCAGTTGCTTCAGAAAGCCGCTGTGCTAAGCGATGATGAGGCTGCGGAAACGGGATACATTACGCGCAATGGTGAAAAGAAGCTGGCAATCGTATCAAGAATCCAACCGTCGGATTGGTATTTGTATTGCCTGATTCCAACGGCGCAGCTTAACGAGCCGTACATGGGCAGTTATTGTCTGATGGTGGGCGTGGATGTCGGGTTACTGCTTTTGGTATTACTTGCGATCAGCGTGACCGCCAATTTTATCTCAAAACCGCTTACGACATTGTCTATGGATATTGCAAACATCAACCTGCATAATATCAACCATGCGTTGACTTCACCGGAACGGGACTATTCCGTTGAGGAGCTCAAGCGGCTGGATGCCGCATATCGGGAAATGCTTGTTCGTATCAACAAATCCATATCCTATGAGATGAAAGCCTATCTCAGAGCGCTGCAATCGCAAATGAATCCGCATTTCCTATATAACATGCTATCCGCGATCGTGGAGTCCGGCGAGGAGGAGAACAGCCC
The DNA here is from genome assembly GCA_963675365.2 of Candidatus Limiplasma sp. Lineage (GTDB taxonomy): Bacteria > Bacillota > Clostridia > Christensenellales > Aristaeellaceae > CAXXOK01. The sequence continues at coordinate 179,041 of CAXXVA010000003.1, forward strand.
CCGCACGGTCGCAATGTGCATCAAGCTGACCGATATGATGCGCTATATCGCCGATTACGACAACGACCGCGTCAGCATTGAGCAGGAACTCCAGCACACGCGAAATTACCTCGACCTAATGAAGGAACGCTATGAATCGTGCTTCTCCTATTCGATTCTCGCCGACGAATGCGTGTTGCCCATTCTGGTACCCAAGCTGATCGTGCAGCCGCTTGCGGAGAATTGCTTCAAACATGGATTTTCGGGATGTCGTCCGCCTTGGCATATCGACATCCATCTGCGGCGTCTTAGCGAAGGATGGGAGCTGACCGTCCAGGATAACGGGATCGGAATATCCCTTGGAAAAATCGTTGAAATCAAGCAGCGACTTTCCGCATATACCAAAGACGTACCGGGCAGTTTTAATACGCTCAAGGCTGACGGCATGGGTCTGATCAACAGCATTCTGCGCTTGACGCTTCTACAGAAATCACCGCCGACTTATGAAATTAAAAATCTGCCCGGCGGCGGTACGATCATCCGTATTGGGGGTGAAATTGATGATTCGGGTATTAGTCGCTGAAGACGAACCGCCTATTCAGCGCCGAACCAAAAGGCTTATTGAACATATCGATCCGGACTTTTCCGTCGTAGCGACTGCGGGAGACGGAGAAGAAGCACTCGAAAAAATGAGTAAACAGCATATCGATGTGCTGTTTACCGATATTCGTATGCCTGTAATGGACGGCATGCAGTTGATGAAGAAAATGCAAACGCTTCATCCGGACTGCGCGATCGTTGTCGTATCCGGTTATCGGGATTTCGAATACGTTTCATCCGCCGTGCGGGCACAGGCTGTAGATTACCTTCTCAAGCCGGTCACTGAAGAGATGCTTGAAAAACTCTTGTTTACGCTGAAGGAAACATATAAAACGAATAAACAAGAACAGCTGCAGCAAAGTGTCGCCTCGCGTATTAATCATATGATTCCCTATTGCGCGCCGGATAATTTACAGGCTGTGCAGGTGGGTGTGTGCCTGTTTTGCGCCGGCAGTATGCCTAATATTATGGAATTCGACAGTGACCGCCAGAACATGAATATATGGGGGAATGTATCATTGACGGAATTGGCGAAATCGCTTTGCGGCGATCATTTGTTCTTTGTGCAGGAGTATATAGGCGATTCCGCCTCCGAGCGAATTCTGGTGTATCAGCAAAAAAATATGGTCGGGAGCGAATGGATCAGAGAACTTTACCAAAACGTACTTGAGCAAAGCGATTTGCTGATTAACTGTGTGAATCTCAGCGATGCCGTAGCGGTCTCAAATATCGGTACGATTTGCCGGAAATTGAATCATTTTCTCACCAACATGACCATGATCGGCAAAAGCTTGTACAAATCGGTTAGCCTGGAAGTATTGAACGCTCCTGGCAACAAAACGAATGAATCGATTTCGGATTCGGAAAAAGCCATGCAGTTCGCCGATATTATCATCAGTAAAAATCCGTTCAACGTACAGGCGTTCCATACCGAACTTTTTATGCGGTTTGATCGGGAAGGCTGGACACAGCGCCGCATACTTTCCTTTTTTATGTGCGTCATCACGTTTCTGGAAGCGAGGTCGCAGAATCCCGGGAACGTATTTCAATGCCGCAAGTGGTTCCGCCAAGCGGTCAGCGAAGCCTCGTCGCTGGGCGAGCTTGAAGAAATCGTCAAATCGCTCAATACGTTCGACGATATGATCAACGACGGAAACGAAACCATACAAAACGTAGAAAAATATCTGCGGGATCATTATATCGAGCATATTACAGGGCAAGTGCTTTCCAAAGAGTTTGGGTATGTGCCAAGCTATATCTCCTATCTGTTCCGCAAGGCGTACGGACAATCGCCTGTGGAATACCTTACAAAGCTGCGGCTGGACAAGGCGAAGGAACTGATGCACAAGCATCCGTCGCTACTCGTGCGCGATATCGCAGAACAAGTCGGGTATAAAAACCAGTTTCATTTTTCGCGTGTTTTTAAAAGAGTGGAAGGGATATGGCCTTCAGATTTTAAAAACTGAAAGGTGGAATGTGAATGAAACGAATTCCAATTGCTTTGGCGATCTGCTTGCTTATGCTGCTGTCGGGATGCCAACAGGCGGTTCCGCAGGAAGAGATCACTGTTGCCGCGGCCCCCGAACCTTCGCTGAGGTATGCGCTGGTCGTAAAGGATACGGTCAATCCCTACATGCAGGTTATGTACAATGGCTTTGCACTGGCTTGTGAAGAAATTGGCGTGATCCCTGTTCTGGCGGGGCCGGATGAAAACGGCGAACCCAAGCAGGAGGATTGCATTCTTTCCCTGCTGGAGGAAGGCGTATCGGTCATCTGCATTGCGGCGAATAACCGCGATGAACTTTCCGAGGCCCTGCAGGATGCGCTTGAGCAGGGTGTTACGGTGGTTTCGCTGGATTCTGCTGTTGATCCTGAAGACCGGATGCTGCATATCGAGCAGGCTCCGGCCGACGTTGTCGGTCGTGTGCTGATTCAAGCCGGCAACTCGATTTTAAAAGGCGAAGGCGAATTCGTTATCCTCACCACTACGAAAAACGCGCCCAACCAAGCGAGCTGGCTAAGCTGGATGCAAAAAGAACTCGGAGATCATCCGGAGCAATATGCCGATTTTACCTTACTCGATATCGCATACGGGGAGGATGATTACGAAACTTCCTATCGGGTCGCACTGGGTTTACTGGAACAATATCCGCAGTTGGATTTAATCATCGCGCCGACATCCGTAGGTTTGCAGGCGGCTGCGGATGCAATCACGGCTGCCGATTCCAATGTAAAAGTGACGGGCTTGAGCCTGCCTTCCATTATGCAAACGCATATTATTTCGGGCGTTTGCCCATGGATGTACCTGTGGAATCCGTCGGATTTGGGCTATTTGGCTGTCTATTCCGCCAATCTGTTGCTTGAAGGCAAGCTGGAGGATACGATCGGCGCAATCTTTTCCGCGGGTTTGCTAGGCGAACGGGTCATCACCGAAGCCATAGACGGAGGTACAGAAGTGATTTTGGATAATCCGATTATGTTTGACCTGACGAATGTCGCCGTTTGGGCGGAACTCTTTTGACCACAGGATATTAAAGATGTTGCTTGCATTTCTATGTCAAATAGATCAATTTCATCCGCCGGAATCCGAGTTTGAAATCAACCGTTGGTTCAATATTCCGATATCGGGATATCGCGGCTGTAATGCATGATTTGCACATTCGCAATTAAGGATTATATTTAACATTCAATGGGAAAGGATTTTCATGAGTAAAATTTCCGTCTCCATCTTGGCCGCTAATTTTCTTCGATTGGAGCAGTCGATGCAGGATATTGTACGAACAGGTTGTGACTCCATACATTTCGATGTAATGGATGGTATATTTGTCCCGAATCTTTCGTTTGGGCCCTCCATATTGAAAGATATTCGTGCTGAATATGATATATCGACGGACGTTCATTTGATGCTTGAAAACCCTCTGCCATATATTCTGCCATTTATACAAAGCGGAGCAGATGCCGTTACTGTACATATTGAAGCGCGGAATTTCGCGGAATCATTGACGAAGATCCATGCAAGCGGAATCAGAGCGGGTGCATCCATCAAGCCTGGGACTTCCGCCATTCGAATTAAGCCGTTTTTTCATTGCCTGGATCAGGTTCTTGTGATGACTGTGGAACCCGGTTTCGGCGGCCAAAGGTTTATGAAAAGCATGATCGGCAAAGTCAGAATGCTGCGGGACTTGGGATTCGTCGGTGAGATTCAGGTCGACGGTGGCGTTAACTACGAAAACGCAAAGCTGCTTGCAGCGGCTGGTGCGGATACGATGATTATGGGAACGTCTTATTTTCGCGCGGATGATCCGCAACGGCTGGCTGAAGCGGTTCATTTATTGTAAACGGTTTGCTGGCGCAAGCAGAATTCGGACAGGGAGAAGGATAGAAACAATGGATTGGCATGCATTGAAAAGCGGAAGCGATATCCGGGGTGTGGCAATTGGCGAAAACGCTGTACTTACACCGGAGGCTGTATGGAAAGTTGGAGCTGCATTTGCTGAATTTCTGGCAAAAAAAACAGGGCGGACATCGCAGACTGTTTGCATTTCCATCGGCAGAGATTCCAGAATTACGGGTGAAGTACTTGAAGAAGCGATGTCGCAAGGCGTTGCCGCGGCCGGTTCAAAGGCGTTCCGATACGGTCTGTGCACGACGCCGGCCATGTTCGTCAGCACGATTGAACCCTCGACAAGGATGGACGGCGCTGTTATGGTTTCCGCAAGTCACCATCCGTACCATCTCAACGGCCTCAAGTTTTTTACGGCGGACGGTGGATTATCCGGCCAGGATATTACAGAATTGCTAAACAGGGCCGAGGCGGTCTTGCCGGAAACGCTTCCGCAAAGCGGATCGGTTCAAACCTTCTCATTTCTGGAAATCTATGCCGGAATTTTGTCCCGCATGATTCAAAACGCGTTCGGCAATAATCAAAAACCGCTGCGGGGGTTGCATGCGGTTGTCGATGCGGGAAACGGATCCGGAGGATTTTACGCAGATGTGCTTAAAAATCTGGGCGCCGATACGGATGGCAGCCAGTTTCTGGAGCCGGACGGTATGTTTCCCAATCATATTCCCAATCCCGAGAACGAAGCCGCTATGGAATTTATCTGCGACGCTGTTAAAAAAGCGAAAGCCGATCTGGGTGTGATCTTCGATACAGATTGTGACCGAGCGGCCATTGTAGACGCACAGGGTAATGAAATCAACCGCAATCGCCTGATCGCGCTGATTTCCGCCATCCTGCTTAGGGAGAAACCCGGCGAGACGATCGTAACCGATTCGGTTACTTCCTCGGGGTTGGCGGATTTTATCAAGAGTCACGGAGGCATCCATCACCGGTTTAAACGCGGATACCGCAATGTGATTGATGAAGCCGTGCGATTGAACGAAAGCGGAAGATCCTGTCCGCTGGCCATCGAAACAAGCGGGCACGCAGCCCTCCGGGAGAATTACTTTCTGGACGACGGAATGTATCTGGTCACATGGTTGATCATCGAAGCGATGAAATTTAAGCTTGAAGGCAAAAATATCAGCGATATCATACGGGACTTGAAAGAACCCAAGGAAAGTGCGGAGATTCGCTTGTCCATTACGAGGAAGGATTTCCGTATGGCAGGGAAGAGTGTAATCGAGGCTGTTTCGCAATACGCCAAGTATCGCCGGAATTGGCATATTGCGCCGGACAATTTTGAAGGGATAAGGGTCGGGTTTGATCTGAACGGAGGAAGCGACAACGGGTGGTTTTTACTGCGGATGTCCGTGCACGATCCTGTTCTTCCCTTGAATGTGGAAAGCGATATCGACGGTGGAGTCAAAGCGATCCTGGAGATGCTTCTCCCGGTACTGCAGGCTTTTTCCGGTGTTGATCTGAATTCGGCATACCGATATCTTGCTGATGCGGACAAGGAGATAAACAAGGCTTAACCCTTATCATATTCTGATTGATTATAAAAAGGAGATTGTATATGAATCATCATCAGCTTTACGAGGATGCAAAAGAGCGGTTTGCTGAATTTGGAGTGGATACGGAAAAGGCGTTGGCCACAACGGCTGGTATGCCGATTTCCATGCACTGCTGGCAAGGAGACGACGTTCTGGGGTTTGAGGGAGCGGACGCGCTGACCGGCGGAATTGCGGCTACCGGCAATTATCCCGGACGCGCAAGAACGCCCGAAGAATTGCGCATGGATATTGAAAAAGCGCTGTCCTGCCTGCCGGGCGTGCACAAGGTCAACCTGCACGCCAATTATCTGGATACGGACGAACATCCCGACAGAGACGAACTGGAACCCCGGCACTTTCAACCGTGGGTGGACTGGGCAAACAAACTGGATATCGGACTGGATTTCAATACCACGTTTTTTTCTCACGAAAAAAGCGAAAACGGCACGCTGACCAATCCCGACAAGGCGATTCGGGATTTTTGGATCGCACACGCCAAACGGGTGAGATCCATCGGCGCACACTTCGCTGATTCCACAGGGAAACCCTGTGTGATCAATCACTGGATACCGGACGGTGAGAAAGAGCTGCCCGTAGATTCGCTGGCGCCCAAAAAGAGACTGGCGGAGAGCCTGGATGATATTTTCAATGGCGAGCCAACCTATGCCAATGTAAAAGACGCAGTGGAAAGCAAGCTGTTCGGCATCGGAACCGAAGCGTACAACCCGGGTTCCCATGAGTTTTACATGGGGTATGCGCTGACGAGGCCCAACCTGATGCTGACGCTGGACGCGGGGCATTTCCACCCGACGGAGAGTGTGGCGGCGAAAATCTCGTCTTTGCTTTGCTTTTTCCCGGAAGTACTGCTGCATGTCAGCCGTCCTGTGCGCTGGGATAGCGACCATGTGGTGCTTTGGGATGAAGAAACCAAACAAATCATGCGTGAAATCGTCGCCTGTAACGCATTGAACCGCGTAAACCTGGCGACAGACTACTTCGACGCATCCATTAACCGCATCGTTGCATGGGTGACGGGTCTTCGCAGCGCGCGAAAAGCGCTGCTTTCGTCGTTGCTCGAGCCGGTGGAACTTCTCAAGAAGCTGGAACTTGCCGGTGACAAATCGTCGGTGCTGGCAATCAGGCAGGAAATGAACGCGATGCCCTGGGGCACAGTATGGAACGAACTCTGCCTTCGGGAAAACGTTGCGGCCGGCACGGCGTGGGTGGGCGAAGTGAAAAAGTACGAGCAAGATACGCTGCGCAAGCGGTAGCGGAAGAAGCAAAAGGCTATAGCGCTGTCATCGTTTGCGATCGGTATACGGATTTAGCACAAGAGAACTGCCGGTATCGACCGCATCACAGGCTACGACGGCAATGTTAAAGCGCTGAGGGCCGAGCATCAATACTGACCAACACGTTGAAAAGGCCTGTATCGGTGATGAACACCGCGCCGGTGTTGGTGCGGGTGGTAAAGCTATTTGTATTAACCGAAACCATGAATAAAAACTTTTATCACGCAGACCAATAGCTGCTGAACAAATATTATTCACGCAAGCGCGAAAAAACACCCATTACTGTCATGAGGGAGACAACCGAATAGTGTAATTGTGGTAAAATCCCTTCTGCGAGCGAGATGGACAGGCGATTGATCAGGGATGGGCAATTGTTACGCGATCAGAGAACTCCTGAAGCGCTTCTACACTCTGCCGGTCAATCTGTGAATCGGTAATGATCCGATCGACCGCTTCGAGCGGCATAATTTGCATAAAATCAATTTCACCGAATTTGTAGTGATCTGTCAGTACGATGATTTCATCGGCTATTCTCATCATTTCCTGTTTCACAAGCACAGCGGATTCGTTGGGTTCGCTGACACCGAAATCATATTGCACCTTCCCGCAGAGGAAGAACTTGTTTACCTTATAATTGGCGAGTGATTTTTGAGTCATCTGACCGACAAAGGACAGGGAGCTGCGCAGCATCACACCGCCGACTGTGACGACTTGGATTTTGTCCTTGGATACGAGCGCTTCTGCAATGCGCAGCGAATTGGTCAGAACAGTCATGGATTGGTTTGGCAATGCATGGGCCAGAAACAGGCAGGTAGAGCTCGCGTCGAGAATAATCTGGTCACCTTGCCGAATGAGTTTAACGGCTTCGTTTGCGATCTCCGTTTTTAAATCGACATTGGAATACTCACGTACGTAATAAGGGATTTCCTGTTGCTTGCTTGCTAGCAGCCGCGCCCCGCCGTGCACGCGCAAGAGCTTTTTCTCGATTTCCAGTTTCCGCAGATCCTGCCGGATCGTTTCTGTGGAAACGCCGCAGAGTTCACTCAGCTCCTTGACTTCGACATATTTGCGGGAACTGATCATATCCAGGATTTCCTGATGCCTTCGGTTTGCTAACAAATGCTATCGCCTCGCTTATAAAAGTAGGAGGTTACGTGCCAATCGCGCTTATCCACCAGCGAATGTATGTGAACCTCTTTATCATCCTTGCAGCGTAATGCCGTGCCTTGCATGTGGTAGCCGCCCTGAGCGGGGTGCGTATCGTCTGCATATACGCAAACTCCCTGCGGAGTTTTCTCTGAATCGATGTTATTTCCAATCGGATCCGGTGCATTCCGGATCCGATGTTTATTGCTTGCTGCCTACTTATATAGAATGTTCGCCCTTGCGCTCATAGTACCGTGGGCATATGGGCATACTGCCGATAATCGATCTGGCATTCCCGTACATCTTCTTATTCGGTACGGCATTCAGTTCTTGTAAATTATGGTTTTTACGTCTTTCGATCGGTATTTCCATAATCTGTACCTATAATATCACAGAAAATCAAGAAAATCAAAGACTATTTTCTGGTTATTTTGATAAAAACAATAATATACAGAAAATAGTGAAGAATTATCATTGACATTTTGGTAAAATGAAGATATAATATGATTAAATTAAGAAATTCAAAGAAATACTAAGTGGGTATGGTGTATGGAACTTGAAAACAGGGTCGCGGTGGTTACCGGTGCGAATGGGTCAATTGGCAAGGCAATCTGTTTGGAACTCGCAAAACAAGGCGCTTGCGTAGCGCTTGACTATACTGCCAGACCCGAGACGGCGCAGGAAATCGCAGATGAGATCATCGGTGCGGGTGGACAGGCAATAGCTGTATGCGCGGATGTTACCAGTCCGGAGGAAACACAAACGCTGATGAAAAGCGTCGCCGACACCTGGGGCGGCGTGGATATCGTGGTCAACGTTGCCGGCATTATGGATTCGGCGCCGCTGGAGCAAATGACGTACGAGCAATGGAACCGTGTGATCAATATCAACCTGTCCGGCGCGTTCAATATTTGCCGGGCGGCTATTGATTATCTAAAGAAAAGCAAATACGGACGCATCATCAGCATCGCCTCACAGGCGGCGTTCCGAGGCTCGATTGCCAATTGCAACTATTGCGCGGCGAAGGCTGGCATGGTAGGTATGACCTATGCGCTTGCGCGTGAGCTTGGCAAGTACAACATCACCGTCAACACGGTTTCACCGGGGCGTGTGATGACGGAATTGCTGGACGCTTACCAGAGCAAGGCCGACCGCGCGACGAATAAATGGATGGAAGAAACTCCGTTGGGCCGCTTCGGCTCCACACAGGATATCGCGGACATGGTTGCCTACCTGGCCTCGGATAAGGCGAACTATATTACCGGCGCCAATATGAACGTCAACGGCGGCATGTTGGTCGGGTAATGTTAAGGAGCGAGCATGCAGCAGGGGATCGTATTTGATATCCAACGGTATTCCATCGACGACGGACCGGGAATCCGCACGGTTGTTTTTTTCAAGGGCTGTCCTCTTCGATGCCGCTGGTGCGCCAATCCGGAATCGCAGCAGGCAGAGCCGCAGATCCTCTTTAACGAGTCGCTTTGCCGCAGCTGCGGGCGATGCGCACAGGCTGGTTTGCAGGGAGATATTGAAGCAAATGCGCGCGCATGCTGGTACGGTGCCCGGCAGTTGTGCGGCCGGACAATGAATGTGGAGCAGGTCATGGCGGTGGTGCGCCGGGACATGCGATATTACGACAACACTGCCGGCGGTTTAACGCTCTCCGGCGGAGAACCGCTTGTACAGGCAGGGTTTGCGGCCGCGATACTTTCGGCCAGCCAGGCCGAGAATATCCATACGGCGATCGAAACAGCGGGCTGCGTCGCATGGGACGCGTTTGAACAGGTGCTCCCTAACCTGGATCTGGTGTACATGGACGTAAAGCATGTCGATGCTCGCAAGCATAAAGAATTTACCAATGCGGACAATACGCAGATTCTGGACAATTTGCAGCGTCTGCTGGCGGAATTTGAGAACACGGTCGTGCGGATTCCGTGTATCCCGGGGTTTAACGAAAGCCCAGAGGATATGGAGAAGATTTTCCGTTGTATCGCCAAACGTGGAGCGCGGAAGGTAGAGGTTTTGCCATTCCACCGGTTTGGAAGTGGCAAATACCGCGAACTGGAACGGGTTTATGCATACGAATCGACACAGCCTCTGAAGGCCTCGGATATTGCATACGTGCCGGAGTTGGGCGCCCGATACGGGCTTGACGTTTTAATCAGGGAACGCAAGGGTTGAATGGACATCACGAAGGGAGAAACGTTCGATGAATGAGAGAATTCGAGTCCTGCGCAAGAAGCTCTTTGACGTGGAACATACAATTTGCGCCGAGCGCGCCAGACTGTTTACCGAGTCGATGAAGACGACGGAAGGACTGGATAACGCCATACGCCGTGCCACAGGCTTTGCGCATGTACTGTCCAACATGTCGCTGTATATTGGAGACGAAGAGCTGATTGTCGGAAATCAAGCCAGCCGGCCCAAAGCCGCGCCGGTGTATCCGGAGTATTCAATCCGGTGGGTCTGTAAGGAATTTGAAGGCGATCCCTATTATTTTAACAAGCGGCCGGCGGATCGCTTTGCGTTCACGCAGGAGACAAAGGACGAGATTTTTAAACTCAGCGAATACTGGATGGGGAAATGCACCTATGACCGCTATCCGGAACTTGAACCTGAAAGCTGCAAAATCGCCCGCGGGGCCGGTGTGGTCACAGTAGCCACAACCTCCGGGCTTGGCAATTACATCGTGGATTATGAAGCGGTGCTTACAAAGGGCTTGAAGGGCGTTATGGACCACGCGCAGACCCGCATGGACGCATTGGATCTCACAGACGGTGAGAACGTCAAAAAGGAATGGTTCCTGCGCGCAACCCTGATCGCTTTGCGCGGCGTGATCACGTTTGCAAACCGGCTGGCAGACAAGTGCGAAGAACTGGCGATGAACGCCGCTGCGACGCGCGCGGCGGAGCTGCGCGGTATCGCCGGGATCCTGCGCCGAGTACCGGAATATCCCGCCCGTAACTTCCGCGAGGGCATACAGAGCGTGTGGATTATTCTGCTGGCACAGCACATTGAATCCAACGGCAAAGCCATCTCTATCGGACGCTTTGACCAGTTTTTTTGGGATTTGTACAGCGCCGATATTCGGGCGGGTGTGCTGACGCGCGCGGACGCGCTGGAGCTGATTGAGGCGTTCTATATCAAGTGCAATGAAATCGCACGTCTGGCGCCCTGGTCGGGCACGGCATTTTTCCAGGGCTATCAGCTGTTTATCAACCTGACCGTCGGCGGTGAAAAGCGGGACGGCAGCGACGCGGTGAATGATTTGAGCTGGTTGTGCGTGGACGCGTGCCGCGAATTAAAGCTTGTCACGCCGTCGGTCTCCATTCGGTACAACGAGAAAACGAGCGATGAGTTTACCGATTACGCGCTTCGGGCGGTGAAAGAGCACGCGGGCGGGCAGCCAGGTTTTTACGGCGATAAGGCTTTCTACCGGACGCTCAAAATGATGGGCGTCAGCGAGGACGATATCTGGAACTGGGCATCGGTCGGCTGTATCGAAGCCTGCATTCCCGGCAAGTGGGATTTCGCGGCCAAGGGTCCGTGGCTTAACACCACGCGTGCATTGGAACTAACGCTTAACGACGGCTGCGATCCCGTTTCAGGCGCGCGCGTCTGCCCGGGGTATGGGACGCTGGAGAGCTTTGCGGATATGGAAACGCTGGCCGTTGCCTATGAAAAAACGCTTTTGTTTTTCATGCGCCAGCAGGTGATAATCGAAAACATCGACGATCAACTGCGTGTGATGCACGATGTGAACGCCTTCCGCTCCGCGCTGATGGACGATTGTATTGAGCGTGGCAAAGGCATGATTGAGGGCGGTACGGTGTATTCCTCCGACGGTGGCCCGGTGGTAGGCGTGAATACCTCCGGCGATTCGCTTGCGGCAATCGAGTATGTCGTGTATAAGCATAAACTGTTGTCGCCCGCACAGTTGCAGCACGCGCTTTTAACGAATTTTGAAGACGATGCCACCGAACCGTCCGGCGGGATGATTCGCAGTATGCTGCTGGAGCGCCCGCCGAAGTTCGGTAATGATTTGGACGCCGCGGACCAATGGCCGCTGCGTATACAGAATTTCATAGGTTCCAATTATCAACTGCAGTTTAAAAACTCCCGTTACGGCAAAGGGCCTATCCCCGCAAACTATTCGCTGAACTTAAGCCCCGTGACCGGCAACATCCCCTTTGGCAAAACTGTTGGCGCGACGGCAGACGGCCGCAAGGCGGGGATGGCGCTCAATAACGGGATTTCACCCTGTAACGGGGTGGAAAAAAACGGTCCGACGGCAGCGGCGAACTCCGTGGCGAAGATGCCCACGCAGTGGCTGCAAAAGGGCGGCATCTTCAACATGCGATTTTCCGAGCGCACGTTTGACAGCGAGGAAGGCCGCAGGAACATCGCCGCAATTATACGCGCTCTGTTCGATCAGTACGGGATGGAGGTGCAGTTCAACGTGGTGGGAAACGCTACGCTGAAAGACGCCCAGGAGCACCCGGAAAATTACGCGGATTTGATGGTGCGGATTTCGGGGTACTCGGCGCTTTTTACGCCTCTCTCCCGTGAAATTCAAAACGATCTGATCGAGCGCACGGCCTTCGATGACGCCAACTAATGAAGAAAACAACCGCGGAAGATGTGCGGAGGTTTTTGCCCCACATGCGGTTGAAATAAACAGAAGGAGCTTGGTTTTATGAAGAGGTTTGCAGGAAAACTGGTTGCTGTTCTACTGGTTACTGTGCTTGCGCTGGCAATGGCCGGCGGAGCCGCGGCGGAGGATACGATGCGGGTTGCGATGATCCCGCCCGCAATGACGAGCCCGTGGTACGCTTCGGCAATCGCCGGCGCGCAGACCGTGGCCGACGAATTGGGCTACGAATTGATTACGATGGCCCCGGCCAGCGAGAACGATTATGACGGACAGGTTCGCATTGTGGAAGACCTTGTCACCGGCGGTATCGACGGGCTGATGATCTCGGCAATCAATGCCGAAGCGATTGTCAAAGCCGTGAAACTGGCAAACGACGCGGGTATCCCCGTTGTGATTTACAACAGCCTGACCGAGCTGGAAGGCTGCGACATCTACTGCTACGTTGGCTACGAAGAGCAGGCGGGCGCATACAGCATGGGCGAGTACCTGGCGCAAATCAGCGGCGGCTCAGCGCGTATCGCCATTCTGGACGGTCTGCCCGGAGACCATACCACCTATCGCAAAAACGGCTTCTCCGAAGCATGTGAAGGCTATGAGGGCATGGAGATCGTCGCTATCGAGGCGGCGGACTGGGATCGTGAAAAGGCGATGAACGTCGCTACCAATATCCTGACGGCAGATCCCACCGTAAACGCCTTCTTCGCCGAAAGCGATGAAATGGCGCTGGGCGCGGCGCAGGCGGTCAAGTCCATCGGCAAAACCGGCGAGATATGGATTTTGTCCATCGACGGCAATCCCAACGCGGTCACCGCAATCAAGAACGGTTTGGTCACCGCGTCCTTCAGCAGCAATCCCGAAGGCACCGGTGAAATCGCGATGCAGCAGTTGGATAAGGCCATCAAAGGCGAACCTTCCGAGTCTGTTCTGCAGTTGGTTACCGGCGTTATCATCGACCTGAGCAACGCGGACGAATATCCGGCCGAATAAAAAACGGCAAAGAAATCCGGCGGCAATGCAAATTGCCGCCGGATAACAGGAGTTAATCATGGCAGAACCAATTTTGAAAATGTCCGGCATCTGCAAGCAATTCCCGGGTGTTTGCGCGCTTAACAATGCGAGTATCAATGTTGAGGAAAATGAGGTGCATATCCTCGTTGGCGAAAACGGCGCGGGCAAATCCACGCTGATGAAGATACTCGCCGGTGCGTTTCACAGGGACAGCGGTACGATTGAGTTCTATGGACGGCAGTTGGAGAACGCGACTCCCAGAGCGATGTTGGACGCCGGGATCAGCATTATCTATCAGGAGTTTAATTTGATCCCGCATCTTAGCGTAGCGGAAAATATCTATCTGGGACGCGAAGAGCAATTTGTGGATCGTTTCGGTAAAATCCACTGGAAGAAGCTGTATCATAAAGCGCAGGAGACGCTGGACCAGCTTGATATCCATATCAACGTACGCGCAAAAATCAAAACGCTGAGCGTCGCCCAGCAGCAGATGGTGGAAATCGCCAAAGCGCTTTCCCTCAATTCCAAGCTGATAATTATGGACGAGCCGACAGCGGCGCTTTCCGAAAATGAAATTAAAACGCTCTTTGAAAATATCCGCAAGATCAAGGAAACGGGCGTTTCCATTATATACATTTCCCACCGGCTGGAGGAATTTTCGCAGATCGGCGACCGTGTGACGGTCATGCGCGACAGCGAAACCATCAAGACGCTGTGTATTCAAGATACGAATGTCAATGAATTGATCCGCCTGATGGTCGGCCGTGATATCGTGGATATGTACCCGAAGGTGAAGGTTGAACCGGGTGACGAGGTACTCCGGGTGGAGCATTTAAATCGCAATGGCGTTCTTCACGATATTTCTTTCAGCCTCCGCAAGGGCGAGGTTCTGGGTATCTGCGGATTAATGGGCGCTGGGCGAACGGAGTTGGCGCGCGCGATTTTCGGCGCGGATCCCATTGACGCGGGTAAGCTGTTCATCGAAGGGGAGGAGGTCATTATCCGCAATCCCCGGTCGGCCATTAACGCCGGCGTCAGCCTGTTGACCGAGGATCGCAAGGATCAGGGACTTATTTTGAAGATGAGTGTCGGCAAAAACATCACGCTGCCGAGCCTGGACAAGTTCAAACGGGTATTTCACCTGAACTTGAAAGCGGAAACGGAATCGGTCAACCAGTCGATTCAATCGCTGAAGATCAAAACGCCTTCGCACAAAAAAAGGGCGCGTGATCTTTCCGGCGGCAACCAGCAAAAAGTCATCATCGCCAAGTGGCTGATGACCAAGTCCAAAATTTTTATTTTTGATGAGCCGACGCGCGGTATTGACGTTGGAGCGAAGTGCGAAGTTTATAATCTGATGAACCAATTGGCGATGCAAGGCGCGGGGATCATCCTGATTTCCTCCGACCTGCCGGAGCTTTTGGGGATGAGCGACAGGATTCTTACGCTTTGCCGCGGCGAGGTGATCACCGAGCTGCCGGCGGAAGATGCGACACAAGAACGTGTATTATATTATGCTGCAGGTGGAGGGAAATACATTGAATAAGAATTCTGGCGGAAGCCCGTTACGGCGCATCGGCATCGGAGAGGTTTTCAATCGCGCGAGTATTTTCATTGTGCTTATCTTTTTATGTGTGATTATGTCCATACTGTCCCCAAATTTCTATGGCATAAACAACATCATCAATATACTTCAGCAGATTTCTATCAATACGATCGTGGCAATCGGTATGACCTATGTCATCCTGTCGGGCGGCATCGACCTTTCTGTCGGTCCGATCGTAGCGCTGGTCGGTCTGGTGTATGCGGTGCTGTTGAAGAAAGTCGGCGTATCAATGTACGTGGCGCTGCCGGTCGGGCTGCTGCTGGGAACGCTGATCGGCATGGTGAACGGCCTATTCATCGCGTTTCTTAACCTGCCCCCGTTTATTGTCACGCTAGGTACGATGTCGATTGTACGCGGTATCGCATATACGATTACCTCCGGTCAGTCCGTGTATCAGCTGCCCGAGCCGTTTTTGCAGGTTGCGTCCCGGATCGGCAACTGGCTTCCCATCCCGATCCTTCTGA
Source organism: Candidatus Limiplasma sp. (assembly GCA_963675365.2). GTDB lineage: Bacteria > Bacillota > Clostridia > Christensenellales > Aristaeellaceae > CAXXOK01. Next base: position 194,728 of record CAXXVA010000003.1, read on the forward strand.
TGCTGGCGATGATTGGCATCGCCGCCTATGTGCTGCACTATACGAAGTTTGGCAGACATATGTACGCCATCGGCGGTAATGAGAGCGCTGCGAAGTTATCCGGCATCAATGTGCGGTGGAACAAAATCATGGTCTACGCAATCTCCGGGTTTACCAGCGCTGTCGCGGCCTACCTGCTGACGGCCCGACTGGATTCCGGTGTGCCCACGGCGGCGGAGGGTTACGAAGTGGAAGCCATCGCCGCGGTTGTTATCGGCGGCACCAGCATGGCGGGCGGCGAAGGCACGATGCTTGGCACGTTTATCGGCGCGCTGATTATCGGCATCATCGGCAACGGGATGAACCTCTTATTCATCCCGACCGGACCGCAGCGCATCGTGAAGGGCGCGATCATTCTGATCGCCGTATCGATCGACACAATTAAAAATATCAAAATGCGCAAGGCAGCGTAATACGGACGTATGAAAGAAGAATCTGCAAACTGCATTGCGTTTGACTTAGGCTCCTCCAGCGGGCGTGGTTACCTCGCTCGCTACAGGAGGGGCATTCTCAGCATGACCGATATCGATTGTTTTTCCACGCAGAGCATCCGCTCCGCACGCGGTCTTGAGTGGGACTTTTATACCTTGCTGGATCGGATAACAGACAACCTTCACCACTACGCGCAGGAACATGAAGCACCGCTTGACAGCGTGGGCGTAGAATGCTGCGGCGTCGATTACGGATTGCTGGACGCCGGGGGAAAGCTGCTGGGATTGCCGCACAACTACCGTGATCCACGCACGCGCAATATGGATTGCGTCGTCTCAAAGACCATGACTCATGAAGAAATCTATCGCCGCACCGGCATACACTTCATGCGCCATAATACGCTTAACCAGCTGATTGCCGAGCGGGAGTGCGATGAAAAACTGCTTGAGCGCGCGCAGAGCCTGCTGTTTCTGGGAGATCTGTTTCACTATTTCCTTACCGGCGAACGCCATGTGGAATATTCCGGCGTCAGCATTTCGCAACTGTACAACTATCTTACGCGCGATTGGGACGGCGAAATCTTCGACGCCTTCAGCATTCCAAGCACGATTTGCGAAGGTATCATCAACGCGGGCGACGTCTATGGTCCATTGAAGCCAGAACTGCTGCGAAAGCTGCATTTAAATGACGGCGTCGTCGCCATTACCCCACCGACACACGACAGTGCATCGGCTGTCGTGCCGATTCCCAAGGTGGACGACGGAGACCTGGCGTATATCAGCTCCGGCACCTGGAGCATTATCGGCCTGGAGATCGACCGCCCTATCGTAACCGCGGAATCACTGCAGTTCAACATCTCCAATTCCGGCACGGCGCTGGGAAAGCTGATGTTTACCAAGAACATCATGGGTCTGTGGATCATCCAGCAGTGCCGCAGGATCTGGGAACAAACGAAGCCGGATCTCACGTTTGCGGAGATTGTGGCGCTGGCTGAGCGGGAAACGCCTTTCCGGGCGATGATCGATCCGGACGACGCGGTTTTTTTCGACGCGCCAAACACGCCCAAAGCCATTGAAACCTATCTGCGCGAGACCGGGCAGCCCGTTCTTGCGGCACAGAATATCGGCGGAATCGCGCGCGTTATTTTTGAAAGCCTTGCGTTCAAATACCGCTATATCTTCAGCCATATGTTCCAGGCTTCCGGTAAGCGTGTGCGGGAGATACACATCATCGGCGGCGGCGGAAACAACGAAGCGATCAACCAGTTTACGGCAAACGTGACCGGGATGCGCGTGGTTGTCAGCCTGCCGAAAGCGAGCGCTGTCGGAAACGCCATGATGCAGTTGTACGGCCTGGGTGCGGTCGGCTCCCTGCAGGAAATACGCGAAGTCGTTCACAGGTCGTTCCCGTGTAAGGTGTACCAACCGCGGGATACGGATGTTTGGGACAAACGCTATACAGAATTCCTGGCGCTTTTACAAGCCCGCGCCAGTTGTTCATTTAGCTAGAGAAGTTTTTAGCGAACGGATTATATCTGTGTGGGAATGATATGGGTTCGCAGACGATAGCGACGGAATGTGGCATTTCGGGGATGCACATGTGTGCGGTTGGAGACGGGGCGCTACTCACAGCGATCGTCGTTTTCCATAATCAGCGGAAACACAAACCGCACCGTGGTGCCTTCCCCGGTTTGGCTGTCAATAAAGATGCTATCCTGGCCATTTCCAATATAACGCAGACGGCTTTTAATATTGCGCAGGGCAATATGCTTGCCCTTTTCCTCTGCCGCCGCGTCGCCCGGTTCATCGGCGCTGAAGCGCGCCAGCTCTTCCGGCGACATCCCCGATCCGTTATCCGTGATTTCTATCACGCAGCTGCCGCCTTTTTGAAAGATATGAATCGTCAGCGTGCCTTGGATTTCTCCGGTTTCCTTGTTGGTAAGGCCATGCAGTAAAGCGTTTTCGACTACGGGCTGCATCACATTTTTGGGGATCATCGCTTTCTTGAGCGCATCACTGACGTCCCAGTGAATATCCACTTGATTCTCATACATAAAGCTGGCTATCTTCAGGTATTGGTTCACAACGTTGACTTCCTGTTCAACCGTATCCAATACCTCTGTGTTTCGGATCCGCAGGCGGTCCCGGATGATGTCGATCAGCGCGTTGTTCAACTCAATCGCGTTTCGATTGCGCTTTTGGCGTATCAGTGCGCTGACCATATTCATGGAGTTGCATAGAAAATGCGGATCTATCTGGCTGATTAAGAAATTGTAATGGCTTTTCCCCTGCTCTCTCTGGTAAGCTTTGATATCGGCGATATAGGTATTGATCTGTTCAGTCATCGCGTTGAATACGTCGATCAATTTTCCGATCTCATCGTCGTGCAGTTTTTCGGCTCTGACGTGCAGGTTGCCCGCGCCGAATTCTGCAATGACGCTGGTCAGCTTGCTTACGGGCCGCATGGCGCGCAGGAGGCTGGGCACGATAAAGACGTAAAACGTCAGGAAAAATGTCAGGATCACAATGATAAAGGAAGCCAACTGGTCTGTCAGCACGCCGCGGATGATATAGGCCAGGGATACGTATCCCACGAATTTCCAAGACCGGATATCCTGCAGATCAACGGTAAAAAACCCGCCGTGGGCAAAGGTATTGGCTTGCGCTGCATTGTTTTCCTTCGCAAACTCCTGCGCCATTGCGGAATAGCTCGCATTGCCGGAAGAGTAAATAATGCTGTTGTTGGTATTCAATAAAACGTAATCGTTGAAGGCCTGCTGATAAATGGAATTGATAACGTCCAGCGTATCGGCGATATCATAGAATACGGTGACCGTATAGTTGATATTGTTGAGATTGAAGTTTTTCGAATATGCGATGGTTCCATCCGGAAAAGCTTCGTCATTAATTTCGCCTTCCTGAATGGAATAAATCTCCGAAAAAGTACTCAGGCTCTCCCTGGCCAGCACACGCTGATAAGCCGTCGTATTCAAATAGTCGAGATCCTCCTGGTGAAAGCTCGTGATGGACGTGATGCGCCCGACACCCGGGAGTTCAACGACGATAGCACGCGCATTGCTCGTGTATGCGGTATTGTTTAGCAGCAATTCGATACGGGCGAAAACTTGTTCGCTTTTATCGTTCACATACGATTTCAGATATCGGCCGAGCTCTGCGGAATTCCCCGTATTTGCGCAAATGTGCGTGGTATCGCTGAGGTTGTTGTCAAGCAGGTCGGTTACGATGGCGGCGGTGGACGCGTTGGCGGAGAGCGCATTTTTGACCGCCCACGGAATCGTGATTGCAAAATACATAACCATGATCACCAAAAGTGCAATCGTTTCGATGGTTACAAACCGTTTCAACAGGAGCTTAACGAATTTCGATCTTCTCGTGCCCAATTTCATTTTATGCCTTTCCGGTATTCAGCGACGCTCTGTCCCGTATGCTTTGCAAACAGCTTATGGTAATACCTTGTGGAAATAAATCCGACTTTTTCCGCGATTTCATTCGTTTTCAACGAAGTTCCCGCCAATAACAGTTTGGATTGCCGGATGCGAAGATCGGTTATAAAACCGTTCAGGGTATTGCCGGTTTCGTCTTTAAATTTCTTATGCAGGTAATTCGTGCTGACATGAACGGCGCCGGCAATTTTATCCGCGGATAGATCCTGCTCGCTGAAATGTGAATAAATATAGTGAACCGCATGATTGACAACGGGCGAATAAACGTTGTCTGTAAGCTGGAACAGACGTTCAAAGCAGCGCGCCATGCGATCGGCGATATCCATGGCCCGGTAGAAGAGAAAATCCTCGTCGATGCTGGTGCGAAGGTTTTCCGGCAGCCTGTTTTGATATGCCTTAGCCAGCTGAATAATTTCATTTGTGAACGTAATCAGCATCTCGTAATCGGCTTTTTCGATGATCAACCGATACGCGGTTTGAAGCGACGTCCGAAGATTGGCCAGATTCATCGTATCGATAGCCGAGATGATTTTGTTGCGATACTCGGAAAGGGATATCCCGGGGGAAACGGACCGGCTGAAATCCGATAGTTGATACCAGGGCTTTTCCTGTAAAAAATAGTGGGCGGATAATCCGACGGCCCTGTCTTTGAGTAGCATATGAAGCTGCCGTAAAGACAACGGCTTATCGATGAGGACTATCGTATGGCGAATATCCAGATAACGATCCCATATAGCGCCGATTTGCCCAATCAGTGTTTGCACGTCGACGGGATGCTTGCTGTAGGTGTCGTCTAAAACGGCGATAATTACATAGGGGATGATGATTTCAAAGGCCGATACGATCCCCTTGAACGCAGACGCGCTGTTCAGCCCATCCAATGCGGGGATCAGGTTGATTTGATACGGAACCATATTGTTGACGGGAATCGGCAGATCTGCACAGATCAATATGCAGGAAAGCATTGTATTGCGGAAAGCCGGATCGGCAATAAAATTATCGGTCATCAAGTGCTGCAGGTCCTGGCGCAGAATGGATATTTGATGTTCTCGCTGTGCAATCACGCGCTTTTTTGCTTTGTCGAGTTTTTCCGCGAGGAGTTCGGGTGTGATTTCGTTTTTCAGCAGGTAATCGATAACGCCAAGATTAAAGCCCTGTTTAGCATAGGAAAACTCGTCATAGGACGACAGAAGAAATGTAAGCGGCATCAATCCCTCGTCAGCCAGAAGCTGGAGCATCTCAAGTCCGTCCATGCCCGGCATCATAATATCAGTAATCAGGATGTCCGGACGCAGCTGTTTGCATTTGGCGATGCCCTGTATTGCGTTTGCCGCCGTCGCAATGATTTGATACCCGTTTTCCTCCCATTGGAATTGCGCGATAAAGTCGTCCAACAACAGCTTGTTGTCGTCAACGACAATCACGGTGATCGGGTTGATAAAGCTTCACCTCCTATTCTGGCGATGGGTTTTATGCTGCGTTTGCTTTCTTGTATTTTATCACATACTGAAGGTTTGTCTATCGTCCGCAATGCCCGTATCCCGCATTGCATAGAATCGGGTACAAAAACGTAGAAATATCACCTTTGCATCGGATGATTGCTTTATTATACTGAATACATACCATAATGTACAATTTTCCAAGCGAATACGGTAAACTACGCGACAAAAGACGTTAAGGGAGTGTCTCGATGTACGGTAGCGACAACCCAATTTCTCGACAGGCTCCGCTGTTTGAAGGCAAGCGCATGTTCAAGTATTTCGGCCCGACGAAGGCTGTCGACGATGTTGATATTTCCGTTTCTCCGGGTGAGATACACGGATTGATCGGGGAGAACGGTTCGGGGAAATCCACCATTTCTTCGCTTTTTGCCGCCGTTTTAAAACCGGATCGCGGCGACATGTTTCTCAATGGCCAGCCCTTTATCGCGCAGTCGGTTATGGAGGCAAATCAGCAGGGCGTTTCCATGATTGTGCAGGAACAGGGAACGTTTGAACAGTGCACCGTCGCCGCTAATATTTTCGCCGGCAAGGAGAAGATGTTTGCCAAATCTCATATCATCAACACACGGGGAATGAACGCGGAAGCCCGAAAGGCGCTGGACGCGATAGGGCTGAGCCACATCGGCGAAAAGACAATGGTAGGCGGCCTGTCGTTTGAAGACCGGAAGCTGATCGAGCTGGCGAGGGCAATCTATTTCGATCCGCAATTGCTGATTATTGACGAAACGTCCAACGCGCTGACGATTCACAGCCGCGAGCTGATGTACGGGGTCATCCGCGGCCTGCGGGATGCGGGGAAGTCCACGCTGTTTATATCCCATGATATTGACGAGGTCATGATGCTGTGCGATCGCATCACCGTGTTGCGGGACGGGCATTTGATCCAGACCATCGGGAAAGAGGAATTCTCGGAAGACACCATCCGCAGGCTGATGGTCGGACGCGAAATCAAACAAAACTATTATCGCGCGGATTACAATTGCACATCGTTGCCGGATGTCGCGCTGCGTCTGGACAGCTGCTCGTCTTCCGATCTCAATGACGTGTCTATTGAATTGCACTACGGCGAGATCGTCGGTATCGGCGGTTTGGCCGACAGTGGAATACACACGGTCGGTCGGCTGGCCTTCGGCCTCACCGAGCCGGACACCGGCAAGGTGTATATCAAGAAAAACGAGATCCGCAGCCCTATTGACGCCATGAACTGCGGCGTGGCGTATATTCCCAAGGACCGCGACCAGGAAGCGCTGATGGGCACTGCCTGCATCATGGACAATATTTGCCTTCCCTCCTACGATATGCTGAAAACGAGCGTTTTCATCCGCCCGAAACGCGAAAGGGAATTCGCCCATGAATGGGCTGAAAAACTGGATATCAAAATGTCCGGCGTCGATCAGTCGGTGATGTATCTCTCCGGCGGCAACAAGCAGAAGGTTTCCGTATCCAAGTGGATGGGTTTCCGCGCGAATATCTTCATCTTTGATTGCCCCACGCGCGGCATCGACATCGGCGTCAAGGAAAAAATCTATCAGTTGATGATGCGGCTGAAACAGGAAGGGAACGCCATACTGATGATTTCGGAGGAACTCCCCGAGCTGATTGGAATGAGCGACCGGATGATGATACTCAAGGACGGGCAAATCAAGGCTGAGCTTGAGCGCAGCGCGGACCTGACGGAGCATCACATTATTCAGTATATGGTATAGAAAGATTAAGGAGCAGACAGGAATGTTGGCGAGATTTAAAACGGAAAAAATCGCAAAGCTGGTACCATATGCGGGTTTTATAATCCTTTTGATCTTTTTTCAGATTGTAACCAAAGGCGCGCTGTTTTCGGCGCGGAACTTTTCACTGCTGGTGAACAACGCATTTACGATTGTCATTGCGTGCAGCGCGCTGGTGTTTTTAATGGCGCAGGGCGATATGGATCTTTCCACGGGCAAGATCATGGCGATTTCCGCGATTGCGGGCGCGTATGCCGCCAAGCTGAACCCATTTCTGGCAATCCCCGCCTGCATTCTGGTCGGCATTGTTCTGGGTATTATCAACGGGCTGATTTCCGTTTGTTTGCATTTGCCGTCTTTTCTGGCGACATTGATCATGTCCTTTTTTCTGGGCGGACTGGTGCAGACGATCCTGTACGGCGGGGGAATGAGAGTTCCCAGCATCATGATGGACTGGGACAGCACGACGCTGCGTGTGATTACGCTGATTGTCGTTGTTCTGGTCAGCATGCTGGTATTCGAGCGGACGAAGATGGGTAAGTACAGCAAGGCGATGGGCGGTTCGCCGATTGTGGCGAAGGTGTCGGGTGTGCATACCGCCCGCATGAAAATCGCGGCGTTTGCCATTACCGGCGGAGTCGGCGGCATGATGGCCGTTTACAGCCTGATGTATTCAGGGGCGGCGACAAGCGCAACCGGCGCCAATTATGAATTCAATGCCCTGATTGCCTTGCTGCTGGGCAGCATGTCGATCACAGGCGGCCCGGGCGCGAAATACCGCAGCGCCATCATCGGAAGCCTGTCTATGGCGGTGCTGACAAACGGCATGTCTCTTTGGGGCGTGGATACGTATTACCAGCAGCTGGTCCGGGGCGTGATTTTCCTGATCGTGATTATGATCTCCTTTGATAGAAAGAACGTTAAAGTTATCAAATGAATGCTGGGCCGCGGCAAGCGGCCTGCTAATAAAAAACGAGGAGGAAACGTTTGTGAAAAAACTCAGGAAGGTATTGGTTTTGGTACTGGTAATCGGGATGATATCCCTGACTGTCGGACAGGTAACTGCGGCGGAAACGGCCCCCGTGGACAAATTAATGGTCGGTATTGTTACGACCTCGATCTCCACGCCCACGTTTGACGCCATGAAGTACTCGCAGCAAGTCGCTATTGAAGCGGCCGGCGGCACGATGATAGAGGCGATTTGGGACTTTACCGCCGACGGCGTCGTAACCGCAATCGAAGAACTCATTCAGAAGGGCGCAAATGTCGTTACGTTTACACCGTTTGACGAATCGACTCTCCCCAGAATCTCCCGCGTATGCGAAAAGGCGCAATGCTACTTCTCGCTGGATTTCCGGTATATCGCGGATGACGATATCCGTGCGGAACTGGAAGCGAATCCTTATTTCGTCGGCTCCTGCAAGGAAGACGAGGAGCAGGCCGGTTACAATATGGTTGCCAAGCTTGCGCAGGAAAAGGGCGTAGACCAGATTGCGCTGATCTCCCAGCCGACCGGCGACCAGGTAACCAACGGACGCGACGCCGGCATTCAGCGGGCGTGTGAGGAATTCGGAGTCGAGCTGGTTGCCGAGGTTCGCAACATCAGCGCCGCCAGCGACGCTACCAAAGCCGTGGAAAGCTTCTTTGCTAGCTATCCGGATTTGGATGCGGTGGTGTACGGCGGAACGACGGTTTCCGGCGCGATCGCCGCGATTCTGACAGGATTTGAAAACGCGGGCAAGACCGGCAGCGCCTATCTGGTAGGCTGGGACTTCGACGATACCATGCAGCCTGGCTTTGATTCCGGCACGATCGTCACCTTTGCCGGCGGCCACCTGACTGTGGATCCCCCGGTTTCGCTCACGCTTGCCATCAATGCCGCGATGGGTACGCCGCTGTCCGAAGACGGTCCCATTTACCTGAACCTGCCGCTGATGATGGTCAACTCCTGGGAGGACGTCAACGATTATCTGGAGCTCGTTATTTATAACGATAACGTTCCCTACAATACCACTGAGTTCCAGCAGAATTTCTACAAATTCATGAATCCCGACGTCACCGCCGAATCGGTTCAGGCTTATATCGACAACTGGAGCCTGGCAGACGTCAAAGCGCGGCACGAAAACTAACGTATCATCGTACCGTTATCTAATCAAACGAAATGTCCGCGCCTGCCGCATCGCTGTGGCAGGCCGGACATACAAAACCACGGAGGAATCACGATGGCAAAGAAGTTTTCCGGTTTTTTGAAAATACTGATGGCTCCGGTCTTGCTGTTTACGGTCTTTACGCTGGCAGCGCCCGGGTTTGGCTTCCACTCGCTGCCTGTGATCGTCAGCCAGTCGTTGATTCCGACTATCGTTGGCTTTGCCATGACCTTCAGTATGACAACCGGGTTGTTTGAGCTGAGCGCGGGTACGCAAATCGTCTTCAATGCGATTATCGGCGCGCAAATCGGCGCGGTATTCGGTACGCCGGGTATGATTATTGGAGCGCTTGCCGTCGGCGTTATTATGGGATCGCTGATGGGCGGAATCTATACGCTGCTGCGAATCCCCTCGATGGTGGTTTCCATGGGCATGGTGATGATTTTGGAAATCATCTGTATCAAAATAACCGGACAGGGATATGTTACCATCCTCCCGGAGGTCGGTGCCTTTTTCAAATTCCCCAACACGCTCATTATCTTTATTGGCGTTGCGGCAGTTTTCCACGTGCTGTACTATTATACGAAATTCAGTTTCGACGCCAAAACGATCGGCAACAACGAACTGCTGGCCAAAACGATGGGCGTGAACGTGAAATTAACGAAATTTAAGACATATGCGGTCGGCGGGCTGTTTTTCGGCATTGCCGGCATTCTGGAGCTTTGCTATGCCAACAGCATCAGCGTAAGCAACAACTTGTCCACTCTGGCGCTTTGTTTCAAGCCCATGATGGGCGTTATGCTGGGGCTGAGCTTCAAGTCTTTCTTTGATAATATGGTGGTGAATATATTCGTCGGGGAACTGTCAATCGCGATGATCTTCACGGGGCTGATCGCCATGGGAGTTCCTTCCGCGATGCAAAACGTGGTGCTGGGTTTCTTTATGCTGGTCGTCATGAGCATCACGTCCAACCGCAAATACTTCATGGAGTGGCGCCGTAAAAGGGCGGCACGCAAGCTATTGACGACGCAGGCTTCGGCATAAACAAAACAGCAGGAGGTATCATTCTATGAATTTGTCTGTGAAACAGTTAATGTGCAACCGGCAGATCGATCCACTGGGCATCGATTCCAGACAGCCCAAACTGAGCTGGATACTGGATAGCGACGAACGCGCCACCACCCAGGCGGCATACCAAATTCAGGTTTCGATCCAAAGCGAAATCGTGTGGGATTCCGGAAAAGTATCGTCGGACAGTTCGACAGGCGTAGCGTACACCGGACCCGCGCTGCGTTCCCTGACCGCCTATACTTGGCATGTAACGGTATGGGACAATCACGGCAATAGCGCACAGAGTGAAACAGCCTGTTTTGAGACTGCGTTTATGGATCTATCCGAATGGAGGGCTCAATGGGTGGAACCGGTTCAAGAGCCTGCGTTTGAAGAGATCCCTAAATTCGAATTGGATTTTTCGAAAGTCGAAAGGGTCCCGGTGGAAGAGATCAAAATGCTTCCGGCGAAGATGGTCCGCCGGGAATTCGTTTTACACAAACCGGTGAAAAAAGCCAGGCTGTATGCGACGGCTCACGGCGTATATTATGTGGAATGCAACGGCCGGTTGATCGGCGACCAGGAACTGGCGCCGGGACATACGACGTATCATCAATATCTGGAATACCAGACTTACGATATTACGGATGCTCTGCTTGAACAAAACGCGATAGGCATGGTAATCGGCGATGGCTGGTATGCCGGAAAAAACGGCATTACGGGGAGCAGCACACAGTATGGCAATACGCTGGCAGCCCTGTTCCAGATGGAAATCGAATTCGAGGACGGAACCAAAACCACAATCTGTTCCGACGAGGAATGTCAGGGGAGCGAGCACAGCTCAATTTACTATAACGACCTGTACGTTGGGGAAGGGCACGACGCCATAAAAGAACAGCCGGGCTTCAGCACATACGGTTTTCGCGGCGAAGGCTGGCAGGCGGTGCAGATCAAGCAATATGACATGAGCAATTTACATGCGCAGTACGGCGAGCCGGTGCGCGTGATCGATCGGATTACGCCCAAAGTTATCGTCGCGCCCAACGGAGACGTATTGTTGGACGCGGGGCAGGTATTGACCGGGCGTACCCTGATGCGCGTGCAGGCTCCGCGGGGAACGAAAATCTCTCTGGAGCATACGGAAATTCTTACCAAGGAAGGCAATTACCTTCACAACATCATCGGGCGCCTGTGCAAGCAGGAAGATACGTATATCTGCAAAGGCGAAGGCGTCGAGGTGTTCCTGCCGAAGTTTACGTTCCACGGTTTCCGGTACGTGCGTGTGAAAGGATATCCCGGCCTTCCCAAACCCGAAGATTTTGAAATACAGGTACTGCATTCGGATATGCGGATTTCCGGCGAGTTCAGCTGTTCGGATCCGCGCATCAACCAGCTGCAGCACAATATACTCTGGAGCCAGAAGAGCAACATGCTGTCTATCCCCACAGACTGTCCGCAGCGTGAAAAAGCGGGCTGGACCGGAGACGCTCAAATCTTTGCCCCGACGTCGTGCTTCAATATGGACTCCTTGAGCTTCTGGACGAGCTGGCTGCGCAGCGTGCAGAAGGATCAGCAGCCCGACGGTCAGATTCCAAACGTCGTCCCGTACCTCAAGGCTTACCATCCGGGGCTTTTGCCGATGCCGGACCAAACCCATTGCTCCGCAGGCTGGGGCGATGCGGCGCTGATCGTACCATGGACGCTCTACCTCGCTTACGGCGACGTAAGTATTCTGGCGGATCACTATGACATGATGAAAAAATGGATCGGATATATCCGCACAACGGCCGCGGAGGAATTGCCGAAGGACATGGCCGATAAAAATTTGTCCGAAGAGGAGCGGGAGGTTCAGAAATACCTGTGGAACACCAATTTCCATTTCGGAGACTGGCTGACGCCTTCCGTAAGCTTCAATTATGATACGGGCGACGTCGATATGATTGCCAGCGCCTTCAAGACCATGGATATCGTTCCCACCTGCTTCTACGCCTTTTCGACGCAGCTGCTGTCCAAAATCGCCGGGATTTTGGGAAAGGAAGAAGACGCGCGATACTATGACGCGCTACAACAAAAGGTTCTGTGGGCTTTCCAAAAGGCGTACGTCGACGACAGCGGCCTGATCGATACGGAACTGCAGGGCATCTACGTACTGGCGCTGGAGTTTGGATTGATCCCGAAAGCCCTGGAAAACAATGCGGTGGAAAGGCTGCTTGCCCTGATCCGACAGCATGGGAACAAACTCGATACCGGCTTCCTTTCCACGCCGTATCTTCTGGATATTCTGCAGAAAAAGGGCCATTTGGCGGAAGCGTTTGATTTGCTCTTCCAGGATGAATGCCCGTCCTGGCTCTATGAAGTGAAGATGGGCGCGACTACAATCTGGGAAGCGTGGCAGGCGGTGCTTCCGGATGGAACGCCGACCTCTGTATCGTATAACCATTACGCGTTTGGATGCATCGGCGATTGGCTATACCGCAACGTCGCCGGATTGGAAGCCAAAACTCCCGGATATCAAACGACATGCGTCAAACCGGAACTGGACGAACGTATCACATTCGCCAAAGCAACCCTGGATTCGGTTTACGGTCCGATTACCGTCGATTGGAAGACAAATGGCGGCCGGATGACCATGCGGCTCAGTATTCCGGCTAATGCTTCAGCGGAAGTCCATCTGCCAAGGGCAGCCGGCGCGTCGGTCACTGAAAGCGGCAGGCTGATCCAGGAAGCTGCGGGCGTTGCCATTGCCGGGAACATAGACGGCACCGCCGTGATTACGGTCGGATCGGGCAATTACGAGTTCGAATATTCGATGGCGGGTTAAGCACAGGGATTGACGGCCGGGGCGGACCCTTGCGGCGCGTTTAACGGCGGCAAGGATGTTCGCCCCGGCCGTTGATCAGGAGGAAACATGAGAACGCTGAAAATCAATCTTTTGTACAATTGCACTGCGAAATGTTCGCATTGCAGGTTCAATTGTGAAAATGAATCGCCAATACCGACGCCTGATTTTGAAGGCTCATACAACATAGCCAAGGCGCTGAGGGATGCGTTTGGGTTGGATACCGTCGTCGTTCTGGGCGGAGAACCAACCATTTTCAAAGAGGAAACGATCCTTTTGCTGCAACGTTTGAATTCATTGGGCGTAATGACCCGCATTGAAACAAACGCGAGCTGGGCACGCAGCCTTGAGGATGCGATGGCGTTTTTAAAACCGCTGAAAGAGATGCGGACAAATGTAATGTTCAGCCTGGACGGATTTCACAGTCCCTATGTCCCCATCCAAAATGTAATCCATGCGGTCAACGCATGCGCTGCCCTGGAAATGGATTTTTGCATTGAAAGCGAATATCTGGATCTCAGCGGCAAAAAGCATAAAATAGATCAAGTCACGGAGGATTTAAACCGGTTGGTATCTTTGAATACCCATGCGCATATCCGAAAATTTGACGGCGGCGACTTTAGCGGCAATCTGCTATTTGAAGGCGGCGTGATATTTATTGGCCGCGCGGCCGATAGATTCGGAGATGAGTTTTCCGCGGGAAGAGGTATCCCTACAGGCCCCTGCACGGCGGTTCCCTGGTGGATCGGCGGCGACATTGCGTCTACGGATCTGTTGATTCTGGAGCCCGGCGGATATTTAACCAAGGGTTGCGGTATTGCCATTGGTAATGTATACACGCAGGACGTAGTGGAAATGGTGGAAAAATACGATGCGTACAGCCACCCCGTGTTTTCGGTTCTGTTAAAGGATGGGCCGGTAGGATTGGCAAAAATGGCGGAAGCACATGGCTACAGGATGAAGGACGATTATGCCGATAAATGCCATTTGTGCCATGAGGCGAGGCAAGCCTTGAAACCGTTTTTCGACGACGTGCTCAAGCCCGACCAGCATTATATCAAATAGATGGCATGTAGCGGTTGCCGATATCAAAAATTGCCGATCGCTGCAACGCTGTATTGTATCAACGAATGAGCCCTATCCCGGAATCGTACTTCCACGTTATTACGAACACCGCTCCTATACGGAGCGGTGGTTTGTTGCAGCGTAAGGAGTTGGCTGGAGAGGATTATACTATATGATGAATGATGGTGACGGGAATGCATTGGTCTATCGATACCATGGAGGCGGATCGCTTAATAGAATTCAACATGGTATTACTCGTGTGCGCTTTCATAGAGAAACACAAGGGGCGATTTCGTATCGAGCGGGAACTTCTTGCCATTGATCAAGACATCGAAAACCGTATGCGGTTTTTTTTCTATTTTCGCATAGGTTACACGGCCTTGCGAAAAACGGAACGATATGCGTGTGCCGTGCGGGGCGCGTAGCCCGCGTACCTCGCCGTTTGACCATGCGCCTGGCAGAGCCGGAAGCAGCGTGACGCGGTCGTCGTCTGCCTGCAGGAGCATTTCGCAAACTGCCGCGCATGCGCCGAAGTTTCCGTCAATCTGGAACGGAGGATGGGCGCACAGCAGACTTAGATAGCTGCCGCCATGAGTCAGGTTGGGTGCTGTGCCCGGGCTGACGGGCTGAAGCTGCCGGCGCAGCAGCGCGAGTGCGTGTTCGCCGTCGCCAAGCCGGGCCCACAGCGCCGCTTTCCACGCGAGACTCCAGCCGGTACCGTCGTCTCCCCGCAGCTTCAGCGTTTGCGCACTGGCCTTAGCAGCCTCTGTGCCCGCAGCGATGGATTGGCCGGGATACAACCCATAGAGCTGCGATACATGCCGGTGGTGCGGCTCGGGCTCCGGATATTCCAGTTCCCATTCCAGCATCTGTCCAAGGCTGCCGTAGGATGGCGGCGACAGCTGCTTTAGCGCGCTGCTGGCTTCGCCGGCCATTGGCTCTTGCAGGTTCAGCGTGTCGAGCGCCGCGAGATAGTGCCGCAGCAATTCTCGCATAATTTCAGTCGTCATGGCTGAGCGCCGGCCAACCTTGCAGGGCTTGCCCTCGTAGAGGAATATATTTTCAGGCGAAGTCGCCGGAGCGAAGGTCAGATAACCGCTGCCGTCCGGAACAGCCGTATCCAGTAAAAACCTCACCGTATGCCGCAGGGCGGGGAGAGCGCGCCGCTCCAGAAACTCAAGATCGTCGGAATAGCGCCAGTGTTCTGTAAGATGGCGGCATAGCCAACCGAGCGCTAACGGCCAGAACGCACAGCCCGCGAATCCCGGATATTGCTCGCCGACCGGATTGCAAAGCCGCCAGAGATCTGTATTGTGGTGAGCCACAGCGCCGTTTGCGCCATAATGTATACGGGCGGTTTTCTGTCCGGCGGCGCAAAGATCCTCAATGAGGCCGAAAAGGGGCTCGGCCATCTCCGGCAGCGCTGTGATTTCCGCTACCCAATAGTTCATTTGCAGGTTGATATTGAGCGTATAATTACAGCTCCAGATAGCGCGCAGATCCTGACACCAGATTCCCTGCAGGTTCGCGGCCTGCCCGCCTGGGCGTGAACTGGCGATCAGCAGATAGCGCCCATAGTGAAACAGCAGGGCAAAGATCGCCTGATCGCCGGCGTCCGGGCGAATGAGCCGTTCGTCGGTCGGGACGCCGTCAAAGTCGTCGCTGCCAAGCATCAATCCGGCACGGTCATTATACCGGCGGTAATCGTCGATATGGTTTTGCAGCGCTTGTTCCCAGCCGACGGATTGCAGAAGGACATGGTCGTCGGCGCACAGGGCTTTTTCATCGCGGCCCGCCAGAAACGGATGCGTGTGAAAGTTGCGAAAGCTGGTGCGCGCTGCCAGACGCAGCTCCACACAGTCGGCGCCGGTAATGCGCAATTCCGGGCCCGCGGCCTCCGTTTGTCCGCCTGTAACAAGCGCCCGCAGCTCGGCGCGACAGCGCATACCGTAACGTTCCGGTTCGTCATCGTAGCGCACGGGATCGTCGCAGTCCAGATAACTCGGCACGACATCGGAAGGGGCCAGCGCGTCGAGCACGATCCGGTCGCCGGATGCGGAAACTGTATGTTGCAGTTGGCTGTCCAGCCGCACGGAAAGGGAAAGCGATGCGGGCATATTCGCTGATATTTTGATGAATATCGCCTGCGCCGGATGGGACACAAAGGTCTGGCGTACAAAGCGTACGCCATCCAGTACGTATTCTGTGATGTGAACGGCGCGGGCGAGCGAAAGCTCGCGGCGTATGTACTGCTGTGCATCGGCGCTTACGTGGGCAATCAGCAAATCACCCAGCGGCAGGTAGCTCTGCGTAAAACCGCCGAGCATCTCCTGCTCAATCAGTTTTTGCGCCTCGTGCAGACGGCCGTTTAGCGCCAAATCGCGCGCCTGCGGATAAAATGCCGCGGCGCCATGTCGGTTGGTGTCTTTGGGGTAACCGGACCACAGTGTGCCCTCATTCAGGCTGATTCGCGCCTGTTTTCCGCCGCCCAGTTCCATCGCGCCCAGCCGGCCGTTGCCCAGAGGAAGGCCCTCCTCCCAGTGGGAGGCGGGCTTTTGATACCATAATCGTTGTTCCATGCTTCCGGTACCTGCCTTACGCTTTCGTCATGTTAGCCTGCCGGTTACTCCGGTTTTTCGCGGTATTCCAGCGGGCTTATGCCGGTTTCCTTTTTAAATACGCGGGAGAAATACCCGGGATCCTCATAGCCGGCCATCTCGCCGATTTGGTGGATCGTACACTCGGGTCTGTATTTTAGATAATACCGCGCTTTTCTTATACGCTGCGCGGTTAGAAAACGGATGGGGGACATATCATAATAACGTTGAAACAGCCTCGTCAAATGGCTGGGGCTATAGCCGAGGTTTGAGGAAATCATGTTCAGATTGATGCTTTCGTTGAAGTGTTTACAGAGATAATCTTTCAGCGCTTTGGCAATGCACGCGGGCGATTCTTCCGCAATCAGCGAGGAAAACTCGTTTTCATACGTTTGGCTTTGCAGCTGAAGCGTAGAATAAATGGTGGTCAGCGCGTCGGAAAGCTCCGCGGGATCTACGGGTTTGAGCAAATACGCCGCCACACCCAGCGAGATGGCTTTCTGCGCGAATGCGAATTCCGAATACCCGCTGATGATAATAAACTGGGTGCCGGGAAGACAGTCGCGCAGGGCTTCAATCAGCTCGATGCCGCCCATCTGCGGCATTTGTATATCGGTAATCACGGCATCGGGCAGGTGTTCTTTTGCCATCTCCAATGCCTGCAGGCCCGTCTGCGCCTTTCCTACGACTTGGAAACGGTCCGATATCCGCTCCACAACGCCCGCTATATTTCTCAACTGCAGGCTTTCATCCTCGGCGATGAGCACCTTAAAGACGTAGTCGTTCATGGATTACGGCCTCCTCATCTTGCCGATCATGGCATAGCCGCCGTGCTTGCGCGTGGTGATTTCAAACAGCGCGTCCTTGCCCGCATACAGCTTCCAGCGGGAATACACATTGAGTATTCCCATACCGCCGATGTGGCTGTCCGGCATGCCCGCGCCATTGTCCAGCGCGGCCATGCCCTCGCGGATGCCTTTGAGAGCCTTGCTGGAAAAGCCGGGGCCGTTGTCTGCGATCCATACGCGCCAGCAATTCGGCTCGATCTCACCGATGATCTGCAGCCGCCAGGGCGGCGCGCAGTCGATACCGTACTTGAGCGCATTTTCCACAAAAGGCTGGATAATCAGGCGCGGCACAGGCTCTGCCAACAGCTCATCGGGTACGTTCAGCGAAAAGGACAGGCTGTCCTCGTAACGGATCTGCATGCAGTACAGGTACCGGGACACATATTGCAGTTCTTCGCCCAGCGTGGTCATGGGATCGGAATCCGTCACATAGCGCATCATGCTCGTGAGCGAGCGGCACATGGCGACAACGTCGTCGGATCTTCCGGCGTCAGTCAGGGCGATGATCGAAGACAGTGTGTTAAAATAAAAATGCGGATTGATCTGCGCCTGCATAGCCAGGTTACGGGATTTGAGCGCCTGCTGGCGGGTATCAATCAGCTGGTTCATGGATACGTTCAACTGCCTGCGCATCTGCTCAAAGCTTGCGTTCAGGCTGTCGATTTCCTTATATCCGGCGGAATGCGTTTCGTCCGCATCCCCGCTCTGCAGCGTATGGGCGTCCATGGCGTGCATGCGCTCGCCCAGGGTGCGCAGCGGTTGTGTAATCCGGCGGGACATCAGCACCGCGTATAGTGTGATGACGGCCCCGATCAGCAGCGATAAAAGAAGGATTAATTGCAGCAGCGTCCGCGCGGGCTGAAGCACCACGCGCTCCGAGCGGCCTACGATGTAGGTCCATCCGGTATAGGAGGAGTTGATGGGGCAGGCGATGGTACCGGTGCTGGTGCTGTTAAGCAGCGCCTGCGCCTGCTCGAGATCGGTATCGCTTCCGTCGAACGGATATAAAAGCCCGCCGTCGCCGTCAAGAATAAACACCTGCTCTTCCTGCCCGTCCAGTGCCAGTACGCCGGAGAATACGACCGAGCATTGCTGGATGGTTTCGATAAAGCCCTCGATTTCGCGGCTTTTTCCCAGCCGCAGGCGCACCAGGGAGATATAATACAGCGGCTGGCTTTGGGTTGATCCCATCGTCGTGCTTAAGTAGGCGTGCGTAATCACCTTGGAGCCGCCGGCCGCAAGCGCCGCTTCGTACCAGCTCTTTGCCTGGATATCGATGCCGGTGTTGATCACGTTGGCCGCGCCTACGCTGACGCAGTTGCCTACCAGATCGTACAGGTTCACCCTGTACGCGGGCAGGCCGGATCCGTTGACCGCCACAATCAGCTCGCCAAGTTCCGACAGCGCCTGGTACCGCCGCCACACGGCGTTTTCATCCCCGTCTGATTCCACAGGCGCGGCATCGGACAGGATGCTCTGCAGCTTATCCTTCGCCAGGCCGATATATACGATATCCACAGATACGCCGTCCATTGCGTCGACGGCGCTTTCCGTTTGCTCAAGCAGCGACTGGGTCAGGGCCTCCAATCGTTCGGTTTCCTGGTTGATCAGGATGCGGGACGTGTAGATATAGAAAATTGCTGAAAACACGACCACTACCACAAAGGAAATGATCAGATAAGAGAGATTCAATTGTGTTCTCATGGAGGTTTTGTGCACCCCATCACTCCCTTGTGGCAAAGATGGATTCTATACTGCTCATGGCGGGGATGGCAATTTTCATTGCATCAGCATAGCAGAAAAGCCATAGACTTTCAACAGCGGCCGCGGGCGGAAATTTTGTCCAAACATATAACAAAAAACTTCATTGGCAGACGAAGCCGCACGCGCTATCCTAAACATAAAGAAAAAATCTACAAGGAGGAATTTCTAACATGAGAAAATTGCTGACGCTGCTGCTTTGCCTGACGATGCTTTTGTCCGTCGCCTCGTTTGCTTCCGCCGATACGGACAGCTTCAAGGGCGAAACCCTGTCCATTCTGGTTTCGGCCGGATGGATGGATACTCGTTACGACGAGACGATTGCCCGCTTTGAGGACACATACGGCGTAACAGTCGATGTGCAGACCGTGCCTGCCGACCAGTACAGCGATCTGCTGCAAAGCAAGCTGACCACCGGCACCTGTGCGGATATCTTCTGGATTCAATCCAATCCGTTCGCCATTGATTCGGTGATCGTGGATCCTGTCCAGTACTGCATTGATTTCACCGGTGCGCAGTGGCAGAGTGTCATGCCCGAAACCCGCTGGCCCAGCTGCATGAGCGGCGGGAAGCTGTACGGGTTGCAAATCTGGCACAACAGCCCCGAATACGTAATGGTTTACAACAAGACGCTGTTTGAAGAGATGGGCTTGGAAATTCCCACGACCTATGACGAGCTCTATGCCGTGTGCGAAACGCTGGCAGCCGCGGATATCGTACCGTGGTTCATCCCCGGCGCGGATGCCTGGCAGCATCAGCTGTCCTTCTTCCAGATCGGCGGCGTGTACGAGGCGGCACAGCCCGGCCTGTACGACGCACTGAACAACAACACAGCGACCTTTGCAGGCAATGCAAAAATGCTTGAGGTTCTGGGCCAGTTCAAAGAATTGTCCGATAAGGGTTTCTTCGGCAAGGATTGGATCGGCACCAACTCCAGCAACATGGCAAACGAGTTCGGCGACCGCGCGATTGCCATGGCGATGGCGAACTCCTCCTACATCAAGCAGATCAAAGAAGATACCGGCACGACTGACGAATTCGGGCTCTTCCTGATCCCGCTTGGCGACAACAGCTACTTCCCCACAAATCCCGCCGGCCCGACCATGTTCGGCTACTCTGGCGCGCAGGATGTGGATCTTGTGAAAGAGTTCTTCAGCTTTGTTTGCACAACGGAAAGCTTACAGGAAATTCTGGATAACTCGCCCTCCTATACCAATCTTGACGTTAACGCCGCGATTACGCAGCACTGGCTGGCTGAAGAGGAAGAGTTTATCTCCGGTATCACCGCGGATAAAATGCAGTACTCCGTGCTGCAAACCGGCACCAAGTATACAAACGATTATTGGATGCAGTTTGGCAGCGATATGGTAGCCATGTGCACCGATCAGATGACCGCGGAGCAGGTGCTCGAAAACATGGATGCAAACCGTGCGGAATCTGCAAAACTTGCCGGTGACCCTGCCTGGGAATAGACGCTAATCCTTAAACTGTGACCAAAGCGGGAACGGGCGCATCCCCTTCCATCCATTTCAATCCGACCGGGACGGCTATGCCCCGACTCCGGTTTGGTCTCCCAAGTGCAGGAATGCCATCAGTGCATAGGCACTGATGGCATTCCTGCTTTTCATCAAAGCGGGCTCTTGTACGCAGAGAAAAAGGGCGATAGGATGGATGTAAATGATTCTCAGTACAGCCGATTGACGGATCACAGCTGTTTTGATCCCAAATGGGCTCCCGTGATCAGATCGTCCGGAAAAACGTCCCTTGCCGCAAACAAAAAAAACCGACCGACCCGACCTGTTGTAAACACTCAAAGGAGGCGCACTGTGAACAAACGTAAAATCTACCCGCAGTGGTTCCTTTTCGCGCCGGTTGCGCTGTATATGCTTTTTTTCCTGCTGCCGGGCATGCTGGGTATTTTTTATGCCTTTACCGACTGGACGGTGCGCAGCGCCGGAGATATCCATTTTGTCGGCCTGCAGAACTTTATCGATCTGTTTACCAGTACCAACGTACACTACTCGCAAGGTATTGCCAATACGCTGCGTTTTACGCTGATCTCCAATATTGTTAAGATCATTCCCGCGCTGCTGCTGGCCGTGATGCTCAGTGAAAAGCTGGTTGGCCGCAATTTGTATCGCACGGTTTTATATATGCCCTCCATCCTGCCGTTCCTGATTATCGGGCTGGTGTTTAACTCCATCCTGACATTTAACGGCCTTCTCAACAATATTCTGGAGGCTGTCGGGCTGGAAAACCTGCAGCAGAAATGGCTGAGCGATCCAAACATTGTTTGGGGCTCCATATACGCGGTGGACGCATGGCGGGGCATCGGTTATGTAATGACGATTTTTCTGGCGGGGATTAACGCCATCCCCCGCAGTTATTACGAGGCGGCGGAGATCGACGGCGCCAATTTCTGGCAGCGGCTGCGCCACATTACGCTGCCCATGCTCTCCGGCGCGATTACCATCAATCTGGTGTTTGGCATCACCTACGGGCTGAAAGTGTTTGATATTGTCTATGTGCTTACCAACGGCGGACCCGGACGGGCAACCGAGGTCATGACAACCTACGCATATCAATTGTACGCGCAGGGCCGGTACGCAATGTCCACCGCGATGAACACCATTCTGCTTATCCTCACGCTGGCGGCAGGCTTGCTGATTGTGCGCGTGATGGCAAAACGGGAGGTACAGCAATGACAGTACGTACACCGGCAATACGCCGCAGCCTGCGGGTCAAGCCGTGGAAACGCATCATCCGAACCGCACTCAAGCAGTTACTCTGCATTGTTTTATGCTTGATGGTACTGACCCCGTTCTATCTGGTGATCGTTAACTCGTTTAAAACGAAGAACGAGGCCGCGCGTATGAATGCGGCCCTGCCAACAGAATGGCATTTTGAGAACTATGCCGAGGTGGTGAATAAGGGCAAGCTGGTGCAGGGCTTTTTCAACGGCGTTCTATACGCAGGCGGAAGCTCGCTGATCGGCGTGATCCTCAGCGCGATGGCTGCGTTCGTGCTATGTCGCAAGCGAACGAAACTGAATAATTTCATGTTCTATTTCATTCTGTGCGGATTGTTTTTCCCTGTGAACTACGTAACGCTGATTCAAGTCTTGAACTTCTTTGGCATCAACAACTCCAGGACCGGGCTGGTACTGGTATATACGGCGACGATGATCCCGTTCTGCGTGTTTGTCATCCGTAACTTTGTGCTTACCGTGCCGGTAGAGCTGGATGAAGCTGCCGTATTGGACGGCGTACGTCCAACGGGATTGTTTTTCCGCATTGCCGCGCCCCTGCTCATGCCTGCGCTGGTGACGTGCTTTCTGCTGCAGTTCATGGGCGTATGGAGCGATTTCCTTACGCCGCTGTACATCATCTCGTCCAGCAAACTATGGCCGATGAATTTGGCGGTGTATAACTTCTTTGGGAAATATCAATCGTATTGGAATCTGGTATTCGCGGATATCATCCTGACGATCCTGCCGGTGGTCGCGCTCTACCTGATCGGGCAGCGGCAGATCATCAGCGGCATGACCAGCGGCGCGGTGAAGGAGTAGCGTTTATGCGAATGGAAAAACCGTTTGAGTTTGCCGCAAGGCTTTGCTTTACGGCCGGTGATACCGCGCTGGATGAGCCGTTTGATTTCAGGGACGAGACCGGCGTGTACTTGCGGCTGGAGAGCGTTGAAATGAAAGAAAAACAACTCTTTCGCACGATCGTGGATGGCCAGCCTGTGATGGAAACCCGGCAAACGGCCAACGGCGAGGTGACCGTGATGAAAAACGCGCGCACCAAGCCGGATCGCATAGTGCGGTCCGTAGTGCTGCGCTTTGCCTGCGGCGAGGGAGAGCTGCTGACAGGGCTGGGGCAGCATGAGGACGGCGTGTTTGATTACCGCAACCGCACGGAGTATTTGTATCAGAACAACATGATCATCGCCATTCCGTTCCTGCTGTCCAGCGCAGGCTACGGTGTGCTGATTGAGGCCGAGTGCGCCATGCGGTTTGAGAGCGCCGGGAATACCTTTACCTTTATGCTGGAGGCCGTGGATGATTTTGCCGTCGTTGTGATTCGCGGCGCCGACACGGCGCAGGTGCTGCGGCGGCAAGCGCGGATCACCGGAAGAACGGGGCTTCTGCCCCGGTGGGCTTATGGCTATATGCAATCCAAAGAGCGCTACCGCAGCGCGGAGGAGCTGATCAACGTCGCCCAACGTTTCCGCACCGAAGGACTGGGGCTGGATTGCCTGGTGCAGGATTGGCATACGTGGCGCGCGGGGCAATGGGGTGACAAAACACCGGATCCGGAACGCTTTCCCTCCGTGCCCGCGCTGATGAATACGCTGCATGGCTTGGATACTCATCTGCTGGTATCCATCTGGCCGAACATGGCGCAGAGCAGTTCGGACAGGACCGCCTTTGCGCAGGCCGGCTACCTGCTGCCCAACAGCGATACCTACGATGCGTACAATCCGCAGGCGCGCGCCCTGTATGCCGACCAGTGCGAGCAGGTATGGGGCAGCGGCGGCGTGGACGGCTTTTGGTGCGACAATGCCGAACCTTTTTCCGATGCGGATTGGAACGGTACAGTCCGCAGACCGGAGGACGAACGTTACCGCCTGGTAACCGAAAGCTCCGCGCGCTCCATCGATGAAACGCGCGCCAACAGCTACGGGCTGTATCATGCGCTGGGCATTTATGAATACTGGCGCAAAAAGCATGCGGACAGGCGGCTGGTTAATCTCACCCGCTCCGGGTATACCGGGGTGCAGCAATACGGAACCATTCTTTGGAGCGGGGATATCAGCGCCCGCTGGGATGTGCTGAAAAACCAGATTGCCGAAGGGCTCAAGATGGCGATGAGCGGCATTTCACACTGGACGCTGGATGCGGGAGGCTTCTTCGTCGTCAAGGACGCCTGGGATAAGCGCGGCTGTGACTGTGCCGGAAACACGAATCCGCTGTGGTTTTGGAATGGGGACTATAACGACGGTGCGGACGATCCTGCATACCGGGAGCTGTATATACGCTGGCTGCAATATGCCTGCTTTTTGCCGGTATTCCGCTCTCACGGCACGGACACCCCGCGCGAACCGTGGAATTTCAAAACGCTCGGCGACGCCGCCTACGACAACATTAAAATGATAATCGCCCTGCGTTACCGGCTGCTGCCTTATATCTATACCACGGCCGCACAATGCTGGCTGACCGGCATACCCATGATGCGCAGCCTGATGACGGCGTTTCCGCAGGATGAGACGGCGCGGCCGGTGTGCGACAGCTTTCTGCTGGGCGACGCATTGCTGGTAAAGCCCGTAACGCAGCCCGTCGGCGAGGGCGGAGGGATAACGAATGTGTATCTGCCAAAAGGCTGCGGTTGGTATCATTGGCAGTCGGGAGTATATTACCCGGGCGGGCAGACCGTGGCTGTGGATACGCCGCTGGACGCGCTTGCGGTATTTGTGAAGGAAGGCTCGGTCATCCCCTTGTCCCGGGGCGGAACGAGCACCCGGGAGATTGCGGCGCTGGCTGACGAGTTGCTTGTGTACACCGGGCAAGACGGCAATGGTATGCTCTATGGCGACGCTGGAGACGGTTATGCCTATGAGGCGGGGGACTATACCTGCGTGCCGCTGCTTTGGCGCGAGGGCGACGAAACGCTCATGCTGGGTACAGCGGAGGGAAGGGCCGGGCTGACGGCTGAGTTGACTGTTAATTTCATTGCGCCGGGTGGGGTGCGGGGGCAAAAGCATCTCGTATATCACGGCGATGAAATAAGGATTGCAATGCATCGTTGAAACGGTGCATGGACACATTGATATGGAGGGGTATCCGATGAAAAAGGCCATGGAAGAAAAATTGATCGTCCGTCCCATCGTAGGCTGCCTGATGCATACGCATTTCTGGGAAGGTCCCTGCCGCGCGGGTCGGCGCGAGGATATGCAGCCCGACGCGGAAAAAAACTTTGCGGATAAAGCTTTTGAGGCTGCGAAGCAAACGCTGAACGAAATCACAGCCAAGGTAGAGCTGTTGCCCGCGGTTGATGCGCGTTACTATGAGGATTTTATCACGCCTCAGACCGTATTTGACCAGATAGACGAAAACGTGTGCGCGGTCGACGTGTTCCTGACGATGAACTGGCGTATCCCCAAGCTGGAGCGTTACCATAAGCCGGTTGTGATTTTGCACAACGGCAACGAAGGTATCGATTTCGCGGCCTATTGCCGGTCCATTGGCGTAGAGGCGTACGTTTGTCTGGATATGAAGGATCTGAATGAAACGTTACATCTGCTGTGGGTTCGCAAAGCCGTGGCAAAAACCCGTGCGCTGGTGCTAACGGCAGGCTCGCAGCCTACGTTCGGTATCCAAAGCCTGATCCGCGATCCGGAGATCATCCGCCAGAAATACGGCATGGAGATTATCAAGATGCCGTTTACCAGTATTATGCCCTATATGGACAAGGTGACGGACGAACGCGCCAAACCGATAGCGGACCGTATGATTGCCGGTTCCAGCGAAACCAAGGTGAACACCGGGTGGTTTATTAACGACATCAAGTATTATCTGGCGGCGCTGGATATGATGGAGGCGTATGGCTGCAATGCGTTTTCCACGGCGTGTCATGAGCTATGCACGTCGGAAATTCCACAGAACCGTAAGTTTACGCCATGCGTATGCCACAGCTTAATGAAGGACGACGGGATCCCAAGCGGCTGTGAGGAAGATTTAAACGCGTTGCTGGCCATGACGATTTTACAGTACGCCGCCAACCGCCCGGCGTTTATGGGCAATCCCAGCTTTGAGGGCGAGGAATTGATCATGATCCATCATGCCGTGCCTGCGCTGTGTATGAACGGCTTTGGAACCAAGCCTATGGATTACAAGCTGTGGGCATTCACCGGGCAGGGTTTCGGCGGCAAACTGCAAGTGGACTTTGCGCAAAATGATTCCGATTATGTTACGCTGGCGCGCTTTAATCCGCAGGGCGACACCATCAGCATTAAGAAGGGGGAAGTGGTGCGGTCGGAATATCAAGAATATTATTGCAGCCCGTATTACTACATCCAGATGGACGACGCGCGTGCGTTTATGCATCAGCTTGGCAGCTTTGGTCACCATCAGGTGCTGGTCTTCGGCGACTGGACGCAGACCATCAAGCGGATTGCGGAAATCATGAATTTTAAGGTGATGGAAGGGTAAATGATTTACCTCAACAATGCGGCGACAAGCTATCCCAAACCCGCGTGTGTGCTGGAGGCGCACGCGCGGGCGCTTTCCGCGCCGCCGCAGGCGCAATTCCGCTCTGTGGCGGACGGGCGGCAGGGCGTATTCCAATCCTGCCGGGAGAACCTTGCGGCATTGCTTGGGATACCCGATCCAACGCGGATATTTTTCACGTCGGGCGCGACCGAAGCGCTGAACACGCTGATTAACGGGATATTGGCGGCGGGCGGGCGTCTCGCGGCGACCGAAACGGAGCACAACAGTGTGCTTCGGCCGCTCGGCAATTTGACAGATCAATATACCCTGCTGCCCTGTGATGAATATGGGGTTATTCATCCGGATGCCGTTGCCGGTCTGCCGGGGAATACAGCAGCGCTGATCGTCAATCATTGCTCTAATGTAACCGGGGCGATACAGGATATGGCCGCCCTGGCACAGGCTGCGCATTCCCGGGGGATGCTGTTTATTGCGGACGTATCTCAAAGCGCGGGCTGCGTGCCGGTGGACGCGGCCGCGTGGGGCGCTGATGCGCTTGCCTTTACGGGACACAAGGCATTGCTCGGGCCGCAGGGCACGGGCGGCTTTTATCTTCGCGGTGGGATTACGCTGCGCCCGCTGATCTTCGGCGGTACGGGGCGGGACAGCGCGAAATTAACCTTTCAACCGACGGAGTACGAATACGAGGCCGGCACGCAAAACGCTCCCGGTATCGCCGCGTTGGACGCGGGGGTGCGCTATGTGCTGGAGCAAGGAGTCGAGGCCATTACCGCTAAAGAAGGCGCGCTGACACGCAGACTGCGGGAGGGCCTGGAAGCCGTTCACGGCGTGACCGTATACGCAAAAGCGGGCGGCGGTCCGGTTGTGAGCTTCAACCTGCACGGCCTGGCGCCGGCGGACACGGCTTATATTTTATTCGGGACTTACGGTTTGGTGCTGCGCTCCGGCTTGCAATGCGCGCCGCTGATTCATGAGCGCATCGGCGCGGGAACGCACGGCGTAGTACGCGCAAGCCTGAGCGTGTTCACTACGGAAGCGGAGATTGATGTTTTGATCGCGGCGGTACGGGAAATCGCACAAGGGAGCAACGGATGAAGATTATCAATCGGTGCGAATCCCGGGAAGCCTGCGAGGAAGCCGGCTGGATTGCGTTTGATTACACGTTGGACACGCCTATGCTCCGCGAGGATGTTTTTCGATTGCGAACGCTGGGAGCTTTTGTGTTTCTTGATAAACTGCGCCAGCCGTTTTTCAAGGTGGAAAATGCTCATTATTTGATCAAAGGATTTGAAGGCAAAACCAGCGTACGCGTCGGAATCCATCGGGATCATCAAAATGAGCTCGCCGCCATTGAGCAAATACTGGTAAACAACTAAAAACCCGCAATATTTGAAGATGAAGTATCCGGTAATATGCCGGAACGCGTCGTTATTGATAAGCACTGTGGAAGACACCCATGTTTCTAGATTATCATACAAGTTAATCAACACTTCGTAAACACAAAATGCTGAATTTATACCAAAATGCTTCAGTCGATGAATGTAAATGTTCACTCTATGTTTGGGTTATGCGTCGATTATGATATAAAGAGATGTTCGGCGGTCACGTAACTTACAATAATATTACATAAAATGCATGGAATATACAAAAAACGGCTGTTTTGAA
The DNA here is from genome assembly GCA_963675365.2 of Candidatus Limiplasma sp. Classification (GTDB taxonomy): domain Bacteria; phylum Bacillota; class Clostridia; order Christensenellales; family Aristaeellaceae; genus CAXXOK01. The sequence goes on from CAXXVA010000003.1 coordinate 223,091, forward strand.
AAGAAATATATAAAAATATTCAGTAAATTATTGAATTGTATTTGGAGAGATGATATACTGTGGTAGATTATGGTAATCAAACATTGTGGTTTGAGAGAGCGGCCAATTGCATACCCGGTCAAACATTGTTGTAAGCAGAGAAAGGAGGCAATTTCCGAATCTAAACGCGTTCATTGACATAGGCAAGTATCCAAACTTTATTGATTTTCAAAAGGGAAAGAACTTGTTGTTTTATAAGGGATAAATTCATCCGGAACTTGCATGCGAAGCAGTCGGAAGGGAATCGTATTCGATGATTTAACAATGGTTTGTATAGTATGGGTCTGTAGGCCCGTAATGTACAGAATCAAGCATCGCTTTACGGGATATATCGTCCTCTATCGGCGCCTTGACTGCAAAACATGATAGATCCGCATGACGTGGCCCATATTACAAGCTTGAAATCAAATGATTGGTGTACTGCCTTATCCAGGTCTCTGGACCCAGACTAGAACTTAATAATTTGTTTGAAAAGCTGCGAGCATAAGTGCTTTGTAGGCTTTTTTTTTATGTTTTTTCACTTAAATTGGCTCACTGGTAAGATGCGATTACTGACTGTAGAATAGCGTTGCAGTATTTTTAAAGACAGATGTTGAGTTGCATTGCAAAATTAATCATCATATAGCAATAGTATATTCAGGCTTAAATCGTCAGATCTTTTTACCCGCTGGGAAAATTCACGATTCAGCTTCGCCTGAAGTCTATTCCATCCATCCTGGATGCAGGACGCAAAAACACAACATACTTTGAGATCCCACAGCAATGCGAATTCTGCCAAGACTGCGCATTGCTGTTTTGAATACAGCTTGTTTCTGATGAACTCAGTGATTAACCGAAATACGATAGGAAGGTGATGGTATGCCATCTAACGACACAACAAAGTGCAGTAACTATTATGGCTGTATTCATGTTCGCGTTGGTGATGAAATGAATACAGCCCGCATATTAAAACATGTATTCCCTGCTGTTGACACGTATGCAATTTGTCAGATGAAGCACAAAAGCCAAAAAGGAGTGCGTTCGTGTAAAGCCTGCGTGATGGTTCCTGGGTATATTTTATTCTGTGCCGACAAAGACGAGCGGGTTTCCCAGTTCTTAACGATTCGCAGCGTTTACCATATTTTAACCTATGATGACAACACCTGGCAGTTGAGGGGCGACGATCTGATGGTGGCCAGATGGATTATTGAAAATGACGGCATGATCGGTGTTTCAAAGCTTTATTGCGAGGGGGACGATATTCGGATTATCGACGGGCCTTTGAAGAAAATCGAAGGGAGAATCTGCCGCATTGATAAAAGAAACCGGAATGCATTGGTGTCGTTCGGGATTTTCGAGCAAACGTTCAAGGTATGGCTGGCGTTTGAATATCTGGAGTCAACCAAGGTGAACAGATCAAAGCTGTCCATTTTATCAAGCGCATGTCCTGATTCTTGGGGGGTAGCCAATGTATTATAACCAGAATCAATGGTTTCAATTATCAATTTTGATTATGGACAGTGCCGTATCGGCACTCGTTTTTATTATTACCGGCATTACCAAGCCGGAGAGCGCGGCTCAATTGATAAATACCGAGGCATGGAATGAGGTTGTGCTGGTTGTGATTCTGGCATGCATGGCAAGCTTCGTGATATCTGCCGTACACAGGGATTTCTTCAAGCGGGGGTATCTGCATGAGCTGAACCGGGTGTTTTTATTTACGACGCTTGTCAATCTGCTGGTAGTCATGTATATCTATGCTACGCACAACGACTTGAAACTTCATGTCGCGCATCTCCTGTATTTCCAGATCGGAAGTCTGGTTACGATATACGGCTTTCATATTACGGTGAAGAAACTCTACCGTAAGTACTGCAAGGGGCCGATGGGGACCAAATTGCTTGTGATCGCAGATCTGGAAAATCTGGAATCAACATGCAAAAACTTGCAGCAGAGCAATATGAGGGACAGGGCAATCGGTGTGGTGATCCTCGGCAGTGGAGACGTGGATTCGTTAAAACCGTGCGGCTTGAAACAAATCGTGCCTCCTAGAAATATTATTGACTATATCGTGCAAAATCCGGTTGATGAAGTGCTTTTATCAATTGATGAGACAAAGTACTTGTCTCAAGAGATCCAAACGCTGCGCAATCAGATTATGATGAGCGGATCGGTGTTCAGCCTGCGTCTATGGTCCGTAGGGAAGAGCGAATCGCAGGTGCTGCACTTGTCGGAATTCGGCAACGCTTATATCATGTCGTTTGCGGACAGAAAGTATAGCTTCATTCTGGTGCAGTGCAAGCGGCTGATGGATATCGTGGGAGGGTTCGTCGGATCCGCGCTGACGGTCCTGTTAAGCGTGTTCCTGATTCCGGCAATCCTGATCGAATCGCCCGGGCCTGTGTTCTTTAAACAGAAGCGTGTCGGCCGTAACGGACGGGTGTTTACCATTCTCAAATTTCGCAGCATGTACCGGGACGCTGAAGAGCGCAAAGCGGAATTGATGAATCAAAATAAAATGCAGGGTCTGCTCTTTAAAATGGACAACGACCCGCGCATTACCAAAGTGGGGAAGTTTATTCGCAGAACCAGCCTGGATGAATTTCCACAGTTTTTCAATGTGCTCAAGGGCGATATGAGCCTGGTAGGCACAAGGCCGCCGACGGTGGACGAGTTTCGGCAGTATTCCTGCGAACAAAAAAAGCGCTTGTGTTTCCGCCCGGGAATCACGGGGATATGGCAAACCAGCGGAAGAAACAATATCACCGATTTCCACGACGTCCTGGAGATGGACCTGCGCTATATCAAGCAATGGTCTATTTATTTGGACGTTAAACTGATCTTGAAAACGGTTGTCGTGGCTTTGTTTGGCAAAGGCGCGGTATAAACCGTACCGTGATCCTGTACGGGGTCCAATAAAATATTTGCGGATTTGGAGCTGAGGTATGAACTACATTGTCGTAGGCGGATCGGGGTTTATCGGCAGGCATTTGGCAGAACTGCTTGTCAAAGAATGCAAAACCGAGCGTGACAATATTCTCGTGCTGGATATTGTTATGCCGGGGGAACAGGGCGTGGTGCCGGGCGTTGCGGAGAAGGTGGAAGGCGTGCAGTACTTCCGCTGCGACGTGCGCAAACCCATTCATGTTTCATGTCCGCTGACAGAACGCGACGTGATCTTTAACCTGGCGGCGGTCCATCGCACGCCGGGCCATGCGGACAGGGAATACTTTGAAACCAATATTCTTGGCGCGGAGCATGTAGCGGACTTTGCCAGGAGAAACAATATCTCCAGAATCCTGTTTACCAGTTCGATCGCGCCGTATGGCGCGGCTGAAGACTGCAAAACGGAAACCACCCTGCCAATGCCCAATACGCCGTATGGCATCAGCAAACTGGTTGCCGAGAAAATACACCTGGCATGGCAGGCGGGAGCGCCGGCGCGCGAACTGACCATACTGCGCATGGGCGTGGTGTACGGCAAGGGCGAACATGGCAACTTTACCCGTCTGTATTCGGGAATGAAAAAACGGTATTTCTTCTATCCGGGCCGCAAGGATACGATCAAAGCCTGCATCTATGTCAAAGAGCTGGTCAGGCTGATGAAATACTGCATGATTGACAACCGTTTTCCGGGGAGCGACCTCATCAACTGCACATTCGAGCCCGCCCATACGATTGAAGAAATCTGCACGCAGATGCAAGCCGCCGCTAAAATGAAGCGCCGCATCCCGATGGTGCCGGCGTGGCTGCTGATGGCTGCCGCTTACGTACTGGGGCCGATTGGCGGCAAAAAGGTCGGGCTGCATCCGGCGCGGGTGAAAAAGCTGATGATATCGACCAATATCAGCGGGCGGAAGCTGAAAGACAGCGGGTATCAATTTCATTCAACACTGTCTGAAACATTGAAAGACTGGTATGAAGACTGTCACTGCGAAGGAATGTTCTAGATTATAGGAGCGGAGATCATGAAAGTCGTTTTACTGGCGGGGGGATTTGGAACCAGAATATCCGAGGAGTCTGCGTTTAAACCAAAACCTATGCTGGAAATCGGTAATATGCCGATTCTTTGGCACATTATGAAAGAATACTCATATTTTGGGGTGAATGAGTTTATCATTTGCGCCGGATATAAGCAGCATATGATTAAGGAATGGTTCTCGAACTATGCGCTGCATACGTCGGATATTACATATGATTTTACCAATGGGAACGATCTGATTGTTCATAAAAAAACGGTGGATCCCTGGAAGGTTACGATTGTGGATACGGGGCTGCACACGCAGACAGGCGGCCGCATCGGACGCATCCGGGAGTATATCGGCAATGAAACGTTCATGATCAATTATGGAGACGCGGTCGGCGACGTCAATATCAGGGAATTGCTGGCGTTTCATCAATCCCATGGGAAAATCGGCACTCTGTCCGTATATAATTTCGGCCAAAACAAAGGCGTGCTCGATCTTGCGAAGGACGGGCATGTGAATGCGTTCAGGGAGAAGTCCGATCTGGACGGGGACCTGATCAATATTGGGTTCATGGTATTTGAACCGAAGCTGTTTGACTATATCCATGGCGACAAAATGATCTTCGAGCGCGAGCCGCTCAACGGATTGGTGCGGGACAATCAATTAATGGCACACATCCACCGCGGCTTCTGGCAATGCATGGATACATTGCGTGAAAAACAGAAGCTGGAACAATTATGGGAGGCCGGACAGGCGCCATGGAAGCTGTGGGAATAGAAAGGAGGGCAGCAAATGCTTGATATGTCGTTCTATCGGGGGAAACGGGTATTGGTGACCGGGCATACGGGCTTTAAAGGCTCCTGGCTGTGTGAAATGCTGGCTTTGGCCGGAGCGCAGGTCACGGGGTACGGCTTGGAGCCGCCGACAAAACCGGCGCTGTACCACCTGGCGGGGATCAAGAACAAGGTAAACACGGTGATCGGCGACATACGGGAGTATTCTGCCCTCAAACGGGTTTTTGACCTGGAACAGCCCGAGATCGTTTTCCATCTGGCCGCCCAGCCGATTGTGTGGGAAAGCTATGAAAACCCGGTGTATACCTATCAAACCAATGTGATGGGAACCGTGAATGTGCTGGAATGCATCCGTTGCGGCAATAGTGTGAAGTCGTTTTTGAACATCACGACGGACAAGGTGTATCTGAACCGGGAATGGCAGTGGGGATACAGGGAAAACGAGGAATTGGACGGGTATGATCCGTATTCAAACTCCAAATCCTGCTCCGAACTGGTCACGCACAGCTACAAGAACTCGTTCTTTACGGACGCGGCGGGAATGCCGACGATCCCGATCTCCACAGCGCGTGCCGGCAACGTGATCGGCGGCGGGGATTTTGCAGAAAACCGGATTGTGCCCGATTGCGTCCGGGCGGCGGCACAGGGGAAAGATATTTTGGTTCGCAATCCGTTTTCGATCAGACCGTACCAGCACGTGCTGGAATCGCTGTACGCGTATCTGCTGATCGCCAAACGCCAGTACGACGATCACTGCCTGGCCGGTTGGTATAACGTGGGTCCGGATGAAGCGGATTGCCTGCAAACAGGCGCACTGGTGGAGCTGTTCGTCAAGCATTGGGGCCAAGGCCTTTCGTGGACGAACGGTTTTGTCGGCGGGCCGCACGAAGCGAATTACCTGAAGCTGGACTGCTCAAAAATCAAAACGGCGCTTAATTGGCATCCGCGCTGGGATTTGGATACGGCGATCGCCAAGACTGTGCAATGGGCCAAGTGCTGGCTTTCCGGCGGCGATATCGTATCGTGCATGGATGCGCAAATTGAGGAGTTCCTCACAGTACGCGAAACAGCGCTTGTAAAGGGGTGACAATGTGGAGAATGTCGTGATAACCGGCGCGGACGGATTTGTCGGCAGCTATACGGCAGAGCATATCCGCCGGCAGGGTGTGCGGGTGCTGGCACTGGATTTGGCGGATAAGCCGAAACGGCTGAAACCGGACGGCTGCCTGCAGTATGCGTCCTGTAATGTTTCCGACACGGATGCATTACAAAAGTGCATCCCAAAGGGGAAATATGATACGTTTATCCACTTTGCATGGGCGGGGTCATCCGGCGCGGCGCGAATGGACTATGCTTTGCAGATGCAAAACGCGCTGCATACGGTTGAATGTATGAAAACGGCCAAAGCGCTGGGCTGCACGCGCTTCCTGTGCGCCGGAAGCATTATGGAGTACGAGGTGGAGGTGGCCGTCCATGCGCAGGGCACACAGCCCGGGATGGCATATATTTACGGAATGGGCAAGCATACCGCCCATTGCCTATGCAAATCGGTTGCCGCGGACATTGGTATTGATCTGATTTGGCCGATGATTACCAATGCCTATGGCGTGGGCGAAACCTCGCCCCGCTTTGTCAACAGCACGCTGCGAAAGGTGATACAAAAACAACCGCTGGAATTTACGGCGGCCACTCAGAATTATGACTTTGTATATGTTACCGATGTGGCAAAGGCCTTTTATCTGCTTGCGCAGCACGGTAGACCATTTTGCGAGTATATCATTGGCAGCGGTGAAGCAAAACCGCTGAAGAAATTTATTTTTGAAATGCGGCATAGCTGCGCTCCGGATATGGAGCTGCATTTTGGCGATGTGCCGTTTACCGGAACAAACCTGCCGCTTTCCGTATTTGATATCGGCGATATCCGCAGGGATTGCGGATATGAACCCGGGATCAGCTTTGCGCAGGGCACGAAGATAACGATGGACTGGTTGAAATCAATCGATGAGGGAATGCGGGCATGAAACAAAACTTCGAGTTCACGGCGCTGGATCTGGCGGGAGCGTATCATATCCGGCCCTTTACGGCTGAAGATGAGCGCGGCAGCCTGATCAAGGATTATAACAGGGATACCTTTGAGGATCATGGGATCAAGCATGATCCCAAAGAGGTTTTTTATACGGTATCAAAGCGCGGGGTTATCCGAGCAATGCACTTTCAGCTGATTCGCCGGCAGGCCAAGCTCGTTCGCTGTATCAGCGGCCATGTGTTCGATGTGATTGCTGACCTGCGGCCGGACTCGAAAACGTTTGGTCAATGGCGCGGGTATCACCTGACGGGGGAGAACCGAAGCATGCTTCTGGTGCCGGAGTATTTTGGCCACGGGTATCTGGTGGTTGAGGATTCCATCGTAAGTTATCAATGCGCCGAAGTGTTTTTTGGAGGCGGCGATTCCGGGATTCGATACGACGATCCGGATCTTGGAATCCAATGGCCGATGCAGCTGATCGGCGGTGCGGAGAACCTGCTGATTAGCGATAAGGATTTGCATCTGATGAGCTTGCGCGAGTATCAAACTAAAATGAAACGCCAAAACAAGGAGTAATCCATGAACATTGTTTATTCTTCCAGCGACAGCTACGCGGAGATCGCCGGAATATCGATTGTGTCCCTGCTCAAGAACAACCAATCCATGGAAGAAATCAAGATTTTTGTGATCGATAACGACATATCCGCCGCCAACCGCGCGCGCCTGGACAGCATTGCGCATAACTTCGGGCGTGAAATTCTCTATATTTCCAAACCGGATGTACGAAAAATGGCCGGTACGCAGATCAACGTCGGGCGATGGAACATCTCAACGTTTTACCGCTTATTCCTCCCCAGCATCCTTCCCGGCGAGGTGGACCGGGTCTTGTTTATTGACTGCGATACTTTGGTTCTTCAAGACCTTACCCCTCTGTGGGAAATGGACATGGCGGATAAGTGGCTGTATGGCGTGGATGATTGCCGCGGCGCGGCATACCGCACCAATCTTGGACTGAAGCCTGAAAACAACTACATTAACAACGGCGTGATGCTGATTGATCTGAAGGCGTGGCGGAAAAACAATGTGGAAACCATGTTTCTGGAGTTTATCCAGGCGCATCACGGCGACATCACTTTTGTGGATCAGGGGGTTCAAAACGGGGTACTCAGCATGATTAACCGTTCCGGACTGCTGCACCCCCGATACAACTGCCTGACGATATTCTTCGCGTTCAGCTATCAAAACCTCATCAAGCTGCGCCGTCCGCCGGTTCCGCTTGACGAGCATGAGTATCGGCAAGCCGTCGGAAGTCCCGCGATTGTGCATTTTCAATCCTGTTTTCGTCTCGGCCTTCGGCCGTGGACGAAAGGCTGCAAACATCCGTATACCGACGTGTACCTGCACTATAAGCGCAGAACGCCATGGAGAGACGAACCCTTGCGGCCGGACGACCGCACCATACCGCAAAAGGCGTTGAATCTGCTGGCGGCTCCGATGCCGGAAAACTGGATGGTAAGCGTCATCTCCGTCATTCATACCAAGCTGTATCCGCTTGCGAGGAATCTAAAACAATCCTTGAAAAACACTAAATTGGCGTAAGAATATAGAAGGGGATTGAGAGATGAAGGTGAAGAAAAAACTCTCGCTTCTGCGGTTCGTCGCAAAACGAAGAATCCTGATGCTCCGGCTCCTGATGGCCAAAAGCGGAAGGGAACGCGCCGTTTGCATTAAAAAAGCCAAGGTGTTTGCGCATATCGGCGAGCGCTGTTATTACGAACCGCATAAGCTGCCTGCGGAACCGCAGCTGGTTTCGTTTGGCGACAATGTGAATATCGCCGCGGACGTCGCTATTTTCAATCACGATATCATCTCGTACATGATCAATAAAATGCAAAAGAGCAGTGTTTCCCGCGTACATAAGGGGAGCGTTGTGATCGGGAATAATGTCTTTATCGGCGGGCGAAGTATCATACTGTATGATGTTACGATCGGCGATAATGTGATTATCGGCGCGGGAAGCGTGATTACGAAAGATATACCGAGCAATTCTGTTGCCGCCGGCGTGCCGGCAAGGGTCATCGGCTCGTTTGCGGACACAGTTAACCAATATACGATACAAAACCCATTTAAGGAAATGAAGAAATGAAGGTACTGCTGGTTAACAAATACCATTATATCCGCGGCGGATCGGAAACATACTACTTCGGACTTGCGGAGCTCTTGCGAAATGCCGGACACGAGGTTATTTTTTTTGCCATGGAGGACGCGCGAAACCTGCCTTGCGCCCAAAGCCCATATTTTGTCAGCAATGTAGAGTTTAACGGCAAACAGAGCGTCGCGGCGCAGCTCAAAGCGGCGGCGCGCATGGTGTATTCGCTGGAAGCCAAGAAAAAGTTTTCCCGTTTGATTAAAGATGAGAAACCGGATGTCGTGCATATCAACCTGTTTCACCGCGTACTGACGGCGTCCATCATTGACGCGGCGAAAAAGCACGGAATTCCGATTATATTGACAATGCACGACTTAAACATACTGTGTCCCAATCATACCATGCTCGCGCATGGAGAAATCTGCGAAGCGTGCCTGTACGGGAATTATTGGCACTGTGTCAGACGCGTATGTTTCAAGAAATCGCGCCTCAAATGCCTGATGGCGGCGATCGAAAGCTGGTACAACAAACGAAGCGGATTGTACGGAAAAATCAACCTCATCATCACACCGTCCGCCTTTTACGAGGGATTGCTCAAGGAATCCGGCATTTACAATAACCGCATTTTACACCTTAAAAACTTTCTACCCGACGATACACAATACGGCGTAAACGAGCGCGGCTCGTATGTGCTGTATTACGGGCGTTTGTCCTGGGAAAAAGGACTCATGACGCTGCTGCGTGCTATGCGGCAGATCAATGCAAAGCTGCTGATTGTCGGCAGCGGGCCGATGGATGAGAAAATCCAATCAACGATCGTTGATTATCATATAGAGAATCGTGTGGAGCTGGCGGGATTCCAAACAGGCGAAGCGCTGCGGAAATCGCTTCACGGCGCGTCGGTGGTGGTCATTCCATCCGAATGGTATGAAGCCAGCGGTTATACCGCCTGCGAAGCCCAGGCGGCGGGCAAGCCCGTCGTGGTCACCAGCGCCGGAGGCCTGCCGGAGAACATTATTGACGGCGTGACAGGCATTGTATGCCCGATGATGGATGAGGACGCGCTGGCAGAAGCGCTGAACAGGCTGCTGGAAATGAATGACGAGGACTATCAAAACATGGCGCAGGATGCGGTGATCAATGCGCACGGCTTGTTTGATGCCAGGCAATACGCGGATCGGATTGTATGGGAATATGAAAAGCTGACGATGGGGGGAACGTGAACGGATGAAAGTTTGTACGCTCACCTGGTACCGCGGCAACAACTATGGAAGCGTGCTGCAGGCGTATGCGTTGCAGCAGGTGATCCTATCCATGGGGCATGCATGCGATATCCTCGCTTATTCGCCGGCGAAGGCGGATGCCTGGAAGCTGAAAATAAAGAACCGCAACGTTGGGGCGACCATAGCGTATAAGGCAAACGAACTGATGATGAGATTGAAACCGAAAGAGGCTGACCGTTCCATGTCCAGCTTTACACGGTTTGAGGCGTTTCGCGGCGAATATCTCAGGCTGTCCACCCGCTGCTCTACCAGGCAGGAACTGGAACGGATGAATCAGGAATACGATGCGTTCGTTTGCGGAAGCGACCAGATATGGAATCCGTATTGTTTTGATCCGGTCTATTTTCTTTCTTTTGTCCCTGATACAGAGCGGAAAATCGCGTATGCGCCGAGTTTTGGGGTAACCATGCTCCCGCAAAGAAGCCTGCATGATATCAGTACGCAGCTTAAGAACTTCCGGCATCTTTCTGTGCGGGAAAAGCGGGGTGCGGAAATTATCCGGAACCTGATCGGGCAACAGGCGCAGGTTGCCGCCGATCCGACGCTGCTGCTGCCCACGTCCGCATGGGATGCCCTGGCAAACGCCGGTGATGAGCGGGAAGTAAAACCCTACCTTCTATGTTATTTCTTAAGCAAGCGTCATTATTATGATGCGGTTGCTCAAGGCGTCGCCAAGCAATTTGGCCTTGCTGTACGCAAGCTGCCGATGATTGCGGCCGATTATGGCACGGAGGATACGATTCAGCGACCGGTCGGCCCTGTGGAATGGCTGGCGCTGGTACAAAACGCGGCGCTCGTTCTCACGGATTCCTTCCACTGTACGTTGTTTGCCATGCGGTTCCAAATTCCGTTTTATACGCTGCAGCGCTTTGCTGAAACCGATGAAAGGGGCCAAAACAGCCGCGTCACCGGTTTGATGGAGGACGCCGGGATTTCGGATCGGTTCTTAAAGGAATCGCAATCGTGCTATACGGAAATTGACGGCGAGAGACTCGGCGAGGCGAACAAGCGCTTGCAGCCGCTGATCCAAAACTCCTTGCAGTATCTGAGGGACAGCCTGGACGCCTGTGAAAGGAACCATCAACAGCGTTATGATCGATAGACTGCCGAAAAATGACTGCACCGGGTGTTTTGCCTGCTTGCAGCGATGCCCGCAGACCTGCATTTCCAGGAGGACGGATGCCGAAGGATTTGCGGTGCCGTGGATTGATTTGGCCGCCTGCACACAATGCAACGTTTGCGAAAAGGCCTGTCCGGTACTCTCGCCGGTTCCGCGGCATGAATGCCTTTCGGCCTATGCGGCGCGAAATATAGATGAAGCTGCCCTCATGCAAAGCACGAGCGGCGGCGTATTTCCGGTTCTCGCGCAAAGGACGCTGCAAAACGGCGGGGTGGTGTTCGGCGTATGCATGGAAGCGGATGGCGCGGTGAAAACCATCGGGATTTCCAATTCTGCGAACTTGCCAAGATTGCAGGGCAGCAAATATGTGCAAAGCGATGTGGGCGTTACATACACACAGGCAAAAGAAGCGTTGCGGATGGGGAAGTCCGTGCTGTTTACCGGTACGCCGTGCCAGATTGCCGGATTGTACGGTTATCTCGGAAAAGATGATGAAAATCTACTTACCGCGGAACTGGTTTGCCACGGCGTGCCCAGCCAGGAACTGTTTTCAACAGTATGGCAATGGCTGGAAACACAGAAAAGGCAAAAGCTGATCCGCTGGGTATTCAGGAGCAAGAAAGCGGAGGGATGGGCGCAGATCGACGAGCTCTGTTTTACCCGTTCTGTGCTGTACCGGCGGGAACTGTTAACCCCTTACACACGGGCGTATTTACAGGGGAAACTCAACCGGGAAAGCTGTTACCGGTGCCGGTTTGCCTCTGAAAACAGGATAGCGGATATCACGATAGGGGACTACTGGGGCATTGCCAGAGTACACCCGGAGTTTGACGCCCGGCGGGGAGCGTCGCTTGTTCTTGCCAATACGCCAAAGGGACTGCAAGCCGTCAAGGCAGTTCAAAACGATATGGTCATCGTCCCATCAGAGCTGCGGGAAATGCAGCAGTTTAACGGCAACCTGACGAGACCGCCGTATCGCCCTTCGCAGCGTGATGCGGTATACCGCCACTTGCACGAGAAAACGCCGCATCGTTTTATGCGGGAAGATTTGAAGGTTCCTTTGGATATGAAGGAACAGCTGAAACAGTGGGTTCCTTACCGGACGCGGCAGCGGATAAAAAGCATTTTACATAGCCTGCATATAAAATGAATGGAAACGAGGCTTGAACGTGAGAATACTCCATATCACCTATGGGTTTAACGGAGGCGGCGTGGGGTTTGTGATTGCCAGCTATTGCGCTTCGCGTCCGCTGCACGGTGTTCAGTTCGATATCGTCGGTGAAGATATCGGGTATGAGCATTTGCTGCACGAACGCTTTGCAAACGCCGGATTTCGCGTCCGGTATGTAACGCCGAAGAAGCGCTTGTTCAGGAATATCGGGCAGATGCTGCGTTTATTACGCAAGGGTGATTATGACGGGGTACACGTCCACTTTGAGGAGTGGTCGTTTTTGTATTTGGGATTGGCAAAGCTTGCCCGTATTCCCGTGCGGATCTGCCACGCCCATATGGCTAATATGGTCAAGGAAAACGAAAAGCCGCATTATAAAGTGTTTCGCCGTCTGCTCAACCGATACGCGACGTGCAGGCTGGCCTGCTCGACCGATGCGGGCGAACATCTTTTTGGCGGCCATGCCTACACCGTGCTGCGAAACGCCATTCCGGTTGAAGCGTTTCTGTATGACCAAAACCTGCGAAAACAGGTGCGCGAAGAGATGATGCTGGAACAGCATTTCGTTGTCGGGAACGTCGCCAGGATGTCTTACCAGAAAAATCCGCTGTTCACCCTGGAGATTTTCAAGGAAATCCTTAAAAAAAGGCCTGACGCCGTATTGCTGTTCATCGGCGGCGGCGAAATGGAAGATGAGGTCAGGAACAAAATTCATGCGGAGGGGCTGCAGCAATCGGTGCAAATGCTTGGCTTGCGGACGGACGTCCCGCGGCTGATGCAGGCGATGGATGTGTTCCTATTGCCTTCGCGTTTTGAAGGCCTTGGCGTGGCTTATGTTGAGGCGCAGGCCGCAGGGCTGAAGACCTTTGCCACACTGGACCTTGTTCCCCGGGAAGCGACGATATCCGATGCGCTGATGACGTATCTGCCGCTGAAGTACAGCGCGCGGCAGTGGGCCGACGCAGTGCTTGCGCAGTGCCCGTACCAACGCCGGAACACGGCGGAGCAGGTGCGTGCGAAGGGATATGATTTGTCGGATGCCATTGCTGTTTTAGAGTCGATATACCTTGAACAAGGCAGAAAATATGTTTCATAAAAAAAGCTTTATCGCAGCGGCCACCCTGCTGCTGTTTAAACCGGGATTCGTATCGGTCATGCCTGAGTTTTCGTATTTGGACAGCTTTATCAATATCGCGCGGCTTTTTTTGATCGCGTTTGTGGTGCTCAGTTTGTTCGTCGAACGTGTGCTGCGGCTGGATGATACGCTGAAGGTATTGCTGTTGGTGCTTTTGGGGGAAGCGTGGAAGATTATATCGACTTTTTTAAACGGCAACGGAATGGACGGCTGGGGAACCATGCTCAACACCATCGGACAAGCGCTGTTTGTGTATACGGCCATCAGAACCGACAGCAAGGCGTTTTTTCAAGGGACGAGCGCTGTGCTGGGATGCTACGTGCTGCTGAATCTGTTGTCTATCCTTGTGTTTCCCAACGGTATGTACACAACGTCTGTGTATACCCAAAACTACTTCCTCAGCTATCGCACGGCCTGGCTGCCCGTGTACTTCACCACGGCTGCCGTAGTGCTGATTCATGCCGTCGAATATCCCGGCCAGTATTCAATGCAATGGGCGATCCTCGTTGTTGCAAGCATGTTTCTATCGCTTTTGATTGTCTGGTCCGCAACCGGCTTGGTTACGCTGTCCCTTGCGGCCGCGGCCTGCGCGCTTTGGGTTTTTCACAAACAGAGCAAGGCGATCAGCATGCGAATGCTGATCCTGGTGGAGGGCGTTTTGTTTTTTGGCCTGATACTGTTTCAAATTCAGGAGACGTTTTCTTTTCTGCTGGTTGATGTCCTGCAAAAGGATATTACGTTAACCGCCAGGATCCGCATTTGGAATAATGCGCTGCAATTGATCCGCGAACATTTCTGGATCGGTATGGGCGACATGTCGGTTGAACAGACGCGCGCGGTGCTTGGCTGGGGCGCCAGTCATGCGCACAACTATTACCTGAATACGCAAATGCACTATGGCCTGGTGGGGATTGCCAACTGGCTGCTGATGCTGCATTACAGTACCCGAAAAATGCAGAAAAACCGCCGTCAGCCCTATGTGTATGTGTTAACGGCGGTGTATCTTGCCATGCTGACAGCCTTTCAGGTGGAAGCGTATATGTCGATTGGCTATTACCTGTATCCGATTTACCTCATATCGGCGTATTTAGGAACGGAAAAAGAGAGGAGCGGCAAGCATGATTGGCCTGGCCACCCCCTTCCTGGTTGACAATTACGGGACCAAACTGCAGGCGTATGCCCTGCAAACAATTCTGAATGATCTCCATCTTAAGAACGAAATTATACGATATGGGTTTGGAGACGCGGTCAATCCCGTTAAAAGCATGCTGTTTGGCGGCGGCTTACAATACCGGCTGCAGCGCAACCGCAAACAAAAGCAGATCACGGCCGATCCAGCAATCCGGGACGGCATGAAACAGCGCCGACAAGCGTTCCATAGTTTTACCTCGTCGCAATACCGCATGTCGCAGCCATATGCGACGATACGAGAGTTGGCCGAGGATATCGGAAAGTATCAAGCCGTGGTTTGCGGAAGCGACCAGATATGGCTGCCGTCCCATATCATCCGCGACTACTATACGCTGAACTTTGTACCGGCCTCGATTCCCAAAATTGCCTATGCGCCGAGCTTCGGTATCGGCAGCATTCCCAGGATGCTGCAAAAAGACTATCGGCGATTCCTGAACCGTTTCAACGTCCTGACCGCCCGCGAAGTGCGCGGCGCGGAAATAATCCATGAACTTACGGGCCGCCAATGCCCGGTCGTTGCCGATCCGACGCTGCTGCTGACTGCCGGGCAATGGAGCCGGCAGATGGATAGTTCGGATCCGATCATTGATCAACCGTACGTGTTTACTTATTTTTTGGGGACGAACGAAGAACACAGAAAACTGGCCAAGGAAGTGGCAAAGAAAAACGGTTGCAGCCTGATAACGATCCCGCATGTCAGCCATGTGGTAAGGGCCGATACCGCGTATGCCGATCAAGCCCTGTATGCGGTGACTCCGCCGCAGTTCTTAAACCTGATTCGGCATGCGCGCACAGTGCTGACCGATTCGTTTCACGGCAGTGTGTTTTCCCTGCTTTTTCAAAAGGATCTCTACGTCCTGGAGCGCTTTGCAAACGATGCGCGGGGTTCGACGAACAACAGATTATATAGTCTGCTGCATACGCTTGGACTGGAGCACAGAATGATTAAAGAACCGTTCAGCCCGCACAGCCTGTCGGTCGAACCGATTCATTATGGGAAGGTATCGGCCGAAATTGAGAATAGAAGACGTGAATCGACGGATGTTCTAAAAAAGGTGTTGATAGGAACATGACGGGGACCAATATCATGATCAGCGGCCCGGAGGAATGCTGCGGCTGTGGTGTGTGTTATGACGCGTGTTCAAGAAACGCCATCACGTTTACCATGGATCGCGAAGGCTTTCGGATGCCGAAGGTCGACACCGGCGGCGGCTGTGTGCTTTGCGGGCAATGCGTGTCCGTATGCCCGATGCTTAGCGCAAACGGGACGCCTTTGGCACAGTATATGCACAAAGGCGGGAACCCGCACGCATATGCCGCGTATTCGCGGCATGAAACGGACAGGGATACCAGTGCGTCGGGCGGCGTGTTTCCGGTCTTGGCGCGGGTAACGCTCGACGCCGGCGGCATTGTATACGGAGCCGCGTTCAATGATCAATGGGATGTTGTGCATATTCCGGCGGAAGATGAACATCAGCTCAAACGATTGCTGTCGTCAAAATACGCGCAAAGCGATGCTTCGGGTATCTATTGCCATGTGCGGGAATCCGTTATGTCCGGAAGACAGGTGTTGTTTTCCGGTACGCCCTGCCAGGCGTATGCGCTGAAAAACTATCTGAAAAGGGATTATGATAACCTGCTTTGCGTCGATTTATTCTGCCATGGCGTGGCATCGCCGGGATTATTCAGGCGCTATTTGGAGGAAACGACCCAAGGAAGGGGAGAGATTCAAAGCATCTCGTTCCGCGATAAAACCTTGAACTGGGAACAGTATGCCATGTGTATCCAATGTAAAAATACCGACTATTGGAAACCCTATCGAAAAGACGCTTACCTGCGGTCGTTCATCGACAGGGTTTCGCTGCGCAAGGCCTGCTATACCTGTAGGGCTAAAGGCTTTCCAAGAAAAAGCGATATTACGCTTGGCGATTTCTGGATGGTTTCCAGAATGAGACCCTATACGAATGATCACCGCGGACTCTCTCTCGTGCTCCTGCATACGATGAAAGGGGTTGTGCATTATCAAATGGCTGTACCGCAGCTGCACTCGGAGCTTGTGATGAGCCACGATTTAATTGAGCACTATGCGATGTCCGGCAAACCTGTGCATAGACCCGAGCAAAGAGAACGCTTTTTTGATCTGGTTGCGGCCGGAAGCATTGCCCAGGCAACAGAGAGCTGCTGTAAACGCAGCCTGCGTTGCCGATTGATGCAGACTTTGCGGAAAGCCGCGATGAAACTGCATGTATATGAACGATTGCGCAATATAAAGAAAAGACTGTTACAATATGAAACAAAATGAATCGGTCAAGGCGAGCGGGCTGTACTTGGTCGGTAATATGACCAGCAAAGCGATGGCTTTTCTGACGATTCCCATCTTCACCCGCTTGCTGACCACCACGGAATACGGCATCGTCAACACGTATTTGGCCTGGGTGCAAATTGCCACGATTGTGACCGAACTGTCGCTGCATAATTCATTTCGGAAAGCATACGCCGACTATCATCTGGATTTTGACGCGTACTGCGCTTCGGCACTCCGTTTGGGCGGACTGCTGTTCATCAATTCTCTTGTGCTGGCAACGGTCGCGATCCTGCTGCTGCCCCAGCTCAAGCCGATGGCATGGATGATCTACTGCTGTCTGCTGCACGCGTTCGGCGTGTTTTGCGTTACGAGTATGTCCACGCAGTATATGATGCAGTTCCAGTATCGCAAACGCGCCATCTATATGATCGTGCCCAATGTAGCCTGCGTTTTGCTTTCGGTTCTTGTTCTGCTCATGATGACGTCGCAGCGGTATGTTGGAAGAATTCTGGTGTATGTCTTTGTGTATGGTTTGTTTGCGGTCATCAGCTATGCGTCTGTTGCAAAACATAAAACGAACCGTGATTATTGGCGCTATGCGCTAAAGTATTCTCTGCCGCTGGTATTTCACGGGCTGTCGCTTGTGGTCTTGTCAAGCTCTGACCGAATCATGATTACATCGCTGTACAGCGCGTCGGAATCCGGTATCTATAGTCTGGTTTACAATCTGGGCATGCTGACGATCGCCGTGATGGCGTCTCTGAGCGGACTGTGGGTGCCTTGGTTCACCAAACGGCTGAAAGAGGGAAAAGTTACGGAGATCAACAATAAAGCGGTTTATATGGTGGAGAACATGACGGTCGTCGCCGCGCTGTTCATGCTGGTTTCGCCGGAAATCATCAAGCTGGTTTCTACAAGCGAATACTGGCCGGGCACGAGCATCATCATACCGATTATTCTGGCCGCTTATATCATGTCTCTGTACAGCCTGGCGGTGAATGTGGAGTATCAATATGGCGCGACCAAACAGATCGCGCTGAATTCCTGTTTTGCCGCGGCACTGAATCTCGGCCTCAACGCGCTGTTTATTCCAAAGTACGGCGCGGCCGCGGCGGCCTACACCACGGTTGCGGCCTACGCGGTATCCTTTTTGGTTCATACATACTTTGCAAAAAAACTATGCCCCGGTATTTTTCCGGTTCAAAAGTATGTTCTGTATATAACCGGCATGCTCTTGCTGTCGGTACTGTGCGTGTTTGGGCTGGATTACGGCATCGTCCGCTGGACGGCTGCGATCGTTTGCCTCATTGGATACGCTTATTTGATGTATGCCAAAAAACGGTTTATCGCATTGCAAATCAAATCGGCGGAATAAGGGCGGGCGAAGCAAACGGCGTAGGCCTGTGATTCCGCTTGACTGAACCAACGAAAGGCGAGACGTGAGAAAGCATCATGGAGCACGCAAATGGTTATTATGGGCGCTGGCCATTCTTTGGCTTTTCATCATCGTTTGGCTTTCCTCGGAAAATGGGGAGACGTCAGCGAAAACCAGTATGCGGCTGTCGGCGTTCCTTGCCGGGCTGTTCAAGCTGCCGGAGCAGGATCTTGCGCACCTGGACCGGGATTTGCGTATCGCGGCGCATTTTATCGGTTTCTTGATCATGGGCGCGCTCTGCTTCAGCGCAGTTCGATGTACATGGATAAAGTCAAAAAAGACATTCGTGTGGACGTTGATCGTATGCTGCGGAATTGCCGTTGTAGACGAAGCGAAAAAGATCCTGATCACAGGCAGGCATTTCAGCCTGGTTGAGACGGTAATCAACCTCGCGGGCGTGGGCTACGGCGTGTGGCTTATGACGTCTGTCTTTCGGCGCGTTGAAAAAGAGTAGAAAGTCTCTGGCCAAGATTCGGCAAAGTCGGAAAAATGCAAGAAAGAGAGGAAATGTGCATGTGAGCATCAACCGGAACAAACCGGACCGACGGATGATCAGACGCAGAAACGCGCTGCTGCCGATACTGCTTGCTGCTGCCTGCGCATTGATCATAGGCGCTTATCTGGAAACCAAGCATCAACAGCAGGAGCGGGGAGTGATTCAGGAAGATATCGGCGTTTTGGAACGGATACAATTCGGCGGGACCTCATATATACGCAAGTCGGCCGTGACAACGATATTGCTGCTGGGCGTGGACAGAAACGCAGAGGATCTTCAGTACTCCGCCAGGCAAGGCGGTCAGGCGGACTTTATCCTGCTGTATGTCGTCAGCCATTACGATAAAACGGTATCCTGTCTCCAGATCGACCGGGATATGATGACGGACGTGCAGATCTCAGGTGTGTTTGGCAACCCGCTGGGGACGAAAACCATGCAGATCTGTTTATCGCACGGGTACGGAACAACGCAGCAGGAATGCAACCAAAACACGATCGACGCAATAGAACAATGGCTTGGCGAAACCTGCATTGATTACTGCGTGTCCATGGATATGGCCGGCATCGGTGTTCTGAACACGGCCCTTGGCGGCGTGACGGTAACGCTTGAGGACGACTTCTCGGCATTTGATCCCGTGATGACACAGGGAACGACCCTGAAGCTTTCCGCTTCACAGGCGGAAATTTTTACGCGGTATCGGATTGAGGTCGGCGACGGCAGCAACTTAGGCCGTATGCAAAGGCAGAGAACGTATTTTACCCTTGCTGAGGACAGGATCAAAACGGAATCCGCCGAGAACCCGAACTTCATCGGGGACATACTGGACGCGCTCTCCGATCACGTATACGGCAATCTGTCAAAGGCACAATTCATCGCCGAGTGGAACCGGGCATACAATTATACGGTTTTCCCGACAGCGACGATTGCGGGGACGCATACCGTCGGCGAGGAGGGCTTTATGGAATTTTATGCGGATGAAGAGGCGCGGATGCAATGGTTTGTTGAGGTTTTTTACAGGCCTTTGACAATATAGATATAACGAGTACTGGAACGAAAAGCATTGGATAGACGGAAAGGAGAATGGTTCATGAAAAAGCTAACGGCGATATTCCTTTGTATAGGTATACTCTTCATCGTTTCTGCGGCTGGCGCCGCGGTACCCAGTATTTCTACCTTCGATTCTACGCAAGTCGTATCCATCACCTCGTCGGCAGACGAAATCAACGACACGAATTTTGCCATCTTTCCTGTGGAGCCTAAAGATCCCATGAAAGAAGAAATCAAAAAAATGTACGATTTCGTTACCGCGGAAACCCCTCTGAAAGCACTGGCTGGCTACTTTACACAGGAAGACCAAGATAAAATAGCGGAGAAAATCCCGGAATCCTTAACCCCGGATATGCTGGATGCCAACGAAATCACACCGCTGGCGATCGTCAATTATGATGTTGTATACGAGGACGTGTACGTGGAGTTTTCCTTTGCGACAAAGTATGAAGCGGGCAAGGCCGTGGTCGGGTTTCTGGGCCTGATGGATTCGCAGGGAAACATCCAATGGGTGGCGCTGAACGCAACCGTTGCAGACGGCGGCGGCGTTATCTGTGAGTTCACCGAAGAAATATGTCTGCAAATGGAGAAGGCTGTGGAAATGGTCCTGATTATCTTCAGTGAGCAATAAAACGCGGCGAACATGCCCATACAACGTAATATAGTGCGTTCGCCAGGGCAAACCGAAGCCGGACAGACTGTTCCTGAGGGATGAATTGGAGGTTGATGAGTTAATATGGAGCGTTCGTCTCGAACCCCCAGAACCGGGAAGCGGGTACACACGATGCCCAAGGGAGAGGCCGGAACAAGCAAAGAAATTGATATTGTGAAAATGTTTTATCGCCTGGTGGAGAATTGGAAGTATATTGTCGCGACGTCGATTCTGGGCGCGGTAATCATGGGCGTATTTACGTTTTTCTTTATCACGCCCCAATACATGGCAACCTCCAAACTGTATGTGCTCAATGCAAACGATGCGGCGATCAATCTGTCTGATTTTCAGGTTGGCACCTATCTGACGTCCGATTACCAGGAAGTGTTTCACAATTGGATTGTGCATGAACGCGTGATACAGGCATTGGATCTGCCCTACAGCTACAGCAAGCTTGCCAGTATGCTGACGGTCACCAATCCGACCAACACCCGTATTCTGTATATTACCATCCGGTCGCCTTTTCCCAAGGAGGCCAAGGAGATTGCCGATACCTATTCAAAAGTCGCCCAGGAGTTTATTGCGTCTACGATGGATACAAAGGAGCCAAGTTTCTTTGAAGAAGCGCTGCTGCCGACAACGCCTGTATATCCAAGCAAAACCAGGAATATTGGGATTGGGTTTTTGGCGGGACTGTTGCTATCGGCGGGGATTGTTTGCGTCGTGTTCATTTCGGGCGACAGAATCCGTACCAGTGAAGATATTGAATACTCCGTTGGGCTGACGACGTTGGGAAGTATATCGTTGCAAAGTCGCAATGGTCCACCGATCAAGCAGGAACCAAAGCGGCACGGCAATAAGCGAAAGAAGGCGTCAAAGAAAGTATGAGAGCAGCGAAGATCGGAAAGTATGAGACGCTGGATTTTTTCGGAAGCGAAGCGTTAAACGCCATTTCCAGCAATATATTGTTTGCCGGCCGGGGGGTTCAAAAAATCCTGATTACCAGTTGCAACGCCAGAGAGGGAAAAAGCTACATTGCCCAGCACCTTTTATGGACGTTTGCAAAGCGCGGCAAACAGACCATTTTAATCGACGCGGATTTGCGGCGATCCAATCTCATCAGCGAGGTGGGGTTTCAGGCGGATGATAAAATCTTGGGTCTGGCACATTATCTGACAGGGCAATGCGATGCCGAACAAGCGGTTTACCAAACGAATATTCCCTTTGCCTCTATTATGCCGATTGGCCGTATTTTGAAAAACCCGATTCCCATTCTGGCGCTGCCGGAGTTTACCCAGATGCTGGATACGCTGGCAACGACATTTGACGTCATTCTGATCGACACCCCTCCGCTTGGCGCGGTGATTGACGCCGCGGAAATCGCACGCAGTTGCGACGGCGCAGTCATTGTCGCGGAGTATGATAAAACGCGCCGCAGAGACTTGATCAGAGCCCGCGCCCTTATTGATCAAACCGAGTGTCCAATACTCGGCTGCGTGATTAACAAATTGAAAATGGACACCTTTGACGCCAGACGGTACTACCAATACTCGGAATATTATTAAGCGTACTGATCAGCCGCCGTGCACGATAAAAGCCCTGAAACCGATAAGGTTTCAGGGCTTTTGTCATAATTGGGATTTGGCCAGCTATAAGGATATTTCTGTATGAACTGCTTTTCTGGATACCGAGTGCTTATCCGACGCTGCCGGCCACGCCGTTGGGCGAGGCACGGCCCTCCAAATCGGGGAAGCGTCTTTCCAGCGCCGCCATCGCGATCTCGACATCCTCGTGCACTTCCTGCGGCGTATGCGCGCCGATCGTAACCATGTCGCAATCCCGCAGCGTAGCAAAGGAAAACGTAATGCCGACGTAGGGCGTAATTCTCCCGGCCGCCATGCATTTGATGGTCATCACCGGTTTTTTGGCATTTTCGATGATTTTGCGCACCGTTTCGATTTCGATCTGCATCATAAATCCGATGGGGTTATAAATTTGGACGTAGGTCTGAATATCGTATTCGTTTTCATCCGCATACAAAATGACTTCGGGCATATGCGCCGTGACTCCGGGGATCATTCCGCATTGCCGGATCATATCCAAATAATCCGGCAGTCGGTCGATGCGGCGGGTATGCTTGCTAACCAGCTGTTCGGTGCTGACGTGGTGCAGAAGACACAGCTTACCGCCGTTTTTAGCGCATTGCCGGATGGTCGTATATGCCGCCGCGCGGGATTCCCTGCTGTCGTGTACGTCGATGATGGGGGTATCGATCAGCGTCAGGGGTTTTCCCGTGGCCTCCTGTGCCAGCCGCAGACCCTCCAGAAATACGGCTTGCCCGTTCGAAGGGGCCATAACGGCGTCGATACCGTATTGCAAATACGCCCCGGCCACGGCGGCGACCGCTTCAGGCGTGCTGAAGCGCTCCTTGATCATGGCGTCGGCCGCGGCGCCGGTGTGGCTCCAGCCCAGCATCCAGTTGGAGCCGATCAGCATGCGGGGCAAAGATACGTTTTCAACTTCTGTACGGGGGAACGGAGCCATACAGAACGCCTCCTTCGTTACCAGGCTAATGGCTTGCGCTTGTAATCCATATACATCACGTCGTCCGGAATCTCTTCGGGATGGAGCGCGATGGAGGACAAAGCCTCGGCGCTTTCCTCCGGCGTGATGGAAAACGTGCTCAGCCGCGCGCCTTCGCCGCCCATATCCGTTTTCATCCAGCCCGGGTGCAGGCAGAACACGCGTACGCCGTGTTTGCGGTATTCGTTGGAAAAAACTTTGGACGCCATGTTTTCGGCCGCTTTGGACATACAGTATCCGTATTCCGATTCACGCCCGCATTCACCGATGCTGCCCGCGTCGCTGGTGACATTCAGCACCACGCTTCCATCGTGCAGCAAGGGCGCCGTCGCCGCCATTACGCGCAGTGCGCCCAGCGCGTTGATGTTGTACATGCGCAATGCCCGGTCAATATCGGTTTCAACCAGCGGCACGCGATCGTCCTCGGTAAAGATGCCGGCGACGTTGTATAAAATATCGACTGGCGTCTGTTCCTCAACGAATTCTTTCATGGCGTTGTTGACAGCCGCCGTATCGGAAACGTCGCAGGTTTTAATTTTCACAGACCCGGGATTTTCGCGCTGCAGCGCCTGCAGCGCGTCGGTTACTTGATACTCAAGGGCGAGTACGCGATCCTGCAATGCCACATGGAGTTTGGCAAGACAAAGCCCAAGGCCTTTCCCGCCGCCGGTGACAACAATTTGCTTATTCATCAAATACCTCCTGATCTTTTTCGAGCAGTTCCAGCACGGCGCTCATGGTATCCGTGCCGTCCAGATAGGCGTACCGGCCGTTTGGAAATTCACCGCGCTGTCTGAGGCTAAGCCCCAGGTTTTGCAGCTGGGTTACGCAGCCGTCCATATTCTTCACCGCGAAGGAGAAGTGATGAATGCCGGGGCCGTTTTGATCCAGGCATTCCTTCCAATAAGAAGGGGTTTCGTCAATTGGCTGTATCAGCTCAACCTCAACGTTCTGCATCGTAAAGCACACTTGATAGATGCGCCCGTACAGCGGCTTGCCATCGTATATCGCGGCGGTTTTATCGTAACTGTCCGATGTGGCGATGGGCTGGGACGGCAAGCCTAAAAACGTTTCCCATACCGCCTTGCTCCGCTTGATATCGTCTGTCAGGATACCAATTTGCACAACGGTGGATTTACGGATTTTCGCTTCCAAGGTGTTCATCTCCTCCTTGTAGATAGGATTGCAAAGCCGACACGATCGCCCGATGGTCTCCCGCGGGCGAATAGCCGGACACGCTGACGTGCCCGATCATGCCGCCTTCTAAAAGCAGTATTGGGAAGCATCCTCCCGACGCGTCATAGTCCGAGGGAGACAGCGACAGAGCCTCCTGCATGGATCGCCCGCTTTCTTCCACCAGACGCTGCATATAAAACGAGCTGTGCCGGAATAGCTGCGTAACATTGACTTTACGCCGCATCCAGCGAACGTTGTCGGGCGTGATTCCGTCAAAGGCATATTGGAACAGCACTAAGCCAAAGGCTTCGATACGTATCAATATAGGCGTATCATCCGCCTGTGCCTGCCGTATCAGAATTTGTCCGATCTGCAAGGCGTCCCGCGCGGTAAACGAACGGAAACGCAGGGTGGTTTCCTCATCCGCAAGGGCCTGCAGTTGCACCGGGTTTTGTGTCATACGAACCTCCGAACGCGTTTGATATCGCCAATTATACCCTATGAAGTTGCAAACTGCAAGAATATTCGATAATTATCGCTTTCATTTGACAACATTCATTAACACTATAATATTCCGAGAAAAATGCCATTCTTTCCTATAAAAATAGAACACTTCAGTTCATTTGAAGATGTAAGGATTGGGCGAAATGTAAATATAAAAGAAAATAACTCGCAATTTCATTGACACAAAAACAATAGAATGTTATAGTAATCGATAGCAAACGGCAATCGCGTTGTCGAATATCATAATTCTGAGGAGGCAAACACATGAAACATCGTTTCACTCACTGGCTATCCGCACTGGTCGTTATCATGCTGCTTGGCACTTGCTGCGCCGGCGCCGCAATGGCTGACGAAAGCAATCTCGCAGGCACGATTACCATCACGTCCTGGAACTCGTCGTACACGGCGATCGTAGAGGGTGCAAAACAATTTATGGCAATGCATCCGGAAGCGACAATCAACGTGGAACAGGTATCCGACAATACCAAGCTGTATACGCAGCTCGCCACCAACACCGGCGTACCGGATATCATGCAGTTCCAAAACCGCGACATGAAAACTGCCCTGGCGAAATACCCCGGCGCGTTCTTGGATGTGTCGGATGTCATGGCGCCCAAGGCGGACGACATCGTACCCGCGGTTCTTCCGCTTTGCCAGGACGGCGGCGTTTACTACGCGATTCCCTGGGATATCGCGCCTGCAATGATGTTCTACCGCACGGATATCTTTGCGGACAACGGCATTGACGCCAGCACGATCTCCACCTGGGACGATCTGCTGGAAGCCGGCAAAATCATCAACGAAAACACCGACGGCAAAACCAAGATTTTCGGCTTTGACTACAACGGCGCCAGCAGCTTTGATATGCCGCTGATCCTGTTCTATGAGCAGGGCGGCTCGTTCTTCGATGCGGACGGCAACGTGAATTTCAACAGCGAAGCAACGCGCAACGCGTTCCTGACTGTGAAGAAGTTTGTGGATGCAGGCGTAAGCCTGAACCTGCCCAACGAATGGACCGATCGTATTACCGCCCTGGCGAACGACCAGCTCTGCGCCGTGCCTTACGGCGTGTGGTTTGCCGGCACGCTGCAGGAAAACCTTGCCGATCAGGCTGGTATGTGGGGCGTAATGGCTCTGCCGGCGCTGGTGGAAGACGGCCCCAACCAGGCCAATTCCGGCGGTTCCGTTGTGATGATCTCCTCCAAAACCGAGTATCCCGAACTGTGCAAAGCGTTCCTGGATTGGTTCCTGCTTCAGGATGAAGGCTGCGCAATCAACATGAGCGTATCCACGCTGTTTGGGTCCTACATTCCCGCGTATTCCGATCCCTCCTACACGGCGGTGGATGATTACTTCGGCATCTCGGTCGCGCAGTTCGCCACGCAGGTCTGCTCCGAGATCCCCGAGCTTCCCTTCCCCGCGTATTTCACGGATATCGGCCTGGTTTTCCAGAACGAAGCCATCGGCCAGTACTTTATCGACGGCGGCGATCTGGAGACGGTGTTGAACGATGCGACCGCTACGGCACAGAACCAATTGGATTTCCTTAAGAGCGAATAACACTTCGTTCCGCATCGGAAGGACTGTTGCCCCCGAGAGGGGGCAACAGTCCTTCTGGCGGCGGGAGCGCAGGGAGAGGGAGCGCCCATGAATTATCAAAGGAAACTTAAGGTGACCCCCTGGATGTTTATCGCCCCATTTCTGGTGGTCTTTATTCTTTTTTCCATTTATCCGATTTTGTATTCCGTTGTGCTGAGCTTTGGCAGCTACAAAGGCAATGTAATCAAGCTGAGCGGTTTGCGCAATTACCGCTTTTTATTATCCGATAAGAATTTTGCGCTTTCTCTAATCAATACGTTTAAAATCGGAATCATACAGGTTCCGCTGATGATTATGCTGGCGCTGGGGCTGGCGGTTTTTTTAAACTCGAAAATCATTCGTGGCAAAGGGTTTTTCCGGATGGCGGTTTTTATGCCGGTGCTGATTGACGCGGTAAGCTATTCGGTAATCTTTTCCATGCTGTTTAACGATAACGGTTTTATCAATAACGCGATCGCCATGATGGGGGGCACCAAGCTGACCTGGTACACCAGCAGCTGGCTGGCGACGATGATGATCGTCTTTGCGCAGACCTGGAAATGGACGGGCTACAATACGGTCATCATTTTAGCGGGATTGCAGAACATACCGGCGGAATTGTACGAGGCCGCTTCAATCGACGGTGCGTCGCGCTTTAAGCAATTCACGAAAATAACAATCCCGCAATTGAAAAATATCCTGATTCTGGTGATGGTCACCTCCATCAACGGCGCCGTGCAGATGTTTACGGAACCCAACATCATCACGCACGGCGGCCCGACCAACAGCACGCTGACCTCTATGCTGTACCTGTACAATATCGGGTTTAAAAACTTCAATTTCGGCGTGGCCTGCGCGGGCTCCTATGTAATCGTCTTTATCGTCGTCATCCTGACGGTGATCCAGCTTCGGGCGGGGAGGGAACGATAAGATGCGTAAAAATTCGCTTCCCAAGCTGTTCCTTTACGCCGCGCTCATCCTCGCGGTCATCACCGCGCTGTTCCCGTATTTATGGACGTTTCTGGCGGCGACCCATACCAACTCGCAGGTGTTTAATTTCAGCTATACCTTCCGTCTGGGTACGAATATCGTGCAGAATTACAGCGACCTGCTGGCGCGGATTCCGCTGTGGAGCAACCTGTATAGTTCCATGTTTATCGCGGTGGTCTATACCGTGATCATTTTGCTGATCGACGCCATGGCCGGTTATGGATTTTCACAGTTCCGGTTCAAGGGCCGCGATACGATCTTTACCATCTGTCTGGCGGGCATGCTGATTCCCGTGCAGGTCGTCATGGTCCCGCTGTATATCCAGTTTTCGGGCATGCAGCTGGTCGACACCTACTGGTCCGTGATCCTGTCGGGGCTGACCGGGGCGTTCGGCGTATTTCTGATGCGGCAATCCTTGCTGAGCTTTCCCAAGGAGCTGATCGAGGCGGCCCGCATCGACGGATCCTCCGAAACCTATATCTTTTTCAGCATCGTTTTGCCCACCATGCGCCCGGCGCTGACCAGCCTCGGCATTCTGTCATTCGTGAACCAATGGGGCAATTACTACGTTCCGCTGGTCATGCTCAACTCAAGCAAACACTATACGATGCCGCTGGCGATGTCCATTCTGGCACAGCCGAATTTTGATATCAATTACGGAGCGCTGCTGCTAGGCGCGTGTATCGCCGTTTTGCCGATTATGATCCTGTTTTTAATCTTCCAGCGCAATTTCATCGACGGCATGCTGTCGGGCGCCGTGAAAGGATAACGGGCAATACGGGCTCCAGAATGAACCGGAAAGGAAGATCGCCATGGGATTTAAAAAGGGATTTGCCTGGGGCGCTGCGACGGCCTCGTACCAAAACGAAGGCGCTGCGTTTGAAGACGGGAAAGGCTTGTCCATTTGGGATGTTTTTACGCATCAGCCGGGCCGCGTAGCGGACGGGACAAACGGGGACGTTGCCAGCGATCAATACCATCGTTTCCAAGAGGATACGGACATCATGCGCCGGCTGAAGATGAACGCGTACCGGTTTTCGCTGAGCTGGCCCCGCATTATGCCCGACGGAATCGGGAAAGTGAATGCAAAAGGCCTGGAGTTCTACGACCGCCTGGTAGACGATCTTCTGGGAAAAAATATCACTCCGTATATCACGCTGTTCCATTGGGATCTTCCGTACGCACTGTTTCTGCGCGGCGGATGGTTGAACCCGGAGATGCCCAAATGGTTTTCCGAGTATACGTCCGTCGTGATTGACCGCCTGTCCGACCGTGTAAACCATTGGATCACGCAAAACGAGCCGCAGTGCTTCATCAGCTCCGGTTTGGAAAGCGGTATTCACGCGCCGGGACTGAAAATGAATAAACGCGACGTGCTGCAGGCCGCCCATATCGCGCTGCTTTCCCACGGGCATGCCGTCACGGCGATTAAAGACCGCGCCAGGCAGAAACCGGTGATCGGATACGCGCCCGCGTCCTGGTGGCTCTGGTCTCCCATTACGGATGACGCCGCCGATATTGAAGCCTGCCGCAAACAAACCTTCAACGCCAAGGAAGACCAGGCCGGCGGAACGGCGTGGTGGCTGGATCCTGTGTTTCTGGGGCAGTATCCGCAGGACGCGATGGAAACAGTAAGGGAATTTATGCCGTCCATCGGGTCCGACGATATGCGCGTGATCTCCCAGCCGATCGATTTTGCAGGCATGAACGTTTACCAGACCTATCTGGGCAAAGCGGGCAAAAACGGCACGTGCGAAACGGTAGACCGTACGCCGGGGCATGACCGGACGGCGTACCCCTGGCCCGTTACGCCGCAAGCCTTGTACTGGGGCCCGAAATTCTACAGTGAGCGCTACCATACGCAGATCGTCGTCACGGAAAACGGGCTGTCCAACGAGGATTGGGTGCATCTGGACGGCATGGTGCACGACCCGCAGCGGATTGATTTTACGACGCGCTACCTCCGCGAGCTTCGCCGCGCGGCGGACGACGGGGTAGACGTTGGCGGATATTTCCATTGGACGCTAACCGATAATTTTGAATGGGCCACCGGATACAGCAATCGCTTCGGGCTTGTGTATGTGGACTTTGCTACGCAGAAGAGAACGATCAAGGATTCCGGGTTCTGGTACGGCAACGTGATCGCAACGAACGGAAACGACCTGTAAGGAGTGCCTATGCGTTTAGGAGCCAATTTCGATGATAAATTCACCACCGAGGAAGAATGGGATCTGAAAATCAAGGATCTGGGCGTGGAAGTGCTCATGTCGGCGGTGACGGCGGATACGGACGATGCAACCGTGGACCGGTACATCCGGTGGGTCGGCCGCACAGGGCTGGAAATTGCCGAAGTCGGGGTCTGGAATAACACGGTAAGCCCGGATGAAGCGCAGCGCAAGGCGGCCATTGCCAAGGCACAAAAAGCGCTGGCGCTGGCGGACCGTATGCACGCTATCTGCTGCGTAAATATCTCCGGCGGGCGCGGTGAACAATGGGACGGGTATGATGCCCGCAACTTCAGCCGGGATACGTATGATCTGGTCGTATTAACGATGCGTGAGATTATCGACGCTGTCAAGCCGCAGCATACCTGCTATACGCTGGAACCCATGCCTTGGATGATCCCCAGCGGGCCCGAGGAATACCTGCAGTTGATCAAGGACGTCGACCGCGAAGCCTTTGCCGTGCATATGGATTTTGCCAATATGATCAACGGATTGGACCGGTATCATGATCGGGAAGCGTTTCTGGACCGCTGCTTTACGCTCCTGGGCCCCTACATAAAGAGCGTGCATCTGAAGGATGTGAAACTGCAGCCGGGTCTGCCGTGCCTGATTGGGGAAGTGCCGCCAGGCCAGGGCGTGATCGATCTCAAAGGCGTGCTGCGGCGCATCGAGAGCCTGGGCAGAAACCTGCCCGTTTTCGTAGAGCATCTGCCGCGGTATGAGGACTATAAAGCGGCGCTTGCGACCGTGCGTACGCTCCGCAGCCAAATGAACGAGGGGTAACGGCGGAAGCGGTACCAACGGATGCAAACAGCCGCCGCCCGGTGGGCAGCGGCCGCAGGAGACGATTAACGAAAGAAAGGTGGAATTTACAGGGTGATGAAATCAATGTTGTCCTTTTGCTCGTGCAGATAGGTGGCGATCTTGGGACTGGCTTTTTTATCCGTGATCAGCTGATCGATATCGTCGATCGAGGCGAAGTCTACAAAGCTGATGCGGCCGAATTTACTGCTGTCGCACAGTACGATTCGTTCAGCGGCACACCGGATCAGCGCTTTTTTCACTTCGGCCTGGTTGATATCCGGCGTCGTAAACCCTTTTTCCACCGAAAACGCATTGGCTCCCAGAAACGCTTTGTCAACGTTGAGCGACTGCAGGGAGGAAATCGCAATCGGGCCAACCGCACAGTCCAGCCCGTGGCGGAGGATGCCGCCGATCATAATGATGGTGACCAGCGAGTTTTGTTCCAGGTACATGGCGATACGGATATCGTTGGTTAAAACGGTCAGGGTTTTGCGGTCGCTCAGGCATTTGGCAAGTTCCATCATCGTCGTTCCGGCGTCCAGCGCGATGGTATCGCCATCTTCGACCAGCGTAGCCGCGTAAGCCGCCAGCTTCCGTTTTTCCTCGATATTTTCCACGTTTTTATCCATCGTCGACGGCTCGAACGTGGCTTTCCCAAGCGGAATGGCACCCCCGTGCGTACGTTTCAGCTTTCCGTTTTTCTCCAGATCCCGCAAATCATTGCGGATGGTAGCCGGAGAAACGGAGAACGTCTCGCATAACTCCGAAACGCGGATTTTGGATTTTTCCTGCAGCAGGAGTAAGATCTGCGCATGCCGTTCCTCAGCGAAGAGTATGGGAGCATCCACGGATTTATTCATTGTTGCCATATCCTCTCATCTTTTGTCATTTCGTATTACTTATCATATACTTATTTTTCGTTCAGTTCAACACCTCTTGACGATTTTATCCATCAACCGGTTGGTTGAGACACGATGCAAACAGAAAGGATCAGATAATCATGGACGAGGTCAGGCTATTATTAATCGGAGCGGGCCGTGCCGGAATGATCCACGCTAAAAATTTCGCTACCCGCGTGCCGCATGCGCGTCTGGTGGCAGTCAGCGATATCAGCGAGACGAACGCCCGTGAGGCGGCCGCGGAAATCGGCGCCGGGTGCAAATGGTATACGGACTACAAGCAGGCAATGAAGTCTTCCGGCGCGGACGCGGTGATAGTCGTAACACCCACAAAGTATCACTGTGAGATTGTGCTGGCGGCGGCTGAGGCCGGCAAGCATATTCTGTGCGAAAAGCCCATGGCGATGACCCAAGAAGAATGCGCCAGGATGATCGCCGCATGTGAAACGCACCAGGTAAAGCTACAGATTGGTTTTATGCGGCGGTTTGACCGCAACTTCACACGGGCGCGCGAAATCATTCAAAGCGGCGCGATCGGCGAGGTTGTCAGCGTAAAATCTTTAACCCACGGGCCCAGCAAACCGCATGAGTGGATGTATGATATCGCCAAAAGCAATGGCCCGCTGGCGGAGGTCAACAGCCACGACATCGATACCCTGCGCTGGTTTACAGGCAGCGAGGTGAAAACTCTGCATGCGGTCGCGGGCAATTATCGCTGCCCGGATGCGCGGGAAGCATATCCCGACTTTTACGACACCGTTCTGATGGTCGCCCATATGGAAAACGGCATGCTCGGCTGTATCGACGGCGCGCAGGGGGTCCAATACGGCTACGACGCCCGTGTGGATATCCTGGGTACGAAAGGCCTGATTACAATCGGCGGTATGCAGAACGGGACAACCTTATGCTTTACACAGGCCAACGGCATGGCCGGCGACGCTGTGAAAAGCTGGACGAATCTGTTTGCCGACGCGTATATCGCGGAAGATATCAGCTTTGTTCACTGCATTTTACATCATACCGATCCGCAAGTCGGCGGACTGGACGGCATGATGGCGGTGGCCGTGGTACGGGCCGGCAATGAATCGATTCAAACTGGGGAAACCATAACGCTTCAAAGGGGGAATCAGAATGCTGGCCGCTAAGTTATTCGGCCCGGGGGATTTTCGAGTGGTAGAGTGTCCCGTCCCATCCATTTCACCGGACGAAATCTTGCTGCAAACGTCTTACGCATCCATCTGCGGCAGCGACCTGCGAATGATCGCCAACGGCTATGCCGGGGTGGATGAAAAGCATCCGCTCACGCTGGGGCATGAAGTCAGCGGCGTCATCCACACAGTGGGGGAAAACGTCAAAGGGTACCATCCCGGACAGCATGTAGCCATAGCGCCCAATTTCGGCTGCGGCGTATGCGAGCATTGCGTGCAGGGCAATACCCACCTGTGCGCGGACTATCAGGCTTTTGGGATCAATATGGACGGCGGATTTGCCGAATTTATGCGCGTGGATGCCCGCATGATCGCCCAGGGCAACATCATGGTCCTGCCGGATACCTTTCCGATGGACGAAGCGGCTGTTTTGGAGCCCTTCTCCTGTGTGCTGAACGGTCAGGAGCGTATTCACGTACATCTCAACGATACGGTGCTGATCATCGGGGCGGGGCCCATCGGCGTGATGCACGCGATGCTAGCCAAGGCACTCGGCGCTTCCAAAGTCATGATCCGCGATACCTCCGCGGCGAGAATGGAGTTCTGCAAACAAATCGATCCGTGGTTTGTGACCATGCCGGGCAGCGATTTGAAGGCGGATGTGATGCGGGAGACGAATGGCCGCGGCGTGGACGTATGCATTACGGCATGCCCTTCCCCGCAGGCGCAGGCAGACGCTCTGGAGCTGATGGCGATGAACGGACGCGTATTGTATTTTGGCGGCCTGCCGGAAGGACGCGATCAGGTTATGCTGAAAACCAACCAGATTCATTACCGGCAATTAACGGTAAGCGGTTCGACGCGCGCCAATGTGCGGCAGTACCGGGAAGGCGCTAAGCTGCGCGCAGCCGGGTGTATCGACCTTGCGGCCCTACTGTCGGCCCGCTATCCGCTCCGTGATATCCATAAGGCGATCGACGCCGCACGGGCAGGAAACGGACTGAAATTCTCCATCGAGTTTCAAACGGGCCAAAACGGCGAATAACGCAGGAGCGTTCGGGTGTATGCCCGGCACACCGGTTTTACAGGAGCGTATTGGCGGTACCGCAGCGTACGTTTTTTTGGACAAGGAAAGGTGATAGTATGAATTCATTTGTATACGATGTTCCCGTGAAAGTGTATTTCGGTGAAAACCAGCTCGGGCATCTTGGCGAAGAGCTCGCAAAGTTTGGCAGCAAGGTTTTGCTGACCTACGGCGGAGGCTCAATTAAAAAAAGCGGCTTGTATGACCGGGTTGTCGCCGAGATCCGCAAGGCGGGGCTGACGCTTGTCGAGCTCTCCGGGATTGAACCGAACCCCCGGATCGAATCGGTGCGCAAAGGCGCGCAATTGTGTAAATCGGAACAGGTCGACGTTCTGCTGGCGGTCGGAGGCGGCTCGACGATCGACGCCACAAAATATATCGCCGCCGGTGCGTGCGTGGATTTTGATCCGTGGATGTTCCTGTCCGAAAACGCGCCGATTGAAAACGCGCTGCCGCTGGTCACGGTGCTTACGCTGTCGGCGACGGGTTCGGAGATGAACAGCGGGGGCGTGATATCCAATCCGGAGACACAGGATAAAATCGGCAGAATGGCGCGCCCGATGCTGCCGAAGGTTTCGTTTCTGGATCCGGCCAATACGTATACGGTCAACGCGTATCAAACGGCCTGCGGCGCGGCGGATATCATCTCCCATATCCTTGAAATCTACTTCAATATGGACCAGGATCTGTATATGCTGGACAGCGTGATGGAAAGCCTGCTGAAAACGGTTATCAAGTTCACGCCCGTTGCGATGAAAGAACCGGAGAATTACGAGGCGCGCGCCAATATCATGTGGAGTTCTACCTGGGCGCTCAACGGCTTTGTTAACGGAGGGAAGCATCAGGAGTGGAGCTGCCATCCCATGGAGCATGAGCTGTCGGCGATCTATGATATTACGCACGGCCTCGGCCTGGCCATTTTAACGCCGCGCTGGATGGAGTATTGCCTGGACGAAACGACTGCGGCGAAGTACTATCAATTCGGAACGAACGTTTTCCAGATCGATCCATCGCTGGATCAGATGACGGTGGCCAGGAAGAGCATCGAAATGCTGTCGGATTTCTTTTTCAAAACGCTTGGGCTTAAAAGCACGTTTACAGAGGTCGGCATTCGGGAAAGCGATTTTCCGGTTATGGCGAAAAAAGCCTGCGGCGGTGCGGTGATACACGGTTTCAAACCGCTTAAGCAAAGCGATATTGAAACCATATTCACCATGTGCCTGTAAAGTAGAAACTTGGGTCAGGCCTGCATGCCGGCAACACGGAGTACCGCCGGAAGATCGCCTGGCTCCCTGAGCAGATAGCGATAATCGGTTATGCCCGGATCGGCTTCGGCGTTCCAGCCTGCAAGCGCAAATGGAACCGATGCGGCAAGCGCGCAGCGGCTGTCGGCGGGCGTATCGCCGACGAACAGGACGCGTTCAGGCTCGGTGTGGAACATTTGCATATAACGAAGCAGCCCCTCGGGGCTGGGCTTGGGCGCGGCGAACTCCGCGCCCATTACCATATGGAAATACGGCAGCAGCGGCGCGAGGGCCGTGTCGTTATGAAACTCATAAGCCTTTCTTGCCGATAGCAAGGCCATGGGAATACGCGCCGCGGAGATGCTTGCAAGCATTTCCGGAACGCCCTGAAATGGCGTTGTGCGGTATGCGGAAGCGTACAGCACGTCATAGCGCCGCACCGCTTTTTTAAGCGAAGATTCCGCAACGCCGATATAGCGCAGCGCCGCCACGGTATTCATAGACAATGTTTCGCGGCAGCGCGATTCGCTGGCGGGAGACGGCATGCATTCCCGTGAAACGTGCAGCAACGTACCGACGACGGCGTCGGCGGAATCGATTAGCGTGCCATCGACGTCAAATATAATATGGTCAAACATCATTTGTCCGATTGCATGTTTTCAAATGGTGAATCCGCAACGGGATCAACGTTATTTGGCGGATTTGCGCGCGGCCGCGACCGCTTCCACCATTTGACGGCCGGTTTTCGCTATCAATTCGTAATCTCCCGTTTTGGCTCCGCGCGTCAAATCGCTGCCCGCGCCGACGCACACCGCGCCAGCCTGAATCCATTCCGCGGCGTTTTCCGCGTTTACGCCGCCCGTCGGCATCAGTTTGGCCTGCGGCAGCGGGCCCCGAATGGATTTGATGATTTTGGGGCCGAACAGGTTGCCCGGGAAGATCTTGACGATATCGGCGCCCGCTTCCATGCAGTCCACGGTTTCCTTAATGGTCATCGCGCCGGCCATACATGCCACCTGGTAACGAAGGCAGAGCTTTACGGTATCCACGTTCAGGCAGGGCGATACGATAAACTGCGCGCCCGCGAGAATCGCCATGCGCGCAGTTTCAGGATCGAGCACCGTGCCTGCGCCGATAATGACGTCCTGTCCGCTGTACCGCTTGGACAATGCGGCGATGATATCCACCGCGCCGGGTACCGTGAACGTAATTTCTATGCCGATGATCCCGCCTTGAATGCAGGCGTCAACGATCTTCACTGCCTGTTCTTCGCTGTCGGCGCGGATGACCGCCGCCACACCGTTTTCCTGAAGTTTTTGTAAAACCGTATTCTTATCCATAGTATAGCTCCTCTTTCCGACAGCGTCCTGATGCGCGACAAACCATGCGGATGCCGCATGGTTTACCGGTGCTACGGTATTAGAATGACTTTAATGCTTTCGTGCGCTTTCGCAAGCGAAAACGCGTTTTGGAAGTCTGCCAGCGGTATGGCATGGGTAACCACGCCGTTTGTTTTCAGCTCGCCTGAAACAATCCCGCTGATGGAACGCGGAAAACAGCGGGGGCTGAGGCTGGAACCATAAATGGTTAATTCCTTTGCGTCCCCGATAATCGACCAATCGATATTCGCGGGACCGGCGAAGACGCTGAATTCCACAAATCGCCCGCCTTTGCGGATAAGGTTCAGCCCCTGGGAAATGGCGGCGGTATGGCCAGAGGCTTCAATATATACATCGCAGCCGACGTCGGAAGTCAGATCGCGGATAAGCGCGGGAAGTTCTTCCTTTGTCCAGGCGTCCATCGCATGGGTTGCGCCAAGCGACAGGGCAAGCTTCCGCAGGCGTTCAACCGGATCGATACTGATCAGCGCCCGGGGGTGTAATCGCGAGGCGGCCGTCACCATGGCCAGGCCCAGGGTGCCCGCACCGGCGATCACCACCACGTCATCAGCTGATATTTCAGCGCGGTCTACGGCGTGTATACCGCAGGCGTACGGCTCGATCAAAGCGGCTTTGTCAATCGGAAGCGATGCGGGAATGGGGTAGACAAAGGCGTTTTTCGGGACGCGCACATATTCGGCGAAGCCGCCGTTGAGTTTGCCCTTGAACCCGAACACGTCGTGCGGTGCGCACAGCCAATATTGGCCGGATTTGCAGTATGCGCATTCGCCGCATGGCACGATTTGCTCCACGGCGACGCGGTCGCCAAGCGACAGTTCGCCCGTATACCCTGGCCCGATTTCGGCGATATGCCCGATGAACTCGTGCCCGGGGATAAACGGCGGCTCGCAGTATGGCGGATTGCCCTGGCCGCCCCAGAACCGGAAACCGCCTTCGAAGCACTTGATATCGCCCGCGCATACGCCGCAGGCCTCCACTTTCAGCAGCAGTTCTCCTTGCCCGACCGCAGGAACCTTGACCTGCTCAAGGCGGTAATCATGCTTTCCGTATGCAACCACGGCGTTCATTGTTTTCATAGGCATCTTTCTTCTGTGTTTATTTTACTCTGTCCAGTTTGGATTGTCGATGACTGCGGGTTGGCCGTCCCGCTCCACCAGGAGCTTGCGGTACCCTTTAGTTTCAATAGAACCGTAGTCATGTCCTGCATCCGCACGGAACGCGAAGAACGTAACAAGGGGTTCGTCCTTGCCAACACAGATGGAACGGTGGGCATAGCGTTTGGGAACATACACCGCATGGCCGGCTGTCAATTCCAAAGCCCGCCAATCGCCTTCCGGGTTTTCCAGTAGCATGTACCCGTGCCCGCTGAGGCAGTAATAGATCTCGCCCGTCTCCAGAATGGTGTGAAAATGGCCCTTGGTCATAAAATACTCATCGCCGACCTTGCCGGGATATACGATGGAACAACCAAAGGCCAGATCGCCCGGGTGTTCGGGCGCCGGCAAGCTATGAAATTCATAAATCAGCGGATCACCATCCGCGATCAGTTTGCTTTCGGCCTTGGTATCGGAGAACATTCCCGTCATATCGGAAAGGCGGCGCTTCCCCGTTGCGACGTCGGGAGAAAACCCGGTTTTCAAATCAAAAGGAATGGTAAATCCATGTTCAAAATCCAATTTTTCGTTGCTTGCGTTGAAATGCATACGGCGTTTTCTCCTTTGGAATAGACTCATAAAGAACGAGATGCAGACTCTGCGGTGCTAATGTACCAACATAGGTATCATATAGAAAAATTATAGCTGAAAATATAGATTTGTCAAGGGAATTAGGGGTTGTATTTGGTTTAATGTCATGATATTGTTATTATAACAAATAGAGGAAAGGATCTTGGTTATGAAATCGCTGATTGTTGAAAAAAACGGGACGCTTGCGGTAAAAGACGTAAGCATGCCTGAGATCAATGAATGTCAGGCGCTCGTGAAAA
Organism: Candidatus Limiplasma sp.; assembly: GCA_963675365.2. Taxonomy (GTDB): domain Bacteria; phylum Bacillota; class Clostridia; order Christensenellales; family Aristaeellaceae; genus CAXXOK01. The sequence continues at coordinate 261,500 of CAXXVA010000003.1, forward strand.
CATTGAGCTGCGGCGTGTGCAACGGAACGGACGCGAAACTCATTCATCGCCAGTTTAAAAACTTCGGTCCGGACAGCTACCCGCTGATGCTGGGACATGAAGGCGTTGGCCGCGTGGTGAAGGTGGGGAAGCAGGTGACGTCCTTTAAGCCGGGCGATCTCGTACTGCTTCCGTTTGCCGGCCCGCTGGACGGGTACGCCTCCGGGTGGGGCGCATACAGCGAATACGGCGTCGTGTGCGATCCTGTCTCCTGGGATGCCAGCCAATATGGACCGACGCCCGAGTGCGCGTTTGCCCAGAACGTACTGCCAGCCGATATCGACCCGACGGACGCGGCGATGATCATCACGCTGCGGGAAGTGTTGTCTTCCATTAAGCGGTTCGGAATCGGCGCGAACGATCCGGTTGTGATTTTTGGTTGCGGCCCTGTGGGGTTGACGTTTATCAAGTTCATGAGCCTGCTGGGCGTACACCCGATCATCGCGCTGGATATCATCGACGACAAACTGGCCGACGCCAAAGAGAAGGGCGCCGATTACACATTCAACAGCAAAACGGACGACTATGCCGCGGAGATCCGCGCCATTTGCCCGGACGGCGCCAAGTTTGTGCTGGATGCGGTAGGCATCTCGGCGATTATCAACGCGGCGATGCCGCTTTTGCAGGATCAGGGGAAAATCTGCTGTTACGGGATCTCGCCCAACCTTTCTGCGGAAATCGACTGGTCTGAAGCGCCTTACAACTGGCAGCTGCAGTTTCAGCAGTTCCCCTCCAAGGTTGAAGAGGGCGAAGCCCACAACCAGATCATGAACTGGCTGAAAGCGGGCGTCATCCAACTCAAGGATTATATCTCCGACGTCTATGATTTTCCGCAGATCATGCAGGCTTTTGAGAAACTGGAGAAAAAACAGATTGCGAAAAAGTGTATCATCCGATATCCGGAATAAGGTGCTGAGGACGCCGGTCTACGCGCTTTAACAGGCCGGTGACGGATACTGATCTGTGAACCCATGGAAAACCGCCCGCAGTTCGCTAGCGCTGCGGGCGGTTTTCGTAAGGAGGGCCCGATAGATTTCTAGGGTTCAATATCCAGCATCGACATCGTAGCCGGCATTTCATGCGCGGTGTTAACCTTCTGGTCGTCCACCACAAGGTCAAAACAGGATACGATCAGTTTCCCGTTCCAATAGCAAGGCTCGCCCGGCTCGTCCAGACCGCCGTCAAACCCGTCGCAATCGGGGCTTTGGGCGATCCGGGTAATAACGCCGTCGGGAGAAATGCGCCCGATCGCGTTTGCGGAGAAATCCGCCACATAGATGTTGCCGTACGGATCGATGGTCATGCCGTCGGTGGTCAGGAGGTTTTTGGGATCCTGGCACCACAGTTCGTTGCTGACCAGATCGCCGTGATCATCCAGGGTAAGACGGTGAATGGAACCGTCGCCGAAATTCCCGATAATCAGCCGTCCTTCACGGTCAAATACGATGCCGTCTACGCCATACTGGCACAGCGGATTTTCTGTGATAAAGGTGCACAGGATATTTTTATCTTCCAGGGTATTGGTGCAGTGAATATCATGGTCGTCCAGATGAAACTTGTATACGCAGCTCATCAGATTGCCGCTTTCGGTTTTCACGTTGGCCAGGGTGGACTGGGTCAGGTACATATAGTCGCCCTTGATGCGGATCCCGTTGGGATGCTCCATATGATCGGCAACCACGGTAACCTTTTCAATCGTGTCCCCGTTCATACGCACTCTTAGCACACGTCCGGTGTACACAAGATCCTCCCTGCCTGTCCAGCCGGGATTGTCGATAATGTAAAGATCCTGATCGGGACCAAATGCGATTCCCATGCTCCGGGCCTCGCCTGTTTCCGGATTCACAGGCACGTCAAACCATTTGCGGATATGCTTCTGCTTGTCGATTTTCAGAATGCAGCTGGGCATCGTCATATCGGCGAAATTCGGGCAGGAGAGGATCAGGTTTCCCTCGCTGTCGATTTCCATGCCGTCCGGGGTGCAAACAAGGTCTTCAGGAAGTAATGTAAAAAGTTTGGGGGTTTGCATAACAGTCTCCTCTCATTTTCCGGCCATTTTTTGGTAAACGGGCAATAAAGATTGATAGGACAGTTCGAATATCTCCTTGACGGGCTTGTACTTTTTCACCGACACGGGATCGGGCGCATGGACCGACTTCAGATCAATAAAGCGGTCGATGACGTCAAAATCCTTGAACAGACCGACGCCGACGCCGCCTGTAATCGCCGCGCCCATGGACGTAGCCTCCTCAAGCAGCGACGGCACTTTGATGGATGCGTCGTATATGTCGGCCATCATCTGTCTCCAAACGGAGCTTTTGGCGCCTCCGCCGATCACAAGGATTTCGGAGATGGCGATGCTTTGCCGCAGGATCTCCAAAATGATGTCCAAGTTCATGGTGACGCCTTCCAAAACGGCGCGCAGGATGTCCCTGCGTTCATTTTCCATCTTGACGCCCAGAAACGCGCCTCTGGCGTCCACATTCCAGCGCGGCGCGCGTTCGCCCAGCAGATAGGGGAGGAACACGACGCCGTTGGCGCCGATCGGGCTTTGCTCGATCTGCCGGTCAATCAGTTCATACGCGCTGACGCCCGCTTCCTTTGCTTCCAGCGTTTCCGCTTTGCAGATTTGATTTTTCAGCCACGCGACAGACCCGCCGGCGCTTTGCATGGTGCCGTTGGGCGCATACATGCCCGGCACGATGTGCGCCCAGGTAACGGTGCGCATCTGCTCGTCAAACACCGGCTCGGTGCTCGTTGAAGCGATCCACGCGGAGGAGCCGATATAGCTGAAGGTCTGCCCGGGTTTCACCGACCCTGCGCCAACGTTGGCGCAAACGCCGTCTCCGCCGCCCATTACCACCGGCGTACCCTCCTGCAGGCCGCAGGCTTCGGCGGCTGACTTGGTTACGCCTCCCGCAACATGGATGGAGGGGACGATGTCAGGCATTTTTTCAATGGCAATACCGGCATCCTGCAAAATCCGTTCCGACCAGGAAAGCGTTTTTAAATCCAGGCAGGCGTTGCTGGTCGCGTCGGTCGGCTCGGTATAGAATTTCCCCGTCAGCTTGAGGACAATATAGTCCTTCGCGTTCAGGGTTTTGTAGGTATCGCGGTAGATATCGGGTTCGTTGTCCCGAATCCACATGAGCTTTTGGATGCCGTAAGACGCGCTGTTGCGGTGGCCGGCGATATGATAATAATCCTGCGGGCTGATTTTGCGTTGGAGCGCGGCTTGCTGTTCCTGCGCTCGCTGATCCGCCCAGATAATGGATTTACGCAGCGGGGAACCTGCTTTGTCCACGCATAGGCACCCCATCATTTGACCGCTGAAGGATACAACGGCAATATCGCGTTTATCGATTTTGGTGCTCAAAATCAGGCTTTGGCTTGTTTGGCAAACAGCCTGCCACCAATCCTCCGGATCCTGCTCGGCCCAGGTTTCCTGAAAATAATTGGTGGGGTAGGAAAACACGGTGCTGCCAATCAGGCTGCCTTCCTCGCTGAACAGCGTGGCTTTGTTGCCCGAAGTTCCCAGATCGTGCGCCAGTATGTATTTCATGCCGTGTGCCCCTTGCTGCGGAAGTTGAGTAGGATGATCATCGGGCGGGTTGCCCGAGATCGCGCAGGATGTTCTTCGCGGCCATTCGCCCCATATTTTCGGCGGCGCCTTTCGTAGACGCCGCGCAATGCGAGCCCAGAATCACGTTGTTGAGCTGAAACCAACGCAAGTCTTCTGGCGGCTCTTTGCGGAACGCGTCGATTCCGGCGCCATAAATCTGATTTTCCTGCAGGGCGTTGAGCAGCGCTTCTTCGTTGATCAGGCCGCCGCGGGCCGTGTTGATCAGGATCGAGGTGGGCTTCATCATCGCCAGCTCCGCTTCGCCGACAAAGTTTTCCGTGGACGGAAGCAGCGGTAAATGCAGGCTGATGAAATCTGCCGTGCGGAAAATGGTTTCAGGCTCGGCGTATTCGATTCCATGTTCCGCGGCGTACGCCGCGTCCCAGTTGACGTCGAATGCCAATACACGCATGGAAAAGGCCTTGGCGCGCTCCGCGACGTTTTTCCCGATGGCGCCCAGGCCGAACAGCCCCAGCGTCGCATGATTGAAATCGAGCGTCGTGATCTTGCTCCAGTCCGCTTTGCGGCATTGCGCGTCGATAACCAAAAGCTTGCGGGAGAGCGCAAGCATCAGCGCAACGGCATAATCGGCAACCGCTTCCGCGTTGGCGCCTATGGTCTTGGATACCTTGATTCCGCGCGCCGAGGCGGCGTTCAGGTCGATATTGTCAACGCCGACGCCGTATTTGGAAATGGCGTGCAGATTGGGCGCGGCGGCAATCACGTCCGCGTCGAAAGGATCGACGCCGAGGATGACGCCCGAGCACGGGGCGACCATTTCCATGATCTGCCGCTTGTCCAGAATGCTGCCCGTTTGATTGCGTACCAGTTCGAAACCCGCGTCTTCAAGCATTGTAAACAGTCCGGGGTCGGACTTGCCGAAGGAGCGCGGCGTGATCAGAATTTTTTCAGACATTTCAAACCCCTTTTATGCCCGGGCCAGCCGGTCGCACATAGCCAGGCGATCGCCGGTAATATCGACATGGAAAACCTCCGCAATGACCTGCGTCCACCCGTGGATGAAGTAGGTCCAGCCGTCCTCGATCAGCAGATTGCGGCTTGCCTGCTGGCTTTCCGCCTGGTGCATGAATTCCAGTGTTCCGCGGTAGTTAAGCTCCCATACCAGGCCGTTTTTAGGGAAAACGCAGGCGTCGGTCAACGGAGATCCCGGCGCGTCTTTTCCAAGGCCCGTGGCGTTGACGACGAAAGAACCCTCCGGCATAGACTGGACGATATCATCGTTGAGGGACGGCTCCTTGCATAAATGAAAGCTCATCGGCACCCGCAGCCCCGAAAGGATTTTGACCGCTTCGGACAGGCGGGGATAGGAACGGTTGGTCAAATGAATGCGCGCGGGAATGTTGTTGTGATGCTTGTCCAGCGCCAAATAAGCGCTGATGGCAAGCGCGCTGCCGCCCGAGCCCAGCACGCAGACCTGCGCTTTGGGATGCTTTTCCCAATGATTCGCCGGGATGAACGTGTCCATAGCCAGCCCGCTGGAAATCGGGTCTTTGGCATGGCCGCACAGTTTTCCGTCTTTCTTGGAGATGGAGGAAAGCTCGCCAAACATCTGCGCGTAGGGATCGAGGTATTCAAACATATCCCTGCAGGCATTGTATAAATCAATTTTATGCGTGGTGACCAGGGCGCCGAGGGACAGCGGATCGCTTTTGATAAACTCCACGGCGTCGCGGTAATCCTGTACGGGGGCGTGAAGAGGAAAATCAATACCCTTGATGCAGGCGTCGATTCCCAGTGCTTCCGCCCAAATCGGGAAAAGGCGCATAATGGAGGACTGGCCGGTTGTGACACCAATAAAATACATGGTAGGCTTGGTTGCGGGGGCTGGTAGGTTGAGCATGGTTGTTCCTCGCTTTCATAGATATCAAACAGTAGGTCTATTGAAAAACTCGCATGGGATTGCCGATCATGATGGAAGCAATGGTTTGGTCCGAGACGCCAAAACGCTTTAGAAGAGGCAGAAACCTCCGGATCAGATAGGGTAGACCGATCGCATGATCGTCATAGCTTGCCAGACGCTTTGCCGTGGTATCCAGCGAGAGAAGCAGATGTTGTTCATACCCTAAATCGAGCATATGCGTGATCAGGCGGCATTCGGACTCGTCGTCGTGATATTTAAAGCGTCCGATCGTATCGTATTCGAGCATTGCGCCTGCCTTTGCAATGTCTTCGTGCAGCGCATAGCTGCTCAAGTCCCTGTCGGCGTGGCATACCAGAACATGTCCGGGGGCAAGGCCCGCGCTTTCGCATAAACGCAGGGCGATAATTGCGTCAAACCCTTTTTCGGTATGCAATACCAGAGGAACCCCGGCCTGCGCCGCCGCGCGCGCCGCCGCACGCAGCTTGATGGCTGTGCGCGGGGTAAGCCCGTCCCCGCCCATGGCCGCTTTCACGGCCCCGGCCGTGATGCCGGGCGCTTCTGATAGGCCGTTAAGAAGTTCGCCCGCAAAGTGGTCGTATAGCCTGCTTTCCTCCCATGTATTCGTCCAATGATCCTCGGGATAGAAAACCGGCAGATGAAATCCGGTAACGGTAATAATTTGAACGCCGCTGCTTTTGCTGATGCTCTGCAAAACCCGCGCGTCGCGGCCCGCGCCGCCAGGCTGGGCGTCCAAAACGCTCTGGCCGCCCGCGTTTCGGTAGGCGTCCAGTTCCGCTGCGGACTTCCCTTCATGATCTATCAGCAGCGCGGGATTGAGGCGTGTCGCAGGGCCTTGGGTCACGTAGAGGTGCTCATGCATTTGTGTAAAGCCAAGCTGATCGGCTGGTATTTTGCCCGTTACGGTTGAAACCATTTGCACACCCCTTTCCCGCCCTGGATTAGATATGATATTAGATTAATATGTCGGAATGTAGTGATAAAGCACTATAAAAAAATGCCGCCACCATAAAGAGACCCCTTTTTTATGGTTTGGACGGCTGTACGGCTGTATCGATCAGAAGATCCACTTCGAAACGGTTTCTGTCGCCGCGGTAACGCGCGAACGAAAACTCGATGGGTTCGTCCATTTTATTATATCCGATCGTTTTGAAATAATGGATGGGCTTGCCGCGTTTGACGTCCAGCAATTCGGAATCCTGGCTGTTGGCGGCTACGGCTTCCAGTACGCGCGTTACCCGGCAGATGCGGGTCGTTTCCCGTGTGGACAACACGTCGTACATGGATTCGCTGGACATATCATGATCCATTAAAAATGAGCAGGAATCGTAGGGAAGGTATGTTTCTACGGTGACGATGGGTTCGCCGCTGGCAAAACGCCTCCGGAACATATACACTGCCTTCATGCCCGGCGTAATATTGGCTTGCGATACAATATGGTCCGGCATGGTTGTGGCCTCCAACGCCAGCAGCTGCGTACTGGGCACATACCCCAACCGTTCCATCTGTTCTTTATACGTTTCCAGGCGTCTGATGAAATCCTGCTTGATTTTGGTTCGCGCAACGAAGGTCCCTTTGCTTTTAACGCGGTACAGCCACCCCTCCTGGACAAGCTGCGCCATCGTTTGCCGCACGGTCGTACGGCTGATATCGAACATTTTGGAAAGTTCTTTCTCTGTGGGGATCATGCTGTCCACTGGATAGGCGCCGCTTTTAAGCTCATCCAGCAGCAATGTTTTAAGCTGGAAATAGAGCGGGATCGGTACGGTTTTGTCCAGAGTGTGTTGGTGCAGCATGTACATCACCTATTATTTCATATTTGCTCTTTGCGGGCGGGATTTCTGCCATGACAGCCGTACGGATCGGCTTGTAACTGAACGATAACCATCAATGTAGTAACGTAATGATTATAGCAGAAAATCTTTATATCGCAAGGGCTTGCAGGGAATTGGGAAAAATATACAGTCATGAAGCAATGGAATCAGGATTAACCCACAGAACAGGGAGCAGACCGGATCGCAGAACCTGTGAAACCCTGGCTTAATCTGATGCTACGTCTGATCCCGGACGAGGCGGAACGGGCATTGTGCGCGGGTTAATCCAATCCGTTTTGCCGGATGACATCCCGGTACCAATACGCGCTTTGCTTTGGCGTTCTCTGATGGGTTTTGAAATCTTCATAGACGATGCCAAAGCGGCTGTAGCGGCCGAACGCCCATTCGAAGTTGTCATACAGCGACCAGATGAAGTATCCGCGAAGATTGACGCCCGCCTCGATCGCTTGATGCGCGGCGATAAAGTGCCGGCGCAGGTAATCGATCCGGTTATAATCCAGAATTTCACCGTTGAGGTCAATCCTGTCGTTGTAGGAGGCCCCGTTTTCCGTCAGATAGATGTTATCAACATGATAATCGTTTTTAACTTGCAGGAGCAGTTTCGTCAGTCCGTCGGGATCAATAGGCCAATCGCGGTCGGTCCGGGGAAGGTCGAGATGCACGGATTCCGCTTGCAGCGGCCAAGTATGCTTGTTGAAGCGGACAGGCGTGGTAAAGTAATAATTGACGCCAAGGAAGTCCAGCGGTTCACAGATAGAGGCTTGCTCTTTAAAGTCGGGCAGCGTAACCTTCAGCGAACGGAAAAACTCGACCATATCTTCGGGAAACGCGCCTTTGAGCACCGGATCGAAGAACCAGCGGTTGTTCAGCCCGTCCATGCGAACGGCGGCCAGCTTATCCTCGGGCGAATCGGTCGCGGGGTAGACGGGCATGGTGTTGAGGGTAATGCCGATCTCGCCCGGCATGTTCATCGAGCGGAACAGCCGAACGGCTGCGCCGTGGGCGCGCAGCAGGACGTAGGAAACGCGGATGGCCGTGCCGAGATCGTGCATGCCCGGCGCGTGTTCGCCGATCCAATTGCCGATCACCGCGGTGCAATACGGTTCATTGAGCGTGATCCATTTCTTCACGCGTCCGCCAAGACGGTCAAACAATACGCGGCAGTAGGCTTCGAAGTAGCCGATCATGTCCTCGTTCTGCCAGCCGCCGATATCCTGCAGCGCCTGCGGCAGATCCCAGTGGTAGATGGTGACGTACGGCTCAATGCCGGCCGCGAGCAGCTCGTCCACCAGATTCTCATAAAACTTGAGACCTTTTTCATTGATTTCACCGCGTCCATCGGGCATAATGCGCGACCAGCACACCGAGAAACGGTAGGCTTTATGGCCGAGTTTCTTCATGAGCGCGACGTCTTCACGGAACAAGTTGTAATGGTTGTTGGCTTCGTCGCCGTTATCACCATACAATATGTTTCCGGGCGTTTGACAGAAACGGTCCCAAATGCTTTCGCCGCGGCCGTCCTGTTTCACAGCGCCCTCAATCTGATACGATGCGGTGGCCGTTCCCCAGACAAATCCATCCTGAAACTGGTATTTCATAGTGCTCCTCCTGATCAAATGACGAAACTTTGGTTCCTGGTCGGCGTCAGTTTTCCCATCCGTACACTTCCCATTCGACGAGCGCCGGGAAGGGGGACGGATCATCCTCCGCTTTTACCAGACGGGATATTCGCAGCCATTCGACCGTATGCTCGCCCAACGACTGCCATTGCCTGCCGGCGGTTTTCGTCAGAGGAACGGTCATCTGCGTACCGTCGGACAGTTCGACCGTGCATTCCGTCCAATAAGAATCGTGCGGGAAATCCGCGCGTATGGTGAGTGCCATTTTATCGATACGTACCGGCCTGCCGAATTCCAGCGTGATGCGGGCGTCCTCTTCGATATCCACGCCCCAGGACTGGAAAGGCCATTCACCGTGCGAGGTATTGAGCCGAAGTCCGTCGATGACGTTTCGGGCCTCGAAGACCGATTCGCCCCGTGTTTCCGCGTTGGCGGATACGTGCGGGTACGCGTTAGCGTCGCCGCGCTGGTCTGCGGGATTGAGCGCCAGGTTGCGGTAGGCGCCGGACGTTTCGGCTGTGCGGGCGGAGATCACGTGCTTGTATCCGGAAAACGCCTGCGGCGGATATGCGCAGCGCGCTTCGCCTGTGGGGATGCTGAACGTGAACATTTGAGAGGGCAGATATAGTTTCGCGGCGTTCATTGCCTGATCGCCCTGGAACCATACGTTCTCGCCCTCGTCCGTCGTGAGCCGGATCACGTCGCCGGCTTCATAATATCCCTGATAATACAATTCCGCGCCGTTTGCGCCGGAGACCTGCTGTTTGCAATGCCCGTCACGGCCTAAAATGCTGATGGTAATCATACGGTTTCTCCGGCTCTTGCGCGCATGGCGTCCATCAGAATATAAAACGCCTGTCCTTCCGGCGCCGATCCCGGCGCGTTGAAATTCGGAGAACCGCATACGTCCTGTACGATACCGTAGCCGTTTACCTTGGCGCTTGCCGCCTGATAGATCGCCTCCGCGGCGGGGATATACGTGGACGCGAGCCATCCGTCATGTACGCCTTTGAAGATTGTGTAGGCAAGCATCTGCCCCGCATTGGTATCCACGAAGCTTTCCGGATTATCCAGCACGTCGTGGAACAGGGAATCGCTTCGCTGAAGCTTCAGCATGGCGTCGATAATGGTCTTTGCGCGGCGGATCAGGTCAGACCGCCGCTGCGAATAGTTTTCGGGAAGCAAATCGATAACCCTCGCCATACCAGCGATTGCCCAGCCGTTGCCGACCCCCCAAGCGTCCTCGCGGATAAAGGACTGCGCCCCATCGTCCCAGATATGGGCCAGCAGGGATTTCTGCGGCCTGTACAGCGCCTTCCAATAGCCGTCGATCTGCCGGAGCGCTTCATCGAAATAACCCGCGCTTGCCAGAAACGGCGGCAGCATATAAAACGAGTCGACCCAGAACTGCGGTTGATTGTCCAGATGATAAATCGTGCCTTCGGCGTTGCGCGGCGCGGCGTTTAGCGACCACTGCAGCAGCGCGTCAAGAGCGCGCTTGAAGTATTCGTCGCCGGTTTCTTTATATGCATAGGACAGCGCTTCGCCGACAGCGCAGGGATCAGTGGATGCGCGCTGTTCGCCGATCTGCGCGCAGCGCCCGTCTTCCGTTTGCCGGTGCGCGCCTTCTAACGCCAAAAGTATCGTCGTATCACGGTCGCCCGCCTCCAGAAATGCCTGCGCCACAACGCCCTGTTCCCAGGAGTAGCGCTGCATGGCGAGCGTCGCCTGCTTCACCTGATGGATCGTATCGTTCGTACGCATGCCGCGGCCTCCCTGTTATTCCTTGACCGCCGCGGCGCTGAGGCCGGTGATCAGGTATTTAGAGAAAAGAGAAAAGATGATCAGCATCGGAATGGTGCCGAATGTCAGGCCGGTAATCTGTGCGCCCGTATCAAAGCGGTACTGGGTCGCCAGCTGGCGGATGCCAAGCGGCAGCGTGTAGAGCTTCTCGTTGGTCAGGAGGATGGTCGGCACCAGGAAGGAATTCCAGGACGCCAGGAAAGAGAGAAGCGCAAGCGCCATACAGGCGGGGATCATGAAGGGAAGCGCAATCCGCAAATAGGCTTTAAACTCTCCGCAGCCGTCGATGCGCGCGCTTTCCACCACGGAATCCGGGATGGCGCCTTTTGTGAACTGCGTGATCCAGAAAACGCCGAACGCGTTTGCCGCATTGGGGATAATGAGGGGCAGGAGGGTGGAAAGCCATCCGATGGCCTTCATTTCAATCACAAGTCCGACGACGCCGAGCTGTACGGGAATCATCAGCGCGATGATGACGACGTTCAGCAGCGCGCCTTTGCCTTTGAATTCAAATTTCGCAAACGCATATCCGGCCATAGAGGACACAAGCACCGTCAGCAGCGAACAGCTGACCGCCACGATGACGGAATTTGTGTAATAGGTCGGAAACGCGATTTGGGAAAGCGATTCCAGATTCTTGAAAAAATAATCGCCGGGCCACAGCTTAACGCCGGTATAGATATCGGCGGACGAGTAGGAGCTCATCATGACCATGGTCCAAAACGGGAAGAGCGCGACAAGGGAGATAATCGCAAGCGTTGCGATGGCGAGGATGCGGCCCCAGCGGACTTTGCGCTTGATGATCTGCGTCATTTCAAGTCCCTCCTCGTCTTGATCAGCGCATTGACCACAAAGGTGATCATGGCGATGGTGATCAGCATGCCGAACGCAATCGCGCTGCCATAGCCAAAACGCATCGTGGAGCCGAAGGAGGTATCGTAGAAGAACCACATGCCCGTCAGCACCGCGTTGCGCGGGCCGCCGATCAGTTTGCCCATCACTTTGAAGATCATAAACGGTTCTTCAAAAATCTGGAAACAGCCGATCATGGTGGTCAGGATGACAAAAACGGTTACGGACTTCAGCAGGGGCAATATAATATGCACGATCCGCTGAAACGTATTGGCGCCGTCTATTTCGGCGGCCTCGTATAAATCCGGGCTGATATTGGTGATGCCGGCCAGGAACAGAACCGAGGTGTATCCGGCAAAACGCCAGATTGTCACCATAGCCACCATCCAGCGGGCAGGCCACTCGCGGTTGATCCAATCGGGCGGGTGGGAAATGCCGATGGCCCGGAGCGCCTGGTTGATGCTGCCGAAGTTGGAATCAAACAGGATGGAAAAAATCATTCCCAGCGCGATCGACGCGGTTAAATACGGCAGAATATTCAGAAGACGGAAACCTTTGCGGAAAGGCAACTTCTTTATATTTAAAAGTAATGCGATGGTCAGGCCCAGGATGATCTGCGGGGGTATGATCATGAGCATGAGAAGGAAGGTGTTGCCAAGAGATTTGAAAAAACGGGGATCACGCAGCAATTCCGTGTAATTGGACAAGCCAACGTTAGTTGCCGCTGTAAAGCCGTTCCAGTCCATTGTGCTTACATACACGCTGAATACGATGGGGAATACGGATAACGATAGGAAAATGATAAAGTATGGTGCGATAAATAGGTAAGGCGTCGCTTTGCGCCTCCATCCGAAAGCGGATGTTTTTCTGGGCAGCCGTAAATCTGCCGTACGGTTCATCAACAATCACCTGCTTTGCCGTTTGCATTATTATATAGGATGTTCTGGGGAACTGGCAATGACAACGTGTCTTGCAATACTGCCGGAAGGAGCATCTCACTCCTTCCGGCAGAGACATGTGTCAGGTTGTCGTACCAGGCTTTGTTATTCGGTAATGCCTTCGCTGGAAAGCACTGCCAGGACTTCGGTTTTCAGCAGAGCCAGTGCGTCTTCCGCGCTCATACCGTATTCGATTTCACGCAGTACCTGATTGTTGATTTCCATAATACGGCTGTCGTATTTGGTCATCGGACGAACGTTGGTGTTGGGATTCTGGGAGATCTCCAGCAGCTTGGCCATCACGTCCTGCCCCGCGAAATAAGGATCGTTCATGTTGGAGTACATGTCGGTATCATAGGAGGGGAGGTAGAGGGTCGGGGTCTGCTGCGCCGTTACAAAGTTACGGTTGCCTTCAATAGACATCGTAAACCATTTGATATAGGTCCACGCCAATTCTTTCTGCTCGTCGGAAATGCTCGAGGGAATGGCGTAGGAGGTGCCGCCCCAGCTGAAGCCGCCGCCGGGAGGAGTCATGAAGCCGTACTTGCCGACTGCGTCGGGATCGTTGACTTTCACAACAAAGGAAATGTACCAGGACGGGCCGGGCCAGAAAACGATGTTGTTCTGCGAAAACGCGGTGTTCCAGGCGGGCGTCCACTGCATATAGCGGTTGACGGCGTTGTTGGCAACCAGCTTGGCGCAGAACTCGTAGGCGGGCAGGAAGGAAGAATCAAGCGTCAGCTTGCCGTCGGTGACGAGAGCGTCTTTCGTGTACAGGCCAAACGCCGCCATGAAAGCATCGTCAACGCCGGAGTACAGGTAATCTTCGCCGTTGCTTTCTTCCGCAACCTTTTTGCCAAGATCGATCAGAGAGTCAAGCGTGGGAAGGAGAACTTCCAGTTCGTCGGGATCGTCGGTGCCGAGATATTTCTTGGCCAATTCCCGATTGTAGACATAGCCGCCTACGCAGTTGTCGATCTGCACGCTGGTGATCTCGCCCGCGGGATTGGAAATCAGCGGAATGCTGAACGGGGCAAGCAAGCTGGCGTCCAGATTGTAGGGCTCCGCATCCAAACGTTCCCAAGCGTCGAAGCTCGCAAACATTGCGCGAGGGGTCATTTCAAAATTGACCACATCGGGGAGCTCCAAGCCGGAAGCCACGGCGGTCTGCAGTTTGGTGGTGTACTCGTCCTGCGGGATGAATACGTAGTTTACTTTGATGTTCGGATAATACTTATTGAAATCCGACGCACCTTTCTGCTCGTAGTCGCCCCACACCCAATGGGTAATTTCTCCGGACAGGCTGGTATCCGGAACGATTTCTTCCGCTACTCCGGCGGTGACCAGAAGCGGAAACACCATCATGGTTACCAAAAGAAGTCCTAGGATTCTTTTCATGGAAAGAGCCTCCTTTTATTTTTTGAGCAGGTTATTCACGTGCCCAAATATTCAACGGTTACTAGGTTATAATGCTACTACATAATATCATAGTGATATAACCTTGTCAACGCATCATCTGTTAAATTTGATTTTAGTTCTTGTTAGGGATGCGCCGGATTATAAAACCGAAGCGCAGGCAAGGGCTCACAACGCATTACAATATGAAAGCCTTTGCTCTGCGGATGGGAAATATGTATCCATGTAATATATTTGACATTATGCTGTGAAACAATATAATAATAAAAAACAATGAACGATAAACAAAGAGGAAGCATATGTACATTGTAGCAATTGATATCGGGACGCAGGGAACCAAGGCGGCATTGTTTGACGAGGAACTCAATTTAACCGCAACGGCGTTTGAAGCGTCGAAAATGATATCCCCTGCGCCGGGAACGGTATGGCAGGAACCGGACGATCTGTATATGTCATGCGTTCGCACAATCCGGGAGCTGATGCAGAAAGCGGCCGTTGAACCCGAAAGTATAGCGGCCATCGGCATCGACGGCCAGATGGCCGGCGTGATGGGCATCGGAGGGGACGGCGAGGCGGTCACCCCGTTTGATTCCTGGCTTGACACGCGCTGCGAACCATATGTGAAAAAGATGCGCGCCGAAGCGGGGGACGAGGTTCTCCGTATCACCGGCGGGCCCATCAGCATTGCGCACGGCCCGAAAATATTATGGTGGAAGCATGAGCGCCCGGATGTGTACCGCAATATAGCCAAATTCGTGATGCCGCATGCCTATGTCGCCGGAAAAATGGCCGGTCTGAGCGCTGACGAGGCGTATATCGATTATACGCATCTTCATTTCTCAGGGTTTGCGGACACCGCCCAAAAAACATGGTCGGCCGCATTGACGGATACGTTCGACGTTTCCCGGTCCAAGCTTCCGCGCATTCTTTCGCCGTTTGCAATAATCGGGCAGACGTCGGACATATTTTCCGCGTTGGCGGGGCTGCGGCGCGGCATCCCCATTGCTGCGGGCTGCGGGGATACCGCGGCAAGTATTTTCGGCGCGGGAATGACGCAGCCGGGCATGCTGTTGGATTGCGCGGGAACGGCGTCCGTGCTGTCCTGTGTGACGGACGATTTCCGGCCGGATACCAGGCATGAAACGATTACGACGATGCGCAACCCTATCGACGGCTTGTATCTGCCGCTTGCCTATCTGGGCGGCGGAGGGATGTGCGTCCGGTGGTTCCGGGATCAGCTTTCCGGAACGCCTTCCTTGCACTACGATCAACTGCAGAAGGAAGCGGAAGCCGTACGTCCGGGGAAAACGAGTCCGATCTTTGTTCCGCATTTTGCGGGTCGCGCCCTGCCGATCGATCCGACGCTGAAGGGCGGCTTTATCGGGCTGGACTTCAAGCACGGCAGGGGAGATATGTTCCGGTCGGTGCTGGAATCGGTTGCGTTTGAATATCACGGGTATTTGCAAATTCTCAAGGATTTATATCCGCAATACGCCTTCGAGCGGATTTTAACCATTGGGGGCGGCGCGCAGGGAGACCTGTTCAACCAAATCAAAGCGGACGTGTTGGGATTGGATATACAGACGCTGAAAACGGGAGATACGTCGCTGATGGGAACCGCGGCGATTGCCGCAAACGCATGCGGGCTGATTTCGGACTGCCAATCCATCATCCTGCGTAAAACGGAGAGCAGAAAGGTGTTCCACAGCGATCCGGAGCAACATCAAATCTATCAGGAATCCGTGGGTCGATACCAAAAGGCCGTCGCCGCGTTCTCGGACTTCTGCAAAGACGATCAGCAATGAAATGAATTGAATGTAACAACAAAAGAGAAACATTGATAACAATCGATTGATAAACGCAGTTTTTATGGTATAGTACCAGTGGAGAAGGCATTGCGTTTTGAACCCCGTTGTCTACACGGAACGGCGATTGGCAATGAATGCACGGGCATATTCCATGCCGCGCATTGCGCTGCCGAAACGCTGCATACGGGTTACAAAGACACAAACTGCCGAGCAAGAGGAGGTACGGCGTATGTACCTGGAGGACATGTTTGGTTTACACGGAAAAACCGCCGTTGTGACAGGCGGCGGACGCGGCATCGGACAGGCGGTCGCGCTGGGCTTGTCCAAAGCGGGCGCGAAGATAGCGATTTTCAATAGGGGCAACACCGAAGAGACCGTTCGCATGATCCGCAAGTCGGGCGGAGACGCGATCGGCATCAAGGCGGACGTCACGAAGGAAGAACAGGTCGTCAAGGCGCTGGAGCAGACGGCTGAGCATTTTGGATCGGTCGATCTTGTTTTCAATAACGCGGGCACCTGTATACATCAATCGTCTATGGACGCGACGGTGGAAGAATTTCGCCAGGTACTGGATGTGAACCTGACCGGTATTTTTATTGTGGCGCGCGCCGCGGCCAGGATCATGATTGCCAAAGGGATCCGCGGCAGTATTATCAATATGGCGTCGATGTCCGGGACCATTGTCAATA
The DNA here is from genome assembly GCA_963675365.2 of Candidatus Limiplasma sp. Classification (GTDB taxonomy): domain Bacteria; phylum Bacillota; class Clostridia; order Christensenellales; family Aristaeellaceae; genus CAXXOK01. The sequence goes on from CAXXVA010000003.1 coordinate 278,021, forward strand.
TCCCGCAATGGCAGTGTTCGTATAACGCGTCCAAGGCCGGCGTCATCCATCTGACGCGCTCGCTGGCCATGGAATGGGCGGAGCACGGCATTCGCGTCAACAGCATCAGCCCCGGATATGTCGCGACCCCGATGGCTACCGATACGCCGCAGGACCTGAAAGACGCCTGGATGAAGATGATTCCGCTGCACAGGATGTGCAAGCCGGAGGAGCTGATGCCGGTGATTTTGTGCCTGGCCAGCGATGCGTCCGGATATACGACGGGGAGCGACTACGTAGTGGACGGCGGGTATACGTGTATTTAGCGCGGGATTCGGCATAATGCCAAAGCCAATACTCATCGATGAAAAGGAGATCTCCATGCTGCAGCAGCTGATGACGGAACCGGGCAAGATCGTTTTTCAGGAAATACCCAAACCCGTCCCGAAAGCGGGCGAAGTGCTCGTGAAAATTATGAAAATCGGGATTTGCGGGTCGGATATTCACGTATATCACGGCAAACACCCCTTTACCAGCTATCCGGTTACCCAGGGACATGAAGTGTCGGGCGAAATTGCGGGTCTGGGCGACGGCGTGACGGAGTTTACCCTTGGGCAGAAGGTCACCATTCAGCCGCAGGTGGTCTGCGGCGTTTGTTACCCTTGCCGTCATGGCAAGTATAACCTGTGTGAAAACCTGAAGGTGATGGGCTTCCAGACGACCGGCACCGCATCCGAATATTTTGCGGTGGACGCCGGGAAGGTAACGCCGCTGCCGGATACGATGACGTTTGATCAGGGCGCGATGATTGAGCCGCTGGCGGTTGCCGTGCATGCCGTTAAGCGCGCGGGTGACGTCCGCGGGCTGAAGATTGCGGTGCTTGGCGCAGGGCCGATTGGCAATCTGGTGGCGCAAGCCGCTAAAGGCATGGGCGCGGCTTCCGTGCTGATCACGGATATCAGCGATACCCGGCTTGCGATCGCGCACAAGTGCGGCGTAGAGCATTGCGTCAACACGATGAAAACGGACTTCGGCAAAGCCGTACTGCAGGCGTTCGGGCCGGATAAAGCCGACGTTATTTACGATTGCGCGGGCAACAACACGACCATGGGCCAGGCAATCCAAACCGCCAGGAAAGGCTCCACGATCATTCTGGTAGCCGTTTTCGAGGGCATGGCGACCGTCGATCTGGCGGTTGCCAACGATCATGAGCTTGATATCAAAAGCACCATGATGTACCGCAGCGACGATTATCTGGACGCCATTGCCCTGGTCAGCGAAGGAAAGGTCGATCTCAACGCGCTGATCACCGGGCATTTTCCATTCAGGGATTATTTAAAGGCATACGAGTTTATCGACAAAAACAGGGAAACCACCATGAAGGTGATCATTAATGTGCAGGAGTGAACAAACTGCGCTGGATTGGCGCAGAGTTCACAGGGAGGATAAAGTATGAAAGCGACACTTGCTCCGGTCTTTTTTTCCGAGATCAACGAGCGTGAAGAAGGTGAATACGATCTGCAGATGCAAAGGCTGCAGGAGTATTACGGAGACGTGGCGGAGTTCCTTGCCCCGGTTTGCATCGGCGATGCGATCGATCCCGATGCGGACGCCATCGTATTTCCGCAGATGATCGGCGAGGCGTTTCATAATAGCGACCGGCTAAAGGCTTACGCAAAACCGATGATCGTTTTAACCTCCACGTACGGTACGGTGGAGATGTGGGATTGGGAGATTGTCACGTATTTACGGGATCAGGGCTGTAAGGTGTTCTCGCCGTACTCAATCGAAATCGCCAAGTGCATTATCCGGGCGCTCGCGGTGAAAAAGGAAATGCGCCAGGGCGCAAAATTCCTCATGTTTCAGGATACCCCCGGCGAAGGCATGCAGGCCAATATCTTTAAAAAATTCTATTGGTGGGAGCAGGAAAGCACGCAGGCAATGGAGGAAACCTTCGGCGTGCAGCTGATCTACCGAAGCTGGAAAGAAGTCAGCGAAGCGGCGCGCCGGATTACGGACGACGAGGCGCGCGCCGTCAGCGCGGATTGGGATATCCGGCAAGAAGGCGTTAGCGAAGTAAATTTTCTGCGGGCGGTCAAGATTTATGTCGCGGTCAAGCGCGTGATCGACTCGATCGGCGGCGTGCAGGGCGTGGGCTCAAACTGCCTGAACGAATCATTCTCTTGCGACACGACGCCTTGTCTGGCGTGGGTGATGCTGTTTGAACGCGATCATATCATCTGGGCCTGCGAGGGCGATACGCTGACGCTGCTGAGCACGTATATCATCTACCGCACCATCGAAAAACCAATCATGATGACAAACCTGTATCCGTTTCTGGTGGGCATGGCTGCGCTGGCGCATGAAAAAATAGACCGGTTCCCGGAGATTGAAGACCCGGATAACCACGCGCTCGGCGTGCACTGCGGCTACTTCGGATTGGTACCGCGGCCGTTCTGCACGCAGTGGACGCTGCGGCCCAAGGTGCTGGAGATTGTCAACGACAACGCGATTATGTGCGATTGCCGTATGCCCGAGGGACCTGTAACACTGGCAAAGATTTATCCTGGATTCCGGAAATTGAGCGTAATCGACGCGGAAATTGAGCGCTACGTGCAATATCCGGGCTCCGATTGCCGAAACGGCGCGCTGATCCGTTACCGCGACGGCCACAAGGTGATGAATAACCTATGCAGCCACCATGCGCTGATTATCACCGGAAAACAAGCGCATCTGCTGGAACTGATGGCGGATATCTTCAATATGGAGGTCATCCGTATTTAAAAGACATGTCGGCGAAGGCCGATATCGGTTTTACCTGATGCCCGTGTGATCAGACGGCTTTGCTGGAAACAATGCCGTTGAAGCGCCGGGTGCAGTCCGTGGCTGCGCCGCCGGCCTGAACGGTGAGACCGTGATCGGTGAAGGAAAGCAGCATTTTCATTACGCCGGGTTCTTCGCCCAGCACATGGCTCATGAGGAGAAACAAGCGGGGGGCGATCCACCCGGCGCTGGTGTGGCACGGCGCGCTGGTGCCGGGGAAAACGTCTTCCGCCAGTCGGCCAAGCCCAAAGCGCAGCGTATACTCGCCGCGGCTGTCCGTAAAACGGACAGCATCAGGCTGAAGCTGCACGCTTCGCAAACCCATTTGATTTTTCGAAAATGTATAGGAAGCATCGCTCCATGCTTCGTACTCCGGCCGGCTTTCAACGGCGGGAAGCGACAGGGAGCCAATTCGTTTTTGAAGCGCCGACCGTTCCCGTTCTTCGTCGCTGTCGCCAAGGCGCGGGAGAAGATGGTGGAAAACGGCGTGGTATATTTTGTGAATTCCCAAGGGGTCGAGCATCGTATCGCCGACGGTGCATATGCACAAATCGTCATCCGGAAGGCAAATTGCCAGCTGTCCGCCGATACCGTACATGGCGTAGCCGTTGCTGCCGGTCCGCCAGAACTGGTAGCCGTAGCCGTGCTGTTCTTCCAGCCTGGGCTGCATGACGGTCGATATTTGGGCTTGCGTCGCTTCGGCAAGATAGCGTTCGTCCACCAGGCCGTCGCCGCCGCGCATGCACATCGCCGCGATTTTCGCCAAATCCGGCAGCGTCATCATCAAGCCGGTGCCTCCCTGGCAAACCCCGCTGGGATCGGCAAGCCACGCCGTCTCGCCGGTACAGCCCAGCGGATTCAGCAAGCGCTCTTTTAAAAACTGCAAAAGGGATTTCCCGGTCAGCTTTTGCACGAGCGCAGCAAGCGTATGGCTTGAGGAGGTATCGTAGGTGAAAACGGCGCCGGGCGTTTTGGTCGGCGGCGTTGTAAAAAACGTCCGCGTCCAGTTGTCGTCCTGTGTTTGTTTATAGGTGGTCAGCTTGTGCGCGGTGGACATGGTGAGCATATGTCGTATCGTCGTCACCGTGATTTCGTCCGGTACGGGATTGGGAAGGTACTCGGGGAAATAGGAAGCGATTTTGTCGTCCAGGCGCAGTAAACCGTCCTTCCATAACATCCCGATGGCAAGCGACGTAAGGCTTTTGCTGACAGAAAACATACGATGCGGCTGACGACTTTCATAGGGTTTCCAATACCCCTCCCAGTCCACCGTGCCGCCGCGCATCAGGATGAAGCCGTGCAGATTGACCTGGCCGTCTTCCAGCGCGTCCAGAAAGGCCGCCGCGGCCGAGGCGGGGATCATCGGCAACCCCCGCGAACAGCGTATGCGTCTGTTAAAAGCGCCTTGCGCAAAGTTTTATCGACCATACACGCCTCCATCACCTTATCTTTTTAATTCTCGCCCGAAGCGTTTTCCTGTTCGTCCAGATCCTGAATATCCACGCTGTGGAAATCCGCATATCCCGAACCGGCGCCGCCGAAATCGGCGCAGAAGATTCCGGGCCTGGCGCCTGTCCAGCCGCCAGGAACCATCGTGAACGGATCGCCGACGGGCTTGCCGTCGCAGCCGAAAACCACCTTGCCGTCCGCGATATCCATGGTCAGCTCGGCGCTGTCGCCGGAGAACGGAACGCGCTTGAGGCAGGTTTCCGTAACAGTTTCCCTGTCGCGGCGGCTTACGTCCACAGCGGTGCCTTCGTACAGCGAGACCCAGCCCTTTTCCAGGCAGAGGTAGCGATAGGTATATCCCATCATGCCGACGCCCGCGCGCTGCGTTTGATTGTCAAAATGCGCCGTGAGCTTAACGGTCCAGCGCGAGCGGTAGGCCTGCATCATCTGCGAGAGAAACTGACCGGCATGAAAGAGAGAATCCGCCGGGCTTGCAAACAGGCGCAGCCGGCCGTTGAGCGCATACCAGTCCGAGTTTTCATGCGCCTGCCACTGCCACTGAAGTCCCAGCGATTTGCCCTGAAAATCATCGGAGGTCGCGATGACAGCGCTGGAACGCAGATCCACGGGCATTTCCCAGCTGAGCACAGGCTCGGCCTGATTGCCCATGATCGGAAATCCGTCCTGCCAGCGCACCGGCTGCAGATGCGGAACACGGCCGTAGGCGCTGAGATCCTGAAAATGGATGAACCACCAGCTGCCGTCCGGCGTATCGATCAATCCTCCCTGGTGCGGGCCGTTCACCGGCGAGCCGCCCTGTTCCAGGACGCGCCTGATTTGATACGGGCCATAGGGGGACGCGCTCTTCATGGCCAGCTGCCAGCCTTGCGGCACGCCGCCGGAGGGGCACAGGATCCAGTACATCCCGTCGATTTTATAAAGCTTCGGACCTTCGGTCGTGGTGTTGATCTCGTCGCCGGCAAACACCTCCGCGCCGTCGTCCAGTATCCGCAGGCCGTCCGCGCTCATCCTGTGCAGATACAGCCGGTTTTTTATTCCGGCGCGGCTGCCCGCAAAGGCGTGCACCAGATACGCTTGTCCGTCGTCGTCCCAAAGTGGGCAAGGGTCAATCCAGCCCGATACGTCTTTAACGTAGTGCATGGCAAAGTCTGCGCGCGGATCTTCCCCGATGAACACAAACAGCCCTTCATCCGGCGTACAGACGTAAACGTAAAACTTGCCGTCATGGTAGCGGATGCTCGGCGCCCACAGGCCGCACTTGTGGCGGGGCGCATCGTAGGAGCGGAACGGAAGGCGCGGCGCGATATGATTGATAATCTCCCAATCCACCAGATTTACGGAATGCAGCAGCGGGATTCCCGGAAAATAGGTAAAGGACGAGGAAATCATATAATAATCCTCGCCGACGCGGATAACGTCGGGATCGGAATAGTCGCCTTTCAGGATCGGATTGTGATAAATCATCGCGCCGTTTCTCCTTTGGCAATCTGATAGGACGCGTCAACCCACAGCGTTTCCCCGGCCGCATGCGGGGCGGACGCGCCGCTTTGCAGTACAAGCGTTCCGGAGGAACCGGCTGTGATTTTCGCGTTCACGAGCCTGTGATCTGCCCAGATAATATCAACAGTATATCCGCCTCGTGCCCTGAGCCCCTTCACCTCGCCCTGCGGCCAGGATTGCGGCAATGCGGGGAGCAGCCGAAGCTTCCCGGTATGGCTTTGCAGCAGCATTTCGGCGATGCCCGCGATGGCGCCGAAGTTGCCGTCGATCTGAAACGGCGGATGGCTGTCCAGCAGGTTGGGCAGGGTGGAACCGGAAAACAGGGCGCGGATATTCTCCATCGCTTTGTCGCCGTCCAGGAGCCGGGCATAGAAGTTGATGATCCACGCGCGGCTCCAGCCGGTATGGCCGCCGCCGTGTGCAAGGCGGTGGGCGAGCGTAGCGGCCGCCGCGTCGAGCAGCGGCTGATCGTCGGGCGAGACCTGGGTGCCGGGATAAAGGCAGAACAGGTGCGAAACGTGGCGGTGCCCGGGTTCCGCTTCTTCATACTCCGCGTCCCATTCCATCAGCCGTCCGTCCGAACCGATCCGCACCGGATGGAGCAGCTTGAGCAGTTCGGCGTATTTTTCTGTCTTTTGATCCAGTGTTCTGCCGCCCTGCACGACCGCCGACAACAGCTCATATACTATTTGCAGATCCATTGCCGCATTCCTGCAAAGGCGTCCCCGTTCGCCCGAGGGAAGGACGTAGGTGTTTTCCGGCGAAAGCGACGGTGAAAACTCCACCTGGTCTCCGGTCACGGTGATAAAATCCAGCAGAAAATCCGCCGCTTCCCGCATCATGGGGTAATATTCGCTTAAAAACTTCCGGTCCATGGTGAAGCGGTAATGCTCCCATACATGCAGGCAGAGCCATGCGGCGCCCGTACACCAGAAGGTGGAGGCGATATAGCTGTCCTGCGGGGCGCAATCGCCCCAGATATCCGTGTTATGGTGCGCCGTCCATCCGCTTGCGCCGTACATCCGCTTCGCCGCGTCCCGCCCGCGGGGAAGCATAGTTTTCATGTGTTCAAACAGCGGCAGGTGCATATCCGACAGGTTGCAGATTTCGGCCGGCCAGTAGTTCATCTGCGTGTTGATGTTGATCGTGTATTTGCTGCCCCACGCCGGGTTGAAATCCTGGTTCCATAGACCCTGCAGGTTTGCCGGGAGGCTGCCGGGATAACTGCTGGACAGGAGCAGATAGCGCCCGTACTGGAAGTAATCGCAGATCAGCCTTGGATCATCCTCGCCGTGGGCAAAGCGGCGCAGGCGTTCATCCGTCGGCAGCTTGTCAAGATCGTCTTTGGCGGGAAGCGAAAGCGAGCAGGCCTGCATGATGGCTTGAAACGACTTTGTATGGTCCGCCAGCAGCCTGTCAAACGTTTTGTTTTCAGCCCGGCTGAGAATTTTCAGTACTTCTTTTTCGGGATCGGCGCAGCGGTGGCTTGTCGCCGCGGCGCAGAGAAGATCGTTATCGCCCTGGCACTCCAGGGTCGCGCCGATACAGCGTATGCTTCCGCGTATGGAGCGCACGCCGCACACATAGGTGATGCCGTTGTTTCCGGTTCGGCCGGACAGTATAATCGTGCGCATGTCCGGCGCGTACAGCCGGCCCGTATGGTTGCCCCGGCGCAGGTGCACCGTGTAAGCCCGTCCCTGGGTGCGGATGCCGATGATCGAATCAACATGCGAGGCAAAGGTAACGATGCTGTGGGGCAGACCGTGAAAATCATACGACGACTGATGCACGCCGGTCTGCAAATCCAGCAAACGGTGGTATTGCGAAACGTCCTCAGGCACCGGAATCGGCATATTGCCGCAGCTGATCTGGCGGAGGCGCTGGACGCTTACGGGCTGATCAACGTCATGGTAATACAAAAACATATCCGCCAGAGGCTCGTACATGCGCTCGTTATCGGGCAGCCCTACCATGGACGCCATTGCCAGCTGTTCCGCGCGCCTGATTTCACCGTCGCGGATCAGTTGCCGGATATGCGGAAGCTCTGTAAGGCAATCCGGATTGATGCGGTCGGTAAAATTTCCGGACCAAACGCTGTCTTCGTTCATCTGAAAACGTTCTACGGACACGCCGCCGAAAACCATAGCGCCAAACCGGCCGTTGCCAATGGGGAGCGCCTCGTTCCATTCGGCTGCGGGTTGTCGATAATTCAGAATTTTCACAAGAATATTCACCTCGATAAGAATAACGTTTCGCTTATGCGGCTTTACAGTATCACATAGGTGCGGATACGTCAAGATATCCTTATAGAGCAAGAGATACAACAAAAATCAGATCAATGAAAGGAAGATAACGAGATGCTGAATGGAATCATCAGCAGGTTATAATGCGCAGAATATCGAGTATATAAACGAAACGATTCGTTATAGAAAAACGGATCAATGTTTCACTGCATGCATTACAATGGACAGCAGCGCGGCAATAGAGCATCATACGCAGACTGTGCGTACAATATGAACAAGCCTTTCTCCCAAAACAAACGGTCCGGGATTACGGCCGGACCGTTTGCTCTATACGGTTTGATCAAAGCAATGGAATGGTGCGCACGGACTCGCCGTGCAATAGTTTGGCGCTGAGGAGAACGAGCTGCCGAAGCTGTTTCTTCTGCTCCAGCATGCTCAGCATTTGATTGCTCACGCTCTCGCTGATGTCGCCCAGCGGCTGTTGAATCAGCGTCAGTTCCGGGCTGATGGCGCCGAACAGGTCAAACCGGTCAAACCCGACCAGGCTGATATCGCCAGGAACGCTGAGGCGCGCCTCGTTGAGCGCGATCATCGCGCCGATGGTCATTTCATAGTTGGTAGAAAATACGGCGGTGGGCCGCTGCTCAAGCAGGGTTTTCATCGCGGTAAACCCGCCCTGCATGGTGTAATCGCTGTAATAGACCAGTTTTTCATTAATCCTGACACCGGCTTCCTCCATCGCGGCACGGTAGCCCGCCCAGCGCGTCCAGGCGGTGTATACGTCCCGGGGGCCAAGAATCAATGCGATATCGCGGTGTCCGGCATCCAGCAGATGTGCCGTCATTTTTCTGGACGCATCCTCGTTATCGACGACAACCGCACAAACCTGCCCGTTCAGCTTCGGGATCATCCGGTCAACCAAAACGATCGGGATGCTCTCGTTGAGGACAGGCTGCAGGTTTTCTCCGCTTGAATCGGTAGGCATGATGATGATGCCGTCTACCCGCTTGCTGATCAGGAAGGAGATCGCGTCTTTTTCCCGCTTGACGTCGGAACGGCAGTCGCAGACGATTACCGCGTAGTTTTGCTGCCGGAGGATATCCTCGATGCGCGCGATGATCGACGTGATAAACGTATTGCTCAACTCCGGGATGACGACCCCGATGGTGCGGCTGTGGTTGGACTTCAGGCTTCTGGCGAATTCGTTGGGAACAAAATGCAGTTTGGCGATCGCTTCGTCAATCAGCACCTTGTTTTGCGGGCGTACCTGGCCGCCGTTTAAATACTTCGATATCGTGGCAAGGCCAAGACCGGTTCTCTCGGCGATATCCTTAATGGTTGCGGCCATATTGATATTCCTTTCATTGTGAACTGCCTATATTATAGCAAACCCCCGGGAAAACAACAATATTGCTTCTGCTCACGGTATGAATGCCGCACGGATAAGCGGCCGGGCTCCGGTTTCCGGAAAGAACCGTTTAATCTTCGGACAGTCCGCACCGTACACAGAGGTGCACAGCGCCAGGGTTGCGTGTATAATAAGAACAAACCACGAGGCGATTGCGAGCCTTGACATTCAGAAAATGCGGGGATATAATTCTAAAACAGAAACGTTTCGTGTACGAGGTGAAACTGTATGGCATTGGTAACATCGGATCGGCTGCTGCTGGATGCGCAAAAAGGCGGTTATGCCGTAGCGGCGTTCAACGTGGAAAATATGGAAATGGCGCAGGCCGTGGTTTCGGCCGTCGAATTGCTTCATGCGCCGGTGATTGTGCAGACCACATCAGGAACGCTGCAATATGCGCCTCCCGCTGTGTTTGCGGGGATCGTACAGCGACTTGCGCAGCCGGCGCAGGTGCCTGTTGCGATGCATCTGGATCATGGCAATAGTCTGGAACTGGCGAAGGAATGCATTGCGGCGGGCTATACGTCGCTGATGATTGACGGGAGCAAACGGCCTTATAACGGTAACGTTTCGCTTACACGCAGCGTCGTGGAGGCAGCCGGCGGATTGCCGGTGGAGGCGGAGCTCGGCACCGTAGGCGGCAAGGAAGATAACCACGAGGCCAAGCCCCAGTATACAGATCCGCTGGAAGCGGCAAAGTTTGTCGCGCAGACCGGCGTTTTCAGCCTGGCGGTCGCCATCGGCACGGCGCACGGCGTGTACAAGGGCGTACCGAAGCTGGATATCGACCGGTTGGAAGAAATCCATAAGGTCGTAAACGTTCCGCTGGTACTGCACGGAACCAGCGGCGTACCGCACAGCCAGGTACGCGAGTGCATTCAGCGGGGAATTTGCAAGGTCAATTATGCCACGGAGCTGCGGATCGCGTTTTCCGACGGCGTCAAGGGTATGCTAGCCAAGGATCCCGCGGCGTTTGATCCCAAACAATACCTTGCCGCGGGGCGTGAAGCGGTCAAAGCGCGCGTGATCGAATTGATCAGGCTTTGCGGCTGCGATGGTAAGGCGTGATATGAGCACCTATTTGCTGGGGATCGACGTCGGTACGTCCGCCTGCAAAGTCGCGCTGTTCCGGCCCGACGGTTCGGAGGTTGCGCAGGCGTCCGGCGAATACCCCGTATATTACCCGCGGCCGGGCTGGGCGGAGCAGGATCCGCGCGACTGGTGGAACGCCGTTTGCAAAGCCATCCGGCGTGTAACGTCGCAAAGCGGTATCCAGGCGGAGGAAATTGCGGGCGTCGGGGTGGCCGGGCAAAGCTGGTCGGCCATTGCTTTGGGCGCGGACGGCGAACCCCTGTGCAATACCCCGATCTGGACGGACACCCGCGCGCAGAGGGAGTGTACGGAGATCCTGTCGCGCGTACCGGGGGATACGCTGTTTTCCCTGTGCGGCAATCCGGTACAACCCAGCTATACGCTGCCGAAAATCCTCTGGTATCAAAATCACATGCCGGATGTATACCGGAAAACAGAGTATATTCTGCAATCCAACAGTTTTATCGTCTTCAAGCTTACGGGGCGGATCTCCCAGGATATTTCCCAGGGATATGGCCTGTGCTGTTTTGATATCCGTCAGAAGAAATGGAATTTCGAAATCGCCCGCGAGCTTAACGTGGATCCCGGACTGCTGCCGGAGCTATATGAAAGCCATCAAATTGTCGACGCAGTTACCGCGCAGGCCGCATCGGCGACAGGGTTGGCGGAAGGCACGCCCGTTGTCGCCGGCGGATTGGACGCCGCCTGCGGCACGCTGGGCGCGGGAGTTATCGAACCCGGACAAACGCAGGAGCAGGGCGGGCAGGCGGGCGGAATGAGCTTGTGCGCCGATCACTGCGCGGCCGACCCACGCTTGATCCTAGGCGCGCACGTGATCCCCGATCGCTGGCTTCTGCAGGGCGGAAGCACCGGCGGCGGGGGAGCGCTGAAATGGCTTCAGCAGACCATATGCCCCGAACTGAGCTTTGCGCAGATGGACGAGCTGGCCGCGGGCGTGCCCGCGGGCAGCGACGGCGTGCTGTTCCTGCCGTATATGGCGGGGGAACGCAGCCCGATTTGGAATCCCGGCGCCAGCGGCGTATTTTTCGGCCTTGGCTATGCCAAAACCCGTGCGCATATGATTCGTGCGGTGATGGAGGGCGTGGCGTTTGCCCTTCGGCATAATCTGGAAACAGCGTTGGAGGCGGGCGCGAGCGCGCAAATACTGCGCGCGATGGGCGGCAGCGCCAACAGCCGCGTATGGACGCAGATCAAAGCGGACGTTACCGGCAATGATATTCAGGTTCCGGCCAGCGATACCGCTACAACGCTGGGCGCGGCGCTGTTGGCCGGCGTTGGCACGGGAGTTTACCCGGATTTCCGGGACGCCTGCGCAAAAACGGTGAAGGTGACCCGCACGCATCAGGCCGACGTGCGCAATAAAGCGGTTTACGACCGCAGCTATGCAGCGTACCGCGAATTGTACACCAGGTTGGCACCGATGATGACCGTGCCGTCTGAAGAAGGGAAGGAATCACATTGAAGGCAGCCATACTCTATGGTAACGACGATCTCCGATATGACGATTGGGAAACTCCGTCGGTTGCGCCCGGTACGGTCAAAGTCCGCGTACGGGCGACCGGTATCTGCGGCAGCGACGTGCCGCGGGTGCTGCATCACGGAGCGCATTTTTATCCGGTGGTGCTCGGGCATGAGTTCAGCGGCGATGTGGTGGAAGTGGGCGAAGGAGTCGCCGGCATTGCCGTCGGCGATACGGTCAGCGGCGCGCCGCTGATTCCCTGCATGCAGTGTGCCGATTGCCAGCAGGGGAATTTTGCCCTGTGCAAGCACTACTCCTTCATCGGCAGCCGCGAGCAGGGAAGCTTTGCCGAATATGTGGTGCTTCCCGCGCGAAACGCGGTGAAATACGACCCGGCCATTTCCTATGAACAGGCCGCGATGTTCGAACCATCCACTGTCGCGCTGCACGGCATCTTCCAGGGGCGGTATACAGGCGGCGGTACGGTGGCTGTGCTCGGCTGCGGTACGATCGGTATTTTTACAGCGCAGTGGGCCAAAATTTTCGGAGCAAAAAAGCTGGTGGTTTTTGACGTTGACGACGGCCGCCTGGCGCTTGCGAGCCGGATGGGCGCCGATGAAACGGTCAACACCCTGACGCCGGATTTTATGAGCGAAGCCATGGCGTTTACCGGGGGAGCGGGCTTTGATCATGTGTTTGAAACGGCGGGCTCGCCTGTAACGATGCGCATGGCGTTTGAGCTTGCGGCCAACAAGGCGCAGGTGTGTTTTATCGGGACGCCGCATCAGGACCTTGCTTTTACGCCGCGTCAATGGGAGAGCATGAACCGGAAGGAATTTCGTCTCACCGGCAGCTGGATGAGCTATTCCGCGCCTTTCCCCGGGAAAGAGTGGGAACTGACGGCGCATTACTTTGCCACCGGAGCGCTGCGGTTTGATCCGGAATTCATCTTTCGCACGTTCCCGATGCGCGACGCCGCAAAGGCATTCGCTCTATTTAAAAACCCCTCGCAAATTCACGGAAAAATACTGTTGATCAACGAATAGCCCGAGGTATAGCCGGCATTAGGCTGTATCTCAAGCAAACGGATTATTTGATAGGAAAGAAGGATACCCTCATGACAGAATTTATCAACCCGGACACGGTCCCCGGGCGAAAACTTTACACCGGTGAAACGATCCCGTGCATTGGGATGGGAACGTTTGGCAGCGACCGCTTTTCTCCCGAGCAGGTGTCGCAGGCGGTGGCGGGCGCGATACGCTGCGGCTACCGAATGTTTGACTGCGCGTCGGTGTACGGTAACGAGGATTTGATCGGGAACGTGTTTCATCAGGCCATATCCCAGGGCGTCGTCCGGCGTGAGGAGCTGTTTATTACCTCCAAGGTTTGGAACGACATGCACGGCAGAGGCGACGTGCTTTTGTCCTGCGCGCAGACGCTGAAGGATTTGCAGCTTGACTATATCGACGCATACTTCGTACACTGGCCGTTTCCCAACTATCATGCCCCGGGCTGCGACGGCGACAGCCGTAATCCCGACAGTAGACCGTTCTCGGTCGACGCCTTCATGGCAACCTGGCGGCAGATGGAACGGCTGCATGATATGGGGCTGGTAAAACATATCGGGATGAGCTCCATGACCATCCCCAAACTGGAGGCCGTGCTGCCGTTGTGCCGGATTCAGCCCGCGCTGATCGAGATGGAGTTGCACCCCTGTTTCCAGCAGCAGGAGCTATATGATTATGCGGTCGCGCACAGTATCCAGCCCATCGGGTTCTGCCCGATCGGCAGTCCTACGCGCCCGGAACGCGATATGACGCCCGACGACGTGGTGGATATCGCCGTACCCGCGGTGGTGGAGATTGCGCAGGCGCATCAGGTGCACCCGGCGGTCGTTTGCCTGAAATGGGCCGTACAGCGGGGACAGATTCCCATTCCGTTTTCCATCCGTGAGAATGAGTATCTCTCCAACCTGAAATGCACCACGGAGGATCCGCTGACCGACGCCGAGATGGAGACGCTAAAAGCCGTGGAATGCAACAACCGCCTGATCAAGGGCCAGGTTTTCCTGTGGCCGGGGGCGAAAGACTGGCACGACTTGTGGGACGAAGACGGAACGATAACGAAATGAGGTGCAGAGCATGCTGAAAAACATACCATCCCTGATGCCCCCGGAGCTGATGAAAATCCTGATGGAAATGGGACATGGCGACGAACTGCTGCTTTGCGACGGCAATTACCCCAAGCTCGGCTGCCCGCCTCTGTGCGTGCGCATGGATGGGCACGGTATCGCTGAAATTCTGGACGCGATCCTAACGTTTCTGCCGCTGGACACCTATGTGGAGCATCCCGCCGCGCTGATGGCCGTCATGCCGGACGATCCCTATGTGCCTGCCGTTTGGGATATGTACTCCGCGATTGGCAAAAAGCACGAGAAGGCCGGCCTGTGCGAAGAGATGATCGACAGGTTTGCGTTCTACGAGCGGGGCAAGCGCTGCTATGCCTGCGTTGCCACGTCGGAAACAGCGCTGTACGCCAATATCATCCTGAAAAAAGGCGTGGTGAAGTAAGCCGCGCACTGCGCGCCGTTCACCGTATAAAAGCCGCCGCACGAGGATCGTGCGGCGGCTTTTGATGTAGCCCTCCGGTATGCTCTTGGAAACATACCGGCTCGCAATGCGGCTTACAAAACGTGCCGCACGATTATTCCGGCAGGGGAACGCTGAAGCTGACCACGGTTCCGCGGCCGGATATACTGGCAATCCGCAGCTCGCTGGCTTGCCCGTACCGGATGATCAGCCGGCGATTGATGTTGATCAATCCAATGCCGTCGCCGTTTTCTTCTCCGAGCCGCACCCTGAGAGCCGCAAGCTGCTGCGGTTTCATGCCGATTCCGTTATCAATCACCCGGAAGTATAGCCGGTTGTCCCGGATGTGTATTTTGATCAGGATCACACCTTTGCGCTGTAGCGGTCCGACGCCGTGATATAAGCTGTTCTCAACGATCGGCTGCAGCATCAGGCGGAGTACCTGCACGGAAAGCGCGTTTTCGTCAATGTCATAGCGAACGGTAAACCGGTTGTTATACCGATAATTCTGAATATTGATATAGGTGCGCAGATAGAGCAGCTCATCCGCGAGCGTCACGCTTTGCTGTGGGCTGCCCAGCACGTATAAAAGCAGATCCGAAAGCTCGCCGATGACGGAGGATATCACATTATCGCGTCCCAGTTCCGCAAGCGCTTCCATATCCAGGGTTTGCAGGGTGTTGAAGAGAAAGTGCGGATTGATCTGCATTTGCAAAGCGGTCATCTCGGCTTTCGCCTGCTGCGTTTCGCGCTGTGCGAGCGACATTTTCAGCTCGTTGCCGCGCGCGTACATATTGACGATGTTTTGCAAAATAACATCGTATTCATTTTGCAAAAGCCGGGACGGCGGCATCGCCTGGGATCCGTTTTCAAACACATCCAGTATGGAATAGATTTGCTTGAAATTCCTGTGGGTTGTGATATACGCCTGCAGAAGAATGAGCAGTGAAAACGCGGAGATCAGCATAATGAAAAAGCTAAAGAAGCTGTTTGGCATCTGATACACCAAACTGTACCGGGTCATGGAGATCAGCGTTAGATTATAGCTTTCCAGAGGTAGCGTCTGGTAGATATACTTTTCGCCGTTGAACTGGATCCACTGGTTGTCTGTATCGTCGCTTGCCCGCAGCAGCCCTGAGCCGATCAGGCTGTCCTGAGCGTCGCTGCCCGCGTTGTTGGAAAACAGCACCTCGCTCTGCGCGTTAAGTATGTACAGCAGGCTTTCTTCCTTTGCGTCCACGTGGTTTAAAATCTCACTGAATCTGGAAGGCGTAATGTTGATCACAATGACGCCGCGGCTGTTGGTAAGGCGCAAAAAGATGGAGATCACCTGGCTGCTCGGCACGATCGGCGAAGCGATGTATTCGCGTTTGGAAAGCCACCGGTCCTGCGCGGCGTCCGTCTCTTTATAAATGTCCAACCAGCTGTTATCATCCATCTCGTCTGCCCGCTTCATCCCGTTATTGGTAGAGAGCATCTGCTCACAGCTGTCCAGGTAGATATAGATGCTGGCGATGTAGTTTTTCGTGTTGGCGTTGGAAGAGAGTAATGCGTTCATAACGTTGAGCAGCGTGCTTTCGGTATAGGATATGCTCTCCTGCCGCAGCAGTTTCTGTAGCGCCAGCGTAAGGCGCGGATTGCTGGAGAGCAGTTCCTGCTGATAGGATACGCTGTCCAGTGTCAGCATCAGGTTTTCCTCAAGCACCCGCAGCGATTGGTTGGCGTCGGCTTCCACCTGGTCGCGCAGCAGCCGGTTCGTATAGGCAAAGAAGAAGCTGACCAAAAGCACGCAGGGAATGATAATGGCCAGAAAAGAGACAAAAATACGCCGGACCAAGTACTTTTTCAACATGCTGCAATCTCCGTTATTCGCGGTTTCGGAATTCCCGCGGCGTGACGTGATAATACTGCTTGAACGCGCGCGAGAAGTTTTTTGGATTGCTGTAGCCTACGATTTCGGAGATCTCGTATAATTTATAGTCGATTTCCCGTAAAAGCCTGGCCGCTTTGACCATACGGAGCTTCAGCAATTCGTCGGTGAAATTGACGCCTGTTTGTTCCCGGAACAACCGCGACAGATATCCCGGACTCATGTTCACGCGGGCCGCCGCTTTTTCCAGCGTCGCTTCCCGCAGGTTTTCCTCCGCGAACTTGCGTACGTTTTGAATAATTTGCTTGTAATAGGATGAATCTTCGCCGGTATGCGCGTTTTGCTGATTTAATTTGGTTTTGACGCGGGTAAAGCAGGCCACGAGTTCGTCATACTTGATGGGCTTGACTAGATAATCCTGCGCGCCGTGCAGCATGGCTTTATGCAAATAATCAAAATCACGGTACGCGCTTAAAAAAACAACGGTAATCGGTTTGCCGGAGTCTTCAAGCTTCTGCGCCAGTTCGATACCGTCCATCACCGGCATGCATACGTCCGTAAGCACGACGTCCGCCGTGTTCGTCTGCAGGTAGTCAAACGCGTCCTTTCCATTGCTGAAATCGCCGACAACGGAATAACCGATGTTGGCCCATGGGAACAGATTGACGATGCCGGCTCTGATTTTGTCTTCGTCTTCCACGATAATCAACCGATACATACATACCCCTCTCCCGTCTGGTGATATAATGATTATACAGGACTGCGCCCTTTTTGTCCTGAATGTGGAGTAAAGTGTAAAACGAAGCGTATATAGCGCATATAGTGATACCATTTTTGAGAAACACAGCATATAATGCGGCGTTATCATCGTTTGAAAACCTGTTTATTTTGGTAGGGACAATATACAATATGGACAAATAACATCCCGAAAGGGAAGGAGGCTTTTTAATGAGAAAACTTCTTTCAGTACTAATGGCCGTATCGATTCTGCTCTCTTTGGTCTCTGTCGCTCTGGCGGATGACGACCAGATCACGCTGCGCTTTATGTGGTGGGGCGGAGACGCACGTCACGAAGCTACGCTTGCGGTGATCGACAAATTCGTAGAAGCGCATCCCAATGTTACGATTGAAGCCGAATTCGGCGGCAGCGACGGCTATCTGGAAAAGCTTTCCACGCAGCTTTACAGCGGCACGGCTCCCGATTTGATGCAAGTCGGCCTCGGCTGGATGCCCGACCTGGTGTCCAAGGGAGATTTCTTCGTAGACTACAGCGAATATCCCGATCTGATCGACGTGTCCGGATTTGATCCCGTTTATCTCAAGCAAACAGGTATCTACGACGGCAAACTGCTGGGCTTGCCCACCGGCGTCGCCAGCAACGTGATCCTGGTCAACACGACGATCTCCGATGCACTCGGCCTTGATATCGAAACGCCGCTGACCTGGGACCGGCTGATTGAACTTGGCAAAGAGCTTACCGAAGTCGCGCCGGACAAGTATCTGATCAACGCAGATATGCCCACGCTTCTGACGCAGGTGCTCCGTCCCCGCATCATGCAGCTGACGGGCAACCCGGTCATCATCGACTCCGAGAACAAAATCAGCTTTACCCGCGATCAGTTGATTGAAGTCCTGGATATGATCAAAGCGCTGTACGACAACCACGTCTATCAGCCTGCGGAAGACAGTGCGGCGTTTAAAAACGCGCTTAACACCAATCCCAAGTGGATCAACGGCGACATCGTGATGTCGTACTGCGTCTCCAGCACCATTAACCCCCTGATCGCCGCCAATCCCGAAGGAACGTACGACGTCATCCAGGTTCCGCTGCCTGACGACCGCCTCAACGACGGCTACATGGCCAGCGCGCCGCAGGATATGTGTATCTCCAAGAACAGCGAGCACATCGACCTGTGCCTGGAATTCTTCGACTACTTCTTCAATTCCGACGAAGCGGCCGTGATCCTCAAGGATGTGCGCTCCGTACCGGCTGTGGAATCCGCTCGTAAGATTTGCGTCGAGCAGGGCCTGATCGATCCGATTGTTGAAAAATCTGTCAGCATCTCGCTCAGCCTGAACGGCATCAACGAAATGGGCCTGACCACGAGCGCAGAGGTGGAAGCCATCCTGCTTGACACGCTTGAAAACGTCGCATACGGCACGCGCTCCACGGCAGATATCGCGGATGAGACCATCCTGCTCCTCAACGATCTGCTTGCCAATCAATAACCTGCACTAACCGCATGGGGACGGGGGAAGCAATTCCTCTGTCCCTATTTTTTCAAAAAGGTGGATCACTATGACGAAATTGAGAAAGTACACACCGCGGGATTATAAGGGGCTTATATTCATTGCGCCATGGCTGATCGGCTTGCTTGTTTTTCAGCTCTATCCGTTTATCGCGTCCCTTGTGTATTCCTTCTCGGATGTTACGCGCAGCGGATCGCTGGAGTTCATCGGCTTCAGCAATTATATCCGGCTGTTTACCAGAGACCATGATTTTATCAACTCTCTTACGGTCACCATTAAGTATACGCTGATTACCGTGCCGGGCAAGATTACCTTTGCGCTGATGATTGCCGTCATCCTGAACCGGAGCCTGAAGGGAATCAACCTGATCCGTACGGTTTACTATATGCCTTCGCTGCTTGGGGGAAGCGTTGCCGTAAGCATCCTGTGGAAACTGATGTTTATGAGCGACGGGATTATCAACTCGATTTTGGGAAGCCTGGGCATCGCTTCCGTCGCATGGCTTGGCAGCCCGAAGGTTGCGCTGACTACAATCTGCATCCTGGAGATTTGGCAGTTCGGGTCCTCGATGGTTTTATTTCTGGCGGCGCTTAAACAGGTACCCCAACAATTGTACGAGGCCGCGGCGATCGACGGCGCCCGCAAGCACACGATATTTTTCAAAATCACGCTGCCGACGATTACGCCGATCATATTTTTCAATCTGATTATGCAGACGATCACCGCGCTGCAAAGCTTTACCTCGGCGTTTGTCATCACCGGCGGAGGGCCGATGAAGTCCACCTATGTTTTGGGAATGAAGCTGTACACGGAGGCTTTCAGAAACTTCAAAATGGGATATGCCAGCGCGATATCCTGGGTGATGTTCGTGATGATTCTGGGAGTTACGCTGTTGCTGTTCCGCTCGTCCACGCTGTGGGTGCAGTATTCCGATAACAACGATTTGTAAGCGAGGAATACGTATGACGAAATTACAATTCAGCCGCACGGCAACCTATGTGCTTCTCGTCCTGTTCGGACTGGTGATGATTTATCCGATCGTATGGATGCTGTTTGCGACGTTCAAGACCAATAACGAAATCTTCGGTTCTCTGAACCTGCTTCCTTCCAGCTTCAGCTTCAAAAGCTATGTTGACGGTTGGAATGGAACCGGCGGCATTGGGTACGGACGGTTTTTCAGCAACACGTTTTTGCTGGTGATTCCGGTGGTGTTTTTCACGTTGATGTCCTGCTCGCTCGTCGCGTACGGATTTGCGCGGTTCCGCTTTCCGGCGCGTAAAACATTGTTTATCGTGCTGATCGCAACGCTGATGCTGCCAAATTCCGTCATCATCATCCCGCGCTACACATTGTTTAACGCGTTTGACTGGCTGGATAGCTACCTGCCGTTTTATGTGCCTGCGATGTTTGCATGCTATCCGTTCTTCATCTTTATGCTGGTGCAGTTCTTCCGGGGCATGCCGATGGATCTGGATGAATCCGCGTATATCGACGGCTGCGGAACATTCCAGGTGTATTACAGAATTCTGCTTCCGCTGCTGAAACCGGCGCTGTTTTCCGCCGCGCTTTTCCAATTTCTCTGGACCTGGAACGACTATTTCAATCCGTTAATCTTCATCAATTCAGTCAATAAATATCCGCTTTCGCTTGGTTTGCGCCTATCGCTCGATCTGGAATCAAGCGTAGCGTGGAGCAACGTTTTGGCGATGGCGTTTGTATCGATCCTGCCGTTGATTCTGCTGTTTTTCCTGGCACAGCGTTATTTCGTAGAAGGCATAGCCACGACTGGCTTGAAAGGATAAAAAATGAATCATCGTGACTTGGTTGGACAGGCGGATCTTCATTTCACCGGTACGGCAGAGCGCAGCGAGGAAGGATTGCCCATTGGCAACGGTACGATGGGAACGCTTGTGTGGACGTCGCCGTCCTCCGTTAAATTCGCGATCAACCGTGTGGACGTCTACGCAAACGGAAGCGCCAGTAACAGTTTTCCGCAGATTCACGAGGACTTCGCGTACACCTGCGGGTACATCGACGTGGATTTCGCCGGATACGGAGGCGACGTTTTTGACGAAACGACACGGCAGGATCTGAATGTTTACGATGCCGCGTTTTCCATCCGGTCCCGGGAAACGGAAACCAGCGGATTTCTTTCGGCAAGCCGGGATGTGCTCGTTCTGCGCGCCGCGGATCACCGGCAGGAGCCGCAGGGAATCGAAATCCGGCTTCGCATGCTGCGCAACAGCGCCGTCTGGCACAACAGCCATCTGTCGGCGTCGTCCTTGCACAGGATGGACGGAGCATCCGTACTGGTGCAGGAATTTTCGGAGGATGATTACTACTGCGCATCCGCCGTCGCGGTGCTGGTGTCCGGCCGCCCGGGAAGGATACAGGTGGATAACGAAAACGGCGGCGATCATCTGGTGCTTCCGTTATGCGCCAACGCGGAAACGGGATGCGAGAGCGAAACGGAAATCCGCACGCGTGTGAGCCCGCAAAAAGGATCGTTTGATATTTATATCGCCTCGGCCGCGACCATGGACCGCACAGTCAATGTGGCGGAACAGGCGGTACAGGCTGCGCAGCAGGCGGCTGAAGAGGCGTACGAACGGCTTTACAGGGAGCATACGGCATGGTGGCATGATTTCTGGCCGCGTTCCTATGTGTCCATCAGCGGATCGCCGGAAGTGGAAAAGGTTTCCAGACATTATACGTACTTTTTCTATATCATGGCCTGCTCGTCCCGCAATGCGAACTATGCGCCCAACTTCGGCGGACTGCTACTCAGCCCGCGCGGGGACCATTGCCATTGGGGTGCGATGCAGTGGTGGAACAATCTGAACCTGTACTATAACGCGATACTGCCCGCCGGGCATCAAGAGCTGCTGAATCCCTATCTAAACATGTATTTCAATATGTACGGCGCAAGCGAAACCGCCGCCCGGCAGACTTGGGATGCGGAAGGTATTTTTATCGGAGAGACGACCTATCAGCACGGCCTGGAAGAGCTGCCGGAGGAGATCGCGGATGAACTGCGCGACCTGCTGCTCCTTAGAAAACCATGGAGTGAACGCAGCGACAGGCTGCTGGAGTACGCAAGCCGGAAGAATCCCTTTGAACCGCGCTGGAATTGGCTGACCGGCGCACGCGTACGCTGCAAGTGGATACAGGGCAAACTGCGGTATTTGGAAACGCCGTACGGCCCGTTCTCTTACGTATCTCATCTCTTTGGCAGCATGGCGTCTCTGGCCTATCATTACTGGCTTGCCTACGAATACGGCGGAGATCTCGCTTTTCTTCGGGATAAGGCATATCCGATGCTGCGGGGCGTAGCGGAGTTTTTCCGTACCTGTCCTTTCACAGTGAAAGAAGCGGACGGGAAATACCATATGCTCCATTCCAGCCATATGGAAAGCTTCTGGGGCGCCAAGGACACGCTGGATACGATGACCGGGATGCACGGCATATTTGCCACGGCGATTCGCTCCGCAGAGATACTGGGCGTGGACGGCGATAAAATTCAGCTCTGGCGGGAGATGCTTCAAAACCTCGCGCCGCTGCCGACCACCGCGCTTACGGAATGCGACGTTGAAAAGCCGAGGGAGGAGATTTTTGCAGGCGCGGCCGGCGGTGCGGTGAACCGCGTCGAAAGCAACAACGTTCCCAATCCTTTCCTCTTTTTTGACTTGTGCAACGTACAGACGAGGGATGTCAACCCCGCGCTTTTCCGGATCGGGATGAATACGATCAGGCACCTGAAAAACCATCGGGACGAAGTGATTTTCAACACGGAAATGTCTCCCTATCCCCGCGTTTTCGCATCCATGGGCGAAGGCGAGGTCATGTGTGACAATATACTGCGGCAGCTGGACGCGCGGCAGGCGGAAAAGGAGCATTGCTTTTATCAGCTCAACGGGTCCAAGGCGGTGTACAGAAACCGGCTTACCGCCCGGGAAGGCGTAAACGCGCTGAGTGCGCAGCGGCTTGGAAACGTGGCGGCCGCCGTACAGCTGGGCCTTTTGCTCAGCACAGGCGGCGGGCCGGCGCTGCCGCCCGTGCTGCGGGTATTTCCGGCCTGGAAACAATCGTGGGACGCCGAGTACCGGCTGTACGCGAGGGGCGGTTTGATCGTACATGCGAAACAAACAAAAGGGCGTTTGGAGTTTGTGGAGATCGAGGCAACGCGCGATACCCGGCTTTTGCTTGACAACCCCTGGGAAAACGGGGCGGTATTGGATGGCAGGACGTTGACCCAGGCGCGTATAGATATGCCAATGCGCGACGGGGACAAACTGATGCTGATAGAAAATGGAAGGAAAGACTGACAATGAACGAATTATGGTATCGTAAACCCGCGGCGGACTGGAACGAAGCGCTTCCGCTTGGAAACGGTTATCAAGGCGCGATGTGCTTTGGAGGTACGCTTGCCGACCTGTATCAGCTCAATGATGACACCGTATGGTCCGGCGGCTATATCGACCGTATCAATCCGGCTGCAAAAGAAGCGATTCCAAAGATTCAGACCTTGATTCGGGAAGGCAAAATCAGCGAGGCTGAGCAGCTCGCGCAAGCGGCGGTCGCAGCGACGCCGGATACGCAGCGCCGGTTTGAACCGCTCTGCGACCTGCTGGTGGAACTCCCCGACCGGAAAGGCAATTATATCAGCCCGTATCATATCCGCAGGCTGGCGGGGCAGGATCACCAAAGATTTGAGACGGAACAGGTTGAGGGTTACCGGCGTACACTGTCGCTTAACGACGGGATTTTCACCGTTTGTTACCATATGAACGGTCTTGACTGGGAACGCAAGAGTTTTATATCGTATCCGGCGCGCGTTATGGCGCTGCGCCACAAGGGGGGAGACGCGCGTATTCTGCTGCGCAGGGACAGCCGCCTTTCCTGCCTGAAGGCGCTGGACGGGCGCACGATACTGCTTTCCGGCGATACAGGCAACGACGGCATTTCGTTTGTTTGCGTTGCCCGCGCCGTAGGCGCAGACGTGCGCGCTGTCGGGGATATGCTGTATCTCGGGCAGGATTGCACGGTGTATTTCACGTCCGAGACGTCCTACCGCGCCGGCGATAAAGCGCTGCAAAAGGCGCTGGATCGCCTCGATCATGCGGAACGAAAGGGTTACGACTCACTGCTGAAAGCGCATAAAAAGGATTTAAACGCGCGGATGACGGAATGCGGATTATTTTTGGAGGAAGACGAGGAATTTAACGCGTTTGCGACGGACGAGCGTCTGAAGCGCGTGATCGACGGCGGTAAGGACCTCGGCCTGACCAGCCTCATCTTCCGGTATGGCCGTTACCTGCTGCTTTCCTCAAGCCGCCTGGGAAGCCTGCCGTCCAATTTGCAGGGCGTTTGGAACGAAAGCTACACGCCGCGCTGGGACGGCAAATATACGATCAATATCAATACGCAAATGAATTACTGGCCCGCGGAAAGCTGCGGTTTATCCCAGGAACACCTGCCGCTGTTCAAACATATGGAGCGTATGTACCCGCGCGGGAAGGACGTTGCCCAGCGCATGTACGGCGCGCGCGGATGGATGGCGCATCACAATACGGACATCTGGGGAGACTGTGCGCCGGTGGATAACTATATTCAGGCGACGTTCTGGATGCTTGGCGCGGCGTGGCTGTGCCTGCACATTTGGGAACGGTATCTTTATACGAAGGACATTGCGTTTCTGCGCAAGTATTATCCGATTTTGCAGGATGCGGCTCTCTTCTTTGAGGACGTTTTATTTGAAGCGCCGGACGGCACGCTGCGGCTGAGCCCGTCCAGCTCGCCTGAAAACATTTACCGGCTTCCCAACGGCGAGGAAGGATCTCTGACGGAGAGTGCCGCGATGGACAGCCAGCTTTTATACGAGCTGTTTACCGCTTTGATCGGAGCCGAGGAAGCGCTGGAGAGGGAACCCGGCAACTGGAGCGCGCTGCGTGACCGGCTGCCGAAAATCCAAACGGATGAGGCCGGCCTGGTGCGCGAGTGGTTTGAAACGGTTGAGGAAACGGAGATCGGTCACCGGCATATTTCGCATCTGTTCGCGCTGTTCCCCGGCAACCAGATTCATGAAAACACCCCGGAACTTATGAAGGCGGCGCGGCGTACGATGGAACGCCGGCTTGCCAACGGCGGCGCGCATACCGGATGGAGCCGCGTGCTGATGATCCATTTCTGGGCACGGCTGCTGGACGGCGTAAAGGCAGGGGAAAACGTTCAGCTGCTTTTACAGCGCTCGACGCTGCCAAACCTGCTGGATTATCATCCGCCGTTTCAGATTGACGGCAGCATCGGCGTGGCTTCCGGTATTGCTGAAATGCTGATGCAAAGCCACGAGGGCTTTGTGCGCCTGCTGCCGGCTCTGCCGCCTGAATGGAAGGAAGGCAAAATCAAGGGTCTTCGTGCGCGGGGAGGGTACGTGCTGGATCTGGAGTGGAAAGACGGACAACTGATCCGGGCAAAGGCGGTCGCCGATTTTGACGGTGAATTGGTACTGGCCGACGGCACGTGCTACCCGCACAGCGCCGGAGATACCATCTGGATTGCAAGCGGCGGGGAGCGTGCATGAGCCGCTGAAAGCCTATTCTGCCTGAGATTACGCGACGAAAGGGATTACTATGGATCGTCAAGCATATTTGAAGGAAATTGAAAGTATTGTCGCCAGGGGGCCCTACCATGCGGACTGGGAATCGCTGTGCGCGTTTGAAGTGCCCGCATGGTATCGGGAAGCGAAATTCGGTATTTTTATCCATTGGGGCGTTTACAGCGTGCCGGCGTT
This sequence comes from Candidatus Limiplasma sp., assembly GCA_963675365.2. Classification (GTDB taxonomy): domain Bacteria; phylum Bacillota; class Clostridia; order Christensenellales; family Aristaeellaceae; genus CAXXOK01. The sequence continues at coordinate 303,514 of CAXXVA010000003.1, forward strand.
CGGCGACGAGTGGTATCCCCGGAAAATGTATATGCAGGGCTCGGAGGCCTTTGAACACCATGTCAAAACGTATGGCCCGCATAAAGAATTCGGCTATAAGGATTTTATACCGCTGTTCACAGCCGACCGGTTCGACGCTGACCATTGGATGCGGGTTATCCATAATGCGGGCGCGAAATTTGTAGTACCGGTAGCCGAACATCATGACGGATTTCAAATGTACCAAAGCGAATTAAGCCATTGGAACGCTGCCGAAATGGGGCCGAAACGAGACGTGCTGGGCGAGCTGAAAACAGCGGCCGAAAACCGCGGGCTGATCCTGGGTGCATCGTCGCATCGCATTGAGCATTGGTTTTTCCTGGGTTTTGGCCGCGAGTTCGACAGCGATATCAAGGGGCAGTTCGCGCTCGGGGATTTTTACTGGCCGTCCATGCCGGAACGCGAGCACATGGATTTGTTCAGCGAGCCCGCCCCGTCGGAAGAATTTATGCAGGACTGGCTGCTGCGCTGCTGTGAAATTGTTGATCGCTACCGGCCCAGCCTGATGTATTTTGACTGGTGGATTCAGCACAGCGCATTGAAACCCTATCTGAAACAGTTTGCCGCTTATTATTACAACCGGGCGGCGGAGTGGGGAACGCAGGTTGCGATCACCTACAAGCACGACGCGTTCATGTTTGGCAGCGCGATACCGGATGTGGAGCGCGGGCAGTATTCCCAGGTCAGGCATTTTTACTGGCAGTCGGACACCGCTGTTTGCAAAAACAGCTGGTGCGACACACGGGAAAACGACTACAAAAGCGCGCAGGCGCTGCTTTGCGATCTTTGTGATATCGTTGCGAAAAACGGAACGCTGCTGTTGAATATCGGGCCGAAAGCCGACGGTACGATCGGCATGGAAAACGAATCCATTCTGCGGGATATCGGAGCCTGGATGAAAATCAACGGGGAAGCGGTTTACGGCACAAAACCCTGGCGTGTGGCACAGGAGGGGCCGACCGTCGTTGAAGAAGGTCACTTTACCGATAAAAAGGATAAAGTGTTCACCGCGGAGGATATCCGCTTCACCATGAAGGGCTCCACACTTTACGCGATTTTTCTGCGGTATCCGGGAAATGAGTTTGTGTATATCCGTTCGCTGGCCGAAAATATCGCGCAGAAGTCGCCGCTGTTCAATGGCATCATACGCGATATCAGCGTATTGGGATTTGACGAAAAGCCTGTGTGGTCCCGAACGCCGGAAGGGTTGACCCTGAAAACCCGGAATGTCGTCAGTGACTGTCCCGTGGTGTTTAAAATCGAATTGGATTGACGGTGGTTTTACCAGGAAACAGATCATGCGTCGCTCTTGTCCGCAGCTTTGCTCCGTCGATATAGCCAAACGCCGTTCCTATATGGAACGGCGTTTGGCTATAGGGAAGGGTTGCGGACAACGGCCATAGAATATGCCGATTAGACGGATAACGGTTGTTTGTTATGGACAGGTTCGGGCATGGTATTCTTCATCAAGAATACCAATAACTTTGATAACGGGTAGAAGCGGTTTTGATCATCATCAGCATGCCGGGCCGGCCGTATCTGTGCTAAAAGTATAAAATGTGCCCATAATAGACATGTAAACATAAGCCTAATGATAGTCATCATAAACTAACGATTTTTACAAATTGTTTTACTATAATGAACGCATATGGCGTATTCCAATACAATCAAAAAGGGAGGAAGACAAATGCACCTGAAAAGACTGATCGTTTTACTGCTCGCAATGGTACTCGTCCTGGGGATAGGGCTTCCCGGCGCATACGCAATGGGAACGGATGAGATCGGTGATTTGATCGGCAGATATGAAGAGCCGATCACTTTGACCTCTGTGTTTGTGTCCAGTTCCGCGATAGAGGAAATGCTCGCGGGTCTTGGGACGGGCGAGACGATTGAGGACAACAGATGGACACGGTTGATGAAAGATGTCCTGAATATTGATATCGAGTATATCGCGGTCGTGGATGCGGCGCAATACAATGAGAAAATCAATATCATGCTCGCCTCCGGGCAGATGCCCGATTTCCTGACCGACATTACCGCGACGACCGTCAAGCAAATGGTGGAAGGCGAACTGCTGATGCCCGTACGCGATCTGTTTGACGAATGGGCTTCGGATGAAAACAAAGCGCTGCACGGCGTTACCCGTTATTTGAACTGGACGGCCTTTAACTTCAACGATGATTATTACGCAATCCCGACGGTCGGAGAGGGCGATACGCTTGACAGCACGAGCATGCTCTGGATCCGGAGAGACTGGCTGAACAATTTGAACCTTGAGCAGCCGGAGACGATCGAGGACCTTGACGCCATCATCGAAGCGTTCGCGACCGGCGACCCCGACCAGAACGGTGTGGACGGAGATACGCTGGGCTTGGGCCTGTTGGGCGGTCAGCAGTTCCTCGAACTCGCGGCGGGGTATTTCAACAGCAACAGCGCCTATCCCAAAATCTGGCTTGAGAAGGACGGCGCGCTGGAAAAGGGCCTGATTCAGCCGGAAGTCAAAAATACGCTTGCCAAGCTGCACGAACTGTATGTCAACGGATATATCGACACCGAGTTCTCCATCAAGGGTTCGGCACAGCTGGCCGAGGACATTGCCACCGGGAAAGTGGGCATGTTCTTCGGAAGCCATGCAAGCCCCCTGCTTTATGGCTTTGCCGCGGGGAAAGCGATGGATCCTAATTCTGATTGGATCGCCCTGCCGATCCCCGGGAAATCGTCGATGCCCGCCGCGTCAGGCGTTATTGACGGCGTTGTCATCAGCAAGAACTGCAAGAATCCGGAAGCGGTTATCAAGATGATGAACGTCTCAAATCTCTACGATTTGCTGGCGTCCGATATTGAAACCAAGGAATACTACGTCACGGACGGCCACAACTTCGTCAGGCCGGTCACCTACCCGCATCCATCGATGGGCAACCTCTATATGGCGCTTGTTGCCAGCAAAATGCTGGAGGGGATGGACTTCCCGACGGCGCGTGACGCAGCCATAGACGAGTTCTACTCGGAAGAAGATGCGCCAGTGCTCAAGGAGATGTTCAAAAACGAGACGGAAAGCATCGTCTATAACCTGTTCATGCCTTACGTGGAGAGCCAGTCGACGGATGCTTATCCCTGGTACATCATCTTTGGGCCGGAAGGATCGGAACATGTTCTCAGGTACTACTGGGATCATTACGATGAAAAGCTGCAGCCGGATATGTACACGGGCCCCGTTACGGAAACGATGAGCATGTTCGCGTCCACGGAACAGACGATGCGCGACGAGATGTTCGTACGGATCATCATGGGAGAAGACGATATCAGCGCGTTTGATACCTTTGTGCAGAATTTCATGGCTGTCGGCGGAACGGACGTCACCATCGAAGCCAACGAGTGGTACGCCGAACAGGCGCAGTAATCTCAACAAGACATCTGAGCTCGAATCGACTTCAGGGTTCATTGCGATGAGGATATACCGGAGCAAAACCTGAATACGAGCGCACGGACAATACAGGTGACCCGTATAGTTTGATAAGCGGAATGCGGGACATACGGGTCACTTGCTTTATCCGTATAGCAGCGGGGATTTGGGTTTAAACGGGAGAGTTGTTATGACGAAAAATGGTACGCTTCGATACTACAAAAGGCAGATGCCTCTTTATCTGATGATCCTGCCTGCGATACTGCTGGTCACTATATTCAATTACGTTCCCATGGCCGGGATCGTGATTGCCTTTGAAAAATTCATACCGGCCAAAGGGCTCTTTGGAGACCAGAAGTGGGTGGGGCTTGAAAATTTTATAAAATTGCTGAAATATCCGGATATTGATCGTGTGCTGTTCAATACGGTGTATATATCATTTTTGAAGATCATTTTCGGATTTATCATTCCGATCGTTATTGCGATCATGATCAACGAAGTCAGAAACAAGTCGCTGCGGAGATCGATCCAAACCGCGGTATACCTGCCCTTCTTCCTGTCGTGGGTGGTTCTGGGCGGGATATTCATCGATATATTATCCCCCCAGACGGGCGTCGTCAATCAGCTGCTGAACAAACTGTTCGGCGTTAAACCAATCTTCTTTCTGGGCAGCAACGATTGGTTTGTTCCCACGCTGGTAATCACCCATGTGTGGAAAGAATTCGGATTCGGAACGGTGGTCTTCCTGGCGTCTATCACCAATATCGATCCCCAGCTGTATGAATCCGCATTGATGGACGGCGCCAACCGGTTTCATCTGATCCGGTATATCACGCTGCCGGGCATGAGAATGGTCATCGTACTCGTCGGCGTGCTGAGCCTTGGCAATATCCTCAACGCCGGCTTTGACCAGGTTTTCAATCTATACAGCCCGGTCGTCTACCGCAGCGGCGATATCCTGGATACCTTTGTCTACCGATTGGGCATCGTGCAGGCGCAGTACTCTCTTGCGACAGCCGTAGGCCTGTTTAAATCCGTCGTGTCCTGTATCATCATTTCCTTTTCTTATTTCCTGGCTTTCCGGTATACGGATTACAGGATTTTTTAGGGGTGCGGCATGAAAAAAAGCAATGCATTTGATGTAGTCAATATGATACTCCTGGTGATAGCCACGCTTTCATGCCTGCTGCCCATCATCCATATTGCGGCGGTGTCGCTGAGCTCCAAGGAGATGGCCATGGCGGGTAAAGTGCTTCTGTGGCCTGTGAAGCCGACCTTCATCGCCTATGAATATGTGCTTTCGAACGCACGCTTCTGGAAAGCGTTTTCCGTTACGATACTCCGCACGATTCTATCGATCGTGGTCAGCATGGTTGTCGTTATCATGGCGGCTTACCCCTTGTCCAAGAGCAACGCAAAGTTCAGGGGCCGGACGGCGATTGTGTGGTTTTTCATGGTGTCGGTCCTCTTCACCGGCGGATTGATTCCGCTGTACATGACGGTGAGCCAGCTGGGATTGATCGACAATATACTCGCGCTTGTCCTGCCGTATGCGGTCCAGGTATTCAACATCCTGCTGCTGCTGAATTTCTTCCGGCAGGTGCCGATGGAATTGGAGGAAGCGGCGCTGATCGACGGAGCGGGGCACTGGCGCATACTCTGGCAAATCTATGTGCCGGTATCCATGACCGCGCTGGCGACGCTGGTGCTGTTTGTATCGGTATTTAATTGGAACAGCTGGTTTGACGGCATGCTGTTTATGAATCATATCGACAATTACCCGCTGCAGACATACATGCGGACGGTCATTATCAAAAACGACCTGTCCTCGATATTGGGCAAGAGCGTACAGGAACTTGCCAAGACCATGCAGCTTTCCCAGAGAACGCTGATCACCGCGCAGATTTTCATCGGCGCGCTTCCCATCCTTGCAGTCTACCCGTTTCTGCAAAGGTATTTCGTCAAGGGCATGGTGATCGGAAGCGTGAAAGGATGAAAAAGGAAATGCTGGCCCTGCATTTGCTGGGCAATGGCAAAAGCGAGGTGCGGGAGACGGAAATTCCGGCGCTTCATGGAAACGAAGTTTTGGTCAAGATATATGCCTCTGCCATATGCGGCAGTGAAAAACCGGCGTATTTCATGAACCAGTCCATCGATATGCTTTCCGGCCACGAGGCGGTGGGCGTCGTCGAAGACCCGGGACAATCGAAAATTCTGCAAAAGGGAGATCGTGTCGGTCTCTATGCCCTGTACGGCTGCGGGGAATGCCACTACTGCAAACTGGGGGTGACCCAGTTTTGCCGCAACATCCAGGGCGTCGCCAACAGCGGGCATGCGCAGTATACGGCCTGCCGGGACACCAATTGCGTCAAGATCGACCACGATTTGCCCTTCGATTCGGCTGTATTGATCTACGGCGATACGCTGGGGGTCGCTTACCGGGCGATGCTCGGCAGCGACGTGCGCAAGGGCGCGACGGCCTATGTGATCGGTGCCGGTCCGATCGGGCTTGGCATCATGGCGTATCTGCAATACAATGGCGTCCGCATCATCGCGGCGGATATCTCCAAGTACAGGCGGGAACTCGCACAAACGAATATCGGAGCCGATATAATACTGGATCCGTCCAGGGACGATATCCAGCGTATTGTGCTGGAAGAGACGGATGGGATCGGGCCGGAATACATCTTCGAATGCTCGGGGCACCCAGATGCGGAGCTTTCCGCGCTTTCGCTTGTGAGATGTTTCGGCACGGTTTGCTTTGCCGGGGAGAATTATAAAAGCCTGACTATCGTACCGTCCGAACATATCATCCACAAAGAAATCAAATTGACGGGCGCTTTTTATTATGCGCCGTCCGATATCGGCGGCATCCTGGCCGATTATCATAATGGCCTCGAGGCGGACAGGCTGGTAACGCACAAAGTTCCCATGCGGCAGGCGGCCGAGGCGTTTGCACTGTTTATGAACGGAAAGACGGGGAAAGTGATACTTCACCCGTGGGAATAAAAGGAATGTGTGAAAAATGAAAAGATATACGATCGCGCAGATAGGCTGCGGCGACCGCGGCAAAATCCATATCAAAGGATTCCTGGCAAACGAGAAGCGTTTTGAGTATGTCGGGCTTTGCGACCTGGACGAATCGAAGCGCAACGCCGCCGCCGCGGACTACCATATCAAAGCGCCTTTGTACACCGATGCGGAGAAAATGCTGGCGGAAACCAAACCGGATATCTTGTGCTTTGTCATGCCGCCCCATACCAGGCTCAAAATGGTGGAACTTGGCGTCAAGTACGGAGTCAAGGGTATCCTGATGGAAAAGCCCATGGCCACATCCCTGAAGGAAGCCAGAGCGATCGCCGATCTGTGTCGGCAGAACGGCGTCAAGGCCACGGTATGCCACCAGCACAAATATATCCCGTCCATGCAGAAGCTCAAAGCGATCATTGATTCCGGTGATATCGGGCAGATCGGCAAGATCCACGTCAACGCCCGCGCGTGGATGGCTGAGCTCGGTACGCATTATTTGGATTATGCGCTCTGGGCCGCGGGCGGACCCGCCGGCAAATGGATTACGGGCCATGTGCATGGACGATACAAGCTGACGAGCAGCCACCCGTCGGCGGATTTCGGAAGCGCCGTCATTCTTTTGGATAACGATGTGCGATTGTACTTTGAATGCGGGTATCTGTCGGAGCAGAACCTTACCGACGACGAGTTCTGGCTGGACGACCGGCTGACGGTCTATGGAACGCACGGGTTTGTATGGGCGGAGGCAAACGGCGCCTGGCAGGCCGTGACCAAAAGCTCCGGCGGGGAATTGCTTCACGGGCAGTACCGCCCCTGGGTCGAGTATATGGACGATATGCAGGCGATGTATACCAGAGATTTTGCGGAGTGGATGGACGACGACACAAAGATCCACCCCAGCAATCTTGAGATCAGCTACCGCGGATACGAAATGCTGGAAGCGGTGTATTTAAGCGCTCTGGATCATAGCAGGATCGATCTGCCCATTGCGGATCTGGATTACGAAGACGTCATTGGCAGATCGCTCCGGGAATTGCCTGAAATCAAAACCTATATCCCAAATCCCAAGCTGAATATCTGAGGAGGCGCGCAATGAACAGGTGGTTTGAAACGAGTTACCGCAGGAATCTGGTCGATATGCATATTGAGGACTGGAACCCGGAGTTCCTTTCCGAATTTGACCCGGAGGTCTATGCAGAGCTGCTGAAAACAGCCCATGTAAAATCCGTCATGCTCTATATGACGTCCCACCTGGGCTATTGCTACTGGCCGACAAAGAGCGGATACGTTCACAAGCAGATGCATGGCGACAAGATGGGGCGGTTGATTGAGCTGTGCCATGCCCAGGGCATGGATGTGATCCTGTATATGAGCCTTCTGGTCAACAATTGGGCGTATGACAACCATCCGGAGTGGCGCAATGCCGACCAAAACGGCCGCAGTCCGCGGGACGAAGGCGTCCGGTTTGGGGGCTGCTGTCCGAATTCGATCGGCTACAGGCAGTTTGTGGACGAGCAGGTACGGGAGATCTGCACCGGATACAAGGCGGAAGGCGTTTTCTTTGACATGGCCGGTTCCATCGGCATGTGCTACTGCGACAGCTGCCGCGAACGGTACAGGCGGGAAACGGGTGGAAAGGAAATACCGACCAGGATCGACTGGAACGATCCCGATTGGGTGGAGTACCAGCGGATACGCAAAGCATGGGGAGCGGATTTCGCACAGTTCGCCTACGACTGCGTAAAAAAATACAATCCGGAATTGACCGTCGAGCATAACAGTTCGCCCTTCCGGCTGATCGACTGGCGAATGGGCTGCTCGATGGATACGATCAGGGCCAACGATTATATCGGCGGGGATATATACGGAGAGCCGATCGAGCAGTCGCTCACCTGCAAATTCTTTGACAGCATCACGCCGAACAAACCTTTCGAGTTTATGACCTCGCGGTGCAGCCCGCACCTTGCCAACCATACGACGACAAAGATGAAGTCGGAACTTGAACTCAACGCATTTTATTCCCTGGCGCACAACGGCGCGTTTATGTTTATCGACGCGATCGACCCCAAAGGAACGATGAATCCCCTTGTGTACGAATTGATGGGCGAAATATTCGGCAGAATGGAGCGCTGCGAGCCCTATGCGGGCGGCGTGATGCGGGCGGACGTCGGCATGTACCTGAGTATGGAATCCGATTTCAAGGAAGACGATACCGATCTGACCAATTTGAGCGCGTTCTATAAGCCCGGCATTAAGCCGCATCTGGACGGCCTCCACGGTGCGACGAAGGTGTTCAAGGAGAAAAACGTGCCGTTCGGCGTGCTCACCAGAAACGCCCTGGATACGATCCGCCAATACCAGGTCGTTTTCCTCCCTGATATCAATGTCATGAGCGGGAGCGAGCAGGAAGCGCTGCAAAAGTATGTCCGCGACGGCGGGTCGCTGTATATCAGCGGTTCGAGGCTGCCGGAACTGACCGCGCGCTTTGGCATCAAACTGAACGGAAAAACCAGGGAGAGCGTGACCTATGTCGTACCGGCAAAAGCCGGGGAAAGCGTATTTTCCGGGGTGAATCTCGGCAGTCCCTTGATGGTGGACGCCCACCAGTCGCTTGTGGAGCGGGATGGCATCGCGCCCGAAGAGGTGCTCGGTACCATCACGCTGCCATACACCGATCCAAAGGATAGGATGTTTGCGTCGATTCATTCCAATCCTCCGGGCAAGGATACCGAGGAACCCGCCATTGTCTATAAGAAACACGGCAGGGGCGCCGTGATCTGGACCTCGGCAGGCTTTGAGGTCAATGGAAGCGAGCCCCACAAAGAACTCTTTTACCGGCTGATCATAATGCTTGCTAAAAACCCCCTCGCGTTTGAATCTACGGCCCCCAAACCCGTTGAAATCATCAACGATTATCAGGCGGACAGCGACCGGCATATCCTGCACATTTTGAACGCCCAGGAACAATTGCCGCCGATCCCGGTGGCAGATATCCGGATTAAACTCAATACGGGCGGCAAGCGGCCGGCCCGTGTACGGGATATAGAGACCGGCGATGTGCTCGATGCTGTCATCGACGGCGAGTTTGCCGCGTTCACAGTCCCGTGTTTGGATATTTACAAAATGATCGAGGTCAAAATGTAAAGGAGGACGCTATGAAAAATTTCTTGGTGGGTTTGACGATGGTCTGCTTCATTGCCCTGTTCGCGGTATCCGGTCTCGCCGACGGAGAGGAAACAAAAATTCTTGTGGTCAAAACGGCGCATGCTCCTGTAATCGACGGGACCCTGTCTTCCGGCGAGTGGGACGACGCGGTGGAATATGTGCTTGACAAGGATACCGCGGCGGAGAACTTCGGGGGCGACGGCTCTGACGTCGAGATGCTTTTTTATCTGTTATGGGACAAGACCGGCCTTTATATCGGGGCGCAGGTGCAGGATGATACCGTCGCCCCGTCCGTCAGGGCGGGAAGCGCGCTGAATGTAACCGACGGAATACAGCTCGGGCTCAATCCCACGAACAAAGCGGGGGACCTGATTTCAGACGCGTATTTTTTCAGCTTTGTACCCGCAAGCAATACAGAAAACGATGGACCGGCGGCCTGGTACGAGCACTTTATGTACATGGGAGCGCCCGAGAGCTCCGGCGTTCAGGCTGCCGGAGAGCGCGACGCAGCAGGGTATACCGTGGAAGCCTTTATCCCCTGGACCGCAATCAACAGCAAGGGTGAGAATTTTAGCCCTTTGGATGGAACGGAAATCGGTGCGGCGTTTACGAACATGGATTTCAGCCCGAACAAAACGCAGTTGTCCGGCTACAAAACCTGGCCGGGCTGGTCGATCACCGAATACAACACCATGGTGCTCTGCGCCGCGGACTTGGCGATACCCGTAGAAATCAAGGAGGCGACAAAGCCTTTTACGTCCGCCGCCGATATCGCGGAGCCGGAGGCTGAACCGGCGGCTGGAGGCACGGATACGTCGGCTGAGGAGAACCCGGAATTCAGCCTGATCGTCTTTATCTTCGCTTTCATACTGTTTGGAACGGTGCTGATTGCCGTCAATAAATGGGAGGAAACAAGCAAATGAAGAAGGATAGTGTGATCAAAAGAATCGCGCCCGGATTGGTGCTCCTGTTTATGGGTCCATTATTGGGCGAATTGGTATCCGGCCATCAAGCGCCGCTGCAGTTTGCCGATCCTTTTAACTTTCTGCTCACGGCCTTGCCGTACGGGCTTGGCGCGCTTGTATGCAGGGAGCTTACCGTGATATGGGGGAAAGGAAAAACAAGCCTTGTATTGATGGGTATCGCGTTTGGACTGTTTGAGGAAATCGTGGTGATCCGCTCCATTATCAATTCCAATTGGTCCGAACTGGGTGCGATCGGTTTATACAATTTCTGGGGCGGCGTCAACTGGACTTACGGATTGATGCTCGTTCATTTCCATATCACGATCAGTATCGTATCCAGCGTGCTGCTGACCGAAGCGATCTTCCCAAAGAGACAAAACAAACGGTGGCTGTCAAATCCCATGCTTGCAATCTGCGGCGTTGGACTGGCACTGTGGATTCCGGCGGGATTTTACATGACTGCGGGAATCCCTTCGGTACCGCTGTACGTTCTGGGCGTTCTGACCATGTTCCTGTTTGTTTTCGCCGCGTATAAGATTCCGTCAAAGCCTTATCGAAAAACAGGGAGGCGCACGGCGCACCCCATAGTCTTTTTCATTCTGGGTCTGATCAATATGACCGTCATATTCCTTGGCACATTCTACGAAGGGCCGAAACCGTCTCTGGTTGTGCTGTTTACCGCTTTGCTGCTTGCTGATATCATCTGCTTTATCCTGCTTCTCCAGTGGTCGCAAAAGGGCTATGGCTGGACGGACAGGCACAAGATCGCGCTGACGTCCGGCTTTCTGATGTTTTTTATCGCGCTTACCGCGATCAAGGATTTTGAAGGCAGTTTTGCCGGATACAGCGTTGTGAGCGCCGTGAGCGTTATTTTACTTGTTGTACTGTATGGACTGACCAAGCGAAGAGAAACTTTGGCGGCCGCAGCGATAGATGCAGGCGATAAAGCCTGACGGGGAGGATACGATGCAATACAGGAACATACCGTTCAGCGATCTTGCGGTATCGGCAGTCTGCCTGGGAGGCGCGCATTTCGGGGCGGAGATTGACGAAACCAAAGCGATGGACATGCTGGACGGTTTCCGGGAGCTCGGCGGTAATTTTATCGACACGGCAAACGTGTACGGCAAGTGGCTTCCCGCGGGAAAGAGCGCCAGCGAGGGAGTGCTGGGCCGGTGGATGAAACTGCGGAACAACAGAAACGGCATCGTCCTGACCACAAAAGGTGCGCATCCCAATTTGGATACGATGAATACGCAGCGGCTGTCACGGGGTGAAATCAGAGCGGATTTGGAGGAAAGCCTCGGCAATCTGGACGCCGATCATATCGATCTGTACTGGCTGCACAGGGACGATCCGAACAAAAGCGTCGAAGAAATCATCGAAAGTATGGAAACCTTTGTCCGGGAGGGAAAGATCCGGTTTTACGCCTGCTCAAACTGGCGGGCTGCAAGGATCAAAGCCGCCAACGAATATGCCGCCGCTCACGGGTTTACTGGATTTATCGCGGATCAGATGATGTGGAGCCTGGCCAAGCCCAACCGGGAAGCGCTGTACGATCCCAATATGGTGGCTATGGACAACGAGCTTTTTGACTATCATCATGCGACGTCCATCGCGGCGGTGCCATTCTCGGCCCAGGCAAACGGCTATTTTTCATTGATTGACGAAAGCGCCGCCCACAAGCCGCCGGAAGATCTGCTGATCAAATACGACAATCCAACCAATCGATTGCGAAACCAGAGGCTCAAAGAATTGGCGTCCCGGCTTGGCGTGTCGATCCCCGGCCTCGTTCTTGCCTATCTCATCAATCAGCCGTTTGTAACCGTTCCGACGGCGGGCTTTGAAAACAATCTGCAAATGAAAGAGCTGCTCAAGGATATTGAGCTGAAATTATCGGCGGAAGATATCGCGTATCTGGAAGGAAATGTGGGAAAAGAATAATGCAGGGGGAAGTCAGTATGCTGCCGGTATGATCGGGTCAGCGCAAAGCGCCTGACTGTTTTCCCCGGGCAGAGGATCACAATAACCGACGCGGCCGCGTATGGTATAATCGTATTACAGGGATATGGCGCCATCGGTTGGAACAGGCTCGAATGTCCTGCATCCATCCGCTACGGACAGCTTACATACGATGAGTATTTTGTGACCGACGGCGCCGCCAGGGAGGGCGTTGTGATTGAAAACAGCTCGCCAACGGAGCCCCTGGTCATGCTGAAGCATTTTGCAGAGAATCCGGATTTGGACAGGTGAAAGAAAAGCGGCCCTAGCCTATGCCGCGGGTGATTTGGATGAAAAAAAGAACTGTCAGTATCTCGATTTATTTCAAAATTTCTCTTGCTTTGATACTGCTTATGGTTGTTTTTTCGTCTATCATAATCATCTCCAGCACCGTTTCGACCAATCGGATCAAAGCGGGTCTGGAGGACGCGGAAATATCAAAACTCGGGTATTTTTCCGAGAGACTGGAAGACGAGATCGTTAGAATCATGGAAATACTCAAAGAGTATGTCAACGATCCCGATATTCAGATGCTGAGCAAGGCCGCGGACGGAATGAGCATTTACACGCAGCAAAAAGCTATGCTCGACATCGTAAAGAAATTTTCCCTGCTGCAGAGCTCAAGCGAATTCATTGAAAACGTCAGTATCGATATCCCGATGGTCGGCAAATCCATTTCCGGTACCTGGGGCGTCAATCCAATCGACATGGATGAATTTACCAAACTGAGCCAATATAACTCATTCAAAACCATGCCGGTCATCCAATATGAAGGCAATTTTTATATCAGTATGGTTTATCCCGCCACGTACGGAGAAGAGACAAAGCCCGTTGCCTACAATATGCTGGTGCAGCTGTCCCTTGAGGATATCAAAACCTACCTGACCAATATCTCCGGAGATTCCAACGGCGGCGTCGTGTTGTACAACACGATCGACCAATGGAATATCGTCCAGGATGCGTCCGATACCGGCGCGGTGCCGGCCCGGCTGCTTTCATACTACGGCGAAGGCGACTTGAGCGGCATCCCCAAGACTCTGAAGGTCGGCGATGAAAAATACATGATCTTCAAGGTGTCTTCGGAATACCTGAAAATGGATTTTATTGATTACATACCGCAGGGCATATTGTATAAAGCCATCAGCGGATACACCACAATGGTCGTCTGGGTGCTGTTACCCACGATCCTTGCAATGCTTGCCATATCGTATTGGATCTTCAATATGTTCAAGGTGCCGCTGGACAGGCTGCTCCATGCGTTTAAGGTACTGGAAACGGGGAGCATGGACGTTTCCATCGTGGAGAAATCCGGCAATGAATTCAGCTATCTGTATTCACAATTCAACAATATGGTCGTCAAACTTAAATCACTGATCCATGATGTTTTCGAAGAGAAGATACGGCGTAAAAACGCGGTGTTGAAGCAGCTCCAGTACCAGATCAACCCGCATTTTCTGTACAACAGTTTCAATATCATCTACCGGATGGCAAAGATAGACGATACTGAAAACATTGCAGAATTCGTCTATCTTCTGGGCAATTATTATCAATACATCAATTGCAGTTCTTCCAGCGAGATCGACCTGAAAGAGGAAATCGAGCATTGTGAGAACTTTATGCGCATCCAGGCGATACATTATAAAAATCGGATCAAAATGCACCTGAATTACGACAAGAGCAAGATCAAAAACGTCCGTGTTCCCTACCTGATCCTGCAGCCGATCGTCGAAAACGCGTTTGAATACGGGCTGACCAAAGTGCAAAACGGCGAGATCCGGATCGATATCGACATGCCGCCGGAATTCATCATCATCACCGTGGAGGATAACGGGAAAGGGATGACGACTGATGACATGGACAAACTGCGGGAGAAGCTTGATCTCTATCAATTCAGCGAGAACAGTTCCGGTATCGTGAACGTCCATAAAAGGCTCAAACTGAAATACGGAAACGAATGCGGGATCTCGATCGCAAAGAGTGAAAACCTGGGCGGATTGCGGGTATCCATAAAGATTCGGTACGGAGGATAAGGCATGTACAACGCGCTGATTGTGGACGACGAACCATATATTGCCGATGGACTGACTTTGGTCATCCGGGAGGAGATCCCGGAGATCGACGTATACACGGCATACTGCGGCAACGACGTTTTGCAGCTTCTGGACCGGATTCGGATCGATATTATCATTTTAGACGTCCAGATGCCGGACATCAGCGGAATAGAACTGCATACGAAAATCCTCAGAAAATGGCCGAACTGCAAAGTGATTTACCATACGGCGCATGATAATTTCAATTATGTGCGCCATGCCCTCAAGAGCAACGCGGTCGATTATCTTCTCAAGACCAGCAGGGACGACGTGGTAATCAGCACCGTGAGAAAAACGATCGATTTGCTGGACCGGGAGAAGCGGGACGAAACAATACTCCAGCGCGTCAATCAACAGCTGATCAACGCGCTGCCCCAAATACGGCACGATTTTTTCAACAATCTGATCAACGACTGTGATTATACGCCCGATGATCTCAGCGAGCGGTTTTCCTATCTGGACGTGGGTCTGGATGCGGGGGAACGGGTGATGATACTGATCGCCAGAAAGGATCCGGATAAAAAAAACGAACAGAAACAAAATCCCATCTATATGATACGGGAAGTGATTAACGATAATTTCAGCAATCATATACGGATCACCTCGGTTATTCACAAACCGTACGAAATCATTTTTTTCCTGCAGCCCAATGGAGGAGATACCGCCGAGGATGTATGGAACAAAATGTATATATTCGTTCTGGGAACGCTGGAGCGCATACAGTCCATCTGCAGGGAATTGTTCAACACCCCCGTATCCTTCGCGTTGTCACGGAACTCGTTCCAATGGAAGGATTTGAGGGCCTGCTATCTGCGGCTTGCAAACGCAATGAATTACGGCTTCGGCTTTGATAAGGAGATACTCATCGACGACAAATACCTGGAAGACGGGTTCAATAAATCCCAGGTTTCCGTTTCGGAAAAACTCAGAAGCAGAACCGCCGATCTGGACGTATCCCTTGAAAATAACGATATCGGGAGCCTCAAGGAATGCATTGATAATATGATCGATGAAATATCGCACACTGAAACGCTGGATTCCAGCGTGGGGATTGAGATCTTTTTCATGATTTCCTCAAAGCTCATGTCCTATATGAATATCGCGGAACTCTGGAAGATAGCGGAGCACAGCATCAATATCAAAAAGCTGACCGATATCGGCACGTACACGTCCTGGGACGACGTGAAGGGGTTTTTCAAAAAAGCCGGGCAAACCATCATTGAGTATAAATTCAAACGGAATGCCGAAGAAGAGCAGGGGATCGTGGCCAGGGTCAATCAATTCATCAATGAAAACCTGGATAAGGACATTTCCCTTGCGGCCATCGCCGAACATGTGCATTTCAATCCGTTTTATCTGTCCCGGCTGTATAAAAAGATGGCTGACAAAAGCATCAGCGAGTACATCACGGAAGTCCGGCTCTACGTATCCAAAAAATACCTGCGGCAGACGGATATGAAAATCAAGGATATCGTCAAGGCATTGGGGTTTTCCGACCAAACATACTTTGCGCGGTTTTTCAAATGCGCCGAGCATATGACGCCCAGCGAATACAGAAACAGCCATTGATGTCGTGATGGTAAACTTCACAAACAAAGCCCTCATAGAAACTCTATGAGGGCTTTGTTTGTAGTGTACGTAGCCTTACGGTCTTTTAGGATACCGGAAATGATAGCTGCCGGACCCGAGCTCAACCTCTGTTCCCTGATCGGTTTTGCGGATACGCATGATTCCGTCCGTATCCTCGCTTAAATCGGCCCCGTTTTCGCTGACTGACGATGGTTCCGCACCCGAAAGCAGCACTGTCGCCGACGTGTTGTGCGGCACGGTGATCCCTATTTCAATGTTTTCGCCGTCGCGCTTCCATTCGCTTTTCAGCGGCCCGTATACGGTTTGAATGCCGGTTTTGACATAGTCAAAATCAGCCGCGAGCAGGGGGGATATGACGCTGTGTTTATAGCCGGGGCCATGCTCGTCGATAGTAATGCCGCCGGGTACGGCATACAGCCACGCGCCGATCGAACCGTAGGCATAGTGATTGAAGGACGCCTTGAACGTGTCATTGTTCCAGTATTCCCATATTGTCGTGGCGCCCTTGGTGATCTGGTAAAGCCATGACGGACACTCCGTTTGCAGCAATAGCTTCATGGCAGTCTCCGCGTGCCCGTACCGGCTTAACGCAAAACACAGATACGGGATGCCGATAAATCCCGCCCATAGCGTATACCCGTTCTTTTTCATCATCGCCGCCAGACGGTCGACTGTTTTCTGCTGGTCTTTCTTTTCAACCAGGTCAAAAAGAAGCGCGACCGCATGCGCGGTCTGGGTCTGGTCGGATAGCCGCCCGGCAGGGGTGATGAATTCTTTCCGGAATGCATCCACGATCTTTGCGTATAGTTGTTGATATGCGTGAGCATCCTCTTCATAGCCGAGAAGCTTTGCGGTTTTCATAAGCAGCTTTGTCGAGTAGGCGTAATACGCCGTCGCAATGAAGTCTGCGGACGTTGCACCGAAGCGGTTTTGGGGGTTGGTGTCCAGCGCCGCCCAATCCCCGAAATGAAATCCGGTATTCCAGAGGTATTCATGATCCCCCTGCTGCCAAATGTATTCCACCCATGCCTTCATGCTGTTATATTGCCGTTTGAGTATCCGAATATCCCCGTAAACCTGATAAAGCGTCCAGGGAACGATCACTGCGGCGTCCCCCCAGCCCGCGCTGGTAGGAATCGTATCGCCCGTTCCCTCAAGCCATGCTTTGGGGTATTCGTCTTCCGTGATAATGTCGGGGACGACCCACGGCACCAGCCCGTCGTCTTTCTGGTCCGCGCTCAGGTCATACAGCCATTTGCTGAAAAACGAATCACAGTCCATATTGTACGCGGCCGTCGAGGCGAAGATCTGCACGTCGCCGGTCCACCCGAGGCGTTCGCTTCTCTGGGGGCAGTCCGTTGGGACGTCGATAAAATTGCTTTTCTGGCTCCACAGGATATTCTGCTGAAGCCGGTTGATCATTTCGTTGGAGCAGGTAAAGTATCCGGTGGTCTGGATATCCGAATACAGCACGAGCCCCGTGAAATCATCGAGCTCCGGTTCTGGGTATGCTTCCAGCCAAAGGTAGCGGAATCCCTGGTAGGTGAAGTGGGGGGCGAATGTTCCCGCATCGTCTCCGCTGAGCGTGTACTCAACTTTCTGTTTGGCGGCAACGAGATTTTCCAGATATACGTTACCGTCGTCGCCGAGCACCTCAAAATGCCGGAGTTTGATTGTATCGCCCCGGTTTCCCTTGATTCTGAACCGCACCATACCCGCCATATTCTGCCCCATATCGACGACGGTCTCGCCCGCGGGCGTTTGGAGGATACGAACCGGCTTGATTTCCTCCATCACACGAACCGGCGCGCTTTCCTGCGCGACGAGGGCATGATAACCCATTGGGGCGGTTACGGTTTTTTGCCAGCCAGTATCGTCGAAATCCGGCATATCCCATCCCGTTTTTTCCAGCCGTGCATCGTAGACTTCGCCGTGATAGATTTCCGAAAACAGAATAGGGCCGTCCGCCGCCGTCCAGCTATCGTCGGAGACGACCGTATCACCGGTGCCGTCTTTATATTGTATGTGAATTTGAACCAGAGCCGACACGGTTTCGCCGTAGTTGTTCCGTCTGTCAAACCAGGTCATGTTGCCTTTGTACCAGCCTTCGCCAAGGACGACGCCGACCGCGTTTTTGCCGCGCAGAATATCGTCGGTTATGTCATAGGTTTGATACTGTATGCGCTTATGGTAGCTGGTCCATCCGGGCGTCAGCATATCACGGCCGACCTTGCGCCCGTTTAGCCGCAGTTCGTACAAACCCGCGCCGGTCACATACACGGTCGCTTTTTTGATTTCTTGATTGGCTGTGAACGTCTTTCGCATTATAGGACACGGGTACACGGTCAACGGGTCGATATGCCAACTCGGCGTGATCCAATCCGCGGACCAGTCGCTTGGGTCCAGCAGTCCCGTTTCCAAGAATGCGCGTTCGCTCCATTCGGATTTGCGGTCCTCGTCCCAAACCCGAACCCGGTAATAGTAGCGGGTTGCCGATCGAAGCGCCGGGCCGTCGTATTCGATATGGACGGATTGGTCCGAGTCGACCTTCCCGGTATCCCACAAAACGTCCGCATACTCCGGCTCTTGGGAAACCTAGATTTGGTATGCTTTTTGCAGGGTGGCCCGGCGGTCTGATGCAATCATCCAGCTGATCCGGGGACGCCTTTCGCCGATGCCGATAGGGTTGGTTTTATGTTCGCACGTTACATTCGTCACGCTAAGCATATTCAAAATTTCCTTTCAGTTGATAGTTCTATTTTATCTTGGCGGTTCCGACAGATATAGATACGCTGATGACAACTAGTTGGCTTTTCATGACATGCGTCCCTTGCAAAGCGGTTATGAAAACATATCGTGAAGTCATGAGATTCAAAGTATTTTCATGTTCGCTGCGATATAATCGTGAAGAATCAGACGTGTCCTTCTTTCCCGATGCGGGAGATGAGGGATATCGGATATCTGGAGGCCGATGGATCGATGCGCACAAAAATCAAACATGCTTTTGCCGTGAGGCCGAAAGCCGGCGCTGAAAGCGATGAAATTCAAGATTTCCTCGGGAGAACAGCGGAGATCCTTCCGTCGATACCGGGCGTTGAGAATTTCGCGATATACAGGCAAATCAATCCTGATACCGGCTTTGATTACCTGGTGTCGATGGAATTTGCTTGCGAAAAGGCGTACCGGGAATACAATCGCCATCCGCTGCACGAGAACTACGTTGCGGACGTATGGATGAAGATCGCGGGCGAAATCATGGTATTTGATCTGGAAGAGATCAAGATAGCCACATCGCTTGAATGATCCGTATGCGGAAAAGGAAACCGGCAGGCGCATGCGGTGTGCGATGGATGCTGGAAACGCTGCCGCCAATCCTCGAAGAGATTCACGGAATCGATATCAGACCGGTTAGAATGTACCTGACTGTTCGCTGATGAGCAAATCGCCTATTGACAGCCATCCCGGGCAGGTGTTTTCCCATTCCAGCAAACAAATCTACCGTTATCGTTTAAATGATATTAGGAACAGGAAATGAAACAACGCCTTTTGAACGAAGGGGCCCTAACCTTCAGGCCGCACAATAGGGAATACTAGCTTTGTTCAGAAGGTGATGAATATTTTTCATTAGGGGGTTGACAATGCCTGTCGACCCATGTATACTTTAGCTACTTAAACGGTTAAGTTAACAGTTCTTGCGGGGGAGGCATAGGTTTGAAGCGCGTCAGCATCAAAGATGTAGCCAGAGAGGCCGGCGTTTCCACTACAACGGTCAGCTATGTGCTCAACCGCAAGCCTTCACAGACCATCAGCGCGGAAACCACGGAACGGATATGGCAGGCGGTACGGAAACTCAATTATGTCCCCAATTTAAACGCCCGCAGTCTGACCAGCCAGAAGACCAATTTGATCGGCGTGGTGATCCCGCAAACGGAGCCGGGCAAGGAATTCATGTTCGCCAATCCGTTTTACGGCGAGCTGCTGTCCGCCATCGAGTATACGGCGCGGCGCAACGGCTACCATCTGCTGCTGTCGGGGCCCGATCCCGACCAGAACTATTCGCAGATCGCCCGCAACCGCAGCGTGGACGGAATCATTATTGTCGGGTCCTATCCCGATCGCAACATCACGGAGTTGCACCAGCTGTCCGTGCCCGTGGTACTGGTGGACACCTATATCAAGGACCCGCTATTTCACACCATCGGCATCGACGATCGGCAGGGCGGCCTGCTGGCCACGCGGTATTTAATCGCGCACGGGCACCGGGAGATAGCGTTTGTGTCCGGTTCGGTCAGCGAGCAGGGCGTTACGCAGAAGCGTTTTCTGGGCTATATGGACGCACTGAACGAAGCCGGACTCGCGATGGATGAAAAGCGCCTGTACCTGGGTACCGTATCGTTTGATTTCGCACAGTCCGTGGCTGAGGAGATGAGGAAGCGCGGCAGCCGTGAAACCGCCGCGTTCACCACGGCGGATATCCTGGGTATGGGGCTGATTAAGGGATTGCGCAAGCTGGGAAAATCGGTGCCCAAAGACATGTCCATCGTCGGTTTTGACGATCTCGACCTTGCCTGCATGACCGATCCGTCCCTGACGACCGTACACCAGGACATTGCCGCCAAAGGGACCAACGCCGTACAGATCATCCTCGACGCGATGGCGGGACGTACGGAGAAACAGGAACGCATTTTGCCTATCCGCCTGGAGGAGAGGGAATCGGTCGCACAGATTTAACGGTTGGAAACCGACCGAAACATTGCATCACGAAAGAGGACGCCGCACATGATTAAACACCTTGGGGAAGAACCGGTCGCGTTCGTGCACAGCGGATTTTGCAGAACCCCTGAAACGCCGCTGGTCGGCGAGGCGGTTTCCGTCCGCTGCCGGATGGATGATACCGACGAAACGCCCGAGCTGACGCTGAAAACCGGCGGTACGGAGCAAAGAATTGCAGGTATCCGGGAAGACGAATGCTTTTATTCTTTTGCGCTTGGAGCGTTTTCCCGCGCGCAGACTGTGGAATACCGGATTGCCACCCCGAGCGAACAAACCCCCTGGTTCTCCTTTGAAGTCAGCACGCTGAAAACGGTGGAAACGCCGCTGGGATTGTACCGCGACGGCGAAACGCTGGTTGTGGCGCTTTGCAAAGACGTTTCCCTGGCGATTACCGGCGGCGACAGCCTGACGATGGAACTTTGGCAGCGGCCCGCGGCCGGAGAACCCTGCGATCAGACAAACATTACGCTGCCGAACGGATTTATACTGACGGTTGGCGGTCGCTCTATTTGGGAACTTAACCGCTTAAGCGATCAAATCGGCGCCTGTACCGGGTTTACCTTCCGCCGGAACGCCGCAGGACGCGTGACCAAAGCCTCTATGCGCATGCGGATAACATACGGGCATGTGTTCGGCGCGGGCGAGCGATTCGATACGGTGGAGCTGAACGGCCGCGAGGTCAACGGCCTCGTGGAGGAGAAGTTTACGTTCCAGGGCGGGCACACCTATCTTCCGGTTCCGTTTTTCCTTACGGACCGGGACTTCGGCTGGTACCGGGACGGCAGCATCCCCGCGGGAATGCGGTTTGGAACCGAAACCGAGATCGAGCAGGAGACCGAAGGCGAATGTCTCTGCCGGGACGAGCTGTATTTCGGCAAGCCTATGGAAGTACTCCGGCAGTATATTGCCCGCACCGGTAAGCCCGTATTGCCGCCCGAATGGGCGTTTGGCGTATGGATCAGCGCCAACGGCTGGAAGAACGACGCGGAGGTCGACGCACAGCTTGCGGCGCTGAAGCGCTACGGATATCCGGCGGACGTGATGGTGCTGGAGCAGTGGAGCGACGAAAGAACCTTTTACCGCTTTCACGATACAAATTGGAAAAACCCCGCGGCCATGGTCAAGCGCGTACGCGACGCAGGGCTGCACATGGTGCTCTGGCAGATTCCCGTGGTCAAAATGGAACGGGACGGCGAACCCGGCGAGTATCTAACCAATGACAGGCGCGAAGCGGAAGAAAACGGCTATCTGGTGCGAAGCGCCGACGGCACGCCTTACCGCATCACCGAACGTTGGTTCCGGGAAAGCTATCTGCCCGATTTTACCAATCCGGAAGCGGCGCGCTGGTGGTTTGACAAGCGCAAACCGCTGTTGGATATGGGCGTGGAAGGCTTCAAAACAGACGGCGGCGAGTTTCTGTTTGAAAAATCGGCAAAGCTGTACGACGGCACCAGCGGACTTGCCTCGCGCAACCGGTATCCCGGTCTGTATGTCGGCGCGTATCACGCCTTCATGCAGGAAAACGGCGTCAGCGGCGTCACGTTCAGCCGCGCCGACAGCGCCGGAGAGCAGGCTAGGCCCATCCACTGGGCGGGCGACCAGAAAAGCGAATGGAGCGAGTACCGCGCCTGCCTGAACGCCGCGCTGTCGGCGGGATTATCCGGGGTGCTGTTCTGGAGCTTCGATATCGGCGGCTTCGCGGGCCCGATTCCCGACGCCGAACTCTATCTGCGTTCCACCGCCATGGGCTGTTTCTGCCCGGTGATGCAATGGCACGCGGAACCCCGGAACGGCCAGTTTGAAGCGGGACTCGGCGAAGCGTACAACAATGACCGCAGCCCGTGGAACCTGGCGGAAAAGCTTTCGGACGAGCGGGTGCTGACAATCGCCCGCGACTTTGCCAAACTGCACGAAACCCTGCGCCCTTACCTGTGGGCGGAAGCGCAACACGCCGTGGAGACCGGCAGGCCCATGATGGCGCACCTGTGCCTGGATTATCCGGACGATCCGCATGCGTGGACAGTGAACGACCAGTATATGCTTGGCCGCGACTTGCTGGTCGCCCCGCTTACGCATGAGCATGAGGACACGCGCACCGTATACCTGCCGGCTGGAAGCTGGACGGAGTATTTCACCGGCGAAACCGCCGAGGGCCCCTGCGAACTGCGGGTTACCTGCCCGCTTGAGCGGATTCCCGTGTACCGGAAGGGGGCCGCGCAGTGAAACATGTTTCGATCGATCCATGGATCATCGGGCGCGTGTCGCCCGTTGACGACTTCAGCGAAGCAGTCTTTTTTATCGGAAACGGCACGCTGGGCGTGCGCGGCTTCGGCGCATGGGAGGGGAAACGCTCTCCGCAGGCGCACGGCGTATTCCGGGCGGGGCTGTTCAGCGAGATCAAGCCCGGCATCACCGATATGGTGCAATTGCCCGATGCCCTGACCCTGCGCCCGCTGGGCGAGGAACCGCAGATCGTCACCCAGAGGCTGGATATGCGCACTGGGGTGCTCACGCAGTGCTGGGAAACGGAGCGCGCTACGTTCTGTATGAGGCGCGCGGTCAGCATGGCGGACAGCCAGCTGATACTCCAGCGCCTGACGATTTCCGCAAAACAGGCCGGAGCATTTACCATAGAAGCCGTTTCGAGCACGGAAGTCAAGAACCTTCCCATCCACGACGACCAGACCATCACCGCCACCGAATATGTGCGGCTTCTGAAAGCCGTCAGCCTGACCGAAAACGCCATGCATCTGCATACGCTGGCGGAAGGCACGCCGGTGCAAATCCTGTGGACCGTATCGGACGACCGCGATGCCAACCGCCGGGATACGCTGGAAAAATTGGCGGGATGCACCACCCTGACTGCGGCGTTGACCCAAGGTGAAACGTGGACAATAGAAAAACGCGTGCGCGTCCTGGTACACGGCGAAGCGCCCAATGCCGAGGCGGAGGACCCGTGGGAAGCGAACGTCGAAGCCTGGCGCGCGCTGTGGGACGACTGTGATATCGAGGTCGAATCCGACGACCCGGAACTTCAGGGCGCGCTGCGCTACAACGTGTTTCAAATGCTGTGCAACAACGCGGCGGAGAACCGCACGGTCTCCATCGGAGCGCGGGGGCTCACTCACGGACGCTACAAGGGGAACACCTTCTGGGATACTGAGATTTTTCTCCTGCCATTCTTCCAGTGGACGCGCCCGCAGGCGGCGAAAAATCTGCTTTTATACCGCGCCGACCGTTTGGATGACGCACGCGCGCTTGCCAAAAAGCAAAACCTCGACGGCGCGCGCTTCCCGTGGATGTGCTCGCAGCGCGGGACGGAACAATGCGAAACCTGGGATACGGGGCTGTGCGAAGTGCACGTGACCGCCGATATCGCCTATGCCGCGCAGCGCTATCTGGAAGCGACGGGGGACGAGGAGTTTCTCAAAGGTCCTGCCGCCGAACTGTTCACCGAAACGGCGCGCTACTGGCTCAGCCGGCTTACGTACGAACCTGCGAAGGACAGGTTCAGCTCCTTCTTCGTCAAAGGGCCGGACGAATACTGCGGCACGACGACCAACAACACGTTTACCAACTATATGGCGCGCAACAACATCCTTTTAGCGCTTCAATACGGTTCGCTGAACTCAGAAGAGCAAAAGCGCGCGCGGTTTACCGCAGAGCGTATCGAGCTTTTATATGATAAAGAACGCGCTCTGTATCTGCAGGACGAGCTTTTGGACCGGCTGGAGCCGCTGCCCGATACGATGAACGGGGACGCGCCATCGTATACCCAATACAGCTACGACCGCATGCAGCGCTACCGCGCGCTCAAACAAGCCGATCTGGTGCTGCTGATGAACCTGTTCCCGGATGAATTTACCAAAGTGCAGAAACGCAATATCTTTGACTATTACGAGCCCGTCACCCTGCACGACTCCACGCTGAGCTACGGGCCGCACGCGCAGCTTGCGCTGACGCTGGGCCTGTGGGACAAGGCGGAAACCTACCTGCGCAAAGGCGTTTATCTGGATCTGAAGGACGTCAAGGGCGTGACAAGCCGGGAAGGCCTGCACATGGCCTCGATGGGCTCCGCATGGCAGGCCGTGGCGCTGGGCGCCGCAGGGCTTTGCTTGAAGGATGGCCAACTGTCCGCACGTCCCATGCTGCCGCCCTCAATACAGCGCGTGATGTTCAGGGTGTGGCACCGCGGCAGGCGTTACCGCGTTGAGGCGACGCGCGAAGGCCACACCGTACAGGAGGAGAGGTAACGATGTATTTACCCAAAAGCTCGCACCGGAAAACGGCCGTGGTGGTGTTCATTGCGCCGTCGCTGATCGGCCTGATCGTATTTTTGCTGATTCCCATCCTGTCAACGGTCGGATTCAGCCTGACGAATTACGATTTGCTGGCGGGAACGCTGGAGTGGACGGGTCTTAAAAACTTCACGCGTATTTTCACCTGGCGGGAATTTCCCCAGGTGCTCCTGCATACGCTGACCTACCTCGGGCTGTATCTGCCGCTGATGCTTTCGGCGGCGCTGGCCGAGGGGATGATTTTAAACCATGTCTTTAAGGGACGGCAGGTGTTCCGCACCATCTTTTACCTGCCGGTCATCACATCCTGGGTCGCGGCCGCGGTGATCTGGCAGTGGGTGCTCAGCGGCCGGTACGGCATGCTCAACCAGATGCTTGCGACAATCGGCATCAACGGCCCCGCGTGGCTCTCCAGCCGGACCTGGGCCATGCCCGGAATCGTGATCGCCGCCATCTGGAAGGATACAGGCTTTTACACGCTGATGATCCTCGCGGGGCTCAAATCCATCGATTCCCTGTATTATGAGGCGGCCGCCATCGACGGCGCCGGGCCGGTGCGCAGGTTTTTCAGCATCACGCTGCCGCTCTTATCGCCGACGCTGTTTCTGCTGGTTGTGTACAACGTGATCGCTGGATTGCAGGTGTTCGAACCTGTGCTGATCATGACGGAGGGCGGGCCGGGCGGCGCGACGACGGTGTTCCTGGAACGCATTTACCGTTATGCGTTCGGCCAGTACAAAATGGGCATGGCCGCGGCGTATTCCTGGATTCTGTTCCTGATCATCCTGGTGTTCACCCTGGTGCAATTTAAGCTGCAGAAGAGGTGGGTGAACTATGACTCGTAAAATGGCGCGAAAGGTGATCAAAGTCGCCCTCTTCTACCTGTTGATTCTGGCGATGGCCTTGGTAACGGTCCTGCCGTTTTTATGGATGGTATCCTCGTCGTTCAAATCCGGGGAAACGATCCGCACCATCCCGATCCAGTGGATACCTAAGAACCCGTCGCTGGACGGCTATGCCCAGGTATTCAACATGCAAAGCTTCTCGTTCGTCCGTTCGTCCTTCAACAGCCTGTATCTGGCGATGATGGGAACGGCGGTGGAGGTGATCAGCGCATGCATGGCGGCGTTTGCGTTCTCTAAGATTCCTTTCCGGGGTTCCGGCAAGCTGTTCGGGCTATATCTGGCAACAATGATGATTCCCGGCGCGGTTACCATGGTACCCACGTATATCATTCTGCGCCTAATGGGGCTGCTGGATACGTTCACGGGGCTGATCCTGCCGGCGCTTGCGAGAGTGTTCAGTGTGTTCCTGATGCGGCAGTCCATGATGACCATTAACGACAGCTATCTGGAAAGCGCGATGCTGGACGGCGCGTCGCTTTACCGCGTGTTTTTCAAAATCGTTCTGCCCATGGTGACGCCGATGCTGGCGACGCTGGTGCTGCTGTCGTTTATGGGGAACTGGAACACCTACCTCTGGCCGCTGATCGTTTTAACCAGCAACGACAAGCTTACCCTGCAGCTTGTTCTTGGGAAGATGAACGGCCTGTACAGAACCAAGGAAAACGTGCTGATGGCCGGCGCGGTGCTGACCATATTGCCCATCCTGCTGGTTTACCTGCTGACCCAGCGCAAGGTGGATAACGGCATTGCCCTGGGCGGGCTGAAATAACGAAGCATAACGCGTCTGTGCGTTAGCGATACGAATCACATTATTTTAAGGAGGAAACCCACATGAAGAAACTGGTTGCCCTATTGCTGACGGCGACAATGCTCGTAACGTTTGCGAGCATCGCGTTTGCCGAAGACGTAACGCTGACCTACGCCTGCTTTTCCGGAGCGGGCCAACAGGAGGAGACCCTCAAACAGATGATCGAGGTTTTTGAAAGCAAGAACCCCGGCATCAAGATCGACGTACAGCTGACGGGCTACGGCGATTACTTCACGGTTCTCGCCACCAAGATCGCCGGCGGCAACGCGCCGGACGTGTTCGAGCTGAACATGGAAAACTTCGTATCCTACATGCTGCGCGGACAGTGCCTGTCGCTTAACGATTTGGGCATTGCCACGGAGAACTATTCCGACGGCACGATTGCCGCGGTATCCAACGACGGCAACCTCTACGCCGTGCCGGACAGCTTTTCAACCTGTCTGCTGATCTACAACAAGGATCTGTTTGACCAGGCGGGCGTCGCCTACCCGACCAACGACTGGACTTGGGCCGACGCGCAGGCCGCCGCGGAAAAAATCCGCGCGCTGGGCGAGGACATCTGGGGTTACAGCCAGCCCATCACCTACAACGAGTTCTATAAATCCATCGCCGGCAACGGCGGCAGCATCACCAACGCGGAAGGCACTGCCTTCACTGTAAACTCTCCCGAGAACGTCGCGGTGCTCGACGCGATGATCGCCCGCGTACGCGGCGAAAACCACGTCATGCCTACCGCCGAAGAGATGGCGGGCCGCGGAGACTGGGATATGTTCGTGGCGGGTAACCTCGGCATGATTATCACCGGTATCTGGGCGTTCCCGTACTACACCGAAAACTGTACCTTCCCCTGGGACGTCGTCGTAGAGCCGGGCTTTAAGGATAAGGCCACGTTCTTCTTTGCCAACGTCAACTGCGTCTCGCCCTCCAGCGAGTATCAGGAAGCCGCCGCGAAGTTCGCCGACGCGATGGGATCCGACCCCGATATCGTGCAGCTTCGGCTGGACGCAAGCTGGGAACTGCCGCCGATCTCCGATCAGGCGAAGCTGGCGCAGTACCTGACCATCACCCCGCCCGACAACCGCAAGGCCGTGTTTGACAGCCTGGATTACGCAGTGGCCCCGCCCGCGCTTTTGGAAGCCGCCGCGGCGACCGAAATCATCAACACCGTGCTGAGCACCCTGGAAACCAACGATATGACCGCACAGGAAGCGCTGGACGAGATTCAGGCACAGCTTGAGGACGCCGACCTTCTGAGCAACTAACATCCGATCCGGACGATCACCGATTCGCGGGAGAAGTCTTGGCTTCTCCCGCGATCCTGTTATAATAAAGACTGGCAGACAGATCACCGGCTGGAAGGGATCGACATTCATGCAAAACTATCAGGTGACAGGCAACGAATATCTTTCTTTGCCGACAATCCGCGAGGATGACGGCGCGATTGAAGGCGTCACGTTTCTGTGCATGCAGGCCAAGGGGCTCCTGGAAATCCGCGGCGACGACGGCCTGATCAGGCCGTATCTGACGGTCGGCGGCGCGCGTGCGCCGCTTGCGCCCGTCTGGACGCGCGCACATTGCTGGATTCCGTCCATGGCCGCGCAAGCCGGGGAGATCAGCTTCCGCTGCACCTATCTGGCGCCGACCGGCGAGCGCGCGTTCGGCATCCGGCTCGAGGCAAAAAACTTAGGCAATACCGCTGCCGACGTGCGCGTCGGGGTGGACGGCCGGTGGGATAGAACCCTTCATGAGATCAACGAAACCGCGGAGCTTCCGGCAGGCCGCAGCGTGAAGCGATCCGGCTGGAATGGCATGTTCGTCTGGGAGCAACGGCCGGGCCTTCCGCTGTTCGCGTTCGCGCCGATCGCCGAAGACCGACAGCCGTTCAGCGAGATTCTGCAGGACGCGGAATGGTCGCAGGAGGGCTTTACGTACGATATACACCGCGGGCGCGCGCTTGCGGCGGGGGAAAGCGTAACGCTGGACCTCTTTTTCGGGCTCGGGTACGAGGAAGTCGGCGCGGCGACCGCCGCCAAGGAGCTGCTGCGGCAATGCTACGATACGCTGTACAGCCGGACGGACGCTTGGCTTGCCGAGAGAGAGAAGCATATCGCCGATCCAGCGTTGAATGCGCTTTTAAACACCAATCTGTTTTTCGCGTTCTTTTTTGCGTCCGGCCGGACGCTGGATACGGAGGAACTGTGCCTGGTCACCTCGCGCAGTCCCCGCTATTACGTAAGCGCCGCGTATTGGGACCGGGACAGCCTTCTGTGGGCGTTCCCGGCCGTGCTGATGACGGACGCGCCGTATGCACGGGAGATTTTACGCTACGTGTTCACGCGCCAAAGTCGCAACTTCGGCGTGCACAGCCGCTATATCGACGGCACCGTGCTGGAGCCCGGATTTGAGCTGGACGAATTATGCGCGCCGGTGGTGGCGCTTAAGCGCTACGTGGACGCCACCGGAGACGAGGAGTTTGCGAGGGAACCGTTTGTCAGGAGCGGCCTATTGCAGATTCTGCGAACGCTGGAAAGCAAAAAGCACCCGGCGCTCGACCTGTACGAGACCTTTCTCCAGCCGACCGACGACATGCACCGCTATCCGTACCTGACATACGATAACGCGCTGGTGTGTTTTGCGCTGCGTGCGCTGGCCGTTCTGCTGGATATACCGGAGCTTGCCGCGCGGGCCGAGGCGACGAAAGCCGCCGTGTATGCGCACTGCGTCAAGGAAAAGGACGGCAAACGCTTTTTCGCCTGGTCCGTGGATGCATCCGGCGCGTACGATATCTACGACGAACCGCCGGGAAGCCTTCAACTGCTGCCCTTCTACGGCTTCTGCGGTCCGGCGGATACTGTCTGGCGCAATACGGTTAGTATGATCCGTGACGAAAGCTACGAATTGTCTTTCGCCGGGCATCCGATTGCGGAAATCGGCTGCCTGCACGCGCCGCACCCGTGGGTGCTTTCCGTTTGCAACAGCCTGCTGAGCGGGCACGAGACGGAAGCGTTAACCCACCTGCAGCGTATGCACATGGATAACGGTGTCGCCTGCGAAAGCGTAAACGAAGTCACGGGCGCTTGCGAGACCGGCGAAGCGTTCGCCACCTGCGCCGGATTTTTAGCCTATTCCCTTTTCACAGTGTTGCAGCCGCCGAAAGCGCAATAGTATAAACCGATAGCTATACAGGCGGGTATTCCGTACCCGATTTGTTGTTCCGTATCGATAAAAAATCATAACAGAGGTGCATTCAGCCATGAGAGACGGGTTGAAGGAACGTTCGCTGAACCGTATGGATGAAATTGTGGGGTATTTTTCCGGTTTTCACGGTGTTCTTGCGGTGGCCGCATATGGTTCGAACGCCTTTCGGGAGCGCTTTGACGATCACAGCGATCTGGATTTTCTGGTTCTGGTCGAACCTGCGGTAAAGGATGAAATACTCGGCCGGGCTTCCCGGCTGGAAACGCTTTGCCCGGTTGTAGCTCTGCAAATCCAGCACGGCGACGCCGTAAAGCTTCTGTTTTCCGACGGTGTTTTCTGTGATTTCGGCGTTGTTACGCCCGACCAGCTGGGAACCTTCTTTCACGGCGCCGGCCGTTACCTGTGGCGTAAAGACGGATGGAACGGAACTGAACTCGGCGCAAACGAACCGCCGGGTACGGCCGTGGACGATCTGTTGTTGAGCACGCTGTTTCACCTGTATATAGGCTTGCTTCGCTTGGCGTGGGGCGAGGATGCGGCGGCGTTTTATGAAATCCAGGTGACGGCGGCCGGGAATCTGCTCGCGATCCTGGAAGGGGAGAAGGCGGACGCGTTTTCACCGCTGCGGCGGGCGGAAGGTTTGCTTTTCAAAGAGATTCTGCGCGGGATCATGCCCGGATATGATCATACGTTTGAAGCCACCGAAGCCATTCTTACCTATATCCCGCGCGCGGAGGATCATCCGCTGTACAAAGCGGTGAGGGAATTGACGGCGAATCGCCGATGACGCCATTGCGTTCATGAAAGGATCATTTCCAAATCAAACCGCAAGTCCAAAACAAAAACCGCTCTCGATCGAGAGCGGTTTTTGTTATCCAAGAGGATCGGGTCGCTTCGCCGGTGCACAGACTCTTCGATGTGTCAGCGGATCGTTATACCAGGACAATCGGAAGCATATCGTTCTTGGAGAAAAGCTCCGGGCAGAAGACTGGTAAAAATACGCAGGGAGAACCGGCATATGTAACCGGTTATGTAACCGTTGCAGCATATATTATGAACTCCAAGTTACCCCGAGACCCTAAAAAGACCTTGAAGATTTACTTTTCAAAATAGTATGCGCTGTAAAGGTGCATAAACCAGATACCAACTCTTGAGGAGAAATGGACAATGAAGAAAAAAATAAAGATGATCTTCGCGGCATTGTTGACAGTAACCATGCTGTTTCTCAATGTATTTGTGCTGGCGGAGGGCGATGTTACGCCGATTCCGGACACATCAAGCGCTGATGCAACTCCTTCTGAAGAACCAACCGCGACAGAAACTCCGGCAGTGACTGAAGCGCCGGCGGCGACTGAAACCCCGGCAGTAACCGAAGCGCCGGCGGCGACAGAAACCCCGGTAGTAACCGAAGCGCCGGCGGCAACTGAAACCCCGGCAGCGAGCGAAGAACCCACGGCAACCGAAACTCCGGCAGCGAGTGAAGAACCAGTTGCAACCGCGACTCCGGCAGTGAGCGAAGAACCCGCGGCAACCGAAACCCCGGCAGTAACCGTAGAACCGGTTGCAACCGAAACTCCGGCCGTGACCCAGGAACCGACGGCAGAACCGTCTGGCGGCGATACGCTGGTTTCCGTACTATCACTTTCTTCCAGTTCTTTCCGTTTGAACTTATATGCAAGTCAAGACTTTAATTCAACAATTTTACACAGATTCAGCGCAGAAGATCTGGTCGTCGTTGTCAATCGCAGCGAATACTGGGTTTTTGTTGATTTCAACGGTTTGAGAGGGTATGTTCCGTTAACCGAACCCGCCGCGACTGAAACTTTAGCGCTCAGCGAGGAGCCCGCAGCGACGGATGAACCGGTCGCAAGCGAGGAACCTGCCGTGACCGAAGAGCCCGTAGCGACTGAAACGCCCGCTGTGAGCGAAGAACCCTCCGCAACGCCGGAACCGAGCGCTACGCCGGAGCCGATTGTCATAGAAATCAACTCGGATGCGCAGGCCGAAGCGACACCTGAACCTACGGTGACTGAAGAGCCGGCCGCGACTGAAACGCCCGCGGCGACCGAAGAAGCCATAGCAACCGTAACTCCCGCTGTGAGCGAGGACCCCGTAATCACGGAAGAACCCGCGGCGAGCGAAGAACTCGTCGCATCTGAGGATCCCGCAATCACAGAAGAACCCGCCGCAACAGAAGATCCCGCCGCAGTGCAGGAAGATGCTACCGGTTTTGTGGTTCCTGTTGGAACGCTTTCGATCGGCTCCACGCAGCTTAATCTCTATGCGCAGCCGGATGTTAATTCGGACGTCCTGTATCAATTCCAGCCCGCATCCGAAGTGATCGTTCTCAGCGAAAGCGAGAATTGGGTTTTTGTTGACTATAACGGCGTGCAGGGCTATGTGGCCAAGGCCAATCTGGTGACCAACGATCCTGTGGACCTTAACGAGCTTTCCATCCGCATTTGGTACGTCAATGAACCGGAAAAGGTTTACTACGGCGATGTGCTGACCATTCAGGGTATGCTGGTGGGATTTGAGAACCTTCCTTATGAGTACACGCTGCAATGGCAGCGCGCCAGCATGAGCAAGGACCGCAGCATCGGCAGCAACTGGGTGGATGTCGAGGGGGCAAACAGCTTGTCTTACTCCTTCACCGTAAACAGCGAAACAGAGTGGGCCGGCTGGCGGCTCATAGCGCGAGTGTCTGTTCCTGATGAACTCGCACAGTAAAGAGAATTCTGAAATTCTTGATTTTTCACATTGAACATAACGAACTTGCGCAGTCAAGGAGGACACCATGAAGACACCCTTAAATAAAATCCTCGCATTGGTACTGACCGTGCTGATGCTGATGATGATGTTGCCCATACAGGCGCTGGCGACATATACCGTATATTCGGTCGCTGTCGGCACGCTGCCCGTTTACACAAAGGATTCGGGCACCACCGTACAAGATCTGGTTGGCAGTTCCACCAATAATCTGACCATTCCCCAGTACACCTGGGAATACGACGGGTACTTGTACATCGCAGTGGCCATGAAAACTGCAACCGACATCCTCACGTTCCAGCTAAACGGCGTCAATGCCGATTACTCCACCGAAATTTGGGTTTCCGGCACGGCGCTGGAAGACTTGAATATTGACGGGACTACGTTCAGCCCGAATGTATTTGGCGGCGGCGGCAGCAATTCCCACTGGGGCATCGCCAAATTCGACAAAAACGCGATTGGAGATACGGGATCATACTCCCTGTATGTACAAACCAATCTGGGCGGCGGACACGATTTGGGCTCCCCGACCGATCCCGTGGTCTTTACCAATCTCATGACGATCAGAAAGACGGCTGACGTATCGGAGTTCTCTCTGGGAACCGTGATCCAGTATACAGTCGTTCTGACCAATATGGGAGATCAGGATCTCAGCAGCGTTAATATCAGCGATTCACTGGCTGGTATTTCTGTCATGACGATCGTTGAATCGAATCCTTCCACGCCCGGCGTGATGGACGCCAAACCCGGCAATGCGGCCACCGGTGAAACCTGGACCATTACCTATACCTATGAAGCCACCCAGGCGGACGTAGACAGAGGGTATATCACCAACACCGCGACCGCGAGCAGCAACAGGACCGACCCGGTCTCAAGCAGTGTTACGATTGACGCGCTGCAGCTGGGGACGCTGACCGTGAAAAAGGAAGTCAGCGGACCGATGCTGAATCCGTCGATTACATTCCCCATCGCCGTAACCATTAACGGCAATGTAACGAATATCAACCTTGCCAACGGTGAAAGCATGGACTTCCCCAACGTTGCGTTCGGCTCCACATACTCCGTTTCGGAGACCGCGCCAACAGGCTATACAGTTTCTTACACCAACGGCAGCGGTATCATTGCAAGCGCAGCGGTACTTGCGACCGTAACGAATACCTCGCAGACGGCAACGCTGACCGTGAAAAAGGAAGTCAGCGGGTCGCTGTTTGACCCGTCGCAGACGTTCTCCATCGCCGTAACCATTAACGGCGTCGTGACGAATATTTCACTGATGAACGGCGAAAGCGCAGACTTTACGGATCTGCCCTTCGGCAGCACATACTCCGTGTCTGAAACCGCGCCGACCGGCTTTACGCCGTCCTATGTTAACGGCAGCGGCACGATCCTAGGTACGGCGGTTCTGGCGACTGTAACGAACACCTATGCGGCCACCGGCTCCTTCAACGTGGACGCTACGCTGGACCCCACCAAGGTTCTGGCGGGTCGCACCCTGACCGATGGAGAATTTGAGTTCGTCCTGAAAAAGGGCAGCGACGTTCTCCAAACCGTGAACAATACGGCGGACGGCAACATCCCGTTCTCGCCGATCAATTACACGCAGGCTGACATTGGGCAGACCTATGAGTACACCATCACTGAAACCGCAGGTTCCGAGACCGGGATGACCTATGATTCCATGGTTCTCACGTTCAGCGTGATTGTTACCGATCTCGGCAACGGACTGCTCAGCGCGGTGCTCGATTCGCAGCCCGCGGATACCATCTTCAACAACAGCTATGCGGCGAGCGGCTCGTATGACGTAGACGCGAACCTGAACCCGACTAAGGTTCTGGCTGGCAGAGTGCTTGCGGACCAAGAGTTCGAGTTCGTCCTTAAACAGGATGGCAACACCCTCCAGACTGTGAACAACACGGCGGACGGCAACATCCCGTTCCTGCCGATCAATTACACGCAGGCCGATATCGGCCAGACCTACGAGTACACCATCACTGAAACCGCCGGGTCCGAGACCGGGATGACCTATGATTCCATGGTTCTCACGTTCAGCGTGATTGTTACCGATCTCGGCAACGGACTACTCAGCGCGGTGCTTGATTCACAGCCCGCGGATACCATCTTCAACAACACCTATGCGGCCACCGGCTCCTTCAACGTGGACGCTACACTGGACCCCACCAAGGTTCTAGCGGGTCGCACCCTGACCGACGGAGAATTTGAGTTCGTCCTGAAAAAGGGCAGCGACGTCCTCCAGACCGTGAATAACACGGCGGACGGCAACATCCCGTTCCTGCCGATCAACTACACGCAGGCCGATATCGGCCAGACCTACGAATACACCATCACTGAAACCGCCGGGTCCGAGACCGGGATGACGTATGATCCGATGGTGCTTACCTTCAGTGTGACGATCAGCGATCTTGGCGGCGGCTTACTCAGCGCGGTGCTCGACTCGCAGCCCGCGGATACCATCTTCAACAACAGCTATGCGGCGAGCGGCTCGTATGACGTAGACGCGAACCTGAATCCCACCAAGGTTCTGGCTGGCAGAGTGCTTGCGGACCAAGAATTCGAGTTCGTCCTTAAACAGGATGGAAACACCCTCCAGACCGTCAACAACACGGCGGACGGCAACATCCCGTTCCTGCCGATCAACTACACGCAGGCCGACATTGGGCAGACCTACGAATACACCATTACTGAAACCGCCGGGTCCGAGACCGGGATGACATACGATTCCATGGTTCTCACCTTCAGCGTGATCGTTACCGATCTCGGCAACGGACTGCTAAGCGCAGTATTGGACGACTCGCCTAATGACACGATCTTCAACAACAGCTATTCGGCGAGCGGCTCGTATGACGTAGACGCGAACCTGAACCCGACCAAGGAATTGGCGGGCAGAGTGCTTGCTGATCAAGAGTTCGAGTTCGTCCTCAAACAGGATGGCAACACCCTCCAGACCGTGAACAACACGGCGGACGGCAACATCCCGTTCTCGCCGATCAATTACACGCAGGCCGACATTGGGCAGACCTACGAGTACACCATCACCGAGACTGCCGGATCAGAGACCGGGATGACCTATGATTCCATGGTTCTCACCTTCAGTGTGACGATCAGCGATCTTGGCGGCGGCTTACTCAGCGCGGTGCTCGACTCGCAGCCCGCGGATACCATCTTCAACAACAGTTACGAAGCCAGCGGCTCATATGATATTGATCTGGGCTTCAACCCGACCAAACTACTGACGGGCCGGACGCTCCAGGATCAGGAATTTGAATTCGTCCTCCGCAAGGACAGCAACGTGATCCAAACCGTGAACAACACGGCAGACGGCAACATCCCGTTCCTGCCGCTTGAGTTTACGCAGGACGACATCGGCAAGACGTATATATACTCGATCACTGAAACGTCAGGATCCGAGACAGGGATGACGTATGACTTTAAAACCATTCTCTTCATGATCAGCGTCACGGATTTGGGCAACGGCGCACTCAACGCTACGCTTGTCTTCGTGGTGCCGAATACGACCTTTGAAAACAGCTATACGGCGAGGGGCTCGTATGACGTAGACCTTGGCCTCAATCCGACCAAACTATTGGAAGGACGCGATCTGACCGACGGAGAATTTACGTTCGTCCTGAAAGAGGGCGCCAACGTTCTCCAGACCGTCAATAACACTGCGGACGGCAATATCCCGTTCCTGCCGATCAACTACACGCAGGACGACATTGGGCAGACCTACGAATACACAATCACCGAGACCGCAGGGTCCGAGACCGGAATGACCTATGATTCCATGGTTCTCACCTTCAGCGTAACGGTATCCGACCTTGGTAACGGCTTGCTGAGCGCAGTCCTTGACTCCCAGCCCGCGGATACTATCTTCAACAACAGTTATGAGGCAAGCGGCTCGTATGACGTAGACGCAGACTTCAACCCGACCAAGATCCTGACCGGCCGTACGCTGACCGACGGCGAGTTCGAGTTCGTCCTTAAAATGGGCAGTGACGTTCTCCAGACTGTCAGCAACACGGCGGATGGCAACATCCCGTTCCTGCCGATCAACTACACGCAGGACGATATCGGCCAGACCTATGAGTACACGATCAGCGAAGTCATCCCCGTACCCGGTGAGACCGGTATGACGTATGACAGCGAAATCGAGACCTTCAGCGTATCGGTGTCCGACCTCGGCAACGGCGTATTAAGCGCGGTACTGACAGGGACGAACGAAAAGACTGAATTTAACAACAGCTACGAAGCCAGCGGCTCGTACGACGTGGACTTGAGCCTGAACCCCACCAAGGTTCTGGCGAGACGCGCACTGGCGGCCGGTGAATTTACCTTCGAGCTTTGGCAGGACGGCAGCGTCCTGCAGACCGCAGCGAACGAAGCGGACGGCAACATCCCGTTCCTGCCGCTTGACTACACACAGGCCGATATCGGCCAGACCTATGAGTACACGATCAACGAAGTCATCCCCGTACCCGGTGAAACCGGCATGACCTATGACAGCATGGTGCTGGCATTCTCAGTCACGGTAACCGACCTCGGAAACGGCGTACTCGGCGCGGCGCTTGCTACGCAGCCCGCGGATACCATCTTCAACAACAGTGCTCCTTTAACCCGGTACAGTATCTTCTACTACTACCGCTTGTCGCCGGATGATCCGTACGTCCTTAACCCGGGCTACAATTATACGTCGCCGTTGGTAGCGGTCGGATCACAGGCCGGCGCATTTGCAGATCGTTCTGAGAATGGATTCTGGCAACTGGTTGGATCTACTGGAAACGGAAGAGTTCTCGTGATCAACGAGGCCGAGAACATCGTCAACGTCTACTACCAGCCCGCACAGGTGCCGTTAGGCGGCGGAGCGGTAATCAACGTCGGTGACGCAAGCGAATAACCTCTTATCCGGACTCTCGTGCCCGTGCCGACAAGCCGGGCATGAGAGTCCAGCGATCATTTTGAAAGGAAGCGCTAATGATGAAAAAAGCATTGATATTGATCATGTCCATCGTGCTGATGAGTTTTGCACTGAGCACGCTGGTATTGGCACAGAATGCGGCTGACAACAACAGCCTGACCGTAGGGTCCGTTACCCAATTGAGCGGAAACTTCTTCACGTCGATGTGGGGAAACAACACCGCGGATATCGACGTTCGCCAACTGCTGCATGATTATCAAACGATTGCCTGGACCAGCGACGGTCTGTACACCGTTAACAATACGGCGGTAAGCAACTTAACCACAACCCTCGCAGGCGGCAACCGGCGATACACGTTCACACTGTTTAACGACCTTTACTATTCCGACGGATCCAACATCACCGCAAAGGATTACGTATTTTCCATCCTTTTGCAGTCCTCGCCGCAAGTCGCGCAGATCGGCGGATCCAACGTTTCCATGAGCCATCTCGTCGGGTTTGACGCCTTCGCCTCCGGTGAAAGCCAGGTGTTCTCGGGCGTAAGGCTGCTGGGAGACTATTCCTTCTCCCTGGACGTCTCCAGCGAGTTCATCCCGTATTTCTATGAGATGGCATTCGCCGCCGTGACGCCTTATCCCATGGCCGTGATCGCGCCGGACGCGGATATTGCCGACGACGGCAACGGCGCCTACATCACCGGGGACTTTACCGCGGATATCCTGCAGGCAACGATTCTCGACCCGGTCAGCGGTTATCTGTCCCACCCGGCAGTCACCAGCGGCGCATACGTGCTGACCGGTTATGACGCCGCGGAGCATGTGGCGACCTTTGAAATAAACCCCTATTACAAGGGCAATTACGAAGGGCAGAAACCGACGATTGAATTCCTGACTTTCAAGCAGGTCTGGAACGATACCATGCTTGACGAGCTTGCCAATCACACGGTGGATATCATCAATAAGGTATCCAGCGGCGATGTAATTGCCAAAGCCGCCGATATGGAGCTTGCCGGAACCGCAAAAACCCTGTCCTATTTACGGACCGGATTTGCGTTCCTCTCCTTTGCCAATGAAGCGGGCATCACCCAGTCGCTGAAGCTGCGCCAGGCAATTGCCCACAGCATCGACAAACAAGCGGTTGCCGACGAATTCCTGCAGGGGAACGGCGTGCCGGTATACGGCTACTATGGCTTCGGGCAATGGTTTATCGCAGATATTCAGGACCAGTTAACCCAGCTTGACGTCTACCAGCCGGATACGGACGCGGCCATCAAGCTTTTGGAAGAGGACGGCTGGACGTATAACGCCAGCGGTGATATATTCGTACAGGGAACCGACGAGCTTCGTTACCGCATGAACGGGAGAACCCTCGAACCGCTGACGCTGAAGATGGCAATCTCCACCGATAACCAGGCCGGCAGAATTGCCGCCGGGCTGCTGAATGAGAGCTTCAAAGCCATCGGGGCCTCGCTGGAAGTGACGGAAATCCCCATGAGCGATCTGCTCATGCACTATTACCGGCAAGTCGACAGGGTATACGATAT
This sequence comes from Candidatus Limiplasma sp., assembly GCA_963675365.2. GTDB lineage: Bacteria > Bacillota > Clostridia > Christensenellales > Aristaeellaceae > CAXXOK01. The sequence goes on from CAXXVA010000003.1 coordinate 343,024, forward strand.
ATTCTTCCTGGCGACGAACTTCCCGTATATCTACGATCCGTACTACTACGTTAATACCGCCGACGAGTTTCAGGGCGTGATGAACACGACCGGCCTGAGAGACGAAGAGCTGATGGACCTTGCGGTGAAGCTGCGGGAGACCCCCTCCAACGATCTGGAAACGTACAGGCAGCGCTGGATGGACTTCCAAACGAAATTCGTTGCGCTGGAACCGATCATCCCGCTGTATTCAAACGTTTATTACGACGTGATGAGACCGGACCTTGAAAACTACTTCGCCAATAACTACTGGAGCTGGAGCGTCGCGGTTCTCTACGCGACGATCGGCGACGGAACGGCCGAAGCCACGCCATAAACGCGGACGGCAATCACGGCTGCCGTACATCCCAATCGGTGTGCGGCAGCCGTTCTTTTCATGTTTGGCCGGGTTTGCGGGCGCTTGATCCCGTCTTGCGCAAACGCCGCAAAACTTGATTAATCCATGTTTCATGATATAATTATCGGAGTATTATTATCATATCCAGCAAACGACCAGCCAGGCAGAAGCCGCGTTTTTTAGTATTTGGAGAGATATCGGGTGAACGCCAGATGCGCAGGCATAACAAAGAAACCGGAATAAACTGGTGGATACTGTGTTCTGCCGTAGTCGCCGCTTTTTTTGCTGTCTTTGCGCTGTGCGCGGGAGAACTGTTTCCCCGCTTTGCCGAGATACCGGGCGAAACGACGTATCAGAACGAATTTGTTGTGATGGACGCCAGCAACCTCTCGCTGGGATATATCGCGGTGAAATACACCGCGGAAACCGACGGCAGTCTGCTTCTGAAAATCATCAAGGGGAGCAGCACCCATACCTATTATCTCAACAACCAAAACGAATATGAAGTGTTTTCCTTTTTGGACGGGAACGGGAAGTATGACGTCAAGGTATACCGGCAGGTCAAAGGCGCGCAGTTTACCCAGGTGTACGCGCAGAAGCTGGACGTAAAACTGGAAGAGGCCGACGATCCGTTTCTCTTCCCCAACCAGCACGTATGGTACACGGCGGATTCCCGGGCGGTTTCGCTCTCTTTGGAGCTTTGCGCGGATGCGCAGACCGATCGGGAGAAAATCGATATCCTGTCGGACTATGTGATGCGGGCGCTTGCGTACGACCACCTCAAAGCCAAAACCGTGCAGTCCGGGTATATTCCGGATATCGACGGGGTCTTAGCGGACAGGAAGGGCATCTGCTTTGATTATTCCGCGGTGTTCGCCTGTATGCTGCGCGTGCAGAACATCCCCGTGAAGCTGGTGATCGGTTACGCGGACAAGTACTATCACGCATGGAACAGCGTTTGGATCGACGGCAAATGGCAGCGGTATGACCTGACGTTTGCCGATTCGGGAACGAAGATTACAAATTACACACAGGAGGCTGTGTACTGATGAAAAGCAGAAAGCTATTTTCGGCGGAAGAAAACGCGTTGTTTTGCAGCCAGATCGTCATGCTCCTCAAAGCCGGAATTCCGCTGCATGACGGCGTGAAAACCCTGAGCGAAACCTACCGGGGCACCGTGTATGAACAGCGTTTTGCGCAGATCGATCACAACATCCGCGAAACCGGGTCGCTGGCGGAGGCCGTGGCGTCGGTTTCCATGTTTCCGGCCCATATCACGCACATGATACACGTCGGCGAACAGGCAGGCATCCTGGAAGAGGTGCTCGAGGCGCTCGACGAGTACTATCAGCGGCAGGCGCTTGTGCGACGCGCGGTGAAAAACGCCGTGCTGTACCCGCTGCTGCTGGTGGCAATGATGGCGGTCGTCATCGGCATTCTGTCCATCCGGGTCCTGCCGATCTTTACGCGGGTGTACGCAACGCTCGGGGCGGAGGCGTCGGTTTCCGCCGATACGACGATACGGCTCGGATCGGTCATCGGGCAGGTCGTGCTCGGGATTGTGGCGGTGCTGCTGGTCGTCGTGATTACACTTTTCATTCTTTATCAGACAAAGCAGAGGGAAAAGGTGAAGGCGTTTCTGCTGCGCCTGTTTCCCGCCGCAAAGCGCATCTCCAGAGAAATCTCCACGGCGCGTTTTTCCGCCGTGCTCGCAAAGCTTCTGGAAGGCGGCTTTCCCGTGGAAGAGGCCGTAGCGCTGGTCGAGGGGATTATTCCCGATCCGGATATCCGGCAAATGGCCGCCCGCATCCGGGAAGAGATTAAAAACGGCGTAAGCCTTTCAGAGGCGATCGCCAAGTCCCGTATCTACTCCGACGTGCACGCAAGGATGCTGAAAGTCGCCGGGCTGTCCGGCAGCATGGACAAAACCATGCGTAAACTCGGCGAACTGTACGACGAAGCGGCCGACGCGGGAATCCGCAGGATCGTCTCGCTGATCGAACCGGCGATCGTCGGCGTGCTGGCAATCATCATCGGCGCGATTCTGCTGGCGGTGATGCTGCCTCTGGCGAGCATCCTGTCGGTGATCGCCTGAGAAGGAGACCGTATGCTGCTGACGGACAGAAAAAAACACGGAAGCAATTTGGGCGTATATGTGACGATCCTCCTTTTTGCGCTGATCGTACTGGCCTTTTTGCTTGTGCTGAATAACGTTTTCGGCAAAACGGAGCTTGAGCACGCGGCTTTTTTGGAAAACGCCGTGCGCCGCGCGGTGATCACCTGCTTTGCCATCGAAGGCCGCTATCCGCCGTCGCTGAGCTATCTGGCGAATAACTACGGCCTGCAATCGGCGCTCAATAACGATCAGTACATCGTCAGCTATAACGTATACGCGTCCAACATCTTTCCAGATATCGCCGTGCTGAAGGTCGGGGTGGATGAATGAATACGCAGCGGTTTGACAGCAATCATCTGCGCACGGCCGGCTCGCTGCTGACCTTGGCGTTGGTGCTGTTGTTTGCGCTGTTATCGGTCCTGATCGTGGCGATCGGTATCCAGGCGTATGATCAGATCGTGCAAAACGCGGAGACCAACGCGCGATTCAGGACGTCGCTTAGTTATACCGCAAACAAAATCCGCGTGTACGACGGTCTGGGAATGATCGAGGCAACACGGGAAGGCGATATCGACACCCTGGCGCTGCATGAAACGATAGATGGCGACGAATACGTCACCTACATCTACTGTTATAACGGCATGTTGTACGAATGGTTCACGGCCGCCGGTACGGCGTTTGATCCCCTGCAGGGAGAGGCGCTGCTGCTCATGGAATCGTTTCAGGCAGTGGTGGACGCAAACGGCATCTGGCAGACGTTTACAGACCCGGACGGCATGCGGTACACGCAATATACCGCGCTCTTCGCCGAGCAGCCTTGAGAGGACAGGAAATGAAGCAATTTCGAAGCAGCCGGGCGATCATGATCGAACTCATGATCATCGTTTTGTTTTTCTCGCTGTCGTCGGTGATCATCGTACGGCTGTTTGCGGCCGCCGATCAGTTGAGCATCCACTGCACCGCATCGGCAAAGCTGCTGCAAACCGGACAAAGCTGGGCGGACCGCCTGCAGGCGGAGGAGGATATTCCAGGCTATCTGCTGGCAAACGGCTGGACGCAGGATGAAAACGGTCTGTCGCTCAGCGTGGACGGCGGCATACTGAGCGTCAGCGGCATCAAGGCAGAGGAAGGCGCAAACGGCTGGCTCGATTCCTGCGAACTGACCGCCTTTACGGATCAGCAGGAAATTTTCACGCTCCCGATCGCCCGGTACAGATCGGAGGCACAGCCATGAAATTGAAGCAGGAATACCGCGTTGGCGTTGGCGTCTCCGCGATGCTTTTGATTTTTGTGATCCTCAGCATCGTAACGCTCGGCGTATTATCCTATTTAAGCGCGAAGGCAGATCATGCGCTGACGCAAAAGAACATCGACATGGTGCAAGGGTACTATACGGCAAGCGCGGACGCGCAGCGGCAATTGCTGATAGCGGATAGCGCGCTGTCGGCCATGACCGGCGAGCAGGAGATCCAGGCGTATACCCGGGAAAACGGAATGGTTTACGGGGATCACACGCTTCAGTTTACCGTGGACGCCGGAGGCGGCCGGGTGCTCAATGTCGAGGCGCAACTGAACGAACGGTTTCAAATTGTAAAAATCACACGATATACTATAGAGAACAATGCGGAATGGTCCCCCGCGTTGTCGGAATTTCCAGTGTTTTAGCGAGGGAGAACGAAATGAACATAGTCCAACTGCTCAACGACGCGACAAGCCAGAACGTATCGGATATCTTCATCGTTCCGGGCGCCCGGATCATGGTGAAAAAATGCGGCGTGATGGAGCCTTTGTCCGAGCGGAAAATATCGCCGGACGAGTGCGTGCAGCTGATCCACCAGGTTTACGCGCTGGATGATAACCGCTGCATGGACAGGCTGTTTGAAACCGGAGACGACGATTTTTCCTTTTCACTGAGCCAGGTGGGGAGATTTCGCTGCAACGCCTATAAACAGAGAAGCTCCATCGCGGCGGTGCTGCGCGTGGTGCCGTTCGGCCTGTACGACGCCAAGGCGCTGCATATCCCGCAGGCGGTTTCCGATCTACATAAAATGCAGCGGGGGCTGGTGCTGGTCACGGGGCCCGCGGGCAGCGGGAAAAGCACGACGCTGGCGTGCATCATCGACCGGATCAACCGCGAGTACAGCCATCATATCATCACCATCGAAGACCCGATCGAGCATCTGCACAACCACATCAAGAGCATCGTCAGCCAGCGCGAGATCGACCAGGATACCGAAAACTACGCCTCGGCACTGCGAGCGTCCCTGCGGCAGGCGCCCGACACCATTCTGGTGGGGGAAATGCGGGACTATGAAACCATTCAGACGGTGCTAACGGCCGCCGAGACGGGGCACATGGTGTTTTCCACGCTGCATACCATCGGCGCCGTCAAGACCATCGACCGCATCATCGACGTGTTTCCCGCAAACCGGCAGCAGCAGGTGCGTATCCAGCTGTCGATGGTGCTGTCGGCCGTGGTATCGCAGCAGCTGCTTCCCTCGGCGGAAGGCAGGCTGATTCCGGCGTTTGAAATTATGATCGTCAACAACGCCATCAGCAATATGATCCGCGAGGGCAAGGTGCATCAACTGGAAAACGTCATCTATTCGGGCGCGAGCCAGGGCATGATCGCCATGGACGCCGATATTTTACGGCTGTATCAGGAAAACGCCATTACCAAGCATACCGCGTTGAGGTTTGCGGTCAATCCGGATGCGATTTTGAAAAAATTGTGATCAACAGCGTCAGCCGGCAGGCGCAAACGAGGTTGGAGGCTGAATGGACAAGATCGAGATCAAGGTACTGGGGACGTTTGACGTTCTTGTGAACGGAAAAAGCATCGTATCCTGTTTCGCCAAATCGCAAAAGGGAAGCGTACTGATGCGCTACCTGCTTTTGCACCGCGACAGGGCGGTATCCCATAACGATCTGTACGATGTCTTATGGCCGGACGAAGACCGCAGGAATCCTGAAAGCGCGTTGAAAACGCTGGTCAGCCGCCTGCGCGATGCCCTCAACCGCTGCCATAAGGGGTTGGACGAGAGTATTCTTTCGGGGCGCGGCACCTTTCAGTGGAACGGCGATTATCCCATCACGCTGGATCTGGCCGATTTTGAGCGCCTTTGCGCCGCGCTTACAAACGTGCAGGCGCTGACGCCGCAGACGCGGGAAATGTTTGAATCGGTTCTTTCGCTGTACAAGGGCGATCTGTACGCGAAGGAAGCGCAGGATATGTGGGTGATTTCCAGCAGCGTTTACCTGCGCAACCTGTACGAGGAAACGGTGTACCGGTATCTGGAACTGCTCAAAGCGGACAAAGATTACGATGAGATCGTCTTGGCCAGCCGCAAGGCGCTGGAGATCAACGCGTACAGCGAAAAACTGCATATCGCGCTGATGGAAGCGCTGGTGAAGACCAAGCGGCACAACGAAGCGCTGACGCATTATAAACATGCCAAGAATATTCATCTTCGCTATCTGGGCGTTCAGCCGCCAAAGAATATCCTGGACTTCTATACCAGCATTATCCAAAGCGGCCAGGTGCTGGACCTGGATATTGACCGCATCCGCGACGAACTCCGCGCCTACGATACGGGCAAAGGCGCGTTTGTATGCGAATATTCGGTCTTTAAGGAAATCTATAATTTGGAACTGAGGAGCTTCGAAAGAACCAAACGCGTCCTCTTTTTAGCGCTGATCATGCTCAAAAGCACAAACGGCAAGCCGATGGAACCGCTGAAACTGGATGATCTAATGAAGGATCTATTGGACGTGCTGACCAGCCACCTTCGAAAGGGCGATACCGTTACCCATTACAGTGCATCCCAATACGCGCTCTTGCTCCCGCTGCAATCTGAGGACGAAGGGGAAAAGGTGATGGAAAGGATCAAGGCGAGCTTTTACAGAAAGCACCGGAATGCATCCGTGATTCTCCACTACCGCCTCGGGCTTGTGGCGGACGCGGGAGCGGGCAAAGCCTGACGGGGATTTCGGGCTGGTGCCGGCAAACAGCTTCTTTTCAATTTTATGCATTCATGGTATGATAAAAATCTCCATAGAACACAGATCCGTTTGGCAGGACATACCGCACGCCGCAAGCAGGCGCGGGGCTTTTTCGGGTTATGCGGCGGAATGAAAAACGAGGTAATGAATCGATGGATAAGCAAATACTGGATCAGGTCAATGCGCTTTTGGGAACGGCACATGCGGACGGCCGCCATACCCTGCATGAGCACGAGGTGTACGAGCTTCTGCGGCTGATTGGTTTCGATATCCCCCTGTACCGTTTCGTCAAGTCCGCCGATCAGGTGACCGACGCGCTGATTGAGCCGTTTGGCGGCAAGGATATCATGATCAAAATCGTCTCCCGCGACCTGGCGCACAACCAGCGCTACGGCGGGGTGAAGCGGGTGGGAATCAGCGATCCGCTGTTCATCCGCTATGTTTTGAGCCATATGAAAAAGGACGTGCTCTCCCATTTTGAGGACGGCCAAAAACCCCGCATCGACGGCTTTCTGCTGATCGAGTTCATCCACTTTACCCAGGCCATCGGTGACGAGATCATGCTCGGCTTTCAGGAGGACCCGTCGTTTGGCACGGTGGTGACGCTCACCAAAGGCGGCGACGACGCGGAGTTCTTCGCCAAGTATTACGATCCCGCGAACCTTCTGCTCGCGCCCATCACGCTGGACGACGCGCAGACGATGCTCAATCACCTGAACATCCGCCACAAATTCCGAGAGATGGGGCAGCCGCAGCGCCTGTCGGAAATCGCAAAGGGTATGGCGCGGCTGTCCGAGCTTGGGCTTTCCTATTCGATGTTCACGCATCCACGTCCGCCGTTTTATTTCAAGGCGCTGGACCTGAACCCCGTTGTGTTTTCCAAGGACGGGCGTTTTGTGGCGGTGGACGGCTACGCCGAGTTTACTGCCGCGGGCGACGACCGCGACGTGAGCGTGACCCCGGACGAGCAGGGCCTGTCCCGCTTCTTCCAGCCGCGCGGCATCGTGGTGACGGGCGTGTCCACCGATCCGCAGAAATACAGTATGGCCCGCAACATCGTGACCCTGCTGTTGGATCTTGGCCGCACTGATATCTACTGCGTCAACCCCAAGGGCGGGGAAACGGTGATCGGCGGGCATACGTTCCGCCTGTATACGAGTATTGATGAAATCGAACAGCCTTACGACCTGCTGGTTTATGCCGCGCCGGGCAAATACTCCATTTCTTTTGTGGAAACCGTGCCCTCCGGCAAGAGCGTGATCCTGATCTCCGGCATCCCTGCGGAGATGGATTACCGGCAGTTTGCCGCCGAAATCGCCCGCGTGCGCAAGCCCGGCGTTCGTGTGGTCGGCCCCAACTGCATGGGCGTGTTCTCCGCCCCGTTCGACGGGCAGATAGGCGTGAACACCTTGTTCATCGAGGAAAACCGGCTGACCATTCCCCTGAGCGGGCATGCCAACACCGCGCTGCTCACGCAGAGCGGCGCGATGAGCATCACCTTCGTGGAACGCAACCAGCAAACGGGCATTTTCCGCAGTATCGTAAGCTTCGGTAACAAGGTGGACGTCAACATTCCCGACCTCATGGCCTACTTTGAGGCGGACAGGAACACCGACGTCATCGCCATCTATCTGGAAGGTCTTGCCGAGGGCGAGGGCAGGCAGTTTTACGATCTGCTGCGCCAATCGCAAAAGCCTGTGATCGTTTACAAGTCCGGCCGCACCGAGGCGGGCGCGAAGGCCGCCGCGTCGCACACGGCGGCGATGAGCGGCAGCTACGAGGTGTTCCGCGCGGCCTGCCTGCAGGGCGGGAGCATCCTGACCGAGGAGCTGGATGATTTCTATAACTATACCAAGGCTTTCGCCGTACTCTCCAAAAAGCCCGCACGCGGCTGCCGCGTGGCGGGTGTGGTGAACGCGGGGCTTGAAGCCACGATGGGCGCGGATATACTAAACGAACTGACGCCCGCGGCGTTTGCGCCGGAGACTGTGGAGACGCTCAAACGCCTCAACACCCACGGGCTGGTCAACGTGGAAACGGCGTTTTTGGACCTGACCCCTATGACCGACGATACACTCTATGCGAAATTCATCGAAGCGGCGATGGCAGACCCGAACGTGGACTGCCTGTTCGTGGGTATCGTGCCGCATGTGGAGTCGCTGAAAACCGTCGAGGAAAATTATCTGGATCAAGACGCGATCGGCCCGCTTCTGGTCAAGGCGTTTGAGAAAACGCAGAAGCCCGTGGTGGTCTCGGTCAATGCGGGCAGGCATTACCAGGCGCTTGTGCACTACTTGGAGGAGAACGGCCTGCCGGTGTTCAGCGACATCCGTTCGGCCATCCGCAGCCTGGATGCCTTCGCGGCCTATTGGAGTAATAAATAATCAAGTACACAAAGCGCCCCGCATCGGCCGATGCGGGGCGCTTACTTATTGTATCATTCCCATCCCTGGCATACGTCCACCCAGGCTTGGAACCCGGAATAGGTTTCCAGCTCCGGAATGCTCAGTTCGATGGCGCTGTTTGGGCTGCCGCAGGCCGGAAACACGGTATCGAAGCGCTGCAGGGATTTGTCCAGGTATACCGCCACGCCTTCGTTGACCGCGAAGGGGCACACGCCGCCCACAGCGTGGCCGATCAGGCGTTCGGCATCGGCAAACGAGAGCATTTTTGCCTTCGTCTGGAACGCCGCTTTATACTTTGCGTTGCTTACCTTGGCGTCACCCGCCGTGACGATTAGGATTGGGGTGTCGCCGACTAAAAATGAAAGCGTCTTGGCGATGCGCCGCGGCTCGCACCCGACTGCGACCGCCGCAAGCTCCACCGTGGCGCTGGAAACATCGAACTCCAAAATCCTGTCTTCCATGTCAAACTGTCTGAAGTATGTCCTGACCTTGTCGATTGCCATGATTGCCTCCCGTTTGAATTTTACATGGTGCCGCGGAATCCCTTGCCGATGATCTCGCCCGTGTTGGTGATGACCATGAAGCTTTCAGGATCGGCGTCCTTGACGAAGCGGCGGAGCTTCACGGCCTGCGCGCGGTTGACCACGGTTAACAGCACGGTCTTGTCCTGATGGGTGAACGCGCCTTCGCCATGCAGGGAGGTGGCGCCCCGGTGCAGCTCCTCTACGATGAACTTGACGATCGCATCCGGTTTCGCGGTGATGATCTGGAAGCTTTTGTGTACCTTGATGTTTTCAAGCACCAGGTCCACCACCACGGCCTTGATCATCAAGCCCAGAATGCTGAACAGCCCGGTCTCCGGCCCGAAGGCATAGAGCGCCATCAGCGTAATCAGGAAATCGCCGATCAAAAGGCTTACGCCGATGTTCAAAGAGGTGAACTTGCGCAGGATCATTGCGATAATATCGGTGCCGCCGCTGGAGCTTTCGATATTGAACAATATCGCGCTGCCGATCGCCGGCAGCGTGACCGCGAAAAGCAGTTCGAGCAGCGGCTGGTTCGTCAGCGGCGCGCTCATGGGCACGAGCGCTTCCAAAAGCCACGCCGCGCCGCTCATCACCAGGCTGCAGTACGCCGTGCGCAGCCCGAAGCCGCGCCCGAAAATCAGTAGCGCTACCAGCAGCAGCAACTGGTTGATCACGAACATATGGGCCGCCTGGCTGATGCCCGGCAGGTAGTGGTTTAAAATGATTGCAAGGCCGCTGACGCCGCCGGTGGAAAAGTGGTTGGGGAATTTGAAAAAGTACACGCCGACGGCGATCAGCAGCGAGCCCAGCGTGAGCAGCGTATACTCTTTCACCGCGCTTGTTTGCCCGCCGGATTTCCCGGGCGGTTCCGCCTGCCCGGCAGCGCCGTTTGTCCGCATCGTAACGCTCCTTATCCTTCCGGTTTCTTTCCCGTTTATCATAGCAAAAACTGATGCGTTGTCAATGCCGCGGCTTTCGCCGCCGTGTTGAAAATCCACGGCGATCGTGCTAGGATGGGATATCGGAAATTCCGCGCGCTACTTGCTTACAGAAAGCAACAGGTGACGAATATGAAAAGCTTGAAAATCCTTCTTCTCGCACTTCTGCTCTGCCTGCTTCCGCTTGCTTCGGCGGCGGGGATTACGGCGGGGTACGAGATTTTTACGGGAAGCTATTGTGATTCCAACGGCGACGGCATCGGCGACCTGAACGGCATCCGCTCGAAGCTTGACTATATCCAAGCGCTGGGTGTGGACGGTATATGGCTGACGCCCGTTTCGCCCTCGCCTTCCTACCACAAATACGACGTGACGGATTATACGGATATCGATCCCACCTTCGGTACGCTCGCTGATTACGACGCGCTGGCGGCCGACTGCGCGGCGCGGGGAATTGCGCTGATTTTTGATCTGGTGGTCAACCATACGTCCACGGAGCATCCGTGGTTTTTATCCGCCGTCAACAGCCTGCAAACGGGGGACAGCGAAAACCCCTATATCGGCTATTACCAGTTTACCGAAGGCATCGGCGACTACCCTGTGGAGGGCACCGACTGGTACTACGCCGCCGGGTTCGATCAAAGTATGCCGGAGCTCAACCTCGACAATCCGGCGGTGCGAGACGAAATCAAAGCGATTGTTACTTTCTGGCTCGGGCACGGCGCGGGCGGTTTCCGGCTGGACGCGGTGACCCACTACTACGACGGACAAACGGAAAGCAACGTCATGTTCCTGAGATGGCTGGACGAGACGGTCAAGGCCGTCGATCCGGACGCGTTTCTCGTCGGCGAGGCGTGGACGGACGCAGTAACCATCCTGACGCTCTACCAAAGCGGGATCGACGGGCTGTTCAATTTCCCGATGTCGTCCACCGGAACGCTGTCCAAAGCCATGCGCAGCGAAGCGGGGCAGTCGTTTATCGGGCGCATCGTGCAGTGGCGGCAGGATATCGCCGCGCTGAACCCGGCCGCCGTTGCCGTGCCGTTTTTAAGCAACCACGATCAGGGGCGCATTGCGGGCGTGCTGGTGGGCGACGTCCAGCAGGAAAAACAGGCGGCGGCTCTGTACCTGCTGTCGCCCGGCGTGCCGTTTGTGTATTACGGGGAAGAGATCGGCATGACCGGCTCGGGGGACGACCCAAACAAACGCCTGCCGATGCTCTGGAGCGTGACGGATGCAACCGGTATGTGCCTGCCGCCCGTGGGATCTACGCAGGCGCAGCGGCTGAAAACAGGGGTAGGCGGACAGGAAACCGATCCCGGTTCGTTGCTTTCGTTTTATCGTTCCGTACTTGATTTCCGCTTGCAGTACCCCGTGTTCGTACACGGGAACGCCGCCGCGTTGGAGACTTCCGACGCGCGCCTTGGCGCGTTTACGATCTCTGACAGTGACATAACGCTTTTGATCGCGCATAACTTTTCGCACGATACGGCGCTGTTTATGCCGTCCGGCGGCACGCTGCTCAGGACCTTCGATACCGGCGAAACGCAAAGCGCACCCGGCGCCGGCGGCGTTTTGATCGCGCCGCGCTCGACCACCGTGTGGCTGCTGCCGTAAACGCCGTATTGGCATAAACTGCTGTTTTTGCTATAATGCAAAAAATAACCTTCGGGGAGCTGATGTGATGACCGAACCCAAAAGCTTTGAGGGCTTAAGCAACAGGCAGCGCGCCTGGCAGCTGTTGAAATTTACGCTGTTTTCCATCTCCGCCGGGCTGATCCAGATCGGGAGCTTTACGCTGCTCAACGAAACGACCAGCCTTCCGTACTGGCCCAGCTATTTGATCGCGCTGGTATTAAGTGTTATTTGGAATTTTACCTTCAACCGCCGCTATACTTTCAAATCCGCTGCCAATATCCCCAAAGCCATGACGCTCGTGTTCCTGTATTACGCCGTGTTTACGCCCGTGAGCACCTGGTGGGTGGACGCGCTCACCGGCATTGGCTGGAACGAGTACATCGTGGTCGGCGGGACGATGATCGTCAATTTCCTTACGGAATTCCTGTTCCAAAGCCTGGTGGTTTTCCGCAAAACCATGAACACCAACAGCCTCGCCAAACCTGCTGTGCCGGACGAAGACCTCGCTGCCGTGCCGGAGGAATAAAGAAATCCGCATGCGAAATCCCCGCGGTATTGACCGCGGGGATTTTATGTTGTTTGCAATCAAAAACGCGCTACTCTGTGATGATCTCCGTGGACGGAAGGACGATCTTGAGCGATTCCAGCATACTCGGATCGACCGGATTGCCCGTCAGCCACAGCTTTTTAAGCTTTGACAGCATGAACAGCGAAACGACGTCCTTGATTTTGTTTTCGCTGAGGTTCAAGTATAAAAGTCCCGTCAGGCCGGACAGCGGGCCGATATCGCTGATTTGATTTTGGTTCAGGTCGAGTTGCTTCAGGTTGACAAGGTTTTTCACCGGAGAAATGTCGCTGACCTGATTGCTGGTCAGAGAGAGGTATTTCAAACTTGTCAAGTTCTTCACTGCGCTGATGTCCGCAACCCCGCAGCCGGAAAGGGTCAATACTTCCAGGCCTGTGCAGCCGAGCACGGGAGTAATATCTTTGATCGGGTTGCCGCTCAGGGTCAGCTCCGCCAGGGCGGGCTGTGGCTGATCCGGCGTGACGGCCAGCATCTGCGCGGCGGACAGCGCGGCAAGCGGCGCAGCCGACGTGATCTGGTTGTTGTTGAGGTAGAGTTTTTGCAGCGCCGGCATGTTCTCCACCGGCGAAATATCGCTTACCTGATTGTTGAGAAGATCCAGATACTCCAGGTTTACAAGGGCTTGAAGCGGCGCGATATCGGCAATTTGGTTGTTGCGCGCGATCAGATAGGTCAGCCCGGTCAGAGTTTGAAGCGGCGAAAGGTCGGCGATCTGATTGCTTCCGATCCCCAGAACGGACAAATTCGTCAGATCTCGCAGCGGGCCGATATCCGTAATCTGGTTGCCGGTAAGATCGAGCTTCGTAAGCTCCGTCAGGCCTGCCAGGGGACTAACGTCGCTGATTGCGTTGGACTTCAGGGCAAGAACCTGCAAATGCGGGAAATACTGCAGGAACGAGACGTCCGTAACCTCCATCTCCGAGAGATCCAGATAGATCATCTGGTCGATATCGGAGGGATAGATGGGATCCGATTCATTTTGCAGCGCGTTTCGCAGGGCGAGTTCGACGCTGCTGTCCGTGAATACGATCGGCGCCTCCTGTGACTGCGCGTATGCGGGGACTACTGCCGTTGCGATCAGCAGGCACAGCATCAGGGCTGCGACTAATCGCCTGAGGAACGCTTTTTTCATCGCTTTGCTCCTTTCCAAGTGGTTTTCATCATATTTAGTTTTGCATTGCGGAACAAGCACTTTGCCTGGCGCACCGGGTTTCGGTCGCCTGTGAAAAGGCCTGTTCGTCGCTTTTGTCGGGCAGGTTTCTGTCGGCCAGCCTCGGTATGCTTTAGGAATCGGATTGGTAAATCTACTATAAGCGAACTCTCCGTGAAAAACAAGACGCTAAAGGGCGGGTATCCACCGCTGTAAGAGCGATTTTTTCGCCAAATCGGCACAAACGGCGCAAATATGGTATACTGTTGCATGCCGCGTTTAATGTACGCGGCAAGTAGAGGGACTCCGTGTGAAATTCGCCGCCCCAAGGGGTTTGGCAGGGTATAACATCGGGTTGGTTCAACCCGTTTTTTTATGCCGTTCTGCGGCAGCCGAAATAAAAAGGAGAAAACCATTGCCATCGTTTGAATCGTTGCATATCATTCAACCCATATTAAACGCGCTTAAAAAAGAGGAATACCAAACGCCGACCCCCATCCAGGCGCAGGCCATCCCGCCGCTCCTTATGCGCCGCGACCTTTTGGGCTGTGCACAGACCGGAACGGGCAAAACCGCCGCGTTTGCCATCCCCATCCTGCAGCACCTGTCGCAGGAGCGCGTCCGCACGAGGCCCAGAAAAATACTGGCGCTGGTGCTCTCGCCCACAAGGGAGCTTGGCGCGCAGATCGGTGAAAGCTTCACGGCTTACGGTGCGTTTCTGGGCATCCGCAACACCGTAATCTTCGGCGGAGTATCGCAAAAACCGCAGGAGGCGAAGCTTCGCGCCGGCGTGGATATTCTGGTGGCGACGCCTGGCAGGCTTCTGGACCTGATGGGGCAGAGGCTGATCGACTTGCGGTCCATCCGCTATTTCGTGCTGGACGAGGCCGACCGCATGCTTGACATGGGTTTTCTGCACGACGTGGAAAAGGTTATCGCGCAATTGCCCGAAAAACGGCAGACCATGCTGTTTTCGGCCACCATGCCGGCGGGCATCGAAAAACTGACCAAGAGCATCCTGGTCGATCCGGTCAAGGTGGCGGTCACGCCCGTTTCCTCGACCGTCGATACCATCGACCAGTCGGTATACTTCGTCAACAAGCAGAACAAGATTCCGCTGCTGATCCATTTGCTTAAAAACAGAGAGGTCATATCCGCGCTGGTGTTTTCCCGCACCAAGCACGGCGCGGACAAGATCGCCCGCAAGCTCAACGCGGCCGGAATCGGAACCGACGTCATCCATTCCAATAAAAGCCAGAACGCGCGCCAGCAGGCGCTGTCCCGCTTCAAGAACGGGCAGTCCAGGGTGCTGGTCGCAACCGATATCGTCGCCCGGGGCATCGATATCGACGAGCTTTCGCACGTCGTGAATTTCGACCTGCCCGAGGTGGCGGAAGCCTATGTGCACCGTATCGGGCGCACCGCGCGGGCAGGATTGACCGGAACGGCCGTTTCCTTTTGCGACGAGCCGGAGAAAAAGCTCTTAAAGGGCATTGAAAAGCTGATCGGCAAGCAGATCCGCGTCGTACAAAATCATCCCTATCCGCTGGTCGTAACCGATACGCCCCAGGCGCAGCCGCCGGCCCGTCCGGCAGGCAGGCCGAACCGGAACAGGTCAAATTTCCGGTATAACCGGCAAAATAGCAGGAAATGAACGTATAAAGGGAATTGAGTCCGCGGCGGCGAATGCTTGCTGCGGATATTTCTTTATAACAAAAATCATCCTGATGGGGGTGCGAACCATGAAAAAGCGCTGGCTTCTGGTTCCTCTGATGCTGCTCATCCTTTTGTTCTGCGTGTCTGCCGCCGCGCAGGAACAGGCGGAATGGACGATCCTGTGGTATCTGTGCGGAACCGATCTGGAAACCGACGATGGGGCCGCGACCTACAACCTGGACGAGGCGATCGCAGGGGCAGGCACGGATCAGGTCAACGTCGTCGTCGTTACGGGCGGCACCAAAGAATGGCAGAATAACGTCGTGCCAAACGACGCCATCGGCATCTTCCGTGTGACCGGCGACGGCCTTACGGAGATCGACACGCTCAAGGACCAGAACATGGCGGACCCCGCGCTTCTGTCTTCCATGATCCAGCGCGTGTTCCGGGATTATCCCGCCAAGTATACCATGCTTCTGTTGTGGGATCACGGCGGCGGCAGCGTAGGCGGCGTCGCCTTTGACGAACGCACGGATGATTCCATATCGCTTGAGGAACTGCAAACGGCCCTTTCGCAGGGCGGTCAGCACTTTGATATCATCGGCTTTGACGCCTGCCTGATGGCGACGCTGGAATCGGCCAACGCGCTTGCGCCCTACGGCGGGTACATGATCGCCTCACAGGAGCTGGAACCCGGCGGCGGCTGGAACTACCGCGAGATCATGAAAGCGTTTGCCAAAGACCCGGTCATCACCCCGGCGGCGCTTGGCAAGAGCATCTGCGACAGCTATCTGCAGCACTGCATCGAATGGGACGACAAGGAGATCGCAACGCTTTCGCTGGTCAACCTTGAAAAGATCCCCGCGCTGGTCGAGGCCTTCGACACGATGGCCTGGCAGCTGACCTCCGTAGCTGAAAATCCGTCGGCGATCCAAACCTACCGGCAGGACGTCAGCAAAGCGCGCAATTTCGGCGGGAACAACAAGTCCGAGGGCTACACGCATATGGTGGATTTGGGCGAGTTGGTGCTCAATACCGAGGGCGTTTGGGATTCCGTCGGCTTGACGGTGCTCGACCGGCTGTTCGAGGCCGTGGAGTACGCTATCGACGGCAGCACATACCAGAAAGCCAGCGGGCTTTCGGTATTCTATCCGTTCACCACGGACCGGGAAGTGTCGGACGCCTGCACGGTGATCGCACAGGTGCCGGTGTCCAAGGCGTATATGCGTTTTGTGGGCGCGATGGTGCCTACGTGGACCGTGCCCGGCGATCTGAACCAGACGCTTGGCGACCGCCCGGATGATAGCTATACGGCGGCCGAGACCCCCGCGCCGGCGGCGGAAGCCGCGGCCGAGACGACCGTCACACAGTTAATCCCTGCGGATTATCAGGTGACGTTTTCCACCGAGATCGACGCGGACGGCTACTATACCCTCTATGTGGACAGCGGACTGGATATCGTGGAGGAAGTGCAGTTTGCGCTGTACATGATCGACAACGAGGAAAACACGGCGGTGCTGCTTGGCACCGATAACGACATCGACGCCTACTGGGACGAGGGCGTATTCTACGATAACTTCCGCGGCGTGTGGCTGACGATCAACGGGGAATACTGCTCGCCGATCCTCATCGATTCGCAGGATACCTACAACCTTTACACCATCCCCATCGAGCTCAACGGCCAGCGCACCAATCTGCGCGTGATGTTTGTGATCGAAAGCGAGGATGAAGACGGCGTGACCGGCAGCTACCAGGTGGTCGGCGTTTGGGACGGCACGGATGCCGAAACCGGCATTACATCGCGCGATATCCGTCCGCTTCAAGAGGGCGACGTCATCCTGCCGCTGTTTGACGCGTATCCGCTCAGCGATATCGGCGGCGTGGGCGAGGAATGGACGAGCTACGAGGTTACGGCGGGCGCAAACGGCGAAGTGACGCTGGAAGAGCAGGACCTGTTTGACGGCGAGTACTATTACACCTTCCTGCTGACCGATATCTTCGGCCAGAGTTATGAATCCGACGGTGTATCCCTGTACATGGAAGGCGACGAATTTTACTTTGAATAAAGCGGGACTGAAATAAATCCTGCGCTAATGGCAACCGAAAAGCCCGGAGCTTGTCTCCGGGCTTTTCGGTTGTGTGTGGTTACTTAGATATCGCATCGGCAAACGCAAGAAATGCTTTTAACCCTTGCTCATCCCGCTTGAACACGCCGCAGTTTTCCAGCACGCCGCAGAACACCCGCCCGACTTCCGCGCGGAGAACCGTATCAAGCTGCGCTTCGCTCATTACATAAAGCGGACGGTTTTCCGCATTGTATTTTGCAACCAATGATTTTACCCAGTCCGCATGCAGCGGGTCGGGGGCGGGCTGATTATTGCGGATCGCATCGTTGATATTCTGGAGTTCCTGCCTTAGACGGGCGGGCAAAATCGCCATGCCCATCACCTCGATCAGGCCGATGTTTTCTTTCTTGATGTTGTGGTACTCCGCGTGCGGATGGAAGACGCCCAGCGGATGCTCCGCCGACGTGCGGTTATTGCGCAGTACGATATCCAGTTCGTACTGCCCATCCCGGATACGGGCGATCGGGGTTACGGTATTGTGCGGCTCGCTACCGCTGTTTGAAAGGATCCCGACCGATTCGTCGCTGTATCCGCGCCAGACGCTTAAGATATGCGCGGCGGCCGCCGATACCGTTTCCGGGTTCTCCCCGCGCAGACGGATCACCGAAAGCGGCCAGCGTACGATTCCGGCGGTTATGCCGGGAAAGGATTTCATGGTGAAAGCGTTCTCCTCCAGCGCTTTGGCCATCGGGAAATCATAGCTGCCGCCCTGAAAATGCTCGTGCGACAGGATGCTTCCGCCTACGATCGGCAGATCGGCGTTGGACCCGATCACAAACCGCGGGAACTGTTTGAGGAAGTCAAACAACAGGTCGAATGTTCGCGGCTCGATCACCATGGGAACGTGCCGCTGGTTGAACACAATGCAGTGCTGGTTGTAATACACATACGGCGAGTACTGAAAGCCCCACGCCTCGCCCCGGAGGGTCAGCGGGATAATGCGGTGGTTTTGGCGTGCGGGAAAGTCCGTACGCCCGGCATAGCCCTCGGTTTCCGCACACAAAAGACAGCGCGGATAGCCGCTTTGCGCCTGCGATTTGGCGGCGGCGATATCTCGCGGGTCCTTTTCAGGCTTTGACATGTTGATGGTGATATCGAGCATTCCATAACCGGTCTCCGTCTGCCAGCGGATATCCTTGACAATGCGGTCTTCACGGATGTAGTTCACATCCCGGCTGAACCGGTAAAACCAATCCGCCGCTTGTTCGGGCGACGTCTGATAAGCTCTATGGAAACGGTCGATAACTGTGGACGGGGGCGGCGTGAGCGCGCCCATGAGCTTGGTGTCGAACAAGTCGCGGCTGCCCAACGTATCCTGGATCAGGCCGCGCCTGACGGCGTCGTCTGTCAGCACGGCAAGCAGTTCCGGCAAGGGCGGTATTGCGTCCGTGGAATCCGCGGCGCTGTCTCCCGGCAGCGCGAGGATCTCCAGCAGGCGGTTGCGCGTATACACGGCGTCGTTGGCACCGATCAGCTCGTTTTCAACGCCGTACCGTACCAGTTGTTCAATCGTCCGGTCAATCATCCGCATGTCCTCCGTTTGTAAAAACTCCATGTATTATAGCACAGGATACCGTTGTGCTACCCTTGAAGGAAGTACAGCTTCGCGCCGTGCGGCGGCAGAGACGCGCGAATTTCCGTGTCTGCTTCCATAGCTTCATCCGACCACAGCTCCGTAACCGTGCGGACCGGACCGCATTCCAGCGTGCCGATTTCCTGTGTGATGACTTGTGCTTCGTCCGCAAGGTTGAACAGCGCCAGGTAAACTCCCGTGCCGTCCTTGCGGAGGGCCGTCCACGCGGCTTTGAGCTCCTGAGTGTACAAAGGGCGCGCGTTGTGTGAAACGGAAAGCAGTTCCAGTACCGTGCGGTTGGTCAGCAGACCCAGGGTAAAATCGTCGCACATCGTCAGCTCTCCGCCCATCATCAGCGGAGAACGCATGATGCACCAAAGCGTCATCATGGTGACCTGCTCATCCCGGGTGAAATGGGTACGGTTTTCCCTGGAATCGCACTGGCGTATCGCGCCAAGCGGCAGCATATCGGCGTCGGGCCAATGCCCGGACCCGGCAAGCGTATGCCATGCCGCCGCGCGCGGAAACATCGTCTTGAGCAGCGCCCAGTCGTCCCAGAAGTCCTCGGTGATACGCCACATGTTGCCGGTCTGTTTCAGCGTTTCCGCATACTCCGGCTGCGCGGGGCCGGGGGAAAGGCTTAACACCATGTCCCGTCCGCAGGCGCGGAAGGTTTCGGAAATCAGCTTCAGCTCTTCCAGGCAGCGGGGCAGCTCGCGCGCGATATCGTCAAGCTTGATAAAATCCACGCCCCATGACGCATAGAGCTTGAAGATGCTTTCGTAATACGCTCTGCCCTGCGGCGTGCTTGCCCTTACGCCGTACATATCGGGATTCCATGCGCAGATGGAATAGGGGTCGGCGGCGTCTGCGCATGTAAGCTGCGTGCCCATAACCGGCAAGCGGCTATGCGCCGCCGCGCGGGGCAAACCGCGCATGATATGGATGCCGAATTTTAAACCCAGGCCGTGTACATAGTCGGCCAGAGGCTTGAATCCCTTGCCGCCCGCGGCGCTCGGGAAACGGTTTTCCGCCGGAAGCAGCCTGCCGTACCCGTCCATAGCCAGCGGGGCAAACGGTACATATTGATGATTGACGGCGGTTGGCTGATACCACTGGATATCGACCACAATGTATTCCCAGCCGAAGGATTTCATGTGCTTCGCCATAAAATCGGCGTTTTGGCGTACGGTTTTTTCGTCTACGGCCGCGCCGTAGCAATCCCAGCTGTTCCAGCCCATTGGGGGCGTTGCAGCGATCATCGCGCTCATCCTTCCCATACAGAGAAATCCGATTATCTGCTTCAGTATAGCATTGCCGCCTGCCGGGCCGCAAGGGCAGCTGTGTACGTCGGAAGGAACGAAAAAACGAGGTTGACAGACGGAACGCAGCGTTGTATGATTTTATAGAAAAGTGAATTAATTTAGATATATCCAAACTATATGCGGAGAATAAAGAAAATACTGATACAAGCGCGTTTGCGCTGCGGGAGGTTCACGATGCTGCATGTACGGTCGCTCCGGGAAGGCCTGCCGCTGTTTCGCGCGCTGGGATCGGAGATTCGCGTCCGCATTCTGGAGACGATCGCGCAAAGCGGACCGCTGCATATGTCCGCGATCGCTTCCGCCGTAGGAATCACCGACGGCGCGCTGACGCCGCACATCAAAGCGCTCAGGCAATGCGGGCTGATTTCCGTCGAGGTTGCATCCGGATCGCATGGCGCGCAGAAGGTCTGCAGTGTCAAGGAGGACCGCATTCTGGTGGAAACGCGGTCCTTTACAAGCGAACGAAGCGTGTTTGAAAGCGAAATCGGCGTCGGGCAGTACACGGCCTACGAGGTGTATCCCACCTGCGGGCTTGCGACCCGGGAGCACCTGATCGGCGTGGTGGACGACCCGCGCCATTTCGCGTCGCCCGAGCGCGCGCAGGCGGGAATCCTATGGTTCGGGCGCGGATATGTGGAATATATGCTGTCCAATTTCCTGACGTTATCGCAGGAACTTGAGGAGATCCAGATCTCCATGGAACTCAGCTCCGAGGCGCCCGGAAGCGCCGAGGACTGGCCCAGCGATATCCATTTCCACATCAACGGGCATGCGCTGGGATACTGGACCAGCCCGGGAGATTTCGGCGCGGCGCAGGGCATCAACAATCCGGATTGGTGGTTCCGTCATTGGAACCAATACGGACTGTATAAATTGCTCAGCGTCAACCGTTCGGGTACGTTCATCGACGGGATCAGGATCTCTGACGTCTGCATCGGCGATCTTGAAATCACGCCCGGTTCAAACGTCAGCTTTTGCCTGTCGGTGCCCGAAACCGCCAGGAACATCGGCGGGCTGACGATCTTCGGGCGATCGTTCGGCAATTATCATCAGGATATCAAGGTCAGAATGCTCTACCATACCAAACAGGCTGCGAGGGGATAGACAATGGACATGCTAACGAAATTCCGCATGGGGCCGGGCTTCTGCAAGAGGCTGGAGACCCTGGCAATCGAGGAAACCATACCTTACCTGGAGCGTGCGCTGCACGACGAAATCGAGGGCGCGGAGCAAAGCCATGCCATTGAAAACTTCCACCTGGCTGCGGAGGTGAATGAGACCGGAACGTGCAAAGGCACGTTCTACGGTATGGTATTTCAGGACAGCGACGTCGCCAAGTGGCTGGAAGCGGCGGCGTATTCGCTGTACCAAAAGCCCGACGAACGGCTGCTAAAACGCGTGCGCGAGGTGGTGAAGCTGATCGGGCGAGCGCAGCAAAGCGACGGATACCTCAACACCTATTTTACAGTCAAGGAGCCCGGAAAGCGCTTTTCCAATCTGCGGGAAGCGCACGAGCTGTACTGCGCCGGGCACATGATCGAGGCGTCTGTAGCCCTTTGGGAGTGTATTGGCGAACCGGAGCTTCTTGCCATCATGCGCCGCATGGCCGACCTGATGATCGAGCATTTCCAGGGTGAAAACAGCGACGCGTTTCCAGGCCATCCCGAGGTGGAGCTTGCGCTTTTCCGCCTGTATCAGGCCACGGGTGAACAAAAGTATGGTAACCTTGCCCGGCAGTTTGTGGACACGCGGGGCGCGAGCGATTTTTATCAGAAGGAACGGGATAGAAGCGACCTTGTGATCTGGTCGCATACGACGACAGACCTCCGGAATACCCAGGCTCACAAACCCGTGCGGGAGCAGACGGACGCCGTGGGGCATGCGGTACGTGCGGTGTACCTGTATTCCGCTATGGCCGATTTGGCCGGGGAAACAAGGGACGCTTCCTTGCTTGCCGCCTGCAAGGCGGTCTGGAACAGCATTACCCGGCGGCGGATGTACGTAACCGGCGGCATCGGCTCGTCCGCGGAAGGGGAAGCCTTTACCGTGGATTACGATCTGCCCAACGACACCGCCTATGCCGAAACCTGCGCGGCAATCGGGCTGATTTTTTTCGCGCGCAGAATGCTGGAGCTGGAACCCGACGGCAAGTATTCCGACGTGATGGAGCGCGCGCTGTACAACGGCGTCACGGCGGGCGTACAGCTTGACGGCAAGGCGTTTTTCTACGTCAATCCGCTGGAGGCGATCCCCGGCGTTGCCGGAGAGACCGTCAACCACCGCCACGTCCGCATGGAACGGGCCAAATGGTTTGCCTGCGCCTGCTGCCCGCCCAACGCCGCAAGACTGTTTACCTCGCTTGGACGTTACGCATGGGGGACAGCCGGCGATACGCTGTACTCGCACCTGTTTATCGCGGGCGAGCTGGACCTGCGGGAAACCCAGGGCGTACGGATAGCACTGGAAACGGACTATCCCGTAAACGATACGCTCGTCTACCGTATCTTTGCGGAAGATGCCGGTCAAAGGGTTCGTCTGGCGGTGCGTATCCCGGCTTGGAGTCTGCAGAACAGAATTCTGGTTAACGGCGAGCCGACGTTTTATATCCTCAAAGACGGATACGCATACCTGGATTCCCTGCACGACGGCGATACCGTGACCGTCGGACTTGATCTGCAGCCGCGCCGGGCGTACCCGTCCGGGCGGATTGCCGCAGATTCGGGCAGGGCCGCGTTTATGCGCGGGCCGCTGGTATACTGCGCCGAGGGCGTGGATAACGGGGACGACGTTCTCGGTCTGTCCGTATACAAAAGCGCGGCTGCGGAGGTGCTCTGGGACCATCGCATCGGCGGCGTGCCCAAGCTGCGCGTCGCGGGCAGCCGGCAGCAGGACGGCGAACAGCTGTATTCCCAGGATCCGCCGCAGAGTTCGGACTGCGATATCACGCTGATTCCATATTTCGCATGGGCGAACCGGGGCGTCTCTCCGATGCGCTGTTTCCTGCCGGAGAAAGGATAAGTACACGTGTGCCGGAAAAAAGATCGGAAAATAAGAATCATTAAAGGAGTGATAGAACATGAAAACGGCGACCATGATTTTGGACAGG
Source organism: Candidatus Limiplasma sp. (assembly GCA_963675365.2). Taxonomy (GTDB): domain Bacteria; phylum Bacillota; class Clostridia; order Christensenellales; family Aristaeellaceae; genus CAXXOK01. Next base: position 366,548 of record CAXXVA010000003.1, read on the forward strand.
GATTTCAGGATCGGGGAGATCGATAAGCGGATTTACGGCAATTTTATCGAGCATCTGGGCCGCGCGGTATACGGCGGCATCTACGAACCCGGACACCCGACCGCCGACCAATACGGGTTCCGCCGCGACGTGATCGATATGGTGAAGCGGCTCAACGTACCGGTCGTGCGCTATCCGGGCGGGAACTTCGTTTCCGGTTTTAATTGGGAGGACAGCGTCGGCCCCCGCGACAAACGTCCGCACAGGCTTGATCTGGCGTGGTTCACCACCGAAACCAACGAGGTCGGCCTGCACGAGTTCGCGGCCTGGGCGAAGGAAGCGCAAACCGAGGTAATGTACGCCGTTAACCTCGGCACCCGCGGGCCGGACGACGCGCGCAACGTGGTGGAGTATTGCAACCACCCTTCGGGCAGTTATTACAGCGACATGCGCATCAAAAACGGGTCGGTCGATCCGCTGAATATCAAGCTGTGGTGCTTGGGCAACGAGATGGACGGCCCCTGGCAGATGGGCATGAAAACCGCCCGCGAATACGGGCGCACAGCCAACGAAGCCGCAAAGCTGATGAAATGGGTGGACAACTCCATCGAACTGGTCGCCTGCGGCTCATCCGGCCGGGGCATGCCGACCTATGGCGCATGGGAATACGAAGTACTGAATGAATGCTACGAGAATGTTGACTATTTAAGCCTCCACCGCTATTATGGCAACCAGGAAGGCGACACCCCGGGTTTCTTGGCCCGCAGCCTGGATATGGACGCGTTCATTAAGGAAGTTGTCTCGATCTGCGACGCCGTGGGCGCGAAAAAGCGCAACGCCAAGAAAATCCACCTCTCGTTTGACGAGTGGAACGTGTGGTACCATTCCAACCAGCAGGACAAGGAACTGCAGAAAACCGACCGCTGGGGCCGTGCCCTGCCGCTGCTGGAGGACGTGTACAACTTTGAGGACGCTTTGCTGGTCGGCGCGATGCTGATAACGCTTTTGCGCAACGCAGACCGTGTGAAGATCGCCTGCATGGCGCAATTGGTTAACGTCATCGCCCCGATCATGACCCGCACGGGCGGCGGCGTTTGGGCGCAGACCATCTTCTATCCGCTGATGCAGGCGTCCGTATACGGGCGCGGGGTATCGCTGCGTCCCGTGATCGAAAGTCCGACCTACGCCTGCGAGGATTTCGATCAGGTACCTGTGGTGGACGCGGCGGCGGCGCTTCAAGACGACGGGAACCTGACCATCTTCTGCATCAACCGCGATCTGACCGAGGACGTACGGCTGCAGGCTGACCTGCGCGCGTTCGGCGATTTGCGGGTCGCGGAACACACCGTGCTGCATCACGACGACGTCAACGCCGTGAACACCGAAGCGACACCCGATACCGTCGTGCCGGCAAACGCTGACCCGGGCGCGATGGACTCAGGCAAACTGACCATTACTCTGCCCGCACTGAGCTGGAATATGATTCGACTGAAAAAGAGGTAACACAATGCCAGACTATCACCAAAATCCTGAAACCCTGCATGTGGGAACCCTGCCGCCGCGCGCGTATTTCATCCCCTATCAGGACGCGGAAAGCGCCATGAAAGGCGATCGGGAAGCGTCCGGACGCATGACGCTGTTAAACGGAGAGTGGGACTTCGCCTATTTTCCGTCCTATGCTGAAATGCCGGAGACTGTGGCGTATACCGATACAATCCCCGTGCCGTCGGTGTGGCAGATGCACGGGTATGACAGCCATCAGTATACCAACATAAAGTATCCCTTTCCGTTCGACCCGCCCTATGTGCCCACGGAAAATCCCGTAGGGGCGTACCGGCGGACGTTTACCCTGCATAAGGCGGAGGGGAAACAGTACCAACTGCATTTCGAAGGCGTGGACAGCTGCCTTTACCTGTATGTCAACGGCGCTTTTGCAGGGTTTTCGCAGGTGTCGCATTCCACCAGCGCGTTCGATATCACCAAGTTTCTCAAAGACGGCGAAAACACGCTGGAAGCTCGTGTGCTCAAGTGGTGCTTTGGCAGCTATCTGGAGGACCAGGACAAGTTCCGCATGTCGGGCATCTTCCGCGACGTGTATATTCTGGAGCGGCCCGAGGCACGGGTGGAGGATTTCCGTATCCAGACGACCCGTATGGAAAACGCGGCGGCAATCGGCGTTACGCTGGAAACTTCGGACAAAGCGCCGGACCCGCTGCTTGCGCTCTACGCTCCGGACAGCAAACTTTTAAAAAAGCAAAAGGCGTCCGAGGGCACAGAGTTTACGGTGGAAGATCCCGAATTGTGGACGGCGGAGACGCCGGCCCTGTATACTCTGCTGATCCAGACGGACGAAGAGACCATCGCCCAGAAGGTTGGCGTGCGCGAGGTTTGCGTGAAAGATGGCGTCGTATTGCTCAATGGCCGGCCCGTCAAGTTCCGCGGCGTGAACCGGCACGACAGCGATCCGGTGACCGGCTATGCCATCAGCCGGGAACAGCTCATCCGCGACCTGACTGTGATGAAACAGCACAATATCAACGCCATTCGCACCAGCCACTATCCAAACGCCCCGTGGATGCCGGAGTTGTGCGACCGCTACGGGTTTTACGTAATCGCGGAAAGCGACGTCGAATCCCACGGCACGGTGACGCTTTATCCGGAGCAGCCCATGCCCATGGAGAGGTTGAAGCAGGTGTTCAGCATCGTGCCTGCAGATCCGCAGTTCAAACAGGCGATCCTCGACCGTGTGCAGCGCAACGTAAAGCGCGACCAAAACCACGCGTGCATCATCATGTGGTCGCTTGGCAACGAGTCGGGCTACGGCTCCGCGTTCGAGGCGGCGGGCCGCTGGGTGAAGACATACGATTCCACACGTCTGTTACACTACGAAAGCGCGCGCTACGCCCTGGAGGGCTGCGATACCTCCATCCCCGACGTCTTCAGCCGCATGTACCCGAGCATCCGGGAGATCGAGGATTACTTTGATCAAAAACGCGATCCCCGCCCGCTGGTTTTATGCGAGTACATCCACGCCATGGGCAACGGCCCCGGCGACGCGCAGGATTATCAAAAGCTCATCGACCGTTATCCGGGCTTTTGCGGCGGCTTTGTGTGGGAGTTCTGCGACCATGCCGTGCTGATGGGCACGACGCCCGATGGCAAGCCCAAATACGGCTACGGCGGCGACTTCGGCGAATATCCGCACGACGGCAACTTCTGCGTGGACGGGCTGACCTATCCCGACCGCAGACCGCACACGGGGTTATTGGAGTATAAAAATGTCATCCGTCCGATGCGCGCAGAGCTGATCGACTTGCAAAGCGTAACGATCCGGGTTTCCAATCATTTGGATTTCCTGTATGCCGACGCGTACGCCGATCTGCGCTATGAGCTGGTGCTGGACGGCAAGGCGGTTGAGGACAACGCGCTGCCCATGCCGCACATTCCGCCGCACGGGAGCGCGGATATCCGCATCCCGGTCGAAGTTCCCAAAAGCGGCGCGGTGCTCCTGAACCTATACTATACGAGCAAGACGGAACATCCGCTTGTGCCCGCCGGACACACGCTGGGTTTTGACCAGCTAACGGTGCGGGACGAGCGGGTAAAACCTGCACTGCATACACTGGAAGGCAAGGCTGTCGCACTGGAAGAGACTAATACGCATATTCTAGTCTCGGGAGAGCGCTTTTCCTACCGGTTTTCCAAAAAGCTCGGGCTTTTGGACGGCATGAAACTCAACGGACAAGAACTGCTTGCCGCGCCGATGGAATTCAATGTCTGGCGCGCACCGGCGGACAACGACAGGAATATCCGCGCCAACTGGGAAATGGCCGGTTACGACCGCGCGCAGGCGCGCGTTTCGGATATTAAAATGCAATCGAACGAAAATGCCGTCACCATCAGGTACAAAGCCACGCTGGCCGCCGTGTACCGCCAGTGGATCGCGCGTATCGGCGCGGAGCTGACGATCGACGCGTCCGGCGGCGTAACGCTTCAGCTTGCCGTAGCGCGCAACGGCGAGCTGCCCTTCCTGCCGCGCTTCGGCGTTCGCGCGTTCCTTAAAAAAGATTGCGATCAGGCGGAATACTACGGTTTCGGCCCGACCGAAAGCTACCGTGACAAGCATCACGGCACGATGAAGGGGCTGTATCAAACCACGGCGGCGGACAACCACGAGGATTACGTCAAACCGCAGGAAAACGGCAGCCACTTCGCATGCGACTTCGTAAAGCTCACGGATGCGCAGGGCGCGGGATTCTGCGTGCAGTCGCCCGTGCCGTTCTCCATGAACCTGTCTCCGTATACGCAGGAGGAACTCACGAAAGCCAGGCACAACTTCGAGCTTAAGGAAAGCGATTGCACCGTGCTGTGCGCGGATTACAGGCTAAGCGGCCTGGGTTCCAACAGCTGCGGCCCGGAGTTGCTTGCGCAGTACCGCCTGGAGGAGACGGAGTTCTCTTTCGCATTGCGTATCGACCCGATCGGCTAATCAGAATCAGCAATCAAAAAGACGCGCGCCGTACGGCGCGCGTTTTCATATCGCCAGTTATTCCGTTTCGTGCGCGTGGCTTGCTTTACCGGTCATTTCTTCCACGGTGAGTTTCATGGCGACCACCCCGGCAAGCGACGGTTGCGGGATCGCCCAATCCGCCCTGCCCGTATAGTGCGCCATCAGCACTTGCAGGGCGTGGCGCTTTTCGTCCTCGCCGCGCAGGATATCTATTTTACCGTGTCCCATCACGCTTTGATAGGCGCTGGAAAACTCGCAGGCTTGCTCTGCCTCGATGATTCGGATCTCCGTATCCGCCTCAAACGAGGCGACGCCCGCATTTTCAATTAAATCGATCTTCCGGCCTTCCGGCGCGCTGTGGAAATACAGGCGGAGCTTCCCGTCTTCCCTTTGCATACCAAAGCTCATCGGTACGATGTAGGCAAGGCCGTTATCCACGAGGCCGAGCCGAAGGCATTGAGCCTTCATGAGGATCGATTCCAGCTGTCCGGGGTCGGTGATCTGGCGGTCTTTTCTGCGCATGGCTGTCTCCTTTTCAAGCGGCTGTTTGACCTGTTATTTTCATGGGTATCCTACCATAGCGCAGGGCGGATTTCAATGCGCTTCATGTCTGTTACGGATGTGTCGGTTCGGTTGACATCCGTTGATGGCTCATGGTATTCTGAAGCGTCTGTACACCCCTAAAGACCTACGCTGGAGTGCTTGCAATGGGAAGCAATGGAGAGCAGCTGGCCGCGATCGCGATGAGGATTCAAGACCTGCGGGAGATTAGCGGTCTGGAGGCCGCGGAAGTCGCCCAAAAGGCGGGAATCGCGCTCAAGGATTATCAGGCTTACGAGACCGGGAAAAGCGATTTCAGCTTTTCGCATCTTTTTAATATCGCCAAAGTGCTGGGTGTGGATATCAGCGACCTGCTGACAGGCGAAAGCCCCAAGCTGCACGGCTATGCGCTCACGCGCGCGGGCGAGGGGCTGCAGTTCAACCGGCGGGACCAGTACCTCTACCATCACCTGGCCTACAATTTTAAGGATAAGCTCGCCGAACCGTTCATCGTTACGGTCCATAACGATCAGAAGGATAAACAACCGCACAGCCATGCGGGGCAGGAGTTTGATTATATTCTGGATGGAACGCTGAAAATCGTACTCGGAGAGCAGGAGCTCTTTCTGGGGCAGGGCGACAGCATTTATTACGACAGTTCGCTTCCCCACGCCATGTACGCGCCGGAGGGCGAATGCCGGTTTATTGCCGTTGTTGTCAAGGAAGGGAACCGATGAGCATGAGACCGCTGTACGAGCAATATCTGGACTGCCCGCTGACCTATGCGACCTATGATGATTTCAACAAGCACTTTAGGATCAAACGGCCGGAGAGCTTTAATTTCGCGTTCGACGTCGCCGACCGCATCGCCAGGGAAGATCCTGCGCGCCTTGCGCTGTTGTGGACGGATGAAAACTGCGCCTGCGTGCGTTATACTTTTAGAATGCTGATGGAGGAATCCAACCGGGCGGCCAACTATTTTCGGTCGCTTGGGATTCAAAAGGGCGATAAGGTGCTGCTGATCCTGCGCCGCCATTTGCAGTTTTGGCCGATTTTGATGGCGCTGCATAAGCTCGGCGCGGTGGCCGTGCCCGCGACGCACCTCTTAACCGAAAAGGATATCCGCTACCGCGTGGACGCCGCAGACATCAAGGCTGCGGTGGTTACCCACCGAAGCGAAGCGCTTATGAAAGCGCTGCGCAATGCCGCGTCCGCCTGCGAATCGCTTGAAACGCTGATCGTGCTGGAAGGCGACCGCGAAGGTTTTCAGAGCTATGCGGCGGAGATGCCGAAGCAGCCCGAAACGTTTGCAAAGCCGCGGGGCGAAGCGTATGCGCACAACAGCGACACGATGCTTTTGTACTTTACCAGCGGGACCACCGGCATGCCCAAGATGGTCACGCATGATTTTTATTATCCGCTTGGGCATATCGTCACGGCGCTTTACTGGCAGCAGTGTATCGACGGTGGACTGCACCTGACCATCAGCGACACCGGATGGGCCAAAAGCGTGTGGGGGAAGCTGTACGGCCAGTGGCTGTGCGGAAGCGCGGTGTTCGTGTATGAGTTTGAACGCTTTTTGGCAAAGGACATCCTGCGCAAACTGGACGAGCACAACGTGACCACGTTCTGCGCTCCGCCGACCATGTACCGCTATATGCTGCAGGAGGATTTCAGCGATTACGACCTGTCTGCGCTCAAGCACTATGCCATCGCGGGCGAACCGCTGAATCCCGACATGGCCGCCGAATGGCTTAAGCGCACGGGCGTGGAGCTGCGCGAAGCCTACGGGCAAACCGAGCTTGTGGTGACCCTTGCCACCTTCCCGTTTATGAAGGTATGCCCCGGAAGCATGGGAAAGCCCAGTCCTTTGTTCAACGTCGATATTATCGACGAGGAAGGCAATTCCTGCCCGCCCGGCGAAACGGGGGAGATCGTCGTTCGCACGGAGGACGGCAGCCTGCCGGTCGGCATGTTTTCCGGCTATTACCGGGACGAGGCGCTGACTAGAAGCGTATGGTCAGGCGGCGTATACCACACGGGCGATACCGCCTGGCGCGACGAATGGGGCTACTACTGGTACGTCGGCAGGGCGGACGACATCATCAAGTCCAGCGGCTACCGCATCGGGCCGTTTGAGGTGGAAAGCGCGCTGCTGGAGCATCCCGCGGTGCTGGAAACGGCGATCACCGCCGTCAAAGATTCTCTGCGCGGACAGGTGGTTAAAGCCACCATCGTGCTCAAGCCGGGTTACGAACCCAAAGAGGACTTGAAGACCGAGCTGCAAAACCACGTGAAGAAGAACACCGCGCCGTACAAATACCCGCGCGTCATCGAATTCGTCACTGAACTCCCTAAAACGATCAGCGGAAAAATACGGCGCGTAGAGCTGCGCGAACTGGACGACAAAAAACCGCAATGACCACTTGGAGGTACTCATGAAAGGTTTATCCGCAATCAAACGCATGATTGCATTGCTGTTACTCTCTGTGCTGATGGCGGCGCTGATGCCGTTTACGGCGGTTTCAGCCAAAACGCTGGAAGAATGGCTGGATGGTTTTGATAACGGATCGGTTTGGTTTGGCGAGGATTTCGCCTACGATATCACCGATACCGCTGCCGTATGGGAACTTTTAATGAAACCCATTACGGTTTTGGACGTCGGCCAAACCGAATCCGTGTATCCGCTGGTGACCCCCGGCGGGGAAAAGGTGAACACCGATAAGCTCGGCGGCTTTATCAACGGCGCGTCCGCAGCGGTGCATGTGCTGGGCGAGGATGAGGACGGTTGGACGCTGATCGAAGGCATCGACTACTACAACCGCGTGATCCGCGGCTATGTAAAAACCAGTCTGCTGAAGGAAATCACTCCCAACGAGCATTACGGGATTGTCGTAGATAAGCTCAATCAGCAATTATATGTGTTTATCGACGGGGAGCTGTTCTCCTCGTGCGCGGTCTCTACGGGCTTGCCGAATGATAGCCAACCCTACAACGAAACCTCCGCTGGCGAATACCTGCTGATCAGCCCCAGCGGCGGGTTCGACGCCGAGGGCATGTGGTGCGATATGGCCATCCGCTTTAACAACGGCGATAAAATGCATCTGGTCCCCGGCATTACCCTGGCCGACGGAGGCTATGATTATTCCCGCTACGAGCCGCTGCTGGGCCAGAAAGCCAGCCACGGCTGCATCCGCGTGGCGCGCATCGCCAACGCCGACGGACTGAACATGCGCTGGCTGTGGGATACCCTCAGGCCAGTGATCAATGATAAATCATCAGGCTATCCCAAGCTTTTAATCTGGGACGATTGGGGCCGCGAGGTTCCCTATCCGGACGACGATATGCCCTTGTACTACAACCCCGACGGCGGAAAGAACTATCATTCCGACCAGTACTGCTCCGCCGTGAAAGACCGCTACCTGCCCCTGACGGAGTTTACCTACGGCGAACTGGACACCGGCTTCTACGCGACGCTGACGCCCTGCCCGTACTGCACCACCGTCAAGCGCAAGTCGGAGATCGACCTGGAGAACCTGAACCGCGGCGCGATCACCCAGGAGGAGTACGACAGGCGGCAGCAAAAGATCATCGAAGCGAATCAGCCGCCTTCGGATACCGCCGTGTCCCTGGACGACGTAGAGATCACCATCTCAAACACCGGCAACTAACAGGCCTGAAAGCGGCACGGGGGAGGGAGAACGCTGAACCAGTTTCTGGAAAAACTCAATAAGTGGAATCAGCAGATGAACGGCCTGCCGCGTATTCTGTGGCTGGTGACGCTCACGCTTTTAGGAACCTGGCTGTTTTTAATCGCGGCTCCCTACGTGTGGCCGTTTATCCTCGCGTTTTTATTGTCCCGCCTGCTCTCGCCGGCGGTTTCCTTTTGCATCAACCGATGCAAGCGCTTAAAGCTCCCGCGCGGGCTGATCACCCTGATCGGCATGATCCTTCTGTTCGGCATCCTGGGAACGGCCATTTTCGCGCTGGCAAGCCGCCTGGTCAGAGAGCTGATACAGCTTTTGCAGAACACTCCGCAGTTCGTGAGCTGGCTGTCGGATACCGCGCTTCCGTACCTGCGCGGTCTCTACCAAAGCTATTCGGACGTTCTGCCGAGCTCCGTGATGAACTTTCTAAACGACGCGGTGTCCACGATCTCGACCAACGCCATCAGCTTTGCCGGAACGCTGTCGGCGGCAATCACCGGCGGCGCGGTCAAAACGGCAGCGGGGCTGCCAACGGCTTTGCTGTCCATCGTGCTGACCATCATGGGTACCTACTACATGACCGCCGACAAGGACAGGATCGCCGCCTTCTTTTCACGTACGTTTCCTGAACCGATCCGGCGGCACAGCGGCATTTTAAAGCGCAACCTCGTGCATTCGCTGTTCGGGCAGATTAAAAGCCAGCTTCTGGTTTCGCTGATCATCACGACGTTTATGATGCTGGCATTCGTGCTGTTCCGTGTCCGTTACGGACTGCTGCTGGGCTTCATCATCGGGCTTGCCGACGCGCTGCCGGTGATCGGCGCGGGACTGTTTTTAATCCCCTGGGCTATCGTGGAACTGGTGATGGGCCATTATGCGATGGCCGCGTTTTTCGCCGTGGTGTATATCTGCGTCATCATCATCCGCCAGATCGCCGAACCGCGCATCGTGGGCCGCAATCTGGGGCTGTACCCGCTGGCGACGATGATCGCCATGTACGTCGGCTTCCGGCTGCTGGGCTTCCTGGGGCTGATCGGTGGGCCGGTGCTTTTAAACCTCCTGCGCGTAGTGCTGGAGGCAGATATGGCCGTGCGCAAGGCCGATTTGAATCCAGTTCCTTCGGAACCCAAACCCCCCGCTTTGAAAAAACGAACGAAGAAAGAATAGAAACGTATGGAACACAAAAGCCCGCCGGCCGGCGGGCTTTTGCAATATGAAAAGAAAACGGAACGCGGTTTATAACTGCCGTGAATAATTCGGGCTTTCCTTGGTGATGGAAATATCGTGGGGGTGGCTTTCCTGCAGTCCCGCGTTGGTGATGCGGATGAACTTGCCGTTCTCGCGCAGTTCATCGATGGTTTTGGTGCCGCAGTAGAACATTCCGGCGCGTAAGCCGCCGACCAGCTGGAACACGGTCTCGGACAGCATGCCCTTGTACGGCACGCGGCCTTCCACGCCCTCGGGTACAAGCTTGGGTCCGCCCTCCTGGAAATAACGGTCGGCCGAACCGTGGGACTGCTGCATGGCGGCGATGCTGCCCATGCCGCGGTACACCTTGAAGCTTCGGCCCTGGTAGATTTCCATATCGCCGGGGCTTTCGTCCACGCCCGCCAGGATGCTGCCGAGCATCACCGCGTGCGCGCCGGCCGCGATGGCTTTGGGGATATCGCCGGAGTACTTGATGCCGCCGTCCGCGATCACGGCGACGCCGTGCTTCTGGGCTTCCCTGGTACAGTCGGCGATGGCGGTGATCTGCGGCACGCCCGTGCCGGTGACCACGCGCGTGGTGCAGATGCTGCCCGGGCCGATGCCGACCTTCACACAGCTTGCGCCCGCCTCAATCAGCGCTTTGGTCGCCTCGGCGGTGGCTACGTTGCCGGCGATGACCGGAAAATCGGGATAGGTTTTGCGGATAGCTTTCAGCGTTTCAATCGCGCCAGTGGTGTGCGCGTGCGCGGTATCGATAGAGATCACGTCCACCTTGGCGCCGATCAGCGCGGCAACGCGCGTCATATAATCGGGCGTCAGGCCGATGGCCGCGCCGCACAGCAGGCGGCCGCCCGAGTCCTTGGCGGAATTGGGGTATTTGGTGGTCTTTTCGATATCTTTAATGGTAATCAGGCCGCAGAGTTCAAACTGGTCGTTGACGATGGGCAGTTTTTCGATGCGGTGGGCTGCCAGCAGCTTCTTGGCCTCTTCCAGCGTCGTGCCGACGGGCGCGGTTACCAGATTTTTAGACGTCATGACTTCTTCGATGCGGCGGCTGTCGTCGGTCTCAAACCGCAGGTCGCGGTTGGTGAGAATGCCGACCAGCTTCTTGCCGACGACGATCGGCACGCCGGAAATGCGGTAGCGCGCCATCAGTTCTTCGGCGTCGCGTATCAAATGGTCCGGAGAAAGAAAAAACGGGTCTGTGATGACTCCGTGCTCGCTGCGTTTGACCTTATCCACCTGCGCTGCCTGCTCTTCGATGGACATGTTTTTGTGAATGATCCCCAGTCCGCCCTCGCGGGCAATCGCAATGGCCATGCGCGCGTCCGTTACGGTATCCATGGCCGCGGAGATCAGCGGGACGCTGAGTTTGATCCCAGGCATGAGCTGTACGGCGGTGCTTACTTCACGGGGGAGCGTTTGGCTTTCGTTCGGGATTAACAGTACGTCGTCGAACGTCAATCCCGTTCTTACGTTCTCTTCCAGCATTTTGCCACACCCTTTCAAAGCATTTATATTATCCTTCATTGTATCAGCGTTGATGCCTAAAGTCAACGCCCATTGCTGTACAGCGGGCATAAGATTTACATCCGTTCCCCGCGTTTTTCTTGTGCGCTGTTGACGCTTGCGGTATACTGAAGAAAAGAGTTTTCGGAGGGAAGCTATGGCCTTTGCGCACCTGCATCTGCACACCGAATACAGCCTGCTGGACGGCGCTTGCTCCATCAAACCGCTGATCAAGCGCCTGAAGGAACTGGGACAGACCCACTGCGCCATCACCGATCACGGCGTGATGTACGGCGTGGTGGACTTCTATTCGGCATGCAAGGCGGAGGGCGTCCATCCGGTCATCGGCGTGGAAGCTTATATCTGCCCCGATCGTTTTGACAAGACCGTGGTCAGCCGCGAATACAGCCATTTAATTCTTTTATGTGAAAACCAAAAAGGCTATCAAAACCTCATCAAGCTCGTGTCCGCGGGCTTCACCGAGGGCTTTTATTACCGCCCGAGGCTGGACTACGAGCTTTTAAAGCAGCACGCCGAGGGGTTGATCTGCACGTCGGCCTGCCTGTCGGGCGATCTGCCCAAGCTTTTACTGCAGGGCAGGCGGGAGGACGCCAAGGCTTACGCCCTGATGATGCAGGATATGTTTGGCAAGGGCAATTACTTTATTGAAATTATGGATCACGGCATCCCCGAGGAGCGCCAGGTGATCCCGGATCTGATCGCGCTGTCCAAGGAGACGGGCATCCCGCTGGTGGCGACCAACGACTGCCACTATCTGCATAAAAAGGACGCGGCCGCCCAGGAAGTGCTCATGTGCGTGCAGACCGGCAAGACGCTTGAGGACGAAGCCCGCATGCGCATGGAAACCGAAGAGCTCTATGTCAAAAGCGAACAGGAGATGCTGGAGCTGTTCCCCGGCGCGCCCGAGGCCATCGAAAACGCCTACAAAATCGCGCAGCGCTGCGAAGTGGATTTCGATTTCAAAACCCTGCACCTGCCGGCATTTCCCATGCCCACGGACGAGGAACCGCTGCAAATGCTCACCCGCCTGTGCCTGGACGGGCTGAAGGAACGCTATCCCGAACAGGCGGACGACGAAAACTCGGAGGTCCGCAAACGCCTCCAGTACGAGCTGGACACCATCACCCAGATGGGCTATGTGGACTACATGCTTATCGTGTGGGATTTCATCGACTACGCTAAAAAGCACGGCATCATGGTCGGCCCCGGACGCGGCAGCGCGGCGGGCAGCGTGGTGTCGTACTCGCTTGGGATCACCATGCTCGATCCTTTGAAATACAACCTGCTATTTGAGCGCTTTTTAAACCCTGATCGCGTTACTATGCCCGATATCGATATCGACTTCTGCTACGAGCGCCGCCAGGAGGTTATCGATTATGTGGCTGAAAAGTACGGCGCGGATCACGTAGCCCAGATCATTACCTTTGGCACCATGAAGGCAAAGGCCGTCGTGCGCGACGTAGGCCGGGTGCTCGGGATGCGCTACGGCGCGGTGGACGCGGTTGCCAAAGCCATCCCCTTTGCGCTGGATATGACGCTGGAAAAGGCCATGAAGGTCAGCCCGCAGTTGCAGGAGATGATCGATTCCGATCCCGAGGTTTCGCACCTGATCGAGATGAGCTTGACGCTGGAAGGCATGCCCCGCCATGCCAGCACCCACGCCGCGGGCGTGCTGATCACCGCCAAGCCCGTGACCGAATACGTGCCCTTGCAGACCAATGACGACGTCATCACCACCCAGTTCCCGATGAACACGCTGGAGCATCTGGGACTGCTCAAGATGGATTTCCTCGGCCTGCGTACGCTCACGGTCATTCAGGACGCGCTGAATTTGATGAAGGACGTCCAGGTGGACATGTGCCCGGAGGATATCCAGCTGGACGATGCCAAAGTTTATGAGATGATCGCGGCGGGGGACACCGACGGGGTGTTCCAGCTGGAGGGCGGCGGCATGCGCAGCTTTTTGCAGGCCATGAAGCCCGAAACCTTTGAAGATATCATCGCCGCCGTGTCCCTCTACCGGCCCGGCCCGATGGACAGCATCCCCAAGTACATCGCGGGCAAGAAGGACGCGTCCTCCGTGCGCTATCTGACGCCCATGCTCAAGCCCATTCTGGACGTTACCTACGGCTGCATGGTGTATCAGGAGCAGGTCATGCAGATCGTACGCGACCTGGCTGGTTATTCGCTTGGCCGCAGCGACCTGATGCGCCGCGCCATGGCCAAGAAAAAGCACGACGTGATGGAGCAGGAACGCGAGTACTTCGTCCACGGCATGACCGACGCCAAGGGTACCGTGCTGGTGGACGGCTGCGTGCGGCGCGGCGTGCCCGAAAAGGTCGCCGAGCAGATATTTGACGATATGTCCTCGTTTGCGAGCTACGCTTTCAACAAAAGCCATGCCGCCGGCTACGCGCTGATCGCCGTGCAGACGGCCTGGCTGAAAGTGCATTATCCCGTGCAGTTCATGGCGGCGATCATGAACAGCGTCATGGATTCGTCTTCCAAGATCGCCATGTACATCCAGTACTGCCGCACGAACCGGATTCCCGTACTGCCGCCCGATATCAACCGATCCGGCTGGCGCTTTACGGTCGGCAGGGATGCGCAGGGGAAACCCGGCATCCGCTTCGGCATGGGCGCGGTGAAAAACGTCGGCCACAACGCTGTGGACGAGATTATGAAATACAGGGAACAAACGCCCTACCGCGATCTGTTCGATTTCGCCGACAGGGTGCCCGCTGACGCCATCAACAAGCGCGTCGTCGAAAGCCTCATCAAGGCCGGGGCGTTCGATTTTTCCGGCGCGAACCGCGCGCAGCTGTTAAGCATCTACGAGCGCGTGCTGGACAGCGCGGCCAAGAAACATAAAAACAATCTGTCCGGCCAGGTGTGCCTGTTTGACGTGATAGACCCGGAGGCGTGCGGCGTACCGGACGTCGCCCTGCCGGATATGCCCGAGCACAGCCGCAACGCGCTGCTGAATATGGAAAAGGAAATCACAGGCGTGTATATCTCCGGTCATCCACTGGATCAGGTTGCCGAGCTGATCGGCACGGGCTTTACCACAGCCGCCGACGTGTATACCATTGCCGAGGGCGAGCACCGCGGCGTGGATCGCGACGGGGAACCGGCCTCCATGGCCGGTATTCTGGCCCTGGCCAAGTCCAGGCTCACCAAAAAAGGCGCGATGATGGGGATCATCACCCTGGAAGATTTAACCGGACAGATCGAGGGGCTGGTCTTCCCCAAGGTGTACGAGCGCTATTCCGAGCAGCTCAACGCCGATCAGATGGTCATCCTCACGGGCAAGCTCTCCTTCCGTGAGGACGAGGAACCAAAGCTTTTGGTCGATACCGTGCAGCCGCTTACCAAAGAAACGGCGCACGAGGTGAAGTTAAACCGGTCGATCAATCTCGCGCAGCGCAATCCCGACGCCGCACCGCCGTCGCGCGTCCGCGATCCGAAACAAGCGGTCGCCAGGCTGTCGGAGGACAATATCAGCATTATCCTTGCCTATCCCGACGCCAAACGGGATGTGGAAGTGGACGAAACCCTGCTAAACGGAGCGCCGCAGGCGCTGTAATACAATCCGATCAAGGAAAAGTGAATGGAAAGTTCGGTGAATAGTTTCATCGAACCTCGTTCACCTTGACAAATTGGTTACTTCGCGATAGTATACAAAATACAAAGAAAAAACAGGGAGTGTCTGAATGTCTGCCATGCGCTATTCGTCTTCAGGGGTCAACAAACCCATACGGGAAATTGCGTACGAAACGCTCAAGCACGCGATTATCACCGGCGAAATCGCGGCGGGGATACGCATCGTGGAAACCGAATACGCCAACAAGCTGCACATCAGCCGCACTCCGCTTCGGGAAGCGCTGCGTAAGCTGGAACGCGACGGGCTGGTGGAGTATGTCATCCGCCGCGGCGTGGTGGTACGCGCGTTTACCATCGAAGATGTGGAGGAGATTTATACCATCCGTAACGTTCTGGAAATGCTTACGCTTCCTGCGATCATCAAAAACGTGACGCCCAGGGATATCAAATCCCTGCGGGACAAGCTGCAGGAAATGGACCGGGTGATGGCGGACGGGAATATCGAAAAGCTTTCCGTTCTGGCCCGCTCGTTCCACGATCAACTGACGGCAATATCCGGCTTGAAACGCATCCTGCGGGTGATCCAGGGGCAGGACGAGTATATCCACCGTTTTTCGGCGCTTTCCATCGCCAAGGATACGCGGCGCGCCGAAGCACACCAGGAACACCACCAGATTTTAGAATTGCTTGAGAACAAGGATCTTAAAGGGCTGGAAACCATCATGCGCAGTCACATCGAATCCTCCAAGCAAAGCTGTCTGACGGCGCTGAAAGAGACCGCCGTTCAAAAACGGGAGTAACCGTCCAAATCCGCCGTAGTGATCAAAACTGCGGCTGATTTTTTATAGTCTGTTTTACCGCCTTGCCGTGTTGCCAATCGGGGTAAAATGGGGTAGCATAAGGAACAGGAACCAAATGCAATTGATATATTAAGGAGTACTGCAGTCATGGAAACGACATGGGATTTAAGCGTATTTTACAAAGGGTTTGACGATCCGGCTCTGGAAGCCGATTTAACCAAAATGGGCAAGATGGCCGAAGAGGGAAAGGCGATCCTGAAGCAGGATAAAGCCCCACAGCAGGTGCTGCTGGAAGCGATCGCGCATCTGGAGGACTACCTCGACACCCTGATGCGGGCGGATATGTTCTGCGAGCTGACCATGAGCGTGGAAGCCGACAATCAAAAAGCCTTTCAGGTTCTGGAGCGCGTCAGCGCACTGCAGGTGGATTTCCGGCTGTTCACCAGCGCTTTCCAGCGCTATGTCGGCGGGGTGGAAAACCTGGAAGCGGTCATTGACAGTCACCCGGACCTCAAAAAGAACGGGTTTGCGCTGCTGGAAGCGCGCGAGCAGGCCAAGCACATGCTGCCCGAGAGCATCGAACGCTGGATGCTCAGGATGTCGCTGACAGGCGCGGATTCGTATTCCAAGCTCCGCGACCAGCTGATTGGCACCCTGACGGTGGAAATGGACGGCGAAAGCCACCCGTTGCCGGCGATTCGCGGTATGGCGTTCGACCCCGATCCCGCCGTGCGTAAAAAGGCGTACGAAGCCGAGCTTGCCTCCTATAAAAAGGTCGCGCTACCTATGGCGTTCTGCCTGGGCGGCATCAAGGGCGAAGCGCTGACCATGTGCGAAGCCAGAAATTATCCCGATATCCTTACCCAGCAGCTGATCGAAGCGCGTATGGACCGTGAAACGCTCGACGCCATGTGGGAAGCCTGCCGCGAAGCGTTTCCCGATCTGCGGCGCTACCTGAAAGCCAAGGCTAAGCTGCTCGGGCACAAAAACGGTCTGCCGTTTTATGATCTGTTCGCCCCCGTGGGCAAATCCACCAAGAAATATACCGTGGAAGAGGCGCGCGATCTGGTGGTGAGCACCTTTGAAAAGGCGCACCCGAAGATGTCGAAGTTCCTCGCCCACGCGTTTGACAACCGCTGGATCGATATGTACCCCAAGCAGGGCAAAACCTCCGGCGCGTTCTGTGCGGGCAGTCACGAGCTGAAGCTGAGCCGCATTCTCTCCAATTTCATCGGCAGTTTCTCCGACGTCAGCACCCTGGCGCACGAGCTCGGCCATGCCTGGCACAACGAATGCATCAAGGGTTATCCCCTGATGATGACGGAGTATCCCATGCCGCTTGCCGAAACCGCTTCGACCTTCAACGAGACCCTGCTTGCCCAGACCGTGCTCAAATCCGCGGACGACGAGCTGGCGTTCTCCATCCTGGAGGGAAGCCTGCTGGAAGCCACGCAGTGCGTCATGGATATCTACAGCCGCTTCCTGTTTGAAACCGACGTCTTCGAGGCGCGCAAGACGCATACGCCGTCGGTGGACGAACTGCATGAAATGATGCTGGACGCCCAGCGCAAAACCTACGCCGACGGCCTGGACCCCGAGGTGATGCACGGCGACATGTGGATCAACAAAAGCCATTACTTCATGGTCGGCTTGCACTACTATAACTTCCCGTATGCGTTCGGCCTGCTGTTCGGGCTGATGGTATACAAGAAGTTTGAAGAAGAAGGCGCGGCCTTCCTGCCCAAGTATGACAAATTCCTGGGTTTCTGCGGCAGCGACAGCGTATACAACGTCGCCAAGTCCGTCGGTATCGACGTACACAGCGTGGACGCCTGGCGCAGCGCCCTGGACGTGGTGCGCGGCGAAGTGAAAAAGTTTGTGGAATTGGTGGATCAAAGGAGCTGACCATGGATCAGACCTTCCTGCGCGCGCCGTGGCTTGATGCCATTGCGCGCGCATTTGCTGATAACGCCGTCTACGCGGTCGGCGGCGCGGTGCGCAACGCGCTGATGGATCTGCCTGTCAGCGATATGGATTTGTGCGGCAAACTGCGCCCCGAAGAGGTGCAGAGGCAGTGCGGGGGAACGG
Source organism: Candidatus Limiplasma sp. (assembly GCA_963675365.2). GTDB lineage: Bacteria > Bacillota > Clostridia > Christensenellales > Aristaeellaceae > CAXXOK01. Next base: position 384,514 of record CAXXVA010000003.1, read on the forward strand.
ACGTCAAGGTCCGGCTGCGCGCCGCTCATTTCGGCACGGTGGAACTGCATGTGAACGGCCATATGGCCGAATATACTACTTTCCGGCGGGACAGCTACCGTGGCGGGCATCAGCCCGTGCAGGTGAACTTCGCCGATACCGTGGAAGAGGACGCCCTGCGGCGGGATTTCTCGGTCAACGCGCTGTATACGCCGTTGACCGAGCCTTCGCTGGTCATTGATCTGGTCGGGGGGCTTGAGCACATCAAACAGCGCGTACTGCATACCGTGACCGACGACCCCGACCATGTCTTGAAGGACGACGGTCTGCGCATTCTGCGCGCCGCGCGCTTCCAGGCGGAGCTCGATTTTACCCCGACGGACGCGCTGCTGAACTCCGCGAAGAAATATATAAGCCTGCTCGACGGCATCGTCCCCGAACGCAAGCGGGACGAGCTGACCAAACTGCTGGAATCGGACAGGAAATATCCGACGCTTGCCCGTACACAGCCTCCAGTATCGTCGGGCCTTACGACGCTTGTGCGCGTCGGCGCTTGGGAAAAACTGTTCGGCGATCTGGCTCCAATCGATTTTACGGCGCTGGATAACGCCAAAGCACTCGGCGCGGGCGGGAAGCTTGCGCTGCTATACCGGAGGAAAACGCCAGACGCGCTTTTACAGACCATGACCGGACTGCGATTTTCCAAGCGGAAAGCGGCCGACGCCGCAAACGCGCTTGCGGTACTGAAAACGCTGATCAACAGGCACGGCGAGGCGGCAGACGCGATGCGCTACGGTCTAACTGCCCTGAAAACCGCAAATAGTATGCTCCATGCCGTTGGTAACGATGCGGCGGCGCTTGAGCGCGCGGAGACTCTGCTGCGGCAGGTGCGGAAAGAGCGCCTCCCCGAAAGCCTGAAAGATCTGGCTGTCGGCGGGAACGATCTGCTGAAGCTCGCAAGGGAATTGCGTGTTCCCAAAGAACGCATCGGCGATACCCTGGTATCGCTTTGGCGGGATACGGTCAACGGGCAGATCGCAAACGAACGCGGCGCGCTTCTATCCCGCGCACGCAGGTATTTCATTGACAGCAAAATCTACCAATGATAAACTCTATATAGGGATTTCCAAAAGATGTATAGCATTCCCAATCGGAGGAAAGGGGCGCGTTTACCGGTGTGCGTATGGGATGAAGCAAGCGGCAGGATTACGCTGACGGACACGGTGTCCCTGCGCTCCGGTATGCCGCGCAAGCGGGTGCTGGAAAGCCTGGAAGCGCTCACCGGTACGCCCTGCGAAATCGACGACCCGCAGCACGCGTCCATGGCGGCGTCGGCCGCGTTTTCATTTTTAGATACGGAAGCGGCGTGCGTGTGCTCGTTCAGCCAGGGCAGGCTGCGCATGGTGGAACTGACGCTTTGTTCCGGGTCGGCCGCACGGCAGCGCGAGACCCTGTTCCGGTTCATCGGGAGGACGGATCCCTGTTCTGCGGAGAGACAAAATGTGCGGCTGCGCTGCCCGTTCGGCACCGTATGGATTACCGCGGACCCGCGCGTGGGCGACGCAAGCCTGCGCGTGAGTTATGCTGTCAAGGAGTGACGAGGATGGCGGGAAGAATCACACCGATCGTCAATGATTTTCTGGTGCATTTTCAGCAGGGCGCGATCAAGGAGACGGGGCGCAGGCCGCTGACGTATCTTCGCGAGCCGATGGACACCGAGCTGGTCGTGCCCGGCTGCCAGCGCCCGGGCTTCGTGTTTTGGCAGCCCATCGCCTGGCCGGAGGAGGGCGCGCCCCTGGGCGAGCACGCCTCGAAATTTCACAAAAACATCGTGGATTACCTTTCGGTGTGCCAGATGCTGGAGATCCGCTTCAAGCTGCCCGTCACCCCCGCCAAGAGCCCCCTGAGTTTTCTGTACAACCGCGTTTTTGAGACCTATCCCAACACCGTATCCTCGCCGCCGTCGCGCGCGTTTGAGGAAGCGGAGTTTTCCAACCGCTTTAATCCGGAGCTCCCGCTGGCGTTTTGCATGGCGTCCAGCTGCGACGACCTGGAACCGCTGCAGATGATGCTGGACGCGGCCGACGGCCAGATGTACGTGCTGCGCGCGTACGATCCGGACCAGCCGGTGTTCTGCAAAATCCCGGTGGACCGTCTGCTGCCAAAGCTGCGCTTTGTGTACGAGTTTTAACCGATAACCGGAGCCAATATTTCGGAAAGGAGGGCAGCCATGAAACCGTTAACCCACGGCATCGTCAGCTACGCGGGATTGGATAAAGACGCGCTGCTCTCCGGCGCCGGGAAGCTTTTCAATCTGGACGGCGCGCCGCCCAGGTACCGCGACGTCACGCCGCTGTTTCCCCTGGAACTCGTGCAGAATATGGATTACGTTGGCAAGGCGTCGGCGGAAAACAAGTTTGCCGCGCCCAGCGGCTTCAGCATCAGCCCGGCGGAGTACCATTTAAAAATGATGCGGGACTTTCCCGCGCTGTACACGGGCGATAACCGCAGCCGGAATTTTGATTATGAAGACAATTATCAGGGCACGGGCGTGTTTACCGTGGACGCGGCCTGGGTGAATCTATTTCCGCAATACCGCCCGTTTTTAGGCGACCGGCTGGTGCTGCACCTGATCGGCGGCGGCTGCCAGGCTGTCGCTGTGCCCGAGAGCCTCAAGGTGCGGTCGGGCTTCCTGGATCGTATGGAAGAAATTCTCGAGATCACACCCCGTGCACAGTCGTTCGTGCGTTTTGCGGTCGCCACCATACGCTCCGGCGAACCCTACGACGCGGACGCATACGCCGGGGAATACCTGCGCGCGACCGACAGGCACGCCGTGGACTTTACGCAGCGCGAACTGGAACTGCTTTTGCAGCGCAGGGAGATGTCCGGCGAAAACCGCGGCGACGAGGATCAAGCCTTTTATCTGCACAAAGCGCGGGAGGCCGCGAATATTCATCAATACGTCCCGATGCGCTATGCCTGTGACTTGTTTACAGAGCAGAGCGTGACGCCCGCGTACGCGCGGCTCGCGCAGCCGTATTTTTCGGACAGGGACTTTGCATCGGACCTGTGGATACCCTACGGGGCATTGCGGCAATATCTCAACGCGTCCGGAACGGCGCTGCACATGCGCGCGCTGTGCGAAAGCTATCAGATCGCGCCTGTAGCTGATCCGGAAACCGGAGGCGGAAGGTACCCCGATGGCATTCGCATCGCAGCGGTGCGCGATAGGGAAATGCGCATTATGGTTGCCGACGCGCTGAACAACCCCGCCTACGGAAGCGGCCTGACCCTGGACGGCAAGACCGCCAAACACGTATGGATACAAAACTGCGAGGAACTGATCTGCGCCCGCCGCATCGACCTGGAAAAACGCAGCTTCCGCTGCGAAGCCCTGTCGGTATCGCCTGAGGAATACTTCGCTCAGCGCAAGAAAGCAAAGGCGCAGGAGATCAAGGGCAGGCTGATCGACGCGCTGTACCGCCTGCAGATGGCGCAAAGCGGTTATGAAATGGACGATGAGACGCTCAAGAGCCTCTCGGAGCGCGCGGAGCGCCTGCGGGCAGCCGCAGGGGAAAGCGCGGGAACGAGCGGCTACGACGCGGATATCGCGTATCTGGAGCAGAAACTTATAGACCCCGGCCATTTCGACGAGCTGCGGGAGACGAGCGTGGAATGCGGCTACGCGATGCGCAGCGCCTGGTGCCGCGCGGCGGAAACGGAAGATCAAACCCGGCAGGAGCCGGAAACGGCTCACACGGAGACGATAAAACAGAGGCAATCGAAAGGAGATACAACCATGAAACTGACGCCCAAAGATATCGCGAAAATGCTCGATCACTCAACCCTCCAGCCCTTCCTGACACAGGAAGACATCCGCAAGGGCTGCGAGGTCGCGCTCAAGTACGACACGGCGAGCGTATGCGCCCGCCCGGCCGATATGCCGCTGGTGAAAAAACTGCTCGCCGGAAGCGACGTGAAGGTTTGTACGGTCATCGGGTTTCCGCACGGCAACCACAAATCCGCAATCAAGCTGGCCGAGGCCGAAGCGGCCCTGGGCGACGGCTGCGAGGAGCTTGACATGGTCATCAACATCGGCAGGCTGCTGGCGGGGGACGACCAGTACGTGCAGGATGAGATCGCCGATATCTGCGCCCTTGCGCACAGCCGCAACGCCAAAGTGAAGGTAATCATCGAAACCTGTTATTTAAACGACGAGCAGAAGGTGCGCGTGTGCAAGCTGGCCGCCGCGGCGGGCGCGGACTGGGTGAAAACCTCGACCGGATACGGCACCGCGGGCTGCAAGATCGAGGACGTCATCCTCATGCGAAAAAGCGTTCCCGCCGATTGCCAGGTGAAGGGCTCGGGCGGTATTCGCGACCTGGACACGGTGCTCGCGCTGCGGGTAGTCGGCGCCACGCGCTGCGGCGTATCGGCTACGGAGAAGATCATGGCGGAAGCCGAAGCCAGGTATCAAGCCGGCGATCTGACGGAGCCGTCGCTGGAGGAACTTTCGTTTGACGAAGGCGGAAGCTATTAGGCGGAAAGGAGCTTTTCATGCAGCAGAATCAGCAGCAGTACGTTTGCCCCAAATGCGGGAATACCAGCTATGAATCCGACCAGTTTCAGGCCACGGGCGGGAGTTTCGCCAAGATCTTCGACGTACAGAATAAAAAGTTCATCACCCTGTCCTGCACACAGTGCGGCTATACGGAGCTGTACAAGTCGCAGACGACGACAGGCATGAATATTCTGGATTTCCTGCTGAAATAACCCGGATCGTACCGGTTTTCGTCTTGACAGATCAGCGTCCCTATGCTTTAATAATAAAGCGCTTTTTCAGCGCTTCGGTCTGTTGGCTCAGTTGGTAGAGCACATCGTTCACATCGATGGGGTCACTGGTTCGAGTCCAGTACAGACCACCACAACATCACCTGCGAAGTAATACATTTCGCAGGTGTTTATTGTATGTTTTAAACTATAAGAAACATCAATACATAAGGACTTGTGCAAATTACGTGCTTGCTTGTGCTGTATATCGTGTCCGATAAAACGGCTGATATTAGCAAGTCGTGTGACAACACCTTAAAAAGCCGAAAAACGCACCCCAAGAAGGTATACGTTGAATCGTAGATTATATCAATGCTCCATTCCCGATTTATTGATTCGATCCGAGAAAAATGCACTATAGTATTACTGTAATCTTTTGATGACTTGGAGGCTCTCTTATGAGAAAATATACGATTGGTACTTTTATCGGAAGCCTGCGGAAAGACGCTTTCAGTCGCTCCGTGGCAAACTATTTTGTTGCCAACGCACCCCATGATGTGGAATTTAAGATTGTTGAGATCAATCAGCTATCGATGTACAACCAGGATTTGGATGGCGCGCCGCCTGAGAAATGGGTTACGTTCCGTGGGCAGGTAAACGCGTTGGACGGCCTGCTGTTTGTAACGCCGGAGCATAACCGATCCATCCCCGCCGCGCTTAAAAACGCGATTGATGTGGCATCCCGTCCTTATGGTGCCAGCGCATGGAATGGAAAGCCCGGTGGCATTATCAGTGTATCCCCCGGCAAGCTGGGCGGCTTTGGCGCCAATCACCAGCTTAGGCAGGTGCTCACGTTTTTAAATGTACCCACCCTGCAACAGCCGGAAGCCTACATTGGCAACATCACGGCTTCACTGGATGCCAACGGTGTCGTAGCTGATGGCAGCCTCAAGGACTTTCTCAAGCAATATCAAGATGCTCTTGTAAAGTGGGTCTCTGTGATCAACATGAGCAAGTAAGGTACCAGCGGAAGAAACCAAGCGCAGAGAACGCTTTCCCGGTTTCATGACACATAGACTCGGGTAAATAAACAATATAAGGAGGGTGAATTATGAACGCATTATATACAACAACCGCCGTATCCACCGGGGGACGTTCCGGGCACGTCGAGGTCGAAAACTCGTCGCTGAAATATGATATGTCGCCGCCTGCGGAAATGGGCGGAACCAAGCCGGGGTTCAACCCCGAGCAGCTGTTTGCGGCCGGGTACGCCGCGTGCTTCGGAAGCGCTTTGCAGCATGTAGTCAGGGTGAGAAAGCTGCACATTCCCGCGCCTGACGTCCGGCTGACGGTCGGCATCGATAAAGACGAAACAGGCGGATTTTATTTAAGCGCGGATATCGTCGGGATGATCAAAGGGGTAGACCCGGCGCTGGCGGACGAAATCGTCAAAGAAGCGCACACCGTATGCCCCTACTCAAAGGCTACCATGGGGAATATCAAAGTTACGCTTTCCTCCGTCGTCGTATAACGCCTGAAGAAGAATATGAAGAGCTTTTAGAGCTTCTTAACCGGATACTGTGCAGCTCACTGTGCGTCGGACGCACGGTGGGCTGTACTTTTTGACAGCCTTCCCGCCTTGAAGACGAGCAGGATCATCATAGCGATCGTCACGATCATGACCGCGTACAGCAGCAGGCGGGGCATCTCCTGCCATTTGTCCAGCGCAAACTCGACGCCGACAAGGATGGCAATGCCCAGAATATAAAGCCCCGGAAGGTATAGTAACCGCATAAGCTTCTGCCCGCCGCGCTTTGCCAGCCAAAGATAGGAAAACAGAAGCGCCGCCAGACCTACAACGCTCAGCATTTGGTAGACCCGTACAAAGCCCCAGCGCAGCGTTTCCGACCGGAAGCTTTCACAAAGGATCTGACTGCTCAATATTAAAACCAATCCGATCTGCCACGTTGTGCCGGGTGCGTCCTTGCGTTTGATCAGCACATAGAAAAGCGTGGCCAGCGCAAACAGCGCTTCCAGCATGAAAACGGCGAAATACCATTCGTCCCAGCTGTTGACGACGGATAGCGGGAAAAACTGAAGCCGCGGATTTTCCACATAGCTGCCCTGACCGAAATCGACGAAATACTCGGCGAGCCGTGCGAGAAAAAGGGTTAAAAGTCCCGCAGGCGTTAGCAGATCCAGGGTTTGATGCATCGGTTTTTGAAGCCATTTGGCGCTGATCACGCCCGCCAGGGGCAGGCCGATCAGCGCACCGCCAAAGGTCAGTCCTTTGATATTGAGGCTGAAAATTTTTGACCAGATAAATCTGGGAAACAGCAGCTCGGTATGCGCGACGAAATAGAACAGCCGGGCGCACAGCACGCCGCAGACAACGGCAAGAACCAGCGTCAGCACTACGCCGCCGGCCTTGTGGTTGGCTTTAATAGCCAGATAGGCATACAGCCCGCAGCCGCACAGCACGGCGGCGAGCAGGCAAACCAGATAGATGCTGCTATGCTCCAAAAATCCTCACCCGCTTATGGCTCATAGGCCGATGCGAAATAGATGATATCGCTGATTTCGCGCATGGCTTCCATGCTGGTCGTGTTGACATACTCATAGTTAAATATCATCATAGTGGAATTGCCGCCGTCTAGATTGTAGGCGTTTTCGGCGCCAAGATCGAATAAAATACTGCTAAATTGGGACAACGTCATGCCGGCATTGCCGCGGTAGGGCCCGGCGGTGCAGACCGCGATATACTCCAGGCTTCCTGTCGCAAGCTGTGCGATCGCCATGCGCTGGCGGCCTTCCTTGGCCGCGTTTTCATTATCGGAGAACCATTGAATCCGCTCGCCGTCGATCACAAGAGCCGGACCGAAGTTGAAACTGTTGATAATGTCCATCTGGGTGTATTGCGCAAGGCTTTCCATGGTTGCCTTCTGCACGATATGAAAATCGCCCTGCGCGTCGACCATCAGTACGTCCCGTACGCCGTCGGGTATTTCGCGGTACAGGGTGCCCTGGCGGATCAGGTAGCCGTAATTGGTATAGCAGAAGTAATCCCCGTTGATGGCCAGTACCGCATGCATGCGCTTGGCAATGGCCTTGCCGCTGGTGGTGCGGTTGGAGTCGAAGGTTCCTGCCGCGGCAGTTCGTAGCTGGGTGGGGCAGGCGATTTTGATGTAGGCAACCCAATAGTCGGTGTTGTAGGCGCGCCCCTTTTCAATGTTGACTTCGATGGTGGGGTCCTGGTAAACAAGGTCGCTTACAAAACATTCTTGTTGCGGTGCTAAACCCGGACTGTCGTCAATCGGCAAAGCCGGCTCCTGGGCTATGGCCGTTGACAAGAAGAAGGTTACGGTTAGGAAGCCTGTCAGTAGCAAAGAGCAGACGCTTTTCATCGGGGACCTCCGGAATTTTCGCCAATTTATCGTTTAAAATGCTATACTGTATTGAGGGTTTTGTCAATACGGACAGGCCATAGAATTTGGCTGTTTGAAGCCGTTTCAGCAACTGCATGCCGCAAATTGACAGCAACCATTTGGATGGATATAATTGTAAAAACGGGATCACGAAAGAAGGGTACAGGATGCGCAAGGCGCGGTATATTATCATTCTGGTCTATTTGCTTTATCTTCTCCCGATCACCGGAATCGGCCAGGAGGCGCAGCCGATCAGCGCGTTTGGCCTGGAGTTCGACCCGAGTACGACCGTGGCAGACCTTGGCGACGTTCAGGTGGAGGACTACGAAGCGCTCTTCGCGCTGCTGGATCAGCTGCCGAATGTTGAAACGGTCAACCTGTATCAAAGCACGGTGCCGCGAGAGCAGATGGCAGCTCTGACGGCGCGGTACCCGGAGGTGTTCTTCGGGTTTACGCTGTACGTGGGCGAGCATGTGATCCGTACGGATCAAACCGCGTTTTCCACTCTGCATAACAACCAGTCCAAAACGCATACCAGCGAGGATTTTGACGTACTGCGCTATTGTACCCGGCTGCAGGCGCTGGATCTTGGGCACAACGCCGTCACCGATCTGGGCTTTCTGGAAGACCTGACAGACCTCAAGGTGCTGATTTTGGCCGCAAACCAGATCACCGATATCAGTCCGCTTAAAAACCTGACCCAGCTTGAATATCTGGAGCTGTTCAAAAACAGGATCAAGGATCTTACGCCGCTTGCGGGCATGAGCCATATCATCGACCTGAACATCTGCTTTAACAGCGTCAAGGACTACACGCCGCTCGAAGGCCTGATTACGCTGGAACGGCTGTGGGTTTACAACAGCAACAGCTATTCCAGCAGCGACCCGGTGAAAAAGGACGTCATCGCCCGGCTGAAGGCCGCGCTGCCCAACTGTCATATCGACAGCACCAGCTACTCCACCCTGGGCGGCTGGCGCGAGCACCCGCGCTACGACACCCTCTATACCATCTTTGAGACCTCGGTTTATCAGCCGTTTGACGACAATTAGGACAGACGAATTTCTGCAAAGAAGGAAAGGAAAGCCGCATGGATATTTTGCAGTATGCGCTCGATATGGAGCTTGACGGAGAACGGTATTACCGTAAACAGGCGGAGACGTTTGCCGATACGCCGTTGAAAACGGTGTTTAACACCCTGGCGAAGGACGAGGCAAAGCATGCCGATATCATTCGCAGCAAGATGGCTGGAACAGCCTACGAACTCAAGGAAAACGCGCAGCTTGCCGACCGGAAAAACCTGTTCAGCGGGATGAAGGAGTATCAGCCGCTTGTCAAGGACAACCCCGATCAGGCGGCGCTGTACCATGAAGCGCTGGAGCTTGAACAGCGCAGCATCGACCTGTATACCGATCTGCGCTCGAAGATAAGCGACGCGCAGACGCAGACGATGCTTGACTTCCTGATTCAGGAGGAGACCAGACACTATCAAATCATAGAAGATGTGTTCCGCTTCGTGAACCGCCCCAACGAATGGGTGGAATCGGCGGAGTTCGGGCTGCGCGAGGAGTACTAAACGCCGCAGACGGATGAAAAAAGCCCATGCATCGTGGAATGCATGGGCTTTTCTGTTGCGTTTTAATATTCCGACAGCTTTTTGAGCAGTGTCCGCATGGAGCGGAAGGATTTCAGGTTGTATTTTGCCGCGGAGCTGCCCGCGCCGACCTTAATGGAATATACGGCGTCGGGGAGCGTTTCGAACAGCGATTCGTCGGTTACGTCGTCGCCGGCGGCAAGCAGAAAATCAAAATCCCGGTTGTTGAGGAAGACGGACGCGGCAAACCCTTTGCTGACGCGGTTGTCCTTGATTTCCAGAACCTTTTTACCGCTTTGGAGCTCCAGGTTCATCGACCCGATGAGCCCCGACAGGGTTTCCTTCAGGCTGTTGATTTTGGACGCGACCAGCTCGGGATCGCTCTGCCGGTAGTGCCATGCCAGGGAGTATTCTTTTTCCTCGATGAACGAACCTGGAATACGGTCGGAGAATACCTCCAGCACATGCCGTACCGATTCGATCCAGTCGTTGTTGAGCGTGATGGTCATGGTCCAGCCGCACTGCGAGCAGCTTTTGGTCCACAGTCCGTGTGAGGCGATCAGGTGTACGTTCAGGTCTCCGAACCATTCTTCCATCGTCAGCCGGTCCCTGCCGGAAATCAGGACGACCGTGTTTTTTTCATCGTCCGCCAGTTTGGCAAGGAGCTGCTTGATTTCCTGGGTGGGTTTCGCCCGCTCCGGCGTGGGGGAGAACCCGACCAGCGTGCCGTCATAATCCAGAAAGAGGATGCGGTTTTTAGCGTTCTTGTAAGCCTGCTGCACGACGCTTGAATCCTTATCAATGTTCTGGTTTGGAATGATTTCGTGGGAAACCTGCACCGTGCGGGCAAGTGCGGATAAAAACTCGCTGGCCCAGAAATCCACGTTATAGCGGCGCAGGCGGTGATGCATGATTTTATTGCGCGCGATTTCTTCCTTCTCGGGCATTTCCAGCGCCGTCCGGATGCCTTCGGCGATGCCGTCGCGGTTCGTCGCGTTGACGATTACCGCTTCGCCAAGCTCGCCGGCCGCGCCGGCGGTCTCGCTGATGACGACCATGCCTTTATAATCGGTTCTGGAGGCGATGTATTCCTTGGCGACGAGATTCATCCCGTCCCGCAGCGGCGTCACCAGCAGGACGTCCGATTGCCGGTAGAACCCGATAAGTTCCTCCTGGGTAAACGGGCGATAGAAAAACCAGATCGGCATCCAGTGGATGGTGCCGTACTTGCCGTTGATATGCCCGACCAGTTCGTTGACCTCACGCCGAAGTTCGTCGTACGAATCGACCGCTTCCCGGGACGGCGCGACGATCAGATGCAGCCGAACATTTTCGCGGTACTCCGGATAGCGTTCCAGCAATCGCCCGAAAGCCAGGATGCGCTGGGGAATGCCCTTGGTGTAATCCAGCCGGTCGATGGACAGGATCGTCTTGAGGCCGTCCGGGTCGCCGCCGGAGCGCGGCGCTTTTTTCGGCGGCTGTTTGAGCTTATAGGTGTGGAAAAAGTCGTAATTGATCCCCATGGGGAATGTATCCGCCTGTACGAAGCGGTCTTCGGTCTGGATCAGGTTCAGATTATGGCTGAAACCCAGAATGCGCTGTACGCTGCTTAGGAAATGGCGGACGTACCCGTAGGTGTGAAAGCCGATCAGGTCCGCGCCCAGCAGCCCGTGCAACACGTCCTCGCGCCAGATCAGCTGGCGGAACACCTCGTAGGACGGGAACGGAATGTGGAGGAAAAAGCCCACCTGCGTATCCGGGTGCGCGTCCTTGATAAGCTTGGGCAGAAGCATCAGCTGATAATCGTGAATCCATACCACGTCGCCTGGCTCGATGATCGGTTCGACGGCCTGATAAAACTGCCTGTTGACCTTTTGATAGGCTTCCCACGTCTTTGCGTCGTACAGCGTTTTCTCGCTGAAATAATGAAACAGCGGCCAGATCGTCTCGTTGCTGAAGCCGTGGTAATACAGCTCGTAATCCTCCCGGGAGAGGAAAACGGGCAGACAGTGGTAGGACTGCCGCAGGGTTTTTGTAATATTGTTCTTTTCGTGCCGGTTTGTGTCTTCCTCCAGCAGGCCCGGCCAGCCTACCCAGACGCTGTTGGCCTGTTCGTGATAGCTTTTCAGCCCCGTAGCCAGCCCGCCGATGCTTTTTTGATATTTAAACCTGTTTTTTCCGCGTGCGATAGTAACAGGCAAACGGTTGGAAATGAAAATAATTTTACCCATCATCCGCTCCTTTCTGCTCGGGGTGTAAAGGAGATGGTTACGGTTCTATTATCCGGCTTTGGCCGGTGAATGTCAAATATTTCATACTTCCGCGGCTTTAATCCATCGCCAGGGACAGATAGGGAGCGCTGCCTAAAAGCGCTGGCTCCGGGATCAGCCAACGGATCATCCCGAAAGGCTTTAGGGTCACGTTTTCCGCCGTGCCCTGCTGCAAGCGAACGGTATATCGCTTTGCGTTGAGCGCGCTGTGCAAAACGGCCAGCGCGTCGGTTGCCTGACCTTCGGGAAGCGCCAGCTCGCGCACCAGAACGCCGCTTAAAGTTTGTTCCCAGGCGGCGCAGCCGTACCCGCCTGCCCAGCGAAGCTTCAGGACGCCTCCCGGCTGCGCAAAGGTCCGCACGGCGTAGGCCGCGGCGGGTTCCTCCCAGCGTACGTACAGGCTGCTTGTTTGAAACGCGAGGTTCCGCAGGCGGGTGTATTCCGCGGCGCTGCAATCGCCGTATCCGCTGCCAAAAGGGAGCGGCGGCAGTACGGCAGGGACCACGTCAAGCTCTTCCAGATTGAAAACGGTTTGATACCCGCGATTTTCATAAAAAGAGAACAACTTCTGTTCTCCGGGCACCAGCACGGAGGCGGCCTCGCCCAGCGCTTGCATGCGCGCGTGCGCGGCTTTGATAAGCCCGGTGCCGACGCCCTGCCCGCGGAAACTTTCCCGCGTCGCCACGGCGTAAAGGTAGCGGGCGGGCCGTGACTGATCCCCTGAAACAAGCGTAACCGGGAGCATGGAAAGCATGCCGGCAACGATACCGTCCCGGACGTCTACGAGCATGTTTTCGTCTTTGTGTCTAAACGCGAAATACGCGTCGATCGCGGAAACGGGGTCGCCGAACGCTTCCCGCCACAGGGCTGTCAATTGCGGACGGTCGCCCAGCTCGGATAAACGAATCATGGTTTACAGCGGCTCCTTGAGCGTTGCGAGGAATTTGTCCACCAATCGAATGGGATGGTAGGAAAGCTTGGCGCGTCGAAGACCCTTAACCCCGGCGTCTTCCTCGCGATTGATAAAGCGGTACTGCATGCAGTTGCGCTTCACGAATTGCTGGTTGATCATCTGGTACGCGCCCTGTACGTCGGCGAAGGCCTTTTCAAAATGTACCAGAAAGGTATCGTCGTTGAGCGGATCGCCGATGGCAAACGCGACCACTTTGCCCTCCGTGCGGATCAGCCCGCCCGTCAACTCCAGTTCGTGATAATGGCGGATGGCCGATTCCACCGCGCAGTACTCTTCGCTGATCGCGATATCCTCCGCGCAGCCGTTCTGCATGCACCAGAGAGTGTTCATCCGCCGGACGTCGTCGAAGTTTTCCGGCGTTATAGGTTCGTAGCGCCAGTCGGGATGGTTTTCCAAAAAGCGGTTGATGTGGTTGCGCTTGGCGCTGTATTTTTTGCCGGTAAGCTCCGCAAGCGCCTGCGTTTCGTAGATATAATCCGCGCCGTCGCGGCAGGACTCAAACTCGAACTTGCCGGGGAACAGCGTTTCCAGCGTTTCTTTGGTATCGGGCAGTACGGTGTTGAACACAAGGGGGAAGCCCAGCGCACGCGCGTCTTCCGCCAGCGCCCGGATTACGGGGTCCAGCGGGCCTTGCCCCGCCGGGAACAGATACGCGGGCTTTGCGGGGTTGGCGCGCAGCAGGAAGTAGTCGCCCATGCGCGCGATATGATGGCAGTAGCTGTTGCGCCATACAAAAGTGGTCGTAAAATTATACTCGAGGCAATCCCTCGGGCCCAGCTTGAGCAGCGGATCGATCCATTGTTTATCTTCCAGGGTTACGTCGCGGAACTGTAGTTGCAAGCGCCGAGGACCTCTTTTCCTGCCTTGATAACACGGTATGCTCCCAGCCGGAAGCATACCGCTATTATATCAAAAGTTTTGGATTTGGGGAAGGGGAAGCGGCGAGGCACGCCGGGTTTTATTCGCCTGCGGAGAAGGTGACGCGTGTTGCCTGGTTGGCGACGACGATAAAGGTATTGCCGCGCTGCAGGGCGATTTCCTCGCCGTTCATGTCCACGAATACGATGCGGTTTTGCAGCGACGAGCGGATCCACCCGCCCTGGATATACCTGCCGCCGATGAAGAATTCCGCCGTTCCCTGTCCGACCATCTCGGGCAGAAGCACATAGTTGCCCAGGAACTTGTATTTGACGCGCAATACGATGAGGTTTGTATAGGTCAGCGCCGTTTCCGGATCGCTGTAATCGGCAAACACGCCGGTATCCACCATGCGCGCGTAGGCGTTTTTATCCGCGTCGTACAGGTAGCGCGCCCAGCTGGCGGGGTTGCCCGCGGACTTGTCGACCTTGCTGGCGAAGTGGGCGATCTCGATATCCGTAGCCGCCTCGCCGTCCGCGGGCAGCGTATCGGTAAAGCGGAAAGGAACCTCGGTGAACTGCATGCCTTCGCTCAGCAGTAGATCCCGGATGTCCGAAACATTCGCCATGGTATTATAGTATTTGCCTTTGCCGTCCACCGAGCTTTTATACTCGTTCTGTTCGCCGATGATGTTAAACGACAGTCCCTTATGATAGACGTCGAAGCTGCGAAGCACGCTGTGAATGTTAATCGAGCTGGCAACGCCGCTGGTGGGCCCGCCCGAGTAGACCAGCGCCGCGTCGTAGATCTCCCGAAGCTCGATGAACGGCGCGCGTGCGGAGCGCACGCTGCCCGCCTGCGCCGGAACGCTGTCGGCAAACAGTGCGATCAGCTTGGTTGCGCCCGCGCCGGCGTTGGGCATCTGGAAGATCACGTCCGACTGCGCGACGCCCACCAGGGGCCGCGCTTTCTGCGAATTGTCAAACACCAGTAAAATCGGCACATAGGCGCCGTCAAACGGAAGCCCCGTAGTGGAACTTTCGCCCGCAATGACGGGATTGTCGTCATACGCATCCTGGAAGGGAATCTCGCGCACCGCCGTGCCGTCGATCACTGTGGTTTCCGCCTGTGCGCAGGCAAAGCCCGACAGCGCAAGAACGAGCGCTGCCAAAAGAATCCGTTTGACAATTTTCATGGTATCCTCCTAAGAATTCGAGCGTATTGTTTTCATACCGTCATGGTAACAAATTCAGTACATAATGTAAACAAATTCTGGGGAATTGTGCTTGGCGCCGAAACATCCCGGCCAAGAGACTAGGCATTGAGACAGGCATCCGGTCATGGTATACTGATATCCATCAAAACAAAAAACGGAGGAGTATCGTGATCAGCAATAGCGACCGGCAGGCAAGGCGTGCGCTTGTGGAGTTCGGCAGGCGTATGTACCAATCGGGATATGTGGCGTCCAACGACGGGAATATGAGCGTGCGCGTGCGTGAGGACGAGGTTTGGGCGACGCCCACGGGCGTGTCCAAAGGATTCATGAAAGAAAAAGACATGGTGCTTTTAAAGCTTGACGGAACGGTGCTTTCCAAAGGAGGCGCGCCGTCCAGCGAGATTAAAATGCACCTGCGCATCTACCGGGAGAACCCCGAAGCGATGGGCGTATGCCACGCGCATCCCCTGATGAGCACGTCGTTCGCCGTAGCGGGGATTGCGCTGGACGAACCGATCTACCCCGAAGCGATGATTACCCTGGGCGTCGTGCCATGCGTCCCATACCAGACGCCTGGGTCCTTTGGCGTTCCGGATTCGGTCGCGCCCTATGCCAAAAGCCACTGTGCGGTGCTGCTGGGAAACCACGGGCCGGTGACCTGGGGACAGTCGCTGGAGGAAGCCTGGCATCGGCTGGAGGCTGTGGAGCACTACGCGCAGATTTTGTACAATACCCGTTATGGCATCGGCAAGGCGAACCGGCTGAATCAAAAACAACTCGGCGAGCTGGAATTGGTTCGGCAAAAATTCGGGATCAGCGTCGGCCCGCTCCCGGTGGTGAAAGACGGTGACCCGGAAGAGGAACCGCGATGAAAGACGTTCTTCCCTTTGCAACCGTTGCCCTGGACGATGCGGACAGCGCGCTGGTGATTATCGACCAGACCAAACTGCCGGGCGAAACGGTCATCCTGCGGCTGTATGATCTTTCCGAATTCCGTGAAGCCATCCGCAGCCTGCAGGTACGCGGCGCGCCCGCCATCGGCGTCGCCGCGGCGTTCGGTTTGTACCTGGCTGTGAAGCACAGTAAAGCGACGTCGTTTGCGTCCTTTGCCGCCGAACTGAAGGTTGCCAGGGATAGCCTCAATAGCGCGCGCCCCACGGCGGTTAATCTCTCCTGGGCGCTCAAGCGCATGGAGACCGCCGCGTATCAGTACAAGGAGGAACCCGTCCGGCGTATTAAAGAACGCTTGCACGAGGAGTGCATGGCGATCTTTGCAGAGGATATCGCCATGTGCAGGAAGATCGGCGAGCATGGGCTTACACTGCTCAAGGACGGCGACGGCATCCTCACGCACTGCAACGCCGGGCAGCTTGCGACCTCCAAATACGGCACCGCGCTTGCGCCCATCCATCTGGGGAAGGAGCGCGGCATGGAGTTTCATGTCTACGCCGATGAAACGCGACCGCTGCTGCAAGGAGCCAGGCTGACGGCGTTTGAGCTGATGGCAAGCGGCGTTGACGTAACCGTCATCTGCGATAACATGGCCTCGCAGGTGATGAAGAACGGCTGGGTGCAGGCTGTACTTGTGGGCTGCGACCGGGTTGCGAAAAACGGCGACGTCTGCAATAAGATCGGCACCTCGGCGCTGGCGATCCTCGCAAAGCACTACGGTATTCCGTTTTACGTCCTGGGGCCGAGTTCCACCGTTGATCTGAGCATCGAAACCGGCGGCGAAATTATCATCGAGCAGCGTGCGGCGGAGGAGGTAACGCAGCTGTGGTATGAAAAACCCATGGCGCCCGAGGGCGTCAAGGCGTACAACCCGGCGTTTGACGTCACCCCGCACGAGCTGATCACGGCCATCGTGACCGAGCGGGGAATTCTGCGGCCTCCATACCGGGAAACGCTCGCGCAAGCCTGCGGGAAAGCTGCGTACTAGTATATCCCCAAGCACGGGAAATTCCTGATATTATTTGCTTTTCAGCGACCTATATTGTATAATGCGTGTACATTCAGAAAACAAGAAACAGACGCAAACCCACGGAGGGAGTATAGTCATGGATGCCGATAAATCGATGATTACAATCGGGCGCGAATACGGCAGCGGCGGAAGCGACATCGGCAAGGCGCTCGCGGAAAAACTGGGGATTCCTTTCTATGACAAGGAGATTCTCTCCCTTGCCGCGCAGGAAAGCGGCATCTGCGAAGCGCTGTTTGAAAACCATGATGAAAAACCGGTGCCGAGCTACCTGTTTTCACTGGCCAGGGGCGTCGGCGATATCGCGCAGCCCGGCATGACGGGCGAAATGCCGCTCAACCACCGTATTTTCATGGCGCAGTTCAAGGCCATCACGCAGGTTGCGGCCAAAGGCCCGTGCGTTATCGTCGGCCGCTGCGCAGATTATGTGCTCAAAGATCAGCCCCATTTGACCAGTATCTTTTTATACGCCGATCTTGCGGCGCGCATCGAGCGTACGATGAAAAAACAGAATATCGATCATGACGAGGCCAAGGAACTCGTGCATAAGCGCGACAAGCAGCGTCAGGGCTATTATAATTTCTTTGCCGACGGCAACTGGGGCCACCGTTCCAATTATCAGCTGATGTTCGATACCACGGGCCTGACCCCGCAGGCGGCCGCCGAAACGATCATCGCATATATCCAAAACAAAAACGAATAACGTTTTTACGGAGATACAGGGGTAAGGAGCGCCGAGAATTCGCCAAGAGCGATTTCCAGCGCTTCTTTGCTGATGTAATGAACCGCGACGCCGTCTACCGCAAGCACGTCGTTGAACGCGTCCATCGGATAGGCGGCAAGCCGCCGGTTCTCGCCCTGGGCGGTTTCCAGCGCCATGCGCCACAGCGGCGTGCCGACGGGGGCGGTCTCGGAATCCAGCGTACCGGACACCGACATCTGCTGAAGCCTTGCCACAAGCTCCTCAAAGGCCTCCACGGTCACAGGTTCGCCGTTTGCGGTAACCTCGGTGGTATAGACGATGTTACCGTACTCGTCGTACTCCAGCTCGTTGTTGGGCAGAACGTTTTCCACATACGACGCGCGGATCTCAAGTGTTCCGTCGCCCGTCTGCACGGTAATGCCGGTCAGGGTGTCCGCGCCCAAATCGGCGGGGTTCGTCGCGGCGTAATCCGCGGCGTCCGCCGTTAGAAACGCGTTCACCAAGAATGCCGACACGCGGTAGCTGTTGCCTTCGTATTCGCAGTAACGGAAAAATTCGCCGTCCGCGTTGCCAAGTGTCAGCGTGACGCTGGAGGGTTCCAGCGTGAAGTAAGAAAGCGCGCCGCTGTCGCTGACCTGGGAAAACTGGCCGCCCCGCTGATTGATCGTCACCACGGCTTCCGGCGTATCAAAACCATACAGGGAACGGGTTTCATCGGTCATAGGCCGCAGCCGCGCGCCGAGGCGGAAGCTATCTACGGCGCTTAGAAGCGCTTTGGCGGCCTGCGCCTGCATCGGATACGCGTACGGGCTTTGCAGCGTGCCCTGCACCGCGTCGTCTTCATCGGTTTCCAAGCTGCATACGATGGGTGTTTCTCCGGCGTGCTCTATGTTGACGCTCTCCACCAGCGACGCAATGATGGGCGGCTGGGTGATGGAGCGCAGCATGTCGGCAGTGTTTTCAAAGGTCTCGTAGACCCCGGTATTGCACAGATACAAGCCGTTGTCGCCCGACCACATGTAGTAGTGGTAGGTGGTGTCCAGCATCGTGGAACCCAGCAGGATCGTGACTTTACTGCCGTCGGCAAACACGGCTGTCGCCGTGATCTGCGGCGGTATCAGCCCCATGGCGGACAGCTGATCCGCTAAATCGGCGGCGTCCTCGGCGAGCGTATCTTCCACGTAGATTGTGGTCGCGTATTTGATGAAATTGTCTGAAACCGTCGTGTTGATGGGTTCCAGGCTTCCGTCTTCAGACTGAAGCGACAGGATGCCGTCCTGGTTGACGAGCGTATAGGGGTCTTCGCCCAGATGCGTTACGGTGACGGTCTCCAGCGTTTCCGGGTCAAGCTCTGCGATCGTCTTGTATGTTGGCGCATAGGTCTGCGCTATGGTGCTGGTGGCCGGGAAGGTTTTTTTAATGGCGGGCAGCAGCCAAACAAAGGCCGCGGCCAGCGCCAGTACGAGGACCAGCGCCAGCAGCGGAAGATAGCGTCGAAACCCGGTTTTATCCGAACGGCTCAAGCTTACGGGCCCTCCTCAGCGGTTTCTGCGCGGCAGCAATACATACAGTGCCAGCAGCAAAATCAGCACGGGTACGGCCGCCAGCAGCGCGATGGCGGGAGCGGCGCTTTGCACGGTCAGCCCCGGGTGCAGCGCCGTTTTGGCGATGATATCCAGCGATACGGGTTTCTGCGGCAGCAGTTCGCCCATCAACTGGATAATGAACTGCTGGTTGAACGTGCGCTGGTAGATGTACTCGTCGGTAAACACGGTGGAATTGCCGATGGCGAACATCCGGCTGATACTGCCGTCTGAATGCATGCGCGCCGAAAGGATCGCAAGCGCCTGCTCGCCCAGCGGATCGCCCTCCTGATACTCGATGGAGCCGTCATTGTCCGTCAGGCTGCGGATATAGGCGTTGGGGCCGGACTTGAGCACTACGGCGGCGGACAGGGCCGTGTCCGTCTGCTCCGGTGTTTCAAACGCGCTCGCGCCGACCAGGAGGAGCACGTCCATACCGGATTCGATCAGCGGATCGGTCATTTCCATGGAGTTGAAATACGGCAGCAGGTAAATGGGCTCGCCGTAATAACTGCCAGTGTCTTCCTCTGAAGCGACAACAATGCCGGGCAGTGGCACTACGCCATAGCTGCGCAGGAGCGCCTGGTAGTTTGGCAGATCCAGCGCGTCGGTATAATCGCGAATCACAAAGAAACTGCCGCCCGACTGCGCATAGGCTTTCAGCGTCTCGATCTCTCCCGTGGTGAAGTCCTTATATGGATCGGCGATCAGCAAAAGACCGATCCCGTCCAGCGAATCTCCGGAGAGGAGATCGACGGTTTTCACATCGTAGCTGTTGTCCTGCAAAAAGCTGATCAGAGTGGCCAGCGTATCTGTGGACAGCTCCCCGTGCCCCTGTGAGATGCCGATGACGGGCACTTCGGCCTGTGAAACGTACAGGATGGCCTCGGTGACGTTTTTTTCGTACGCCAGTCCGGCGATCTCAAACGCGCCGGTCTCGATATTGTAGCCCTGGGTGATAAAATCTTCGTAGTTCAGTATCTTGTAGCGACCGGTTGCTTCACAGCTGACTACAACGCTGTCGGCGGTTATGGAGGATTGCAGGTCGCCCTCAAACAGCGTCACGAAGCCTGGATTCCGGGTTAAATCAATCGCCTGTACGGTTACCTGGTGGCTCAGCTGGTGATAGCGCATCAGCACTTCGTAAAGCTGTGAATCCATATCGGTCTGGTACAAGAGGTAAAGCGTCACCGGCTCGGTTAAGGTATCCAGTACTTTCTGCGTTTCCTCACCGGTATAGGTGTAACCGTTGAAGGAGTAGTCCCGCTGCCAGCCGTAGCTTGTTTCCAGGCTTTCGATACCGACGTTTAAAAGAACGCCGATGGCGATCAGAATCGCCATCACCATCGCGCTGTACGCGCCGAAACGCCACTTGGGTTTACGCAGGAACTTGATCAGTTTCTTCATCATGCCGCGCCTCCCGTGGAAAAGCGCCGCGCGTCTAAAAGCCGCATCGTCGCGATCACGAACAGCGCGATGAAGCTGACAAAGTACGTGACGCTGGCAAAGCTAAGCTGGCCCAGGATGAACGGTTCATACCGGTCGTAGAGGCTGAAAAACCTGAGTACACTCTGTATCGCCGGTACGGGAACGGCTTCTGCGATCAGGTCCATCATCCATAGCACCAGGTTACCCGCGAACGCCAGAAACGCGGCGGAAGCCTGGCTTGCGGCAAAGCAGGTCAGGAACATATCGATGGCAAGGAAGCTCAAAGCCTGCAGGGTGAAGCCCAGATAGCCCACAAACCACTCGCCCGCGTACACCGTACCGTAGAACGCTATGATCAGCGTGCAGACGTTGGTTAACAGGATCGCGATCCCCATTACTGCGGCAGCGGCCAGGAACTTGCCCAGCACGATGGACGGCAGGGGAACGGGGCTTGACAGCAAAAGCTTTTCAGATTGCCTGCGCGATTCCTCGCTTAACAGCCGCATCGTCAGAAGCGGAGATAAAAGCATCGTCAAAAGCGTCAATTGCGACAGGAAGATCAGCAGTTCGCCGGAAAGCGTCGCGATATTGTTCAGATAAAAGATCACGCCCGAAAGCGCGGAGAACACGCCAAGGAACACATAGCCCGTCGGCGTGCGGAAGAAACTGGAAAATTCTCGCCTGAAAACGGTTTTCAACCCGAGGCCTCCTATTCGGCGATCGCCTGCAGGAAGATCTGCTCCAGATCGTCCTCATGGCGCGTCATGCGCAGGATGGGCGTGCCCATCGCGCTGCACAGCGTAAACACCTGTTTTTCCGGCATCGCGGTCTTTCCAAACGTCAGCGATACCGCGATGACCCCCGGTTCCGACGAGGGAAGTGCCTGCATGGATTGCAGATCGTTCAAATGCTGCAATGCGGGAGTGAGCTTTTTGGCTTCGCCCTGGATGCGGCAGTGCACGGTCGCGCTTCCGCCGCCGATGTTGGAAAGGCTTGCGTCCAGCTTGACTTCGCCCTTATGCAATATCACCACGCTGTCGCACAGCTGCCGTACCTCCGGCAGGATATGCGAAGAGAAGATGATCGTGTGCTCCCGGCTCAAGTCCTGGATCAGCGCGCGGATTTCCGTAATCTGCTTGGGATCGAGCCCGACCGTCGGTTCGTCCAGCACCAGCACCTCGGGATTGCCGCACAGCGCCTGGGCAAGCCCCACGCGCTGCCGGTAGCCCTTGCTCAGGTGTGAAAGCAGCCGCAGCCGCATTTCCGTCAGCCCGGTGGAGCGCATGACGCCGCGGACGTGATCGGGGATATCCGCCCTGCGCACTTTTTTCAGCTCCGAGGCGAAGCGCAGGTATTCCTCCACGGTCATCTCGTCGTACAGCGGCGGATGCTCGGGCATGTAGCCCAGAACACGCTTAGCCTGCGACGGGTTTAACAGCGGGTCCTTCCCGTTTATTTTCACGCTGCCGGCCGTGGGCGCAAGGCAGCCTGTAATGATATTCAAAAGCGTGGTCTTGCCCGCGCCGTTTTGCCCGAGCAAACCAAGCACACGTCCCTTCTGCGCCGTCAGGCTTACGCCTTTGAGCGCTTCCACGCGGCCGTAGCGCTTTGAAACGTCCAGTACTTCGACCAAAAGCCGTTCCTCCCAAGGGTTCGATTTCGATTCAATTATAGCAGACAATGCGCTGGAGAATATGAATGGTTTGTGAACAAGTGCTCAACAAACGTAAATCCTGCGGGGTTTACAGGGCTTCCATCTCCGCGGCGACGCTCTGCTCGCAGGAGCGCATGGCGAGGATGGTTTTTTCAAACAATGTATCCATGTCCCAGTCGAGCATTTCCGCGCCGCGGCCGATGTACTCGCGCGAGCAGCCCGCCGCAAAGCGAAGATCCTTGAATTTCTTGCGGACGCTTTTCACTTCCATGTCCGAAACGCTTTTGGACGGACGCATACGCGCCGCCGCGCCGATCAGGCCGGTAAGCTCGTCTGTGGCGAACAACACCTTGTCCATCATATGCTCGGGCGGAATATCGGCGCAGATGCCGTAGCCGTGCGAACAGATGGAGCGTATCATGTCCTCGCCGACGCCGCCGGCCCGGAGCAGTTCCGGGGCCTTTTGGCAGTGTTCTTCGGGGTAGAGTTCAAAATCGATATCGTGCAGAAGCCCGACCGTCGCCCAGTAATCCGCGTCGTCCCCGAAACCGAGATCGTTTGCGAACCAGCGCATCACGCCCTCTACGGTCAGCGCGTGGTAGATGTGAAAGGGCTCCTTGTTGTACTGTTTCAAAAGCGCGAGCGCTTCTTCCCGGTTCAGCTTGCTTTGCATGAAAATGCCTCCTTCTGGGTG
This sequence comes from Candidatus Limiplasma sp., assembly GCA_963675365.2. GTDB lineage: Bacteria > Bacillota > Clostridia > Christensenellales > Aristaeellaceae > CAXXOK01. Next base: position 407,639 of record CAXXVA010000003.1, read on the forward strand.
TTCAATCTGCCATTTATCATAGCACGAAACGCCGCGTGAAAAAAGCGCGGACGCTCATTTTCCGCCGGGCGTTGCGCCTTGAGGGCACAGATGTTACAATATTCCGGTAAATATTCACGGAATGCAAGAAACGGGGAAGGTGAACCGTTTATATGACGGAGCGTTCTCAGGTCTTAAACGGCGCGGAGGAAACCGCCGCTTCCGCGAGCATCGAAACGCTGTACGAGCAGTACGCCGACGACGTGCTTCGCGTGTGCTATTTCTACCTGGGCGACCGCTACCAGGCGGAGGAGGTTTGCCAGGATACCTTCGTCAGGCTCATGACCAGCGGCACGAAGCTGACGCCGGGGCACGAAAAGGCGTGGTTGCTGAAAGTCGCGCTCAACCGCTGCCGGGACCTGTGGCGAAGCGGATGGGTCAAGCGCGTGGTGCTTGGAAGTCCGCTGTTTGAAACCATTCCCGCGGAAGATACCCAGGGCAGACGAGACGATGAGGAAGCCATGATGACCGCCGTACACCGCCTGCCGCCGCCGTTCCGCGAGGTGATCATGCTGTTTTACTACCAGAACTTCGGCATCAGCGAGATCGCGGACATCCTATCGCTGCCGGAGGGGACAATATCCAGCCGCCTGTCGCGCGCGCGCGCGAAGATGAAAGAATTTTTGGAAGGAGGAGACGCGGTATGAGCAGTTTAGAGAATTTGAAAGAAGTCGCCGATCGCAATCTTGGCGGGCTGAAGGCCGACGCGCGTCTGCTCCATGAGATTTTGAATGCGGAAGGCAAAACACCCAAGCGCAGAGTGAAATGGCGGCCGATGCTAGTCGCGGGCACCGCGGCGCTGGTTTTGCTGGCCGCGGGGCTGATTGGGCTGCCGCAGCTATTGCGCTATAACGGCGACATCAGCGTCGTATCCCGTTCCGCCGGCGGCGACAATGCACCGCAGGTACTATCGCTTACAGCCAACGTGCCCGCGGGCAGCGTGAATATCACCGAATCCTCCGCCGCCGCGCCGGATTTCCACAACCTGTTTGCCACCGGACAGAGCGCCAATTTCCCGCTGGTTAAAATCGGGGAGAAAACCTACCGTATGCTCACGGACGCCGTAACGGCCGGTTCAGGCCAGCTTGGCGATTCGCTGGGTATAGTAACCGACTATACCTCCGAACCCGCCCTGAGCTCCGGCGGCGTCGTAAGCAACACCGTCGCGGCGGGCCAGACCGTGTACGCCGTCAGCGGCATGAACTCCGCGCTGGTCGCGGCGGACGTGCAGGGCACGATGCGCGTGTTCCAGCGCGTGAGCTACGCGGGTACGGCCATCACCGGCGGAGAAAGCCTGAAGGACGTTCTCACCGGCAGCGCGGGCGTGACCGCCATCGAGCTGTCCGGCGTGGGGCGGATCACCGGAGCCGGCGTACAGGCGCTGATGAACACGCTCTATCAATACGCGCAGTATGAAGGCGCGGCCGAAAGCCGCGGCGGGGCGCAGAGCCTGCTGCTGACGCTGGATAACGGCCTGACCGTGCAGATGAGCGTCGAAAACGGGATCTTAAGCGCCTGCGGCAACTGGAGCTGCCCGGAATTCTTCGAGGCGTTCGAGGACGCGGCAGCCGACTAAACCCAGCAAATTCAACACATTCAGCCGTATCCGAAGTGGTGCGGCTTTTTGTTTACAATTTTGTACTTGACAACGGTGCAACTGTACTATAAGATACAGGTGTACTAGGACAACTAATACACATAAAAGAAGGGAATACGCCATGTTTCAAATTGACCGCATGGGCAGAAAGCCAATCTACGAGCAGATCATCGAGCAGACCGAGCTGATGATCGCATCGGGCGTGCTCAAACCGGGAGACCAGCTGCCAAGCGTACGAGCGCTTTCGCAGATGCTCTCGGCCAATCCCAACACGCTGCAGAAGGCTTATGCCGAACTGGAACGCGACGGCATCACCACCAGCGCGCCGGGAAACGGACGATTCATCGGCAGAGACGCCAAAGCGCTGATTCAGGCGCGGATGATGGCGCTGCTTGCGGACGTCGAACACCTCTCGGCAAAGATGCACATCGCCGGAATTGAAAAAGCGCAGGTGCTGGCGGCGGTGGAAAACGGCTATGCGCACGGCCCGAGGCCCGTTACAGAACATGAGAAAGGAAAAACCTTATGATTATCGCAGATAACGTAACCAAACGCTTTTCCGATACCGTTGCGCTGGACCGCTTAAGCTGTAAAATTCCCGATAGCTGCGTATACGGGCTGGTCGGCGCCAACGGAGCGGGGAAATCCACCTTCCTGCGTCTGATCAGCGGCGTATATAAGCCCGACGAGGGCAGCATCCTGATGAACCAGCAGCCCGTGTACGAAAACACGGCGATGAAACGGCGGAGCGTGTTCATCGCCGATGAATTCTGGTCGCTGCCGCGCGCGGACATGCGCCGGATGGCGGATCTCTACGCCTCCGCGTACGATACCTACGACTACCGGAAATTCCATGACCTCGCCGACGAGTTCGGCCTGCCGGCGGACCGGCCGCTGAACACCTTCTCCAAGGGTATGCGCCGCCAGGCGGCCATCATTCACGCGCTGTCCACCGGCGCGGATGTGTACTTCTTCGACGAAACCTTCGACGGACTGGATCCCGTGATGCGCAACCTGGTCAAGAAAAAGCTCTACGACGAGGTGTTCGACCGCGGCGCGACGGTGATCGTCACCAGCCACTCACTTCGGGAACTGGAGGACACCTGCGACCAGCTTGCGCTTCTGTACAAGGGCGGCATCGTGCTGGAAAGCGACGTTAACGAGCTCAAGACGTCCATCTTCAAGATGCAGGTGGCGTTTTCCGGGGACTATGACAAGTCGAAGTTCAAGGGGCTGGATATCGTATCGTTTGAAAAGCTCGGCAGCGTATCCACCCTGATCGTCCGCGGAGATAAAATGAAGAGCCAGAAAAAGCTCGAAGCCATGGAACCGCTGCTGCTGGAAATGGTGCCGATCACGCTGGAGGAGATTTTCGTCTACGAGATGGAAGCTCTCGGCTACGCGTTTGACAAGGGGGAGACCGAAAATGAAACTGTATAAGGAAATGCTTCGAAAACTGGCGGTCGTTGGCCTTCCGCTGCTGATGATCATGGCGGTCGTCACGCTGATCAGAGGCGTTGCGGATTGCTTCGGGGCGTATTACTATGCGCAGTCGACCAGCGCGATCACGCAGATTCCCGGATTGCGTTACTACGTGTTTACGGGCGTGCTGTTTGCGCTGTACGGGTTCTCGTTCCAGTTTACCCGCGCGGGCAGCGACGTGTACCACAGCCTGCCCGTGAAGCGCACGGAGCTGTACACGGCGACGTTCCTTGCCACGGCAACCTGGATGGGCGCGACCATCCTGCTCTGCGAGATCGAAATGCTCCTGATCTATCTGATCAGCGGCTGTCCCTTCGTGCCCGCCTATATTCCGCTGTCAATACTGTACTACTTTGCTGCGGCGATGATCGTGTATGCGGCGGCGGCTATCGGCTGCGCGCTGTCGGGTACGGTCGTTACGGCGCTGGCGTCCACGGGCATCGTGCTGCTGCTGCCACGTTTTGTGCAGTTCCTGTTCGCACGCGGCATTGTGGAACGCGTCCCGATCGTCGGCTGGCTGGATTTCGGCGCTTTGCTCAATCCGACCACCAACGCCGCGACCGGTATCCTCGCAATGCATCTTCGGCAGATATACAACGGATATTTGATCACGCTTCCGCATATCCTGTACTCGCTGCTGCTGGCGGCCATCATGCTTGCGCTCGGCCTGTGGCTGTTCAAAAAGCGCCCAAGCGAGTTCGCCCAGAACAACGGAGGGTACCGTTGGTGGACCGTCGCGTCCGCCGTGATGCTTTCGTTTGCGGTGCTGCTGCCGGTGACTATGAACCACCAAAAGCTGTTCTCGACCTACGGCGTAGTCCTCATGGCGGCGGCGCTTGGCGTGTTTATCGTTTACCAGATCATCGTATCCACCAGGATTAAAAAAGCGATCGCGACCCTGCCGTTCTTCCTGCTTTCGGTCGTGGCCGTGCTTGCGGTGTCGGGTCTGATCAATACGGCCGCCGACAGCATGCTGAACCAGACGCCGGCCGCAAGCGAGATCGAATCGGTGAGCTTCCCGGGGTATGACCGCAAATCCGGCGAGACGACCTACACCACCTTGCTGACGGAAAAGATCGCCTTCACGGACGGCGAAGTCAAGGCATATGTGGCGCAGTCGCTCATGGATGCCGTGGACGATATCAAATTGGATACTTACGAGTATGATTACGAATACAATCGTTTCAAGGTGATCGAACCTGTGGAGATCAAGCTCGTAGGCGGCGGAACGTTACGGCGGACCATCGAATTCCAGGATATCGATGAGCTCAACGCGCTCAGGATGCAAAACGATGCCTTCGAAAGCGCCGTTAAGGAGTTCCCGCCGATGCAAAGCGTGCAGTATCTGGAGGTGGAAATGGCCTTTACGGACGAGGAAGAACAGGCGATCCTCGAGTCTTATGTCGCCGAAGCCACAAGCGGCGGCCTATACAACGGCTATTACTACCGCAGCCGGATGGAAGATATGCTGCCCAGCGGCGACTATGCGATTCGCGACGACAATCAAATCCTGACAGGTATCTACCTGACGGGGTATATCGGCAGCGACCGCTATAACGACAGTTATTCCCTGCGGCTGAATACGCCGGAAACCGCGGCCCTGCTGATGCGCACGTACAACAGCTATGCCCAGGGGAATCCGGCTTCGGAGATCAGCGATGCCATCAAGCGCTTTGACGACGGCGACGTCGACCCGGACGATAACATCAACCTGAACCTGTCCGTATACAACTATATCGATGAAGACGGATTAGTCATGAAACACAGCACGAACTTCTATTTAAACCGGTACGCGATGGAAAGCGACTACAAGTACGACGTTACACAGATCGAGTATATGCGCCGTTTCAACGATGTTCTGGCCAAAGCCGTACTGACCGACGTTCCTGAAGGCGTGTTTATCCAATTGGATTGGCGTTTACGCTTTACGGGAACGGGGGACGAAGACCTAAGCTATACGCGGCCCACGGTGTACCTGCGCTTTGAAAATTCAGACGACGAACAGGAATTCCTGGCGTTGATCAAGGAATGGGAAGACGTACAGCGGTCCTTCTGACCACGACCAAACTCCGCATAAGCGCAGCTGCCCGGCAGAAATACGCCGGGCAGCTCACGTTTTTTGGTTTTGGATCAACCGCAGAAAACAGCCGTTTTCAAGTTGACAGCCAACAAGCGCTATTGTATAATATGCTTCGTTGCAAAAGCAACGGAACGTCCTTCGCTTGAGCGTTCGCATCGCAAAACAAGCGTCGATTGTATCGGGCGAATGCGCTGCGGGCGTGGCGGAATGGCAGACGCGCTGGATTTAGGTTCCAGTGCCCAAAAGGCGTAAGAGTTCAAATCTCTTCGTCCGCACCATTTTCTGGTTTGTGGAGCATGCGGTAGTAGCTCAGTGGTAGAGTGCCACCTTGCCAAGGTGGATGTCGCGAGTCCGAATCTCGTCTACCGCTCCACTTTTTTTCTTTCTATACGGCTTGCAGCGCCGGAGCTTTCCCTGCGGGTGTAGCTCAATGGCAGAGCTCCAGCCTTCCAAGCTGGCTACGTGGGTTCGATTCCCATCACCCGCTCCATGCAGCGCCGCGGATTTCGCTAAATTCGCGGCGCTGCTTTTGCTTTGCAACGCAGCACCGCTCAAATCGCTTCATCGCGGCTCACTTCGCCTCAAAACAGGTTTCTCGGCGGGTGAACGGAAGTACGATTGAGCGTACTTCGCTAAGTTCGCGACGACGTTTCTTTTTGAAGAAACGCCATCTCTCACAACGCTCCGTCGCTCCGCCTCCCGCTTCAAGGCAGGCCTTGAAGCGGGTGAACGGGGTACGATAGCACGGATTGCGCTCAGCTCGTATGTATGCAAGTAAAATACCAAGGGCGATGCCGTTATAACAGCATCGCCCTTGGTGTAACCTGGTTTTAGTGTCATTATTAAAACGCGTCGGGGTTTAGGGGCAGCAGGTCGGGCACGACGAACAGGCCGTCCTTGCGCACCAGTTCGCCGTCCAGCCAGATTTCGCCGCCGCCGTATTCAGGGCGCTGAATGCTGACGATATCCCAGTGGATTGCCGACTTGTTGCCGTTGAAGGCGTCGTCGTAGCTTGCGCCTGGGGTAAAGTGGAACGAGCCCGCGATCTTTTCGTCAAACAGCGTATCGCGGATTGGAGTCATCACGAACGGGTTGACGCCGAAGGAGAACTCGCCGATGTAGCGCGCGCCCTCGTCGGTATCGAGGATTGTATTCAGCCCCTCGCTGTCGTTGCAGGAGGCTTCCACGATCTTGCCGTCTCTAAACGTGAAACGGATATCGGTATACACCTTGCCCAGGTACAGGCTTTCGGTGTTGTAACGCAGGGTACCGTTCACGGAGGTTTTCACCGGGGCGGTGTACACCTCGCCGTCGGGGATGTTCAGCTTGCCGTCGCAGATGATGGTGGGAATGCCCTTGATGGAAAACGTCAGATCGGTATCCGGGCCGAGGATGTGCACCTTGTCCGCCTTGTCCATGCGCGCCTTGAGCGCTTCCATGGCTCTGGAAAGCTTGGAGTAATCGAGGTTGCAGACGCTGAAGTAGTAATCCTCAAAAGCCTCCAGGCTCATCTGAGCGCTCTGCGCCATGCCGTTGTTGGGATAGCGCAGCACGCACCAGCGCGTATCCGGAATGCGGATCTGCCCGTGTACGGGATGGGAGTATTCCTTGTTGTAGCGTGCCATCTGTCCGGCGCTCACGGCGGACAGCTCATAGCTGTTGTCGGCCGCGCGGATACCCAGATACGCCTGCATCTGCTGCATCAGGTCCGAATCGTTCTTGGCTTCGATTTCATACTGCGCGGAAGTCGCGCCTTGCATCATGCGGCGGCGCACCTGCATGTCGCGGTGGCGCACGAACGGAACGCCCCCCGCCTTGTACACCGCGTCCAGAAGCGCCAGGGCGAATTCCGGCATGTCACCGAACAGCTCGATAAGAATTTTGTCGCCGGGCTTGAGCTCGCAGGAGTAGTTGATGAGTTGTTCACTGAGAGTTTGCAGTCTCGGGTCTTTCATGTTTGGTTGCTCCTTTTCTGTCAAATAGCGCTTTCAAGCGTTTCGCGGCCGGATGTTCCAGCCCGTAGGTGAACGCCATGGCCGTGAGGATGGCCAGCGCGTAGCACGTCAGCGTGTAAGCCTTTTGCATGGCGGGGTCGGTTTGCAATGTATCGGGGAAAAACGGACGGACGAACTGGGCGGCGAGCAGCTGATGCCAGATGTACAGGTTCATCGAAATCACCGACACAAACCGCATCAGCCGGTTGTCCAGAAGCTTTTGCAGTATCCTGGGCAGGAATGCGGCGGAAAGCATGGCCGTCAGCATGGCAACGGCAAGCGGCAGCCGGATCAGCCACTGTGATTGGCGCAGCGCGTCCATGCCGGTCACGCTGAACGTGGACTGGAAGCGCAGGATGCGCAGCAGTACGAAAACCGAAATCGCGAACAGGGGAACGGAAATGACCGCAGTCCACACCCTGACCGATTTTCGCTCGGCCAGGCGGCGCAGGCGGATATAGAGGATCGCGCCCAGCATCCCCAGCGCGTAAACATCCAGGAACGCCGGAAGCTGGTTGACGAGCATCGTCAGGTCCTTTTGCGCAATCCCGAGTATAGCCCGGAACAGGAACCCCGCCGCCGCCATGAGCGACAGCGTCAGCACGGGCCTTTTGCGCATGGCGCGCACGAGCAGCGGAAAAATCACGTAGAACTGCACCTCGACGGCGATAGTCCAAAGGACGCCGTTGAGCGGGGTGAAGATATAGGTGGACTGAAAGAATGTGAACGAAAACGTCAGGTGCGCCAGCAGATCCGTGGCCCCGGCGACGGGGCTTGGATATACGCCGCCAAGCACCGCGAGCACGAACAGGAACACCACGTTAACCATATAGGACGGAACGATGCGCAGGAAACGCTTCCGATAGAAATCCCCGGTCCCCGGCGCCGGCGTGCCGTACTCCGCTGCCTGCGCATGGGGCAGATAGAGCAGAAACCCGCTTAACAGAAGCATGCCGTCCACGAACAAATAGCTGGATCGCGTGAAAAAGTCGAAGCTGTATAGGTGCCCTGCGATGGTGATCTGCTGGGCGATCCAGCTTTGCTGCCAGAAATGATAATTGCACACAAACAGCACCATCAGCGCCCGAAACCCGTACAGGACGCCGATGGTCAGCTTTTCGTCATGGCGTGGCTGCAGAGCCATCCTGTGTACCGTCCGGCGTCACGCGCGTAAAGTTGTATAGGGTCTGGGGATCGCTGATCGGGGAGAGCGAAAGCTCCGTATCGGTCAGCGTCAGGATCGTATAATTAGCGCTCAGGTCTCCGGGCGAATCGCCCGTGAGCAGCTGCGTGCCGTCCACATTGAAATAACCCGTTTCCTGCAGCAGGACGTAGGAATTATCCTCTGAAAAGCTGGCGGTTCCCCGGTCGCTTTCCCATGAGCCAAGCAGCAGTTCATAATAGGTAGCGCTCAGGTAATCCTTCGCTCCGGTGCGGTCGATCATCGCGGTGAAAAGCCCGGCGGCGGCAGACAGCTCGCCTGCCTGTTTCAGCCGCAGCGCTTCGGACAGGATGAAATCGCCCACGAGCTGCTTGGCGTCCGTGCCTTCGGGCAGGGCGCTCCACAGCGCAACGGCGTCCGCCGTATCGCCGGAGGTTTTTAGGTTCAGACCCCAGTTGTAGATCGCCTGTTCGAGCAGTTGGTCGCTGTCCTCGTATCCGGTCAGGCTCGCAAACGATTCGATCGCTTTACCGTAGTCCTGCGCGTCCATCGCGGCGGACCCGGCCTGGTAGAGCAGGGCGTCGAGCTGAAGTTTGCTGTCCTGATAATCGCCGAGGCTCTGGAACAGTGTGATTGCTTCGTCCGTATTCCCCGCATTCAGGGTTTCCTGCGCCTGCTCGTAGCGGGCCTGCAGCGCTTTCTCCGCGCTGTCCTGATAGGTTTCGATTGCGGTGAACAGCGTAACGGCCGTTTCATACTCCCCGGCGTCCAGGGCGGCCTGCGCCTGTTCGTAGCGCGCTTCGTTGGCTTTGTCCGCGCTGTCTGCATAGGAGTCCAGCGCGGTAAACAGCGAGATTGCCGTATCGTAATCATTCCGGTCCAACGCGGCCTGGGCGACGCTGTAGCGCGCCTGCAGGGCCATGTCCGCGCTGTCCTCGTAGTCGCCGAGCGCTTCAAACAAGAGCGCCGCCTGCTCGAAGTCCTGCACGTCAAACGCCGCCTTTGCCTGGGCGTAGCGGGCCTGGAGGGCCAGATCTTCGCTGTCCAGATAGGCACCCAGCGCAAGGAACAGTTCGGTTGCCTTGGCGTATTCCCCGGCCTCCAGCGCAGCTGACGCCAGTTCATAGTTGGATTGGTTTAATTTGTCTTCGCTGTCCAGGTAGGCGCCAAGATCGCCGTAAAGTTCCGCGGCCTTTTGATAGTCCCCGGCGGCAAACGCGGCCTCAGCCTCGTCATAGCGAATGGTCAGGATTCGCTCCGCCGCGTCCAGATAGTCGCCTGCAAGCGTAAACTCGGCAACGGCGTCTTCCGGGCTGCCCTCTGCCAGCGCGGTTTCCGCCAGATCGTAGTGATACTTGAGCACCTTTTGGGCGGCTTGCGCATGCAGCGGGATAGTCTCGTACAGGGCGATGGCCGCCTCCATGTCCCCAAGCTGCTCCTGCACCAGACCCTGCTGGTATACGCTTTCCCAGTAGCGCGTTTCCGAATCCAGATAGGGGATGACGCTTTCAAAAAGCTCCGCCGCCTTGGCGTAGTCCTGATTGTCGAAGTAATCAATCGCCAGAAAATACAGGCTGCCGTTGGCGCGGATTTTTGCGTCCTCGTAATCCCCGGCCTTTAAAAACAGCTTTCCCGCTTCCTCGTAGCTGCCGTCCTCCTGCTTTTGAATGCCCCAGAGGTAATAGGTTTCCAACAATGTATCGCCGATATCGATAGTATCCTGTACGGTTTCCAGTTTCTGTGCCGCCAACTCGTAATTGCCGGCGTCAAAGGCGTTAAGCCCGATCTGATAATCGCTCGCGGCGACCTGCGCTATGGAATCGCGGTAGTCGTTCAAATCGACGAATAAAAGCCTGGCGTCGTCTACCTGTCCGGCCGCGAACAGTTCCGTCGCCTGCTGGTACAGGCTTTCGCTGTGCATCGTATCGCTGTCCTGATAGCCCGGTAGCGCGGCAAACTGGTCGGCCGCCAGCGCATACTCACCGTCCGCGAAGCTGTTTTGCGCGATGGTGTATTTTGTTAACAGGTATTGGTTTTCGCTGTCCTTATAATCCGCAAGGCTGTCAAACAGCGCGGCGGCCGCCTCGTATTCGCCCTGGCTGAACAGGCTTCCGGCCTTGCGGTAGTCGCTTTCCAGCGCCATGTCCTTGGCATCGCGGTAATCCTGAAGGGCTGTGAACGCGTCGCGGGCCTGGTCGTATTGGCCCTCTCCCAGCAGCGAGCTCGCCTGATAATAGTGATATTCGGGCAGTGCCCAGAAATAAACGCCCGCGGCGATGCCGATAACCAGTACCACCGCAAGCAGCGTACCCCAAAGCATGCGCCGTTTTTTAACCGCTTTTCTGCGGATGGTCTCCTGCTGCGCGGATACCCGGCCAGCTTCCTCCCGCGCGGACTGGGCGACGGAATTGAGCTTCTGCTCGTGCGCGGCGATCAGATCCTCCACGTTTTCGGGCGTGTAGGAGGCAAACACCGTATCGCGCCAGCGCTTGCAGCGGCAACAGCGGTCGGATTTCAAATCGTTGGGCCGCCCGCACACGCACAGCCACGCCTGCTCCTGCATTTCAGGGTAGCCTACGGCGTCCTCTCCGGCGACAAAGCGAAGCTGGTCCAGCTTCCGGCCGCCGGGCAGGGCGTTGGTTTCATACTCCACCACAGGGGCGTTGCCGCGCCGCCAAACGGTAGCGTCGGCAAACCAGACCTTCTCGATGACCAGATCGACGCTCTGCACGTTTCCCCACTCGGTGGGCAGCATTGACACCGTAAACGGCATGCCCGGGGGCGCGTCGGCTACGGACATGCGGTCCGTCTGCTTGAGAAGGACAAATTCCTTGTTGCCATAGCTGGTCAGGGTGATCTGCACGGAGACGACATGCTTCTGGCTTACGTTGTTGAGCATGAAGTTGCATTGCGGAGTACGCTCGTCGGGCAAAGTGTATTTCCACAGCTCTACCGGACAAGTCAGATCGATTTTCACGCTTATTCCTCCCGGTTGTCTTTGCGGTGAAGCGTTTTGATTGTTGATGGGAAAATCGGGATCATTCAACCCCTATTTTACACCAGCGGGGACGTTCTGTATAGTGCCACATGCGTCCGGACGGGATTTGTGATATACTCGGAAAGCTAAACTGCGAAAGGATGCACGATCATGATCCTGATATCCGTGGAAAACGTTCAAAAGAGCTTCGGCATCGACCAGGTATTGCGCGAGGTGACGTTTTCCGTACAAAAAGGCGAAAAAATGGGTCTGATCGGCGCCAACGGCAGCGGCAAAACCACCCTGATGCGCATCCTCACCGGCGAACAATCAGCCGACGAGGGCGCCGTACACATGAACCGGGGGCTGAAGCTTGGCTACCTGGCGCAGATTGACGATATCGCGCCGGAGGACACCGTATGGGACGCGATGCTTAAGGTGTTCGACCGCGTGATCGCGCTGGAAGACCGCATGCGGGACTTGGAACGCCGGATGGCTGAAAACCATGACGAGCAGACGGCGCTGCGCCTGTCCGACGAATACTATAAGATGACCGAGGAGTTCAACAAGCTTGAAGGCTATGCCTACGAGGGCGAGATCACCGGCAAGCTGACGGGCCTCGGTATCGACCGGCTGATGTTCCACCGCAAGGTGAAAACCTTGTCCGGCGGCGAGCGCACCAGGCTTTCGCTGGCGAAACTGCTTTTGCAGAAGCCCGACGTCCTGCTGATGGACGAACCCACCAACCATTTGGATTTAAACGCCATCGAATGGCTGCAGAACTATCTGACGGACTACAAGGGCACGCTTTTGCTCATCAGCCACGACCGCTATTTCCTCGATCACGTCTGCGACTCGATGGGGGAAATCCTGGGCGGGCGGCTGTACAAATACACCGGGAACTATACCCAGTACATGGAGAAGCGCACCGCGGATTTCGACGCGCGGATCAAGGCGTTTCATCTGCAGCAAAAGGAGATCGAGCGCGAGCAGGCGATCATCGCCCGCTACCGCAGCTTCAACCGCGAAAAATCCATCCGCGCGGCCGAATCGCGGCAAAAGAGGCTTGATAAAATCGAACGGCTGGAAAAACCCCAGGAGGAGCGAACCGTACGCTTTTCTTTCGACGCACGCCGCCGCATGGGCTCGGACGCGCTGGAGGTGAAGGGGCTTGCCAAGAAGTTCGGCGGCAAGACGGTGTTTCAGGACGTCAGCTTCAAGCTGCGCGCGGGCGACCGCGTGGCGCTGATCGGCTCCAACGGCGTGGGGAAGACGACGCTGTTCAAAATCCTCAACCGCAAGGAAACGCCGGATCTGGGTACGGTACGCTTCGGCACGAACGTGGATATCGGCTACTACGACCAGCACCAGCAGGACCTGACGCTTTCCAATACAGTGCTTGAAGAGGTGTGGCGCACGTTTCCGTCGATGGAGCAAAGCCGCGTGCGCACGGCGCTGGGGCAGTTTCTGTTCACGGGCGACGACGTGTTCTCAAAAATCAAGTCGCTATCGGGCGGCGAACGCGGCCGCGTTGCGCTGACCAAGCTGATGCTCCACAAGGATAATTTCCTGTTGCTGGACGAGCCGACCAACCATCTGGATATGGATAGCTGCGAGGTGCTGGAGGACGCGCTTTCCGATTTCCCAGGCGTGATCTTCGCCATCAGCCACGACCGCTATTTCGTCAACCGCTTCGCCGACCACGTCATGGTGATGAGTAACGACGGCATCGCCCTGTACCCGGGCAATTTCGACGATTATCTGGAGGCGAGGCAAAGACCAGCCCCCAACTTAGACGACGCCGGCGAAGGCATCACCCGCACCGCGCAGGCGAAGGACAGAAAAAAGGAACGCCAAATGGGCGCGCAGCTGCGGCAGCTGAAAGCCGCCGTAACCGAAGCCGAGAACGCGATCCTGCAAAGCGAAAAGCATATGGCGGAGCTGGAAAATGAAATGGCCGATCCGGCGGTGTGCGCCGATCAGGAAAAGCTTTTGCGGCTTTCACTGCAATATCAAAAAGCGCAGGAACAACTGCCTGCGCTGTATACAGTGTTGGAAGAGGCCGAGAAAAGGTACAGGGACGAAACCGAAGCCTAATGTTATTAGCCCAGTCCCTCGTAAAACGCGGCGGCGCCCCGGATTTCTTCTTCGTTGGGGCGGTCTTTGTTGATGCCGCCGATCAACCGCAGCGGGCCGAAGCTGTCCCATGCGACGCTCCAGTAAAAGCCTGCGGGGGCAAAACCCCTGTCGCGAAGCATAGACATATACCGCTCGCCGTATTTTCCGCCTTCTTTATCACCGCAGGTGTAAACGGCGAACGCCTTGCGCCCATTGCCGCTCAGGCTTTCGAGCGCCTTGCGCACGGTGCGGTGCAGCTTGCTGTTGTAAACGCCCGAGGCGATTCCGATGATTTCGAACTGCGAATCATCAAAGCTGTCCTCGCCCGCCTTAGCCAAAACGACGTCCGGATGGGCTTTCACGATGGCGTCCAGCAGTTTTTTGGTGTTCCCGTGATGGGGAGACCGATAGAGGATCAGGGTTTTGGGCATATAAACCGCTCCTTTGCTATCATGCCGTACTGATGCGGTGTTCCCGGTATAGGCCTTGCATTCCTTTTATTGTACAGAATTTTAATCTTCCAAAAAGCGCTGACTTTCCGGCGCACTATGATGCGGTTACAGAATAAAGAAAAACGCCTTAAGTACGTCCGCGAGGTGTTTGGTTTCGAGCACGACGGTCTTGGCGTCGATCTGCCTGACGCCGGGGTAACAGGCTGCCTTTTTCGCCGGGCTGTGCTCTTTATAGCAGATCTCTATCACAAATTCATCCGGCACGGGGTACAGGGCGGGTGGTTTGGGGCATTGCAGCGCGGCCCGGACGGTTTCGCGGATGCGCTTGACGGCGGTGTCCGGGTGCAGGGCGATCGCCCCGCCGCCGAAGCCTTCGTTGGTGGCGACAGTCATCAGCTGCGGGCAGGTATCCTTTGCCTTCAGACACAGCCCGCGGTCGCCGGAGAGGAAATAGACGGGAACGCCCAGGGAGGAGGCGATCATCGCGTTGAGATCGAATTCCGCCATCAGTTCGCCGTTGCATTTGAGGGACTGCACTTTGAGGCTCATGGTGTGCGACAGGGGATTGGAGTCCATGTACGCCGCGGCGTGGTAGCCGGTGAACAAAACGCCGTCAAAGCTATCGTCAAGCCCCGCCATCATTATTTCCGGTACTTCGGCCCAGCCGCGGAACAGCCGTGTCTGCTCCGGAAGCATGTCGGGGATGATGTTGCGCGCGGAATAGTGTGCGTCCTTGACCAGAACGTCCGCCGCGCCCGCGGCGATCGCGCCTTCGCAGGCGGCGGCGACCTCGCGGGTCATCTGCCGCTGGAAATAGGCGAACGGGGGTTGTTCATGGTCGGCTTCCTTCCAATCGATAATTCCGGCGGTGCCCTCGATATCGGCGGACAGGTAAATCTTCATCAAAACGCCTCCTCTTTGCCTTGGAAATTCGCTGCGGAAAGGCGGTTCTCCTTTCGGATCGCACGGCGATTGCCATACGGTATTTTGTGTTTCAGCGGCCGGCGGCGGCGGGTATAGAAAGTCTGGCGGAGGCGACGTGCGCGCCTTGCCGGACGCCGCGGACAATTTACAAGAATTTTGCCGGCGAGTGTTGCAAAAATATTACAAATTTGTTATATTTAGAGGGATGAAAGGAGCGCCGCGCACGCGGCAGCATCAAAATGAGAGATATAGCGATTATCGGAAAAGGCCCGGCAGGGTATAGTTGCGCAATCACGGCAAAAATGCGCGGACTGGACGCGCTGATTATCACGCCCAAGGTCAACGTAAGCTGGCTTGCGCGTACCGATCGTGTGGATAATTATCCGGGGCTTCCCGAAGTCTCCGGTGCGAACCTTCTGAAAGCCTTTGAGGATCAGGCGGCGGCAATGGGCGCGGAAACGATGTACGGCATGGTCCGCCAGATTATGCCTTCCGGCGGCGGTTTTATGCTGCTGGTGGAAAACGACGTGGTGGAAGCCAAAACCGTTGTGTTCGCCACGGGCGCCGCCAAGCCCAAGCTCCTTCCCGGCGAGGAAGAGCTGATCGGCGCCGGGGTGAGCTACTGCGCCACCTGCGACGGCCACTTCTACAAGGGCAAATCCATCGCCGTGCTCTCCGAGAACGATCAGGGCGCGGAAGAGGCGAAGTTCCTGCAGGGGATTGTCGGCAAGATGGACTATTATCCCCTTCGCAAACATGAAGTTCCAGGTGAATTTCAAGTCGTCAGTGAGCGTCCGGTTGCCCTGGCTAGGGGAGAGGCGGGCCTCGTTGTGGAGACCAAGGAAAATAAAAGAACCTACGACGGCGTCTTCATCTTCCGGATGGGCATGCCGCTGAATATGCTGCTGGAGGGGCTGGACGCGCCGGATACGGGGATCGCCGTGGATCGCGGTATGCGTACCAACATCCCCGGGGTTTTCGCCGCGGGCGACTGCACGGGCAAACCGCATCAGGTGGCAAAGGCCGTCGGCGAGGGCAACGTCGCCGCGATTACGGCGGCGGAGTATATCCAGCAAGGATGAAATCAAACTTTCAAGACGTACTATACATAGCGGCGGAGATCATCCGCCGGAGAAATGGGAGGAATCATCATGAATAAACGCGCGCTTCGTATCCTTCTTTCGCTGTCGCTGGCAATCTGCCTGCTGCTAAGCATGACGTCCGCCGTCGCGCTGGAAAACGTCGTCGGTTCGGAGTTTCAGGCGGTGCGCCCGGCACTGGACCTGATTGCGAGCGCCGCGATCAGCGCAAGCGATTTTCCCACCGTGGTCAGCGACCAGGTAAGCACCCTGGATTCTGACTTCGTGACCTTCTTCTTCTTAAACGGCCAGAAAGCGGCGACCCTTGGCATTACCGACGCCACGCTTTCGGATACGGCCCAGCAGGAGCAGCTTTTAAAGAGCATCTTCTCGGCGCAGGTGCCGGCGCTTTCCGTAATCGAACCGATGGAGACCGCCGACGAGTATATCGGCTTCCTGCCCGTGAAACAGGAAACGGCTGCCGACGGCGATATCTATCTGATCGGCGAGCTGTATCGCGGTTCGATGCCCATTGAGGATATGAGCGCGGCGGATTACGAGTCGCTTTCCTGGGAAGACCGTGCGATCTACACCCTCAGCGCCGACGATACCGCGTTTGGCGGCTACCGGGTGGACGGTTTCTCCGTGGGATCCGAATTGCTGATGGAAATGCAGTTCCAGGATTATTACAATGCAATCCTCATGGAGTACAGCAATGCAAAACTCGGCTTCTCGGTGCAATATCCGAGCCTGTTCTCGGACAAGGATATGAAAGAAACCGCGGACGGCGCGAGCGCTACCCTGTCCGACGGCAGCGTGAGCTTTATGATCAAGCGCATGGATAACTCCGGCAATGCCTCGCTGGAATCCTATGCGCTGGAAATGGGCACGGCGGCCGGAGAAGCGCGCCTGAACATCAATCAGGAATTCCAGTTCGCAACCGTCGCTTATAAAACCGCGGCCGGTAACACCGTGTTTACCGTGTATGTCGTCACCGACGATTATATCTACATGGCGCAGCTTGCCTATCCCACCAACCAGTCCGTAACGTACAACATGTATACGATGTATCTGGAGAACTCCTTCGTCGTCAACGAGGTCAGCGTAGGGTAAGGTGGGGCTGATGAAACGGATCCTGTGCGCGCTCGCGGTATTGATGCTGATTTTGCCCGGCGCGTCGGCGCAAAGCGAAACGCCGGATACCTCCCTGCTCGGCGTGGTGTATTACCCGCGCGGCGCAACGGAGGAAACGGCGTCGTTCGCGTTCCGCTACAGGCTGCCGCAACTGAATGCCGATCAGCCGCAGGCGGAGGAAGTCAACACGTATTTCGCGTCCTACGCAGCCGATATCGTGGAAACGATGATCCCTGCGACCCTCAGCACCCTGGACGAGTTTCCCGGGCCCGGCGAGCCGGAGTATTACGTCAATCTGGATTACCGCATTCCGTCCCGGAACGAGGATCAATTAAGCGTCCTGCTTGTCAGCCAGCAGTTCCTTGGCAACACCCTGGTGGAGCAGTGGGTATCCGTGGTGTTTGCCCTGAGCGGTATCTACGCCGGACAGCCGATCTCGCTTTCGCAGGCCATGGGGCTGGAGGAAGGCGGCGGCAACCAGACCGGGGATATCGCCTCAGAGCTGGTCTACGGGCTGGTTTGGCAGATCATCCAGTACGATATCGGTTCGATGAAGACCGCGTATTTTCCCGACCTGACGGAAGCGGAATACCGCCTTGCGTTTTCGCCTCAGGATGATTTCTATTTCGACGAGGACGGCAATTTCGTCTTTTTCATCCAGGCCGGCACCATCGCAGGCGAGGTGGAAGGGGTACTCACCTTTCCGTTTTCCATGGCGGAACTCCTGAGTGGAATCAAATAACGACGATCAGAAACCTGCAAATATGCTTTCTTTCGGGATTGTTGACATGATGTTGTCAGCAATCCCGAAGTACTATTGAAGCAAACGGGGTTATTTCCCTGACAGGAGGCAGCGCTATGCAGCAGAAGGCCCTGGTGATCATCGATATCCAAAATGACATCACAAAGAATTACAAAGACGTCATCGGCAGCATCAACCGGGCGATTGACTGGGCGGTCGAGCATACGATTCACATGGTTTATATCCGCCATGAAAACCTGTCGGCCGGCACGAGAACGTTCAAGCCCGGTACACGCGGGGCCGAACTGGTTTCGGACATGAAGATCGTATCGGAAAACGTGTTTACGAAAACCAAGGGAAACGCCTTGACCAGTGAAGCGTTCGCGGATTTTATCAGCCGAAATAAGATTCGTGATTTCTATATCGCGGGAGCCGACGCCGTTGCCTGCGTGAAATCGACCTGCTATAACCTGTGCAGGGAAAACTACGGCGTGACGGTTCTGACGGATTGCGTGACCAGTTATGACAAACGGAAAATCGGCGAAATGCTGCGGTATTACGAAAGCAAAGGCTGCGTATTGCAAACCCTGCGTGATTTATGACCAGATCAGGGCATGGAAGCATAAGAAATTTAGCATACACCCCTTGTCAAACGCGTAAAACGATGATAGAATGGTCAGGCTGTAAAGATTTAACTCTCCCGTTAGGAGGTGGAACAAATGGGCAAGTTCTGTGAAGTCTGCGAAAAAGGAAAGATGGGCGGCAATTTGGTCAGCCATTCCAATCGCAAAACCCATCGTACATGGGCACCGAACGTGCAGCGCGTCCGCGTGGAGATGAACGGTCAGGTGAAACGCGTCAACGTCTGCACCCGCTGCCTGCGCAGCGGCAACGTGCAGCGCGCACTGCCGACCAAATCGGCGGAAACCACGCCGGAAGCGTAAGAACGCTCAAACGCAATCAACAGTCCAACGCCGTTGGGCTGTTTTTTGTTGTGATATAATAGGCATACTATTCTGATATGCAAGGGGAGGCTTACGGCGATGAAGGAAGACATTCGGGAATTGACGCTTGCGCTGGGCGCGGATGTATGCGGCTTTGCGGAGATCGGGCGCTTCGAGGACGCGCCGGAGGGCTTTTCCCCGCTGGACCTCTATGCCGATTGCAAAACGGTGATCGCGTTTGGCGTCGCGCTGCCCAAGGGCTTATCGCAGGTCGATCCAAGGCTTGTTTACCATTATTTCAACGAAGCGGTCGTCGACGGTCTGCTCGACCAGATCGCGCTGAAGCTGGCGAAAGAACTGGAACGCCGCTTTGCCTGCCGCGCCGTACCTGTGCCCTGCGACGATCCCTACGAGTACTGGGACGCGGAACGCATGGAAGGCCGAGGGCTGTTATCCATGAAGCACGCGGCGGTGCGCGCGGGGCTTGGCACGCTGGGTAAAAACACGCTGCTTCTAAACAAAGAGTATGGCAATATGCTCAATATCGGCGCCGTCCTGACGGACCTCGCTCTTCCGTCCGATCCGTTGGCGGAGAGCGTCTGCGCTGCCGGCTGCACGAAGTGCGTGAACAGCTGCCCGGCAGGGGCAATCCAAGCGGGGACGGTCGTCCAGAAGCTATGCAGGGAATACGCCTACGCGCAGAAAACTGCAAAAGGATATGGTACGACAGTTTGCAATGTCTGCCGTACCGTATGTCCCGTCGCGTTTGGAAAAACGAACTGATTACGGAAGCTTGAACAGCCTCTGGGTATTGCGGGCGGCCTGATCGGCAAGCTCGCTGACATCCATACCCCGCAGCTCGGCGACCTTCTCCGCCACGTAGCGCACGTAGGCGGGTTCGTTGCGCTTGCCGCGCATCGGCACGGGGGCAAGGTAGGGGCTGTCGGTTTCGATCAGCAGGCGGTCCGGCGGCACGAAGCGCGCGACTTCCTGCAGGTTTTTGGCGTTTTTGAAGGTCACCGATCCCGAAAACGAGATGTACAACCCCAGATTCAGATACACTTTCGCGCTTTCCAAGCTCCCGGTATAGCAGTGCATGACGCCCTGGGGAAGCTTACCGGTACGCGCGCGCAGCATATCGGTAAACTCGCCGTGCGCGTCCCGAACGTGGAACACGGCGGGCACTTGCTTTTGGTAAGCAAAATCAATCTGCGCGGCCAGCGCTTCGCGCTGTTCGGCTCTGGGGGAGTGGTCGTAATAGTAGTCTAGCCCGATCTCCCCGACGCCAATGATACGCGGCGAGGAAAGCCAGGTATCCATCTTATCGAGCGTGGCGGGGGTGAAGAACTTCGCCTCGTGCGGATGCACGCCGACAACGCCGAAGACGTTGTGATAGTCTTCCGTCAGGCGGACGATGCGCTCGCTCGAGTCTTCGTCGCTGCCCGCGAGGATGCAGCGGTCCACGCCCGCTTCCTTCATGCGTGCGAGGGTCTGCACGACTTCGCCTTCGAAGCGCTCGTCCTCCAGGTGGCAATGGGAATCGATCATCGGACGATATCCCCGGCCTGTGCGCCGGCCTCCGGCGAGACGAGCTTCAGCACGGTATCGTTCTTGTCCGCCGCGCACAGGATCATACCCTCGCTGAGCACACCGCGGATCTTAACGGGCTTCAGGTTCCTGACAAGCACGACCTGCTTGCCGACCATCTCCCCGGGCGTGTAGAACTGCGCGATGCCGCTGAGTACGGTGCGCTCGGGCTCGTTCTCGCCTAGCGAGAGGCGGAGTTTGAGCAGTTTATCGCTTTTTTCAAGTTTTTCGGCGGTCAGCACATTGGCGACGCAAAGCTGTACCTTGGCGAAGTCGTCGATCGTGATCTCCGGCGTGGGTTCCGGCGCTTTTTCTTCTTTCGCGGGCTTCGGATCAGGGATGATGTCCTTGAGTTCCTTCTCCACGTCGATGCGGGGGAATAACGCCTCGCCTTTTTCAACTTTTGTGCCGGGCTTAAGCTTGCCGAACGCGTCCAGAGAGTCAAGCGTTTTGACGGCGTCGTCCGTTACCCCCAGCTGCGCGAACAGCTTCCCGGGCGTGCGGGGCATGGTGGGGGCGATCAGCACGCCGATAAAGCGCAGCGTTTCGCACAGCACGTACATGACCGTCTGCAAGCGTTGTTTTCCTTCGTCGGTCTTAGAAAGCACCCACGGCGCGGTCAGGTCGATGTAGCGGTTGGCCTCGCCGATCAGCGCCCAGATGTGCACCAGCGCGGCGGAGTACTGCAGGCCGTCCATCTCCTGCTTGACTTTTTTTGGCGTCGCTTCGGCCAGCGTGATCAGCGCTTTGTCAACGTCTTCATACGCGCCCGGCTGCGGCACGCTGCCGCCGAAATACTTCTCCACCATTGCCACGGTGCGGCTTAGGAGGTTGCCCAGATCGTTGGCCAGGTCGGCGTTGATGCGCTTTAGCAGTGCCTCGTAGCTAAACTGCCCGTCCGACCCGAACGGCATCTCCCGCATAAGGAAATAGCGGATGGCGTCTGAGGAATAGCGCTTGGACAGCACCACGGGGTCCACTACGTTGCCAAGCGATTTGGACATCTTCATGCCGTCCAGCACCAGCCAGCCGTGGCCGAAAATCTGCTTGGGCTGGGGCAGGCCGAGCGCATGCAGGATGATCGGCCAGATGATGGTGTGAAAGCGGATGATCTCCTTGCCGACCAGGTGGATGTCGGCGGGCCAATACCGTTTGTACAGGCTGTCGTCTTTGGAACCGTACCCTAGGACACTGATATAGTTGGACAGCGCGTCCACCCAGACATACACCGTGTGCGCCGGGTCGAAATCCACGGGAATGCCCCACTTGACCGTGGTGCGGCTGACACACAGGTCGTTGAGGCCGGGTTTCAGGAAATTATTGAGCATCTCGTTTTCACGGGACGGCGGCTGGATGAAATCCGGGTGGTCTTCAATGTATTGGATCAGCCAGTCCTGGTATTTTGAGAGCTTCAGGAAATACGCTTCTTCCTTGGTGCGCTCTACGGGACGTCCGCAGTCCGGGCACTTACCGTCCACCAGTTGCAGTTCGGTGAAAAAGGTCTCGTCCGGGGTGCAGTACCAGCCTTCGTATTCGCCTTTGTAGATATCGCCCTGCTCGTAAAGCTGCTTGAAAATGCGCTGCACGCACTCCGCGTGCCGCTTGTCCGTGGTGCGGATGAAGTCGTTATAGTCCACGTCCATCAGCTTCCAAAGGCTTTTGATGCCCGCGACGATCTCGTCCACATAGGCCTGGGGGGTTACGCCCTTGTCCTTTGCCTTGCGCTCGATCTTCTGGCCGTGCTCGTCTGTGCCGGTGACGAAGTATACGTCGCGGCCTTCCTGTTTTTTATAGCGCGCCATGGTATCGGCGGCAACGCTGCAGTAGGCGTGGCCGATGTGCAGGTTGTCGCTTGGGTAATAGATCGGCGTGGTGATGTAGAACGTCTCCTGCTTGGGCATGGGTAAGCCTCCTTATTGCTGGCGGCTTTTGGATATAAAAAAGCCGCCGCTTCCGGTTTGGAAGGGGCGAGCACTGCCCGCGGTACCACCCTTGATTTATCGCTTGATTCTAGCGGTAACGGCGCCTGCCGCCCTGCCCTACACTATCGAACAGGGACGCTCCCGGACCATGTTCCCTTGTGTCCCCGCGCCGCGTTTCACCCTCTGCGGCTCTCTTTGGCGGATCGCTTCCGGTACTCTTCCGTTCATCGCATTTCTATTATAGCTCAATTCCTCCGCTTGTCAATGCCGGGCGAGGCTTCACCGCATGCAACCAGTATTTTCCAGCCGTGCCATATTATACATCACAATATTTTCCGGTTCGATATCGCGTATGCGTTGCCATGCTTGACGTGAGAGGAACTTTGTTAAGAATATGCTTATCCGGCGGCCGCAATAGCACATTGACAATACATGAATAATCTGGTAATATTATGCGTGTAAGCTTCCATTATTTGATAGTAGGGATGACTCCAAGGAGGCATGCGTATGAAATCGACTGGCATCGTACGAAAGCTCGATAACCTGGGAAGAGTCGTGATACCCATTGAACTGCGCAAGACGTTCGGCATTGCGATCAATGACACGCTGGAGATTTTTACCGAGGGCGATAAGATCATCATGAAGAAATATCACCCGGCCTGCGTGTTCTGCAACGATGCGAGGGATGTGCGGCTGTTCAAAGACAAGCTTGTATGCGAAAAATGCATACGGGAACTTAGCAAGGTCTAGCAAAGAAAAACCCAAGGCAAAGCCCCGTGTTTTTCGGGGCTTTTTATGTGCCCGGGCACATGATAAACAAAGAAACCGCCGCATGCAGCGCATGCGGCGGTTTGGCTGTACGGTTATTTCCGGTTCTTTTTCCGCTTTCCGCGGCTGGAGCCGCGTTCCACAAGCATGGCCCATACGTAGCCGTTGATCATATTGGCGGAATAAAGGCCCGAGATGATGCCGATGATGATCGGCAGGCTGAACTCTTTAATGCTCGCCACGCCCAGCACATACAGCGATACGATGGTCACCAGCGTCGTCAGCGTGGTGTTGACCGTACGGCCCAGGCTTTCGGAGATGGAGATATTGACAATCTCGTCTCTGGGCAGGCTGTGGTAGGAGGGCTTTAAGTTGTTTTCACGGATACGGTCGAAGATGACGATCGTGTTGTTGATGGAGTAACCAACGATCGTCAGCATCGCTGCGATGAACGACGAGTTCATCTGGATGACGTTTCTGAGGAGAACCATGAACGACAGCATGATGAACACGTCGTGCAGCAGGCCGATCACGGCCGCCATGCCGGAGTACAGGTCAAAGCGGAACGCGATGTAGATGAGCATCAGCACCGACGCGATCAGCACGCTCAGGATGGCGTTTTTAATCAGCGTCGCGCCCGCGGTGGGGCCAACGTAGCTCGCGGTGGCGTTTTCGGTATCCATGTTGGGGTAGATCTGCAGAAGTTCCGCTTCCAGCCCCGCCTGCAATTTCTGGATCTCCTCGTTGGAGTCCAGTTTGGGAATGCGGATGTTCAATACCGTGCCGTCCGTACCGGTGGTCGAGACTTTAAAGTCCGTCAGGCCCTGGTTGGCCAGCGCGGTTTCCACGTCGCTTTGCAGGAAGGTGGAGTTCATGTTGTACTCGATGGACAGGCCGCCGGCAAAGTCGATGCCGAAATTGATGCCAAAGCCGAGGATCGTCATCACCAGCGCGGTCAGCATGATGGCGGCGGAGATGATCGCACAGATTTTTAAACGGTTTTTAATGACCATCTTACTTCGCCTCCTTCATTTCCGTCGCTGCGGTTTTTGCCGTAAGCTTTTTCGGCGTCATATAAAGCTTGGGGTTTTTCACGATCCGCGCCATGTGCGTCAGCAGGAAGCGCGTAATGATGATCGCGGTGATCATCGACGCGACAACGCTTAACAGCAGCGTGGTCGCAAAGCCCTGCACCGAGCCCGTGCCGAAGAATAAAAGCACGATGGCCGCGATGATGGTGGTGATGTTTGCGTCCACAACGGCGCTCATTGCGTTTTTAAAGCCGATGCGTACAGCGTGCAGGATGGGCCTGCCGGCAAGCGCTTCTTCCTTGACGCGTTCAAAAATCACGACGTTTGCGTCCACAGCCATGCCGATACCAAGGATGATACCGGCGATACCGGGCAGAGTGAGTTGGATGCCCGGGACGACCGCGATAAACAGGAACAGGAGAATGATGTACAGGCACAGCGCCCAGTCGGCCAGGAGGCCCGACAGGCGGTAGCGCCACACCATGATCAGCATGACCAGTAAAATGCCGATGATGGCCGCGTTGACCGACGAGCCCAGCGCGTCGTCGCCCAGGGTGGCCGATACGGTATCAAGTCTGTCCTGTCGCAGATCCAGCGGCAGCGAGCCGCTTTGCAGTTGCAGAGCATAGGTGTCGGCCTGTTCCTCGGTGAAACTGCCGGTGACCAGGATGCTGCCGCCGTAAATCGCCTCATGCACGTTCGGGCTCATCAGCACCTGTCCGTCCAGCTGGATGGTGATGGTCTTGCCGATGGATTTAGCCGTCATATCGCCGAAGATCTGCGCGCCTTCGCTGGTCAGCTGGAAGCTGATGGCGGGCTTGGAGTTTTCGTCGACCGTGCGGGTGGCGGTTTTCAGGTAACGGCCTTCCAGGAAGACGTTGCCGTTATAGTCCAGAAACTCAAGCTTTGCGGGCGAGCCGATTAAATCGAGCACCGCCGCGGGATCGGTGACGTCCGGAATTTCCACGCGGATGCCGGTCGTGCCGAGCTTGGATACGGTGGCTTCGGTGAAGCCTTTGTCGCTTAAGCGGCGGGAGATGATCTCCATGGTGTTGGTCAGAAGCTGGTCGAAGTTGTAGCCCTCCGATTTCAGTTCGTCGGACATGGTTGCTTCATATTCCACGAACACGCCGCCCTGTAAATCCAGGCCCAGCGCGATGGATGCGGGCCAGGTATCCTTGGTGACGTTGGTTTTTGGAATCCAGGGGAGGAGCTTGTACAGGCCGCGGCTGTCCAGATTCATGCCGTTGAGGCCCACATACCCTGCAAAGAGGGTTACGACGAGTAAAATGCTCAGCGCGATGATCGAAGCCGTGCGCTTGGAAAGTTTTACCCGTCTGCGGTTGCTGACTTTCATGCTGTAAGTCTCTTCCTTTCTTTTTGTTTCACATAAAAACCAAAGAAACGCATGGGAATGCGGTTTCTTAGAGCATCGGATTATTTACTTGTGTCAGCCGCAGGCAAGATCCTGCTTGAATACGGGATAAAAACTGCGCACGTAGCGCCGCTTGCAAAGCACGCGGCCGTTGGCGTCGCAGGTGCAATTGAGCCGGGGTAAAAGCATGGCGATAACCGCGAACAGCCCCGCGATTTTCAGCCACGCGCCAAACGCGGACGCGGCGGCGGAGGTCGGTACGGGCGGCATGCCCGCAAACGCGGTTACCGAGTGCGCGGACGGCAGTTCGGCCGGTTCGGCGGTTTCGGCTTGCGGTGTTTCAATCAGCGCGGACAGCAGAAGCAGCATGCCCAGCCCGATCAGCAGCGCAACCAAAAAAACGAACAGGCGGTGTTTCATGCTTTTCCTTCCTTCCGCAATATAGAAACTGTGCATATTATACCTGTACGGGGGCAGAACGTCAACAGAAGTTCTTTCGTAAATTCCCGCGTCCCGCTCTTGCGGCAATCCTGTCTTTATGGCACAATATATTGTATCCCAAGGACAGGTAAGGAGGCGCCTATGCAGAAACCGGAATGCGTTGTGATTTTGGATTTCGGTGCCCAGTATACGCAGCTCATCGCCCGCCGCGTGCGCGAGTGCGGCGTATTTTCCGAAGTATTGCCTTATACCGCGACGATCGAAGAAATTTTGGAAAAAGAACCAAGGGGACTGATCCTGTCCGGCGGCCCGGCAAGCGTTCTGGCCGAAGACGCGCCCAAATGCGACAGGGCCGTGTTTTCACTCGGCGTTCCGGTGCTGGGGATCTGCTACGGCATGCAACTGACGGCCTACCTGCTGGACGGCAGGGTGGCGGCATGCGAGCAGCGCGAATACGGGCGCACACAGACCGTGATGGACAAGCATGGGGACGGACTGCTATCCGGCCTTCGGGATGAAAGCAGCTGCTGGATGAGCCATACTTTCCAGGTGGTCGGCCTGCCGGAGGGCTTTAGGAGCCTGGCGCATACCGACTGCTGCCCCAATGCCGCCATGGCCGACGATACTCATCAAATTTACGGGGTGCAGTTCCACCCCGAAGTCACCCATACCGAGGAAGGCATGCGGGTGCTGAAAAACTTCCTGTACGATATCTGCGGCCTGAAGGGCGACTGGAACATGGAAAACTACGCCGAGATCGCCGTACGCCAGATTCGCGAGCAGGTGGGGGAGACCGGTACGGTGCTGCTGGGCCTCAGCGGCGGTGTGGATTCTTCGGTCGCGGCAGCGCTGTTGCATCGCGCGATTGGCGACAGACTCACCTGCGTGTACGTGGATCACGGCTTCATGCGCCAGGGCGAGAGCGAGCAGGTGGTGGAGGTCTTCACCAATACTTTCCCCGTCAAGCTCGTGCACGCCGACGCTGCGGAGCAATTTTTCCGCGAGCTCAAGGGAGTGACCGAGCCCGAACAGAAGCGCAAGATTATCGGCAAAAACTTCGTAGACGTTTTTAAGTCGGAAGCCCAAAAACTGGGGAAGCTTGATTTCTTCGCCCAGGGGACGATTTACCCCGACGTGATCGAATCCGGGACCACCAAGGGCAGCGCGGTGATCAAGAGCCACCATAACGTCGGCGGCCTGCCTAAGGAGCTGGGCTTTACAAGCCTCGTGGAGCCGCTGCGGATGCTGTTTAAAGACGAGGTCCGCAAGCTCGGCCTCGCGCTCGGCCTGCCCGAAAGCCTGGTCATGCGCCAGCCATTCCCCGGCCCGGGCCTCGCCATCCGCGTGATCGGCGAGCTGACGCCTGAAAAGGTGGAAATCGTCCGCAAATCCGACTTCATCCTCCGTGACGAGGTCAAAAAAGCGGAACTGGAGCAGGGGATATCCCAGTACTTTACCGTGCTCACCGGCGCGCGCAGCGTTGGCGTAATGGGGGACGAGCGCACCTACGCATACGCCGTGGCCGTCCGCGCCGTAACGACCGACGACTTCATGACCGCCGACGTCGCGCAGATTCCCTACAGCGTTCTTGGCAAAATCGCCACCCGTATCGTAGGCGAGGTGCACGGTGTCAACCGCGTGCTTTACGATATCACCACCAAACCCCCCGCAAGCATTGAGTGGGAGTAACGGATAAGCGCTAAACGGTTTCAGCCAAGCTAACGCCGCCCGAAACGATCGGACGGCGTTTACTTGCTCTTGACGCGTCTTAAAAAGACCTGTATATTTTTGCTTTGAGCTTCCCTTTTCAGCCGCTGGCATTTTAGTATAGAGAACATGATGGGAGAACTTCATGCGCACACTTAAATTCACGATATTATCGCTTTCGCTGGCGACAGTCATGGCCGCGGCGGCTGTCAGCCCGGCGCTAGGGGCGATTTCCCAGTATTTCACTCAGGCGAGTCCGCTGTTGATCAAACTGATCGTGACGCTGCCTGGGCTTTCGATTATCGTTACCTCGCTATTGGTGAACATGTTCATCAAGCGGTATGAATCCAAGAGCGTCGCTGTCCTCGGACTTTTATTGTTCACCGCGGGCGGTGCGGCCGGCTTTGCCGATAATATCTATGTGATTCTCGCGTTCCGTATTGTAGTTGGCATTGGGGTGGGGCTGGTCATGCCGCTTTCCACCGCGCTGATCTCCATCAATTTTCACAGCAAAGAACGCGCCAAACTGATGGGGTATTCCGTGGCGATCAACAACCTGGGCGGGGTGATCGCTACGCTTTTATCCGGCGTGCTGGTGTCGCTGAACTGGCGCTACACCTTCGCCATCTATCTGTTCGGGCTTGTGATTGTCGCCCTCGTGGTTTTGTTTTTACCAAAGGCGGAAATCAAACGCACTGCCAGCGGTATCCCGATGAAAATGATGCGGGAGATTACGCCGCATTTGCTGTCGATGTTTGTGGTCATGGTCATCCTGTGTGTGCTGCCAACGAACTTTTCTCTGGTCGCGACCCATTATGCGCTGGCACCCACGGCTTGGATCGGCGTGCTCATGTCGGTGCTGAACATCGGGGCTTTCATCACGGGCATGGTCTCGGCCAGGATTGTGGATAAAATGAAAAAGTATACGCAATTTTGGACCGGAATCGTGTTTGCGATCTCTTTTTGGATGATAAGCTATACAGGAAGCGTGATTTTATCGGGACTAGGGCTGTTCGGGGCCGGCGCGGCCATCGGCGTGATCGTTTCCCTGCTACAGTCGCAAATCGCCCTGCGCTGTGACAATGAACACGTGACCGCCGCGATGTCGATCATCGGCGCGGTGATCTATATCGGACAGTTTATCTCGCCGATTCTGATCGCCGCGATTCAGTCCGTGTTTAACTGGCAGGATATGCGGGCACCGTATTATCTGGCAATCGCGTTTTCCGCCGTGCTGGTTTTTACCTACCGGAATGTGCCGGTCACGGTGATCGAGCAGGAGCATTTCTGATACGGCATGGTCAACGCGCATGCAGGGTAATCTGCCGGTTTCGAATCTCGATCTGTCCTTCGTCCTTAAGCTTTTTCAGTTCCCGGAACAGCGACGGCCGCTGCACCCCAAGGAAATCTGCAAGCTGCTTTTTACTGATGGGAAGAACGATAGTTTTCGTCCCCTGCAATACCGATTGCCGCCGCAGGTATTCCAGCAGGTTTTCCCTGAGCGTTTTCATCGTGAGCATGCTGATCCGCTGGTTCATGCCCTGTGCGTTCATCGACAGCGATCGTACATAGCCCATCACAAAGCGGTTGTTGCGTAAAAACTCCACAATCACGTCGCGGTCGATTTGCAGCAAGCTGCATTTTGACATGCAGTATATATTCAGCGGATATTCGTTGCGGTCGCCGAATAACAGATTAGCGCCGATGATTCCGCCCTTTTGAAAGGTGAACATGCTCATCGCCGAGCCGTTTTCCGCAAGGGCGTAGGCGGCCAGCGATCCCGACGCTACAAAATCAAGCGTAACGCAGCGCTCGTGCTGCCGGTGCAAGGTTGCGCCCTTTGCATAGCGGCGCAGCCGGATTCGGTTTTCCGTATAATACCTGTTCAGCGTATCCGCCCCGATGTCTAAAAGCATGGGGAACTGTTTACATAGGTTTTCGATCATGCGCGACACCTCGAAATAAGTTTAGCAAAAAGAAACATAGGTGTCTATTCCAAGCCCTCCGGATTGCATACAATGCTTCTAAAATGTTCGGAGGTTTGTATGGACGCGTTAACGTTGGCTATGTGGGGCGGCACGGCGGTATTTCTGGCGGTTTCCTGGATCAGGGACAGACAAAAAACGAAAAAAGCATTGTTCGTCGCCTTTGGTTTGGGCAAGGGCATGGCGGCGAGCATCCTGTCGGTGATCTTTCTGATCGGCTTGATCCTGACGCTCCTGCCGCCGGAGACAATCGCGGAGTTTATCGGCAGTCAAAAGCTTTTCACGGCGTCCGTGGTATCGGCGGCGTTTGGCACAATCACGCTGATTCCAGCGTTTATTGCCTTCCCGCTGGTCGGCACGCTGGTGAACGCCGGGGTCAGCATCGTGCCCGCGGTCGCGTTTCTGACGACGCTCACCATGGTCGGCATCGCCACGTTTCCGCTGGAAAAGCGCGCCTTCGGATTGAAGTTCACAGTCACAAGAAACGCTTTGAGCTTCGTGTTTGCGCTGCTGATCGCGCTGCTGATGGGGATGATCCTGTGAATCTCCTGCGCAAGGCAAGGGCCAACTTGTTCCCGATAACCGTCGTTTTTACCTACCTGATATTCTTCATTTTCAAACCGGCCATGGGCGTCGATTCGCTGAAGAACAGCGTATACTACATCAAGGAAATGCTCATGATCATGCCGGTGATCTTCGTGCTGACGGCACTGCTGGACGCATGGGTGCCCAAGAAACAGATCATGCGGTATCTTGGGAAAAGCGCGGGGTTCAAGGGCGCGCTGTTTTCATTGCTGCTGGGCAGTATTTCAGCCGGGCCGATCTATGCGGCGTTTCCGCTGTGCGTGATGCTGCATAAAAAGGGCGCGTCGCTTCGCAATCTCGTGGTGATCTTAAGCGCATGGGCGGTGATCAAGGTGCCGATGCTGCTCAACGAAATGAAGTTTCTGGGCTTTCAGTTTATGGCGGTTCGGTGGGCGCTTACGGTGCTTGCGATCCTCGTCTTTTCCTGGATTACAGCCAAGCTTGTAAAGGACGCCGATCTTCCGGCGGCGGAAACCCACAAAAGCGCGGTATACGCGGTTGACCGTTCCGCGTGTATGGGCTGCGGCCTGTGCGCCCGGAAATGGCCGGAGTGGTTCGCAATGGAAAACGGCAAGGCATATTTGAAGAATGCGCCGCACATACCGTACGAGGATTTCATCATGGCGGCGGACGCCTGCCCCGTACGTGCGATCGGCGCGAAGGCGCAAGAATAGACGGACGATTGATATGACTGAACGGGCGGTTTCGGCCGCCCGTTTTGTTTTTCTTTTGTATATCATCGCGGCCTCCCGCGCCGCTTCCCGCTTTTTGATACCGGGTTTCGTTCCGCAATACGGACGGGCGGCTTGCTGCGCGCGCCTCTCGGGCGGGGACGCGGCATTGTTGCAATATAAGCGTTTCAAGGCGTTTTCTCCCGTTGAAATGGAGGGGAAATCAGCGCTGTTCAAAGGCTTGATCGGCGTGCTGCGACGGCAGACAAAACAGTACATGTAGTATTGACAAACGCAGTTAAACACAGTATCTTGATGAATGTAAAAATCTATTTTCAGGACGTTCAGACTACAACAGGCAGGCAAGCTCCAGTCCGGTATCCGGTTACCCGTTGCGTAAGCAAACACAATATGTAAAACATGGAGGGTGGAAAATGAAGAAGATCATGGTATTGCTGCTCGCTCTAACGGTCGTATTCGTATTTACGGCGTGCAACTCAAATACTCCCACGCCGACGACGGCTCCCACAGTGGAACCGACAGCAGAGCCAACTGCTGAACCTACGGCGGAACCCACGGCGGAGCCGACCGCAGAACCGACCGCGGAACCCACGGCAGAGCCAACCGCAGAACCTACGGCGGAACCCACGGCGGAGCCGACGCCTGAACCTACAGCGGAACCCACGCCGGAACCGACGGCAGAGCCGACCGCCGAACCCACCGCCGAACCTACAGCCGAGCCCACGGCGGAACCGGAAATGGAACCCGTTAAGATCGGCGTCATTCTGGTTCACGATGAGAATACAGGCTATGACTTTGCGCACATCCAGGGCATTATGACCGCTGCCGCGGCAGTCGGTTTCACTGACGACCAGATCATCTGGAAGTACAACATTCCCGAAAACGAAGTCTGCTACGATACCGCGATGGACCTCGTCGAGCAGGGCTGCAACTACGTGATTTCCGACAGCTACGGCCACCAGAGCTACATGCAGCAGGCCGCAAGCGAAAGCCCGGACGTGACCTTCATCTCCATGACCGGCGATATGGCCGCGCTTTCCGGCCTTGACAACTTCAAAAACGCCTTCAACTACACCTTTGAATCCCGTTACGTCTCCGGCGTCGTCGCAGGCATGAAGCTTGCCGAGCTCGTGGCCGACGGCATGGTGATGGAAAACAACATGGACGCCGACGGCAACATCAAGCTTGGGTATGTCGGCGCGTTCCCGTACGCGGAAGTGGTGTCCGGCTACACGGGCTTCTACCTCGGCGTGAAATCCATCGTGCCCAACGTCGTGATGGACGTGACCTACACCAACTCCTGGTATGATCCGACCGCCGAAGCCGAAGCCGCCAACGCGCTCGTGGCATCCGGCGCGATCATCATCAGCCAGCACGCGGACTCCACCGGCGCTCCCTCCGCATGTGAGGCGCTGCTTCAGGGCGGCACCACCGTGTATTGCGTCGGCTACAACGTGGATATGCTCTCTGTCGCTCCCACCGCGGCGCTGACCAGCGCGCAGAACGACTGGAGCGTGTACTACACCTACGCGTTTGAAACCGCCGAAAACGGCGGAACGATCATGACCGACTGGGCCGCCGGCTACGAAGAAGGCGCCGTAATGATCTCCGCGATTGGCGAAAGCTGCGCCGAAGGCACCGCCGAAAAGGTGCTGGAAGTCGAAACCGCCATTAAAGATGGCACGCTCAACGTGTTCGACACCTCCACCTTCACTGTTGGCGGCGAGACCGTGACCAGCTACCTGGCCATCGACACCAACGGCGACTGGGTCGGCGACACCGGCGAAGCCATCTCCGACGGCGTGTTCCACGAGTCCACGCTCCGCAGCGCACCGTATTTCGGCCTGCGCATCGACGGTATCACCGAACTGAACTAAGCGAAGTCCGTTTATGAAAATGGAAAGGACCGCTTCTATGGGGCGGTTCTTTCCATTATTTTGGGGGTAGACGATCATGCAACGCGCAACGGCTGCGGTCAGCATGCGGGACATTACCAAAGAGTTTGGTTCTGTGATCGCAAACGATAAGGTCAGCCTGGATATCTATAACGGCGAAATACTGGCGCTGCTTGGCGAAAACGGCAGCGGTAAAACCACGCTGATGAACATCCTGTCGGGGATCTATTTTCCCGACGCCGGGCATATTGCGGTCAACGGCGAAGAGGTTACCATCCGCAGCCCCAGGGACGTGTACGAGCTTGGCATCGGCATGGTGCACCAGCATTTCAAGCTCGTGGACGTGCTTACGGCCGCCGAAAACATCATCCTGGGCATGCCGGGTGATGGGAAGCTGGACTTGAAGGCCGTCGGGAGCAAAATTCGGGAGATCTGCGAGCTTTACGGCTTTGACGTGAACCCCGAACAGAAAATATACGATATGTCGGTGTCCCAGAAGCAGACCGTAGAGATCGTCAAGGTGCTCTACCGGGGTGCGAAGATATTGATTTTGGACGAGCCGACCGCCGTGCTGACTCCGCAGGAGACCGCAAAGCTGTTCCGGGTGCTGAAAAACATGCGCAATGACGGCAAGGCCATCGTGCTCATCACGCACAAGCTGCACGAGGTGGAGGAGATCTCCGACCGCGTCGCGGTACTGCGCCGTGGGCAGTACGCCGGAGAGCTGCTGACCAAGAACACAAATGCCGCCGAAATGACCAATATGATGGTCGGCCGCGCCGTAACGCTCAACATCGCGCGGCCTGAACCCAGGAACCCCGAGCCGCGTATCGTCGTCGATCACCTGACGCTCAAGGACAAGGATGGAATCACCAGGCTTAACGATGTATCCTTCACGGCGAATTCCGGGAGGTGCTGGGTATCGCGGGCATCTCCGGCTGCGGGCAGAAAGAGCTTTTGGAATCCATCGCGGGGCTGCATCCCATCAAGCCCGGTACGATTACCTACATTGAACCGGAAACGGGAAAGCGGACCGACCTGGCGGGGCTTGATCCGCGCAGAATCTTTTCCATGGGCGTCATGCTGTCCTTTGTACCGGAAGACAGGCTGGGCATGGGCCTGGTCGGCAACATGGATCTGACCAACAACATGATGCTGAGGTCGTTTCGGAGCGGGAAAAGCATGTTCACCGACCGGAAAACGCCCAAAAAGCTCGCCCACCACGTGGTCAAGGAGCTTGAGGTGAACACGCCGGGGCTTTCCACTCCGGTGCGCAGGCTTTCGGGCGGCAACGTGCAGAAGGTGCTGGTCGGGCGCGAAATATCGTCCTCGCCGACGGTGCTGATGACCGCCTACGCCGTGCGCGGGCTGGATATCAACTCCTCCTATACCATTTACGATTTAATCAACCAGCAGAAGGAAAAGGGCGTCGCCGTGATTTTCGTCGGCGAGGACCTGGACGTGCTGCTGGAGCTGTGCGACAGGATTCTGGTGCTGTGCGGCGGCAGGGTATCGGGAATTGTGGAAGGCCGGGGCGCGGACAAGAACGAGGTCGGCATGATGATGACGAAATACGGAGAGGACACAAAAGATGAACCCGACGCATAAAACACCGTGGATCCGCATCGCCAAGCGGGATTCGATCGCGGCGTGGCACGGCTGGCTGATCCGGCTGGCGGGGCTTGTGCTCGCGCTGCTGGCGAGCGCGGTCGTGATCTATTCCATCGTGCACCTGAATCCCATCAAAGTCTACGAGGCGATGTTCGAGGGCAACTTCGGCTCCAGCCGCCGCATGTGGGTCAACTTCCGCGATACGGCGATGCTTTTGTGCATCGGCATCGGGCTGGCACCCGCGTTCAAGATGCGCTTTTGGAACATCGGTGCGGAGGGGCAGATACTGATCGGCGGCATTGCGACCGCCGCGGTGATGATCTACTTCGGCAGCACCCTGCCGACCTGGGCGCTGTTGTGCGTGTCCCTGATCGCAAGCCTCATCGCGGGCGCGGTGTGGGGCGCGGTTCCGGCCATCTTCAAAGCTCGCTACGGCACCAACGAGACCCTGTTCACGCTGATGATGAATTATGTCGCTATCCAGCTGACGAGCTATTTCGTGGCCGTGTGGGAAAATCCCTTCGGGTCCAATACCGTGGGCATTATCAACCAGCGTACGCAGATGGGCTGGTTTCCGCCGGTGTTCGGGCAGAAATACCTGCTCAACGTCATTTTGGTCTTGGTGCTGACCATCGCAATGTTTGTGTACCTGCGCTATTCCAAGCAGGGGTATGAGATTGCGGTGGTGGGCGAGTCAAACAAAACCGCGCGCTATATCGGCATCAGCGTCAAGCGGGTCATCATCCGCACCATGATGCTCTCAGGCGCGATCTGCGGGCTGGCCGGGTATATCGCGGTTGCAGGCGCGTCGCATACGATTTCCACCAGTACGGCTGGAGGCAGCGGCTTTACGGCTATCATCGTGGCGTGGCTTGCGAAGTTCAACACCTTCGTGATGGTACTGGTGGCGGGGCTGTTGGTATTCCTCGAAAAAGGAGCGATCCAGATCGCGTCCCAGTACAGCCTGAACGATTACGCCTCGCAGATGATCACGGGAATTATTCTGTTCTTTATTTTAGGCAGCGAGTTTTTCACCCGCTACCGGCTCATCTTCCGCGGAAGGGAGGACAAATAACATGGCGTCGATTTTATCGCTTTTACAGGCCGCGATCGTGTTCGGCACGGTGATCCTCTTTGGCGCGGTGGGCGAGATCCTGACGGAAAAATCCGGCAACCTGAACCTGGGCGTGCCTGGCATCATGTACCTTGGCGGCATCGCGGGGCTTGGCGGGGCGTTTTGGTATGAGTCCGGCGCCGCGGTTCCCTCGCCGATTGTTGGACTTTTGATCGCGCTGCTGTGCGCGCTGCTGGCATCGGTGCTGGCAGGTTTCATTTACAGCTTCCTCACCATCACGCTACGTGCCAACCAGAACGTCACCGGCCTGACGCTGACGATCTTCGGCTCCGGCGTTGCGAATTTCTTCGGCGGCGCGATGAACAAGCTGGCCGGCGGCGTGGGGCAGATCTCGGTTTCGGCAACCTCGGGCGCATACCGGGCGACGCTGCCGTTTCTGTCAAACGTCGGCGTGCTCTCCTCGCTTGGGTTTATGACGTATCTGGCGATAGTCCTGGCGTTTCTGGCGAGCTGGTTTCTGCGCAGGACCCGCAATGGGCTAAACCTCCGCGCCGTGGGCGAAAACCCGGCCACGGCCGACGCAGCGGGCATCAGCGTAACACGGTACAAATACCTGTCCACCTGCGTGGGTGCGGCGATCACCGGTATGGGCGGGCTTTACTACGTGATGGACTACATCAAGGGCACCTGGGCCAACGACGGCGGCATCGAAAAGCTCGGCTGGCTGGCCGTGGCGCTGGTCATCTTCGCGCGATGGAAGCCCAGGCACGCCATCTGGGGCTCGTACCTGTTCGGCGTTTTGTTCTGGCTGTACTTCTATATGGGCGGGCTGACCCGCTCGTCGCAGGAGCTGTTCAAAATGCTCCCGTATGTGGTTACGATTCTGGTGCTGATTGTGGTTTCCATGCGCCGTAAACATGAAAATCAGCCGCCCGCAAGCTTGGGGCAGCCGTATTTCCGGGAAGACAGATAGCTGGTTTTAATTGCGGAAATGCACCGTGCCGTCGCGCATGCTGTCGATAATGGCAAGGCTCTGTACGTTGTAGCCAGACTTGCGCAGGGCGTCTCCGCCGCCTTGGAAGCCTTTTTCAATCACAATTCCGATGCCCGCGACCTGGGCTCCGGCCTGACTGGCAATATCCAGCAGGCCTTTTTGCGCCTTGCCGGTGGCCAGAATATCGTCGATGATCAGAATTCTGTCGCCGGACGACAGGTAGCGTTTTTCCAAAATCACCGTGTAGTCCCTGCCGCGCGTAAAGCTGGTGACTATCGTGCGGTAAACCTCGCCGTCGATGTTCTTGCTTTCGGATTTCTTGGCGAACACCAGCGGTACGCCCAACTGCAGCGCCGTAAAGCAGGCGATCGCGATGCCGCTGGCCTCGATGGTGATCACCTTGGTGATCTTCTCCTCACTGAACAGGCGCTTGAATTCCTTGGATATTTCATCCATCAGGGCGATATCGATCTGGTGGTTTAGAAATCCATCCACCTTGATAATCTGCTCGTCCTTGACCCGGCCGTCCCGCAGGATACGTTCCTTGAGAAGATCCATCAAAACAACTCCATCTGCGTTTGCTTATTTTCATCTATTATACCCGCACTCAGCCTTTTTGGGAATGGCAAACGCAAAGAAAAATCACGGATGCGGTAAAATCGTGTTTCGGCAGGGGTTTACGGAGATATCTTGTATATAGAATAGTAGACCTGTGAAACCCGCAAGGAAGCGATGAAGGAGGATGCGCCATGAATTGCAATTATATCATCGGGATCAAGATGGACAACCGCGTGGCAAACGCCGCGGTACTGCAGGACGCGCTGACCAAAAACGGCTGCCTGATTAAAACCCGCCTTGGCATGCACGAGGTGGATGAACAAACCTGCGCCAACTACGGCCTGATCGTACTCCAGCCCTGCGGAACAGCCGAAGAGATCGATAAGCTGGTCAAAGACCTGAACGCTTTGGATGGTATCACCGCAAAGATGATGGATTTGAATTAGCGCAAGACCGGTGGATATCAATCGTTAAAAACGCCCCGTTCACAGCGAACGGGGCGTTTTGCTTACCCAAGACGTTATTCCTCCACCTTTTCCCAGGTCTTGTTGCCGCAGCGGGGGCAGACCGGAAGGGCGTCGGTATCATTTTCCAAGGTGATGATTTTGCCGCATTTCAGGCATTTGTAGGTTCCCTTGCCGGGGGTATCGCCGGTTTTCAGCATGATAATCCTCCTTAGCTGTCGGTTTAATATGCTTTTGTGCTCGTCGGGTCTGCGGTTGACATTTACTGGATATAGTATACCATACAGCAGCGGCGGATTAAAGCAGTTTCCGCTCAAACCGCCTGTACTGCAGCCATATCCATGCCGCCGACAGCAGCGCGGCAGGCAGAACTCCCAGATAGCTGCCGGACTGAAACACCTTCGCGATCCAAAACGAAGGCAGCCAGGCAAACAAATACTGCAGGCCGTTCGTCAGGAAAAACGGAACCGGAAGCCCAAACAGCAGAAGCCCCGAAAGCTTCGCCAGCGCCATGCCTTCCACGCGGTTGTGCGAGTAGGTGACGACCAGCATCGCTACAGGTACGCAGAGCATGACCGATAACAAACTGACCAGCAAAACGTTCCAAATCGTCCAGTCTGTCAGCGCGCAAAGCATGAGCAATGCCGCGGATACGAAGGCCGAAAGTAGCGCCGGGTACACAAGCCTGGAAATAATATAGCCCTTCCTGCGCACGGGCGTTACCGCCAGGTAGGCGGCGACGTGTTCGTCGATCTCCGAAAGCATGACCATCGCGGAGATGAACACCAGAAAATACGGCGCGAACACAGCCAGGAACAGGTCAAACAGCAGGTAATAGCCCGTCAGGACGGCGTCCGACTGGAATACGGACGTAAGCTGCGCCTCCAGAAACGGGATGCCGAAGCGAAACAGCGCGGCGATCAACAGCGGCAGAAAGCACATCATGTACAGCATGCTGTCGCCGCGTATCTGCCGGAAAAACATGCGCATGGACAATGCATTGGATTTCATAGCTTGATCCCTCCAACGGACAGGAGCATCAGCTTTACGACACGCACAGCCGCAAGGTACAGCCCCGCCGTCCACAAAAACAGCGACAGCAGCGCAAGCGCCGGAATGCCCCGGCCCGTACACAGCATTAGCAGGCTTGCCCCGGGATGCAGTACAAAGAGATCCGATGGCACAAAGAACATCCACAAAACGGCCGGAACGACGGTCAGTACCTCCAGCGGTACGGCGGCGAGGAAGAACTGGTTCAGAGTTTTGATTTTGCACGCCGCGATCAGCCCCAGCGCGGAAAATAGGCATGAACACAGGAACACCGAAACGAGGAAAAGAAGGGGAGAGCGGACCACGCCCGCGCCCAGACCGATGACCGCCGCGACGAGCGTGGAGATCAGCCCGATGGACACGAGTTTGGACAGCACGTACTCCCATGCGCCGACCGGGGAGACGGCGATGGAGTCCAGCACCCGCTCGTTTTTTTCAAACAGCACGATCGCGCCCATGAAAAACAGCCCCATCGCTGCGGGATCGGTAAAGATCATGATGATCGCCGCGTCGCCGCGCCACGCGTCCGGCAGGGCGTAGAGCAGACCAAGGTACACCAGCGTCAAAATCCCGTAAATCGAATAAAATCCGTAAAGGAACTGGAAGCGGATATCGGAAAGAACCAGCGCTCCTGATTTCACTGCAGGCCCCTCCCCGTGATTTCGACGAAGACGTCGTTCAAGGTCGGTTCGGCGGAATGGACGGAGGCAAGCTTGCCATCACGCGCCAACTGAAGAAAAACCTCGTCCTCGCCGGTCTTTTCCAGCGCGACGCGGCGCTCCTTAAGCGCCCCGTCCTGCGACAGATAGGCGTAGGTCATTTCCTCGGCGCGCTTTTGCGTCATCAGGGCTTTGGGCGTGTCCAGCGCGGCGATCGCGCCGTCCACGATGAACGATACGCGGTCGCAGAGCTCCGCCGCATCGTACATGTTATGCGTAGTCAGGATCACGGTCCGGCCCGCCGCCTTTTCTTCCAGGATCATGTCCTTCATCACTCGCGCGTTGGAGGGGTCGAGCCCGTTGGTCGGCTCGTCCAGAAACAGAAGCTCCGGTTCGTGCAAAAGCGCTTTGATGAAGTTCAGCCGCGATTTCATCCCTTTGGAATACTCCGACACCTTCTTGTCCGCGTCCTGGTACAGCCCGATGGCTTTGAGAAGCCCGTCGATGTTCCGGTGCCTGCGGTACAGCGACGAGAAGAACCGCAGGTTTTCCCGCCCCGTCAGTTTTTCGTAGAGGCTTGGGAACTCAAAATCCACACCGATCGTCTGGTAAAAATCTTTGCCGGCGTGCCTTGCCTGCGTGCCGTTTACCGTTACGCTGCCGCCGTAGCGGGGAAGAAGCCCGATTAAAAGCTTTTGCAGCGTGCTCTTGCCCGCGCCGGACGGACCGAGGAACCCGAAAATCTCTCCGTCCCGCACACTGAAATTCATGGCTTCGATGAAGGGCTTACCCGTATAGCTGAACGTAAGGTTTTGAACGTTGATCATACCTGGCCTCCAAACATTTGCAGTACGATACCGCGGATCATGATACGAAGCACCTCGTCAAATCGGTCGTGCGAGACTTCCTCTTTATGAAGCAGGAAGAGGAAGGTGCCCCGCAGCGCGGCGGCAAACAACGTGCTCTTCTCCGCGTCCGTCTCGGGGAATAGCGCCATCAGCCGGGTAAACATCCTTTCATCATCCAGAATGTTTGCCTGCACAAATTCCGGCGGCGCGCTGTGCATCAGCCGTTCCAGTTCGCCGTTTTCAACGAGTTTGAGGAGGAACGAGCCGTCCAGCGAACGGTACAGCTCCATGATGAGGTCCGTCAGCTCTTCCGGGCCGGGAGTGTTCGGCATAGCTGCGACCATCCCGAGCAGCTGTTCCTGGATCAGCGTGTTGTACTTCAGAATCACATCAAAAATCAGCGCTTCCTTGGATGCGTAGAACAGGTAAAACGTCCCCTTGGGGATCTTTGCCCGCTTGACAAGCTCGTCCACAGTCGTTTTACGGATGCCGTATGCTGCAAGGCAGACTTCGGCTTCCTGCATCAGCCTCTCTTTGATAAAGGCTTTCTCCGTTTCCGAGAATGATCTGGGCATATCGCAACCTCCTGATGAAAACGTATGACTAAAATAGACGATATAGTCATGATAAACGCATCCCAGCGTTCTGTCAATACCGTATGATAAAAAAACACGCCGGTTGTCCGGCGTGCGTGAAAGCGATAGGGGGGATGGTGCGCTAGAATAGTTTATCCGGATAGAAGCCGCTTTGATGCAGCTGCTTGAGCTTCTGTTGTACGATGGGCTTATCCTCCTGATAGGTGATGCCAAACCAGGAGGCCTGCGTGGTCAGCACGTCGATCGTCAGCCCGTCCTGCCGCATCATTTGGTCGGCCAGCGTGGGCAGAACGTACTCGGCGCGCAGTTCGCCGGGCTGCAGGCCCCGCAAGAACGCATGGAAGCGCGTTTGCGCGACGTCCAAAAACCATGGCGTGAATCCAAACAGATTCATGCTCACCAGGCTGTCCGGGTCCAGTACGAGTCCGGCGGGGTCGCTGTCGGTATCGCGGATGGAGCCGTCCTGGAACTTTTGGATTTTGTAGGTTTCGGTGATGTGCGCGAGCTTTCCGTTTTCATCGGTAGCGCAAACGCCGCGGGTAACCGAGCCATACTCGCTCACGGTGTTTTTCAGTCGGTAGCACATCATGCACGCTTCGGTTTCGGGCTTTAAGGTGTGCAGGTGGTTTAACATGTTCCGGTATGGTTCCCGGCCGTAATAATCGTCCGCGTTAATGACGGCGAACGGCTCGTGGATAACATTCTTGGCGCAGAGCACCGCGTGTACGGTGCCGAAGGGCTTCACACGCTCCGCGGGCACCGAATACCAATCAGGAAGGCTCGAAAAATCCTGGAATACGTATTCCACTTTCGCGCGCCGGCTCAGCTTGTTGCCGATCAGCTCGCGGATGCGCTGTTCAAAATCGCGCTTGATGATGAATACAACCTTGTTAAACCCGGCTTCCAGCGCGTCGTATACCGAGTATTCCAGCAGTATCTCGTTGTGCGGGCCCATGCCGTCGATCTGTTTATCGCCGCCATAGCGGGTTCCAAGGCCTGCCGCCATGATCAGTAGGGTATTATCCATGCGCGGTCTCCATTTCAATTTGTTTAGGGTGTTCTCGTCTTGGGGCGGATGCGGATAGGCATCGTTTGCGCTTTTTTAGAATGAAAGCCTTCTACGCTGTCGGGACGGAAAAACACCGTCACGGTGCGAAGCATCAGCCGGATATCCGACATCAGCGAGAACCTGTGGATGTACATGAGATCCAGAATAACCTTGTCTTTGGGGGTCGTGTTGTATTTCCCGTCGATCTGCGCAAGCCCCGTCATGCCTGCTTTCATCTTTTGCCGGTACACAAACTCCGGTACGTCGCGGGTATAGCGGTCGACGTTTTCAAGCATCTCCGGGCGCGGCCCCACAATACTCATATCCCCGACGAAGATGTTGAACAGCTGCGGAAGCTCGTCAATGCGCAGCCGGCGGAGAATGTGCCCTACCTTGGTGATGCGGTCGTCGTTCACGGTTGTGGAGTTCAGGGGTTTGGACTGATCATGGTCAAACATCGTCCGGAATTTGATGATGGTGAACACTCTGCCGTTAATGGTCGCGCGTTTCTGCTTGAAAAACACGGGGCCCTTGTCGTACGACTTGATGATGATCGCGGAGATGAGCATGATGGGGCTTAGCACAACGATGCCGATGGCGGAAAAAAAGATATCCATCGTGCGTTTCATCACCCGCTGGAACAGCGTCGGCTCTACCTGGAAGGTGTGCAGAAATAGCGTGTCGTCGATAACCACTTGTGCGGACGAGGAGATAATGACGTCTTCCAGTTCGGCGGCCAGATACATGGATTTTCCGTGCTTGTAGCAAAAAGCCTCGATGGCCGCCTCCTCGGTATCGGGAATGCCGACCAGAAACACGACATCGTGCTCCAGAATGGTTTCATGGAGGTCGTCACAGTGGTAGTGCAGCACGTCGCACAGGCGGTATCGCTTGGGGAAGGTGTGCAGCTTTTCCGCGACGTGGTCGGCAAGCTCCTGCGAAGCGGCAACGATGCAGCAAGCTTGCGGGGGATTGAGTTTGTAATAAATGTTATCGCCCAGGCGGACGATCAAGTAGATCAGTCCGGTCTGCAGCACGACGGCAACGCAAAACCACAGGAAATCCATGCCGAACAGGATCAGACGAGGGTTGTTGGCTGGGTTCACGTTCATGATCTGCAACAGGAGATATGTCACGATGTCCGCCAGGATCACGGAGATCAGGATTCCGAAAAAAACCGAACGCGTTTTGCGTTCGCCCATTTGAAATCCGCCGTAGACGTTGGCAAGCAATACGATCATGATGGTGAATGTGGCTATCGTAACGGCTGTGGTACGGGTGTAGCTTAAAAGCTGCGGATTGTTGATCGCCTGCAGAAAGAAAAATACAAGGAAAACGCAAAGGTACAGCAAGACTTGGAAAAACGTCGTCAGCAGCTGTGATTGGATAGACCGGTTTTTCATTTGCGCCTCCGTGCAAAGCAATGTCCCACACCATGATAGAATGCGGGACACCATGATGTGTTGTGTTCATAAACAGTCGAAACGACCATGTGAAGAATACCATAAACACCCGGAAAAGTCAAGAAATATAAGCCGTTGCGGGTACCCACGTTACAATTGTAACACGACCCCAAGCACCGCGCCGACCGCGATAAATGCGATGGGATGAATCCGTCCGAGTCGCTTCAAACGCAGCAAAAGCAGCAGGACGACAAAGAGCAATAACGGGACCCATTGGAGCGACGCAAATGCACCTGATGGAAACAATACCGACTTAAGCACCGCGAATCCTGCGGCGGCGATCAGGCCCGTGACAGCCGGACGCATCGCTTCCATGCCACCCATAACGCGGAGGTTTTGCTCGAAGCGGTCCAGCACACGCACGACGATCAGGATCGTCAAAAACGCCGGCAGCACCAGCGCAAACGTCGCCGCGGCGGCGCCCGGGATGCCAGCGACATGGTAACCGACGTAACTTGCCATGTTCACGCCGATCGGCCCCGGGGTGGACTGCGAGACCGCCACCATATCCATCAACTGGTCGATGGTAAACCACTGCGGGTACGTTGCTGACATCTGGATGAGAAACGGCAGCGTTGCCAGACCGCCGCCCACGGCGAACAGACCCGCCTTGAAGAACTCAAACGCCAGTTGTAAATAGATCACGCTTCACGCCTCCTTCCGAAAAAGAAGGCGCCGAACACCGCGAATACGAGCGAGATGTAGATCGGCGAGATATTGATAATCGCGACCGTCACAAAGGCAATCACTGCGATCGCGGCTTTCAGCCAGGTACGTACGTTTTTCTTGGCTAAATTCCACACGGTGGAGGCGATCAGGGCGCTGACCGCGATGCGGATGCCCGCAAAGGCATGCTGCACCCACGGGATCGCGGAGTAGTTGGACAGCACGGCCGCGATGATCGTGATAATGATCAGCGACGGAAGCACCACGCCGATGGTCGCTACCATGGCTCCGAAGAAACCCTTTCTGCGGTAGCCCAGAAATGTGGAGATGTTTACGCAGATCACGCCCGGCGTGGTTTGGCTGACGGCAAAATAATCTAGCATCTCATCCTCGCTGACCCATTTGCGCTTCTGCACGATCTCGCGGATGAGGATGGGAAGCACGGCGTAGCCGCCCCCGAAGGTGATACTGC
This sequence comes from Candidatus Limiplasma sp., assembly GCA_963675365.2. Classification (GTDB taxonomy): domain Bacteria; phylum Bacillota; class Clostridia; order Christensenellales; family Aristaeellaceae; genus CAXXOK01. The sequence goes on from CAXXVA010000003.1 coordinate 451,855, forward strand.
CGATCAGGAAAAACGTACTGAATAAAGTCCAAAGCTCTTTCATGCGGGTACTCCTTTTCATCCTTCATTGATTTCTCCCACTGACCGCACTTTTCCTTCCGGTTTAGCGGTTGACAGTTTGGGTATACTGAATACATGGAGGTGTGGAACATGGATCGCTACCGCGTGGAGGGTATGACCTGCGCCGCATGCAGCGCGCATGTGGATAAAGCTGTCCGTAAACTGCCGTTCGTAGACGACGTGCAGGTGGATTTGCTTGGGGAAGCCATGCGCGTGAAGACAAAAGACGGCGCCGCGCACGAAGAGGAGATTCTCTCCGCCGTGGATCACGCCGGTTATCACGCTCTTTCCAGTCACCCGACACAGACTTCGACGTCCGAAAAGGACGAAAAGGAGCCCATGCGGGTCCGCTTCTGGACCTCGCTTATTTTCCTTGTACCGCTGATGATCATCGGCATGGGGCAGATGCTGGGCCTTCCGATGCCCGCGTTTTTACGGATGGACGAATATCCGATGACCAACGCGCTTGTGCAGCTTCTGCTTGCGACGCCGGTCATCTTTATCAACCGCGCGTATTTTATCACAGGACTGAAGCTGCTCGTCCGCCGTGCGCCGAATATGGACAGCCTGATCGCTGTAGGCAGCGGCGCGGCGTATGTTTACGGTATCGTGATCATGCTGCAGATGTCTATGGCGCAGGGCGCGCGCCTGCACGAGCTTTCCGGGAATCTGTATTTTGAATCCGCCGTGATGATCCTGACCCTCGTCACCCTGGGCCGCAGCCTTGAAGCGCGCGCCAAGGGCCGTACCACCGAGGCGATCAAGAAACTGATGGCGCTCGCGCCCGATACCGTTTCTGTGATCCGCGACGGGAAAGAATCGGTAATCCCCACCGAACAGGTGCGGACCGGCGACGTGCTTCGCATCCATCCGGGTGAACGTATCCCTGTGGACGGCGTGCTTTTGGACGGGGATATTACCGTGGATCAGTCGCATATCACGGGCGAAAGCCTGCCCGTTGACAGGCACAAGGGCGACGCGCTGGTCGCGGGCAGCCTGAACCCCGCGTTCACCTTCCGGATGGAAGCCACGCGCGTGGGGGAGGACACCACCCTGCAAAAGATCATCCAGCTCGTGACCGAAGCGGGCGCAAGCAAGGCGCCGATCGCAAAGCTTGCCGATAAAATCTCCGGCGTGTTCGTGCCCATTGTTATGGGCATCGCGCTGGTCACGTTCGCCGTTTGGATGATCGCCGGGGAAGGGTTTTCCTTCTCGCTGAGCATGGCGATTACGGTTTTGGTTATCTCCTGTCCCTGCGCGCTTGGCCTTGCCACGCCGGTCGCTATTATGGTGGGTACGGGGGTCGGCGCGCTGCACGGGCTTTTGTTCCGCAACGGCGAAGCGCTGGAGATGCTGCACCGCGTGAAGGACATCGTGTTTGACAAAACCGGAACCCTGACCGAAGGGAAAATGACCGTGCATACGGTCGCTCCCACGGCGGAAAGCTCGGAACGCGAACTGCTGGAGACCGCATTGACGCTGGAATTGGGCAGCGAGCATCCGCTGGCAAAGGCCGTTGTTGCCTTTGGCAGCATGCGCGGCGCCGGGACTTTGGAACTCAGGGACTTTAAAGCGACGGCGGGGTTTGGCCTGTCCGCTTTGGTTGAAGGCGAGCCCGCTTATGCCGGCAAGCCCGAATGGATGGAACAAAACGGCATCCCGCTGGATTCGTACGAAGAGCAGCTTGCCGAAATCGGCGCTCAGGGCGTGTCGGTGCTGTGCTTTGCCAAAGGCAAGAAGCTGCTTGGTTTTATCGGCATCGCAGATACCATTAAACCGGACGCCCAAAAAACCATCCAGGCGCTCAAGGCCCTGCATGTCCGCCCATGGCTCTTAACCGGCGACCGGAAGGAAGCCGCCCAAAGCATCGCGCGGGAAGCGGGCATTGAGGATATCCTGGCTGAGGTGCTGCCCGCCGACAAGGCCGATCAGGTGAAAAGCCTGCAGGAAGCCGGCTCGGCGGTGGCGATGGTCGGCGACGGCATTAACGACGCGCCCGCGCTCAAGCAGGCTGACGTCGGGCTTGCCATGGCAACGGGCACGGATATCGCCATGGAGACCGCCGACGTGATTTTAAACAGCCGGGAACTCTCAAGCGTGCCCGACGCCATCCGCCTGAGCCGTGCGGTGATCCGCAACATCAGGCAGAACCTGTTCTGGGCATTTTTCTACAACGTCATCGGCATCCCGATTGCGGCGGGGCTTTTGTATCCGTTCTTTGGGATCACGCTGAGTCCGATGATCGCGGCCGCGGCGATGAGCCTGAGCTCCGTGACCGTGGTAACCAATGCGCTCAGGTTGAAACGATTTACGACCAAAAACCGAAAGGAGAAATCAACAATGACTTTAATACCACAAATGAACGGGATGCCCGTACATATCGACAATGATGATCCGCATGATGATAAATCCAGGCATGTCGAGATGCGCATCGGCGGCATGAGCTGCAAACACTGCAAAATGACCGTGGAAAACGCTTTGCTGGCCGTAACCGGCGTCGTGGATGCGAGCGTCGACCTGGACAGGCAGGCCGCCGAGGTGACCGTCAGCGACAGCGTGCCCGATTTAATTCTGATCCGGGCCGTGGAAGACGCGGGCTACTCGGTGAAGGGCGTTTCTTGACTTCTCCCTCTCTGTTCCACTATACTTTAATGGTGTAGTGGAACAGAGAGGAAGTGAAGTCCAAGGTGAATAAAACCCCATTTGACCGGCTTAGAGAATACGCAAATAACAACGAACAGGCCATCGTCCGGGGCGCGACAATAGACAAAGAGCTCTACTCAAGATACGGTGTCAAGCGCGGCCTTCGTGATGAAAACGGCAAAGGCGTTCTGGCGGGACTGACGAATATCTCGGAAATTCAGGGCCGCCAGGAAGTAAACGGTGAACTGAAGCAGGCCGACGGCCGTCTCTGGTACAGGGGTTACGATATTAACGAACTCGTAAAAGGCGTGATTCAGGAATCCCGATTTGGATTTGAAGAGATCGCCTATTTGCTTTTGTACGGCGAGCTGCCCGACCAGGCAAAACTGCAGGAATTCTCCGAGCTGATGGCGGAAAACCGTTCTCTGCCGACGAACTTCGTGCGCGATGTGGTGATGAAAGCGCCAAGCGCCGACATGATGAACTCTTTAAGCCGCAGCGTATTAACGCTGGCAAGCTATGATGAAAACCCGTCCGACCTGTCCATCGGCAACACCCTTCGCCAGTGCCTGCGGCTGATCGCGGTGTTCCCGATGCTGGCCGTGTACGGCTACCATGCGTTCAACCACTACGAACAGGACCAGAGCATGTATATCCACCGCCCCGATCCCAATTTATCAGCGGCGGAAAACCTTCTGCATATGCTCAGGCCGGATATGCAGTACACGGCGCTGGAAGCCCGGGTACTGGATCTGGCACTGATTTTGCACATGGAGCACGGCGGCGGCAACAACTCATCCTTCACCACGCACGTGGTAACCTCGTCAGGCACCGATACCTATTCGGCGATCGCGGCGGCCCTGGCAAGCCTGAAAGGCCCCAAGCACGGCGGCGCGAACATCAAGGTCGTACAGATGATGGAAGACCTGAAAAAGAATGTATCCGATGTAACCGACGAGGACGCCGTGGAGAAATACCTGCTCAAACTTCTGCATAAGGAAGCCTTTGACGGGAAGGGGCTGATCTACGGTATCGGCCATGCGGTATACTCCGTCAGCGATCCGCGTGCGCGGGTGTTCAAATCGTTTGTGGAAGAGCTTTGCAACGAAAAATGCCACCATGAGGAATACGCCCTGTATTCCATGGTGGAGCGCCTCGCGCCCAAAGTGATTACCAAGGAACGCCGCATCTACAAGGGTGTCAGCGCCAACGTGGACTTTTTCAGCGGGCTGGTGTACTCAATGCTCGGTATCCCCGAGGAGATGTTCACGCCGATCTTTGCCATCGCGCGCATCGTCGGCTGGAGCGCGCACCGCATGGAGGAACTCATCAACATGGATAAAATTATCCGCCCGGCCTATATGGCCGTGTTCCCAAGACGCGACTACAAAGCGCTTCACGAGCGCGGATAGACCGCATGGAGTATCGTGCGCTCGCTGAAAGTGATATCACCCGCGGGCTGTTCTCGCATTTTACCCGCAGGCAGACCGTGACCGATTGCTGGCGACGCGTAGACGGCGAGTGGGTCGTCCGCAGCGATCCGTTCGTAGACGACTGGAGCGAGGAAGACTATCAGAAGCTTATACATAATTTGCGGGCTACGATCGCCGCAAACGGCTTTGTGATGGGCGTGTTTTTGGACGGAGACCTAAAAGGCTTTGCGGCCGTAGCGCCGCGCCTGTTCGCGGTAGACGGAGACTACTTGGATATCGCCGCCATTCACGTATCCGAGGATATGCGCGGAAAGGGCGCAGGCCGTGCGCTGTTTATCTTGGCGAAAACCTGGGCGAAGGGGCACGGCGCGAAAAAGCTCTATATTTCCGCGCATTCCTCTGTGGAAAGCCAGGCGTTTTACCGGGCGATGGGCTGCACGGAAGCCAGGGAGAAAGACCCGGAGCATGTACGAAGAGAACCGTTTGACGTGCAATTGGAATGCAGCCTGTAGAATACAAAAAAACCGCCGATCCTTCGGCGGTTTTAAATTGCGGCAATCGTTATTGCCTGCGGCTGATTTTATCTTTGTACATCAGCTGATCCGTAACGCGTACAAGTTCTTCCACCTCATACCGGGAATCCACGTCCACATAGACAGTTCCGAAGCTCAGCGCCGTGGAAAAAGGTTTGCCGTCGGAATAGCTCGAAAGGTTCTGTTCGATTCGCTTTATATAGGAATTTCCGACGTTCTTGGGAGACTCCAGGATCACAAAAAACTCGTCGCCTCCGAACCGGCAGACAAAATCCTCGTAATTCGCGTTGGCCAGGAGAACCTTGGATACGTCTTTGAGTACCTGATCGCCGATCGTGTGGCCGTACACGTCGTTGATGTTTTTAAACCCGTTGACGTCGATCATGATTGCGGTAAACGGTTCCTGCGACCTCAGCTTGTATTGCAACCGGGTCTCCATCTGCGCGCGCGAATGCAGAAGCGTCAGCGGGTCTTTTTGCAGTTCATGCCGTTCCATCAGCAGGAACGTAATGAAAACCGCAAGCACATACGCCGGAATGCCCAGGGAAAATCCGTAAAAAAGCATCTGCAAAACGACGCCCGCCACGGGGAGCAGCGTCAGTACCAGAATGATCTGGGTGATACGCCCCGTGATCATCTGCCGATTGCGGAAAAACCCGATAATAACCGCGAAGGCAAACAGGAAGGTAAACGCGTTGCCGATATATGTCGCGACTCCCCGGTGATAAACGTCGTTTTGATCGACGCTGAACAGGAAACCGTCAAAAAACAGGTTGACGATGATGAACGCGACATTCATATAAACCGGGATGAGATAGACATAGGTTCGCTTGCAGTTTTTAGCCTTGGAACGCGTGATAATGTAATCCAGATAACACAGCCCCAACGACGCGGGAAGCAGATTAAAACCAAAAAACAATACGTTGCTGATGTAATGGAACGGAATTAAAGCGCTGTTGCCCGGGACGGCAATGATCCATGACAGGATTTCAAATGTTCCGGCAGCGATAATGGATACGATGAAACGCCTGAAAACCTTAGTGGAGTGGCTCTGGTGCGACTTTTCCCTGCCCAGGAACAGGTACATGATGATGCTTATCATAACGCTGTAAATTAAAAGGTCGCAATACTCAAGATTGTTAACGCTAAACATGCTTCACCCCCAAATTAGCTGATAGTATATATTTACACGCGCACCATAAGAGTGTTTGGCTGTATTCTACCATAAATACGGCTAAATAGGTAGAACAATAAAAGCCAAAGCAGCGCTCACCGGACCGCTTGACAGGATTGGTAATTTGGAGGAATTATCCGGACGCGGCGCAATCAGTCAATCGGACGCACCAGAGAATACATTGGGAATGCCGTTTTCCTCCGCGTATGCATGGGCATAGGAGTCTTCGATCACCAGCAGCGTAAGTTGATCGCAGCCGGAAAACGCGGACGCGTCGATGGCTTCAAGGCTTGCGGGAAGGGCTACGGTCAGCAGAGAGTCGCAGCCGCTGAAAGCATCGTACCCGATGAATCGCAATCCTTCAGGCAGCACAACGGATACAATCGTATCGCAGTCGTAAAACGCCTCGTCGCCGATCGCCGCCACGGGATACCCGTTCAGCGTGGGTGGAACAGCGAATTCCGTCAGTTCCCCTTCATATCCCGTAACCACCGCGTTGTTATCTGCGTCCAGAGTAAACGTAAAGGCAAGGATGATCGCAAACATGAACGTGAGTGCGCTTTGCATAAATTTCAACTCCTGACATATAGTATTCTGATGGTTTTACCGGATTTAAGGTAATGCATGTTATTCGCCGGCTGCGAGTTCATACGGAATTTCGTACTCTATGGCGTAGGTCTCGGCGTACGATCCTTCCGTGACGGTCAGGGTAAGCTTTCTGCAGTTGGTGAATGAGCTGGTGTCGATGGACTCGACGGTTGAGGGCAGGACAAGGCTTTGAAGCGCGTTGCAGCCATTGAACGCCAAGTCGCCGATTGATTCCAGGGCTTCCGGCAGCGTAACGGTTTTCAGCTTTTTACAGTTTTCAAACATTCCGTAGCCTACACGGGTTATATCTGGCGGAAGCTCAATGGAAGTCAGCGAATCGCAGTTGCCAAATGCGCCGCCATAGATTGATTGGACGCTATCGGGCAAATTGATCGAAGTGAGTTCCGTGCATTCATAAAACGCATCCATACCGATGGTAACGATGCCTTCGGGCAGGGTAATCGCCGTAAGCGTCGGGCTGCCTTCAAACGCGCTATCACCGATCGATAGCGTGCCTTGCGGAACGGTGTACTCTGTATCCGGTTTCCCTGCAGGATAAGCAACCAGTGCTTTTTCTCCCTTGGAGAACAATACACAGTCTACGGCTTCATACACCGGATGATCGGCTGAGACTACGAAAGAGGTGAGCGAGGTGCAAGCGGCGAATGCGCCGCCGCCGAGGCTGAACAGGTTATCAGGAATCGTGACGCTTGTCAGACTATTGCAGCCAGTAAACGCCCAGATGTCGATGGTTGATAAGCTTTCTGGAAAGTCAAGGGAGACAAGCGATTCGCAATTATAGAAAGCGTCGGATCCGATGGATTTCAGGTTTTTGGGAAAGACGACCGAAACTAGCGAAGTGCATCCGCTGAATGCATAATCACCGAGCGTTTGCAAACTGTCGGGGAAGGTGACGGACGTAAGTGAGCTGCACCAGGAAAATGAGGAGCTTCCTATGGACAGCAAACCGTCGGGCAATTCAATGGATTGTAAACCATAGCACCCGTTAAACGTGTCGTCGCCGATGGCTTTGAGATTTTTCGGCAGAGTCAACGACAAAAGGGAACCGCACGACGAAAAAGCGCCTTCGCCGATCGCGATCACGCTGTTTGGCAGGTTTAAATCAACCAGCGACCAGCAGTTGGCGAACGCATCGTCGTTGATGGTTATAAGCCCGTTGGGCAGGTTGATGGTCGTCAGATCGTAGCAGTAATCAAACGCCTCATAACCGATGGATTGAATACTGTCTGGCAGATGAACGGAAACAATCTCATCCATATCTGCAAATACACCGTCGCCGATCATGGTGACGATATGCCCGTCCAGCTCGCCGGGAATCGTAATGGTCTCCTTGTCGCTAAAGTAGCCGGTGATTTCCGCGCTGCCATCATCGTTAACCTCATACTCATAGTCGCCGCTTGTCTCCGCGGATGAGGCGACCCACACCAGCAGGCAGGCGATGATCACCGTAAAGAACAACAGGTACTTCTTTTTCATCATGATTCATTCCTTTCCGAATTGGTTTTTTATCCTTTTACGCCGGCCTGCTTGATGCTGGGCCGGTCGCTTTGCGCACAGCGAACAGGAGCTTTCAAAGCGTGGCTGTGGATGTAAATTCTCCGATGATGGATGGCGCAGAAATGGTCGCGACCCTCTTTGGATAGTTGAAAAAGAATCGTCAACATGAGGACGACGGCGGCAGCAAACTGCGTGCAGTACTCTTTCATTGTGGGCACCTCTTGCAAGAATGGCAGAACCAAAAATGAACTCGGCAGAAGAACGGAGCAGATATAGGGGAAAGAACGTATTTTCTGCAACGAGTATATCACAAATCGCGCCGCTGCGATCTACGAAATCGAAATTTAACACAAACGAAAAACCACCGGCCCGACCGGTGGATATACGCTGTCAGCGCAGCACCCGTTTGGGTTTCCGGCGCCGCGTTTGCGGTTTTTGTAAATCCTTCTTTTTACCCTGCAAGTGGAACAGTTCGTCGCGCAGCTTGGCGGCCTTTTCAAAGTCCAGATCCTTGGCGGCGGAGAGCATCTGATCCTCGAGATTCTTCAATAGCTCTTCTCGCTCTTCCTCGGTGACGCCCGTTTCCGAATCGGTGGAAAACGCGTTGGTGATGCGGATCAGCGCCTGTACAGTGGACTGTACGGATTGAGGCGTGATGCCGTGGAGATTATTGTAAGCCTCCTGCAAAGCGCGGCGACGGTTGGTTTCGTTGATGGCGCGCATCATACTGTCGGTCAGCTGGTCGCCGTAGAGGATCACCCGGCCGTTCAGGTTGCGGGCGGCGCGCCCGATGGTCTGTACCAGCGAGGTCTCCGAGCGCAGGAACCCTTCCTTGTCGGCGTCCAGGATCGCCACCAGGCTGACCTCCGGCATATCCAGCCCTTCGCGCAGGAGGTTAATGCCCACCAGCACGTCGAACTCGCCAAGCCGCAGGTCGCGGATCAATTCGGAGCGTTCCATGGTCTGGATGTCGGAGTGCAGGTAGCGCACGCGGATATTCAGCCCCCGCAGGTATTCCGTCAGGCTCTCGGCCATGCGCTTGGTCAGCGTCGTGACCAGCACGCGTTCGCCCCGATCCACGGTCTTGTGGATTTCGCCGATCAGATCGTCCACCTGGCCGGTGGCTTTGCGCAGCACCACCAGCGGATCCAAAAGCCCCGTGGGGCGGATAATCTGCTCCACGATATTGAGTGTGATGGACTGCTCATATGGGGCCGGTGTGGCGCTGACGTAGATAGTCTGGTTTTGGCGCTTGCGGAATTCCTCAAAGATCAGAGGGCGGTTGTCGTAAGCCGAGGGCAGGCGGAAGCCGTACTCCACGAGCGCCTTCTTGCGCGCCCGGTCGCCATTGTACATCCCACGGACTTGGGGGATGGTGACGTGGCTTTCGTCGATGAACATCAGGTAATCGTCCGGGAAATAATCCAGCAGGCAGAACGGCGCTTCGCCGGGCTTGCGGCCGTCGAAATAGCGGCTGTAATTCTCAATACCCGAGCAGCTGCCGATCTGGCGTATCATTTCAATGTCGTACTGGGTACGCTGGCGCAGGCGCATGGCGTACAGCGGCTGGCCCTCGTCGGTCAGCTCCTGCACACGCAGTTCCATATCGCGTTCGATCTCCTCCAGATGCTCGTTCATGGTATCGCGTTCCATGGCATAGAAGGTCGCGGGATAGACCATTGCGTGCTCCAGTACCGCGATCACATTTCCCGAGACGACCTCCACCTCGCGGATGCGTTCGATCTCGTCGCCGAAAAACTCCACGCGGATCGCGTGCTCGCGCTCGTTGGCGGGGATGATCTCCAGCACGTCGCCGCGCACACGGAAGCTGCCGCGCGTGAAGTCGATATCGTTACGTACGTACTGGATGTCGATCAGCCGGTCAATCAGCTTGTCGCGGCTGATTTGCAGGCCGGGGCGCAGGCTGACGGTCATGCTGGAGTACTCGGCCGGATCGCCCATGGAGTAAATGGCGGATACGCTGGCGACGATGATCACGTCCCTGCGCTCCCTAACAGCGGAGGTGGCGGAGTGGCGCAGGCGGTCGATCTCCTCGTTGATGGAGGCGTCCTTGTCGATATAGGTATCGGTGGAGGGGATATAGGCCTCCGGCTGGTAATAATCGTAATAGCTGACGAAGTATTCCACGGCGCTGTCGGGGAAGAACGCGCGGAACTCGGCGCACAGCTGCGCCGCGAGCGTTTTGTTGTGCGCGATCACCAGCGTGGGCTTTTGCACGCGCTCAATGACCGACGCCATGGTAAAGGTTTTGCCGCTGCCTGTGACCCCCAAAAGGACCTGATCCTTCAAGCCGTTCCCGATGCCTTCGGCCAAACTCGCGATGGCCGCGGGCTGGTCGCCGCTGGCTTGATAGGGGGACTTCAGAACAAATTTGCTCACAGTGAACTCCTTACAGATAGGGAATGTTTGTTCGCCTATCAGCATAGCACAGAAAATAATGATCGTCAACGGTTATTCCAGTGGAGTGACAGATGAGAATCAACAAGAAAAGGCCCTCGTAAACGAGAGCCTTTTGCATTGCGTCAGGGGTTAGGTAACTGATACCGTTCCACTGTTGCCAGGCGAGCCGTAATTAACGCCGCCGTCGTTGCTGGCTTCGACATAGAAGACGTAATCATCAAGTGCAAGTCCGGTGAAATCATAGGTCAATACGTTGCCCAGTTCAATAGGCTCTGAGACCGATCCGTTGTCATAATACACTCTGTAGTTGGTAATCGGCTGTCCGCCAAGCGTTGCGGGTTCGACCCAGGTCAAGGTGACGGTCGTAGATACAGGTGTTCCTACAACACTCTGCGGTTCGCTTGGCACCACATACGGTGTATTGGTCACGTGAGCGCTGGGGTCGCTGTCGCTGATGCCGTTATTGGATACGACCCAGAACTCATATTCGATGTTGGACAGAGTGTAGAAGGTGTACTCGGTATCCGAGGTTGAAATGGGAGCCGGGTCGGGGTCTCCGACGGCTTTGAAATACAGGTCATAGTGGTCGATCGGGCTGCCGCCGGTATCGGCTGCGGGCAGCCAGGCAAAGTAGATATTTGCACACCCTTCGACGTTCTGCGTGACCGTCGGCGCGTCGGGCGTGCCCACAGGATTGCTGTAAATGGTATTGGGTTCGCCGATTTCCGCGGAGTTAACGGCAACGACCATAAACGCATAGGTCTGTGCGTTGGTCAGTCCGGACACCATCTTGGAGAGAGCGTCGGACCGGCCGGCGCTGTCGTACTCCACACCGTCGACATATACGCGGTAGTGGTCAATCAATACGCCTGTGCCGCCGGTATAGGACGGCGCGGCCCAGCCGAGTTCCACAAACCCGTCGCCGCGGCTGAGGACGGTAAGGCTTTGCACGGCGCTTGGCGCGTCGGGGTTGGGCGTCGCGGTCAGGGAGTTGGAGTACTCGCTGTCGCCCTGTGTATTATGGGCGACGACCCAGAAGTAGTACGTGGTGGTATCGATCAGCCCGGTGGCGATATACTCGGTATCGCCGGGGTCGATGTTTTCGTCCAGCGGGTTCTTCGCGCCGTCTACGGTCAGGCTGTAGTACGCTTTATATTTATCAAGCGCTTCGCCGCCGTCGTATGCGGGCGCGGTCCATTGCAGGGTGACCGTCGTATGCGCGGGCGTCGCGGCCGTCAGCACCGGCGCGTCGGGTTCGTTGCGGCCGTACAGCAGCACTTCGCAGGTACCGGTCAGGCTGGGATCTTCTACAGACGTTCCCGTGATTTCGATCGTTTGATCCGCTACGCCTTCCAATGCGGCTTCATCGGGGAACAGCACCTTGCCTCCCAGCGATGCGTAGGTCGAACCCGAGGTAATACTCAGGGTATAGTCCGTGGTGAAGGCAGCGGTAACATAGGAACCGTTTGAATAGTGCAGCCTTGCGTTGATATTGGTGGTTTCATCGTGCCGGAGCGTCGAATCCTCCGGGATCAGTTCAATGGATGTCAGCGTCAGAACGTCTGTCGTGATCGTTACCGTCAGCACGTCGGTTTTGGGGTTGCCGCCCGCGTCGTCCGCGGTGGTGGTGCCGGTGACGGTGAACACGGTGCCGTCGGTGATTGCGGAACTGATGGTCAACACGATTTCTTCATTCGCTTCGTCCACCGTGGCGACTACGTTGCCGCCCGCCTCGGCCGATACCGCCAAGGTCAGGCGCGGCGCGGTGAGGTTCAGGCCGCTGATGGTATAGCCGATGCGGCGTTCCACGTCGCCGCCCGCGATAGATACGGTTGCCGTATCGTCGTCAAAGGAGAAAGCGGTCACGCGAGGTTCTGCAGCAGCGACGGTTACGGTGCAGCTGTCGGTGATAGGATCGCCGTTCTCGTCGTCGTCCGTCGTCGTCGCGGTCACCTCGATCACTGCGCCAACGGTCGCCGTGGACAGGATATGCAATTGCCCGCTGACGATCTCGGCCATGCTTGCGTTATCGGTCACTTCCAGCGTATACGCGGGGGAGGAAAGGTCCGTGCCGGTCACCGTTACGTCCAGATCCACCGTTTCACCCGGGATGCCGGTGGCATAGTCGGCGGTCACGGTGATGCCGGTGGCGACGGTCTGATCCGGATCGTCATAGATCAGGAATTCGTTCATCATATAGCCAATGCGCGTACCGACCTGGATTTTGTCCCAATCGGTTCCGCGCTCCAGAACGTCTACGCGCGTACCAACGGAGTACAGGCCGATGATGGAATAGCTCGTGCCGGGGCCGGAGCGCAGGCGCACCCCGTAGCCGTTGGAACTCCATACCGTCGCCAGATCGTCCCCCGTAGGTTCGGGAGGCGTCGTTCCGGGATCGGTGGAGGTCAGGAATTCGCTCATCATAAAGCCGACGGTCGTGCCGACCTGGATGCGGCTCCAGAGTACGCCGGTCTGCAGTACGCTCACCTGCGTGCCCACGTCATAGACCGCGATCACGCGGTAGCCCGTACTAGGGCCGGAGCGCAGGCGCACGCCGTAACCGTTGGAACTCCATACATATTTGGTCAAAACGCTGGGCGATCCGCCAAGGGAAATATAGTCCGAATGCATATAGCCCGCTTGGTTGTCCGGCGTTTTGACGTTATACCAGTCGCCGCTGGTGCCGAGGATTTCAACCACGGTGCCGGTATAGTAGGACTTGAGGATGGTCGCGTCAAACGACGGGGCGGCGCGCAGCCGCAGCCACCCGCCGGTAACCGTTCCGTAGTCCGCAGCCGCGGCCTGAAAAACAGGCAGCAGCGCAAAGACCAATACGATTGCCAGTCCGAGAATAAAGATTCGTTTCATGTCGGATTCCTCCGTTGCGCATTGTTTCCTTAGGATATAACGGGCGTCAGGCTCTGTTTATTCCCAAAATTAGACAGAATTATGCATATCGAAACGTATTTCCGCTCAATTGTTCTCATTCGGTTACAATAATACTACAAATATGAAATTTTCGCAACAATTATCTGTCGTATAACAGGATGGTTTGCTTGCCATCCCATCATGGATGTGATATTCTTTGAAAAAAGCGCGGATAGGGGGCAGGTTTTGGATGAAAGCCGCATTTTATCTGTGGAAACGGCGCCTGGTCTGGGTCGTTTTACTGTCTGTGATTCTGGCGGCGGTCATGGGCGTTTACGCCTATGTATACATGCCCGTCCGGTACGAAGCGGTCGCGGAAGTGATGATGCTCAAGTCCGGCGGCGAGGATCTTTCCGCCCTGGCCGACGAAAGCATTCGCTGGTCGCGTTACGACGCGCTGAAAGAGGGCGCGCCGTGGGACGAGTCCATGAAAAGCAGCGTGACCCGCTACGGCAATACCAGCCTGCTTTTGGTCAAGGTCACGGCGGAGGACGACCTTGCGGCTGCCGAAAGCGCCAACGCGCTGGCGGCGTCGCTGATCGAAGTCATCAACAGCTCCATGAACGAGACCGCGCTCAAATCCGTGGTTGTCGCGGGCGTGCCGGAAGCGCCGATACGGTTTGACCGGGAATGGTATATCGCGGCGGTGTTTTTGGGAGCGTTCGTTGTATTCTCCCTGCTCTTTTTGCTGGCAAGCGTCAAGCGGACGAAACTGATCCGCTCCGGCGATATCGCGGAGGCCGCCGCGTTGCCGGTGCTTGCGGAAATACAGGACCTGCAAAGCGTGATCGGCGCGTATGAGCGTTTCGATCCCGACGACCGCCCCCCGCTGTATGATTTCGCGGGCTACCAAACGCATGAACAGCTGCGGCTGATTACGCTCAAGATGCGGCTTTTAGCCAAGCAAGACAAGCTCAGAAGCCTGGCCGCCGTATCCGCAACCGACGGGGAGTTCAGAAGCGCCGTGCTGGTCATGCTCGCCCAGGAGCTTTGCCGCCAGGGCAGCCGTGTGCTTCTGATTGATATGAACTGGTACGCGCCGCGCCTGGGGCATCTTCTGCAGGCCAAGGGCGACCGGGATTTGATTCACTGTCTGGCCTCCAACATCCCCATCGAGCAGGCGATGGTCCAGACACGGACGCGCAACCTGTACTTTCTGGATCAGAACCATACCCAGAGCATGGCGGCGCAGCTGTTGGCGTCGGCGTCGTTCGCGGCGTTTTTGGAAAAGCTCTACGGGAAATTCGATTTTGTGCTCTTTGATATGCCGGAGGCGGACCTGTTCACAGACGCGCTGGCGATCAGCGGCGTGCTGCACGGCTGCCTTCCGGTGATCCGCGCCAAACGCTGGACACCAAAGCAGATCCGGCAGTGGCTTGCGCCCATGGAGAAGCTGGAACGCAGCGCTCTGGGGCTCGTGATTACCGACGCGTCCAAAAAGCAGGCGCGCGTTCATCGGAAATTGGATCAAAACGCGGGATATTAATGGGTTTTCAGTCTCCGGTTTCATTGCGGAGAGACGGCAAAACATGGTATAATCAATCAGCCGAAACCATCGCGCGGGAAGGGAAGTGGCGTTAATGGATCTTTTGAAAACCATACTCTTGTATATGTCCATGCTTTATATTTCCGCCGTGCAAGTTGCGCCCGACCCGGCCACGGCGAATATCACGCCGTCGCCGATGCCCTCGCCGACCGGTATTTACGCAACGGCGACGGTATCGTCGTCGACGCCAGTTCCAACGCCCGCGATTACGGCCAACCCCGCGTACGGCACGCTGGTTCTGGGCGACCGCGGCTCCGAGGTCGGTGAAGTGCAGCGGAAGCTGCAGGAGCTCGGGTATTATACGTACGAGATTGACAACGCCTACGGCAACCAAACCCGCCGCGCCGTGGAACAATTTCAAACCCGCAACGGCCTGACGGTGGACGGCATCGCGGGCAAGTATACCCAGACCATTTTGTTTGAGTCGGCCGATGCAATCGCCGCGCCGACCGCTTCGCCGGCGTTCCTGCCCGACGATACGCTTACGCCGCCGCCTATGACCGCTACCGTAGCGCCAACGCCTACGTCCGCGCCGGCTGAAGCGACCGACGCGCCTACTGCGGAGGCCACGGCGCAGCCAACGGCGACGCCGACGCTCACGCCTCCGCCGGCGACCGAAGAACCTACGGCGGAAACGGCGGCTCCGTCCACAGAAACGCCCGAGCCTTCTCAAACCCCGGCGGAGAACGCGGCTGTGCTGCTGGATAATTACAGCTTTGAGTTCCCGGGCTTTACCCAGCCGCTGACGGTCGGGGATACCGAAACCGTACTCCATCCGGCCCAGCTGGATGATATACTGTACATACCGCTCATCGAAATTCTCCAAAACGCCGGCAACGTCGTTGTCACCAATACAAGCGGCAGCGTGGAGGAAACCGCCTTTGCGGTGCTGACGGATTTCTACCAGATCAGCTATACGGTAAGCGAAGACGGCAGCGTAAGCGACCTCGTGGTGGAAAAGAACGCCAAAGCCATACCGCTTTCCAACCGCAGCGCGTTCCTGCTGGACGGCGTACTCTTCCTTCCGATGGAAGATATGGCCAGCAGAACGGGTATCGCTTTCAGCGTGGACGACGCGACCGGGATGATTACCGTAACCATGCCAACGGCAGGAACATAAAGGAGCGGGGTGGACAGTATGTACGATATCAAAATCACCAGGGCGGAGGTCCTCAAACAGAAGCCGGAAGACGAGTCCAAGCTTGGGTTCGGCAGGATTTTTACCGATCATATGCTGCGAATTGACTATAACGAGGGCACGGGCTGGCACGACGCGAGGGTCACGCCGCTTGAGAACCTGTCGCTGCATCCCGCCAGCGCGGTTTTGCATTACAGCCAGGAGATTTTCGAAGGCGCGAAATGCTACCGCAGGGCGGACGGCGGCATGAACCTGTTCCGTATCCGCGATAATTTCGAGCGCATGAACCGCTCGGCGGCGCGTATGGGCATGGCGACGATGCCGATTGAGCTGTATGTGGAAAGCCTACTGGCGCTTTTGTCCGTGGATAAGGAATGGACGCCGCATCAGGAAGGCACGTCGCTGTATATCCGTCCTACGATGATCGCCACCAAGGAATACCTTGGCGTGTCGGCGTCGGACAGCTACCTGTATTACGTGCTCCTGTCGCCAAGCGGCGCGTATTACGCCGGCGGGCTTGCGCCTGTGGGCATCTACGTGGAGGACGAGCACGTACGCGCGGTGCGCGGCGGCGTGGGCGTGGCCAAGACCGGCGGCAATTATTCAGCGAGCATCCTGGCGGGCATGAAAGCCAAGAAACTCGGGTACGCGCAGGTTTTGTGGCTGGACGGCGTGGAACAGCGCTACGTGGAAGAAGTCGGTGCGATGAATATGATGTTCGTATACGGGAATAAAAAAATCGTCACCCCCGTTTTGAACGGCAGCATCCTGTCGGGCATCACGCGGGATTCGACTCTGAAACTCGCCAAATACCTGGGCTACGAAACCGAGGAGCGGCCTGTGCCCATCGACGAAGTTATTTCGGCCGCCAAAAGCGGCGCGATTACCGAGGCGTTCGGCACGGGCACCGCGGCGGTGATCTCGCCTGTCAACAAGATCTTCTTCAAGGGCGACGAAGTTCTGATCGGGGACAACACCATCGGGCCGATCGCCCATCAGCTATACGATACGCTCACCGGCATCCAGTACGGCAGGGTGAAGGATCCGTTTGATTGGATCACGCCCGTGCCCTGAACCGTCGGGGGAGGCAAACGAGGCAAACCAATGCTTAGAGAAACAAGCCTGATTCATGAGCAGGACTGGTCGGAAAAAACGCTCAGTATCCTGCGGGAAAAGCAATTTGAGGCGTGTGAACGCCGTTTATCCAATACCCTGCAGTTCAGCCTGTTTTCGCCGCTGGCAACCAATACCTATGCCCAGCAGCTGTTTGAACAGTCTTATTTTGCCGATGAAATTTCCGGCGACAGGCTGATCACAGTAGAAGCGCTGCGCGCGGAAGTACTGAAGCTTTTGCCGCACGAGGCGCACTACCTATCGTCGGCCGAAAACGCGCTGCTGGAGCAGCTTTTACTGGCAAACGGGCGTCTGACCTCAAAAAACTGGGAGGAGATTCCCGCCGCCGAAGCGCTGCAAAGCAGGCTGTGGTGTTCGTTTCAATTCGCCGGCGATAGCTGGACGCTGGAACTGGCGCAGGAACTGCGCGAACCGCTGATCAAGTATTTCACCCAGGAAAAACACTCCAGCGCCCGCACCCGCACTTTCCGCTACGACGTAACCATCCACGGCCTTCTATACATCACCGGATTCCTGCCTTCCCAGCAGCCGCGCGGAATGTTTAAGCGGGATGTGCTGAAAGCCAAAGCCGACTTGGCGGATGTTATTGCGGACCGCTACATGAAGGCGAGCTTTGAGTACGTCACCGACGACAACGGACAGATTGTGCTCCTGCATCCTGCGCTTGCCGATCCCTACCGGCTATTGTGGACGCTCGGTGGCAAGGTCAACGCGGCGATCACATTAACGGAGGAATCACTGCTGGGCGGCATGAACGGCATGCTCGCCGAAGAAGTGGCACTCAACGAAGCGATGCAAAGCGAACTCTACGGCAACATGCGCCCCGAATGGCGCGCCGACGAAGCGGCCGACGATCTGCGTTTCCTGGTCAAGCAAAACGTATCGTATAAGGAGCTTGAAGAGGTCATGGCGGCGATGCTGTGCATCCGGCCGACCGAAGCGATGCTTTTGGCGTTGAAAAACCTGCACAACAATACGCCGCGCTGGATCGCCATGAGCGCAAACCTGCTGCACTGAACGGCTGAGAGGACGGAGGACTTATCATGCAGTCTATCAAACGGAGTTCCGGCGCGCAAAATCCCATTCTGTATTACCTGTCCGCGCTGGCGTACGTTTTCCTCGCCGCTTTGATGTATGCTGTCGCTTTTTTACCACTGGGGGCCTTGTTTTTATTTGAGGAGGGATCGGCGCTTGAGTTCCTGGCGCTGCTGTGCCCGCTGCTGCTCATTTTAGTCGTACTGCCGCTGCGATTCAGCTTTGCCCAGGCGCTTACCGATCGCTTCCGCATGCGGCCATTTTCCCTGAAAACCGCGTTCAGCTTCTCCCTGTACGGCGAAAAGGTCGCCGAGGGATTTTTATACCTACTGCATCTGCTCAAGTGGGCGATTCCGCTGATCGTATTTTGCGGTGTAACGTATATGCTGCTGTTTGACGCCCTGGCCTTTACCCAGCCGGTGATGGATATCACGGATCTGGGCGGGACGGTGACGAACGTATGGCACGGGATCGGTAACTTCTTTACGGGCATTTTCGGCGGCGAACCCAATACGCTGTCCGGCGGCTTCGGCGAAGGCATCGTTTTCCTGCTGATCGTCGCGGGCGTCTGCCTGATCATCCTGTTCTTTGGCATTATGCGCAACAGCGCCTACCGCTATATCTGGGCGGAGGCTACGGAGCTGGACAAAAACCCGCGGCTTGAAGCCAGGCGCTCGCTGCGTGGCAGGCGTTTTCAACAGCTTGGCGTTGCGCTGATCAATCTTTTACTGCTGTCTCCCGTGGTCATTGTGATCTACAATACCTTTGCGCCCAGAGACGCGCTGACTGATCTCACGCTGAGCGCGATGGACCTGCTGACAGGCGAAGCATCGCTGACTGTGTCGGCCCTTCCGTATGGCAAGCTCGCGATCGTATTCTTCCTTTGCTGGCTGCCGCTGGTGCCTGTCCGCCGCATCATCACGGCGGTCTTTGCCACGGCGCGGCTGCGCCATCTGGCTAGCCCGCCGCATAAAGGTACGGGCGCTGCGCAGGAACCCATGCCCCCGCTGTATCAGGATATGCCGGTGCAGGGCGGGCGGAATTCACGCTAACGCCGTGGGCACAGCAAGGCTTGACAAGCTTCTGGCCCAAAGCGGCGAGCGCTCGCGCAGCGAAGCGGCGCGGCTGATCCGAGCGGGGCGCGTCAGCGTTGACGGCGCGGTGCGGACGGATCCGGCGTCCAAGGCCGACGCGGTGCAAAGCGAGGTTTGCCTGGACGGGCAGCGGATTCTGGATACGCCCTATCAATATTTAATGCTGCATAAGCCCGCTGGCATCCTGACCGCCGCGCGGGACCGCAGCGTAAAAACCGTGATGGATCTGCTGCCCAACGCCATGCGGGCGCGGAATGTGATGCCGGTGGGAAGGCTGGACAAGGACACGACGGGGCTTTTGCTTTTTACCAGCGACGGGCAGCTATCCCACAGACTGCTGTCCCCCAAAACCCATGTGTGGAAGGAATATGCTGTCACCGTAGATGGCGAATTGACGGAGGAGCACAAGGCCCTGTTTTTGCAGGGTGTGCCGCTCAGAGAGTTCACGGCGCTGCCCGCCGAACTTGTCATCATCAACGCGTCGGCGGGGGAGAGCCGCGCCGTGGTGCGGCTTCGGGAAGGGAAATTTCACCAGGTCAAGCGCATGTTTGCGGCGTTATCCATGCAGGTCACGGCGCTGCACCGGCAGGCGTTCGGGCCGCTGATACTGGATATCCCGCCCGGTGAATACCGCGTACTGAGCGGGGACGAGATGGATGCGCTGTACCGGGCGGCCGACTTGGATAGGGACATAGAGCATGACTGAGCATTATTTTACCGAATCACCGGAAAGCGGACATAAGCCGCTTTCGTTTCAGACGCAGTACCGGAGCCAGACCCTGACTTTTCATACCGACAGCGGGGTGTTTTCCCGTACGGAACTGGATAAAGGATCGGAAGCGCTTTTATTGATGCTGCCTGAAACCATTACGGGCGACGTGCTGGACATGGGCTGCGGCTATGGCGCCATCGGCCTGAGCTTGCAAAAGGCAAACCCCGGCTGCAGGCTGACGATGGTGGACGTCAACGCCCGCGCGGCCGCATTGGCTGAACAAAACGCAGCGGAAAACGGATTGGACGCCACTGTTCTGCAAGGCGACGGTTTTGCCGCCGTCGCGGACAGGCGCTTTGATTTGATCGTAACAAATCCGCCGATCCGCGCCGGAAAACAGGTGATCTACCGCATGTTTGCGGACGCCGCTAAGGCGCTGAACGCAGGCGGTACGTTTATGCTCGTCGTCCGAAAGCAGCAGGGGGCGCCGTCGGCCGTCCAGTATTTGCAGACCCTGTTTGCGAGCGTGGACATCCTGACCAAAAAAGGCGGATTCTGGGTTATCCGATGTGAAAATCCCCGAAACGGAACGGAATCGAAAAGAGTTAGGATATGAAGTACGATAACGCGTTTTTTGACGGCCCCATCGACCGCTGCTGTACGGCATGCGAGAAGTGGGACGGGCTTTGGGAGGACGAACGGGACGGTCTGCTGCCCATGTGGGTCGCGGATATGGATATCCGCTGCGCGCAGGAGATCGTGGACGCGCTCAAAATCCGTGCCGAGCATCCCGTTTACGGTTACACCTACGAGCGCGACAGCGGTGTGGATGCGATGCTTGCGTATTACAAGCGCCATCAGGGTCTGGACCTGACAAGGGACGACCAGGCGACCATCCCCTGCGTGGTGACCGGTATGAAAGCCGCGATCCTCGCGCTGACGGAGCCTGGCGATTCCATCCTGATCCAGCCTCCGGTCTACGGTCCGTTTTTCTCTTCCGCGCTCGCCAACGGGCGCAAGGTGGTGCGCAACAACCTGATCCGGGACGGTGAGGGGCGGTACAGTATCAATTTCGCGCAGCTCGAAGCGCAACTCAGCGCGGGTGTGAAGATCATGCTGATCTGCTCCCCGCACAACCCGATCGGACGCATGTGGACCCGCGAAGAACTGGAGCGGACGTACCGGCTGTGCAAACTGTACGGAACGACGCTGATTGCCGACGAGATTCATGCCGGTTTTGTGTACGAACAAGGCGCGTTTACCTCCGCGCTGTTGCTTGATACGGCGAAAAATGCTAAGATTGCGGTGCTGACGAGCGCGACTAAGACCTTCAATATTGCGGGGCTGCGGCAGGCGGTGCTTTTGACCCGCAACCAGGCTATCAAAACCACGATCACGAAGTTTATGGATCGCACCGGCGCGTCCGGCGTGAACATCTTCGCGCTGGAGGCCACCGAAGCCGCCTACCACTACGGGGACGCGTGGCTGGATGGCCTGCTCAAGTACCTGGACGAAGCCCGCGAACTGCTGAAACGCGAGCTCATGGAGCGGCTGCCCATGGCCGTGCTGTCGCCCATCGGGGCGACTTACATGGGCTGGATTGACCTGCGTGCCTACGGCATGACCGGCAAGGAGCTGATGGACGCGACTTACGCCGAGGGCGTGGCGCTGATGGAAGGCACGTTTTTCGACCGGGAGGACGGCGACGGCTTTTTACGGCTCAACTTCGCCTGTCCGCACAGCCAGACCCTGAAAGCGTTGGAACTTTTGGAGCGCGCCGTGAAGAAGCACGCACACTGACATACGGAGGGAACTATGGAACAAATCTGCCAATGGATCGACGATCACAAAGACGACATGATACAGACCCTGCAAAAATGGCTGTCTCACCCAAGCTTGAAAGGCAAGGCAGAGCCGAACGCGCCTTTCGGTGCGGAGGTTCGCCAGGCGCTGGATACGGCGCTTGCGGACGGCAAAGCCATGGGCTTTTCCGTGCGCGACCATGAGGGCTACGCGGGCGATATCAGTCTGGGTCCGGCCGGCGTGGAACCGCTTGGTATTTTAACGCATCTGGATATCGTCCCCGTCGGGGACGGCTGGACGGTGGATCCCTTCGCAGGCGTGACGGACGATGAAAAGATCATTGGCCGCGGCGCGATTGACGACAAAGGTCCCGCGGTAGCCGCGTTGTACGCGATGAAAGCGGTACTCGAGTCCGGCAGGCCTTTGCGCCGCGAAGTGCGCCTGATTTTAGGCTGCGACGAAGAAAGTGGCATGGAGGACATGGCCTATTACCAGAAGCACGCCGATATGCCAAAGGAAGGCTTCAGCCCCGACGCCGAATACCCTGTGATTAACACCGAAAAGGGTCTGATCGCGCTGAAGCTTCGGGCCAAACCCGCTGCAGGCGGACTGAAGGTGAAGAATATCGCCGTCGGCGAACGGCACAACGTGATTCCCGGTAAAGCTTCGGCGCTGATTGAAGGCGACGCGGCGCTTTGCGAAGAAATCAACACGCTCGCCAAGCAAATGCTCGTAGCCGTGGAAGCGAAGGAAACGGATGAGGGTATTCTGCTGTCGGCAAAAGGGATCGCGGGGCACGCGTCCATGCCGGAAAGCGCTAAAAACGCCTTGGGTGAGCTTTTGCTTATGCTGCGCGCTATCGGCGTGCAGGGCGTGCTGAAAACCCTCGCCGACGATATCGGCCTGGAGTACGACGGTGAAAGCCTGGGCGTCAAGTGCGAGGACCAGATCAGCGGCGACCTGACGCTGAACCTGGGCGTACTGCACTACGACGCGCAGGGCCTGTATGCCGAGATCGACATCCGCTATCCGCTGCTTAGCGACGGCGAGCGGATCATCCATACCATCAAGGCGACGCTTGGCGACGCGTTCACTGTGGAAACGCTGCATTTTAAAAAGCCGCATCATGTGTCGCCGCACAGCAAGCTCGTTACCGCGCTTTTGGACGCCTACTACATGCAAACCGGCCGCGAGCGCGAGTGCGTCGCCATCGGCGGGGGCACCTATGCCCGCTGCCTGGAGGAAGGCGTGGCTTTCGGCGCGTTGTTCCCCGGCGAACCGGAAACCGCCCATCAGGCGGACGAATACATCAAAATCGACACCCTGATCCAAAACGCTAAGATCTTTGCCCGCGCCATCTTGCTGTTGGCAGAGCAGAAGGAAACGGAATAATATGAGACTGGATAAATTCTTAAAGGTTTCACGCATCATCAAACGCCGCACCGTGGCAAACGACGCCTGCTCCGGCGGGCGCGTGAGCCTCAATGGCCGCACCGCCAAACCCGGCGCGGACGTGAAGCCCGGCGACGTGATGGAGATACGCTTTGGCAACCGCGTGGGCAAATACCGCATTCTGGACGTGAAGGAAACCGTGCGCAAGGAAGGCGCGGCCGACCTGTACGAGGTACTGGAGGAAGACGACAGCATCAGGGCGGAGCGCGGTTAAGATGAAAGCGTATGCGATCATCCTCGGCGGGGGCAGTTCCAGCCGTATGGGCGTAGAGGACAACAAGGTGTTCCTGCCCATCCGGGGCATCCCGGCGATCGTGCGCGCCATTGTGCCGTTTTCGGGCATCTGTGCGGGTGCGGTGATCGTTGCAAGACCGGAGGAAACGGAGCGCATGGAATCCGTCGTACACAAGTTCGGGCTGTCGCGTTTCGTGCATACGGTCGCGGCGGGCGGAGACACGCGGCAGGCCTCGGTGTACAGTGGTCTGCAGGCGCTGCCGGAGGACGCGGAATACGTACTGATCCACGACGGGGCGCGAGCTTTTGTGACGGTGGATATCATCACCCGTGCGCTGGATTCCGCGCGGGAACGCGGCTCGGGGGTGGCGTCGGTTGCCGTGCACGATACCATCAAACGTGTGGATGAAACGGATAGGGTACTGGAAACACACGACCGCGGAAGCCTGCGCGCTATGCAGACGCCCCAGGCGTTTGAGACAGCGCTGATTAAACAGGCGCACGAAACGGCGCGTAAAGACGGTTTTCTGGGCACGGACGACGCCGCATTGCTCGAACACGCGGGCATCAAGGTGTACGTCACCGAGGGGAGCCGCCGCAACATCAAGCTGACGACTGTGTTTGACCTGAAGCTGGCTCTGGCGATACTGGAGGATGAAGACGCATGACGCGGATCGGATTCGGCATGGACGTGCACGCGCTGACAGAGGGGCGGAAGCTGATCCTCTGCGGCGTGGAGATTCCGCATGCAAAGGGCCTTGCCGGGCACAGCGACGCGGACGTCGCTGTCCACGCGCTGATGGACGCGCTGCTGGGCGCGCTGGCGCTTGGCGATATCGGCAAGCTGTTTCCCGATACCGACGAACGCTACCGTGGTATCTCGTCCCTGAAACTGCTGGAAACCGTAATGAAACGTGTCGCGGAAAAAGGCTATGCGCCGGTCAACGCGGATATTACCATCGCCGCCCAGCGCCCAAAACTCGCGCCCTACATTGACGGTATGCGGCATACGCTTGCCGATACCATGGGTATCGGCGCGGAGCAGGTCAGCGTAAAGGCAACCACGACCGAAGGCCTCGGCTTTGAGGGCGAGGAGAAGGGGATTACGGCATACGCGGTGTGCCTGCTGGAAAGCGTTTAATGAAAAGGCGCGCGGCTTCGGACAACGAACGCAACCTGTTTTTGCCTGCGCTTGCGGGTTTTTTTATTGCGGGCATTTGGCTGGCGACGCGCGTTACGCCGGGGCTTTGGCCGCTGTGGATACTGCCGGGCGCGGCGCTGCTCGTTTTGCCGCTTACTTGGCTGCGCCTGCCCAAACGGCTGATCCTTTTGCCCGTCGCGCTGATGCTTGCGATGCTGTGGACCATGCACTGGCTCAACCCGCCCATGCCTGTGGAAGGCAAATACGATATGGTCACCGCGACGGTGTACGGCGATTCGAGACTCAACGCGTCGGGCAACGTCACCTTCCGGCTAAGCGCCGTGACGCTCGACGGGGAAGCGCAGCCGGGCATGGCGTACGCGACGATCTATGTAGATAACGGCGATGCGGCTATCCAGCTTCTGGACGGACAGCGCATCCGCTTTTCCGGCAAGGTGTATCACCCGTATCCCAAGGATAACGAGTTCGATTTCGATTTTCCCATGTGGATGCGTGAAAACGGCCTTTACTATGGGATCACGAGCATACAGGATATTGAATTTCTCTCCGTGGAAACGCACTGGGCGGACTATGCCGGACGAATCGCGGCTGCCAGCTATGAAAAACTGAAGCCCGTGATGGGCGAGCGGGCGGACCTCGCGGTCGCGATGCTGCTTGGGGAAAGCCGGACGCTGGCCGAGGACGATTATGCGGCGTTTCAGCGCGCGGGCGTCGCGCACATCATGGCGGTATCGGGGCTGCACGTGGGCATTCTGTCGATGGCGCTTTTGTGGCTTTTAACACGGCTGCGCATGCGCAAAACCTGGCAGATCCCCGTGGTCGCCGTCTTTCTGATCGGCTACTGCTGGGTGACGGGCTTTGCCGTATCGTCCATGCGGGCGGCGGTGATGGTGCTGTTATGGGTGGCGGCGAGCGCGTTCGGGCGAAGGCCCAATCCGATCACCGTGGGATCCACGGCGCTTTTAATTGTACTGATCATCAACCCGCTGCAATTGTTTTCGGCGGGGTTTGCGCTTTCGTTTTCGGCCATCGGCGGCATCATGCTATTATACCCGCGCCTGATGCGGGGGCTGGATCGACTCTGGAAACCTGTCAAGGTGAAAAAGAAGCGGATGATAAAATACCATACACAGCGGTTCATCCATCGCATGAAACAGGCGCTGGCCGTTACGCTGTCCGCACAGATCGGCGTGCTGCTGCCGGTGGCGGCGTATTACCATGCGCTGTATCCATATGGGATCGTGTTCAATTTGTTTATCGTCCCGGTGGTCGGCATTCTGGTGCCGCTGTACACCATCACAACGCTGGTCGTGTGGTTGCCGTGGGTAGGCGGCTTTCTGGGGACTGTGCTTGGCACGCTTGCCGGCTGGTGCGGCGAGGCGGTGCTGCGGCTGGTGCGGTTGTCCGTCGCGCTGCCGTATGCGGAGCTTCGCATGGCAAGGCCGGACGTGTGGGTGTGCGTCGGTGTGCTTTTGTGCGCGGTCATCGTTTCGCACTTTGTGCGCGCGTCCATGCGCAGGCGGCTGATCGCTATCGCCGGTGTGGTTCTGGTTGCCATGACCGGTTCGGTACTTACGGAACCGCCTGCGTTGCGCTATCATCAGCTGTCCGTAGGCTGGGCGGATTCGGCGCTGATCGTCGATCACGATACAACCATCGGCATCGATACGGGCAACTCCGGAAACGAGATGCTCAACCGCCTGATGGCTGAAGGGCGCGATCTGGACGCACTGATTTTAACGCACCTGCACTCCGATCACGCGGGTGGTCTGGAGGCGATTTTGGATGAGGGTATCACGATCGGCCATGTGTACCTGCCGGTGGATTACGAACTGCACGGGTACGGAGCGGAAATCCTCGCGGTCATCCAAAGAGTGAAGGATGAAGGTATCCCGGTGACCGCGCTTAAGGCAGGAGATACCCTGCGCTTTCACGAAACTACCATCGACGTGCTCTGGCCGCAGGAGGGCCGCACCCGCGAAGGAATCGACCCCAACGACCGCTCCATGGCGATGCTCATCACGCTTGGCGGCGTGCGCATCCTCAACATGGGGGACAACGGAACCCTGTATGAGCGATATTCTGCCGTGCCTGCGGATATCCTGAAAGTTGGGCATCACGGCAGCAAGAGCGGGACGGGAGAGGAATTCCTCTCCGCCGTCGCCCCGTCGCTTGCCGTGATCAGCGTCCGGGCCGATTCGCTGCCCGCGCCCTCGCTTTTGGAAAGACTGCGGGCACTGGACGTCGCGGCGCTGAGCACAGAAGATGCCGGAGAAATCACCATCGTGCCGACCGCGGACGGTTACCGTGCCTATCGCTTCATCCCGGAGGGAACGAATTGAACTACCTTAAGTTTTTTGAAACGCTGAAAAAAGAAACCCTGAAGCCCGTGTATGTGTTCGAGGGCGAGGAGGAATATATCAAGGCGCAGGCGGTAAAAACCCTGTGCTCCCGCGCGCTGCCCGACGGCCTGGAGGCAATGAACCTGACCGAGCTTCTAAATCCGGCGGCGGACGCGCTGATTGCCGCGGCGGAGACCCTGCCCGTGATGGCGGACAGGCGCGTGGTGCTTGTGCGCGATTTTGCTCCGCTTTCGCCCGGAAAGTCCGCCGAGAATGACGATGCGGACAGAACCGTCGAATACCTGCGGTCGCCATCGCCCACCACCTGCCTGGTGTTCATCTTGAAGGGCAAGGCGGACAAGCGCAAAAAACTGTATACCTTCCTGCAGCATGCACAGGCCATGGTCGATTTCTCACCCATGGCCGAGCCGGAGGCCATCGATTGGATCGTCCGCTCGATGCGCGCGCTGGGGAAGAAGATGTCAAGAGCCGTGGCGGAACGCTTTTTATTCACAGTCGGCAGCGATGCGGCGCTTTTAAAACAGGAAATCGAAAAGCTGGCGGATTACGCGGGCGAGCGCGATACGGTGACGGAACAGGATATTGCCGTCATCACCGTGCAGTCGCTGGAATCCACGGTGTTCCAGATGGTGGACGCGCAGGTGGCCAGCGACTACGGCGAGGCGTTTTTGCTCATGCACCGGGTGCTGGAAAGCGGCGAGGACAGGATGCTGATCTTAGCGATGCTGCTTCGGCAATACCGGATGCTCTACCAAATGCGCTGCCTGCTGGAAGAACGGACGCCGCAGAGCGAGCTGGCGTCGCTTCTGAAAATCCCGCCCTTCGCCGTGCGCCGCATGCAGGCGCAGGCCATGCGCTACGGGAAGGATCAGCTCAAAGCCGTATATGATTTTCTGCTGGATTTTGAGTTCCGGCTGAAGTCCGGCAGACTGCCGCAGGACGGCAGCGCCGAAGCCGCCCTGATGCAGATGAAAGAACTGCTCGAATCCAAACAGGGATAGGAAGCGCGTATGAAGCAGCCAAAGACCGTTTCCCTGCATCCGCTAGGCAATACGCAGATGCTGTATTTTACCTGTTCGTCGCTGAGCGCAGACGATACGAAACTCTACCTGATCAGCGACCGCACGGGATCGCCGAACGTATTCGTGCGCGATCTGATCACAGGCAACGAGCGCATGCTTTCGCGCAACGGGGCGGGGACGCTCAAATCCTACGTATATTTCGACGGCACGGAGAACCGCGGTCTGGGCAAAGCCAGCGTTTGTCTGGACCCGGCGGGGGAGACCGTTTATTTTATTCAAGACAGGGATATCTGCGCGGCCGGACCGGACGGGAACATCCGCATTCTCAATCAGGTGCCGCAGGGGCAGATGACCGCGTTTACCCACGTCAGCGGCGACGGGCGGTATCTGTGCGTGCCCACGACCGACGGACGTATTTTGGATTTCGATCCCGAAACGGAAGGCACGGGGCTGGACAAGCGTCCGCGCTACGATATCGACGCGCGTGTGCAGGACGAAAACCTGAACTCGTACCTGCGCGTATACGATACGCAAACTGGGGTGGAAACGATGTGCGAAACCGTTCCCCGATGCTGGATCACACACGTGCAGTTTCACCCCGCGGACAGCCGGGTTATTTTATACAACAACGAGTGGCCGAGCTTTGATTGTGGTATCCGCCGGATCAACCTGTTCGATGGGAAAACGCATACAAGGCTCCGCAGCGTCGGGCAGGGGCGCAGCGCTTCCGACTGGGTATGCCACGAGATGTGGGCTCCCGACGGGAAAGCCGTCATCTACCACGGGGCGTACGATCAAGGACCCGCGTTTGTGGGCCGCGTGGAGATCGAAACGATGCGCTGCAGCGAAATCGCGCTTCCCGACGCATACGATGCGTACGGACATTTCACCATCGGCGGCGACGGCACGCTGGTCTGCGACGGATATTTCAAGTTCCCGGAGGACCAACCCATCAACCGTTTCAATTCCACCGATTTTGGCGCAGACCCGCACAAAAAGAACGCCGAGTACGTAAGTCTCGTGCGCGCGGATTGGGACAAGCGAACGCTTTCGTGGACGCCGCTGTGCAAGCATGGCACGGACTGGCTCGGGCAGGACGCCCATCCGCACGCGATCCTCAACCACCGCGGCGACACCGTTTACTTTTCCTCGCGCATGGGGGAACGCGTCGGCGTGTATTGTGTTTCTATAAAGCAATCGTCAACCAAAGGGCTTGCGAAGCCCTTTGGGATAATGGTTTTTCAATTGTCCGTCGCTGTGCTTGACGAAGCCCAGCGCAAGACCGTCACAGGATACCGTCCAAAATCCGCGTTCGATATCGCCTGCCGGGAGTACCTCCCCGTGCAGGTATGTTTCTATCTGCGCTTCATCCGGCGCAACGGTTCGCAGGGGCAGCGCAGGCGCGGCCAGCGCCAGCGCGTGATCGGGCAGAAATACCTTACCCTTCAGCCGCCCCAGCGACAGCCCCGCCCGGTAGGCCTTGATCCCCTCCAGCGGGGGCAGCGGAGGCGTGGAAATCAGCAGATTGCCGATCATCGCGTTTGCCTGCGGCGGTTCAGCCTCGGTCAGCTCCGCGTAAAACGCGCGAAACGCTTCGGCCGTCTGCTTGTCCGGCGCGGCAAACACCTTTTCGGCTGGTACAAGGGAAGCGGAATTTACTTCCCCCGCATGCATGCCTGTTTTGCGCATCAGCGCCGCGAAATGCCCTTCGCCCCGCACCATGTGCGGATACAGCCGTACGCAGCCGTTCTGCGATGACAATGTTTGTTCGTTTCCGATGGGAACGGTGAACTCGACAGTCTCAAATTCCGGATGAGTGGATAAAAAAGCGCCGATCACACCTTCGTTTTCTTCCTCGGAGAAGGTACAGGTGGAGTAGCACAGCCGTCCGCCTGCCTTGAGCATTTTCGATGCGCTTTCCAGGATGTGCGATTGGCGCTTGGCACAGCGCGCGGGCGAGTCTTCATCCCATTCCAGGCGCGCTTCGGGGTGGCGGCGGAACATGCCTTCGCCGCTGCACGGCGCGTCCACCAGGATGGCGTCGAACAGTCCCGGCCATCTCTCCGCTAGCGTTTCGGGGTTTTGGGATACGGCCAGCGCGTTGGTTGCGCCCATGCGCTCCAGATTGCCGCTGAGCACGGTTGCGCGTGAGGGTACGATTTCATTGCAGACCAGCGTTCCCTGCCCCCGCAAATCCGCCGCGAGCTGCGTGCTTTTTCCGCCCGGCGCGGCGCATAGATCTAATACAGTTTCACCAGCCCGTACGTCCAACAGCCGTGCGGGCAGCATGGCGGTGGGCTCCTGCAAATAATACGCGCCGCAGGCGTGCAGCGGATGGCTGCCCGCCTGGCTGTTCATATCCAAATCAAACGCGTCCCCGGCCCACGGGACGCGCGTTTGTATTCCGTCGATCAGCGTTTCCAGCGGTACGGCCGGCGTTTTCAGAGGATTGAAGCGAACGCCACGCATATACGGCTGTTCCATCGCTTTGAAATACGCGATCGCATCGCCGCCGAGCTGTGTACGTATTCGTTCGGTAAACGCCTTTGGCAGGGGGATCATGCGCGGTCGTCCTCCAGCCATTCGGGGAGCATGAGCGGCTCGATAGGAAAGTAAATCTCCTGCATGGCTTTGGGCAGATCAGCCATCAGACGCCCGTACCCGGTGACCATACCGACGGGAATGGTAAGATGCGTTGAAACGCGCGCCAAAAGCTCCTGCGCCTCAATTAAATCCTGTGCGGTTGTCTCCCGCTGCAGGTTTGCATTATTCACGATACTATCGGCTTCGATGCGCGCGCGGGCTTCCATGCGGGATAAAAGCGCGTAGATGTCGTCCTCGGTCGCTGTCAGCGGCCGCATAGGATTGACCACGTAGTATACGCGCATCTGATCGCGGATGGGCTGGATGAACGGATGATAGCGCCCAAGAGCAGTCGCTCCAGCGGCGTCGCCTCCGACGTCGAAAATCACGTGACGGTAACGGTCGGAATCAAACACCTTGTGTACGTCGGCGGACAGCGCGGGCACATCCACCGTGGAATGCGCAAAGGACGGCGCGATCACATCGACGCCCTCCTGTGCGAGCAGCTGTTCATGCTCCGAACTGCGGAAATACGGATTGACGATATCCAGATCCACCAGCGCAGTGGAGCCGCTTTCCCGGTTCAGGCGTCTGGCCAGCGCCAGCGCCAGCTCGGTTTTGCCGCTGCCGAAATGGCCAATGAGAACGATATATTTTTGATCGGGCAGCAAGGTCAGGCGTCTCCTTCGTGTTTCTTTTCGGGGTAAACGGGCGAGTGGAACGCCTTGGATACGTCAACCGTCGGCTGAAAATCCTTGTATGAAAGGGACTCCGAGGCCTCTTCGGCGTTGAGCAGGTTCCGGGCCCGTCTGGCGACGGTGCCGAACCCTCTGGTTCTGGGTGGCGAGAAATCAGCCTCGCCGCGATCCGAAAACGGCCGGAAGTACGGGCTGGGCTGCACATAGCCCGGCGGCTGTGCGGGACTGAATTCATCTGCCGGCTGTACGGGCGGCTGCAGCTGCTGGTAGGTTTCCGCAGGTTCAGGCTCCCCTGCGTACTGGGGCGGGGCAAAGGTCGGCGCGTTGTCCCGTGGGTAATGATAGGCGGGTTCGGACTGCGCCGAACCAAACGACGGCGCCATACCAAACGCGAAGCGCTGCTGCCGCCCGCCCGCGGGCTGCGGCGGCTGACCCGGTACAGGCTCGTCGGTATACAGCTGGGGAATCTCCTCCTGATAGGCGTTTGCCTCAGGCGCGAAGTAGGGCGTGGTATAGGGGATTGTTACCGGCGCGGTGTTTGCCGGCTGCCCGCCCTGCCGGGACTGTATCTGGTACTGTACGGTGGGCTCGCTTGCATACTCGTCGTAGGGCGCATCGGGAACGGGCTCGTAATCGTCCGTCGGGATAGCCGGCGTATCGGCGTTATAGGAGGCGAAATCGTAGGTCTCCTCCTGGTAGGATGCCTTCCGTCTGCGCCGCAGGCGGCGTTTGCTCCACATTGGACGCGGACGCCAGCGCACCAGATACACGATGATATCCAGCGCGAAGCCTACGATGCACAGCGCAACGAACAGCGTTTTCCAGTTCTCCCGGAAAAAGGTAAAAAACGCCGTACTTGAGTCGCTGGAGATAAAATCGCGGGCCGCGTTGAGCAGCGTGCGAAGCCAGCCAAGCAAAAGCGTTAGGATTGTATTGGTAAAGCTGTTCATCAGCGTTCCTTTCGGGGATGGGGCTATTGATCGGACAGGGTGACGGCAACGCTCTTGGGCACGGCGCTGTAGGTAAACTGCGCAGCCTCGTCATGGTTGATCGTCAGCACGACGGGCAGTTCGAACGTTCCCGACGCATACCCCGCTGCGGATACCGTAGCCTTGAGAAGGGAGGTCTTCATGGAAGACATCAGCAGCTGCGGTCCGGTCAGCGTTACGCTCACCTTGGCCGTCTGCAATACGGCGTTCATGCCGTCCTGAAGCCCGGTCACGGAAACGGAGATCCCGTCAAAGGTCTTGGTGGTCAGAATCGGTCCAATCGTCACGGTCAGCGTTACCGACTGCGTGTTCATATATACGATATTGTCCGGCTGTGTGATCTTGATCTCGGCGGTGAAGGATGCGTCGAGCCCTTCCACGTCCACCGGATTTTCCAAAAACAGCGCATCCAGCGTGCTCAGCGTTGTTGCATCGCCAGCCGCGACGATCACATCGGGCGACAGGGTAACGCTTTTGACTTCGTAGCCCTTCTTGGGCGTTCCGGTGGTCAGCGCCGTCTGGTTGAGGGAGAGGGTTGTTTCCGGATACAGTTTTTGTTCCACGACGATGGAACGCAATAGCACGCCGCCGCTGGTCGGCTCCAGCAGGCTTGCATCCAGTTCGTTACCGTCCATATCCATATAGTGCAGGGCAAGCGCCGTTTGCAGGGTGGCCGCCTGCGCGGCCAGCTGTGAAACGTCGTACTCCAGCACGATTTTGGCAATCTGATTGACAATGCTTTCCGGTCCGCTGACCGAAACGGTGGAAACGTCCGTCGTCGGGGCCGTGCCATAAAAACCCTGGGGATAGTCGCCCAGAATGGATACCTGTACGGGGATGCGGAAATTGGTGACGTATTCATCGACGACGATGGGGATCTCCGCGGGGGAAACGTCGGTCACGGTGCCGTAGAGCGTGGTAGAGGTGGTTGTAACCTTGATGGTCTGCTCGCCCGCTTCGGTGATCCGGGTCAGGTCGATACGCGGATTGTAGTTCTGGGCCGTGACATCGTTATATTGCTGCTGGGGTACGTCCACCTTCAGCTTGACAACGGCGTTTTCTTCCTCAAGCCCCTGGGTAACGATAAAGCCGTTGCGGCGCATGGTATCGGAACCGGTAATGGTCAGCGGTACATCGGTAAACACGCGTTCGCGCGTTAGCGACGGATCCTGTAAAATCAAACCGACCCATAAAAGCACGGCAAGGAACAGCGCAAGCAGCTTCCATTGAATGTTATGCGAGATCGCTGCCCACAGCCGTTTGGGAAAGGTCTTGGTCAGACGCCGCAGAATCGGTTTTTCCACGGCGGTCTGTTTGGTTTCGTCCGTTTGCGGGCTCATACCGTGCCTCCTTTCCGGCGTCTGGAGCGGCTGAACAGCATGGACCACAATCCCTCTTCACGCTGGTGATACATCTTGGTCAGCACCTGTTCGATCAGCGATCTGTCCAGGTGGCGCGTCAGGCGCCCCGCGCGGGCGACGGAGATGATGCCCGTCTCTTCGGATACGATCAGGGTCACGGCGTCGGTGGCTTCGGTCACACCGATCGCCGCCCTGTGGCGTGTGCCGAGCTCCCGGCTGATGCCCATGCCTTCGGCGAGCGTTAAAATACACCCGGCGGACATAATCCGCGAACCGCGGATGACCACCGCGCCGTCGTGCAGGGGGGTATTGGGCTCGAAGATGTTTTCCAGAAGCGCGCCGGAAATATGGCTGTCCATCAGCGTGCCGGTCTCGATGATATCCTTGAGCCCGACCTTTTGTTCAAATACGATCAGCGCGCCGACGCGGCGGCGGCTTAAGTTCAGCAGGCAGTTGGTCACCTCGCGGACGATGTACTCGTTTTCCGCGTGGTCGCTCAGCTGCGAAGTAGCCCGCAGCGTGCCGCGCCCAAGCTGTTCCAGCGCTTTGCGGATTTCCGGCTGGAACAAAATGACGATGACGACCGCGCCGTTATTGACGATATTCAAAAGGATCCAGTTGATGGCGGTCAACCCGAGAAGATCGCTGACCCAGCTGGCTAAAATCAGGATGACAAGCCCTTTGAGCACGGCGCTTGCGCGGGTCTGGCGGGCGAGCATTAACAGACCGTACAGCAGTACCGCGACGATCAGAACATCCAGCGCGTCGGTCAGCGTAGGCCGGTTGAAGACATTCCACAGCACGTCGCGAATTTGCGTCCACAACGTCTGCATAGCGCCTCAACCCCTCCGGTAGTATTTTTCCTGTTTTCAGTATACTACAAACAGTTGCATAGATAAAGTACGAACTGGTAAAAACGCACAAGAAATTGTAACATCGCACGCGATCCGGCAGACGCGCCGGCTTTGTTTCGGGCACGGTTTCATGGTATAATCTGCTGGTATGGTAAGCCCGGCTGTGGGAGGTATGGCATGGATCACGGCGGACACAGGCAGCGGATGCGGGAACGATACGTAAAACAGGGCCTGGACGGCTTTGCGCCCCACGAGGTGCTGGAGCTTCTGCTTTTCTACGCCATCCCGCAAAAGAACGTCAACCCCCTGGCCCACAGGCTGATCGACCGTTTCGGCTCGCTGTACGGTGTGCTCAATGCGTCTCCCAAGCAGTTGCAGCAGGTAGAAGGTATCGGCGAGTATGCGGCCACGTTTCTTCCGCTTTTGCAGGACGCGGTCCGGCAGGCGATGCGTGCCAAAGAGAACCTCAGCGCCCGGCTCAGCACCCGGCAGGCCGCCGTGGATTACTGCATCCGCCTCCTGCACGGCGAGAAACGGGAACTATTTTACGCCATCTGCCTGAGCGGACAGATGGAAATCCTGGGCGACGCGCTGATCGCCAAAGGGTCCTTAAGCGACGTGCCCGCCTATCCGCGCATCGTAATGGACGCCGTGCTGACCCATAACGCGCATGCGGTGATTTTCTGCCATAACCACCCCAGCGGTTCGCTTACGCCCTCCCCGCAGGATCTGGATGCGACGCGCGTTCTTTCCGGCCTACTGTCGGAGGTCGAGGTGGTGCTGGTGGATCATCTGATCGTAGCGGAAGACCGCGCCATGAGCTTGGTTCGCAACGGGTTTATACGGCAGTCCGCGTCGTCCGGTGGTATCCTGGTGAAAACCGCCGACGCGGGCATGCGGATCGTCGCCAAAGAACTTAAGATCGATCATCGGTCGGACACGGAGGAACTCCTTTGAACAAAACGCTGCGGAGGATACTGAAGGTGCTCTTGATACTCCTGATCCTCGGGATGATTTGCTATGGCGCGCTGATTGGCTATACGGTCTACCGGGAGAAGACCGTACCGGAACCGTCGGACTACGACGTGATGGTGGTGCTGGGCGCGCAGGTGCAGCCAAACGGCGAACCAAGCGTACAGCTGGATTGGCGGCTGAACAAGGCGGTGGAGATGTACATGGCGTCGCCCTGTCCGGTGATCGTCTGCGGGGCGCAGGGAGCGGACGAACCCAGGCCGGAAGCCGACGTGATGCGCGATCTGCTGATCGAGCGTGGCGTACCGGCGGATATGGTCTATACCGATCCCGTCAGTGAAGATACCTACCAGAACATCAAAAACGCCAAGGTGATCATCGAACAGCTTGGGCTTTCCAGACCGCTGATTATCACCAGCGATTACCACCTGCCGCGCGCGATGGATATCGCCAAGGCAGAGGGCTTTTTCCCGCAGGGCGTGCCAAGCCCGACCAAGCAGGAGCTCGGCTTCTGGCTGAAAAACCACGGACGCGAAGCGCTGGCGTGGGTCAAGTTCTTCCTGATCCGCTACGTCGGGCTTAATCTGTAATGAATACCAAACTGGCGCTCGTCATGGAGCGCATGGAAGCGCTGCGGATTGGCTGCGGCGCGGAGGCCGCCGGCAAGCTTGTCCGCTATCAGGAGCTTGTGGAGGAATGGAACGGACGCATGAACCTGACCGGCGATGCCTCCTTCGAGGCGATGCTCGACAGGCATCTGATGGATTCGCTTACGCCGCTGACGGTGGACGGCCTGCTGCCGCAAAATACGTCCCTGATCGACGTTGGCAGCGGGGCGGGGCTGCCCGGCGTTCCGCTGGCGATCGCCCGGCCCGACCTGAAGGTAACGCTGCTGGATTCGATGCAAAAGCGGATTACGTTTCTCCGTGCGGTCAAAGAGGCCCTGGAGCTTGCGAACGTGACCGTTGTGCATGCCCGCGCCGAAGAAGCCGCAAATGACGGCATGTACCGCGAACGCTTCGGAATCGCAACGGCACGCGCCGTGGCTTCGCTGCCCGTGCTCCAGGAGCTATTGCTGCCGTTTGTACGCGTCGGGGGGAAATGCATCTGTTATAAGGGCCCGGCGGCGGAAGAGGAACTTGCGGCCGGCGCGGCCGCGGCGAAACTGCTTGGCGGCGGCAAGCCGGAAGCGATCGCAATGGAGCTTTCCTTTTTGCCGGAGTACAAACATACCCTGATCGTAACCGATAAACACAGCCAGACGCCTTCACGCTATCCGCGCAGGGCGGGTACGCCCGCCAAAAACCCACTGGGAAATGAATGAGGAGAGTCGAAGATGAAAAGAACGCTGGAACGTATGCGGGCCATGGGATTTGAGATCATCGAGGTCGACACCAAAGAACAGGCCAGGGAGTATCTCCTTTCGGACATTCCGGCCGGATCGTCGGTCGGGGTCAGCGGATCGGTTTCCGTCCGTGAAACAGGCGTGCTGGATGTGCTGAAGCAGCGCGGCCATACGGTGTATTCGCACTGGGACGTCAAGCCCGAGGACGTGGAACCCACGCGTTTGAAGGCCAACGGCGCGGATGTGTACCTGACCTCGGCAAACGCCCTGACCAAGCACGGGGAACTGATTTTGATCGACGGCGCGGGCAACCGCGTAGCGGCGGTCGCGTACGGCCCCGGGCGTGTGTATTTCGTCGTCAGCCATTCCAAATGGGTGGACGGCGGATACGGCAAGGCGATCGCGCGCATCAAAAAGGAAGCGTGCCCTCCCAACGCCCGCAGGCAAAACAAAGAACTGCCCTGCGCCGTCAACAACGAATGCGATCCGGAAGCCTGCACGGCCGACAGCATGTGCCGCATGACCCTTTCGGTTAACCGCGCGCCGCGCGACCGGAAAATGACCGTGGTTTTCGTCAAGGAGAATCTTGGCTATTGAGCGCAGGATGTGCTACAATATAAGCGGTACGGGGGGCAGATCTCCCGCTGCGACGGAAAGGACGACCGACAAGTGACACGTGCAGAGCGTTTGATGGAAAAAATGGGGCTCAAGACCGGCGAGGTCGTGATCGTCTCCAAACCATCCAATATATTCTATCTGTCCGGTTATACGGGCGAAGGCCTGGCGCTGATTACGCGCGGCGGAAACGCGATCATCACGGATTTCCGCTACGTAGAGCAGGCCGGGCAGGAAGCGCCGTCGTTTGATACGCTTGCGCTGGAAGGCAAGGAAAGCCATCTGGACAAGGCGTACGAAGCCTGCCGTAAGAGCGGCGTGAAAACCGTCTGGTTTGAAGACGACGAGTTTACCGTGCGCACGTTCCGCAAGGCCGGGGAAATCTTTGCGGGAATGGACCTCAACCCCCTCAAGGGCGAGATCGAAACGCTGCGCAGGATCAAGGACAATGATGAACTCCGCAGAATCGAACGCGCCTGCGCGATCTCCGCAACGGCGTTTGAGCGCGTGCTTCCAAAGATTACAGAGGGGATGACGGAGCGGGAGCTCGCCCGCACCCTGGAATTTGAGATGTATGCCCTGGGCGCGGAGAAGATGGGATTCGACGTCATCGCCGCAGCGGGCAAAAACGGCTCCAAGCCTCATGCGGTGCCGTCTGACTACCGCATCCAGAAGGGCGACATGATCACCCTGGATTTCGGCGCGAAGGTGCAGGGCTATACGGCTGACATGACCCGCACAGTAGCGCTTGGCGAGCCGAGCGCGCAGATGCGCAAGGTATACAACGTGGTTTTCCAGGCGCAGCAGATGGGCCAGGAAGCCGTGAAAGCAGGCGCCGCATGCGCGGCGGTGGACGCGGTCGCGCGCGACTATATCTACGCGCAGGGATACGAGGGCCGCTTCGGACACGGGCTTGGGCACAGCCTGGGCATTGACGTTCACGAGGAACCGCGTTTGAGCCCCCTGTCCAAGGATGTTTTGGAAAAAAACCAGCTGGTTACGGTGGAACCGGGCGTCTACCTGCCGGGCATCGGCGGCGTGCGCATCGAAAACACGGTCGTCGTCGAGGCGGACGGCTGCCGCTCGCTGGTGACGGCAACCCGGGAACTGATCATTTTATAAAGTACAAATTGAATCGGAGGAAAACAGTATGATGACAGCGGGAGAATTCAGAAAAGGCATCACCATCGAATGGGACGGCGGTGTATGGACCATCGTGGATTTCCAGCATGTGAAGCCGGGCAAGGGCGCGGCGTTCGTTCGCACGAAGATCAAAAATATCATGACCGGAGCGGTGGTGGAGCGCAGCTTCAACCCGACGGACAAAATGCCCCGCGCCATCGTGGAAACCAAGGAAATGCAGTACGTCTACAACGACGGCGACCTGTACTATTTCATGGATCTGGAGACCTACGAGCAGATGCCCCTGAACAAAGATCAGGTGGAGGACGCCATTCCCTTCGTAAAGGAAGGCAGTAACGTAACGATGCGCTTTTTCAAGGGTTCGGCGTTCAGCGTACAGCCTCCCAACTTTGTGGAACTAGAGGTTACCGATACCGAGCCCGGCTTCAAGGGCGATACGGCTAGCAATACCTATAAGCCCGCGACGCTGGAAACCGGGTTTACGGTGCAGGTGCCGCTGTTTATCAACACAGGCGACCGCATCCGCGTGGATACCCGCGTGGGCGAGTACATGGAACGCTGCTGACTGATAACCTATCACCATCACGCCTGGATGCCCGCCGGACACGGCGGGGGAAGGGGGAGCTTATGAAACCGATCACCATCCGCACATCCTATCTGCGGGGCCTGGCCGACGGCATGGACATCGACAAGGAAAAGGCCGAGAACAAGCTGCTGCTTGAAATGCTTTCCGTCATGGAAGACGTTGCCGCGAAACTGCAGGAGCTGGACCAGGACGTGGACGAACTGGACGAATACGTCGCCTCGATGGACGAGGATTTGTCCGAGGTGGAAGATCTTCTGTTTGAAGACGACGAAGAGTACGACGAGGATATGGAAGAGCTCGACGAGGATGACGAAGTCGAGGTCAACTGCCCGCACTGCGGCGAGGAGTTTATCCTCAAAGCGGGCGATATCGGCCGCGACGGTGACGTGCTCTGCCCGGCCTGCGGCAAGAACATCCTGGACGAAGGCGAAGAACAGGAATAAACTGTATGACCGCGGAGACCCTTTCACCACAAGGCGAAAGGGTTTCCGCTTCATTTAGGGAAGGAAACCGGCGAGCCCGGGAAACATGGAGAAACGACCGTCCAAAAAACAGATTGTTAAGTTCGCGCTGATCATAGCCGCGCTGCTGGCGCTGATGATCACCGCGACAATTTTGCTCATGCCTTACATCCGTCAGCTGGCCGATCCGGTCACGCGGGCAAAGTTCAAGGCGTGGGTGACGTCGCTTGGCGCGCTCGGCTATCTGGTCATGGTCGCGATCCAGATCGTACAGATCGTCATCGCCTTCATCCCCGGCGAAATTGTCGAAATTCTGGCGGGCGTTATGTACGGCGGGTTCGGCGGGCTGCTCTTGTGCGTGATCGGCTGCGTGATTGCCTCCAGCGGCATCTTCCTCTTATCCAAAAAGCTGGGCGCGAAATTTACGCAGCGATTTTTTTCCAAGGACAACCTGGAAAAATATGCCTATCTCAAGGACGCCCGGAAGCTTGAAATCGTCGTATTCATCCTGTTTCTGCTGCCGGGAACGCCCAAGGATATGCTCACCTACGTCGCCGGAACGACGCCGATGAAGCTTGCGCAGTTTTTGCTGATTTCAACCTTCGCGCGCATTCCGTCGATCGTGTCCTCCACGTTCATCGGGTCGTCGCTGCTTCGCAACAACTGGCCGGTGACCATTCTGATCTTTTCGATCACGGCGGTGCTTGGCATACTGGGGATCATTTATAAAGACAGAATCATCGATTTTTATAAAAAGAGACTCGGCTCCGGCAAAGACGGGTTAACCCCGAAAGAAGACTAAAACCAGCTGTCTCAATCCAGCTTGCGGTAGCCCAGCTTGGCGCCGCAGCTTTCGCGTATAATCAGTGCGGGCGCACGCACGAGCGTTACCGGCGCTTTCAGGTTTTCGGAGCTTGATACGAGCTCCGCGATCGCCGTGCGCGCCCGTTCCTCGGAAAACAGGTCGATAGTCGTCAGCGGCGGCAGGGTATGGGGGCTGAAATAGGTGTTGTCGCAGCCGATCAATGCCATGTCTTCGGGCAGCTTCAGGTTCATGGAATGCAGCTGGTGGATGGCGCCGACGGCGACCAGGTCGCTGAAGGCGACGATTGCGGTCGGCCAGCGGCGGCGGGGGATGGTCGTCAGCATCCGCAGTACGGCGATCTCGCCGGTTTCCGCGGTAAAGCCCGCCGCGCCGTGGTACGCGTCGTCCTTGACCAGCCCGAACTCCTCAACCGCGCGCAGATAGCCGCGCGCCCGCGCGCCGGAGGCCGCCAGCGTCTGGTTGCCGCCGATGAAGGCGACGCGGTTGTGCCCCAGCATGTGCAGGTGCTGCACGGCCTGAAACATTGCCGTTTCCAGATCGTTATGCAAAAAGGTGCAGTTAACGTTTTCAAGCGGCGGCGAAATGGCAACCAGCGGCATATGCTCAATCAGCCGGTTGAGCGCCACGGGCAGATCGGGCCTGCCGGCTTCCTGGACGCTGCCGATGTACAGCGCTCCGCGCAGATGCCAGTGGATGATGCGCCGGGCGATTTCGCGCATGTCGTAGTCCTCGCCGTCCAGCAGTTGAAACAGCATCGTCTGGTATCCCAGGCGCTTGGCTTCCCGGTTGGCGGCCGACAGGATGCGGCCCCAGTACTGGTCGCGCGTCTCGGGGATAATGACGGCAAAGGTCTGCTGCGCCAGGGATACCTGCTGGCGCAGGTTTTGCAAGGTGGAAAAATTGTTTGCACGGGCGATGGCTTCCACCTT
Organism: Candidatus Limiplasma sp.; assembly: GCA_963675365.2. Lineage (GTDB taxonomy): Bacteria > Bacillota > Clostridia > Christensenellales > Aristaeellaceae > CAXXOK01. The sequence goes on from CAXXVA010000003.1 coordinate 493,210, forward strand.
GGCGCGGGTCTTGGCACTCACGTTTTTATGCCCGGACAGAACGCGCGAAACCGTGGACGGCGCGACGTTTGCCTCCCGAGCGATATCGTAGATGGTCATCTTCTTCGTCATCGGCGGTTTCCTTTCGTCCGCGGTAAAACTTCGCGGCAGTTTTATTATATATCGTAGCGGTATCATTGTGCAAGAAGAAATTGGAACAAGTTCCACAAAAATTACAATAATTAGGATGTGTGAACGGCATATTTGTTGACACTGGTCGAATGATATGCTATATTGACATTAAACAAGGCGCTAATATGGGATACTTGAAAAATAATGGCTTAGAATTGGAACAAGTTCCATAATTTCGCCAAAATGAAGGAGGATTTCGACAAATGAAAAAAATCGTTGCACTGGTACTGGCAATGATGTTGCTGGTCGCGCTCCTGCCCACCGTTGTGGCGGTAGCCGCCGACAAGCGCGTCATCAAAGTCGCTTCTTGGGATGTTTTCGGCTCGGCCGCGAACTATCACGAAGCCATCAAGGCCGGCTTTGAGGCCGCGTATCCCGACATCGAGATCGAATGGGTAGACCTGGCGTCGCAGGAGTATGCCACGCTGGCAACCTCCATGCTGTCCGCGGGCGATCAGACCGACGTATTCATTATCAAAGAGATTAAAGATCTTCAGAATTGGACCGATCAGGGTTTCCTGGTTACGCTGGACGACATGGTCGCGGCCGACGGATACGATCTGGCCGGGTTTGCGGGCATGGACGAAGTCTGCCGCGTGGCCGACGGTTCCCTGAACGCTTTGCCGTTCCGTTCGGACTTCTGGGTGCTGTACTACAACAAGACCCTGTTTGACAATGCCGGCGTTGCCTATCCCACGGGCGATATGACTTGGGAAGAGTACGCCGACCTCGCCCGCCAGATGACCAGCGGCGAAGGCATTGACAAAATCTACGGCACGCACTATCACACCTGGCTCAGCGCGGTCGTCAACTGGGCGGTCTGCGGTGTGGATTACACCCTGGCCGACGGCAACTACGATCCGCTGAAATACTTCTACGAGCTCAACCACGCGCTGGAAGACGAAGGAGTTTGCATGGAATACGGCGAAGTCAAGGCTTCGGGCATGCACTATTCCGCCGCCTTCTACCAGGGCAATATCGCGATGCTGCCCATGGGCTCCTGGTTCATCGGCACCCTGATCAAGGAAAAAGCCGCCGGAACCTTTGATTTTGACTTTAGCTTCACCTCCGTACCGCACATGGAAGGCGTGCCCGCCAAATCTTCGTTTGGCAACATGACCGCCATCTCCATCTCCAAGAATGCCGCCAACCCCGACGACGCCTGGACCTTCACCAAGTGGGTCTGCGGCGAAGAAGGCGCCAAGGCGATCGCAGCCGTCGGCACGCGCCCCGCGTATGTCTCCGATGCCGTTGCCGCCGCGTTCTCGTCCGTGGAAGGCTTCCCGGCCGATGCCGGCGCCCTGGACGCGCTGGTTCCCAGCAGCGTGAGCCTGGAATGGCCTCCGGGACTTCTGGTACCGCAGCTGCAGACCATCGTCAACGAGGAACACACCGCCATCATGAGCCGTGAGTCCACCATCGACGAAGGCATCGCCATGATGAACGAGCGCGCCGCCGAAGTGATTGGCGAATAACCGCTCCCGACTATCAAGCGCACGGGGAGGAGGATTTCTCCTCCCCGTTTTTATCAAAACAAAGGGGGTCTTGATTCCGTGGCTCAGGACACTCGCACGCTTCCCCGTAGGAAAAAAAGCAGGCTGCAGCGCAAGAATACGCTGATCGCCTATTCCTTTCTCGCGCCAAACTTTTTGGGCTTTCTGATCATTACCATGCTTCCGATTCTGTTCACGGTGGGCCTTTCCTTTCTCACCTGGAACGGCGGGGTGCTGGAAAATATGAAATGGGCGGGGTTTGATAACTTCGCGACCATCTTTAAAAACTTCAGCTTTACCAGATCCGATCTCGGGATCACGCTGAAGAACACGGTCTTTTACACCTTGGCGACCGTGCCGCTGACGATTGTATTTTCTCTTGCGTTTGCGCTGCTTTTAAACAAAGCCGTCAAGGCCGCAAGTGTATTTCGGTTTATCTTCTTCTTTCCGTACGTGGCGTCCATCGTCGCGGTCTGCACCTGCTGGAATTACCTGCTGATGAAATACGGCATCGTCAACAGCTTTTTAAATTCCATCGGCTTCAACATGACCAAATCTTGGACGCAGAGCAGAACGCTTGCGATGTGGGCGCTGATCATCGTGGCCGTCTGGCGTTATGCCGGCTACTATATGGTGCTTTACATCGCGGGGCTGCAGAACATCCCCGGCGAGCTTTACGAAGCGGCGACGGTGGACGGGGCCAACGCATGGCAGAAGTTCCGCAAGATCACCCTGCCGATGCTCACGCCGACGACGTTTTTTGTGTCCATCATGACGACCATCGCATGCTTCAAGGTGTTCGATACCGTCATCCTGATGACGGACAGCGGGCCGGGGCGTGCGACGAAGATGCTGGTCAACTATATCTTTGATTTGAGCTTCAACCAGATCAAGTACGGCGTGGCGAGCGCCGTGGCGATGGTACTGTTTGCAGTCGTGCTGATCGTAACCATCCTGCAATTCCGCGTCGAAAAGAAATGGGTTAATTATTTCTAGAAAGGAGGAAGACAACATGACCTCGATAGCTTTCAAGCCGCAGCCGGTGCAAAAAACGATCCGGAGAATCATCGTCAAAGCGCTGATCATCGTATTTCTGCTGCTGTTTACGGTACTGGCGCTCCTGCCGTTTGTGTGGATGCTCTCTTCCTCCCTGAAACTGGATAAGGACGTGTTCCGCTACCCGATCGAGTGGATTCCCGCGGTCAGGCACTGGGAAAACTACGTGCAGATCTGGCGGCGCGTGCCGCTGCTCGTTTATTTCAAAAATACGGCGCTTTTATCCATCGGCGTGACGGCGATGCAGCTTTTAACGTCCAGCTTTGCCGCCTATGCCTTTGCCAAGCTCAACTTCAAGGGCCGCGACGTTCTGTTCCTGTGCTACATCGGCACCATCGCCATCCCCTGGCAGATGTACATGCTGCCGCAGTTCATCATGATGCGCTATATGGGGCTGTATGATTCGCTGTGGGCGCTGTTCGTGCTGCAAAGCTTTTCGGCGTTCGGCGTATTCCTGATGCGCCAGTTCTTCCTGGGGATACCGTCGGAACTGTGCGAGGCGGCGCGCATCGACGGGCTGAGCGAGTACGGTATATGGGCCAAAATCATGCTGCCGCTTTCAAAGCCCGCCATCGCGACGCTGACCATCTTTACGTTTGTGGGGACCTGGAACGACTTCATGGGCCCGCTGATCTATCTGCGCAGCGATGCGGTAAAAACCATCCAGGTCGGTCTCAGACGCTTCATCCAGGAATACACCAGCGATTACCACCTTATCATGGCGGCTTCATTGTGTTCGCTGATTCCGGTCGCAATCGTGTTTTTGTTCATGCAGCGCTATTTTATCGAAGGTATTGCGACCTCGGGTATCAAGGGGTAAATACGCAAACCAGTCAAAGAGAGGAATCATCCGATGATCGGATCCGTTAATCGAAACCCGCTGCGCACCCGGGCGGACGTGGAGCAGGCGGCGCTGGACCTATTAAAACCGTTGACGCCGTTGCTGTCCCCGGGCTGTGCGCGCATCCATGCCGGCGATACCGGCGCGGTGTATCCGCCATTTATCGCAGAGATGGAGGCGTTTGCGCGCCCGCTGTGGTCTATAATTCCGCTGCTGGCGGGCGGAAGTACGGCCGTGCTGCCGCTTTGGGAACTCTGGAAAGAGGGTATAGCCACAGGAACGGACCCCGGCCACCCCGAATACTGGGGCGACGTGGAGAACTGTGATCAGCGCCTGGTGGAGATGGCGGTTTTCGGCATGGGCATGGCGATGATCCCGCAGCGCTTCTTCTTTGAACACCCAAAGGAGGTACAGGGCAACCTGTACCGCTGGCTGGATCAGATCAACCGGCATACGTTGCCGAAGAATAACTGGGTCTTTTTCCGCATTCTGGTCAACCTCGGCTTCGAGACCTGCGACCTTGAGTTTGATCAGGGGCAGATCGCGGAGGATTTTAAGCTGATCGACGAGCACTACGAAGGCGACGGCTGGTACTACGATTATATGGATCAGCGGGACTACTACATCCCGTGGGCATTCCACTACTACGGGCTTTTATACGCAAAGCTGCGTCCGCAGAGCCAAAACGCCGAGGAGCTTTTGCGGCGTGGAAAGCTGTTCGCGCCGGATTTCGCGTGCTTGTTTGATCAACATGGGGAAGCGATACCCTACGGCCGCAGCCTCACCTACCGCTTTGCGCAGAGCGCGTTCTTTGCCGCGCAGGCCTACGCCGGCGCGGAGGCGGAGGCCATCGGCTACGGTGAGATGAAGCACCTGCTGTTGCAAAACCTGCGCAATTGGTTTAAACAGCCCATCTTCACGCGCGACGGCGTGCTGACCATCGGCTATCATTACCCCAACCTCCACATGGCGGAGGGGTACAACGCGCCCGGATCGCCCTACTGGAGCATGAAGGCTTTCCTGTGTCTGGCGATGCCGGAGGATCACCCGTTCTGGCAGGCGGAGGAAAAAGCGCCGGAGCTTCCGCGGGTAAGCCGGCAGGAACACGCAAGGCAGCTGATCGTGCGTACGGACGGCGAGAAACAGGTTGTTGCCTATCAAGCGGGCGGGCATTGCCCGGAGCACACCCACGCCGAAGCCAAGTATGAAAAATTCGCCTATTCCACGGTCTTCGGATTCAGCGTATCCAAATCGCGGCTGAAGCTGGACGCCGGGGCGTTTGACAGCATGCTGGCGATCAGCCTGGACGGCGTATACTATCATCCGCGCTACGGCTGCGAGCGCTTTTTCATCGGCGAAGACCGGGTTACGGCGACGTGGAAACCCATTCCGCAGGTGACGATCGAAACGGAGTTGATTCCGGTTGGCGCATGGCATGTCCGCAGGCACCGCATCACTACCGATGTGGAAATCACGATCGCGGAGGGCGGGTTCGCCATCGCGCTGGACGGGGACGGAACGGCAACCCCGCAAGAGGACGATCGGGGCGCTGCGGTGATTGCGCCCTGGGGCGTCAGCGGGATCAAAGCGTTGTCGGGGTACCGATCCGCCGTCATCGTAAGGCCGGAACCCAACACCAACCTGATGGCGCCGCGCACGCTGCTGCCTACGCTGACCGCGGTGCTTGCGCCCGGAGAGCATGTGCTTTCCTGCGCCGTGCTGGGTACGGCGGAAGGCGGCCCCGCGCTTTGGCAAACAATACCCGAGGAGGTTTTGGAACTTGCGTAACTGGGCACAGGCTACCTTTTTGAAATTAGCGCAGAAGTACGAACGGTCCGCCGCGCTGGCGGCCCGGCAGGATCTTATACCCTATCAAAGCGAGGGAGAGCGCTGGTCCGGATCGCCGTATATCGGAGACGCGTGGTGGACGGGCGGCTTCTGGCCGGGGCTGATGTGGCAGCTGCACGCGGCAACCGGCAAGGATATATTCCGTTCGGAAGCGCAGCGCGTAGAGGCGCGGCTGACCAAAGAACTGTGCTATTTCAAGCGCCTGTACCACGACGTAGGGTTCATGTATTTACTGTCTTGCGGCGCAAACTGGATGCTGAACGGCGACAGGGATTCCAAACGCAATCTGCTGCATGCCGCCACGATCCTCGCGGGGCGCTTCAACCTGGCGGGCGGCTATATCCGCGCCTGGAACGAGGACAAGGCGGGCTGGGCGATCATCGACAGCATGATGAATTTAAGCCTTTTGTTCTGGGCGAGCCGCGAAACCAAGGACCCGCGGTACTACCAAATCGCCGTCAGGCACGCCGATACGGCGCTGCGGGAGTTCGTGCGGGAGGACGGCAGCTGCAACCATATCGTGATTTTTGATCCAAACACCGGCAAAGCGCTTGAAAAGCCCGCCGGGCAGGGCTATGCCGAAGGATCCAGCTGGAGCCGCGGGCAGGCTTGGGCGATGTACGGCTATGCGCTGAGCTTCATGAGCACGCAGCACGACCGGTATCTGAACGCCGCTTGTAAAATCGCGGATTATTTCATTGAGAACATCCGCCCCGACGGGCTGACCGACTGCGATTTCCGCCAGCCGAAGGACGAATACCGTATCGACAACATCGCCGCCGCCTGCGCCGCTTGCGCGCTGATTGAACTCAGCCGTATGCCGCAGGTTAAACGCAAAGAGGACTACCTGAACGCCGCGATGACGATGCTCAAAGCGCTGGACTCGCTGTGTGCCGATTATACGGACAAAACGGCCGGCGTGCTGCAAAAGTGCACCGCGGCCTACCGTGACGAAGGCGCGGGTACGCATGTCAATATCGTATACGGGGATTATTTTTACGCCGAAGCCCTGGCAAAGCTGCAGGGAAGCGACCCGATGCTTTGGATGTGCTTAAAACGTGAAGGTCTCTAGAGGCGCATCTCCCGCCCCGGGGATAAATCAAAAGAGGCTTCTTTCATAGAAGCCGCTTTTTTGTTTACGAAGATTTTACTGGTTGCCTAAGCGATGACTACCGGGCCCTGCGGACGGACGTTCATCACGGCGGCCGCGCCTTTGCCGAATATCGCTTCCATTTCGTCCACAAAATTTTCGAGCATGTTCAGTGGCACGAAGTTCAGTGTCGTTCCCGCGAACCCGCCGCCGTGCACGCGCCACGCGCCTTTGCCTTTTAGCAGCGTTTCGGCAACCATCAGCGCAAGCATCATCTCCTGCCGGTCCGGGGTCGCGTAGGTGTTTTGCAGGTATAGCGCGCTGCTGCGCCCGGATGCGATAATCCCGTCCAGAAACGCGGGAAGGTCGTCGTGGCGCAGTGCGTCCGCGATGCGTTCCACGCGTTCGTTTTCATCGTAAAAATGCTGCGCGCGCAGGATGGCGCGGTCGCGGACGTCCGCCGGAAGCGCCTTGCGCAGCGCGGGGATGGCGCGGAAGAACGTATCGGCAGGGACCTCCCTCAGCACTGTTTTGCCAAAGTACCCGGCGACCATGCGCATCTCCCGGGGGATGGCCGCGTAGCTCGGCGTCAGGTCGTCGTGGCTTCCGCCGGAATTGACGATGACGACGGCATAGCCCTTGGCGGTAAAGTCGTAAGAAATGGCCTCGATTTTCGGTTCGTCGGTCTCAAAATCAATCGTGATCATGCCGCCCTGGCTGGAGGCCATCTGGTCCATCAGGCCGCTGGGCTTGCCGAAGTACACGTTTTCGGCATACTGGGCGCATTGCGCGCGCTCGACGGCGTTGATGCGGTTTTCGTTATACAGCGCGCCGAAGATGGCGCAGATCAGCACCTCGAACGCAGCCGATGAGCTCAGGCCGCTGCCGGGGAGCACCGTGGAGGTCGTCGCCGCGTCGAACCCGCCCAGCTTGTAGCCGTGTTCGGACAGCCAATGCGCAACCCCGCGCACCAGCGCTGCCGCCGTACCCTTTTCCGCATCCTCGGGCGCGAGGGTTTCCAGGTTTACATCGATGGGGCTATGCCCTTCGCTGGCTACGGTGATGCGCAAATCGTCACGCGGGCTCACGCAGGCCAGCGTATCCAGGCTCACAGCCGCCGCGAGCACCTTGCCGCGATTGTGATCGGTGTGGTTTCCGCAGATTTCAATCCGCCCGGGCGCGCTGACAAACAGCGCCGGCTTCTCCTCTTTCACCAGCGCCTGATGCCGCGCGAGCAAGCGTTCAAACCGCTCCAGCTGTTTTTGCGGTTCACCGTTCCGGTCTCCGTAAAGTGCGGTGATTTGACGGCCGATCTTTGCATCCAATTGGTTCATCGTTGTTCCGCCTTTCTGTTGGCTATGCTAAAAAACCCATAGTCTTGAGTATGAACAGGAAAAAGAAAATCGTCAACCCCGAAAATGCCGTGGTGAAGATCACCTGCTGGGCCGCGAAATCCACGTCGCCGCCAAGCTGTTGCGCCATCGGGAAACTCGACACGGCGGTGGGAGAGGCATACAGCGCGATCAGCGCGGCGAGATTCACGTCGCGGATCCCGATCAAAACCGCAATCCCCAGAAAAATAACCGGGAAAATAATGAGCCGTGCGAGCACCGACCAGGTCAGGAGTTTCAGATTGGTTTTCGCCTTGGTAAAGTCAATATTCGTACCCAGCAGGAACAGCGCGAACGGGGTCGCTATACTGCCGAGCTTTTCGATGGGGATTTCTAAAATCGCGGGCAGTTTGATTTTGAGCAGTAAAAACAAAAGCCCGAGCACCGTGCCGACGATCAGCGGATTAGTGAGTATGCCTTTAATGATCTTCCAGACGCTCGTCTTTCCGCTGCCATACAGTATGAGCGCAATGGTGGACAGGATATTGAAAATCGGGATCACGCAGATCACGATGACCGCCGCGATGGAAATATCGCCGCCCGGATAGATCATCATCACCAGCGGGATGCCGTAAATGGCGTAGTTGGCCCGCCCGATGCCCTGAATCACGACGCCGACATAGTTACGGTCTTTCACAATCCGGGGAATCAATAAAAACAGGAATAGAAAACACAAAATCACCGTAATGACCGCATAGAGGATGGGGACGAGGTCTACGGCGAGATCGATCTGCGAAGCTTTGGTATTGGTAAACAGCAAAAGCGGCAGAAAGATATAAAAAACCAGGCGGTTGCCCTGCTTGATGCCCTCCGGGCCAATCAGGCCGAGGATACGGGCGATCAAGCCAACCGCAATGATCAGGATGATGGGTACGACGGTGTTGAGGGAAAACAGTAAGTCACTCCACATGATACGCTCCTTTTACTGGAATGGGAAATACGTCTGGATATACCGGAAGATGGCTTGGGCGATGGGCGCCGCCGCGCCGCCGCCGCTGGTGCCCTCTTCCACAAATACGCAAACCGCGTAGGGGTAGCAGGCGTCGTCGATAAAGCCCACAAACCACGCGTGGGTTACGTCCCTGCCGTCCAGCGAGCTTTCGGCGCTGCCGGTTTTACCCGCGATGGAAAGCCCGTCCACCTGGGCGGCCGTAGCCGTGCCGCGCGCCACGGTATCGAGCATGTAGGTTTTTATGGTCGCGGCAATCTCCTCGCTGACGGCGCGGCGGTACACCTTGGGCGTCAGCCGCAGCCGTGTCAGGCCCGTCGGGCTTTCCACTTTATACAAGAGGCGGGGTTCCATCATCACGCCCTTGTTGGCAATAGCCGCCGCCACCATGCACATGTGCAGGGGCGTCGCGGTAATCTGGCTTTGCCCGTCGCCGCTCCAGGCAAGTTCCACCAGCGTGCGGTTTTCGGTGGGGTATGTGGAATTTTCCACCACGATATCGCGGAAGAGGAAATTGTCGTTAAAGCCGAAGCTTTCGGCGGTTCTACGCAGGGCGTTATCGCCAAGTAAAAGCGCGATCTGGGCAAAGGTGTTATTGCAGCTTACCCGGAACGCCTTGGACAGTTTCAGTTGCCCGTGCTGGGCGTTTGCCGTAATCGGTGATGGTTGCGCCCTGCACCTGCGTAGCGCCAGTGCAGGTAAAAATCCGGTTTTCGATATCGTCCAAATTCTCAAGCGCGGACGACGCCGTGATGATTTTAAACGTCGAACCGGGGGGCAGGGTGGACTGCACGGCGCGGTTCCAGAAGGGATGGCGCTCGTCTGCCTTGGTTTCATCGGTAATGTTGATCGGGTCGAACACCGGAATGCTGACCAGGGAGATGAGCTCGCCGGTTTTGTAGTTGATCACCACGGCGGCGCCGCTTTTATCCTTGGTGCGCGCATGGGTGTTGAACGCGCGCACGATCACGGTTTGCAGTTTGGAATCCACCGTCACCGTTACGTTGTCACCCCGCCGCTGCTCGCCCTGGATGAGCGAAAGCACGCGTTCCGGCAGGGTGGTCTCAAAGCCGAGCAAATAGTTGGCGTCGAAGGAATCCACGCCGTTTGCCACGTTGCCGTCCCTGTCGCCGATCAGGTGCACCACCGCTTCGCGCGCTTCCAGGTCCGCCTGGTATACGCGGTCGCCGTCCTCATCGGTGGTGGCAAGCACCACGCCGTTGCGGTCGATGATATCGCCCGCGATCACCTCGTTTTTCGCCTCGCGGTAGCGCAGATTGCGCGAGGACGCAAACCAGCGGTTGCCGTACACCGTAATCGAATACACGCCGTATAAACCTGCCAGCAGCAAAAGGCCGATCAGGATCAGCGTGACCAGTCGAAAACGGGTATGCAGCGGTTTCATGCGGATCTCCTTGCTATTCAGGATTGGCGAATGGGAGCGTTTCCTCGTCGGCGCGGTTGCGGCTGACCTCGTAATCGTAGGTCAGATCGTCCTGGTTTACGGTGGCCACGCCCTGCAAAAGCCCGATCAGCCCCATGCAGCTGACCAGCGACGTACCGCCGTAGCTGACGAACGGCATGGTAACGCCGGTCAGCGGGATGAGCTTTAATACGCCGCCGATGATCACGAAGGTTTGCAGGCCGAGCATGACGGTCACGCCCATGGCCAGCAGGGCGTGGAAGCTGCGCCGGGCGCTGCGGGCGATAAACGCGCCGCGCAGGATTAAAATCGCGTACATCACGAGCACCAGCACGCCGAAGATGATGCCGAACTGCTCGCAGATCACCGCGAAAATCGCGTCGGTATGGTAGACCGGGATGATCGTGGGATAGCCAAGCCCAAGCCCCATACCGAACAATCCGCCGGACGCGATAGCCATAAGGATTTGGACGATCTGGTAGCCCGTGTTTTCAAAATCCATCCACGGGTTGCGCCATACGGCAATACGGCGTTTGACGTGGGCGAACTGCGTATAGCCGAATACCGCCGACGCGGCCCCGCCCAACAGCCCCGCCCCGGTCATCCATAGGTTGCCGGTGGACGCGTAGTATAAAAGCAGCGCGGTCATATAGTAGATCAGCGCCGTGCCAAGGTCGGCCTGGAACATAAGGATGCCCATGCAGACGACCGCGAACAAAAGCCAGGGCCAGAAACGCCTGCGGCTCATGTAATAGCTCAGCACCAGCAGCAGCGCGAGCTTGACGAGCTCGCTGGGCTGCAGGCTGATGCCCGAGATAAGGATCCAGTTGGTCGCGCCGTAGATTTCCGTTCCGAAGACCAGCGGCAGGGCGATCAGCCCCAGAGCGCACACGGCGATGATATAAATGAACACCCGCCAATAGCGGATATACCTTACCAGCAGGATGCAGAAAAGCATCACGACGATCCCCGCGCCGTAGTACACGGCCTGCTGCATGCCGTAGTTCGTGCCCTTGATCAGGTCGGTGGAATACAGCACCAACACGCCCAGCGCGCACAGGAAGTTGGCGATGGACAAGAGCAGCTTGTCCGCCGGGAAAAAGCGGGGGAGCCACATGGTGGCGATGTAGATTAAAAGCGGAACGACCGCTGCCAGCACGAAGCCCTGCCAGTGCAGCTCGCCCTTGAATGCGATCAGCAAAAATGCGCTGAAGAAAAACAGCATGATGGCCGAAACCAGTTTGCGGTCCGGCTTGCCGCGCAGGCTTTGGCGGAAACGGGAGGAACGGCTCACGGCTTTTTCCCTCCCCTGAACAGCTTATCCCACAGAACGCGCTTTGCGGTTTCAGCCTCGTCCTCGCCGACGTACTCTTCTTTTTCCATCGTGTCCTCGTCGTCCGTGACGGGGGGATAGAACATCTGGGAGCCGTCCTGCAGTTCGTAGGAATCCGGACCGGAATCGTCTGCCGGAGGCAGATATTCGCCGTCTATGTCCTCTTCGTCGTCCATTTCCGGGGGATAGAGCTCCTGATCTTCGAATTCATCGTCCGTCATGGTCTGCCATGCGGCGATTTCGTGCATACGGCGCACGGGATCGTTGGGCGGGGCGCCCGCAAGTTCCTCGGGCAGTTTGTCGGCTTCGTCCAGCGGCATGCGTTGCGCGCCGAGCTCGCCCGCGTACTCAAAGCCCGAGAACATCCTCAGCCTCATCTTCACCTCGCCGACTTCCAGCGTGGAGCCGTGGGAAAGAAACGCGCGCATCCGCTTGCCGATCAGTTCCCTGCCGTCGGCCATGACCATGCGGCCGCGCAGAGGTTCCACGAGCAGGCCGTCCGCGTCGTCAAAGGAGTACCAAAAATGCCGATTGGCGACGCCGCCCGCCGGAAGACAAACGTCGTTGGAGCGCAGGAACCCAAGCACTCCCTCGCGGCTGACCGGCAGGCAGGTGCCCCGGGAGACGAACTCGTCGCCCTGGACTACCACCAGCTCGCCGATATATCCGGCGTCTGGCAGAAGCCGCAGCCTGCGTTTGAACTTTTTGCGGTCCTTTGCATACCAGCGGTAGCTGCGCCAGGCGATCAGCACCATTAGCAGCAAAAACCAATAGCGCGCCGCCAACGCAATGATCTCATAAAGTTCATCGGGCAAAGCGGCGCACCTCCTCGGGAGAAATATGAGAAACGATCAGTCTTCGTCGTGCAGGCGCATTTCCTGCAAATATTTTTCCAGCTTGCGCTTGACGCGCTGGAGGGCGTTGTCGATGGATTTCACGTGCCTCCCCAGCTTATCGGCAATCTCCTGGTAGCTTTTGCCGTCCAGATAGGCTGAAAGCACGTTTTGCTCCAGCGAGCTTAGCACCGTGCCCACCTGGTCGCGGATGGAGAGGATATCCTCGCGCCCGATGATCAGCTCCTCGGGGTTTTGCGCGTGGCCTTCCACGATCACGTCCATGAGCGTACGGTCGCTCTCCTCGTCGTAAATGGGCTTGTTCAGGCTCACGTAGCTGTTGAGGGGGAGGTGCTTTTGGCGCGTCGCGGTTTTAATCGCGGTGATGATCTGGCGTGTAATGCACAGCTCCGCAAACGCGCGGAAGCTGGACAGGCGCTCCAGCTGATAATCTCGGATGGATTTGAACAGCCCGATCATGCCTTCCTGTACGATGTCCTCGTGGTCTGCGCCGATCAGGAAATAGCTGCGGGCCTTGGAACGGACGAAGTTTTTATATTTACTCAGCAAATACTCCAGCGCCACCCGGTCGCCCTTCTGCGCCATATCGACGATCTCCTCGTCGGTCTTGTTCCCAAAGCGCATGCGCAGTGTTTCATCCCAGCTGAGTTCCGGCTGTTCCTCGGGCGGGATGGGAACGGTGGCTTCTGTGGTTTGGGTTTCCCGGGGGTTCATGGTCATGGTCTGCTTCCTGCCTTGTTCTGTTACTTCTGGCGGCGTATGGCTTCCAGCGCTTGCTTCTGCTCGTCGCTCAGGGCGCTGAAAAGCGGGGTTCTGTCGGCCGGCTGCCGGGTGACGTGCTTGGATCGCTGTCTGCTCTTTTCATCCGCGAGCTCCAGCCACAGTTCGCGGGATGAAAGGCGCGTGGCGCCCCGCCCCAGGATCATGGTTTGCTCCAGGTGGTCGCTGGTGGCTACGCGCACTTCCCGCCAGGAAGGCGTCTTCCCGCAGGCTTTCTCGATGTACTGGTCCGCGGTTTGGCCGTGTTTGGTATAAATGACGGTCAGCATGTGCCGGTGCTCGATGCTGGTGGTCGGGCGGCTGCCCTGATGGCCGTCAAAGACCAAAACCACGTCCTGGGCTGTATAACCCGCGTAATCTTCCAGCAGTTCCGAAAGCCTGTCGCGCGCCTGGTCGATGGGCATCGGGTCTTTCTCCAGGGCCTTCCAGGCCCCGATTACGTTATAGCCGTCAACAAAGAGCAGAGGGTTCATCGATCAGCGTGAACGCAGCACGGCGTAGAGCAGGATGCCCGCCGCGACGGACGCGTTCAGGCTGCCGATTTGGCCGCGCATAGGCAGGGCGACGGTCTTGTCGCACTTTTCAAGCACCAGGCGGCTGACGCCTTCGCCCTCCGCGCCGATCACGATCACCGCGCCGCCGGAGTAATCCACCGACAGGTAATCCTCGCCGCTCATATCGGCGGCGTATGCCCAGACGCCCTGTTTTTTCAGCATTTCAATCGTTGTAACGAGGTTGACGACCCGCGCGACCATGATGTGCTCGATCGCACCCGCGCTGGCTTTGACCGCGGCTGGGGTCAGGCCCACAGCCCGGCGCTCCTGCACGATCACGCCGTGCGCTCCCGCGCATTCGGCGGTGCGGATGACCGCGCCCAGGTTATGGGGATCGGTAACGCCGTCCAGCATCACCAGAAATGGATGCTCGTTTTTGGATTTAGCCAGAGCCAGCATTTCACCGACGCTGTGGTATTTGTATGCGGAGGCGAAGGCAAGCATACCCTGATGGTGCGGGGTGATGGCGTCCAGACGGACGCGGTCCACCTCCTGCACGGGCACGCGCTGTTCCCTTGCCATGGCGACGATCTCTTTGGCCGAGCCGCTTAATTCGCCTTTGGCGACCATCAGCTTTTCAATGTCGCGTCCGCTTTTCAGCGCTTCGCGAATCGGGTTGCGGCCGCTTAAGAGGTTTTCGTTCACGGATTCTTCCGCGACGGGTTGGGGACGATACGGTGCGGGCGCAAACCGTTTGACTGCCGGCCTTTGTTCGCGCCGCTGCTCGGCGTAGGGTTTCGGCGTGATGTGATCGCCGCGCGTGCGGCTGCTTTGTCCGGCACCGGTCATAAACCGGGGTTCGCTTGAATTTGACGGTTTTCCGTAGCTGCGCTTCGCGGGCGCGCTATCGGTGGTTTTGCCGTAACTCCGTTTTGCGGGTGCGCTGCCGTCCGTCGGTTTGCGCGTATAGGAACGGCTCTCTCCAGCTGCGGGCTTGCCGTAGGGTTTTCTCGCGGGTGCGCCGTCGGCCGGCTTGCCGTAGCTGCGTTTGCCGGGGGCGGCTCCGTCCGCCGGTTTACGCGAGTAGGAGCGGGCTTCGCCGCTTGCTGGTTTATTGCTCGTTTTCCGGGCGGGCGCGCCGCTTCTTTTTTTACGCGCCCCCGTGTACTGGGTGCCTTCGTCGTCAAATCCGCCGCGCTGCTCGGCGCTGCGGCGTTTCTGGTCGCGCGTTTTATTGTCGCTGACCTTGGAATAATATGCCATAAGGTTCCTTCCTTGCTTTGAAAAGCTTATACGTTAGATTGTTCGTGCGCCGCGAGGAACGCTTCGCGTTCCATGCGGACTTCGTTCATCTGCCCGCAGGATTTTTCCCCTTCGGGACACGCGCCGCGCAGGCAGCCGGGGCCTGCGTCCGCGAAAAGTTCCGGGGTTTCCATGTAGCAGAGGGCAAACATGGTTTCCGCCATCTGGCGGATCTCCCACTGGGCGCGCCTGCACATGCGAAGCGCGAAGAAATGCTTGAGCTCGCGTACGTTCATGGTCATCAAAAGCCTGGTTTCACAGGCGTTGGGAAGCACAAAGCGGGCGTCTTCGTTGGTGCCGAGCCTTTTTTGCCAGTCCTGATACCAGGAAAGCATCTGGTCCATCTGTTCGGCGTATTCCTGTACGGCTTGCTCGCCCAGCGCCTCCACGGCGGGCGGCACAATATAGCCGAAGCCTTTTTCGTAGCTGACGTAGCGCTGGCTCTGCACGCTGAAACTCGCGATGCGGTGGCGTGTGAGCTGCGCCAGCAGTGACCGGCTGACCCCTTCGATCAAAAAGGTGAAGGAGATGTGTTCCATCACGCTTAAATGGCCCATTTGGAGCACCTTTTTAATAAAGGCACGCTGATCGTTTTGTTCGATCCGCGTCAGCAGCGTGTCCAGATCTCCGCCCGCGTAACAAAGCTTGGCGGCCAACGCCATCAGCGCTTCCCCGTCTACGGTGTGACGAACCAGTTCTACCCTTTGCGTTACTTGCGGCACGGCAGTTCTCCTCTGGTGGGATTGGGTGCGTTTCGCACCGGCCCGTTCAGCCGCTTGCATGCTATTTGCACCCAGTCTCCATGATATCATGAACCCATGCCATATTCAAGCTGAATGCGCTTGCATGACGTAAAATCAGCGTCCGTAAAGATTGACGCTGAAAGGGTTCCGTGGTATGATTTCTCTGCGTGTGGGCATGGTGGAATGGCAGACACAAAGGACTTAAAATCCTTCGCTTAACAGCATGGGGGTTCAAGTCCCCCTGCCCGCACCAGACGTCGCCGCGGACTTCGCTAAGTTCGCGGCGACGTTTCTTTTTCAAAGAAACGCCATCTCTCACCCCGCTTCGTCGCGGCTCTTTTCGCTTCAAAGCAGGCTTTGAAGTTGGTAAACGGGGTACGATGAACGAAATAGCCCGCGCTTTTAGTGAAATTTCGGGCGCGGACAGGGTAATTGTGAAGGTGGATAAACCCGCCACAGAACATGCGCAGGGTAGGCAGGGGTTAATAGACTTAGAGAACCTTTGATTTAAGCATTAATCATCAGAGTAATCTTCACAAACATAAATATATGTGTGGGCTAGTTGGGGTAGACTTATTTGTAGGAAATCAGGGCGAGAAAATCGTAGTTAACCAATTCGCTCGCACACCGCACACCCGCCTTGTGGCAGCGTTGTTTTACGAACAACGTCAATGGGTTATTGCTGTGTTGCCATGGCGCTTGTTTCCGAACAAAGCACTGAGCAGTTACGTGACGTTCGCTTTGCCTGATATAAGGCTGTGTCGGCGCGTTTGAGGATGTCATCAAACGAAAGGTTTGCATCCTTGTTATCCGCGATACCTGTACTGATTGTGTACCGGATAATTTGCTGGTTGAATTCTATCCTGGCGGACGCGGCGGCTGTCCGGATCCTTTCGGCGATCGGCAGCGTCGTTTCCTTGGAAATGCTGGGGACGACGATCACAAACTCGTCCCCGCCGAGCCTTCCCGCAATGTCTTCCGTGCGTATAATGCCGTTGACGATGCCCGTGAAATTCCTCAGTACCGAGTCACCCGCAGCATGGCCGAATGTATCGTTAATCTGTTTGAAATTATCGATATCAATCATCATCACGGAAAAACGCTGTAGATTGCAGTTGGTCAGGTATTTCTGCAGAGCTTTTTGGAATCCGAATTTGTTGAACATGCGCGTCAGGTAATCTTTTTCCGCTTTTTCCTTCAGGTTACGCTCGAACAACTTTTGTACGGTCACATTATTGATGATCATCACGGAGCCGATATATTTATGCTTGTTTTGAAACAGCGGATAATAAAACAAAGATATGTAAGCGTCTTTATCATCAACCTGGAGATGGATTTCGGTTTTCTGCTCGTCCATTTGCCCGACGTAATCGTTGATGTACGGATAGCGGAAGTTGAACTCCTTCAGCGTTTTGCC
The DNA here is from genome assembly GCA_963675365.2 of Candidatus Limiplasma sp. Taxonomy (GTDB): domain Bacteria; phylum Bacillota; class Clostridia; order Christensenellales; family Aristaeellaceae; genus CAXXOK01. Next base: position 510,395 of record CAXXVA010000003.1, read on the forward strand.
AAGCGGGCTATCCACCTGAAAATACTCCCGCAGCGTGTTGAGCGCGTGGGAGTTGATATCCAGCACCGTACCGCTGTCGTCCAGAACGAGGATCCCCTGATTGATGACCTCGAATACCTTGTCGTGGGCGATTGGCGACAGGCTGAGCGTGCGGTGCTTGAAAACGGAAAAGAACATCACAATCGCGGCGGGCGCGTAAAGCGCAGAGATATGGATGTAGATGCCGGCCGGTTCCAAAACCGCGGTTTTGATCCATGCGGCGGCAAAGGTATATACAAAACTGAAAACAATTGCGTAAACCTGTTTTCGAAATCCGGGAGATACTTTACGCACATAGACCAGCAGCAGTACAATCGCGATAAGCGGCAGCGAGAAATTGTACGCCACCAGGATTGACCCGAGCGTCGTGGAATGCACGACCAGAGACTGCCCGTAAATCCCGGAAGCTTCCAGCGTGTAGCCCGAGCGCATCAGGTTATGCAGTTCGTTGGTAAAAATCAGCATCACCGACAGCAGTTCCGGAACCGCCGCAATAGCCACGTATTTGACCCATCTGTTTTGGCGGGTGTAGATCACGGCAAAGAACAGCGTTCCCGTCGGCAATCCGAAAGCGCCGATTTGCTGCACGTTCCGCCAAAAGATTTTATCCTGTAGCGTATGTGCGTACATTTCGAAAAACGAACCTAAATTCCAGACAATCGCAGCGAGTATGATCAGAAAAAACTGGAACGCGCCCGGAGCTTTGCGGTGACCGTAGGCATAATTGGCAAGGTAGAGAAAGATCAGGGAAGATAGCACCAATGAAAAACTTTGAATAAACTGCATGCGGTGTTTCACCTCATAAGGAGATTCTACTGTATACAGTATACAACATACGTCCGGGTTTGACGATGGTTGATTTGTTGCAAATATAGCCAGGAAACGGGCGAAAGCATGCAAAACCTATGAGTTCATCAGCACGAAGCCGTATATGATCTCCCGCAATTTGGAAGACTTCGAGCGCAAATTGCAGCTTGCTGTTTCGCTAAGGCAAGTCGGTGTTGAATACCAGGTATCAGCACAGGCGCTGTGTATTTACAAAGCGCTCAGCTCGTTGATCATTCCGTTAAAAAACTTCCGGATCAACTTTTTGTCGTCTTCCGTTCCGTACAGGCTGCTGGACAGGATGCAGGTCCCCCGATACGAACAAACAGTCAGATGAAAGTACGGCGCGTGCTTGATCGCCGTGCTGATCAGCGCGTTTTGGGCGGTGTGCGAACCCAAGCGCAGCTGCTGATCATCCACAACGCCGATATTGGTGTAGGATATAATGGGGATGGGGGAAGCCTTGTAAAAAATCCTCCGCACCAGGGCATACGGAAGCGTATGATACATGATGTGAAACAGCATTGGCGCTTTCAGGCACGCGGTGCTGTTTTTTTGCGCCTGCATCTGGCGGACGACCTTGCGGAGGGTATCGTCGAATGTTTCATCCTTATTCGTTGTTATGCTGCACCAATAGTTACCGGTCAGATTGCAAAGGCCAAACCGCTGGCTCGGCCGGCCGAATTTCCGCAGATCCACAGGGACGGAGATTGTAATCCTGCCATGGCCCGTTGCGTGGTTGCTGCACCTGTTCGTAGAAATACAGCATGCTGTCAAAGGGGCAGACCTGAAGGGCTTTGCTGGACATTTTTATACGTCTTCTTATATTTCAGGAATAGCGCTAGCGGATGACCACCGGCCGCAAGCTGCGCAGCCGCCTTCGCCGGTTTCGCGAAGCGAGGCGGGGAGGGAGTTTCCGACATCCTTCATGGCGAGGATGAGGCAGTCGGCGTCCAGCGGGCAAACCAGGCCCGATAGCGCCATCTGTGCGGCGTTGAGGGCAAGGGCGGCTCCGGCGGAGTTGCGGTACACGCAGGGGATTTCCACCAGTCCGTCCACGGGATCGCAGGCGAGGCCCATGGAGTTCATCAGCACGAACCCGCAGGAGCTGATGGCCTGTTCGTCCGTGCCGCCCATTAACTGCACAAAGGCTGCGGCGGCCATGGCTGCGGCGGAGCCGCACTCGGCCTGGCATCCGCCCTCGGCGCCGCTGACGGTGGCCTGTACGGCGATCACGCGGCCGATGGCCGCCGCCGTGAACATGGCGTCCATAAGGGCTTCATCGGACAGGGAAAAGGTTTCCTGTGCGGCGATGAGCACGCCGGGGAGTATCCCGCAGCTTCCCGCCGTAGGCGCGGCGACGATCTTGCCCATGCAGGCGTTGTCTTCGGCGATCGCCAGCGCGTAGGCGCTCGCCTTGGCCGCGATGCCGTACACGTTTGCGCCGGCCGCGGCATGCAGCTTGGCGGCGTTGCCGCCAACCCGGCCGGAGACCGAGCGAAGATCAGGGTTCAGGCCCTCGCGCAGGCTTTCTTTCATGACGGCGAGCCGATCACGCATGGTTTGGCGCACGTCCGTTTCGCTTGCCTGCGCTTCCTTTGCCTGCCATGCGGCGGCGGCTTTGGCAATCGAACCGTGTTGTTTGGCTGTATCCAAAAGCGATGCAATGGTATCCATCGAAATCATCCTTGCCCGTGGCCGTGCGTAAAGGCGAGGTAGGCCACGCTGTATACGTTATCAAGCTTTGTCAGCGAATCGGCAAGCGCCTTGTCCGCCTCGCCGTCGATCTCCAGCGCTACCATGGCGTCGCCGCCCGCCGCGGTGCGGGAAACGAGCATGGCCGCGATGTTGATCTGCGCGGCGGCGATCTGCCGCGTGATGGTGGCGATCATGCCGTATTTATCCAGATAATGGATCACGAAGGTGTTGACATGACCGGTGATGCGCGTTTCATGCCCGTCCACCGCCTGAATGCGGATTTCCCCGCCGCCGATGGACGTCGCCCGCAGGTTGACGCTGCGGCCCGTATCGTCGCTCACGTCGATGAGCACGGTGTTGGGGTGTGCGCCTTTCACGGCCACGCTGTAAAAATCCACCTGAAACCCCGCCGCGTCCGCGATGGCCCGGCTGTCCTTCAGCCGGGGATCGTCGATCTCCATGCCGAGCATCCCGCCGATCAGCGCTTTATCGGTGCCGTGGCCTTGATAGGTTTTCTGAAACGAGCCGCATAGGCCGACGCGGGCTTTTACCGGTTCTGCGCCCAGCAGCATACGCGCGGCTTTGCCGATGCGCGCCGCGCCCGCCGTGTGCGACGAACTCGGGCCGATCATCACCGGCCCGATAATATCAAATAGATCAGGCATAAAAACCCTCCCTGCTATACGCAATATATACCAACGCCGCCGCATTATCAAGATGCTCGCCGGGAATTGCAGAAATATGGTACTATAAGAGAAAATAGGCGGAGGGGAATGCGGATGGACAAGCGGACGCAGGAAGAAAAACAAGCGCTGCGCAAAACCCTGCGGGCGCTGACGGACGCCCTTTCCGAAGAGTATATCGCGCGTTCCGACCGCGCGATTGAAAAAAACGTGCTGACGCTGAACACGTGGAAGCAGGCTAAAACCGTATTCATCTACATCAGCGTCGGCCGGGAGCCGGACACGCACGACCTGCTGCAGGCCGCGCTCTCCGAGGGCAAGACCCTCGCCGTGCCGCTGACCCATGCAGATGGCGTGATGGACGCGCATGTGATTACAACGTTTGACGATTTGCGGCCGGGGCGGCTAAATATCCCCGAGCCCGGCGCCGATGCTCCAATATTAGAACCGGATCAAATCGACCTGATCATCGTTCCCTGTATTGCCGCCGACCGGCAGGGCCTTCGCCTCGGCCACGGCGGGGGATACTACGACCGCTATCTTGTAATGGTGAAGTGTCCCACGGTGTGCCTATGCCGGGAAAAGCTGATACAAAAAACGTTGCCCCATGACGCGTACGATATCCCTGTCGATATCGTTGTCACGGAGCAGGCGTTGATGGAAAACCGCTGAGGATCGGCGGTTTTTATTTTTTCGGGTGTGTACGCTTGTACTGCTTCTGCCCGCCGGACAGGCTGTACACGTTGGTGAAGCCCTTGGCGAGTAATATATTCTGCGTGGCGTTGCCGGTGACGCCCTTGTTGCAGTAGGTAACGGTGACGGCGTCCTTGTCAAGCGTATCCGCTGCGGCGCGGAGCTCCGCGTGGGGGATGCTGCGGGCGGTTTCGATATGCTCGGTGTCGTATTGCTCTTTGACGCGCGTGTCGATCAGCTGATACGGCTTGCCGGACTGCATGATCGTATCCAGTTCCTGCGCGGTCACCTGTTTGCGGCCTCGGTGAATGGCGTTTTCCAATATCATCCCGGTGTACATCACCGGGTCTTTGGTGGTCGAAAACGGCGGGGCGTAGGCGAGGTCCAGATGGAATAGATCCTCGGCTTTCATGCCCGCGGTGATGGCGACCACAAATACGTCAATGCGCTTGTCCACGCCGCCGTACCCCACGATCTGCGCGCCGAGGATGCGCCCGGTGCTGCGGTCGGCGACGGCCTTGATGATCATCTCGCGTCCGCCCATGTACTCCGGCCTGTCCACCTTGGTGTTGTGGCAAACGACGGGGTCGAAGCCCTGTGCCCTGGCCTCGCGCTCGTTGAGCCCCGTGTGCGCTACGGCGAGCTCAAACACGCGGAAAATACCGGTGCCCAGCACGCCCCGGAATTCCAAATCCCGGCCCGTTACATTGTCGCCCGCGATGCGCCCGGTCTTGTTGGCGGTCGAGCCAAGCGGGCGGTAAAACGGCTTGCCCGTTACCACATCGAACGTTTCGATGCAGTCGCCGCAGGCATAAACATCGGGAACGTTGGTCTGCATCTTCGTATTGACGCGAATCGCGCCTGCGACCCCGAGTTCCACTCCGGCGGCCTTGGCAAGCTCTGTATTGGGGCGTACGCCCGTTGCCATAAGCACCAGGTCGGCCGGAATGGCCGTATCGTCTGAAAGGATGACGGCGCTGCCGGTAATCTCCCGGATGTCCGCGCCCGTGTACACATCCACACCCTGCTGCTTCAGGTAATCCTCCACGTTCACGGCTATATCGGCGTCCAGCGCTGGCGACACCTGGGGCAGCTTTTCAATCACGGTCACCTTGAGTCCGATTTCCTTGAGCGCCTCGCTCATTTCCAGCCCGATGAACCCGCTGCCGATGATGACGGTGGTTTTGGGCTGTTTTTCGTCGATAAACGCTTTGATCCCGCGGGTATCGTTAACGTTGCGCATGCTGAACACATGCGCCCTGTCCGCGCCGGGGATTGGCGGCGTTACGGCGGACGCCCCGGTGGAGATGACCAGCTTGTCGTAGGTGTCGGCGAACACCGCGCCGGTAATAAGGTTTTTAATCTGAAGCTGTTTTGCCTTCGGGTCGATGGAAAGCACCTCGTGGCGGATGAGGACGTCCACGTTATACTTGCTTTTGAAAAACGCGGGATCGCGCGGGGTGAGCTCGCCGGCGCTTTCCATGTATCCGCCGAGGTAATAGGGCATGCCGCAGCCGGAATAGGAGATGTCCGTATCCTTTTCATAAATGACGATCTCCGCGTCCTCGCTGTTGCGGCGCGCTTTGGCGGCGGCGGAAGTGCCCGCGGCCACCGCTCCGATAATCAATATCCGCATCGTATATGCTCCTTTCCGCCGCGTTCGGCAGGAAATCTAACGCTTTTCCTTTATTATAAACGAACGCGTGTGTTCTGTAACGCGGTTTACCCAATCTTAACATATAAAAAGAACCGCCGTGCTGCTCACACACGGCGGCTGTAAAATGGGAGGAACCGCTTAGTTGTCTTCCGGTACGTCTGGAATACCCGCAAAGCCCACGGCGAGTTCTTCGTCGGTGGGGATGTGGTCGTCCATCGTGCCGTTGTTGTAGGTTTCGTAGGCGGTCATGTCAAAGTATCCGGTACCCGACAGACCGAAGACGATGGTTTTTTCTTCGCCGCTCTGCTTGCAGGCGAGCGCTTCGTCAATCGCCGTACGCACGGCGTGCGCGCTTTCAGGCGCGGGGAGGATGCCCTCGGCGCGGGCGAAAATGGTCGCGGCGTCAAACACGGATTTCTGCTCCACGGCGACGGCTTCGATCACCCCGTCGTGATAGAGCTGCGACAGGATATTGCTCATTCCGTGGTAGCGCAGGCCGCCCGCGTGGTTGGGCGAGGGGATGAAGTGGCTGCCCAGCGTGTACATTTTCGCCAGCGGCGTAATCATGCCGGTATCGCAGAAGTCGTAGGCGAACTTTCCGCGCGTGAAGCTCGGGCAGGAGGTGGGCTCCACGGCGATGAAGCGGTAGTCGTTCTCGCCGCGCAGTTTTTCGCCGACGAACGGAGCAATCAGCCCGCCCAGGTTGCTGCCGCCGCCCGCGCAGCCGATGATGATATCGGGCTTAATGTCGTATTTCTGAAGCGCCTTTTGGGTCTCCAGGCCGATGACCGACTGGTGCAACAGCACCTGCGCCAGCACGCTTCCCAGCACGTAGCGGTAGCCTTCCTGGGTTACGGCGGCCTCCACCGCCTCGGAGATCGCGCAGCCGAGGCTGCCGGTGGTATCCGGGGTCTCGGCGAGGATTTTCTGGCCGATCTTGGTCTGGGTTGAGGGGGATGAGGTGGCGTTGGCGCCGTAGGAGCGCATCACCTCGCGGCGGTAGATTTTCTGCTCGTAGCTGCACTTGACCATGAACACCTTGCAGTCAAGCCCCATATACGCGCACGCCATGCTCAGCGCCGTGCCCCACTGGCCCGCGCCGGTTTCGGTGGTCACGCCCTTAAGGCCCTGTTTTTTGGCGTAATAGGCCTGGGCGATGGCGCTGTTCAACTTGTGGGAGCCGGAGGTATTGTTGCCCTCGAACTTATAATAGATCTTCGCGGGCGTGTCCAGCGCTTTTTCCAAGTGGTAGGCGCGCATCAGCGGCGAGGGGCGGTACATGCGGTAATAGTCCAGCACCTCTTCGGGAATGTCGATATAGGGGGTGGTGTCGTCGAGTTCCTGTTTCACCAGCTCGTCGCAGAACACGGGGGTCAGCTCTTCAAACGTCAAAGGCTGGTGGGTGGCGGGGCTGATGAGGGGCGCGGGCTTTACTTTCATGTCCGCGCGGAGGTTGTACCACTGGGTCGGGATCTCCTGTTCGCTCAGATAGATCTTGCTTGGGATGTCCATAGGCTGCTCCTTTCGATTTTTCGGAACAGAAAAATGCTTCTGTCCCATCATACTTGATGCAGGGACAGAAGCATGAATGCTTTCTGCGGTGCCACCCGGCTTGGCGCTTTGGCGCCCTCCTTGTGCGTACGTCCATACGCTCTGCTTTTCACGGTGCGTGCTCCGTCTCACCTACTAAGCGCCCTGCGCGGTTCGGCTCGCCCTCGGGAACCCATTCCGCAATGCCGCCCGTACCGCCTTGCACCATCCGGCGGCTCTCTGAACGGGGTTTGGATCGCGTACTCATATTCCTTCAACGGTTTACAGAAACGTACCACATTTTCCGGGTTCTGTCAACGCATAATTGGGATTTATGGAAGCAAGTCCGCTAGCGCTTCGTCGCTCAGGTCAACGCCGTAAAACAGGCTGTAAAACTCTTTGGCGCAAGCGCTGATATCATAGCCGTACACCTCGGGGTAGAGCGTTTCCGCCGCCCAGTACAGGCCGATGAGGCGGTTGACGGACACAGGAGCGTCCAGCCACGCAAAGGGTATGGTCGGCGCGGTGTATGCCTTGCCGTTTGAAACGGCGTTCACATTTTCCCATTTCAGAACGGACTTGAGCACCTCCGGCGTCGAGGCGATGATCACATCCGGCTGCCAGGCGAGGATGCGTTCCATGTCCGCTTTCAGCCTGCCGTTGGATTCGGCTGGGAGATCGACCACGTTGATACCGCCGGCATACTCGATCAGCTCCGTATGGTTGGTGCCGGCGGGGGAGGTTTGCAACCCCGCTCCGCCGGAGGTGTAGTAAAACGTTACGCGCGCATCCTCCGAGATGGACGCGGCCTTTTCCCCGACGTCCGCGATCAGAGCGTCGCAGTACTGTGCCAGCGCTTCGGCTTTGTCCGCGCAGTCCAGCGCGCCGCCCAGAAAGCGGTAGCTTTCGCCGATGCTTAACAGATCAAAGCTTGCGACCACCACGGGGACGCCCGTCTGCGCCTGTATTTCGTCGGCCTTGGCAGCCGTCTGCTTGGTCAGGGTGGTCATGTAAACGATCACATCGGGCGCGAGGGCGACGACCTCCTCGGGGTTGGCGGCGGGCTTGCCGCCCTGTAGGGAGCCGATCACCGGCAATGCGGCGTAGGCTTCGGGGATAAAGAACAGGCTGTCGGCGGTCAGTTCGGAATTCCAGGCGATGAGTTTTTCAGGGCAAAGGGTGTACAGGAGCACCGCGCCGGGCTGGCCGGTGGCGGCGATCGCAGTTGGTTCCTGTTTCAGGGTCACGGTCCTTCCGGCCATATCGGTGACGGTTTTCATGGCGTCGTCCTGTGCCTGCGCAAAACCGGTGAAAAGCGCCACAACCAGTACCAATACGATCCCAATGCTGAATTTCCTCATGCGAATCCCTCCGTTTCTATCCTGCATGCGGCAGGCAGACCTCTTTGCTGCCGTGCCGCGTTGCAACTGTGTGAATGTCCACGTCCACGCCGTACATCTCCCGGAGCAGCGCTTCGGTGAGTACCTCTTTGGGGCGGCCTGAGCGGTAGCGGCTTCCGCCCAGCAGCGCGACCACCGTGTGGCCGCACTGGAAGGCGTCGCCCGGCGCGTGGGTGGAGTAGAGGACGGTTTTGCCTATCCGGCTTAAATCGTGGATGCGGCGCAGGATCATGGCCTGCCTGCCCAGATCCAGGTTGGCCGTCGGCTCGTCCATCACGAGAATATCGGCGTCCTGCGTCAGCGCCCGCGCGATGTAGCAAAGCTGGCGTTCGCCGCCGGAGATTTCGGAGAACGGTTTTTCGGCCAGATGACGGATGCGCAGCGCGTCCATTGCCTGACAGGCTTTTATCTCGTCCGCCCTGCCCGGCGTGCGGAACAGCGCAAGGTGCGCCGTGCGCCCCATGGTGATGACGTCCAGCACCGAATACGGATGCACGGTCTTGTGCGACTGGGGCACGTAGGCGATGCGTTTAGCCAGCGCTTCCCTCGGCATGGATTTTGCGTCCTGCCCGCCGATCAGCACCTGCCCGCCGAGAGCCGGGAGGATATTCAGGATCGTACGGTACAGCGTGGTTTTGCCGACGCCGTTTGCACCCAGGATGCACACGATCTCTCCATTTTGCGCGGAAAAGCTGAGATTAGATACGACGGCATCGCCGTGATAGCCGCAACATAAATCCCGGATTTCGAGCATCACAGCCACCCCCTTTTCCCCCGGAGCAGGAGGAATACAAACAGCGGCGCGCCGATGAGCGCGGTCAGGATGCCAAGCGGGATTTCCACGGCTAGCAGGTTTCGGGAAACGTTATCCACCAGCAGCAGGAAGACGCCACCAAGCAGCGCCGTAACGGGCAGCAATCGCTTGTAATTGGCGCCGACCAACATGCGCGCGATGTGCGGCACCACGAGCCCTACCCAACCTACCTGCCCGCAGAGGCTGATGGCAAGCGAGGTGAGCATCGTGGCGCACACCACCACAAAGCCGCGGATCAGCCGCACGTTCACCCCCAGCGCCAGCGCTTCTTCCTCGCCCAGCGACAGCACGTTGATGCGCCAGCGGATGAGAAGCAGCGCTGTCAGGCTAATGCCGAATGGTAAAAGCGTAGTCAGGAGCCGCGTGCCCGTGATGCCGGACAGGCCGCCCATCAGCCAGAAGGTGATCTCCGGCAGTTGGCTGTACGGATCGGCGGCGTACTTGGCGATGGCGATCATCGCCGAAAACATCGCAGCGACCACCATGCCCGAGAGGATCAGCACCAGTGTTTTTGAGCCCCGGGATGATGCCATGGCGCTGAGGACGCTGGTCACGATCACCGCCGCCAGGCCAAGCGCAAACGAAAGCTGCTGCACCCAGAACGCGGACAGGCCTAAGAGTATGCCAAGGCTTGCGCCGAAGCCCGCGCCCGCCGATGCGCCCAGAATGTCCGGCGAAACCATGGGGTTGCGGAACACACCCTGATAGGCCGACCCGGCGGACGCTAATCCCATGCCGACCACCACGGCCGCCGCGACGCGCGGCAGGCGGATGTCCGACAGCACGTGGGAAACGGTGGAGTCCGCCGTTCCCACAAAGAGCGATACAAGCCATTGAAGCAGTTCGTCCAGGCGGACAGGGTAGCGCCCGATGAGCATGGACAGGAGCATCAGCGCAGGCAGGGCAACGCAAAGCAATCCGAATGTAAGGCGCGGATTGCGCTTTTTACGGCTGACCTGTAAACGCATTGCCTTGTCCATCGGTTTTCCTCAATGCCCGCAAAGGCTGCAGTTGGCGCAGTCGGCGGGTGAACAGCCCATCGTTCCGCTCTGGAAGGCGGATACGCTGAAATGGCTGGTCGAACGGGGGTAGACGTACGGGGCGTCGCCGGTAATGGTGACGGTCTCTTCGTTAAATGTCAGTTCCAAAGCTTGAAAATAGGGAAGCTCGTCCGAGCAGGGATGAGGCTTTTGAACAGGCGCGTGCCAGCGCACAGGGCCGCCGTCCTGCTGCGCCATGATGCGGTTTGCGTCTGTTTTCAGCCCGATAACCTGTCCTGATTCCGACAGGGTGACGGAGTTTTCGTCGGCGTTTACGCCGACGCTCATCGTATCAAACGCGGTCACCTTGCCCACGGGCGTTAGGATATGCACCGGTATGGCGGGCTCGAACGACTTGAGCTCGCCAGTTTCGTACAGCGAAAATCCGTGCCGCACGGGAAACGACCCGAGCGGCATATCGACGGTGACGGTCTCGCCGGGGTACAGCGTCACGCTTTTAATCGCGCCGCTTTTGTAAAAGCACAGGGAGGAAAGCATAGCGGTGAACATGGTAAAGCCGAAATCAAACGTCAGGGGGATGTTCATGTCCCTCTCTTCCTCTTCCGACCAAAAGCCGGATATCTGGCCGTCCACGGGGAATACGCGGTGCAGCTCGCCGCTTTCATAGAAGGTGACCAGCTCGGCGGGCAGTTCTCCGATGGGGGTGATGACGTCCTGCTGTTCTTCCAGTGCCACGGCCATTGCCAGTCCGTTTTCATAAAACTCCACTGATGGCTTATGCTTGCGGCGAGGCGTTTGGGTATAGGCGGCGTACAGTTCGCCCGCATGGGTGAGGATGACGTTGTTTTCCGTCAGGCTTACGGCCTGCAGGATGCCGTTTGGAGTTTTCTGCACGGAACTGACCCCGCCGAGGATGCCGAACGGCATCTGGATGTGCCCGTTGCCAAGATCGATATAGCTGTTCATACGATCGCCTCCCCGCAGCAAAGTTTTTGAATGGTGAGCACCAGGTAGTCGCCGCGCTGTTTTTTATGCACCGCGATGCCCCGTTCGGCTTCTAGCCAGTGGGGGACATGGCGGCAGATGAGCGTCAGCTCCGCAAAGGGCGTGGAACGCAGGAAGGGCTTGAGGATCATTTTGGACGAAAGCTCCGGGTATTCTTCCAGCGCCGTGACCAAATCCAGCGTATAGACGCCCTTGATCTCGGTTTCGGCGGGCCGTGCGGACCGGAACGCGTCCTCGGCAAGCGCTTGCCTGGCTTCGTCCATTGCGACGTCTTCGGCGATGCCGGACAGCGCTTCCGGGGTAACGTCCGCTATCTCAAAGATGTGTTTCCCCAACTGGTTGAGCACCGTGAACGCGCGTCCGGCAACGGACCTGCCCGCGACCGCCTGCGCGCCTTCGGTCAGTGCGGCAATGCGGCGCGTAAACGCCGTGGCCTGTACGGGCGCTTGGCCGTCCGTTCCCTCCACACGTCTGCTTTCCAATTCCATCCACTTGCCGCCCTGCTTATGGAACAGGGAAACGCGCGCCGCCTCGTGCGGGGCGGAGGGAAGCTGCTGCCGGTCAACGAAGACGGCAATCGTCAAACCGGCTGTTTTGCCGCTGGAGCATACGTTCGCCCCGATAAGTTTGCTTGAAGTTTCGATCAAGTTGCTCGGCTCCTTTCCTGTCCACACCATAGTCGAAAATGCGGTTGGTCGTCTGTAACAATCTGCGAAGGTCGCATCCGTGCCCGAGGCTTCCCAGGCAGCAGCTTGCGTATACCGCGCCCACGCGCAGCGCCTGGATGGTGTTGGCAACCGCAAGCCCGAACTGATCGCTGCCCTCGTAGCCCACCGGGTATCCGAAGGCCAGCGTGCTCACGGTCAGCTCCGCGCAGGCCGACAGGGATTGCAGCCCCATGAGGTCTTTGAGAATCAGTTTCTCTACGGGTATACCCGCCGCCGCCTGCGCAAGCGTTTCCAGAAAGCAGGGTTCCGCGCGGGACGCGTCGGCCATCACCAGCGTTACGTTTGTGCCGGAGTTCATCAGCAGTTCTTTGCACTGGAGAAAGGTTTTTTTCGCCCAGTCCTTGTTTTTGTGATAGGAGGTATAGATCATCGGGTAGGACGCGGGAACCTCCAGGTGGATGTTCTTTGCGCCCATGCGCAGCGCTTTTTGCAGTTGCCCGGGATCCATGCGCACATACACGGCGCACTTAGCGCGGCGGAGGGTTTCCGCACAGGCGTCCAGTTCTTTATGAGAGGGAAGTTTGACGACGATCTCATATACGCCCACGGTATCCAGCGCTCGCATCCATTCGATACGCTCTTTGGGCTGCATGCGCTTTGCAAACTGCAAAAGCGTCGTATCGCTTAAAAAGCGCTTGTCTTTCATGCGCTCTCACACTCCGTGAGCAGCTTTCGCATCAGGATTTCCAGTTGCTTTAACACCGTGAGTGCGCTGCGCGTGCGCCTGCCTTTCAAGTAATATAAAAGCCTTGTAACGTTTTCAAACGCCGCCATGCTGCCCATGCCGAAAAACGAAGTGACGACTTCTCCTCCGCCCTGCCGCACCCATTGCAGGGTGAGGCTGGTGGCGCAGTAGCAGTCGTTATCGGCGGAGAACTCGATGGAGCCTTCAAAGGCGTTGCGCAGATTTTGGAATACCTTGCTTAAGGGCTGGAGTACGCTGTCGGCCAGACCGCAGACGCGGACCCGTTCGCAGCTTTTAAAGCGTTCGACGGTGAAAAAGTCCCGCATGTCGTTAACGGTGATTTCGGGATAGACGTGCAGCGCCGTTTCGGCTCGACCCTTGCACACGAAGCGCTTGATGTCGGCGTGTTCCAGAAAGGCTTTGGCGTCGCCGGGTGTGTTCACGCGCAGGATAAACTGCGCGCCCTCGATACCCTGAATCCGGCCGTACATCGCGGGGCTGATCTCCAGAAAATTGGCGCCGCTTTGGCACAGAAGACCTGCGATCTCTTGCAGCGTATTGTCGCTGAGATCGAATGCTTCCAGATGCACAAGCGTTCTGTCAATAATACGGATCATGTACGCCTCCGCGAATGTCGGTCGGACTCGGGTTTAGATCATATACTCCTCCACGGGATTGCCTTCTTCCAGATGCTGTTCGGCGATTTTGACGATCGCGTCCTCGTCGAGGTTTCCGTACCATACGCCCTGTGGGTAGACGACCATCACGGGGCCGTTCTGGCAAATGCCGAAACACCCGGTGTTGTTGATCATCACGTCTGACGTCAGGTCGCGGTCTTCCACTTCCTGCATCAGGGTCATCAGCAGGTCGGGGCTGCCTTTTTTAGCGCAGACCCCGTTCTGCGCGCCGCCAAGCCGGCAACTGGTACAGATGAAAACGTGGTACTTTGGCGATACCATGGTGAACCTCCTTTACATGACGGCTTCAAAGTCTTCGTCGGCCGCGTCGCGGTCCTGCCGGGCCATGAGCGCTTCCAGGATGCGCTCCGCCATGCGGATACCGCCGCGGTAGCCGACCACCGGCTGCAGGGGACCCGCATAGCGGTCGAGCACCGGGAAACCCATGCGCACGATGGGGATATCCTCCGCCTTGGCGATATACTTGCCGTAGGAGTTGCCAAGCAGCAGGTCGACCGGCTCGTTCTTGATGAGCTGATGCAGGTAGAACAGGTCGGTATCCGCTTTGACGGTGCATTCGTCCTGCAAACCGTACTTGCCCAGCAGATCCGTTACCAGGGCTTCGAATTCCTTTTTGGGCGTACCGGTGATCACATACTTGGGAATCATGCCCATCTCCAGGCACAGGCTGGTCATCGCGTATACGATGTCTGGATCGCCGTAGACGGCCACCTTTTTGCCGTTGGTGTAGGGGCTGGAATCCAGCAGCAGGTCCACCAGGCGCCCGCGCTCGTTTTCCAGTTCCGCCGGCACGTCCGCGTCGGACGCGGCTTTGAGCGCCATCACGTACTGATCCGTGAACGCGATGCCCACGGGCAAGGGCAGAAGCTCGGTGGGAAGCTCGAACTTTTTCATCATCAGGCTCGCGGCCTCGGCCGATGCGATGTGCCCGAGCGCCAGCAGCGCGCGGCTGCCGCCGATCTGCTGAATGTCATTGAGGCGGGTGCCGCCGTTGCCGTAGTATTCGTAGCGACCGGTCATGGGCGTGTCCATGGTGTTATCGTGGTCGGGCAGCAACACGGGGTTGACCTGCAACAGCGTCGCCAGCCGTTTCAGCTCGCGACAGTCGCCGGGCTCCACCCAGCCGGGGAAGACGGCCACGCGGTAGTTGGCGATCGCCTCGGGCTGCGCCAGCTGGTTGATGATGGCGCACATCATGTTGGCAAAACCCTGGATGTGCGAGCCTTCGTAGCTGGGGGTGCTGGCGTAGATCACGGTTTTGCCGTCGGGGATTTTCAGATCCATCAGGTAGCTTTGCACATCGTCGCCGATGGTTTCGGACAGGCACGTGGTGTGCACGGCGATAATATCGGGATCGTAGATATCGAAGATGTTTTTCACCGAGGTATTCAGGTTGCTGCGGCCGCCGAACACCGACGCGCCTTCGGTGAAAGACGACGAGGTGGCGATGGCGGGCTCCTTGAAGTGGCGTCCCAGCACCGTGCGGTGATAGGAGCAGCAGCCCTGGCTGCCGTGGCTGTGGGGCATGCACTTGTGGATGCCCAGCGCGCAATACAGCGCGCCGACGGGTTCGCAGGTTTTGCAGGGGTTGATGGTCGCGCCCTTGCGCTCGACCACTTTGCTTGGCGTCATATCAAGCATCAGGCTTCACCTCCTAAAGATCCGGCGAGGTTGGGGGTCGTCTCCCACGGGGCTTTAACAAACTGCCAGGCCGCGGAATACAGCGCCATCGTCATATCCCGTCCGAAGTTCACCGCACCCGTAAACCCGGCGTAGGGGCCGGAATAATCGTAGCTGTGGATCTGGCGGGACGCGCAGCCGTCCTTAAGCACGGAATACTTGTCCTTCAGACCGGAGAGGAAGATATCGGGACGCACTTTTTTGATGAACTCGTCGGTTTCAAAATAGTTATAGTCGTCCACGACCAGGTGGCCTTTTTGCATTTCGTGCATCATGCCGTCGTAGTTGTCGATCTCCACGCCTTGGTGGCGCAGCGCTTCGATCTCCTCGGGGGAATAGCGCTGGCGGAAGTGCTCAGGATCGGGCTGGACGGTGATTTCCTCGATGTTTTTGGAATCGGCGTCGGGCTTGACGTCGGGGATCACTGCGCGGCCTTCGTAGTCGTCCCGGTGGGCGAACTCGTAGCCCGCGATGACCGTTTCCACGCCGAAGTCTTCCAAAAGCTTCTGGTAATGGTGGCTGCGGGAGCCGCCCGAGAAGATGCCCGCCGTTTTGCCCTTAAGCTTCAGGCGGTAGTGCTCCATATCGTCGCGGATGATTTCCAGCTCGTCGGCGATCACCTCTTCGATGCGTTCGGTCAGCTTGGGATCGCCGAAGTACTTGCCGATCATCCGCAGGCTTTCGCAGGTCGCAGCCACGCCGATGAAGTTGACCTTGATCCAGTCGATGCCATACTTTGTTTTCATCATTTCGGCGATGTAATTGATGGAACGGTGGCACATAACCAGGTTGAGTTCCGCCAGGTGCGCCGATTTCATTTTTTCATAGGAACCGTCGCCCGTGAACACGTTCACGACTTCGATGCCGCAGCGCTTTAGGATACGCTCCTCTTCCCACGCGTCCGAGCCGATGTTGTACTCGCCCAGAATGTTGACGGAGAACTGGGTTTCCGGCTTCTGGTCGCCCGTACCGATGATGTATTTCATCAGGCCGTTGTTGGCGATGTGATGGCCGGACGACTGCGACACGCCCTTGTACCCTTCGCAGGAGTAGGCGATCACGGTGACGCCGTATTTCTGCTCGGACATCTTGGCGATGGCCTGCACGTCGTCTCCGATCAGGCCGATGGGGCAGGTGGAGCAGATCATGATGCACTTGGGATCGAAGATCTCCATGCACTCGTCGATGGCCTTTTCCAGCTTCTTTTCCCCGCCGAACACGATATCCGTGGAGCGCATGTCGGTGCAGACGCAGTAGGGGAGGAAGTTCTTGCCGTCGTCTCCGGCCTTGGCGCGGTTGCGGCGGGTGCCCCAGCTGTAATACGCGCAGCCGATCGGCCCGTGGGTGATGATGCACACGTCCTTCAGCGGCCCGACCACCACGCCCTTGCAGCCGGCATAGCAGCAGCCGCGCGCCGTCATGATGCCGGGAACCGTACGGGTGTTTGCGTTAATGGTATCGGGCGTATCGCCCAGTTCCATTTGGGTGATATGTTCCTTGCGGTTTTTATAAACGCGCGCGGAGTATTTATCCAGCAGGCGTTCTCGTTGCGTACTCACGCCGTTCCCTCCTTACGTAAATGTTGATTCAGCATCCTGCACGCTGCCGGGCACTTTTCCGCCGTCTTGTTCCCGCGGAAACCTCGGAGTAGCGCTGCTGCTTCGGTTTCCGCAAACACAATCCGATGAAAACCTGCCGCCGCACCGCACAGGCATTGATTCACCATTTACTGTCTTAAAACACTTCGTCGGCCGCTTCGCCGTCGCGCACGCGGTAGCTTTCCTCGATCGGGCAGACGAAGATCTTGCCGTCGCCCCGGTTGCCCGTCTGGTTGGCTTCCACGATCAACTGCACCGCCTTTTCGGCCAGATCGTCGCTGGTCACCAGGGTGAACAGGCGCTTGGCGATCAGCCGCGTGGCCTCGGTAAAGTGTTCGCCGATGACGTCCTGGGGCAGCTTGCCCGACTGCATCAGCGCGGCGACCAGCTCGGTATCCGCGTTCTTTTTGCCGCGGCCAAGGCACGAACGGCAGGTGAAGGCGGGGAAGTGGTTTTCCATCAGGATGCGCTTGGTCGCGTTGATTTTATTGGGACGTATAATGGCGATGATCTCTTTCATGTCGGCCTCCTTACAGGCCGGGCTTGCCGGTGGATACGGTGTAAGCTTCGGACACAGTGGAAACGAAGATCTTGCCGTCGCCGAAGTTACCCGCGCCGGTGCGCGCCGTACGGATGATGATCTTGATGATGTCGTCTTTGTTTTCGTCGTCGCAGACGACCATCAGCATTTCCTTGGGGATCTCGTCGTACTGGACATTGCCTACGATGATGCCCTTTTGCTTGCCGCGGCCGTACACTTCCATTTTGGTCACCGCGGGGAAGCCCGCCGCCAGAAGTTCGGTAATAACCTCATTGGTTTTCTGCGGACGGATGATGGCTCTGATCAGTTGCATCGTTTCTGCCTCCTCAATCCATTATGCCGTGTTCCATCAGGATCTCCTCAAGCCTGTCGATGGCCATGGGCTTGGGGATGACGAACATGTCGTTTTCATCCACTTTGCGGGCGAGCGCGCGGTATTCGTCGGCCTGCGCCTCTTCCGGGGAGAAATCAATCACGGTCTTCTTGTGGATTTCCGCACGCTGCACGGCGTTGTCGCGCGGAACGAAGTGTATCATCTGGGTTCCGATCTCTTTGGCGACGCTTTCCACCAGCGCGGCCTCGCCGTCCACCTTGCGGGAGTTGCAGATCAGCCCGCCCAGGCGCACGCCGCCGGTGTTTGCGTACTTGGCGATACCCTTTGCGATGTTGTTGGCCGCGTACAGCGCCATCATTTCGCCCGAGCATATGATGTAGATTTCCTGGGCTTTGCCCTCGCGGATGGGCATGGCGAACCCGCCGCACACAACGTCGCCAAGCACGTCGTAGAATACGTAATCCAGATCGGCTTCATACGCGCCAAGCTGTTCCAGCAGGTTGATCGAGGTGATAATGCCGCGCCCCGCGCATCCTACGCCTGGTTCCGGGCCGCCCGATTCCACGCCCTTGATGCCGCCGTACCCTTCTTTCAATACGGCGTCCAGTTCGATATCGTCGCCCTCTTCCCGAAGCGTATCCAGAACGGTTTTCTGCGCCAGGCCTCCCAGCACCAACCGCGTCGAGTCCGCCTTGGGATCGCAGCCGACAATCATCACTTTTTTGCCCATCTCGGCCAGCCCCGCCGTAAGGTTCTGCGTGGTGGTCGATTTTCCGATGCCGCCCTTTCCGTAAATGGCCACTTGCCTCATGCCTGTTTCCTCCGTTCTTTCCGCCGGGAAGTTCAGTAATGCAAAACAGCGCGTGCCCTTGCGGGCCGCGCCGTTGCTTATGAAAACATCATAATGCAAAAACTAATACAATTCCATACAGCATTTCGTACAAATCAGCGGTGAAAATTTAGAGGATTTGTTGAAGAACGCATCAAAAAGCCCCGAAAACCGGGGCGTCAATATGAAAGCATAGGGGAGAACAGCCTATACGGGCAGGCTGTCTTCTTTAAAATAATGCCGGAATTCTGAAAACAGGCGCGGCCCGAGCCTGCGGATATTGCCGTAGAGGTGGCGGCGCATCAGCGGTTCGATGCGGTCCACCGCCCCGGCGTCGATGATATCGAGCATTTCGCGGTGGTCGGTCAGCACATCGCGTACGTTTTCACCCGCGTGTATATCCAGCGTCATAAAACGGGAATAGCTTGCGTCCATCCGCTCCAGCGACGCGCCGAGGGTTTCCCTGCTGATGGCGCGGTAGCAAACCTTGTGCATGGCAAGGTCGTTGTCCAAAAAGCGGTAGACGTCAAAGTTCTCCCGCGCTTCAAAGTATTTCTTGCCTTCCTCCTCAAGCTGCGTCATGGCAAACTCCAGGGCGCTGCGGTCGGCCGGGGTGAAGGTATGGATAAAATCACGGAGCACCATGCTTTCGATGGCTACGCGGGCGTAAATATCCTGCTCTATTTCCTGATAGTTCAGAAGCGTTACCGTGCTGCCCTTATACGGTTCGATGGTGACGAAGCCCTTGTTCTTCAGCCGCTGCAGCACAGTGCGGATCGGCGTTCTGGATACGCCGAAACGTTTGCAAAGGCTGTTTTCGCTCAGGTCATTGCCTGGCTCAATCATCAGCGCGATAATTTCGTTTTTGACGATTTTATAAATGTCGTCCGTGCTGCGGGTGCTTTCCATAGCTTTCCCCTTTTATTGATAATATATCCCTATCATAGGTCTGTAAGCCTTGAAAGTCAAGTAAATTTTTCAATATTATCATAACTTGTATACAATCAAAATGAATCGGAAAAACGATAATAAATATAATCTTTAGAAAATAATCGTTTTGGGTATTGCAAACATGTATCCGAATATGATATAGTGTGGATACATGTTTGGAGGCAGGCCGGATACCTGCATGCGGATGCCGATCCAAATCAAAAAAACATAAACGGGAGGTTTCTTTAATGAAGATGAAACAGTTACTGGCAGTCCTGCTGGCGTTTGCGATGATCCTCGGGCTTACCGCGGCGTTTGCAGAAGAAGCGGATCCCTTCGCGGAACTGGACTACTACGTGATGAAAATCGGCCATGCGCAGCCGGAATCAAACGTCCGCCACTTGTCGCTGGTGCAATTCAAGGATGATGTTGAAGCGGCAACCTACGGGCACATTACCGTGGAACTGTACGCCAACAGCGGACTCGGAAACGACGACGCACTGCCCGAACAGATCCTGGTCGGCGCCGTGGAAGCCATGCGCGGCGGGCACTTTGCCTTAATGCCGGAACTGATCACGTTTACCGCTCCGTTCATCGCGCAAAACCGCGCGGAAGTGTCCGCGTTGCTCGACAGCGATCTGGCCAAGGAAATCTGCGCGTCTGCCGGAGCCAAAGTCAACGGCATCATCCTCGACGTATGCGATGCCGGCGGCTTCCGCCAGTTCTCCAACAATGTTCGCCCGATCACCTCGCCGGCGGATATGGTAGGCCTGAAAATGCGCATAGCGCCGGGTATGGATACCATCGATTACACGTTCAAAGCGATGGGCGCAAATACGGTCAGCATTCCCTATAACGACCTGTATATGTCCCTGAACACCGGCGTGGCGGACGGCCAGGAAAACCCCTGGGTGAACATCGTCGCCATGGCGTTCTATGAAGTGCAGAAGTACTTCACAGAGATCAACTACCAGTTCCATCCCGATCCGTTCATCGTCAACCTCGACTGGTGGAACTCGCTGCCGGAAGAATTCCAGGCTATCGTGCAGACTGCCGCGACCGCAATGGGCGACTACAACGATCAGCTGGTGGACGAACTGCAGGGAGCAGCCAAGCAAGTCGTTCTGGATTATGAAGGCTGTGAAGTGTATGTGCCGACCGCCGACGAGATTGCCGTGTTCGTAGAGGCCGCTCAGCCTGTGTACCAGCAGATGGTCGAAGCGGGTATCTGCACGCAGGAGCAGATCGATACGATGTTCGCAATTGTCGCGGAAGTGCGCGGAGAATAACTGACCGACGTTTGGCAAAGCGGGAGAGCGTTCTCCCGCTTTGCTTTTATCAGCTACCTTTTGTGGAAAAGGCAGGGATGGAACCATGAAAAAACTGTCAAAAATCGTGTTTGA
The DNA here is from genome assembly GCA_963675365.2 of Candidatus Limiplasma sp. Taxonomy (GTDB): domain Bacteria; phylum Bacillota; class Clostridia; order Christensenellales; family Aristaeellaceae; genus CAXXOK01. Next base: position 531,166 of record CAXXVA010000003.1, read on the forward strand.
CATTTATATGGGCATCGGCATGGTTGCTATGGCAATCCTGGCGATCAGCGTGATGTTTACGGTGATCATGCGGTATTTTTTCGGACTGAGTTGGAAGGAAGTTTCGGAGTTCAACATTTTGCTGTTCGCCTTTACGACCTTCTGGGGCATGGGAATTAACGTGCTCAAAGACGAGCACGTCGTGATCGATATCTTTTTCGACCGCATCAAACCGGCCGTCAAACGCTGGATCGCCGTGTTCAACTATTTGGTGGTCCTGGTGGTCGATGGATTTCTGGTTTATTATGCGATCATTTATACGAACAAAGCCGGCGCGCAGCTAAGCCCGGGGTTGGGGCTTTCCATGAAATTCCTGTACGGCATCATGCCGGTGACCGGCGTGATCTGCGCAATTTGTGTGATCCTTAAAATTATCGGTTTTATTACCGCTCCGGTGGAAGCGTTCAACCGGAAGAATATACCGCTGAAAAAAGAGAAGGGAGGCAAAGCGTAAATGGCAATGATCTATCTGCTGGTCGGGCTTTTGGCCTTTGCGCTTGTCGGAGTCCCTCTGGCGTTTTCCATCGGCGCATCCAGCATTTCCTTTATGCTCGCGGATATGCCGAAGCTGCTGATCGTACTGCCCCAGAAGGTATGGGGCGGGGTTTTCAGCGAACTGATGATCGCCCTGCCGCTGTTCATTCTGGCGGGCGAATTGATGAACGGCGGCGGCATTACCCATTGGATCGTTCGTTTCTGCCGCCAGATTTTAAGGCCCGTAAACGGAGGCATGGGTGAGGTCAACGTTTTGGCGTCCATGCTGTTTGGCGGGATATCCGGTTCCTCGGTTGCCGATACCTCGGCGCTTGGTTCCATTGAGATCCCCGCCATGGAAAAGGAAGGCTATCCCTCCGGCATTGCCGCCGGTCTTACGGTGGCGACGTCCACCATGGGGATGATTATTCCGCCCTCCACGCCGATGATCGTGTACGCGATGATTGCAAGCGGCTCCGTCGGCGGGCTGTTCCTGGCGGGCGCCATTCCCGGACTGATGATCGGTATCACGCAGCTGGTGCTGATCTATACCATGAGCGTACGGCACGGCTGGCATCCTAAAAAAACGCCGTTCGTGTGGAAAGAATTCTGGCGCGATATGCTGTTTGGAATCCCGGCGCTGCTGATGCCGGTCGCCATCGTACTGACCATTTCCTTCGGAGTGGCTACGGCCTCGGAAAGCGCCGGCGTCGCGGTGTTCTATGCCCTGGCGGTCGGGTTCCTGGTATACCGGCAGCTGACCTGGAAGCTCGTGTGGGAAGCGCTGAAAAAAACGTTGATCGCTTCGTCCGCCGTCATGCTGATCATCGGGTTTTCGTATGTCTTTACGTATATTATCACCATTCAAAAAGTACCCCAGGCGATACAGGCATTCTTCTTCAGCCTAGATATGCCCAAATGGGCGGTTATGCTGATTTTCGACGTTCTGATTCTGTTTATCGGCACGTTCATCGACGTCAGCCCCGGTATCCTGCTGCTGACACCCATCCTTTTGCCGGTCATGCAAAGCTATGGCGTTTCGGTACTGCAATTCGGCGCGATGGTGATCGCGGGCATGGCGATTGGCCTGGTGACCCCGCCCGTCGGCATGTGTCTGAACGCCTGTAACAAGATCAACCGCATGCCGGTGATGGATATCTTCCGCTCGGCGTCGCCGTTTATCTTGTGCAACGTGCTGGTGCTGATCGTCATCAGCCTGTGGGAGCCGTTTACCACATGGCTGCCCGGAGTATTTGGTTTTTAAGGATTCCGATTCATGGTTCCTCTCCTTAGCGAAAAGCCGTCCCGGCCGGGACGGCTTTTCCAATGGTTGCAAGGACGTTTTTCGATTAATAGTTCTCCTTACGGACTTCGAAGTAGCTCTGGGCATATCCGCAGATGGGGCAGGCACCGGGCGCTTTTTTGCCGATGACCAGGTGGCCGCATACGCGGCATTCCCACATGGTTTCCTCGCTCTTTTCAAACACTTTCTGCATTTCGACGTTGTTTAGAAGCGCAAGATAGCGTGCCTCGTGCGTCTTTTCCACCTCGGCAACGCGGCGGAAGCGCGCGGCCAGCGCCGGGAAGCCTTCCGCCTCTGCGTCGTCGGCGAAGCCCTGGTACATGTCGGTCCACTCATAGTTTTCGCCCGCGGCGGCGGCTTTCAGGTTTTCAGCGGTCTTGCCGATGTGGCCAAGCTCGTTATACCAAATCTTGGCGTGCTCCATCTCGTTTTGCGCGGTCTTTAAGAAAATTTCGGAGAGTTGTTCGTAGCCCTCGTTCTTGGCGACCTGGGCGAAGTAGGTGTATTTGTTGCGCGCCTGGCTTTCACCGGCGAACGCCGCTTCCAGGTTCTTTTCCGTTTTGGTGCCGGCATAGGGATTGCCGGAGGCTTTCTTTTCCTCTTCCAGCTTCACAAACGCGCTGGCGGGCGCGCCGCACTTGGGGCATTTGAAATCATCGGTCATCGGGCCTTCGTGAACGTAGCCGCATACGGTGCATTTCCATTTTTCCATGTTGGGTTCCTCCGTTTTCTCATTGAATTCAAGTTTCTGTAATAGGGTTTCCACGGCATCGCGCGGGAAGCCGTCTTCGGTATGATCTTTCAATAGCCGCGTAAGCAGCGCGCGTACGTTGCCGCTCTGAGGCAGCATATAGCCGGCCTCGCGGATCAGGTCTTCGGCCATGATGTGATTGGATTTCTCCACGGCGGCGGCTAATGCGCCGGGCAGCGCCGAAGCGACCGCTTCCTGCTCCGCTTTGGAGCGCATTAACGACAGCAGCCCGGATTTGACCGGTTCCGCGTGCTTCTGTTGGGGCGGATAGACGAAGGGAACCATCGAGATCGCGCCCGAGGGACAGGCGTCGGCGCAGTCGCCGCAGCCGATGCAGGTGGTCACGTCGATCACGCTGTTTTCCGTATCAGTCGCGCCGGTGGGACATACGTAGAGGCACAGGCAATCCTTGGTGCACAGGCGAATGTTTCTTACTGCGTATTGATCTGCCATTATGACGCCCTCCCTTCGGCTTTTTCGAACTTCCAGTCTGGCGCTTTGCACACGGGGCACAGCGCGGGCGGAGCGCTTCCGACGAATACGAAACCGCAAATGGAACATACGTATACGCCGGTGTTTTCAAGCATCTTCGCGCCTTCGCGTTCGTAGCGGGCGAGCAGGGACTTGAGGATTTTGGAAACCTTTTCGTTCCAGACCAGCGCGCGCATCGCGCCGCGATCCCCGGCCTGCGACGCTTGGGCGTTCGCCACCGGGATGCCGTCGCTTAAGTCCTTTGCGATCAGGTCCAGAAGCTTGCCCGTGCTTGGATCTTTTGCGGGAGCGGCGGCGGACTGAAAATACGCGGCCAGCGTTTGGAACGCCGCGGCTTCCTCTGGCTTGTACTGCTTTTCGCATCCGCGCGCGAGGTTGGAACACAGGGCGCTCAATTGCAGGGCGTTGAGCTCCTGTATGTCGTCGGGGGTTTCCATCGCGGGGATCGGGGGCTTGGATTCCGGTGCTTGTGCGCCGCGCTCTGCGAATTCTGCTTTTGTCGCGCCGCACAGAGGGCATACCCAGTCGTCGGGCAGGTCTTCCCAGCGCGTGCCGGGAGCAATACCGGATTCAAGGATGCCTTTGGCTTCGTCGTAGACATATCCGCAGACGGAGCATACAAACTCTCTCAATACGTTCACCTCCATGAACAGGTCGTTGGGGAAAGGGCTACAGGGGATACCAGGTTACCTGTATGGTGAATCAGCCGTGGTGGTGACCGCCACAGCTGTCTTGATGCGCGTGCTCGTGGCACTGCGCGCCGGTGGAGATCAGCGTTCCGTTCAGGTACGATTGCGCCGCCTCCCGCGCGCCGCCCTGCGCGCCGGTGACGACGGTGACGCCGCGCTCATTGAAAATCTCAATCGCGCCGCCGCCGATGCCGCCGGCGATCATCACAGTTACGCCCTGATCGGCCAGGAAGTTGGGCAGGAAGCCCGGCTTGTGACCGGGGTTGGGGATGCTTTGTTCGGAGACGATCTTTCCGCCTTCCGCTTCAAAGAGCATAAAGTTTTCGCAGTGCCCAAAGTGCGGGCACATCTGGGTTCCGGTGCATGCAGCAGCAAGTTTCATAGTGATTTCTCCTTTATTTGAGCAGAGTTTTCAGCATGTCGTTAAGCCAGTTGCCTTCGAACTGTTCGATCGTTCCGTTATCGCAAGCGGCGGCCAGCCTGGGGTCGATCGGCAGCTGTGCGACCAGTTCGATTCCGTGCTTTTTGGCGATCGCGTCCACGTGGCTATCGCCGAATACGTTGATCTTCTTCCCGCAGTCCGGGCAGGTGGCGTAGCTCATGTTTTCCACCAGTCCGAGCACCGGGACGTGCAGAAGCCCGGCCATGTTGACCGCTTTTTCCACGATCATGCCGACCAGTTCCTGCGGCGAGGTGACGATCACGATGCCATCCACCGGGATGGACTGGAACACAGTCAGCGGTACGTCGCCGGTTCCTGGCGGCATATCGATAAACATGCAGTCCACCTCGCCCCAGATGACGTCCGACCAGAACTGCTTGACGCTGTTGGCGATGATCGGCCCGCGCCAGACCACCGGGTCGGTTTCGTTTTCTGTCAAGAGATTTAAAGACATCACGTCAATGCCGGTTTGGGTGCGTACGGGGTAAAAACCTTCGCTGGTGCCCGTCGCACGGGAGTGCAGCCCGAAAGCTCTTGGGATGGACGGGCCGGTGATGTCGGCATCCAGAATGGCTGTTTTCATGCCCTGCCTGCACGCCTGTACGGCGAGCAGCGAGGTGATCATGCTCTTGCCTACGCCGCCCTTGCCGGAGACGACAGCGATCACTTTTTTAATGTGGCTCATCTCATGGGGTTTGACCAGCAGGCTTTCCTTGGTACGTTCGCCGCAGTCAACGCTGCAGGACTCGCAGTTGTGGTTACAGTCTTCGCTCATATGTGTTCCTCCTGATACTTGGATATACTAATCTTACCAATATTTTCTTCAAGCTTTATACCGTGATCTCCTGTCCAGTGGAGATGTAAAAAATCCGGTCTTGCATGATGCTCTTCAGGGTTTCATACTGCGGTACACCCGTGCAGTGGCAGGTGTAGTAGGTCGCGCCTGTTTTCAGCAACTCCCGCGCGACGGCGGCGAGGTCCTTCAGCCCTTCGCCCTCGGGATTAAGATTGTACAGGTGAAATCCGCCGATCAGCACGTCGGGTTTGAACCAGTGTACGATGTTTTGGATTCCTTTGTGCGAGCATCCGCTGATGAGGATCCGCCGTCCCGATTCGACGATTTCCAGATACTGTTCGTGGCGGAAATCGTCGGGGAGGATTTTGCCGTCCCGCCGCATGGTCAGTCCGAAGGAGCGAACGGGCAAAATTGACGGTTTGCCCTGTGAAGGATACACGGAAATTCCGTCGCCTAAACGCGTAATTTCGGACACGGGCTGAAGACGGGGATGGTTTTTAAGCGTCTTATCCGGCCCAATGTACCGGTCCGGCCCGTGACGGATATCGTCAAAGGCATATTTGCTTACGTAGACCGGCGCGTGGTTGTTGATCGACAGAAAGGTTCCGATGCCGCCGCTGTGGTCGTAATGGGCGTGCGACAGCACCATGAAATCCACCTTCGTCAGATCGACGCCCATCGCCTCTGCGTTTTTCGCGAACGCGGACGACTGGCCCGCGTCGAACAAAATCCGCTTGCCGTTTGTCTCGATATACAGACTCAGCCCGTGCTCGGATGAAAACGAGGAGCTTGTGCAGGTGTCCTCCATCAGCGCTTTGACGATCATACTGTCACCTCTTCCATCAATTTGATGGTTTTTTCATATACCCTGCGCAGCGCGCGGGAGGCCGGGCAGTCCAACGCGGCGAGGGATTTCCCGGCGTTCACGGCGGCGGAGGTCTGCGGGTCGTACGGAATCGTGCCCAGGAACGGAACGCCGTTTTGAATGCAGTAGGTCCGTATGGCCTCCGTGTGTTCCGGGCTCTGGTCGGCTTTGTTGACGCATACGGCGGTTTGGGTTTGGAACACGGCGGCGGTTTTCAAAATGCGCTCCAGATCGCTGATGCCCGATACCGAGGGCTCGGTCACGATCAGCGCCAGATCGACGCCGCTCATGGACGCGATCACCGGGCAGCCGATGCCGGGGGAACCGTCGATAACGGCCAAATCGGTTTGCGGCGCGTGACTGAACAGCGCGGACTTGACCGAGGAGACCAGCTTGCCGGAGTTCCCTCGTCCCATCTTCAATTCCGCCGTGGCAAAAACGCGCTCGCCGGGGTAGAGCGTGACCTGACCGGCGATATCGTCGCGCAAACTGGCTGCGTCTTGGGGGCAAACATATGCGCAGACGCCGCAGCCTTCGCAGGCGTATTCGTTCACTGCGTACACGTCGCCAACCTTATGGATGGCGTCAAACCTGCAGGACGTGGCGCAAAGACCGCAGCCGGTACAGAGGTCAGGATCAATGAAGGCTTTCTGCGAGCCGTAATAGTCGCTTGTCTCCGGCTCGCCTGTATGCCCGGCAACCAGGTGCAGGTTGGGCGCGTCCACGTCGCAGTCGGCATAGGCGCGGGCGTCCGCAAAATGGATAAAGGCCGCGGCGGCCGTGGTTTTACCCGTGCCGCCTTTGCCGCTTAGAATCAGCAGTTTTTTCATCGCACGGCCTCCTGATTGACGGTTTCCCAAAGCGTTTCAAACAAGTGCCGGATCTCCGCGCTATGGTGCACGGCCAGCTCACCGCCGGCACTGATTTCTGCAAGTCTCCGGTTGTACAGGATACGCGCAAGAATCGGCATGCGGTACTCGCCGCAGTAGTCTTCCAGCGGCTGATAGATGCCGTCAGACTTGTTGACGATTACGCCAAAGGGCTTTTTTAGCAGCGTAACCAATTCGTGCACCATGCGCAGATTGTGCAGACCGAAGGCCGTGGGTTCGGCCACCAGCAGGCAGTAATCCGCGCCGGATACGGCTTCCGCCACCGGGCAGCCGCTGCCGGGAGGGCTGTCGATCACGGCGTTTTCACCCGTTTTGCGCAGGGCGGCCCGGATGACGGGCACGGCGGACGGTTCGCCAAGGTTCAGCGCGGCGGTTACGACGGGGACGCCGTCCGATACTCCCTGCGATACCGTGCCGATCGCGCGTTTCTGCTCCGTAACCGCGCCCTGCGGGCACACCAGCGTACAGCCGCCGCAGGCGTGGCAGACCTCGGAAAATACCTTGGGTTTGCCTTTCACGAATGCCAGCGCGTTGAAACGGCAGAACTCCACGCATTTGCGGCAGCCGTCGCACTTGGTTTCGTCAAACGTCGGAACCGTGGTGTACACGGTTTCGATTTGCTCGTCCTCGGTCTTTAAGAACAATCGGCCGTTGGGCTCTTCGGCGTCGCAATCGATATAGGCCGCGTTCCCGGCGACCGCCGCCAGGTTGACGGACACAAAGGTCTTGCCCGTACCGCCTTTGCCCGATAAAACCGCGATTTTCATACGTGCCCGTGAAAGCCCGGGTGAAAGCTTTCAAGCGCTTGCAGTTTGTTCCCGGCAAACGATGCAAGGTTTTCTTCAGCGCTTCCCTGTGCGGCTTTGTATACCTTGATATCCGCCGCGAGCAGCACCTCCGCCGCGTTTTGCCCGCAGCGCACAGTAATCAGCGCGTTTGCGCCATGATCCACGGCAAACTGCGCGGCCTGGATGCCAGCGCCGCCCGAAGCGTTTGCCGCCGGATTGCTGATGATTTCAGATGTATCCGTATCGGTATGGTGGAAAAGGTAGTACGGCGCTCTTCCAAAGGAGACGCATACGTCCTTTTTGTTTTCATCCATCGGTATCGCAATGATCAAGTGGTTTCCTCCTGTTCTAGAGCGCGCATGCGTCCGCCCTGATGCCTGCGGCATCTGCCGCGCCCGCAGAATTGTTCTGTTCCGTTGCAGATGTGGTAATCGCCGCCCTCGATGCGGATAGGCAGGCCCTCCACAAGCGCGTGGGCGATCTTTTTGCGTGCGTTGGCATAGATTTGCTGGGCGGTGGTACGCGCGACGTTCATACTGTCGCTGCATTCTTCCTGCGACAGGCCTTCATAGTCGATCAGCCGTATCGCCTCGTATTCGTCGATTGCCAGGACGACGATTTCCTGCGGGCGTCCGTGCGCGCCGACCGGCATGAATTCGTTAATATCCGGCAGGCAGCAGACATTTCTTTGTTTTCTGGGTCTGGGCATAGGAGCCTCCTTGTTTCCAAATGGCCGAAGCGTCCTTCGGCCATTCCGTTCTAAAGCGTTTCCAGACGTTTTTCAATATCGTCCAGGCTGCGCTTCAGTGCTTCCTTGTGCGCTTCCAGCGACGTTTTTTCGTCCGGCCCGTACTGTGCGCAAGGCCCGAAGCCGCAGCGGCAACCCGCGTAACCGCGACCTGCGCCCCGGAAGGCCCCGTGGCCTGCGAAGCCGCGGCCCATGTGCCGCCCTGCAAAGCGGGGACCCGTTCCATCCATATTCGGCATACTCAACACCTCCTTTTTGTTATTGACATATGCCATTTACAATGCCAGTATACACCATTACTGGCATATGTCAATAACTAATTCCACAAAGTTGTAAATATATAGATGCTAAACGCCGAGTATGACTGCAAGCAATAAGGGAATAGGGATTTCTGTACAACCGCTCCTTGGCTGTGCTATAATTTTCGGGTATTGAACCAAAAGGAGACAAACACAATGAATGCTGTGATCACGGTCATCGGAGCCGATAAGGTCGGTATCCTGGCGCGTATATCCACCATCTGCGCGGATAACCATGTGAACATCGAAGAGGTGACGCAGACCATCCTGCGGGGCATGTTTGCTATGATCATGCTGGTGACGCTTCCGGAGGATTCCACCATCGAAAGCCTGTCCGGAAAGCTTGCCGAAGCGGGCAAAGCGCTCGGGGTGAACGTAAGCGTTACGCGCCAGGAGATCTACGACGTGACCCACAAGATTTAAGAGGACAAACGCAATGAAACGGTTTACCAATATTAACGCCGAGGACATTCTGGAGACTCTGCGCATGATTCACGACGAAAATCTGGACGTGCGCACTGTCACCATGGGGATCAGCCTGCTGGACTGCGCCGATACCGACGAGGACAAGGCCTGCCGGAAGATTTATGAAAAAATCGTACGCCACGCCGAAAATCTGGTACCGGTCTGCGACCGCATTTCCATGGAATACGGTATCCCGATCGTCAATAAACGCGTGTCGGTGACCCCGGTCTCGATGCTTCTGGGCTGCGCGCCGGACGCCGACCCGGTGTGCTACGCCAAGGCCCTCGATCAAGCGGCGGACGCGGTGGGCATTAACTTCATCGGCGGGTATTCGGCGCTGGTGCACAAGGGCTTCGCGGCAGGCGATGTGCGGCTGTTAAAATCCATTCCGCAGGCCCTGAGCGAGACCGAAAAGGTGTGTTCGAGCGTCAACATCGGGACGACGAAATCCGGTATCAACATGGACGCCGTCGCTATGATGGGCGAGATCATTCTGGACGTCGCGAGACGTACGGCTGACAAAAACTGCATTGGTGCGGCGAAGCTGGTGGTGTTCTGCAACGCGCCGGAGGATAACCCCTTTATGGCGGGGGCGTTTCACGGCGTCGGCGAGCCGGATGTGGTCATCAACATCGGCGTGTCCGGCCCGGGCGCCGTACGGAGCGCGCTGCAAAACGACGCCAAGGGCATGGATTTGTCCGGCGTTGCCGAGATCGTCAAGCGGACGGCGTTCAAGATCACGCGCATGGGGCAGCTCGTGGGCGAGGTTGCGGGCAAGGCCTTAGGTGTTCCATTTGGAATTGTCGATTTGTCGCTTGCACCCACGCCCGCCGTGGGCGACAGCATCGCCGACGTGCTGGAAGCCATGGGGCTGGAAACCGTCGGCGCGTACGGCACTACGGCCGCGCTGGCGATGCTCAACGACGCGGTGAAAAAAGGCGGCGTCATGGCCAGCGGTTCGGTGGGCGGCCTTTCCGGCGCGTTCATCCCGGTCAGCGAGGACGCGGGCATGATCAAAGCGGCGGAACAGGGCATCCTGACGCTTGAAAAGCTCGAAGCCATGACCGCCGTGTGCAGCGTGGGGCTTGATATGGTCATCGTCCCCGGCGATACCCCCGCGGACGTCCTTTCCGCCATGATCGCCGACGAGGCGGCCATCGGCATGATCAATACCAAAACCACCGCCGTGCGCGTAATCCCGGCCATCGGTAAACAGGCGGGCGATCACCTCTCTTTCGGCGGCCTCCTGGGCGAAGGCCCGGTGATGCCGATCAACAAGGTCAGCCCCGCCGCGTTCATCAAGCGCGGGGGTCGCATCCCGGCTCCCATCCAGGCGCTGAAGAATTGATTTGGTCAATGCTGCCGAAATTCCACACCTGCTGGCGATCGTATTTCCGTTATTTTGTGCCCGTGAAAGCCTCGATGTAGCGCTGCTACTACATCGGCTTTCACAAACCCAAGCTAGCGAAAACCCAATTCGCCACCATGCGCGTTTTTTCGCCATCATTGGCCAATAGAATACATAGTATAGCTTTCTCGGACACGAAATAAGGATTGCAGTTTCATGAATCTATCGAATCAGCAAGCACGGCGGTTTATCCTCCTCAAACAGGGTCTTCTTGGCGAGCATAAGTTCGCGGAGAAGCAAGGCGCGCTCGACTACGTACGGCAGGCGGGGTGCATCCAGTTTGATCCCGTGGACGCCTGCGGCAAAAATGCCGAGCTGACGCTGCAATCGCGTGTGAAGAATTTTAGAAAGAAGATGCTGCACGATCTATTGTACAGAGACCGTGCGCTGTTTGATTACCCGGATAAAATGCTGGCGATTATCCCCATAGAGGATTGGCCGTATTTTCAGCGCTTCCGCGACGTATCGGTTCGCGGCGGCGAGAAATTCGAGGGCCTGCCGGCTTTGGAATCCGAGGCCAAGGCGTATATCCGAAAGCACGGGGCGGTGTCCAGCGACGATCTGCCTATTGACGGCAGTATCCACTGGCACTCCCACATCCACTGGAGCGGCAACTGGGTGGGGGACACCAACGCAGCAAGGGCGGCGCTTGAGCACCTGTACGCGACCGGCGAGCTTGTCATCCACCATAAAAAGGGAACGCGCAAATACTACGATCTGGCGGATAAGCATCTGCCGACGGAGATCTTAAGCGCGCCCGATCCGCTGCCCGACGAGCACGAACACCGGAAATGGCGCGTGCTGCGGCGTATCGGCGCGGTGGGGATGCTGTGGAATAAAAACTCCGACGCGTACCTGGGCATCTGGGGCATGAAGGCGCCGGAGCGTGAACGGGTGTTTGCCGACCTGATCGCGGAAGGCAGAGTAATGGAACTCCATGTGGACGGCATCAAGGAGCCGCTGTATTGCCGCGCGGAAGACGCGCCACTGCTTGATATAGTGCAAACAGAGCAGAGCTTTGCGCCCCGCTGCGAGTTCATCGCGGCGCTGGACTGCATGATGTGGGACCGCAAGCTGATCAAGGCTTTATTCGGGTTTGAGTATACCTGGGAGATTTACGTACCCGCCGTCAAGCGGAAGTACGGCTATTATGTGCTGCCGGTACTGTACGGCGAGCGTTTCATCGGCCGCATCGAGGCCGTTTCGGAAACGAAAACTGGCACGCTGCACATAAAGAACTTCTGGTATGAAGACGGCGTCCGGCAGACAAAAAAACTGGCCCGCGCCGTGGACCAACGAATCAAGCGATTCGCGAAGTTCAACGAATGCGGGCAAATTGCAGACGCCAGATAGAGGTCTAAACGTCGCCGCCCAGATGATCGAAGCCCTCGCCGAGCACTTCGTGCGCGGCGGTAATGAACACAAAGGCGTTTTCGTCTTCCATGCGCACGATCAGTTTAAGACGGGCCAGCTCCTGCGCCGAGATGATGCACAGAAGCACAGGGCGGTCTGCGTTTGAAAACCCGCCTCTGGCGTCTAAGATCGTCAGCCCGCGCTGTAGATTATCCATCAGCTTCTGCTTGATGGTTTCATGGTATTCCGTAATGATATAGCAGGCCTTATGGCGTTCAAAGCCCTGTACGACCATATCGATCACGCGCGCCGTGATGAATATGGAGATCAGCGCGTATAAAGCGGCTTTGGGCGTAATCAGGAACGCCGCCGAAACAACCACGCAGAAGTCGATCACAAACAGGATCACGCCAACTGAAATGTGCTGGAAATGCGCGTGGATCATCTTGGCGATCAGGTCGCTGCCGCCGGTGGTCGCGCTGCCGCGCAGGATCAGCCCCAGACCGATGCCCATCAGCACTCCGCCGAACACCGAGCTTAACAGGATGTCCGCCGGAAAGGAATGGACAGGCATCCAGTCGATGAACAGCGAAAACAGGATGGTCGCAATCAGCGTGCGGAAGGCGAACACGCGCCCAAGCAGGCGGTATCCCATAATGAACAGCGGTACGTTTAGCGCCAAAGATGTTAAGCCGATCGGCAGTGAAAACAGGTAGTGCAAAATGGTCGCGATACCTGTTAGCCCGCCGGGGGCGATGTCGTGCTGTACCAAAAACATGGGAAATGCCAGCGCACCGACCGCGCAGCCCAAAACGATCTGCGCATACGCCAAAAGCCGTTCGTTCCGCCGGACGTTCAGCCTGCTTTTCATGGATATGCTCCTTATTTATGGTTTGCATATGCAGTGTAGCACGGCTTTTCCGGCGTGTAAAGGTGCGGTTTTCGCTTTACTTGCATAAGCATTTTTGATAGGATAACAGCGGATTAATGGAATCGGCTGGAGGGTCTGCGTTATGATGATATCCGCTCTGCAAAAGGCGACGGCAGACGACCGGGATGCGATCGTCGCGCTGGTTTACGCCGTGGTTAATTGCCTGAACCAAGGCGGCATTCCGCAGTGGGACGAGATCTACCCCAACGAGACCCATGTAGATGAAGATATAAAGAACGGTGAGTTGTACGTCGCACGCGCCGACGATAAGATTGTCGGTATCATTACGCTGAACCGGGAAAGCGAACCAGATTATCAAAACGCGCATTGGGAGTATACCGGGCCCGACTATCGCGTAGTGCACCGGCTGTGCGTATTGCCATCTATGCAGGGGCAGGGCGTCGGCGGCCGGATGATGCAAATGGCGGAGGAAATGCTGTATAAAAGCGGTGTGAAAAGCATCCGTCTGGACGCGTTTTCCAGAAATCCACATTCACTCAGACTCTATGCAAAGCTGGGTTACCGCATCGCGGGCGAGGCGGTGTGGCGCAAGGGTATGTTCTATTTGATGGAAAAGAACATCGCTCCGCAGCGGCATGATATAGATCGCGAAGGCAGCAACGGTTAAGGCGTTATGTTTTATTCGCCGGCTTCCCGGCGGGAGCGCGCCGGAAATCGTGCTTTTATGGTTGACACAAAATGTATATTCTATTATACTGTTCAAGCACTTAGGGGCATGGTGTAATGGTAACACGTGGGTCTCCAAAACCTTTGTTGAGGGTTCGAGTCCTTCTGCCCCTGCCACTCGTCGTCGCGGACTTCACTAAGTTCGTGGCGACGTTTTTTGTCGGTAGATGCAAACATTCTGCTTTTGCATCGCGGCGGTTTTTTCGTTTATTCACAATTATAACAACCTGTTATACTTGCTGATGTTCGTTGACAATGATTTCCGCCTCGTATATAATTTTTTCGTATGTGAATTGGATAAAACGGGGGAGACACTATGACGACGCTTGCATCCGGAACCAGGCGGCGGGCCGCGGGATTGCTTGCGGTGGTGTCTCTGTTTTTGTTATGCGCAGGCGCGTCCGCGTCGTCCCTGACCGGGTATTCGGATGCGGGCGGATATCAGTATTTGGAAATGGGAACCTTTCCGCAAACCCTGGAATACGGCTTGGAACCCATCCTGTGGCGCGTGCTTTGTGTCGAGGGCGGCGCCGCATATTTGCTCAGCGAATATGTGCTGGAAAACCGGCGTTTGGACAGCGACGACGTCGCCTATGAATTAAGCGGCGGAGACTTTACGCAGACCGAACTTTATGGGTATCTTAACGGCGCGTTTCTTGCGCACTTTACCGCCGAAGAGCTTTCGCTGATTCAAGCATTTGACGGAGACGGACTGTTCACGCTTCCGACTTCGGGAGACCTTAAAAACAAGGCATACGGGTTTATCAGCGATACGGCGCGGCAGGGGATACCCACGCCCTACGCCGTGCAGAACGGGCTGTTTCAATATCAAAACGATTCCAGCCCCTACTGGACGCGTACGCAGAGTACGTCCCACGCCTATGCGGCAATCTGCACCAAGGCGAAGGGCGGCTTGGGCTATATCCGCGTGGTGGTGCGCAACGAGGGTTGCAGGCCGGCTTGCTATCTGCGGCTGGATATTTTGGAGATTACCGGCGGCAGCGGAACGCTGCGGGATCCCTATCAAATCGGAGTTTCAGGAGGCTTTGGAGACGAATGATGAGACCCATGAAAATCGCCTTGTTTATGTTTATATTGCTGCTTGTGGCTGCTGCCGCCGCCGGCGCGCTGGCCGCGGAAGCCAGGGATATATCGTCCGAATGTACGTATGAGGCGTCTTACACCAAACGCAATACCGGGCAGATGATCGACGGCAAGTATACGACTTTTTTCCAGACCAGCGGCGTCAAGGAGCCGTACGTGATCGTCACGGCTCCGTCCGGCATCGACGCTTACGGTGTGTATATCTGTTTTGCCGTACAGCCGGATAACTGGCTTTTACAGACCATGGTCAACGGCGAATGGTATACCGTCAAGGAAATGACCAGCGAGTATATGCACGTATACGTTCCGCTGTATGGCGCGCGGATGTTCCGCATCATCGCCGTGGACAACGGGAAAAATCAGGAGATGTCGATCAACGAGATCTTCGTGTTCACCCAGGGCGATATTCCCGATTGGGTACAGCGCTGGGAACCGACGCCCGAGAACGCCGATATTATGTTCCTGGTGGCGCACCCGGACGACGAGCTGATCTTCATGGGTGGCGCGATACCCACCTACGCCGTAGAGCAGCAGCGCAAAGTGGTCGTCGTATACATGACCTATTCCAACACCACCCGCCGATCGGAACTTTTAAACGGCTTGTGGGCGATGGGGATGCGGCAATATCCGGTCATGGGTGATTTCTGGGATAAATACAGTAAGAAGGAAGACGATATCGCCAAGGCCTGGGGCAAAAAAGAAGCGAACACCTTCGCGGTGGAAGCCGTCCGCAAGTATAAGCCCAAGGTGATCGTCACACACGATTACGACGGCGAATACGGCCACGGCGCGCATAAGTTTACGGCAACGGTCGCCGAGCGCGCATACCTGTATGCGGGCGACGCGGAATATTATACTGATTCCGCTGAGGAATACGGTGTATGGCAGCCGCTGAAACTTTATTCCCATCTGTATCCGGAAAACCAGATCATTCTGGACTGGTCCAAACCCCTGCAAAATATGGGCGGCAAAACAGGTTTGGAACTGGCTACGGAAGCCTACGCGCTGCATGTCACACAGCAGGAAAATAAGTACAACATGGAAGAGACCGGTACGGAATACGACAACCGCGTATTCGGTTTGGTTTACTCGGAGGTCGGCGAGGACGTTTTGAAAAATGATTTTCTGGAAAACGTGCTCGAACCTGTGGATTACGTGCCCGCGCCGGAGCTGGAACAGCCCGAACCTGCCGCGTCGCCAATCGATGAGCTTGCGGATGTTTTTCCCGAACTCAACGACAAGGGATATATTGACGAGGGCGAGTTTATTTATGAAAATGACGACAGCGGCCAGTGGGTGTATATCTCCCCGACGCTCAAAGTGGTGATCGAGCGCAAGTACGACGCGGCGGCGCCCCTGCGCTGGTACGAAGCGGAGATCTGGTGCGATATCGAAGCGGGCGAGCTTTTAAACTCTTTGCAGTTGCTGGATCAACCGACGAAGAACATGGCCAACGGCAAAGACCCCTCCGTGATTGCCAAAAAGCACAGCGCGGTGTTTGCAACGAGCACCGATTACTATACATACAGAGTCAACGGCCCGCGCGCGGAGGGAATCGAGCTTCGAGACGGGGAGATCATTATCGACGATCCATTCAGGGAACCGAACGGCTATTTCCCGCCGCTGGATACCCTTGCGCTGTTTCCGGACGGCAGTATGCAGGTGCACGGGTCCTCTGAGCTCGGCGCACAGGACTATGTGGACATGGGCGCCATCGACGTTTACTCCTTCGGCCCCTGGCTGATCAACGACGGGGAGATCAACCCCGCGTCGGAGAATTGGAACACGGTGAAAAACCCGCGTCTGGCGATCGGGATGATCGAACCCGGCCATTATGCCGCGATCATCGCGGAAGGCCGCATCACGGAAAGCGACGGCATCACCATGCTGCATCTGGCGCTGCTCATGGAGCAGAAAGGCTGTCAGGTCGCGTTTAATATGGACGGCGGGCAGACGGCCGTGATGCTGTTTATGGGCAGGCAGCTCAATGAAATCGGCGCGTATGACGGCAAAACCAACGCGCGTCACGGCACCGAATTACTGGGCGTCGGAACGTCGGCTTCCGTACCGCCGCTTGAGGAGTAGAACCTGTTTTGCGTTTTAAAATTCTGACAATCGCATTCCTGTGCCTGCTGATCGCGGCGCTGCTTACGGGGAGCGCGCTGGCCGACCACCAAATCGTTCTGACCTTTCTGGGGGACTGTACCCTGGGGGGAGAGGACAAGTACCTGGACAAATCCTATTCCTTCGCGCAGACGATGGACAGGGAAGGGTACGATTATTGCTTTCAAAACGTCAAAGACCTGCTCGCTGAGGACGACCTGACGGTCGCGAATCTGGAGGGCGTGCTGCGGGACGATCTGTCCGGCGCCGTAAAGAAGACAAACAGCGTGTACAACTTTCGCGGGGATACGGCGTATACGGAGATCCTGAAACTGGGAAGCGTTGAGGCGGTCGGCCTGGAGAACAACCACACGATGGATTTCGGTGCGGAAGGGTTACAGGATACCAAGCAGGCGCTCAGCGACGCCGGAATCGGTTACTTTGATAAAAGCGACGTGTATATCTACGACAAGGACGGCATCCGCATCGCGTTTATCGGCCTCGATGGCGTGACCTGGAGCGATTACCAGGCGGATGGCGGCGCGGTCGTCGAGAAAATCCGGGAACTCAAGGATGACGATAATATCAGCATGGTGATTGCGACTCTGCACACCGGCGACGAATACGGTTCGTTCCACAGCCAGGCGCAGACAAAGAAAGCCTATCGCCTGATTGACGCGGGTGCGGACCTGGTGATCGGCGCGCATCCGCACGTGGTGCAGGGTATGGAAGTGTATAACGGCCGGCTGATCCTGTACAGCATCGGTAATTTTGTATTCGGCGGGAATTCCAAAGTTCGCGCGATGGAAACCATCATTCCGAGGATCACGCTGAAATTCTCCGACGATAAGGAATTGCTCGGAATGCAGCTGCGCATTTACCCCGCGCATATATCGGGGGACAATTCAGGCGTATACAACGACAATAATTATCAGCCCGTACTGGTCGAGGGCCGGCAAGCGAAGGATATTTTTTATATGGTCAGCCGGGATAGTACCAAAAAACCCGCTCCCGCGCTGGACACGGAAACGGATCAATTCCGGGATTACGAGTGGATTGAACTCATTTCGCAGGAGTAACGGGCCGAACCAGAACCCGGCAGCTCAGCGCGGGCAGCGCGGCATCCGCATCGCAATACAAGCGCTTGAGCGACGCAAGCGTTTGCAGCGGCGCATAATCGGCGACCGGACAGCCGTAGAGGGACACCGTGTCGAGTTTCAGTCCGGTCAGCGGCGTTAAATCCGTAACCGGCGCATACTCCAGTACAAGGGCCTTGAGTTTTTCAAGGTCCTTGATAAACGCGATGTTTTCCGGACCGTTGCAGCCCGCAAGGGTGAGCGACGTGAGTTTTGCAGGAAGTGCCCGCAAGAATGTCCAGTCGTCCACAGTGCAATGCAGCAGGGACAGCTGTTCGAGTTTTTTCAGGCTTGCGATTTCCGCTGCGCCTTCGATCGCCGCGCCGCGTACCGAAAGCCGTACGATGTCCGGTTTGATTTGCAGCATGTGCAGGGGAACGGCTGGGCAGTCGGATATCTTGAGCTGTTCCAGCTTGGCAAAACCGTTCCAAACGTCCGGGCTGAACGCGTCCAAGGCAAAGGCCTGCATATCCAGCGATAACAGCCCCGAAACATTCCCAAGCGCCGAAACGACGTCCGAAGAATACAATGCATTCTGGCTGCGGACGGTTGCATATTGCCAGTGCCGTCCGTCGCCCCGCAGCAGTTCCAGAAGCCGGGCTTCGGGGACGTCCGTGGCATATAAGAAATACTTGTCAAAATCAATGGAACAAACCGCGCCGCCGATAAAAACGTCGGTCAGTTTCACCCCGACCGCAGCGACGTATGGGTCTGTAAACTCCAGGCTGTTGACGGACCCGCCGGTTATCGTCAGGGTGGTGAGCGCTTTCAGCTTTGCCCAGCGTGCGGACTGGCCGTCAATCCCTTCGGCGTCCTGAAAATGAAGCGAAATCAGCCGCGTACACGATAAGACCGCGTCGTTGGCTTCGGAGCTCAGCGTACAGCCGCCGACAACAGCGCTCGTCAGTCCGCGCCCGGCGGCCGTAAAGATGCTTGTAACGCTTTCCGCGTCCGCACCGTACAATCCGAGGTGTTTGAGGCTTAAACTTTCGATGGAGGAGTAATCCGTCGCGGCGACGGTTTCAACTGTCAGTTTAGAGAGCCGGGGGATACCCGGCAGTGCGGACAGATCGGCGATTCCCTGCCCCGCGAGCGTGAGCGTGTTCAGGCGCGAACACTGCTTTAGCGGCGTCAGATCGTAGCTTCCTTCGCCCGCGTAGCCGTCGCTCCATCGGATAGTCAACGACGTCAGTTTGGCGCAGCCGGCAAGCGGCGTCAGATCAAACGCCGGGCAATCGATCAGCGTCAGCGACTGCAGCGCGGGATAGGCGGAAAGCCCGTCAAGGCTTTGTACGTCGCCTCCCGTCAGGGTCAGGCTTTCCACATCTTCGCCGCTTGCCCAACCCAGGCAAAGGCACAGCAGGATGGCGGCCAGCAGGTTGATCAACAGGCGGATGCGCTTCATCGTACTCTTCCTTTTCATATCGCGGTCGTTGCTCTCTACCAAACGATACCGTATTTGGATACTCGCGTCAATCATCCGTAAAAAATAAGGCGGAAACCCTTCCCATCGTCCCGACGCTGTGGTATCCTGCAAGGGACGGATTTTGTGATAATTATACCGGCGGGAGTGATCGTCAGTGAGTAAGAAGGCGGGTATCGTATTGCTGACAGCCCTGCTATTTTTGCAGTCGGCGGCGTTTGCGGAGACCCTGACGCTTTCGTTCATCGGGGATTGCAGCGTCGGCCAGGCCATCCAGTTCGACGCATCCGCAAACGCCTATACCAACGTGCTGGATGAAAAGGGATTCGACTGGCCGTTTTCGCTGGTGTACCCTGTTCTATCCGCGGACGACCTGACCTTTGCCAACCTCGAGGTGGTTTTTACCGAGAGAACCAAGCACCAGGATAAGCGCTATCCGCTGCGCGCCTTGCCCCAGTATGCGCAGACGCTTTTATATTCCGGTATCGACGTCGTTAACACCGCCAACAACCACGCCTATGATTTTTTCTGCGACGGTTATCTGGATTCCATGCAGACGCTGGACGATCTTGATATACCGCACTTCGGCAGTTTTAATATCGGCGCGAAGGAACCGCAGGATCTGCTGTTCCAAACGACCGTTAAGGGCGTGACCATCGGCGCGCTGGGCTTCAGCTACCCGCAGGACGCCGACATGAAAAGAATATCAAGCCGCATCCAGACCCTGCGCGATCAGGGCTGCGATCTGGTCATCGTCAGCATGCACTGGGGCAGGGAAACCTACCTGACCCATGCGTCCTACCAAACCAAGTATGCACGTGAGATCATGAAGGCGGGCGCGGACGTTATCTGGGGGCACCATCCCCACGTATTACAGCCCGTGCAGTTTTATGACGGTAAGCCGGTGTTTTATTCAACGGGCAATTTTACCTTCGGCACGATGAGCGCGGTAGACCCCGATACCGGCATTTTCCAGCTTGAGTACGAAATCGGTGAGGACGGGATTTCGCTCACCTCATTTTCGGTCGTACCCTGCCGCACGCAGGGCTCGGGCGATTACAGACCGTATATTCTGACCGACGAGCAGGAACGCAGTGCCATGCTGAAAAAGCTGATCTGCCGCAAAGAGGCTACGGGGTTTGTAAATCTGCCGAATTCGTTTGCCGATACGGGAATCGTGGAGTTTTCGAACGGCGTGATGGTCGAGTGATTTCCGCGCCGTTTCGGTATTTTATGTGTATCGTTTTTGTAAAACGGGTTTCTTTTTGATTGTGTTCTGGTAGTCTATAGTTGAGGTGTATAAAATGACGTATAAAAAAGTGCTCTTGCTCGCGGCGGCGTTTATGCTTCTCTTTATGGTGAAAGCCGCCGCCGCTTACGATACAATGCCGGAGATTTTCGCAATGGAAGTACAGAGCGAAGATTACGGCATCGGCAAGAACGAAGCGTATGTGTATAAAGAATATTTGGAAACCGCAAACGAATCGATCAATACGGAACTCCGTGCAATCGCCGATGAATTTGATCAGGAGCTTTCGCCGACGCTTCAAATGGATCCGAGAAAGAACGCCAAGCGTAACAGCCGCTTAGATATCGATACCGTCTACTACCGAACCGGCGAGTTTTATGTAAGCACCATGGTTCTTGCCCGCGTCAGTTTTGAAAAGATTCAGTTGTCCGTCGATTTGGAAACGCGGACGTATGATTTGCAAACAGGCGAACGTATCTTGCTCACGGACATCTTTCCGCCGGGCAGTCCCGCCTGGCAGATACTGCAGGAGGGCGTGCGGGAAAAGCTGGAGAGCGTGTATCCCGGCGAGGAGCGCGACGAGGGAGCCATTGATATGCTCTGCTCGATCGACGCGCTCGAATGGGCCGATTTTACGCTGAGCGGGATGGAATTAACGTTGCACTATCAGGCTAACTTGATCATTGACAACAGAACGACCCTGGTCCACGTGCGGTTTTTCTATCCGCAATTTTCAGGTTTTATGACGGAGACCGGGCAGAAAGCGACTGACAACAGCAACTGGAAAATGGTCGCGATCACCTGCGACGACGGTCCCAAGGTGAACAAGTCCACCAACGCGCTGAACGCATTCCGTAAAGTGGGCGCGCGCGTCACGTATTTTATCGTCGGGAAAATGCTGGATGAGCAGGGCGATATTTTCATCAGACAGTTTGACCAGAACCAGATTTTCGGCTGTCATACCTTCAACCACTGGAGCGGGTACTCCATCAAGTCCATGGAAAGGCGCATTTATCAAATTGACGCGACCGACGCGGTGACGCTGGACCTGGTCGGGGAAAAAGCGCGCTATTTCCGGGCTCCGGGCGGCACCTATCCGCCGTGGGTGGAGGCGAACCTGAGCCTGCCGATCATCCAATGGAGTTTGGATACCTTCGATTACACGGGGAAATCGCCGTCCGCTATCACGAGCACCATCAGAAGCAAAGTGAAAGAATTTGATATTATCCTTTGCCACGACACGGGAGATTATCTGTACAAGGCGATACCGCTGTTTGGCGAATGGCTGACGAGCAACGGGTATATGATGGTTACCCTGGATGAACTGGCCGCGGCGCAGGGCATGACGCCGGAAGCAAATATGGTTTACTGGTCGTTCCGGCCGGGTGAAAACAGCGAGGATCGCTCGAACCTTGATTAGCCGGGCCTTTCACTGCGCGAGCAAAACTGAAAAACGCCAGACGGGAAATAGAGCGGAACTTCCGCTTTATTTTTCTGCGCAGTTCTGCTATAATTTGAAGGCTGATATCAAATTGAAGGCATCATCACACAATCCGATACGAAAAGCTTTGATTGTACGTATGATGTGAATGTTCATCATATTGAAGGGGGATCAACATGGCTGGTTTTGAAACCAAGGACATCCGAAACATTGCCATCCTGGGGCATGGCAGCGAGGGCAAAACGACGCTTGTGGAAGGCCTGCTCTTTGCCGCGGGCGTTACCGACCGGCAGGGCAGGGTAGAAGACGGCGCCACGGTAACGGACTTTGATCCGGAAGAGACCAAGCGTCATATTTCCATCAGCGCGGCGGTTGCGCCTGTCGAGTGGAATAAGAAGCGGCTGAACATTATCGATGTTCCCGGATATTTTGATTTCATCGGCGAGATGATCGGGCCCCTGCGCGTCGCCGAGACCGCGGGCATTCTGGTCAACGCCAGCAGCGGCGTGGCCGTCGGCACGGAAAAGGCCTGGCAGTACGCCACCAAATACAAGATCGGCAAGCTGTTGATCGTCAACCAGATGGACCGCGAACATGCGGATTTTGACAAGGTATTCGCACAGCTGCGCGAGATGTTCGGCTCCAGCGTCGTGCCCATCCTGCTGCCCATTGGCAAGGGCGAGAGCTTCAAGGGCGTCGTCGACGTGCTTGAAAACAAGGCGTACGACTGCACCACCAAAGTACCCAAGGAGATCCCCGTTCCCGACGGCATGAAGGATAGCATTTCTTCGGCATTGGAAGAGATTACCGAAGCCGCGGCCGGCGCGGACGACGATTTGATGATGAAATACCTGGAGGGTGAGGAGCTGACGCACGAGGAACTGCTGGCGGGATTTTCCGCTGGCATGACTAAGGGCGAGATCACCCCTGTGGTTCCCTGCTCTGCGGTCACCACGGTCGGCGTCACCAAGCTTTTGGACGTTATCGCCGATTTCTTGCCTTCGCCCGAAGGCGGCGTCTATGAGGGTAAAGATCCCAAATCAGAAGCAGAAGTCACCCGCAAATGCGCCAGCGACGAGCCGTTCTCGGCGCTCATCTATAAAACCATCGCCGACCCGTTCGTGGGTAAGCTTTCGCTGTTCAAGGTCATGAGCGGCACGCTGACCACCAGCACCTCGGTGTATAACCCCGAAGCCGGGAAGACCGAGAAGGTCCAAAGCGTCAACATCCTGCGCGGCAAGAAGCTCATCCCCGTCGATCAGCTCAACGCGGGCGATCTGGGCGCGATGGCAAAGCTGCAGGTGACCAACACCGGCGATACACTGTGCGATCAGGCGCACCTGATTGTTTATCCCAAAATCGACTTCCCGACGCCCTGTATTTCCAAGGCTATTTTCGCCACCAAACAGGGCGAGGAAGACAAGGTATTCTCCGGTCTCGCCAAGCTTCTGGAAGAAGACCCGTCCATCAGCGTGGAAAAGAACGCCGAAACCGGCGAAACGCTGGTGTCCGCGCAGGGCGACCTGCACCTGGACGTCGTAAAGAACAAGCTGTCCTCCAAGTTCGGCGCAAACGCCGAAATGCAGGATCCGCGTATTCCGTATCGTGAAACCATCAAGAAGACCGTTAAGGCGCAGGGCCGCCATAAAAAGCAATCCGGCGGCCACGGCCAGTTCGGCGACGTGTGGATCGAGTTTTCGCCCATCGGCGATACCAACATCGATTTCGAGTTTGAAGACGCGGTTGTGGGCGGCGTCGTGCCGCGCAACTTTATCCCGTCTGTGGAAAAAGGCTTGCGTGAAAACATCGTCAAAGGCGTACTCGCGGGCTACCCGATGGTCGGCCTGCACGCAAAGCTCTACGACGGTTCCTATCACGCCGTGGACTCCTCGGAAATGGCGTTTAAAACGGCGGCCCGCAAAGCCTATAAAAA
This sequence comes from Candidatus Limiplasma sp., assembly GCA_963675365.2. Classification (GTDB taxonomy): domain Bacteria; phylum Bacillota; class Clostridia; order Christensenellales; family Aristaeellaceae; genus CAXXOK01. Next base: position 554,975 of record CAXXVA010000003.1, read on the forward strand.
GGGCTGTCTGGAAGCGAGCCCCGTATTGCTGGAGCCGATCATGCATGTGGAAGTGTTCGTGCCCGACGAATACATGGGCGACATCATGGGCGACATGAACAAGCGCCGCGGCCGCATCATGGGCATGAACCAGGTGGACGGCATGCAGAAGCTCGAAGCCGAAGCGCCGCTGGCCGAGATGTTCAAATACGCCACCGACCTGCGCTCTATGACCCAGGCGCGCGGCAGCTTCACCATGACCTTTGAACGTTATGAGGAAGTCCCCGCCAACGTTGCCCAGAAGATTATCGAGAGTGCGGCGAAGGAAGAGGAAGAGGAAGATTAATCCAGCCCATCCATAAAACCCGATCTGCTTTGTTGGCGTCGTCGGATTTTCGCATCACTTACCATATCGTAAGCTCAGCTCAAATCCTCCTTGCCGCCTAGCATTTCGGGCTTTGTGAACAAGCTGGAAGCAACATTCCAATCCTTAACTGACAGCAAACTAAACATCCCTGACCCTTCCCGTTTCAGGGAAGGGTCTTGGCTTTGAAGGAGAGCACGATGATTACCACCGTATGTTTGAATCCGGCGATCGATCAAAGCGCCGAGGTGGATGCGATCCGCATCGGCGGGATGAACCGCCTGAAAAACCTGCAGTCGTCCGCGGCCGGGAAGGGCGTCAACGTCGCCGTCGTGCTTAAAAGGCTGGGGGCGGAGGCGCGGTGCCTGGGTTTCGTCGGAGACGCGGACGAATGGTATTTTAAGCAGAGTATGCAGCAGGAAAACGTTCCGTTTGCGGCCGTTGCGGTACCCGGCAGCGTGCGCCGCAACCTGAAACTGGTCGAAACGAAAGACCGCACGGTCACAGAGCTCAACCAGCAAGGCCTGAAGGCCGATCCCATAGCGTTTGCAAAGCTTGAAGCCATGCTGAATATGCAAAGTGTGGCAGGCGGCTATACCGCGCTGTGCGGCAGCCTGCCGCCCGGATGCGCACCGGAAGCCTACCAGACCATCATGAAGAAGCTGCCCGACAGGCGCTGGATCGTGGATGCGTCGGGCGACGCGATGCGGCACGCGCTCAAGGCAAAGCCGTTCCTGATCAAGCCCAACCAGACAGAGCTTGAAGAGATCGCCGGGACCGAACTGGAGGATATCCGCGCCGTGAAGGATGCCGCCCAAAAGCTGTGCAAGGGCGGCGTGCGCTACGCCGCGGTATCGCTCGGCCGGCAGGGCGCGCTGCTCACCGATGGCGAACAAACCGTGTTCGCACCGGCTGTGCCGGTGAAGGCCTCGTTTACCGTCGGCGCGGGGGACGCGTTTCTGGCAGGGCTTTTGTTCGGTCTTGACAGTGGACAGACCGTGTTTCAAAGCCTTCGGTACGGCGTCGCCGCAGGGGCGGCATGTGTGGATGGCGGGGGAACGCGCGCGTTTACCAAACAGCGCTTTGACGAACTGCTGTCCAAGGTGGAAACACACGAAATCTAATGAAAAAATAAAACGGGAGCATGCGCTGCTGCATGCTCCCGTTTTGCTTTCAGCCGTTATTCCGCGTCGCCTTTTCCGTCCTCAAAGGCTTCGGAAAGATCCTCTACTTTGTGCTCGCCCGAAGCGTTGCCGGTGCGCTTGTTGATCTTGCGCTGGTTGATGACGGAGAACACCATCGACCCGATCGACAGTACGATGAACACCACGCAGATCGGATGGGTGAAGATGGTCATGAAATTGCCTTTTTCGATCTGCATGAAACGCCGGAAATTCGCCTCCGACATCGGCCCGAGGATCAGCGCCAGCAGGATGGGGGAAAGCGGGAAATCATATTTCTGCATCAGGTAGCCGATCACGCCGAACACCAGCGCGACGCCGATATCGAATACGTTCTGGTTGATGGCGTACGCGCCGACCAGGCTCATGATCAGGATCACTGGCATCAGCACGCGTTTATTGATGGAAATGATTTTGGCAAAGAAGCGCACGCCAAGCACGCCGACGACCAACATAGCGAGGTTGGCCATCATCAGCGCGGCGAACACGCCGTACACGGTTGGAAGTTCGTTGATGTACATCATCGGTCCGGGGGTAATGCCCTTCATGATGAACGCGCCAAGCAGCACAGCCGTTACGCTGTCGCCCGGCACACCCAAAGAGAGCAGGGGGATCATCGCGCCTCCCGACGCGCCGTTGTTGGCCGATTCCGTCGCGGCAACCCCTTCGGGGATGCCAGTGCCAAAGTGCTCGGGATGCCGGGACGTGCCCTTGGATACGCCGTAGGACACAAACGCGCCGATATCGCCGCCCGCGCCCGGAATCGCGCCGATGAAGGTGCCGATCAGACCGCCGGACAGGATGTTTTTCCAGGTGCGCCGGATGTCCGCCCAGGAGGGGAGGGCGCGCTTGACCTTGACGTTGGTCTGCGTATCCTCAATTTCCCCGCGGGCCATCTTTTCAACGGTGGAGAATACCTCGGCCAGCGCAAACAGACCGATCAGCGTGGGGATGAAGGGCGGGCCTTCATACAGGCCGTAGATGCCTTTGGGAACAAAGCGGATGAAGCCGCAGGCCGGGTCCATGCCGATGGTGCACAAAAGCAGGCCGAAGAACGCGCTCATCAGGCCCTTGGTGATGGATTTGCCCGAGATCGCGATGATAACCGACAGTCCGAACATCGCCAGCATGAACAGCTCCGCGGGGCCGAACGCCAGTGCCGCCGAGGCGACGACCGGCGATAAGAACGTCATCACCAGCGCGCCGATCACGCCCCCGCAGAAGGAGGAGAACATCGCGATCGAAAGCGCGCGCCCCGCTTCGCCTTTCTGGCCCATGGGGTAGCCGTCCAGGATGGTCGCGGCGGCGGCGGGAGTGCCCGGGGTGTGGATAAGAATCGCCGAGATGGATCCGCCGTACATGCCGCCGCAGTAGATGCCCAGCAGCAGGCCGATGGACGGGATCAGGTCCAAGCCGAAGGAAAACGGAATCAGCAGCGCGACGCCAAGCGTAGCCGTCAATCCGGGAATGGCGCCAAACAGTACGCCGCCCGCCGCGCCGAGGAACAGCATCAACAGGATCTGCGGATTCAGCATCACGCTCGCATAGCTGGAAAACAGTAAATTCCAATCCATAAAAGCTGTCTTCTCTCCTTCCGGTTAAAACAGAAAATCAAGGAACCCGTTCGGCAGATCGATCGTCAGCATTTGCCAGAACAGGAGAAATACCAAAGCTGTAACGCTGAGGGAAATGATGATCATATTCCTGTATTTCCGGTACCCCATCACAAGCATCGATACGAACAGCAGAATGGGGGACAGGATCAGATATCCGATAATTTCCAACAGCAGATAATAACAAAGCACGAGCCCCACGATAATCAGCATCCGCTGGATGCCATGATCCCGCGGGGAAAGCGGAGGCGCTTTGTCCGTGTCCTTTTTAATCAGGTTGAAGATCAGCAGCGCGACGGAGCACACGATCAACCCAATAGCCATAATACGCGGAAAAACCTCGGGACCGACAGGTACGTTGACGAATTGCCGGAACCCGGTCGTTAACACGATCGCGACGGTGCCAATAACCATGCCGACCACCGCGCAGATGATATTGCTGAATTGTGCGGTCACTTTTTTCTTCATGGGTTCATCCCTTTCAAAACGGCAGGCGGGCCGGTGGTCCGCCTGCCGTCCGTACAAGGTGCCGTTTTGTTATTCTGCGGTCAGGCCCAGGGCCTTCATGGTGTTTTCGACGTCGACGTAGTTCCTTGCCAGGAACGCCTCAAAGTCGGCGGTGTCCAGGTAGGAGATCGTCAGCGCCGCGTTGTTCATGTAAGCGACGAAGTCGGGATCCTGCACTGCCTGTGCGAAGGCGTCCTGCAGAACGGCCAGAATGTCCTCGTCAATGCCGATGGGGGCCGCCATGCCGCGCCAGGTCATGTAGACGATGTCGTAGCCCTGCTCCTGGAAGGTTGGGACGTCCGGGAACAGCGGGGCGCGCACGGTATCCATCACGCCAAGCACGGTCAGGTTGCCGGCTTCGACCTGCGAGCGGACCTCGCCAAGGGATACGGACACGGCCTGGATATGGCCGCCGGCCAGCGCCGTCACGGCGGGAGCCGCGCCTTCAAAGGCTACGTGTTCCACTTCAATGCCGGTCGTTTCCGCCATCAGGCCCGCGCCGATATGCCATACCGAGGCAGGCGCGGAGTTGCCGATGTTCACTTCACCGGGGTGGGCCTTGCAGTACTCCACAAACGAGGCGACGTCGGTCACATTGTTGTCGATGCCCCATTGGGTGTTAATTGTCAGCGCGGCGGCGTCGGTGTTGATGCGGGCGATGGGTACATAATCCGCATAGGTGATGTCGCCCGTGCCCTGCGGCACATAGGTGGACAGCTCAAAGGTGATCATGCCTAGGGTATAGCCGTCGGGTTTCGCCGTGGCAATCGCGGTGTGGCCGATCAGGCCGCCGCCGCCGGTTTTATTCTCCACGGTCACGGTTACGCCCAAAACCTTCTCCAGGGCGATGCCCAGCGCGCGCAGGCAGGAGTCCGTGCCGCCGCCTGCGGTCCAGGGGCAGATCAGGGTGATGCCTTTGGACGGATAGTCGGCCGCGAACGCCGAGGATAGACCCATGAGCATCAGGGCAGCCAGGAACAATGCTACGATTTTCTTCATGGTGAAATTCCTCCTTGATGTACGATAATATTTGGACACAGCCGTATGGTTTGGCCGTGCGCCATTCTCAGACTTTGCGAAGGTGTGCATAGGTTGAATACAACCAATCATTAAGTCATGCAAGGAATTCAAGGCTATATTTACATATGATCGAGTAACTGGTATACACAATAGCACATGAGGTTCCGGCTTGTCAATACCTTCGCGCGGGTATTCACGGCGGAAAACGATGAAACCCTTACAGGAAAACGATTGCAAAGAAAAGTGAAAATATAAAATTCAGGCTCCCGTGAAGAAATAACTGGATACAATCACAGTTTTCTTCCGGAAGCCTGACTGCTTTCTTGCCGTGCGGCAAGCATATGATGCGCTGGTGAAGTGCTAGAGTTTCAAAGGTATGGCAACGGGCTGCGCCCCGATTGCGTACGGCTGGCCGTAGACCGTCAGTTCGGCGGGCTCGTCCGCCCGCAGGGTAATCTTCTCCTGTGTGACCTCAAGGCGAATGCGTATGCCCCGGTATAAAAAAGCAAACGCGTACGAACCGATAGCGGCGGGAATGGCGGGACGAAGCGACAGGCTATCCGGGTGAATCCTGAGCCCCGCGAAGCCGAACACGATCCCCATGTAGCTGCCGCCCATATTGGCGGCGTGGATGCCGTCTTCGGTGTTGCCCTGTTTGTCCTCCAAATCCAGGTGAAGGGTGTGCAGATAGTAGCGCAGCGCTTTTTCCGGATCGCCGACGCGCGCGGCCATCATGGAAAACACGCACGGCGACAGGGAGGAATCGTGCGTCGTGATCGCTTCGTAATAGTCGTAAGTCCGGCGGATGACGTCGTCGTCAATGCCGTCCTCAAACAGGAAATGCGCAAGCACCGCGTCGGCCTGCTTGCAGACCTGCTGACGGTAGAAGAACAGCGGATGATAGTGCAGAAGCAGCGGAAGATTCCGCTTGCCGATCAGCGACAGATCCATCTTCTGCTTATGTAAAAAGGAATCATCCTGGGCATAGATACCGAGGGTTTCATCGTAAGGGAGGCAGATAGCCTTCGTTACGGCCTCAAACGCATCCTGTTCCGCGCCGGTCAGACCATAGCGATCGGTAAGGTCAAGTTCCGGGTATGCTTCCTTCAGGAGACCGCACAGATACAGCGTATACTGCAAATGATATTTGACGGACAGGTTGGTATAGTAGTTGTTGTTGACCAGGCAGGTGTATTCGTCCGGGCCTGTAACGCCGTCAATGCGGAACTCGTCCTTGTACCAGTGCCCAGCGTCCAGCCAGAGCCTTGCCGTTTCAATCAGGATATCTGCTCCCTTGTCGCGGATGAATTCCAGATCGCCGGTCGCAAAATAATAGGTATATACCGCGTAGGCGATATCGCTGTTGATGTGATACTGCGCCGACCCGGACGGGAAATAAGACGAGCATTCGCTTCCGGTAATCGTCCGCCAGGGATACAGCGCCCCGGTTTTGTGCCCGAGGAGGCGCGCATGGCTTCGCGCGCCGTCCAGCGTCGCATAGCGGTACTCAAGCAGCGCTTTGGCGATCTGGGGCTGGGTGAGCAGGAAGAACGGGAACATATAAATCTCCGTATCCCAGAAATAATGCCCCTCGTACCCTTCGCCACTGAGCCCCTTGGACGCGATGGAGGATTGGCCGTCCTGCCCGGCGGACTGCAAAAGGGCATAGACCGCGAAATCAACGCCCGCCTGCAGGGACGGATCTCCTTTGACGGTGATGCGCGAAGCGCTCCAGAATTCAGCGAGGAACGCGCGCTGCCGTTCGTACCAGGTCTCGATCGGCGTTTCCGCGCAGGTATTGACGAGCTGCACGGCCGTGGAAAGCGTAGACGTGTGCCTGCGGTTGTCGGTGTAAACACACCATTTCACAAAGGACAGCGGCTTGCCGCGTTTCACCCGGCTTTCCAGCGTCGCGTGGTTTTCGACGGGGTTGGAGTTGTGCTGGAGCGCAAACAGCCCGTCGGAGGTATGCGTGGCCGCGCAGGAAACGGTCTGCTGCGAGCGCATTGTTTCGCATTGCATATACATGTATTTTTCGCGGTTACCGCTTTCGATAATCCGCAGGATATGCTTGACCTCGGACGCCTTGCGGGGGTCGTTGGGATCGCCGTCGTTGCTGACGTCTCCGTTTTGCCTGGAAATGAGCCGCACCGCACCCGACCAGTTTTTGGGCAGAATCGTGACGTGGATGGTCATGAGTTCCCTGTCTGTAAACGACGCCATGCGGCGGAAGGTGATTTCTGTTTCCTTGCCCTTAGGCGAGCGCCATACGATATGCCGGATATACAGCCCCGCGTCCATATCAAGCGTTTGCTCGTAAGTCAGAAGCGTACCCATTGCCGGATCAAACAGCTCCCCGGCCAGGTGTACCGCGATCGACTGCATATCCGGAACGTTAACGATCGTTTCCGAATGGTTGGGAAAGCCGTATAATCTCTCGGAGTACTGGATCGGATAGGTATCGTAAAAGGCGTTGAGGTACGCGCCGCGGATGGTGCGTACGTCCGCTGGAGCGCCCTCCTCAAGGCAGGCGCGCACGCCAAGATAACCGTTTGCAACATGGAACAGCGTTTCCCGCAGGGCGATTTCGTTTGGTTTATATCCCGTGCGCGTAAGTTTCATTGGTTTCCTCCGATGTTATTTCGATAGGATACCCGGGGCGGAGCGGCCTGAACCGCGTTCCCTCCATCCGTTTGAACTGCTCCGGTGTCAACCCCTTCATCTTCTTGAAAACCTGGATGAAATGGCTCTGTGAACAAAACTGGCAGGTCGCGGCGATATCGGCCATGGTTTCCTTCCCTTCCCGAAGCAGCCTTTCGGCAACCCGTATCCGCTTTCGGCGGATATAATGCGAAAGCGATTCGCCGACCTCCTGCTTGAATTGGGATGATAAATAGGAAGGATTGACATAAATGCTGCCTGCAATGCTCTGCACCGTGACTGGTTCCAGTAAGTGTTCGTCGGTGAAGATAATGGCGGCCCGGACCACCGCCGATATACCGCCTTCCCGGCGCTGGCGAACGAGATGAATGAATTCGCGTACCATCGCGTATTCGTACTCTGCCAGGCGGATCATGTCGTGCATCTCTTCAATGGTACGGATGCAGCTGTCGCTGTGGGAAAACGCGGCGTCCGGCATGGCGCCGCCGGCGATGGCGGCCCTTGCAAACAGGGAACAGCTGCAGATCAGCGAGTTCTTCAGCGACCGGAGCGGTTCGTCGGACAGATTGGCGCGGTGCAGGCGGTTAATTTCGCCCAGGGTCGTCAGCGCGCTTTTCTCGTCCTGTTCGGCAATGCTCTGGGTAATCTCGCGTTCCAGGAAGTACGGAGGATGCCGGTACAGCACGTCCGGCACCTGCGGATTGCCGGGGGGAAGGCTGGCCGCCGCGGCCGTCTGCGGCAAGCCTTGCGCGCCCAAGAGGATGGGAAGCAGCTGTCCGGCGTAGAAAAAGCTATCCTCGGACAGGATGGGCAGTGCGCGTATACTCGCGCGTACGGCTTCCCGGTCCTTTACGGACGCGAAATAAATCCGCAGATGCCGGTTGAGATCCTTGTCGTGCAGAGCGCCCATGCACAGCGGGCCGATGCAAATCGCATATCCGTCTTCGAAGAACTGGCAGATATAACGCTCGCCGGTCCGCCCCAGGATATACTGCACCGCGGTGCTTTGCCGCTGCGCAGGCCAGGCCGAAGGCGCGCCTCCGCAGGACAGAAGCTCCCATACCGGATCCTGTGTTTCCGGCAAGGCCAGCAGCTTTTCATCCTGCCGGTAAAGCCGTACGGGGATGCGAAGTGAAAAGTAGAGAACGCGGGCAATTTTCAGCCACTGCTCATTCCACATTTTACACACCTCATAGAGACATTTCTATTGCAAATCGTACAATATATAAGAATTATAACATATATCTAAGAAAATTGACATATTCTCGTTTTCGGTTTGCATATAATTGAATTACGAGAAAGACCGATCGATCGCAAACAAAATAAGGAGGAACATACCATGAAAAAACTGTTGTCTATCCTGGTTGTTACACTGATGCTGGTTGGCGTTGTAAGCGCCGCCTCGGCAGATGTAACGATCGACGTATTCCAGCTGAAGGTTGAAATCGACCCGATGCTTCAGGACTTCGTGAAGCTCTATTCCGACATGACGCCAGGCGTTACGGTTACGGCTGAAACGCTCGGCGGCGGCGCGGACTACGGCGGGGCGATCAAAGCCAAGCTGGCAGCCGACCAGATGCCGGTGATCTTCATGATCGAAGGCGCGGGCGGCTATGATCTGTGGAAAGACTATATCGCCGACATGTCCAGCTGTGCCTGGGTCGCCGATACGGATCTTGCCTATTACTCTCCCGAGGGCGTGCCCGTAGGCTTCCCGATCGCGATGGAAGGCTTCGGCCTTGCCTACAACGCCGACATTCTTGCGGCGGCCGGCATTGACCCCGCGACCCTTACGACCTTCTCCGCCGTCAAAGCGGCCTTTGAGACCATTGACGGCATGAAGGCTGACCTGGGGCTCGACTCCGTGGTTTCCTGCGGCACCTCGACCTCCGGCGGCCTGTGGTGGGTTACCTCGCAGCACGTGTTCAACGCGTACTACGCGGGCTATCTGGATTACAACGATTCTTCCATCTATGACATGGCGCGCGCCGGTGAAATGGACGCGGAACGCCTTTCGGCGTTCACCGACTACCTGGCGATGCTTTACCAGTACTCCGATCAGGAGATCCTGGTCAACGGCAATTATGACGCGCAGGTCGCGGCGTTTGCCGGCGGCAAAGCCGCGTTCATCACGCAGGGCAACTGGATTGATCCCAACCTTGAGCAGCTTGGCGCGACGTTCCCGATGGGCTACATCTCGCACTGCTACCTCGAGGAGCCGACCCAGGGCCTGTTCATGGCCGCTCCGTCCTGGTTCGTAGTCAACAGCCAGGCGACGCCGGAGCAGCAAGCGGCTGCGTTCGCGTTCCTGGACTTCATGGCGACGACCCCCGAAGGCGCAAACTACATGGTCACGGAAGCCGGCATGGTGCCCGCGTTCAAGTCCGTCACCATTATGCCCTCCGGCCCGCTCTCCAGGGCATTGGTGGAAGCCAGCGCCCGCGGCGGGAACTTCAACTGGTACTTCGGCCAGAATCCGGATGGATTCAACCAGTACACGCTGGCCCCGATCTTTGAACTACTTGCCGTAGACGGCAACAAAGATGCGTTTATTACAGACGTCACGGCGGCCTTTGCATCCATCGCAGAGTAACAATCCGCACGAGGGGAGAGCCGGTTCGGTTCTCCCCTCGCTATTTGCACACGCCCGCTTTGTTTGGTATGCTGACAGAAGCGAAAGCAAAACTATTTTGACCGCCGCACAGCGCATGCCGAGTATATCGGGCCGTATGCATATGCATCGCAGGATGCAATTGATAGGGGAGAAGAAAAAAGGTCTCCCCTGTTTTAAGTATTAGGAAGACGGAGGCTGATGCAGCTTGAGAAGACGGGGATGGGTCGACGCGTTGTTTATTTTTCCGTGTGCGCTGGCGTTTGTGATGGTCATTATCTGTCCGTTCGTCATCGGTATCTACTACTCCATGACGGACTGGAACGGCGTGAATCCGGTTATATCCTGGGTCGGGTTCGTCAACTTTCAGGGCATGTTCAGCCAGCCGCAGTTTATTTATTCGTTTTTAATCACGCTGATGTATACGGCGATCAATATTGTATTTGTTAATCTCGTTGGGTTTTTGCTGTCGCTGCTTGCAACCAGCAAAGCGCGGCTGCGCAACCTGTATCGCGCCGGGTTCTTCGTACCCAACCTGATCGGCGGCATCGTGCTGGGCTATATCTGGCAGTTCCTGTTCAACAACGTTATTTACAGCCTTGGCTCAAACCTTGGAATCGGGTTTTTGTCAAGCTCGCTGATCTCCAAGCCTGCCACCGTCATCTGGGCGATGTCCTTTGTCAACACCTGGCAGTACGCAGGCTATATCATGATGATTTACGTCGCGGCCATCCAGTCTATTTCTGGAAGCATCATGGAAGCCGCGAGCGTGGACGGCGCGAATTACTCTACGCGCATCCGCAAAATTCTGGTGCCGATGATGGCCAACGCCTTTACGATCACGATCTTCTTAACGTTGACCACATCGTTCAAGCAATTTGACTTAAACTACTCCCTGACCAACGGAGGACCTGCGCTGCGCTTTATGGGTAAAGCGATACGCTCAAGCCAGCTATTGGCGATGGATATCTATTCCACCGCCAACGGCCTCAACAAGATGGCGGAGGCGCAGGCGAAGGCCGTCGTATTCTTCGTCATCCTTGTGGTCTTTTCGCTGATACAGGTTTATATCAATAAGCGCAGGGAGGTGGAAGCATGAATATGCAGCGTACCCAATCCATCCACCCTGCCGGGCTGGCGGGCGGTAAAAAGCGCCGCGTGATGCCGGTGATCCTGGAGATCGCGGGAATCCTTCTGTTCCTGCTGTTCATGGTTCCGTTCCTGATAGTGCTGTTAAACTCCGCCAAGACGGCCAAGGAGATCATCTTTGATCCGATCGCCTGGCCAGGAAACTGGGCGCAGATCTTTACAAATATCAAACTGATCTTTGAAAACCCGACTACGGACTATATCGGCGCGTTCTTTGACTCTTTCATTATTACCGTGCTTTCCCTTGGCGTAATCTCCATCTTTTCGGCAATGTGCGCCTGGGCGCTGGTGCGCAACAAGAAAAAATGGTCCACAGTCATCTTCATGGTGTTTGTCGCCGCCATGGTTATTCCGTTCCAGGTGGTTATGTTTCCGCTGGTGAAGTGGTTTAAAATCGTCGGCGACTTCCTGCACATCCAGCTGCTGGGTTCGTACCAGGGCATCGTATTCGCGTATCTCGGATTCGGGTGCTCGATGTCGATTTTCATCCTGCACGGATTCATTAAAAACATCCCGCTGGAGCTTGAGGAGGCGGCGACCATTGACGGCTGCAGCCAGACGCGCACGTTTTTCAACGTCGTTCTGCCGTTGCTTCAGCCCGCGTTCATCACCGTGCTGATCCTAAACGGCATCTGGATCTGGAACGATTTCTTGCTGCCGCTGCTGATCCTGGGATCCAACGGCAGGGTGCAGACGATCCCGCTCGCCGTGACGTCGTTTGCGGGCTCGTACCTCAAGCAATGGGATCTGATCCTGACCTCGACGCTGCTGGCGATGTTGCCGATCATCGTGCTGTTCATCTTTGCGCAGCGCTATATCATCAAAGGCATGGTGGAGGGGTCCATCAAATAGCCAAAATCAAATGAGGGATCGTTATGACGGATTGGTGGAAAAAATCGGTTGTCTATCAGGTATACCCTCGCAGCTTCATGGATTCGAACGGCGACGGCGTCGGCGACCTGAAAGGGATCACGCAGAAGCTTCCCTACATCCGCGAGCTCGGCGCGGATGTGGTGTGGTTAAGCCCCATTTACCAGTCCGGCGGAACGGACAACGGCTATGACATCAGCGATTATTACAAGATCGAGCCGGAGTTCGGCACGATGGAGGATTTTGACGAACTGCTGGAAACGGCGCACGGACTGGGCTTGAAAATCCTGATGGATTTGGTCGTCAACCACACTTCGGACAAGCATCCCTGGTTTTTGGAGTCGCGCGGTTCCAAAGAGAACGCAAAGCGGGACTACTATATCTGGCGCGACGGTGTGAAGGGCGGGCCGCCCAATGGCCTGATGGGTTATTTCAGCGAACCGGCGTGGCAGTACGACGGGACGACGGGACAATACTATATGCACCTGTTCACCGTCGGGCAGGCCGACCTGAACTGGGACAACGCCGAAGTCCGCCGTGAGATTTACGCCATGATGAACTGGTGGCTGCAAAAGGGGATCGACGGCTTTCGTATGGACGTCATCAACTGCATCTCCAAACCGGAGAAAGCCGTTGCGGGGGATGGCGGAGAAGGCGCAAGCTGCGAAAACGGACCCAAAGTGCACGACTATATTCAGGAAATGTACCGGGAAACCTTCTCCCGTTTCCATTGCATGACCGTTGGCGAAACGCCCGGCGTTTCCGTGGAAGAAGCCGTCCGCTACGCGGGGTTTGATACCAAAGAAGTCAACATGGTCTTTCAGTTTGAGCTGATGGAAGTGGATAACGACGTCCATGGCAAATGGTCGTCCAGGCGTTTCAGCCTGCGCGATATGAAACGCGTGGTGGGCCGGTGGCAGGAGGGGCTGCACGGCAAGGCGTGGAACAGCCAATACCTTGGCAATCACGATCAGGCCCGCTGCGTCAGCCGGTTCGGAGACACGTCTACGCCGCTGTACTGGGAAAAGAGCGCCAAGATGATCGCGACCTTCCTGCACATGCTGCAGGGCACGCCCTATGTATTCCAGGGCGACGAGATTGGGATGACCAATATGCGCTTTACGGATATGGCCGACGTGCGGGACGTGGAGGCGTTCAACGCCTACCGGCTGTACGTGGAGCAGCGTAAAATCTTCTCGCAAGACGAAATGATGGAGTATATCAGCTTGCGCGGGCGCGACAACGCGCGCACGCCCATGCAGTGGACCGGGGGAGGCGCCGCGGGCTTTACGACGGGGGAGCCCTGGATTAAAATCAACGATAATCATCAAGTCATCAATGCCGAAAGCCAGGTGCACGACCCGGAGTCCGTTTTCGCGTATTACAGGCGGCTGATCAAGCTTCGCAAGGAGTACGATATCGTCACCAGCGGACGGTACAGGCTGTTGGATGATGAGAACGAAAACGTCTACACCTATCTGCGCGAAACCGACGGGGAAACGCTGTTGGTTATGTGCAATTTCACTGATCAGCCGCAGCCCGCCGCGCATGCCGAACCCTGGCTTCGCCGCGGCGCATACAGCCGCCTTTTGGGCAATTACGAGCCGGAGCATAGCGCCGCCGATCCGTTGAGGGCCTACGAGGCCAGGATCTATTTGCTACGGTGAATGATGTAAAAATACTTGACAAAATTCCCCGTCATTATTACCATGATGTCATGATGGGTTTCAGATATGTCCGAAAATGATATCTTCATCCAAGTAAGAACAACACAGCACAAATAGGCCGTATGCAGGACGGGAGCCAATGCAATGAATCGAAATCAACTCGCGAAAGCGAAAACGATCGGCGTCATGATTGGCGACGTGAGTTATGATTTTTCTATGGAGCTGATGCGGGGCATCAACGAAACGGCGACGCGCGAAGGCGCGCAGCTTTTTTATATGACGGGCATGCAGCGTCATATCGCGCCCGAAGACGTCAGCCACGAACAGGAAATCGTCTCCCGTTATAACAGCATCTACGATTACATGCATGTGGTCGGCGCGGATGCCTGGATCATTTCCTCCGGTTCGCTGTCGGGTCTGGAAAGCGAAGAGGAGTACCGGCAGTTTTTTGAGCGCTTTGAAGGCATGCCCTACGTGCTTTTGCAAAAAGAAATCACAGACGAAAGCCCCGGGAAATGTTCCATCACCATTGATAATTACGCGATATTTTTCAAATGCATAGAGCACCTGATTCTCCACCATGACTATCATAAGATCGCCTATGTTTCCGGGCCCAGGCAGCACCCGGAAGCCAGGGAGCGGGAACGCGCCTATCGGGACGCGATGGAACAGTTCGGGCTGCCACTTTCTGAAAGCATGGTGGTTTACGGCGACCTGTCCGGTTTTGTGGAGGAGCAGGTCACGAAACTATTGACTGACCACCCGGATCTGGACGCGATCGCGTTTTGCAACGATGAGATGGCAAAGACCGGCTATAAGGTGTGCGAAAGCCGCGGCCTTCGCGTCGGGATCGATATCGCGATCACGGGATTTGACGATTTTGTCACCGGCCAGACCATGACGCCGCCACTGACCACGGTATCCCAGGACGCCTACCGGACCGGCGAAGCGGCGCTGTTGCAGGCGCTTGCCCTTGCGGAGGGGAAACCCGCAAGCTGCATCAAATTGAAAACAAGTCTGATGATCCGCAATTCCTGCGGCTGCCAGGGCGACGAGGACGCGCCGGAGTGCGATGCGGAGGCGGAGCAGTACGAAAAGTATATTGACGCCGTCATCCACAACATCAGTCAGAAGCTGGACGCCGTGTTTGCCCAACCCGGGCAGGAAGCTAAGGCCGCGGTGGCTGTCAAGCTGATGGATAAGATCAGGGAACTCTCGCTGTCCCGCGACCTTGGCGCGCTGGATACCAGAGCGCTGGACGCATGGCTGGTGGAGATCGTGGCGGAGCTTAAAACCTCCAGCGGAGCCGTTGCGGAGCGCTTCTATGATTGCCTGATGCAGCTCACGGGAGACGCCGCAAACCCGAACTTGAAGCGGTTCTATTCTATCCTGCTGCGGGTACAGGGTTTCCTGTTCAAATACGCGATGCGGGAAAACGTCAGGCTTGTGGAGCAGATCCGCACACAGGCCTGGTTTGTTCCCGAATTCATCCGCGATCTGGTTGTGATCGTGGACGAGGACGAACGGGTGTATTTCAACGTGGTCAACAAGCTGCGCAGCATCGGGCTGAAAACGCTGTACATCTGCCTGCTTCCCGAACCGGAGATCCGCAGGGAAGCGCAGCAGACATTCAACTCCGACAAGCTGCTGCTCGCCGCTTACCTGAACGGTACGAGCGTTAACGCCTACCCGCGTTCCCGCATGCCCGTGATCGACCGGGATCATCCGCTCAGGGACCTGCAGGATCTGGACAGTTCGGCGCATATAATCAGCTTCAGCATTTTCTCCGGCGATCTGCAATTCGGCATATGCCTGTGCGAAACGGACAGGGACACCAACCCCCTGATGCACATCATCGGGCTGCAGCTTGGCATCCTTTTGAATTTCCTGGATCTGAAACGCAAGGAAAGGATCGTCGCCCAGGAGATCGAGCACGTGCAGAAGAAGAACGAAGAGCTCAACTACCTGTCCGAATTCGACCCGCTTTGTAATATTTATAACCGCAGGGGCTTTATTGAGCAGGCGCTGCGCCTGAACCGCAGAAACATCGGCAAGAGCGCGTTTCTGGTGTTTGCGGATCTCGACCAGTTGAAAAAGATCAACGATAATTTCGGACACTCGGCGGGCGACGACGCCATCCGCACCGTAAGCGATACCTTCAAAAGCGTCATCCGCAGCGGCGACCTGATCGCACGGATCAGCGGGGATGAATTCGTCGGCATGTTCATCGCCGACAGTACGGGTTTCCGCAAGCACTTTGAAACGCGGCTCAAGCAGGCGAGCGAGAAATACAACGGTACGTCCGGCAAACCGTACTATGTGGATATCTCCGTGGGGATCGCGGATTTTACCTGCAGGGACGACCTGGAAATCAGCCAGATCATCAACCAGGCCGACCGCTACCTGTACCAGGCAAAACAGCTGAAACGGTCCAGCATCATCAGATAACGGTGCGCGGCGGTCCGCAGCCGTCGCCGCCAGCTTTGAAAACGGAAGAAAAACATCATTTCAGGATGCGGAAAGCGCCGAGGAACGCGCTTTACCGCTTTCTTTCTTTGCCGATGTATGTTATACATAGAGGTAAGCAAAGATGCAAAAAGGAGGCTGCGTATGTTCAGTCCCAACGATTCTTTTTTATACGTCCTTACAGCGATCGTGCTCGTGATCATCACCGGGCAGTCCGTGTTTTTCCTTGTGCGGGCGTGGAGGCGCGCTAAAGCCATCGGCATCCCGATGGCGACGGTGAAAAAGACCATGATCTCCAGCGCCGTGTATACCATCGCGCCCGCCGTATCCATTTTGCTGGGTGTGATTACCCTGTCCAAATCGCTCGGGTTTCCGCTGCCGTGGCTGCGGCTGTCGGTCATCGGGGCGCTGACCTATGAAACCGCCGCCGCCGGAGCCGCGACCAACGCGCTTGGGCTTTCGCTTGGAACACTGATCGGGGACCCTACGGCGTTTCTTACCATCGTATGGGTGATGACGCTTGGGATCATGTTCAGCCTCATCCTCGTGGTGTTCCTCGCCAAGCGCATCGAAAGCGGCATGACCAGGATTCGCACCAAGGATGAAAAATGGAGCGGGATTCTGATCGCGAGCCTGTTCCTGGGCATGATCTCCGCCTTCCTGGGGCTGGTGTTCGCCGGAGTCGGCGATGGGCTTACGGGCTGGATACCCGTGTTCGTGATGCTCGCGGCGATGCTGTTGATGGGCGTCCTCGGCGCGCTGATGAAGCTGCTCAAGTGGAAATGGCTTTCGGATTACGCTCTGCCGATTTCCATGCTCGGCGGCATGGCGCTGGCGATTCCGATCACCAACCTAGTCAACGCGTTAGCGCAGTAAGGAGGCGGAAGTATGGATTACAGAGAGAATACGCACAAATACGGCCGCTTCTGGGTGACGACGGTGATCATCCTGCTCTTGCTGGTTCCGGTCGCCATCGGGATCTATTACGGCGCTCTGCCGGATTTTAACGGGCTTTGGCGCGGGCTTTTGGGTGTGGTGCCGATCTTTTGGACGGTCGGGGCCATCGAAGTGTTTACCTACACGCCGATGCTGGGCGCGGGCGGGACTTATCTTGCGTTCATTACTGGCAACTTGACCAACCTGAAGGTGCCCTGCGTGCTCAACGCCTTGCAGGCGGCGGACGTGAAACAGGGGACCGAGGAGGCGGAGGTGCTGTCCACGATCGCCGTGGCTGTATCATCCTTTGTCACGATGGCGATCATCGCGGCGGGCGTTTTATTGCTTTCGCAGATCGAACCGCTGATCGAATCTCCGGTGCTGCAGCCGGCGTTCGATAACATTCTTCCGGCGCTGTTCGGCGGGCTTGGCGTGGTGTTCATCTCCAAGAATTGGAAGATCGCCGTCGCGCCGCTTGTTTTCATGGTCGCGCTGTTCATCCTGGTGCCGTCTTTGGCGGGTTCCGTAGGCATTCTGGTGCCCGTCGGCGCGCTGATCGCCATCGGCGTCGCCCGCATCCTGTACCGTAAAAACCTGCTGTAAGGAGACTTGATATGCTGTACGCGCTTTGTGCCATCGCTGTTTTCATCCTGATCCTGATCGGAAGGGCCCTGTTTTTCAATCCCAGGGGCAGTCAAACCGTACCCGCACTGGACGTGAGCGTGGATGAAAATCGCGCCGTGGAGAATTTCCAGGCGATGATACGCTGCCGTACGATCAGCTATGAGGACGACAGCCTGAAGGATGAGAGCGCGTTTGAAGCGTTCCGCGCGCTGCTGGACGAGCGTTATCCCGCCATAGCCAAACACTGCGAAAAGCATTTGATCGCGCCCGCGGGCGTGATCTACCACTGGAAGGGACGGGGCGGGGATACGCCCTGGGTGCTGATGTCGCATTACGACGTGGTACCCGTCGAAGAGGCGATGTGGGACGTCGACCCCTTTTCCGCCGTCGTAAAGGACGGCGTGGTCTGGGGGCGCGGCACTGTCGATACCAAATCCACGCTGCTGGGCGTGATGGAAGCCGCCGAAACGCTCATCGCGCAGGGGTTTACGCCCAAGAGCGACGTCTACCTGTGCTTCGGCGGAGACGAAGAGCTTTCCGGCGCGTCTGCGGTCGCGGCGGTCAAGTGGTTTGAGGAGCAGGGCATCAGCCCCACCGTGATCGACGAGGGCGGCGCGATCGTCGAAGGGGTCTTCCCCGGCGTACCCGGCGCCACCGCGGTGATCGGCACGGGGGAGAAGGGGATCACCAATATCAGCTTTACTCTGGAAGGTAAGGGAGGCCATGCGTCTACCCCTGCGCCGCATACCCCCGTTGGCGTTATAGCCAAAGCCATTTCCGCGATTGAGAATAAACCTTTCAAGGCCACGATGGTGCCGCCGGTCAAAGATCTGTTTGACACCCTCGGCAGGCACGCGTCGTTTGGCATGAAGCTGATTTTCGCAAACCTCTGGTGCTTTAAGCCGCTTCTGTATGCGCTGGCCAGACAAAAGGGCGGAGAGCTCAACGCAATGTTCCGCACCACGGTCGCATTTACCAAAATCGAGGGCAGCAAGGCGTGGAACGTCATCCCGCCCAAGGTGGAAGCCGGAGCCAACCTAAGGTTATTGAACCAAACGCCAGAAGTGGCGGTGCGCGAACTGGAAAAAAAGATCGGCAACGACCAGGTTAAGGTCGGCCTGGCGCTTGGCACCTCGCCGTCACCCTATTCCCGTTCCGACGGGGAAGGCTGGGAAACCGTCAGAGAATCGATTCTGCAAACCTGGCCCGGGGTGATCGTTTCGCCGTATCTGATGATGGCCGCGTCCGACTCCCGGCACTACGCGCGCATCTCCGACAGGGTGTACCGTTTCTCTCCCATGGCCATGCCGCCGGAGATCAGAAAGACCATTCACGGGCATAATGAAAGAATTTCGATCGAAACGCTTGTAAAAATTGTCGCGTTTTACCTTCGCCTGATACAGAAAATTTAATGCCTGTTGGCCGCGGGATAGTACGGCAAACCCTTACGGTGCTTAACATCTGGTTTACATGCGAAACAAATTCGTAACACTTTCTTAAAGAAGATTAGACACGCGAATTGAATTGAAATCGGCTGAAGAACCATGTATCCCTTATAAAATAATAATTTTTTTAAATTTCCTATTGCTTTTTTCAAAATAATAATTTATAATAAATTCCAGTGAGTTGTTAACAGAGTTGAGAACCACAAGGAGATTTGCTTATGGAAGAGTCTCGCGGAAAGATCGATAGCATTAAAGACCGCTATCGCGAACTGCTGTCCAACCTGACAGGGGTGTTCGCGTCTAACGTGGATATCGCCGAGGATGGAAGCATCAGAGAGATCCACATCCTGGGGAGCCAGAGCCGCAACCCCAAACAGATTGCACGCGACGTGCAGTCCGCTTTGGCAAGCGCGTTCGACATCCGGATCGATCATCGGATCATCAGCATTGCGCAAATTCCTTCCGATCCGATCTTCAAACAGGAGCAGGATGATTACAGCAGCGGGGGAGCCAAAGACCCGGCGATGCGCTTTCTCGTCAGCGGCGTCATGCAAAACGTGCAGAACCGCCAGTATACCATCAAAGTATCCCTTCGCTTCGGCGATCAGGAATACGAGGGTAGAGTACAATTAAGTTCGCATCTTTGCCCATGAAGAAAGGAATGGGCAAGCCACTGGGACTCCGATACAATGGATGTTGCAAGACATTCACAAGGAGGGAGAACCCAATGGCTCAATGCAAGAATACCACGAATATCGAGGGAATGCTATTTCAATTCATGGGTACCGAGGATCCCATGTTCAGTATGCTGGAATGGCTGTGCCAGCAAATCATGGAGGTGGAAGTATCCAGCAAAATCGGCGCAGATAAACATGAGCAAAGCCAGGAGCGTATCAGTCATCGCTGCGGCTTTCGGGCACGGCGATTGGATACCCGAATGGGAACCATGTATCTCATGATTCCCAAGGTTAGGAAGGGCGGCTACATCCCATTTTTCGTGACCGAGCGTAAGCGTAGTGAGGTCGCATTAATCCAGGTGGTGCAGGAAGCCTTTGTACAAGGGGTATCCACCCGCAAGATGGAGAAGCTGGCCAAAAGTCTAGGAATTGAGAGCATATCCCGCAGCCAGGTCAGCGAGATGACAAAAGGGCTAAATGAACAGGCCGAGGAATTCCGAAACCGTCCCCTTACATCCAACAGTTACCCGGTATTATGGGTAGATGCCCTCTACGAGAAAGTGCGGTATGGCGGACGGGTCGTAAGCATGGCCATATTACTGGTCTGTGGCGTGAACGATGAGGGTAAGCGGGAAGTGCTGGCGATTGAGCCCATGCTGGAAGAGTCCCGGGAAAGCTACAAGTTGCTCTTTGAGAAACTGAAAGATCGAGGTCTGACCAAGCCATCCCTGATTGTCTCAGACGCTCACAAAGGCCTTGTGGCGGCCATTGGCGAGTGTTTCCCTGGGTCCAGCTGGCAACGGTGCAAGGTGCATCTGATGCGCAATATCCTGGTACATGTGCCACACAGGGAGAAAGAGCGCTTTGCCAGCCTGCTTAAAGGCATTTGGATGACAACGGATCCGGATACGGCCAGGCAGCGGGCGCAGGAATTGGCAGATGTGTACAGGGCGAGATTTCCCAAGGCGATTGAAACCCTGGAAGAGGGCTTAGAGGATTCACTGACATACTTGACATTCCCCAAACTGGACGCCAGGAAAGTCAGCTCCAATAACATGCTGGAACGGTTGAACAAGGAGGTTCGCCGGCGAACCAGGGTGGTTGGTATCTTTCCAAATCCGGAGTCTTACCTCCGGTTGGTGACAGTTTACCTGATGGAATACTCGGAGGACTGGTCGGTTTCCAAATCATACCTCAACAAAGAATCACTTCAATTACTCAACGACCAGGCAGCATAACATGGCTTTTCGGAGTCCAAAGTTGCGAACACCAGTTGACACGACCAATACGAGGGTACCTCGTCCTGCGGCAATACCTTCGCACAGCGCATGCGCGCGGCGTCCATCGCCACGCTGGAAGCTGTGCATAGCTTCTTTGGAACCCACAATGTATTTATTCTTCTCTCCGTAGAGCAGATGCAGATAGCCGGCACACGCGTTGCGTTAACCGCGATCGAGTGTTCCGGGCCTGATTCCTCCACCATGCTGGTGGGGAGCGCACTCTACAATCACGATGAAACCCACACCGTGATCCGTTCGACCCTGTCCGCCATAAACAGGAAGCTGACCTTTATGGCACCTGATAACGGTTGAAAACAGGTTTGCCATGCCTGATAGCATAGCGAAGCGGAAATAGCCTGGTCTGTCTAGAGAATGGCCGGAGCCATATCGAAGGAGGCTATATTCCGTGAAAAAGATCGTCATGGCCGTTAGTGCATTGGTAGCCCTGGTTCTGTCTTGTGGCGCTTACATCATCTTGCTGTAAGAAACAACACTCTTATTTGCCAGAAATCCTGGTAGGTAAGCCCCGGGCATGACAAACCTGTTTTCCTAACTTTCGATGATCCAGTAATCGAGGTGATTGCAATGACCAAAGGAACGAAAGCGTATATCAGCTTTATTACGTTATGCGGTTTGGCTCTTTTGGGATACGCAGGCTATCGATATTTTCTGTCATTGGCGACAGTCGATATCGGCTTGGAAATCCAGCAGATGATCTGTTTGATCGTTCTGTGTGTTTGCTGCGGGTCACTGCCGATTGTTCTGTCCGCAAAGCAGCAGCAGGGGCTGGATACGACGATTATCAGCATTCTGGCCGCAACGATCGTCAAAGGCCCTTACGCGGCGATGGTGATTTACTTCATCTCCTCGCTGTTCGTAGTGCGGAAAGTGAAAAACAAACATCAAACCATTTTCAATACGCCGCTGTATAAAACCCTGTTCAACACGTCAAACCTCATGATTGCCATCTTCGTACCCGGCATTCTGTTCTTTGGCGATCAGGGCTTTGTCGGCGAACTTCTGCCCAACGCCGCGCTTCCCGCAGCGGCGTTTACGATGATCACGTTCATACTTAACAGCACCGCGATCGTGATTTACTTCATTATTACCCGGAAGATGCAATTCAGCGATCTGTTCAACACGATCAAAGGCATTTTACCAAACGTCCTGTTCACAATGCCGCTGGGGTTGTTAATGGCCTGGCTGTTCAATATGGAAGGCGGGCACTGGATCGCGATGGTCATGCTGTTCCCGCTGCTGCTGGCCCGCTACGCGTGGTCGCTGTATATTGAAAGCCAGGTACAGCACATGCGCTTGATCGAAGCGTTCGTCTCCTCGATGGAAGCAAAGGACCATTACACCGAAGGCCATTCGCGCCGCGTGGGCGCGCTTGCGGTGCAGATCGCACGTCAGCTCCGCTTCTCCAGCGCCAAGATCAAGCAGATCGAGATCGCGGCCTTGCTGCACGATATCGGCAAAATCGGTATTGAAGAAACGATCTTACAGAAGCCCAACCGCCTCAACCTCGAGGAACAGAAGCGCATCCAGGCGCATCCGCTCATCGGCGTGGAAACCGTACAGCGTGTTGGCATTTCCGACGAAATCACCGAGATGATCCGCCATCACCACGAGCGTTACGAGGGCGGCGGCTATCCCGACGGCCTGGACCATACCAAAGTATCCTTTGAAGCCTATATCCTAGGCGTGGCCGACGCGTTTGACGCCATGACCAGCGACCGTCCGTACCGTACCGCGATGTCCACCCACGTCGCGATGACGATCCTGGAAAAGGAAAGCGGTAAGCAGTTCCACCCCGAAGTCGTTCGCGCGATGAAGGATTACATCTACGCGCGGGAAACCCCACGCGTACCGCAGAGCCAAGAAACCACCGCATGATCATCGCGGCGTTCATTGTGCTGTCCATTCCGGTCGGGTACCTGATGGGCGGGAAACTGAAGAATATCAAGAATTACCAAACACGAGCATTGGGTCTGCCGATTGCAGCGTTCCTGCTGGAAGCGGCGGCCCCATTTTTGTTCAAACTGATTTCCGCGCCGGTTGCCCAATGGCACTGGATGGTCGTCGTGGCGGAGTACCTGTTGCTGTTCGCGTTTTGCGCGCTCAACATCAAGTCCAAAGCGGTCTGGATTATCCTTTTGGCGTGCGCGCTCAACTTCTTCGTGATCGCGCTGTTCGGGTTCCAAATGCCCGTCGCGCCCTATTCCCGGAATTATCCGGAAATGGCCGCAGCGGTTGCCAGAATCGATTCCGGCGAATACTTCCGCTATACCATGGCCAATACGTCCGACCCGTTCTGGTGGCTTGGCGACGTGATCCTGGTGCCCATTAAACGCATCGGCGGCTTTGCCAGTATCGGCGACGTGCTGCTGGGGCTTGGGAGCGGAGCGCTGTTTGTAAGTTGGATGCGCACCGGGGGGAAACAGGAGCCTGCGAAAGACGCGTAAAGCCGTATATGACTGAATTGTCGGGTTAGGTGAATATAAACCATTGTTACATGCTTGCTGCACTCTGCCGCAAGCATGTATGATATACTGGATGGGTGCAGTTTATGAAGAAAGAACAGGAGTTGCGCGGATGTTTGGATATGTGACCGCCAATTACAAAGCGCTGTCCGAGGAAGACCGGGAGCAATACCGGCACTATTATTGCGGGCTGTGCCGGGCGCTGAAGCAGCGTTACGGAAACGTAAGCCGCCTGACGCTCAACAACGATATGACCTTTCTTCTGATCCTCTTAAGCTCCCTGTACGAGCCGGACGAGGCAACCGCTTCCAGCCGCTGCGTACTGCATCCTTTAAAGCGGATGCCGTATGTGACGAGCGAACCGGCGGCCTACTGCGCCGATATGACCGTGCTGCTGGCGTACCTGAAAGCGCTGGACGACCGTGCCGACGAGGGTAGCCTTGGCGGAAGGCTTGGCGCGACGGCGCTTAAAAAGCCGTTTGCAAAGGTCAAAGCGCTGTACCCGGAAAAGGTGGAGCACATTGCCTCGATCATCGGCGAGATCAACGCCTACGAGGCTAAAGGCGGCGAGGATATCGACGTTCCCATCAACCTGTCGGGGGAATTCCTTGGCGAGGTCTTCCGCTACCGTGACGACGCCTGGGGAGAAGATCTGCGGGCGCTCGGCGAAGCGCTCGGGCGGTTCATCTACCTGATGGATGCGTACGACGATCTGAAGTCCGACGTCAAAAAAGGCCGTTACAACGCCCTGAAACCGTACAGCGATCAGGAGCATTTTGAAACCTTCTGCGAGGACGGCCTGCTGATGATGATCTCGGAATCCGCCAAAGTATTTGAAACGCTGCCGCTGGAAAAGCATCTGCCCATTTTACGGAACGTACTGTATTCCGGCGTGTGGATGCGTTACTATCAGAAGACCGGCGCATGCGAACGCACGGAAGATGAACAAGGAGATAAAGAATGAACAGAAGTCCGTATGAGGTTCTTGGCGTGCCAGTGTCTGCCACCGATGATGAAATCAAGGCGGCGTACCGTAAGCTTGCCAAGCAATATCACCCGGACCTCAACGGCGGCAGTATCGCGGCTGAGAATAAGATGCAGGAGATCAACGAAGCGTACAATCTCCTCATTAAGCACAAGGGCCAGGCGCAGCCGGGCGGAACCTACGGGCAATCCGGGCCGTTTGCCGGGTATGGTGGGCGGCAGTACACCTATACTGGGCAGGCCAATCCGTTTGCGGGGTTTGAGGAGTTTTTCCGTCAGGCGCAGCGCAACAGCCAGTATTCCTCCTATGGCGCGTATAACGAAACGGACCCGCGTCTAAAGCAGGTGGAAGCGGCGTACATCCAGAAGAATTTCGCGCTTGCCAGGCAGCTGCTTTTGGGTATCTCGGATCGGGAAGCCGGTTGGTACTACTGGAGCGCGATGGTCGATCTGGCGCAGGGCAACCGCGTATCGGCCATAAACAACGCGCGCATCGCCGTGCAGATGGATCCCAGCCAGCCCGCGTTCCGGGCTCTGTACAATCAACTGCAGTCCGGCGGACAAGCGTACCGTCAGGCCAGTATGCGCCAGGGTTTCATGGGGAACTTTTGCGGAAACCCGTGCCTGACCTGCCTGGCGATTAACGTCGTATGCAACTGCTGCTGCCGCGGCTTCTGCGTATAAAGAACGGGAGACGAACGATATGGGTTTTTTGGAACGGCTGAAATATAAATTCCGCAACTTCATGGCCGGGCGCTATGGCGCGGACCGGCTTTCGATGCACATGCTTTGGCTGGGCGTTGGGCTTTTGTTCCTCGCGATGATGATTTCAAGCGCGGTTTTAAACGTCGTTTCGCTCGTGATCTACGCGCTGGCGATCGCGCGCATTCTGTCTAAAAACGCCGTCAAGCGCAGCAGGGAGAACCTGTTGTACGTCAATAAGTCGACGCAGATCAAAAAAGCGGTCGCGCACAGGCGCAACCGCTACAAGAACCGGAAACAGTACCGCTATTTCAAGTGCCCCAACTGCAAGTCCTGGCTGCGCGTGCCGCGTAAGGCCGGACAGGTGAAGGTAACCTGCGGCAACTGCGGACACAAGTTTTCCTACATCGCGCGGTAATCAATGGATCAGCCTTTGCTTTGCAGGTGCTCTGCCAGCAGCTCGATAGCTTCCCGGTAGCCATCAAAACCCTTGCCCGCGATGGTTCGGATGCACGCGGGGGAAATGTAGGAATGCCGCCGGAATTCCTCACGGCTGTTGATATCGGACAAATGTACCTCGACGGCCGGCAGGCCTACGGCCTTGAGCGCGTCGTAAATGGCGATGCTGGTGTGCGTATACGCGGCGGGATTGATGATGATCCCGTCGTATTTGTTTAACGCTTCCTGGATAATGTCAACGATCTTGCCTTCATGGTTGGTCTGCACGGTATCCGCCTGCACGTTCTGCTCCGCGGCGGCGGCTTGCACGGTGTCCACCAGGGCGGCATAGGTTTGGTTTCCGTAAATGTCCGGCTCGCGTGTGCCAAGCAGATTCAGGTTGGGGCCGTTGATGACCAGAAACTTCATAGCTGCAGCGCCTCCTTGATGGCCTCGGCCACGTCTTGAATGCTTTGATTGGAATCAACTTCAAACTCGCCGAACGCCCGGTATAGGGGCAGGCGGGCTTTGTACAGCGCTTCCACGCCGAATTTCTGCGAAAGCGGTCGTCCGCGCGTGATTAAATTCTTCAAATCGCGGTCTAAAAACACGCACACGCTGTTTTGCCGGATCAGGGGCAGGTTTTCGGGGATGGTTACAATGCCGCCGCCCGTTGCGATCACCTTGCCGCTCTGCTTGGCAAGCTCGGCGAGCGCTTCCGTTTCCAGCTTTCGAAACGCGGCCTCGCCGTCGGTTTCGATGATCTCGGGGATGCTGCGCCCCGCTGTTTGCCCGATCCGCGTGTCCGTGTCCAGAAGTTCCCGCCCCGTCATCCGGGCCAGGGCTTTGCCGACGGTGGTTTTCCCGCAGGACGGCATCCCGATCAATACGACGTTCATCGTCTGCCGCTTGATGCTGTCGGTGATTTCACCGATCCGCGCGTCGCTGATCGACTCGCCGGTAAACAGCTCCGCGGCGCGCTTGGCCTGCGTCACAAGCATTTTCAGCCCGCTGACGCACGGGACGCCTTTTTGCTCGGCATCCAGTAAAAGGCGGGTTTTCGCGGGATTGTAGACGATGTCGATCACCGCTTTGCAGGCGGGAAAATCTTCAAGCGATACGGGGGAAACGCCGGTGTTTGGGTACATGCCAACGGGCGTGGTGTTCACGATCAGCGCGGCGTCCTTGTGAAGGTGCAGGTTCTGATAATTGTTCTCGCCTGTGCGGGAGATGACGACGATCTCGCCCGCGTTCCGGTCTTCGAGCACCGCTTTCACCGTCGCCGAGGAACCGCCGCTTCCCAGGATCAGCGCTTTTCGCCCGGCGGGATCGAAACCAGTATCGTCCAGCAGCGCCGCAAAACCGAAATAGTCGGTGTTGTCGCCGTAAAGCGAACCGTCCGCGCGCTTTACGATAGTATTTACGCTGCCGATGCGCTGCGCCCGGTCCGACAGCTCCGCACAGTAGGGGATGACGGTCTTTTTATAGGGGATGGTTACGTTGATGCCGTCAAACTCGCGTTGCTGCATAAAGGCGCGCACGTCTTCCGGCCTGATTTCAAAAAGCCGGTATTCGTACGCGCCGAGGCGGGCGTGGATTTGGGGTGAAAAGCTGTGCTTGAGCGTTTCACCCAGCAGGCCGTAACAACTCATACGACTTCCAGATAGCTGCCCAGGTACTCAAACTGCTCACAGGTCAAATCCAGCGAGTTGATCATTTCTAAGAATTCTTCGGAGTAGACGGGGGTATCCAGATCGAAATACAGCATAAACTCAAAGTCGCGGTCCGGGATGGGACGGCTTTCCAGCTTGTTGATGTTGATACCAAGCGCGTTAAACAGCGAGAGGATGCGGTACAGCGAGCCGGGTTTGTGCGACACGACGAGCTTGACGCTTGACTTGTCCGAACCGGGGTAGATTTCCATCTTTTTGGAGATCGTGATGAAGCGTGTGAAATTGCTGCCAGTATCCTGTACGGATTCCTGGAGGCAATCCAGCCCGTACAGCGCCGCGCAGGGACGCGAGGAAAGCGCGGCGACGTCCGCGCGGTCGGACTCCGCCACCTTCTGCGCGGCCATGGCGGTGTTGGCGACGGCGGTAACCTTCACGTTCTTGAGCTGCTTCAACAGTCCGGCGCATTGGGTGATGGCCTGTTCGTGTGAGAAAATCTCCTTGATGTCTTCCAGTTTCGTGCCGGGCTTGGCCAGAAGGTTGTGGTTCACCTTCAGGCGCGTAGAGCGCACGATATAGAAATGATAATGCATCATCAAGTCATAAATCAGGTTGATGGATCCGGCGGTGGAGTTTTCAATGGGGAGCACGCCGTAGCGGCATAGACCGGAATCCACGGCGGCGAACACGCTTTCCCAGTTTGCACAGTACATGATGTTGGGCATGGAAAACAGCTTTTCGCAGGCGATCTGGCTGTACGCGCCTTCGATGCCCTGGCAGGCGACAAACGGGCTCTTGGGAAAGTTTTTATCGGTGTGATCAATCGCGTCCCGGATGGTTTCAACCAACGGGGATTCGGGGCGCAGCGTCTGCTCCTGAAAGTTGCGCGACAGATCGAACAGCTGATGATAAAGCGCCGAGGCATAGGATTTAAGCTCCTGCGGAGTCTGCTGGAGAATGCCGGCGATCTTCTGGCGCTCGCGTTCCGAATCAAAAATCGGTATTTTATTCTCGTGCTTATAGCGCGCGATATCGGCGGACGTATGCATCCTGTCGATAAAGGCGCGGATTAGCCTGTCGTCCGCCGTGTCGATCTGCTCCCGGAAATCTTTCATGTCCATGCTTTTTCTCCTAACGCTCTTGGTTGCCTAACAGTATATCACAGATCGCCACCGCCGCGGCGGCTTCCACCACCGGTACGGCGCGGGGCACGATGCAGGGATCGTGCCTGCCCTGAATGGTCAGCTTTACGTTCTCGCGTTTTGACAGGCTGACGGAATCCTGTTCGATGCCGATGGAGGACGTGGGTTTAATCGCCGCTTTGAAAATCAGCGGCATGCCGGTGGTGATCCCGCCCAGAATCCCGCCGTGGTTGTTGGTTTTGGTGCGTACGGTATCGCCGTCCATTACGAAGGGATCATTGTTCCGGGACCCCCGCAGGCGCGAACCTGCAAACCCGCTGCCAAACGAGACGCCCTTCACCGCGGGAATGCCGAAGATAATCCCGGCGATTTTGCTCTCAACGCCCTGGAACATCGGACTTCCGCAGCCCGCCGGCAGACCCGTAACCGCGCATTCGATCACGCCGCCGACGCTGTCTTCCTCCGCTTTAACGGTTTCGATCTCCGCAAGCATTTTATCCCACGCGCCTGCGTTCAGCACCGGGGGCGTATCCTTGGGTAAGGCGCTGAAATCGGGACGGACGGGATCGAACGGATCGTCGTCTACGGTTCCGATGGACAGGATATGTGCGCCGACGCGGATACCGCGCTCTTTTAGAAGCTGCAGGCAAAGCCCGCCCGCGATGCACAAGGGCGCGGTGAGCCTGCCGGAAAACTGGCCGCTGCCCGCGATGTCGTTATGTCCGTGAAACTTTTCATACGCGGCGTAGTCCGCCTGGGAGGGGCGGGGCACGTCGCGCAGATTGCCGTAGTCAAAGGAGCGGGTGTCCGTATTGCGAATGATGGCGGTGATCGGCGCGCCGCAGGTTTTACCGTCGGCAAGGCCGGCGATGAACTCAGGGGTATCGGCTTCCTTGCGCGGCGTCGAATAGGAGGCCCCGCCGGGCGCGCGCCTTGCGAGGAAGCTTTGAAGCGCTTCCATATCGGGCGTTATTCCCGCGGGATAGCCGTCGATCACCACGCCGATGGCCGGTCCGTGTGACTGTCCGAAAATGGTAATTTTCAGGGCCTCTCCGAAGCTGTTCATTCGGTTTCCTCCGTTACAACGCCGCCGAGCGACCGGAGATCCTCAAAAAATCGGGGATAGGACTTGTTGACTGCTTCGGCCTGCGTAATTTCCACTTCGCCGCCGCATAATACGGATGTGACCGCCGCCATCATGGCGATGCGGTGGTCGTTCTGCGAAGCTACGCTGCCGCCGTGGAGTTTATGTCCGCCGTCGATCAGTAGAGAATCCGGGGTTTCGGTGATCTGTGCGCCGAACGCGCGCAGTGTTTCGCTGGTCGCGCTCAGGCGGTCGCATTCCTTCAGCCGCAGGCGCGCCGCGCTTAAGACCCGTGTCTGCCCCTCGGCCGTCAGCGCGGCGACGGTGATCATCGGCACCAGATCCGGGATATCGCGTACGCCCATATCGATCGCATTGAGCTTGCCGCCGCTGACGGTCACGCTGTCTGCATCAATTATAACCTCCGCGCCGAAGCGCTGGAGGACATAGATAAAGGTCTTGTCGCCTTGCAAACTGTTGATGTCGAGCCCCGTGATCGTCACGGGGGTATCGGAAACCGCGCCAAGCACCAGCCAGGGGGCAGCGTTGCTCCAGTCGCCCTCGACCGTCAGCGTTTTGGGCGATCTGTACTGCTGGCCGCCCTGAATGAAAAAGCTTCCGCTGTGCTCCTCGATTTCGATTCCAAAGGTTTTCAGCACTTGCAGGGTCAAATCAACGTACGGACGGGATTCAAGCTTCCCCAGCACGTCGATCTGGCTGTCCTCTTCAATCAGCGGCAGGGCGAACAGCAGCCCCGTAATGAACTGTGAGGATACGTTGCCGGTGATTTTGTATGCGCCGCCGGACAGGCTTCCCGACACGGTCAGCGGGTTAGTTCCCTGCTTAGACAGCGTGCAATGGTGCGCAGCCAGTTCCTCGTATAGGGGCGACAGGGGGCGCTGCGGCAGCCTGCCGTGCATAGTGAAGGACGCATTGGCCCCAAGCGCGCACGCGACCGGGAGCATGAAGCGCAGCGTGGAGCCGGATTCGCCGCAGCCCAGCGTGCGTAGCGTTTCGGACAGCGGACGTGTAAGCGGGGTGACGGTGAATACGCCGTCCTCGTAAACGATCCTGGCGCCGAGCGCTTCCATGCAGCCGACGGTCGCCCGGATGTCCTCGTTTACGTCGCTGCAGACGATGCGGGTTACTTGGTCCGCAAGCGCCGCGGCGATCAGCACACGGTGCGCGTGCGACTTGGAGGCTACGGCCTTTACGGTTCCGCCGCGCGGTGGAGTTACGATCCTTGCTTTCATACTGCTTTCCTCTGCTGTCCTATTGTAGTCCCAGGTTTACAAGCTGTTCGTAGTCGTCCATCGGGATATCTTTCAATATACAGCGGCCGAAATCCTCGATCCATACCCAGGTGATGAAATCGGTCTGCCGTTTTTTATCCATCCTTGCGGTATCGGCGATCTGTTTGGCTGTAAAAGCTGTTTCCGTCGGCAGGCCGTGGAGCCTGAACAGCTTGACGATCTCGTCGGCCACGGCTTGGGTGCATACGCCCTGTTTAGCGCAGATGCGCGCGGTCATGCACGTGCCGATGGCGACGGACTGGCCGTGGGACAGGGTGAATCCGCTCAGCGTTTCCACAGCGTGGCCGATGGTGTGGCCGAGGTTTAGCAGTTTACGCTTGTCCGCTTCCCGCTCGTCCGCTTCCACCACACCGCGTTTGATCTGTACGTTCAGTTTGACGATTTGTTCCAGATTTTGCCGGATTGGCTGATTAAGCAGTTCTTTGAGCTCGCTGCCCGCGAGTACGGCGTGCTTGATCACCTCGCCCATGCCGCTGGCAAACACGGATGCGTCCAGCGTGTCGAACAGGCGGTAGTCGCACAGCACAAGCGAAGGCTGGTAGAACGCGCCCGCTAGGTTTTTGCCCGCTTGCAGGTCGATGCCCGTTTTGCCGCCGACGGAAGAATCCACCGCGGCCAGAAGCGTGGTGGGCATTTGAATGACCTTGATCCCCCGCATATAGGTTGCGGCCGCGAAGCCCGCCAGATCGCCGACTACGCCGCCGCCCAGCGCTACGACGGTATCGGAGCGGCTCATCAGGTGTTCGGCCAGAAAATTGAGCAACGCGACGTAGGTATCAGTATTTTTAGATGCTTCGCCGTGAGGAAACACAAAGGTATGCACCGTGTTTCCGTTTTGCTGAAGCTGCTGTTTTAACATGTCGCCGTAGAGGGGATAGACTGTATCGTCGGACACGATGGTGACGGCGCCGTGTTTGACAATGGGAGAAAGGATGGAAGCTGCGCTTTGCAGCAGACCGTCGCCGATCAGGACGTCGTAGGCGCTGGAGGCGCGAACGGTTACGGTCTCCATCAGCCGTCCACCTCCTCTTTGATCTTCACGCCCTCGGCCAAAAGCCTTCGCAGTTCGTCCTTATCGTTGGTTTCCAGCGCTTTTCGGTACTTGGAAAGCGAATCCATAAGGATATCGAGTTCCTGCACCAGCATATCGCGATTGAGCAGAAAAAGTTCCATCCACATATTCGGATCCAGCCAGGCGACGCGGGTCAGGTCGCGGTAGCTGCCCGCGGAAAAGCCGTCGTGTGCGCGCGCCGTTGGGCTTTTAATGTAGGCGTTGGATACGATGTGCGCCAGCTGCGAAGTAAAGGCGATCATCTTGTCGTGCATTTCCGGCGTGGTCACGGTCAGGCGGCCGAATCCCACGGGCTTGAGGGCTTTTTCCATCTGATCGAAAAGCTTGATGTCGTCGTTGGTTTTGGGGACCAGCACCATCGACGCGCCGTCGAACAGGTCGGCGGAACTGCTTTTAAAGCCCGAGGTATGCTTGCCTGCCATCGGGTGTCCGCCTACGAAGGTGAAGCCGTTGTTCTCGGCGATCGTGAAGCACTGGTCGCAAACCGCGCGCTTAACGCCGCAGCAGTCAAACACTATGGTCGTGCTCTGAATATACGGCGCGATGCTTTCCAGATAGCGGATGGCGTCGGCCGGGTAGACCGCAATCAGAATCGCGTCGCAGTTTGCAATGGTTTCTTTGTTGAGATCCCCGTCGATCGCGCCTTCAAGCTTCGCAAAGCCTTGGATGGCCTCGTCGCGGTCGTAACCGTATACGGCTTTGACCTGCGCGCGCTTATAAGCCTTGGCAAGCGAGCCGCCGATCAGCCCGAGACCCGCGATGCCGATGGTCAGCTCGTTATTCCCTGTTGTCATTGAACAGCACCTCGCGAATCTTAAACATCTGCTGTGCAATCTCTTGGAATTCAGCCGGGGTTACGGACTGGGGCCCGTCTGACAGGGCGTTTTGCGGGTCGTTGTGCACCTCGATCATCACGGCGTCCGCGCCGGCGGCGACGGCCGCCATCGCCATGGGCTTGACCAGCTTGGCGATGCCGGTGGCGTGGCTGGGGTCGATCACCACGGGCAGATGGGAAAGGTCCTTGAGCATGGGGATCGCCGACAGGTCGAGGGTGTTTCTCGTATAGGTTTCAAAGGTACGGATGCCGCGCTCGCACAGCATGACGTTTGGGTTGCCTTCGCTCATGATATATTCGGCGCTCATCAACAGCTCTTTCAACGTGTTGGCGAGGCCGCGTTTGAGTAAAATCGGTTTTTTGGTTTTGCCGAGCTCTTTTAAAAGCTCAAAGTTCTGCATATTGCGCGCGCCGACCTGGATGACGTCCACGTCTTCAAACAGCGGCAGGTGGTTTGCGTTCATGATCTCGGTTACGATCGGCATACCGGTCAGCTTGCGCGCCTCAAATAGAAGTTCCAGCCCTTCCGCCTTCAATCCCTGAAAGTCGTAGGGGGAGGTGCGGGGCTTGAACGCGCCGCCGCGCAGCAGGCCCGCGCCGGACGCTTTGATGCTCTGCGCGATGCCGACGATCTGCTCTTTGTTTTCCACGGAGCACGGCCCCGCGATGATTTGGAAGCTGCCGCCGCCGATTTTGAGATCGCCGATCTCCACAACGGAGGGTTCCGGATGGAACTTGCGGTTGGCGCTTTTGAAAGGCTCGGAAATCCGCATGACCGACTCGATGATATCCAAACTCCTGAGCAGATCGATGTCAATGGACGAGGTATCGCCAATCAGGCCCAATATCGTGTGATACTGGCCCTTGGATACGTGAACGTCCAGGCTGCGGTTTTTGAACCATTCGATGAGGTTGTCGATTTTTTCCTGTGGAACACCGGGTTTCAACACTGCTACCATACTACTGCACCTACTTTGTAATAATGAGGGCATGCAAGGCAAGCCTCGCATGTCCCTATACTCCCGTCGGAGCGTTTGCCTGCCGGATCAGGCGGATATCGCGTTCGTCCGGATACCATACTACACCTGGTTTACAGGGAGCCGTACCGGGCCATGCGTTGTATACAGTCCCTTACCCTTCAATTTATCATAGGAAGTTATTCTGTGTCAACAAGCGCCGCACAGCCGCGATACGGATCGATTCCACCGTTCACAGCGGAATTCCAAAAGAAATAGCCCGCCGCAGCGCGGCGGGCTCTGACTTGGAAACGCCTAAGGAACGGGGGGAAGGTCGCCCGGTAAGAGGGGCAGATACTGCCGGACGGCAGCTGAATCGAATTTCAATGCCGTTTTTGCAGGCTCACGCGACGGTTTCAGGGCCTTGAGGTGTTCTTCGCATTGCCGCTTGGCTTCCGCCGCCCACTTTTTGTTGTTGGAAACGAAATACTCTTTATTGGTGCACTGGTTTTCAAGGTCGTAATATTTCTTCATGAACGCCGTGACTTCCGACCATACGGAATCGTTCTCCTCCAGATGGAAGTTTTTTATCCAGAACGCTTCCATGTCAAGCACAAGGGTAGTCGTGCCGGGGATGATTTCGTTTGCGTAATCAATCCGTTTTTCGAAAGGAAGAATTGATTTGATGATCTGGAGCAATTCGCTTGCGCCAACCAGAATTGTCCATACCCATGGAATTTGGGACCATATCCACCAACCGCCGATTCCGGAACTGGCCGTAATTGCCGAGATGATGTTGATGGTCATGATGACCCGTTTGCAGAATGTCTGATATAGTTTCATGTATACGGTCTTGAATCGCAGTTCGAAGAGGAAATTCCAGAAGTTCGTCTTTAACATGAGCGAGTCGTCTTTTCTGTCCATACCAACGTCTCCTTTCTATTGAATTATGTTGCGTATATTGTATCATATACTACTAATAGATTCAAGATAAACGTTCGGTATATTGGTTGACGCCGCATTAGGCGATCAACAGGCGGCGGGGAAGAATCAGCGCCGTTTTTGGCTGATTCCAAAGCCAATCGCTGCCTTTGGGCAGGTGTCTACGCAAACCAGGCAGCTGACGCATTCGGTCGAATCGGGACGTCCGACTTTAACCATTTTGTCGATGTCCAGGCTCATCGGGCAGGCGTTGGCGCACTTCCCGCAGGATATGCACTTGTCCGGGTCCGCTTTCAGCCGGAAGCGGGGGATATTCAGAAGGTCGGCCAGGGTTTCGCCCAACACCATGAACGGCGCCATCCAGCAGACGCTGTGGCACATACCGCGCCTGCCGGTAAAGAGCGTGAACAGGTAAATGACCAAAACGATCGTGATATAAACGATCAGATACTGCGGATCGATGGTGAAACTGAAGGTCGCGTCGGCGGTCAGCGGGCTGTTCTGCACCCAAAGATAGACGAGAAATGAAAACCACACGACCCAAACGATATATTTGGCTGTATTCTTCCACTTGCCGTTCCAACGCTTGCCGTTGGACGCGGCAATATAGTCCTGCACGGCGCCGCCCGGGCAGAGCCAGCCGCAGAACAGGCGGCTGAAGACGATGGAAAAGAGGAACAATCCCCCGAATACCAGCGCGCTGCCGCCGACGACGCCCTGCGAAGCGGCCATGATGATGATATACGGAGACAGGAAGAAAAACGTCAGGGGAAACAGGAGCGCCGACAGGGTTTGGATGCCTTTGCGTACTTTTTGCCTCATTTGGTTTCGACCTCTTTCAAAATGGATTCACGGGCTTCCAAAGCCCAGTCCCGCATCGCTGCGTAGTGGTACTTGCCGCAAAGCGCGGTCAGGCGGCTGTAACTGTGGTCGGATTCAGTCAGGGTAGGGTTTTTCGACATGATTTCCATTATACTTGTGATTTCAGCAAGCGCCGTTTCATTGCGCCGGATGAAATCGTCCAGATGTTTTATCAGGACCTCGGGCCGGGTATGCTTGCCAAAGGAGATCTTTAAAAGAATCTCGTACCGAAGTTTTTCGACCTCCGGCTCTTCGACGAGCCAGTCTGAAAGGGCGTGCAAGCCCTTATCCGTGATGCGGTACACTTTTTGGCCGCGGCCGTTGGCAGCCTTGTCTGTGTCGGCGCTTTCAGCCAGCCCTTCGCGCACCAGTACCTTTAGGATTGGGTAAATCTGACCGAAGCCTGCCTGCCAGAAACGGCTGTACTCGGCTTCGATCCATTTGCGGATGTTATACCCAGTAAGCTCCGTATGCGCAAGCATCCCCAATATCAGGTAGCGGGATTTGCTTTCGTTTTCCTTCATAGGTAACCTCCGACATTAATATATCAATAAGATATATCAAAATGATATATCTGTCAACTGAAAATTTGAATTTAATAGATGGTTCGTTCTGCCTTGCATATATATTTGTTGCGGCAAAAGGCAATCTCCCGTACAATAACCATTAAGACAAGTCGCATATAGTTACGTTTAGGGGAGGCGATCCGTATCAAACATCTTGCGAACCTGATTACGGCGTCCCGCTTTGTATTCGCGGCGTTGATCCTGTTTTCGGAGCCGTACTCCGCATTGTTTTGGACATGGTATCTCTGCGGCGGGTTGAGCGACCTGGCGGACGGCCCTGTGGCGCGGAAGCTTTCCCAGCAGAGTGCGTTGGGCGCAAAGCTGGACAGTGCGGCTGATCTTGCATTCATCCTTTGCGCCGGGATTGTGGTTTTTCGCAGCGCTTCCTTTCCGCTCTGGGTACTCGCGGCCGCTGGCGGGATTGTGCTGGTGCGCTTTGCGACTTATGCCGTTGGATACAGGAAATACCGCACGTTTGCCGCGCTGCATACATGGATGAATAAGGCGACGGGACTGCTGCTTTTTCTGTTTCCCGTGCTGTTCAGACTGCTGGGGGTTGGCGCGGCGTCCGGGATCATCTGCGGGATCGCCATGCTAGCGGCTGTGGAGGAGCTTATTCTCATGGCGCGGTCCGAAACGCTCGACCGCGACTGTAAAGGAATCTGGATAAGATAAATCACCGCATAAAAAACAGGCGGGGGAAACCCGCCTTATAATTTGTTCTGTTCCCCATCCGTTAGCCCTGCGGCGGGGACGGGGGATACAGGGTGTCCAGCGTTACATCCATGAGCAACTGCATTCGCAAGGCCAGATCGTATTGCCCCTCATGGAGGCACCAATCGTATACGACGCCGCGCGCGACAATAAACAGGTACGCTTCCAGCGCGTCCGCCTTAAGCCGGGATGCAATCAGGCCGTCGTCCATCTGCTGCTGCAGAATAATCAGCAGCAGTTTGTGCATGTACCGCTGCTGGTCGATGAACGATTTGTTTTCGCAGCAAAAGAACAGATGCCTGGCGAAATCCAACCCTTTGCCGGAGATATAACGCCCGTAATGCTGAAAATACCGGGCGAGCTGGTCTCTCCCGGACAATTTGTAAAGCTCCGCGGCAACGACGTCCGCAAAATACCGGTCTATGGATTCAAAAGCTGAAAAAAGAACGTCTTCTTTGGACGTATAATAGTTGTAGAATGATCCGACCGATACGTTCGCTTTTTGACAGATGTCCTCGATCGTCGTCTGTTTGACGCCGTTTTCCTGCATCAGCAAGACGGCAGCCTCAAAAATCCTGTTTTTGGTCTGCTGCGCCTGGTGCTCGCGGCTGGTCGTCATGCGGCAGGATCTCCTTTATGGTGCTGACGGTCGGGACTGTTTATTTCATCATATCAAGAAAGCGGAATATGTCAATAACGGCCGGACGATCGCCGCGGCGACGGGGGGGGCTGTTGCCAAGAAAATGAAAGTTTGCTACTATGCAAGGGATCGGAAAATTCAATAGCAGGTGATAGGATGCAGAATAGAAACATGACGAGCCGCCGGTTTCAGACCGAGGAGACGCATCGAAAAATCTACAATACTGCCTTTGACCTGATGACGAGAAAAGGCTTTGATAAGATCACGATCAAGGATATCAGCAAAAAGGCCGGCGTATCCATCGGGACGTTCTACCATTACTATAAGTCCAAGAACGATATCCTGCGCGAGGTCTATCAAAAAGCGGACGATTACTTCAGGGACGTGATGGCCGATATGCGGCCCGGGAGCGCCGCGGAACAAATTGTAGAGTATTTCCGGTGCTATGCGAAATTTTCGGAGCAGAACACCGTCGGGTTCACAACCCACCTGTATAACATTGAAAACAAGTTCTTTCTTAAAAAAGGACGCCTGATGCAGACCGCGCTGGCGGATATTGTCCGGCAGGGACAGGAAAACGGCGAGATTGCAAAAACAAAAACGCCGGACGAGCTGGTGGATTTCCTGTTCCTGATCGCAAGGGGAATTGTGTTCGACTGGGGTCTTCGGGACGGGCAGTACGATCTTGTGCAAAAAACGGCGGAGATCTTTACGATGCAAGTCGAGTTGCTTCGGTGTTAAACGTAAACGTTCGGAAGTGAAAGACCGGAACGATAGGCAATGGGCACAGTGTTATATCAAAACAACAAAAGGCCTTTGCAATCAAAACATTGCAAAGGCTTTTCATTTGGTGCGGTCGATGGGACTTGAACCCATACTCGGTTAAGAACACGCCCCTCAAACGTGCGCGTATGCCAATTCCGCCACGACCGCAGGCAACGGTTATTATAGGGTTTTTTAGTTTGTTTGTCAATAACGGATTTATGCATTCTCGTCGGCCGGGGCGGTATTTTTAGCGGAACGGCCGAGCAGAAAACGCTTGACAAACAACGCTTTGATTTGATATTATCTTCTTTGGCATCAATAAACTCCATTAGCCCCGGACGTTTATTGAACGGTGTGCGTTTGCTGACCATCAGACGCGGCCCAAACCTTGATTGTTCCCTTTGAAGGAGGATATCAACTTTGAATACCTTTATGGAAAAGACCGCGGATGTACAGCGCAAATGGTACATCGTGGATGCGCAGGACGTCGTTCTGGGCCGTCTGGCCACGCGCGTCGCATCCGTGCTGCGCGGAAAACATAAGCCCACGTACACCCCGCACGTCGATACGGGCGATTATGTCATCGTCATCAACGCCGACAAGGCGGTATTGACCGGCAAGAAATTGGATCAGAAAATATATTATCACCACTCGGGATTCCCGGGCGGCCTGAAAGAAACGCCGTACCGCCGCCTGATGGCGGAGAAGCCTGAGTTTGCCGTGAAGAAGGCGATCGTCGGCATGCTGCCCAAAGGCCCGCTTGGCCGCAGCATGGCGAAGAAGCTGCGCGTGTATGCCGGTGCGGAGCACGAGTATGCGGCGCAGAAACCCGAAACGCTTGAACTCAAGTAAGGAGATAGATAAGCATGGCTAAGATTGAATACAGTGCCGTCGGCCGCCGCAAGAGCGCAATTGCGCGCGTTCGTTTGGTAGCGGGCGATGGAAAAATCACCGTGAACAAGCGCGACCTGGACAGCTATTTCGGCCTTGAAACGCTGAAAATGACCGTGCGCCAGCCCCTTGAGCTGACCAAGGCCGGAAGCGATATGGATATTCTGGTCACCGTCACGGGCGGCGGGCTTACGGGCCAGGCGGGTGCGATCCGCCACGGCATCAGCCGCGCGCTGGTGAAGGCCAATCCCGAGCTGCGGGACAGCTTGAAGAAAGCCGGCTTCCTCACGCGCGATCCGCGCATGAAGGAGCGCAAGAAGTACGGCCTGAAAGCCGCACGGCGCGCGCCGCAGTTTTCCAAGCGCTAATCAAAAGTATTGTATGAATGGGAGTTGCCCGCCAAAGGGTAACTCCCTTCCTGCTTCTAAGGAGGGGTTACGGTGCCTGTATGCTATTTGATCGGTGCGGGTTCGTTCACCCTGCGCGATCTCTATCCCAAGGACGGAGACTTGGTCATCGCAGCCGATGACGGGTATACGGCGCTCAGCGCCGCCGGCATCACGCCGGGTCTGCTGGTCGGGGATTTTGATTCGCTCGCGGAAATTCCAGGCGATATCCCGGCAAAGGCATTCCCGCCGGAGAAGGACAAAACCGATATGGCGCTTGCCCTGGAAGAGGGCATAGCGCGAGGGTACTCCACGTTTCGTTTCTACGGCGCAAACGGAGGCCGCGAGGACCACACTATTGCCAATCTTCAGCTTTTGTGCGGCGCGGCCAAGCAGGGCTGCGACTGCAAAATGATCTGCCCGAACTGCGACGTGTATGCCGTGACGAACGGTACGCTGCGTATTCCGGAACGCAAGCAGGGGAAGATCGTCTCGGTATTCTGCCACGGAGACAGGGCCGAAGGCGTAACGCTGCAGGGGCTTAAATACCCGCTGAACGGCGCGACGCTGACATGCGACTCGCCCCTTGGCGTCAGCAACGAAACGACGGGGGAACCGCCCGTGATCACCGTGACAAACGGTACGCTGCTGGTGTATGTGATCCACTGACAAATCAAAAAACCCCCGCTGAAGCGGGGTTTTTTGATTCCGGCTTTCAGGCTACCAGAGCAGGCGTTTGTCGTCGTCTTCCTGAGAATCCACGGAGGTCGCCAGGTTTTCCGCGTGGTCGCCGATGCGTTCCAGGTTATTGAGCATATCCAAAAACATCATGCCATTGGTCGGCGAGCATTTCTTTTCCTTCACACGATCCATGTGATGGTTGGTCAGTTCGTCGCACATGCGGTCGATCTCGTCTTCCAAATCCGATACCTTCTTGATGACGGCCGGATCAATGATCTGTTTGTTGACGATCTCCATCGCCTGCTCGAGAGACTGGGTTACGGTCTGGTACAGCGTTTCGAGTTCATGGATCGCCTTGTTGGTAAACGCCTTTTTTGCTTTTCGCCGCGCGGCTGCGATTTCCGTGATATTCACGGCGTGGTCGCCGATACGTTCCAAGTCGTTAACGACGTGGAACAGCGAGCCCATCAGGTGAACGTCGCGGGCGGCGAGGGTCATCCCGCGCAGTTCAATCAGCTTGGCCGTGACCTCGGTGTTTAAAAAGTCAATGACGTTTTCACGGTTATCGAATTCGTCCAGCGGGATGTCCTTCTGTTTAAAGAAGTAGTCCATGGAAAAGGCGAAGTTTTGCTTGACCAGCTCTCCCATGCGCGTGACTTCATGGAACAGCTGCTTGGCGGCGATCGGCGGAGTGGAAAACAGCCGGTCGTCGAAATAGGTCAGGCGCATGGGTTCTTCCTGTTTGTCCTGACCGCGAATCACGAAATACGCGGCTTTTTCCAGCAGTCTGGATGTCGGCAGCAGGATGGCCGTTGTGGTGACGTTGAAAATGATGTGCGCAAGGGCGATCTGCAGGCGCAGGTTGTCGCCCGCGAGCTGCTCAATCCAGGTGGCGAACGGCAGCGTCAGCGCGATGACGATAAAGATCGCCGACCCGATCACATTGAATAAAAGGTGAACGACTGCGGCCCGCCGGGCGGTTTTATTTGTACCGATCGACGCCAGCAGCGCCGTGATGCAGGTGCCGATATTCTGGCCGAACAGGATAAAGATCGACGAATGCAGTCCGATCAGGTTAGCGCTTGCCAGCGCCTGCAAAATGCCGATGGACGCCGACGAGGACTGTAAAAGCGCCGTGATCAGCGCGCCGATGATCACGCCGAGGAGCGGGTTGGAAACTTCCGTAATCATCGTACGGAAGCCTTCCCATTCGCGCATCGGTTCCATAGCGCCCGTCATGGTCTGCATTCCGACGAACAGGATGCCTAGGCCGATAAAGATCTGCCCGAGCATTTTGAAACTAGATCGCCCGGAAAGCAAAAGAAAAATCAAACCGATCACGGCGAAAATCACGCCGAAGTCCAGTTTGACCGAGAGCATCAGGGAGGTAACGGTGGTACCGATATTGGCGCCCATGATCACGCCGATGGCGTTGCGCAGAGGCAGGAGACCGGCGTTTACGAAGCCGACGACCATCACGGTGGTTGCGCTGGACGACTGGATAACGCCCGTTACCAGCGCGCCGACGAGTACGGCTGAGAATTTGTTTTTTGTCAGCACTTCCAGCAAGCGCTGCATCCGGTGGCCCGCTGCTTTTTCAAGACCTTCGCCCATTTCCTTGATACCGTACAGGAACAGGGCGAGGCCCGCAAGCAGTTTAAGCACATCCATGAACTGCATGCCAACCCTCCAACGGCAGAATGCCTTTCAGGCACTGCTGCGATTTTACAAGGCGCTAATGTGAAATTTACTTCAAATTAACATTATGGCCTGCTTTAGCGTAACACACAGACCATGTAAAGTAAAGGTGAAAAGTATGCTCTTTTCCGACCGGAAAATGCAGTACGGGTATGAAGTATTTATGAAACCTGCGAAGGGCTCTGCATGGGGAGGATCACGCTGAAGGTATTGTGCTTCACGCTGTCGGATTCAGCCCAGATTTTCCCCTTATGCTCCCCGACGATCTCCTGGGCGATGCTTAAGCCCAGGCCGAAGCCGTTGGTTTGCCCGCGGGAGGCGTCCACACGGTAGAAGCGTTCGAAGATGCGGGCCCGTTCCTCGTCGGTCAGCGGCGTGCCTTCGCTGGTGACCGAAAACAGCGTTTCCTTTTTATTGGCGGCGGCAAGTTTGACGACGATGGGGCTTTTATCTGCGCCGTAGCGGATGGCGTTGTCAATCAGGATATCCGCGAGCCTGCGCAGCGTGCTTTGGTCTCCCAGGACGCAGACATTCTCCTCGATCTCGCTTTCGATGACGCGGCCCAGGTCGAAGATGGTCGGTTCAAACATCGATACGGCGCTGGAGATGACATAGGAGAGATCGACGGAGGTCTTTTCGGCTGTATGCTTTTTGCTGTCGCCGCTGGCAAGGCTTAACAAAGTCTCTGTCAGCGCTCGCATGCGCTTGCCTTCGGCGCGGATGTTATCCAGCCGCATCCGGTTATCCTCGTCGGTTACCGCGCCGGAATCCGCGAGCATTTCGGTATTGGACAGGATTACGGTCAGCGGCGTTCTCAGCTCGTGCGACGCGTCGGCAATAAACTGGCGTTGCTTGTCCCAGGCTTTTTCCACAGGCTTGACCATCCACCGGGACAAAAGGATGGACACGACCAGGAACAGCGCAAAAGCGCCCCCGAAAATCACCACAGAGGACAATACCTGAGCGTTGAGTGAATCCCGCTCGATATAGGTATCGGTAAAGAAATAGGAAACCGATCCGTCGGGTGCGATATTCCGCCGGTAACGGAAATCATAGGACGAAACCGTCCCGTCGCTTTCGGGATTATTGCTCAGAGATTCGGCAATCTGGATCAGCTCGTCGTCGGTCACATAGTGAATCTGGTTTCGCGTCACGGTATAGTTGCCAGCCGCGTCCTCGCTCACCATGGCGGCAGGGATCGCCAGGAAATACGAACGATCGCTTGTATCGCTCGCGGGCGGCGGTTCGTTAAAGGCATTGCTGGAGCGGCGCTCGTACACAACCTTGGCGGAATAGAACATCCCCACCAGAACGGCAACCAAAAGCAAGCTTAAAATGACCATCAATACGATCGTCAGTTTTTTACGCAGCTTGTGAATCACTGGTTAGCCTCCAATCGGTATCCCTGCCTGCGGATCGCGTGGATTTCAACGGTGGAATGGAGCAGGAAAAGCTTCTTGCGCAGAAACGAGATATATGCTTCCACGTTGTTATCGCATGCATCGGTATCGTATCCCCATACCTTGACCAGTAAAGTCTCCTTGGACAGGATACTCTGGGTGTTCAGCATCAAAAGCCTCAGGATATCCATTTCCTTAACGCTCAGGGTCAGCGACTGCTCCCCGCGGCAAAGCCGGCTGTCGGAAGGGATCAGCGTTAAATCGGAAAATTCGATATGATCGGGGATCATTTCGCTCTGCCGCCTGGTGACGGCGCGCAGGCAGGCACGGAACTCCGCGTTTTCAAAGGGCTTCGTCAGGTAGTAATCCGCTCCGAAATCCAGCCCCTGTACCCGGTCGGCCAGTTCCGCCCTGGCGGTCAGCATCAGAACGGGGGTGGCGATTCCCTCGGCGCGCATGCGCTTGAGCACGTCAAAGCCATTGAGCTTTGGCAGCATCACGTCCAGAACAATCGCGTCGTACACGCCGGTGAGGGCGTTGTCCAGGCCGTTTTCGCCGTCGTTTGAAATATCCGCCGTATATCCGTCCTGCGCGGCCATATCTTTAAGCGTCCGCGCCAGGCGCACTTCATCTTCTATAATCAGTATCCTCATATGCATCCCTTCAGGTTCCATTGGGCAGGATTTACCTTCCTTCAATAGAATACTACCGAAAAAAACTGAAAGCAACCTGAAAAGCGCTTTTCAGGTTCTTTTCAGGGTTTCAATGTAGGATGGCAGGGAAAGCTTGGAAAGGTTGGATAAATAATGGCAAAACGCAAGCCGGGGAAAAAGAAGACCGCGCGTTTGCTGAGGGCGGCCGTGATCGTGGTGATATTGGCCGTGCTGGGCCTCGTCGGGTGGATCTACCTGGTGCCGACTTTGACCGCAAACAGCATCACCCTGTACGACAGCTACACCGCGAAGACGGGCGATATTTCGACGTCGCTCAGCTTTTCGGCAACGCTCGAGGTGAAAAATTCTACGACGTATACGGCGGAAAACATGAGCCGGATCAAGGAACTTTACGTCGCCTCCGGTCAGGAAGTGCAGGAGGATGATCCGCTGGTGCTGCTGACCGACGGCGAGCTGTTTACCGCGGGTTTTGACGGCGTCGTCAACGAGATGCGCTTCGGCATCGGCGATTGGGTGCGCCCGGGGATCACCCTGGTGCAGATCTGCGATCTGGTCAATCTGCAGGTTACCATGGATGTGGACGAGTACGACGTAAAATCGCTGACCGTCGGCCAATCCTGCACGATCAGCGTGATTTCGCTCGGGATCGATTTTGAAACGACAATCGGGCACATCAACCGCGTATCGTCTTCTTCGGGAACGCTGGCATATTATGAAGTAACCTGCGATGTGACCGTACCGCCTGAAGTACTGCCGGGAATGCGCGCCACCGTGACCATCCCGTCGCAGT
Source organism: Candidatus Limiplasma sp. (assembly GCA_963675365.2). GTDB lineage: Bacteria > Bacillota > Clostridia > Christensenellales > Aristaeellaceae > CAXXOK01. The sequence continues at coordinate 599,712 of CAXXVA010000003.1, forward strand.
CTGTGCAGGGGGTTACGGTGCTTCCGCTCAGCGCGCTGGGATTTTTGGAGGACGGCACCGCCTATACGCTGTTCAAAACGGCAAACGGCGATTATGAACAACAATTGGTAGAAACGGGGCTTTCCGACGGCATGCTTGTGGAGATCACCGGCGGACTTACCGTCGGCGACACCGTATACGCGGTCAGCGGAACGCAGAGCGCAGACGCGGGTTTTACGCTGGCCGATATATACCGTGCGATCGCGGGAGAAAAGGTGGTCATCAACGAGTCTGCCAACCAGCAGCAGGGTAACCTGCAGATGCCTGCCGATTTTAACGGAGAATTGCCTTCGGGCGCCGGGCCGGACGGCACGGACGGTACGGCCGGTTCGTTTGGGGACATGCAGATGCCGGATGGGACTGCGGACGGCGTACAGACCGATACCGATCCGTTTGCGGAGCTTCCGCAGCCTGATACAAGTACGGACGCTACGCAGTCCGATTCCGATACCTTATCAAATAACCCATAAGGAGGAACCCTGTAATGAGAAAAGCTATGATCATACTGGCGGTTTGCGCGCTGCTTGTGCCGGGCCTGGCGGCGGCGGAAGAATTCGAAGGCAACGTGATCGCGCCTGAGGAGACGCTTGTTACCACGCCCTACGGCGGCACGGTGCAGTCCGTTTCCGTACGGGAAGGGGAAACCATTGCATCCGGCGACGATATCGCCCAGATGCAGACCTTGAAGGTATACGCCCAGGATGACGGCGTCGTACGCGGTATTTTTGCCGAAACGGGAGACGCGCTGGACGAGGAGACCGCCGTACTGTACATTGCGACCGGAAGCCAATATGAGATTTCCGGCAGTACGTCCTATGCCTACGACTCGCAGGACGCCCAGTATATTCGCCTTGGGGAGACTGTGTATATCGTGTACAAGCCGAACCAGGTGTACAACGCCGTGGGAATCGTAACAGCCGTCAGCGGCTCAAGCTACACCGTACAGACCGTGAGCGGTGACCTGACCGTGGGTTCGACCGTGTATATCTACCGCGACGAAGAGTATTCCAATAGGCAGCGCCTGGGCAAGGGCAAGGTGGAGCGCCTGTCGGAAACGGCCGTATACGGCACGGGCAGTCTTTTAAAGGTTTACGTGGAAAACGGAGAGACGGTCACGCGCGGGCAGCTGCTGTTTGAAACCGTAGCGGGCGATATGCTCATCACGGCGGAAGATGACGGCGTCATCCGCGCCGACGCCGCGGGGATCATTGAATCGGTGTCCGTCGCCGCGGGCGATACGGTGGATAAAGACGCGGTTGTTTTGACTGTGGTCCCGCCCGGGCAGTTTGAAATCGGATTTGCGATCACCGAAGATATGCTGAATTCGGTTTATGTCGGCCAGAGCGTGAATATCACCTTCAACTGGAACGAGGATACGGGAAACTCCGTACCGGGGACCGTGACGAAAATCTCCTACGTCAGCGAAACGGCAGACGACACAGAGGACGATACCACGTCGGTGGAATACATGGGGTACGTTTCCTTTGAAGCGGACGATACGGTGAAGCTCGGCATGAGCGTGACCGTTGAAACGGTTGACTGATATGGGCATACTAAAACGCAGAGGTAATACGATGAGTGAACCTGTAATCAACAAAACGATCCAGCGGAAAAAGCGCCGCAGGCGCATTAAGAGGCTGATCATCTGGCTGATCATCCTGCTGGTCGGATTTCTCGCGGTGCGCCTGTTTGTAATCCCGAAACTCAAGGCGTCCGCCACCCTGACCTATGACAGCTATACGGCGACGCAGGGATCGATCTCCAATTCCCTGAGCTTTTCCGGTTCGATCGACGTCGTCAACTCCGAAACCCTGGCTGCGGAAGGCGCGGGCACAGTTCGTAAGATCTACGTCCAGGAAGACGACGCCGTATCCCTGGGAGACCGCCTGATTCGCCTCTCCAACGGCGAGATCATCAAAGCGGGTTTCGACGGCGAGGTTAACGAGCTGAGCGTGGAGGAAGGCGACGAAGTGTCCGCCAATGATAGCCTGATCCAGATCGTGGACTTTCAAAATCTCCAGGTATCCATCCGTGTGGATGAGTATTCCGTCGCCAGCGTCAGCGTAGGCCAGGCCTGCAACGTGACCGTTACGGCGCTGGACCAGACCTTTGAAAGCACGATCAGCCACATCAACCGTATCCCCGCGGGCGGCAATTCCACCGCGTATTACACCGTGACGGCGGAGTTTTCCGGATCGGAAGACGTATTGCCCGGCATGCAGGTGACGGTGGTGATCCCCGAAGAGGAAGCGACGAACGCCGTAATTTTGAGCCAGGACGCCTTAAGCTTCGGGCCCCAGAACAACGCCTACGTGCTGATGCAAAACGACGAGGGCGAGATGGAACAGGTTTATGTGGAGACGGGCGTCGACAACGACAGCTACGTACAGATAGTCAGCGGTTTGCAGGCGGGCGATACCGTGTATAAGGAAGTCGCAAGCACCGAGGAAGCAAGCGGGATCATGAGCCTGTTCTCTTCGCTGAACAGTCAGCAGTCTACAGCAGGCGCGGGACCGACGAATATGGGTGATTTCGATCCCAGCACCATGCAGCAGGACCGTACGTTTGACGGCGGCGGCAACTTTGGCGGCGGTATGCCATGAACAGAGACAAAGGCAGCATGGCTGCAGACATGGAACCGTTCTTTCTGATGCGTGATGTCGTGAAGAAATATCCGATGGGCGAGGAAGAAGCGGTGGTACTGAAAAACGTCAATCTCGAAATCCAGAAGGGCGAATACCTGTCGGTACTCGGGCCTTCGGGAAGCGGGAAATCCACGCTGATGAATATCATCGGCTGTCTGGACAAGGCAAGCGCGGGGGAATATATCCTGCGCGGCAGGGTGATCGAAGCGCTGGACGAAGCGGATCTGGCAGAGATCCGGGGACGCGAGATCGGGTTTATCTTTCAAAACTCACAGCTCCTGCCCAAGCTGGACGCGCTGAGGAACGTGGAGCTTCCGCTCCTGTACGCGGGCGTGCGTCCAAGAGTGCGCGCTAAACTGGCCAGGGAAATCCTCACAAAGGTCGGATTGGGAGACCGCATGTACCATTATCCCAATATGCTTTCGGGCGGCCAGCAGCAGCGCGTTGCCATCGCCCGTGCGCTGATCACCAACCCGACCCTGCTTTTGGCCGACGAGCCGACTGGCGCGCTAGATCAGGCGACCGGGCAGCAGATTATGAGCCTGTTTGAGGAACTGCACATGGACGGGCGCACCATTGTGATGATTACCCACGATTTGAACGTCGCCAAGCATGCCAAGCGCACCGTGCATATCATCGACGGCATGCTGACAGAAGGCGAGGTGACGGAATGAAAACGCTGTTCCATAAGCTGATGGGCGAAGTGTATATGTTCACCGAAAGCGTGAAGATGTCCATCTCCAACATCATGCACAACCGGCTCCGTTCGTTTCTTACCATTCTGGGCGTGCTGATCGGCGTTACGGCGGTTATTGCATTGATTACAACGGTATCGGGCGTGAGCACGTCGCTGTCGGACTCGTTTACCTCTATGGGCGCGGACACCATGACGGTGTCTGTGACCGGCAACGACCTGCAGGCGGGCCTGACGGCCGAAAACATGCAGGAAATCGCCCAATTTGACGAGGTCAGCGGCGTAATCCCCGGCGTATCGGCAACGGTCTCCGTCGCACGCGGCGACGCGTATGAGACCGATATCGCACTGGCAGGCCGCAACCTCTACTTCTTCCAGGAAAACACAACGGCCGTGGAGCGCGGCAGGGGTATCACGCCCATCGACGTGGAGGAGAGCTCCCGTGTTTGCCTGATCAACTCGGATCTGGTCGAGGAATTCTTCTACGGTATCGACCCCATCGGCGAAACGCTCTACATTGACGACCTGAACTTCACGGTAATCGGGATCATATCCGATGATATCGATGAATCGATCTCGGAAATGATGTCGGGAAGCGCGGAAATCATCGCGCCGTATACGGCGGTACTGAAGATGAACTCGGCGCTCTATGTAAACTCGATTACCGTCTACCTGTCAGACCTGGGCAAGCGCGATACGGACGCCGTGGAAACAAAACTCGGCGAATATCTGGACGCGGTGTTCAGCTATGAAGACGACACCTATACCATCACAACCCTGGAATCCATCCGTGAGATTATGGATACGATGCTGTCCATGATGAGCGCGCTGTTATCGGGTATCGCGTCCATCTCTCTGGTGGTCGGCGGCATTGGCATCATGAACATGATGCTCACCAGCGTAACCGAGCGTACCATGGAGATCGGCATGAAAAAGGCGATCGGCGCAAAACCCGGACAGATTCAGATGCAGTTTCTGATCGAAGCGTTTCTGCTGTCCATGATCGGCGGCATCGCGGGCATTATCCTTGGCATTTCGCTGTCGGCGATTCTCTGTCAGGTGATGGGAACGCAGTTTACGATTTCCTATTCGGCAATCGCCCTTGGGGTAGGGTTCTCCGCCGCGGTCGGCATCCTGTTCGGATGGTCGCCCGCACGCAAGGCAAGCAAGCTTAATCCGATCGACGCGCTGCGTCGTATGTAATTGTGGAGGGTACGAGAATGAAAAAAGTATTGGCAACAGTTCTGGCAGCCTGCGTGCTGCTGCCGGGCCTCGCGCTGGCCGGGGTCAGCTTTGAGGGCACGGTGGTCTCCAAGGATACCGTAGCGGTAATGGCGCCCTTTGGCGGCGTGGTCAGCCTGATCAACGTACAGGCGGGCGACATGGTACAGGCGGGCGACGTACTCGCCGAGGTAACGACCACCAAGGCATACGCCGAAACCGCGGGCGAAGTGACCGGCGTGTTCGGCCAGGTGGGCGATTATGCGGATAACGTCGTCGACCGTTACGGCGCGGTGCTCTATATCACACCCGAGCGCAAGTACACGATCAGCGCCGACACGAGCGAAGCTTACGATACAAGCGATAACCTGTACGTTCATCTGGGCGAAGAGGTGTACCTGCGCAGCGTAAGCAATACCTATAAAAACACCGGCACCGGCATCGTCACCGCCGTGGATGGGGATTCGTTCACCGTGGAAACCACGTCCGGCGAGTATTACATGGGCGAGAACATCTCGATATACCGCGATTCGGAGTTTGCCTATAAATCACGCATCGGGCGCGGTGAAATTGACCGTGCCGAGGAGATCGCGGTCACGGACTCCGGAAGCATCGTAAAGCTCTACGTGCAGGACGGCGATATGGTACAGCGCGGACAGCTTCTGTATGAAACGGTGTCAGGGGAGCTGGAAGGGCTCGTTGCCGACGGCAACCAGATCAAATCGACGGTCTCTGGTATCGTGGAATCCATTAGCCTGTCCGCGGGAGAGTCTGTGGAAAAAGGCGCGCTGGCAGTGACGATCTGCCCGGCGGATACCATGCAGGTGCTCGTGGAAATCAACGAGTATGACCTGGCGGACGTCAAGGTCGGCGATACGGTAGATTTGAGCTTCAACTACGACGACCTCGGTACGAACACCGTCACCGGCACGGTCGCCATGATCTCCGACATCAGCTACACGACCGACACCTCCGACGTGACCTATGATGTGTATGTCGATTTTGAACCGAGCGATATGATCCGGCTTGGCATGACCGTTATGATGGAAACGATTGACGCTGCCGCAGCGGAATCGGCGGCGGAATAAACCGCGCCGGAAAAATAGAGAAGCGCAGGACCGAAGAAAGCCGTTGATCCTTTTGGATCAACGGCTTTCAGTATGGGCAGCGTCAGATATCCACGCCCAGCAGCGCTTTGGCCAGCAGTCCAATCAGGAAAGCGATCACGGCCACGCCCAGGCTGATGGAAACCATTTCCGTAAAGCGCCTGCGAAACGGCAGGGTTTTAGCTACGCTGATGTAGTAGTTAAACGCAAGGATCACAAGCACCACGACGCAGATCATCAGGATCAGCGCGACCATCCACAGCGTATCGGGCAGCAGCAGATAGGGCAATACAAGCAGCGTTACGGTGATCAGGTACGCAACGCCCGTATAGATGCTTGATTTCAGCGCGTTTTCGTTGCCGTCGGCGCGCTCGGCCAGATAGTTGCTCGCCGCCATTGACAGCGTTGCACTGATACCGGTGATGATGCCGCTGAGAGCGACGATGCGGGTGTTTTGCAGCGCGAAGCTCAGGCCCGCGATGGTGCCGGTAAGCTCCACCAGCGCGTCGTTGAGCCCAAGGACCATCGCGCCGACATACTGCAGGCGTTCTTCATCCAGCATTTCGGCGAGCTCGTTTTCGTGGCGCATCTCGTCTGCCTGCACGCTTGCCGCGTCGGGAATTTCGTCCTGCAAGGTTTGGTATACGTCCACCGCGCCGGTTTCGTCGTTAATCAGGCGCTTGATCACAAAGGTGTAACCGAGCACGAACGACAGCATCTTCAGCCGGAAAAGCTTCCACCGGTCGGGCTTGACTTTTTGCTTGCTGATGGATTGCCAGTAGGCCGCGTGGGTCTGCTCGTCCGCGCTCATCTTCGCCAGAAGGGCGGCGTTTTCCGGGTTTTTCTCCTTTTTGGCGATGAACGCATAGATCAACGCGCCGGTTTCTTCATCCTTTTGGCTTTGCAGCACGGCTGCCTGCGCCTTGACGCTCAGCGAGCTGAAGTCCGGGACCTTGTTTTCCATTCCATATACCTCCGTTGATGAAATACTGTAAAAATGATCCCTGCGTATAAAAACACAGCGGGGATGCCCCCGCTGTGTGATCGGTTAGTTTCAGCCTGTCCGGCCGGCCAGAGGGCAAACGCGTTATTTCTTGGTCGGACGGCGCAGGAACGCCGGAATGCCCAGATCGTCGCGTTCCGTATTGGAAGCGTCCGGTTGCTGCTGGGCGGACTGGCGGGACGAGCGGGGCTGCTGTTCGGCTGGCTGCTCCCGCGTGAAATCGGGCTGCTGCTTGGCTCCGTAGGACTGCCCGTACTCCATCTGCGGGACGTTCTGATAGGGCGTACCCTTGAGCTGATCCTGGCCTGGCGCGCCGTAGGGCTGCTGCCCCGGCATGCCCTGCATCATCTGCGGGACGGCAGCGGGCGTGGGTGCGCCGCCGTAATTACCGTAGTATCCGCCGGGGCCTTCGGGGATGCCCTGTGCAACGTCGTCATACCCGGTCGACGGATAATCCTGCTGCACGAAGGGGGTCGCGCCGTAGCTGCCGGAATAGCCCGCGTTCAGGTCGCCGCCGCCGAAGGAATGGGTCCAGTCGCTGCCAGCGTCGGCCCTTGAGCTTTCCTGCTTTTGGGGGAAGGGCAGTTTTTCAAACCCGGTGGCGATAACCGTGATGCGGACTTCGTCGTCCATCTCCTCGCTCACTCCGGCACCGAAGATAATGTTGGCGTCGTCGTCGGCTTCTTCCATGACGAGGCTTGCGGCTTCGTTGATGTCGATGATGGACATGTCGCTGCCGCCGGTAACGTTAATCAGGATGGCGCGCGCGCCTTCGATATTGGTTTCAAGCAGCGGGCTTAAAATGGCGTTCTTGGCGGCTTCGACGAGCTTGTTCTCGCCTTTGCCGACGCCGATGCCCATGTGTGCCAGGCCGCCGGATTCCATAATGGTCTTCACGTCGGCAAAGTCCAGGTTGATCAGCGCCGGCAGGGCGATCAGGTCGGAAATGCCCTGGATGCCCTGGCGGAGCACGTCATCGGCGATGCGGAAGGCGTCCAGCATCGTCGTGCCCTTGGATACGACCTGCAAAAGCCTGTCGTTGGGGACGACGACCAGCGTGTCCACGCGCTGTTTGAGCTCGATCACGCCCATTTCGGCGTTCTTCATGCGCTGTTTGCCTTCAAACTGGAAGGGCTTGGTCACGACCGCGATCGTCAGGCAGTTCAAATCCCGCGCGATCTCGGCGATGATGGGGGAAGCGCCTGTGCCGGTGCCGCCGCCCATGCCGGCGGTGACGAACACCAGATCCGCTCCGCGGATAGCCTGAGCGATCTCTTCACGGCTTTCCTCGGCGGCTCTGCGGCCGATATCGGGCACGGCGCCCGCGCCCAGACCCTTGGTCAGCTTTTCGCCGATCTGAATGGTCGTGCCCGCTTTGCTCATCGACAGGGTTTGACGGTCAGTGTTCACGGCGATGAAATCCACGCCCTTGAGGCCCGAATCCACCATGCGGTTGATGGCGTTGTTGCCCGCGCCGCCGCAGCCGATCACTTTGATGCTGGCAAAGCTTTGCTGATCCTCAATCTGAAACTCTAGCACAGTATTTCCTCCTATACAACATGCGTTGGCATACCGGAAGTCGTTTGTAAGTGGTCCTCAGTTCCCAAGCAGACTTCTGAAAAAGTCTTTAACGCCGCCGCCGGACGCGTTGGGGGCGGTACGGGCTTCGACGGTGTCGATAATCAGGTCCATCAGCCCCATCGCGCTTGCGTAGATGGGGGAGGAGAGCTTGATCGTCCGTTTGACGGTTTCGCGCACCGGTTTTCCCAGCCTGCCGGACAGATAATCGCGTCCGCCGCGGTTGAGCGCCAGGCCGCCGCCGGTTAAAAAGATGGTGGACCAGTTGCCGGGCTTGATGCCGCTTTCGTCGATCGCGTCCTTGATCATATCGGAGATCTCGTCCACGCGGGGCTCGAGCACCGCTGCGACGTCCTCCTGCGTGAAGCTTTCCTGCTTTACGCCTTCGCCAAGCGACACATTGTAGGCCTGGCCTTTGCCTGATACGCCGTACACGTATTCGCGCTTGATCTGCTCGGCGGACGCCATGGGGATTTTCAGCCCCTCGGCAATATCGGCAGCGATGTGCCCGCCGCCGACCGGCAGGGATTTTTGATAAATCACGGCGTCGCCTTCGACCATCATTACGTCGGTCGAGGTATAGCCGATGTCGATCAGCAGGGCCGTACGGTCGCGGTCTTCCTCCAGCAGGTAGAGCATGGCTTCGCCGGTGCAGCTGGAGAAAAATCCGCTCACCGCGATGTTTAAATCTCTGAGCCTCGCCATGATATCGTCCAGGAAGAACGTATCCGCCACCACGAAGGAAACCAGGGCTTTCAGTTCCGAACCCTTCATGCCGACGGGTTCCAGCGTTTTCTTGCCGCCGTCCACCATAAACCAGGCGGGGCTTCTGTGTACGACCACGCCGCGCACGGGGGAAAGCTGTTTGTCCGCCTCGTTGAAGATCTTTTCCACATGCTTGGGCGATACGCGGGGATCCGCGCCCTGAATGGTGACCGAGGCTTCCACCACGTACACCCGGGTAAACTCGCCGGGGACGCCGACGTTGATCTCCCGGAGCTTGCGCCGCGCCTGTGATTCCGCCTCGGTGATCGACTGCAATATCGCGTCGTTGAGCACGACCGGATTGTTCCATTCGCCGTCGATATAGCCTTCATACTGGGCTATGCCGGCGCCGACGATATCGCACCGTTGGTTTCCGCTGGTTTCGGAGATCAGCGTAACGATTTTGCTTGTGCCAAAGTCAATCGCAGCGATTGTCGATTTCATTGCTAAACATTCCCCTGTTCCTTTATGGTCTATGGTTCATATTCCAAGCAACATTGCTTATTCAAGTTCATTCATGCTCCCGGGCAGGCTTCGGCCTGCATAAATCCATGATTTTCATGAATAACTAGAGAGCGCCATATTTTATTGTATCCTTTTTGTAAGGATTTCGCAATAGGAAGCGCTTCTTTTTTTCATTTGTTTGCCTTACGGCAGGCCTTTTTACGCCGATTGCAGGCGTATAGACGTGGCCTGCGCTTGAACTGCCGCGGCTGCGGGGCGGTATCGTGCTTTCTCCTTCCCGCGTAGTATAGCACGGGAAACGGTACGTGGGCAACTTGACGGGCGCTTTGTTACAGGCAATGGGCGTGCGTTCCAGTTGAAAATCGCGGCCCGTCATGGTACATTGAAAGCTGGAAATTGAGTACGGAGGCGCAGGATGACGGATTGGATCGAACAGATATTGGAACGGGTGGAAAAACCCGTACGCTATATAGGCGGCGAGCTTAACGCAAGCGTGATTCCCTTTGCGGAAGCGGAGGTTTCCTTTGCGTTTTGCTTCCCGGATACCTACGAGGTCGCCATGTCCCACCTGGGGATGAAAATACTGTACGGCATCCTCAATTCCATGCCCGGCGTTTTATGCGAGCGCGTTTGCATGCCGTGGGTGGACATGATGAAAGAACTCAAAGCCGAAAAAATCCCTTTGTTTTCGCTGGAAAGCCGCACGGAACTTTCTAAATTTGATATCGTCGGATTTACACTGCAGTATGAGATGAGCTATACCAACATCCTGCACATGCTCGATATGGGCGGCGTTCCCGTGAAATCAGAGGACAGAGGAGAGGATGACCCGATCGTGGTTGCGGGCGGCCCCTGCGCGTCTAACCCCGAGCCACTGCACGCGTTTATCGACGCGTTTATGATCGGCGACGGGGAGGACGTCATCCGGGAAGTCACCGCCCTGCTGCGCGACTGGAAAAAATCGGGCGTCCCCCGAAAGGAACGGCTGAAACGACTTGCGCAGGTCGAGGGCGTGTATGTTCCCTCCTTATACAAGGTAACGTATCAGGACGACGGAACCATCCAAAGCTTTGCGCCGGCGGTCGAAGGCGTTCCGGCGGTCGTGCGCAAGTGCTTTGTCAACGACCTGGAAAACGCGTTCTATCCCACCGCGCCGCCCGTGCCTTACACCCAGGTGGTGCACGATCGTATCGTGCTGGAAATCATGCGCGGCTGCACCCAGGGCTGCCGCTTCTGCCATGCGGGGATGTTCTACCGCCCTGTACGCGAGCGCAGCGTGGAAAAGCTTGTGCAGCTGGCCCAGGAACTGGTGGACAACACCGGTTACGAGGAGATGTCGCTTTCGTCGCTTTCCTCGGGCGATTACTCACAGCTGCCGGAATTATGCAGGCGCTTGCAGGAGCAGTTTAAGGATCAGCACGTCACGCTGTCGCTGCCGTCACTGCGGATCGACAGCGTACTCAAGGATACGCTGATCGAATCCGACAACGTCCGCAAATCCAGCCTTACCTTCGCCCCGGAGGCCGGTACGCAAAGGCTTCGGGACGTAATCAACAAAGGCGTGACGGAGGAAGACCTGGTCGAAAAGCTTAAGGATTCCTTTGAAAACGGCTGGAACAGCGTCAAGCAGTATTTCATGACCGGGCTGCCCACCGAAACAATGGAAGACATCGAGGGGATTTTCAAACTCAGCAAAACCGCCGTGGATACCTACTACGCTGTGCCCAAACCGCAGCGCGCCAAGGGCCTGCGTATCACGGTCAGTACCTCGGTGTTCGTGCCTAAGCCCTTTACGCCCTTCCAGTGGTGTGCGCAGGATACACCCGAGGCGATCCGCGAAAAGCAGATCGCGCTGAAAAACATGCTGGGCGCCATGCGCGCCGTGCATTACAACTGGCATGATTCGCTTACCAGCCGCATGGAAGCCTGCTTCGCTTTGGGCGACCGCCGCATGGCGGACGTCCTGTACCGCGCCTATGAGCTCGGCTGCAAGCTGGACGGCTGGAGCGAGCAATACCGCAACGACCTGTGGATGCAGGCGTTCCAGGACACGGGAGTCGATCCCGCGTTTTACGCCAACCGCGCGCGCGGAGAAGACGAGATCTTGCCCTGGGATTTCATCGATATCGGCGTCACCAAGGCGTTTCTTCTCAAAGAATGGCAGCGAGCACAGCGCGCGGAGGTCACCCCGGACTGCCGGGAACACTGCAACGCCTGCGGTTTGCAGCGTGTGAAAGGATTGTGCGCGGCATGCGAATGATGGTCACCTTTGAAAAACCATACGCGCTTAGGCACATCGGCCATTTGGACCTGATGCGCACCATGCAGCGCGCCCTGCGCAGAAGCCGCCTGCCCGTCAAGTACAGCAGGGGCTTCAATCCGCATATCAAGCTGAGCTTCGCGTCCCCGTTAAGCGTGGGCATCGCGGGTGAACGTGAGATCATGGACGTCAACATGGAAAGCGAGATCGGCGAGGAAGCCTTTGCCGAAGCTTTGGACCGCGTCATGCCGCCCGGCATGCGGGTGAAGGCTGCACGGGCGATTGACGATACCTTCCCTACGCTCATGAAGCTTGCGGCGGGGTTCCGCTTCCGCATTGATCCGGATATGGATGCCGAAGCGCTGGCGGAAGCCGTCCAAAAACTGCTGTCGATGGACGAATACATGGCCGTGCGCAAAACCAAGAGCGGCAAAAACCTTGCAAACATCCGCCCGTACATCCACACGCTGGAAATCAGAAACGGCGCGATCCATTTCACCGCGCTCAATTTGCAGAGCGGATCGCTCAAACCGGCCGTCGTGATGGAAGCGCTGTTTCAGTTGTCCGATATTGAACCATGTTATAATAAGGTGACGCGCGAAGCCATTTTAGCCAAAGACAAACAGGACCGCCTGATCCCCCTGGAGGTGATTTCGTTTGACTGAAAAACTGCAGCTCCTTGTCAAGGCCGACGCGCACGGCCGCAGTATCGCCGTGGAAGAAAACGGACGCCTGGTGGAATTCTATCAGGAGCGCGGCGCGGAGGACAGTCTTGTTAATGCCGTGCTGCTGGGCAAGGTGGACCGCATCATGAAGGGACTGGAAGCCGCGTTTGTCAAGATCGGCCAGCCCAAGGCCGGCTTCCTGCCGCTGAAAGAGATGGACAGCTTTACGCAAACGTCGAAAGATCCGGCGCTTGCCGCCGGGGCGCAGGTCGTCGTACAGGTTAAAAAGGATGCAAAGGGAGACAAAGGCGCGTTTTTATCCCGCGATATCGCCCTGCCGGGCCAGTACTTGATTTTTATGCCGTTTAACCGCCACGTCGGCGTATCCGAACGGGTGACGGACGAGCAGGAGAGAAAAAGCCTTGCGGAAACCGGGAAACGGCTTTCAAACGGCGGGTTCGGCGTCATATTGCGCAACGCAGCTCTTGGGCAGAACGAGGATACACTCCGGGACGAACTGGAAACCCTGCGCTCACGCTGGACGCTGATCAGCGAAAAAGCGGAGCACGCCAAAGCGCCGGAGCTATTGTACCGGGAGGACTCTTTTTTGTCCGTGCTGGTGCGGGACTACGCGCCGCGCTACAACCTGCACATTACCTGCAACGATAAGGTCAACCGCATGCCTGCCGCGCCGGTGGGATTATTGTGGGAGCAGATCGGCAACAAAGAGCTGGACGCCCTTTGGGCCAAACACGCGATCGACGAACAACTGCGCACGGCGCTTTCCCGCCATGTGTCCCTGGCAAATGGCGGAACCCTGACTATCGACGAGCGCGAAGCGCTGACCACCATCGACGTCAACTCCGGCTCGTTTACCGCAAAGGACAACGCGGCCTATCAGCTCAACCTCTCCGCCTGTGCGGAGATCGCCGCGCAGATACGGCTTCGCAACCTGTCGGGTATCCTGATCATCGACTTTGTGGACATGGAGACCGACGAACAGCGACTGCAGGTATCTGCCGCGCTGCAAAATTACCTGACCCGGGAGCGGCAGAAAACCGTGATTCACGGCTTTACCAGCCTGGGACTGTTGGAAATCACCCGAAAACGCATGGGCGTTACCCTGCGGGACCAGCTCAAGGAGCCCTGCGGCGCCTGCGGAGGCACGGGATACAAACGGAAAGGGAAACATACGCTTGCATAGAGAACCAAAGCTGGTCTCCACGGAGGAGACCAGGGAGCAGGAAAGGTCCACTGCCGCGCTGCGTACGATGGATTACTGCCCCCGAAGCTACCATATCGTCACCTACGGCTGCCAGATGAACGCGCACGACTCGGAAACCCTCTCCGGCATGCTCGACCGCATGGGTATGGAAGAGGCGCAGGACCGCAGGGACGCCGATCTGGTGATTTTCAATACCTGCTGCGTGCGCGAAAACGCCGAACGCCGCGCGCTTGGCAACGTAATCTGGCTTAAACAGCTCAAAAAAGAAAAGCCCGATCTGCTGATCGCCGTATGCGGCTGCATGATCCAGCAGCCCCACATGGCCGACAGAATTTTAAAGCAGTACCCGTTCATTGATCTGGCCTTCGGCACGCACAATTTATACCGGTTTCCCACGCTTCTCAAAGACCTGCTGGAGACAAAGCAGCGCGTGATTTCCGTGAGCCGGGAGGAAGACCTGATCGCCGAAGGCCTGCCCGTCAAGCGCCTGAACGACTACAAAGCCTACATTACTATCATGTATGGGTGCGACAACTACTGCACCTATTGCATCGTGCCCTATGTGCGCGGGCGGGAACGCAGCCGCCGCATGGACGATATCATGCGCGAGGCGGAAGGGCTTTACAAAGCAGGCGTCCAGGAGATCATGCTGCTGGGGCAGAACGTGAACAGCTACGGCGACGGGCGCGATTTTCCAAAGCTTTTAAAGGCGCTGGATTCTATCGGCATTCCCCGTATCCGCTTCATGACCTCGCACCCCAAGGATCTGTCCGACGAGCTGATTGAAGTGATGGCAGGCGGCAGGCACATCTGCAACCACCTGCACCTGCCGGTGCAGAGCGGTTCGAATGAAATTCTCAAAGCCATGAACCGCGGCTACACGCGCGAGCGCTATATCGAGCGCGTACTGGCGCTGCGAAGCGCCGTGCCGAATATTGGCATCACGACGGATTTCATCGTCGGGTTTCCGGGGGAAACGGACGCGCAGTTCATGGACAGTGTTTCACTTGTTGATGAAATCGGGTATGATTCTGCATTCACCTTCATTTACAGCCCGCGTATCGGCACCGCGGCCGCGAAGATGAAGGATCAGGTGCCGGCGGATGTTTCCGCCGCGCGGATCCAGACCCTGATCAAGGCCGTGGAACAGAGCACCGAGCGCGCCCATCAATCGCTGGTGGGAACTGCGCAAGAGGTGCTGGTGGAGGGCGTGTCCAAGCGTTCCAAAGCCATGGTGTCGGGCAAGGGAAGGCGAAATATCACCGTCACCTTTGCAGGAGAACCAAGTGATATCGGTAAACTAATACAGGTGAAGATCATCTCGGCGGCGGCCAATACGCTCCGGGGAGAAAAGGAGACTACGGAATGAACAAGGTACTTTTACAGGCGGAACTACTGGGGGAGGCCATCCTCGAAAGCGAAGAATACGTTTCCATGCGCCTGGCTGAACAGGCGGTGCTCGATAACGAAGACGCGCAGAAACTGATCCAGGAATACTCCGAGCTTAAGGACGCGTTCCAGGCGGAGCTCGCCAAGAAACCGCTGGATAACGACGCGATCGCCAAGGCAGGCGAAGCCGTAAAAGCGGTGGAGGAAAAGCTCTCCGGCAATACGCTGATTAATGATATGCGAGAAAAGAGCGGCGAGTATTCCGACCTGATGCAGGAGCTCAACGCCGTGATCGGCCGCGTGGTCAACGGTGAGCCGGAGAATAGCTGCGCCGGCGGCTGCGAAGGATGCGGAGGATCCTGCTCGCATTAAATAAAATAATCAGAGGTACACATGCCGATTTCACCCATGATGCAGCAATACCTGAACATTAAGCAGCAGCATGAAAACTGTCTGCTGTTTTACCGTGTCGGCGATTTCTATGAAATGTTTTTTGAGGATGCCAAACTGGCGTCCAAGGAGCTGGAACTCGTACTGACAGGCAAGGATTGCGGACTTTCGGAACGCGCGCCGATGTGCGGCGTTCCGCATCATGCGGTGAATACGTATGTGCAGCGCCTGATCGAAAAAGGGTACAAGGTCGCCATCTGCGAGCAGCTGACCGAACCCACCAAGGGCAAGCAGCCCGTGGAGCGCGACGTGGTGCGTATCATTACGCCCGGCACCGTGGCCGACAGCGCGATGCTCGACGAAAAAGAAAACGCCTATATCCTCTGCCTGTATTTCCGGGGGAAGGGCGTTTCTTTGGCATACACGGACGTTTCGACGGGCGAGTTTACCGTAAGCCTTCTGGGAGACGCGAAGAAGAGACTGCGGGACGAGATCGCCCGCATCGCCCCGCGCGAAATTCTGGCAAACGACGAGCAGGCGCTGTTTGACTGCGTCGGCGGGGAACTGCCGGTATCGGCAATCCCTTCGGTCGCTTTTGACAAGAAGAACGCCGAAAAGGAGCTGTGCGGGCATTTTCACGTCGCGTTTGCCGCGGCTTTGGGCTTTGAAGACAGGGATATCCGCCTCAACGCGGCGGGCGCGATGCTGAAATACCTGCGCGACACGCAGAAAAACGCGCTGTCCCACATCACGCAGGTTTCGTTCCGGCAGGGGCAGGAAACCATGCTGCTGGACGGCGCCACGCGGCGCAACCTGGAGCTTACCCAAACCATGCGTTCCGGCGAGCGCAAAGGCTCGCTGCTGTGGCTTTTAGACAGAACCAAGACCGCCATGGGCGCAAGGCTGTTAAAAACCTGGGTGGAAGAACCCCTCGTCAGCCGGGAACGCATCGAAATGCGATTGAACGCCGTCGAGGCGTTCAAGGACGACGTTCTGGCCGCCGACGAACTGGCGGACGAATTGGAAAACGTATCCGATCTGGAACGGCTGTTATCCAAGCTCAGCTACCAGAGCTTCAACGCCCGCGACAGCCTGGCGCTGCGGCGCTCGCTGTTAAGCGTGAAACCGATCAAGGAAAAGCTCAAGGGCTACAAAGTATCCGGCATCGAATCGCTCTTTCGCACCCTCGCGCCGCTTGACAGCTTGTGCGAACTCATCGACAAAGCGATCCATCCTGATGCGCCGCCCGCGATTACCGAGGGCGGGATTATCGCCGACGGGTACAACCAGCAGCTTGACGAATACCGCAGCGCCGCGCTGCACGGTAAGCAGTGGCTGATGGAACTGGAAGCGAAAGAACGTGGGGAAACCGGGATCAAGAACCTGAAAATCCAGTACAACCGGGTGTTCGGGTACTATATCGAGGTCACCAAATCCAATCTTTCCCTCGTGCCGGAGCGCTACGCCCGCAGGCAAACCCTGGCCAACGCCGAGCGCTACACCACCCAGGAACTCAATGAGATCGAGCGCAAGATCACCGGCGCGCAGCAGTCCGCCGTCGCGCTGGAAACCGATCTGTTCGGCGAGGTTCGCAAGACCATCGAAGCGGAAATTCCCGCCATCCAGCAAAACGCGCTGGCGCTGAAAACGCTGGACGTGCTGTTGTCCCTGTCCAGGGTCGCGCGTGACTACGGCTATGTAAAGCCCGAAATGCTGCAAAACGGATTGCTGGAAATCCAAAACGGCAGACACCCGATCGTGGAACGTACGCTCCAAAGCGAGCCTTTCGTGCCAAATGATACCCTGATGGACAAGGGCGAGCACCGCATGCTCATTGTGACTGGGCCCAACATGGCGGGCAAAAGCACCTACATGCGGCAGGTAGCGCAGATCGTCGCCATGGCGCAGATCGGCAGCTTCGTGCCCGCCGACAGCGCCAGAATCGGCGTTGTCGACCGCATTTTCACCCGCATCGGCGCGTCGGACGACCTGGCGGGCGGGCAGAGCACCTTCATGGTGGAGATGAGTGAAACCGCGAGCATCCTGCGCAACGCCACGGCGGATTCGCTGATTATCCTCGATGAAATCGGCCGGGGTACGAGCACCTTTGACGGCCTGAGCATCGCCTGGTCGGTGGTGGAATACATTCTCGACCAAAAGAAGATCGGCGCCAAAACGCTGTTTGCCACGCATTACCACGAACTCAGCGAGCTGGAAGGCCGCTACGAGGGTGTGAAAAACTACTGTATCACCGTCAAGGAGCACGGGGAAGACGTCATTTTCCTGCGCAAGATCGTGCCCGGCGGCGCGGACAGAAGCTACGGCGTGCACGTGGCGCGCATCGCGGGAATTCCGCCGCAGGTGGTGTCCCGCGCGCACGAAATTCAAGCAAGGCTCGAAGCCAGCGATATCAACCAGGAAACCATCAGCCAGAACATTCTGGAAACGAAAAAGAAAAAAGACAGGCAGGTTGACCTGTTCCATTTGGCGCACGACGAGCTTGTGGAGGAAATCCAGGGTTTGGACGTCAATGCTATGACCCCGATGGAAGCTCTCAACCATTTATACCGCCTGCGCGAAAAAGCAAGGAAACTATAATGAATACCGGAAATATACGCCCCATCCATACGCTCCCCCCGGACGTCGTAGGCAAGATTGCCGCCGGCGAGGTAGTGGAGCGTCCCGCGGCCGCCGTGAAAGAGCTGGTGGAAAACGCCGTCGACGCTGGCGCAACCGCCGTGACCGTAGAACTGACCGACGGAGGCATCACCTCCCTGCGCGTGTCAGATAACGGGTCCGGCATCCCCGCCGGGCAAATGAAAATGGCGTTTGAGCGTCATGCGACCAGCAAGCTGGATACGGCGGAGGAGCTGTTCCGCGTCCATACGCTGGGGTTTCGCGGGGAGGCGCTCGCGTCTATCGCGGCGGTCTCCAAGGTCGCCTGTATCTCCAAAACCGCCGACGCCGAATACGGCATGAAAGCGCAGGTTGAGGCGGGGCGGTTTGTAGACTTCCGCGAGGCCGCAAGCCCCGTGGGCACGGCGATCACGGTAAGCGAACTGTTTTTCAACGCGCCCGTACGCCTGAAATTCCTGAAAAAACCGGCGACTGAAGCCGCGCTGGTGTCGGACTACATGGCGCGGCTGATGCTGAGCCGCCCGGATATCGCGTTCCGTTTCGTCAGTCAGGGGAAGACCGTCTATCGCTCCACAGGCGACGGAAAGCTGCTGTCGGCCATCTACGCCGTATATGGCAGGGACGCGGCGCAGGCGATGAAACCCGTATCAGGCAACGCGGGCGGCGTGGTGATTGACGGCTATATCGGCGTGCAGGAGCTTGCCCGCGGCAACCGCCAGCAGCAGAGCTTTTTTGTCAACGGACGTTATTTCCGCGACGACACGCTCTTCCGGGCCCTGGAAGCCGGAGCGGAGGGTTTTGTAATGATCGGGCGTTTCCCGATCTGTGTTTTGAACTTGACCATGGCCTATGAGCAGGTGGACGTCAACGTCCACCCCAACAAACTGGAAGTCCGCTTCCAAAACCCGCAGGCGGTCGCCGAGGCGATGGAAACGGTCGTGCGCGACGCGCTGCGGGCCGAGACCATCGCCCAAAAACTCGTTCCCGCGCCCGACCCACCCAAGGCCGCGCCGCCGCCCATCGAGGTCGTACAGCTCATGGACGAGGCCGACGCCCCGTTTGTTGCGCAGGTGGTTGAGCGCGCGCGTCCGGTGCTGCGGGAGACGCCACGCATAATCGCGGAGGAAGACCTGCACGAGGCAGAAACCATACAACCCGAACCGGAGGCCGTACAGGAGGAAATTCCCGGCACGGAAGCGGCGGTGAACATCCGCTATATCGGCCCGGTGTTCAACACCTACCTCTTGTTTGAGGCGGGTGAGAGCATGTTATTAATCGACCAGCACGCCGCGCACGAGCGGGTGCTGTTCGACCGTTTCATGGCCCGGTATCAGGGCGAAACGCAGTCCCAGCGCCTGATGACGCCGATGCTGATCCCGCTGACAGCCAGGGATATTGAAAGAATCGCCGACATCAAAGACGAGCTGACGGCGATCGGCTTTGATCTGGACAGTTTCGACGCCACGACCGTAGCCGTTCGCGCGACGCCGGTGATTCTCGGCGAGGCCGATCCCGTGCGTGAGCTTTTGGTCGATATTCTCGACGCAAGCTACGGCAAAGCCAAAGGCGTCACGGCGGAGCGTATGAAACAGCGCGTGGCGCAGATGGCCTGTAAGCATGCCATCAAAGGCGGAGACCGGCTTTCGCATGGCGACGTGGAGACGCTGATCCGGCAAATGCTACAGTCGGGCGTTCAGCCCACCTGCCCCCACGGCAGACCCATCGTCCAGGAGATTTCCAAGCGCGAACTGGAAAAGCGCTTCAAACGCATCCAATGAGCAAGCCGAAGGTGCTGGCCATTGCAGGACCCACGGCCAGCGGTAAATCCGAGCTTGGCATGGCACTGGCGGAGAGCTTTGGCGGCGAGATCGTCTGCATGGACAGTATGCAGATCTACCGGCGTATGGATATCGGCACGGCCAAGCCAACGGCGGCCGAGCGGGCGAAAATCCCGCACCATCTGGTGGATATCCGGGAGCCGGACCAGGCCTATTCCGTGGCGCAGTACGCCGAGGATGCCAAAGCAGCGATTTCGAATATTCTCGCGCGCGGCCGTGTGCCGATCCTGGTGGGCGGAACGGGCTTTTACCTGCGGGCGCTGACCCACGGGCTGCACCTTGGCGGCGTGCCAAGCGACCCAAAGCTGCGGGAAAGGCTGAAAGACGAAGCCGGCGACGCGGCGGGCCGAAAGCGACTGCACGAAAGGCTGCAAACGGTCGACCCCGTTTCGGCGGAGCGACTGCACATTAACGACGTCGCCCGCGTGTCGCGTGCGCTGGAAGTGTACGAGCTGACCGGAAACCCCATATCGGCGCTGGAACAGCCCGCGTACGACAGTCCCTATGAGTTTTTGATTTTCGGCACGGAACTGGAACGCGCCGCATTGTACAGCCGCATCGACGCACGCGTAGACCGGATGATGGCGGACGGGCTGCCGGATGAAGTGAAAGCGCTTCTCGGCGAGGGGATTTCCCCTCGGGCGCAGGCCATGCAGGGCATCGGGTACAAGGAGCTTGTGCCTGTATTTTCAAATCACGATCCTCTTGAACATGCGGTTTCGGATATCAAGAGGAACTCGCGCCGTTACGCCAAGCGGCAGCTGACCTGGTTTCGGCGGGATAACGCCGTTCATTGGCTGGACATGGCGGAGAAAACGGTTCATACTCAAGCTGTGAATATCGCGAAGGCCTTTTTGGAAGGAACGAACGCATGAACATACGGGAGACGGTCACGGAGGCGGAGCGCGCGTGTACGGACGCGTTTCGCCGCATTGACGCGGTGGAACTGCAAAATACACAGCGCGTGCTGGAACAGTTTCAAAGCCATCAGGTCGCCACACGCCATTTCAGCCAGACGACAGGGTACGGCTACGGCGATATCGGCCGCGATACGCTGGAGAAGATTTACGCCGATCTGTTTGCGTCGGAGGCCGCCATTGTGCGCCCACAGATCGTTTCGGGCACGCACGCGCTTTCGCTGGCGTTGTTCGGGATTTTGCTGCCCGGGGACGAGCTGTTGAGCGTGACCGGAAAGCCGTACGACACGCTAGACGGCGTCATCGGCATCTCGGAAAGCGGCGTCGGGTCGCTTAGGGAGATGGGCGTACGCTATACACAGGTCGAGATGACCGGCGAGGGTCTCGATCTTGACGCGATCGCCGAGGCACTCAAGCCGGGCACGAAGGTCGTCTACGTCCAGCGCAGCCGGGGGTATGCGGCACGCAAAACCCTGATGTCCAAAGATTTCGCACCCCTCAAAGCGCTGCTTGAAAGCGTCGGTTCCGGCGCGTATCTGGTGGTGGACAACTGCTATGGCGAATTCACCCAAACGGAAGAACCTACGCACTACGGCGCGGACGTATGCGTCGGCAGCCTGATTAAAAATCCCGGCGGGGGACTGGCGCCGACCGGCGGGTATATCGTGGGAACGCAAAAGGCCGTTGACCGCATTGCCTGCCGCCTGACCGCGCCGTCGGTGGGGCTGGAGGTCGGCAGCTACGCCGCGGGCTATCAGCCGTTTTATCAGGGGTTGTTCATGGCGCCGCATGTCGTGGCGCAGGCGCTGAAGGTGGCGGTACTTGCCGCAGCGGTCTTCGATAGTCTTGGCATGCGTACCGCGCCCGATATCGACGACAAGCGCGGCGACATCATCCAGGCGCTGGAGCTCGGCACGCCGGAGCGGCTGATCGCCTTCTGCCAGGGAATCCAGGCGGCGTCGCCCGTGGACAGCATGGCAAAGCCCGAGCCCTGGGCCATGCCCGGCTATCCCGATCAGGTTATCATGGCGGCGGGGACGTTTGTCTCCGGCGCGAGTATCGAGCTTTCGGCCGACGCGCCTCTGCGCGAGCCCTACACCGTGTATTTACAGGGCGGGCTTAGTTACAGTCACGGAAAGATCGCGCTGATGAAGACGCTCGAATCGATGGAAAAGCGGGGATTGCTATGATGCGGCTGCAAAAATACATGGCGTTATGCGGGGTGGCCTCGCGCCGCGCCAGCGAGGCGCTGATTACCGCCGGCCGCGTTACGGTGGACGGCGAGACGGTTACGGCGATGGGCGTATTGGTGGACGAAACGCAGATCGTCCGCGTGGACGGCAAGGTCATCGCGCCCGAAACAGAGAAGCATTACGTTATCTACCACAAACCCGCGGGGGAGATGTCGACGTCCCACGATCCAGAAGGCCGAGCGACGGTGCTGGACAAGTTTAAAGAGTATCCGGTGCGGCTGTATTCCGTGGGGAGGCTGGATTTTGATTCGGAAGGCCTGCTTTTGCTTACCAACGACGGCGACCTGACCGATAAACTCCTCCATCCATCCAAAGAGGTGGAGAAAACCTACCTCGCCCGCATTACCGGGCACTTGACGGACGAGGAGGTCTCTCATCTCATCCGGGGCGTCTCCATCGACGGGCGGATGACCAGCCGCGCCAAGGTACGCGTCATCCGGAAAGATCCAAGATCCACCGATCTGTTCATCACCATCCACGAGGGCCGCAACCGCCAGGTGCGCAAGATGGTGCAGGCCGTAGGCCACGAAGTGATGATGCTCCGGCGCGTGCGTTTCGGCCCGCTGACGCTTGGCAATCTCAAGCGCGGGGAATGGCGGGAACTGACCCATGAGGAGATCAAAACGCTCAAGAGCCTTTAAGCTTCGATGTTCTTTTGCTGTACCTGCCTTGAAATCAAAATCGCCTGCCTATACAATATATAGGCAGTTTTTATTTGGATAAGTATGGAAGGGAACGATGTATATCATGTCTAAAATCCCCATGACCACCCCGCTTGTCGAGATGGATGGAGACGAAATGACCCGTATTCTCTGGCGGATGATCAAGGACAAGCTCATTCTGCCGTACGTGGATCTGAAAACGGAATATTACGATCTCGGCCTTGAAAAACGCGACGAGACCGACGACCAGATCACCATAGACTCGGCCAACGCGGCGCTGAAATACGGCGTGGCCGTCAAGTGCGCGACCATCACCCCCAACGCCCAGCGCGTGGAGGAATTCGGCCTTAAACAGATGTGGAAAAGCCCCAACGGCACCATCCGCGCCATTATGGACGGCACGGTGTTCCGCGAGCCGATCTTTGTCAAGGGCATCCATCCCACGGTGCGTACATGGAAAAAGACCATCACCGTCGCGCGCCACGCCTACGGGGATATTTATAAGGACGTGGAGTTTTTCGTTCCCGGCGAGGGCAAGGCGGAACTCTGCTTTACCGACGCTGCGGGCAAGAAGAGCGCTCAAACTATCCACGATTTCGAGGGCCCGGGTATTATCCAGGGACTGTTCAATACCGATAAGAGCATTACGAGCTTTGCCAACGCCTGCTTTCAGTATGCATTGGAGAAAAAGCGCGATTTGTGGTTTTCCACCAAGGATACGATTTCCAAGGTTTACGACCACCACTTTAAAGATATCTTCGCCGAACTGTACGAAACCAAATACAGAAAAGCGTACGAGGAAGCGGGCATCGAGTACTTCTATACCCTGATCGACGACGCTGTCGCCCGTGTGATGCGCAGCGAAGGCGGCTTTGTGTGGGCGCTGAAAAACTACGACGGCGACGTGCTGAGCGATATGGTCGCCATGGCGTTTGGCAGCCTTGCAATGATGACCAGCGTGCTGGTGTCTCCGGGCGGGCAGTTTGAGTACGAAGCGGCGCACGGCACCGTAACCCGCCACTATTACCGCCACCGTGAGGGCAAGGAAACCAGCACCAATCCAGTGGCGACGATCTTTGCCTGGACCGGCGCGCTGAATAAACGCGGAGAGCTTGACCAAAACGACGCGCTTTGTACGTTTGCCAAAACGCTTGAAAAAGCCACCCTGCAAACCATCGAGGGCGGTGAAATGACCAAAGACCTTGCGCTACTCTATGACAGTGAAGCTAAAACCCTGAATACAGAAGCGTTTATGGACGCGATCGCCGCGACGCTTAAATCTTTGCAAGCGACGCAATAAAATCGGACAGCGGAACGCCCGCGATCAGCCCAACGAGGATCAATGCGAACAGATGAATGGGGTACAGCCCGTACCCCAGCCATTTTGGCATGCGGACGTTGGAACGCGTGGAGATGAGAATCAGCGGCAGCGACATCCACATGAACGCCTGCATCTGGAAAAACACACCCTTCACCGTGCCCAAAACACCTTGATTCATAAAGGACAGCGATACCCCGAACAGCGACGAAACGGGGAAGCTGATCGAACCCCAATACGCGGCGAAGGCCAGATAGGCTACCGCTAGGCCCGTACGCGAACGCCGGGCCGCGTATAAAACCAGAATAAACAAAAGGCCGTTCAGGCCGTAATCGACATGGATATACTGCAACAGCAGGATGCACAGCGCGGGCGCCCAGTACTGGCTGCCGTAATATTTGGCTTTGATGCCCGCAATGGCAAGCACCGCGATGCAGAATAAAAACAGAATATTAAAACTCGTCCAGGTGTTGTTTAGCGCCATCACGTAAAACGGCTGGGAAATGACGCCTAGTATGAACAGCCTGAACGCGTAGTGAAGCGCGTTGCGGGTGTATTCGCTGCCCACAACCAGACACCAGGCGTACAGCGGCATGGCGATACGCCCGAAAACCCTCAATTCCATCACTCTGGGGAAAAACGCGACGCCCACATGATCGACGATCATAAAAAGGAGCGCGATGATTTTAAGCAGCGAGGTATCGGTATTGCCCGCGATCCGGGGCAGGCGAACGGCGGTTTCCGCTTGCGGCTGTTCCATGTTTAGTACCAGTGGGAAAGCAGCGTTGCCAGTAAAATGCCGCCCACCATCACAACCGCGACGGTAACGGTTACGACGCGCATCATGAATTTCTTCCGCTTTTGTCTGGTTTTTGCGCTAGTCTTGCCTGCCATGTGTCATCCTCCGTCCAGCAAATATACAACGGCATTATAGCACAAGCGTTTACGGCGAACAAGAAGCGCCGTGCGGCCTTTCGGCGGAGGATCCGGGAATGTAAATTGCATCCGTCCCGGAATGGAAATCATTGCTTTTTTCAAAATCCGTGCTATACTATAATGGTCAAAGATAGTCAACACCTTTGGCAGGGAGGTTCCGGTATGCGCCTGAGCGACACGATAGAACAGTTTATCAAAACCATGCTGACGCATGACGAAAACGAGATCGAGCTGAAGCGCAACGAGCTGGCGGAGTATTTTAATTGCGCCCCCTCGCAGATCAACTACGTGCTTGCCACGCGGTTTACGCCCGACCACGGGTATTTAATCCAAAGCCGCCGAGGCGGGGGAGGGTACATCCGCATTTTCCGCATGCACCAGGACACTTCAGAACAGCTTGTCTATTTACTGGAGGAACGCGTCGGCGATCACATCACTGCACTCAAAGCCGATCACCTGATTACCCAGCTCAAGGAGCGCGAGGTACTCTCGCCGCTTGAAGCCGGGATGATGAAGGCGGCGATCGACGAATCCAGCTACACCCTTCCCATTCATACCGCGATCAAGGACGCGCTTCGCGCAAAGATACTCAAGGCAATGCTTTTGCAGATTGCCAGGAAGAGCGAAGCTTCTTTAGGAGGATAACATGGCGATTTTCGGACGGTTTACCCAGCGGGCACAGCAAACCATAGCCTACGCACAGCAGGCTTCTGTGGCGCTTAAACAACAATATGTGGGCACGGAGCATATTCTGCTCGGGCTTTTGAAGAACCCCGATCCCACCGTAACCCGCCTGCTCCCCGAACAGGTCACCTACGAAAGCGTAATGGAACGCGTACGCGACCTTGGCGAGGGCAGCGCCGCCGTGCGCGGAATTCTGGAGCTCACGCCGCGTTCTAAAAAGCTTTTGGAAAGTAGCATCATCCAGTCCAAGCGCTTCAACCACGCCTACGTAGGCACGGAGCACTTCTGGCTTGCCATGCTTCGGGAAGAGGAAAGCGTCGCCGTCTCCATCCTGCATGATCTGGACGTCGATACCGAAGCGCTTTCCCAGTCGATCACCAACATTCTGCAATCGGACAAAGTCAATCCGGAGCTTGTTCCCGCCAAGGTCAAGGACAAGGAAGACGGGGAATCGGCGCTTGAAAAATACTGCCGCGACCTCACCAAAGCCGCCAAGAACGGCGAGCTTGATCCGGTGGTCGGCCGCGCCAAAGAGATGGAGCGCATCATCCAGATCCTGAGCCGCCGCACCAAGAACAACCCCGTGCTGGTCGGCGAACCGGGCGTTGGCAAAAGCGCCGTGGTGGAAGGCCTGACCATGATGATCGCCGCCGGCAAAGCGCCGGAGACCGTCGCGAACAAACGCATTATGTCGCTGGACTTGGGCAGTATGATC
The DNA here is from genome assembly GCA_963675365.2 of Candidatus Limiplasma sp. GTDB lineage: Bacteria > Bacillota > Clostridia > Christensenellales > Aristaeellaceae > CAXXOK01. Next base: position 626,117 of record CAXXVA010000003.1, read on the forward strand.
GCCGGCAGCAAATACCGCGGCGAGTTTGAAGAACGCCTGAAGGATACCCTCAAGGAAATTAAAAAAGAGGGCGACATCATTATCTTTATCGACGAATTCCACACGCTGGTCGGCGCGGGTAAAGCCGAGGGCAGTATTGACGCCGCCAATATATTAAAACCCGCCCTGGCGCGCGGTGAGCTGCAGTGCATCGGAGCGACGACGCTGGACGAGTACCGCAAGCACATTGAAAAAGACCCGGCGCTGGAGCGCCGCTTCCAGCCTGTGAAGGTGTTTGAACCGACCGTGGACGAAACCCTGGCGATTCTGGAAGGCCTGCGTGAGCGCTACGAACAGCACCACCAGGTGAAGATCACCGACGAGGCCCTGCGCGCGTCCGTGGTACTGTCCGACCGCTATATCTCCGACCGCCGCCTGCCCGACAAGGCCATCGACCTGATGGACGAAGCCGGTTCCCGCGTGCGCTTGCGCCGCTATAAAAAGACCCCCAAGGTTCGCGAGCTGGAAGAGCAGCTGCACTGCCTGAAAAACGATTTGAAGGACGCCGTGGTGGCGGATGACGACGACCGTATTTCCGAGCTGCGCGAAACCATCAAGCAGCTTGAGGACACCATCGACAAGAAAAAGGCCGAATGGCAGGCGCGGCGCGCCAAAATCCATTCGTCCGTCAAAGAAGAAGATATCGCCCAGATCGTGTCCAGCTGGACGGGCATCCCCGTCAAGCGTATGACGCTTAACGAGGGCAAGCGGCTTTTGCAAATGGAAGAAACGCTGCACAAGCGCGTCATCGGGCAGGAGGAGGCCATCTCGGCCGTCAGCCGCGCCCTGCGCCGCGCACGCGCTGGGCTGCAGGACCCCAAACGGCCTATCGGTTCGTTTATCTTTCTGGGTCCGACCGGCGTTGGTAAAACGGAGCTGTGCCGCGCGCTCGGCGAGGCGATATTCGGCGACGAAAAAGCCGTGATCCGCATCGACATGAGCGAGTACATGGAAAAGCACAGCGTGTCCCGCCTGGTCGGCTCGCCTCCCGGATACGTCGGCTTTGAGGAGGGCGGACAGCTCACCCAGAAGGTGCGCCAGCAGCCTTACAGCGTCATCCTGTTCGACGAGGTGGAAAAAGCCCATCCCGACGTGTTCAACATCCTCCTGCAGATCATGGACGACGGCCGCCTGACCGACAGCGACGGACGCCTGGTGAACTTTAAAAACACCATCGTCGTCATGACCTCAAACGCAGGCGCGCATTCCATCATCGGCAAGCAGAGCATGGGCTTCGGCGGTGCGATCGAAACCGTGCGCGACTACGAAAAGATGAAAGAGCGCATCATGGCGGAAGTCAAAGATGTGTTCCGGCCCGAGTTTATCAACCGTGTGGACGAGCTGATCGTATTCCACGCGCTGGAAGCGGACGATATGGTCAAGATCGCCGGCCTGATGCTGCAAAACGTGGCCAAGCGGCTTGAGGAGCAGAACATCAGCCTACAGTACGACAATGACGTTATCGACCTGCTCGCCACCGAGGGCTACGACGTCAACTACGGCGCGCGTCCGCTGCGGCGTACCATCCAGCGCGTCGTGGAAGATGCACTGAGCGAGGAGATCATCGCCGGGCGCATCGCCCTGGGCGATATGGTGCACCTCTACGTCAAGGACGGCAAGCTCGCCTTCGAGCGCTCCTGCCGCATCGTTGATCTGATCGGAACGCCGGAAAAGGCATAACCGGACAATCAATCCAGCAAAAACCGCGCAAGCGGTTTTTGTTTTATTGGAAAAAGCTTTTGCTGTGGTATATGATAGTATGCTATAATGGAAACGCAAACAAATGTTCTTTTCGGAAGGGAAACCGGTAAACCTTTTCGAAATCAGCAATCAGGCGATAGACCCGTTTTGGAGGCAGTATGAATATCGATCAACTGGCGGCGACGCTAAAACACGATACCGCGTTTATGGAAAACGTTACGGCGTGGAAAACCATTCCGGCCCGCGAAGGGCAGACGGCGGATTTCCCGGCGGCGCTGGACGCGCGGCTGAAGACGGTGCTTACAAAGCGCGGCATAACGAAGCTGTACACCCACCAGGCTTCGGCCTGGGAAGCGGCGGCGGCCGGGAAGGATTACGTGGTAGTTACCCCGACGGCCAGCGGCAAAACCCTGTGCTATAACCTACCCGTGCTTTCGGCAATTTTGAAGGATCAGGATTCCCGCGCGCTGTACCTGTTTCCCACCAAGGCGCTGGCGCTGGACCAGGCGGGGTCGCTGTACGAGCTGATCGAAGCGATGGACGTGGACGTGAAGGCCTATACCTACGACGGCGACACCCAGGCCGCCGCGCGCAAGGCCATCCGTCAGGCGGGGCACATCGTGGTTACCAACCCGGACATGATGCATGCCAACATTCTTCCGCACCACACCAAATGGGTGAAGCTGTTTGAAAACCTCAAATACATCGTCATCGACGAAATCCACATGTACCGCGGCGTGTTCGGCAGCCACCTGGCCAACGTTCTGCGCCGGCTGATGCGCCTGTGCGAGTTCTATGGAAGCAAACCCAAGTTCATCCTGTGCTCGGCAACCATCGCCAACCCCGCGGAGCTGGGGGAGATCCTTACCGGCAGACACATCGAGAAGATCGACAATAATGGCGCGCCGGTGGGGGAAAAGCACTTCGTGTTCTATAATCCCCCGGTGGTCAACAAGCAGCTCGGCATCCGCAAGGGCGCGCTCAACGAAACCCGCGCGCTGGCGCAGAAGCTGCTGCATAACGATATCCCCACCATTGTGTTCGCCAAAAGCCGCATTCAGGTGGAGGTATTGACCCGCGCCTTGAAAACCAGCGGCAAAAACGGCGACGCGGTACGCGGCTACCGGGGCGGCTACCTGCCCAGCGAACGGCAGCGCATCCAGCGCCAGCTGCGCGCGGGCGAGATCAAGTTGGTTGTCTCCACCAACGCGCTGGAGCTTGGCGTGGATATCGGGTCGCTCACAGCCTGCGTGCTGTGCGGCTATCCGGGCACCATCGCCAGTACCTGGCAGCAGGCCGGGCGCGCGGGCAGGCGCAACGAAACGGCTCTGACCATCATGGTCGCGTCCTCCGCGCCTATCGACCAGTACATCGTAAACCACCCCGAATACTTTCTGTCGCAGTCGCCGGAACACGCGCTTTTACATCCCGACAACCTGTATATCCTGCTGTCGCACGTCAAGTGCGCGGCGTACGAGCTGCCGTTTGAAGACGGCGAACAGTTCGGAAACGTGAAGAACACCGCGCAGTTTCTGGATTTCCTCACCGAGGGCGGGATCCTGCGGCACGTGGGCAGCCGCTACCACTGGTCGGCGGAGGAGTTCCCAGCGAGCGAAATTAACCTGCGCTCTGCGACGACGGAGAACTTCGTCATCATCGATATTTCCGACGCTTCGCATCACCGCGTGATCGGCGAAATGGACCGCTTTACCGTGCCGATGCTTTTGCACGAAAACGCCATCTACCTCCACGGCGGCAACCAGTACCAGGTGGAAAAGCTCGACTTTGACGCCTGCAAGGCCTACATCCGCGCCGTGGATGTGGATTACTATACCGACGCGGATATGAACGTGTCGATCGGCGTGCTGGATGAGATGAAGGATAAAACGCTTGCCTGCGGCGCACAGCTGACGCTTGGCGAGCTGAAGGTGACGACCATCGTCAAAATCTTCAAGAAAATGAAGCTCGACACGCACGAAAACCTCGGCCACGGCGAAGTAATGCTGCCCGAAAGCAACATGCATACCACCGGCATGTGGTGGACGCTTCCGCAGAGCATTTCCGATCATTATCGAAACGACGAGCTGCAAAACGCCATGATGGGCATATCCAATCTCCTCGCCATCGTAGCGCCCATCTATCTGATGTGCGCGCCGCGCGACATCAAGATCGTCTATCAGGTCAAGGCCCCGCACACCGACAGGCCGACGATCTTCCTCTACGACCAGTATCCCGGCGGCATCGGTTTGAGCGAAAAGGCGTACGAGATGCAGGAGATGCTGCTGGAACACGCGCTGAACGTGGTGGAAAGTTGCGGCTGTACGGACGGCTGCCCAAGCTGCGTAGGCCCCATGAGCGATGCGGGCGCGCGCGGCAAGGACGCGGCGAAACATATCCTCCGGGAGCTCCTCAAATGCCGAGCCTGACCGATAAACTGCGCATGATCGGCGCGGAACAAAAGGCGCGCGGCGATGTGCCGAAAAAGCCCGACGCGCAGGACTGCTACCGGGTATCGGAGCGCTACCCCGTGACGTCCTTCCCGGACGCGCGGCATATGAACGCCGATATCCTCAAGGAGATCTACGGGGTGCCGTTCCCCGCGTCCGTGAAAATGCAGGACGTGCTGTTTCTGGATACCGAAACCACGGGGCTTTCGCGCGGGGCGGGCACGGTGGCGTTCCTGACCGGCATCGGATATTTTACACAGGACCATTTCGTGGTCGAGCAGTACCTGATGCGGGATTACGACGAGGAATTGTTCGTACTGAAAGAGATCAGCCGTCTGCTGGAGGCGTTTCCGGTGCTCGCCACTTTCAACGGGCGCACCTTCGATATGCCGGTACTGCAGAACCGGTTTTTATTGAACCGCTTCCGGGACCGGTTCGAGGGCGCGCACGCGGACGTTTTATACCCCTCCCGCAGGGTGTGGAAGCTGCGGCTTGGCAGCTGCACTTTGCAAACGTTGGAAGAAAGCGTTCTGGGCGTCGCCCGCGAGGACGATATTCCCGGCGCGATGATCCCCCAGACCTATTTCAAGTACCTGGACAACCGCGATTTCGAGCCGATCCGCCGCATCATGACGCACAACCGGCAGGATATCGTAAGCCTCGCGCAGCTGTTCTTCTTCCTGTGCAGGCTGCACGAAAAACCGGAGACCGCCGACGCGGCCGAGGACCTTTTCTCCCTTGCGCGGACGCTGAAGAAGCGCGGCGATGCTACCAAAGCAAAAAAGTACTTCCGACTTTCGGCGCGCGGGGATCAGCGCAGCCCCGCCTTCCACGCGCTTGCCGAACAGGAAAAGCGGGAAGGGCATGCGGACCGCGCTGTGAAGCTCTATACGGCCATGCTTTCGCGGAGCGAGGATACGGCGGAAGTCTGCGAAGCGCTTGCCAAGCTTTACGAGCATCAACTCAAGGATCTGTCCCAGGCGCTTCTGTATACGCGCCAGGCGCTTTTCATCCTGTCGGAACCCGGGTTGCAGGCCGGCGAGGCTGTACAATCCCGGCGAAATGCGTTACAATACCGTTACGCGCGTTTGCGCCGCAAAATCGCAGGAGGTTCCGTTGGATGAATAGCTTTATGGCGACCATGAAGGCCCAGTCGGCCGGACGTAAATATCAGAGCGGGGATATCGAAACCGCGAGAAAACTGTATGAGGAAGCGCTGCAATCGGGGCTGAAAGATCCCCGTTATATTTTAAGTTATTCCGTGCTGCTTTTAAGAAGCGGCGAATACCAAAAGGCGCGGGAGCTGCTGGTGGAGCACCAAAGCAATCCGCTGCTCAACGGCGAAAGCAAAAAGCAGCTGTTCGTCAACTACGCCGTATGCATGTACAAACTCGGCGACAACGATAAAGCCGTCCGTGTGCTGGAAAGCCAGCACCAGAAAGATCCTTCCGGGCTGGTTTACCAAACGCTGGGATACCTGTACGTCGCCGCCGGGAACAAGGAAAAGGCCGTGTCCTTCAATCTGGAAGCCCTGGAGTACGACGACGAAGACCCCATCACGCTTGACAATCTGGCGCAGGCCTATTACCGGATTGAAAAGGACAAGGCGACCGCAAAGGAATACTTTGAAAAGGCGCTGGTTCAAAAGCCCGGGCAAATCGATACGCTCTATTTCCTCGCCCAGTACGATATCGAGGACGGCAACAAGGAAGCCGCGGCGGAGAAGCTGAAAAAGGCGCTGGAAGGCCGTTTCTCGCCGCTGAACCACGCCACCAAAGAGATGATCGAGGAGCAGCTCAAATCCCTGAATATCAATGCATAACCCGTCCGTTTAAACGGCGGCGATGTATGTTTATGAATTAGAACAGTGAAAAAGCAAGGGAAACGGTTGACAGCAGCCGTTTGGTGTGCTATTGTATACAACAAATCATACGAAGGAGTTATTTCGATGATTGTCCAGCCCATGAACCTCAGCCTGATTATTCTTAGCCTTGCCGTACTGCTCCTTCTGGTAGTAGTAGGCAACATTCTTACGCGTAAGTTTAGGCAGGCGTGCGGGGCTAAAGCATAAGGCAAAGCAAACACAAAGCACACTCCCTAAACTGCGCAAGGCGGTTTAGGGAGTTTTTTTAAGAAGAAGGAGGGGAAACATGTTAAACGGCGCACAGATTTTACTGGAAGTGCTGAAAGAACAAGGCGTGGATACGATTTTCGGGTACCCCGGCGGTTTCGTATTGACCATCTATGACGAAATCTACAGCGCGTCGGACTGGTTAAACCACGTCATCACCTGCCACGAGCAGGGCGCCGCCCACGCGGCGGATGGCTATGCCCGCGCCACGGGGAAAACCGGCGTCGTCATCGCCACCTCGGGCCCCGGCGCGACTAACCTGGTTACGGGCATTGCCAATGCGTACCTGGATTCCATTCCCATGGTCGCCATCACCGGCAACGTCCCACAGGATTTTATCGGGCGGGACAGCTTTCAGGAAGTCGATATCAAGGGCATCACCATGCCGATCACCAAGCACAACTATATGGTCAAGGACGTTGAAAAGCTTGCCGATATCGTACGCGAGGCGTTTTTCCTCGCGTCCACCGGCCGCAAAGGCCCCGTGCTGATCGATATCCCCAAGGATGTGCAGCTGGCCAAGTGCGACTTTGTTCCCAAGAAGGAAACGCAAAAGGAACATCCCCTCAAGCCGACGGCAGAGATGCTTAAGGAAGCCGCGGCGCTGATCGCCGCGTCCAAACGCCCGTTTATCTATGCGGGCGGCGGCGTGATCGCAACCAACGCGAGCAAAGACCTTTTGGAATTTGCCGAAAAACTCGGCGCGCCGATCGGTACGAGCATGATGGGCTTGTCCGCCGTGCCGCGTTCCCATCCGCTGATGCTGGGGATGTCCGGCATGCATGGAAACTTCGCCTCCACCAAGGCTATGGGGCGTTCGGACTTGATTATCGGCATCGGCGCGCGTTTTTCGGATCGGGCGACGGGCAAGAAATCGGAATTTTCCAAAAACCGCAGGGTGCTGCATATCGACATCGACCCGGCGGAGATCGGTAAGAATATCCCCGCCTATGCGGCCATGCACGCCGACGTGAAGGAAGCCCTGCAGGCGCTCAACAAAATGCCTTTGCAGAAAAGCGATCCCGAATGGCTGAAAGAGGTCAACGAATACAAGCATTCAGGCGACAACCGCACCGTGATGAACAACGACGTGCTGAACCCGTATTTGGTGCTGCAAGCCGTGGCTAAGCGCGTGCCGGAAGATACCCGCATCGCGACCGACGTGGGCCAGCACCAGATGTGGACGGCGCAGTTCTATCCGTTCCAGAAGCCGCGCACGTTCATTACCTCCGGCGGTTTGGGCACGATGGGCTTCGGCATGGGCGCGGCTATCGGCGCGTGCATCGGCTCCGGTCAAAAAACCGTGCTCATCACCAGCGACGGAAGCTTCCATATGAATATGAACGAATTGGCGACCGCCGTTTCCAACCGTCTGCCATTGCTCGTGCTCGTGCTCAACAATCAGGTTTTGGGCATGGTGCGACAGTGGCAGACGATGTTTTATGACAAGCGCTACTCGTCCACGACCCTGGAACGCGAGACCGATTACCTGAAGCTCGCCGAGGCGTTCGGTGCCAAGGGCCTGCGGATTGAAAAGCTCGATCAGCTCGATTCCGTGCTCGACGAAGCCATGAAACAGGAAGGCCCCGTGGTGGTGGATATCGTCATCGACCGCGACGAGATGGTCTTTCCGATGATCCCGCCCAACGGTACCATCAACCAAATGATCATCAGGGGGTGAAAGCATGAACAAACTGGTTCTTTCGTTACTGGTCAACAACGAGGCGGGCGTACTCACGCGCGTATCCGGGCTATTCGCCCGGCGGGGATTTAACATCTCCTCTCTGTCGGTCGGGGAAACGCAAAACCCCCAGTTTTCCCGGATCACCATTCAGGCCGTGGGGGACGAGTACGTACGCGCGCAGCTTGTGCACCAGTTGCGCAAACTGCACGACGTAAAGGTCGTGGAGAACATGGAGCTTGAGCAGACCGTGTGCCGCGAGCTGATGCTCATCAAGGTATGCGCTGGCAGCGGCACGCGCAGCCAGGTGCTCGAAGGCGCGAACGTGTTCCGCGCCAAGGTATGCGATTTGACCCCAACCACCGTGACCATGGAGCTGACCGGCGATACGGACAAGCTCGACGCGTTCATTACCTTTCTGGAACCTTTCAACATACTGGAAACCTGCCGCACGGGGATTACGGCCATCGGCCGCGGAGAATACACCTTGAAGAAAAATGAGGAGGATGTTTCAAATGGCTAAAATGTATTATCAAGAGGATTGCAAACCCGAGGTACTTAAAGGCAAAAAAATCGCCGTGATCGGCTACGGCAGCCAGGGCCACGCGCACGCCCAGAACCTGCACGACAGCGGATACGACGTAGTGGTCGGTCTTTATGAAGGATCCAAGTCCGCCGCCAAGGCAAAGGCCGACGGCCTGCAGGTTATGCTGACCGCCGACGCCGTGGCAGCGTCCGACGTGATTATGATTCTCGTCAACGATGAAAAACAGGCCGCCCTGTATGAAAAGGATATCAAACCCAGCTTGAAGGCCGGCAAGACGCTCGCGTTTGCGCACGGCTTCAACATCCACTTCGGGCAGATCGTGGTGCCGGAAGACGTATCCGTGATCATGATCGCGCCCAAGGGCCCCGGCCATACGGTGCGCTCGCAGTATCTGGAAGGCAAGGGTGTGCCCTGCCTGATCGCCGTGCAGCAGGACGCGAGCGGTAATTCCAAGGATGTCGCGCTTGCTTACGCGGCGGGCATCGGCGGCGCGCGCGCGGGTATCCTTGAGACCACCTTCCGCGAAGAAACCGAAACCGATCTTTTTGGCGAGCAGGCCGTGCTTTGCGGCGGCGTCACCGCGCTGATGAAGGCGGGCTTTGACACGCTGGTGGAAGCGGGCTATCAGCCGGAGAACGCATATTTTGAGTGCGTGCACGAGATGAAACTGATCATCGACCTGGTCATTCAGGGCGGTCTTAGCTTCATGCGCTATTCCATCTCCGATACCGCCGAGTACGGCGACTATGTGACCGGCCCGCGCATCATCACCGACGAGACCAAGAAGGAAATGAAAAAGGTGCTTGACGAGATTCAGAACGGCACCTTCGCCCGCAACTGGATTTTGGAAAACCAGGTCAAGCGCCCGGGCTTCAACGCCATGCGCAAGGCCGCCCAGACCTCTCTGGTGGAAAAAACCGGGGCGGAACTCCGCTCCAAGATGAGCTGGAAGAAGGAAAGCGGGGATAAGAAATGAGCCGCTCCGATACCGTAAAAAAAGGCGCGGAGCGCGCGCCGCACCGCTCGCTGCTCAAGGCCTGCGGCTATACCGACGAGCAGATCAGCCGTCCGTTTATCGGCATCGTCAACTCGTTTAACGAGATCGTACCTGGTCACGTACACTTAAACCAGATCGCCCGCGCCGTCAAGGACGGGGTTCTGGCCGCGGGCGGGACGCCGTTTGAGTTCAACACCATCGGCGTGTGCGACGGCATCGCCATGGGGCACGAAGGTATGCACTACTCGCTGTGTACCCGCGAGCTGATCGCCGATACGGTCGAGTGTATGGTGAAAGCCCACGCGTTTGACGCGCTGGTATTCATCCCCAACTGCGACAAGGTCGTCCCCGGTATGCTGATGGCCGCCGCGAGGCTGAACCTGCCCAGCATTTTCATCTCCGGCGGGCCGATGATTTCCCTTGGCGGGAAGGACCTGAACACGGCGTTTGAGGCGGTCGGCGCGTACATGGCCGGCAATATGGACGAGTGCGAGCTCTGCTCGATTGAAAACGAAGTCTGCCCGACCTGCGGTTCGTGCTCTGGCATGTTTACCGCCAACTCCATGAACTGCCTGACGGAGGTCGTGGGCCTTGGGCTTCCCGGCAACGGCACGCTGCCCGCGCCCTACGCCGCGCGCATCCGCCTTGCCAAAGAGGCGGGTATGCAGATCATGAAGCTTTACGAAGAAAACGTCTGCGTCAGGGATATTTTAACGCCCGAGGCGATCGAAAACGCCCTGACCGTGGATATGGCGCTCGGCTGCTCCACGAATACCATTCTGCACCTCCCGGCCGTCGCCAAGGAAGCGGGCGTTCCGTTTTCCTTAAAGACCGTCAACGAGGTCAGTTCCAGAACGCCTAATCTCTGCAAGCTCGCGCCTGCGGGCAAGCACCACATGCAGGACCTGCACAATGCGGGTGGCATTCAGGCGGTGATGGCTGAACTGAGCAAGAAGAACTTCATCAATACCGACTGCAAGACCGTAACCGGGAAAACGGTCGGCGAGAACATCGCGCACGCGAAGGTGCTCGACGACACGGTGATCCGTCCGCTGTCCGACCCCTATTCGCCCTACGGCGGACTGGCGATCCTGTTTGGGAACCTCTGCCCAAACGGCGCGGTGGTCAAGCAGAGTGCGGTTGCCAAGGAAATGCTCACGCACGAATGCAGGGCCAGGGTGTTCAACGGCGAGGAAGCGGCCGTTAAGGCGATCTTTGAAAAACGCATCCACCCGGGCGACGTGGTGGTCATCCGTTACGAAGGCCCCTCCGGCGGCCCCGGCATGCGCGAAATGCTGACGCCAACTTCGGCCATCGCGGGGATGAAGCTTGACCAGCAGGTCGCGCTGATCACCGACGGGCGCTTTTCCGGCGCGACGCGCGGCGCGGCCATCGGGCATATCTCGCCCGAGGCGGCATCCGGCGGCACCATCGCGCTGGTGGAGGAAGGCGATCTGATCCAGATCGACATCCCGAACAAAACGCTCAATCTGAAGGTGTCCCAGGAAGAACTGGACAGGAGAAAAGCAAACTTTGTCGCTCCCAAGCGCAAAGAACTGACAGGATACTTAAAGCGTTACGCTGCGCTGGTATCCTCCGCCGATCAAGGCGCCGTATGGAAGGATGGTGTATGATGCCCGATCAAGTAAAGATTTTTGATACCACGCTCCGCGACGGCGAGCAGGCTCCCGGCTGCAGCATGGATTTATCGGAAAAGCTCGAAATCGCCCACGCGCTGGAGCGCATGAAGGTGGACGTGATCGAAGCGGGCTTCGCCATCGCCTCCAAGGGCGATTACGAGTCCGTGGAGGCGATCTCCAAGGCGGTGAAGGACTGCACCATCGCAAGCCTGTCCCGCGCGACGAAAAAGGATATAGACGCGGCCTGGGGCGCGGTGAAACAGGCGAAATCGCCGCTGATTCACACGTTCCTGGCGACCTCGCCGACCCATATGAAGTATAAGCTGCGGATGACCGAGGACGACGTACTTGCCGCCATCAAAGAGATGGTCGCCTATGCCCGCAACCTCTGCCCGCAGGTGGAGTTTTCCGCCGAGGACGCGCTGCGCTCCGAGCCCGCGTTCCTCGTCAAGGCTGTGGACGCCGCCATCCGCGCGGGCGCGTCGATCGTCAACATCCCGGACACGGTCGGCTACGCCACGCCAAACGAGATGGCGCATACGATCAAGCACCTCAAGCAAAACGTCGAAAACATCGACAATATCACCCTGTCTGTGCACTGTCATAACGACCTGGGCCTGGCCGTTGCCAACTCACTGGCGGCGGTCACCGCGGGCGCAAGGCAGATGGAATGTACCGTCAACGGCATCGGCGAGCGCGCGGGCAACGCGGCGCTGGAAGAGCTGGTGATGTCCATGCACACCCGCCCGGACCTCTACCCCGAGCAGTGCAATATCGACACCGCGCGCATCGCGCCCACCAGCCGCCTGGTGTACAGCATTCTGGGTGTGAACGCGCCCATCAACAAAGCCATCGTAGGGCAGAACGCTTTCGCGCACGAGGCGGGTATCCACCAGCACGGCGTGATGGCCAACCGCGCAACTTACGAGATCATGACGCCCGAATCCATCGGCCTGCGCCAAAACCAGATGGTACTCGGCAAGCACTCCGGCCATCACGCCATCGAGGAGCGGCTGAACACGCTGGGATATTCGCTGTCCAAGGACGAATTCACGAAGCTCTACGAACAGTTCAAGGCGCTGTGCGACCGGAAGAAGTTCATCACCGATAAGGATCTGGAAGCGCTCGCGCTGCACCGTCATACGCAATCATCCATGCCCAGCAACTATCAGCTGGATCGCTTCACGGTCAATTCGGGCAACCACACCACATCCAACGCCGTGGTTTCCGTGACCCATAAGGGAGAACGCACTGAGGAAGTCGCCCTTGGCGACGGCCCCATCGACGCCGCCTTCAACGCCGTGGACAAGCTCATTCCGGCCCCCGAGCATTCGCTGGAAGATTACGCCATCCAGACGATTTCCGAGGGCAAGGACGCCCAGGGTGAGGCCATCGTCAAGATTCGCTGCGGCGATCAGGTGGTCACCGGACGCGGACTTTCCACCGATATTCTGGAGGCCAGTATTCTTGCCTACATCAACGGCATGAACAAACTGTAAGGGGGCGCCATGAAACGGATCGAAATCTTCGACAGCATGCTTCGCGACGGGGCGCAAGGAGAAGGCGTCGCCTTTTCCGTGATTGACAAGCTTAACATTGTCAAAGCGCTCGACGCGTTCGGCGTGGACTATATCGAAGCGGGCAATCCCGGCTCCAACCCCAAGGATATAGAGTTTTTCGAGCAGGTGCACAGCCTGAAGCTCAAACACGCCAAGCTCTGCGCCTTCGGGTCCACCTGCCGTAAGGGCAGCAGCCCGGAGGAGGACGCCAACGTCCGGTCCCTGATGGACGCCAAAACCGACGTAGTGGTGATCTTCGGCAAGTCCTGGGACCTGCATGTGCTCAAAGTGCTCAACACTACGCTCAAGGAAAACCTGCGTCTGGTGAAGGATACCGTCGCGTATTTCAAGGCCAGGGGCAAAGAAGTGATTTTCGACGCGGAACACTTCTTTGACGGCTACAAGGAAAACGCCGCCTTCGCCATGCAGGTGCTCGGAGCCGCCGACGAGGCAGGCGCGGATGCGCTGGTGCTGTGCGATACAAACGGCGGCGCCACGCCCGAGATCATCGGCACGGTGACCAAAACCGTGTGCGAAGCCTTTCCCAAACAGCGTATCGGCATCCACTGCCATAACGATATCGGCTGTGCCGTGGCCTCGAGTATGAGCGCGGTATCGGCGGGCGCGGTTCAGGTGCAGGGCACCTTCATCGGTATCGGCGAGCGCTGCGGCAACGCGGACCTGTCGACCATCATCCCGAATCTGAAACTCAAAATGGGGTACGAATGCGCCGGCGATCTGGAAATGCTCCGGGACACGGCGGCGAAGCTGTCCGAATTCTGCAATATGCGTCTCCAGCGAAACGCGCCCTATGTGGGCGACAGCGCGTTTGCGCACAAGGGCGGCATGCATATTGACGGCGTATCCAAACTGAGCCGTTCGTTTGAGCACGTCGCGCCCGAAAGCGTGGGAAACGTGCGCCGCTTTCTGATGAGCGAAGTATCTGGCCGCACCACGGTGCTAGCCAAGATCGCCGCGATCGCGCCGAAGCTGAAAAAGGACTCCCCGGAAGTCACAAAGATCGTGGAAAAAACCAAGGAACTCGAGCACGAGGGCTACCAGTTTGAAAGCGCCGACGCAAGCTTTGAGCTGATGGCGCTCAAAATCTTGGGTTGTTTCCACCGGCACTTCAGCCTGGGCATGTACCGCACCAGCGGTGAGTTTCCGCACCCTGACGAAAACAAAAGCGCGTCGGCCATGCTGTCGGTACAGGTCGGCGACGTGCACGAAATGACCGCCGCCATGGGAAACGGCCCTGTGCACGCATTGGATACGGCGCTGCGCAAAGCTTTAAGCGTGTTCTACCCTCAGCTTAACGACGTGCGCCTGGTGGACTACAAGGTGCGGGTGCTGACCGGCAAGGCCGCGACCGCGTCCCGCGTCCGCGTGCTGATCGAAAGCTCGGACGGCGAGATGGACTGGACCACCACGGGCGTCAATACCGATATCATCGCCGCCAGCTGGGAAGCGCTGGCGGATTCGATCGAATATTATCTGCATCAAAAGGAGGGTACTGCCAAATGTCCATGACGATGACCCAGAAGATACTCGCCGCGCACTGCGGGAAAGACGCCGTACAGGCCGGGGATATGATCGTGGCGAACTGCGACCTGGTATTGGGCAACGATATCACCGCGCCGGTAGCGGTCAACGAGTTTCACAAATGCGGTTGCGGCCGCGTGTTCGACGGCGAAAAGATCGCCCTGGTGATGGACCACTTCACCCCCAATAAGGATATCAAGGCAGCAGAACAGGTCAAGAAAGTACGTGATTTCGCAGGCGATATGAAGGTGAAAAACTTCTTCGACGTCGGCGAGGTCGGCGTAGAGCACGCGCTGTTGCCGGAGCGTGGCATGGTCACAGCCGGAGACCTGGTGATCGGCGCGGACAGCCACACCTGCACCTATGGCGCGCTTGGCGCGTTTTCCACCGGCGTTGGTTCTACCGATATGGCAGCGGCCATGGCGTCGGGCAAGGTTTGGCTGCGCGTGCCGGAGGCCATCTCAGTGGTGCTCACAGGAAAGCCTAACGCCGATGTGTCCGGCAAGGACGTGATCCTCCACTTGATCAGACTGATCGGCGTGGATGGAGCACTGTACCAATCGCTGGAGTTCTCCGGCGAGGGCGTGAAAGCGCTAACCGTGGACGACCGTCTGTGCATCTGCAACATGGCGATCGAAGCCGGCGGCAAGAACGGCATCTTCCCCGTGGACGAGCAGACTCTCGCGTATTTGAAAGAGCACAATGCGAAAGAGCCGAAGGTCTACGCGGCGGATGAAGACGCGGTCTATGCCCGTACTATTGAAATGGACTTGTCCAAGCTCAAGCCCATCGTCGCCTTTCCGCATCTGCCCGAAAACGGCAAGACCTTTGACGAATTCGACGACGTGAAGGTCGACCAGGTCGTCATCGGTTCCTGCACCAACGGCAGGCTGTCCGACCTGCGCGACGCCGCGAAGGTGTTGAAGGGCCGCAAGGTCGCACCCGGCGTGCGCGCTATCATCATCCCCGCGACCCAGAAGATCTGGATGGACGCGATGCACGAAGGCTTATTCGATATCTTCGTCAACTCCGGCTGCGCCGTTTCCACGCCCACCTGTGGGCCGTGCCTTGGCGGGCACATGGGCATCCTCGCCAAGGGCGAGCGCTGCGTGGCCACCACCAACCGCAACTTTGTTGGTCGCATGGGCGACACCGAAAGCGAAGTCTACCTGGCCAGCGCGGCAGTCGCCGCGGCGTCTGCCGTGATGGGAAAACTCGCCACGCCGGACATGCTGGGTTAAGGGAGGAATGAGCATATGAAACTAAGCGGAAAAGCAATCTGTTACGGGGATAATGTGGATACCGACGTGATCATCCCCGCCCGGTATTTGAATACCTCCGATCCCGCGGAGCTTGCCAGGCACTGTATGGAGGATATCGACAAGGATTTCCTGTCCAAAATTGAACCCGGCGATATTATGGCTGCCGGATCAAACTTCGGCTGCGGCTCTTCGCGCGAGCACGCGCCGCTCGCCATCAAAACGGCGGGAATTTCCTGCGTAATTGCCAAGAGCTTCGCGCGTATCTTCTACCGCAACGCCATCAACATCGGCCTGCCGATCATCGTGTGCGACGCGGAGATCCATACGGGCGACAAACTGAGCGTGGATCTGTCCGCCGGCGTGCTCGTAAACGAAACCACGGGCGTCACCGCGGCCTTCCCGTCCTTCCCGCCGTTTTTGCAGGGCATCATCGAAGCGGGCGGCCTGATGCAGGCGATGAAGGAGGGCGTATTCGAATGAACTACAATCTCGTCCTCATCCCCGGCGACGGCATCGGCCCGGAAATCGTTGAAAGCGCGGCGAAAGTACTGAACGTAATCGGACAGAAATTCGGACATACCTTCAATATGACCGAGATGGACGCGGGTGGCTGCGCGATCGACAAATACGGAATTCCGCTGCCCGATGAAACGCTCAAAGCGGCCTTGGAAAGCGACAGCGTTCTCTTAGGCGCGGTTGGCGGTGCGAAGTGGGAGACCCTGCCCGGTCATCTGCGTCCGGAACGCGCGCTCCTGGGTTTGCGCAAGGAAATGGGCTTGTTTGCCAACCTCCGTCCCGTCAAACTTCAGCAGGTGCTGGCCGCCGCTTCGCCGCTGCGGCAGGATATCACGGCCCGCGGCGTGGATGTGCTGATCGTGCGCGAGCTGACCGGCGGGCTGTACTTCGGCGAGCGCGGCAGGGGAGAGGGCGACATGGGCCCATACGCCTACGATACCGAGAAGTACTCCGTAGAAGAGATCAAACGCATCGGCGTGGTCGCTTTCGAAGCCGCCAAAAAGCGCGGGAACAAGATTTGCAGCGTGGATAAGGCAAACGTGCTCGAGTCCTCCCGCCTCTGGCGCGAGGTGATGCACGAGCTGAAAAAAGACTACCCGGACGTGGAGTATTCCGATATGCTGGTGGATAACGCAGCCATGCAGCTGATCAAGGATCCGTCGCAGTTTGACGTGATGGTGACCTCTAACCTGTTCGGCGATATTCTGTCGGACGAGGCGTCCCAGTTGACCGGCTCCATCGGACTTCTGGCGTCCGCCTCTCTTGGGAAAAGCTCCTGCGGTATGTACGAGCCCATCCACGGCTCCGCGCCGGACATCGCCGGCAAGGGCGTTGCCAATCCGATCGCGACCATCCTTTCGGCGGCGATGATGCTGCGGATGTCGTTTGACCTCGATAAGGAAGCCGACACCATTGAAGCGGCGATCGAAACGGTACTCGAACAGGGTTACCGCACGGGCGATATCGCCGCGGGCAAACCGTCGGTAGGTACCAAAGAGATCACGGACAGGATCATCGACGCGCTGAAAGCCTGACCGAGACTGAATTCTTTCCGCTCGGGGGTTTTTTATTTCCCGGATCGGTGTTACAATAGGATAGCGACAAGATCATGAGATGCTTAAAGCATCTCATGTTTCTGTATTGAACTGCGTAACGGAGGATGAACCATGACCGACCAAACCATGCAGAAGAAACCCGTAATCTATTCCGGCATCCAGCCGTCCGGCGTGCTGACAATCGGCAATTATATCGGCGCGATCAAAAACTTCAAGCTGCTGGAAAACGAATACGAGTGTTTCTATGCGATCGTCGATATGCACGCCATCACCCTGCGCCAGAACGCCGCGGACCTCCGCAGGCGCACACTGGAGCTCGCGGCGCTGTATATCGCGTCCGGGCTTGATCCCGATAAGAATATGATCTACTGCCAAAGCCACGTGCCCGCGCATGCGGAGCTTGCGTGGATTTTGAGCTGCTTTACTTATATGGGCGAGCTGCAGCGCATGACGCAGTTCAAGGAAAAATCCGCCAAAAACGAAGCCAACATCAACGCGGGTCTGTTTACCTATCCGGTTCTGATGGCCGCGGACATCCTTTTATACCAGTCCAACCTCGTCCCTGTCGGCTCGGACCAGAAACAACACCTGGAGCTGACGCGCGATATCGCCATCCGCTTTAACAACATCTACGGCAATGTGTTCACCGTGCCCGAAGCCTACATCGGTAAAATCGGCAGCCGCGTGATGAGTCTGCAGGAGCCGCTCAGTAAAATGAGCAAGTCGGATTCCGAGGACACCTACATCAGCATGCTCGACCGGCCTGACGATATCCGCCGCAAGATCAAGCGCGCCGTAACCGATTCTCAAGCCGTAATCCGCTTCGACCCGGAGAACAAGCCCGGCGTCAGCAACCTGTTGTCCATCGCGGCGGCGCTGACCGGCAAGACCATCGAATCGGTCGTGGAGGAGCTATCCGGCAAGGGCTATGGCGACCTGAAAAACACCGTGGCGGAGATCGTAATCGAGGCTATGCGTCCCATCCACAGCGAATTTGACCGTCTGATGGCCGATAAAGCCTATGTGCAGGCGGTGCTTAGCCGCAACGCAGAAACCGTGGCAAGGCGCGCGGCACGGACGCTGAACAAGGTGAAAAAGAAAGTCGGGTATACCCAGCCGGACGTAAAATAAGGATGAAACACGATGATCAGGGGTTTGATTTTTGATCTGGACGGCGTCATTGTCGATACCGCGAAATACCATTTTGCCGCGTGGAAGGAACTGGCGGACACGCTGCATATCCCTTTCACCAAAACCGATAACGAGCGCCTGAAAGGCGTCAGCCGCGTACGCTCTCTGGAAATCATTCTGGAGATCGGCGGGCTCGAGCTTTCAGAAGAGGATAAAGCAAAATACGCGGCCTGGAAAAACAACCGCTACCTGGAGTTTATCCGCAAACTGCGGGAAGACGAGATTCTGCCCGGAGCCAAGCAGTTTCTGCTGAACGCCCGCAAAGAGGGCTACAAAATCGCGCTTGGCAGCGCCAGTAAGAACACGGGGCTGATTCTTGAAAATCTGCACATCACGGATCTGTTTGACGCGATCATCGACGGCAACAAGGTCACCAAAGCCAAGCCCGATCCCGAAGTGTTTTTAAAGGGCGCGGAAGAGATCGGCGTCCCGTCCGCGGAATGCGTGGTGTTTGAGGATGCGGAGGCCGGCGTCCGGGCGGCGCACAACGCGGGGATGGCGGCGATCGGTATCGGAAGCCCCGAGCAGCTGCCGGAGGCGGAGTTCTGCATCCCCGGTTTAGACGGCGTCACGCCGCCGACGCTGCTCAGCCGGTTGGAGGGGTAAGCGCTTATCCCAGCCGAACGATCCGGGTGGATACGCGCTCTAAAAACGCGCGGTCATGTTCTACCAGCAACAGCGTCGGTTTGAAACGAAGCAGCAGTTCTTCCAACTGAACGCGGCTGTATACGTCGATATAGTTAAGGGGCTCATCCCATACATAGAGGTGCGCTTCCTCGCACAGGCTGCGGGTGAGAAGCAGCTTCTTTTTTTGCCCTTCGGAATACTGGTCAATATTCTTGTCAAACTGCTGACGCCCGAAATCCATATTGCGGAGGATGGCTTTAAACAGCGTTTCATCCGCGTCGGTCTCGGCGATAAAGGCTTCCAGTTCACCGCGCAGGTGTTCCGTGGATTGCGGAACGTAACTTATTTTCAGTCCGCTTGCGACGCTCACATCCCCACATAGCGCGTCGGAGATCCCATAGACGCTTTTGAGAACGCTGGATTTCCCGCAGCCGTTCGGCCCTGCAAGCGCGATGCATTCGCCGCGTTCCACCGTGAAATGGATCCCGCCGCAAACGGTGCGATTTTCATATCGCACGCTGCCGTTCCGTACCTCGACTAATCGTTTCTTTGCGTGCTTAAGCAGCTTGAGTTTCAGCGTGCCGACGCGCTCGGTATCCTTCAGCAGGCTTTCGCGCTCCTTGATGTCGCGGTCGATTTTTGCCCGTGTGGCAAGCGAGCGCTTCATCATTGCCGCCGCACGCGCGCCGGCGTAACCGCGGTCCACGGCGGCCACCTTGCTTTCGGGCACGTGAAACGTCTCCTTTTCAGCCTGTTGGAAAAGTCCGCTTGTCTGCGCGCGCTTTTTTTGAGAACGACGATTTCCTTTTTCAGTTGTACGTTGCGTGCTGCTTCAGCCTCGTTTTTACGGCGGAAGTCAAGCTCCCAGCTGTCGTAATCGCCGCGCTGCACCGTCACCGTGGAAAGGTTCAGAGACAAGGTATGGGTGATGCAGCGGTTGAGGAAACGGCGGTCGTGGCTGACCAGCAGAAACCCGCGCTTTTTGGACAGATACTCCGCCACCGTTTCGCGCCCTTCCAGGTCCAGGTGGTTGGTGGGCTCGTCGATTAACGGGTAGCTGTCCTCCCGGGCAAACAGTGCGGCGAGCTGCAGCTTGGTCTGTTCTCCCCGGCTTAAGGTAGGGTAGGGGCGGGAAAGCAGCTCGTCCGTCAGCCCAAGCGGATAGGCTTCGGCCATCACGCGCCATTCGGGTTCGTCCGGCGCGAAGGAAAGCATGACCGATTCGGCCGTCAGTGCCGGATCGGGTACGGTAAACGGGAACAGTACGGAACGCAGGGGAACGTTGACAATTCCCTGCGCCGTAAGATCTCCGGCAAGGATGCGAAGCAGCGTGGTTTTTCCGCGCCCGTTGCGCCCGATCAATCCCAGGCGCCAGTCGGTATCCGCCTGAAAGGAGAGGTCGTCAAATACGTTGTCGTAACTGCCCTCGTAGGCAAAGCTTAAATTGTTCACTTGTAATAGGGCCATCAGATCACCTCATTGGCAAGGGAGGGACGGCAAAGAAAAACAGAGCCTTTCGGCTGCGCAGATCCCGCCATACGCAAACAAGCCAATCTCATGGCTATGGTCGCGTGTCCCTAAAGGTTTAGGGCGGCAGGATTATTTGCGCATCCTTTCAACTCCGTTTCTGTATCGGTTACCTATATCCTAGCACGGTGTGCGGAAAAATGTCAATTCCTAGCGCGCTGAAAACCGGAAACTGGTCTCGGTTTTATATTCTTCCCCGGGCCGCAGTATGACGCTTGGGAAGTTATCGTGGTGGATGGCGTCGGGATAGCCCTGCGTTTCCAGGCACATGCCGCTGTATGGCTGATACCGTACACCGTTTTTGCCCGACTGGTTGAGACCTTGACCCGTGTACACCTGCACGCCGGGCAAATCGGTGAACACCTGCATTTCCCGTCCGGTTGCGGGGGAATACAGGGTTGCGATCCGCTTTTCCACTCCGGGTTTGCCCGCGCAGTAGTTAAAGTCCACGCCGCCGGCGTTCTGCATCACGGCGTCGGGATGATCGAGCACCTCGCCGACGCGCGTCGGTGTCTGAAAACCGTATACCAGGTTTGCCGTGGGGAGAAATTTCCCGGTGGGGATCAGACCGTCGTCCACCTCGTTGACGGAATCCGCAAATACCTGCAGCACAAGGTTTTTCACGTCGCCCGCAGTATGGCCGTCGAGGTTAAAATAGCTGTGAT
Organism: Candidatus Limiplasma sp.; assembly: GCA_963675365.2. Lineage (GTDB taxonomy): Bacteria > Bacillota > Clostridia > Christensenellales > Aristaeellaceae > CAXXOK01. Next base: position 647,244 of record CAXXVA010000003.1, read on the forward strand.
TGGTGAGGTTGACGATGGTCGGCTTGTCGGTTACCGCATGGTAGCGGATCGTAAGCACGTTCTCATCGCTGAGCAGATAGTCCGCCGTTACCTGTACGGTTCCGGGGAACCCCTGGTCGCCGTCGGGGCTTGTGAGCGAAAGCCGGATACCGTCTGAAAGTTCCTCCACGGCAAACATCCGCCCGTTGAAGCCGTCCAGCCCGCCGTGCAGGTTGTTCTTGCCGTTGTTGGCATCCAGGGAATAGTGTTTTCCATCCAGCGTGAAGCTTGCGCCGCCGATGCGGTTACCGCAGCGCCCGACAAGCGCGCCCAGATATCCGCTGTTTTTCAGATAGCCTTCAGCATCGTCGTAGCCTAACACGACGTCGCCAAGGGTTCCCTTCCTGTCCGGCATCAGGATACGGGTGATGATTCCGCCGAGATCTAAAACGGATACGGACGCGCCTGACGCGTTCGTCAACGTGTACTCCGTTACGGGATGGCTTTGGCTGTCTTGGCCATATGCTTTTTTATCGATTTGCATGGTGTTCCTCCGGTGAAAAATTTCCTCTAGTATAGCGCACGGCCGTGTACGGGTCAAGGCTGCCTTGACGAATGATTTGCGAAAGGATACAATGATTACGTTTTATACTGACTAATGAAAGGAAGAATACTTTTGTTTGGACGACGGCATGATGGTCGCCGTGTGCGTCATTTGGATCCCATTATTGAAGCCACGCCATATGTGATGCCAATGCGCTGCGACGCGATGGTTTACCTAAACCATGATCTGGACTACGAACCGATGATGCGGTACATCGCTAAAAAAGCCAGGGATGAAAAGATCAAGATTACGTTTTTACAGCTTCTGATCGCGGCGTACGTCCGTGCCATATCACAGGTCCCCGAGATCAACCGTTTCGTCATCAATAAACAGTATTATAACCGCACCGAGCTCACCTGCGCGCTGGTCGTGCTGATGGATACGGACGACGGAAGCATTAAGGAAAACACCATCAAAGTCCGTTTCGACCCAAGCGACACCATTTACGACGTGCAGGCGCGCGTGGATAAAAAGATCGTCGAAAACCGTAAGAACGAGCTGCCGGGCGGCGCGATCAAGATCGCCCGCGTCATTTTGAAAATCCCCGGGCTGACCTCCTGCATCGTCTGGCTTCTGCGTTTTCTGGACCGTTACGGCATCATGCCCGGCGTTTTGATCGACGAGCTTCCCTTCCACGTCGGGCTTTGGCTGACCAACAACGCATCCATCGGTTTGAAGAGCGTATACCATCATATCTATAACTTCGGCAACACCAGCCTGTTCTTCGGCCTTGGCACGCCCAACCGCGGCTACACCGTCAACGCCAAGGGCGAACCCGTTCGCTATGCCAAAATCCCCGTCGGGGTCACGGTGGACGAGCGTGTGTGCGCCGGCGCGACCTTTGCCAAAATGTTCACCATTATGAACCAATGCCTGAAAAATCCGGAGCTGTTGGAAACGCCGCCGGAACAGGTGTATTACAACGAAGGCGCGGAGTACCACGAACCCAAACCCAAGCGGGAAGAAACGGCACAATAGGGCGGAGTTCAGCCCTGCAAGCCATAGGAAAACTTCTAAAATGTTACAATTGGTGAACGGAATTAATAATTTACATCATCTAGTTTACAAAAACGAAATATATGCTATAATGTTAGTCTGCCTATGTAACCGGATGTAGACGTCCGAAGGAGACTGTGCATGAACTCAGGCCGTACAAAATATACCTCTACGCCTACCTACGGTATGCAAAAAAGGGGATTCGGCAAACGACAAACAGAACCCAACCCGGAATTGGATTTCACGCAGAAACCATCTCCGGATTTTGACGCGCCTGTAGCGGGGCCGTCTGATCCGCTGCGGATGCCGCAGGGCATCTACGCTAATCCCATGCCCCAGCAGGGCGGCGCGCCGTTCCAGGCGTATCCGCAGCAGGGCCAGGGCATGAGCGGCAACGGCATGTACCCCGTGCAGACGCCGGGCATGCAGGGAAGCTATCCTATCCAAGCGCCCGGCTATTCCGTGCCGTATACCGGCGCGCCGATACCGCAGATGCCGCCGCTGGCAAATACGGCCCAGCCAACTGCGCCAATGAATGGAAGCGGCAGGGCACAGGGTTATGTGCCGCCGTCCGTTATGTCTGCCGAGCAGGCGGCGCCGATGCAGCAAAACGGCGCGCCCCAGGGGATGCAATACCCTGCGTACGGGCAGCCGCCGTATACCATGCAGCAGCCGTTTAACCGGCAACCCGACTCGATGAACGGGTATCCCGGCTATGGCGGAGGCGGCATGCCTCCGGAACAGCCGCCCGTTAAGCGGCAGAGACCGCCCTTCAATGTCGAAAACTGGCTGAAAATGCTTGTATATATTATCCTGCCGCTGATTTTTGTGTTGTGTATCGCGCTGCGGGATCAGGGCTTTGATTTGCTCCGCTATCTGTTCATGACGGCCAGCGCGGCCTCCGTGGGCATGCTCTGGTACCGCCAATCGTTTAGTTCGTCGCTGCGGACGGGGATCACTATCGGTTACGGGCTGATGTGCGTCGTACTGGTCGTGATGATGCTGTCGGGCGCGAGCAGCGATACCGTCAACAACAACAATAACATCACGCCGCAGCCCACACCTTCGATTACGGAGGAACCGTCTGTGGAAGCCCTTGGCTATCAGCCCGATCAGGCGCCGCAGACCACGCCGCCTGTGGAGGTCGCCCCGGCGGATACCGAAGAAGGCCTGCGCCTGGCGGCGTTCATGGATAGCTGGGCCAATAATGATATTGAATCGATGCTCAACTATGTCATGCCCTCGTGGAGCGCATCAAAAACCGATCCGGCAACGACGCTGTTCAGCACGATTGCCAACCGGACGCCGATCGACTATACGATCGAAGCCATCTCCGGCGCGTCGGGCGATACCTCGCGTGCCGTTACCATGAGCGCGACCATCGACAAAAACAACGGGAACGATCCCGTGCGCTACCGCTTCAACATCCTGATGAGCCAGGAAGGCGGTGACTGGTACGTGGATCCCAACTCCCTGTCAACCAATGATGCCGATCCGACCGAAACGCCGTTCCCGGATAACATCGACGCGCTGTATACCGCGGCGCCGCGCACGACCGTAACGCCCGTTCCGCCGGACAGCACGCTGCTTTACTACAATCAGGACGGCGGCAAGTATTACCATGCCGATCCCGAGTGCAGCTCGGTGAATGCAAAGTATCTACCGCTTGCGTCCTTCACCTTCGGGGAGCTGGGCGAATCGCCCTACAACTCGCTGATTCCCTGCCTGGTGTGCAACGCGCCGTCCAAGTAAGTAAGGATACAAAAAAGCTCCGCCTGTGATCAGGCGGAGCTTTTTGATTCCCGGTTAAATTTTCAGCTGATACTGCCGGTAGGTACGGTAGTGCTTTGCGCCCGCGCGTTCCAGAGAAATCACGCTTTGCAGGTTGGTTTCATCAACGGCCGAGAGCTCAAAAGCCTGAATGCCAAGCTGTTTGGCGCGCTTGTACATCTCCAGGATCATCGCGGCGTTCACGGCCTTGTTGTGGAAGTCCGGCGCGACGAACACCATGGAGCAGCGCGCGGAACGGATTTTGTGGAAGATTCTCGCCACCCAGCCGAAGGGGAACAGCCTGCCGTTGATGGCCTTGGCAAGCCGGGAGTAATCCGAAAACGCCACGGCGACGCCGACCATGCGGTCGCCCGCATAGGCGATCACCGGAAGGTCCGCCTTGGTGTAGCGCAGCAGAGACTTCAGCTCGTAGAGGATATCGTCGATCGTCGGCGGTGTGACCTCGGAATCCGGCGGCAGGGCTTTGGCGATCATGTTGGCCACGTCGCGGGCAAGCTCCTCCTGGTTATCCGGGCGGATGTCGGCGGGCACCACGCGAAAGCCGAAGCGCTTCTGCGCCATGTCCGATAGCCTTTGGTACATGTCCGCGGGGAACTCGCTCATCTTTAACAGATACGCGTGATGATCACGGAACTTTTCAAAGCCGTACTCCGTGAAAAAGTGATGATAGTACGGCGGATTGTAGGGATTAAACAGGGAGTTCAGGCTGTCGAAGCCCTCGTAGAGCAGCCCCTCGGTATAATCGTCGAATCCGGGCTCGTTGGGGCCGATGACCATGGTCACGCCCTGTTGCTTTAAAAAATACACGGCGGCGTCGAGCACCGCGCGGGCGTACTCCATGTTGTTTTCACTCTCAAACAGTGCGATGTAACCGCGCTGCTGATTCAGGCGTTTGTTCACGCGCTCATCCACGCCCGCGAGTACGCGTGCCACGGGGCGTTCGTCGTCATACGCTAAAAACAGGGCGTTCGGGCCGTTGCGCCAGGGATTGTGCACGCCGATCAGGTGATGCACTTCCATGCGCTTCATCGGCGGTACCCAATAGGGATCTTTGCGGTATAGCCGTTTGGGCAGCGCTAAAAACGGACGTACGCCCTCCGGCGTTTTCTGCAGCGTTTCCACATGAATCATGTCGATCTCTCCCTATACTCAAAGTGGGATGATCCCCCGGGGGTTCAGGACAGGAGTTCTCCGATGTGCCTGAGCAGTTCATTACGGCCTGTTTGGTCTTCGGCGGAAAACGGGATGATCTCCCAGGGCTGCTTTTGCATAATACGGCAGATGGGCGCGATGTGCTTCATGCGTGCTCCCCGGCTGATTTTATCGGCCTTGGTGGCGACCACCGTAAAGGGGATGCCCATGCTGCGGTAGAAGGCGGCCATGGAGGCGTCGTCGGCCGTGGGCTCGTGGCGGATGTCGACCAGCTGCAGCACGTGCCTGAGCAGCGTGCTTTCGCGGAAATACGTTTCCATCATTTCGCCCCAGCGCTTCTTTTCGGCCTTGTTCACTTTGGCGAAGCCGTAGCCGGGAAGATCGACGAGGTGGAATGCGCCGTTGATAAGAAATACGTTGATCAGGCGGGTTTTGCCCGGCGTGCCGGAGGTTTTGCACAGCTTTTTATTCCGGCAGAGCGTGTTGATCAGCGAGCTTTTTCCTACGTTACTGCGACCCACCACCGCAATCTGCGAAAGGGTGATGGGTGGCGCTTCGCGGTAGTCAGCCATGCTAGTCACAAAATCCGCGCTCTTGATCTCCATGCCTTACGCCCTTGGGTAGGAGATGTGCTCGCCCTTGGGCAGCTGCGCGGCTATCGCGGGGAATTCGCAGAAGGCGGCTTTGTTCATGGGCGTCGCCGTCAGCGCGTGGGGGAGTACGTCGTTCATTCGTTCGACCGGAATGACGCTGAGTTTATTCAGCACCACGTCCGGTACGTTTTCCAGATCCTTCAGGTTGCCCTTGGGGACCAGGACGGTTTTCAAATTGGCGCGGTTTGCGGCCAGCAGCTTTTCCTTAAGGCCGCCGATGGGCAGCACACGCCCGCGCAGGGTGATCTCGCCCGTCATTGCCACGTCCTGGCGGACGGGAATGGACAGGATTGCGCTGGTCAGCGCGGTGGTCATGGCGATGCCCGCGGAGGGGCCGTCCTTGGGTACGGCGCCTTCGGGAACATGGAAGTGGATATCGTGTTCTTTGAAGTAATTTACGGGAATACCCCAGGCCTCGGAGTTGGTGCGTACCCAGGACAGGGCGGCTTTCGCGCTCTCCTGCATCACGTCGCCGAGCTTGCCCGTCAGTTGCAATGCGCCGTTGCCCTGCATGATGGAGCATTCCACGGCCAGCGTTTCGCCGCCGACGGAGGTCACGGCCAGGCCGTTGACGATGCCGACGAGGTTCTCTTTTTCCAGATCCTCGCGCGTAAAGCGCGGCGCGCCCAGATAGCTTTTCAGTTTCGCTGCGGATACGTTTACGGACTTGGCCGACGTATCCAGAATTTCCACGGCGGCCTTGCGTACGATGCGCGCCACCTGCCGCTCGAGCGTACGGACGCCCGCCTCGCGGGTGTAGCCGTCGATCAGCTTGAGGATGACGGGGTTGGACATGGTTACGCCGCCCGCGGGCAGGCCATGTTCCTTCACCTGCTTGTGCAAAAGGTGTTTGGAGGCGATCTTAAGCTTGTCAAGCTCCGTATAGCTGGGCACTTCGATGATCTCCAGCCTGTCTAAAAGCGCCGGGGGAATGGAATCGACGGTGTTGGCCGTGGTGATGAACATCACGCGGCTTAAATCCACCGGCAGTTCCATGTAATGGTCGCGGAAGGCGTCGTTCTGCTCGCCGTCGAGCACTTCCAGCATCGCCGCCGCGGGATTGCCGCGGAAATCGCTGGACATCTTGTCGATCTCGTCAAACAGGAACACGGGGTTCATGCTGCCGGCCTGTTTGAGCCCGGCGATGATGCGGCCGGGGATCGCGCCCACGTAGGTGCGCCGGTGGCCGCGGATCTCCGCCTCGTCTCGCACGCCGCCAAGTGACATCTGCACGAACTTACGGCCGACGGCCTCCGCCACGGCGCGGACGATGCTGGTTTTCCCGATGCCTGGAGGGCCGACAAAGCAGAGGATGGGGCCCTTCATGTCCTTTTTCATGCGCAGCACGGCCAGGTACTCGACGATGCGATCCTTAACGTCCTTGAGGCCGTAATGGTCGCGGTCGAGGATCTTGCGCGCGTGTTTGAGATTCAGGTTATCATCGGTGTTCACGCCCCAGGGGATGTCCAAAATCCACTCCACGTAGGTGCGGCTGATGCTTACCTCGGGTGTACCGGGCATCATGTGGGACAGCCGGTCGAGCTCGCGCTCGGCTTTCTGGCGGGCTTCGTCGTTGAGCGGCGTCTTCTGCAGGCGCTCGCGCAGCTCTTCCACGTCGGTCTGGTCCTTGTCGCCCAGTTCCGTCTGGATGGCCTTGATCTGCTCGCGCAGATAGAAATCCTTCTGGTTCTTTTCGATCTGCAGCTTGATACGCGCCTGGATGTTCTTCTCCAGCTCGCTGAGCTCGGTTTCCCGAAGCAGGATAGTGCAGAGCTTCTCCAAACGTTTCTGTACGTTGGTAATCTCCAAAAGCTCCTGGCGGATCGAAAACTGCGTGAGCGCGTTGGCGGCGATTACGTCTGCCAGTTGATCGGGTTTATTTATGTTCATGACGTTTTGCAGGGTTTCCTGCGACACGCGCATGCTCTGGGAACAGTATTCCTCGAAAATCGCATGCGTGGTGCGAACCAGCGCCTGCATTTCATCGGTATCCTTGGGCCTGCGGTTGGATACCACGGTCAGCTCGGCCAGGAGAAAGGGTTCGTCCTGCACGAGAGCCTTGAGCTTGGCGCGCTTTTCGCCCGCGACCAGCACCCGAAGGCTGTCGCCGGGCAGATTGAGTACCTGTTTGACTTTAGCAATGGTGCCTACGGTGTATAAATCAGAAAGCGCAGGGTTGTCCACGTCAGCGTCGCGCTGCGCGACCAAAAAGATGCGCTGGTCCTCAAGCATCGCTTTTTCCAGTGCGGATACGCTCTTGGCGCGTCCGACGTCAAAATGCAGCACCATGTGCGGAAAGACCATTGTTCCCCGCAGCGGCAATACCGGCAGGCGGGTCAACGGCTTTTTACGCTTGGCCTGTTCCATAGTTCCTCCTTGATGAATGTCACCCGGCGTGGCTTTTCTTTTGGGCCGGTTCCGGATGATGAACGGTTCTGGGTTTGCGTACCGGCTCGTCGCTGTGGACAAGCTTGGGTTTTTCTTTGCCTTCCACGCACTTGGCGGTGATCAGGCATTGGGCGACGTCGTTGCGGCTGGGCAGGTCGAACATCGTTTCCAGCATCAGCTTTTCAATGATGGATCGCAGCCCGCGCGCGCCGGATTTGCGCTCCATGGACTGCTTTGCGATCATCTTCAGGGCTTCCGGCTCGAACAAAAGTTCCACGCCGTCCAAATCCATCAGGTACACGTACTGCTTGACCAGCGCGTTTCTGGGCTGCGTCAGGATTTGGATGAGCTCATCCTCGTCCAGTTGATTTAAAGAGACCACGATGGGCAGTCTGCCCACGAACTCGGGGATCAGCCCGAATTTGATCAGGTCTTCGGGGCGCGCTTCCTTGAAAAGCCTCCCCGTATCCTTCTCCGACTTGTCCTTGATCTCCGCGCCGAAGCCCATCGACTTTTTGCCGATGCGCTGTTCGATGATGGCGTCCAGCCCGTCGAACGCGCCGCCGCAGATGAATAGGATATTGGTGGTGTCGATCTGTAAAAACTCCTGATGGGGGTGCTTGCGCCCGCCCTGCGGGGGAACGTTTGCGACCGTGCCTTCGAGGATTTTCAGTAAGGTCTGCTGTACGCCCTCGCCGCTGACGTCGCGGGTGATGGAGGGGTTTTCGGACTTTCTGGCGATCTTGTCGATCTCGTCGATATAGATGATACCGCGCTGGGCGGCCTTAATGTCGTAATCCGCGTTTTGGATCAAGCGCAGCAGGATGTTTTCCACATCCTCGCCCACGTACCCGGCCTCGGTCAGGCTGGTGGCGTCGGCGATGGCAAAGGGCACCTGCAAAATCTTGGCAAGCGTCTGCGCCAGAAAGGTCTTCCCGCAGCCGGTCGGCCCGAGCATGAGGATGTTACTCTTCTGCAATTCCAGGTCGCCCGCGGGCGGGGGAGAATCAATACGCTTATAGTGGTTGTACACCGCGACGCTCAGGGTACGCTTGGCGTCATCCTGGCCGATGACGTACTGGTCGAGAATCTCCTTGAGCTCTTTTGGGCGCGGCAATTCGATCGCCGCAAGCTCGTCAAGCGATTGGTAATCGTCCTGGATGATCTCGTTGCACAGCGCGATGCATTCGTCGCAGATCTGCGCGTTTGGGCCGGCGACCAGGCGGTGCACCTGCTCGGAGGTCTTGTTGCAGAAGCTGCAGCGCTTAAGCTTGGGAAGGTTGGGGTTCATGGTGTCCGACATACGTTACTCCTTTTTACCGCTGCGAGGTTCATAGATCTCGTCGATGATTCCGTACTTCAGGGCCTCTTTGGCGTCCATGAAGTAATCGCGGTCGGCGTCCTTTTCCACGCGGGAAAGCGCCTGCCCGGTCATTTCGGCAATCAGCTTGTTCATCTTCTGCTTGGTTTTTAAAAGCCATTCCGCACGAATCTGCACATCCGACGCCTGGCCGGACGCGCCGCCCAGCGGCTGATGAATCATGACTTCGGAGTTGGGGAGCGCAAGGCGCTTGCCCTTCTCGCCCGCCATCAGCAGAAAGGCTGCCATCGAGGCGGCCATGCCGACACACACCGTGCGTACTGGGGACTTAATGTAGTTCATCGTATCGTAGATCGCCATCCCCGCGGTGATGCTGCCGCCGGGGCTGTTGATGTACAGGGAGATATCCGCATCCGGATTCTCCATTTCCAGAAACAGCATCTGCGCGACGACGAGGTTGGCAACGTCGTCGTTGATCTCGCCGCTGAGAAACACGATACGGTCTTTCAAAAGGCGGGAATAAATGTCAAACGAACGCTCGCCGCGATTGGTTTGTTCGATGACCATGGGGACTAAATAACTCATTTTGTTCACTCCTGTATTGTTGGGGAAGGGGGGATTATTCTTCGGCCTTTTCCTTCTTGGCCGCAGGTTTTTTAGCTGCGGGCTTCTTGGCCGTCGGTTTCTTGGGCGCGGCTGCTTTCTTGGCCGGTTCCGCTTTCTTCGCGGGCTCGGTCTTCTTGGCCGGTTCTTTCTTTTCTTTTTCGTCCGTTACCTTGGCGCTGTCCCACAGCATATCCAGCACGGCGTTGGTTTTCACGCGGTCTTCAAAGTAATGGAGCTGGTTTTCGTTGAGTTCCTTTTTCAGGTCCTCGGGCGATTTGCCCATCGCTTCTCCGTATTCTTTGAGCATCTCGTCGACCTTTTCGGGAGCGGCTTCGATGGCTTCCGCCTTGATGATCTCCAGCAGCACCAGCTCGGTTTTCAGGTTGTTGCGGGCTTCCGAACGGTACATGTCGCGCATCTGGGCTTCGGTCTGGCCGGTAAGCTCCATATATCTTTGCAGGTTCAGGCCCTGCTGCTGCAAGCGCCAGTCCATTTCCTTGAGCTGGTCGTTGAGCTTGTCTTCCACCATAGGATCGGGAATGTCGATCTCGGCATTCTCGGTGACCTTTTGCACCAGCGCCTGTTTGGCCTGCGAAGTCGCCTGCTCGTCGGCGGTTTCCTGCAGCTTCTTTTTCAGGTCGTCGGAATATTCCTTGAACGTTTCAAAATCGCTCACGTCGGCGGCGAAATCGTCGTCAAGCGCGGGAAGTTCCTCGTGCTTGATCGCATTGACCTTGACGTGGAATACGGCGTCCTTGCCCTTGAGGTCTTCGGCCTGGTACTCGGCGGGGAAGGTGACGGTGATGTCTTTCTCTTCGCCGATGGCCATTCCGATCATCTGCTCTTCAAAGCCGGGGATGAAGGACTTGGAGCCGATTACGAGCTTTTGGCCTTCGGCGGTGCCGCCGTTAAACTTCACGCCGTCCACGGAACCGGAATAATCCAGGTTCACTTCGTCGCCGTCGATCACCGCGCGGTCAGTAACGTCCACGGAGCGCGCCATCTGCTTTTGCTCCTGCTTCAGGCGGGCGTCGAGCTCCTCGCCGGTCACGGTATGCAGCGTACGGGCGATTTCCACGCCTTTGTACTCGCCGAGCTTAATTTCGGGATAGACGAACACCTCGCAGGTGAACTTCACATCCTGGCCGGGCTTGATCTCCTCCACATCCACTTTGGGGCGATCCACGGGATGGATGTCTTCCTTCTGCACCGCGTCCATATAGGCGTCGGGGAAAAGGAGTTCCAGCGCGTCGTCATAGAACACCGTTTCGCCGTACATACGCTCAATCAGCTTGCGTGGGGCTTTGCCCTTGCGGAAACCCTGCACCTGAAAGTGCCCGCGGTGTTGAATATAGGCTTTCTGCACCGCTTCCTCAAAAGTTGAGGCCGGTGTCGTAAATGAAATCTTGACTTTGTTGCCCTGTAACTTCTCCACTGAATACTGCATTTTATTCCTCCGTCTTGGGGTTATTCTTACGTCGGCAGGCCAGGAAAATCCTAAACGAGCCGTACCATTCAGTATACCATCGATGTGCCCGAACTGCAAGCTTTCAACGCGGTTTGAGATGTAAAACAAGCCCGGTTTCCGCATGCGGACCAAAGCGATGCTTTTCAAGCTAAACAATGTGTAGTATAATGAAATTTGAAACCATTCTTTGGTTGTACTTTGGAAAGGCGGGACGCACTTGCGCAGTATGACGGGTTTCGGAAGCGGACATCAAAGCCGCGACGGCCGCGATATCGCACTCGAGCTGAAATCGGTCAACCACCGGTATCTGGATTTAAATTTCAGGCTGCCCAAAGCCCTGGCCTTATTTGAAGATCCGCTGCGGCAGTGGATACGAGACGGCGGCGTCAAGCGCGGGCATCTGGACGTATCCGTAAATTACCGCAACACCCGCACGGATGCGAAAATCATCGCGCTGGACCGGGACCTGCTTGCGCTTACCGCCAAAGAGACGAAACTCGCGGCGGATTCCCTGGGCATGAGCGAACCGACGCTATACGAGCTGATCAAGCTTTCAGACGCGCTGTCGGTCACACAAGCCGAGGAAGACTTGGGAGAAGTGCTTGCGCTCCTGTGGGAAGCCTTTGAGGAGGCGCAGGAAGCCTTGCAGACGATGCGGGAACGGGAAGGAACGGCGCTGCGCAAGGATTTGGAATTGAACCTGCGGGCTGTGGAAAGCGCGGCGGCGGCGATCGCCGAGCTGGCGCCGACCGTGCCCGCGGAATACCGCGAACGCCTGGACGCCCGCCTGAAGGAATGGGACGTGGAAATCCCCGATCCCGCGCGCGTCGCGCAGGAAGTAGCCCTGCTGGCCGATAAATGCGCGATCGACGAGGAGCTATCCCGGCTGCAAAGCCATTTTCAGCAATTCAGGGCATGCTTTTCACAGGACGCGGAAACGGGCCGCAGAATGGATTTTCTCCTGCAGGAGATGAACCGGGAGATCAACACCATCGGTTCCAAGGCGTCCAGCGCTGAGATTACCAAAAACGTCGTAGAGATGAAAAGCGTGCTGGAAAAGCTGCGCGAGCAGGTGCAGAACGTTGAGTGAGGTTGAAGGCGGATGCGTCTGATCAATATCGGGTTTGGGAACATGATAAGCGTGGACCGCATTACCGCCGTGGTCAACCCCGACAGCGCGCCGGTCAAGCGGCTGGTGCAGGAAGCGCGGGATGAAAAGCGTCTGCTGGACGCCACCCAGGGAAGGCGGACGCGCGCGGTGATCCTCTTAAGCTCCAACCAGATCGTGCTGTCGGCCATTCAGCCGGAAACCATTTCCAGCCGCGCGTCCAGCAAAGAAACCGAGGAGAGGCAGGACTGACATGAGCATCACCATCAAACGCAGGGGAATGCTGCTGATCATCTCCGGTCCGTCCGGCGCGGGGAAAGGCACGCTGTGCAAAATTCTTTTGGACAAAGACAAGAGCTTCGCGTTTTCCTGCAGCGTGACCACACGGGATGCCCGCGAGGGCGAGATGGACGGCGTGGATTACCGCTTCATCGACGAGGCGGAGTTCCAGCGCATGATCGATAACGACGAGCTGCTGGAATATGCGACCGTTCACGGGCATCTGTACGGCACGCCAAGGCGCGAGATCGACAGCTTGCTGTCGGTGCACAAGAACGTGCTGTTGGATATCGATTCGCAGGGCGCCATGAGCGTGATGAAGAAGACCAAGGATTATGTCAGCGTATTCGTGATCGCGCCGAGCTTTGAGGATTTGCGCAAACGGCTTGAAAAGCGCAACGCCGAACGCCCCGAGGAGATCGAACGCCGCCTGAACAACGCCTACGGCGAGTTCCGCAAGGTGGATCTGTACAACTACGTGATCGTCAACGACGATGTGGACCGTGCGTTTTCGCTGCTTGAGTGCATCGTGAACGCCGAAAAACATAAAACCGTTCGCTTTTTGCCAACGATAGAGGAAGATTGAGGAGGAACAGGTATGGCCATTATCAAACCGACGATCGTCGAGCTTTGCGAAAAGGCGGACAGCCGCTACACGCTGGTTGTGGAAGCCAGCAAACGCGCAAGGCAGCTTCTGGGCGGCGCGCAGCCGCTGATCGACGATAAGGAAATGAAACCCCTGCATGTCGCAGTGGACGAGATCAACCGCGGGCTTTTAACCTACGTGCGTACGGACGGCGAATAAAATGCCGAAAAACGTCGTCGTCGGGGTCACCGGCGGCATTGCGGCTTACAAAGCCGTGATGCTGGTTTCAAGGCTAAAAAAACTGGGCGTAAACGTTGACGTCATTATGACGAAAAACGCCCGGGAATTCGTCGCGCCGTTAAGCTTTGAAACCATCAGCCAAAATCCCGTCACGACCGATACCTTCAAGCGCGAGCAAAGCTGGGAGATCGAGCACATCGCGCTGGCGCGCAAGGCGGATCTGTTCGTTATCGCTCCGGCGACGGCAAACATCATCGCCAAGATGGCGCAGGGCATCGCCGACGATATGCTGTCGACCACGCTGCTGGCCACCAAAGCGCCGGTGCTTTTTGCCCCGGCCATGAACACCGTCATGTGGCAGGCCGAGGCGACGCAGAAAAACGTGCAGATCCTCAAGGACCGCGGCGTGATGATGATTACACCCGAAAGCGGCTTGCTCGCCTGCGGCGAGGTGGGGGAAGGCCGCATGGTCGAACCCGAGCACATCGCCGAGGAAGTGCAGCGGATTCTGTCGCTGCAAAACGATTTGCAAGGTCTGCGCGTGCTGGTTACGGCCGGCGCGACGCGGGAAAAACTCGATCCCGTGCGGTTTATTTCCAATCCCTCCACCGGGAAGATGGGCTACGCGATCGCCGAAGCGGCCAAAGAACGCGGCGCGGAGGTTATGCTGATCTCCGGTCCGTCGTCGCTGCCGCGGCCTGCCGGCGTGGAACTGAAATCCATCGAAACCACGGAGGATCTGTACAGGGAAATGCTCGCTTTATCCGCGCAGTACGATATCGTCGTCCAGGCGGCGGCGCCGTCGGACTACCGGTTCAAGGAGCAGAGCGATCAGAAGATCAAGAAGGGCGACCAGGGCATTACGCTGGATATGGTGCCCAATCCGGACGTCGCCAAAGCCGTCGGCGAGCGGAAAACGAACGGCCAGGTATTGGTCGGCTTTGCCGCCGAGACCGGAAACCTGATCGGGAACGCGCGGAGAAAACTTTCGTCCAAGAATCTGGATATCGTCGTGGCAAACGACGTCACCATGAAGGGCGCGGGTTTTGGCACGGATACCAACGTCGCCACCGTGATCACCGGGGACGCGGAAGTGCCTTACGAAAAGATGTCAAAGCGTGCGCTTGCCGACCGTATTCTGGACGCCGCCCTCAAGGTTTTCAAGGCAAAGCGCGGAGATTGAGCCGCATCCGGTTTGCTTCGCCTGAAAATTGTGAAAATCGGGGATTTATTTCTTGACAAAACTTGGGATGCGGGTTAAGATATTATCCGTCGCCGCCCCTGCAAAGCGGCGCTGGAGCATCAGGCAAACAGTCCTGGGAGCATAGCTCAGTTGGGAGAGCACTTGCCTTACAAGCAAGGGGTCACAGGTTCGAGCCCTGTTGTTCCCACCATCCTTATGGTTTACACGGCCAAGTAGTTCAGTTGGTTAGAATGCCAGCCTGTCACGCTGGAGGTCGAGGGTTCGAGCCCCTTCTTGGTCGCCATTTACGCCTTGGTAGCTCAGTCGGTAGAGCAGTAGACTGAAAATCTACGTGTCGGTGGTTCGATTCCGCCCCAAGGCACCATCATACTTGTTCCAAGCAGGATCAAGTATACGGATGCGGTAGTAGCTCAGTGGTAGAGTGCCACCTTGCCAAGGTGGATGTCGCGAGTCCGAATCTCGTCTACCGCTCCATTCCAGGTGCCATAGCCAAGTGGTAAGGCCAAGGTCTGCAAAACCTTTATCCCCCAGTTCGAATCTGGGTGGCACCTCCATCTGGCTGGTTTTCGAACTGGCACGCAGAACGGCGCATGAACGATATATGCGCCGTTTTTGTGTACGCCTTGGGTTTTACAACCCAAGGCGGCCGGAACGCTTGCTATTTACCGCATGCTTTGTTATAATTACTCACTGATATAACAGGGATACTTGAAAGGAGCCAATTTATAGATGAATATCGCACAACTCTTGATGGGGCTTGACGCCGCCACCACCGATGTCGCAGCAGACGCAACCGGAGGAAGTCTTTTAGGTTTGCTGCTGCCCATGGTACTGATGTTCGCCGTGTTCTACTTCCTGCTCATCCGTCCGCAGCGGAAAAAGGACAAGAAGGTTAAGTCCATGCTCGCGGCGCTGAAAGTCGGCGACAGGATATCCACCATCGGCGGCATTTTCGGCACGATCACCGAAATCAAGGATGAAACCATCGAGCTGACCGTCGGCAAGGACAACGTCAAGCTCATGATGGCGCGCTGGGCGATCCGCCAGGTGGAAGACGTCCCCGTGGAAAACGATACCGAAGTGCTAAATTAAGGTAAACGCTGATCAAATCCCTCGCGCGCTACCGGCTTGATTTCCACCAGCTTGCGCCTTTGAGAACCTCGACGTAGCGCTGCTACTACTTCGGTTCCCAAAAACACAATCTGATACAAATCCGGCTCGGTATCGCACAAGTTCTATATTCATCGTTTACCTTGGGTACTTTGAACCACTTGGAGGAATGTGATTTATGAAACATTTTCAAACGGTCGCACAGCCCGGCCTGCAGGACACGGTACAACACGGCGGCTGCGGCGAATGCCAAAGCTCCTGCCAGAGCGCATGCAAAACCAGCTGCACGGTAGCCAACCAGAGCTGCGCGCAAAAGGAACAGGAACTCATTGCGGGACGCGACGGGAAAGTTAACCGCACCGAAAAGCGGTAAGCACACCAGAGTTCAATATCAAACCGCGGCGCTGTAACAGCCGCGGTTTTTCAACGCGGAGGGTATAATTTGGTACACGTATTCAAGGCGCTTGGGCAGGCGGTCGCGCTGGATGTCGGCAGCGGCGGCGTGTATGCGCTGGATGAGATCGCATACGACGCACTGACGGTTTATATCGGCAATCCAGAGGCTTCCGATGCGGAAATTGTGTCAGCGCTCAAAGAGAAATATCAAGAGGATCAACTGACGGAAACGCTTTCAGAGCTGCGCGAGATGATTTCCGAGGGATATTTGTTTACCCCGGACGAAGAACCGGAGATCCAGGTGAACACCGCCGGAATCGTCAAGGCGATGTGCATCCACGCGGCGCACGACTGCAACCTCCGCTGCACGTATTGCTTTGCGGACGCGGGGGAGTACCATATGCGCGACCGGTCCCTGATCTCGCCGGAGACCGGAAAAAAAGCGCTGGATTGGCTGGTGCGGAAAAGCGGGAACCGCCACAATCTGGAGGTCGATTTTTTCGGCGGCGAACCGCTGTTAAACTTCCCGGCGATCAAAGAAATCGTCGCCTATGGCCGGGAACTGGAAACGCAATATCATAAGCACTTCAAGTTCACCACAACCACCAACGGCGTGAACCTGAACGATGAAATGATCGACTTTCTCAACCGTGAGATGGATAACGTCGTCATTTCCATCGACGGCAGGGAAGAAGTGCACGACAGGATGCGTCCCACCGCCAACGGCAAGGGCAGTTATGCCCTGATCATGGATCATGCAAAGAAGCTGGTCAGGGAGCGCAAACAGCAGCAGTACTATATTCGCGGCACCTATACCCGCTATAATCTCGATTTTGCCAACGACGTACTGCACCTGGCCGACGAGGGTTTTGAGCAGCTTTCCATCGAGCCTGTGGTAACAAGCGCGGATAAACCTTACGCCCTGCGGACGGAGGACATGCCGCGCATCGGCGAGGAATACGAGCGGCTCGGGAAGGAATACCTGAAGCGCCGCAGAGACGGGCGCTGGTTTAATTTTTTTCACTTCATGCTCGACCTCACGGGCGGCCCCTGCCTGCAGAAACGGCTTACGGGCTGCGGCGCGGGGAACGAGTACGTCGCTGTGACGCCGCAAGGCGATATCTATCCCTGTCATCAGTTCGTTGGCAGGGAGAATATGCGCATGGGATCGGTTTTGGACGATACGTTCGACAAAAGCATGCAGACCCATTTCAAGGGCAATCATGTGCTGGCAAAAGAAAAGTGCCGCAGTTGCTGGGCACGTTTCTATTGCAGCGGGGGCTGCGCCGCCAATGCGCACGCGTTCAATGGTGATATTACAAAGCCTTACGAGCTGGAATGCAGCCTGGAGCAAAAGCGGCTGGAATGCGCGATGGCGATTTATGCGATAGAGCAGAGAGACCGGCTCAGCGGAGATTCGTAAGAAGATAATTCAAAAACTTGATAGAATACTCGTCGTTTCCGTTCCGGTACAGAACGCATAGCACCATGTCGGACGGATCAATCGCATAGTCCGAAAAGCCTGTGAGCAGATCGGCTGGGATGCCGTAAAGGCGCTTGCCCTCCTGGCCCGGGTCGGGATCGGTCAGCGTCGCCATACCGGCGTAAAGATCCAGTCCCGACGTATCCAGCGTTCCGGCGTCCACGTATGACTGCAAATCCATAAACGCGCCGGCCGGGGCAAAACGATCGAAATATTCCTTTGAGAGCATGTAGATATCGCCCTGCGCCGCGGTAATCCATACGGTGATCTGCATATCGCCGTAGTAATCGCTGGAAATGGTCACAGGCTGCGCGGTGACCAGCTCCATTTCGGGCATGATCTGTTCATGAATGCGGTCGGCAAGCGCCTGCAGGCTGTCTGTATTGGCGGTGGTGGACTGCACGTAAAACTCCACCCGCAAATCTTCCGGCGGCTGATAACGCGTGGTGGTGTAAATCAGGTTCCAGCCAAACAGCGCCACCGCTACGACCACCAGATACATCCAAAGGGAGTACTGAAAATGGTGGCGGATTTTACGCTTGGTTATCGGCATGTGTAAAGCCATGGGAATCCCTCCGTACGAGCCGGGTCTTATTTAATCGGTTTCATTGTGGGGAACAGCAGCACGTCGCGGATGGACGCGTTATCGGTAAACAGCATCACCATGCGGTCGATGCCAAAGCCCAGACCGCCTGTCGGCGGCATGCCGAGCTCGAGCGCGTTGACGAAATCCTCGTCCACCTCGGCGTGGATACCTTCGGCTTTGCGGATACGCACCTGTTCTTCAAAACGTCTGCGCTGGTCCAGCGGATCGTTGAGCTCGGAAAAGGCGTTGCCCATCTCGTGCCCGTTGATGAAAAACTCAAAGCGCTCCGTCAGGTCCGGGTTTTCGGGCTTGCGCTTGGCCAGCGGCGAAATATCCACGGGGTAATCGATAATGAAAACCGGCTGAATCAGCGTCGCTTCTACAAACTCGTCAAACAGCGCCGCCAGACATTCGCCGCGTTTCCAGGTTTTTTCAAAGTGAACGTCCTTGGCTTTCAGCGCCGCGCGGGCGTCCTCGTCGGACGTCCAGTCGGCATACCGCACGCCGCAGGCTTCTTCCACGGCGTCGGCCATGGTAACGCGCTTCCAGGGCGCTTTGAGCTCGATCTCGTGGCCCTGATAGGGTACGAGCGTCGAGCCGCACACGGTTTCCGCCACGTAGGAATACAGCTGCTCCACCATTTCCATTACGGCGTTGTAGTCCACGTACGCCTGATAGGTTTCTACGGTGGTGAACTCAGGGTTATGGGTGGCGTCCATGCCCTCGTTGCGGAACAGCCGGCCCACTTCGTACACCTTGTCAAACCCGCCGACGATAAGGCGCTTTAAATACAACTCCGTTTCAATGCGCAGAAACATATCCAGATCCAGCGCGTTGAGATGGGTTTTAAACGTGCGTGCCGCCGCGCCGATCTCGATAGTCTGCAGCACGGGGGTATCCACTTCCAGAAAGCCGCGCGCGTCCAGAAACTCGCGCACCGCCTTCAAAATCAGGGTGCGCTTGCGGAAGGTATCGCGTACCTCGGGGTTGACGATCATATCCACGTAACGCTGCCGGTACCGAAGATCCGGATCCTTCAGGCCGTGGTACTTTTCGGGCAGCACTTTCAGGCTTTTGGCCAGCAGCGTGATGGATTGCACGTGCAGGCTGATCTCGCCCTTCTGGGTGCGGAACACCGTGCCGGTGACGCCGACGACGTCGCCGATATCAAAGGCCTTGAACGCCATGTATTCATCGACGCCGATATCGTCGCGCCGGACATAAATCTGCAATTGGCCGTCCGTGTCCAGAATGTTGGCAAACGAAGCCTTGCCCATGACGCGTTTGGACATCAGCCGCCCGGCGAGGGACGCAAACTGACCCTCCAGCGCGTCAAAATCGGACAGGATCTCCCGGCTGGTTTTGCTGACGTTAAAATGTGTGACGGCATACGGGCTTTGGCCCGCTTCCATCAGCTTGCTGAGCTTCTCGCGGCGGATGTTCTCCTGCTCGCTGAGTTGCTGTTCGTCAAGCGGTTCTGGTATTGGGTTTTGGGAAACGGGATCCATTCTATTTCATCCTTTCGGGGAACTGCGAAATTATCTGGAGATCTGCAAAACCTTCAGCTTCAATACGCCGCCCGGCGTATCCACGTTGACCTGCTGGCCGACCTTTTTACCCATCAGCATGGAGCCGATCGGGCTTTCAGAGGAGATCTTCATCTCGCGGTGATTGGTCTCGTTGGCCCCGACGATGGTATAGCTGAGTTCTTTATTCATATCCAGATTCTTTACCTTGACCTTCGTACCTACGTTGACGGCATTCGTCGTGATATCGTTGTCATCCACAATCACGCAGGTACGCAGAATGTTTTCCATTTCTACGATCCGCGCTTCAATGCGGCTCTGTTCGTTTTTCGCTTCGTCGTATTCGGCGTTCTCGCTCAGGTCGCCGAAGCCTCTGGCGGTTGCGATCTGCTCGGCAACTTCGTTGCGTTTGACACGGATGTAATAGTCCAATTCGGCCTCGAGCTTCTTATGGCCTTCTTTGGTCAGAACAATCCTTTTTTCTTTTTGTTCCGCCATGTAACAATCCCCTTTCACGGCATGAGTATCATGCTGTTATGAAGAATAGAGTATACACCGTTGCACTGAACACAACGGTGTATTCCAATATCCATGAAATTATACTGTATCCGGCATGTAAAGTCAACTGGTTTCGTACGCGGAAACCGTTGTTTGGTCTTTGTTTACAAGGCTTTCAGGGCAGCTAAGAATAAAGCGTCCGTTTACGGCGTGATTTTACGTTTCATTTGACACGCTATATCGTATAATGCTTATATGGACATAGAAAAGTAACGCATGGCGCTTGCGCCGGAGATGGAGGAAACACAATGAAATCAATCGCAGATACTTATACGCTGTCCAACGGGGTGAAGATTCCCGTAATCGGGTTTGGTACGTGGCAGGTGCAAAACGGCCCGGAGGCCGTTTCGTCCGTGCAGACCGCGCTTGAACTGGGTTATCGTCATATCGATACCGCGCAGGGATATGGAAACGAGCAAAGCGTGGGGGAAGCAGTGAAACGGAGCGGTATAAAGCGCGAGGAGATTTTTGTCACCTCCAAGCTGACGAACTCCGAGCATGGCTACGATAAAACGATGGCCGCGTTTGAACAGAGCCTGAAACGGCTGGATATGGAATACCTGGATCTGTTCCTGATTCACTGGCCCAATCCGATTGCGTTTCGCAAGAATTGGCAGGAAGCCAACGCCGGAACCTGGAAGGCGTTTGAGGAGCTTTACAAGGCCGGGCGCATCAGAAGCATCGGTATCTCAAATTTCCACGAACACCATATCGAGGAACTGTTGAAGACCGCGACCGTCAAGCCGATGGTCAACCAGATTCGCCTCTGCCCGGGCGACACGCAGGACGCGCTGGTGGACTACAGCCGCGGTCACGGCATGCTTCTGGAGGCGTACAGCCCGCTTGGCGTCGGGAAGATTTTCAGCGTGCCGGAAATGCAGGAGATGGCCAAGAAGTACAATAAATCCATCGCACAGATCGCCATCCGCTGGAGTTTGCAGCGCGGTTACCTGCCGCTGCCCAAGTCCAGTCATCCCGCCAGGATCAAGGAAAACATGCAGGTGTTCGATTTTGAACTGAGCGACGCCGACGTCAGTCTGATCGCCGGTCTTACGGGCGCCGCCGGGCTGTCCGCCGATCCGGATACCATTCAGTTCTGACGTTCATGTAAAACATACATGCGATCCCTCCCGCCACGCGCCGGAAAGACGGCCGGGAGGGATCGCATGTTCATAGATTCAAGGGAATTCGGAAACACGCAAAAGCGCGTTGACTATCAAATCAATCCCTGATATAATAACTTTCGCTGGTTATTTGTTCCATGGAGAGATGGCCGAGCGGTTGAAGGCGCTGGTCTTGAAAACCAGTGATACAGCAATGTACCGGGGGTTCGAATCCCTCTCTCTCCGCCACTTTCCTCAACACATCACCTGGCCATGGAGAAGTACCCAAGTGGCCGAAGGGGCTCCCCTGCTAAGGGAGTAGGGTGCGATAAGCGCCGCGAGGGTTCAACTCCCTCCTTCTCCGCCAACAAAAAGCACCCGCATTCGCGGGTGTGTTTTTGTTGAGGAGGGAGTTGAAGCCAAAGTGGGCTTCGCGCGTGAAAAATGATTGAGTATCATTTTTAGCGAGAAGTGCAAGCGAGGAACGAGCGTAGCAGCGGATGCGCAGCAGACGCCTCCCTCCTTCTCCGCCAACAAAAAGCACCCGCATTCGCGGGTGTGTTTTTGTTGAGGAGGGAGTTGAAGCCAAAGTGGGCTTCGCGCGTGAAAAATGATTGAGTATCATTTTTAGCGAGAAGTGCAAGCGAGGAACGAGCGCAGCAGCGGATGCGCAGCAGACGCCTCCCTCCTTCTCCGCCAAAAACGTATTACCATTAATTGATAAAGAGTATTTTTCGGCCAGTGGTTTTAATTTTCCCTGAAATGCCCCGAAATATACGCTTTCTGAGGTATTTCGGATACTGCAAGCTTCGCTTTGGTTGCTTCTATTTAGGGCTTTCGAGAAAACTAGTAAAAATGAATGAATACGGATGGTAACGATTGACGAGTTTATCCTTCACGGTATTTGAATACGTAAGCAGTTGTGATATACTTTGCAACGGTAAAACAGGCGAGATGATTTGTTTTGGCATTGACACGATTTGGGGGATTGTTTTGAGCATACTCAACGCGCAAAATGTAACACACGGATTTGGTGCACGGCAAATACTGAACAACGCCTCTTTTCAGCTTTTAAAAGGCGAGCACGTAGGTTTGGTGGGAGCAAACGGGGAAGGAAAATCTACATTCCTGAACATAATTATGGGCAAGCTGCAGCCTGACCAGGGAAATATTGAATGGTGTAACCGCATCACGGTTGGCTATCTGGATCAGCATACCGCGTTACCAGCCGGCAGCACCATTCGCGATGTGCTCAAAAGCGCCTTTGGGCAAATGTTTGAACTTGAGAAAGAAATGCTTGATCTCTATGAAAAGATGACATCGCAGGAAGATGAAATCGATAAAATGCTTGAAAACGTAGGCGATATTCAAGCCATGCTGGAGCAAAGCGGTTTTTATGCGATTGATACAAAGATCAATGAGGTTGCAAACGGATTAGGGTTGGGTGAAATCGGTCTTGATCGAATGGTTCATGAGTTGTCCGGCGGACAACGATCCAAAGTGCTTTTAACCAAACTTATTCTAGAAAACCCAATGATCCTCATCTTAGACGAACCAACGAATTTTCTGGATGAGAATCATATCAATTGGCTGACTAAGTTTTTAATCAACCATGAGAATGCTTTGATTTTAGTATCGCACGACACGGCGTTCATGAGCAATGTCGTCAATGTTATTTATCATATTGATGACGGAAATATGCAACGATATACGGGTAGCTATGATCAGTTTTTAGAAGCGCTCGCATTGAAGAAAAGGCAACACGAGCAAGCTTATAAAAAGCAGCAGAAAGAGATCGATAAGCTGGAAACATTTGTTGCGAAAAATAAGGCGAGGGCCGCAACGGCTACCCTGGCAAGAAGCAAGCAAAAGCAGCTTGACAAGATGGAAATTGTCGATAAATGGAAAGAGAAGCCAAAACCTACATTCGGATTTAGAACAGCACGAACACCGGGAAAGGTTATTTTTAAAGCGAAAGATCTCGTGCTTGGGTACAGCGATCCTCTTACCAAATCCATCAGCATTGCAATGGAGCGGAATAAAAAGATCGCGATTAAAGGCGTTAACGGGCTTGGAAAATCCACTCTTCTAAAAACATTATTAGGTGTAATCCCGCCAATATCAGGGTCAATTGAACTTGATCCATATCTTGAGCCCGGCTATTTTGAGCAGGAAGATTCAAAAGATAGTAAAAAAACGGCTCATCAGGAAATCTGGGATGAGTTTCCTGCCATGACCAATGCGGAAGTCAGAGGAGCGCTGGCAAGATGCGGGCTTACAGCAGACCATATAGAAAGCCAAATGAGAGTGCTTTCCGGCGGAGAAAATGCAAAGGTCCGTCTTTGCAAACTTATGCTTAGACAGCTCAATTGGCTTGTGCTTGATGAGCCGACAAATCACCTGGATGTCGAGGCGAAAGCGGAACTGAGCCGCGCATTAAAGGAATTTAACGGCACAATTCTACTTGTGAGCCATGAGCCGTCGTTTTACGACGATTGGATTAACGAAGTGTGGAATTTAGAGAGCTGGACAACGAAAATCGTGTGAAAATTCTAGGTTCAAGCATAAGTAGAAAGACGAAGACGAATCCATACAAACAAGCGTCATCAAAGCGAACGGAGGAAACGGAGTGGCCGACCAACTATTCACAATCCAGAACGACATAACTGCTGTTTAACTATATAAGACGCAAGACCCATCTCTTTACAGCGTTGCATTACATCTGCAACGCTGCATTTATTTGCATTTATCATTTTATTGAGGAGAGAGTTGAAGCCAAAGTCGGCTTCGATCGAAAAAACGAATCAACAGGGACAATGTTTCATCCGCAATCGGAACTGGTATACATATTCAATACCATTTCATAAGGAGATTTTTATTATGGCAGTTGTAACATATATCAGTTTCGCGGGGAATTGCCATGAAGCGGTCGGGTTTTACGCGGACGTTTTTGGTTTGGAACCGCCGGCAATCACAACCTATGGCAGCCAGAAATCGGATTTCCCGCTTCCCGATACTATGAAAGACCTGGTTATGCACACAAAGCTGGACTTAATGGGCGGAAGCGTGATGTTTTCGGATACGTTTGACACGGAGCATTTTCAGGTCGGCAACAACATAACGCTTACACTGGTGAGCGACGACAAAAAAGCGCTGGAGAACGCGTTCCATAAACTCGCCGAAGGCGGCGAAGTGAAAATGCCGCTGCAGGAAACGTTCTGGAGCAGTCTCTACGGGTTTGTAACCGACAAGTTCGGCATCGGCTGGCAGGTCAGCCACGAGCCTGCGCAAAGCTAGGATGCCTATTGGGCAAATCATTTGGAGTGAAAACTATGAATCGAATCGTACCGTATTTGTGGTTTGATTCGCAAGCCAGGGAAGCTGCGGAGCTTTATACCGGATTATTTCCGGATTCCAGAATCACGCGAACAGAAATACTGCACAATACCCCCGGCGGCGACACGCAAACCGTCGAATTTCTGCTGGCGGGTCAGCCGTTTGCGGCGATCAGCGCCGGGCCTGAATTTCAGTTCAATCCCGCGATATCGCTGTTCGTAACATGCGGTTCCATAGAAGAGATCGACGCCCTATGGCAAGCGCTGATCCACAATGGCACCGCCTTAATGGAGCTCGGCGAGTATCCTTTCAGCGCCCGTTTCGGTTGGGTGCGGGATCGTTACGGCCTTACCTGGCAGCTGGCACTGGCAGACGGAAAACGGCAGACCGCCAAGATTACGCCTTACCTGTTATTCTCAGGTTCCGCCAAAGGGAAAGCGCTTGAAGCCGCCCGGTTTTATACGGATGTGTTCCATGCGTCCGGCTTGGCGCACAACACCGGCGAAAACACTGCGGATGATCAACCGGAGACGACCGCGGAAGGCGTTCATCGTTTTCAATTGCTGGGACAGCCTTTCCTGGCAATGGATCACGGATTCGACGCGGATTTCACTTTCAACGAGGCTGTGTCACTGGTCGTCTCCTGTGATACGCAGGAGGAGATCGATTACTTCTGGCAAAAGCTATCCCATATACCGGAGGCCGAAGCGTGCGGGTGGTTAAAAGACCGGTTCGGCGTATCCTGGCAGATCGTGCCCAATTGCCTGGGTAATCTCATGGAAAGCGGTACGCCTGCGCAAAAAATACGCCTTACGGCCGCGGTTTTGCAGATGAAAAAGCTGGATATCGCGGCCATGCAGAAAGCGTTTGCAGGGGAACAATAGAAGCTGTGGCATTGACTATTTGAATCGGAAAACAACGCGAGGGCTTGCAAGCCATATTGGATCATTTCAAACGATATGTGGAAGCCCGCTGAAATAAGACTACTTGATAACAGCCGAATGGTGCCATGCGCTACTCGGCTGTTTTCTCCATATAGACAAACTTTAGATCGCCGGCCTGCGGCTCTTCCTTGAAGATCTGGTAGCCCAGACGCTTGTACAGCTTGATATTGCGAACGCTTTTAGTGCTTGTGAACAGTTCATAGCGATTGACCTGCGAGAGCCTCTCGATTTCATGCATCAGCAAAGTGCCGATGCCCTGTCCCTGCAAATCGGGCCGAACGATCAGCTTGCCGATGAAAAACGTCCCGTCTTCGGCATAGCCGCGGACGGAGCCGATGATCGTGCCGCTTTTATCGACGGCTTTGAGAATCAATCCGTTTTCAAATTCACATTGAACCTCGTCCAGCGTCTGCTTCAGCGGGGGAATATTGGGATCGTTATGTAATGTCGCCTCGCTTTGGTAGGCAAGGTATTGCAGCGACAGGATGCCCGGCAGGTCGGTTAGTTCCGCTTTCATGATCTTCACCGTCGAACCCCGCTTTCTTTGAATGATATATGTTATAATACCAGAGTATTTTGCGTTACGGAAGGATCAAATGGAAAACGAACAGAAATTGCGGGTGCTGCAAACCATTGCCAAGCGCCTAAACGCGGCAAACGTCACCTGGGCGGTCGGCGGCTCTATGCTGTTATATTTTAAGGGCGTCGTATCGGAATTTCATGATATCGACATTATAGTGAAAACCGACGACGCGGAAACGGTCCGGGAATTGCTTGCGCAGCTGGGCGCGCTGGAAGCGCCGAAGCCCAGTGCGAAGTTCAAATCCAGAGCGTTTTATGAGCTTACGATCGACGGCGTGGACGTGGACGTGATGGCGGGCTTCGTGATCGTCAAAGACGGCATGGAACACGACTGCTCATTGCGCGACGAAGAGATCAAAGAGCATATACAAGTTGGAAGCGAAACCGTTCCGCTGCATTCTCTTACCGCGTGGCGCAGAAACTATATGTTGATGGGGAAGCTGGAAAAGGTACGGCTGATCGACCTGGCGGTACGGTGAGACTGCAAAAAAAGATACCGGATCATCTGCCGGTATCTTTTTTTGTGTGATAAATTATTCTGCCGACGCGCCAGCTTTTCCGGTTGGTTTGGGCTTCCGCGTCGCCGTTGCTTTTTTAGGCGCGGCAGGTTCTGCGGATGCCGTGGCTGCCTTTCTGGCTTGTTTGTTTTCATACAGTCGTTCGTCCGCAAGCTTCATCACGGCGTCCGGCGAAGCGCATTCCGAACGTGCCGCATATCCATAACTGGCAGTTACATGCATATCCAATTGACACGAATCTTTCATAGCTTCTTCAATTCTGCTGGAAAATGTTTGAATGCTCGCTTCCGATGCGCTGGTCTGCACAACCAAAAATTCGTCGCCGCCGTATCGGATAACAAAATCGGAAGACCGGGCTTTGTCGTTGATGCACTTGGCGATCGTTCGCAGCACGATGTCGCCGTATACGTGCCCGCGCTCGTCGTTGAGTTTTTTAAAATCATCAACGTCAAACATCACAAAGATATAATCCAGCTTTTCGCGCTTATATTGCTTTTCCTGATACTCGATGATGATATCCATCAGTTTGCGGTTATACAGCTGAGTCAGCTCGTCTTTGAAAGAACTGCGCAGAAACCGGTCGTTCAGGTCGTTGAACTCCCTTTGTTTGGAAAGCATATAGATTACGATGAGTCCGATCGCGACGGTAAATGCTGACAGCATATAGATATAGTTGGGAATGTTATCGGATACGGGCAGTTCAACAATCGCAGTATATGTTACGAGAATTGCCAGCAAAGCAAGATAACCGCCGAGCATCCAATGCAGCTGTTTGCCGGAGAACAGCGATAATACCGCAACAAGAATAATAAGCGATATATAAGGCGTATTGCCGATCATGCCGGATTCCAGCCAAAGAACCGGTACGAACACAAAGCATGCATACAACATGGATAGGTAGCTGGCAAGCCCAATCTTCAGTACGTGAAACCAGACTAATAAGGACAGAATGACGACGCACAGGATCATGCTTCCAAAAGCCAATTCATACATCCAGCTGGAATAGAAAACCATCGTGATAACCAGCGCAAGCGCGCTCGCCAGCGCGGCGATCAGCATAAAGATTTTATGCATTCTTATTCGCGTTTCGTTGTACTGCTGCTCTTTGTATAAATTCAAAAGAAGTTGGTCAGCGTCCATCAGTAGCCCCTCCTTTATGCGCCATGCCTGTTCAAGTGTTTTTGTATTTGGTTATATTGTTTGTTATTATTGTAACACAAACAATAAGCATTTGAAAATATATCAAATTGCGGCATGGAACGGCTTAAGCGTATGTATTTCCTAATCCTCGACGGCTTTATTGGGAAGAATGATCGTATAACAGGGCCGGTCTGATATTTCTATATACGGATGAGCGTTGAAATAATCGAGTATCAGCTCGCTGACCTCAGTCAGGATTTCTTTTTCCCGCGGGCAGGGGAGGTAGCAGTCGAACCCGCCCGCGCCGGTGACGCGGTAATTGTTCATGACCAGCGAAAAGCCGTCGCCGGGCTGGACGGGCTTTCCCTGATAGGCAAGGTTGACTACGCGATCGCCGACGGGCCTTCGCAGGTCAAACGTATAGGCAATCCCGGCAAAATAATCGTAGTTATAATGGGCTTCCTTCGGCCGTAAAAAGAAATCGCCGATCGTAATCTCGCCGCTGTCCACAACCTTGAAATACGTCGCGCACTGCTCCAGCGCCGTTTTTAGCACCTGTCCGCTCACCCGCAGCACGACCAGGGTATTGGCAAAGGGATAGCTTGCCACTACGTCGCGCACGGTCACCTCAGCCTTGAAGCCGCTGACCTCGTTGCTCAGCGCCGCGCAGGAGATTTGCGCGGCGGAGGCGTCGAGCTGTACGCGGTTGATGAAATCCGCAATCGGGCTGCCGTGCAGCGCCATCTGAAGTTTCGGTTCCGGCGGAAGCGCCTTGGACAGCTTTCCGATGGGCGTATCCAGCCACTTGTTTAAATCATCATACAGCTCCTGCTCCCAGGGCTTGATCACGGGCGCTGCGTCCGGCTCGCACAGGCGGGAGGTGATCGTCCCGGCCTCATCAATCGTCAGCTTCACAAAGGCTTTAGCGTTGCCGGGCGTCTGCGCGATATGCGTACCGTGGATCACCTTGTTCGCCGTTGGGATATGCTGGTGGCCCGTCAGCAGGATATCAAACGACAATTCCTCGCACAGCTTCCAGCCGATGTTTTCGTCGGTCGCGCTTAACAGCTTGCCCGTTTTCAAATCGCGCTCAAAGCCGCCGTGGTAGATACCGATCAGCA
This sequence comes from Candidatus Limiplasma sp., assembly GCA_963675365.2. Lineage (GTDB taxonomy): Bacteria > Bacillota > Clostridia > Christensenellales > Aristaeellaceae > CAXXOK01. Next base: position 676,022 of record CAXXVA010000003.1, read on the forward strand.
CGTCCGCCTTGCCCCGTAGAGCGTCTACGGCGCTGCGTGCGGCGGCCATCGTGTCCGAAACGCAGACACTGCCAAGGTTTTCGGGTTTTTCCCACACGTTGATCCAATGCGTCACGACGCCGACCAGCCCGACCCGCAGACCGTTTGCAAGCGTGTGGACCGTATAGGGGAGTACGGGCAGGGTGTCCGCATCATCACGAACGTTTGCGCACAGACACTGCGCATTCGACCGCTGCAGATACTCCTTCAGGGTTTCGTAACCGTAGTTGAAGTCGTGGTTGCCCAGCGTGAAGTAATCGTAATGCAGATCGTTCATCACATCGGCGCAGGGCATGGCTTTTTTTGCGGCGCGGCAATAATAGGTCAGCGGCGATCCTTGCAGGGTATCGCCGCCGTCGATGACCAGGGTGTTGCCATCTTTGTGAAACGGCATGCGTAAAAGCCCCTGTTTGAGCGTTCCGGGGCTTAAAAAATCGGTCGGGTAGATATACCCGTGCGTATCTGAAGTGAAATACAGCGTTAGCCGGTCTGCCATGCTATCCCCTCGCAAGCCGTTTGCGGACGCGGGTGGAGAACAGATCGATGATCAGCATCAGGATGATCAGGCCGAACAGGAACGCACCGACCATGCTCCAGCGGCGGCTGTTGATGGTTTGGATCAGCGCCGCGCCGATGCCGCCCGCGCCTACGATACCAAGCGTCGTCGCGTCCTTGATGTTAATGTCGAAGCGGTAAATGATCGTGGAGATGAAGTTGGCGTAGAGCTGCGGCAGGATACCGTAGCGAATTTTTTGAAAGGTCGTGCATCCGGCGGCGTCCAGGCTTTCCAATATCCGGGTATCCAGGTCCTCGATCGCGTTGACATACATTTTGGAGATCATACCGATGGAGCAGATGCTCTGCGTCACCACACCGCAGAACGGTCCCGGGCCGGTTACGCGTATCCATACCAGCGCCCACACGAGGCTTGGGATGGTGCGGATGAGCAGAACCACGGCGCGTACGATGAACGCCACCCACTTGGGTACTACGTTTTCAGCGGCCAGAAAACTGAACGGGACGGCAAGCAAGCCGCCGATCAGCGTGCCTAGCACCGCGATGGCGACGGTTTCAAGCAGCAGGTAGGGTACGCCGTCAACGGAAAACGTAAGCAGCAATGAGCTGTCGGGATGAAAGATACCATAAATGATCCCGTAAGCGACCTCGCTGCCCTTGGCGGCGATGCCGTTATAGTCGATCGCGCTGGAAGACCAGCCCAGGATCACCGCGAGCAGCAGCACGATCAGGGTATAGACCCACCAGCGTCTTGGCCGGTTTTCATACATGGCTTCGATGGGATTGAGTGAATGCATCATGCCGATCTCCTCCTAACTGAGCTTTCTGCGCAGGTACTGGCTTGTGTTGTCGATGATCAACACGACCACGAACAGGGTGATCAGCACCATGCCAAGCCCCTCGTAATCCCGGAAACCGACCCGGTCGTTGATCAGGATGCCCAAGCCGCCGGCGCCGACGTAACCCAGGATGGAAGCGGCGCGAATGTTGATTTCGAACGAGTACAGGCAATGCGACAAATACGTGGGTAAAATCTGCGGGAACACGGCGCTCCAGAACGCCCTGAACTTTGCCGATCCCAGGGCTTCCATGGCTTCAAACGCGCCCATGTCCACGGTTTCGATGCTTTCGTACATCATCTTGGAGACGATGCCGAAGGTAAAGATTGAGATCGCAACCGTGCCCGCAAACGTGCCAAGACCGAACATCAACGCGGAAATGGACGCGATCACCAGCGTGGGAAGCGTCCGCACGATGTTGAGCAGTATACGCATGATCGCTACGACGAAGCCGTTTTTGACGATATTTGCCGACGCGACGATCGAAAACGGCAGCGCCAGCAAGGAACCGATCACCGAACCCAGCACGGACATCTTGATGGTGTCCAGCAGCGGATCGACGACCTTGGGGAAATACGACCATTTGGGATTGAAGATCTGCGACAGGATCACCGTGAGCTGATGCCCGCGCTTGATGAGGATGCTGATGTCAAACTTCGTCAGCATGACGGACGCCGCGACCGCGATCAGCAGCACGATGGCGATCAGCCATGAGCGGGAACGCGGTTTTTGCACCGTGTGTTCGCCGACCTTCATCGTCTGCGGCGGGAACAGGCGGTCAAACAGCGGTACTTTTTGTTGCTGGATTTTTTTCCCGCGCATCAGGGCAAGACCTCCTTCTGCTTGGAGACTTTACCTGTTTTTGGTTTTGCCGGTTCGTCTTCCCCGGCCTTGGGGATGGGCGCGCCGCTGTAAATGCTGTCCAGCACCGGATCGGTAACCTGCTTCACAGGCCCGTCAAAAACAATCTGGCCGTCGCGGATGCCGATAATGCGGTCGGCGAACTCCAGCGCCAGATCGACGTGATGGATGTTGATCAGGATGGAGATGTTCATCTCCTTATTGATGCGCTTGAAGTCGTTCATCACCTGATTGGCGGTTACGGGGTCCAGCGCCGCGACCGGCTCGTCCGCCAGGATGATGGTCGGGTTCTGGTTAAGCGTACGCGCCAGCGCCACGCGCTGCTGCTGCCCGCCGGACAGTTGGTCGCAGCGGGTATATGCCTTATCGAGAATGCCGACTTTATCCAGCGCCGCCAGCGCCGCCAGTTCCTGCTTTTTGGTGAATATCCCAAACAGCGCGGCGAAGAAATTCATATCCGGCACCATGGAGGTTAGCACGTTTTTAATCACGGTAGACCGGGTGACGAGGTTAAAGGACTGGAACACCATGCCGATATGGCGGCGAAAGCGCCTGAGCGATTTTCCGCGCAGCGTCATCACGTCCACGCCGTCCACGATCACCTGCCCGTCGGTGACGTCGATCATGCGGTTGATGGTGCGGATCAGGGTCGATTTCCCCGCACCGGACAAGCCGATGATCGCCACAAACTCTCCCTGGTCGATCTTCAGATCAACGTTATCAAGGCCACGAACGCCGTTGGGATACGTCTTACCGGTTCGTATAAATTCGATCATGGAAATGCCTCATTACTTATTCTTTATTTTGATACCGCCCAGTCGTGCGGCGGATTGGAAACTTTTTAAAAGAGGAGATAAAAGAACAGCGCGCAGTCTAGCGGTGCGGAGGAACCGTCAGGCTGCGGTTGAATCGCCGTGTATAACAGCCGGTCTACGCCGCCTAGAATGAAAGCGTTTCGCTGGTAGAACCTGCAGGCTGAAGGGTTTTGCGCCTGTGTTTCGGCCAGCAGGCCCTTGAGACCCTTGTCTCTGGCCCAATTCGCACAAGCGCCGATCAGCGCGCTGCCAACGCCTTTGCCGCGGACGGACTCATCCACCCGGATATCCCAAAGAAAGGCAAGCTTGTTCCAGTATGCCGTGACGACCGCCTGGCCTGCCGGCTGACCGTCTGCCCACGCAAAGAAGCATTCGGCGTCCTCACGGCGGATCAGCTCCTGCGCCGTATGCACGCTGCCGGGCGGATAGGTGCGCTGTATGGGAGCCGCCAAAGGCGTATAGCTCAGGCTGAATCCTGCGCTATCGTATTGAACACTGATGGTTTCATGGATCACGTACCGGTTATCGATCCTGTCGTACAGCACGGATGTATCCGCGTCCATAGGCCGGATGGAAATCATGCGAACACCTCCGAATCAGGGGTTGCACTGTGCCTGGTCAGCATATCAAAAAGCGGCTTGAAACACAAGCGCGGCCATTGCCCTTTTGTCAGGGCGTCTTTGAAGCAAAAAAGCGAGGCGATACGGTAGGAACCGCACCGCCTCGGGCGTGATAGCTGGGATTTGTGTTATTCCACAGCCGCAAGGGCTTTGCGGGCACCTTCGTAATCCGCGTCGGTTGCGATCGCATAACCGGTGTGGCTGTATACCGAGAAGATCGCTTTGCCTTCGTCGGTATTAATCAGGTTGATCAGCGCGGTCTGGATCGCCGCAATGAACTCGGGGTCATACACGGCGGGGTTGGCCTTGGTGATGGATACGGTGTCGTTGTAGATGCCTTCGGTGACGCCGATGACGTTCATCTCGTCCCAGATATCCACTTCACGGCCCATGCCGGCTTTGCCGGTGGCGTCCGCTTCGGTGGTGGGCAGCATCCAGGCGTCTTCATAGTCGCGGCGGCCGTCGGCGTAGCAAACGGTAATGTCAACCGCTTCGGCGGCGGCTTGCGCGAACGCTTCGCCGTAGCCTGACAGCGTGATAACGTTTGAGAGGTCGGTTAGCTTTTTACCGTCATAGTTCTCCATCAGCCACAGGGTGGGGTAGATGTAGCCGGCGGAAGAGGATGTTCTCATCACAGCCCAGCTGGCCTTATCGAGATCTTCCCAAGTGAGGGCTTCGCCTGCGTTCACTTTCGCAGCCAGCTCTTTGCCGTATTCGGAAGGCGTGGCGTAAATCAGCGAACGGTAGAAGGTGACCTGTTCATCGGTGGGCAGGGTCTTGTTGGCAAGGCCGTTCCAGGTGGTGGGATCGGTGGAATCGTTGCTCAGGCCCGCGCGGGTGGCCGTCAGGATGACGTCCACTTCATCGGAGAACAGGGCATAGGTGCCGCCGGGCAGCCAGCCGATATCGATTGATCCGGCAGCCATAGCTTCGCCGGTTGCCTCATAGGACGTGCCTACGGTGATATCGACTTCACCGATGTCATACCCTTGCTTAAGCATTTCAGCCTTCAGCAGTTCGGGAAGGTTCTTGGTGCCGGTGATGATCACGTCGGCATCCTTGGAAGGCACAAACTCAAGGGTGAGCTTTTCAATCGCGGGGGTCTTTTCCTCGGGTTTCTGTGTCAGCAGAATGACGGCGACAACCGCTCCTGCCACGATGACGACACACAGAAGTATAATAAGTAGTTTCTTGCTCATGGAAATATCCTCCTTTTTATTATAAAGAGCATAGATTCATCATACCGTACCTTTATGAATAATTCTATACTATAATGATTAAGATTGTATTGTGTTACTGTAAAATCACGCATGATTATTTTACACAAGATGGATAGACGACGCCTTCTGACAGCTACAAGATATAGTAATGTTAGCATTGGGTAAAGAGATTGTGAATACGGTTTAAAACGCCCCTGATACACTATGCGGCGAATGCATAAATCGCACGAAATCCGCCTTCGTCTCAGGGAGGATACACCGATCCTGGATAGTTAAGCACGGAAGAGTGCGGGTACATAAGCAACGCCCTGTACCCGTTGGGGCACAGGGCGTTGTATTTGGAAGTTGATTCATCAATTGAGCAGATAATACACTGCGCTTGGGAACAGCAGATGGATCGCGATAAAAAACAGCAGAATGACCACAAACCGCTTGTGCCATACGAATGCGGGCTTCTTCCGTGTCAAGAAGAACAAGCTGCCCAGAATCACCGTAATTAAAAGCATCGTGCCCGCGATGGTGCCCGTATGCAGCCGTAGCGCTCCCAAGGCCAGGTAGCCGTGGATCGCCGCGAGGATGAGTATCAGGACGCCAAGCGGTTTATGAATCGTACGCAGAACCTTGATGGTTTTTGCGTATCCGCCGCCTTTCAGGCGCAGGGTGTGCTTGTTGAGAAAGCGAAGCCAGTACGGCGCCGTCATCACGGCAATAAACCCGATATTCAGCCATCCGAGGACTGCATACATATAGGTATTCTCCTAATCGACTAATTTCCCGACGACCGTGAGTCCCACAAGCTTGGATACGCCGTGGGGCGAGATGGTTTTGATTTCAGTGGTCAGATCATGCCCCGCGGTAAAGCCGTTATGCTGGCCGCCTTGCCACTGCGCCACGTTGGTTACGTCGTACACTACGCCGTCTACGGCGATGTAAGCGGGATTCCCGTTAGTTCCGTCGTACATGGCCAGCTCGTCCAGGGTGAAAGTCTTTTCGCCGGTGTCGGCGGCGGGTGCGTCGGTCGCGGCGGGAGCGTCGGTGACCACGGTTTCTTCAGCGGCTGTTGCCGCCGGAGTTGCGGTGGGGGATGCGGTATCGCTGCCGGTAGTGGTGCAACCCTGTAACACCAGCACAGCGGCAAGCAGCAGCACGATGGTGAAAATGGTTTTCTTCATGTTGTTTGTCTCCTTCTATCCATGTCGCAGGGGATATGGGTGTAGATACGGCAAACGATTTGATTGCAGTATACCATGTATACTGGACCGAAACAATCCGGGCGAAACACAAAGCGCGGGATTCTATGCCGAATCCCGCGCTTGTTACATTGTTTGATTTTTCGAATTATGCTTTTTCCGCAGCGTCCTTCTTTTTCGTCAGCAGGGAGACGACGACCAGAGTCAGGAAGCTCAGCGGAACGGAGATGATGGCGGGGTTGTCGATCGGCATGGGTGCTGTGACGTTGACCAGATGGTACACGTCGTTGTATGTGCTCTGGGACAATAGGATGATAAGCATTGCCGAGACAAGGCCCACGATGATGGACGCGATAACGCCCTTGGCCGTGGTCCGCTTCCAGAACAGCACCATGATAATCGCGGGCAGGTTGGCCGACGCGGCGACGGCAAACGCCCAGCCGACCAGGAAGCTGACGTTGAGGTTCTTAAACAGAATGCCCAGCACAATGGCGACGCAGCCCACGGCGATCGCGGCGATTTTGCCGATGCTGACCTCCATTTTGTCGGACAGCTTGCTGCGCTTGCCGGTGCCGATCAAATCGTGTACCACCGCGCCGGAGGAAGCCACCAGCAGGCCGCTTACGGTACCGAGCACCGTTGCAAACGCGATGGCGGAGATAATCGCGAAGATCGCCACGCTGAAGTTTTTGGCCAGCAGCGGCGCGGCCATGTTGGAGTTCGTCAGGTCCAGTCCGCCGCCGATCATTGAGCCGAAGCCAAGGAACAGTGTCAGGATGTAGAAAAACCCGATCGAGACAATCGCGATGATGGTGGATTTGCGCGCGGCGGCCGGGTTTTTGACCGTGTAATACCGGATCAGAATATGCGGCAGCGCCGCGGTGCCGAAGAACAGCGCAAGCATCAGGGAGATGAAGTTAAGCTTATGCTTGGTCGTGTCCAGGGGGAATTTCTGCCCGGGCTGCAGCACCTCCGCGCCGGAGGTGGGATGCTGGTAATAGATGGTGATTTTGTCTCCGTCGTCCATGACGATGGCCTTGTCCCAGCGGACGACGGTGCTTTCCTTGATGGTGCCAAGGAAGGCAAACGGTCCGACGGCGCCTGTCTGCGTGTTTTGCACGCCGCCGATATCCGTCAGGTTGCCCACCTGGAAGAACTTGCCGTCTTCCTTGGGCGCGCCGTTATAAAGCACCGCGCCGTTAGATTTGTCGGTAATAAACAGCGTTTCCTCCAAAAGACCGTTTTGGGCGTTATACGCCCAGACGCTCTGATCACCTTCTACCGAGCGCACCGCGACGAAGAGGTGATCTCCGACTGTCCATTCGTTTTCCACGGTATAGTTCGGATCGGCAAGCGTTATGCCGTCTTCCTGTACGCTTGCCACCTCGAGCGTTTTATACTCGCCGGTGAACAAACCCTTGTTGAGTACCAGGAACACCAAAACGCACGAGAAAATAATTAAAAGCGCGCCTTTTAAGAATTGCACGTAGGTCGTCGACGCCATGCCAGCCGTGGCAACGATGAAGATTACCACCGCGCCGACCAGTACCACGCCAAGCCAATGCGGCCAGCCAAGCAGCGGCGTGACCAGCGAGCCCGCGCCGACCATTTGCGGAATCAGGTAGAACACCGAAACAATCAGCGTGCTGATGCCCGCTGCGATTTTGATGCCTTTGGATTTGAACTTGGAATCCAGCGCATCGGCAAAGGTGTATTTGCCCATGCGCTTGAGCGGCTCGGCGACCACGAACAGCGCGACCATCCAGCCCGCCAGATACCCGATGGAATATAAAAAGCCGTCAAACCCGTAAAACGCGATCATGCCGCAGATCCCAAGGAACGAAGCGGCGGACAGGTAGTCGCCAGCGAACGCGATGCCGTTGACCACCCAGGGCACGGAGCCGCCCGCGGTGTAGAACCCCTTTGCGCTCTGCGAGCGCTTGGCGAAATACCTGGATATCAGCAGTACGAACGCTACGAAGGAAAAGAAGATGATGATGGCCCAGATGGAAGGTTGGTAATTCATTTGGCTTCCTCCTCTTCCTCTTCAACGTTCATGCGTTTTTCACACCTTGCGCACAGGAAATTGTAAACCAGCGCAAGGACGACGGCGAATACGATCAGAAACAGACCATAGAAGATGGCCAGATTGATGTTGCCGATGTCCAAGCCCATCGTCTCGGGGGAGAACGCCGTGATCACGATGAAGCCCGCATAGACGATGGTGTAGATCAGAAACATCCAAAGCCCGAGTTTTGCTTTGTACGGGGCCGCGCAGTCTTTTTTGTCTTCGGTTACATTTTCATGCTGCATCAAAAAAACCACCTTTTCAATTTGATAAGTGCGAAGGAACGTTGTTTATGCGCTCGTTTATGCGCATAAATTTTCAATATAAGAGCCAATATACTACCGTGGCAACGATTTTGCAAGCGAAATGTAAACACATACTCCGAAGGCGACAAGCGGCGCAACTGCAATAGAAAAAGGCGTTTGTGCACGAGGTGCATCGCTAAATTGTTACGGAAATTTAGATAATCGGTGAATGCATTCACCGGAAATGCCGGAGAGACGGAGCGGTTATGCATTGAATGAGTTGAATAAAAAACACACAGAGTATGGTATAATAAGCGGAGTATGCCGTACGGACAAATGCGAAACACTGCGGTGCAAGCCAGAGGTCAGTATGAAAAAACAGCGAAGCAAGACTCCGGATCAGAATCGAACCCCAATGTCCGATGCGCAGGACGAGGCGGCGATACGTGTCGACCTGCACTGCCATTCGTCCTGGAGCGACGGCACCCTGCCGCCTGCAGAGGTTGCGTATGCGATGGCTCAAAACGGCGTCAGGATCGCTTCGCTGACCGATCATGACACCATCATGGGCCTGAAGGCTTTTCAGAGCGCACTCGCGCAGTACGATATCGGGTATATCTCGGGCGCCGAAATCACGGCAAACCACCAGGGCGAAACGCTGCATATTTTAGCGTACGGCTTTGACGAGGAAAACGACACGCTGAAAACCCTGTTCAACGGCAAGTCCGTCACGGTGTCGGACGAACTGGTACAGCCCGAACACAGGAGTGCCGCGGACGTGATCGGGATCATTCACCGCGCGGGCGGCGTCGCGGTGCTTGCGCATCCCCTGAAGACACAGCCGGATATGCAGAAGCTTACCAAGCTGGTCGGCGAGCTCAAGACGATGGGGCTTGACGGCATCGAAGCGTTGTACGGGCCTAACACGCAGGAGCAGAACGACATGCTTCTTGCGCTGGCCGGAGAACAGAATCTGGCCGCGTCAATGGGAACGGATTTTCATGATCTGGCGACGGATACGCCCGGCATTACTGTAGATAGGAAAGCCTGGGACGCTTTTCGGGACGCGCTTTTACACACGCCGTTTGCCATGCAAGCCGCCGGGGCGCAAAGCGACGGTAAAAAGAAACGGAACGAATGGTTTTCCTTTTCCCTGAATATTATACTGCCGGCGGTGCTTTCGCTGGCTTTATTCGTGGTCTCGCTGTTTGTGTTCTTCCTGCCGTATTTCGAGCATACGCTCATGAACATCAAGCGGGAAAACATCCGGCAATTGTCCCAGGCGGCCTACGGCGTGCTTAACGAGGCGGTGGAGGAAGTGAACGCTGGGCGAATGACGCTTTTGGAGGCGCAGGCGCTGGCCAAGGATCGTATCTCGGCGATGCGCTACGGCGTGGACGATAAGGATTACTTCTGGATTCAGGACCTCACGCCCCGTATCCTGATGCACCCGTACCGAACGGATCTTAATAACCAGGACGTATCGGATTTCACCGACGCGGAGGGAAACCGGATCTTTGTGGAGTTTGCCGAGCTGGCGCAAAGGGAAGGCGAGGGGTACATCAGTTACGTCTGGCAATGGATGGACGATCCCGGCAGGGTGGAGGCCAAGGAATCCTACATCCGATATTTCGAGCCCTGGGGCTGGATTATCGGCACGGGTATTTACACCAACGACGTCCAGACCGAGATCAGCACTCTGCGCGGATATATTGTCGTCATTTCGGGCGGCGTGATGGGCATCGTGCTGGTTCTGCTCATCTACCTGATCCATCACGGCATAGTTCTGGAACGGTCGAGGCTGGACGCCGAAAAGCTGCTGCTCGAATCCACGCACCGTTATAAAGCGCTGTCCGAAGCTGCTACCGAAGGCGCGCTGTTTGTCGCGGGCGGGCGCTGCCGGTATGCCAACGCCGTCGTATACGAAATCCTCGGCTGCGCGTACGGCAGGATTGATCTGCTGTATCTCCGGGACGTTTTTCCCGAGGTCGAGGAAAACGCGCAGTGGCTGCAATTGCTGCGTGGTGAGGGGCAGGAAGGCGCGGAGAGTACCGTAGACGGCGTCATCAAGCGCTGCGACGGAAGCCTGATTCCGTGCACCCTGACCGTCAAGCACGACGTGAGCGACTCCATCGACGGCTTGATGATTCTCGTCAGGCGCAAAACAGAGCGCGGAGGCCACACCGGGTCGCGGGCGGCGCTGAACCGGCTTCTGCACATCCCCGGGATGATGGCGTCGGATCTGGCTGAGGCGATCGTCAACGCGGATAAGCCGTTCCAAATCGCGTCGCTGTGTAAAAAAACGCCGGAATTTGTACAGTCGCTTTTGGAAAACGGTACGTCGTCCATCGCGATCGCAAACATGGTGGCGCTGATTACCGACATCGCCACCCAAAAGCTGATCGAGCTTGCCATCCGGGAGATCGGCGAGCCGCCGGCGGATTTTGCGTTCCTGGCGCTTGGCAGCCAGGGCAGGCAGGCGCAGTCGCTGTACAGCGATCAGGACAACGCGCTGATCTATGAGCTGCCGGACGGTAAAAACGAAAAAACATTGCAGGCTTATTTTACGAAGCTTGCGACTGTGGTATGCGACAATCTGGAGGCGGCGGGTTATGTAAAGTGCAGAGGCGGTATGATTGCCGCCAACCCGAAGTGGTGCAAACCGGTCGCCGTATGGAAGTCCGATTTCAAAAAGAGAATCCGGGAAGGCGAACAAAAGCAGATTATGGAGTTTTCCACGCTGTTGGATCTCCGCACAGTCTACGGCAACGGCATGCTGGAAGACGAAATCCGCGCGTTCGTGTATGCGGAAATCATGGATGACCGCCAGTTCATTAAGCTGCTGGCGCAAAACGCCGTGGGCTTCAAAACGCCGCAGCGCCTGTTCGGCGGCATCATATCGGCCGGCAGCGACGGGATCGACATCAAAACGCCGGAGATCGCCATCGTATGCTTTGCCAGGCTTTACGCCATACGGCATGCGATTAAGGAACCCAACACATTAAAGCAGCTTGACGCCATCAAGCGCCTTGGCGTGATTTCAGAGGCGCGGCACCGGGAGATCGTGGATTCGTACGAGCTTTTGTTAAGGCTCAGACTCTGGAACCAAATCCTGTCCATCGAGAGAAACGAAAAGCTCGACAACTTTATCGATCCTGACAGGCTCGGCAAGGTGGAAAGCGCGGCGCTCAAGGAAAGCTTCAAAGAGATCGAAGCCATGCAGGGCGTGATCGAGCGCGATTACCTGGGGCTGGTATAGCCGGGCGCTGGATACGCTGGGAAAAGGAGGATGGTCATTTGAGCCGGGACAGCAGCGAAACGCTTTTTAATTTCATCGCGCCGGTTTACCGCCTGTTTTACCATAAGCAGAAGCGGCAGTTTACGCAGGTTCTGCTAGAGACTGCCGGAGAACTGGATTTGACGGTCTACGATACCATACTCGACGTGGGATGCGGCACGGGGGCGCTGTGCGCGACGCTGCATGCGCACGGGCTTCAAACAACCGGCGTCGATACGGCGCAGGGGATGCTCAACACCGCGATCCGCAATCCCGAAAACCGGGGCGTCGGCTTCCAAAAAATCACTGCAGGGGAGCCGCTCCCATTCCAGGATAAGCAGTTCGACGTTTCCATCGCGTCCTACGTCGCCCACGGGATGGGGCATGAACAGCGTAAGCGGCTGTACGCTGAAATGGGCAGGGTATCCAGGCACAAGGTGATCATCTACGATTATAACCAGCACAGAAGACCGTTGACCTCGCTGATCGAATGGCTGGAGCGCGGCGATTATTTCCGTTTTATCAAAACCGCCGAAACGGAGATGCGGGATTGTCTGTCCGAAATGGGCACCTGCTTTGCCGCGGTGCAGGTGATCGGAGTCGGCGAACATGCGGCCTGGTACGTGTGCGATCCCGCTGAACAGGACGACAGAGGAGAAGTATGAAGGAAAACTCGAGGCAATACCGGACCATGCGTTTTCAGAACCTGCACAGAAAACACTATTTTGAAGGCTGGTACTATAAAATGGTCTCTCCGGACGAGAGAACCGTGCTGTGCTTCATCCCCGGCGTAAGCGTTGCCGGAGGGGTAAAGAGCTTCTTTATACAGGCGATCCTGGCGGAAAAAACCGGCGAAGACTGGCGGCAGACGACGGACTGGCTGGATGCCACAGACTTTCATACGCAGGACGAACCCTTCGTTGCGCAGATAGGCGGGAACCGTTTCAGGCGGGACGGCATAACCGTCTCCTTTCAAGGCGAGCGGATCAAGGCGTCCGGCGAGCTAAAATTTTCGGGCCTCCTGGCGCCGCCCGCGTCTTGTTGGGCGCCGACGGTGATGGGCCCGTTTCACTATCTGCCCGGCATGGAGTGCATCCACAGCGTCGTCAGCCTGAGCCACGGTATCGAGGGCGCGCTGGATTTAGGCGGCAGGCGTGTGGATTTCACCGGCGGCAAGGGGTATATCGAAAAGGACTGGGGCAGTTCGTTTCCAAGGCGCTACGTATGGCTGCAATCCAATCATTTTACCGGGGATACGGCCCTGTTTTTTTCCTGGGCGGATATCCCTGTGCTCGGAATGAACTTTCAGGGGTATATCGCGCACCTGTTTTATAAAGGAAAACATTACCGCTACGCCACTTATACGCGCGGCGGCTGTAAGCTGCAAACGGCGGGCCGATCCGTGGAGATCGCGCTGACCAATCATCATAGCGAGCTAAGGATTGAAGCGCGGCAAGCCGCCGGCGCGGAACTGCGCGCGCCGTATCAGGGGCGGATGACCCATACGATCAAGGAAGGCCTGTACGGCAAGCTGTCGTTTTGCCTGAAGGAGAACGGAGAGAACTTTCTGCGTTGTGAACAAACCGAAACCGCCGGCGTAGAGCTGGTGATGGCGAAGGGAAAGACGGATAATCTGCGCTCCGATCCGGTTTCGATCCGCAGGCCTGAAATCGGGCCGAAGATTCTTGACAAGAAAATACCGGGTCATTTCGATATACCCGTTTCAGGCTGTATGGATGAATTATACTTCCCCTGAATAGACGGCCAATTCCAGGGTTTCGCTTTGGGGTGAAAGCAACTGTATTCTTGCTTCCAAAGCATGCAGGGCGCTGTCGACGGCGTCCTTTTCTACGCCCGGCGGGGCGTAGAGGGTGAACAGCACGCCCGTGGTGGAAGCGGTCATTTTGCTGTGCAGGTCAGGCCCGCGCAGGATGCTGGAAATCACCTGATTCCCGCTCATGACCATCAGGTCGTTTTGGACCGTCGTTACGTCTTTCCCGGAAATGGACTGAAAACGCTCGTTTCCGGTCGACAGGCACAGCCGCAGAGACGTTTCAAGGGCATCCAGGTCGTGTCCGGCGGTCAGGATCATGCTTTCCAACTCGGTCAGGAACATCGCCGATAAAAGCCCGGATGCGGTGCTTACCGTCCGTTTGCCGGATAAAACGCTTTCCAGCTGACCAAGCACATGGTAGCTGTATCCGAACTTTTTGTAGTAGTCGGTATAGGTTTGCACCGGATGCAGTGCCTTAAGCTGCGCGCGATCCAGATGCCAGAACCGTGCGCGGATCGCCTCCACGGCTTGAGATACAGACGACGCATCCATCGGCGTTTTTGCGTCCACATTGCGCATGGCGAGCACGCCCATCTGCGCGCCAGGATAGCGCTGCGCAACGGCGGGATCGATTTTCAGCATGGCGAACCTCCTGGAATGATTATTTCACAGCAATCACTTTGATCTCTACAAGGCGTTCCGGAATACCCATATTTTCAACCTGAATCGCGGAAACAGTCGGGGGGATATCCGGCTTTCCGAACACATCCAGAAAAGCCTGATATCCTAGCCGGCCGTCGTTTCCGTTGGTATAGAAAATGGTCATATCCACAACGTTGCCGATGCTATACCCGGCATGATCCAAAATGGATTTGATATTGAGCAGGGCTTGTTTGGCCTGCACGGCAAAATCGCCCCGGCCGACGAGATTTCCCTGCTTGTCCAAAGCATTTTGCCCGCCGATGAAAAGGATATTTGACGGTGCGCTCACCTCCAGCGCCTGCGAAAAGGCGGGGCTTACGGCAAGATCGGGAGGCTGGATTTTATTGATATTCATAGACATTCTCCTTTACTCTTTGTACCCCGAATATACCGCGCGCCGTGCGGATTGAAACGCCTGCCGATCAGCAGCATTCCAGCTACAACCATCACGCCGCCTGCCCATTGCATCGGTGCAACCTGTTCACCCAGGACCAGGACCGATAAAGCCATGGAAGTCAGCGGCATGATGCCGGAGTACGCGGCGATGGTATAGGCGTCGCAGCGCCTAGCTCCGGAGTAGAAAAAGCCGAACGACAGCGCCGTAACCACCAGACCGTACCAGACGAGCGCCAGAACGTCTAAAACATTCAGGGCGCGGAACGTGGTAAACGGGCGTTCCAGCAGCGCGGGAATGATGGATAGGCACAGCGCGGCGGCAGAGACCAGAAGCGTTTGCACCATGGGGTGGATCGCCGTGCGTTCCTGTTCATTTTCGGCGGCTTTCTGTTTTCTGGAAATGATACGAAACGCGGATTCGCTGGCCGCGCCAAACAGCACGAGCAGATTGCCGATCCAGTGCCCGTCGGAAAACCTTGCGGGAAAAAGGCTGCCGCCCTGTAAAAGCATAATGCCAGCGACCGTTGCTCCGACGCCAAGCACCGCATACGCCGTCAGGCGTTCTCTTAGCACAAAGAAAGCGCCGATGGCGGTCATGGCGGGAATCACGCCGGTCAGGATGCCCGCCTCCGCTGTGCTGGTTTGACGAACGCCCAGCAGCAGGAACATGCGGAACAGGAAAATGCCGAAAACCGCCTGCGCGATCAGTAAAAGCCATTGCCGCCCGACAAGCATGCGGATGGTGCGGATCACCCGTCCGGCGTAGAAGGGGAGAAGACCGATAAGCACGATCGCCATGCTGACCGCCGTGATGGTGAAACTTCCGAGCTTCTGCGCCAGAATATAGCCCGTTACGACCGACGTTCCGGCAAGCCCGAACGCGCCGCTTAGGTACAGCTTTCCCTGCGTTGACTGCCTGATGCCACACATCCCCTTGTGAATATTCGGAATATGGGTATAATGATAAGCGATCAACTGGACATGTGAAAGAGCCGCTTATAGGCATAATCAATAGTACCAGTGAGGAGCGAGCGGAATGTGGGATATTCAGCTGGACCGCAGCGGTGAAACCAGTCTGCAGCGCCAGATATACCGGACGCTGAGGGACGGTATGCTCTCCGGCAGACTGAAAGCGGGCGAGGCCCTGCCGTCCACGCGGGAACTGTCCGCGGAGCTCGGCGTATCTCGCAATACGGTCGGTGCCGCGTACGATATGCTTTGGACGGAAGGATATATAATAAGCCGCCAGGGCGCTCCCTCGCGCGTGGCGGAGGGACTGCTCCTGCACTCTGCGGGAAAAACGGAAGTAAAAAGGGATGTCTCGCTGAATAAACCTAAGATTCTGTGGGATTTCGGGACGGGGCAGCCAGATCTGCTCAATTTCCCGTGGAAGCAATGGAACGATGGTCTGAAACATGCGGCGGACAGCCTGACCGTGAAGCAGTTTGCCTATTCGGGGCCGAAGGGCTATGCGCCGCTTTGCGGGGAGATTGCCCGCTTTTTGAAACGCGCCAGAAATCTGGAGGTGGATGAAAAGGATATCTTCATCACCTCCGGGTCTACGCAGGCGCTGTACCTGCTGGTAGAGATCCTGCAGCAGGACGGCCGCGCGTTCGCGCTGGAAGATCCGTCGCATCCCGGCGTCCGCACGATGATACGGGACAAGGGATATCCGCTGCATCTGATGCCGGTGGACGACCGCGGCGCTGACGTTGCGGTTTTGGAAGGACGAGCGTTGTCGGCAGTTTACGTTACGCCGTCGCACCAGTTCCCGCTGGGCGGTATTCTGCCGGCGGACCGCCGCGCCGCGCTGATCCGCATGGCGGAGGAGAAGGATTATTATATCCTCGAGGACGATTACGACAGCGAATTCCGCTATACGGGAGCGCCGGTCAGCCCGATCCGCTCGATGAGCGCGTCCCGCACGGTGTACGTCGGCACGTTTTCCAAGACCCTGTTCCCGGCTCTGCGCATCGGTTTTGTGGTGCTTCCGGAGGCTTTGCAAAAACAATGGAAACACGCCCGCAACTTTATGGACGTTCAAAATCCCGTGCTGGAACAGGCAGCGCTTTTCTGGTTTTTGCAAACGCGGAAGCTGGACAAGCATATCCGCTGCATGAAACGGCGGTATGCCGAAAAACGCGAAGCGCTGCTCGCCTCGCTGCTCGATACCTTCGGCGATGCGGTGATCCCTCGCGGCGACGCCTCCGGCCTGCATATCGCGCTGCGCTTTCCGGGCCGCGTGTTTGGGGACGGGTTTTTAGCACAGTGCAAAAAAACCGGCGTCCGTATTCTACCGGTTTCAAAGTACTGCGAGGGCGGGGAGAGGTATCAAGATACTCTTTTGCTTGGGTACGGGCACTTATCCGTAGATCAAATCCGGGACGGCGTCAAAGCGCTGCAAAAGACAGTCAACTTGGCACAACGACCTCAAAGCAGTTAAACCCGCTCTTGGTATAAGCGCGTACCGTACCGCCGTGCAGCTCCGCAATACTTTTAACGATCGCGAGGCCAAGCCCCTTGCCGCTGTGCTGGGTATTCACCTGATAAAAGCTGTTCCAGATCAGTTCCAGTTCTTTTTTGGGAATCGGCGGACCGGAATTGGCGACCGTCAGCTTGGTCTTTCTATCCGATTGCTGGATTTCGATGCGAATGCTTCCGTGATCGTCCACATACTTGAACGCATTGCCTAATAAATTGCCGATGACCTGGTTCAGGCGCAGCCGGTCGGCCGTCAGCTCGCACGGACCGTCCGCGATCAGATCGACCTGGACGCTCTTCTCGCTTTGAATATAGCTGAACCGTTCCATCGCCTGGCCTGCGAGCTCGCGCAGGCTGCAAGCTTCTTTATTCAGCGTAAAGCTTCCGGACTCGTAACTGGACAGGTCAAGCAGGTTTTTCACCAGGTCGTTCATGCCGTTGGCTTCATCGAAGATAATTTCGTAATACTCCTTTTGATCCTGCTTCGTTTTGGGCACGTTCTGCTTAAGCCCGTCCGCATAACCGAGGATCACACTGATCGGGTTTTTGAGTTCGTGAGATACGTCGGCCACGAAACGCCGGCGCATTTTTTCCAGGTTCCGTTCCTTGGAAAGCTCTTTTTCCAATTGCGCGTTGCTTTGGTGCAATTTACCGATGGTTCCGGACAGGGTATCCGCCATTTGGTTAACGCTGTGCGTAAGCTCCGCAAGCTCGTCGCCACCTTTAACGGTCAGCGTTTCATCAAACTCGAGGTTCGCCATCTTGCGGGTCACCCGGTTAAGCTCCGTTACGGGGCGGCTGACGCTGCGGGAGATGAAGAAAATAAGGATCAGCCCGATCAGGTACACCACGATGGACGACAGCATCATGAAGCTGAAAAACATACGCGACGCTTCGTCGACCAGTCCTATGGCCTTGGTGAGCACAAGCATCGTTCCATTGCCGAAAATCAGCGCGTAAACCATGGTCTGCTCTTCGGGCACGTCGCCGCCGAGCACCGTAAAATATCCGGTTTTTGCGGATGCGTTTTCGTAAAGCATTTTGCCGTCGTTTTCGCTGAAGGGCAGCGTGGTTTGCCGTACGGTCTGCGTGCCGATAGGCTGCAGGTTTTCATCGAGCAGGAATATACGCGCGCCTGTGTTTTTCGTCAGCGTTTTCACGGAAGCCTGGGCGTCGCCGGAGCGGAAATCCTGTACGAAGCGAATGGCTTCGCTGCGCATGTTGCGGCTGTTGGTTGAAATGAAGTAATCCACCGAAAACGCGCGGTTGACTAAAAAAAGGACGATCAGCAGCACAAAGAACGCCGCCGAAAACACAAGCAGTATTTTGTTGCGTATTGTTTTAATCTTCGGTAATCTCAAAGCGATATCCCATCCCGCGAACCGTTTGGATCACGGTTCCGTAGTCCTCAAGCTTCGCGCGCAGGGTTTTGATGTGCGTATCCACCGTGCGCGGGTCGCCGTAGTAATCGTAGCCCCAGACCCTGTCCAGAAGCTTGGAGCGTTCCACGGTCAGATTTTTGTTCCGGATCAGATATTCAAGGAGCAGAAATTCCTTGTGTGTCAGCCCCCGGTCCTTATCGCGGATGCTAACCAAATGGTTTGAAAAATCCACGGTCAGGTCGCGGAAATGCAAAGCGTCCGCGACTCCTTTGCGATCCTTGCGGATGCAGGCTTTCACGCGGGCGATCAGCACCTGATACTGAAACGGTTTGGTCACATAGTCGTCCGCGCCGTATTCAAGCCCTTTGACTTCGTTGTAGGGTTCGTCCAGCGCGGTCAGGAAGATAACGGGCGTGTCCGTTATCTTCCTGATCTCGCGGATGGTTTCATAGCCGTCCATGCCCGGCATACGGATGTCCAGCAGGATGAGGCCGAGTTCCGTGGTGCCGGCGACGATTTGCAGGCCATCCTCGCCGTTTGCGCCTTCGAGCACTTCAAAGCCTTCGTTGCGCAGGTAGTCGCCGACGATGCGCCTGACGTTTTTTTCGTCATCAATCACCAGGATTTTCATACTATACCTCATCGAGTCCTTCATTGCGGGTGTGACTTATTATACCATACCGTCAGTCTATGGGCCGAACGGCGCGCACGTAGTTGTAGACGAACTGTACGTCTCCCTGCGGCGCGTTCAGATTTGCGTAGGGGTAGTCGGCCGCGTTTCCGGTTTTGGGGTCGCTGCGCTGCGCGCCCGCGCCGTGCACGTCTGACAAGGTGCCGTTCATTTCGCCCTGCGCCTCGCCAAACGCGATGTAAGCGGCGCTGGCTTCCGGAATGCGCCCGTCCAGATGTGTGGTGGATGTCCAGTAGTACGGGTAACCCAGCGTTCCGTCGATATTGCTGATTTCCGTGACCTGGAACAGGGGGTCAATCGCGGCGGAGTGCGTGGTATCGGGAGAACGGGAGTAGTCCACGATGCTTTGCAGTTCCTTGGCGTCCGGCAATTTCCAGTCGTCGTAGCCCGCGTAATCCAGATTTTCAGCCCACTCGAGGGCGGATTCCCAGTCCATCGCGCCGTCTTCTTCCAGATACCCCGAATCGTACATCATCCACATCAGGCCTGTGGACAGATCGGTGATCGTGCCGTCGCCGTTATCCACGAAGTTGTTCAGGCCGTAGGTCGTATTGCCGCGTACCAGCATAACGTAGAAGGTTTTGTCGATCGGATAGCCCTTGATGCGCCCGTCGGCGAAGTTTACGCCGAACATCGTGGTGTTGTGGGTCATGGTATCGGATTCGTAGATCGTGCTGGTGGCGTACTGCGAGTCGATGGAGCGTTCGCCCGTCACGTCTCCGTAGTTGAACACGAAATAATCCGTGTCAATGTAGGGGCTGACGTCAGTCTGCGCTGAAAAGTCGATCAGCGAGTACAGCTCTTTAATGGTGGGAAGCCGCCAGTCGGTATAGCCCGCCAGTTCAAAGTTCTCAAGCATTTCCACGGCTTCCGGCCAGGTCATCTTGTCGCCGGGGTCCTGCTGCCACATGAGGCCGGTGACGTTGTCGGTCACAGTGCCGTCGCCGTTATCGGTGTAGCTGAAGGTGCTGCCCTGGTAAGTGGCGTCCTGCCCGTAGAAGGCGTCGCCCTCGCCCGGTTCCTTGATTACGGCGTTGTTGGAGTAAAACGTTGTCTCGCCAGTATCCACGAGGGGGTAGTTGCCGACAAGCGTTGAAGTGTCTACGTCCTGCACCAGCTCGGCTTCGATGGCGTTGGCCTCCGCGACGGTGTAAGTAGACTGCGCGGGCAGGCTGCCGTTTGGCAGAACATCGGCTGTGATCTGCCGGTTTTCAGGCGGTTGATTCTGGTTCGCGCCGGGCCGCGTGTTCGGAGGCGGCTGAATTCCTGCCGCGTCGGTGACGGGAATGCACAGGAAGAGAAGCAGCAAGGTCAGGGGGAGTACGGTCAGCTTTCGGATGGTGCGTTTTGTGTTTGATTTCATGATATTGTCCTCCATCATTATAGTCTAGTCGGAAAGTTCTATTCCGGTAAAACCGGAATAATCGGGTTCGTAGCGTTGGATGTTGAAGTAGCTGCCCTGGGCGGAGTAATCCCACACCGTATCGCCGTCCTGCGTAACCTCGAAAAAGTATCCATTGGGGCCGCTGCAGATCAGCGTATCGCCGTTTTCCAGCCGCTGGGCGCTGGAAATGTTCTGCGCAAAGAAATCCGTGGGATTATCGGCGGTATAGCGCCAGCAGAGAATATCCGGATCAAATGTGCGGTCGTAGCTGCCGTCGCTATTCAACGGGGGAGTGATTTCGTCCACGGACGAATACCGGTCTCCCGCGCGGCCCAGGCCGTTGTTGAAGATCAGGATATTTCCTTCACCGGGAAGCCCGTCCGCAATCCATTCGGCGTCGTGCTGGCCAAACAGGATCTGGTCGCCCGCATCTCCCGCGCCGTATGCCTGGGGATTGCCCCAGCGATACAGCAGGTCGCCGCCGCAACCGCTGTTTCCGCCGGAATGCCCGGCGGCTTCTTCGGTGGTCGTGGAATGGTCGATGATCCAGATCTCGCCGAAGTTGTGGACGCTTAAGAGGATTTGGTCGAGTTCCGCGTTATAGTCTGCGCTGTTGATGTGTGTCCAGTCCGCAGAGGCTTGCAGCGTGTAGTTGAGATCAATAAGCTTCGGGTGCGCGGATACGTCGCCGTAGTTTTCCTTCGATGCGTCCTGATCCTGCACCAGATGGTCCCACGCGTGCCATTCCCATACGATCTCGCCGGAGGTATCGCCTGTTGGTTTGATTTCCAGAATACTGTCGGGCCAGAGCTCGCCGTTTTCAAGCAGACTGGGATCGCGCCCCGCGTCCAGAGCTTCCTGCTCTGATTTGTATTCCCAAGCGACAATCAGCACGTTGCCGTTTGGCAATACCTCCGCGCTGTGGTGCTGTAAATAGGTATCGCTGGAACAGACGTATTCCCATACAACGTTCCCGTCCCAGTCGATCAGTTGTATCACGCCGCCGGAGCCGCCGGGATTGACTTCCCGCTGGTTTCCGCCGGACGAGCCGCGCCGGTTGCCGGAGCTTTGCTGGTTCTGCAGAGGGGATTGAGAGCTAACGAACGTCGAGTTTGCTATGGAACCGGTGTGCAAGAGCAATCCGTTTTCCAGAAGGCTCACCTTCAGTCCGGGCCGGTACTCCGTGTCCCAGGTATGAACGATGACCCCGTCCATATCCATCAGGGAAACGCTTGTCGCCTCGATCGACGCAAACAGCGTATAGCCGTCGAAGGCTTCGGCCGCTTCGCCTGATGCGGCGAGCCCCACAAGGATGAGCACCAGCGCCAATCCGGCGGCAATCAGCGGGCAAAGTGCGATACGCATCGCCGCTTTGCTTTTTTTATGTTCAGTCATCGTTTCATTCCTCCCGTCGTTTTAAGCGTAACATTTGGCCTTGTCCCTATTGAAACCCGGCAAGGTGAAGTTTATGTGAAGCCGGAAAATGGATTTACAAAGATGAAATGGAAGCGGAATGAACGCGAAGCCGCGATTGACTTTATCGCTTCGCGTTTTTATAATGGCAGTAATATACTTTTCAACATAAAAATAAGTTCGGCGTTGGATCGGCCGGACGGCGGGAGGGCAGCGCAGTGCAAAACAAACACGAAGAGGCGTCCCTGAAGATCGGCAAACGAACGTTTATCGTCGCGTTCATTATTCTGTTCCTGCTGATGATGACAGTCGGCGTCCTCACCCGGGTCGTACCCACGGGCAGCTATACGCGCGAGATGGTGGACGGGCAGGAAATGCTGGTAGACTACCAGCAAACGGATATCGCCAAATTCCCCGTGTACCGTTGGTTTACCGCGCCTGTAGAGGTGCTGTTCAGTTCCGACGGCGCGGTGGTGATCGTGATCATCTTCTTCCTGCTGGCGGTGAGCATGGCGTTTTCGCTGCTGGAAAAATCAAGCATTATGACCCTGTTCATCTCCGGTGTCGTCAGGCGCTTCGGCGGGAAAAAGTATTTGCTGATGGCGATCATCGTGTTTGTGTTTATGCTGATGGGCGCGGTGCTTGGAGCGTTTGAGGAGAACATCGCGCTGGTGCCGCTGATTCTCGCGCTCAGCTACTGCCTGGGATGGGATTCGCTGGTGGGGCTTGGCATGAGCATGCTGGCCTCATGCTTTGGGTTCACGGCGGCGATCACCAATCCGTTTTCCATCGCGATTACCCAGAAGCTTGCCAATCTGCCGCTATATTCAGGCTCCGGCTACCGTATTATCATTTTCTTTGTGTATTTCGGCGTATTGTTTCTGTTCCTGTACCGTTACGCGCGTAAGATTGAAAAGGATCCTACAAAATCCAAAGTCTACGGTGACGACGCGGCGCTGCGCGAGAAATACAGCGATACGGGCAGCCTTGAAAAAATGCTTGAGGAGAAAACGCCCGAGGAATACGCCCGACTGCGTAAAGCGAGCATCGCGTTCGGCGTGTTCCTGGCGCTTATGCTCGTATTATTTGTTGCGGCTTCGTTTGTGTCCATTCTGTCCGACCTGATGCTGCCGATCCTCGGCATCCTGCTGCTTGTCGGCGGGATTATTGCCAGCGGTATCGCGGGCATTCCGGGGAAACGCAAGCTCAAGATCATCGGCAGCGCGGCCGCGGGCATCGCGCCGGGTATTATACTGATTTTGATGGCCATGAGCGTGAAGTTTATCATTTCTAACGGCGGCATCATGGATACGATTCTGTATCATGCCGCGGGCCTGATCGAATCCACATCCCCGTTTGTGGCGATACTGCTGATCTACGCGTTTATTCTGGTACTGGAACTGTTCGTGGGCTCGTCGTCGGCCAAGGCGTTCCTGGTGATGCCGATCATCGCGCCGCTTGCCAACATGTTCCATTTCGCCCAGACCTCGGTGCTGGCTTTCAGCTTCGGAGACGGGTTTTCCAACATGATTTATCCCACCAACCCGGTGCTCTTAATCTGCCTGGGGCTGACGGTGGTCACTTATCCCAAGTGGATGAAATGGACGATCAAACTGCAGTTGATTTCCCTTGCGCTCGCCGCCGGCTTTTTGCTGCTGGGCGTGGCGATCAACTACGGCTGATTGCAGGAATTAAAAAACCCCGCCGGATATCCGGCGGGGTTTTTGTTTTACAGCGCGCCGAGACTTCGCGCGGTGTTGATGAGAAAATCCTGCACGTTAGTGACGATGCTGATGGTGGAAAGGCTTCCGCGGTCGCGCAGCTTGCCAACAGCGAACTCGGAGATATCCACCGTGTAGAAATACACAGGGCGCAGCTTCCCGTCCCGCATTTGCCAGGAGGGGGACATGTTGCCGGTCGCGATGGTGTGCAGCTGCGTCGCCAGCGCAATCACGGTCGTAGCCTTCATGGTGTGCTGCCGCATGGCGTCCTGCGCCTCGTAGACGTTCGGGATCACGCCGGGCAGGGGGCCGTCGTCCCGGATCGATCCGGCCAGCACCATCGGCACGTTGTTGCGGATGCAGGCGGCTATGATACCGTCCTGCTGCGGGTGATCCGCGATATACTTTGGAATCGAACCGGCGGCGCGGACGTCGTTGATGGTTTGCAGATGATTGTAATGGCCGTTGTACTTGAGTTCCTTGGTGTAAATGTCCTGGCCGAGGCCGGTATGGAACAGCCCGGCTTCCATATCGTGTGTCGCCAGGGCGTTGCCCGCCAGAATAGCATGCACGTAGCCGTTTTGAATCAGGCCGGAGAGCGACTTGCGGGAATCGTGATCGAACGCCACCGCCGGGCCGAGCACCCATACGATCGTCCCATGATCCCGGTCGTGCCGGAGCACCTCGTACAGCTCGTCGTAATCCCTGGAATAGGCCGTTTCCCTGGACTTCCCGGTGCGGAAGGCAAAGCTCTGCGCACTGCCGCGCCCGTTTACGTCTAAAAACGCTTCGGTATCGGTATATACGCCGTTACTCAGGTCTTCTTCCCGGCCGACGACGATGGGATCGCCCTGCTTTACCCTGCGGGCTTCGGTGGCGGCGGGGCGGCCGTTCCGAATCACCACGGCGCAGTCCATGCGCGCCGCGTCGATCAGCTTCCAGGTTCCGCCGATCTTGAAGTATTCCGGATATATGTTCGTGGCATAAAAATCATCGGGCAAAACGCCGTCCCCGGGCGCGGGCGCGGTATGCACGTCCGGCGCGGCGGCAAAGCGTGGTTTCTGAAAATTCGGAGCGCTGTAAACCGGCAGTTCAAACATGGAAGTACGCCTCCAATATAATGATCGTTAGGACTGGCCGGACGGATACGCGGCTTCGATTTCCTGAATGCGCTGATAGAGCATTTTATTGACGGGGGTGTCGAGCCCGTGCTTTTGGGCAAACGCCAGCACGGTGCCAGCAAACAGATCGACCTCGCTTTTTCGTTTGGCTTCCACATCCTGCCGCATGGACGGTTTTCCAAGCGGATTGAGGGTGGAAAGGATGTTCAGCCAGTATGTCAGATCGTCTTCCGTCAGGTGCACGCCTTCATAGCGGGAGAGAAGAATTACTTCCCGCATGGCGGCGATCATCGTCTCCCGCTGTTCACCGTCGCGCTGCACGGAAGCGTAGTCCGGGCCGAACACCGCGACGGTCTGGTTCACGCCGACGTTGAGCATGAACTTGCCCCACATGCGTTTTCCCATGGTTTCGCTGATTTCATGGGGGAACCGAGTACGCTCGAAGAAGCGCTGGATTCTGCGCACGGCCTCGGTCGGCTTTCCGCTGATGCGCGTGCCGATGCATAGTTTTCCGGCGTGGCCGTAGGTCAGGCGGTTGCCCTCCTTGACCGCGTCCATACCGTAGGCGACGCAGTCCACCACCTTGTCCATGCCGTAGCGGGCGCCGATTTCAGCCTCGCTGCTGATGCCGTTTAAAAGGGAAAGGATCAGCGTTGCTTCGCCTACATGGCCGCGCATCGTATCCAGCGCGGCGGGAAGCTGCGGGGCTTTAACGGCGACCAAGATCAAATCCGCTTTGGAGACGGGTTTGTCCGTCGAAACGTATTGAAAGTCACAGGGCTTGCCGTTGGCATATACGCCGTTTTTTTGGTACCGGGCGATACGCGCGGGATCGGCCAGAATGCGCAGATCGGATTTGGGCATGGATTTGGAAAGAATATCCCCGAACAGCGTTCCCAGCGCGCCCAGCCCAACAACAGTTACGGTTTGAATTTCCGGCAGGGTTTGTTTCATTGCATCAGACATCTTGCGTCTCCGTATTTCATCATTCTGCCGTAATCATACAATATGTGCATAAGCCTGTAAAGGGAGAAGCGTATACGGCTGAAAAGGAATATGCAGTTGCTTCTAAAACGACGATTGATAAATCATAATGCGGTATTCATGAGGTTTTAATGTAAACCGGTTCGCTGCCATGTATAATAAAACGCAGAACACCACACAGAAAATCCGGCATGAACAATGATACGGAGGTACGCGGAATGAGTAAAAGATTGAAAATTGTCCTGATTGTTGCAGCGGCAGTCGTAGTCCTGGCCGTTGCGGCAGGCGCTATTACGTACGTTATCGTGAAAAACAACCAGCAGTCGGTGTACGCGATCGAACTCCAGGACGTCGATCTCTCACAGGTACCGGACGGCACGTACACGGGCGAATACAACGCCTTCCCGGTCTACGCAAAGGTCGAGGTTACAGTGACGGATCACGGAATCAGCGCGATCGACCTGATCAAACACAGGAACGGTCAGGGGGGAGACGCGGAAGCGATCCCGCAGATGGTGGTGGATGCGCAGTCGCTGACCGTGGATACGGTCTCCGGCGCGACGTTTTCCAGCAAGGTCATCCTCCTTGCTATTCGGGACGCTCTGCAAAACGCCGCGGGGGAATAACATCCTTTCATGGCATCGAAAAAGCCCGCACTCTGCGCGGTTTTTTCTGTTTCCGAATGATGCCTATGCCATTCGGTTCAGAATTCTCAGCACCAAAAACGTCAGCCACGGCGAGGGCTGTTTCTTTTGCCCGAAATCCCATACTTTCCAAGCCATCCAAACGGATTCGGGGGTATAGCGTCCGTCGCCGTCCGCTTTTCCTTTGATGCATTCGATCATCTCCAGGAAGCGCGGATCGCTACGCAGCCAATCCATCTGTGAAAGCACATCCGCGACGTGCAGGATATCGTACCAAATGAACGGCGCCTTGAGCTTGCGGAAATCCGTACCCATGCGAAACAGAAAAGGCGATTGTTCACGGCTGTGTTCCCACAGCGACAGCAGGCATTCGGCACCCGTGTGCAGTTCGCGGCGATACGCATCACTGGTTTGCAGCAGCGCGGAGAGCATCAATAGCGTCGCGTATGGGCAGGGATCGCTCCGTCTGCCCGGCCCCTTGAAACGGCCGAGTTCCGGCGACGCGGCGCATGGATAACCGTTGTCCCGGACAAGCGCCGCGAGCATATGGATTCCAGAATCAATTACCGGTTCTTGTATGCCCATTTTGATCAGTGAGAAATACAGCCGCGGCGTATCGCACAGTATCCATACCCACATGTCTTCTCCCGTGCCGCCGAAAGCTCTGGGGATATTCACCTGCGTTTCAGGCACACCTTCCCGCGAAATGTGCTTGAGTATTTTCAGGGAGACGGCTTTGATGGCCGCGTCCTGCGCTGTGAAGCCGATTTCCGCCAGAAACGCCAGCTTGTGATACAGAAGGTTCGCTTTTTTGTGATTGCTGATCGCATCGCCTGGCCAGCCCTTAAGCTCCGCAAGCAGATTTTGTATCAATGGCTGGGCAAGCATCTTTTCACGCGTCTGCTGCACTAGAGGGTCGTCCGGCGATTGATGCAGAAGATCCAGCCGCGTGCGGTAGGCGACGTAGGGACTGCTGTCCAGCAGCCATTGGATGAGTTCGCTCATATCCGCCTCCTGTTATCGCAGCTTTTTTACGCGCTTTGCGACAAGCTTTTTGATTTTTTTATAGCTGAGCGGCGGCCCGCTGGTGGCGCGATGGTCTTCAATATACAATTCGTTATGCGCGCCCCACTCCAGATAGGTATCCCTGTCCATCGTATCGATGATTTGGAACGCCGCCTTGTCGCCGAATTCCGCCGCGGCTTTTTTGGCGTGTTCGCATACGGCGTTGCATGCGGGGCAGCAGCCGTTTAAGAAATAGGTCAGCGTGATTTTGCCGGGATTTTGATTCTTTTGCGGTGTTTTAGCTTGTTTGATGAAAACCGGCGGCTGCGCGTCGCTCAAAAACGGCTTGAACAGCAATTGCATAATGCTGTTTTTATCAACTACCTTGTAACCGTGCTTCTTGTAAAACGAAGCTGGAATCCAGACAGGCAGTGTAACCCCGTGCGCGGCGATTCCCTTAGCGCCCAGCGCCCTGGCATCGTCTTCCGCGGCTTGCAGAAGCGCTTTGCCGTATCCATGTTTGCGACGGTCGCCGATGCCCTGCTTGTGGCCGTGTACCCAGATACAGTTGACGTAATACAAATCCTGACCGTTGGCAATCGAATACTCGATAGGGAAGTACTCGATCATCCCAACGGCAGTGTTTTCATCGTCCAGTGCCAGCTTTACGCGAAGACCCTTGTCTTTCATGACCCTGTACCAGGTTTCCTTATGGTTCCCGGCAGCTTTCATTTCGTCCGACCAATCTTCCAGGCATACGAAATACAGAGCCTCGTATTCTTTGCTGAGATCGATAATTTTCATAGTCAATCCTCCCGGTTGAAAATTCGACGCCAATAGGGTGCGGAGCGTTCGGTTGCCAGCTTGTCAAAACGAAAGAATGCTTCCCTGATTTGCTGCCCTGCCCAATCAGGGGGGAGATATTGGTTTGGAAGCAGAGGATCGAGGAATAGAGTATTCACGATGGTATCGCCGACGTTCATCTTTTCCACAAGCGCCTGCTGCGGGGAAAGGGTTCCAATCCTTTTCCCGCTTGTCGCAAGCAACTTTAGACCCGTTTGGAAATGTCGGTTGATTTCGTGCAGATTCCACAGCGTATTCGCGTGTTCCGCAGTAAATTCGCTGTGATGATAAAACCGAATCAGGCGGCAGTATCCTGAATCGAGCAGGGACTGCAGTATCTCGGGAATCCGCTCCTCCGGATGTGCGGGACGGATCCAAAATCCCGGGTTCAAACAGGCAAAGCGATACATTGTCAGATTTTTACGAATGCTGTGGCGGGCTTTGCCCTGCTCTTCAGGAACGGAAAAAGCAACGCCCCAATATGCGCCGTCCCAGTGACTCCAGTCCGGCGTCCGGAACCCGCGGCTGATGTTGCGGCTGATGCGCAGCCCTTTTCCGGCAAAACGATAGAAAGCCTTCCGGCCCTCCTTGCCGACTTCAATCACGTTTGCCGCCGACATTCTGGACAGGCTGGTGCGCAGACTGGTAACAGACACGTGAAAAGGAGAGGTCAGGTAAACAAGGTCGTCAAAAGCATACGCTTCCTTATTAAGCGAAGCCATTAGCCCGAAAATCAAATCGCTGTCTTTCATGGCACACCAAAAACATTACTAGAATATAATCATAGTAATATTAATGTGATCAGTTGTCAAGATGATTTATGCCGGGAATGCAGTTAAGCTAAAACAATCTCCACGTTTGCTTCTTGCAGGGAATCCAGCAGCGCGCCCTGCGGCATAACGTCCGTGACCATAACGTCGATCCGTTTCAGGTCGCATATTTTACAAAGATAATATTGTTGAAATTTGCTGGCGTCGCACACCAGCATGTGCCGGTCTCCGGCGTCGAGCATCGCACGCTTGATGGCGGCTTCCTCGGGCGCGCTTTCCCAAAGCCCATCGGTCGTCAGCCCGCGGCAGCATACCACGCTCCACGTTCCATGATGATCCCGCAGGAACGCCGCCGCGTCTACTCCCGCAAGCGACGCGGAGTTTTCCCGCAGCATGCCGCCTGTGCACAGCACGTGCCGCCCCGGCACGGCGAAGGCCTGTACGGTCAACAGCCCGGAGGAGATAACCGTCAGCGATCCCATTTCCCGCAGCGCTTCGCTGATTGCGAGCACGGTCGTGCTCGCGTCCAGAATCAGCGTATCGCCGGGGGAGATAAAGCGCGCCGCGGCTTTGGCGATAGCCTGTTTTTCATGCTTGCGCTCCATACGCCGGGACAGAAGCGGCAAATCCTGCATGCTTTGCAGGGGTAGCGCTGCACCGCCGTGCGTGCGCCGGATGCGCCCTTCCTCTTCCAGGACCTGCAGGTCGCGCCGCAGTGTCGCGCCGCTTACATACAGCTCTTTGGACAGCGCTTCGACCGTGACCAGTTTTCTTTCTTCCAGCAGCGCAACGATATGCTCTCGTCTTTCCAGCGGAATCATGGGCATCACCTTTCGTATATTGCTCAAATGTTCACATGAATTGCGCAATTGTGCGCTGATACGCAATATCAAGCAGGATAATGGACAAAAATGCGTAAATTCAGTATAATAAGCATACATTGTCATGTCAAGTGTACCCGCATGGCGAACGGAGGAATAGGATGGCAAATCAGGTTACGTTGCCCCAGATGGGTTTATCGGAAGAAAGCGCCGTGATCGGTGAATTCTATGTCAGTGTCGGCGATACGGTGCAGATCGGGTCCCGGCTGTTTTCCATTGAAACGGGCAAGAGCGTGTTTGACGTGGAAAGCGAGTTTGAAGGCGTCGTATTGGCGCTGCTGTGCGAAGAGGGCGACGAGCTGCCCATTCAGGCGCCGGTCATGGTGATCGGCGAGGCGGGCGAAAGCTTTGACGCGCCAAAGGCCGAAAAAGAAGAACCGGAAAACAAAAAAGCCGCGGAACCCGCGCCGGTGCAAAAGGCCGCGGAGGTCCCGGCCGCCATGGCGTATACCGGCGATCAGCGCGAGAAACTGTCGTCTCCCCGTGCGCGTACGTTGGCGGATAAAGCGGGCGTCGATGCGGCGCTTGCACAGCCAACGGGCGCGGAGGGATTGATCATCGAGCGCGATGTGAAGCGCATGCTTGATACCGGTGTGCCGGAACGCGCGCCGGCCGCCGCTGACGGAGACTACAAGGATGTCCCGCTGACGATGATGCGCAAGACCATCGCCAAGGCCATGTTCCAGTCAATCCAGTCCATGGCGCAGCTGACCCATACGGCAAGCTTCGACGCGACGGAACTGCTTGCCTACCGCAAGCAATGCAAGGCGCAGGAGGAACTCAAGGGCATTACGCTGGGCGATATGGTGCTCTTTGCCGTTTCCCGCACACTTACGCAATTCCCGGAAATGAACGCGTATTTCCTGGAGGATAAAATCCGCAGGTTCCCGGGCGTGCAGCTTGCCGTGGCGGTGGATATCCCCGCGGGGCTCGTGGTGCCGGTGATCCGCAACGCGGACAGGATGAGCGTTCTAGAGATCTCCAACGAAATGAAGCGGCTTGCGGCGGCCTGCCAGAACGGCAGCATCGCGCCGGAGCTCTTAACCGGCGGCACGTTTACCGTGTCCAATCTCGGCAATCTCGGCATAGAAAGCTTCACCCCGATCATCAACCCGCCGCAGGTGGGCATCCTGGGCGTCGATACCATTACGCTTCGGCCCCGCAGGGCGGATAACGGCACGGTGAGTTTTTACGACTGCATGACGCTGTCGCTCACCTACGATCACCGCGCGGTGGACGGCGCGCCGGCCAGCCGTTTCCTGCAGGCGCTGTGCAAGAACCTTGAATCGTTTCAAACGTTCCTGGGAGGTGCGAACGCATAATGGAAAACAAGTTTGATCTCATCATCATCGGCGGCGGCCCCGCGGGCTACCGCGCGGCGGAACGCGCCGCGGAAGAGGGACTTTCAACACTGCTGTTTGAAAGCCGCGCGATCGGCGGCGTATGCCTCAACGAGGGCTGCATCCCGTCCAAAACTCTGTTGTATTCCGCGAAGATCTACGATTACGCTAAAGGCGGCGGGGAAAAGTACGGCGTCAGCTGTGAAAACGCGGCGCTCGATCATCAGGCCGTATTGCGGCGTAAAAACAAGGTGGTCAAAAAGCTGACCATGGGCATTGCCGCGCATCTCAAGGCCGGACATGTAACCGTCGTCAGCGAAGAAGCGGAGATCGCGGGACGCGCGGACGGCGGTATCAAGATAACGGCGGCCGGGCAGGAATACCTGGGCGCAAGGCTTTTGCTTGCGACCGGCTCCATGCCCACGCTGCCGCCCATCGAAGGCTTGCAGGATACGCTCAAATCCGGCTTCGCGCTCACCAACCGCGAGGTGCTCGACCTTCCCGAAATCCCCGAGGCGCTGGTTGTGGTCGGCGGCGGGGTCATCGGCCTGGAAATGGCGAGTTATTTCGCATCGGCGGGCAGCGCGGTGACGGTCGTGGAGATGCTTCAAAGCGTCGGCGGGCCGATCGACGGCGAGATTGCCGAAATGCTGAAGAAAGCCTATGAAAAGAAGGGCGTGACCTTTCTGCTGGGCGCGACGGCCAAGAAGTTTGAAGACGGCAGGATCACCGTTGAAAAAGACGGGGAAACCCAGGTTCTGGCCTGCGATAAGGCGCTGGTCAGCATCGGCCGCCGGCCCGTTCTCCCCAAAGGCGCGGACAAACTGAAGCTGACGGTGGAGCGCGGCGCGGTGGTCACCGACGAGCACATGCTCACCAGCGAGCTGAACGTCTACGCCGCGGGCGATATCAACGGCAAGAGCATGCTCGCGCACACGGCCTACCGGGAGGCGGAGGCCGCCGTCAATCACATGGCGGGCAAGAGCGACGCGATGGATTATTCCGCGATTCCGTATGTGATTTACACCAATCCCGAGGTCGCAGGATGCGGCGAAACGCTCGCGTCGGCTAAGGCCAGGGGGATCGACGCAATTGAGAAAAAAGTACCGCTTGCCTACGCGGGCCGCTTTGTGGCCGAAAACGAGGGCGGCGACGGCGTACTCAAGGTCGTGATGGAGAAGTCGGGCAAAATCCTCGGCGTTTCCATGCTCGGCAATCCCGCCAGCGAGATCATCTTCGGCGCGGCCATGATGATCGGTAGGGAAATGCGCACGCAGGACCTGCGGCGCATCGTATTCCCGCATCCCACAGTCAGCGAAATCTTCAGAGAAGTGATATTTTAGGAGGGCCTTATGCCACAGAGTCAATTTTACGATCCCAACGTCGTCCGTGCCAAAGGAGAACTGAAAATCCCGTCCATCCCGCTCAATACCTATCAGAAGGGTGTCAAGGACGAGCGCGAGAACTTCACAGACGAGGAATTCATTAACATTTTCCACGATATGCAGGCGATCCGCGAGCTGGAAACCATGATTTTGAACGTTCGCACCACCAAGCAGTACAACGGTGTGGAATACCTCTACACAGGCCCCGCGCACCTGTACACCGGGCAGGAGGCGGCGGCCGTCGGTATGGCGTATACGCTGGACCTTGACGACGCGATCTTCGGCTCGCACCGCAGCCACGGCGAGGTGCTCGCGCGCGGGTACAGCGCCATCCGCCAGCTGAGTGACGACAAGCTGATGGAAATCATGCGTACGTTCAACGACGGCAAAACGCTTGCCGCCATCGAAAGCCGCGCCAAGGGCAACGTGAAAAAAGTCGCGCAGGATTTCCTGCTGTACGGCTTCATGGCGGAGCTGTTCGGCCGTGAAAACGGCTTTACGCGCGGGCTTGGCAACTCCATGCACGTGTTCTTCACGCCGTTTGGCATTTATCCCAACAACGCCATCGTCGGCGGCAGCGCGGGCGTTACGGTCGGCGCGGCGCTGTATAAAAAGGTCATGAAAGAAAAAGGCATGGTCGTCTGTAACATCGGCGACGGTTCGCTTGGCTGCGGCCCGGTTTGGGAAGCGATGAACTATTCCTCCATGGAGCAGTTCACCAAGCTTTGGGACGAAGCCCACAAGGGCGGGCTGAAGCTCGTGTTTAACTTCTTTAACAACGGCTACGGCATGGGCGGACAGACCGACGGCGAAACCATGGCCTACGGCACGCTGGCGCGTGTCGGCGCGGGCATCAATGCCGACGCTATGCACGCAGAGCGCGTGGACGGCTATAACCCCCTGGCGGTGATCGACGCGTACAAGCGCAAGCGCAAGCTGCTTGAAGAGGGCAAGGGCCCGGTGCTGCTGGACGTGGTCACCTACCGCTACGTCGGCCATTCCACCACCGACGCGTCCACTTACCGCACCAAGGAAGAGATCGAAACTTGGCAGTCGCAGGATGCGATCGCCAACTACCGCAAGCAATTGATCGACGCGGGCGTGGCGACGGACGAACAGCTGACCGCGATTGAGGAAAGCATTAAAAACGATACGACCGAGATTCTGAAGATCACCATCGACGACGCCGTTTCACCGCGTTCCGATCTGAAAAAGAATCCCGACGCCATTCGCGGCTTCAATTTTTCCAACGAGCGTATCGAAGTGTGCGCCGCCGGCGAGCCGGACGTGCTCATGCCCCTGGAAGAAAACCCCCGTGTTGTGAAGAACAAGAAAAAGGCGCGTTACGCTTTCGACGAAAAAGGCGCGGCCGTTTCCAAGATCCGGCAGTTCAACGTGCGCGACGCGCTGTTTGAGGCGATCATCCACAAGTTCTATCAGGATCCAACTCTGATCGCCTTTGGCGAAGACAACCGCGACTGGGGCGGCGCGTTCGGCGTGTACGTCGGGCTGACCGAATCGCTTCCGTATCATCGCTTCTTCAACTCCCCGATCAGCGAAGGAACGATCGTATCCAGCGCCGTCGGCTACGCGCTGATGGGCGGCCGGGCAATCCCCGAGCTGATGTACTGCGACTTCCTGGGTCGCGCGGGCGACGAAGTGTTCAACCAGCTCGCCAAATGGCAGGCCATGAGCGCCGGCGCGCTGAAAATGCCGGTGGTCTTGCGCGTATCGGTGGGCAACAAATACGGCGCCCAGCACTCGCAGGACTGGACCAGCCTCGTCACCCACATCCCCGGCCTCAAGGTCTGTTTCCCGGTTACCCCGTACGACGCCAAAGGCCTGATGAACGCCGCGCTTGCGGGCAGCGACCCGGTGGTGTTCTTTGAAAGCCAGAAGCTTTACGACAAGGGCGAGGAATTCCACAAGGAAGGCGTGCCCGAGGAGTATTACGAAATTCCGCTGGGCGAGCCGGATATCAAGCGCGAAGGCACGGACCTGACCATCCTGTCCGTCGGCGCGTCGCTGTACCCGGCCATGGAAGCGGCCAAAGAACTGGAGGCCTACGGCGTATCCGCCGAGGTAATCGACGCGCGCAGCCTGGTGCCCTTCAACTATGAACTGGTGAACGAGAGCGTGAAGAAAACCGGCCGCATCGTGCTGATTTCCGACGCCTGCGAGCGCGGCAGCCACATGAACGACGTCGCCCGCAATATCACCGAGTTCTGCTTTGGGTATTTGGACGCCCCGCCCGTCGTGGTCGGCGCAAGCAACGGCATCAGCCCCTGTCCGGAACTGGAGCACTACTACTACCCGCAGGCAAGCTGGGTGCTGTCCGCCGTCCACCAGAAGATATTGCCCCTGAAGGGCTACGTACCGGAGTTCAACTACCAGACGCTGGAGAAAATGCGGCGCGAAAGCCTGGGTATTTAAGCCGGAGGTGATACCATGATCGATAAAATGAACAAGCTGATTGCGATGTCGCACAAATACGGCGGCGACGCGCGTTACGTGCTGGCGGGCGGAGGGAATACCTCCATGAAAACGGACGGCGTTCTGTACGTCAAGGCGTCCGGCACCAGATTATCCAATATTGAAGAGCCGGGTTTTGTGAAGATGGATATGGGGAAGATCTCCGTGATGTTTGTCAAACCCTATCCAAAGGAAGACAAGCAGCGCGAAGCCGAAGCCCTGCTGGACATGATGGACGCGCGACTGCCCGGCGAGAGCATGCGCCCGAGCGTGGAATGCATGCTGCACGGGCTGTTTCCGCAGACCTTTGTGCTGCACCTGCACCCGGCGCTGGTCAACGGATTGACCTGCGCGACCAAGGGCAAAGCGTATTGCGAGGAACTGTTCGGCAACGACGCGGTTTGGGTGCCGCTGACCAAGCCGGGCTATACCCTGGCCAAAACATGCTACGATTTGTTTGAAACCCAGAAACGGGTGAACGGCACCGTGCCCAACATCCTGTTTATGCAAAACCATGGCGTGATCGTCGCGGCGGATATGGTGGAAGAGATCGATGCGCTGATGGAGCGCGTCATGGAGACCATCGGGCAAAAGGCTGGTGTGCTTGAAGATTTCACCCCGCAGGCTATGCCGGAGACCGCGCTGTCCGCCGCGCCAACCCTGCGCATGCTGTACCGCAAACACGCGGGCAAGGCCTGCGTAGTGTTCCATCGCTCGGATGCGGTATTGAACCTGCCGATGGAAGCCGTCCGCAAGCCCTTTAACCCCGATCAAATTGTGTATTGCAAGGCGGCGATCCTGGAGCTCGAACCAGGAAGCGACGTGCAAACGGCGTTCGGCTCGTTTGTGGAAAAGAACGGATACGCCCCCAAGATCGCCGTCATGCACGGCACCGGCGTATTCTCGATGGGGAAAACCAAAAAGGAAGCCGATACGGCGCTTTCCCTGTTTCTGGACGCCGCGAAAATTACGTATTACACCAACGGCTACGGTGGACCGCTGGCGCTGACGGATGATTTCACGAACTTCATCCTCCAGTGGGAAGTGGAAAACTATCGCCAGAAGGTGGCGTTCTCCGCCGGCAACGCCCTGCGGCTGGACGGCAAGATCTGCATCGTCACCGGCGCGGCACAGGGCTTTGGCGAAGGGATCGCCCGCGCGGTTGCCGCACAGGGCGGGTACGTGATCGCCGCCGATATGAATTTGCATGGCGCTAAAGCCGTTGCTGCTTCCCTGTGCGAAACGCACGGCGAAGGCGCGGCGATCGCCGTACAAGCCAACGTCGCCGAGGAAACGTCCGTCAAGCAGATGGT
This sequence comes from Candidatus Limiplasma sp., assembly GCA_963675365.2. Taxonomy (GTDB): domain Bacteria; phylum Bacillota; class Clostridia; order Christensenellales; family Aristaeellaceae; genus CAXXOK01. The sequence continues at coordinate 712,414 of CAXXVA010000003.1, forward strand.
GAACGAAGCCGTCGCACAGTACGGGGGACTGGACGTGATGATCTCCTGCGCCGGTATCGTGATCTCCGGCGATCTTTCGATGCTGACGCTTGAGCAATTTGAGAAAGTGACGAAGGTCAATTACACGGGCTATTACCTGTGCGCCAAATACGCGTCCGCCGTCATGAAATTGCAGCGCGCGGCGGATCCGGAGTATATGGCCGATATTATCGAAATCAATTCCAAAAGCGGCTTGGAGGGCAGCAAGGCGAATTTCGCCTACGCGGGCAGCAAGTTCGGCGGCATCGGGCTGACGCAGAGCTTCGCGCTTGAGCTTGCGCCGTTCGGCGTCAAGGTCAACGCCGTATGTCCCGGCAATCTGCTCGACGGACCCCTGTGGAGCGATCCCGAACGCGGGCTGTTCAAGCAGTATCTGGACGCGGGCAAAGTGCCAGGCGCTAAGACCGTTGCGGACGTCCGCCGCTTCTACGAAGCCAAAGTACCGCTGGAGCGCGGCTGCACGGAAGCCGACGTAGCCAAAGCCATAGTTTACCTTGTTGAGCAGCAGTACGAAACCGGGCAGGCCTTGCCGGTCACCGGCGGACAGGTTATGCTCAACTGATGGGAGAACGAATGACAGTTATCAAAAAGCTCAACGCCGACACCGCAAAAGAACGCCTGGAGGACCTACACGCGCTTTTACAGGAGCAAACGTTAAAACCGGAGCGCACGGCGTTTGTGAACAACCATATCCACACCACCTATTCCTTTTCGCCGTATTCGCCGGCGTCCGCGGCGTACTACGCCTGGATGAACGGACTGGCGACCGCGGGAATTATGGATCACGATTCGGTTTCGGGAGCCAAGGAGTTTCTGGAAGCGGGCAAACGCATCGGTATCAGCGTGACCAACGGCTTTGAATGCCGCTGCGGCATGCAGGGAACGCCGTTTGAAACAATCCGCCTCAACAACCCGGATCAGACCGGCGTGGCGTACGTCGCCTGCCACGGCATCCCGCACCAGAATATCGATAAAGCGGACGCATGGCTCAAGCCATACCGGGAGAAACGCGAACAGCGCAACCGCTTGATGGTCGAAAGGCTCAACAGCCTGTGCGATAATCCCGCGCTGCGGCTTGATTATGACAAGGACATCCGCCCGCTCAGCCAGGCGCAGGACGGGGGATCGGTCACCGAAAGGCACATCCTGTACGCGCTTTCAAAAAAAGCGCTTATGCAAGCCGCGCCGGGCGACGCGATGCTCGCGCTGCTGAAGGATCAATACGGCATCGAAGCAAAGGGCGGTACACGCGACATTCTGCTCAAAACGGACGATCAGTACTACGATTACCGCCTGCTGGGCGTGTTTAAAAGCCATCTGGTGGAGAGATTCTACATCGACGCGACGGACGAGTGCCCGCATATCCTGGAGTTCGTCTCGTTCGTCAAGTCCATCGGCGCGGTTTCGGCTTACGCCTATCTGGGCGACGTCGGGCAAAGCGTAACGGGCGATAAAAAGGCGCAGGTATTCGAGGACGCGTTTTTGGACGACCTGATCGCTTGGCTCAAACAGGCGGGCTTCAACGCCGTCACCTTCATGCCGACCCGCAACAGCTCCGGCCAGCTTACGCGCATCATGCGGCTATGCCGAGAGCAGGACCTGTTCCAGATCTCGGGCGAGGATATCAACACGCCGTTCCAGTCCTTCATCTGCAAGCAGCTGGAACTGCCGGAGTACAAGCATCTGGCGGACGCGGCCTGGGCGCTGATCGGCCACGAGCGGCTCGCGACCAAAGACCTGAACGACGGTTTGTTTTCTGTAAAAACCATTGCGACATTCCCGGAACTCAAAGACCGCATAGCATATTTTTCAAAAGCGGCGAAAGGATGACTAAAATGCTGACAACCGCGTTAAGACTTTACGGAGAAAACGATCTCCGGTTGGAAAGCTTCGAGCTTCCCGAAATCAAAGATGATGAAATTCTCATCAAAATTGTCTCGGACTCCATTTGCATGTCCACCTACAAGGCTGCCAAGCAGGGAAGCGCGCACAAGCGCGTTCCCAACGACGTAGCGAACAATCCCGTGATCGTCGGGCACGAATTTTCCGCTGAAATCGTGGAAGTCGGGAAAAAGTATGTGGGCCAGTATAAACCGGGCGAACGCGTATCGCTGCAGCCCGCGCTCAAAGGCACCTACGATGCTGCCGGCTATACCTTTCCGTACATCGGCGGCGACTCGACGTACAGCATTATCCCTGCCCGCTATATCGAGCAGGGCAACTTGCTGCCGTTTACGGGGGACGCGTTTTTCGGCGCGTCGCTGTCCGAGCCGCTTTCCTGTGTAGTTGGAGCGGTGCACGCTTGCTACCATACCACGCAGGGCGAGTACACCCACGATATGGATATCAAAGCGGGCGGCATGGCCGCGATTCTGGCGGGCGCGGGGCCGATGGGCCTTGCGATGATCGATTACCTGGTACACCGCGACCGGAAGCCGGGGAAGATCGTCGTCACCGATATCGACGACGCAAGGCTTTCCCACGCAAAGGAAATTTTATCCGAGAGCGAAGCCGCCAAGAACGGCGTGCAGCTGATTTACCTGAACACCAAATGGATGGACGATCCCGTGGCGGAGCTGAAGAAAATCTCCGGCAAGGACGGTTACGACGAGGTCTACATCTTTGCGCCTGTTCCGGCGGTGGTTGCGCAGGGCGACGCGATCCTGGGGTATGACGGCTGCCTGAACTTTTTCGCCGGACCGACCGATACAAAATTCACCGCGCCGTTCAACTTCTACAATGTGCATTACAACCAAACGCATATCGTTGGCACTTCCGGCGGCAATACTGAGGACATGCGCGAAGCGCTGAAACTGGCCGGCGAAGGGCGTATCACGCCCGCCATTCTGGTTACGCACATCGGCGGACTGGACGCGGCGAAAGAAACCATTTTAGACCTTCCGCACGTACCCGGCGGCAAAAAGCTGCTGTACACGCACATCAGCCTGCCGCTGACGGCAATCGAGGATTTCGCGGAGAAGGGAAAGACCGAACCGCTGTTTCAAAAGCTTGCATCGCTTTGCGCCAAGACCGGCGGACTTTGGAACGCGGACGCGGAAAAATATCTGCTGCAAAACGCACCGAAGCTTGACGCACAGCAATACCGGATATAGCATTCGTCTTGTCATCGGCTGAAAAACCGGATATACTTATGCTCATCTAAACGGCAGAGGGGGACTTTGCGTGTATAAGATCGGCGTGTATTTCGGGCGCTTCTGCCCGCCGCACAGGGGTCACTTGTACCAGATCATCGAGGCGTCCACGCGCTGCGAAAAGCTGATCGTGGTGTTATCCGATAACGAGCAAGAGACCATCGACATCTGCCGCCGGGCGGGCCAGCCGATCATTACCTATCAGCTGCGCAAACAGTGGATTTCCCAGCAGGTGCAGGATATCGAACATATCAAGGTGCGCGTGCTCAATGAAAACTTTATTCCGCGTTACCCGTCCGGCTGGGACGAGTGGTGCAAGGAGATGCGAAACGTCGTCCCCGAACATATCGACGCGTTTTTTGCGGGCGACGTCAAGTTTGAAGCGATGCTCAAGCGGCACTTCCCTGAATCCGCCGTGGAGATATTCGATCCAAAGCGTACGCGCTATCCGATCTCCGCAACGGACATCCGCAACGATATCCTGGGTAACTGGGATTACATTCTGGGTTCCGCGAGGCCGTTTTTTGCCAAGAAGGTGCTCATCGCGGGCACGGAAAGCTGCGGCAAAACGACGCTGACCAAATGCATGGCCAAGCTCTACAACACCTCCTGGTCCGAGGAGGTCGGCCGCTACTACGCGCGGGATTACCTTGGCAACGACGAGAGCATCTTCACCGATACGGATTTTTCCCGCATTGCGCATCTCCAGTACGAGCAGGACTACCACGCCCTGCGCTCGGCCAACCGGGTTTGCTTTTTCGATACGGACGCGACCTATACGGATTACTTTTCGGAACTGTTTTTGGGTCAGCGCAACGAATTGGTGGAAGCGTATATCGACCCCGCCAAGTATGATATGGTGCTGTTTCTATTGCCGGACGTACGCTGGGTGGACGACGGCCAGCGCTTAAACGGTGATCAGGAGCGGCGCATTATGCTCAGCGACCGGCTGCTTTCCATGTACAGGGAGCAGGGCTTCGGCGAAAAGATCGTCATCCTGTCGGGCAACTACGAGCAGCGGTTAACCCGGGCAGTAAAGCTGGTGGACGGTCTGCTTCTTGGAAACACGATTTAACAGAAATAAAAAAGAACGCTCCGGTCGGAGCGTTCTTTTTTAATAAGCTTATTGCGGAGACGGCAGCTTGATACCGGTTTCCTCGGCGATCTTCATCAACGTATCCAGCGCCTGTGTGATCTGCTCGGGCTTGTGCTCGCTGATCACGCAGAAACGCAGGCGCGCCTTGTTTTTGGGCACGGCGGGGTATACGGCCGGGGGTACAAATACGCCGTTTTCGCGCATCTTGTTGGAGAGGAAGAACGCGTGTTCATCCTGACCGACCAGCACTGGGATGATCGCCGAATGACCCGCGAGGCAGATATCCAGATTGCGCTTCTTCGCCTCGGCGACGAAGAAATCAATGTTGCGCTTCATGTTTTTCATGATTTGCGGATGTTTGCGGATCTGCCGGATGCTTTCAAGCGTCGCGCCGGCAAGCGCGGGCGAGATGCCTACGCTGAATACAAAGCCCGGCAGGTTGTAGCGCAGGTAGGTGATCAGCGCTTTCGATCCCGCCAGATACCCGCCGCAGGTGCCAAGCCCTTTGGATAGCGTACCCATCTTGATGTCGATATCGTCTGGCGCGAGGCCGAAGTATTCGTCCACGCCGCCGCCGGTTTTACCGATTACGCAGGTCGAGTGCGCTTCGTCCACCAGCAGGAAACAACCGTATTTTTTCTTGACCTCTACGAAGGCGGGCACGTCGGCGATGTCGCCGTCCATGGAATACGCGCCTTCGATGATGATCAGCACTTTTGCGTAGCGCTCGCGCTGCACGCGCAAGATGCGTTCCAAAGCCTCGGAATCGTTGTGAGGGAACGGCTTGGTGGTCGCGCGGCTCAACCGGCAGCCCTGCTCGATGGAGTTATGGGCCAGCACGTCGTATAAAATCAGGTCGTTCTGGTCGCAGAAGTTGCCAACGAAGGTAACGTTGGTGGAGTGCCCGCCGACAAGCACCAGCGCGTCCTCGGTGTGCTTCCAGTCGGCGATCTCCTTTTCCAGTTCGATGTTGAGTTCTTTTTCCCCGGCGAGCAGGCGGCTTCCGCTGTCGCTGGTACCGTATTTGTCGATCGCGTCCTTGGCGGCCTGCATGACTTCCGGCCTGCCGCTCATGCCCGCGTAATTGTACGAACCGAAGTTCAGCGCTTCGCGTCCGTCCATAATGCTTGTGTCGCGCAGCGGAGATTCGTGGCAGACAAAGTAGGGGTTCACGCCGCCAAGTTCGTCCAGGCTGTCGATGCGCTTCTGGAACGCGATAAACTCCGGGGCGTCCTCAAACCGTTCGATGGGCTGAATGGCTTCGTCCGGCTGGGTCTGTTTTTCATAGGCGGTACGCCCGTTAAGCTTGGCGTAGATCAGCGCGGACATGTCGTTGACCGTCGTGCACTGGCCGTACTCTTCCACCGGAATGGTGATGGAGAACTGTTCCTCGGTTTTCAGCGCCGCCGAGAGCACCTGCAGGCTGTCGCCGTCCAGATCGTCGATGAAGTGCTGATCGTCGCCGATCGCCGTTTCGTCGATATCCAGCGCTTCGGAGTACAGGGCGCGCACCTTTTGCTTGATCTCCTCAAGCTGCAGATCGCTTGGCTGTACCTCGCGGGCGACCACTTCCTTGGGCGCTTCGGTGATCACGACCTTGGACGCGTTCATGCGCAGGTCGCGGTAGGCAAGCTTGCTTTCTTCAATCAGGGCCTTGAGCGCAAAGCGCTTGACCTTGATGCCGTTGACCAGCGGCAGAGGTTCCGGGGTGACGATCACACGGGAGAGACGCTTGAGCGTGGGCAGCTTTGCGTTGCGCGCGTTGATCTCCTGCATCAGGGTTTCCAGATAATCGTCGTCCTTGTAAGCCGCGCCGACGTTCATGACCAGCACGATGTCTTCATACTTCTGGTTCTTGCCGGGTTTAATCACGCCAAGCACCGTAGACTGTTCAACGCCCGCCATTGCGGAAAAAACGTTGTCCAGCTCGTCGGGATATACGTTTTCACCCGATTCGTTGATGATGACGTCCTTGACGCGGCCTTCCACAAACATGCGGTCGCCGCGCTCCAAACGTACCACGTCGCCGGTGGGGTACCAGCCGCCGTCGATGGTATCAGCCGACATGCGCTTGCCGTCCACCAGGCGGCCCGTGTGCAGGCTCTTGCCGCGGATGAACATTTCTCCACGGCGGCCATGACCGTCGCTGGGCTTGACGCGGTATTCCACGTTGCTCAGGGGCTTGCCTACGGAGCCGGAGATGCGCTTGTGCAGATTCATGCTGGTTTCCACGCTCGTAATGGCGGTTTCCGTCATGCCGAACCCGCAAATGGTATAGTAGCCGACGGCGTTTAAAAGCTTCAAGTGCTCCATCGGCGTATAGCTGCCGCCCAGGATGATACAGGAAATATTGGAACCCAGGAGTCTGGATGTCAGGCTGCCGAAAAAGACCTTTTCGGCGATCTTCAGCCCGAAATCGGGCGCGATCCTCTGTATACCGAGGCTCAGGGCTTTCATCGTATGGAACAGGGTGCGCTTGACGGCGCTCTCCTTGGCGAGCTTCTTTTGAAGGCCCGTGCAGAAGTTGTTGGCGACCAGCGGCACGGTGATCAAAAGCTGGGGCTGGCATTTCTGCGCGGTTTCCAAAATTACCTGCGGGGTGCGGTTCAGCGGATACACGTTGGAGTAGCCCAAAAAGCAGCTCCACATCAGGTTGACGATAAAGCCGAACACATGGTGGTATGGCAGAAACGCGAAGGAACGGAAGTTTTTATTGGCAACAGCGCGCTTGAGGCTGTGGGACAAGATCTCCGATGACAGCACCTGTTCGACGATGGCTTCGCCGTTATAATCAAAGATCCGGCTCGTGCCCGTGGTGCCGCTGGTGCACAGCGCGGCATGATCGCCCCATTTTCCGGCGATGAAATCATCCGCTTCCGGCGCCTGAAACAGCGCGTAGGCGTCGATATAGTGTACAGAAGGGTCGAGCGCGGGGCGCGGCGCGGTGGTGATGATCGCCTTGGCGCCCGCCTGCTTGATCTGGAAATTCACCATCTCGTCGGACAGGTTTACGTCCACCAAAAGTGCGTTGTACCCTGCCTGGATCACGCCCCAGAAAACCGGGAACCATTCCTTGCAGGTATCAATGGAGATCACGATATAGGAATCCGGCTTCGCGTCGAGCGTTTTGCGAAGATACGAAGCGTAATTCTTTGTCATCCTGATATAGTCCGCGTAGGACAGGCTTTTAATCTCGCCGTCCTCCAGCCACGCGGCGGCTTCCGTATCATCGTATTTTGCGATGATATCATATAGGTTTTTCAGCGTTTTATTGGACCGAAGCAAATCGCTGTTCTTTTTAATGTCGTGAACGGGTAAGATGGTCATCCCTTCTTTCCGTAATAATTGCGCAGGATTTTCATATTGGTCTTTGAGGGCAAAGCGTCGTGCAGGATAACGGCCGCTTTCTGGTCCGCTTTTGCGACGCGGACGCGGAAGCGCATTCGTTTGCGGTTTACGTTGCGCAGTACGGCCCGGGCGAGCTTATCCGGGGGCCGCCCGCTGGCCTCGTCGTCCCGGATCTGTGCGACGGCGGACTGAAACGACGCCCGGTAGGGCGACGCGGCGTCGAGTGAAGCGGACAATCGGGTTTTTTGGCTGCCGCCCGCGTGGTCTCCGGGCTCGATCAGCGATACCTGGATGCCCATGTCCCCGCATTCCATCGCCAGGCATTCGGCGTAGCCTTCCACGGCGTGCTTGGATGCCACGTACGCGCTTTGGAAGGGGATGCCAAGAAGACCGTTGATTGAGGAGAACAGCACGATCTTTCCGCTCTTTTGTTTGCGCATGGTGGGAAGAACCTCGGAAACAAACGCCGTCATCCCCAGGAAGTTCGTCTGCATAACGCGGGAATATTCGTCGTGCGACGTCAGTTCACAGGGGGAAAGGATCAGGATTGCCGCGCAGTAAACCAGCGCGTCCACACGCTGTGAGAGTGCAAAGGCGCGGTTTACAAACGCGCTGCGGCTCTGCGCGTCCGTTACGTCCAGGTGCAGTTCGCGGATCCCGCCGCCCTGCGCTTGCCCGTCGAACGAGCGTGCGCCGGATATCACCAGCCAGCCGTCCGCCTCAAACGCTTTTGCTGTGGCAAGCCCAAGGCCGCTGGAGCCGCCGATGATCCAAACGGTTCCTTTTTTCACGAGTTTTCCTCCGGAAATGATTGCAGAATAAAACATGATGATTATACCGTAAACTCGTCATACATGCAACAATGCAGGGGAACGCCGGCCGTACACCGAATACACCCAAAACACTTAATATATTGGAAGGATGGATGTTCCGCTTGACCAATGTTTCCGTGTACAAAGCAAACGCCTATGAACTGGATTTGGTCTATGCTGCTGTCTGCAGGCATTTTGAAGCGCTGGACGTTGAAAAGGACCTGACGTCCGACATGCGGGTGCTGCTCAAACCCAACATGCTTCTGGCTAAAGAGCCGGCAGGCGCCACGACGACGCACCCCGTATTTCTCCGGGCCGTTGCCAAACGCCTGCGGGAGATGGGCGTGAAGGAGATTGTACTTGCGGACAGCTCCGGCGGCCTGTACAGCGAACGCACGCTGCGCAAAACATACGACGCCTGCGGCTTCACGGCGCTTTCGGATATCCTAACGCTGAATTTCGATACGTCCAGCCGGAAGAAAAACGGATTTCTGATCATTTCACCGGTACTGGAAGCCGACTATATCATCAATTGCGCCAAGCTTAAAACCCACGCGCTGATGCTGATGACGGCGGCGGTCAAGAATATGTTCGGAAGCGTCCCCGGCATCAAGAAGGCGGAATACCACTGCACGAGAGCGACTATCGAGCCGTTTACCAAGCTGATCCTTGATTTGCACGAGACGGTCAAACCGCAGCTCAACCTCGTGGACGCGATCGACTGCATGGAGGGAAACGGCCCAAGCGGCGGTACGGTGCGGCACATGGGGATGACCCTCGCTTCGAAAAACGCGTACGCCGCCGACGAGGTTTGCGCCAAGCTGATCAATATCAATCCGCACATGGTGCGTACCATCCAGCTTGCGAGAAAGCGCGGGCTGGTCGATCTCAAAGCGGTGCGGACGACCGGCGACGCGGTTTTACCCGCCGAGCCCGCGTTTCAAATGCCGGACAGCTATGTGGACAGGAACAGAACGCGCTCCGGCGGCGGAATCGGGCGCTTGCTGTGGGGGAGAACCTCTACCAGGCCCAAAGTGATACGTGAAAAATGCGTCGGATGCGGAAAATGCATGGAGGGTTGCCCCAAGCATATCATCACGATCACCGACAAGGTTGCGTTCATCCCCAAAAAGGGATGTATCTCTTGTTTTTGTTGTCATGAACTGTGCCCCGAAAAAGCGATAGAAATCATGAAAAGATAAGGAAATATTGCGGTTAAAAAAGAGGGAAAAACGATCCCGACGGCGAAATAAATGTTTGATTAAATTCCGCTTTCGCGGAGAAAAACCGGAGGGATAAGCATGAAAAAATACACTTGCACTGTTTGCGGATACGTTTATGACGAAGCCGCGGGAGACCCGGACAACGGCGTCGCCGCCGGCACCAAATGGGAAGACCTTCCCGAAGACTGGGTATGCCCGGTTTGCGGTGCCAGCAAGGACGAATTCGAGGCCGAATAAACCCTGTAAACGCTAATATCATTGATCGGTCGAACGGCCGGTCATTGATTTTAATGCATACACATATTGAGGAGCGAAGGCTATTGAAAAGCGCTAAAACGGATCAGACATACTACCTTGCCGTAGATATCGGCGCGTCGAGCGGAAGGCATATCCTGGGCTGTATCGAGCATGGAAAGCTGAAAACCGAAGAGATATACCGCTTTGAAAACAACGCCTGCCAGCAGGGCGATCATCTTTGCTGGGACGCCGAAGCGCTGTTTGAGCATGTGCTCAATGGACTTGCGGAGTGCGGAAAACGCGGCGTGCACCCCAAAAGCATGGGGATCGACACCTGGGGCGTGGATTTTGCGCTATTGGACGCGCAGGGAGAGCGCGTCGGCGAAATCATCGCCTACCGCGACACCCGCACCGAGGGCATGGATGCGGTTTTAGAACAAACCATGCCGTTTGCCGAACTATATCAAAAAACCGGCATCGCCAAACAGCCGTTCAACACCATATATCAGTTGATGGCGGCGCTGAAGGAACATCCGGAGTATGGTGATACGGTCGCCGATTTTCTGCTGATTCCCGAGTACCTCAGCTTCTGCCTGACGGGGAAGAAGGCGCACGAGGAAACCAACCTGTCCACGGGCGCGCTGCTGGACGCGCAGACCAGGGATTGGTCCTGGGATGCGATCCGCGCCGCGGGCCTGCCGGAGCGGTGGTTTCAAACGCCTGTCGTCAAGGCAGGAACGGTGCTTGGAACGCTGAAACCGGAGTATGTGAAAACCCTGGGGTTTGATACGACGGTGATCCTGCCTGCCACGCATGATACGGGGTCGGCGTACATGGCTGTGCCCGCCAAGGATGACCGCGCCGTGTTTTTATCCAGCGGCACATGGAGCCTGCTGGGTACCGAGCTTACGAAACCGCAGACCGATTTGCAGAGCCTTGCCCAGGGATTTTCCAACGAAATGGGCTATAACGGCACGACGCGCTACCTGATGAATATCATGGGGATGTGGATGCTGCAGCGCATCCGCAAGGAGATCGGCGGCGGGATCAGCTATGACGAAATCGCGGAGCTTGCCGCCGCGTCGGACTATGATTGCTATGTGGACGCGACGGACAACCGCTTTCTGGCGCCCGAAAGCATGGCGGACGAAGTGCGCGGCGCTTTGCAGGAACAGGGCGCGCCGGCTCCCGCGGAAGATGGCGACCTGTACCGCGCGGTGCTTTTAAGCCTGGCGATGTGCTACCGCGACAGTATTGAAAAGATCGAAACCCTGACGGGGAAAACGTTCACGTCCGTCAACATCGTGGGCGGAGGCAGCCGGAACATTACGCTCAACCGCCTGACGGCCGATGTGACGGGTCTGCCCGTGTACGCGGGCCCGACGGAAGGAACGGCGCTTGGCAACCTGATCGCGCAGATGATCGCAGGCGGAGAACTGGAAAATCTGGCGTCGGCGCGGCGCTTGATTGCCGAAAGTTTTGATATTCAGAAATATTCATAATGACGGAGGAAAAGACATGAACGGTCTATTTGAACTGGCGAAAGAGACATACGGGGCGATTGGCGTGGACGCCGAAGCGGCGATCCGCACTTTGCAGCAAACGCCCATCAGCATCCACTGCTGGCAGGGCGACGACGTCGGCGGGTTTGAATCCACTGGCGAAGCGCTGTCCGGCGGCATCCAGGCGACCGGGAATTATGTCGGAAAGGCGCGGACGCCGGACGAGCTGATGGCGGATTTCGAAAAAGCCATATCGCTCATCGGTGGGAAGAAGCGTATCAACCTGCATGCGTGCTATGCCATCTTCGAAGAGGGGGAAAAGGCGGACCGCGATCAGCTTGAGCCCAAGCACTTTGAAAAATGGGTCGCGTTCGCCAAAAAGAACAATCTGGGCATCGACTTCAACCCGACCTTTTTCAGCCATCCCATGGTCAAAGGCGGTTTGACGCTGTCGTCTCCCAACGAAGAGGCGCGCAGGTTCTGGGTAAGGCACGGTATCGCATGCCGTAAAATCGCCCAGTACTTTGCCAAAGAACTGGGCACGCATTGCCTTTGCAACGTGTGGATTCCCGACGGCTTTAAGGACGTGCCCGCCGATCGCCTGACGCCGCGCCTGACTCTGAAAAAGAGCCTGGACGAGATCTTTGCACAGAAGCTCCCAGGCGTGATCGATTGCGTGGAGAGCAAGGTGTTTGGTATCGGCGTGGAGGCGTATACGGTGGGCTCGTCGGAGTTCTACCTCGGTTACGCCGCTACGCATGAAGGTATATATGATCTGATGGACAGCGGGCATTACCATCCGACCGAGGTCATCAGCGATAAAATCCCCGCGATGCTTTGCACCTTCGACCGCATTCCGCTGCATGTAACCCGCCCCGTGCGCTGGGATTCGGACCACGTCGTGCGGCTGGACGACGAACTCAGGGAGATCGCAACCGAGCTCGTGCGCAACGACGCGCTGGATAAAGCCATGATCGGACTTGATTTCTTCGACGCGTCCATCAACCGCGTTGCGGCGTGGATTATCGGCACGCGCAACATGCAAAAGGCACTTTTAACGGCGCTGCTGACGCCGCATAAGGCATTCAAAGCCTTACAGGATAACGGGCAATGGACGGAACTCATGGCAAGACAGGAAGCCCTGAAGATGGCGCCGGTCGGCGCGGTGTGGGCCGAGTTCTGCCGCCGCGAAGCCGTACCGGACGAAGACGCGTGGTTTAAAACCGTAATGCAATATGAAAAGGACGTCCTTTCGCACCGGAGCTAATTTGCGCGATACCCGTTGACAAATCCCCGACAACCCTATATAATGCATTTGTTTCATCAGGAAACCTATGCCGAAGACAGCGAGTGGCTACGCCATAAAGAAGCAACGCTTCTCTCGCCGAGGTGTAAGGCGGGAGAAATCCCTTGCGAATGTATTTTCGCCCTTGCGCCTGCAAGGGTATTCTTTTTGAAATCACCCAATGTTTCAAAAGGAGGTGCCAAGGAATGAGCAAGAACCTCGAGCTGAAGAAGGAAACGGTCGAAGCGATCAAACAGAAGTTTGACGCCGCGCAATCCGTTGTGATCGTCGATTACATGGGGATCACCGTGGAGCAGGTCAACGAACTGCGCGCGATGTTCCGCGAAGCGGGCGTTGAGTACTGCGTGCTGAAAAACACGCTGGTACGCCGTGCGCTTGCGGAGTGCAAGATCGAAGGTCTGGATGATGCGCTCAAAGGCCCGTCTGCGTTTGCGTTCGGCATGAACGACGTCGTATCGCCCGCCAAAGTGGTATCGGAGTTCAAGACCAAATCCAAGATCAAGTTTCTGGATGTGAAAGCCGGCCTGATGGGCAGCGATGTGATCACTGCCGCCATGGTGGAAGAACTGGCCAAGACCCCGTCCAGGAACGAACTGCTCGCTCGCATGCTGGGCAGCCTGCAATCCGGTATCGGCGGCTTTGTCCGCGTGCTGGACGCGATCGCCAAAAAACAGGCGGAAGCCAACTAAACAATCAATCAGATAAGATGAATGGGAGGAAATTATCATGACACATGAAGAGTTTATTGCGGAAATTGAAAAAATGACAGTTCTTGAGCTCAACGATCTGGTCAAGGCCCTGGAAGAGAAGTTCGGCGTATCGGCGGCGGCAGCCGTCGTGGCGGCTCCTGCTGCGGGCGGCGGTGCCGCGGCCGCGGAAGAAAAGACCGAGTTCGACGTCGTGCTCAAAGAAGCCGGCTCCGAGAAAATCAAGGTTATCAAAGCGGTCCGCGAGGTCGTCAGCGGCCTGGGCCTGAAGGAAGCCAAGGACATCGTCGAAGGCGCTCCCAAGACCCTCAAGGAAGGCGTCTCCAAGGAAGAAGCCGAGAAGATCAAGGAAAAGTTTGCCGAAGTCGGCGCGACCATCGATATTCAGTAAATCCGCACAATCAAAAAGCCACCGCAAATGCGGTGGCTTTTTGATTGTGTTGATGTTCTAAAATCCGTAGGTGTACGCCATGACGACCGCGCCCATATTGTCGATGCTCGCCTGATAATCGCTGGAGAGGCTCGTCACGGGGAGGTCGTAGGCGGTTTGATCGTTTACGTTGATGCGGACGATCTCATAGCGCAGTACGTCGTTTTCATAGATCGAGATATGCGGGTGTTCCATCAGGAATTCCACATATTCTTCCAGGCAATAGCCCAGAATCTTCATGGCGGCCGCGTGCGGGACGCCGACATAGCGGTACAGATCCAGGTGGATGGATACGCCGGTCAAATAGGATTTATCTTCCCACTGGGAGGTGGGGTAATTGTCCGACGGGAAACGGAAGATGATGCCGTACTTCCAGCTGTTGTCGGTGATCCACTTACCCTGATCGGTTTCCTGGAACTTCTGTTTGGCTACCGCGGGATCTTCCTTGTTATACAGCCCCAGCCGGAACGAAAGACCCGTCTGATATTCGCTGGTGCCGGGGTAGTTGACGGTCTTTTTGGTTTCCTCGATCAGGATGTTGCCTGAATACTTGCTGGATAGTCTGTCCATCTGCGCGGTGAACAGATCCGTCTGCGTCTCGTTGGAACGGAACGCCTCGCGGACGATGTAATCATTCATCCCGGCTGCGGTGGCGTCGTTAACCATCGCTTCCAGCGCCGTAAATGCGCTTGGGAAGATGACGACGGTGGAATCCTGCACGGGAATATTGTAGCGGCTTGCGGTCCCGACACCGATCAGGTCGTCTGTGGAGAAATAATCGGGCACGGAATGCCAGGGATTGACCAGCATCAGCCCGCCCTCGCAAAGGGCGGAATTGCTAACGGTGATCGTGTAGGTGTTTTCCAGACCGGCTGTGCCTTCATCCTCAATGCGCCAGTTGGTATCACCGATCGTCGTTTTCCAGGTCGGAAGATCAACCTCGGTCGTGACGTCGGTCACCTCGTCCTGCGCGGCGCTCGCGCGCTCCGCGTCCAGCGCCATATTGAAGGCCTGTTCATCGGCGATGTTCTGCTGGTGGATATCTTCCACAACGGCGCGGTAATCGGCGTCGACCCATGCGTTGGTGACAAGGAATATCGCAAGGCTGACCACCGCGACCACCGCGAGGGCAATGGTAATCCGGACAAAAATCTTGTACGGATCCTTTTTGCGTTTCTTCAGTGCAGTCATCTTTCTTACCTGCCCTTTCCGGTTTGATCAAGCGTATGGTTGATTTTGGAAAACACATCGTAAAGGTGCTGGAGTTCATCGCCGCTGCTATAAGTAAAGACGATCTTCCCCTTGTTTTTGTTCCCGAGGATTTCCGTTTTAACGCCGACACTTTCCCTAAGCGACTCTTTAAACCCGGCAAGCTCATTGGATAGCGGTGCTGATTTGGCGGAAGCGCGGGTCGATTGCACCGGCTGCTTGGCTAGTTGCTCAAGCTTGCGTACGGAGTAGGCGTGCAGAACGCATAAATGCGCTAATTCCGCCTGGCGGCTTGCGGGCGATACGCCGGCCAGTACGCGCGCATGACCCGCGGATAGATCGCCGCTGACAATCATGGTCTGCACGGCGTCCGGCAGAGAGAGCAATCGCAGTTGGTTGGAAACGGCGGGCCTGCTTTTTTGCAGCTTGTGCGAGGCTTCCTCCTGCGTGTAGCCAAAATGGCCGATCAAGCTCTGGATGGCTTGCGCCTCTTCGATGGGGTTTAAGTCTTCGCGCTGGATATTTTCAATCAGCGCCGCTTCCAGCTGCTGGGCCTCGTCAAAATCCCGGACCAGACAGGGAACGGTCGAAAGCCCGGCGAGGCGGCTGGCGCGATAGCGGCGCTCGCCCGCGATGATGCGGTAGCGCTGCCCTTCCTTGACAACCAGAATGGGCTGCAAAAGGCCCTTCTGCCTTATGCTCTCGGCAAGCTCGTTGAGCTTTTCGCCGTCAAACGCCTTGCGGGGCTGGGATTGGTTGGGATCGATTTGGGATATCGGAAGTTCCATCACAAGCGAGTCGTCGTCGCTGGCTCCGGTTTGCGGAAGCAGGATATCCAGGCCTCTTCCCAGCCGTGGTTTCGTCATTGGGACACCTCTTTATCCTTATAAGTGCTAATGATTGCGGCGCAGGAACTCTTTGGCAAGCCGACGGTAGGATTCCGCCCCAAGGCTCCTTGGATCGTAGAGATGGATCGGCAAACCGTGGCTCGGGGCCTCGCCGAGGCGTACGTTGCGCGGAATTGCGGTCGCATACACCTTCTTCTTAAAATGCTTCTTGACCGTATCCACAACCTGGATTCCCAGGTTGGTGCGCTGGTCGAGCATCGTCAGCAGCATGCCCTCGATCTCCAGGCCCGGATTGGAACGGCGCTTGATCAGGTCGATGGTGTAGGTCAGGCTAGATAGGCCTTCCAGCGCGTAATATTCGCACTGGATGGGCACCAGCAGCTGCTGTGCGGCCGTCAGCGCGTTAACTGTCAACAAGCCCAGCGACGGGGGACAATCGATAAATACGTAATCATAGCGGTTGACCACGGACGCGAGCGCGTTTTTCAGGTGATATTCCCGGTCCCTGGCGTTGACCAGCGCGGGTTCGGCGTTGGCTAGCCGGATATCAGATGGTACGACGTGCAGAGACTTTAGCATCGTGGGAAAGACGCAGCGGGTAATCGGCACGCCGCCGAGGATAGCCTCGTAGACCGTCTCATCTTCAGCCTTGACGCCCAGACCGCTGGAGCTGTTACCCTGCGGATCGAAATCCACCAGAAGGATATCTTTTCCAAGTTCTGCGAGACAAGCGCTCAGGTTGATTGCCGTTGTGGTTTTCCCGACGCCGCCCTTTTGATTGGCGATGGCAATCACTTTGCCCATATATAAAATCCACCTCGCAAAAGAATCAAACTCATTTTATCTTCTTTTGCGAGGTTTGTAAAGTCTGCTCACCACATCGAAAGGGAGACTTCGGGGTCGCCGTCGTCGCCGTATTCATTCATAATGGTGGTCGTTACGGCGGCAGGCGTCATTGTGCTTTCCAGCAGCAGTTGTGCCTGGATATCGCCGCCGTCCTGTAAAAACAATTCAAGAGCCGCTTCCCACTCGTCGGTAAACTCCTCAAGGGTCAGGCCCCTGCTTTTGATATAGCCCGCGATTTCCCGGCCCACGTAGCGCAGGTGCCAGGGTTCGTACGGAACCTGCGTGATGTCTTCCTTGTCTTCGGGATAGCGGATGATGAAGCCGAATCCGGAGGCGTTTTCCTCCATCCACTGCGCTTCGGGCGTTTCATAGAAGCTTGAGTTCAGTTTGGACTGCGTGTTGTAGTACGTCGTGCTCACAACGTCGCACGCCAGGCCGGTCTGGTGTTCGCTGGCGCCGGGCGGCGCGACGTAACCGTCGTCGTACCCGAGCCGTTCCAAGCGATTGTTATAACTGCTGCTTTGCGAATTGTAGGTACGGTATCCGTTGTCAAGCATCAGCTTGAGGCCGTTGGAATCGGAAAATGTTGCAGGTTCCCACTCGCCGTCGGAGCCTTTGACCTTGTACGTAAACTCTGTCACTTTCGAAGCTGCGTTGAACATGGTCTCAAGCGCATCGGCTGCCGTAGCGTCCATTTCCACCACGGCGCTGGTCCGTTTGCGCAGGTTGACCCTGACAAGGTTGGCGGGCACGTCTGTGCTTTCCAATAAATGATCCCGGTTGACGAGCAAAGCGTATTCGCCTGTCACCAGGGACAGCGGAACTTCGAATGTCCATTCCGCTTCGGCCAGCGCCAAACCTATCGTCAGGCTGACGCACAAAAGTAGGAGGACGGAGAGCAGTCGTTTCATTGCAGCACCTCGCCGGCGTGTTTTGCCAGATATGTATAAACTTCCATGCGGTGCAGGGACACATACAGCTCCAGCGGCAGTCCCGACTCGTACACCGCCTGGGCGTATTCCTTACCAACGTAGCGGATATGCCAGGGCTCATAGGCATAGCCTGTGATCTCTTCCATACCCTCCTGATAACGGATAATAAAGCCGTATAAATGCGCGTTTTCCGCGATCCACTTACCCTCCGCAGTCGTACCGAATTTACTGGTAAGGCTGGAAGAGGATACTTTCGAAACGTCCATGGCAAGGCCGAGCTGATGCTCGCTGCTGCCGGGAAGCGCTACGTAGGAATCGGCGACATCCACACCCGCGGACGCTACTTTGCGATTGTAGATGGTATTTTGTTTGGAATAACTCCGATACCCTGAAACGGTGGAAAGGCGGATGCCGTCTGCCTTGGCCGCGTCAAACAGTCTTTCCAATGCGTCTGCGGCGTCCGGTCGCATCGACTGGGACAAGCCTGTTAGATTCGTTTTCCGGATCTCCGGCACATAACAATCGCAGATCAACTGGCTGCGGTTGACCAGATATAGGGTGCCGTCGATGTTTTTATCCGGCATGGCGGCGTCCATACCGCCCTTGAGCAGCGAAGCGGTCAGGAGGATAACGGAAACGGCCTTTTCGATCAACGGGAACGCACACCTTTCAATTTACTGTAAATCAACTATATCTTTTCGTCGTCGAGTATCCGTATCCCTTCTTTGCGGATACTATTTACAAGGCTGCGCTCGGCCTCGATAGAGAGGACGACTCCGTCGTCGCGGTAGTCCTCCGAACGGATAACGCCGCCTTTGCGTATCCGGGAGAGCACATGGTAGGCGGAGAAGGGAACGAACAGGCTGACGCTGTATAAATCGGCCGACACCGCTTTTTCAATGCTTTCAAGAAGCGCGTCCAGACCGTCGCCGCAAAGCGCGCTGATCCGCAGCGCGTCCGGGTCGGCCGCCGCGGAGCCCGGCATCAGATCGGCTTTGTTGAGTACGTGGATCTGCGGTTTATCCGCCGCGCCAAGGCTTTCCAGCGTTTCCTGCACGGTTTTGACGTGCTTGAGCAGATAGGGACTGGAGCCGTCGGACACGACGACGATCACGTCCGCGAGCGTGGCCTCTTCCAGCGTTGCGTGAAACGCCTGTACAAGGTCGTGGGGGAGCTTGTGGATGAAACCGACTGTGTCGATCAGCAGCGCCTGTCCGCCCCGGGGAAGCGTGACGGGACGGGAAACGTTGTCAAGCGTGGCAAACAGGGCATCCTTTACATAGACGTCCGCGCCGGTCAATTGGTTGAATAGGGTGGATTTTCCAGCGTTGGTATACCCCACGAGCGCGACGATCGGGATGCGGTTTTTCTCCCGGCGCTTGCGGCGCAGGGAACGTTGGCTTTCCAGGGTCTTGAGCTGACGCTCCAGATCAGCCGTGCGCTCGCGGATGCGCCTGCGGCTGACCTCCAGCTTGCTTTCGCCGGGGCCGCGTGTGCCGATGCCGCCGGCAAGACGGCTTAACACCAGACCCTGTCCGAGCAGACGCTGTGAACGGTACTTGAGCTGCGCCATTTCCACCTGCAGCTTGCCTTCGCTGGTCTTTGCGCGCAGAGCGAAAATATCCAGAATCAGCGCCGTGCGGTCAATCACCTTGACCTGTAAAAGTTCTTCAAGGTTTCGCTGCATCACGCCGGTGAGCTCTTCGTCAAACACCACGAGGTTTGCCTGCAGGCTTTGCACGTCCAAGGCGAGATCTTCGGCCTTGCCCTTGCCGATGCAGTACTGCGAGTCCGGTTTATCCCTCTTCTGTAAAACGGTATCCAGTGTTTCCGCGCCTGCCGTTTCCAGCAGCATGGAAAGCTCGGCAAGCGAATCCTCGTTGTCGATACCCACCAAAATAGCCTTTTCTGTATCTGCTTCAGGGGTCGTCGTTTGTGCGGCGCGGTACTCGCGGTCTACGTCCTCGATTTGCGCAAGCCATTTTGCATCCGGCAGCGATTTTGCGGGAATAAGCTCCGTCAGAGTCGCATCGTCGCTTTTGAACGGATCTATAAACGCGCACTGCACCGTGGTGGGCGCACCGCTTTGGCTGACGCCCACGGCGCACATCGCGTCCAGGCGCACGGTAAAAAGCGCCGAGATATCCACGTCGCTGAGCTCGCCCGAATATTTGGGATGTGTATGCACACAGCGTACCATGGACAGGCGCGCCGTGCTCCGCCGGAAGCGGATATCAGGCAGATCGATCCGGTCGGACCTGCCGATGATGACGTCCGCGATATCGCCGTAGCGGGAGATGTACAGCGCTATTTCCCGGTTAATAGACGCGGAAAAACCGCAGAGCTTTTGTAAAAGCTCATACGGTATAAAAGAATCCGAAGGGATTTGTTCGTCGTATATAGATTTGATCTCGTTGAGAGTCGCGTTTTTGATGCCTTCCAGGTTGCCGTGCAGTTCTGGCATAGCCTGTCCTTTCGGGAAGCAGGAAAACGCCAACTAAAATTCCTGTTTGCTGCTGGATGTATTTCCGTCATCGTGCGTCTGTGAAAGTCTTGATGTAGCGCTGCTACTACTTCGACTTCTACAAACGCAATATAACGAAAATCCAACACAGTATCATAAAGGATTTTAGTTATCGTTTACCGTGGCGTGATTTTTCTGATAATCTTCCAGCGCCGCGCGGATGGATTCTTCCGCGAGCACCGAGCAGTGGACTTTTACGGGCGGCAAGCCGCCAAGTTCGTCCATGACCTGCTTGTTGGTCAGCGCCAGGGCTTCCTCAATTGTTTTGCCTTTAATCATTTCGGTCGCCATGCTGGAGGTCGCAACCGCCGCGCAGCAGCCGAAGGTTTTGAATTTCGCGTCGGTGATGACGCCGTCCTCAACCTTGATATCCATCTTCATGATGTCCCCGCACTTTGCGTTGCCAACCGTGCCGGAACCCGAAGCGTTTTCAATTTCACCCACGTTGCGGGGGTGTTCAAAATGATCCATCACTTTCTCAGTGTACATCAGGCATTCTCCTTCTCTTTTTCCAAATGATACAGCGGGCTCATGTCCCGCAGAACCTGTACGATACCGGGAAGCTTTTCAAGTACGTAGTCGATATCTTCCTCGGTGGTGTCAAGCCCAAGCGTCAGCCGCAGGCTGCCGTGGGCGATTTCATGGGGGAGACCGATGGCCAAAAGCACGTGCGAGGGGTCCAAACTCCCGCTGGTGCAGGCCGAACCGCTCGATCCCTCGATCCCCGCAAGGTCCAGCCGCATCAGCAGGCTTTCGCCTTCGATGTAACGGAAGCACATGTTGAAGTTGTTGGGCAGCCGGTCAGTGGGGTGGCCGTTCAGGCGTACGTCGGGGATGGTTTTCAAAACGCCCGCGATCAGCTTGTCGCGCAGCTTGCTTAACGCCTTGCCGTGTTCTTCCATCTCGGCGACGGCGATCTCGATCGCCTTGCCCATACCCACGATCGAAGCCAGGTTTTCGGTGCCCGCGCGCTTTTTATGCTCCTGTGCGCCGCCCAGCATGAAAGGGGAGACACGTAGGCCTTTGCGGATGTACAGCGCGCCGACGCCCTTGGGGCCGTTGAACTTGTGCGCCGACATGGAAAGCATATCGACGTTCATAGCCTTGACGTCCACGGGGATCGCGCCTACGGCCTGCACCGCGTCGGTATGGAAGGCCACGCCCGCCGCTTTTGCGATCGCGCCGATCTCCGCGATGGGCTGGATCGTTCCGATCTCGTTGTTGGCGGTCATGATCGTGATCAGGAAGGTGTCCTCCCGGATCGCGTCCTTGACGGCCTCGGGGCTCACGCGTCCGAACTCGTCCACCGGCAGATAGGTGACCTCGTAGCCTTTCGTTTCCAGAAACTCGCAGGGATGGAGCACCGCGTGATGCTCGATCGCGCTGGTGATGATATGCTTGCCCTTGGCGACGTCCGCCAGACCGCGGATTGCCCAGTTATCGCTTTCGGAACCGCAGCCTGTAAAATAAACCTCATGCGGCTGCGCGCCGATGGCGGCGGCGACCTGTTTGCGGGCAATCTCCACGGCGACTTTCGCTTCGCGCCCCGCCGTGTGGATGGAGCTTGGATTACCGTAATGCTCGGTAAACCAGGGCAGCATCGCCTCCAGCACCTCGGGGCGTACGGCGGTGGTCGCCGCGTTATCCAGGTAAATCATCTTATGGTTCATGGTGTTTCCTCTCGCTGTCTAAAGCATATCCTTGAGTGAGACGCTGGCAAGTTCATGATTGATAGTGTTGGTGAGCTTCTCCCACATATCGCGGACGCGGCATTTGGTCGCCTTGGAGCAGCACCGGTCGTCTGCGATGCAGTCGCTCAGTGCCAAAGGTCCTTCCATGGCGTCGATAATCTCCAGCACCGTGATTTCCGCGGACGGCTTGGCGATCTGGTAACCGCCGTTCACGCCGCGTACGGAGCGGATCAAGCCGTTTCGCCGCAGGCCGCCCAACAGCTGTTCAAGATACTGCTTGGGGATGCCGGCGGTAGCGATGCGGCTCAGGCTTTGGGGGCCGTCGTGCTCGTGCTGCGCCAGATAATGCATGGCGTACAGCCCGTATTTGCCGCGTGTGGATAGCCTCATTAGAACCTGCCTTTTGATACCATAGTATTCTGGTCGGGTATCAAGGATATCATAGCACTCCGGGTTTCAATTGTCAACGGGTATCCGACGTTGTTTGATAAAATTTTCACAGATCGTTTGATTTTCGTCAATCACGACTTCCAGATAAGCTTTGCCGTCAAGGGACGTGGATGCGAGAGAACCGGGATTGATCAGCAGCACGCCGTGCTTTTCCTTAACGGTCGGCTGATGGGTATGGCCAAAGAATACAAGCCGCATTCCCATATCCCGCGCGGCTTTGGACAGCGCTCCCAACCCGTGCTTCACCTGGTATAAGTGCCCATGTGTAATTAAGACACGCACGCCGTTCAAGGTCGCCGTTTCGGCGCCCGGATACTGAAACGCGGTCAGGTCGCAGTTGCCGCGCACGGCATAGATGCGGGCGTTCGGGTTATGTTTGAAAAGCGCGCCTTCGACAGTCTCCAAGTCGCGTACTCCGTCGCCGCAGTGGACGAGTACGTCGATTTTACCGTCGTCCATCGCCTGCCGTACGGACTGCGAAAACAACGCCGTGTTCTGATGGGTGTCCGCAAAGACGACGATTCTCATGTCCAGAACAAATCGCGCAGAACGCCGAGCATTTGTTCCGTCGCTCTGGCGCGGTGGCTGACCTTGTTTTTCTCAGCCTGCGATAGCTCGGCAAAGGTTTTGCCGTTTTCAAATAGAAACAGCGGGTCGTAGCCGAAACCGCTTGTCCCGCGCGGTTCGTTTAATAGCGTGCCCGGACATTCGCCCGTTACGGTGACGGTTTCGGCGGCCGGCAGTGCCAGCGCCATCGCGCAGACGAACTTGCAGGCGCGGTTTTCCTGACCGTCCATGTTCTTCAGCAGCAGTGCGTTGTTTGCCTGATCATCCCCGTGCTCGCCCGCGTAGCGCGCGCTGAAAACGCCGGGCGCGCCGGAAAGCGCGTCCACGGAGAGGCCGCTGTCGTCGGCAAGCGCCGGCAGTCCGGTTGCTTTCATAACGGCTTCGGCCTTTAAAACGGCGTTTTCCGCAAACGTCGATCCGGTTTCTTCGACGTCCTCCATGACGCCAAGCTCCCGCATGCCGACCGGCTCGCAAACGCCCTTAAGCAGCGCTCGAAGTTCCTTGAGCTTGTGCGCGTTGGCGCTGGCGACGGCCAAACGCGGCAGCGGCAGCAGATGGGCGACGTCCTTCAAAGCGGCGCGCTGGTTTTTCAGCAGGCTCAAAATGCCCTGGCGGCCGTATTGCAAAAGCACCTGCAATTCGCGTTCGGTAAACGCGCGGCCCTCGCCTGTGCCCTGCAGCTCGATAAACTCGCCCTTTTGATTCATGACCAGATTCATATCGGTCTGCGCGGTGGAATCCTCACTGTAACATAGGTCGAGCATTGGCTGATCGCCCACCACGCCCACGCTCACGGCAGCGACCTGCCCGATGATGGGATTCTTCTGCAAAAGCCCGTTTTGCAGAAGCTTCTGCACGGCAAGCGTCAGCGCCACGAACGCGCCCGTGATGGACGCGGTGCGCGTACCGCCGTCTGCCTGCAATACGTCGCAGTCCAGCGTGATGGTTCTCGGCCCGAGCAGCGAAAGATCAACCGCCTGCCGCAGCGAACGCCCGATCAGCCGCTGGATCTCCACGCCGCGCCCGTCTTTTTTCAGGCCGTCGCGTTTTTTACGCGTGCCGGTGGATGCTGGAAGCATCGCGTATTCGGCGGTCACCCAGCCCTGCTCCTTGCCGCGCAGAAAAGGCGGCACGCTTTCTTCAATGCTGGCGGTGCAGATTACCTTGGTATTTCCAACGGCGATCAGGCAGCTGCCGTCCGCCGTTTTTACAAAATCGGTCTCAATGGCGCACTCCCGCGCCTGCGCCGCCAAACGGCCGTCCGTACGTTTCATCCGGGCACTTCCTTTCGCCTGCAAACAGTCTTATGTTATTATACGGTTTGGGTTTCCCCTTGTCCAGTTTTGTGATTTGCTGATAGTTCGGACGCAAGATATGGTATAATACCGTTATGCGCAGCAAGCCGGAGGTGAACCCATGCAGTACCCGGACTACGACCACAGCATTGTGAGTATTGCCAACTCCATTTTGCGCGCGTTCGGGGCGGAATGCAGGCATAAATCCCTCCCGCTTTTGGACAGATATCTGGACAAGGGATTTAAGAACGTCTTGCTGATGCTGTTCGACGGCATGGGTACGGAAGCGCTTTCTGATCATCTGCCGGAAAACAGCTTTCTGCGCAGGCACGTTGCCGATACGCTTTCCTCCGTGTTCCCGCCGACTACGACGGCCGCGCTGCCGTCGGTCGAAACCGGACTGACGCCATTCGAGCACGGCTAGCTTGGCTGGAGCATGTATTTCCCGGAAATCGGCCAGATCGTAGAACTGTTTCCAAATACAGTAAAGGATTCCGGCGGTATGCAGGCGGCGGAATACCACGCTGCACGGACATACCTTCCTTATGAAAGTATCGATGAGGCCATCAGGCGCGCTGGAATTGGGACAATGGTTACGGTCTCCCCGTATGACGGGATCCGTGTCAAAGAACACCGGGAGCTGTTCGATACGGTGCGGGGGATTATCGGCGGGCCGGGCCGAAAGTACGTTTACGCGTACTGGAATCAGCCCGACGCCATCATGCACAAAACGGGCTGCCGAAGCGAGCAGACGAAAGAAGCAATTCGTGCAATCGACCGGAGCGTGGAGGAACTGTGCAGGGAGCTTTCCGATACCCTGATCATTGTGATCGCCGACCACGGGCATATCGACACCCGACATTACTTTATCAGCGACTCTCCGGATATTCAGAGCATGCTGGTCAGGCCCGTGTCGCTGGAAGGCCGCGCCGCCGTGTTTTATGTGAAGGATGAAGAAAAGAAACGCTTCCCCAAAGCATTCCGCAAAGCGTACGGCGAGGATTTTCTGCTGCTGCCGCGGGATAAGGTGCTCAGAAGCGGACTGTTCGGAAGCGGAAGTATGAATACAAGGTTTATGGACTCCATCGGGGATTTTCTGGCGATTGCCGTCTCCGACGCGACCATCATAAACAGCCACATATCCACGCATTTGAAGTCAAACCACGCGGGGCTGACGGAAGCGGAGATGAATATACCGCTGATCCTGGTCGAAAAACCCGCGGTATAAGCGCTCAAACGAGCAGAAAGGGGGAAGGAAACGGCGATGGATGGATTTACACTTTCATTTTTAACGCGCGAGCTTCAGGAAACGCTGGTCGGCGGTCGTATAGACAAGGTCAACCAGCCGGAGCGCGACCTGCTCCTTCTTCTGGTGCGGAATCAGGGAGCCAATCACAAACTGCTGCTGAGCGCGAACGCCAACGCCGCGCGTGCGCAGATCACTGCTCAATATTTGGAGAATCCGGCGGAACCGCCCGTGTTCTGTATGCTGCTGCGCAAGCACCTCTCCGGCGCCAGGGTGACCGCCGTGGAGCAGCTTGGCTGCGACCGGGTGCTGATCTTTACCTTCCAGTGCTTAAGCGAGATGGGCGACGAGGTACAGAAAAAGCTTGTGCTGGAAGCGATGGGCAGGCACTCCAACCTGACGCTGATCGACGAAAACGGCGCGACCATCGACAGCGTTCATCATGTCAACGCCGATATCAGCCGTGTGCGCGTGGTGATGCCCGGCAAACCCTTCACCATGCCTCCGGAGCAGGACAAGCTCAATCCCTTTACGATGAGCACGGAAGAACTCGCCGAAAGGCTTTCTTCATTATCTTGTCCCTTGTACAAGGGGTTGATCGAGGCAATCAGCGGGCTGTCCACAATCAGCGCCAAAGAAATCAGCGCACAGGTCGGCATGGAAGAGGCGCTGGCCTGCGCGCCGGAACAAACGCCGATGGTCGCGGAGAAAGCCGTCGCTTTCTATGCGCGTCTCAGCGAACTGCACCCGCCTGTGGTCATCAGCGATTCCTCGGGGAAGATGCTCGATTTTCTGCCGTACCCGTATCAAAGCTACGCACTCAGCCTGCAAACGGAATACGGCACGCTCAGCGAAGCGATGGACGCGTTTTACGCAGAGCGGGAATTGCACGCGCGCATCAGCCATCGCGGGGCCGGAATCCGTAAACGCGTTCGAAGCAATATTGCAAGACTGGAAAAGAAGAAGGCGAAGATGCTGGAAACCCTGACGCAGAACGACCGCGCCGAGGAGAACCGGATTTTCGGAGAGCTGCTGACCGCAAACCTCCACAGCATCGAAAAAGGCGCGCCGTCGGTCCGGGTTGTGAATTACTATGATCCCGAGCAGGCGACCCTAGAGATTCCCTTAAGCCCGGAGCTGTCGCCGTCGCGCAACGCACAGGGCTACTATAAAAAGTACAGGAAGGCCAAAGGCGCGCAGCAATACGCGAAAAAGGAACTCGGCACGATCGAAAAGGAGCTCGAATTGCTCGAGACCGTGCAGGAGGACCTGGATAAATGCACGACGACCGCCGACCTGAACGAGATCCGGGATTTTCTGACCGATTGTGGTTTTCTGCGGCCCGAATCGGGCGTGAACAAACGCAAGAAGCGCAAGGAAGGCCAGCCATACCGCTTTATTTCGGCGGACGATACGGAAATTCTGGTCGGTAAAAACGCGGTGCAGAACGACCGCATTACTTTACACGCCCGGCCGGAAGAAACCTGGCTGCACGCGCAGAACGTCGCGGGTTCGCATGTGATCATCCGTACGGAGGACACGCCCTCGGACGAAACCATGCTGTTTGCAGCCAAGCTTGCTGCCTATTACAGCAAAGGCCGAAACCATCCGGCGTTCCCGATCGACTACACCAAACGAAAGCACGTGAAAAAGAAATCCGGAACACCGTCGGGCTTTGTGATCTACGATCATTTCAAAACCATCCTGATCGGGCTGACGCCCAAGGATATGGAAACAATACGGCGGCTGGCCATCAAAGCGGGAGGCACGGTATGAACACGACGATCCGAATTGCGACCAAAGCAGACGCACAGTTTGTGCACGACGTATACGGCTATTACGCGGAAAGTACCAACGTGACCTTTACCACCGTTAATCCGCCCGTGGAAGCCTATGCGGAAAAAATTGAGCACACGCTGGAACGCTATCCCTTTTATATTCTGGAAGCGGACGGCGTTGCCTGCGGCTTTGCCTACGCCGGGCAGATTCGCCCGCACGAGGCGTATCAGTGGACGGCGGAGGGGACGGTATACCTTTCGCCCGATGCGCCGAAGCGCAGGGGCCTCGGCCGCGTTTTGTATCAAAAGCTTCTGGACACATTGCAAAGGCAGGGGATCCAAACGGTATTCGGCGTCATCACGGCGACCAACGAACCGAGCCTGAAAATGCATCTGAACATGGACTTTGAAGAGGTCGGGCGTTTCAAACGCATGGGCAACAAATCCGGTCAGTGGCTGGACGTGGTTTGGATGCAGAAGACCTTGAACGTTCTAAGCGACGACGCGGCCCCGCCCGTGCCGTTTGCGCAGCTTGGCAGCGGGGAGTAATACAAGCGCTTGCGCAAGCCCGCCGCTTCCTGTACAATACATTCGATTTATATTTCCTGAATTTTGACCCCGTAAGGAGCTGCATGATTTGAAAAACAACCGTTTTCTATTGGTCAATATCGCCTATATCGGCGCACTGATTGCGCTGCAGGTGGTGCTAGGCAATCTGGTGCAGATCGCCATGCTCAACAAACAGATGAATTTCGGGTTTCTGCCCATCGCCGTGGCTGGATATTTGTTCGGCCCGGTCGGCGGATTGCTGGTCGCCGTTTTCGGCGACGTGATCGGTACGCTGCTGTTTGGCACCGGCGCATATTTTCCGGGTTTCACCCTCACGGCCGCGCTGGTTGGCGCCGTATACGGATTCATCCTTCACCCCAGATTCTTAAAATGGGCTGACGGTTTGAGCAAAACGCGGACCGGCGGGCTGTTCATCCGCGCTTCCGTTGCCGTGTTGATTGCCGAGGCGATCAACGTATTGCTCAACTCTTATTGGCTGACGTACTTCATCCCCAAGGGATACTGGCTGATCCTGATTGGCCGGCTGCCGTTTTACGCGATTGAGATTCCAGTTTTTATCGTGCTCATCACCATCTGCTGCTCGCAGATGAAACGGCTTCCGCGTATGCTTTTACCGGATGAAATCCGCAAGAACATCATGGATAAACCATGAATACGCAGGACATCCACACCGTCCTTGAGATCTTCAGGGATTTATACCCCGACGCGAAGCCGGAACTGCATTTTAGGGATCCTTACGAAACGCTGATCGCCGTGATGCTTTCGGCGCAGAGTACGGACGTGCAGGTCAACAAGGTCACGCCCGTGCTGTTTGCGAAATATCCAAACGTGCAGGCGCTGGCCGCGGCAAACGTGGACGACGTTTTTCAGATCGTGAAAAGCTGCGGGTTTAAAAGCAAGGCCGGCAACATTGTGGAATCGTCCAGGCAGATTGTGGAACGCTTTTCCGGGCAGGTGCCCGGTACCATGGACGATCTCGTCACCCTGCCGGGCGTAGGCCGCAAGACCGCGAACGTGGTGCTCGCAAACGCGTTTCATGTGCCGACCATCGCCGTGGACACCCACGTGTTCCGCGTCAGCAACCGCATCGGGCTGGCGGATGCAAAGAACGTGGAAGAAACGGAACTGCAGTTGATGACGATTATCCCCAAAGAGGACTGGATCGAGGCCCACCACTGGCTGATCTACCACGGCAGGCGGGTATGCAAGGCGCGCAAACCGGATTGCGACAATTGCCCGATCTCACCGTACTGCAAATATGTACAGAATCACTGAGAGGGTTTTATGGCGTCATTTGTCGATCGTGTAACGATCAAGGTGAAAGCGGGCAACGGCGGAAACGGCTGCGTATCTTTTCACCGTGAAAAATATGTACCCAACGGCGGGCCGGACGGCGGAGACGGCGGCAGCGGCGGCAACATTGTACTGCTGGCCGACGACAATATGCATACGTTGCTGGACTTCCGCTATACCGCCAAATACTTCGCCGAAAACGGGGGAGACGGCAGCTCCGGTCTGTGTACAGGCAAGAACGGCGCAAACCTGACGATTAAAGTGCCCGTCGGCACAGTGTTTTATCGGGCGGAAGACGGCGCGGTGCTCGCCGATATGAACGCGCGGGGCATGAAAAAGGTTTTACTCAAGGGCGGACGCGGCGGCCACGGCAACGCGCGCTTTGCCACGCCGACCCGGCAGGCGCCCAACTTCGCCAAGCCGGGGCTGAAAACCGAACCCGTGGAGATCCGCCTGGAGCTTAAAACCATTGCGGACGTCGGCTTGGTCGGTTTTCCAAACGTCGGCAAATCCACCCTGCTGGCTGCGGTTACCGCCGCAAAGCCCAAGATCGCCAATTATCACTT
Source organism: Candidatus Limiplasma sp. (assembly GCA_963675365.2). Classification (GTDB taxonomy): domain Bacteria; phylum Bacillota; class Clostridia; order Christensenellales; family Aristaeellaceae; genus CAXXOK01. The sequence continues at coordinate 742,081 of CAXXVA010000003.1, forward strand.
TACGACCCTGACGCCGAACCTGGGCATCGTTAAATGGCACGATACCAGTTTTGTGCTGGCCGATATTCCCGGTCTGGTGGAGGGCGCGAGCGAGGGCATCGGTCTCGGGCACGATTTTCTGCGGCATGTGGAACGCACACGGCTTTTATTGCACGTGGTGGACGCTTCCGGCAGCGAGGACAGGGATCCGGTGGAGGACTTCAAAACCATCAACCGAGAACTGACTGCGTACGGCGAGCCTGTGGACAGACCCCAGCTTGTCGTGCTCAACAAGTGCGACCTGATCGCAGACCAAGAGCAGATCAAGGCGCTCGTCAAGACGTTTCAAAAGCTGGGCTATCCGGCGTACCCGATCAGCGCGGCGACACACCAGGGATTCGAGCCGATTTTAAACGAAGTGGTCAAACTTCTCAAAGAATTGCCCCCGCCGATGACCTATCCCGAGACCGATACGGCGGAACCGCCGCAGCACAACGATTTCGAGATCACCAAAGACGGCGAGGTGTTCGTCGTGTCCGGTACGATGATCGAGTATATTCTCGACAGCGTAAACTTCGACGACGAGGAAAGCATGAACTGGTTCCACCGCACGCTGCGGGACCGCGGGGTGATCGACGCGCTGCAAAAGGCAGGAGCCGCGGAGGGCAGTACGGTGCGGATCGACAATATGGAGTTTGACTTCATTGATTAGGAGTATTGTATGACAGGCAAACAAAGAGCAGCGCTGCGCGCGATGGCAAACGGGCTGGATACCATCCTGTTCATCGGCAAGGACGGCGTGACCGACGCGACCCTCAAGGAAGCCTACGACGCGCTGGAAGCCCGCGAGCTTATCAAATGCGCGGTGCAGCAGAACAGCGATCTGAGCGCCAGGGAAGCCTGCACGCTTTTATGTGAGAAAACCAACGCCGAGCCGGTGCTTGTGATCGGCCGCCGGTTTGTGATCTACCGGGAGAGCAATACCAATAAGAAAATCATTTTATAATTTGAACGGAAGGGCGGCTTTTTCGTGACCGATGCGGTGCTCAGCGCGCTCAGGGAGATACGGCTTCCGTATGCGCTCTATGAGATGGACATCCATTGGCACGTGCGTCAGGCGCTGGAAGCTGCCGGAATTCCGTTCACTCACGAGGCGAAGCTGTCCAAAGGCTGCCGCATCGACTATCTGGCGGGCGGCGTCGGCATCGAGATCAAAAAAGGAAAACCGAATCCCAAGCGCCTGATGGCGCAGCTTGAACGTTATCTAGCAAGCGACGCGTTGCATAGCATCGTCGTTGTCGGTTGGCATAGCGTGCGCATTCCGCCGGAGATCAACGGCAAGAGGGCCGAGCAGGTCGCGCTGTCGCAGTTGTGGGGGATCAGCCTGCCATGAACAAACCGCACGATCTTCCGCCGTATCTGCGCATCGACGGCGCGCAGGCGGATGGGGAGCAGGCCTACGGCACCCTGAGCTACAACCGCAGAAGCGACTGCTGGGTCATCAAGGCCGATCCTAACGTGACCGAGCTTTGCAAGCGTCTGTTCCCGGGCACGGTTTCGCGCCGCAGGGGAGAGGCGCGCTTTACCGCGCACCGGCGCTTGATCGCGGACATGAACTGGCTAATGATGCGCTATCCGCTGATCGTTGCCGAGCGCGACCAGAAACGCTGGGCGGAGGCGCTGGAGCAGGCGCGGGATTATGTGCGCATGCGGCAGGCCGCGCTGCGCACACCGGCGCGCATCAAGCCGGACAAAGCGAGCTTTCGGGGCACGCTGACGGCGTTTCAGGAGGAAGGGCTTGCCTTCCTATTGCGCACGGACCGCTGTTTGCTCGCCGACGAGATGGGACTTGGCAAGACCGTGCAGACGCTTGCGCTGTTATCCCACATCACGGCGTACCCCGCCATGGTGGTCTCGCCTGCGCATCTGATCTCCAACTGGGAAAGCGAAATCAACCGTTTCGTGAACAAGTCTGGTGGCGAACCGCTGACCGTTCATATCGTCAAGGGGCTCAAGCCGTACACCTTGCCGCCAGCGGATATCTACCTGATGCATTATCTGCTGCTGCGTGGCTGGAAGCAGTACCTTGCGGACGCGGAAATCGAACATGTCGTCTTTGACGAGATTCAGGAATTGCGCCACAGCGGCACGGAGAAGTACTCCGCCGCAAGCCTGCTTGCCGATCATGCCGGACGTGTGATCGGACTGAGTGGTACGCCGATCTACAACCGGGGCGCGGAGATCTGGAACGTTGTCAACATCCTCGATTTTCATTTTCTGGGGAATTATGAAAGCTTTACCCGCGAGTGGTGCTACGGCTATGGAAATCAAATCGTCGCAAAACCCGAACTGCTCGGCGACTACCTGCGGCGGGAAGGCATCATGCTCCGCCGCACCAAGCAGGACGTGCTCTACGATCTGCCCCCCAAACGCCGCCTGGTCATGACCATCGAATCCAATCACGCTATCTACCAGAAGCTGATGGAACCGATCGCCGAAAAACTCGATCAGCTGAAAAACGGAGGGGAACTCTCCGGCTCGCAGCGGTCCGTGCTGAAGATGGAAATCGAGCAGGGCGAGCGGCAGGCTACAGGCATCGCCAAAGCGCCGTTTGCGGCACAGTTCGTGCGTGCGCTATTGGAGGGCGGGGAGAAGGTACTGCTGTTTGCGCACCACCATCAGGTGATGGACAGGTATAAAAAAGACCTGCACGCGTTCTCGCCCGCGTTTATCACAGGCAGGGAAACACAAAAGCAGAAGGAAACGTCGCTGGACCGATTTATGAACGGAAGAACGAATTTGTGCTGCATTTCGCTGCGTTCGGCCTCCGGCCTGAATCTCCAGCAGGCGACCTGCGTAGTGTTCGGGGAACTGGACTGGTCGCCCGCCGTTCACAGCCAGGCGGAGGACAGAGCGCACCGCATGGGGCAGAAGGATTCAATCCTGTGCTACTATCTGGTGTCCAAGGGCGGCAGCGATCAGGACATGCAGGACGCCCTGGGTTTGAAGGTCAGCCAGTTTACCGCACTGATGGGGGATCAGGTCAAATCGCAGGAGGAACTCCTGTCCGAATCCCAGTTCGCACAGCGCTACGTGGAGCAGCTGATCCGCCGCTTGATGGACGACAGAAACCCAATCGAATAGATATTACGTAAATATTAAAAATGCCTTGACATAATTCACATATTTTAATAGAATAGACATGTTTAATGGCATCGTCTGCATTTCTGTGAGCACGGAGGAGACAGCATGAGAACCCGCCTGCATAAAATGACCGCGCTGATATGCGCCGTAATCCTGGCCGTATCGGCAGCCGCGACCGTATCGGCGGCGACCTATCCGTACGATATTCAATCGGCGGACAGCGTAAATCTGCGCAAATACGCGTCGTCGACGTCTACGATTCTTGCCTACATCAAAGAGGGCGACACTGTCACGGTTCTGGGCGAGACCGGGGCATACTATAAAATCAAGTTCGGCGATGTGACCGGCTACGCCGTAGCCAAGTACATCAACGGTGAAAGCCTGCTGGAAGACCCGGAATACATCGTAAGCCTGCTTTCGACCGTGACCAAATATCCGTACCAGACCGCGACCACGGCCAGTGTCGTTATGCGCAAATCCGCCAGTGAAACGGCGTCCGCCGTGCTGACGATTCCAAGCAACGCCATCATCACCGTAAACGCGGTATACGCAAGTAAATACGCCAAGGTAACCTACAGCGGTAAAACCGGTTATATTGTAAGCGATTATTTTGTGCTTTCGCCGATCCCGACGCCCACGCCCATCCCCGAACCGACACTGCATCCGGATGCGGAGAAGTATTCGCAGTACAGTACCGGCGATACCGGTACGTTTGTGACTGCTTTACAGGAAGCGCTGAAGGAACTGGGATTCTATAAAGGCGAAGTAGACGGTAAATACGGCCCGGCCACCAAGGCGGCTGTGGTACTGCTGGAAAAACGCAACGGGCTGACTATCGACGGCGTAGCGGATGCGGCGCTTCTATATCTGGTATTTGAAGGATCGCCAAAAAACTATTACGGTTACCGCAAGAATGTTTCTGTCGTTCCGCCGATTTACGGCATGACGCTTGAATACGGCGACAAGGGCGATTTGGTCAAGCAATTGCAGACCCGCCTTCAGGAGCTGGGTTACTATACGGGCACGATTTCCGGAACCTTCGGCAGTGCCACGAAGACGGCGCTCAAGGCGTTCCAGAAAAAGATGGGCATCGCGGTGGACGGCATTGCCAGCACCGACGTGCAAACCATCCTTTACAGCGCCTCCGCGCGTTCCGCAGCCGATTATATCACCCCGACGCCCGTCCCGACCGCAACGCTTCAGCCGCCGTCTGGCACGGTGCGGCTGGGAGATACGGGAGACGACGTGAAACTGCTGCAGACCCGCCTGTATACCCTGGGCTATTATTCCGGGAATATTGACGGAAAGTTCGGCAGCGGAACCTATCAGGCTGTGAAGTCCTTCCAGGAAGCAAACTCCCTGAAGGCGGACGGCATCTGCGGAAGCGAAACCATCAGCGCGCTGTTTTCAGCAAGTGCCGTCGATACCGATACCGCGACCCCCGCGCCGACGACCAAAACCGTGATCACGGAAAGCAACGTGACCACCGTGCAGGCGGGGTCGATGGGCAGCGCCGTACTGAGCGTGCAGACGCGGCTTTTCGAACTCGGATACTATATCTCGCGCCTGGACGGCGTATTCCTGGATGAAGACATCACCGCCCTGAAGCTGTTCCAGAAGGTCAACGGCCTGACGCAGGACGGCAAAGCGGGCTATGAAACGCAGAAACTGCTGTTCTCCGACGACGCCGAGGCGGCGCCTGTGAGCGCAAGTTCGGAAGAAGACACCTATACGACCCTGCGCTACGGCGACAGCGGAACGGAAGTCTCCGCCATGCAGAAGCGCCTGATTGAACTTGGGTACTTAAGCGGCGAAGCGGACGGCAAATACGGCCTGCAAACCAAAGCGGCGGTCCTCGCCTTCCAGCGCGAGAACGGTCTGGTGCGCGACGGCATCGCCGGAAGCAATACCCAGACCGCGATGTACGCAAGTACCGCTACGGTCATGGATACCACGCAGGTCCTCAAAGAGGGCATGGCGTCCAGTACCGTGCGCCAGATGCAGGAGCACCTGATTGCGCTTGGATACCTGAGCGGGAACGCCGACGGCGTGTTCGGCCCGTTGACGAGCCTTGCGCTGATCTCGTTCCAGAAAGCCCAGAGCCTGACGGCCGACGGCATCGCGGGTTCGCTCACGCTGAGCGCCTTGGTCAAGAAGATGCAGCAGCAGGACGAGACGGAAACCGCGGCGACCGCGCCGAGCCTTGCGGGCGGCATCAACCCGGCTGACGTGAAGTACGCCAACTGGTATGACGAGATCCGCGCCATCGCAAAGAAATATCCCAATGTTACAGTCTATGACTATAACACCGGGATCAGCTGGCATATCACGTTGTTCTCCTACGGCGCGCACGCCGACGGATACCCCACGACAGCCGAAGATACCGAAAAATTGTATCAGGCGTTCGGCAATGAAGTGACCTGGACGCCCAAGCCCGTGTGGGTGGTATTCTCAAACGGAAGCGTGTACATGGCTTCGACGCACGATACGGCGCACGGCGTGGACCATAATCTGACCAACAATTTCCCCGGCCACCTGTGCATCCACTTCCCGCGCACCGCGGCGCAGGTCGCCGTGATCGGCCCCTATGCGACCTCGCATCAGAAAGCGATCGATCTTGGGTGGACCGCGACGGTCGCGATGGCATTACAGTAAAACTTTACTCTTCTTCATCAAACGGGAGCGGGATGCGATTGTCTTCCTGCTCCCAAAGTTTATCCAGGTGATAGAATTCGCGTTCCTGCGGAAGAAAAATATGAACAAACACCGCGCCGTAGTCCAGCACCACCCAGCGGCTGCCGGGATGGCCGTCCTTGTGGATGGGGGATATGCCGGTTTTTTCAAGCTGCTCTTCCAGGTCTTCTGAAAGCGCTCTTGCCTGCAAAGCGTTGCGGCCCGATGCGATCACCATGGCTTCGGTTACCACGGTCATTTTGGACACATCGAGAACCGTAATGTTTTTGGCGCCCTTGTTGTGCAGAATTTCCGCTGCCTTGATTGCGATTTCCTTTGACGTCATAGGCTGTTCTCTCCTTTCAGCGGATGCGGTCAAGCATCCATTGGATGGTTTTGTCGGTATCCGGATGAAGCTGCCTGTGTGTTTTCAGCAGGTACGCTTTGGAATGGACAAGCATTTCGTAGGTCGCTTTGTGCAGGTCGGTTTCAGCCAGATTACGGATCTGCATCAGTTCCGGAATGTGATCCCGGTATGGCTCGATCTTATCGGCGAGGAATACCGCCATCTCAAAATCCGTCATCCCCGGGTATCCGGTCGTGTGATACGCGATGGCATTGAGGATCGCCGGATCGTGGACGTCAAAGTCCGTTTCGGCGAGCACGCCGCCTATGGGGCCGTGCAGCAGGCCGTTAGAGCGCAGTTCCGCGTCCAGAAGCTTCAGATGATGCGCCCAGGCGATCTGGCGAAGCGTTTCAATGTCCATGCACTTGGCGCAGTCGTGTAAAAGCCCGGCAAGCTCGCAGGCGTTCACGGGAAGCCCGTGGACGGCTGCTAGACGGGCCGCCGTTTTGGCGACGGACATGGAATGCACCAAACGGTAATCGCTTAAATAGTCCCGAAGGCGGGTATAGGTCTGCTCGTTCGCGCCTGGGAGCGGCGGACAGCCGTACAGGCCAGTCATGCGGATATATTCATATATCTCCGGCGTGATCAGCGCGTCCGTGTTTTCACCGTTTTGGATGCGGCGGCGGACGTCCGACGCGCTGATATCCTCAGGCTCAACCGACAGAAACGAAAGTTTCGCGCCTTTCGCACGCAAATCGTTCACCGCGGGATCATTCTGCAAACTCTCGCTGGAACGCCTGCACACCGCGAACGAACAGAGCGAAAACACCTCAATCGGCTGCCGCCAATGGGGCAGGTCGTGCATCGTATCTTCGCCGATCAGGCAGATAAACTCCGCGTCCGGGTATTCGCTATGCAGAATTTTCAGCGTATCTACGGTATAGATTACGCCCTCGCGGGTGATCTCGATATCCGAGGCTATGAAGTTTTTATAGGGAATCACGGCAAGCCGTGTCATTTCAAAGCGGTGCGCGGCGTCCGCCAACTCCGGCCCTTTATGCGGCGGGTTTCCGTTGGGGATGAACAGGACGCGGTCCAGTTTCATTTCCTCGAGGGCGCGCTTGGCGATTTGCAGATGACGGCGATGAATGGGGTTGAAGCTTCCGCCCATGATGCCAATCCTGCTTCGTGCCACATCCGCGCCCCCTCTCTTATTTTGATTATACTCCAGTTTAAAGAAAATAGAAAGACGGACTTGCTGTTCCCGCGCCTTGTTTACAAGACTTTGGAAACTCGTTATAATAGTCCTTGCCAATGCCAATACGGTTTGATTGGACGCTGGCAAACCTCACGGTCACCCGTTTACTTCACGATGTCGGGTATCTGATATGAACCCGAACGGAGGACAACAACATGGAAAAAACCAATCTGGCAGCCCCATTCAGGCAACCCTGGTCTGTACGCCGTATCGTCGTTACTGCAATGCTCGCCGCCATTACCGTATTACTCGCTTTTACACCTGTGGGGATGATCCCCATGCCGCCTCCTCTGCCGGCTGTAACGCTTGTGCATCTGCCTGTGATTATCGCCGTGCTGATCGAAGGGCCGGTCGTTGGCATTTCCATCGGATTCGTATTCGGAATTTCCAGTCTGATCCGGGCATGGAGCTCTGCCGCCGTAGGATTAACCCTATTTTTCCGCAATCCTCTGGTCAGCGTCGTTCCCCGGATGCTGATCCCGCTGGTCGTTTGGGGCGTATATCAATTACTCAGCCATTTATTTCGGAAAACCAAAATCGCGGATAAGGCAATCTCAGCCGTTGCGGCTGCGCTTGGCGCCGTTACCAATACCGTGCTGTGCCTTGGCATGATCGTTTTGCTGTATGGAAATGATTTAACGGAGATCGTCAACAACCTGATCTCCACAGGGGATGCCGGGCAAAGCTATTTAAACCATGCGGGCGCGTGGCTGGTTGCCGTCGTGGGCCTGCCAAACGGAATCGCGGAGGCCGTCGTTGCAGCCGTACTCATCCCGATCATAAAAATCGCCGTCGAGGCCTCCACCAAGCGGTTCCGGCGCGGGAAGAATACCGGAGCATCCAAACCAAACGCATAATCTGCCGCAAGGAGTGTAAACCATGATACTGACCATCGACGTTGGCAATATGAATATCAAAACCGCTGTATTCGACGGCGAGAACATGGTGAAGTACGGGCGCTTTTCCACCAACATCACCTATACCTCCGACGAGTACGGCATTCTGTTCTCCAACCTTTTCGCACAAAAGGGATTGAAGCTTTCCGAGATAGACGGCATCGCGATTTCAAGCGTCGTTCCGACGATGAATTTCACGCTGGAACACATGTGCAGGAACTATTTCGGCTTAACGCCCCTGATGGTCGAGCCTGGCATCAAGACCGGGATCAACATCAAGTATGAAAATCCGCGCGAACTGGGCAGCGATCGTATTGCCAACGCCGTGGCCGCTTATGAGGAATACGGCGGACCGTGCATCTTTATCGACTTCGGCACGGCCACAACCTTCGGCGCGCTCGACGGGCAGGGCTGTTTCCTTGGCGGGTGCATCGCCCCGGGGATCAAGCTGTCCAGCGAAGCGCTGGTCGGCAGCGCGTCCAAGCTTCCGCGCTTTGAGCTGATCCGGCCTGAAACCGTGATCGGGCGCACGACCATTACCAACTTGCAATCCGGCATCATTTATGGCACCATTGGTCTGGTCGAATACATCGTCAAGCGGATGCGTGCGGAGTTAAACGAGCCAAACGCGCAGGTGGTCGCGACCGGCGGTCTTGCAATCCTCATTCGGGAGGACGATCGCGTTATCGATCATTTCGACGGGCTTTTGACCCTGAAGGGTCTGCGGATTCTGTACAACAGGAACCGCAAATACGAAAGGAAAACGCAGCAATGATCAAAAAAGTCACCATTGGGTTTTTGGGCTGCGGCAACGTCGGCAGCGGGGCCTGGCGGCTGCTGACGAACTTCGCGGGCGATATCGCCCACCGCGCGGGGCTGACGTTCTATGTCAAGAAGGTGCTTGTACGGTCGCTGGATAAAAAGCGCGATATCGAGTTTCCGTCCGGCGTGCTGACCACGGACCCCAAGGACGTGCTGGACGATCCGGAAATCGAAATGGTGGTAGAATTCCTGGGCGGCGAGGAACCCGCCTATTCCTACATGCTGCACGCCCTAAAGCACGGTAAAACAGTCATCACGGCCAACAAGGTCGCCTTTGCCCTGCACTGGCACGAACTGCAGAAGGCCGCGAAGAAATCCGGCGTGGGGCTTTACTACGAGGCGGCAGTCTGCGCCGCGATCCCCATCATCCATACGCTGGAGGAAAGCCTGCAGGCCAACCGCATTTCACGGGTTTTAGGTATTATCAACGGAACGACCAACTATATCCTCTCCCGCATGAGCAGCGAAAACGCAGACTACTCCGACGTTCTCAGGGACGCCCAGCGCCTCGGGCTTGCGGAACCGGACCCATCCTCCGATGTGGAAGGGTTGGACGCCGCTTATAAGCTGAGTATTCTGGCGTCAATGGCGTTTCACGGGCGCGTGCCGTTTGAGGACGTCTATGTTGAAGGCATCACCAAGGTAACGGCGGAAGATATCCGCTGCGGAAAAGAGCTGGGCTATACGCTCAAACTACTGGCCATCGCCAAGCGTGACGGACTGAACGTGGAAACGCGCGTGCACCCGACCTTTATCTCCAGCGACCATCCCCTGGCAAACGTCAACGGTTCCTTTAATGCCGTGTACCTGTTCGGGCACGCCTGCAAGGAAATGATGCTGCTGGGCCGCGGCGCGGGCGACCTGCCGACCGCGAGCGCGATTGTTAGCGATCTGGAGCGCGCGGCGACCACCACCAAGCACCGTTATCCCACCTTCGCCAACGAACTGAGCCCCAAGGTAGCTCTGCACAACAATACGGACTGGAAATGCCCGTTTTATATCCGCATGCTAGCTATCGATAAGCCGGGCGTTCTGCGCGCGATTACAAGCGCATTTGCGGACGCCGACGTCAGCCTTGCCGCCGTGCAGCAAAAGGGCATTCAAACGGACGGACACGTCACACTGGTCATCATTACACACCTGGCAAACGAAAAAGCCATTCACAGGGCGTTGAGCGAGATCCCTACCGAGCTTGCGACGCTTAACAGCATTATCCGTGTCGAGCAGGAAATTCCTGCGAATGAAGACGATGAATTGGAGACTTTATGAACGATATACTCTTAACGGGCGCCGTCCTTTTGGCCGGGTATCTGCTTGGATGCGTTTCTACGGGAATTTTGATTTCCAGGCAGGCGGGCGTCAATATCCGTGAAACCGGAAGTAAAAATACGGGCGCCAGCAACGTGCTGCGCGTGCTTGGTCTCGGCCGGGGCGCGGTCACCTTCCTTGGCGATTCGATCAAGGCGGTTCTCGCCTGCTGGATCGGCAGCCTGCTTTTGCCCGACGCGACGTTTGGGATCGACCGGTTCGGGATCATGGTCGGCGGTATTGGCGCGATCCTGGGGCATAACTGGCCTGTATTCTTTTCCTTTAAGGGCGGGAAAGGAATCGCGTCCTCCACGGCGGTATTGCTGTTCGTCGATCCGCTGTTTGGCGGAATCGCGATCGTTTTGTGCGTGATCGTAATCTTTACGACCAAATACATCAGCGTGGGAAGCCTGACGATGCTGTTTGCGTTTTTGGCATTAACCTGCGCGTTTCACTACGACCAGTGGTTTGCGTGCGCGTTCGCCGCGGCGCTGTTCCTGCTGGGCCTTTTACGGCACAGAGCAAATATTCAGCGCCTTCGGGAAGGCACGGAAAATAAAATCGGGCGTAAAAAAACCGCCGGCGAGGCGGAAGAGGAATAGGGGATCAGAGGATCATCATCGCGTCCCCAAACGAGAAAAAGCGATAACGTTCTTCCACAGCGATGCGGTAAATCCGCATCGCTTCGTCTTTGCCGGTCAGCGCGGAAACCAGCATTAACAGCGTGCTCTCCGGCAGATGAAAATTGGTAATCAACGCGTCTACCGCCCGGAACTGATACCCGGGCGTGATGAAAATATTCGTATCGCCGCGTTTGGGCTGTACCAGACCGTTTTCATCCGCGGCGGATTCGAGCGTCCGTACGCTGGTTGTACCCACACTGATACGGCGGCGGCCATTTTGATGTGCGGCATTGATGCGGCTCGCGGCGTCCTGCGTGACCTCGTAGTATTCCGAATGCATTTGATGGTCTTCGACGTTTTCCGCGGCGACAGGGCGGAAGGTGCCAAGCCCGACGTGCAGCAGGATGGGAACGACGTCCACGCCCATCGCGCGAATGGAAGCCAGCAATTCCGGCGTAAAGTGCAGCCCGGCCGTTGGCGCTGCCGCGCTGCCGTCCTGCTTGGCGTAGACGGTCTGATACTGGCTGTTATCCTGCAGTTGTGTCTGAATATAGGGGGGCAGGGGCATCCGACCCAGTTCGTCCAGCAGCGCTTCAAACACGCCCTGATAATGGAAGCGTACCATGCGCAGGCCCTGATCCAGCGTGCTTAAAATTTCCGCACGCAGCTTTCCGCCGCCGAAGGTACAAAACGTGCCGGGCAGCAGCCGCCTTCCGGGGCGTACAAGCGCTTCCCAATCGGTCTGGGTGTGGCGTTTTAAAAGCAGAATCTCTACCGGGACGCCCGTGCCTTCCTTTTCACCCAGAAGGCGTGCGGGTATGACCCGGGTTTCGTTGAGCACCAGCGCGTCGCCTGGGTGCAATAGCGTTGGAAGATCATAAAAATGCAGATGGCGTATGGACTGGTCTTTACGGTCGTACACTAAAAACCGCGAGTGGTCTCGCGGATGGACTGGCGTCTGGGCAATCAGTTCTTGTGGCAGATCGTAGTGAAAATCGCTGGTTTTCAAGCGTTACAACCTCATTTGTTCAGTGTCGTCATCGGCGTCGATCGGCGTGCGGCCCAAATGCTCGTATGCCGACCGCGTGACGATGCGCCCGCGCGGCGTGCGTACAATGAAACCGAGCTGCATCAGGTAGGGTTCGTACACGTCCTCGATGGTGTTGACGTCCTCGCCCGTCATAGCGCTCAACGTATCCAGGCCGACGGGCCCGCCGGCGAACTTGTCGATCATGGTATTGAGCATGGTGCGGTCCACGCGGTCCAGCCCGATGCGGTCCACGTCCAGCAGATCGAGCGCGTCTCTTGCGGTCTGCAAAGTAATGCATCCGTCGCACTTGACCTGCGCGTAATCGCGCACGCGCCGCAGCATGCGGTTGGCGATGCGCGGGGTGCCGCGGCTGCGGGATGCAATCTCCAGAATTCCGTCGTCCTCCGTATCCACACAGAGGATTTTCGCGTTGCGCTTCAAAATTGCGGACAGCTCCTGGCTTGAGTAAAGCTCCAGCCGGAACAGCATCCCGAAGCGGTCGCGCAGCGGCGCGGAGATCAGGCCGGGGCGCGTGGTGGCGCCGACCAGCGTGAATTTGGGCAGGTCCAGGCGTATGCTGCGCGCCGAAGGACCTTTGCCGATCATGATGTCCAGAGCGCAGTCTTCCATGGCGGGATAGAGCACTTCTTCCACGGAACGGCTCAGACGGTGGATTTCGTCGATAAACAGAAGATCGCCGTCGTTCAAATTGGTCAGGATGCTCGCCAGATCGCCGGGGCGGTCGATGGCAGGGCCGCTGGTGATACGGATATTCTGGCCCATCTCCGCGGCGATGATGCCGGCGAGCGTCGTTTTTCCCAGTCCCGGCGGGCCGTATAAAAGCAGGTGGTCGATAGCCTCCCGCCGTTCCAGCGCCGCCTTGATGGAGATGCGCAGGTTCTTTTTAATCGGTTCCTGCCCCACGTAGTCCCGCAGGGCTTTGGGGCGCAGGGTAGGCTCCTGTTCGTCGTCGCCCTGCTTGAAACCGGTGGTGATCAAACGATCGTCGTCCATGCCCGTGCTCCTTTATCCTACTGCTTTTGCGCCATGTAGCGCAGCGCCTGCTTGATCAGCTCGTCCGGCGTTTCTGCCTGAGACTTGACGCTCTTGATGGCGTCGGCCGCCTCCACCGGCGAATAGCCGAGGGACTTTAACGCAAGCATCGCTTCCGATAACATATCCTTCGCCGCAGAATCCGCTTCGATGGCCGCAAACGCGCCGGCGGCTGTATCGGAGGACAGCGCGTCTTTGGACAGCTTATCCTTCAGCTCCAGCGAAATGCGCTGCGCGGTCTTTTTGCCCACGCCCTGCGCGCGGCTGAGCATACCCACGTCGCCTGTCAGAATTGCCAGCCGCAGGTCTTGCAGCGGCAGGCTGCCGAGAACGCCGAGTGCCGACTTGGGGCCGACGCCGCTGACGCCGATCAAATCCAAGAACAGTTCCCGTTCCTCGCGGCTTAAAAACCCGTAAAGCTCCATCGTTTCCTCGCGGACGATCAGGTGCGTGTACAGCGTGCATTCCTGCCCGGCGGGAGGGACGGACGCGAGGGTATTCAAGCTGCATAACAGGCGAAACGCGACGCCGCTGGTCATCAGCAGCACCTCGTTTACGGTTTTTTCATAGACCGTTCCTTCAATCAACGCGATCATGATCGGACCTCATTTCATGATAAACTGGCTGCGCATCGCGCCCATCGCCGCATGGGTGAGGGCGACGGCCAGGGCATCCGCGGCGTCGTCGGGTTTGGGAATTGCTTCCATAGATAACAGAAGCTTGACCATTTCCTGAATCTGCTTCTTCTCGGCGCGCCCATAGCCCGTAAGCGCCTGCTTGACCTGCGGCGGGGTGTATTCATACACGCGGTCGGTATACTCGGCGGCAAGCGCTACGCAAATGCCTCTGGCTGCACCGACGGTGAAAGCGGTGGTCACGTTCTTGGCGAAAAACAGCTCTTCAAAGGCGATCTCGTCGGGGGCATAGCGCTGTAAAAGCGCCCGGAACTCCGTATGAATGGAAAGAAGGCGCTGCGGAAGCGGCTGATCCGGCGTTGTGAGAATGCATCCGAAATCATACAGCGTTTGTTTGCCCTGCTGATCTCTGATCACGCCCCAGCCAAGCGTCGCAAGCCCCGGATCAATGCCAAGTATGACCATGAAAGCCCTCCTGCGTTTCCATTCCATCATACGGAGACAAAGTTGCTTTGTCAATGTCGGCGTATAGCCCATTATACCGCATCAAACACAAGAAAGCAAACAAATGTTCTATTGTTGAAAAGCAATCAAGCGGATAGAATAATGCATAGAAAATGAAGTGAGGAACAATGATGAGCGCGTATCAAACCCTTGCAAAACCGGCGGAAACGGAGACTGTCATACATAAAAGCCGTTTCATCGGGTTTGCCGCGCCGGTCAAGAGCGCGGAAGATGCGCTGCAAGTACTTGATGAAATCAAAAAAAACAGCCGGGATGCTTCGCACCATTGCTTTGCTTATATTATCGGACAGAACAAAGGCATCCAGCGGTACAGCGACGACGGAGAGCCCTCCGGCACGGCAGGAAAACCCATCATAGAAGTGATGACGGTCAAGGACGTCGTGGACTGCATCGTTGTGGTTACGCGGTACTTCGGCGGCGTTTTGCTGGGGGCGGGCGGGCTGACGCGCGCATACGCACATTCCGCGTCGCAGGCATTAAGCGCTGCCGGGATTTGCACAATGCACGAAACCGTAAGGCTGAACTTGCAGATCGCCTATCCGCTGTGGGACAGGGTGGAACATTCCCTAAAATCCCTCCCGGTGATCGCAGAAGAGACTGAATATGTGGAAATCGTGAAGCTTTCCATCCTCTGCCGCCTAAACGACGAAGCCCAAGTCATAGAGGAACTTTTAAAGATCACCGACGGCAAACTGATCCCGCAAAGGCTCGGCGATCCGTTTTTCCATCCCTGGAGCGTATAGAAAAAGCCTCTCCTTTTATAGAGAGGCTTTTATTTCGGTCTTAGTCCACAACGGGGGAGAAAGTGAGGATGCAGTCCGGGGGCAGCTGCGCGATGAAAGTCTTCCCGCGCGTCAGCTGGATTTCATCACCTTTGTCGTCGTAGAAAACGGTCGGATCGTCTTCTGACTTGCGAATCCAGTAACCGGCGATATAGCGTCCGCCGATGAAGATATCCGCATTGCCCTGGCCCACGCTTTGGATCAGGGGTGCGAGCTTATTATTGCTGGCATATTTATATTCGGTGCGCTGCACGATAACATTGGAGAACGTCAGGGGGATCATGTCGTCTTCGTCACGGTCTTCGGCCGAGGCGAAGCTTTGAAATAGCACATCGCCGGAATAGCGGTAATAGATATTGTTCATCTCGTCGTACAGGAAGTGCGATACATAGCTTTTCAGGCCCCAATCCAGGTTGATTTTATAGGCAAAATCGTACCCGTCGGTGTAGGGATTCAGATCGGCGAAAAGGAACGCGTGCGGCTGGGAAACATAATCGGACGGGATCAGGCTGCGAAGCCCGATGATATCCGCTTCCAGATTTTCCGGCGCTTTAACGCCTTTGACGCGATTGGAGTAGGCGCGCGTCAGGTTGGTTTCCAGATCAAAAGCGACGCCAAGATCGTACGCGCCGGATTGGCGCAGTTCCTTTTGAATATCGTTATCCGCCTGCTCGGGACCGCCGCGAAACACCAGGCCGCCCTGCCATTCCTGGCGGAGGCTTACGTGACTCATACGCGCCGAACGTATGGGGCCGAACGAAGTAGGATTGCCGTCGTCCAGACTGTCGCTGAAGACAAACGTCATACGCGTATTGCCGGTCCGGTAGAGAATGGCTTCGTAGACAATATCCGCATACTGGCCGCCCCACGGCGCACGCGCGCCTACGCCGGCGAGTTCCTCGGTTTTCTTACCGACCTTGACATCAGCCATGCCGTTGGAGTACTGCACGAGCATCGGCAGATAAAACCCGATCCAGCTCAAGCCCGTCGTCGGGCTTTCGCCGGGAATGATGGGGTTCCGTTCAGGCGGGGTGTTGGGGGTAATGTTGCGGTCCGGAACATCTTGAAGCACGGTGCCTTCCAGCGGTAAGGTAAACGCGTTATCGGAATGAACGCCTGCAAGCGCAGGAAGCGCCGCCGATAGCATGAGCACTATGGCAACCAGAAAACATGTCAACTTTTTCACTGAAGGTTTACCCCCAAGAATTATTTGATAAACGATTAGAATCCAAGCTATATCCCGATTATTGTAGCACTGCGAAAATCAGGTGTCAACAAATACGCACAGACGTTACATGATTACACTCGTCCGTCCGGCGACTTTCCTTTTTATGTGTTTTGATGTAGAATAGCGGAGATTGATAATGACCGAGGTGTTGTATTGTTCAGGAATATCGGCGGGTGCAAGATCCGTTATGAAATCAGGCTTAACGAGCAATCCGCAGAGCCGCCCGTGCTGTTTTTGCATGGGTGGGGCTGCAACGCGGGCTTCTTTACAGAGCTGATGGACGCGATGCAGGAGAGCGCAACCGTGCTTGCGCTCGATTTTCCGGCGCACGGGGAAAGCGACGAACCGCCGCTGCCCTGGGGCGTCGGCGATTTCGCCGGACAGGTGTCGGAGCTCCTTACGTTCCTGCAAATCAAGACGGTAGACGTCGTCGCCCACTCGTTCGGAGCGAGGGTTGCGATTTGGCTTGCGTCGCACAACCCGCAGTTGATTAATAAAATAGTGATCACAGGCGGCGCGGGCGTAAAAAAACCCGCGGACGCGCAAACGGGAAAGAAAACAGCGCGATATAAACGCATGAGCGCGGCCGTTCGCACTATGATGAAGGTAAAACCGCTGAGAAAGCCGATGAAAGCGCTGCAGGAAAAGCTGATCCAAACCTACGGATCCAGAGATTACGCGGCGCTGAGCGCAAGCATGCGCCCGACATTCGTCAAAATTATTTCCGAAGACCTGACGCCGATGCTCAAGCAAATCAAAACGCCGGTGCTGCTGATCTGGGGCGAAAACGACGCCGAGACGCCGCTTTGGATGGGACAGACCATGGAGCGGGAGATTGAAGACGCCGGGCTGGTCGTGTTCGAGGGCAGGTCGCATTACGCGTTTTTAGAAGAACGTATGCGCTTTTTAGCGATCGTGAAACAATTCTTTTGGGGAGGGGCACAAGCATGACGCAAGCGCTCTTCCGCGGCATTTCCGGATTGATTCCCGTGCTCGTCTCCCTGCTTTCCGCCAGGGGCGTTTTCCACCTGTTTCAGCTCGAAAGCTACCAGTTTCCGGGGTATTTCCGATCGGTGAAGCGCAATCCAGTGCAGGCGTGGGGGCCGGGGCTGCTGTCGGCCGCCGTATCGCTTTTTATGCTTTTCATCCTGTGGAAGATCGGCAA
Source organism: Candidatus Limiplasma sp. (assembly GCA_963675365.2). Lineage (GTDB taxonomy): Bacteria > Bacillota > Clostridia > Christensenellales > Aristaeellaceae > CAXXOK01. Next base: position 759,551 of record CAXXVA010000003.1, read on the forward strand.
TACTCTGCAAAGCTTTGCTGTACAGACCGCCGTTCTGATCATCTTTCTGGCGCTTGCGGTTGGCGCGGGGTACCTTTTACAACGTCTGTTGTCGTCGAAAAAGACTAAAAAGCCGTTTGTGGTCACAGCGCGCGTCAAGCGCCTGTATGGTTTCTGCTTTGCACTGCTTAGCATATGCTCATACCTCGTAAGCCGAAGCGGGAACGTATTCCTCTCGTCGCTTTGGCCAGCGCTTCTGCCCGCGTGGATCACGGCCTGCGGGTTTGTTGCCTGGGGACTTGAAAAGATCATCAGCGAAGCTTATTTCCGCAGCGCGCGCAGGAAACTTCTTTCGCAAAAAGACCTGATCCGTATCGGGATCACCGGAAGCTACGGAAAGACTTCCGTTAAGCAGTTTCTGGGCACGATTTTGGAAGAGAAATACTCCGTGCTCATCACCCCCAAAAGCTTTAATACGCCCATGGGCGTGACGCGGACGATTCGGGAAAGGCTGCTGCCTTCGCATCAGGTGTTCATTGCCGAAATGGGCGCGCGGCACGTGGGCGACATCAGGGAACTGTGCCGCCTGGTCAAGCCGGAGATCGGCATTCTGACCTCGGCCGGACCGCAGCACCTGGATACGTTCAAAACCGTAGAACGTGTGGCGAAAACAAAGTACGAGCTGATCGACGCGCTACCCGCCGGCGGGCAAAGCTATTTCGCCGATGACGGCGCGATTTGCAGACAGCTGTACGACCAGACCCGAAAACCCAAAACGCTAGTCTCTCTGACGTCAGGCGACGCCGACTTATGGTGCGAAAACATCGCCGTATCGCCCGAAGGCAGCACGTTTACGCTGTGTTTTCGAAACGGGGATCGCTTGCCGATCGATACCCGCCTTCTGGGCGAACACAATATCCAGAATATCCTCCTCGCGGCCGCCGTTGCCGGAAACCTCGGGTTGACCAAACAGCAGATTCTGCGCGGCATACAAAAGATCGAACCGGTGAAAAGCCGCATGGAGTTGATAAAGGTTCCGAATTCTTATACAATCATCAATGACGGTTTCAACGCAAACCCCGTCAGCGCGAAAGCCGCGCTGGGTATTTTAAGCCGGTTCCACAAACGGCGCATTATTATCACGCCGGGTATGGTAGAGCTAGGCGCGGAGGAAGCGGCGTTCAACAAGACCTTTGGATTGCAGATTGCCGCGGCGGCGGATATCGCTATCATCGTCGGGAAAAAGCGCGTACAGCCGATTATGGACGGTCTGCGCGAAGCTGGATTTCCTGAGGATGCCATATACCGGGTGGACAGCCTGGAGGACTCCACGGCCGTTTTACAAAAGCTGGTCCGAAAGAGCGATACCGTGTTATACGAAAACGATCTGCCGGATAATTATCAGGAAAACTAGCGGGAGGGCGTCTATGAATACAATGCAGTTAGGTGTCATTTTCGGGAGCCGTTCCTGCGAGCACGAAGTCTCCATCATCAGCGCGCTGCAATTGATGAAGGCGGCGGATCCTGAAAAGTATGCGGTCGTTCCCATCTATATCAGCATGCGCGGAGAATGGTTTTCGGGTGAAGCGCTCAAAGACATCAAAACTTACCAGAACTTCGATCCCTACCAAAAAGGCATCAGCCGCGTGTGGTTGGATTCCACGGCGGGAACCGGCGCGCTGATGACTTCCGATGCGCCCAAAGGCCTGTTTAAACCGGAGAAGCAGCGGCTTGTGGCACGGCTTGACTGCGTGATTCCCGTACTCCACGGTATGCACGGGGAGGATGGGACATTACAGGGAATGCTAGAAATGTACAACATCCCGTATACGAGCTCCGGCGTGGCGGCTTCGGCTGTCGGCATGGACAAAGCATATATGAAAGACTTTTTCAGGGGCTGCGGCTTCCCGGTGCTGGAAAGCCGCTGGGCGTTGCGAAGCCAATGGGAAGCGGATTCGGTCGCACTCATCAAGACGATCGAGGAGACGCTCAAATATCCCGTGTTTGTCAAACCCGCGTCGCTGGGATCGTCCATCGGCGTGACCAAGGCGAAAAACTTCGGAGAACTGCGCGACAGCCTGGAACTCGCGTTTACGTTTGATCGCAAGGTGCTGATTGAAAAGGGACTGGAAAGCCCGATCGAGCTGAACTGCTCGGTGCTGGGCTATAACGACGACGTAACGGCGTCGCCCATCGAAATGCCCATCCTCGGCGGCGACCTGCTGAGCTTTATGGATAAGTATTTACAGGGCGGCAAAAGCGCGACCAAGGGCATGGCGTCCTTGAAGCGTGTGCTTCCCGCACCCATCGAACCGGAACTTACGGAGAGGGTCCAAACCCTTTCCAAGGAGATATTCAAGGCGATGGACTGCAAAGGCGTCGTGCGCATCGACTATATGTATGATACGCCCACCGACGGCCTTTACATCACCGAAATCAACACCATTCCCGGCTCGCTCGCGTTCTACCTGTGGAACGAAGCGGGCCTCAAATACCCGGAACTGATCGACAGGATGGTCGCCTATGCGCTTAAGGCGCACGAGGAGAAGAATTCGAGCAACTACGCGTTCTCCTCAAACATCCTCAAGGAGGCGTCGCTTGGCGCCAAAACCGGCGCTAAACACGGCGCAAAGCAAGCGTAAAGGAGACTCTCATTGGATCTTTGCGATATCAAGAACCCGACGGACATACTGGACCTGAACGCCGGGGAATGCAAACAACTGGCCGCGGAGATACGCGAAACCATCATCCATACCGTATCCGAAAACGGGGGGCACTTGTCCTCCAATCTCGGTGCGGTGGATATGACCATCGCGCTGCACCGCGCCTTTCACTCGCCCCGGGACCGTATCGTGTTCGACGTCGGGCATCAGGCCTATACGCACAAACTGCTGACCGGGCGGTATGACAAGTTCCACACGCTCCGCCAATACGGCGGGCTTTCCGGATTCCCCAAATGCTGCGAGAGCGAGCACGACTGTTTTGAAACCGGACATGCGAGCACCGGAATTTCCGCCGCACTGGGATTGGCTCGCGCCAGAGATCTGCGCGGCGAAACCCATCACGTCGTCGCGGTCGTAGGCGACGGCGCGCTGACCGGCGGCATGTGCTACGAAGCGCTCAACGACTGCGGAAACACCAAAACCAAGCTGATCGTCGTGATCAACGACAATGAAATGTCCATTACCAAAAACGTCGGCGCGCTCAGCAAGTATCTGGGCAAGCTGCGCGCAAGCCGCGGATGGTATTCGGCCAAGCGCACGGTGGATAAGGGCCTGCGGCGCATTCCGTGGATCGGCCCGCCGCTGGCGCGTGCGCTGTATACGCTGAAGAAAGCCGTCCGTACGCTGTTTGTGGACGAAACCTTTTTCACCGCGCTCGGTTTTGCCTATCTGGGCCCGATCGACGGTCACAATATCCAGGAAATGGAGCGGGTGTTCCGCCGGGCGCAGCTGATGGATATGCCGGTGGCCATTCACCTCAACACCATCAAGGGGTACGGTTACCAGAACGCCGAAGAAAAACCCGACGTGTTCCACGGTACGCCGCCGTTTTTCATCGATAACGGTATGACGCAAAAGGACGCGAAGCAATCATACGGCAGCATTGCGGCGAAACTCCTGACGGAGATCGCGGAAACCGACGAGCGCATCACGCTCGTGACCGCCGCTATGAGCCTTGGAACGGCGACGGATGAATTTTTTGCAAGGTTCCCGCAGCGCTCTTTTGACGTCGGAATCGCGGAAGAACACGCGGTAACGATGTGCGCGGGTCTGGCAAAAGGCGGCATGCGCCCGTATTTCTTCGTTTATTCCACCTTTCTGCAGCGCGGGTACGATCAGGTCATGCACGACGTATGCATTCAAAACCTTCCGGTGCTTTTCATGCTGGACCGCGCGGGGCTTGCCAACGGCGACGGCGAAACGCATCAGGGACTGTTCGATATCGCATATCTGCGCCATATTCCAAATATCCGGATCCTGGCACCGTCAGGTACGCGCGAGCTTACAGAGATGATCAAGGCAAGCGTTTCGTTTGACGGGCCCTGTGCCATTCGTTACCCCAAAAAAGCGGTTGCACAGGATCCTGGGCTGCAAACGACGCCGTTTGTGCTGGGCAAATGGAAAACGATCGCCGAGGGGCAAAAAGCTGCCGTACTCGCGGTCGGCAGCATGGTCGGTACGGCGCTGGAAGTTACCGAAACGCTGCGAAGCGAGGGGATGGATCTGGAAGTCGTCAACGCCTCCACCGTCAAACCGCTGGATACCGAAACGCTTGAGCGCTTCACAAAAGCCAAGATACCGGTCTTCACGCTGGAAGAGCATGTGCTGGACGGCGGGTTTGGCAGCGCTGTGCTTGAATACAGCGCGATGCACGGAGGGAAACTATCCGTCCATCCGATCGCCGTTCCGCCGAAGTTTGTGACCCACGGCGACCGCAAAACGCTCCTGAAAGAAACCGGATTGGACGCCGCTTCGGTAGCACGCGTCATCCGCGACACGATCAATCATCCCGGTGAGCGGCATGAGCGATAAAACGCGTATCGACGTCGCCATGGTGGGGCAGGGCCTTGCGGAGAGCCGGGAAAAAGCGCAGGCGCTCATCATGAGCGGCGTCGTGTATGTCAAAGAACAAAAAATCAACAAACCCTCCGAAAAAGTCACGGAAGAGGACGAGATCATCGTTCGCGGCCTGAAACCGCATCCCTACGTAAGCCGCGGGGGATTGAAGCTGGAAAAAGCTTTGAAAAGCTTCAAGCTGGACGTTTCCGGGATGACGGCGCTGGACATCGGCGCGGCGACCGGAGGATTTACAGACGTGCTTTTGCAAAACGGCGCCAAACACGTGATTGCGGTAGACGTCGGCTACGGTCAGCTGGATCTGAAAATCCGCAACGACGACCGCGTTACGGTGCTGGAGCGCACCAACGCGCGCTATCTGACCAAGGACATGATCGGCGGTCTGACACCCGCTATAACAGTAATGGACGTTTCCTTCATATCCGTCAAACTGATCCTGCCAGCGGCGGCGGAATTGATGGATCAAAAAGGTATATTCTGCATACTCATCAAGCCCCAGTTTGAGGCAGGGCGGGAGAATGTCGGCAAACACGGCGTCGTGCGCGATCAAAGCGTCCATATTTCGGTTATCAAAGGTGTCCGCGATTTCGCTGCGGAGATGGGCTATACCATGACGGCGCTTGATTTCTCGCCGATCAAGGGCCCTGCGGGCAATATCGAATTTCTGGCTCTTCTGCAACCCTCGAAGCAGAACGGCGCGGAGGTCGCGGACGCGCAAATTGAGCAAACCGTCATACAGTCTGAAAATCGTTAGTCTTGCAATGAATGAATATTCACAATATAATATACAGGAGTAGTATGAAACAGGAGTAGTTAAATGCGCAACGCATACCTGCTGATGCACCCCAACCGAAAGGAACAGATCGCGATCGCGGAGCAGATCGTAGCGGTTTTGCATGCCGAGGGAATGACCGTTACCACGGAGCTGTGGCTGGAACAAGCCATTGGGAGCCGCACGGCGTTTGACCACGTTTCTTCGCCCGATTTTGTCATCGCGGTCGGAGGGGACGGCACGTTTCTCACGGCAGTACAGTTGGCATTGGAGTGGGATATCCCGCTGCTGGGCGTGAACACGGGGCATATCGGCTTCCTGATCGAAATCAACCTGGATCAGCTTCCCGCAATCTGCGAACGGCTGAAAAACGGAGACTACGCGATTGAAAACAGGATGACGCTGGAGGTACTGCGCGACGGCCAAGCCATCAAAACCGCGCTCAACGACGTCGTCATCAGCCGCGCGGGATACGCAAGGCTGATCACCGTCAAGGCGTCGGTGGAGCAGGAACTCGTCGCGCGGTACAAGGCCGACGGGCTGATTATTTCCACCCCGACGGGTTCCACCGGATATTCCCTGTCTGCGGGCGGACCGATCGTCTGCCCGGGGGTGGACTGCATCCTGCTGTCGCCGATCTGCCCGCATTCACTGCAGCACAGGCCAGTCGTCGCCGACGCCTCGCAGGTGATTACGGTGGAGCTGGACTGCGAACCCGAGCAACAGGTACAGCTCGATGTGGACGGCAGAATAGTCTGCAAGCTAGCTACATGTGAAAAGATCACCGTGAGGAGATCTGATAAAACCGTGAAGCTTTTCAGCTTTGGAACGCAAAGCTTTTTCCACCGTATCCGTGAAAAACTATCCGAGTGGAGCTGTTAAACAGGAGGGAATCGAATGAAAGCAACCAGGCAAAAGGCGATCCTCGAAATTATCCGCCAACAGGACATCAACACCCAGGAAGAGCTTGCCGAAGCGCTGAAAAAGCTGAATTTCAACGTCACCCAGGCGACAGTCTCGCGTGACATCAAGGAGCTCAGGCTTTTAAAGACGCTTTCCAGTGAAGGCGTTTACCGGTATACGATGGTGGAAAACGTCGAGCACACGCTGGACGAACGCTTCCGCAGGATATTCAGCGAATCGGTGCTGTCGGTATCGTCGGCCTATAATCAGGTTGTCATCCGTACCCTGTCCGGCAGCGCAAACGTAGCCGCGGAGATGCTGGACAGTCTGGGCTGGTCCGAGGTCATCGGTACGCTCGCGGGCGACAACACGGTGCTTTTAATCGTGCGCACCATCGACGAGGTGGCGGAGATCCTGACAAAAATCAACGAAATGCTTCGTTAATCCGCATGGAAAGGGACGTGCACAACTATGCTCAAATCCATGACCGTACGAAACATAGCGCTGATTGAAGAACTGAACGTAGATTTTTACACCGGCCTGCACGTGCTCACGGGCGAGACCGGCGCCGGGAAATCCATCGTGGTCGATTCTATCAACCTGGTGCTGGGGGAGCGGGCGGACAGGGGTTTAATCCGCACCGGCTGCGACAAAGCGACGGTCGAAGCGGTATTCGATATTTCCGACAATCAGGAGATTCTTACGCTGCTCAAAGCGGAATCGCTGGAAGCGGACGGCGGGCTGATGTCCGTGTACCGAGAAATCAGCGACCGTAATATTTGCCGCGTCTGCGGTGTGATCGTGCCGCTTACCCTGCTGCGGCAGATTACCGGAATTCTGGTGGACATTCATGGGCAGCACGAGCATCAGAGCCTGTTAAACGAGCATTATCACCTGGAGTATCTGGACGCGTTCGGCGACGGCGCCCATGGGACTTTGTGCAAGAACGTACGGGACGCATACGCCGCCTGGCACGAAGCCGGAGCGAAATTCAACGCCCTGCGCCGGGAAAACGTCCAGCGAGCGCAGCGCCAGGAATTTCTGGAAACGCGTATCAAGGAGTTGAAAGAAGCCAAGCCCGTCGTCGGGGAAAAGGAAACGCTTTCAAGCCTGCGCGTCCGCTTTGCGGATCATGAAAAGATATTGAACGCTTTAAAAACCGTCTACCAGAACCTTACGGCGAGCGAAGGCACAAATTTGGGCGTGAACGCGCTTCTGCGCGGCGCCGTGGAAGAAAGCCAGCGCATCGCCGAGTACGGCGAACGCTTCAAGGCGCTGTTCGACCGTCTGCAAAGCGCGTATTACGAAACCGAAGAGATCGCTTTGGACGTCCGCGCGATGGTGGACGAAGAGGACTTCGACGAGGAGAAGTACGAGCAGGTATCGGCCCGGCTGGACGTGTACCGCAGGCTTGAAAAGCGCTACGGAATGGAAGCCGACGAACTGAGCAATTATTACGAGGAGCTGTCACAGGAGCTCAAAGCCATCCAGACGATGGACGAAACGCTGAAGAAAGCCGAAACGCTTTATAAGCAAACGCTGTCGGAATACCGCAAGGCCGCGGCCGCGCTGACCGCTTCCAGAAAGCAGGTCTCGGAGCGGCTGCAGAGCATTATCGAAAGCCAGCTCAACGACCTGGGCATGGAGAGCACGCGCTTTGCCTGCGTGTTCACCCCGCACGATCCAAACGGTAGGCAGCAGCCATCTCCAGAGGGCGACGACCATATCGCCTTTCATATCTCGCCCAACATCGGCGAACCGTTAAAGCCGCTCAAGCGCATTGCGTCCGGCGGTGAAATGTCGCGCATCATGCTGGCGATGAAAGCCGCAGCCGCGGACAAGCGACTGATCCCCACCATGATCTTTGACGAGATCGATACCGGCATCAGCGGCCGGGTCGCCGGCGTGGTTGCCGAAAAAATGGATGATATCGCACGATATCATCAAGTTATCTGTGTCTCACATCTGCCGCAGATCGCGGCGATGGCGGACCACCAGTATTTGGTTGAAAAACGTGTTTCCCAGGGGCGCACGGTGACGACCCTGAAAGAACTTGCATACGAGCAGCGCGTAGACGCCGTGGCGAGCCTGTTAGGCACGCAGGATTTCGGGGAGAGCAGCGGTAAGCTGCACGCCTGGAATATGGTGGAAGCGGCGCAGAACCGCAAGAAAAGCTGATTACTCCCGCTCCGTATACCCGAGCGTTCTCAGGTCGGCGGGCTGGTTGCGCCAGTTGGGGCGCACCTTCACCCAAAGCTGTAGATGGACGTGGGTGTTGAGTAGTTTTTCGATATCCTCCCGGGCCTGAGTGCCGATCTGCCGGAGCATCGCGCCCTGCCTGCCGATGATGATACCTTTATGCGACGCGCGTTCGCAGTAGATCGTCGCGTTGATCTCGGTCAGCTTTTCTGAAACCTTTTCCACGCCAAGCACCTCGATACCGATTCCGTGGGGCACTTCGTCTTTGAGCAGATGGAGTGCCTTTTCACGTATCATTTCGGCGCAGATAAAGCGCTCCGGCTGGTCGGTCAGCGCATCGTCGGGGAAGTAACGGGGCCCTTCAGGCAGCGCTTTCACCAGCACGCTTTTCAAAAGCTCGGTGCCGTCGCCCGTCAGCGCGCTGACGGGTATGATCTCGTCGTATCCAGTTTGAGAAAAGGACTGGATAACCGAAAGAAGCTTGGATTTGGGAACCAGATCGATCTTGTTGAGAACCAGAATCTTATATACGTTCTGCGCGCTCATCTCTTCAGCAAGCTTGTGTTCCATGTCGCCCGCTTTGGACGCGTCGATGACCAGCGCCAGGGCGTCGATGCCCTGCAGGGAATCGCGCACCGTCTGCATCATATATTCGCCAAGGCGATTGTGCGGTTGATGGATACCGGGCGTATCCAAAAAAACGGCCTGATACTGTTTGCCCGTGATGATACCCATGATGCGGTTGCGCGTCGTCTGCGGTTTATTGGAGACGATGGCGAGCTTCTCGCCGAGCAGGCCGTTGAGCAGCGTGCTTTTGCCGACGTTCGGGCGGCCGATGATCGCGATGAAGCCTGAATGAAATACGGGTTGATTGTCCATTCGTTTTCCTTTCAGGGAAGGTCTTTGGGTCCAAAGCCGTGGGGGAGAAGCTCTTTAAGTGTTGACTGGTCCGTTTTATCCTGCTCCCAGGCGACGAGCACGCGGATATCGGGTGCAAACTCGTTGAGCACCTGGCGGCAGGCGCCACAGGGCCACGGCGCGGCGCTTTCGGCGGCGATGGCGATGGCGGAAAACTCCGTCACACCGTCGCTGACCGCCCGGAAAATCGCGGAGCGCTCGGCGCAGATCGTCATCCCGAAGGATGCGTTTTCGATATTGGTACCGGTGAACACGCGACCGTCTTCGCTTAAGACGCAAGCTCCGACTTTAAAATGGCTGTACGGGCTGTATGACCTGCGCATGGCTTCTTTCGCCAGCACGATCAGCTGCGCGTCGTTGGGGAGGGCCGCTTTGTCCCCGTCGCGGGGGACGCCGGCCAGATCCAGCGCTTTTTCTTCCATCATTCTCATCTCCGTACGTTCCTGCGGGGTTGTGTGATCGTAACCGAAACAGTGAAATATCCCGTGCGCCAAAAGGTAGCACAGTTCGCGATCCGCTGAATGCCCGTATTCCTTCGCCTGTGCAAGCACATGCTCGTGCGAGATCACGATATCCCCCAGGAGATACGCCCGCTCGTCGGCGGAATATTCCCGCTGGATACGTTTTTGCGCGCCGGATGCGGTGACGCCATGCGGATAACCGACCGTGGGGAAGGACAGCACGTCGGTGGATTGATCCAGACCGCGTTGTTCCCGGTTGATCGTTTGGATCTCCGTATCATCCACCAGCGATAGGGTGACGGCGCAGGGGAGGGACAACCCTTCGGTCGCCGCACATGCGTCCGCCACTAACTCCACTGGCGCGGAAAACAGCTTACTTCCCTGCAGGCGGATTAGCTTCATTGGGCTTGGACTCCTTTGGCTTGGGTACGGCGGGCTTTTTCTTCGGCGCTGCCGGTTTGGGTTTCTTTTGGGCGGCAGGAGCCGGCTCGGCGGGCGGCGTTGTTATTTCTTCTTTGGGCTTTCGGGTTTTGGCGGGCGGATCGGGATATTCGATCCGCTCGTGGAACACACCGTTGAGTACCGTGGCGAACGCCTCGGAAATTTTGTCGATGTCCGAAAGCGTGATCGGAGCCTGGCTTAATTGTCCGTCCAGAATCTTATTGGACACCAGCTTTTCGATGTTGGCGTGTATCGTTTTTGGCGTCGGGTCCGGCATGGAGCGCACGGCGGCCTCTACGGTATCGGCCAGCATGATAATGGCGCTTTCCTTGCTGCGTGGCCGCTGGCCGTCGTAGCGGAAGTCGTCGATATCCACCAGTTGGTCGTCGGATTCCTCCATCGCCTTTTGATAAAAGTAAATCACCGGGGTATCGCCGTGGTGCTCCACGATGATATCCTGAATTTCATGGGGGAGTCGGTAGCTTTGCGCAAGCGCCAGGCCGTCGGTAGTATGTGCGATCAGGATGGCGGACGATACGAAGGGGTTCGTCATCTGGTGCGGATCCTCGCCCATCTGGTTCTCCTTGAAGTAAACCGGCCGTTTCATTTTCCCGATATCGTGGAAATACGCACCAACGCGGGCTAAAAGCGGATTGGCACCGATGGCTTCGGCCGCGCTTTCAGCGAGGTTGGCGACGATAATGGAATGGTGATAGGTACCCGGCGCTTCCAAAAGTAGCCTGCGCAAGAGCGGATGGTTGGGGTTGGAAAGTTCCAGAAGTTTGCCAGGCGTCGCAAGCTGGAATACGGTTTCAAACACCAGATCCATTCCAACGCATAAAAGCGAAGCGACAATCGCGGCTGCGGCGCTCCACAACGCGCTGCTGAAACCAGTCTTGAGCGAAGTGTTGATCATCAGGCTGACGGACAGGAGGATCAGCATATTGATCGCCGCCGAAACGACGCCCGCGATCAGAATCTGCTGCCTGTTGGGCCTGCGCTTGATCATCAGGATCACAATGAAACCGCTGATCAGCGCGGGCAGGATGAGATTGACCATCTCGGTGGAAAACGTGGAATCACCGCCGAGAATCAGCGAGCTGACGAGGATCGCCACCGCCACGTTACCGGCAAAGCCGTAGGCCATACCCAGCAGGCTCGTGATGACCATCGCGCCCAGCAATATGGGCGGTGCGGAAACGTTGATCAGCTTTCCGCCGATACAAACCGCGAAGGTGACGATCAGCGTGAGCATCATGATCGTCAGCTTCATGGGATTGACAAAATATTCTTTGCCGAACAGCATTAAGATGATCACGATCACGGCCATTGCCATCAGAACGATCATGCTGCCGCCGATGTAGGTGACGACGTCGAAGTTCTGGTCGTCCAGAAGCCCGAGGCTGCGCAGCAGTTCCAGCTGATCGGCGGTCACGCGCTCGTTGCTGAAAACGATGTTCTGCCCCTGCTGGTACACGACAGGCTCCACCGCGTCGCGCGCTTCCTGGCGCAGGGCCTCGGTTGCATCCAGGTCGATAACCATGTTGGGCTGGATCACCTTGCGCAGGATGGGGGTGACAACGTTTTGCAAAAGGTCGATCTCGGTTTTATAGCCGATGATCTGCTGCAAATACTGGATGGACTCGCTGACGTAGCCTTCGCGTACGGTGGCGTTCATGGTGTTTTGCACGGCGGCGGTGATGTTGTCGTTCATAGCCTGCATATCGTCGTTGGACGCGCGCAGCAGCGTATCCAGCTGATAGGACGCAAGCGTGATCGATGGAATCAGCGACGCGGCATACTCAAGCTCCGCCGCATTGAACACATAGGCGCGCTGGGCCTTGGTATCGCCGGGGGCGGCCTGCTCCAGCGTGCTGTTGCCGTACTGCTGTACGGCGTTGACCTGGGTCAGGATGGTGGCCAGATTTTGCATCACGTCCGCCGCGACCCCGTCTTTATGCAGATAAATGGGCTCTACAAGGCGCGCCGCTTCTTCCTGCAGCCTGGCGGTCGCGGTTTCATCAACCACGTCCTTGTTGGCCGTAATGCTTTGGGTGGCGATATCGCCGACCTTTAGGTGGTAGCGCTGTGGTGTGACGGCAACGGAAAACAAAACGATCAGTACAAGGGCCGCCGCCAGCAGAATGTAAAAACACTGCGCGGTTTTCGTTTTCAAGGCGTTCCAAAGATTTTGAAAAAACTTGATGACGGATGCTTTATTGAATGGTGAAGCGGGCTGATTAGGCGCCATGATCCGCATTCCTCCTCAAAAGGGCCTCCTCGTGCTTTTCATAGGCTCTGACGATGGTTTGCACCATATCGTGGCGCACGACGTCGGAATGATCGAGCTTGACCATACCGATCTCGGGAATATCCCGCAGCACCGACATCGCTTGCAAAAGCCCGGATTGCTTGCCTATCGGCAAGTCGGTTTGGGTAACGTCGCCGGTTACGACCGTATGCGAGCCGGATCCCATGCGGGTTAAAAACATTTTCATCTGTTCGGGAGTGGTGTTCTGCGCTTCGTCCAGAATGATAAAGCTGTCTGAAAGCGTCCGGCCGCGCATATAGGCAAGCGGCGCGATCTCCAAAACCCCACGTTCCTGCAAGCGCTGATAGGAATCCCCGCCCATCATGTCAAACAGCGCGTCGTACAGCGGGCGCAGGTAGGGGTCTACTTTCTGGTTCAAATCGCCGGGCAGGAAACCGAGTTTTTCGCCTGCTTCCACGGCGGGTCGGGTGAGCACAATGCGCTCGACCTGCTTGTTGCGCAGCGCCACAATCGCAAGCGCCATGGCAAGGTAGGTTTTGCCCGTGCCCGCGGGGCCGACCGCAAAGGTGAGTTCGTGCTCGCGGATGGCGTTGACATATTCGTACTGCCCGAGCGTTTTACAGCGGATGGGTTTGCCGCGGTGGGTGATGGCGACGACCTCGAAGACGATATCGTCGATCCGGTCCAGCTCGCCTTTTTTAGCAAGCGCCAGCGCGTACCGGAGGGTAATGCGGTCTACCTGGGCGTTGCGGCGCAACAAATCACTCAGCTTTTCAACCACCTGAGAAGCCATGCCGACGCTTTCATCGGGACCTGTAATGCGAAGGTCCGACCCGCGAACGGACAGGGTAACGCCAAGTTCCGTTTCAAAAAGCGGGATATTCTGGTCGTTTGTGCCAAACAGCGACAGACATGAATCCATGCTCTCCAGTGAAATGACAGCCTGTGTTCCTTGTGCCAAAAGCATTCCTCCATCACTTGATCTGTGTACCGTAATCATACCGCAAATCAGTCGTTTGTCAATGTCGGGGCGGGTTTCTCCGCCTGCTTCTCTTCGCCCGCGGCAACGCGGATATCGTCGTCGGTGAGCTTCATCAGCTCGTCTCTAGTCACTTCTTTTTGCTTGGCGAGGCGGTTTGCCTGGGCGCTCACGGCACGTTCGAACAGGTTGCGCACGCCGCGCGCGTTGCCGAAGTTCAGGTTGTTCTCACTGAACTTCTGCAAATAGCCTTCCAGCAGCTTGTGGGTATCCTCATCTACGGTATAGCCGCTCTTTTCACAGCGCATGTCGAAGATATCGAGCATTTCCTTTGCGGTGTAATCGGCAAAGAACAAAAAGCGGTTGAAACGGCTTTCAAGCCCCGGGTTGGACTTGATAAACCCGCGCATTAAGGCGGGATAGCCCGCGACGATAATGACCAGATCGTCGCGGTGATCCTCCATGGCTTTCAAAAGCGTATTGACGGCTTCCTGACCGTAGTCGTTTTCAGTCGTGCCGGTTAAGGCGTAGGCCTCGTCGATGAACAAAACGCCGCCAAGCGCTTTGTTGATCATTTCAGTCGTCTTGATGGCCGTCTGGCCAACGTAGCCCGCCACCAGTCCGCTGCGGTCTGTTTCCACCAAATGGCCCTTGGAAAGTATCCCGAGCACCTTGTAGATGCGCGACATCAGCCGCGCGATCATGGTTTTTCCCGTACCCGGATTGCCGGAAAACACCAGATGGAGCGAAAGCTCGTCGATAGGCAGATCGTTCTTCTTGCGCAGTTCCTGAATGGTGACGAGGTTGACCAGGCTTTCCACTTCCTGCTTGACGATCTGCAGACCAATGTAGCTCTCCAGCTCTTTTTTCAGATCCTCCATCGTTTCCTGCACTTCAGGTTCGGGCGCGGGCACTTCCTGCGGTGCGGAGGGCTCTGTAGCGGCGGGTTTTTCATCCTTCTGTTTCACAACGGGTTCGCCGCCCGCCTGCAAGGTAGGCAAACCCCATAAATCGTCCGCGATGCGTTTAAGGTTGGATTCCGTCATCTGCTGGATAACGTCCATCTGCAATTTGATGATCTCGTCTTTGCGATCCATGCGGCTCTCCTTCTGAACGGTTTCTATTCACAAATTATACCATGCTTTTGCCGTTTCGCAAACGCGAACATCGCTTGCAGACGTTTTCAAATTCAAGGTCTTCATGCTATAATCAATGCAAAACGAGGTGAAGACATGAACAAGTGGGATCATCGGTTTATGGAAATGGCGCGGCTGATCGCGGGCTGGTCTAGCTGCTACCGCAAGGGCCGGTCCATCGGGGCGGTCATCGTCAAGGATAAGCGCATCATGACCACCGGCTATAACGGCGCGCCAGCGGGCATCAAAACCTGCCGGGAACGCGGCGAATGCCTGCGCGACAAGCTCAACATTCCCTCCGGCACACACGCGGAGACCTGCTACGCAATCCATGCCGAGCAGAACGCCATCATTCAGGCGGCGAAGCTTGGTATCTCGGTGGATGGGGCGACGCTTTACTGCACGCACCAGCCCTGCTCGGTGTGCGCCAAGATGATCGTCAACGTCGGCATCAAGCATGTGATCTACGAGCACAGCTATCCCGATCCGTTCACGCTGGAATTGTTCAGCGAAGCGAAAGTCAAGATGGAGCAGTATACGGAAGAATAACTATTTCTTTGGCTTAGCGTAGGGGACGTCGCCCAGGCAATGGCTGCGCAGCCGGTTGACCGTGCGTTCGATGGCGTTTTTGGAATTGCCCCAGGATGCGTCCTTGTTTTTATAATCGAATTTCTGTGTGAACCATTTCAGGTCTTTTTCGTCTTCCGACAAATGATCATATACAAGCTGCAGGCACAGCGCGGCGAACTCCCTGCGTTCCTGCGATTTTAAATGCTTTTCGGACGCTTCAATCAGATCGGCGGCATGGGGGATACACAGGCCCTTGCATTCGCCGAATTTCTGCTTGAATTTCGGATCGGTCTTCCATAGATAAATCATCGTATAGATATAGCGCTGCATGTGTGCGTCGATGGTTTCGCAGACGATGCAGCGGGTACACAGCTCACGCAGGTTCTCGGCGAGTTTTTTGACGTCGAGCTCGCGGCCGCGCGCAGACTGCGACTTGATTTTGTCAAGCTTTTTAAGCACCTGCTCGGCGCGCGTATCCATCAGCAGCGCGTGGGGCAGGCGGTTCCCGACTAAAAACATCATCTGCTGGTGTTTCCGGCAGACGCCGATCTGGTTGGTTTTCACACGCACGTCCGGCTCCATCACGCTGGCGCCCAGCGTGCGTTCCACTTCGCCGGCTTCGGTTTTGGCATGCAGGGTGCACAGCAGACAATTGCCGTCATACTCCAGCGCTTCCCAAACGGGAATGGTATCAATCTGGTATTTCATCGTTTGCCTCCGTGCATCTCAATTGCGAATATCGTATCAGAAAAAGGGCCGCACAGCAAGCCGCTTTCGCGTTGCGGAGCGATGGCTGCAATGGTATAATCGGAGCATAAAAGGAAGGGGAGGGCGAATGCCTTGCGTACCCGCATTGTAAACTGCACACTGGTTCCCGGTGTGGAGAAAGAAGAGCATATTCCGTTTATTCAAAACGCGGAGGTACAGGTGGACGGCAGTCTGATCGCGTACGCCGGGCCAAAGGATCAAGCGCCGGATTTCAAGGCGGATCAGGTGATCGACGCAAGCGGCTGCATCTGCATGCCGGGGCTTGTGAACCTACACACGCACACGCCGATGACGCTGCTGCGCTCGGCTGGCGCGGATTTGACGCTGGACGACTGGCTCAACCAGGTGATCTTCAAGCTGGAAGCGCAGTGGGATCACGGTCTGATCCGCACCGCGACCGACCTTGGATGCATGGAGATGCTTCGGTTCGGCACGACATCGTTCTGCGATATGTACATGTATACCGATACCGTCGTCAAGGCCGTGCGCGATAACGGCATGCGCGCGCTGATCGGCTACGGGCTGATCGATACCGACGGCAGCTGCAAGGACCTGGTGATCGGCGTAAAGCTTGCCAAAGACTGGAACCGCTGCTGCAACGACCGCGTCCGCATCGCCATCGCGCCGCACGCCGAATACACCTCGACCCCGGAACTGATGAAAGCGGCCGCCAAAGCGGCGGTGGAGATGAATCTGCCGTTCCACGTGCACGTCAGCGAGACCAAAGCCGAGCACGAGGGCTGTATCGCCCGCAGGGGGATGACGCCGCTTCAGTATCTGGAATCCTGCGGCGCTTTGGATGCAAACGTGATTGCCGCCCACTGCGTGTGGTTTTCAGACGAGGATATCGCGCTTGCGGCCGAGTACGGCGTCACGGTCGCGCACAACCCGGTCAGCAATCTGAAACTTGCCAGCGGCGTCGCGCCGGTCGCCAGAATGCTGAAAAGCGGCTGCAAGGTGGCGCTGGGCACGGACGGCGTTGCCAGCAACGATAACCTGAACCTGTGGGAAGAGATCAAGCTGATGCCGCTGCTGCAGAAGGGTACGACCTACGACCCGACTGTGGTCACGCCCGCGCAGACGCTTGCCGCCGCGACCAGCGTCGGCGCCAAAGCGATGGGGTATGATAATCTCGGCCTGGTTAAAGAAGGGTATATCGCCGATCTGATTTTGGTCAATGTCCATACGCCGCACATGACGCCAAGTATCCACCTGGAATCCAACCTCATCTATGCTCTTCAGGGCAGCGACGTCACCCTGACCATGGCGGACGGCAAGGTGCTCTACCGCGACGGCGAGTATACGACCATCGACGCGCAAAAAACCCTCCGCGACGCCAATGCGGGCGCGGAGGATATGTACAGGCGTTACCATGAAATGAACGGCTGACTGCTGAAGTTACGCTTCCAGCGGCACGGAGATCGCATCCCTCAGTTCATAGCCAGTATCATACAATGTCAGCGTAAGCGCTTCGCCCTCCAGCAGGCGGATGTTTACGCTTTTTCCGACCTCCACACGCAGCCGCCTGCCGCGATAGAGAATCTGGAAAGCGTAGCCCTGCCATTTGGCTGGCAGGAAGGGCTTGAAGCTTAAACCCTCTACGGTGCGCATCCCTGCGAATCCATGTACGATGGAAAGCCAGCTTCCCGCCATGCTGGTGATGTGCAGGCCGTCGTCGGTATCGTTGTTGATGTTGTCCAGATCAAGCCTTGCCGTACGCTCGAACATCTCCACGGATTTCTCGTGGTACTTGAGCTCCGCCGCCAGAATGGCGTGCACACACGGGGAGAGGCTTGATTCATGCACGGTCATCGGCTCGTAAAAATCGAAATTGCGCTTTTTTGTATCCAGATCGTAGAGATGGTCCAGAAAATACAAGCCTTGCAGCACGTCCGCCTGTTTGATGAAGCAGGAGCGAAGGATGCGGTCCCACGACCATTTTTTGTTGATGGGCCGGTCCTCTTTGGGCAATGCCGACGCGGGCATCAAATCCTTATCCATAAAGGTATCGTGCTGGATGAAGACGCCTTTTTCCGCATCCTCCGGGTAATACATAGTTTCCGCGATTTCACGCATTTGACGGATTTCGTCGTCGGTTACGCCGAGCGTTTTCCTGCGTGCAGAGTCGGCCTTATCAGCCATCTCGCAGAAATAGCTGATGCTCCAGGCCGCCATGCGGTTGGTGTACCAGTTGTTGTTGACGTTGTTTTCATATTCGTTGGGGCCGGTGACGCCGTGGATCATATACTGCCCAAGGCGCTTGTTGTAGTGCGTACGGCCCGCGTAGAACTTCGCGACGCCGTAGAGCACGTCCAGCCCTTCAGAAAGCGCGTAGCTTTCGTCGCCGGTATAGGTGACAAAATCGAACACCGCGTGGGCGATGGCCGCGTTGCGATGGATTTCCTCAAAGGTGATTTCCCACTCGTTGTGGCACTCCACGCCCGTGAAGGTGACCATGGGGAACAGCGCGCCCGGCAGGCCCTGCATGCGGGCGTTGTGGTATGCGCCGTCCAGCTGCATGTGGCGGTAGAGCAGCAGTTGTTTTGCCACATGCTCGCCTGATACCGCCATATACATCGCAAAGCAATAGCCTTCGGTATCCCAGTAGGTGCCGCCGCCGTACTTTTCGCCGGAGAACCCCTTGGGGCCTATGTTGAGCCGCGCGTCCTCGCCCGTATAGGTGCTTAAAAGCTGAAAAAGGTTATAGCGGATGCCCTGCTGGGCCTTATCGTCGCCGGTGATTTCGACGTCGCAGGCCTCCCAGCGCGCTTTCCATACGCCACGGTGGGCGTCCAGCAGGCTGTGGAAATCTCTCTCCCGCGCCCTGGCCGCGGCCTTGAGCACGAGGGTCATCAAAAGCTTCTCGTCCTGGTCACGGTCCGTGAAGCACAGCACGTATTTTTCAATCGATGCCGTTTGACCGGCCGCGACCGTACCTGCATAGCGCGCTTCCGTATAGCCCTCGCTGAGGGTTTTTTCCTTCAGTTCCAGTTCGTCCGCCCAAAGGCTCATCGCCGCAGCGACGGTAAAGCGCGGCGTGCCGAAGGGGTTTTCCTTCGTTTTTGTCAGGATGCCAAGCGCGTTTTCGGTTTCCTCCTCCTGAAGCATGTCCCAGAAGGTCTCGTCGTAGTTGCTGTCCAGATTGCGCGCGTGTCCGTCCAGATAGGGGACCATTTCCACAGTGGCTTCATGATCGGGCGTCACGGCGCAGGAGACGGCTAGAAGTTCTTTTTGCGCGGCGGACAGGAAACGGCGTACGCTGATTTTCGCCTTTCCCTTTTGCGTTTCCACAGTGAAGCTGCGGCTGATGACGCCGG
Organism: Candidatus Limiplasma sp.; assembly: GCA_963675365.2. GTDB lineage: Bacteria > Bacillota > Clostridia > Christensenellales > Aristaeellaceae > CAXXOK01. Next base: position 778,846 of record CAXXVA010000003.1, read on the forward strand.
TTTGCATATCCAGTTCGCAAACATAGTCCTCGCTCGGTATCGCCGCAAGGTCGATGGTTTCGCCGTCGATCAAAATGCGGACGCCGTTCATCCGTACCGCATTGATAACCTTGCCGAAATACTCGGGATAGCCGTTTTTCCACCAGCCGACGCGCGTTTTATCGGGAAACCATACGCCGCCGATATAGGTGCCTACATGCGCGTCGCCGGAGTAGTCCTCCTCAAAATTACCGCGCATGCCCATATAGCCGTTGCCCAGCGACATCAGGCTTTCCGAAAGGCGGATATTCTCCGGATCGAGACCTTTTTGGATCAGTTTCCATGGATGAACAGTGTAAGACACGGGTCAGTCCTCCTAAATATCATCGTGCTTGACCGCGAACACCGCAAAGCGCATATCATCGTCGTTGGTCGCGCAGGTGGTGATGGTCAGTATTTTATCCGTTCCGGCAACGTAAACCGGCACGAGGTATTCCGACATCAGCTGCAATTTGCCGACAAATTGCGTGAATTCAGTTTCCGTCATCGCATTAATGCGGTAAATGTCAAGATAAAGCTCCGATTGGGGATCGATGGAATAATACACAGCCGCAAAGGGAATATACCGGGCGTTTTCGTACAGCGTGGAAAACTCGATAAACGGGTATTTGTTCAGATACGCCAGGCTGTCAAAGCGGGAAAGCTTGCCAAACGACGTACCGTCCTGCATGTTATGGCCGTGGATGATCAGGTTGCGGCTCTGCGGATATATGGAACAGGTTACGTCCAGAAAGATTGCGCCGGAAAAGCTGTATTCACCGGAAAACGAATGACGCAGATAATAGCTGTTGTCGCGCTGCACCACGTAGGTGCGGATCGATTCGCCCATTTGCAGCTGCCCGACGGTATCGGGGTTGACAGCCAAGGCGCTTTGAAACTGGATGAGCACATCGGGCTTTACCGGCTGCTCAGGAACCCGCATCTGGACGGGCGGTTCCGTAGCCGCAGGTACGGCTAGCGTTTCGGCCGGCTCGGCGGAGGACGCGATCTCCGGCTGTTCCAGAGCTTCGCTTTCAACGATCAGGGTTTTCATCATCTCCTCTTCCTGTTTGGCCTGATGGCTTTGCACCAGATAGAGGATGAGCTGTACGGACGCATAGACGAACACCGCCGCAAGAACGACAAGCAGCACAATAAACAGCGCCTTGTTCTGCCGCTTCGATTTTGCTTCCGGTGCCGGATGATACCCCTGAACGGTATGGGAATACGGCTTGGCGGGTTTGCGTGTTTTCCTGGCAGCGGCTGACGGCACAGTGTGCCTGCTGCGCTGCTTTTTGCTCAACCGTATCACCGTCCCGTTCCTTCAGGTTTGCTGTATCCCCATTATAATCCGAAACCATCCGCAATATCAATGCGTTGGATACCCTTTTCCATGCTGGAAATTCAAAATCCCATCTTGCAAAACAAGCAAAATTATGCTACGATAGCTTGGCTGAAATCGACACGGGATTATAGCTCAGTTGGTTAGAGTGCCACGTTGACATCGTGGAGGTCGATGGTTCGAGCCCATTTAATCCCACCACGCAAACCCTTATAAAATAAGGGTTTTCTTTTTTTGTCTAATTCAGAAAGTGACATAAATGTAGATTCAAGGCAAAAATGTCACAATTCTGAATCAATTAGTATAAGTTGTCACACTGTGAAAGGCTTAATGGTTATCGGTTACGGGCAACTTGTCTTAGGCGCATTAAGACACATTATTTGTTCGAGTGTTTTAGCTTGCTTCATAATTCCGTCATGCCTTGTACGCGCGTAAACTCTATCAAACATCCTTGAATCGGCATGTCCCATAAGACCAGCACCTTCAATACTCGAAACTCCATTTTCTCGTAGTTGAGTACCATAAGTTGCTCGAAAGTCATGGCTTGAATAACCTACAATATTCAAGTGCAATTTTGCTCTTTTAAACATGTTATCCTTTACGGTACATGTAAGGGGGGAATCTCCACCAAGGATAAATCCCGAATCCCTTTTCAGCGAATCAAGGACTTTTGCTAATAGGCTAACTACTGCAACAGTTCTTTCAGAGTGAATTGTTTTTGTTTCATCGATGTGGGGCATATTACGCTTGGGATAAGTAACCGCTCTTTTCACAAGCAAGTATTTACCGTCTTGGTTGTAATCTTCCCAACGTAAACCCATTATTTCCTCTGTTCGCATTCCCGTAAAGGCAAGTAAAGCCATGTACAGCCGTTCTTCTTTGTTTTTAAGTTCTGGGATTTGCATTCTGATTTTTCGGATTTCTTCATCGGTTAGCGGTATATGATGTGTCCCTTTTTCAGCGTTGATTTTAACCAGCGTATTTTTCACAGGGATATCATCAACGATTTTCATTTCGAAAGCTATGTTGAAGATTCTTTTTACCAATCCAAGAACTCTTGTAATCGTTGGCTCATTAAGGTTCTTTTTTCGCCCACGTTCTTTTGCTGTAGCCATCCAGTTGACGAACCCTTGAATTGTATCGATTCTTACTTGATTCATAGGTAAATCACCCATAAACGGCAAGATGTTAAGCTTAAGATAGCTTTTATAGTTTTCTGCCGTTGTTGGACGCAGCGTTGAAAGGAACATGGGGATATAAGTACTTTCAACAAATTCTTTTACAGTCGGAACATCTTCAACTTTTTGCGATGACAAGAAATGTTGAAATTTCAAGTCGAGTTCTTTCTTGGATTTTCCAAAGAACCGTATAGTTTTTATCGATTGGTCATCATCCAAGTAGGTATAAGTTTTGTTCATGTTGCTTGCCATGTTTGGTTCTCCTTCTAAACATGGCACAGTATCAATATTTGAAGGTATTCCGTTTTCAAGATTCAGTTGCTTGAGTTGTTCTACTGCCATTTTTGCGCCTTTTTCGGCAGCGCTGTCAAGCATCAACTGTAACTCTAATTCGTTCTATTCCATTCGTCAATTCTCCTCATCAAAGTCATAAGTACTTTTAGTATTTTCGATTTTCCACTGCACCCAATCATCATACATGCCTTTGGGAATGAAAAATCGTTGTCCAATCTTCAAGCAAGGGAAGGAATCTGTTCTAATCAGTTTATATGCCGAATTTAGGCTTATACCTAATTTTCCAGCAAGTTCCTTTACGCTGAAAAACTCTTTTTCATGTAATTGATTAGTGGCTGATGCTTTTATTTCATTAGGTGCATCAATTATAGCTTCCGAGTTTTTATGTAACCAAGGTAAGAATTTCTATTTCATCATTTATTATTTGTCCTTTTTATTTATTTGGGTTATACCCATATTCTATCTAACTATGAATAAGCTCTGTTGCGCTAATAATCATCATAGTACGTATATATCATGTGTCGATACATCGTTTTCCTCCAATCCAGTGTATTTGCCGTTGCTATATTTAGTAAATATTGATACTTAGAACGGGAGCTCGTATGATACAATCCATTCCGAATAGTCGGTATTATCAACAACAGAATCATTTGATTTTGTTGAAGAACCAGCTTTATCAATTATTTCTGTTATAGGTAAAGAACTTGGTGGATTATATTCTGGGAACAATCTACAAATTGTTATCCATTCACTTACGGTCATTTTATATAGAGCTTTGAAGAAGCATTTTTCATAGATGGTTTGCTCGTAATATTCTTCATCCGTTGTATCAAGCATCAATAAATCCCGAATAGACAGCGTTTCCTTTTTATGTGTCTTTATTAGCATACCAATAGTAGGCTCGGTTCTACGATATCGATATACAGAACTAACACTAATCGGCTAATGGTTACCGATTTTTGGAAGCGGTTCTAACAATGCAGCATATGTCCGCATCCGTTTCCAATCGAACAGTATAGTTTCCGTGTTATATCCAATCATTCCAGAATCAACTAATTCTTTACGGATTTCGGATATCTTATTTTTCGCAATGCCTGTATTCTTTGTGACCCATTCCTAAGCGGGTCTAAAACCGTCCATTTGGTCTTCATAGAACATCAGGAGCTTCGTAGCACGTTTGTTTAGTCGCACGTTCTTAGCTGCTTTTATTGCCATTTGTGTGTGTCCAGATGGACGGCCTATATGCTTTATCCTTGGCGGTAGTCTCTATACCATATAAATCAACCTTTCAGTATCAGGTATTTTGCGAATATGATAGGGTATTGGTATATCAATATACGCAAAACATTTCATAACGTAAATTAGTCTTCTTGTGGACGTTTAGAACGTCATTCCTGTGTTTTATGACCAATACCATGTCCAGCGGCATTACGTCGCTTATAAGCCCTATTCTCGATGCCTAGGGTGTATATAAACATCCACGATTTAGTGTTCTATTGTGTCTGTCAATCCGCTTGCTATTCCCGACAAGCGAATCAGATGATAACTATCTGACGGCTATAATTCCAAGTATCAATATTTATCCCGATTTGTTTAGTTTTGAATTGCGCCTGTTTCTTTCAGACTGAGTTTTATGTTGTCTTCTGTTTGCCGCTCCACAGTCCGTACAAAATCTTTGTCTGTTAGAATTAGGTTTAAATCTACGATTACAGGTTTCGCATATCTTTGTCCTATTATGCTTAGTTGTATCCCTGACATGAATTAATTGAATTAGTTCGGGGTCGTTAGGTAATACCGCAATGTGGAACCAATCACAGCGGAAGATACCCTTCACTAATGCATCTTCATCATGCTTTAGTCTGCTGATTACACAACTGCCATGTCGCAGACAAGAATCCTTTCGTTCCTGATAATCAGCACACTATTTCTGTAATTTCTAAATACGATTTCTGATGCTCATCGGCCTCTACGCTCCTTTCATAATGATATAGTACTTAACACTACTTATTTAATTTATAGCATACGAATCAAACCTTTCTTGGCATTTATTGTGTTTTGAATATTCATTGGGATATCTATCCCATTAACAATCCAATATACTACGCGACGTGCTTCAAAGAACAAGCACATCGATAACACATACTTATAGTACTATTACCAGAGTAACACATATGTCGAATTATTGCAACAATTTCAACTGTATTAATTTTGTATTTATTGCTCTGATTATTTGATGACTGTAGTATGAGAGCACAAGATATGGTGTACTGCTAATTAACCCTACAAGATATAGAAGCCATTAGAAATTACTAAGTAATAAAGAGATAAAGAGAGAGTAAGTAAATTATACGCAGATTAACATATGATATTTAGATAGAGTATTTCTATCATACTGCTATCTTGATGACCGCAGGGAAGAAAGATAGCATCATGCCGTTTGTCAGGTAATGACCATTACATTTTGCTATGTAAAGTCAGTATTTGTTTAAAAATGAGTTTGTTTTATGACGGTATTTTGATTAAATCGTGGTATAATATAATCAAGATGAAGTTGCATAATTGTTTTTTGAACAATGCAACACCGTTTCGCATATTTCTAAAATATCAAAAAAGAGGTATTAATAGATGGGTGAACAAACGTTCTTGTTGATTTTGCGAAAACAGCAGATTATTGAACTTTATAGATTATATTCCTTTACCCGTCTATAGAATGTATTAGCTTTAAGATTAAGTTTCTTCATGGTAGCTGTAGCGGTCTGTTTACCATCCCGCCACTTTTTGCATTCGCGCTTTAGTGCTTCTTCATCAATTGATAGCTTGGGTTTGCCTTTGTACTTGCCAGACGCCTTAGCTATTGCAATCCCTTCAGCCTGACGCTGTAGAATACTTTCCCGTTCCAATTCTGCCATAGCACCAAATATAACAAGTATGAACTTTCCTGTTGGGGTACGTGTATCTATGCTTTCTTTCAGGCTTACAAATTCAACACCTTTGCTATTTATGGCATCAATAATGTTTAGCAAATCTTTGATGTTTCTTGCTGCACGGCTTATGCTTTCCACGGTTACGGTATCACCGTCACGGACGAAATCAAGCATAGCTTTTAACTGCGGTCTATTCGCGTTCTTGCCGCTTTGCTTATCAAGGTATACCTTATCCAGCTTCAAATCCATAAATGCCTGTATCTGCCGTGCTTCATTTTGGTCTTTTGAACTCACCCTTGCATACCCAACGTTCATTACGGTCACTCCCATCATTATTATTGCAATGAGAGTAACCATATTAATGAAATATGTCAATAGTTAAATTATGATTTATATGAAATAAATTTTAGCTCTGGCATTTAACTATACCCTAATGAAAGAACTAATAGTCTGTATAAAAAGATTGCGTGCATTAATAGAACTATAGTATACTTTTTGTAATACTGCTACGTTGCAATGGAATTATCTTGAACAAAATGATTACCTAACCAACCTATTATCGAAAATCGAATAGCTCTTTTGGCTCAATATCTAACACGGTACATAATTTGAAAATAACATCAAGCGATACTCCAACGGTTGCCAATTCAATAGCACTCATATGACTTCTATCAATGTCGAGTTTTTCTGCAAGTTGTAACTGAGTCAGTCCTTGCTTTTTTCTATAGAAAGCAATGTTTAGACCAAGGTTCTTATATTGATGATAGAAGTTCTTATCCATAATTACACCACCTATGTGTAATTTTATGGCTTCCAGAAGACAACATAAACCTTGTGAAATGAGTGAAAATACTGTTGACACAAGTCATACATATTGATATTCTAATGACAGTTGTGTAATTATTTCATAAGTATATGTTTACGGAGATGATATTAGAATATGGCAGGAATAATAATTATTATTTTTATTATCGCAATGATTAGCATTATTGCGTCAACCACGAGCAAGGTTAAAGAAAAGAACCATGAAATTTGCCAAACACATGAACATAATCTACATCAACTGAATAACAGCGGCTTTCACGTTGATAGAGAAATTTCGTTTAAAGATATAACCTTATTTGTTGATGACTATAATAAGGAATTTGCCGTACAACAGAATAACGGCAGTCAAATTGTCATCTATAACTATAGCTCGTTGCTGGATTTTGAATTATCGGATAATGGGGATGGTGGTTCAAAGGGTAGCTTTGGTGGTGCTGTTGCTGGAGGACTACTATTTGGCGGCGTAGGTGCGATAATTGGTTCATCAATGGGTTCAAGTAGCACCTGTACATCACTTCAAATCCGTTTAATCGTAAATGATATATCATGTCCAGAAATTATACTTGATTTTTTAGGAATGCCTTTTAAAAGAAATAGTGTAGTATATCAAGATGCTTTCAAGGCTGCAAAGTCATTTTGCGGATTGCTTACCTTTATTATGAATAACAAGCAAAATACATACCAACCCATAGAAGCAGTTAACGATTTTAGACCAACAATCAGCTATGATGATGAAAAACACCACCAGAGAAATATTTCAGGTCACATACGATAATCAATTAGAACACAACGCTCTATTTTGTTCGTGCGCACGGTAATAAAGAGAGTGTATGTACCCCAAAAAAGGAATGAGTATTTATATGTCACTGATGCACTGTCCTGAATATAATGAAAGAATTTCAAGTTATGCACCATCTTGTCCGCATTACGGGTATCCAATGTCAAAGGATACTTAATGACAGAATTGTGAAGGCAGAGAGGTAACTATGAAGTATTTATATGGCAAAGGGAAATTTAGGGATTATGCAATTAAGACCATATTGATTGCTATGTTCTTCATTATTCTATCAATCAATTCAAATGCGATAGCAGAAGAAACAAGTTATTGGACAGATGCTGGTATTGTCGCTTCATCATTCGCTGGGGGTACTGGAACGGAAGCAGACCCTTATCTAATTTCCAGTGCATCGGAACTTGGTTATCTAGCGTATTTGGTGAACAATGGTGAAGAAGGTAGTTCCGATGAAACGCCAAAGCACTACGTTTTAACAAACAATATTATTTTGACGGAACATGAATGGGTTCCAATCGGTGCATATGAAGGGAGACCGTTTTGCGGCAACTTTGACGGTAACGGCTATTTAGTAAGTGGTATGATAATAACAAGAGCATATGAATGTATAGGTCTATTCGGTATGGTTTCACGTAATTGGAGAGAAACGCTATTAGCGGATATCAGAGTAAAAAATCTATCTGTAGATGGAAAAATAACAATTACAGGATTTGATGATATGGTAGTAGATTTTGTCGATATTGGCGGAATAGCTGGTATAGCTGGTTATAGGCTTGATAATTGTCATAGCAACGTAAGCATCAGTATTCTATCTTTTGACAACAATAATGACATAACCGCATTTTCAATTGGCGGTTTAACAGGAGCTGCGGGCGAAGCGAAAAACTGTTCGTCAATCGGTAGTATCTACGTGGTTTATTTGAACAATACAGGCTATAGATTGCCTTATGTATATATTGGTGGAATATCATCTAGTGATTGGTATATTGAAAACTGTTTTTCTGCGACAGATATTTTGGTGAATACCGAAACAACACATTATAGTGAATATCGTGGAATAACAGCAGGTGGGATTGTTGGTTACGGCAAACTTATATCAAATTGTTATAGTGCTGGGAGCATTAGTGTTGAACAACAAATAGGCGATAATTACGTTGGTAATCTGGTGGGCTGGGGTGATAACGGTGACCCGGGGATTCTTGTTAGAAATAGCTATTGGCTAGCTGATAATCAGGTGGCGAATGATGCAAATAATGACGGTGTTGGTTATGATGGACAAGACAGCGAAGACTGTTATACCTTCTACAGGCAGGAAACATCATGGCAAATAACAGGTAGTGGGGATAATCTTACAGACGTACTCAACGAATGGGTGCTTATGCAGAACAATGCATTGTACACAGGTTGGCGTAATGCTGAAAACGCAAGCGAAAACAACGGATATCCTGTATTTTTAACTAAATATCCGAAAGCAGAAGATTGTTTGGTGTCAGGCGTTTCTGAAAATCAATGGTTCATTCAGGGGACGGTTATTAGTTTTATTGCACAAGGAGCAGGGCAGAATCAACCAGCATTTGTGGGGCATAGAAGGTGGCTTCCATCGTTCTGGCAAACAAATCCAACAGGGCTATGGACACATGCCCCATATACAGCAGAATTTGCCACTGCTTCATTGCAAACAGGTGAACATAGCTTATCTATTACTTTTCTAGAAGAAGAATATGATGGGACAAACTGGCAATCAACTGGGCGTTCCACCATTTGGGAAATCCCCTATATGATTGCAGCCTTACCAGAAACTAGTGACAATGCAAACCCAGGTCTTTATATTGTTTTATTAACATTGTCCGTTGGACTAATCATGCTGGTAATTCGTAAGATAGCTATTTACACTGCTTCCTGATTTTAGCATTGGTTACCAATAACTGTATTGAACCTTTTCATTGATTATATTGTACACTACAAATTGCAGTAATGGTATAGGATATTTACAGTCAGTAGAGCATATAGAGAGGGTTATATACCCCGTTTTTAATATAAGCGTATTTGATGATTGTATGAAAACCTTATGTGTTGATATAATGAATCTATAGTTTACACAGGAGGCCATTTACGTGGCAAAGTATTGCATAGGTGATTTACACGGAAGATATGATTTGTACTGTCTTGCTTTGGAAAAAGTAGGCTTTAATGATGCTGTTGACGAGTTGTATATTTTAGGCGATGCAATAAATAAAAATAGTGGCGGCGTGAAAATTCTACAGGATGTCATGCGTTCCCCAAAAACTAAAATATTGTTAAAGGGAAATCATGAATTTAATTTCCTAGAGAATTCTGAAGTGTTTGATTGGATTATCTATGATGACTTCTTATGTGAAATCATGCAACGAGTAGTATCGTTATATTCAAGTAAACTATATAACGAGATTGCTGAAATAGTAAAAGGTAAGATTTCAAAAAGGAACAGGGATATTATCTGGGATAATAGGAGTGTAGCTAAATGGCGCAAAACGGGTCACAGAAATAGACGTGAGGAGTTACTGTTCACAATACTTGATATGATTGAATATAACGACTATGATGCGGATAAATATGAAAAACTGTACCGTATGCTGGAAAGAATGGGAGGGATGTTTAAAACAAAGCCTTTTACGTTAGAACTACTGCATTTATTGCCTGATGAATACAGCAAAATAAAACAGTTCATTGCTAATTGTGGAGAATTCGAGGAATTTGACCACTGTAATAAACACTTTATCTTGTTACATGATATTAGGGAAGTTCATGATAAAAAACTGAAGCGTATTAAGAGCAACAAGATAGCCTTTTCTGAAATAGAAAAAGCAAACAATCGATGGCCGTTTATATTTGAGGGAACATCATCCTTTGAATTTCCGAGATATCACATGCTGTTTGGCCATACACCTAACTTATCGTTTCCAGAGAACCATTACTATATTTTCGGTCATGAGCCAACACCAAAAATCCATAAAAAAGTAAGTGGATATGATATGTGGGGAGACCGCTATGGTCGGACATATTTTGATTTTGATTATAAAGAGATATTGTCATATATCGATAGCCGAAACAATCACTATTACAATTTGGATTTAGCATCAAACCCTGTTGGCATACTGCGGTTGGATGACATGGAAGATTTTTATGTATGGATTCCGCCGAAAAATGCAGAATCAAATTGGGATATAGATGAAAAAACAGCTATTAGCAAAAGAAAAGATTATAGGATTGTTGCGGATGCGCATTTTTATGGAATTACTAGTAACGGAAACATATTAGAATATAAACTTGGTAAATCAGGATTCGCATTCGTTACTTATCGAGATAACTGTTATGAGTTCTTGATTGGGGTTAATCCAACAAAGAAAGAACTATACTATACACGTGTTGATTACTTAGATTATTTGTACCTACAATTAATCAGTAATGTAGAAGATGTACAAGCTATTGAGCATATAGCTGATATTGTACGCAACGATTTTGACACTAAGGTACAACAAACAGACCACCTTGTATTTGAAGCACAAATAAGAAATTTACTTGAAACTGATGATAAATCAAAATAAAATAACAATACACGATTGTTCTAGAAAGCTAAAAACGACCTATTGTTTCGTAGTTGATACTAAAACGGTAATTAAAAAGTATACAAGGCGTATCCTTGCTGTGCTTCTAATGCCGTGATTCTAGAACATTAAGTGAGATACAGTCTTTGGTATTTAGTGCTTATTTATGGTATGATATGGTCAATATCGAAGCGAAATAAACATTGGAGATACTGACAGTGGTACTTATTAATGCCGTTAAAAAAATAGAACCAATTATACTAAGTAAAAGGCTTGAAATAGGTCTATGTAATCCTTCGGGAGACTGGATTTCTGGGTTTATTGATGACTTTAAAGAAGAAATTATGTTAGAAGAACACTTTTTTCAGTCGAATCTAGAATACTATACGGAACCCAACGATTCCCGGATAGATGTTGAAAGAATAGCAAAAAGTCTTGGATGGAACGGCACAGATACTGCAATGCGATATATTGCAATGCATCTTATAGAGATACAGTTCCTTGATTTTGATACATCACTTTTAAAACTGAAAAATGTATGTGATAGTCCAACTTGTGAGCCGCAATATACCCGTAAGTTCTTAAAGTTTTGTGATATGCTTAGCTATGCAATAAAAAACCACAATTACAAGCATTACACTATACCATTCCCCATTTATAATTCTGATGAGCTAGATGAAAAACAGCATATTCTTCGTTTCATATCTGCATATAGCCATCCACATCGACAATGGAACATCGACATTAATGCTTTTTCAACAAGTGCAATATCAACACTTGAGGATATTGGCGGTAGATTAGATGCCTTTTTAAAAGATGATAACGATTTCTATTTGCTTGATTACATTTTCAACGCTATATATCACGACGATGATTACAATGCATACTACGTTTTTAAAATAATGTCACTAATTGAGTTGTTGATTATGAAAACGAATCGCAAGGTGAAAACCGCAGATGAAATGGCAAGAAAGCTTCCGCAATTTCATTTTAGTGGTATTGATGATGAGCAGAAAGCAGATTTCGCTAAATTACTATGGAAATTCAGGAATAAAATAGCGCACGGTGAATTTGAATCATTGCAAAAACTATTAACACAATATCGAGAAAAGTATATGAAGGAATTTTGGTTTGACGAGTACGAATATTCGATTGAAAACTGGACATATGGAGATATTGGTCTGCGACTTAATAGCATTCTTAGTGAGATTCTATGGTTGTTAATATCAGACACTGAACAATTGATGAAAATCAAGAACGGTTAACTTGCATGTATCACCATGTTAGTAATCATTTCACATGCTTTACACAAATTACTTGGTGTTCATAAGGGAGTGATGAAAGTGTGGTTGTATATCATTGCTGGAATCGGATTATTAGCCATTTTTCTTGTGATAAAATCCTTTGTTTGGGATAAACCACACGACCTAATACTATCATTAAAAAGCGACATAGAGAAACTGCAAAGCATTCATCAGCAAGAACTTATTAGCATTACCGAGAAACTAAGAAGCAATACATATTCTTCTGGTCAGACTAGTGAAATCGTAGACATCATTTTAACTACCGCTTGGAGGGAATTATCCGAATTATGTAACAAGCAGTTTTCATTTCTTGGCATTCCCAAACAATATGATACAAGTGTCTGGGAGAAAAATAGCGTCATTGAACCTATGAAGCGTAGGTTTATTGAAGCGATAGAAGAGCAATACAAGTATCGTTATCTAATATTTCTATTCCCTGAATTAGCAAAATTATTCAATGGGCGAGAAATTGTAAGAGTACCGTCTGAACATCCAACTACAATCGATGTCAGAACAGAAAACTTATTTGATGTCGTAAATTTACTACAAAGAACATCGAAAGCATCTGCGGAACTGATTTACCTTAAAAACCGTATAGCATTTTTAAAAGCATCAAATTCAAATCTTAAAGCAATTCCATATATGGCAGGAATTATGGCTGATTATGAAACGTATGGACTAGAGCGTTTAGCAAAAGAGCTTGATTGGGGATATGAAATAAAGCGTATGGGCAAAGTAAAATCCATACGTGAAATTCGAAAAGATGCACAGGCAATGGTTGAAAGAAACAAGGAATCCCAATACCAATTAGCTTATTTACTAAATCTATTTCCAAATCTAGAGGATGTCGTTGATACTGATTATTTTCACTTGCCGCTAATTGAAGTCAGTGAGCTGTCCGAATATGATTTTGCAAGGGACTATTTATCAAAGGAAGAATACGAAACTTTAAGTATAACAGAGCGAAATCAACGCGCCTTAGATTATTATAAAAATTCGAAGAAGAAAACAAAGTGGCAAATTGGACGGGATTATGAATTGTATGTCGGGTATAGATACAGTCAAGATGGATATGACGTAGATTATTTTGGTTCCTATATGGGGTTGGAAGATTTGGGTCGTGACCTGATAGTAAAAAAAGACGGAACAACATCGATTATTCAATGTAAGTATTGGAGTAGCACTAAGCAAATTCATGAAAAACACGTCAATCAATTGTTCGGAACAAAAGTTTGTTTCTGCATAGAACATAGTATTGAACCAGATAAAGTTAAGGGAGTTCTTGTTACCAATATTCAACTTTCCGAAACGGCAAAAAAGATGGCATCATATCTTGGAATAGAATATACGGAGAATTTTGAAGCTGGCGATTATCCTTGTATCAAATGCAATATTGGAAAGGATGAATTAGGAGTAGTAAAAATTTATCACCTTCCGTTTGACCAGCAATACGATTCTGCTAAGATAAAAAACGAAGGTGAGTTTTTTGCGATGACTGTTGCGGAAGCCGAGGCTGCTGGGTTTAGAAGAGCCTTTAGGTGGTTTGGCAATAATTAGTGTATATCAATGTAATATTCTAAAACGTTCGTAGTTGATTCCTGATAGTGAAATCAACGAATACGAAGAAGGTAAAAAAGAGTTTGCAAAAAAGAAAAGGAGCCTTTGGAAGCGTATCTTTGGTGACTAATTACTTTTCGTTTTATCCTATGTTCATTCACTAAACTATCATAATCTATGTATCTCCTAATGGGTAATAGAAAAATGCGCACGGAAGTAGAGAGAGTGTATGTACCCCAAAATCGGATGTTTGAATATCAATTTGGCATTCAAATGTATACGTGAATACCCTGCTAATTAATGGTGAACAGAATCATCGGCATATGCCTAACACGGCAGACAAAGACCATGAATACATGCCGGATTTGCATCACGCATATGTCCAGTAATAGCGATTGATAGGGTAAATCCGGATGTTGAAGTCGAAATACCTTCAAAATTACTACTGTGCCAATTATTACGCGATTGTCACATAGGAACCGTTGACATCGTGGAGGTCGATGGTTCGAGCCCATTTAATCCCACCAGAAAACTCCTGAAGCAATTCGGGAGTATTTTTTATGCTGATAGCTTCAGTTGTGCCTGTGCGGTCTGCAGACAATATATCTTGTGTTCGCAATGATCCCATGATACAATAATGAAAACCGTAATGAGGGATAAGCGAATGCAGACTGGCAACGATTTCTACACGTCCCGGGAAGAGGTTGAAGCGCTTCTGAAAGAAACGCTGGAAGCCAAGGAAATCAGGGACGATAAGGACAAGCCCGGCAAAGCAACCGCAAAACGGAAGAAATATTTTAAGCGCTTCCTATATATAGCTATTATCGCCGCCATGCTTGCGATGTTGGGCAAGGTATGGATTCAAAAGCTGAATAACGAAACGCCAAGCCTGTTCGGCTATCAGATTTATGTTGTGGAAACCGGCAGCATGATTCCCACGCTGCCTATCGGCGCCAATATTCTGGTACGGCAGCTTGGCGAATACGACGAGCTGCACGTAGGCGATATCGTTACCTATTCCCACAACGACGTTGCGGTGACCCACCGCATCGTCGAGCTTGTCATGGGGGACGACGGTGTGCTGCGCTACCAAACCAAGGGCGATAATCCGGACAATTCCAAAGATCCGTGGCTGGTGGAGCGCAGCGAAATCCGCGGCGTGGTCATCTGGCATTTCTCACTTTCCGGCCTGTTTGGCAAATAGGGGAATTCATGAAACCGAAGACAAAGAAACCCAATTTTAAACAGCCGCACCCGCAGGCGTACATCGTTCAGGCGAACGACGTGACGTCCGAGGAGATGTACCGCTACCCGGACGAACGGGAAGAGCCCGTGCTGCGCGGGATCACGTTTGATATCAGGATCGGCGAATGCTGGGGCATCATCGACAACGAACCGTTCGAACTTGAACTGCTGATGCAGATTATAGGCAATGTGCGCCCGTACGCCAGCGGCCGCTGCTCGTTGACCGAGCAGGGTATGATGCGACGCAAACGCCGCATCCTTCCGCATGTATTTTTCATTTCCGGCGGCGATACTGTACCCGGCAACCTGAACACGCTGGAATACCTGATGTATGTCACCGCACACCGGCGCATCCCGGACCGCAAGCGGCAGGCGACCATCCTCAAAGCGCTTTTGGATTCGGGGCTATATTACCTGACGCTGGTCCCGATGAAGCAGCTGACCATGGCGGAACGCGCAGCGATCTGCCTGTTGTCGGCCGCGATGTCCAAGGCGCTGCTGATTGTGTTTTCCGTTTCGGAGCTGAGCTTTCCGCCGCAGCTTGCCAAAGGGATACGCTACGTCGTCGAGCTGATCCACAGGCGCGGCGGCGCGGTGCTGATTGGCAGCAAGGACTGCTTCTTCGTCCAGACGGTATGCACGCACGCGGCGTTTATGCTCGGCGGAGAGTTTAGAAAAAGCGGACGGGTCGACGTCATGCTCAAAACACTGGATCAGCGTGCCTTTATCCTCACGAGTGAAAAGCCGGAACTGCTGGAAATGGCAATCAACAAGGCTGCGCCTAATTTGCAGACCTACCGGTTTGATAACGAGGTGCACATTTACGTGCGTAACGGCGAGACGATCTCGCAGGCCGAGCTGATGCACATTCTCCTAAACGCGGGCGTAACCCTCGATACCATCCAAACCAGCCGGCCAACGCTGCAAAACGCCTATAAGGAGGTGCTTGCGGGCCATGTTATATAATACAAGTTTTATCAGCAAGGAATTCCGCAACGCCTATACGCAGCAAAGTTTTTCCTACCGCCGCCAGGTATCGCTTGGCGTGTTCCTCGGGCTTTTAACGTTTGCGCTGTATTTCAGCCTCCAAACCATGAAGGAAAGCGTTATCAGCACCGCCGCGCCGTACCTGCTGCTGCCGAGCTTTTTCTCCACGCTTTACATCTATCTGTTTGTATCGCTATTTTTTAACGTTTGGCTCTACATTGCCAACTATGAATATATGACGCTGCTGGAAGTTCGCCAGAACCGCTGGTACGCTTTGGTGCAGCTCTGGTACAGCCCGACGCTGCTGATTGCCTCCAAGATCGTAGCGCGTATCCTGGCGCAGCTTGGCATCTATACGGTCGGCTATCTTGCTACGCTGTTTTTGACCTCGTTTTTGAAATTTCCGCTGGTGACCGGCTACCTGTTTACCATGTACCTGATGGGCCTGCTGGACGTGGTGCTGCTTGCGATGCTTTCGCTGACGATATCGCTGTTCATCAAGGATATGTACAACGCGCGGTATATGGTCGGCATCATCGCCCTTTGCGTGATCGCCTTCAAGCTCATCAGCCAGTACTTTACCGTGCTGTCGGACAGGACACGGATGGGCAACCTTGCGAATATGTTCGACTCCACCCAGACCATCTATATGGCAGTGGTCGGCGTAATCATCGTGGTCTGCGTCGTCCTGTGCCTGGTCAAGGGCATTCACCTTGCCAGAACCTACAACGCCCCGCTGCTGAAAACGCTGCCGCTGCTCAAGCAAAAACCTGAAGGCACGGTCGTCGTCGGGGCTGTTACCAATCAGAAACGCAAATCGGAGCAGCGCATTCTGGAAGCGCAGACCTCGCCCGGCAGTACGAAGCGGCGCTGGAATCTGCCAGGATTGATTTCAAGCGTTCTGGTGATTATCGCCATTGCCGCCATGGTGCTTGTCAATATTGTGGTTCTTGCGTTTGGCTACGCTTCGCCGGAAAAGGAGACCAGTATATCCGGTGTGATTCCCTATATGTTCCAGTCCTATACCATGGAACCTGCGATTATGTACAACGACGTTGCGTTTTTCCGCAAGATAGACCAGCAGGAACCCCTTGAAATCGGAGATATCCTTTTATATAAGGACAATGCCGGAAACGTAAGCGTCGGGCAGCTGACCGGCTATGCGGTGAATGCGGACACGGGAGAGCAGACGGGGGAACTTGAAACCGACATTTTATACTATGCGGACGAACGCTACCGCGGCATGGCGGCCCAGGTAGTCCAGCGAGAAAAAGTATACGGCGTACATACCAGCAACAATCGCTGGTTTGGCGCGATCGTGCTGTTCGCCAATACGATTATAGGACGCCTGATCCTTTTGCTGATACCCACCTTCCTCATTTTCTTCTACGAACCCATCGTCGGCTTCTTTAAAGCAATTACCAAAGAGAAGATAGAGAGCCCACAGGGCAAGCAGTGAGTCAATAAATTACGAAAATGTTACCATATTACTTTATGTACATTCACAAGTTAATATCTGAATTAGTGCAATAGTAACTATATATTTACTATAATATTGTGCATAGTGCTGTTTAAAATAAAATAAATCAAAATATTGCGAATAATATATTACAAAATTGTTTACATTATGACAAAAATGGTATATACTTCCTGTAAAGACGCAAACGATGCGCTGGGATCAGATCAGTCCTGCGGTATGGAGATGGCATCAAAGTATCGGGTATCGTTTGCTCTAAAGACAAGAGGAGCGTAGAAGATCATGAAAAAGAAACTGCTGCTGGTAGTACTCGCACTCGCGATCCTGACGTCCCTCACGGCCGGTACCTTAGCTGTGTACACCAAGACGATTGAAAAAACTGCAACGGTTGAAGCCAAGCAGTTTGCGTTCAGCGTTGAGGGTAGCGTTGAGGACGGTTCTGAGGTCATCAGTCTCGCGCCGACGGAGTCGATGGATTACAATTTCTCTATCACCAACGTAGAGAATGGCGCCGTCGCTGAAATTCCCCTGGAGTACACAACGACCATCGACTATTCGAAGGCAATCGCCTCGATACCCGATTTGGAAGTCAAGCTGTACAAAGATGGCAGTGAATTTGGCGATGCCTCCGTACCCGGAAAGATCACGTTCACAGCACAGTCTGATGCTGGAACAACCTTCCTGGGTGAGTACAAAATCACGTTCAAATGGGCCGACGATGGCGATGGAGAAACCCAGGTCAGCCAAACCGATGTGAGCGTAACGGGTGGCTTGCTAGTGTCCGTTGTCGCGGAGCAGATTGCCAACTAATCATCTGCTTTCACAGCGGTAAGGATTGCTGAGATGTATGCCGTGCAGGGCAAAGTCCTGCACGGCGCATGCTCACTCCGGTAAAATCCATTTGGTTTGTATCCATTGATCTAAGGAAGGGAATGAAACGGCATGAGAAAATCAGTGCGAATCCTCATACTGGTTTTAATGCTGTTTACGTCTCTGACTGCCGGTACGATGGCGGTGTATACAAGCCGGATAGACCTTGCGCCCGTTACGATCACCGCCAAGCGGTTCGTGCTTGGCGTCAACCAAGGCGGGCAGGATGAATTCAGCCTGCAGATCGGCCCCGGCGATCTGATCAGCTACCAGTTCGTTGTCACCAATGAAAACACGAACGGCGAAGTGTCCGAAGTGGACATGGATCTGATCATCAGCGCGGATTTCTCCCAGATCCGCACAAGTCTTCCGGATATTGAAATCAAACTCCTGATGGGCGACCAGCAAGTCGCGTCTGCGGACGCATCGGGATCGCTCAGCTATACTGGAACACAGTTATTTAGCGCTTCCCAATCCAAAACAGTAAATTTCTACCTTACCTTTTATTGGAACGATTCTGGCTCCGGAACCTTGCCAACCGGCAGCAATCCGGCTTTGCCGCTTACGATTTATGTAAAGGGAGTGCAGCATGTCTCTTCTGCGGAATAAAAAATTCAGGCCGATTGTGATCGTACTGAGTATACTGGCGGTCATCGCCATTTCCATGCTCGGCGTGACTTTGAGCGCCTATATCAAGCAGATCAATCTGTTTGACGGCGGATGGATCGGGCCGAAATATTTCGCGTTTGAGATCGACTCAAGCAGCGCTACGAACAGCCTGGCTCCCGGCGAGAGCGTCGATTACGATTTTGACGTCCGCAACTTTAACGAAGAAGGAACCGCGCAGGTTGACCTGCACGTATCCATAGAGATTGAATACCCAGCCCAACTGGCGGGCACGGGTGTGATCAAGGCCGATTTATACCACGACGGAGCCTTGCTTTCGTCCGATACCGGATCGGGCTCTCTGGCCGTTACGGGCAGCACGCTGCCGGGCGGGACGGAAACGACGGACCGGTATACCCTGACGCTCACATGGCAGGACATGGATATGGAGTATCTGGGCGAGATCCAGTCCAACGAATTCGACGCGTCAGACGTAAACATCAGCGTATCCGCTTACCAGTAAATTATTATACGAATCCATATACACAGAGGAGGATGCCCGGTGAAGAAATGGAGAACGCTGCTGCCAATTATTCTGCTTGCGCTGTTGGTGGTAGCCATGAGCTCCGGTTCGCTGGCGATTTACACACAAACGCAAACGCTGCGCGGACAGTTGTATACACGCATCTTTCTGTTGTCCGGGGATGAGATCACAACCAATTACGAATTCGGGCTGAGCGGGCTTCGCCTGTCGCCTGGCCAGGCCGAGCAGGAGCTGTACCGCTTCACGCTGACCAACGCGCAAAACGGCACCGTCAGCGACTATGGCATGACGGTTAACCTCTGGTCGTCGGGAATGGCGGACGCGATTACGGCAATGAGCGGACTTACGTTCTACCTTTACGATATCGGCAGCGAAAGCGGCTCGCCGATCCTGACCGTATCTTCCGGCGAACTTTCTTTAGGCGGCTTGTATTTTACCGCGAACGTCAGCAAAACCACGGAATACCGACTCACCGCCTGCTGGACGGATAACGGCGATTCCGCGCAGCAAACTGCCGTCGCAAGCGACGTACAGCAATATCCTATCCAGATCTATGTCTCCGCACAGGCTGATTATTAATCTATCATAAGCAGGAGTTTGACATGAACGCACCAGGACGCAAACGGAACATGGCAAGGCGCATCGCCGTTATCACGGCGATAGGCCTTGTTTTGCTGTTTGCGGCCAATGCGTATGCCGGATATTTCCTTTCGCGCAGCACTACGGCAGGGCTTGTGCCGGATCTGAGCTCCGTTCCTACACCGACACCTACGCCAACACCTACTCCTACGCCCACGCCTACGCCTGAACCGACGGCGACCCCGACGCCGATTCCGACCGAAGCGCCGGGCACCGGGCTGATTTTCTCCTACGGTTTCAGCGTAGCGGACGTGAACTGGAACTCCGCGTACAGCGGAAGCTTTACCGGCGGATCCATGCAGGTGGACAACTATAACCATCATTTGAGTTTCGATTTGACCTTTACAGTTCCCGAAGGGTATACCGCCGAGTATCTGCAGTCTCACAGCGACTGGTTTTATGATTTCACCCTTAGCCTGTCGGCCAGAAACGATTATGGGCGCGATATTTCGCTGGGTGATAACGGTACGGAGAGTTGGTGGGGAGACGGACAATCGAAATTGCAGAATATTCCCACATCAAAAAATGAAAGCAGCAGTAATGTTCTGCTGTACTTCTACGGCAATACCTGGAACGTACCCGAATACAGTGCGGACGGAAACAGCCTGGTTCTGACGACCAAAACGTCATACACTGAAATCAGCTATCGGAAGAACAGGAAAACCTATACGGAAAGATATACCCAGCAGGCGACGATCACGCTGATCTTGCCCAGCCAGGACACAGAGCCCACGCCTACACCGACTCCGACGCCTGAACCGACGGCGACCCCTACGCCGACGCCCACACCGACTCCGACCCCCACGCCCACGCCGACTCCGACGCCTGAACCGACGGCAATTCCCGGCAATGGTTTGGTGTTTGACAGCAGCGTCAGGTTTTCAAGCGCCAGCTGGAGCAATGCGTATCCGGGTAATTTCACAAGCGGAACGCTGTCGGCGGACAATTACAATCATGTATTGAATTTCGATCTGGTGTTCACGCTGCCGGAAAACTATGATGAGGATTACATCAACAACCATTCGCAATGGTTCTATAACTTCTATCTCAAACTCTCCGCGACGAACAATTACAGCGGGAACGTCAGCGTAGCCGGAAGCGGCGCATATTACTGGGGAGGCGGCAGCGGAGTGTCGCAGTTGTCCAATATCAGTCTCGCTCCCGGCGAGAGCAGCGATGATATTACGGTTTACTTTTATAATAATACCTGGAGCGTGCCCGCATACAGCGCAGACGGTAACTCCATACAAGTCAGCACTTTGACGTCGTACACGAATATCGGGATCAACTTGGATTCATGGCCGTGGTACACAACGGAAGCGTATACCATGAAAGCGACGATCACACTCGTACTGCCGCCGGCGGAACCGGAAGTGCTGACCATGTCGATGGCGAGCTTCAGTATGGTATCTATGGATACCGTGGAGGTTGCGGATCCTACGCCAACCCCGACACCGGAACTAACGCCTACGCCAACGCCGGAGCCGACACCCACGCCAACGCCTGCTCCGACGGCAACCCCGACCCCAACGCCTACCCCGACTCCGACACCTGATCCCGGGAACGGACTGGAGTTTGAAAACACCTTCAAATTGGTCAGCGTAAACTGGGGCGATGGGTATGACGGAAGTTTTACGGGCGGAACGCTGAAGGTGGACAAGGCTAACCATAAACTGGATTTCGCCCTGGAGTTCACACTGCCCGAAGCATATACTGAGGATTATCTTATCGCGCATCCCCAGTGGTTCAGCGATTTCAAGCTCCGCTTGTTCGCCACGAACACATACAGCGGATCCGTGAATATCGCCGACAGCGGATCGACCGGCGGGGGAACGGGTCTGGCGCAGTTACAGAACATATCGCTTCCGGCGGGCGCCAGCAGCGACAGTATTAACATCTATTTCTACAACGGGCCCTGGAACGTGCCAAGCTATAATGCCGACGGTAACACGGTCGTTATGACCCTGAAGGAATCGTATACGAATATCGGCGTATCGGTGGACTATGATCCCTGGTACTTCACGGAAAAATATACCATGACGGCGAAGATCACGCTAATTTTGCCGGCACAGCCCGAACCGGAACCGACGCCTACGCCGGAGCCGACCGTTGAACCCACGGCGGAACCTACGGCTGAACCGACGCTTGAGCCGACCTTGGAGCCCACGCTGGAACCCACGGCAGAACCGACGCTTGAGCCCACAGCGGAACCGACTGAGGAACCTGCGGCGGAGCCGACGGCTTCACCTTCGCCGACGGATACGGCCACACCGGAACCCGAACTGGTTTCGACCATGTCGCTGGTGATTACGTCGACTGTTACGCCATCGCCGACGCCGACACCGACGCTGAGCTCGACTGCTACGCCGGCTCCAACGGCTGCGCCGACCCCCGTGCCGACGGCAACCCCGACTGCGACGCCGACCGCGACGCCTGCGCCGACAGCAACTCCGGCGCCGACAAACTCGCCGACGCCTGTGCCGACAGTAACGCCAGCACAAACTGCCGTGCCAACCGCAACGTCTGAGCCGACGCCTGAGGCAACGCCGGCAGACGTATAAGAACATCATACCGAAACAGCAAAGCGCCCGTGATGCAAACATCACGGGTGTTTATTTTATGTTTATTCGGTTCAGCCGCGCTTATCTCCGTTGAACACTAGCTTGCTTTCCGGTTCCGGATAGCAGCAGTAAGTACGGATATTCGTGTACGGGGGAATTGAGCAGGGTTCCGCTTTGGCGAAGGTATCCGCGTTCAGCCCGTCGATATAGTCCCTGAACCTCTGCATGGAGACCATACTGAGATCGTGGGAGCGCAGCACATACTCAGCGGGAAGATCGCGAAGGGATTGAACGGTTTTGACGTATACGGAAAGAGATTTGCTTTCCGGGAAAAACAGCCAGGTGTGCGGGTTCCATGTATCGCCGGTCAGCAGCAGCTTTTTGGCTTCGATCCAGGCGATAATCGATCCCGCGGTATGCCCCGGGGACAGGATAAACTGTACGGTCAGACCGCCAAGATCAAGCGCCATGTTCTCAAGCGCCTGAACGGTCTCAGGCGTGCCGCTGAGAAAGCGTTCGGCGTTATATCCATCCTCCAGGATGCCGCGCGCTCCTATCCGCTTCAATATCGCGGCGCGGTTTTTCCGCCCGACGGTTCTGCGGCTGCGTTTCAAATCGATGGGATGTACGAGCGATTCTTCAAAGTAATGCTGGCCGCATGCGTGATCGTAATGCGCGTGCGAAAGCACGACGTGCAGCTTTCCGCGCACATAGGGGGCAACGCAGGCCGCGACGTCATGGAAGCCCATTCCGGTATCCCACAGCAGGGTATCGTTTTCGCCTCGTATCAGCGTAAAGCATACCTGCCCGGCGTCCTGGATATGGAATACATTTTCCAGCGGCTGGGTAACGGTAAAATGCTGCATAACACACTCCTTTGCTGGGATATGATAAGCCCCGGCGTTTCATGCCGGGGAGCGATGTAATGTGTTTATGCCCTGAGCCGTCTGGCGATGCCGGAAAGCGCTGTCAGACCGTTGTGGAACCCGTTGCCGTTGTCCAGTACGATATCGGCGATCTTTTTGTAGATCGGCATGCGCTCGTTGTATATACGCTCGATCTCTTCCCGGCCTTTCTGTGCGAGCAGCGGGCGCTTCTCGGCGCGGATGTCCATGAGAATATCGTCGATGGGGCGGTCGATCAGCACGATGTACCCCTGCGCACGCATGATCTTCTGGTTTTCCTCCCGCAGCGCCGTGCCGCCGCCTGTGGAAATGATGCCCGGCGTGGCGTTGATCAGCGCGCGCAGCAGGTTGGTTTCCCCGTCGCGGAAGGCGTTTTCGCCGAAAGCTTCGTAAACCTGCGCGGTGTTCATGCCGGTAATCTCGGAGAGGTAAGCGTCGGTATCCAGATATGGCATTTGCAGTTCCATCGCAACGCGGCGGCCCAGCGCGCTTTTCCCGCTTCCGGGCATACCCACCAAAAAGATATGCCGTTCCATATCCGGTTCTCTCCTTTCAGGGTTTACTCGGCGCTGCGGCTGCCGGGTTTGCGGGATACTGCAGCCTTGCGGAGTGTGAATTCAAATGCCGCGCCCTTGGGCATAGGCATCAGGCGAATCGACTGTCCATGCATTTCGATGATGCGCTTGCAGATACTCAGACCCAGCCCCGTACCAGAATCCTTGCCGATGGTGTGCGCCTTGTCGGATTTATAAAAGC
Organism: Candidatus Limiplasma sp.; assembly: GCA_963675365.2. Classification (GTDB taxonomy): domain Bacteria; phylum Bacillota; class Clostridia; order Christensenellales; family Aristaeellaceae; genus CAXXOK01. Next base: position 803,255 of record CAXXVA010000003.1, read on the forward strand.
GCTCAAATACGTGCGGCTGGTCTTCCGGCAGGATGGCAGCTCCGTCGTTGATCACCGAAACCGTTACTATATCATGCACTATCGTCGTGCGAATTGTCAAGTTTCCGCCGTTGTGCAGGAACTTGATCGCGTTGTCCGTGATGTTGAAGATCACCTGTTCGATTCTCGCCTGGTCCGCAATCACGAAACACGGTTCATCAGAGAAATCCAGGTGCAGGTGAATCTGTTTTTTATCGATATCGTTCATTCGTCCGATCAGCACCCGGCGGATGGACTCGTGAATATCGTATTCCTGCTGGTCAAGCGTCGCTACGCCGTCTTCCATGCGGGAGAGCTCCAGCAGGTCGGTGATCAGCCGCTGCATGCGCGTGGTTTCACCGGACACGATATGCAGGTATTTTGGGTAGTCCTCTACGGGGATGGTGCCGTCGAGCATGCCGTCCACATAGCCATGGATCGAGGTGATGGGGGAACGGAGCTCGTGGCTGACGTTGCCGACAAATTCCCTGCGGTTGTCTTCGATCGTGTTGAGTTTGCTGGCCATGATGTTGAAAGAATTGGCAAGGTTATCCACCTCGTAGAAGCCGGATACGTCTGTGCGGACGGAAAAATCGCCCTGGCTCATGGTTTCGGCGGCCTTGGTCATCGTGGTCAGAGGTTTGACGATGCTGCGGGTGAAGAATACTGCGAATACCAGCGCGAGCACCGCCGCGATGAGGAAACCAAGCACGATCTGGATCAGGATATCCCGGTATTCCGTTTCGATGATCTGTGCCCCGGAATGGATGAACACCGCGCCCAGCACGCTTTGGTTTTCCGTCATCGGTACCGCGACGGTGAATACGGTCCCGTCCGCTTCGTTGACGATTTTGGTAATGACCTCGTTGCCGGACAGCACTTCGCGCAGCGCGTCGCGGATATCGTTGACGGTCAGGTCTGAAACGGTATTGGGGCTTTGCACCAGTATTTTGCTTACATTTTTCAGGACGCGTCCGTTGCGGTCGACGATCAGGATATACGCGTCGTAATCCTTGTACACCTGGTTGGCCTTCCACTGCAAATACTGCGAAAAGGAGGTCTCCACGTCCAGATACTGGTTAAGCTTGGCATCGGTCTCCTGGCTGACCAGATGCGCGATCTCGCGCGCCTGCAAAAGCAGATGCTCCATCCGGCTTTCAATCATGTTGTTGCGAATCGTATATGCGGAAAAACCCGCGCCGATCAGCACGACGACCAGCACGATAACAAGCAGAATCAGAAACAATTTGGAAAATAACCCGTTAAACATTGATTTCACCTTGAAACTTGGAAATAGTCGTAGGATCTCAGCTTTCTACCGTTTGATCTCGAATTTATACCCGACGCGCCACACCGTGTGAATTTCCCAGCCGTATTCCTCGCAGCCGACCAGTTTCTCCCGCAGGCGCTTGACGTGTACGTCCACGGTGCGGCTGTCGCCGTAGAAATCAAAGCCCCATACGCGCTGGAGAAGCTGTTCTCTGGTGAACACCATGTTGGGGTGCGACGCCAGGTAATGCAAAAGCTCCAGTTCTTTGGGCGGCATATCCACAGGCTTGTCCTCAAAGGTCACCTCGTAGCTTTGCAGGCTGATGGTGAGCTTTGGAAACTGCAGAAGATCGGTTTCTTCCTTGGTGTCCTCGCTGTCGCGGGTACGCCGCAGCACGGCTTTGACGCGCGCGACGAGTTCCTTATTCTTAAAGGGTTTGGTGATATAGTCGTCGGCGCCGAGCTCAAGACCCAGTACCTTATCGAAGGTCTCGTCCTTTGCGGTCAGCATGATCACGGGCGTTTTGCTGGTCTTGCGAATCTCACGCAGTACATCCAGCCCGTCGATGCCGGGAAGCATGATGTCCAAAAGCACCAGCGAAGGGGAATATTGCTTGAACGCCGCAACGCCTTCGTCGCCCCGCGAAGCCTCGTACACCTGATAGCCTTCCTTTTCCAAATACAGGCGGATCAGGTGGCTTACGTTCTGATCGTCGTCGATCAGCAGAATGGATTGCGTATCCATATTCGATACTCCTTTTCCATTGCTTCGGTCATTTGAGGGTTACCACAGTCACGCCGTCTTCTCCTTCACCGTAAACGCCGAGACGGTAACTTTTTACATTCATGTGAGATTTCAAATGGCGCTGAACGCCCGCACGCAGAACGCCGGTGCCCTTGCCGTGGATGATGTTAACCTCGTGCATGCCCGCGAGCATCGCTTCGTCGAGGTAACGGTCGACCTCCGGCAGAGCTTCATCCACCGCCTGGCCGCGTATATCGAGCTCCAGGGGCACGTTGCGTGTCAGCGCGCCGGTTCTGGCGCTGACGTTTGATTTCTTGACGGGCTTGGGTTCCAGAACGCGGAGTTGGCTTAGGTGCGCTTTCACCTTCAGGATGCCCGCCTGGATTTCCACCTCGCCTTTGGAGTTGGGGAGGTTTAAAACGGTGCCCTTGGTATTGAGGTGTACGATCTCCACATGTTCGCCGACACGGACGGTTTTGGGCGCGTTATGTCTGGATTCCGACTTTTTGGATAGCTCCTCGCTCAGAGAATCGATACCGTCGTTGAGGCGTTTCCGCAGGGCGATGGCCTCTGCGTCCGGCGCGGACGCGTTCTTGCGCATTTTTTTCAGATCGGCAAGTACGGTTTCGGCTTCCCGGCGCGCGTTTTCCAGAATGCGTTTGGCGTCGTCCTTGGCGCGGCGGATGTTTTCATTGCGTTTGTTTTCGATTTCATTGCGAAGCTTCTCCGCCTCGTCGCGAAGGCGTATGGTTTCCTGCCGGGTCGTTTCGGCGATCACGCGTTCCTTTTCAGCGATGCCGCGGTGGTATTCGGCATTGGCGATGACGTCCTCAAAGCGGACGTCGTTTTTGGACAGCAATTCCTTCGCTTCCTGAATCAGCTCCGGGCTTAAGCCGAGCTTGGAACTGATCTCAAAGGCGTTGGATTTGCCGGGGATACCGATGGACAGGCGGTAGGTAGGCCGCAGGGTTTCGATATCGAACTCCACGCTTGCGTTTTCCGCGCCATCGGTGGTCATGGCGAACACCTTCAGTTCGCTGTAATGCGTGGTTGCGAGCGTGCGGATGCCTCGATCCAGCATGTATAAAAGGATCGTCTGCGCCAGCGCCGCGCCCTCCGTGGGGTCGGTCCCCGCGCCAAGCTCGTCAAACAGGGTCAGGTCGTTTGATTGCACTTGGGATAGAATCTCCACGATATTCTTCATATGGCCGGAAAACGTGGACAGCGACTGCTCGATGGACTGCTCGTCGCCGATATCGGCGTAAACGTGATCAAATACCGCAAGCTCCGTGCCAAACTCGGCGGGTACGTGCAGGCCGGCCTGCATCATCAACGTGAACAGGCCGACGGTTTTCAGCGTCACGGTCTTGCCGCCGGTGTTTGGGCCGGTGATGACAAGTGTGGTGAACTGCTTTCCGATATGGATATTGCAGGGCACGACGGTTTGCGGGTCCAGCAGCGGGTGCCGGCCCCGAATAATGTTGATATACCCGTTTCCGTTGATTTTCGGTTCGACCGCATCCATGCTCCTGGCGAGTACCGCTTTGGCAAAGGCGAAGTCGAGCTTAGCCAGAATGTCGATATTGCTGGTCAGCTCGTCGGCGGCCGCGCCGACCTGATCGGAGAGCGCCTGCAGGATGCGCTCGATTTCCTTTTTCTCCTGCGCCTGGAGCTGCTTTAAATCGTTGCCAAGCTCTACCACGCTCATCGGCTCGATAAACAGCGTTGCGCCTGTCGAGCTCTGGTCGTGTACCAGGCCGGGGACACTTCCACGGTATTCGGCCTTGACCGGCACGCAGTAGCGGCCGTTGCGCACGGTGATGATCGCTTCCTGCAGGAACTTGGCGTAGCCCGAACCGCGGATGATGGAATTGAGCTTATCGCGCACGCGGTCGCTGACGACGCGCATTTTTTTGCGAATCTGCGAAAGCTCCGCCGACGCGCGGTCTGCGATTTCCTCGTCGCCGAGAATCGCGCCTGTGATCTCCTGCTCCAGCGCCTGGATGACGGTGATCAGCGAGGCGAGGGAGGATAGGATCGGCGTACGGGTATCGTCCTTCAAAAGCATCGCGCGGGCCGCTCTGGCGGCCGCCATGCAGCCCGCGACGTTTAACAGTGATCTGGGGGAAAGCATGGCGCCTTTGCGGGCCATGGAAAGCTCGTCCGAAACGTCTTCAAACGAATGAATCGGGTTGCCGCCCGTATAGGCGGCCTGCGTAACCGCCTCCTGCGTTTCGTCTAAGGCGTGCTGGACCTGATCAAAATCTGCTTCTGGCGTCAGGCGCAGGCAAAGCGCCTCGCCCAGCGGCGTTACGCTGCCGGCGGCAAGCTTTTCTCTGATTTTGTCAAATTCCAGCACACGAAACTCACGCTTGATCTTCATGTACTGCTCCTTTAAAACTTAAAGTTTGGTAAACGGATATTCCTCCCCGAACGTTTCCACGCGGATGGACTCGATAACCTGCGGGGTTTGGGGCTTATCGCGGAAATCCGTCGGTGAACTGACGATGCGGTCGGCTGTATCGATGCCTTCAAGCACCTTGCCGAACGCAGCGTACGAGCCGTCCAAATGGGGGCTGTCGCTCGTCATGACAAAAAACTGGGAACCAGCGCTGTCCATCGCGGAACTGCGCGCCATGCTGAGCACACCTTTGGTGTGTTTGATTGCGTTTGGATGGCCGTTGTGCACAAACTCACCCTTGATGGCATAGCCGGGGCCGCCCGTGCCGATGCCCTGGGGGCATCCTCCCTGAATCATAAATCCGGGAATGCAGCGGTGGAAAATCAGGCCGTCGTAGTAGCCGCTGTTGGCAAGTGCGGTAAAATTGCCTACGGACTGGGGCGCGATTTCGGGATAGAGTTCGCCGGTCATGGTATCGCCGTTTTTCATGGTTATAACAAATGTCGGATTCTTCATACGATTAATCCCTTTCTAAGGCATAGATTTCATCTTGTTATTATAGCAGAACTGCCCGATCTTGCAAGGAATATGATTGCGGGATGATGGTTCGGCGTGAAAGCGCGGCTTTGTTTTTTCGTTTCAATTGAAAATTCGGCCGAAATTAGGTATAATGATTTCATCATCAGAACTATTGGAGGTTGGCGTTTGTGTATAGGCTCTTGATTGTAACGAAGTCACCGACGATAGAAAAGATATTCGGCGATATCGAAGGCTGGGAAACCATGGGTTTCAAGCCGCCCAGAATACGCAAGACTTTTGCGGACGCACTGGATGCTATGGAAAAACATCATATCGACGCGATCGGGATCGATGCGGGCTTTGAGGATCTGGAACTGTGGATGGACGAGCACAAGCCCTACATCCCGCTGTTCATGCTGTCGGACGATCCGGAGCTTCAGCTGAACATCATCCGGGAAGTGGAAGTTCTCTTAAACCAGATCCATACCGACGATTCCGACGACGATTATAATGAGGAAAGCAATTTTGCCGCCGCGCGCGAGCGCTGGATGAAATATCTTCTGTCCCGTCTTTCGCCTACGAAGGAAGACGTGTTGAAACAGCAGCGTTTGTACCGCTGCTCCGACGATCCCGAAAAACCCTGTATTTTCGCGCGCATCGCGATTCCGCAGGGCGATATGTTCATTACTGAGCGATGGCATTACGGCAGCGAACGGCTTGCCACGGCGCTAAGGAACTTTTTCGGAGAAGAATATCAGCAGATGAATATTCATATTGCGGTCGTATCGCCCGAGGAGGTTCGCGTCGTATTCAGCCCCCGGCCGGACAGCCCGGCGGGCATTACGCCGGATACGAAGACGCGCGAATATATTGAGGAAACGATCGAGCAGATTCAGCACTATCTGGGTCTTGCAATGAGCCTGACCGAACTGCGGGTATTGAACGGTCTCACGGATTTCGCCGCAAATTGCGCGTGGTGTGACGAACAATAGGAGGATACGGGCATGGGATTGTTTAAAAAAATCATAACAAGCCAGTTTATCGACGTTATCGAATGGAAAGACGCAACCCAGAACACCATGGTGTACCGTTACGACATGGACGGCAAAGAGATCATGATGGGCGCACAGCTCACCGTGCGCGAAAGCCAGCTTGCCGTGTTTGTCAACGAAGGCCAGCTCGCCGATATCTTCGAGCCCGGCCGGTATGAACTGTCCACCAGCAACATGCCGATCATGACGGCGCTTAAGTCCTGGAAATTCGGTTTTAAATCGCCGTTCAAGTCGGACGTATACTTCATCAACACCAAGCAGTTCCTTGACCGCAAGTGGGGGACCAGCAACCCGGTCATGATGCGCGACGCCGAGTTCGGCATGATCCGCATCCGGGCGTTTGGTATCTTCGCGTTCCGCGTCAAGGACCCCGAAGTGTTCTTAAAAGAGGTCTTCGGCACCAACGGTATGTTTACTGTTGAGGACGTGGAAGGCCAGATCAAACGCACGCTGGTTTCGGGCTTGAGCGACGCGATCGCCGAGAGCAAGATTCCGGCGCTGGATATGGCTGCCAATTACCAGGAGCTCAGCGCGTTTGTGCAGAAGGCGCTCAATCCGCAGGTGGAAGCGCTTGGCCTAACGCTGACCAATTTCATTATCGAGAATATCAGCCTTCCCGAGGACGTGGAAAAGGCGATCGACAAGCGCACCTCCATGAGTGTTGCGGGCGACCTGAACAAATACACGCAGTACCAGGCGGCCGAAGCCATGCGCGAAGCCGCCAACAACCCAAACGGCGGCATGGCCGGTATGGGCGTTGGCATGGGCGCGGGCGCGGCGATGGGGCAGATGTTCGCCCAGAGCATGAACGCGGCCAGCCAACCGCAAGTCCCGCAAACAGCGCCGACGGTGCCCTGCATCAACTGCGGCAAGCAAATTCCGCAGGGCAACAAATTCTGTTCCCACTGCGGCGCGGCGCAAACCCCGCAGGACAAGACCTGCGCAAACTGCGGTGCGAAGCTGAACGCCGACGCCAAGTTCTGCCCGGAGTGCGGAACGAAAGCTGAATAATCAAGCAAATAAAAAGGCCTCCGAATTCGGAGGCCTTTTTTGATATCAATTTGTTATTTGGAAGCTTCCTCGATGGCCACGGCGACCGCAACGGTCGCGCCGACCATGGGGTTGTTGCCCATGCCGATCAGGCCCATCATCTCCACGTGGGCGGGTACGGAGGAAGAACCCGCAAACTGCGCGTCCGAATGCATACGGCCAAGCGTATCTGTCATGCCGTAGCTGGCGGGGCCTGCGGCCATGTTGTCGGGGTGCAGGGTGCGGCCGGTGCCGCCGCCGCTGGCGACGGAGAAGTACTTCCTGCCGTTTTCCACGCACCATTTTTTATAGGTGCCGGCCACCGGGTGCTGGAAGCGGGTGGGATTGGTGGAGTTGCCGGTAATGGACACGTCCACTTTTTCCTGGATCATCACGGAAACGCCTTCCACCACGTCGTCGCAGCCGTAGCAGCGCACCTTGGCGCGCTCACCGCTGGAATACGCGGTTTCTTTGGCGATGTTCGCGGTGCCGGTGGAATAATCCATTTCGGTCTTCACATAGGTAAAGCCGTTGATGCGGCTGATAATATAAGCCGCGTCCTTGCCAAGGCCGTTCAAAATCACGCGCAGGGGAACCTTACGCACCTTGTTGGCGGTACGCGCGATGCCGATCGCGCCCTCGGCGGCGGCAAAGCTTTCATGCCCGGCAAGGAAACAGAAGCAGCCGGTTTCCTCTCTAAGGAGCATTGCGCCAAGGTTGCCGTGGCCAAGGCCGACCTTGCGCTGGTCGGCGACCGAGCCGGGGATGCAGAACGTCTGCAGGCCGACGCCGATGGCTTCGGCCGCTTCGGCGGCGGTTTTCACGCCTTTTTTCAATGCGATCGCCGTGCCCAGCATATACGCCCACACGGCGTTTTCAAAGGCGATTTTCTGTACGCCCATTACGATGCCGCGCACGTCCACGCCCTTGCCCTTTACATACTCCGCCATCGAATCAAGGTCCTTGAAGCCGTATTCCGCAAGAACTTTTTCGATCTGCGCTATTCTTCTTTCATATCCTTCAAATGTCGCCATATCTTTCACCTCGTTCTTTCGGAATTACTGTCTGCGCGGGTCGATGGTCTCGACCGCTTCGTCAAAGCGCCCGTACGTGCCCACGTTCTTCTCAAATGCGTCCTTGGGGTTTTCACCCTTGCGGATGGCTTCCATCATCTTGCCGAGGTTTACGTACTTGTAGCCGATGATTTCCTTGTCCTTGTCCAGGGCAAGTTCCATCACATAGCCTTCGGCCATTTCAAGGTACCGGGGGCCTTTGGCGAGCGTACCGTACATCGTGCCGATCTGGCTGCGGTGGCCTTTACCGAGGTCTTCAAGCCCTGCGCCGATTTCCAGACCGCCTTCGGAAAACGCGCTCTGCGTGCGGCCGTAAGCGATCTGCAAAAAGAGCTCGCGCATCGCGGTGTTGATCGCGTCGCAGACGAGGTCGGTGTTTATGGCTTCGAGCACCGTTTTACCGGGTAAAATCTCGCTGGCCATGGCCGCGGAATGGGTCATGCCCGAGCAGCCGAGGGTTTCTACAAGCGCTTCGACGATCACGCCTTTTTTTACGTTCAGGGACAGCTTGCACGCGCCCTGCTGCGGCGCGCACCAGCCCACACCATGTGTGAAGCCTGAAATATCGGTGATCTGCCGGCTCTGAACCCAAGCGCCCTCTTCGGGGATGGGAGCCGGGCCATGGTTGGGGCCCTGCTTGACGCAAACCATTTCTTCCACTTCTCTGGAATAATGCATGGATGATAGCCTCCTATTCTTGGGTCTCGAAATAAAAATCCAAAAAACAGTATACCATAAAGACGCGAAACCACAAAGTGTTCCGCGTCTTTTCGTGAATGATTTAACAATATTATCCCTGCGGCGCAGGCGTTGCGGCTGGAGCCGGCGTATCGGAAGGCAAAGGCTCTGGCGTGAACGTCGGCGCGGGGGATGGCGTAATTTCCGGCGTCGGAGTCTCGGGATTTAGAATATCGGCATAGAGAACGTTAAGGGTCTTGACGCCCGCAACGCCGTCCATTCCGATTCCGTTTGCTTTCTGGAAGGCTTTCACGGCCTTTTCCGTGCCCTGCAGGTAGGTTCCGGTCGCCATATAGCCCGTGAAGTATCCAAGCTCCTTGAGCTTCATCTGCAGCCAGTATACGTCCTCGCCGGTGGAGTTGAGCTTCATCGTACGGAACGGCTGGGGCGGCATCGCGTCGCTTTGATACGCGGGCGAGGCGGTCGGCTCCGGGGTGACGGGTGCGCTGGTCCAACTGGAGGAAAGCGATTTGGGTTTGAGCGCGGCGCGAAGCTCCTGATCCAGCGGAAGATCTTCGGTGATCGTCACCTGCGTGCCTTCGCCGACGTTTTCGTAAATCCAAAGCGCGTCGTGGTTTAGCAGCCGGATACAGCCGTGCGACGCGCGGGACCCGAGCAGATTGTAGCTTTTGCGGCTTAATGCGTTTAGGTCCACTTCGTTATAGATCACGGAGTGGAAGGCGATGTTTTCATTGATCTTCGTCCAGAACTGCGCATAGCTGCCGTACAGGGAGAAAAACGCCCAGCGCGCCTTGGTGCCATCCAGCGTAAAGATCCCGACGTCGCTCGGGGTGCCCGTTTTTCCCGTGGAGCAAACCATAAAACGAACCGGCACGGTATGCTCGCCGTTTTCGTCAAGGCCGTAAGCGATGACCGCCTGGTTTTTCACATCTACGGTCAGCGCATAGGGGATTGGCGTGGGTTCGGGCGTGGGGCGCGGGGTGGCCGACGCGTCCAGCGCATACTCCAGATCAAACAGCGCGTTCCAGGTTTCCGTACCCGTGATACCGTCTACCTTGAGGCCGTTGTTCTCCTGAAACGCCTTAACGGCGGCGATGGTCAGGTTCATGTAGTTGCCGCTGATCGGGCCGTCAAAGTAATGAAGTTCGGTCAGGCGCTCCTGTACCTGTTTCACGCGGCTGCCCTGCGAGCCGCGGGTTAATTTTCCGTTATATTCGATATCGTATGTTTTCTGCTCGGAGTCGGCGCCGTCGGCCGCGAAGACGATATCGTTGATATCGCCAAGATTATCGGTGGCTTCGGCTCCGGCTTCCTGAAACCTGGAAAGCGCGGCGCTGGAAAACAGCATCCGCTGGGTTTCGACGTCCGCCGTGCCTGTAGCGTCAAGTCCGCTTTTTTCCTGAAACAGCTTGATGCCGTAGGTCGTGCCTTCCAGATAATCACCGGAGACCTTGCCGTTATAGTAATCAAGCGCGATCAGACGCTCCTGGATGCGTTTGACGTCGTCGCCCGAATCGCCGGTGGTCAGCACACGGTACTGTGCGCTGAAGATCATGGCTTCGGTTTCGCCGTCCACGATGCCGGTCGGTTCCAGGCCGTAGTCCATTTGAAACTGCATAACGGCGTCTTTTGTGCCGTCCAGATAATTGCCGGTGATTTTGCCTTCGTAGTAACCGAGCGTTTGCAGCTGTTCCTGGATCAGCAATACGTTTTCGCCGTTGTCACCGTATTGCATGGGCTGATAGCCGAGGTCTTCCGACTCGGCGGCAGCGCTGACCAGCGATACACAAAGCGCGAAACACACAAACAGGCTGACAAAGCGTTTCATTGGGCACATCCTTTACGGTCGTTCAAAGGTATTCTATCATATCCGAAAGGCGATCGAAAACCAAATCGGGCTGAACTTGAGAATTTACAATATCTTCTTTTTTCGTTTCACCGGACAGAACCAGGATTCCAAGCATACCGTGCATCGCGGCCATGGCGACGTCGGTATACAACCTGTCGCCGACCATCGCGAGCTGATCGGGCCTGAAGCCGGTTAGGCGCACCGCCTCGTCCACGATGCCCTGATTGGGTTTGCCGATTATGATATCGGGTTTACGCCCCGCGCTGGCCTCGATGAACGCGATGATCGCGCCGATGTCCGGTGCAAAACCGGTTTCCGTCGGACAGTTGAAATCCGGGTGGGTCGCGATATAGGGCAGACCCGCGCGCACGAAATCGCACACGGCGGTCATTTTCGCGTAATCCAGCGTCGTATCATATCCGATCAGCACGTAATCCGGGTTATCGTTATCGATAGCAATACCAGTTGCTTCAAGCTCGGAACGGAGCATGTCCGTACCGAGTAAAAAGGCGCGCTGGCCCGGAAAGGATTTCAGCGCGTACTGCGCCGTGGCCTGCCCGGAGGTCAGCACGCGCAGGAAGGGCTCCCGCACGCCCATGCCTTTGAGCTTTTCCACATACACCGCGGCGGATTTTGAGGAGTTGTTGGTCAGGAACATCGCCTGCCTGCCTGTGGCTTGTACTTGGTTTAGAAAATCAATGGAACCGTCCAAAAGTTTGTTTCCCAGATAAATAGTGCCGTCCATGTCCAGTAAAAAACAGCGGATGGGTCTTAATTTGTCCGTAATGCTCTGTCGGTTCATGGTTTACTCCCGTCTGAATTTTCCGTCTTCCGGCGTACTGACGTCCAGCACGCCGGAAGCCTCGCCCAACTGCTGCAGATACACGATATCGGTGCGCATCGCGCCGATCTTTGCGCGCATATAATCGCTGTTACCGAGCTGAACGGTGATGTCGGTCTTGGTAAGCAGGGACAGCTGATCGATATCGGATACGTTGATGCTGACGACCTGGTCCTGATAGCGCTGAATGGTCAGCTCCGATACGATGCTTGAATACGCAATCAGCTGCTCTTTGCTGCGCACGGTAAGATATTCGCCGACGGTCGCGTTGGAAACGCCGAAACCGTACACTGTCGGCACCTTGCCAGGATAATCCATATCGACGTATTCCTCCAGCACCATCCCGTCGATGTCCATGGTGTATTGTATGCCAAGCCACTGCATGGTTGCGACGATCTCGCGCTCGTCCACAAACAGATACACCTCGCTTGGGTATTGTTTATACACATGGTCTAGGATCAGCCAGTGATCCGCTTTGAGATTCTCGCGCACCTTGTCCTCGGAGACAGAGAAGATGTTCTCTCCCCGCACCAGTCCAGACAGCGCCGCGATATGCTCCGAAGTGATCGTGTCGTTGCCGATTACATAAACGGTTTTCAAGCGAAAGACGACGGTTTGCAGCACGATCAGCGCAATGCTGACGATAAGCAGGAACGCGACAAGACGAAAAACGGTCCGGTTGGGCCGGCGTACCGGCGCGGGCGTATAGGCGGGGGCGGCATAGGCCGCACCGTAATAGGGCTGCCCTTCCGCGGGTGCGGGGGGATAGCCGTTTGGTACGTATTCGTCTGGGTAGCCGCGGTCCCTTCGCATCATTCGCTCCTGCTCAGTTCGTATCGTTCAAGCGGTTGACAATCTCTTTAAATACAGCGCCGCGGTGCTCGTAATCTCGGAACATATCAAAGCTCGCGCAGGCGGGCGAAAACAGCACCGCACCGCCCGGCACTGCATGGAGGCTTGCTGTTTCCACCGCGTCGTGAAGGCTTTGGGCATGCGTGAACGCGTGAAAGCCGTTTGCGGCAAGAGACTGCTCGATCTGCTTTGCCGTCTCGCCGATTAGCACCGTATACCGTATTTCACGCGACTGCACAATAGCATTGGAAAGCTCGTCAAAATCCGTGTGCTTGTCGTATCCGCCAAGAATAATCACCGTGGGCGTCGTCATGCTCTGAATCGCCTTTAGCGTGCTTGCTACATTAGTGCCTTTGGAGTCGTTGATGTAGGTCACGCCGCCAACTGTGCGCACGGTTTCGATCCTGTGTTCCACGCCCGCAAAAGTCTTTAGCGTATGTCGGATAATGTCCGGTTGGATCCCATGCGCGATGCCGATCGCCGTCGCCGTCATCGCGTTTTCCAGATTATGCGGGCCGGGAATGCGGATTTCGTCCGTATCGCAAATCGGTGTGACTGCGCCGTCCGCAACCGAAACCACGGTTGTTCCCCGCAGGCATACGCCATGTTCAATGGCGGAAAGCCGTGAAAACCATGCGACTTTCGGCTTGATGGCATCAGCCACCATTCGCACGGCGGGATCGTCGAAGTTCAGTACGGCAAGGTCGTTTTTCGTTTGGTTTTCAAATACGCGCTGTTTGAGCGCGGTATACCGTTCCATGGTGGCATGGCGGTTGAGATGATCCTCCGTGATGTTTAAAAGCGCGGCGATCTGCGGATGAAAGGTCTCGATGGTTTCCAATTGAAAGCTGGAGACCTCCGTGATCACAATATCGCCGTCCTTGCTGTCTAGTGCGATGGCGCTGAGCGGATAGCCGATGTTCCCGCCGACGAAGGTTGTATGCCCGGCGTTCCTGAACAGTTCTCCCAGCAGCGACACGGTGGTGGTCTTGCCGTTGGTGCCCGTCACGGCGATAACCGTGCCCTTGAGCAGGGTAAAGGCGAGCTCCATTTCACCGATCAGTGGAATCCCGAGTTCGTTCGCTTTTTGAACCACGGGGGCGTCGATAGGCACGCCCGGGCTGATAACCGCAAGCCCGCATCCGGGCAGAAGCCTGAGGGGATCTTCCCCAAGATGGAACTCGCAAGGCGTATGCAAAAATGCATCCAGGTCGTGACCGAATGCATCCATTGTTTTTGTATCGTTGAGCAGGGGAACCGCGCCTTCCCGAAGCAGCAGAGTGGCGGCGGCGATGCCGCTGCGCGCCATGCCGACGACGAGTACGCGGGTATTCTTTGCGATCACTTTCTGCGCCTCCCGCCTAAATCCAGGGCAGGGATAGCACAGCGAGGACGGCGAGAAGGCTTTCGATCGACGAGTACATGGCGACGATCTGGGGTTCGGACATACCCTTTTTTTCAAAGTGATAATGAATGGGCGAAACCAGGAAGATGCGCTTGCCGTGCGTGAGTTTATAGTAGATACGCTGCATGATAACCGATACGGAGCTCATGATCATTGTAAAGGCGATCAAGAAAAGCAGCAGCGGCTGGCGCAGAAGCAGCGCAAGCCCGGCCATGGCCGCGCCAAGGAACATGCTGCCGGTATCGCCCATAAACACCTTGGCTGGATGATAGTTGTAGCGAAGAAATGCAAACAGCGATCCCGCAAGCGCCAGGCAGAAGAACAGCAAGCCGCTTAGGTCGTTGACGACGGTCGTCGCCGACGTCATCAGCAGGAACATCACGATAGCCGCCCAGGCAACGGACGCGATCGCGGATGTGCTGGCCAAAAGCCCATCCATACCGTCCAGAAGGTTTGCCGAGTTGATGATGAACATGACAAAAAGCGTCATCACAGGCATATACCAGATACCAAGATCGAAGGATACACTCGTAAACGGGATGAGAATGGTACTGCCGACGGCGGGGGAAAGATAACAGTAAAGCGAAAACAGGTATCCGGCAACGAGCTGCCCGATGATCTTCTGCCACCAGAGCAGGCCCTGGTTATGCTGCCGCTTGATTTTTGCGTAGTCGTCGGCAAAGCCGATTGCCGTAGCGAGCAGGGCAAAAACGACGAGCACCAGTGTCGCGACCGAGAAGCCCCGGATCGCGGAAAACAAAAGCGCCAGCACCGAGGTGACGGCGACGAACAACAGCCCGCCCATCGTGGGCGTACCCTGTTTGGCTTTCTGCGATTCCAGCGCCAATTCGTGGATAGGCTGCCCGAACTTGAGCCGTTCTAACAGCGGCAAAAAGAAGCGCGCGATAAATAACGTACACCCGACGGACAGAATGAAGATCAAGACCGGTAAAAACATGGGTTCACCTCAGCGAATGAATTTAGCGTTTGATATGCTTTTCCTCGAGCAACTCGTTAACGACTGCCTTTTCATCAAACGGACGTTTGACGCCCATGATTTCCTGGTAGGTTTCATGCCCCTTGCCGGCGAGGATGACGATATCGCCGTCTTTGGCCATATCCAGCGCGTAGCGTATCGCGTCGCGCCGGTTTTCGATCACGGTATACTTGCCGGACGTCTGCTTGATGCCTTCCTCGATCGCTTCCAGGATACGGTTGGGGTCCTCGGTTCTGGGGTTGTCGCTCGTCAGAATGCAGAAATCCGCAAGCTGGCCGCCGATTTCACCCATCAGGGGTCGTTTGCCCTGGTCGCGATCGCCGCCGCAGCCGAATAAAACGATCAGCCGCTTTTGCGTAAACGTGCGCACCGTGGACAGGATATTTTCCAGCGCGTCGGGTGAGTGTGAGTAGTCGAGAATTACTTTAAACGGGAGCGGCAGATCCAAAAGCTCGATGCGCCCGGGCACAGACTTCACATTGTGCAGCCCGGCCTGGATGGCGGAAACCTCCACGCCGAAGATCATCGCAAGGGAAGCGGCTGCCAGGGCGTTATACACGTTGAACATGCCGGTCATTTGCATCGAGACTTCGAAGGTTTCGATGTTTCTAAGCTGTATCAGGAAGTGGATCCCGTTTTCGGAGATTTCAATGTCTCTTGCGTAAAGATCGGAATTCACGCGGATGCCGTATGTCAGATAGGGGACGGTCATGTCGTTTAAAATCTGCAGGCTGGATTCGTCGTCGATATTCAGCGAGATATTGAGGGCAAAATTACTGGTGAAGAACTTTTTCTTCGCCGCGAAATACTGCTCCATCGTATGGAAATAATCCAAATGGTCTTGGGAGAGATTGGTATAGCAGGCGGCTTCGAAGAATAGCCCGTCGACCCGGTGCATGTCAATGGCATGGGCGCTGACCTCCATGCAGACGATTTCCACACCCTCGTCAAGCATCAGGCGGAAGGTGCGGTGCAGGTCGATGGAGTCCGGCGTGGTCAGCGTACTTTTGATGAACTGGTTGCCGATCATATTACCGGTCGTGCCGATGAGCCCGACCTTGAATCCGGCTTCCTCCATGATGGATTTGACCAGATAGGTAGTCGTGGTTTTGCCCTTGGTACCCGATACGCCGATCAGCCGCAGGGAACGCGAGGGATGACCGAAAAACGCGGACGAGATGTACGCCATGGCGGAACGGACGTTTTGCACCTTCAGTTGGGGAACGTCCATTGCGTCGATAAAATGGCTGACGACAAGCGCCGCACAGCCGTTTGCAACAGCCTGCGGCGCAAAATCGTGCGCGTCCACCTTGGAACCGCTGATACAGAAGAAAAGCCCGTTCGGGGTCAAATCGCGGCTGTTCATGGTCAGATTGTCGATCGCCGTGTTCAGGTCCCCCCTGGTGTCCACAGCGCCGGGAACGCTTAATACGAGGTCTTTGAGCAGCATTCTATAATCCTCCAAACCGGATAAACGAAAGACTCGGCATTGCTGTTCCATTGTACGGCAAACCGACTGGTTTGGCAATGATTTTACCCGTCGTTAACATATTTGACATGTTTAAATTTGGTTCAGTCGTTGCCGGCCCTGATGGCGATAGGGTCTTGCGCGGGGCGTGTGGACAGCGCGGTCAGGTAAATCGCCTGCGCGGATTCGGCCGGAATCATGCCAAGGTCTCTGGCGGCCGTATAGCATACCGCAACGGGATCCGACGCCGCGTCAATCTGCGTTTGAATGTCGGCGATTTCTTCACGTACCGACTGCACGCTGGCATTCATCTGGCGAACGCTTTCTTCCTTGGCGATCAGGTTTCCCTGCTGCACGAGCAGGATAACGGAAAAAATCAGCGCCACGAACAGGATCAGCACAATGGCCGACTTGAGCGGCAGGTGCATGCCTTTTTCATTGGCGCGGGCTTTGAGCATGGACTGAAGCTTTTGGTACTCAGTATCCAAATGGCGAGCTTCGCTGCGCAGCGCCTGCGTACGCCCGGTGCGGCGAGCCGCTTCCATGACCATGCCGGTATCCTGATCGATCTCGCTGTTGGGCAAATACACGTTGGGCCGCACGTAAAGGCGTCCCGAGGGCTGGGTGCCTGTATAGAATTTGTTCCTGACCGGCGGATTCAACACAAACTGTGACATTGCGCCTGCTCCTTTCGGGTTTACGGTTCGTTGCTGCCCATTTGCTCGAGGATCGTGGGAAGGTTCTCGTTGAAGCTGGTTTCGATCTCGGCCGCCTTGGACGCGTCCATGAGGCGGATGAAATTGTTGCTGCCGCTGATCTCCACTTCCTTGGCGTCTTCTAAAAAGCGCTGGCGGATTTTTTGCGGGAGCAGGATACGGCCTTGGCCGTCCTTTTGCATATCGCGGTTGGAAAGCTTGTAAAACTGCATGGTGTACTGCTGTACGTACGGTCTGCGCTGATTCAGCGAATTAAGCTCATGCAGGATCTGGTCGTATACGGCGTTGGGGTAGAGCGCAACGCCGTCGAACGAACGGGTCGGCCCAATGGAGAAACTTTCGCCCAATGCCTCGCGGTAGGCGTTGGGGATGATGATGCGGCCTTTCTCGTCGATGGAATGGGTGTGGCAGCCGAAAAAGCCATAGTTTTCGGGTACGGAAGCGGCCGTGGAATTCGAGTTTTGATCGTCCAAGAAGACACGCTCCTTTCCCCACAATCTACCACAATGTTTTTATCTATCCCCATTATCTCGCACAATCTACCACTTGTCAAGGCTTTTCGGGTACTTTTATGGCTGAAATTATTAACTTTTTATTGCGCTGGAACGCAGGTGAAATAAGCCTTTGCCGCATTCCAAAACATACGGTGGCGCGATGTGGGGGGATATACCACGCAAAATCACGAACAACGGGTTTTCAGGCTGATTTAGGGAACCGGCCGCCACCGGATATATAGATACAAAAAAAACCGCCTTGCGGCGGTTATACATGTTGTGAACGCGTATATTCTTACGGAACCAGCAGTTTTGGCGTGAAGTTGATCGCGTCGCAGGAAACCAGATGGTAGTTGATTTGATTATGATTCCCCTGGAAAGCGTTGAGAATACCAACGTCGTGCAGATGCCCGAAACAGCACATAGATACGCCGTATGCTTCCAGAAGAGCGGTAAACGAAGTCGACAGCGAATCCTTTAAGAGCGGGGGATAGTGCAGCATCGCGATCACAGGAAGCTTATAGCTTGCCGCCTGCTGCAGCGAGAGCTCCAGCCGTATCAGTTCCCGGGCGTAAATCTTTTGATCCTGTTCGTCCAGCGGGTTTAGTTCTGTGGGGAAAACCCACCCTCGCGTGCCGCAGATCACTGTATCATGCCAGCGCAGGGCGTCGTTTTGAAGCGCGTGCATCTTAGGCGGCAGCCATTGCCGTATCCTGCCGATGGAAGACCACCAGTAATCGTGATTGCCGCGCAGAAGGATCTTCTCGCCGGGGAGTTCCGCGATGGTTTCCAGATCGGCCTTTGCCTGGTCAAAATGCATCGCCCAGCTGATGTCTCCGGGGATGAGCACCAGATCGTCGGGCTTGACGGTTTGTTTCCAGCGCAATGCGATTTGGGCGGCATGATCGTCCCACTGGCTGCCGAACACGTTCATCGGCTTATCCTGTCCGCCGGGGAAATGCAGGTCGCCCATCGCATAGATCGCCATATCAAGCCTCTCTCGCCGTTCGGTTACAGATCAATCGTACGCTTCGTCGTCGTCATCATCGTCGTCTTCTTCTTCGATGATCGTTTCCAGGGACAGGTCGCTGTCCTCATCGTCAAAATCGGCGTCGTCAAGATCTTCTTTGACGCTTGGGATCATCTCGTCCATCGTGCTTGCGCTGGACAGCTCGATCTCCTCGTCTACCGAAGCGCCGCGTTTGCGTTCCGGCGCCTGTTGATTGTTGAGTTCCTTGTAGCAGCCAAGGCAAATATCCCTGCCCGGCAGCGCGGGCGCGGCATTGCAAATGGAACAGGGTTCGATCTCATCCTGTTTCTGCCCGCCCTTGATTTCCCGGATGCAGACCTTGCACAGTTTTTCGTCGTCCGCAATGTAATTGAGTTCGCAACGAGGACATCTTTTCATCGTATCCTCAACCTCCTCTATGGAAGCTTAAAATTTGGTGTTTCACCGAATTCTTTGCAGATCGTAAATCTCCTGCCAGAACGAAAGAAAATTTTCAAGACCACGGTCGGACAGTCCGGCGTAGAAGGCCGCGACGTCCGCGTCGGAATTGATATCCAGTTCGCCGAGGATAAACTTAGCGATGCTTTCGTCTACATACGTGCCCAGGGCAAACTGCAAAGGATCCAGCGTGTCGTGCTGCGCTTTGGTCAGCACATAGTCATAGGGGAAGGGGCTTTGGACATACTTTTGAAGCGTAAGAAGCGCTTCGGTGGTTTTATAAAGGCTCTGCGAATCATACGCAGCATAAAAGTCCACCGGGGAAAACCAGGGCATATTGCCGGTATCGTAAACGCTCAGATCATACAGAATAAAGCCGGAGTTTTCCTGCAGGTCTACGGAATACTGCCAGGTGCCGTCCTCGTTCCAGGTATAGTTTTCACCCTCCAGCCCGGCCATCGCTTCGATCGCGCCGTCCTGGGAATAGAGCACGTCCACCCAGGAGAGAAGCTCGGCGGGATTTTCGCAGGCGGATGTAATGGCAAAGGCGCCGGTGGAGATGGGGCCGAACAGGTCGCGGTATATCTGTGAACCGTCATACTTTAACGGCTCCAGAAGTGAAAACTGTTCGCCTAATGTCACAGTGAAAAGCGAGAAGGGATTGGGACCGAAGAACATGCCGTAAGTCACGGTCGCCGAGTCGTCCGTCACGGAACGAAGCGCGTCGGCGGTCGTAAAACCATCCGGATCCAGCAGGCCCTGTTCGCGCAGGGAAACCAGTGCTTTGATAAAATCGACGAAGTTTTCGTGATCCGAGAGGAAACGAACCTGTCCCAAGTCGTCGACATATATATTATAGTCGTTACAATTAATTCCGAATGCGTGCGACAGAAACTTCAGATCCCAAGAGCCCAGGAAGGAAAGCGGAATCTCGTCCTGTTTTCCGTTCTGGTTGGGGTCCTTCGTCTGAAAAGCCGTCAGCACCTTCACAAGCGATGCCCAGTCCGTCGGCGCATCAAGCTTCAGGGTATCAAGCCATGTCTGGTTGATCCACATGGCGTTTTGCATCGACAAAAGGCTGATTGACGGCAGCGCGGCGACCTTGCCGCTTGGCAGGGTGATCGCCTTGAGCCAGTCCGGATTCGCCTCAAGCAGCGCCCAGAGGTTGGGCGCGTTGTCCGGTAATAGGGGAAGCAGGTCGATTAACAGTCCGGCGTCCGAATATTCAATCTGTTCGTCCACGCTCAGCGCGGCTTTGAACAAAACGTCGGGAAGTTCTCCCGTGGAGAACATGGCGTCTTTGGCTTCCTGCCATTGCTCCATGCTCGTATATTCCTTAAACGTGAACTGTAGACCCGTGCGGGTCTCCATTCTTTTGAAGAATTCGTTATCCGACCAGACATGGTTACTTTCCTCGCCGTCAAGACCGGCCATCGTCAGCGCGGCGGCCGAGGCAAGCGGCAGCGCGCAAAGCAGCGCTGCGAGCAGCAGTCCGAGCAGTCTATTCCGCATGGCGGGACCCTCCTTGATTCATGTGTTCGTGTTCGTTCATCTGTTCGTTCAACTGGTTTATGTTTCCGCAGCCCATCGTCAGCACCAGGTCGCCGGGCTGCCAATGCGCGCGCAGGTATGCTTCAGTGTCGTCAAACGTCGGGGTGTGCACGGCGTTTACGCCGTTGTTAATCATTCCGCTGATGATATCCGCTGTGAATATATCGCCGGGGTCCTTTTCACGCGCGGCGTAAATATCGGTCACCAGCGTAATATCGGCATCCTGCGTGCAGGTAAAATATTGCGGCAGCATTTTTTTCACACGGCTGTACGTATGCGGCTGCATCACGGCCCAAAGCCTGTTGTGAGGTTGTAGCTTCGCGATGGAAAGCGCGTTTTGCATTTCGGCCGGGTTGTGCCCGTAATCGTGGTAAAGCTTGACGCCGTCGATAACGCCCGTCAGTTCAAACCGCCGTTTCGCACCCTGAAACTCCGAAAGCGCTTTGCATACCTTCAGCATATCAAGCCCGAGCGAAACGGCACAGGCCGCGGCCGCGAGCGCGTTGTACACGTTGAATTGACCGCCGACCTTGAGCGCTACGCGCCCGAGGGGTTCTCCGTGACGCATCAGAGCAAACGATCCGTGGCCGAGTTCGTTATAGGAAACGCCAGCCGCATAGACGTCGCTTTCGTCATTCATGCCATAGGTCAGCGTTTTGCAGGAAAGAGCCTGTAAAAGGTTCACGACGCGAACGTCGTCCCCGTTGCCGATGACCGTGCCGCTGCCGGGCACCTTTGCGAGGAAGTCTCCGAACGACGACTGGATATGGTCGATGTCGCGGAAAAAATCCAGGTGATCCTCGTCGATATTGGTAATCACGGCGACGTCGGGCCGCAGATGCATGAAGCTTAAATTAAACTCGCAGGCCTCGGTTAAAAAGATATCGCCTCCGCCTGTGCGTACGTTGCCGCCGATCAGGTCGAGGCTGCCCCCGATATGGATGCTCGGGTCGGTTTCCGCTGCCATGAGAACCTGTGCGATCATCGAAGTAGTCGTGGTCTTCCCGTGGGTGCCGCAAACGCCGACGGCAGTGGGGGAACCGTCCATCATTTGTCCGAGCAGCTCCGCCCGTTCGATCGACGGGATTCCAAGGCGGACCGCTTCCGCGCGCTCCGCGTTATCGGCGGAGACCGCGACGGTATAGATAATCAAATCGGCGTCTTGAACGTTCCGTTCATGATGGCCGATGACGACGGGTATGCCCATCGCGCGCAGACCTTTGGTTGTGTAGGTTTCCAGATTGTCGCTGCCGGAAAGAGCATAACCCTTTTCATGCAGCATCCGCGCCAGTCCGCTCATGCTGCTGCCGCCGATGCCGATCATATGGACGCGTTTATGCAGATAGTCTTTGATATGGGGGTTTGCCAAACGATCACGCCTTCCTGCGATTTCAGACCTTATTATACGCAGATAGCACAAAAAGACAAGTAACGGTTCGATTTCAGTTTTTCGGCGGGTTTATTTTTACATTTGCAGGGAATTCCGCGGCTCCAAAAAGCGGTTGAAACTGAAGAAAATACGATGCAAAATTATAACATTAAAATACAACTTGTATTATCTATCGATACTCTGTAAACAAAACTGTACTTATTATGTATCCGAGTTGTATTAAAAGTATGCGGGTGCTATAATGGTTAGGCGCTCAAAGAAGAGGTATCATTTTGCGCGCTTTTTTATTACTCTCAATCGAAGCGGAGGACTCTGCATGAATCAACAGGAGAACCCCGACCAGCGAGGCTTATATCTGCCCCGATACGAACACGATGCCTGCGGTATCGGCATGCTTGCCAATATTAAGGGAATTCGCTCCCACAAGGTGCTGACGGACGCGCTGGACGCGCTTGTGCATCTTTCGCATCGCGGCGGCACCGGCGCGGAGTTGGATACCGGCGATGGCGCCGGGATACTGACGCAGATTCCGGACGCATTTTTCCGCAAGGTCTGCGCGCTGGAAGGCATGGTACTGCCCGCACAGGGCGCGTACGGCGTCGGCATGTTTTTCTGCTCTGTTGATTCAACCAAACGCGAGGAGACCAGAAAAGCGTTTGAGGCGATCGTCAAAGAACACGGTCAGACCTTTATCGGCTGGCGCAAAGTGCCCGTCAATCCCTCCACGCTCGGCAAGACCGCCAAGGCGTGCATGCCGTATATCTGTCAGGCGTTTATCCAGAAAAGCGCCGATCTGAAGAACGAAGAAGCCTTTGAACGCAGGCTGTACCTGATTCGCAAGGTCGCGGAGAAAAAGCTGCGCTATGCCAAGGGCGCGCATCATGCTGATTTTTATGCCGCCAGTTTAAGTTGCCGCACGATTGTATATAAGGGTATGCTGCAGGCCAAACAAGTGGCGGAGCTGTATCTGGATTTGAGCGATCTGGATTACCAGACGGCCGTCGCGCTGGTCCACAGCCGCTATTCCACCAATACCTTCCCCAACTGGGAACGCGCCCATCCCAACCGTTATACCATCCATAACGGCGAGATCAACACCATTTTGGGTAACCAGAAGCGCATGAACGCCCGCCAGAGCAATATTGAAACCGATCTCTTCGGCGAAGACGTACGCAATGTGTTCCCGATCGTCAACGAGGACGGCAGCGACTCCGCGATGTTTGACAACGCGCTGGAGTTCCTGCTCTTGACGGGGCGCACTCTGCCGCACTCTGCCATGATGATGATCCCCGAACCCTGGGAAAAGAACACGACGCTTTCGGACGAGCTGCGCGCGTTTTACGAGTTCCACAGCCACGTCATGGACGCGTGGGACGGCCCGGCTGCCATCTGTGCGACCAACGGCCGCCAGTCGCTGGCGATGCTTGACCGCAACGGCCTGCGCCCCGCCCGCTACATGGTGACCAGCGACGATATGCTCATCCTTGCCAGCGAAACGGGCGTGCTGGACATCCCGCCTGAAAAAGTGCTCTATAAGGATCGCCTGCGTCCCGGCCGGATGCTGCTGGTCGATTCCGAAGAAGGCCGCGTGATCAGCGATAAAGAAATCAAATCCAAAATGGCGTCCACCTACCCGTATTCGCGCTGGATTTCCCAGCTACAGGTGAATATGGATACGCTTCCGCAGCTCAAAGAGCCGCTGCCCAAGCTATCCCAGCCGCTTTGGAAGCTGCAGAAGAATTTCGGCTATACGTACGAACAGATTAATGACGTCATCATCCCGATGGCGGAAAAGGGCATCGAACCCACCAACGCGATGGGCGCGGATATGCCGCTGGCCGTGCTATCGGACAGGCCGCAGCTTCTCTACGATTATTTCCATCAACTCTTCGCGCAGGTCACCAATCCGCCGATCGACGCCATCCGCGAGGAGATCGTAACCTCCACGCGCGTCTATATCGGCGGCGAGGGTAACCTGATCAAACCGTCGCCCAATTCCAGCCGTCAGATCAAGCTGATGCAGCCCATCATCAACGATGAGGAACTGGCGCGCATCAAGGCCGTGGACGTGGAAGGCTTCAAGCCCGTGACCTTGTCCATCCTTTACGATGTAGACAAGGACGGCAAGGGCATCGAAACCGCGATGAAACGCATCTACAAGGAGATCGAAGAGCACTTCGCAAACGGTTCGTCCATCTTCATCTTGTCTGACCGCGGCGTGAACGAAAAACAGGCGGCCATCCCCGCGTTGCTGGCGGTATCGGGCGTACAGGCCTATACCATCCGACAGGGAATACGTACGCGCCTGAGCATCCTGTTGGAGTCCGGCGAGCCGACGGAAGTCCACCATTATGCTCTTTTAATCGGCTACGGCTGTACGGCAATCAACCCGTACCTGGTGCTGGAGACCGTCAGCGAGTGCGTTCGCTCAGGGCTTCTGAAGGACGAAAGCGCCGAGCACGCCCAGAAGATGTATATCAAAGCAAACGTCAAGGGCATTGTAAAGGTCATGTCCAAGATGGGCATTTCCACCGTACAAAGCTATCGTGGCGCGCAGATTTTCGAAGCCGTCGGTCTGGGCAAAGCGCTGATCGACGAATATTTCCCCGAGACCGTATCGCCCATCGGCGGCATCGGCTTGGATGGCGTGGCCCGGGAAAACGCTTCGCGCCATCAGGCGGCGTTCTTCGATCCCAAGGAACAGGAAACACTTCCCGCAGGCAGCGTGATGCAGTGGCGCAAGGGCGAGGAATATCACCTCTACAATCCCGAAACCATTTATCTTCTGCAGCAGGCATGCTGGCAGGAAGACTATAAACTTTACAAGCAGTACTCCGAAAAACTCAACAACAGCGAGCAGAAAGCCAACCTTCGCAGCTTGATTGAGATCGTATCCGATCAGTCTCCCGTTCCCATCGAAGAGGTGGAAAGCGTCGAGGAGATCTGCAAGCGTTTCAAGACCGGCGCGATGAGCTACGGTTCCTTAAGCCAGGAAGCGCACGAGTGCCTGGCCATCGCCATGAACCGCATCGGCGGCAAGAGCAACTCCGGCGAGGGCGGCGAGGACGAGGCGCGCTTCGAACTTATGCCCAACGGCGACGACAAATGCTCGGCGATCAAGCAGGTCGCATCCGGCCGCTTCGGCGTGACCAGCAACTACCTGGTGCATGCCAGAGAATTGCAGATCAAGATGGCGCAGGGCGCAAAACCCGGCGAGGGCGGCCAACTGCCCGGCCAGAAGGTATACCCCTGGATCGCCAAGACCCGGCATTCTACCGCCGGCGTTGGCCTGATCTCGCCGCCTCCGCATCATGACATCTACTCAATCGAAGACCTTGCCGAGCTGATCTACGACCTGAAAAACGCCAACCGGCAGGCTCGCGTGAGCGTAAAGCTGGTGTCGGAAGCGGGCGTTGGCACGATCGCCGCGGGCGTCGCCAAGGGCCTGTCCGACCTGATTCTGATTTCAGGATTTGACGGCGGCACGGGCGCTTCACCCCGTTCCAGCATCAAACACGCAGGACTTCCCTGGGAACTCGGGCTTTCGGAAACGCACCAAACCCTGATGATGAACAAACTGCGCAGCCGCGTGGTGATCGAGACCGACGGCAAGCTGATGACCGCGCACGACGTGGCAGTGGCCGCGATGCTCGGCGCGGAGGAATTCGGCTTTGCCACCGTTCCGTTGATTACCATGGGCTGCATCATGATGCGCGTATGCAACCTGGACAGCTGTCCGGCAGGCGTTGCCACACAGAATCCCGAGCTGCGCAAGCGCTTCAAGGGCAAGCCGGAATACGTTGTGAATTTCATGCACTTTGTGGCGCAGGAGCTTCGCGAAATTATGGCGCAGGCAGGATTCAGAACCATTAACGAAATGGTCGGGCGCGTGGATATGCTGCGCAAGTCCGGCAAACTCAATAACTGGAAACACGAGCAGATCGATCTGTCTCCCATCCTGTACGCGCCGGACGATTTTCTCGCCCAGCCGCGTTTCGCCAGCGAAAAGCAGCACAACCCGCTGGGCACGACGCTGGATGAAAGCGTACTCGATCTGCTGGCACAGCCCGCGTTCGAGGGCAAGCAACGCGTGGTCGCCAATCTGGCGATCCATAACGTCAACCGCGCTGCCGGAACCATCCTCGGCAGCGAGCTGACCAAACGCTTCGGGTCTGAAGGCATGAAGGATCATTCCATCCACATCTATTTCGAGGGCAGCGCAGGGCAGAGCTTCGGCGCGTTCATGTCCAAGGGCATCACGTTTACGCTGTCCGGCGACGCCAACGATTATATGGGCAAGGGCTTATCCGGCGGCATCCTGTGCGTGCGTCCGCCGAAGTCCAGTTCGTTTACGCCCGAAGAAAACGTCATCATCGGCAACGTCGCCCTGTACGGCGCGACGAGTGGCGAAGCCTACGTCAACGGTATCGCGGGCGAGCGTTTCTGCGTGCGCAATTCCGGCGCGCTGGCGGTCGCGGAAGGCACGGGCGATCACGGCTGCGAATACATGACGGGCGGCCGCGTGGTGGTGCTTGGCAAAACCGGGCGCAACTTCGCCGCGGGCATGTCCGGCGGCATCGCCTACGTGTACGATGAAAACGGCAAGTTCAGAGACCTGTGCAACCAGGAGATGGTCTCGCTGGAAGCCCTGGACGATCCCGAGGAAGAAATTCTCGTGAAAAGCATGATTCAAAAACATGTCAAATACACCGGAAGCCCGCTCGGTCAACGGATGATCGACGGCTGGGGTTCCGCCGCGGCAAAATTCGTGAAGGTCATACCGTTTGAGTACAAACGATACCTTCTCCAGCAGCAGGAGGTGCGCAGCAATGGGTAAGCTGTTAGGATTTTTAGAATACGAGCGCTGCCTGCCGGCGGACCGCGATCCGCTGGAACGGCTGAACGACTGGAACGAGATTCATAAAAGGCTCCCCTTGGAGGAACAGAAGGAGCAGGCGGCGCGCTGCATGTACTGCGGCATTCCGTTTTGCCAAAACGGCTTGATGATCGGCGGCGCCGTATCGGGCTGCCCGCTTGGTAATCTGATCCCCGAATGGAACGATCTTCTCTACCGCGACCAGTGGAACGCGGCTGCCGACAGGCTGCTGCATACCGATAGCTTTCCGGAGTTCACGGGCCGCGTATGTCCGGCGCCGTGCGAAGGCGCGTGCACCTGCGGCATCTATCAGCCGCCCGTTACCATCCGCCAGAACGAGCTGATGCTGATCGAGCGCGCGTTTGAAAGCGGACATTTACAGCCGCGCATTCCCAAGCACCGTTCCGGCAAACGCGTTGCCGTGGTCGGATCCGGTCCAGCCGGGCTTGCGGCGGCGGACGTACTGAACCAGTTCGGCCATCAGGTTACGGTGTTCGAGCGGGAAAACCGCGTGGGCGGGCTTCTGATGTACGGCATCCCCAACATGAAGCTGGATAAGAAGGTTATCGACCGCCGAATCGACATCATGCAAAAAGAAGGCATTGCCTTTGAGGTCAATGCCAACATCGGCGTCAATAAGCCCGTGAGTGACCTGCAAAAGAATTTCGACGCCATCGTGCTTTGCTGCGGCAGCACCAAGCCGCGCGATCTGAACGTACCCGGCCGCGAGGGCAAGGGCGTGGTTTTCGCCGTGGACTACCTGACCCTGGCCACCAAAAAGCTTTTGGACAAATCCGTTGAATTGCCCGGCGATATGAACGCAAAGGGCAAAAACGTCATCGTCATCGGCGGCGGCGATACGGGCACGGACTGCGTTGGCACAGCGCTTCGGCAGGGCTGTGAAACCGTGGTGCAGTTCGAGATCATGCCCGAGCCCGGCAAAGAACGCGCGCAAAGCAACCCCTGGCCGGAGTACCCGCGCGTACTGAAGATCGACTACGCCCAGGAAGAGGCGATCGCCAAGTACGGCAAGGACCCCCGCAATTACCTGCTCAGCGCCAAGGAGATCGTCCGCAAACCGGACGGTTCGATCGAAAAAGTCGTTACCGAACAGATCGAATGGGTGAAGGGCGATACCGGTCGTATGATGCCCAAACCCGTCGAAGGCACGCAAAAGGAATGGAAAGCGGACCTGATCCTGCTGGCAATGGGTTACCTTGGCCCGGAAGATACGCTGCCCAACGCGCTGAAACTGAAACAGGACGGGCGCTCTAACGTAGAAGCCGATTGCTTCGCTACAAGCCAAAAGGGCGTTTTCGTCGCCGGGGACATGCACTCGGGCCAGAGCCTGGTGGTGCGCGCGATCAACGAAGGCCAGCTGGCAGCGGCGGCCTGCCACAAAAGCCTGAGCGAATAACATGGATTTCAATTGTTACAAGCCGCCAAAACGGATTTCGCTTTGGCGGCTTGTTTCTTTAAGGTTTGGGTTGTATAATGTTGCATAGCTGAGCGGCAATACAGGAGGCTATGATGGACGAGATCCGTTTGGATGACGTCGTACAGATGCGAAAATCACACCCCTGCGGCAGCGACCAATGGCGGGTGATCCGTATCGGCGCCGACGTGAAGATCAAATGCCTTGGCTGCGGCAGGATCGTGATGCTGGACCGATCCGTTTTTGTTAAGCGCAGAAAAAAGGTCCTGCAGCCCGGCCCGGTGCCGGAAGCCGAAACATTGCGGCAGATGCGAAACGAAGGGAGACAAGCTTAATGGCAAAAGCAAAACAGCCAAAGAAAAAATTCTCCGAGATGACGCCGGAAGAGAAAAAGAAGATGATCATTAAAGAAACGATCAGCTGGATCCTGACGCTCGGTTCCGCCGTCATCATCGCGCTTTGCATCCGCGGCTTCGTGTTCGAGCCCGTCATCGTGGACGGTGAAAGCATGCGCAATACCCTGCAGGATCACGAGCTGATGTTCGTGACGAAATATGATTATATCTTAGGCGAGCCACAAAGCGGGGACGTCGTCATCTGCAAATACCCCGAAAGCACCAAAAATTATGTCAAGCGTTTGATCGGCCTGCCGGGCGATACGATCGAGATCGTCAACCATACCGTGTACAGAAACGGCGAGGCCCTGCCGGAAACCTACCTGACCCCGGAATTGAACAACGGAGCGTTCTATGCCAATATGGCGGAGAGGGTGCTGGGACCGGACGAGTATTTCGTTATGGGGGACAACCGCGACAACAGCCGCGACAGCCGGTCTTCCAGCGTCGGTACCCTCACGCGCAGCCAAATCAGGGGGCACGTGCGGTTTGTGTTCTTCCCGTTTGACAGTATGCGAAGTATAGAATAGCTTGCCGACTGAACGGGAATTGGGTATAATACGCTGGTGTGCAAAAATAGATCATAAGGAGAGACTTGCGATATGCGCAAATATACGATTTTGGTGGCTTTGATGGCGTTTATCATTGCCGTGACGTCCAGCTGCGGGTTGATCGTCAAGGATACGGCGGTGGATGCGCAAACGGTCATTATCGAGGTGGCGGGCGAAAAGATCGTCAAATCGGTCGTACAGCAAACCATAGAAAACGTGTTGGATTATCAGGAATATATATACAGCCTGTATGGCTATACCTTCGACCGCACAGACGCGGATTCCATTGCATCCGCGCAGGATACGGCGATCAATTCCCTGATTGAGGAAGCCGTAACCAACCAGAAGATCGTGGAATACGGCTTAGACCAGTTCACCGACGAGGAACTTGCGGCGATCAACCAGAGCGTTGAGGACACCTACGCGGGATACATCGACACGGTGAAAACACAGTATTTCGCCGACAGCGAACTGACCGGCGAGGAACTGGACGCCGCTGTGGAAGCCAAGCTTCTGGAGATCGGATACAGTTCCAGGGAAAGCCTGTTGGAACAGCAGAAATCGTCCGAGGAGCTTTCCAAGCTCAGGGATATGATCGTCAAGGACGTTACGGTCTCCGAAGATGAAATCACAGCGCAGTACAACGAAGGCGTTTCCCAGCAGATGACGGACTATGCATCCGACCTTACACAGTATGCTTCCGATGTAAGCAGCGGGGCGATCATTTACTTCCAGCCCCACGATTACCGCTATGTGAAGAACCTGCTGATCAAGATCAGCGACGACGACAGAACGCAGCTGAGCACCTTAAGCTCCCAGATCACCAGCGATCAGGATACCCTGACTTCCATTGAGGAAGCCATCGCGGCGCTGCCAGAAGATCCGACGACCGATACAGAAGACCAGCAAAAGACCCGCGAGGAGCTCACGGCGCAGATCGATACGCTCAACGCGGAGATTGCGGATCTGAACACGCAGGCGGACGAACTGACCGCCGCGGCTTACGGCGCTATCCAGCCCACGGTGAACTTGGTGGAGGAGAAGATCAAGGCCGGCGAAGACTTTGACGCGCTGATCGTGGAATACGGCGAGGACACGGGCATGACGGTCGAACCCCAGAAGTCCGAGGGCTATCTGGTGTGCGAAGGGCTGACGACGTATGTGACCGAGTTTGTTACCCAGGCGATGGCGCTTGAAAGCGTCGGGGATATCTCCGATCCGTTCCGTACGGTATACGGCGTGCATTTCCTGCAATATACCAGCGATCTGGACGCCGGAAAAGTATCCCTGAGCGCGATCCACGATCAGATCTCCGAGGAACTTCTGACCACCAAACAGAACGATACCTATGACGCGACCATCAGCCAGTGGGTAACCGACGCGAACGCCAAGATTTATACCAACAGGCTTGCCGACTGACGCGATCACTGGTTCGGCACAGCGCTTCACCGCGGGTGAAGCGCTTTTTTCTGCCATGCAATTCGCACGGAGACGGAAATCTGCTATAATGGGCAAGGAAACTTGAGGACGGGGGCAAAAACTTGAGCACGAAACAGCAGTCCATCATCGGCGGCGTCACGGTGCTTGGCGTTACGGGGCTGATCTGCAAACTGATCGCGGTGCTCTACCGCATTCCGCTTGCCTGGCTGATAGGCGATCAGGGCATCGGCACCTATCAGCTGGTGTTTCCGACCTATGCGCTTTTACTGACGATCTCCTCCGCCGGTCTGCCCGTTGCGATCAGCCGTATCGTCAGCTTCAACCTTGCCAAAGGCGATATCGTCAACACGCGGCGAACGTTAAAATTCGCGCTGCTGATCCTAACTGCCATCGGGATCATCGGCACCGTGCTGATGATCGCGTTTCGAACCTTCCTGTCGGAACGCGTCGGAGACCCGCTGACGGTATCCGGGTTCGTCGCTATCGCGCCGTCGGTCGCCATCGTGTGCACGATGAGCGCGTTTCGGGGCTACATGCAGGGGCATCACGACATGCGGCCCACCGCGTTCAGCCAGCTGATCGAATCTGTCGGCAAGATCGTGATCGCGCTGCCGATGGCCTGGTTTGGCGCCAAAATGGGTATGGACGGCACGGACGGTATCAACATCGGTTATGCCGTGGCGGGCGCGCTACTGGGAACCTCCATTGCAGAAGTGGTCGCCCTGTTTTATATGTACGTTATCTTCCGCCGCAGGCGGCATGAAAACGACAGTTTGATTCAAAACCCGGATATTCCGATGAAGGGCTCAAAGGAGATCACCCGAAGGCTGTTGACGCTTGCCATTCCCATCACCATCGGCGCAAGTATCGTTCCGCTTTCGCAGTTTATCGACTCCGGGATGATCGTCAACCGTCTGGTGGACGGCGCGGGCTTTGCGCGCGACGTCGCAAGGGCGATGTACGGCCGCTTTTCGGGATTTGTGATCACGCTGATCAACGTACCTACGGCGCTGGCGCTGGCGATCTCCATGAGCATGGTGCCCGCGATTTCCGCCAACATGGCAAAGGGCGATACCTCGGCGGTGAAACGCTCGACCCACGCGGGGCTGCGGATGGCGTTCCTGCTGGGACTGCCCTGTAGCTTCGGGATGAGCATACTCGCCGAACCGATTCTGGCGGCGGTGTATCCGTTCACCTCGCATGAGGCGTTGCTGCAGACTGCGCAGCTACTGTCGTTTTCAAGCTTTACCATCATCCTGTTCACCGTGGTGCAGGCTACCAGCGGGATTTTGCAGGGGCTGCATAAGCAGCGCATTCCCATGTACACGCTGCTAGTCGGCGTCGGATTTAAGGTGCTGATCAACTATTTCGTCATCGCGACGCCGCAGATCAACATCCTTGGCGCCTCCATTGGCTCGCTGGTATGCTATGGGGCCAGCATGGGTCCCAACCTTTATTACGTGCACAAATACACGGGGCTGAAACCGGATCCGGTGCCGATCTTTGTCAAACCGTTAGTCGCTTCGCTTGTCATGACCGGCGTGCTTTATCTGCTGATGGAAACCCTGCCACAAACCCGCCTGATCACGTTTGGACTGATTCTCATCGGCGCGGCGGTGTATGCCGCGGCGTCCATCCTGATCGGTTCCATACAAAAAGATGAATTCAAAACGCTTTTAAAGAAGCTGAAAAAATAACGGAGGTTCAAGCGTTGCATTCCATCACTATCGTTTCGGTTTCCACAGGCGATCTCAATCTCTTAACCAAAGCCGCCCTAAATGCGCTGGAAACGCACAAACGCGTCGTTTTGCGTACGGATCGACATCCCGTGGCTGTCTACCTGAAGGAACGCGGGATACCCTTTGAAACGCTGGACGCGCTGTACGACGAGGCCGAAACATTCGACGCGTTTAACGGCGCGGCGGCGGAAACGCTGACCGGCGCGGCGGAAGCGGGGGACGTCCTGTACGCGGTTGCGGACGCGGCGACGGATTCCACCGTGGCGGCCCTGCTGAATAGTGTGGAAGACAGGGGAACGATCAGTATTCTACCCGGCGTCAGCCATGCGGACCGCTGCCTGGCATTGGCCCAGGCGGACGCGCAGGATATCCGCCTGTCTTCGGCGGAAACCTTTCTGACGGCGGACGATTTAAACCCGCGGATCTCCTGCTTTTTATCCGAACTGCATTCGGGCGCCTGCGCGGGCGCCTGCAAGATCAAGCTTCTGGAGCTCTTGGACGATGATACGGAAATCTTTTTCTTCACCGGCGGGGAAGACGGCAGTCTGCAAATGCGAAGAATTCCGCTGTATGCGCTGGACAGGCAGGATCGTTACGACCATCTGACGGCGATGCTGTATATCGCAAAACCGCTTGAGGAACGAAAGCGCTTCGGTATGGACGATCTGCATGCCGTCATGCGCCGCCTGCGCTCCAGAGACGGCTGTCCCTGGGACCAGGAACAGACGCACGAAAGCCTGCTGACCAACCTGCTGGAGGAGAGCTACGAGTTCATCGAAGCCGCCAGGGAACAGGACGCGGAGCATATGAGCGAGGAGCTTGGCGACGTGCTGTTGCAGATCATGTTCCACGCGGTGATCGCCGCGCAGTGCGGGGAATTCACCCTGTCGGATGTGACGACCGCCGTGACGTCCAAGCTGATCGTGCGCCATCCGCACGTTTTTGGGAACGTCAAGGCGGATACCGCGTCGCAGGTCCTGGACAACTGGGAGAACATCAAGCGCAAGCAGCGCGGGATTGAGTCGATCGCCGGCGCCATGGACAACGTTTCCAAAGGACTGAGTGCCACCATGCGCGCTTCTAAGGTGCAGCATAAGGCCGCGAAGGTCGGGTTTGACTTCCCGGACGCGCTCTCGGCCCTTGACAAGGTCAGGGAAGAGGCCGCCGAAGTGCTTGCGAGTATTGACAAAGGAACGAACACGGAAGAAGAACTCGGCGATCTGCTGTTTTCCGTGATCAACGTCGCCAGGCTTTCCGGGGTGAACCCGGATATCGCGCTGACCGCCGCGGCCGATAAATTCATCCGGCGTTTCCGGGGCATGGAAAACAGGGTGAAAAGTGAAGGAAAATCAATAGGGGACTTGACTTTGAGCGAAATGGATGTATACTGGACTGAAGAGAAGCACATTTCCATGAACAACGAGGATTGATTTGCGCTTTTCTGCTGGATACTCCA
The DNA here is from genome assembly GCA_963675365.2 of Candidatus Limiplasma sp. GTDB lineage: Bacteria > Bacillota > Clostridia > Christensenellales > Aristaeellaceae > CAXXOK01. The sequence continues at coordinate 836,962 of CAXXVA010000003.1, forward strand.
GCGCAAACATTGCATTATCATAATTAAGGAGGATCTATCACATGAACAAAGCTGAATTAACTGCTGCCATCGTGAAAAAGACCGGATTCACCAAGAAAGACGCCGAAAAAGCGCTCAGCGCCGTCACCGACGTTATCGCGGATGCTCTTAAAAAGGGCGACAAGGTTCAGATCGTTGGTTTTGGTTCTTTTGAAGTTCGCAAACGTCCCGCCCGTGTCGCCAGGAACCCCCGCACCGGCGAGCAGATCAAGATTGCCGCTTCCAAAGCGCCCGTGTTCAAAGCAGGCAAAGGCCTCAAGGACAGCGTGAACTAACAATACAACAGCAATTCAACGCCCGCATCCAGCATGCGGGCGTTCTTTATGGGATGGAATATGAAATACGAGCGGGAAAAGGAATCGCCGGGGCTTTTACATCCGTTTGCCCCTGTGTTCGACGCGCGGTCGTGCGCGCTGGTGCTCGGATCGTTTCCGTCCGTCAAGTCCAGGGAAAACGCGTTCTATTACGGGCATCCGCAAAACAGGTTCTGGCGCCTGCTCGCAAAGCTTTTTTCCGGCGACGTTCCACAGACGATTGCAGAGAAAACGGAGTTTCTGTTATTGCGCCGCATCGCGCTTTGGGATATGGTGGAAGCCTGTACGATCACCGGCAGCGCGGACAGCACATTATCTGCACAACGCTTAAACGACGTCCCGGCGCTCCTGCGGGAAACGGGCATACGCCATGTGTTTGCCAACGGGCTAACGGCCGGCAAGCTATACCGCACGCATCTGGAGAAGACAAGCGGCGTTCCCATCCTGGTTCTGCCGTCCACAAGTCCGGCCAACGCCGCGTGGTCGATGGACAGGCTGACGGTTGCATGGCGGCCGCTTGCGGACGCGGTGCAAAAACCCGGCGAAGATACCCTATAACATTTGCCAAATCATCGGCTCTCGCCTTGATTTTTCAGCGGATGTAAGGTACTATAGACGGTGGTATAAATTTATTTAAGATGCTTCATATTGTTTAGGAAGGACAGAATTCAATGAGCCTGTATACTCGGTTTCCAGGCGGCATTCACCCGCACGAGGGCATCAACGGGAAATCGGTGACCGCCGCTTTGCCGATCACTGAACTTGCCGCGCCGTCCCGCGTTGCGATCCCGATGCAGCAGCATATCGGCGCGCCGGCAAAACCATTGGTCAAAAAAGGCGACAGCGTCAAGATGGGGCAGAAGATCGGCGAACCCGGCGGGTTTGTCAGTTCCGCCATCCATTCAAGCGTTTCCGGTACGGTGGTGGACGTCGTCCCCTGTGTGCTGGCGAACGGCTTGGAGTCCAACTGTGTGATCATCGATAACGATTTTAAGGACGAGTGGGTGGAACGCAAGCCGGTCGCAAGCCCCGATACGCTGGACGCCGAGGCGCTGTCCGCGCTTGCCAGAGAAATGGGCCTTGTCGGTCTTGGCGGAGCGACCTTCCCGTATTCCGTTAAGCTGATGCCGCCCAAAGTGAAGCTCGATACGCTGATCGTCAACGGCGCGGAGTGCGAACCGTATTTATCGGCCGATCACCAATTAATGCTTTCAAAAGCCAAGGAAATCATCGAGGGCACCAAGCGCATGCAGACAGCCCTTGGGATCGACAAAGTATACGTCGGTATTGAAAAGAATAAACCGGACGCGATCAAACTAATGACGGAACTGTGTAAGGACGATCCGAGTTTCACCGTCACCGCGCTTCCTGTGGTCTACCCGCAGGGCGGTGAGAAACAGCTCGTTTACGCGCTGACCAAACGCAAGGTGCGCACAGGCGGCCTGCCGCTGGAAAAGGGTGTTCTGGTCGTTAACGTCGGAAGCGCCTACGCGCTGTACCGCGCGATTTACGAAGGCACGCCACTGATCGATCGCGTGGTAACCGTCGGCGGTGCGGTACAGAAACCCGCCAACTATCTGGTAAGGATCGGCACGCCCGTGCAGTGGCTGCTGGAAGCGTCCGAGGGACTGCTGCCGCAGGCGAGGATGATGATCTACGGCGGCCCGATGATGGGCATGCCGATCAACCGCACGGACATTCCGGTCACGAAGGGCTGCTCGGGCATCACGGTGCTTGAAAAAGCGCTGATGAACCAGCCCGAGACCGCTTGTATTCGCTGCGGACGCTGCATGGAGGTCTGCCCGATGCTCCTGTGCCCAAGCGATATCGACAAGGCGATGCGCAAGGGCTGGTACGATATGGCGGAGAAGCTGGGCGCGATGAACTGCCTGGAATGCGGCGCATGCTCCTGGAGCTGCCCGGCCAAGCGCAGCCTGACGCAGAGCTGCAAGACCTGCAAGAAGGTCATCGGAGAAAAACAGCGCGCGGAGCGTGCCAAGAAAGCGGAGGCGAAGTGATATGCAGAGAAAACTGATCGTTTCCACCGCGCCGCACCTGCATAACCACGCGGCGTCCACGCGCCGGATCATGCTGGATGTCGTGATCGCGCTTTTACCCACCGCGGCCGCGGCCGTATGGTTCTTTGGCGGAAGCGCGCTGATGCTGATCATCGTCGCTGTTTTAAGCGCGGTCGCCGCGGAATTTATTTACCAGAAGCTCGCACACCAGCCGGTTACGACTGGTGACTTGAGCGCTGTAGTCACCGGCCTGCTGCTCGCGTTCAACCTCCCGGCCAACGCCCCGTGGTGGATGGCCGTCGTAGGATCTTTCCTGGCGATCATCCTGATCAAGCAGCTATTCGGCGGACTGGGACAGAACTTTATGAATCCGGCGCTTGCCGCCAGGGCGATTTTAATGCTGTCTTGGACCGGCTTAATGGCCGCCAACGTACTGCCGCACGCGGGGCAGTGGATCGCGCCTGCCGCAGTGGACGCCTTATCGGTCGCGACGCCGCTATCGCACGGGGCGACAGGATTTACGCTCTGGCAGCTGTTCTCCGGCGACGTTCCCGGTATGCTCGGCGAGACCTCCAAGCTTACGCTGCTGCTAGGAGGCGCTTACCTTCTGATTCGCAAAGTAATCGACTGGCGTATCCCCGTATCGTTCATCGGTACGGTGGCGATCGCGTATTTCATCCAGACCGGAACGCTCTACTCGGTGGAATCCGGCGCGGAAAACGTGCTGTACCAGTTGCTGTCAGGCGGTCTGATCATCGGCGCGTTATTTATGGCGACGGACTATGTCACCTCGCCGATCAGCGGCGTCGGCAAGCTGATCATGGGCGTGGGATGCGGATTGTTTCTGTTCGTGATCCGCGAGTTTTCCAGCTATCCGGAGGGCTGCTCGTTCGCTATTCTGTTCATGAACGTCCTGACCCCGCTGATCGACCGTTTTACCACGAAAAAACCCTTTGGGTTTGAAAAATCCGCAGCTCCTGCAAAGGAGGCTAAGGCATGAAACAGAAAAAGAGCATGCGCTCGGTATTCATGAACGGCATTTTTGCCGAAAACCCCACCTTTCGCCTGGTACTGGGCATGTGTCCCACCCTGGCCGTATCCACGGCCGTGTTCCAGGGGCTTGGAATGGGGCTTGCCACCACTTTTGTGCTCGTGTTCTCCAATTTCGTTATCGCGCTGCTGCGCAACATCATTCCCGACAAGGTTCGCATTCCCGCATTCATCGTGGTCATCGCGACCTTCGTAACGATCGTGGATTTAATGCTCAAGGCGTTTATCCCAAGCCTGAGCCAGTCGCTAGGCATTTTCATCCCGTTGATCGTCGTCAACTGCATCATCTTCGCCCGTGCGGAATCGTTCGCGTCTAAGAACAACGTCCTGCTGTCCTTGACGGACGGACTGGGCATGGGGCTTGGCTTCACCCTCGGCATTACGCTTTTATCGGCATGCAGGGAACTGCTTGGCAACGGTACGCTGCTGGGCGCACAGGTGATGCCGGAAAGCTTCCAGCCCATGGCCATCGCGCTGCGGCCGCCCGGCGGGTTCATTATGCTGGGTATCCTGCTGGTCGTTATCAACGCCGCAGGGAAAGCCTTAGCCAGGCGCAAAGCGCAAAAAGCGAAGGAGGCTGAATTATGAGCAGTTTAATTCTGATCATCATCTCCGGCGTTCTGGTCAATAACCTGGTCATGTCCCAGTTCCTGGGCATCTGCCCGTTCCTTGGGATTTCCAAGAAGACCGAAACGGCGTTTGGCATGGGCATGGCCGTAACCTTCGTTATGGTGCTCGCGTCGGTGATCACCTATCTGATCCGGGCGTACTTGCTGCTGCCGTTCAATCTGGAATACATGCAGACCATCGCGTTCATCCTGGTGATCGCCGTGCTGGTGCAGACCGTGGAGATCATTCTTAAAAAGGTTTCCCGGGCGCTGTATCAGGCGCTGGGCGTGTACCTGCCGCTGATCACCACCAACTGCGCGGTGCTGGGCGTCGCCATCAGCAATACCACGGCTGTCGAAGGCGGGTACGACCTGATCCATTCCGCCGTCAACGGTTTTGCGGGCGCGCTGGGCTTTACGCTGGCGCTGGTCGCGTTTGCGGCTATCCGTGAAAAGCTTGCGATGAACGATCTTCCCAAATGGATGGGCGGTTTCTCCGGCGCGCTGATCGCCGCCGGGCTGATGGCCGTCGCGTTCCAGGGTTTTGGCGGTATGATTTGAGTAAGGAGACGCGACTATGACCGATATTCTGATTGGTGCGGGCACGCTGGCAGGCATTGCGCTGGTTTTCGGCCTGCTGTTGATGCTTGTCAACAAAGTATTTCAAGTTCCCAGCGACCCGCGGCGCGACGCGATACGCGAAGCCCTGCCGGGCGCTAACTGCGGCGCTTGCGGCTATGCGGGCTGCGACGCGCTGGCCGACGCCATTGCCGCCGGAAACGCGCCGGTGGACGCCTGCCCGGTGGGCGGCGTTGACCTTTCCAAAGCGATCGCGGAGATCATCGGCGCCGAGTCCCCTGAAGCGCAGGCAAAGCGTGTGGCGACCGTGATCTGCCAGGGAACGCTGGACCGCTGCAAGGAAAAGTTTCCGTATGTCGGTATCAAGGACTGTGTTGCGGCAACGATCGTCAACGACGGCAATAAAGCCTGTAAATACGCGTGCCTGGGTCTTGGAACCTGCGTGGAAGCCTGCAAATTCGACGCTATCACCATTGATCCGCACGACAAGATTGCCAAGGTCGATCCCGAAAAATGCACCGGCTGCGAAGCGTGCATAAAGGCTTGCCCCAAGAATGTTTTGGTCATGCAGCCAGTCGAGCTTCCGGTCCGCGTGCTGTGCCGTGCCGCCGAAGAGGGCGTCGTGGTCAGCGACAACTGCAAGATCGGCTGTATTGGCTGCGAATTGTGCGCTAATACCTGCAAGTTCGACGCCATCACCATGAAAAATCACCTGCCGCAGTTTGATAACGATCAATGCGTCGGCTGTATGATGTGCGCCGAGGTGTGCCCGACCGGCGCGATCTGGGGCGATTTCGATCACCGAAAGATCGCCAAAATCGATCCCAACGAATGCATCGGCTGTACGATCTGTAAAAAGACCTGCCAGTTCGAGGCGATTTCCGGAGAACGCAAGAGCATCCATAAAATATTGGAAGCCTGCACCGGCTGCGGCCAGTGTGTGCCCAAATGCCCCAAGAAGTGCATTACTTTGACTGTTCGAGAGCACGTGCGGGACGCAAACGCGAAGGTTGGAACAAGCGAGACCGTTGCGGCTATCCCCAAACAGGACACGGCAAAGGAAGAATAACATGAAAATCGGGTTTATCGGCGCGGGCAATATGGCAAGCGCGATCATCGCCGGGCTGACCGCCAAGAAGTTTATACAGGCGGATGAGATCGCCGTATACGACGTTTCCGAGGCGCAGACGCAAAAAGCTGTCGATCGTTTCTCCGTGCATGCTTCGGCGTCGCAGGACGAGTTAATCAAGGCTTGCGCATTTATCATACTTGCGGTAAAACCCGTATACATGAAAGACGTGCTTACAAAGGCCGCGCCGCATGCGGACGGCAAAAAGTTCATTTCCATCGCGACCGGATGGTCCGTAAACATGCTGGAGACCGCATTGCAGTCCGACCGCGCCGCCGTGCTGCGCTGTATGCCCAACACACCGCTGATGGTGGGGGAAGGCTTTACGGCGATCTGCGAGGATACCAGCTTTGGAAAAGAAGATTTAGCCTTTGCAAAGGCGCTGTTTGAAATGCTGGGCAAGGTCGCAGTCATTCCCGAAAGGCTGTTCGACGCCATTGTCGCGGTCGCGGGAAGCGCGCCGGCTTACGTGTTTGTTTTCGTGGAGGCGCTGATCGACGCGGGAATCAAGCTGGGACTTCCCAGGGACGTCGCAACCATTGCCTGCGAGCAAACGGTGTTTGGCGCTGCGAAGCTTCTGCTCGAAACGGGAGAACACCCGGCCAAGCTTAAGGACATGGTCTGTTCGCCTGGCGGCACGACCATCGAAGCGATCGCGTCGCTTGAAAACAGCGGCTTCCGCAATGCGATCATCCAGGCGGCGACCGTTTGCGCCGACAAGAGCCGCAAACTCTCCGAGCAACCGAAGGATTGAGCCGCTTTATGGCAGATGCGATGCGAAAAGTACAGATTTATACCGATGGCGCCTGCTCGGGCAACCCCGGTCCGGGCGGCTGGGCCGCGATTTTGACGTTTAACGGAAAAGAAAAAGAACTGTCCGGCAGCATGCCCAACACCACCAACAACCGCATGGAACTGTTTGCGGTCATTTCCGGTCTCGGCGCGCTCAAGGAGCCTTGCAGCGTGGAAGTCTATTCGGATTCCGCCTACGTCGTCAACGCGTTTAATCAGAATTGGATTGGGAACTGGCAAACCAACGGTTGGAAAACCGCCGATAAAAAGCCTGTGGAAAACGATGATCTGTGGAAACTGCTTTTACAAATCATCAAAATCAAAAAGCACGACGTGAAATATATCAAGGTCAAGGGTCATGCTGATCATCCGCAGAATATTCGCTGCGACGCGCTTGCCAAAGCGGCGATTTCGGACTTCAGAAAAACCAACGGCATGGAAGAATAATGCGAATCGTTTTACAGACTAACGAAAAGATATTTCATACTATTACGAAATGAATATAGACCAAACTCAGTCTGGACAAATAAAGGCGGTTGTGTTACAATCCCAATAGTTACAGAAGTGTTAACTGTTGGAGTGATTTAATGCTCAGATTGTTAAAAGGCATAATCTTTTTGACCCTTTCTATCGCTATGCTTTTTTTCAATTTTGCAGCGGCGGATACGCTGTCCAGCGTGGACGTGGATTCCGCTCCGCTCGTCACGCAGTCGTCGTCGCTGGACGGCATGGTTCGTGTGTATCTGTCGTCGCTTGGAAGCCCAAGCTCGCTGACGCTGACGATATCGGGCAATTATTCCTTAAGCGATGGAACGACGCTTTCAAGCGGCGAAACACTGACGGTTTCCTTCAGCAGTTCCACGGGCGCTTTGACGCTGACACGAAACGGCACAGCGTACTCAATGGGCAAATCCTTCACTCTCCGCCGTCATTCGACAACTGGAACAAACGGAATCAAGATTTCTCAGGCGCGCAAACCCGGCAATCTTTACCCGGGCGATCTGGAGTTCAAGGCGGTGTCGTCTAGCGGGGGATATAAGCTTTATACGATCGCACATGTCTATATTGAAAACTACCTCTACGGCGTCGTGCCATATGAAATGGGTTCAAGCGCTCCGCTGGAAGCGCTCAAGGCGCAGGCTGTCGCCGCGCGCACCTATACCGTGCGCATGATGAGCGCGCGCGCCTCTGGATTGTACGATGTTGTGGACACGACAGGCGACCAGACCTACAACGGTACGCCGACGTCGACTACCAGCTGCAACACGGCGGTCGATAAGACCAAAGGCATTATTCTAAAAAACGGTTCGTCCTATACGGCCACATATTATTCATCGTCCAACGGCGGGCAGACCGAATCGGTCAAAAACGCATGGGGCTCGACCGGGTACAGCTACCTGGACGTGCACGACGATCCTTTTGATTACGCCAATCCAGACAGTGTTGTCCGGCAATCCATTGTCTATAAAAGCGCTTCAAGCTCGTATAACAATTCGCCGCTGATGTCGCTGCTTAAATCCAAGGCAATTACGGCGCTGAATTCCGCAGGCTACAACGCGACGACTTCCAACACAACGCTGCAGACGATTCAGGCGATTACCCCGACGACGCCAAAATACGCGTCGCCAAGCAAACTCTATACCAAGATGGATTTCACGCTGACGCTTTCGACCTATAACGCGAGCAACGTATACGTGTCCGTGACCACAACGGTAACCTGCGATATATTCAGCGAACTGGAAAGCATGCTCACCATGAGCATCCAGTCCGGCTCCAACGAACTGTGGAGTGTCGTGGAAGGGTCTACTTCCTTTGCCATCCAGTCAAGGCGCTACGGGCACGGCATCGGCATGAGTCAGCGCGGCGCCATGTACATGGGGCAATTGGGCTTTAGCTACGACGAGATTCTGGGGTTTTATTATGTTGGCAGCACGCGTGTTGGCTGTACTTTTACCAATACCATCCTTTCGGCCGATTCATCCGAGGTCATCACCACGGATGAGGATCCCGTGACCATGGACGACGATACGGGCATACGCGGCATCGTCTCGCTTGGCAACGGCTCCCAGCTTGCGATCCGCAGTGAAAAATCGACGACCGCCGGCGTGCTGACTGTGATTGACAACGCCACTCCGGTCACCGTGTTGGCCAACTATGGGTCCTGGTGCAAAATACAGTACGGAAGCATCGTAGGCTATGTTCCCACAAGCGCGCTGACGATCACTGGAACCGCGCCAAGCAGCGACGATACCGCCGTATCCACCATCGACGGCTATGCGGTGGTGACTTCCTCCAGCTATTTAAACCTCCGGCAGTCGGGCAGCTATTCGGCGACCATCCTTTCCACCGCGCCGGGCGGCGCGATCCTGACGGTTCTTGACTGGGAAACGGAATGGGCGTATATCCAGTACGGAAAACTGACCGCTTATGCGGCGACGGATTTCCTTTCCTTCTCGTCGGATTATCCGGAAGATATTTCTGCAAGCGAAACGGGGACCGGCGATTCGTCCGACGCCGTGACGGCGATCGTGGCAACGAGCAGCGGTTCCCTTAATATGCGAACGCTCGCAAAGGCCGGCAGCACCATACTGACCACCATTCCGCAGGGCGCGACCGTAACCGTAACAGAACAGGGAACGACCTGGAGCGCCGTAACCTATTTCGGGTACAGCGGCTATGTAATGACCACGTACCTGTCCTTTGCATCGAGTGACGACACGCAAAGCGACGAAGAGACCGGGGATCAGTACGCGAAGGTGACCACGGAAACCGGGTCGCTCAATCTTCGCCAGCAGGCAAAGGCCGGCAGCAATATCTACTGTACCATTCCGCAGTACGAGATCATCGTCGTGCATACGATAAACACAGATTGGAGTCAGGTAACGTACAACGGAATCACAGGCTATGTTATGACGGTCTTTCTGACGATCGTGGACGAATCCGAAGCGCAGGATGCGGACGCGAATCAGGGAGGCGAAGAGGATACGGACGGCGATACCGGCGATGCGCAGGACGATACGACGGTCGACGGGCCTACGGCGATCGTCACTACGGCGTCCGGGTCGCTGAATCTGCGCTTTGACGCATTGCCCGGCAGCCGTGTGCTGACGCGCATTCCGCAGGGGGAGACCATTCCGGTACTCCAGAAAATGAATACCTGGACTTACACGACGTATCAGGACTACAGCGGATATGTGATGAACGCTTACCTCACGTTTTCGGACGACACTGAGACGGAATTGGATGAAAGCGAAGCGGTGACCGCAGTCGTAGTCACCGCATCAGGCTCTCTGAACCTGCGGGCAGAGCCTTACGGCAACGTGCTGACGACGATCCCGCAGAACGCCTCGGTCAGCGTTTATCAGAAGGGGTCTTCCTGGTGCTACCTGACGTACAACAGCGTCTCCGGCTACGTGATGACGGCGTATTTATCTTTCAGCACTGACGATTCGCAGCAATCCGGGGAAAGTGAAGATACAGACAGCGGTGATACCGTGACGGACGGTGATACCGCGACGATTAACGTAGACGCGGGGTCCCTGAACATGCGGGCAAGCAAATCGGCAACGGCGGTCGTGCTGACCACCATTCCCGATGGAACCGTCGTTACGCTCATGACAAAAAGCGACGATTGGTGCAAGGTCAGCTACGGCGGGTACCAGGGCTATGTGCAGTCGCAGTTTTTAAGCTTTGATTCGTCCGCGGAAGCGACGGCGACACCGGAACCTACGGCGACGCCCGAGCCTACGACGCCGCCAAGCGTCGTGATGGCCTGGGTGAACACGCCGGACGGTTCGCTGAACTTGCGAAACGTTCCAAGCGGGCGGGTGCTGACGACCATTCCGCAGTACGCGCAGGTGACCGTGCTTTCCGATCCGGCGGAAACCTGGTGTCAAACGCAATACGGAAGCTATACAGGATATGCGATGTCCAAGTACCTAACGACGACCGAGCCTGAGCAGGAAGCGTATTCTGTTACCGCCTGGGTGAACACGCCCGACGATGGATCGCTGAACCTGCGCAACATTCCCAACGGAAAAGTTGTGGCAACCATGCCGCAGCACGCACAGGTTACAGTACTGACTGAGATCACAGATACCTGGTGCCAAACGCAATATGGAAGTCTAAACGGGTATACGATGTCCCAATATCTGACGACGACCGAACCCGGAACGACCGCCGAGGCGACCCCGACGCCCGCGCCTGAAACGGAAGAAGAGACAAGCATCACAGCCTGGGTGAACACACCCGACGACGGTTCGCTTAATCTGCGCAAGTCCCCGGGAGGCAGCGTGCTGTTAACCATTCCGCAATCCGCACAGGTGGAGGTTTTGTCCGATATCACGGCAACTTGGTGCCAAACATGCTACGGTTCCACGACCGGGTATACGATGAGCGCTTACCTGACAACCGTGGAACCCGTACAGACGGCAACCCCGGAAGAAACCGACAATGGAACCGACGATTCCCTGACGGCCTGGGTGAACACTCCTGAAGGATCGCTCAACCTGCGCAACGTGCCCAACGGGAATGTGCTTTTAACCATCCCGCAGTACGCGGAGGTGATCGTGTTTACGGATATCACCGCCACTTGGTGCCAAACCCAATATGCGGATGTAACAGGCTATGTGGTTTCCAAATATCTCACGACGGAGGAACCGAGCCAGACAGCCGATACTTCGGATACGTCCGACGACAGCGACGGAGTAACCGCGTGGGTGAATACGCCGGAAGGATCGCTGAATTTGCGCAGCGAACCGAACGGCAGCGTATTGACGACCATTCCACAGTATGCGGAGGTGCTTGCGCTTTCAAGTCTCAGCGAAACCTGGTGTAAAACGAAATATGACGGTATCACCGGCTATACGGTCTCAAAATACCTGACGACGACCAAGCCGACGCAGACTACAGCTTCCGATAGCAGCTCCAGTTCCAGTGATTCGAGTACTTCCACAGAAAAAATACTGGATTCGACGCTGCGGGACGTGAATAAGGAGATCATCGTCTATGTCCGCCCGCCCGATAATTATTCTTCGCTGAAACTGTATGACGAGTGCTCCGAAAGCGGAACGGTGCTCAAGAGCATACCTGAAAACAGTGAAGTGGAGATCGTAATGGCGGGGGATACCTGGTGCGAAGTTCTGTATGATAATCAAACGGGTTACTGTCTGCGGGATGGGCTTTCCTTCTTTGAAGAATGAGTTTACGGCGCTCCCGGACGAACGTCTGGAAGACCTTCAGAATCACGGGCTAAAGATACTGCAAAAAAAGCGCGGATTTCGCTTCGGCATGGATTCGATTTTACTGAAGGACTTCGTTCGCGTTAAAGCAAACGAGCATGTGGCGGACCTTGGAACAGGGTCCGCCGTTCTCCCGATACTATTAAGCGTAAAACAGCCTTCGGCGCGGTTTTCCGCATTCGAATGGCAGCCGGATATCGCCGATATGGCAGCTCGCAGCGTGAAGATGAACGGATTAAAGCACAGAATAACCGTCTACTGCGACGATCTGCGCAACGCCGCTTTGCACCTCGGAAAGGCAAGCGTACAGGCCGTCGTATGCAATCCTCCCTATGGGAAAAAGGACAAAATTCTGTTAAGCGAAAGCGAAAACAAGCGCTTGTCCCGGCACGAAACGGATTGTGAAATCGGAGATATTCTGAAAGCCGCAGAAATGATACTCAAAAATCAGGGCCGGATGTATCTGGTGTTTCCGGCCCAAAGGATGCTGGAGTTATTCGACAGGATGCGGGAACATCATCTGGAGCCAAAACGCCTGCGTATGGTTTGCGGAAAGGCGAGCAAAGCCCCGTATCTGCTGCTTGTTGAGGGGATTAAAAACGCGCGGCCGATGCTGCACTGGCTGCCGCCGCTGATCGTCCATCATGAGGACGGAATGGAAACGGAGGAAATCAAGGCTATCTATTCCAGCGACCGTTAAAGGTTACAGTACGCGGCGGCAATCTCAGCCGCCAGCGCTGCGTTTGACAGCACGAGCTGAATATTCGCATCCAGCGATTTCCCATGCGTCAATTCCTTCACGGTTTCCAGAAGGAATGGCGTTATTTCTTTTCCGTGAATGTTCTGTTCGTCCGCCATGCACAGCGCGGCAGCGATGGCTTTATCCATGACATCCTCGGGCATCGCGTATTCCGGCGCGATAGGATTGGCGATCACCATGCCGCCATGCAGCCCGCAGGTATACTTCGCCTGCATGCAGCGCGCGATGTCCTCCGGCGTGTCCATTCGCGCATCTGCCGAGAAGCCGCTTTTCCGGGAGTAAAACGCGGGCAGTTCGTCGGTTTGATATCCATATACGGGAACGCCTTTGGTTTCCAGATATTCAAGCGTTAGCCCGATATCGAGGATGGATTTCGGCCCTGCGCACACGACGGCGACGTCGGTCAGGGCGAGTTCCTCCAGATCGGCGGAAATATCCATGCTCGTTTCCGCGCCCCGGTGTACGCCGCCGATACCGCCGGTCGCAAATACTTTGACGCCCGCCATCGCGGCCGCGATCATGGTCGCGGCAACGGTCGTCGCGCCGCTCATGCCCTTGGATAACAGCGTCGGAAGATCCCTGCGGCTGGACTTAACGATCCCCGTTCCGTTTTTTCCGAGGAATTCGATCTGATCTTTGGAAATACCGACCGTCAATACGCCCTTAATAATCGCGATCGTTGCGGGTACGGCGCCGTGATCACGCACAGCCTGTTCCACGCGCAGCGCCGTTCCTACGTTCTGCGGATAGGGCATCCCATGGGAAATAATGGTTGATTCCAGCGCGACCACAGGCTGGTTATCCCGGATTGCCTGCGAAACTTCTTTTGATACGTGCAAGTATGGATTCATGATCAATTCCTCGAATCTTTCAAAAACTGACGGATGAGAGTGGGGGAAAGAGCCTCCGAAACGGACTGTGCGGACCGTGCCGTAATGGCGGCTGCTGCCAGCGCGCTCTTAAGGACTGTTTCAGGATCGTACCCAGACAGAATACCGGAAAACGCCGCGGCGCTGAACGCGTCTCCGCAGCCGTTTGCGTTCACCGTCTCGGTTGGGTAAGCACTCATTTTTAGCTGCCGGTTTCCATCGGACAAAAACGCGCCCGCCGCACCCAGCGTGATCAGCACATTGACGATTCCCAGCGAGTGGAACTGGTCCGCCGCAGATTGAAGCGAAATGAGATTGTTCGTTACGTCAGTTTGCAGCAGCGCCTGTGCTTCCCGAAGGTTTGTATTCAGGGCAAACAGGCGGGGGAGCGCGTTGGACAGTTTTGCGGCTTTGGACACAGACACCGAATCGGCCAGCAGCGGAGCGGTACAGTTTTCCGCAAGGAAGTCGATAGACGCTTTGGGGATGTTTGTATCCAGAACAACCGCGTCGCACGCGTTCAGTGCGGAAAGATGGCCGGAAAGATACGCCGGTGTAATCCGTTCACAAATCGCCATATCGTTGACGGCGACGGACATCTCGCCCTTTGCATCGTTGACTGCGATATAATACGGAGCCTGACCTGCGGAAGAAAGAAGACAGGCACGTGTATCAACGCCCGCATGTTTGGTGTGTTCAAGCATCTGATGTGAAAAAGGATCGCCGCCGAAGGCAGCGATTAATAACACAATCTGGTCGAGCCTCGAAAGGTTTTCCGCGATATTTCTGCCGACGCCGCCGTACCCGAAGCGCACGGAACCGGGGTTGGAATCATGCGTGATCATGGGCTGCGCGGACGTGGCGAAAATATCTATGCAGCTGGCGCCGACGACGCCGAAACGTTTGTTCACGGGTTAGACCTCAATACAGCCGATACAGCGAAACGACCTTGCCAAGAACCGTAACGTGCTTGGATAAAATAGGGGACATAGAGGTATTTTCCGGCTGCAGGCGGACGTGTCCGTTTTCCTTGTAGAAACGCTTCACGGTGGCTTCGTCGTCGATCATGGCGACGACGATATCGCCGTTGTTAGCGTCCTGTTGCTTCCTGACTACCACAAAATCGCCGTCGTTAATTCCGGCGTCGATCATGCTCTCGCCGCGGACGCCGAGGATATAGTGTTCGCCGTCGCCAAGCAGAACGTTGGGGATGGAGATATAGTCTTCGATATTTTCACTGGCAAGGATGGGCGTACCCGCGGTAACACGGCCAACGACCGGCACGGTGACGGTATCGGTCGGCTGGATATTCATTGGGAGCGAAATCGCACGCGGCTTCATGGAATCCCTGGTGATCATACCGCGCCGTTCAAGCCGCTTGAGGTGCGCGTGCACGGTGGATGTGGAGCGCAGGCCGGTCGCCTCGCAGATTTCACGAACCGACGGGGGATACCCCTTCGCCTTGACAACTTTATTGATGTAGGCAAAGATCTTCTCCTGGCTTTCTCCGCGAGGATTGCTCATACCGACCACTTCCTTGCAAACATATGTTCTATGTAGAGCATATCACACAACGGGACAATTATCAAGGTTAATCGTTCGATTCGTCGCTTTCCGTAAGCTTGGTATTGGCCGCGGCTTCGCGCATGCGTTTGTCGCTCATGCTGGCGTAATGCTTGCGTGTGGTGTTGATATCGGAGTGCCCAAGCGCTTCGGCGACCAGGTAAATATCCTGCGTTTCGCGGTACAGGTTGGTTGCGTAGGTCGAGCGCAGTTTATGCGGGCTCAATTTCTTTTTCAGCGGTACGACAATGCCCGCATACTTTTTCACCATTTTTTCCACGGCGCGCTGGGTGATCCTGCGGCGCTGCAGCGAGAGGAAAAACGCGTTCTCGTGGCCTTCCAGCGGTTCGATTTCGTTTCGTTCTTCCAGATAGGCTTTGATCGCGTCGGCCGTCGCATCCGGATAGTAAACGATCACCTGGTTACCGCCTTTGCGCGTCACCAGAAGCGCGTTTGACTCAAAATCGAAATCCTGAATATCTACGCCAACGCATTCGCTCACACGGATGCCGGTTCCCAGAAACAGCATGATGATGGCAAAGTCACGCACGCCGACGGATTTGTGGTACGCCTGCTGGCGCGGCGAAAGCTGATCGCCCGTGGACACGGCGTCGATCAGCTTGTGCATCTCATCAGGCTCTAAAAGCAGAATCGGTTTTTTATGGATTTTCGGAAGCGGCACCAGCGCGGCGGTGTTGCTGGGAATGCGCTCGGTGCGGAACAGATAATTGAAATAGGATCGCAGAGACGAAAGCTTGCGCATCACGCCGTAGGATTGATTTTTCAGGATGCGCTGCTGCTGATCGTCCTGCGAACCTTCTTCCTTAAAATACAGCGTCAGGTATTCGGAGTACATTTCAATGTCCCGGGCTTTGAGAAGCGCAATATCGCCGTCGGTTAATTCTGAGACGTTTTTATCGGCGAAAGTGGCCAGTTCCTTGCCCGCGAACGTAAAAAACGTGTTTAAATCGATCGTATATGCTAGCCGGGTCAGAATACTGGAGGTCGTCAGTAAACTACGGATAAAATCGCTGCAGGAGCGCGGCAAAGTCGACAGCATCGAGCGGATCATCAGCATGCGTTTTTGATCGACCTGTTCCTGATAACGTTTGTCCGGCACGGTAAACACCTCGGTATAAATGTGAAGGAAGAGTATAGACGCTCGGCAGTTGCGAATTGAAATCTATGGTTCATGATAAGCGGGAAAATACTTCTGTATAGAAATGAAAAACTTGCAAGAGGCTCAGGGTATTCGTAACCAATGCGGTATCGTTGATTATACCTTATTTATAGGCGCAACTATTCGTTAAAGTATTCTTTAGCGAATAGTTAATTTCATTATATCATAAATGGGAAGACTGTCAAGCGGGAAACGATCAGACGTTTTCTCCCAAGTATCTATCCCCTGCCCCGATTCGTTGCATTCTATATAACGTCAAGCACAATGCTGTGCACGTAAAAGAAACGCGTTTAACGCAAACGCCGCCAGAGCAATGCAAATACATTGAAATGGATAACAAAAAAAGTGGCGAAGCCACTTTCATTGTATGTGACGGGATGTTTACCCTTCCTGGGGAGCGTCTACGGGGCATACATCTGCGCATGCGCCGCAGTCGATGCATTTGTCCGCGTCGATTTCGTACTTGGTATCGCCTTCGGAAATCGCATCCACGGGACACTCCGGCGCGCAAGCGCCGCAGCTGATACAATCGTCATTGATTTGATATGCCATACGGTCACCTCCAATGTCGTGCTTTTTTCGTGTTCATCATAGCACGGGAAACGTTCATTTGCAATACGGAAGGTTGTTAATTCTTGTCACTTTCGCTGCGCAGCGCCTTGGCCACTTCATCCTGCCAGTTTCCCCCGTCCGCTCCGTCTTCGGCAATGTCCTCAGACAGCGGTTCCTGCTCGATCTGCTCTTTGTCTTCCGGGAAGGCAAGATCGGAGTCGTCGGAAACTTCGGACGAGTCCTCGTCCTGATCCATCACCTGAATTTCGCTTTCTTCTTCCCCCGCATTTCCGGCTTTCGCTTTCCTGGCGGCGGACGGTTTTCCGCGTCGTTTAGGTTCGGGCGCGGCGGCCTTGGAACGCGACCCGTCCCGGTCCATTTTGAACCATACGATGCTTTCCAGCGGAAAGGTCTGGACTTCGTTGGAATCGTCACGGTGAATGCGCACGGTTACGGTTTCCTTGAGGATGTTCAGGTCGATTACGGTGCCAAATCCTTCGGGCGTCTCCACGTCTTTCCCGAGTTTAGGCATACGTTTTCTGGTCTGCACATAATTATCGTCTTCGTATTTCAGGCAGCACATCAGGCGACCGCAGACACCGGATATCTTCGTCGGGTTCAAAGATAGGTTCTGCTCCTTGGCCATTTTAATGGATACCGGCTGAAAATCGCCCAGGAAGGTTCCGCAGCAGATGGGAAGTCCGCATGGGCCAAGCCCGCCGATCATCCTGGCTTCGTCGCGAACGCCGATCTGGCGAAGCTCGATACGCGTATGGAAGACCGAAGCCAGGTCTTTGACCAGCGAACGGAAGTCTACGCGACCGTTGGCCGTGAAATAGAACACGAGCTTTGAATTATCAAAGGTCTGCTCTACCGATACCAGCTTCATCTCCAGCTGATGCTCCTCGATCTTGCGGTAGCAGATATCGAACGCTTTCTTTTCAAACGCTTCGTTTTCGTGCATGTGGTCGATATCCTCGTCCGTTGCGATACGTAGGATGGGCTTGAGCGGAGAATCCAAAGCCTGTTCGTCGGTTTCCCGCATGCCCGTAATCACCTGTCCGAAAGTTTGCCCGCGTGCGGTATCGACGATCACGAACGCGCCGGGATTGGGCCACAGTTCGCCCGGATCGAAATAAAACAGTTTTCCGGCGTTTTTAAAACGCACGCCTACGATTTTTGCCATTGATGCTTTGCCTCCAATAGTTTGCCTGTCAACTGGTCGATATTCGATTGCCAATTGACGTTAGACATCTTTCGTTTTCTGGTTTGGAATACCCGATCGGTCAGGTCGATCAGGTCGGCCATGGTTGCAGCGCGTATTACGTCGCTCCAAGGGGTGTTCTTCAGCGCGTCCGCCGGCAGCAGACCGGACTTGACCAGCATGCACTGCTGCAGATATCGCTCCAGACGGAGCATGATGGTATCGGCACTGGCGGACTGTTCTTTCAGCATGTTCGAACAGCGAACCGCGTCCTTGACGGTCGAAACGCTTAATAGCTGGCTGAGCGCCGTCTCCTGCGCGCCTTGGGGCTGTTCGCGGAGGATTTCAAGCGCCTCCCCCACGTTCCCGCCGGAAAGCGCTGTCGCGCGTGCCGCCTCGTCTGGAGGATATCCCTGCTGCGCCAGGAGCTTTTTGAGCACATCAGCGGGCCACGGTGTAAGCTTAAACTCCGAGCAGCGGGATTGAACGGTATCCAGAATCGAGCTCGTGTCGTGCGACAGAAGAAAATAGACCACGTTGGTGTCCGGCTCTTCCAGCGACTTAAGCAGGCAGTTCTGTGCCTGCGGCGTCAGGCTTTCAGTCGGCTCGATGATGATAACCCGTTCGCGTCCGTCCAACGTATGCATCGATGATAGACACACCAGATCGCGGATGCGGTCCACCGGGATGGCTTTGCCGCCTGCAGGCTCGATCTCAAGTACCGACGAGTGGCTGCCGTCCATGATCGCGCGGCACTGGGCACAGCTTCCGCATGGCTTTTGTTCGCTTTCACACAGGAGCATGCTTGCCAGAAACCGTGCAAAGGTTTTTTTGCCGATTCCCCGCGGACCCGCAAACAAATAGGCATGCACCTGCCTGGATGCCTGAAACTGGTCGATCAGACGTCCGTACCTTGCGCCCAGACGCCGATACTCCATAAACGCGGGCTTTGCGCCCGCGTTGTCAGCCATACCGGACAAAAGCAAAACCCTCTTTTCTAAAACTTCATGAACTCGTCAACCGTCAGCACAAACACGGTCGCGCCGCCGACCATAACCTCAAAGGGAAACGGCGTATAGGTGCCGGTGGAATTGACCATCGGCGAAGGCGAGGACGTAACCTGTTTGTGGCTTTTGCATATTTTCTCGATCACGCCGATGGCGTTTTCGACCTGCTTATCCTCCACGCCGACGAGCAGCGTGGTGTTGCCGGAGCGCAGAAAACCGCCCGTTGTCGCAAGTTTTGTTACACGGAACCCTTCGGTCATCAGTTCGTTGATGAGCCGCTGTGAATCTTCATCCTGTACGATTGCCACGATTAGCTTCATATCGGTTCCCCTCCCCTGTTTGGCTCTGTTTCAGTGTACCGCATCGCGCGTTAAAAATCAATCCTCAATCCGCTGTGCGGCCTGTTCAGGCTTGATTTACGGCTGAAAGAAAGCGGATAAAACGCTTGCAAAGCAACGCCTTCTTTGCTATAATACCAAATTGGCACATCCTTGCACCGCACGTAAGCGTGCGCTGCCATAAGTCCAAGAGGAGGTGAAAGCATGAATAGGTACGAGCTGACCTATATCATCAACACAGCACTGGAGGAAACCGCCAGAAATGAGCTGATCGAGAAGTTCACGGATCTGATCAAGCAAAACGGCGGCGAAATCGAGAAAGTTGATGAATCCTGGGGCAAGCGCCGCCTGGCATATCTGATTGACGATATGCAGGAAGGCTACTACGTTTTGACGACGTTTACCGCCACGGGAGAAAAGAACAAGGAAATTCAGCGTAATCTTGAGATCAACGACAGCATTCTGCGCTATCTCATCATCAAACTGCTGGATAAAAAGCAAAGCGTCAAGCCCAAGGCCGTACGTCCGGCTCCCGTTCCTTTGAAAGAAGAAACGCAGGAAAAACCGGAACCCGCAGCCGTTAAGGCAGACGACGCGAAAGCGGAACCGACCGCAGAAGTTAAAGCAGAAACCGCAGAAAAGACCGAATGAGGATAAGTATACGTTATGAATAAACTAATCATCATCGGAAACCTGACGCGCGATCCGGAAACCCGTACCGTCGCATCGGGCAGCACAGTATGCTCTTTCACGGTTGCGGTCAACCGCCGCCGTTCGTCGCAGAATACCGGCCAGCCGGATGCGGACTTTTTCCGTATTTCCGCCTGGAACAAACTGGGCGAAGTCTGCCAGCGCTACCTGGCCAAAGGCCGCAAGGTATGCGTGATAGGCAACGTGTCGGTTTCCAGTTATGAAGCGAAAGACGGTTCCACCCGCTTCTCCCTTGACGTGTATGCCGAAGACGTCGAGTTCCTGTCCCCCCGTTCCGAGGGTTCTGCCGGCGGAGGAGCCTATGCTCCGTCCGACGCCGACGATTCTTCGTCAAACAGCGGTTTCCAGGAAGTCGACGACGACGATCTGCCGTTTTAAACGCTGAAAAAAAGGAGGCTCCCCCATGCCTGATGATCGTTCCGAAAGAAGGCCAAGGCCCCGCGGCCGGAAACCCCGCCGCAAGGTATGCGCTTTCTGCGTGGATAAAATCGAGTATATCGATTACAAAGATGTCAACCGCCTGCGCCGCTTCGTTAATGAACGCGGGAAGATCGTTCCCCGCCGGATGAGCGGCAATTGCGCCAAACATCAGCGCCAGCTGTCGGAGGCCATCAAACGCGCACGTGCCATCGCGTTGATGCCCTACTCGGTAGACTGAAACAGAAACAAAAAACGCAGGTTAAGGCCTGCGTTTTTTATGTGCGTAACTTTCCGGCCGGCCATTGCTGTGGTATACTTAAAGGTAATGGTTCTATTTTGCTTTGAAAGGACTTTGCCATGTATTGCAAGCACTTTGGCGACTCGGGCTCTTCGCCTGATCGTAAAACGACAGAACTCCTGCTTGGAGACCAGGCCGTAGCGCGCGGCGCCTGGGAGGCGGGCGTACGGGTCGTAACCGCCTATCCCGGTACGCCGAGCACGGAAATAACGGAAGCCGCCGCGAAATACAAGGAAATCGACGCCCAGTGGGCGCCGAACGAAAAAGTTGCCATGGAGGTCGCGTTCGGCGCGTCCCTCGCAGGCGCGCGGGCACTTACATGCATGAAGCACGTAGGTATGAACGTCGCGGCCGACCCGATGTTCACCGCGGCCTATACGGGCGTCAACGCGGGATTTGTAATCGCCGTCGCCGACGACCCCGCCATGCATTCCAGCCAGAACGAGCAGGACAGCCGCTATTATGCGCGGGCCGCGCATCTGCCGATGCTTGAGCCCTCGGACAGCCAGGAGTGCAAGGACTATACGAAATATGCGTTTACATTAAGCGAGCAGCTCGATTGCCCCGTCATTATCCGCATTACAACGCGCATTGCGCACGCTCGCAGCATCGTAAACGAGTCGCCAAGGGATAAAATCGACGTCAAACCGTATGAAAAGGACGTTGCGAAATTCGTTATGATTCCCGCGATGGCCAGAAAGCGCCATCTTGCCGTGGAACAGCGGGAGACTGCGTTTGCCGAGGCTGTGAACGGCTCTCCGCTGAACACCATGGAGATGCGCGATAAAGCAATCGGAATCATCACCAGCGGCGTGAGCTATCAATACGTCAAAGACGCGCTTCCCGACGCAAGCATTTTAAAACTCGGGATCGTCTATCCCCTGCCGATGAAAACCATCGCGGATTTCGCGAAAACAGTCGATCGCGTGATCGTGATCGAGGAATTGGAAGGCTTGATCGAAACCGATATCAAGGCCGCCGGGATTGCCTGCGAGGGTAAAGCGCTGACCGGCATACAGGGCGAACTGACCGTGGAAAAGATCAGAAACGCAGTGCTCGGCACGCCTCTGCCGGAGATGCAGCAGACTGAATTGCCCGGACGTCCGCCCACGCTGTGCCCGGGCTGCCCGCACCGGGGCGTTTTCCACGTTCTCAGCAAACTGAAAATACGCGTGATGGGCGATATCGGCTGCTATACGCTGGCGTCGCTGCCGCCGCTTTCGTCGATGGACGCGTGCCTGTGCATGGGCGCAAGCATCGGCATGGCGAGCGGAGCGGAACGTGCGCAGGGTAAGGAATTCTCTAAAAAAACAGTCGCCGTCATCGGCGACAGCACCTTTATCCACTCCGGCGTTACCGGCCTGATCGACGCGGTGTATGGCAGGGAAGCGATCACGGTGCTGATTTTGGACAACCGTATCACCGGCATGACCGGACATCAGCACAACCCGGCGACCGGCTTTGATATTCACGGCGATCCAGCGCCGATGCTCGATCTGGAAACGCTGTGCCGTGCCTGCGGCGTGGAGCACGTCGTAACCGTCGATCCGCTGGATCTCAAGGAAATGAAGCGCGTTGTACAGGAAGAAACGCAGCGCGACGCCGTCAGTGTGATTATCACCCGCAGACCCTGCGCGTTAATTGATAAAACAAAACAACCGGCATACTATACCGACGGCTGTAAAAACTGCGGTTCGTGCCTGAAGGTCGGATGCCAGGCCATTGAGCGCAAGGGCGACCATGTGGAGATTAACGCTTCGATGTGTGTGGGTTGCGGCATGTGCGCGCAGGTTTGCCCGTTCGGCGCGATCCATCAGGGAGGCGACGCACAATGAAAGAGAAATGCTTGAATATCGTGATCGTAGGCGTCGGCGGGCAGGGGTCCCTGCTGACCAGTAAAATCCTGGCGGAACTCGCCAAGGCGAAGAACCTGGTCGTCAAGGTCAGCGAGGTCCACGGCATGGCGCAGCGCGGCGGCAGCGTGATTACCCACGTCCGCTTCGGTCAAGAGGTACACGCGCCTTTGGTCGCGTCCGGAGACGCGGATTATCTTCTCGCTTTTGAGCCGCTGGAAGCGGCGCGCTCGCTGCCGTACTTAAAACAGGATGGACAGTTGATCGTCAGCTCCCAGCGCATCTCCCCTATGCCTGTTCTCACAGGCGCCGCCGAATACCCGGAGGAACCCTATCAGTCGCTTGTAAGTGCGTCACAGGCCGTACAGGCGCTTGATGCGCATCGGCTTGCGGTAGAGGCTGGAAGCTTTAAAGCGGTCAATATCGTGCTTCTGGGCGTTTTGAGCAGGCATCTGGACTTTACGGAACAGGACTGGCTGGACGCCATTACGGCCTGCGTGCCGCCGCGTACGCTGGAAGTCAATCTCAAGGCATTCAAGGCCGGGCGCTCGCTCGCCTGAGTTTACTGGAATCGAGGGTGAATAACCGATGGAACGCATGATCTGGAACCCGACTATGGAATGTATGCCAAGGGAACAGCTCCGCGACTTTCAGGACAGCCGGCTGAGAGACGTCGTACGCAGAGTCTATGAAAGCGTTCCGTTTTACCGGCACAAAATGCAGGAGCGCGGGCTGACGCCAACCGATATCCACGGCGTTGCAGATA
The DNA here is from genome assembly GCA_963675365.2 of Candidatus Limiplasma sp. Classification (GTDB taxonomy): domain Bacteria; phylum Bacillota; class Clostridia; order Christensenellales; family Aristaeellaceae; genus CAXXOK01. The sequence continues at coordinate 860,252 of CAXXVA010000003.1, forward strand.
TCGAGCTTCTGCCGTTTACCGAAAAGCAGGATTTGCGCGACCACTATCCGTTCGGCATGTTCGCGGTTCCGCTCAGCGAGATTGTCCGCGTGCACGCGTCCAGCGGCACCACGGGAAAACCCACGGTCGTGGGTTATACCAGCGGCGATATCGACCGCTGGACCGAATTAATGGCCCGCAGCATGTACTGCGCGGGCGTTTCCAAGGGCGATATCGTACAGGTTGCCTACGGCTACGGCCTGTTTACCGGCGGCCTTGGCGCGCATTACGGCGCGGAACGCGTGGGCGCGGTGGTCGTACCCATCAGCGGTGGCAACACGACCCGCCAATTGATGCTGTTGCAGGATTTCGGCGCGACCGCGTTGTGCTGTACCCCGTCGTATGCCCTGAACCTGGCCGAAGCGCTGGAGCACGAGGGCGTACAGGACACCAAACTCAAGGTCGGTATCTTCGGAGCGGAACCATGGACCGAGGGTATGCGCGAGAGGATCGAGAGCATGCTCCATATCGACGCGCTCAACATCTACGGCCTCAGTGAGGTCATGGGCCCCGGCGTTTCGATGGAATGCATGGCAAAGAATGGCATGCACATCTGGGAGGATCATTTTCTGCCGGAGATTATCGGTCCCGACGGCAAGGGTCTCCCCTACGGCAGCCAGGGCGACCTGACGTTTACTACGCTTTCCAAGCACGGCATGCCGCTGCTTCGCTATCGTACACATGACCTGTGTACGCTCACTGACGAGCAGTGCGCCTGCGGGCGTACGCACGTGCGGATGGGCCGTATCATGGGTCGTACGGACGACATGCTTATTATCCGGGGCGTTAACGTGTTCCCGTCGCAGATCGAACACGCGCTTTTGCAGGTGCCTGGAATTGAGCCGCAATATCAGATTGTGGTTAACCGGCAAAATCTTTTAGACACGCTGGAAATCCAGGTCGAGCTTTCTCCAGGGAATATGAGCGACACCGTACGCGAGTTGGAAGCGCTGGAGCAAAAAATTGCGGGTTCCGTTGCCGCGCATGCGCTGGTGTCCGCAAAGATCAAGCTTTGCCAGCCCGGTTCGCTCCCCCGAAGCGAGGGCAAGGCCAAGCGCGTTATAGACAACCGGAAACTGTAAATGCTATAATTCAGTCATGGAGGCGGCAGTATGTTTGTCAAGCAGATCTCCGTATTTCTGGAAAACAGGGCCGGGAGTCTGGCCGGCGTAACCGCGCTGCTGGGCGAAAAAGGCTTTGATCTGATGTCCCTGTCCATCGCGGATACGACCGATTTCGGTATCCTGCGCGGCATTGTTGCGGATTACCAGAGCGCGCAGACCGTCCTGACCGAAGCCGGGTATTCCGTCAAGGTTTCCGACGTTCTCTGTGTCAGCGTACCCGATCATCCCGGCGCGCTGGCATCCATATTATCCATACTCTCCGATCATGAGATCGGCTTGGAATATCTATATTCATTTTTCCGCAGCCACGGCGATCACGCGCTGGTCATCCTCCGCGTGAACAAGGCGGAGGAAGCCGTCAAAGCCCTTGATGAAGCGGGAATCAGAATGCTGTCACAGGAAGACCTGCAGACCGTATAACCCAGCGGACTGTATTTCGTATCATGCCGGATTGGGAGGCAAGAATCGCGTGTATCGACATAACCTGATTACGATTGATCTCAACGCAATACGCCACAATTATCGCCTGATGGCGGACTATCTGCCCAAACCCGTGCGCGTGATGGCCGTCGTGAAAGCCAACGCCTACGGGCATGGCATGCTTGAAGTCGCTAAAACCGTCGTACAGGCCGGCTGTATGGATCTGGCCGTCGCCATCCCTGAAGAAGGCGTCGCACTGCGGGAAGCCGGACTTAAAGATCCAAACATCCTCATCCTGGGCGCTGTCAACGAGCGCAGCGTCGAGCCGTGTATACGGTACGGGCTGACCATGACCGTGTTTGATCCCGGTATGCTCATGACCATTGAAGCCAAAGCTGCACAGCTGCAAAAAACAGCGCTCGTGCATATCAAACTGGATACCGGCATGGGCCGGATCGGCCTGCGTACGCCGGAAGAAGCGCAGGCGTTTTCAGATGCGCTTGCCAATGCCCCGCACGTGCGTGTGACGGCGATTTATACGCACTTTGCCGACGCCGACCATCTGGACGATTGCGGCGGACTGTGCAGCTACTCGCACAATCAGCTTCAAACGTTCGAAACACTGCGCGCCTGCTTTGATCCGTCGATCCCCGTCCACGCGTCCAACAGCGCAATGAGCCTCGTGTCCCCGGACGCGAACTATTCCATGATCCGCGAGGGGATTTCGCTCTACGGCTACCCGCCCGTGCCGACGGACCTCCCCTTCCGCCACGCAATCCATTGGGAAGCCGAGATCGTACATGTGAAAGACATTCCGACCGGATGCTCCATCGGATACGGCTGCACCTTTACATCCTCTGAACCGATGACCATCGCGACGGTCGCCGCAGGCTACGGCGACGGGTACCACCGCGCGGCGAGCAACCGCGGCGAGGTGCTGGTCAAGGGCAAACGCGCTCGCATCGTCGGCAGAGTCTGCATGGATCAAATCATGGTAGACGTCACGAACATCCCGGACGTGAAAACCGGCGACGTCGCCGTGCTGATCGGCAGCCAGGACGGCGGCTTCATCGGCGCGGATGAGCTTGCGGAGTGGACGTCCACCATCAGCTACGAGGTGCTTTTAAGCATCACGGCGCGCGTACCGCGCATATATATTCCCGTCGAATAGCCGCCTATATAAAGGAGAAAGTTTACATGGCAAAAAAACCGGTAAAACCTGTCGTCAAACCCTATCTGCTCGGGTCGTGGAACGGGAAGGACGCAAAGCAAAAGGGTTTCAGGCTGATCCTGAGCATACTGTTTATATCCTTCCTCTATTTGCTGCTTGGCGTGCTGCTGAGTTTTAATTCGTTTCTGCTCCGGCTTGGAACATCGATCATCATCATTGCGGTTGCGGCAATGTATATGTATTTTCAGGGCGCCAACAGCGCGGAAGCGGATACGGCGTTCGGCGAAATCATGTATCAGCATGAGCAGGATGGCAAAACCGTTGTGCCAAGTGACCGCGACCGCTGTTTTCATCCCGCCAAGGGGTTTTTCAGCGTCATGATCGGTGTGATCCCCTATTTTTTGATCACGCTTTTGTTTGCGGTGCTCGCACAGCCCGTCACCTATTCACTGGGCGTTTTGCCTTCCTGGCTCCTAAGCCCCGCGCAGCAGACGCACGTCGGTGAAGCGCTCGCCTATTACAACATGCAGGACACCGATATGTTCATGTCCATCCTCCGCATCATTGCGCGGGCGATCACCATGCCGTTTATCAACGTGGCGCTGCTGCTGGGAACCCAGGGTATCCTGTGGGCGGAAAGGCTTACGCCGCTGTGGGTGCTGATCGCGCCGCTCGCCTACGGGTTTGGATATCTGCAGGGGCCGAAGCTGCGCATCAAGGTCAACACCGGAATCGCGATCGGCATGCGAAACAAGCGCCGCAAGCAGCGCCGGGAACGCAAGGCGCGGACGGCCAAGAAACCACAGCAGTTGGTTTAGGCATGCGCATTATTGCGGGAACCGCACGCGGACGAACCCTTTCGACGCCTAAAGGTCAAAGCACCAGGCCGACACAGGATTACGTGCGCGAATCGCTGTTCAACATCATTGCGCGCGATGTTCCTGGCGCGACGGTACTGGACCTGTTCGCCGGAAGCGGCGCGCTGGCGCTGGAAGCGCTCAGCCGGGGCGCCGAATATGCCGTCCTTGCCGACAAGGCAAGATTAGCGACCGAATGTATCCGGCGGAACATCGATACGCTCGGGTTTGGCGGTCAAGCCGCGTTCATCCAGGCGGACTGGCGTAAAGCGCTCCGGCAGAAATTTGAACGGCCATTCGATCTGGTGTTCCTTGATCCGCCGTACAGCCTGACGCTTTACCGGGAGATCACCGACATGCTTAACGAATACGAGTTGCTTGCAAACGACGCGCTGATCGTCATCGAACACCGCAGAAACGAAGCGATTGCGCTCTCTCCCCTGTTTATCAGCACAGACCATAGACCCTACGGAGAAACCGAGATCCACTTCTATCGCTTTCAAGCGGGAGGACAAAACAATGAAGTCTAGTATCTGCGTCTATCCGGGCAGTTTCGATCCCGTCACGCTTGGACACCTTGATATCATCCGGCGCGCCTGCAAGACGTTTCCGTCGGTACGTGTCGCGGTGCTTGACAATCCCGATAAAACCAAAGCATTTTCAACGCAGGAGCGCATCGCGATGCTTGAAAAAGCCTGTTCTTCCCTTCCCAACGTGCAAATTGACAGCTTCGGCGGATTGTTGGTAGACTATATGCGAAAAACGGGCGCCGGCGTTATTATTCGCGGGCTACGCAGCGCCAGCGATTTTGAAGCCGAGTTTCAAATGGCGCAGATGAACAGCCAGCTGTCCGACAGTGTGGAAAGCCTGTTTATGATGACCTCCCCGGAGTACGCGTATATCTCGTCTGGCATCGTCAAGCAGATCGCGTCTTTCGGCGGCGATATATCGTCGTTTGTGCCCGAGTGCATCCTAGAAGAAGTCACCAAGCGGTTCCAGAACAAATAAGGTTTCAGGAGGCCGACAACCATGAATATGTCCCAAGCCATCGTATACCTCAATGAACTGGACGATCTGATCTCGACGGGAAAGCGAATCCCTTTGAGCAACTCCGTGATGATCGACCGGGAGCATTGCTATAAACTGGTACAGGATATCCGCGAAAGCCTGCCGGTGGATATCACCGCGGCGCAGGGCGTGATCGAAAACCAGAACGCGATCATCACCGAGGCGAGAAAAATGGCGGAGCAAACCAAGAGCGATGCAAGCGCAAACGCTTCGGCGATGCTTAACGACGCCAGCGTTAAATCCCAGAATTCCTTGAACGCCGCGACCGCAAAGGCGCAGGAAATGGTCGGCCGCGCGCAGGACCAGGCACGCCAGATACTGGCGGATGCAAAGCAGAACGCCGATCGGATCTTATCCGACGCCGATAAACGTGCCAAGCAGATGATCAACGAGCAGGAGATCGTCGCCAGGGCGCGCCTGGAAGCCGAAGACCTGAAGCAATCCACGCAGAACGAGGTGGACGCGCTGTACAAAGACGTGTTTCATCATATCGACGAGGTGATGAAGCAATTGGACCGCGCCGTGAGCGAAAAGCTGACGGAAATCCGCATGATACGCCAGCAGGTGGATCAAACCATATCGTCGATGTAAATCACCCCTGAAGGAGTGTTCCCCCGTTGATCGAACTTGTGCTCATTGCCCTCGGCCTGTCTATGGATGCCTTCGCCGTAGCCATGGGAAAAGGTCTGTGCATGCGGAAAATACAATACGGTTACGCCACTGTGATCGCCCTCTTTTTCGGGGGCTTTCAAGCGCTTATGCCGGCTATCGGTTGGTTTTTGGGCAAGCAGTTCTCCGCGCAGATCGTTGCCTTTGATCATTGGATCGCTTTCGCGCTCCTCGCGTTCATCGGGCTGAAAATGATCTGGAGCGCGTACCGCGAGAAAAACAAGCGGGAGGAAGCCTGTGACTTGACGGTCAATTACCGCGAACTGTTCATCCTTGCCGTCGCCACCAGCATTGACGCGCTGGCGGCCGGTGTGACGTTTGCGTTTCTGAATACGCCAATCCTGCTCGCCGCCGGGGTCATAGGGCTGACGACGTTTGTGATCTCGCTTGGCGGTGTGGTTATCGGGCAATTGTTCGGTGCGCGGTATAAAACCAAAGCCGAATACTTCGGCGGAGGCGTGCTGATTTTGATCGGTCTGAAGATCCTTTTGGAGCACCTCGGTGTCCTGTTTTAAACTCCTTGTTCGTTCCTGCAATATACGATGAATGCATATGGCATTGCTGAATGTAAAATCCATGTTAATTGTGAAGCGATAGGTCTCTGAAACCATTGATATCCTTTCAAGCGTAACAGAATTTTCATAAAGTGTTTCCTTGTTTTTAACCTTCTTGTCTGCTATGATGGTTGCATAGAAAGTGCTTAATCCGCACAATAAAATGAGGAGGAATTCTATCATGAAAAAAGCCCTTTTGGTGTTCATTTCACTAGTGTTAATGCTGTCGGTTAGCTCGGTTGCTCTGGCAGACGATATTACCTTCGCGCTGGTCACCGACGTTGGCAACATCGACGACCAGTCCTTCAACCAGAGCACTTGGGAAGGCCTCGTTGCCTTCGCCGAAGCAAACGGCCTTGTCAAAGACGAGGACTATGCTTACTACAAGCCCTTTGAGGATAGCGATGCGGCCCGTATTGAAAGCATCACGACCGCAATCGACTACGGCGCCAAAGTCGTCGTCGTTCCCGGCTATCTGTTCAACGCGGCGGTGCTGACCGCGGCTGCGGATCATCCCGACGTCATCTTCATCGGCGTTGACCTGACCATCGATCCCACCGTGTACCCGATGAACGCCACCAACCTGGTGTTTAAAGAAGAGCAGTCCGGCTTCATGGCAGGCTACGCCGCCGTGATGGACGGCTACACCAAGCTCGGCTTCCTCGGCGGTATCGACGTGCCCGCGGTCGTGCGCTACGGCTACGGCTACATCCAGGGCATTGACTACGCCGCGCAGCAACTTGGCGTGACCCCCGAGGTGAAGTACTGGTACTCCGGCACCTTTGGCCCCAACGATGAAATCAAGGCCAAGATGGACAGCTGGTATGCCGAAGGCACCGAGATCGTATTCGCCTGCGGCGGCGGCATCTTCCTAAGCTGCCTGTCCGCGGCTGAAACCGCCGACGGCATGATGATCGGCGTCGACTCCGACCAGGGGTACATCAGCGAGCGTTTTGTGACGTCCGCCATGAAGATCATCCCCGCGCCTCTGAGCGTACTGCTCCAGAGCATCTACGACGGCGGCTATGTGCTGCCCGAAGCGAACGCCGGACATGACATGGTCCTTAGCATCGCGGACGGCGCCTGCGGCCTGCCGACAGCAGAAGGCAGCTGGCGCTTCAAGACCTTCACCATGGAAGATTACCAGATGATCCTGGATAAGGTCCTTGCAGGCGACGTGATGATCTCCGATGCCACCGACATGGCACCCGAAACCGTCGTGACCTCGGTGGATTACCAGAACTAATCCCCCACCTTTCAAGAAAGGCCAGGCTAGCGCCTGGCCTTTCTTTCAAAAGTTTGTCATCCATTCCAATAAGGGGTACCGTAATGAGTGAATACATCATTGAAATGGTTGGAATACGCAAAGTATTTCCAGGCGTAATCGCCAATGACAATATCACGCTGCAGCTGAAAAAAGGCGAGATACACGCGCTGCTTGGTGAAAACGGCGCCGGAAAGTCAACGCTGATGGGCGTTCTTTTCGGTATGTACCAGCCGGAGTCCGGTCAGATTTTAAAGGACGGAGACCCGGTGCGCATCCACGATCCCAACGACGCCAACAACTTGGGCATCGGCATGGTACACCAGCATTTCAAGCTGGTCGAAGTGTTTTCGGTATTGGATAATATCATGCTGGGCGCGGAAGATACGCATCTGGGCATTCTGCAAAAGAACAAAGCACGGGAAAAGGTGCAAAAGCTCAGCAAACAATACAAACTGAATGTCGATTTGGACGCGGTGATCGAGGATATCAGCGTAGGAATGCAGCAGCGCGTGGAAATCCTTAAAATGCTTTACCGCGATAACGATATCCTGATTTTCGACGAACCGACGGCGGTGCTTACGCCCCAGGAAATCGAAGAGCTGATGCAGACGATGCGTAATTTCGCAAACGAAGGCAAATCGATTCTGTTTATTACGCACAAGCTCAACGAAATCATGGCCGTCGCCGATCGCTGCACGGTGCTGCGCAAGGGCAAGTACATCGGTACCGTGGACGTCAAGGACGCGACGGTCGATTCGCTTGCGGAGATGATGGTCGGGCGCAAGGTAAATTTCAAAGTCGATAAAAAGCCGAGCAAGCCCAAGGATACCATCCTGCGCGTCTCCAATCTATCCCTGACGACCGCCGCAAGCGGTAAGCATCAGCTTCACAACGTGTCCTTCAGCGTCCGCGCCGGGGAGATCGTCGGTATCGCAGGCATCGAAGGCAACGGGCAGAGCGAGCTGGTCTATGCGCTGACCGGACTGATCAAGCCGACGCACGGCACGATCACCTTCGGCGAACACGACATTACCAAATACTCCATCCGTGAACGGAACGATATGGGTATCGCGCATATTCCGGAAGACCGGCACCGCTACGGCCTGGTACTTGATTATAATCTATCCGAAAACCTGATTTTAAAAAGCTATCACACGCCGCAGTTCAACAAGCACGGCTTTCTCCGCTTCCCGGAGATCCAGTCGCATGCAGAGGAACTGATCCGTTTCTTTGATATCCGCGCCGGAGAGGGCCCGGATACGCCTGCGCGCTCCATGAGCGGCGGCAACCAGCAAAAGGCGATCATCGCGCGCGAAGCTTCCCTCTCCCCCAAGCTGCTCATTGCCGTGCAGCCGACGCGCGGGCTGGACGTCGGCGCGATCGAATACATCCAAAAACAGCTGATCGCCGCGCGTGACGAGGGCCGGGCGGTGCTTCTGGTCAGCCTGGAGCTTGAAGAGGTTATGAACATCTCCGACCGCATCCTGGTGATGTACGAAGGCAAAATCGTCGCCGAGGTTGCCGGCGAGCACGCCGTTCGGCAGGAGCTCGGGCTGTACATGGCCGGGGCGACACCCAGCGATATCGCACGGGAGGTGATGTAGGGTGAAACGCAGACGCACGTTCAACGCTTCGCTGCTAACGACCATCCTGTCCGCCGTAGGCGCGATCATCATCGGCCTGTTCATCGGCTACTTACTGCTGCTCGTGACCAAGCCGGACAGGGCTTGGTGGGGCCTGCTTCGCATCCTGACGGTCGGATTCTCCGATCCCACCAAGTTTGCCAAGGTGCTGTATCAGGCCATGCCGCTGATTTGCACGGGCCTTTCGGTCGCATTCGCGTTTAAAACGGGCCTGTTTAACATCGGCGCGACCGGCCAGTACACCGTTGGCGCGTTCTTTGCCCTGTTTACGGGCATCCAATTGCAATTGCCCTGGTACCTTGCCATCATCGCCGCGATGATCGGCGGCGCGATCTGGGGCGCGATCCCCGGTATCTGCAAGGCGTTGTTCAATGTCAACGAGGTCATTACGACCATTATGTTCAACTGGATTGCGGTATTCGCGGTCAATATGGCGTTTACCAACATCCCCATGCTGGTTGTGGATTACTGGGGGAAATCCTCCATTCGTGACCGTACGCCGGTTCTGGCCGACGCGAACGCCAATGCCGTGCTGCCGAAACTGGGACTGGACGAACTGATGAACAGCAATTTGGTGAACATCGGAATATTCGTTGCGATCTTCATCGCGATCATCATTTGGATCCTGTTGCAGAAGACAACCTTCGGCTATGAAATCAAGGCCTGCGGCTACAACCGCGACGCCAGCCAGTACGCCGGTATCAACGCCAAGCGCAACATCATCAATTCCTTTATGGTCGCGGGCGCTCTGGCCGGACTTGGCGGCGGACTGTATTACTTAAGCGGCACGGGCCAGTACACCTTCCTGAAAATTCTGCTCCCCGCAGGTTTTAACGGTATTCCCGTCGCGCTGCTGGCGAACTCCCACCCCATCGGCGTTATCGTCAGCGCTTTGTTCATCAGCTATATCCAGGTTGGCGGCGACGCGCTGCAGCCGCGTTTTGTACGCGAGAACATCGATATCATCATCGGCGTCATCATCTATGTCAGCGCCTTTGCGTTGGTACTCAAAATCTGGTTTGAAAAGCTGTTTGTCAGGCGTTCGATGTCCGCTTACTCTTTGCGGGACGGCGATGCGGAGACCCCGCCCGTCATTGTGCCCGGCGAAACCCTGGGAAAGGACGGTGACGAGGAATGATCATCGGCGATATTTTAAGTGCAACGCTAATCTTTGCCGTTCCCCTCATGCTGGTAGCGCTCGGCGGTATGTTTTCTGAGCGCAGTGGCGTGGTGAACATCGCGCTGGAAGGAATTATGATCATCGGCGCGCTTGCCGCGAGCCTTTTCCTGCGGTACATAGACGATCTGGGGATCGGCAAAGAAAGCGCACAGCTTTATATGCTGGTGGCCATCGGTATCGCAGGCGTCGTCGGCATCCTGTACAGCCAGTTGCTCGCCTTTGCGTCGATCAAGCTGAAGTCCAACCAGGTTATATCCGGCACGGCGCTGAACATGCTCGCGCCCGCGCTGGCGGTTGTTGTGACCTGGAACATCCAGGGTACGGCGCAGACGACCATTCTGATTCCAAGCTGGGTGCGCATCGCACCTGAAAGCCTGGGAATCGCAACCGATAACATCTTCACGACCTTTCTGTTTAAAAGCCTGTTCCTGACCACGCCGATTGCGTTTATCATCCTGATCCTCGCGATCGTATTCCTGTACTATACCAAAACGGGTCTGCGTCTGCGCGCATGCGGCGAACATCCGCAGGCTGCCGACAGCGTTGGCGTAAACGTTTATCGCATGCGCTATCTCGGCGTGGGTATATCCGGCTTCCTGGCGGGTATCGGTGGCCTTGCGTATACGCTTGCGGCGGGCAGCGGGTTTACCTCAACGGTCGCCGGCTACGGCTTCCTGGCGCTGGCGGTGATGATTTTCGGTAACTGGAAACCGGTCAATATCCTGTTCGCGAGCTTCTTCTTCGCATTTTTCCGGATTATATCGTTCTATTCCAACTCCATCGCGTTCCTGCCGAAATTCGATAACCTCGTCTCCAGCGAATATATCTACCTGATTATGCCTTACCTGGTGACGATGATTATCCTCGTCCTCACCTCCAAACGCAGCCGGGCGCCGAAGGCCGAGGGTATCCCCTACGACAAAGGCCGGAGATAAACGCAACAAAAAAGCCGTGCAAGCGCACGGCTTTTTTGTTGCTTCTTATCCCAGTGCTTTTTGGGTTTCTTTCAGCTGTTTAATGATCTCCAGCTTCTGCGGGCACTTCTTTTCACAAGCGCCGCATTCGATACATTGGGAAACGTCTAAACCGACGGCCTTTTCCCAGTCCGCCGTCCTGTCGTCCATCGGAACGGTGGTCTTTGCATATTCCGTCTTGGCGTAATCGGTCAGTTGGTACACCTTGTGATAGTTCATCAACTGGAACAGATGCGGGATGTTCAGCTTCTGCGGGCAGGGCATGCAGTAGTTGCAGCCCGTGCAGTACAGATCCATCAGACGCTTGTTTTCATTGAGCATCGCGTTGACCTGCTTGAGTTCGTCTTCTGTAAGCATTCCGCCGATGGACGCGACTTTTACGTTTTCTTCAAGCATCTGCATATTTTGCATACCCGAGAGCGCCATGTTGACGTTCGGGTTTGCCAGCACAAAGCGAAGCGCCATTTCAGCGGAGCTGACGATTTTGTTATCCAGCAGCGCTTTCACCGCGTCGGACGGCGCTCCGAGCCTGCCGCCGCCCACCGGGCCCATAATGATCACGCCAAGTCCGTTTTGGTTTGCATAGGCGATATTCTCTTCATTCGCGCGATCCAGCAAATTATACTGGCAAAGCACGGAGGTGAACAGACCGCTGTCGATGATCGGTTTCATATTTTTGGCGTCTTTATCGTGGAACGAGAAGCAAAGGTGTTTGATCAGCCCTTCGTTAAGCGCTTTGCGCGCGTCGTCCACGGGCCCGCCGGGCGTATTCATTTGCTGAAAGTTTTCCAGGCTGATTCCCCAGAAATGATAGAAATCGATGTAATCCGTATCCAGCGTTTCCAGCGATTTTTCCAGATTCATACGCCATTTGTTGCCGACGGAATCCTTGGCCGGGTTTTTAGTCGAAAGATAAACCTTGTCGCGCCAGCCTTTCAGCGCGAGACCCACGGCGCGTTCGCTGTCATGCCCGCAGTAATACGGCGCGGTGTCAACATAGTTGACGCCGAGCTCAAACGCCTTTTGCATCAGCGGCACGGCTTTTTCGTCGTTGACATGCTTTTCATCCGTCATTGGCAGCCGCATGGCGCCGAAACCGAGCGCGGAGAGTTGGATACCGGTTTTCCCGAATGGTTTGTAGATCATTTTATGCTCCTTACGTCGTTGTGCAATTCTATTATATCATTCCGGTAAAGAGAATTCCACGCGCACCACATGGCCGAGAAATGCAACGTCCGGCAGCGCACAGGGTTCGGCGGCGTATTCCCGGTCGTAGCTTTGCAGCAGCACGCTCATCGCGTCCAGCTTTTTCACCTTGCGTAGCGCGCGCTTGCCCTTCTGCTCTACCAGCATGACAGCCCCGTCGATGGGACTACCGGCGGGAACGATGAAGCACAGGTCGCCCCGCATGATACGAAAACCGCGGATGCTGTCGTCCGGTACCTGATAATAGAACACCTTATCCGGCGAGGCGCCTTCGATTCTCCCCTGGAGTACCGGCAGCAGGCGGTGATCCACCTCTTCCATCACGGCGTTTAGAACCGGCACGCGCTTCAATACGCTCTGCAGCGCGTCCAGCCACACGCTGCCCTGTACAGTATCCTCTTGTTTCGACTGGTCAGTATAGACGGGTTCGGAATCCGCGCGGGGCCGAGTAGCCGTTTGTTTTGCGGGCTGCACGGTCTCCAAATCGACGGCGGACGCGATATCATCCAGCGTAAAACCCTGTTCTGTTTGCTCGGTGAGGCCGATTTTCTTAAGAATCCTGCGTGCCTGATCGTCGGGGATAATTTTCTTCCCATCCTCGACGGATTTCAGGTAATCGGCGCTGACGCCGGCAAGCTTTGATACCTGCTTCAGTGTTAATTCGCGGCGCAGGCGTTCGGTTTTCAGTAGGTCGCCCAGTCTGCTCATACAGCATTCCTCCGTGGTTTTGGTCGCTTAGTATAGTATAACATAGAAGGAAAAAACGCAATTCTGTCGAATAGAAGAATTTGGTTGTTTTTAGCCAAACCGTAATATCAAACCGATAAAGGAGAACATTTTGCCGGAAGAACAAAAAGAATTTTCCAGCGCGGATATCAGCAAAGAGGTGCTCCACGCTCTGGAAACCATGAATATCCACGTAATGACACCCGTACAGGCGCAGACGCTGCCGCTGATGATGGAAGGCCGCGACGTGATCGCCATCGCACCGACCGGAACCGGAAAAACCATCGCGTTTGGCATCCCGATGCTCGAATACGTGAATTTATCCGATAACCGCGTGCAGGAACTGGTCGTCGCCCCCACGCGGGAACTGAGCCTGCAGATCGCCGAGGAGCTGCGCAGCCTCGCCCAGTACATCAAGGATTTGAAGATCGCGGTCCTCTACGGCGGCCAGCCGATCGTTAAACAGATTAACCAGCTAAAGCGCCATCCGCAGATCATTATCGCCACGCCGGGCAGGCTTTTAGACCACATGAATCGCGGCAACGTAAGGCTTGACCACGTCCATACCATGGTGCTGGACGAAGCCGACGAGATGCTCAACATGGGATTCGTGAAAGACGTGACGCGCATCATCGAGGCCACGCCGGCGGATCGTCAGCTTGTGCTCTACTCCGCTACCACAAACCCGGACGTGCAGACCATCGCGTGGAAATACCAGCAGGATCCCGTGGAGATCATCATTCCGGCTACCAAGGAAAACCGTCCGCAGATTACGCAGTATGTGATTGAATCCGATCATAAAAATAAATACGAACATCTTTTATATCTGCTCGACAGCGACGAATTCAGCCGCGTCATGGTGTTCGTCAACACTAAGGATATGACCCAGCGCCTGACCAACCGCATGCAGAAAGCCGGGTATGAGGCGGAATGCCTGCACGGCGATATGCGCCAGGGCGCGCGCAACCAGGTGATGAACGCCTTCCGCAAGGGCAAATTCCAGATTTTGCTGGCAACGGACGTCGCGGCCCGCGGCATCGACGTGGACGATGTGGAAGCCGTGATCAACTATGATCTTCCCAACGAAAACGAATATTACCTGCACCGCATCGGCAGAACGGGGCGCGCCAAAAAACACGGCGTCGCCTTTACGCTTCTCACCTTTGCCGAGAGCGTGCGCTTTGATACGATCCTCAAATACATCGAGGCGAAACCTGTTCCTTTGCATTTCAACGAGCTTGGTATACTTTGCGGCGAGGAAGGCGACGCCTTCTTTGACCATATTTAGGGAGGCAGACACGATGGCCGAGGACAAAGGCAGAAATCTGGCTTCACAGCGGCGCGAACAGGACGGGATCGTTTATTTCGACCGCGGTGTGATCAAGGGAAACGACGGAAAACAATACCAGCGCTACGCCATCCAAACCCATTTCGTAGAGGTCGGCGAGAGCAAGACCGCTTTGGTGGAGAAATATGTGCGCCCCTTTTATCAGGAAGGCGACGTGCTGTCCTTCGGGGCGAAGGTAATGTGCATGTGTTCTGGCAACGTACGCACCCGAGACCAGGTAAAACCCGGCTTTTTCGCCAAGCTGATGTGGCGCTTTGCGGGCATCAACTCCACCGGCGTGGGCATGCACGAGCCATACAAACTGCAATTGGTGATCGACATGGTCGGCCTGCCGCGCGTACTGCTTGCGGCGTTTTTAAGCGCGGTTACGCGTCCTTTCGGCGTCAAAGGCGTATTTTACAGGGTGTGCGGCAAAGGCGTCGGCGGTATCGACGGTTTTTATTTCCGTTCCAGCTTCAAGCGCTATCATGAACTGGCGACCATCAATCCGCCCAACCCTAACGAGCTCTGCGACGAGCTGACGGCGGAAACCGGCATCCCCGTGGTGCTGATGGACGCCAACGATATCCAGCGCGATCAATTGGGTAAGTCCAAGAATTTCCCGCTGACCGACGAGCAGATTCAGGACGCCATGCGCGACAACCCCAGCGGACAGGGCGACGAGCTCACCCCGTTGATCCTCATTCGCCCGCTGTAATCCATTGCAGGTAGCCGTCCAGGTTGGACCGTTCTGAAATTGTGATTTGATCAATAGCAAGCGTATCCATGCATGCCAGCAATATGGCAAAACCGTGGACGACGATATCCGCCCGGTCCGGCGGTACGGTACCCAGGGCTCTGCGCCGGTCAAGCGGCAGAGCCGCCATGGTTTCCATCACTCGCCGGATGTCCTTCTTGGTCGCTGTGAACCCGGGGATTTTATCCTTGGATTGCCAGGGGATTCCCTGAATACTGGTTGCGGCAGCGGTCATCGTGCCCCCAACGCCGACCCATTGGGCCGGCGTTTTCATTTGCTGAATGGCTTTCAATTGCAGCTCGAGCAAGCGGTTAACGGCGTCGATTACAATTTGCGTGTCGGCTTTGGAAGCAACAGGGAATTCCCTGAAAAGCCTTACCGCGCCAGCCTGCAGGCTGCAGGCGAACTGCGGTACTCCCCGATCGCCGATTACGATCTCGGTGGAACCGCCGCCGATATCGATCATCCCCGCACTATTCTGCCCCGCCGCGCCCAGAAACGAAAGTCTGGCTTCCATCTCTCCCGAGACAATGTCCGTTTTGAGGCCGGTTCTTTTAAAAATCGAATTGGAAAATTCCGTTTTGTTCCCGGCGTCGCGTACGGCGCTGGTAGCAAACAGATATATTTTTTCTGCGCCTGTCTGCTCCGCACTTCGCTTCATCAAAAGCACGGCTTCGCAGGCGTTGTGGATCATGGTTTCGTCGATTTCGAGCTTTGAATTGAGCGACGCGAAAATTCGCAGTCCGATGCGCTCGCGCAGAACCGTAGAAAGGTCTCCGTTTTCAATATCGGCAACCAGGAGCCGCAGAGAATTAGAGCCGATGCCGATTGCAGCCGCTCGCAAAGCCATCACCTTTAATCCTGATATCCGTAAAGTTCTTCCGGGTTGGTTATCACAAAGCGGATCTCGTCCGCTTTCATATAGCCGTACAGCGTACGCGCGAGGTTTTCAATAAACGCGTCGGTACCCATGGCGTCCAGCGTTTCCCTGAGCGTGCTTTCTTTCTTTTCCAGGTATTGATGATACGAAAGCGCTTCAAAGTACTGCTCGTCAAGCCTTTTCATGGTGCTGTTTTTCTGAAAAAATAAAAACGCAAACCCGATCGTGATCACGACGACGATCACGATCACCGTAACGAGCTTGACTCTGACGGGCATACGTTCACCCTCTTTTCAGCGCGGTTTTTCTTCAGGGAAAGCATAGCACGAAACACGCAGCGCCGCAAGCGAAGTTACGGGATATCGCGTGTGGAAACGACGTCCACCCCGGTATCGCAAACGTTGCTGCAAATCACGTCGCCCATTTTAATCGGCGTTTTCAGATCGGTCGCTTCGATGACCTTCATGCAGGCGAAAATTTTGTCTTTGGGAATGGGTTCCTTGGTCTTGACGCTCAGGGGAAGCTCGCAGTTTGGTACGTTAACGACCGCGGTGACCATGCGCTTTGGAGAAACCGCTTCCTGTTTTGCGTATTCCTCGCCGCGTTTGCAGCTCGCGCCGTCTACTTTAATGACTTTATTCCCGTCCGTCTCCACCGTCATCCGGCAGCCGATCGGGCAATTGATGCAGGTGATCGTTTGTTTCATGAGCGCTCCTTATTCCGTGATGCTGATTGTCAAGGTATCGGAGGACAAGCTTTGCAGGTCGCCGGCGGTGAGCAGTATTTCCGCCATCTCCCCGGGAGATAAAATGCGCTTTCCAAAGGATTTCAACATGCGTTCTCCGTCAAGCACCTGTACTTTCACCTTTTGATATACCCGATCCGGACGGAACATGAAACGGACGTCGGATTGACTGTTCTTTGCAATCCGCAGCCGCTGCGGCACCACGCCGCGCACGCCCTTGCCGTCCTGAGCGATCACTGTCTTTACAGGTGCATTCGCTTTTCCAAGCACGTATTCGGCCGCCGCTTGCCCGGCTTTGGCGCTTTCCTCGCTGACGAAGTCCACCAGATCGTGCACATGCAGCACGTTGCCGCAGGCAAATACGCCCTCCATGCTGGTTTGCAGCCTGTCGTCCACCACCGCGCCCTGCGTAACGGCGGACAGCTCTACGCCGATCTGCTTGGTCAGTTCGTTTTCGGGAATCAACCCGACAGATAAAAGAAGCGTATCGCAGTCAAACGTTGTTTCGGTTCCGGGGATCGGCTGCAAACGCTCGTCCACTTCGGCGATCGTGACACTTTCCAGCCGCTCCCTGCCTTGGATATCGATAACGGTGTGGCTGAGAAGCAGCGGGATATCATAATCGTGCAGGCATTGTACGATATTGCGATTGAGGCCGGAAGAGTATGGCATGATCTCCGCGCAGCACAGCACTTTAGCGCCTTGCAGGGTCATTCTGCGCGCCATAATCAGCCCGATATCGCCGCTGCCGAGGATAACCACGCGTTTTCCGGGCATATACCCGTGCATGTTAACGAGCTTCTGCGCGGTACCGGCTGAAAAGATGCCCGCCGGGCGCGTGCCGGGAATAGCCAGCGCGCCTCTGGGGCGTTCGCGGCAGCCCATGGCGAGAATAATCGCCTTGGCGTGAAACAGCTGCACGCCGTGCTCGCGGCTGACGGCCGTAACGCGCTTCTTTGCGTCGATATCGATGACCATCGTGCTGCACTGTACGGGAATTTGCAGCGCTTCCATGCGGTCGATGTCGCGCTGTGCGTACTCCGGCCCGGTCAGTTCTTCCTTGAAACGGTGCAGGCCGAAGCCGTTATGGATGCACTGCTTGAGGATACCGCCGATCTCCGCCTCGCGTTCGAGTACGATCAGGCTTTCCGCGCCCTGTTCCCTGGCGGCGATTGCGGCCGCCATACCTGCCGGACCAGCGCCGATGATCAGCACATCAACAGTGATCTCACGCATGCCGATCATCCCCTTCCTGTGCCGCGTCTTCGATTCTGCCAAGCAGGATGCGGCTGTCTCCGCCGCTTTTGGTAATCTGATTCAGCGGAAGCTGAAGTTCCTCGCTTAAAATCTCCATAACGCGCGGAGAACAGAACCCGCCCTGGCAGCGGCCCATGCCGGCCCGCGTACGGCGTTTGACGCCGTCTACCGACGTTGCGCCGACAGGCCTGCGGACCGCCCAGCGGACCTCCGCTTCGGTGATATGCTCGCAGCGGCATACGACGTTGCCGTACGCCGGATCTTTTGCGGACGCCTGCTGTTTCTCTTCGACGGTCATTTCTTCAAACGGCTTGGGATAGTCGGGCGGCGGTACGCGCGTATCTTTGCGCTGCAAACGATTGCCGTTCGCGATCATCTCCGCCAGAAACAGCCCGATCGCCGGGGATGACGATAACCCGGGGCTTTCGATGCCGATCGCCTCGTAGGCCCCCGGAGCGCCGTCTACCGCGCCAATCATAAAATCGCCCCCGGTCTCATGCGCGCGGACGCCGGAAAAGGTAGTGATGACCGTTTTCAGGTTCTCTTCCGGCCAGGTCAGCGTTGTAACTTCACGTATTTTCCGCAGGGCATCGGCAGTTGTCGAGACGTCGGTTCCGTCTTTGATGTTCGTTGCTGTCGGCCCGAGCAGCAGCCCGTTGTGCAGGGTCGGCGTGATCAGTACGCCTTTTCCCATCGGGGTGGGCGTTTGAAACATGGTATGCGAAAACATCGGCTCAACTTCGCGGTCCAGCAGGTAATATTCCCCTTTTCGCGGCGTGATATTTACCTTACGCTCGGACAGTTGATTGTGCAGGTCGCCCGCGCCGACGCCCGCACAGTTCACGACGATATCCGCGGCAATGTTGCCACGGTTTGTTTTCAATAGAAATTGTTCGTTCTGTTTCAGTATTGTCAATACATTCGTATTGAACTGAAATTCCACACCGTTGACCTTCGCATGGTCGGCAAGCGCATAGGTCAGTTCATACGGTGAAACCGACGCCGCGCTTTTCACCAGCAGCGCTGCAACGACTTTGGGATTTACATGCGGTTCGAGCGCAAGCACCTGTTCGCGGTCAATGATCGCCATGCCGTCCACACCGTTTACTTTACCCTGCTCAAAAAGCTCGTGCAGCACGGTAATTTGCGCCTCGTCAAACGCGAGCACCATCGCGCCGTTCTTTTTATACGGTACGGACAGCTCTTTGCAGAGCGACGCAAACATTTTACTGCCCTGAATATTGAATTTCGCCTTGTTCGTGCCGGGTTCGGTATCAAACCCCGCGTGCACCAATCCGCTGTTCGCCTTGCTTGCGCCCTCGGATACGTCCGCGGCACGCTCCACCAAAAGTATATCGGCGCTATATGCGCTCAGTTCCCGCGCAACCGCACAGCCGATCACGCCGCCCCCGATGATGACGATCTTGTGTTTCAACGCCTGTCCTCCGAATCTGTGTGTCTTATTATAGTATTCACCGCGTCGTAAGCCATGTACAAACCGGCGACCGACGGCACGTAGGCGACCGATCCAGGCGCGGCCCGGCTGCCGCCCTTGGCGGGAATCGCCTCAGAAACCGGAAGCGGTTCCTCCATAGAATAGACGCAGCGAAGCGAAGTGATATTCCGTTTTCTGAGCTCCTTGCGCATGACACGCGAAAGGCCGCAGTTATTGGTTTGGAATATATCCCCCAGCCGGATCTGCGTAGGGTCGAGCCGGTTGCCCATGCCCATACAGGAGATCACAGGAACGCCCTTTTGTTTGCAGATCTCTACGATCGACAGCTTCGCCGCGACGGTATCGACAGCGTCGAGCACGATCGAAACGTCGTCCGGAATGGGAACAGGCGTGTCCGGCAGATGGAACTGCTCGACGGCGATGATTTCCGCATCCGGATTGATATCCAATAGCCGTTCGCGGGTCACAGCCGCTTTGGGTTTGCCGATGGTCGATGTGAGCGCGCCGGTCTGGCGGTTGAGGTTGCTTTCTTCAAACGTGTCTTTATCCACGATCGTCAGTTTGCCAACGCCCATCCGGCCCAATGCTTCGGCCGCGTAACCGCCCACGCCGCCGAGACCGAAAACCATGACATGCGCGGCTTTGAGCGTATCAAGCTGCTCGCGGGATAGCAGCAATGCAGTTCTGCTTTCCCTGGCCCCCGCACCGCTGCCTGACATCATAACGTTCTCCTTCATTTGCCGATATTCAGTGCAAATATCATACATCAACAATCGAAAATTGACAATCATCTGCAGTCGTGCTACATTTACCATTGGCGACGTTTTCGCCTTTGATGTTTGCCTTTAGGAGGGAAACCAATGACCTGTGAGCAGCAACTGGACCGCGCGCTTGCATATTTCACCGATGAAGACCACAAAGCCAGTTTCGAGATTTTAAACGGAACCGGCGCCGTGATGTTTTCAGCCCCGCACGCCGTGCTCCAGACACGCAACGGCACCAATAAAGCTGCTGAACGCTATACCGGAATACTCTGTAAAATTCTCAACGAAGAATACAAATACCCCGTGATTTATAAAACCCGCCATCTGATGGACGACGCCAATTACGACGAAGTTAGCGACTACCGCGAGGCGCTGTGCCGTTTTCTGCATAAAAACGATATCCGGTATCTAATTGATCTCCATCAACTCAAACCTGCCCGTGAAATGGACGTTTGCGTAGGTACGGGATATGGCAAAAACATTTTCGGCAAGCAGGAGCTTGTCGATATCGTCCGCGATAGCTTCGTTCCCAACGGTATCAGCAATATCACGGTGGACAATCCCTTCCCCGCTGGCGACCCCAATTCGGTCTGCGCGACCGTCGCCAGCTGCTGCGACGTTCCGGCGATTCAGCTGGAAATCAACTCCAATCTTCTCATTCAGGGGTCGGACGGCTATCGCCTGTCCGACGTGATTAAATCCCTGCACGAATTGGCGGATAAACTAAACGCATTGCAATAAAGGAGACTTGCGAATGCTCAAAGGTCTTCTGGCGGTCAACGCGTTTCTGCATGTACAAAAGTTCGACGAACTCTATCAGATATTGCTGGATTCCGCGGCAAAATGCGGCATCAAGCTTGTGATCACGACCAACGCTGAAATCATCCTTCACTGTGAAGATCCGGCATTCCAAAGCGATTTGCCGGATTTTGTGCTGTACTGGGATAAGGACGTCAAGGCGGCCCGCCTGATGGAGCAGCTTGGCGTGCCTGTGTTCAACTCTTCGGACAGTATTTTACAGTGCGACGATAAAGGCCTTACCTATCTTGCGCTCAAACGTGCAGGCATTCCGATGCCGAAAAACATCCTTGTGCCCAAAACATTTCCCAACGTCGGATATCCGCACAGCGAGTTTCTGGACGAAGCCGCGAAAAGGCTCGGCTTTCCGCTGATTCTCAAGGAGTGCTTCGGATCATTCGGCAAACAGGTATACCTGTTCCACGATATGGAAAGCCTGCGGGAAAAGGTGGTTGCGCTCGGCTCGACTCCGATGCTGATGCAGGAAATGATTCAAAACAGCTACGGCCGGGATATCCGCGTTAACGTGGTCGGCGATCATGTCGTTGCCAGCATCTACAGGCATAACGACAGCGGTGATTTTCGCAGTAACATTACGCTGGGCGGCAGTATGGACCCCTATACCCCCGCCAGACAGGAAGCTGAGATCGCGCTCAGGGCCGTGAAGGCGCTCGGGCTTGCCTTTGCCGGGGTGGACGTGCTGTTCGGCGAAAACGGCCCGCTGATCTGCGAGGTTAATTCCAACGCGCATTTTAAAACGACGCTGGATTGCACGGGCGTCAACATGGCGGACGCCATCTTTCAGCATATACGCGACCACGTCGGGTGAACGAGATGAAAACGGGATGGCTTTTATACAATACGGGCGATTTTGAGCAGAACCGTATGTTTGTTTCTCATATACAGGATAAAGGGAAGGCGGTCGGCCTTTCCCTTGAGATCGTTTTAACGGAGAATTTTGAGCTTTCGACCGAGAGACTGCCGGATTTTGTGATCTCCCGGCAAAGAGATTATCGGTTGAATCAAAGATTAGAAGACGATCACGTTCCGGTGTTCAATTCCTCAAAGGTCTCGAAGATCTGCAATGATAAGCGCAATACCCACCGGTTTTTAGAGGGACTTCCGCAGATGCGCACGCAAATTGTTGACGCTGAACATCCTGATACACCGGAGTCCATGCCGTTTCCGCTGGTCGTCAAACCCGTCAACGGGCACGGCGGCGACCGCGTCATGCTTGTGAATAATAAAACCGAGATGGAAAACGCCCTGTCAGAAATCCTCCCCCAGCCCGCGCTGCTTCAGGAGCCCGCGAGCGAAGCCGGAAAAGATTTGCGGGTTTTCGTGCTGTTCGGGCGCATCGTCGCTTCCGTCATGCGTACCGCCAGAGACGGAATTGTGAGCAATTTCAAACGTGGCGGCAGCGTGGAACTCCATGCACTCACGGACGCGGAGGAAGCGCTGGCGCAACAGGTGATCCGGCGGTTTGCAGAACACGGCGCTCCCCTGTCGTTTGCGGGCGTGGATCTGCTTTATCATCACGGAGCCCCTGTAATCAACGAGGTGGAAGACGTCGTTGGCAGCAGGATGCTGTACAAGGTCAGCGATATTGACGTGATCGATTTGTATATTCGGAGGATCGCCGAACGTCTATAGAAGCATCGTTTTGAACTTTTTAACGATCGTATCGTCGCCCGGCCGAAACGCCGGGTGTTTTTTCAACAATTTTAGGATCAATACGCGAAGCGGTTCTCTGATTTCGTTTGAAAGCGCAAGCTTTGCGCCGTCCAGTACGGCGGCATACGGATAGCTGTAGTGATTTCTGTCAAAACCGGGCAGCTTCCCAGCGAGCGTCTGATGGACGAGAAGTCCAAGCGCGAAGGTATCCGCCTTGCGGTTCAACCTTACGTTATGACCGGAGATCATCCGGTAGGCTTCCGGCGAAAGATATACGGGATCAATCGCAAGCTCCCGTCCGGCCTCCGGCGGCGCGACCTCGGCAAAGCCCGAATCGAAATCGATCAGCCGGACACGGTAAGAATCGGCATTACCCTCTATGACGATATGTTCTGGCTTTAAATCGGCATGTACGATCCCTACCGCGTGCAGCGCCCGCAGGCTGTCCGACAGGGATGCAAGAATTTTGAGTTTTGTACTGATTGGTTCATTCCGAAAATCATCCAGGGTTTGATAGTCCGTGCCCAGATAAGCGGACGCCGCATAGTAGTGCCCGTCGCGCACGAAAAAATCGTCCACGTGTACGACATAATCGGACGATACCTTTTTCAGCGCGTCGTAAAGATGCAGCTTCCGGGTCTCGAACGCCGCGCATTTTTGTCTGCGCAAAGACACCTGCCTGGTCGGCGCCGCCGTGGTCTGCACCGGCTGGACAGGAGCTAAAAACTGTTTCAAAAAATATTGTTTTTCATCTTTCAGGGCGACGCACCAACGCGCGTTTCCGCTGCCGGCGGTTACAAAAGGCGTTGTGCACGTATACTCGCCGATTTTCATCGGATAAACCCTATATTGTATTGCAGATCGCGTCGATGACCTGCCGGTAATCCAGTTCTCCCAGCCCTTCGCTGACGGTCTGCACATGGATGACCTGCGCCCATTCCGACGAGATGCGGTTCCATTCCGGCGCGTCGGGCGCGAAAATCAACAGACGTTTCGCGTTTTCATCCATCACGCCGCCAAGCTGTTCGTCCTCCCACCAGGTACTGAGCTCTTCAAAATCCTTGGCCATCCCCTCGGGATACCACGGCGCGTCCTTTCCGTGTCCGATCTCATGGGTCGGCGCGTCAGACCACATGACGATGATATGGCGTTTTTTGATTCCGTCCCGGGTCCATTCGCTGCGGATGGCATAGGCAAGGGCTTCCAGCGCGTCTTCCGGGATATCCCCGCCGCCGGACGCCGAAATGCTGCGAATGCTTTCGTGCAGCTTCTGCTCATCCGCGGGCAGGGTAAAAAACTCGCTGGACATCATGGCGCGCTCGCCGTCGGCAAGATAATCGCGGAATGTGATGACGCGCACGCGAAGCTGGCTGATCACCTTGTTCTTTTTTTCCATCGTGGAGGTCACGTCCCGGTAGAAATTCAGGGCGTTCTCCTTCACGAGCTCAATCACATGCCGCATGCTGCCTGTGGCGTCGATGCACAGCACCATATCCACATGATAGCTAAGCTGATACTTCTCCATGAAACCATCCTCTGTTTCCAGATGTTTATTGCTTCTATTCTGCAACCGCAGGCAAATCTCCTTTTGACAAAACAAAACCGGTACTGCAAAGGAAGAAGGAAGGCGGAATCAGTGTGTCGAAATCAAACGGAAACGCTGTATATGCGGAGGGATACGATCGACATGAAAACCTTCAGGGTTCTGGGTGCGGTTTTTTGTATATTTGGCTGCATTTTTGCGCTGCTCGGCATCCTGACGACCGTTCTGCCGATGATTGAAAATGAGCAGTTCAAACTGATCGTGGATTCGTTTCAGGAAACGAGCGCCGACCCACTGACCAATACGCTCAACGCGATCGTCAACTTTGTACTGCATTCTGGATATTTTCTGTTTTTCCTGGGCATATCGCTCACGGTCGCCGGCGGGCTGATCGGTTCCTCGGCGCACCGGCGGCAGAAAGCCGCGAAGGTCGACGTCCCGGAGGTCGCTCCCTACCATATTTCATCCGAAGGCTCCGGCACGCCCAAGCCCGCCTATTATCCCGGCGGTCTCCCGCCGCCTGTTGAAGACGCCGCGCCGGACCGGGACTCCAGCGCGGTTCCCATTGTGAGCACGATGAAGATGCCGACCGTGCAGATTCTGCCCGATGACGACGAGCCGGAGACACCGTCTATCGAAAGCGATTCGCGGAAGCTGGCGCACAACGACGCGGTACTCTCGGCGCAGTCTCAGTTTAAACGCCCGGCACAACCGGATTACTCCCGGTATCCAAGCAATACGGCTCCCCCGCCGTCCGAAGAGGAAACGAACGAAAGACAGGAAACGCCGCCGCAGCAGCGGCCGAAAATCGTCAGTACGATGGGTAAAAAACCGCTTTGAGTTTATCAATCAATCCTCATGAAATTCTCATCAAAGCGTTATTGTATTCTCAAGCAACGCCATGTTCTCTGTGGTACGATGATAGCGGTAAAATACCAGCAAAGGAGAGTTGAACATGGCTAAATACACCATACAGGACATTGATATCATCCGCAGGAAAAGCGGACTATCCTACAACGAAGCCGTATCGCTGCTCAAGTACCACAACGGCAGCCTGACCCAGGCGCTGCTCGACCTGGAAAAGAACGGCAAAATTCTGGAACACGAAGCCCGGACAAACGCGTCCGGCAAGCAAAGGCACAGGAACATCTTTTACCTTCTCTACCGCTTGCGCCTGAAGATCCGCAAGGACAACATCGTCATCATCAACCTGTCCGCGCTGTTTTTGATCTTCGCGCTGCTGTTCGCCCCTTGGGTAGTAATCGTCGGCATTCTGTTTGCGCTGGTGATGGGTTACCACATCCGCATCGACAGGAAGTCCAAGGAATTTGAGGACGTTTCCTTCGAGGACAGCATCAAACACGCCGGCGAAAACCTAAAGCATACCGTGGATAACATTATCCGCGAATCGGCCAAGGACGACGAGGAAGATGAACAACCAGCGCCCGAAATAAAGGAACCCCGTACCGAATCGCCCGCCAGCGGCACTAAACCCGTGGACGTCGAACTTCCCGAGGACGGCGAATATACCATCAAGGACGACGACGACGGGTATCACGAAGCCAGTATCGGCTGATCGAAGGGATTTTCATGAGTAAGATACTGATCATCGAAGATGAAAAGAAGATTGCGCGGTTTATCGAACTGGAACTTACCCACGAGGGGTACGAGGTTCAGGCGGCGCACGACGGTCGCACAGGGCTTGCCCTGTGCGACAGCTGGAAGCCGGATCTTCTGATTCTGGACCTGATGCTTCCCGAGCTTTCGGGCATCGAGGTCTGCCGACGCCTGCGCCAGCACAGCGATATTCCCATCATCATGCTCACAGCCAAGGACGACGTTTCCGACAAGGTGATGGGGCTGGATATGGGCGCGGACGATTATATCACCAAGCCGTTCGCAATCGAGGAACTGCTTGCGCGCATCCGCGTCTGCCTGAAAAAAACGCGCCTGGACCAGGGGCATGCCGCAAGCGAGCTGACCGCCGGAAAGCTTTCGCTTAACGCCGCCAGCTATTCCGTCAGCTATGACGGCCAGCCGATCTCCCTGACCAAAAAGGAGTTTGATCTCCTGCATTACCTTTGGGTTAACGACCGCACGGCCGTGACCCGCGACGATTTGCTGCTGAACGTATGGGGCTATGATTTTGCCGGCGATACCAATATTGTGGACGTTTATGTGCGCTATCTGCGCCAGAAGATCGATGATAAGTTCGGCGTCAAGATCATACACACCATCCGCTCCGTAGGCTATATGTTCAAGTATGAAACCTTCGAATAAAAGGAAAAAACTCGAAAAGGCGATAAAACCGAAGCTTCGGATCCGGTTTTTTCGTTATATCGGTTCCTTGTTTTCAAGGCTGTTTTCGACGTTCCGCTTTTCGCTGACGCTGCGCATCGCCGTGCATTCCAGCCTGCAGCTGATTCGCTCGGTGATCATGATCGCGCTTATTTTTACGGTCGTTTATTCCATCGCACAAACGCCTGTGATCAACCGCACGTTTGACACCGTAGAGACGATGACGCCTGCGGACGGCACCGTTTTTACGTCCGAGCAGCTCAATCGCTTGTCCGTCAATTCCGCGTATTACGTGCAGGAACCCTATACAGACGATTTCAATGGGCTGATCGACCGCGTAACACTGACGGTCGGTAATCTGTTTCGCGACGGGTTTACGGAATTGACGCTGTATCGAAGCACCGGACACGGCGGTCTGATCGTCGTGTTTGACCTTGCAGATTGGCTGCACGTATATCTGTTATCGCTGCTTGCCCTGGGGATCGCGGATTTATATCGCATTCTCTATTTCCTGCGCCATCGCCGACGCCTGAACAAACACGTTTTGAGGCCAATCGCCGATATGACGGCAGCGGCTGAAAAGATGAGCGCCAACAACCTGTCCGACCGTATCAACCTGGCAGGCACCAAAAACGAATTCAAGGACCTTGCGCTGGTCATCAACAAGATGCTGGATCGCATCGAACGCAGCTACAACAGCCAAAAGCAGTTCGTCAGCGACGCCTCGCACGAGCTGCGCACCCCCATCGCCGTCATCCAGGGCTATGCCAACATGCTCGAACGCTGGGGCAAGACCGATACCTCGGTACTCGACGAGGGCATTACGGCCATCACACAAGAGACGGCCTCGATGAAGGAACTCGTTGAGCGTCTATTGTTCCTGGCGCGGCATGACAAAAAGTCGCTGCTCCTTGAAATGGAACATTTTGATCCTACGGAAATCATTTTTACGGTCTTCAGAGACGCGCAGCTTTTATCGGCGGCACATCAGTTTGAGCTGAAGGCCGATCATCACTGCATGATCAACGGCGACAAGGGGATGCTCAAGCAGCTTTTGCGCATTCTGGTCGATAACGCCATCAAATACACGCCTGCGGGCGGAAAGATTACCCTCTCGATGAAAATCGAACAGACGGATTGTGTGATTTCCGTGCAGGATACCGGACAGGGCATCTCCAAGGAAGAACTTGCCCGCATTTTCGACCGCTTCTACCGCAGCGATAAGGCGCGCAAGGTGCAAAACGGCGGCCATGGGCTAGGACTTTCGATCGCGCGCATCATCGTGGTCGCCCACGGCGGCACGATTACCGTGCGTAGCAAGGAAGAGGCGGGCACGACTTTCTTCGTGCGCCTGCCGCTTGTTGCGGACAACGCCTGATCCGCTGTTTTCAGCGGGATTATGACGGTTTAGAGATCGCTCCCCTACCGCAATAGTGCAATCTATGGTATGCTGTTTTTATACCGCCTATGAAAGGAGAAATTCTATGCGGAAAGCACCAAAACCAGGGTTTGTGATAGCGATCGTGATCATCGTGATCGTGCTGATTGTCGCGGCCACCGGGTTTTACAGAGTTGGACAGGGTGAACAGGCGCTTGTCATCACCTTCGGCCGTGTGACCGATCAAAACGGCCCGGGTCTTTACTGGCATTTACCCTTTATCCAGCAAATTATCAGTGAAAGCGTTACGACCATCCATACCGTTGAGTACGGGTTCCGTACTACGTTATCGGGTTCCGCCGGCAGGGCCGCGCAGTACTCCGATGTGATGGACGAAAGCGTCATGCTCACCAACGACAATTCCATCGTATCCATCGAGGCCATTTACCAGTACACCATCCGCGACGTCAAACAGTATCATTTCGATATTGACGATCCCGAGGGCACGCTGCAGATCGCCTTTGAAGCCGTTATCCGCCGCAACATTCAAAACAGGCCGCTGGACGACGCGCTGCTAAACAAAGAAGAGATCGAACTTCAAGTACTGCCAGATTTCCAGGCCCTGATCGACACCTACGCCATGGGCGTGAAGATCAACGACGTTCGTATCCAGAACATCTCCGTACCCAGTGAGGTTTCCGCTGCGTACGAGGACGTCAATAACGCTAAAAATGAGAAAACCAAACGGCTGGACGAGGCGGAACGCTATGCCAACGAAATCCTGCCAAAAGCCCGTTCTACCGCTTATGAAACCGTGAAACAGGCCGAAGCCTACAAGGCGGAGATCGTCGCGGAGGCCAACAGCAATACAGCCGTGTTCAACGCAGTGCTCGCAGAGTATCAGCTTGCACCGGAGGTTACCCGCAGGCGTTTGTTAATCGAAACGCTTGAAAGCATTCTGCAAAACAGCGGAAAAATCATCGTCGCGGACAATACCAGCGACGTGATCAAGATCCTCGATCTTGATCAAGCCGGGACGGATACGGTGTCAAGCGTATCCGCCGTGGAAGGAGGTGGCAACTGATGGATAACCAGCGTCCGGTCAACTACGCAAGCGCCGAGTTCAACGCGTTCTTCAAGCGCTCCCGCAACAAGATCATCTGGATCGCCGTGGCGGTCATCGTGCTGATCATTCTCATCAGCCAGAGCACCTTCATCGTCGGCGAAGCCGAACAGAGCGTTGTTACACGTTTCGGCGTGATCAAACGCATTATCATCAACAGCCACAACGATTTCCATGAACGGTATACGGATCAGCTTCAGGACGAAATATCCTTCAGCGAAGACGTTAAGGTCGTCGTCGGCAGCGGGCTGCAGTTCAAAGTCCCGTTCATCGACAAGGTGGAAACCTACTCTTCCCGCCTATACACTTATATCAGTGATTCGGAGATCGTCAACACCTCTGAAAAGAAGCAGTACTATATCCAAACCTACGCGCAGTGGTATATTGCCGATCCCGCACTGTTCTCGCTGAAACTCGGCAGCATGATCGCCGCGGAGAACCAGCTTGACAACCTGATTCATCCGGTCATCGTACAGGCCATCAACCGCCTGACGGCGGAGGATTTCGTATCCAACAAGGACGTGCTCAATGCCGCCCTGAGCAAAGGCCTCGTCATGCTCAACGAGGACATGGCGTCGCGCGGTATCGAGATCAAGGATATTCAGGTGCACCGCACCATACTGCCCACGGCCAACCTCGAATCTACCTACGCCCGCATGCAGGCAGACCGCGCCAAGGTGGCCCAGCAGCTTAGAAGCGAAGGCGACGAGGAATACCGTAAATCCGTATCCGCGGCCGACTTGCAGGCGCGCCAGATTCAGGCGGATGCCGTCACCGAGGCCGGTGCCGTACGCGCCGATGCGGAAGCCGAGTCCATGCGCATCTACGCCGAAGCGTACAGCGCGGACAGCGAATTCTACAGCTACTGGCGGTCCTTGCAGGCGTTGGAAACAGCCCTGAACGACAATACCACGCTGGTATTAGATCAGAACCACCCGCTGTGGGCCGATCTGCTCAACTACATCACCGAAACGCCTTAATACTAGGCAACAAACAAAAACCGCCGCTTCTGCGGCGGTTTTTGTTTACATCACAATGATGCTTTATGCTGCTTTTGGCGATTCGCTTCTTTGGAAATACGCTTCCAGCGGTTTATACAGTACAAAGCCGACCGCAAGGGTAATCAGCATTTCCGGAAGCATATAAGAGCCGTTATACGAAAGCGACCAGATCCAGCTCGCCCATCCCAGGGAGTTGGGCCACAGAGCTTCCCAGATGATGATACCGCTTGCAAAATGGCAGAGAAACCTTGCGCTCATGACAACGACGATGCCGACAGCAAACGACGTTTTTTTGGATTTGAACACTGGATCGAATACGGCGGCAAAGCCAAGCACACCGAAGGCCAGCACGTAGTCCAGCATAATGATCCCGATGGCCGTGATGGCGTTTGGGGCGTACTGCACGTTGTTGAGGCCAAGCAGAAGCTGCAGCAGGCTGTAGCTCAGCGCCGTTAAAAGTCCCCATTTTGTTCCATACCGGTGCGCGATCAAGATGATTGGCAGCATACTGCACACCGTAATGCTTCCGCCCAGAACCCAGGGGCCCGTGAATTGGATCAGGCTCAGTACCGTTGCCACGGCGAGCATGATCGCCGTCTCCGTGATTTTCCGCAGGGTGTAGTTCATTGTGTTTCCTCCAAACATAAAAATTCCCGCCGTTGCGGGTATGCAACGCGGGAAATCATCATATGATGCTTGATTCCTACGCCGGCATTACCCGGATCAGGTTCAAGGGTCCCGGGCGTCCGCCCGATCTCAGCCGATTTCTCAGCACCCCTTGCGCTTATGCGCACGGCTATCATACGGCAGAGTGATCCGCTTGTCAAGTACAAGCAAAATACTTTCCATGAACCTCAGAAATATTGACATGAAAATTGAAAATGTGGTTTAATATACTACGTTTCAATGTTTAGTTTCACTAAACTTTCGATAAGGAGCTGTGCTGAGTGGATATCGGCGGAAAACTGCGCCGGCTGCGGCTGCAGAAAAACCTTACCCAGGAAGAACTTGCGGCCCGGTGCGAGTTAAGCAAGGGCTTTATTTCCCAGGTGGAGCGCGGCCTGACCTCGCCGTCCATTGCTACGCTGATCGACATTCTGGAAAGCCTGGGAACCAATCCGCAGTCGTTTTTTACCGACGACAGTCCGGAGAAGATCGTGTTCTCCCAGGCCGAAATGTTCACAAAACAGGACGATGAATTCAAGCACGGTCAAATCACTTGGCTGATCCCTGACGCACAGAAAAACGCA
Organism: Candidatus Limiplasma sp.; assembly: GCA_963675365.2. Taxonomy (GTDB): domain Bacteria; phylum Bacillota; class Clostridia; order Christensenellales; family Aristaeellaceae; genus CAXXOK01. The sequence continues at coordinate 891,401 of CAXXVA010000003.1, forward strand.
ATGGAACCCATCATGCTGGAACTGGAAGCCGGCGGCGAGAGCACGGAGCTTCCGCCGCATGACGGCGAGGAATTCGGTTATGTACTCACAGGCCGTGTATTGCTTAAGGTTGGCAGCCAGGAATATATTATTAAGAAACAATCAAGCTTCTGCCTCCACCCGTCCTCGGCGCATTCGCTGCGTAATATCGGGTCCGGCCCCGCCAAGGTGATATGGATCAGCAATCCCCCGAGCTTCTAAATTGTACTGTATAAGGAGACCGATTCATGGCCGATAAAGTACGCCTGATTGATCTGAAAAACATATCCAAAGCGTATGACGGCACTTATGTGCTGCAGAATATTAACCTCTACATCCGGAAAAACGAGTTTGTTACTCTGCTTGGTCCAAGCGGCTGCGGCAAGACCACCACGCTTCGCATCATCGGCGGGTTTGAACACCCGACGGACGGCGTTGTTTTGTTCGAGGGTAAGGATATTACCCATCTTCCGCCCTACAAACGGAAAGTCAATACCATTTTTCAGAAGTACGCGCTGTTCCCCCACCTGAACGTGCAGGACAATATCGCGTTCGGCCAGCGTATCGCCAAAGTACCCTCGGCGGAAATCAACAAACGCGTGGAAAAGATGCTCGATCTGGTCGATCTGGAAGGCTACGGCAAGCGCCGCGTTGAGCAGCTTTCCGGCGGGCAGCAGCAGCGGGTGGCTATCGCCCGCGCCTTGATCAACGAGCCGGAGGTCCTGTTGCTGGACGAACCTCTGGGCGCGCTGGATTTGAAACTCCGCAAGGAAATGCAGCTGGAATTAAAACGCATGCAGCAGACGCTCGGCATTACGTTTTTATACGTAACGCATGATCAGGAAGAAGCGTTGACCATGAGCGATACCGTAGTCGTGATGAACCACGGGAAAATACTCCAGATCGGCACGCCTAAGGACGTTTACGACGAACCGGTCAATGCTTTCGTCGCCGATTTTATCGGGGAAAGCAATATCTTCCCCGGCACGATGCTGGAAGATAAGCTTGTGCGCTTCGCGGGCTTTGATTTCCCCTGCGTGGACAAGGGATTTGGTCGAAACCAACCAGTGGACGTGGTCATTCGCCCCGAGGACATCAACGTCGGTAAAGAAGACGCGGGCCAGATTACAGGCGTGGTGGAAAGCGTGCTGTTTAAAGGCGTGCATTACGAGATGATCATTATTGTCGGAGAGCTTTCGTTTAAAATCCATTCCACCGTCATGCAGGAGCCTGGCTCGCACGTCGGGTTATCGGTTATCCCGTTCAACATCCACATCATGCAGCCGTCTACGCGAACAGACGATGATGAGGAAACCACCGAGGACCTTGAAGGAGACGAAGTGTAATGCCAGGCGCGAATATCTCCGGATGGATGATCGCCGGAATTGCCGTGATCGTGCTCGGATTTGCCGCGCTCGTCTTTGTAGCCGTGCGCCGTTCCGGCGGTATTAAGCGTTCGTTTTTTGCGTCGCCGTATACGCTCTGGATGATTCTGTTCACCATCGTGCCCGTTATATTAATCACCTACTACGCGTTGACGGATTCCACCGGCGCGTTTACGCTGGATAATTTTAAGAATTTCTGGGATAGCAATTACTCCGTGAATAAACTCTATGCCGAGATGGGACCCGAATACGCGGTGCTGATTACGCGCGGCACGGTAAATATCGGCATTTTGGTGTATTCGCTGTGGATGGCGCTGATTTGCACGGGCATCTGCCTGGTGTTCGGGTATCCAGCCGCGTATTTCATGGCGGATCGCCATATGAAGTACGGCGCGATTCTCGTGGTGCTGTTCATCATTCCGATGTGGATGAATTTTCTGCTTCGCACCATCGCCTGGATGTCGATACTGGAGGACTCGGGGCTGATTAACACGGTGCTCAAGTGGCTTGGATTACCCAAGGCGCAGCTGATGTATAACAACACCGCAGTACTTTTAGGCATGGTGTATAACTTCCTGCCATTTATGGTCTTCCCCATCTACACGTCGCTGACGAAAATGGACAGCCGACTTTTAGAGGCCGCGCAGGACCTGGGCGCGAACCCGACCCGGACTTTCTGGACGGTTACCGTGCCCCTGAGTCTCCCCGGCGTCGTTTCCGGAATCACAATGGTGTTTATGCCTTCGGTCACCACGTTTTTTATTCCGCGCATCCTTGGCGGCGGAAACACGATGATGTTCGGCGATTTGATTGAAAACCGCTTCCTGTTTCAGGGCAACTGGAACCTGGGCAGCGCGTTGAGCCTGGTGATGATGGCGCTGATTCTGTTAAGCCTTGGCATCCTGCGCCGGGCTGATCCCGAGGGCGAAGGGAGCGGTATCGTATGAGCAAAATCATCAAACGCGTTTATCTGTCGTTCATTCTGTTTTTCCTGTACGTTCCCATCATCGTGCTGATCGTGTACAGTTTCAACGCCGGCAAAAGCCGCGCCAAATGGGAAGGCTTTTCCCTGCATTGGTACGCGGACCTCTTTCAGGACGCCGCGATCCTGAAAGCGCTCTACGTTACCTTATCCGTCGCTGTCATCGCGGCCATCGCGGCGACCATCCTGGGCACGCTTGCGGCCATCGGCATCCATGCCATGCGCAAACGCCCGCAGGGCTTCATGATGACGATGACCACGCTGCCCATGACCATGCCGGATATTGTCACGGGCATCTCGCTGATGATCCTGTTCACATTCGCGCAGATCGAACGCGGATACTTTACGATGCTGCTTGCGCATATCACGTTCAACACGCCGTTTGTGATTTTATCCGTGATGCCAAAGCTTAAACAGATGAACAAGTACACCTACGAGGCGGCGCTGGATCTTGGGGCAACCCCGTCCTATGCGCTGATTCACGTGATCCTGCCGGAGATCGTTCCTGGCATCATTACAGGCTGCCTGCTGGCGTTTACGCTGTCGCTTGACGATTTTGTCATCAGCTATTTCACCACAAGCCCGATGGTGCAGAACCTCTCCACGCTTATTTACTCCAAAGCGCGCATCGGCATCGAACCGACCCTGAACGCATTGAGCGCGCTGATGTTCCTGGCGCTCTTGATCCTGCTCCTGACCATCAACCGCCGCGCCGCACGCGCGGAAACCCGATGAAATAAACGCTCCGGCGTTTATATATTACCGATTATGGAGGACACCCGCATGAAAAAGACCATTTTCACCGTGCTGCTGGTACTCGTGCTCGCCTTTGCGGTTTCCGCTCTTGCCGACGGCGTCGTCAACGTCTTCAACTGGGAGGACTATATCAACGAAGACGTGCTGGACATGTTTGAAACGGAAACCGGAATCAAGGTCAACATGATGAATTTTACGACCAACGAGGATATGCTGGTAAAGCTTCGCAACTCCCCGCAGTCTTTCGACGTTGTATTCCCGTCGGATTACGCGATTGAGCGCATGATCAGCGAAGATCTGCTCGCGGAACTGAACTACGCCAATATCCCCAACATCCAGAATATCGACGCCAATCTGATGAATCCGGAGTACGATCCCGGCAGCCTGTACAGCGTTCCGTATATGTGGGGCACGGTCGGGATCCTCTATAATACCACGATGGTTACCGAGCCCATTACAAGCTGGAGTTCGCTGTTTGATCCGCAGTACCAAAAAGCCGTCCTGATGCTCGACTCCCCGCGCGACAGCATCGGCCTTGCGCTCAAATACCTCGGTTATTCCATGAACACCCGCAATCCGCTGGAGCTCAACGAGGCCAAGGACCTGCTGATCCAACAGAAGAAGGACGGCATCGTCAAAGCCTATCAGGTGGATGAAATGAAGGACAAGATGGCCGCCGGAGAAGCCGCGATGGCCGTGATGTGGAGCGGCGACGCGCAGTACGCGATCGAACTCAACGAGGATCTGCAGTACGTCGTGCCCATCGAAGGCTCCAACATCTGGGTGGACGGCATGGTGGTGCTCAAGGCCGCGAAGAACAAGGAAAACGCCGAGGCATTTATCAATTTCCTCTGCCGCCCCGATATCGCGCAGATGAACTGCGAGGAGATCTGGTATTCCTCCCCCAATACCGAGGCAGTAGCCATGATGGGTGAAGACTATACCGAAAATCCTACGCTGAATCCGCCCGCGGAAACCATCGCGCGCTGCGAAGTGCTGCTGGATATTCAGGACTTCATCGAGGTATACAATACCATCTGGCTTGAGATTAAAAGCGCTCCGTCCAATTAATACGAAAACGTTTTAAATTTCCTCCCCTGTGAGGTTGAGTTTTGGCATTGCCTATGCTATGCTGAATAAAACTCAGCCTCATTTTTTCATATTCAGTCGGAGGAAACGCTATGCAGTACGGACATTTTGATGAAAACGCCAGAGAATATGTGATCACCAATCCCAATACCCCGGCGCCCTGGACCAATTATCTGGGATCGCCGGAATACGGCGCGATCATCACCGTCAACGCCGGAGGATACAGCTTTGTGAAATCTGGCGCGATGGGCCGTATCCTCCGCTATACCTTCAACCAATTCGACGAACCCGGCCGATACGTCTATCTGCGCGACGAACAAAACGGCGACTTCTGGAGCGCGTCGTGGAAACCGGTGAAAAAGCCGCTGGACTTGTATCAAACAAAATGCCGCTTCGGTATGGGTTACGCCGCGTTTGACAGCGTTTATACCGGGATCCGTTCCCTGGCGCAGTACTATGTGCCGCTCGAAGCAACCTACGAGGTATGGAGCATTACGGTCAAAAACGAGTCGGATCACGACAGGGAACTTTCGGCGTTCGGATACTGCGAGCTGACCAACGACAGCAATTACGAGCAGGATCTGGTCAATCTCCAGTATACGCAGTTTATCAGCCGTACGGAGCTGAAGGGCAACTGTATAGTCCAATATATCAACGAATTCTGGCCGCAGAACGATACGCGTTTCTTCGGTCTTGCCGGTGGCGTTGTCGCAAGCTCCACAGGCAGGCGGGAAGCATTTTTGGGCAGGCAAAGATTCGATTCCCCGCAGGCGCTGCATGACGGGCAGTGCGACGGAAGCCAATGCTATAACGGCAACCCCTGCGGGGCGCTGCAGACCAAATTCAAGCTGCGCGCCGGTGAAGAAAAGACGATCGTTTTCCTGCTGGGTGAAAAAACGGAAGAAGAAGCCAAGGCCATTATAACGCGTTATGAGACCGCACCCAAAGAAACGGCAGGAAAAGAGCTTGAGGATCTGAAAGCGTATTGGCTGCGCAAACTTGATCATCTCAAAATCAACACCCCGAGCGCGGAATTGAACGCCATGGTGAATACCTGGAACGCGTTCCAGTGTTTCACGACCGTGGTGTGGAGCCGAGCGGCATCGCTTTCCTACTGCGGACAGCGCAACGGCTTTGGTTACCGCGATACCGTGCAGGATATACAAGGCATCATCCATTTGGATTCTGAGTTGGCGAAGAATAGAATACGTTTCATGCTTTCCGGGCAGGTTCACCACGGCGCGGGTCTTCCGCTGGTGCGCTATACCCACACGGCCGGGCATGAGGATACGCCGGAAGACGAAAGCTATGTGAAGTATACGGGGCACCCGCATTACCGTGCGGACGACGCGCTATGGCTGTTCCCGACGGTGTACAAGTACATCGCTGAAACCGGCGATACCGCGTTTTTAAGCGAGGTAATCCCCTACGCCGATAAGGATGAAGGCACGGTGCTCGATCATCTGAAGCGCGCCATTAGCTTCAACATGAATCATCTCGGCGGGCATGGGATGCCGGCCGGGCTGCACGCCGACTGGAACGATTGCCTGCATCTTGGCGAAAAGGGAGAGAGCGTGTTCGTCGCGTTCCAGCTTTACTATGCCATGCGGCTGCTTGAAAAATTTACTGCCGACGATACGGCGTATACGGAGTATCTGCAAACCGAAAGCGCAAAACTGAAAACGATCATCGACTCTGTCTGCAAGGAGGACGACCGTTATATCCGCGGCATTTCGGAAAACGGCATGGTCATTGGATCCGGAAAAGACAACGAAGCCTCCATGTGGCTGAACCCGCAGAGCTGGGCGGTGATTTCTGGCTGCGCGGACGGCGCTTTTGCTGAAACCGTGATGCAGACGGCCTATGACAAGCTGAATACTCGATATGGCATCCGCCTGCTGTCGCCGCCCTACCGCCATGAAGGATACGATGACACGCGTATGATGCTGTTTAACCCGGGTACTAAGGAAAACGGCGCGATCTTCTGCCAGATCCAGGGCTGGGCAATCCTAGCCGAAGCGCTTCTGGGGCACGGCGACCGCGCGTTCCAGTATTTCGCAGAGTCCTCCCCCGCGAGTTTCAACGGCAATGCGGACGTCCGCGTGCTGGAGCCATACGCGCACGGGCAATTTATTGAAAGCAATGAGTCGCCTTTCTTCGGCCGCGCGCATGTTCACTGGCTGACCGGTACGGCGTCCACGGTCATGGTCGGATGTGTGGAAGGCATTCTCGGACTCCGGCCTACGCCGGAGGGTATTGTGATCTCGCCGTCTATACCGGCCGAATGGAACGGTTTCACCATGGACAAGTCCTTCCGCGGAAAATCGCTGCACATCACGGTGAATAATCCAGAACATCATGAAAGCGGCGTACGGTCGATCACTCTGAACGGGACAAATGTCCCGCTCGGCTTGATCAGGGGTGAAGACCTGCTGGACGAAAATGAGATCGTCATTACACTTTAAAGCTTCTCATTCAGCTAAAATCTTGCCGTTATATAAACGGCGAGTTTTTTTATTCGGCGATTGACAAGAAAAGATACAAATCGTATAATATATATGTACATGTGTTCATATGTGGAGGTGTATGATGTCAAACCAAGCCGCGCAATGCTGCGATATGCTGCATATCCGCAAAGATACCATCCGGCATGTGGAACGGACAATGCCAAGGGAAGAAGCCTTAACCGATTTGGCCGAGCTGTTTAAAACACTCGGGGATCCCACGCGCATCCGTATCCTGTTTTGCCTGTTCATTGAAGAGATGTGCGTTTGCGACATCGCCAATTTAATCAGCATGTCACAAAGCGCGATTTCCCATCAGCTTGCGGTACTCAAACGCCTGAAGCTTATCAAGGCAAGGCGGGACGGCAAAGCGGTGTTCTATTCGCTGGCCGATGATCACGTACGCGCGATCATCAACCAGGGCATGGATCATGTGAACGAGTAGGGGTTTTCGATGAAAAAGACATTCAGCATCAGCGAGTTGGATTGCGCCGTTTGCGCCAACGCGCTGGAAATCAAACTCAATACCATTACCGGCGTTAAGAGCGCAAAGATCAGCTTTATTTTGAAAAAGCTGTATCTTGAAGCCGATGACGAACAATTTGACGCGATCATGCAACGCGTCCGGCGTGCGGTGGACCATTCCATCCCCGGCGCCACACTATCCTAACCGTGCAAGGAGCAACTCTATGAAACGCTTACCCTGGAGGATCATATTGTCCGCGGTATTTTTCATTTCGGCACTATTGATTCCGCTGTTTCCGGTCTCCCTAACATTGTACCTTGCCGCGTATGCGCTTGTCGGCTGGGATATTTTATGGAAAGCCGTACGCCACATCATACGCGGAAACGTATTTGATGAGAATTTCCTGATGTCCGTGGCTACGATCGGCGCGCTGATGATCGGCGAATACCCCGAAGCGGTCGCCGTGATGCTGCTATACCAAATCGGCGAATATTTTCAGGACCGCGCCGTGGATAAAAGCCGCGATTCGATTACCGCGTTGATGGATATCCGTCCGGACTCGGCGAACCTCGAGCGCGATGGGAAGATTATCTCCGTTTCGCCGGAGACGGTAAAGACCGGAGATATCATCGTCGTCAAACCCGGCGAGCGCATCCCGCTGGACGGCGTCGTAGTGGAGGGAGATTCCACGCTCGATACGTCTGCCCTGACCGGAGAAAGCCTTCCCCGCGAAGTCGTAGCCGGAGCTGAGGTGATTTCCGGCTGTATCAACCTGTCCGGGCTATTGCGGGTTTCCGTTTCAAAGACCTATCAGGATTCTACAGTGACGAAAATACTGGATCTCGTGGAACACGCTTCGGAGCATAAAGCACGTTCAGAAGCGTTCATCACCCGCTTCGCGCGCGTATATACACCCATCGTGGTCGCCGCGGCCGTTTTGCTCGTAGCTATCCCCACGCTGTTGTTTTCACAGAACTTCAGCGTATGGCTGGAGCGCGCGTTGAGTTTTCTGGTGGTTTCCTGCCCCTGCGCGCTTGTGATATCCGTTCCTCTGACTTTTTTCGGCGGCATCGGCGGCGCGTCCCGCAGCGGCATACTGGTCAAGGGCAGCAACTACCTGGAACTGCTTGCGAATGCGAAAACCGTTGTGTTTGATAAAACCGGAACGCTGACCGAAGGCATCTTCCACGTGACCAGCATCCATCCGCAGGCACTCAGCGCCGAGGAGCTTTTGCAGCTTGCTGCAACGCTGGAGCGGTATTCCACCCATCCGATCGCGCAGTCCATCCGCAAGCACAACAAGCTTCCGCTTACCGCTGAAGATGTCAGCGACGTAAAGGAATTGCAGGGATTTGGCATCAGCGCATCGTATCGCGGGCATCAATACCTCATCGGCAACGCCGTGCTGATGGACAAAAACAAAATCGAACTCCCCTATTGTCCGCATCTGGGCGTGGTCGTTCACCTGGCGGAGGATGGCAATTATCTTGGACACATCGAGATTTCCGACGAGATTAAAAAAAGCGCAAGGGATGCGGTTGACGATCTGCACCGCGAAGGCGTAGATAACATCGTACTTCTGACTGGAGACCGGACGGATATCGCGGAGGAAACAGGAACAGCGCTCGGTATCCGGTCCGTCCATGCGCAGCTGCTGCCCGCCGATAAGGTCGCGCATGTTGAACGTCTGCTGGAAGAGCAAAACCAGGGAAGCCTGGTCTTCGTCGGAGACGGCATCAACGACGCGCCTGTACTGGCGCGCGCCGACGTTGGCGTTGCGATGGGTGCGCTAGGTAGCGACGCGGCCGTAGAGGCCGCCGATATCGTACTGATGGACGATGATCCCCGTAAACTGCCGCTTGCGATCCGCCTTGCCCGGCGCACGCTTTCTATCGCGAGGCAGAATATCGTGTTCGCGCTTGCCGTAAAAACGCTGGTGCTGGTGCTGGCGAGCGCGGGACTTACAGAGCTGTGGATGGCTGTGTTCGCGGACGTCGGGGTCAGCATGATTGCGATCCTCAACGCTGCCAGAACCCTTGCCAACCCGAAAGCGAAAGGATGAAAGCCAAATGATTAGAAATTACGTTGATTTTATCACAGCGCTTCAAAAGGCCGGGTTTTCCATGGGCGGCGGCACGGATAATGGTATCTATTCGGTCGTCAATTGGTCGTGGAACGAAACCCCGCCGTATGAAACGCCCGTACGGTGGCACACCGGCGATCCTGAAACAGACCCGTGGGAATGGCGCATGCGCGTGTTGGAAGAACGCGACGATATCGCCTATGCCAAGCTGTTTTTCAAAAAAAGCGGTTATATTACCAAGGATTGGTATCCATATTTTCTGGCTGTCCGCAGGCAGAACCGCAGCTTTGACGAAATGTATCAGGACGGCGTGATATCATACGACGCCAAGCGCGTCTATGAAGTCGTCAGCGATCAGGGTCCCGTTCCTCTCCACTCCCTCAAAGCGTTATCGGGCCTTGCGCAAAAAGAGCAGAAATCACGGTTTGACCGCGCTTTGACAGAGCTGCAGGCGAGGCTTTTCATCACCATGTGCGCAAGGCGGCAGAAGCAATCGAAGACCGGCGAGAGTTACGGCTGGTTCTCCACGGTATTTACGACCGTTGAAAACTTCTTCCCCGATTCCGTGTTTAAAAAAGCGGCTTCCATCTCTCAGGATGAAGCCGCCGCGAAGATTAATAATCAGATTCTTTTACTGAATCCCCAGGCAAAACCTGCGGTTATCACGAAATTCATCAAAGGCTGATCGCTATATCGCTTGCAAAAGCGAATGGATCGCCAGTACGATCTCCGGAAGTTTATCGGATACCGTACACACGTGCGGCACGCCGGAAAGGATCAGCTTTTCCTTTACATTGCTCGAAATGCCGTTATAGATCGTATCCGCGCTTTTCTGGGACACCGTATGGTCGTTCAGGCTCTGAATGACGAGCGTCGGACAGGTGATATCGCCTAAATGCGCTTCCGCCCGCCGGGCCAGCCGGTACAGATCGGCGCCCTTGCGCATCGGAAAGCCAGTATAGCCTTTATCGTAGCGCGGATCAATCTGCTGACTGCGGTTTTTGTCTTCCTTCCAGGCGACGCGCGAGAGGATATGGCCGAATACGCCAGTCAGCGGCAGAAGACGGTTTTGGGGAGGCAGCGGCGCGGAGATTGAGACGCAGGCGTCGGCTTTCCCCTGTTGTGCAACCAGAAGCGACAGTATAGCTCCCATCGAAAGCCCGCACATGGCGACGGTCTTTACCTGCAGTCGCATGAATGCCTGCGCGTCCATCGCAGTCTGCAGCCACTCGCGGCTACCGTATCGCCCCATATCGGCTTCCGTCGTCGCGTGGCCGGGGAGGTTGATCCCCATCACGGTATAGCCGAGTTTTTGCAGCGCGTCGCCAAGCGGTCGCATGTGCGCTACGCTGCCAGTAAAACCGTGCAACAGAACAACGCCGGTTTCTCCGCCCGGGTAGAAAAACGGCTTGCATTCTTCGCATTGGAAAAAGTCTTTATTCCTTGGCTTCATGGCTTCAACCGCTGATGCCGGCGATATCGTCCTTCTGACCGAGTACGAGCAGGATATCGCCTGTCTGGAACACGGCGTCCGGCGAGGGCGATACAATGAACTGTCCGTCGCGCTGGATCGCCAGAATACTGATGCCATATTTTCGGCGGACGTCGACCTCGATAATCGAACTTCCCGCCCATTTGGCCGGGAGGATAATTTCGATCAATCTATAATCACCCGAAAACTCCATCATTTCCAGGACGTTGGGTGTGATCAAAGATTTTGCGACGCGCACGCCCATATCGCGCTCGGGAAACACCACGCGGTCCACGCCGATCTTGCGCAGTACCTTGGCGTGGATTTCGTCAGTTGCCTTGGCGATCAGATACGGCACGCCGAGCTCCTTGATAATGACGCAAACCAGAATACTGTCGCGCAGGTTCTTGCCGATGGAAACGATTACGGCGTCGAAATTGCGCACGCCGAGCTCCTGCAATGCGGCTTCGTCCGTCGCGTCGATCTGGACGGCCTGTGTTACATACGGCGCGATCGCTTCTACCAGATCCGCATCCGCGTCTACGGCAAGCACCTCGTGGCCAAATTCGTGCAGGGCTTTGGCAAGGCTAGAACCGAACAGCCCCATTCCCAGCACCATAAATTGCTTTGTTTTGCCCTTCATTACAGGTTTCCTCCTTAACCGATCATCGGTTTTTCTTCAGGATAATGCAGGCGGTTTTTAGCGTTATGCTCCAGCCTGTTTGCCAGCGCAAACGCAAGCGTCAGCGGGCCTACCCGCCCGAAGAACATCACGGGGATCAAGAACATCTGTGAAAACCGGGTCAGCGACGGCGTGCTGACTGAGGACAGCCCAACCGTGCCGAACGCGGAGGTGGATTCAAACAGCAGATCGATCATCTTCATCCCTGAATTTCGTTCCGCTAGCGAGAGTACGATGGCACAAGTGAAAACGATGAATAGGCTGATCAGTACAATCGTCAGCGCGCGTTTGAAAACGTTGACCGGAATCTGTTTTCCGAAAAGCACGACGGACTCGTGCGCGCGGATAATCGTAAACGCCATCAGAATCAACACGCCGATGGTCGTCGTTTTCACGCCGCCGCCGGTGGACGCTGGCGAGGCGCCGATGAACATGAAGATGATGCCGATGAGTTTGGAACTGTCGGTCAAGCTCGCCTGATCAATTGTCGAAAACCCGGCGGTACGCAGTGTGACGGACTGGAAGAATCCGTTCATCAGCTTTTCAAAGAAATTCATTCCGCCAAGCGTTTTAGGGTTATCCCATTCAAAGGACACTGTCAAGATCAGGCCAAGCAGCAGCAGCGCTGCGGTAATAATCAACACAAGTTTGGTGTGCAGGGAGAATTTTTTAAACCGCATACGGTTCTGATAGATCTCCAGCAGGACGAAAAACCCTAGACCGCCGAGGATAGTCAGCCCCGCCATGGTCAGCACCACGATTGGATCGCTGGAAAATTCAGTAATGCTTTTAAAGCCACCGAACAGATCAAACCCGGCGTTGCAAAACGCGCTGACAGAATGAAAAACGCTGTTTTCAATGCCCCTAGTGACGCCGAACATTGGAATAAACCGGCTGCTCAGGATGAACGCGCCAAGCAGCTCGAAGGAAAACGCCATCAACGTAAACCATTTGATCAGGCGAATGAGGCCGGAAAGTCCGGTGGTATTCATCGACTCGCGGATCAGCACGCGGTTACGCAGCGAAATCCGCCTGCCGAGCGCGATCATCACCAGCGTAGCGAAGATCATCAGTCCCAGACCGCCGATCTGGATCAGAACCAGGATGACCATTCGGCCAAATAAGGTGAACGTAGTCCCGGTATCCAGCACGATCAGTCCTGTCACGCAGACCGACGAGGTGGCGGTGAACAAAGCGTTATGCAGGCCAATGGATTGCTTGCTGACGGATGCGATCGGCAAGGATAAAAGGATGGTTCCGAGCAGAATCAAACTTAAAAAGCCAAGCGCAAGGATGCGCTCCGGGCGTATTGTACGTTGAGCCAGGATGCCTTTGGGGTTGTCCGAGAGCTTCCGGTGCAAGTTCAAATCACCTCGGATCTATAATGCCTTCTCAAGAACGGAAATATCGAGCCCGGAAAGCGGCTTGAGGATTTGATGCAGAACGCGCAGCATTTTTGTGCTGCCGCCCGGTACGTCGCTTTCCACGTTTAACGGCATGACTGGATCGTGTACGGACAGCCGGAGCAGAATCCATCCGTTGTCTTTCCCGTCTCCCAGATGAAAGCTGATGCGCACCCCTTCGCGGTTGTCCGGCGCGATACGGCAGTCCGGCCGGTCGGATGTTTGTTTCAATACTGTCTGAATGACCGATTCTCCTGCCTTGCGAAAATCGGGATCGAGGATCTTCAGCCTGTACTCGGCGCTTTCCAGCGGCTCCTTCAGAGCGTTAATCAGCGAGGAAAGCAACCTGCCTTCTCGCTTTAACAGCATGGCGCGGATGATCAGGTATGTGACAAGGTACATGCCATCGTCTAAAAAGCGATTTTCGCGCATCGCGGCATGCCCGCTAGTTTCGATGGCAAGCGGACAATCAATTCCGGCCGCGTTCAGCCGCAGGGCTTCGTCGATCACGTTGCGGTAACCCCGTTTATAGCGGTACTGGGTTCCGCCTAATCCCTTAATAAACATAGCAAGCCCGGAGGACGTCACCGAATCGGTCACGATGGTCGCTCTCGGATATTTTTGCAGAAGTATGGCGCTGATCAGTGCGATCAGCCGGTTGCGGTTGATCTCCTTGCCGGTGGAATCGACGATCGCCGCGCGGTCGCAGTCAGCGTCGAAGATCACGCCCAGATCGGCGCCGGCCTTTACTACAGCGTCGGAAACTGAGTCCATCGCCTCTTCGTTTTCCGGGTTGGGCGGATGGTTTGGGAAATGTCCGTCCGGCTCCAGGAACTGGCTGCCGTCCGTGCTAGCGCCAAGAGACGAAAGCATCTCCGCATAAAATCCGCCCGCGCCGTTTCCGGCGTCCACGACCACATGCAGTCCGCTTAGCGGCTTGTCCGAGTTTGTACCCAATCCCTTTTTGATCAGCGTTTCCAGATGCCATTGATACAAAGGAATATACGGGTAAGAGACGACATTGCCGGGGTTCAGTTTGCTTGATCCCTGCTCGTTTTCAGCCAGTGCGGTCACACGGCCGATATCGTCGTGACCGAGTCCGCCGGCCTCCGTGAAGAACTTCATACCATTGATGTTCCATGGATGATGGCTTGCCGTCATCATGATCGATCCGGTCGGCGTAAATCCGGGTTCAAGGATCGCCATATACATGGATGGGGTCGTGCACATTCCGCAGTCGTATGCTTTCGCCCCAGTGGACACGATGCCCTCGCAGGCCGCTTTCATCAGGGCGGGTCCGGAAAGCCTGGAATCCCTGCCGACGGCAACGGAAACACGATCCAGCGATAGTGAAAACCGCTCCGCAAGGTACGCGGCAAAGGCCGCGCCAAGACGAAATACGGCCTTCTCCGTCAGAATGGCTCCGTCGCCGAGCGCGATTCCCCGTATATCCGATCCGCTGATCAGGTTATGGTATTGGATGATTTCGTTGCTCACAGATTTATACTCCTATCACGCGTCTAGAGTTGCTTTGCCCAGATCCGCAAGTCTCCGAAACAGCAGATACATGGGCTTCAAGCGCAGATAATCCTGCCCGCATTGCCGGGCGATGTCCGGTGTATATGCATCGGCAAGCGCTCCGCGTTTGCTGATATACAGTTCTTTATGAATGTACAGGCTTTTCATTTCTTCAGGCACGCCTTCAGGGACTTTACGTCTCAAATACACGTCGCCGTCGATTTTAAAATCATCCTGCGGTATGCGCGCCTCACGCAGAGCTTTTTGCACCTCGGACGGGCGCTGCTCGATCATCGTCCGTAAAGCGTCCAGCGCGGGGCGGTTCGGCCCCCAAAACCCCAGACCCCAGCCGACCGTATCTGGCGAAAGCTCAAACCAGTACATGACCGCTTCATCCCGCGGTTCACCCTCGCGCTTAAACATCAGCCACAGATGATCACGGTATGGCGTCTTATCCTTGGTAAAGCGCGTATCGCGCCGGATGCGTGCCAGGCATTTGCCGGGACGCAGTTCAAAATCGTCCGCGATGCTGTTCATCACAGGCGCCATTTCCGTAATGAACTCAAAAAAAGGCTTTTTAACAAAAGCCTCGTATTCATTTCGATGTTCGTTGAAATAGGAAGCGTCGTTGTGAAAGCGCAATCCAAGAAAGAAACGGATGGTTTCTTCCGGAAAACCGTTGAACACCGGGATCACCCCTTTGCCCGCAGTATGTCAAACTGAATGAACCGCATCGCGAAACATTGCTGTCAATGCTTCGCCGCGCATGAAACAGGATCGTCAAGGACGAGAGCGCGCGGTTACTCTTCTTTCTTGTCGTCCTCTTCCGGTGCGCTGTCACGGTCCGGTTCGCCGGACTGTCTTGCATAGGGGGATACCCTGCCGCTTCTGCGCCTGTGCGTCGCTTTTTCTGGCGCATCCGGTTCTTCCTGAGGCGTTTCCCATCCGGAAAGATCCGCGTCTTCGGGCTGTGCGTCGTCCTTGGGCTCCTGATCGGCGATCTGATAGGCGTTGCGCACATACTTCATATGCGGCAGTTCCTCATCCGAAAGCTGGTCGAAATCGCTGTCCTCTTCAGGCTCCGTGGCTTCTTCCGGCTGCGCGTCTTCAGGTTCCTGCTGTTCCTTTTCCTCGGCAGGCGCGATATAGTCACGGTGGCTGGAACGCTCCAGGTGATCCAGCGCATTCTGAGAAGCTTTCCTTAAGTCAGCGCGCTTCTTTGTCGCAATGATCAGTATCACAGCCGCAACCAGCAATAGCACAAACCCGGCGATCATCAGCGGGTAGAAGAACGTGCGCAGAAGCTTTGGCAGCGTCCCGATATCCGGATCGCTGATCTTGGGATAGGTCGCCTTGACAAAGGTCGGCTCCGGCGTCGGGGTGATGTTCGGGTCGGGCGTTACGGGTGCGGGCGTCGGCGTCAGGAACGCGATCTGGAGAATGTTGGATTTGAACGTCCATTCATTGTCCAGCAGATCTTTGGCGACCGCATGGAACTGATATTGCCCAGCCATGCCCAGCGTAACGTCGCGGGACAACTTGCGGGTCTCCCCCGCCGGGATCGAATCAAAGGTATACATGAGGGTCGTGCCCTGATAGACGTTGACATCCGTCGCGTCTACGGTGCTGCTGTTTGTGATCAAAACCTCGAACCGTACGGTCTCGTTGGTGGAATAGACCTCCGATTTGCTGGAGGACAGGGTCATCTCCAGATTCAGCGCCTGCTCGGGATCCATGGCGATCAGCGACAGTATATCGCTGTCGAAGCTGACTTCCGTTCCCGTTTTGTCGATGGCGAGGATTTGGAACTGGAAATCGGTGGATTTCGTCAGGGTGATTTCCTTTTCAAGCGTAAGTGATTCACCCGCTGGCAGCGTGAGGTTGGTAAATACGTCGCCCAAGGTCGCGTCGGTTACGCGGACGTCAGAATAATCCACGTTCCCGGTATTATCAAGTTGCAGCGTCAGCTTGATGGTTTCGTTCATCAGTACGCCTTTTTTATCGGCTGTCAGGGTTGCGATCACGACCGGTTCCGCATAAACGATAACCTTCTCGTCTGTTTCGTAGGTCTGCTCTTTTGTGCCGTCGGCGATCGTATAGGTGATGGTGCCTTTGCTGGTCAGATCGCTTGTGTCCATCACAACAGGCAGCTTAACCTGCGCAGTCTGCCCGGCTTTCAGCTCTTCGGCGACTGTAAGTTTATCCGCAAGGATATCCTTGGTTTCCGTAAGCGTAAGATTCTTAATTGAAACGGTGCCCTCGTTGGTGATGTCGTAAATGACGTTAACCGTCTGATCCTTACGTGCGGTTTCCGGAATGATAGTCCGCGTTACCGCGATTTTCGCTTCATACACGACCTGCTCAATCTGGCCGCGAATGGGCTGACTTTGGGTCTTGCTCGTACCGTTGTCGTCCACGATCGTATACTTGACGAAAAACACGATCTGCCCGTTTTCCAGAGTACGCTGGTTAACGGCCCACGTGCCGGTCCATGTTTTTACTTCTCCGGCTTTCAGCGTTACAGAGCCGTTATCACCGAAATCTTTCACCACCTGGCTGGTGGGATCAAACAGCGTCAGGGGGCTGGTCATGTCCGTATCCCCGGCGTTGGATATGGTAATGGTAATCGTCACGTCTCCCGGCTCTGAGAGGGTGGAAGGATCGACCTCCATCGTGCAAACGATCGGATCGGTGGCTGCCGACGCCATGGAACACAACGCCAGCGTTGCTATGAACAAAAGCGCCAGGACGATCAATTTATGTTTCATGTCAATTGCGGGCGTGCATGTGACGCCCTGCCTCCCTTCGGCGGATGAAGCCGACATTGATCATAGAACCATCAGCATGTCCGACAGTTTACCAAACCGCTGCGCAATTCGCATACGCGCCGTGCCGCAGTGCTAGAAACAATCTGTCCATACTTACGCATATTGTAGTTCATATGGGTTTTTGTGTCAAGCGCAACGGGATATCCCGCAATGCCCTCCAAGGCTCTGAAACGCTTTGTAAGCAATTGTTACAATACGGTCTTTGGCCGCTGTCAGCTATGAAACGGCCGGCGCGTATGCTATAATACCCTCGATAGCCAGTACTCGTTTTATCGGAGGGATACGCTTGTCAAAGCAGCATAACGGTTTACCGCCGCTTTACGGTACGGAGCCGGAAAACGCATACCAGGATCCCTATGGATCCGATGATTCCGGCTACGAACAGGGGCCCTTTGACGATCGCAGACCTGCGAAAAAGAGCTTTACGCTTTTCAAGCCGCGGCGGTCAAAACCGAACTTCATCTTTTCTGTGCTGGTCAACGCCGTGCGCATCATTCTGGTTCTTGCCTTGCTTGCGGTTCTGGCCGCGGGCGGTGCGCTGATCGGAATCGGCAAAGCCTACGTTGGCACCGCGCCGACGCTGGATCTCGCGCTTTTAAGCGACCAGGCGAAGACAAGCTTCATCTACGATTCCAACGGCGTCTTGATTACCGATTACAAAGGCACCGAAAACCGCGTGATGGTCAATATCTACCAGATTCCCGAGAATCTGCAGTATGCCTTCATCGCCGTCGAGGACGTCCGTTTCTTTACGCATAACGGCGTGGACTTCAAGCGTATCCTGGGCTCTCTGATCAAGAACTTCGTTTCCAACCAGAACCAGGGCGCGTCCACCATCACGCAGCAGCTGATTAAAAATACGGTCCTTTCCAATGAACTCAGCTACAAGCGCAAGATCCAGGAAGCCTATCTGGCTATGGAACTGGAAACGATGTATACCAAGGCCGAGATTCTAGAGGCCTATCTGAATACCATTTATATGGGGGAAAACTATTACGGCGTCGCGGTTGCGGCCGAAGGGTACTTCGGAAAGGATTTATCCGAGCTTTCGCTGCGCGAGTGCGCCATGCTCGCCGGAATGACCAACAATCCGTACTATTATAATCCGCGCAGGAATTTCTACCTCCGCGAATCGGAAACGACCGATTACGCGGCGCTGACCAACGACCGCACGGATTATGTGCTCAACCTGATGTACACAAACGAATTCATTACTTATCAAGAATATCAGGACGCCCTGAATACCGAAACCGCACGCGTGTTGCCTGACTCCGCGGTTGAAGGCGAGGGCATGTACAACTACGCGCATTATGTGGAATATGCCGTGAAAGAGGTTGTGGATTGTTTTCTGGAAATCAACGGCCTGGAGGATACCAGCGAAAACCGCGCCAAGATGGAAAGTGAACTTCGCACCGGCGGATACCACGTAACGCTCGCGCTGGATTCAGAAATCCAGCAGATCGTAGAGGACACGCTGGAAAGCTGGACGGATTATCCCGCGCTGCGCGATCCAAGCGATAAAATCTACCGGGCAAAAAACGCAAACGGCACCTACACCGAGGTCATCCAGCCACAGGCTTCAGCAGTCGTGCTTGACTACCGTACAGGCGAGCTGAAGGCGATCGTCGGCGGACGTACAAAGCCAACGCAGCGAAAAACCTTAAACCGAGCGACCGATATGAAAATGCCCGTCGGCTCGGCTATCAAGCCTATCGCCGTGTATGCGCCGGCCATCGAGCTTGGCGCGTCTCCGGCAAGCGTCGTGTTCAATATGCCGCTGCCTATTGAGGGCTGGCTGGATGAAAACAACAACGAAACCTGGCCGCGCAACTACGGCGGCAGCCAGTATACCGGTCCGGTTACGCTTCGCACCGCCATGAAGTACAGCTACAACGTCGCCGCAGCTCAAACGCTGATGACGCTGGTCGGCGTGGAGCGTTCCGTCGATTTTTTGGTGAAATCCGGCGTCGATCCGGATAACATCAACGCGACGCCGTTTGGTCTCGCACTTGGCTCCAGCGGCATTACGCCAGTACAGATGGCCGTCGCGTTCGGCGTGCTTGGCAACGGGGGCGTATATCAGGAGCCGATATCGGTGCTTGGCATCTCCGACAGCGACGGCAACGTCATCTGGGACGGACACCAGCAGCAGGAGCGCCGTCAGGTATATAGGCAGTCTACCGCATGGCTGGTCGTGGATATGATGAAAGACGTCGTATCCGGCGGAACAGGAACCAAGGCGAAGATATCCGGACAGACCGTGGCCGGAAAAACAGGCACCAACAGCGACCAGCGCGGTGTGTTTTTCTGCGGCATGACCGGCTGGTATGCGTCCTCGCTTTGGATCGGTCACGATGATTATAAACCGCTGTCTTCCAAGGTAACTGGCGGCAACAGCGCTGCTCCGCTTTGGAAAGCGTATATGACGAAGATACATGACGCAAAAAACCTGAGCAATCGCGATATTCTGGAAGGTTCTCCCGAGGATTATAGTTTGACGAAAGTTACGACCTGTGCCGTCAGCGGGCAGCGAGCGACCGACGCCTGCCGAAACGACGTGATGGGTTACGGCGTGGTAACGGACTACTGGTATACGCAGACCGTACCGACTACGCAGTGCCAGATGCATGTGCTTGCCGACGTATGCACCGTAACCAACCTGATCGCAACGCCGTTCTGTCCCACGGTGGTCACCAAGGGCATCGTCGTCATTCCCGAAGGGCATCCGCTCTATCGTTTCATTCACGATTCCGTGTATGCGCCCGTGCTTTCCGAATACCTCGGGATCGCAAGCGATCTGGGTATCTGCACTTACCATCAAAACGCCGCCTCCAGCAGCGTGGATCCTCTGGTGCAAAATACGCTGATTCCCGACGCGCAGACATTAATCGCAAACGCGCAAACAATGCTTGCGGGTATGGACGCCGCAAGCACGGAGGCTATGAATATTGTTAGCGCAATCAGTAATCTGCAAATGGTCATCAGCGGCGAACAGCCCAGCAGCGCGGATGTTGCCGGCGCCATGAGCCTGCTCACCCAGGCGATGGCAGCCGCCTATTAAACCGAAACTATCATCAATACGCCGTCTCGGCCATGACATGCATACATTTAGGCAAGTCGCCGATAAGCTCCGGCAGACGTTCTTTAGGGATCTTCTGCACGATCAGTTTGGGTACGACCCAGGCAAGCGCGGCGGTATCCACCGCTTCCTTAAATCCGCCAATCAGCTGCGGCGCGGCGGCCCGGACGAACATCCGCGCGGCGATACGGGCTTCGTCGGAGAGTTCGATCCCCTGCGCGTCCAGTTTCTGCTTAAACTCGACCGGCCATGCTTCGCTGTCCTTGTACAGCAGCGCCGTATGGTCAGCAAATGCCTGAATTGTGCGCAGGGAAACAGGTTTGCCACATTGGTTCAAACGATCCTGCCCTCGCTTTTGATTGAATGTCGGGGCGCGCAGCACCGGCAGCGAGCCGGCTGAAGCCAAGTTTTTTTGATCCAGCAGCCGGATGGTTCTATGGCCGTACGCGTGAATCGGCGTACGGTCGTTTTTAATGACTTCCACCGTCGGCGTCCGCTGATCGTTCTCCGGCAGCAGGCTTGCGATCCGTAGTGTACCGAATACCGTGGGCCATGCGGAGACGTTTTGAAGACCAAGTGCGCGCAATAAATGCTTAATATAAAGCTCGGCTTCCGCAAGCGTATCCCCCGTAATACAAATTTCATCGTGAAGGGATAGGAGGATCATCAGCGACGTTACGCAATCCTGTTTGCACATAAAGCCCATATCGCTCATAATAGACCGGACCGTTTCCACAAGCTCTTTGGGCTCGGTGTACGTACCGATCGTCGGGGATATAACGATATCCGTACCGTTGGACTGTATATCAACCGACGTTTTTTTGGAAACCAGTTCCAGCGTTCCCGAGCGTATGCTTTCACCAAGTTCTGTTAGCGTTTCCTCGACGGCATGTTTCTCTTCGGCGAGCGCTTCCAGGCGCTTGTTCATCGCATCGAGCGCATCCTGTTTCTGCTTTGCAAGCTCGGTGAACATTTTATCTTTGATTTGCTGGTAGTTTTCTTTGACCTTGTCCAGTTCCACAAGAAGCGCGAGCCGCTCCCCTTCGATCTCGTCCAGTTCCGCCTTCACGGCGGAATATGCGGATTTAGCCTGGCAGTCCATTTGCGGCGACTCCAAAATCGCCTTGGAGATATCCTTGTTCTCGCTGATCAGGCGCAGAAAGTCCTGACGAAGCGCGGGAATGCTCCAAACGTACTGCATAGCCTCGCGCATGTGTTCGATCGGGTTTTCAACCGCACGCAGCTCCGGTTTTGCAGACCCGCCGTTATTGTGCTTTTCCTTGATCTGTTTTTCCACCACGCCGTGTACAAACCCGTTTCCGGATGTATTCGACCGGTTGTTTCTCGGAGCTTCGGCAATCGGCGTACCATGGAACTTCGGCGCTTCGTTCGGTGGTTGGGGCGCGTCGGGAATGGGCGTATCCACCAGGCGATTCGCGGCTGAAGACACAGGCTGGTTCAATTCGGTAATCTGTTCCTGGTTGGAAAGTTCTTCATTAAGAATTTCAAGCTTTGTGCCGATCGGAAGCGGTGCATCCTTAGTTTTCGCTTGCGCTTCCGGCTCCTGCTCGGGTTTCTGTTCCTTGACCAAAGACGTTTTTAATGCTTCCTGATCCGGCTGGAGCTTCTGCCCGCTATTCTTTTTCATCTCCCGTTTGCGCTGCCTCCAGGTGACGATCGCTTCCGGATTCCAGTAATACACGCGCTGATTTCCCTGGGCGTCTTCTACCGCATGCATTAAAAAGACTTCGTTGCCAAAGGGTTTCAACGCATCTAAATCCACCTCCGCGTCCCGGCTGACCGGTCCAAACAGGATTTTTCCGCGCTGAATTAAAACGTTTTCGGTTAAAGCCTGCGAAATAGGCTGATCCTCCTGATATACCTCAAATACCGAATCCTGCTCAAAACCGCAGATGACGTCGGAATAGATTGCGTACTGGTTGCATTCATCCTGATTAGGATCATAATTGCGATTCTGGCGGATTTTTGTAAGTTCTTTTCCGTCATCAACCAATTGTACGCAGCAAAGGGGGCCGATTTCGCGCATGCGTTCCTTAAAGCTCGATTGTTCACGCTTGTCGGGGATGATGCGAAGGCTGCCGTGATCCGGGTATGACTGTTGTCTGTTGCTGAAGATCAACCCATCTTTGGTACACAGGGGAAATATCCTAAAGATCACTCGCTGGCTGTTATCTTCATCAAGCAGAGATAATGTGATGGTCCCATCCAGTTTCTTCATCGTAAAACAAGCCTCCGATAGCTTTTCGATATCAGGGATCGTCTGTATACTGCGTCTCGATCGGTATCAATCCATTCATAGCGCCGTAATCATACGCGAAATACAGCAACGCTATCGTTATGGATCCGTCCCGTAATCGATTCTTTAGCTTAAAACATCGGCCGTGTTGTGGCATATCGCAGCTGATGTCATCAAAATAACTCCTCTAATAGTGTAAACCATTGCAAGGATTTGTCAATAGTTTACAGTATATGAACTGTGGTCTTTTATTGTACTAATTGTAGCAACGTTATTTATTACGAAATACTTGTGACATTGTTAGCAATTATCTTGACCTGTTCACAGTATTGTCATATATTAGGACTGACATCAATCGACTCGAGGAGGTCAGCCGGATGCGACGTTATCCCCAGACCCGGTTCTTATCCATGGTTATGTTACTGATTCTGCTTCTATCCTTCGCTCCGCTATCAATCGCTTTTGCCGCTGATACGGGCGTGACAAACGCGAAAGTTGTTCTGCGCAAAACGGCGTCTAAAGATTCCCTTGCGCTGCAAACGCTGCCAGCGGATGAAGAAGTCGCCGTACTGAGTTCAGCCGACGGCTGGTACCGTGTACGATACGGCAACTTCACTGGTTATATTATGGTCGATTATGTTGACCTCCCCGGGAGTTCCCCGATCGCCAATCAGGATAAGCTGGAAGCGTTGGGCAGCGCGCCAGGCGCGCTGTATATCGGCGATGAGGGTTCCGATGTGAAAAAGCTTCAAAACGCGCTGAAGATATTGGGTTACTATACCCTGCGCATCGACGGAATCTACGGCAACGGAACCACAATCGCCGTTTCGCTCTATCAGCAGGCGGAAGACCTGGAACCGGACGGAATTGCAGGCAAGCAAACCATCCGCTCCATTTTCGGTTCGTGTGCCTCAAGCGCCAATATCACCGTTTCCGGCAGAGATTCGAGCCAATCGGAAACAACTTTAGTATCTGCGTCTTCATCGACTTCCACTTCAACAACCTCGTCTAAAAATGCCGTATCAAGTTTCTCCGATATCAAGTCCGTACCTGCCGCGAGCAAGGAAGGCGACAGCGGAAGCAAAGTCGTTAAACTGCAGCAGGCGCTTTACCTGCTTGGCTACTACTCCGGCGTAATTGACGGCGACTACGGCGAAGCCACCAAAGATGCGGTGATCAGGTTTCAGAAAAACCGCGGTATGAATGCCGACGGCGTCGCGGGCGCGGCCACGATACGTGTTATGTTCAGCGGAACAGGCGTAGAGACGACCTCTTCATCGGCGACTAAAACCTACAAGACCATCGTGTTGGACTGGTTTGCCGATCATGTAACCAACGTGATCCCCAAGGGTGCAAAGTTCACAATTAAGGATGTGCGGACCGGCAAAACCTTTACAGCGGTACGCTGGAGCGGCGTTAACCATCTGGACGCCGAACCGGCATCTGCCGAAGATACCGCAATTTTCAAGTCTATTTACGGCTCGTGGAGCTGGGCGCGCAGGCCGATTCTGATCCTGTATAAGGGCAACGTTTATGCCGCTTCCATGAACGGCATGCCGCACGGAACCACAACGATCGACAACAATTTCGACGGCCACTTCTGTATTCATTTCAAGAATTCAAAAACCCACGAAACCAACGTTGTGGACGCCGATCATCAAAAAGCTGTGAACGTAGCTTCCAACGCCACCTGGTAATCATCTACAGACCAAAAAGGACGCCCTGTCGGGGCGTCCTTTTTGGTGCGTTATTATTCCTCTTCCGTGTGA
The DNA here is from genome assembly GCA_963675365.2 of Candidatus Limiplasma sp. Lineage (GTDB taxonomy): Bacteria > Bacillota > Clostridia > Christensenellales > Aristaeellaceae > CAXXOK01. Next base: position 915,691 of record CAXXVA010000003.1, read on the forward strand.
AAGACCCGCTTCACGTTTCGTTTCCCGGCTTCCACAACCTCTTCAAAGCTGGATTCAAAGCCTTCGCCGCTCGAATCCACGGACAGGCGGTATCCCATAATCAGCGCAACCAGCACTCCGCCGATGACCAGCCAGGGCGCGGTAAGCAGCGCGATAATGGAGAACAGAACCGAGAGGTTTAAGATAGGCGTATCGCCGCGTCTGATTTTGACTCTCGTTTTGTACATCGCCTTGAAGAAATTCCCGCCTTGCTTCTTGTCTTCCATATTCCTGTATCCTCCTTCAGAATGCGAATATTTCTTTTGACGTTGTAAGCATACCACCGCTTAAGATTAGATGCTTGAGTACCTCTTTATGGTTTCATGAGAATATTATGAGAATATGCAAGGAAGACAGCCGGCAAGAATTGACATGCCGCGTGCAGTGCTCTATAATTTTGAAAAGAAAAGTGATGAATACGTAGTGCAGGAGGATGGTAGAGTGATCATCACGGAATTTTTGGAGAAAAACGCACGAATTACACCCGATGCCACCGCGCTGGTGGAAATCAACCCGGCGCTGCAGCCCGACCACACCGTTTCCTGGCGCGAGTTTAACCTGATCGAATCGGCGTCCGGCGGCAAGTACCGCAGGGAAATAACCTGGCGAGAGTTTGACCAGACGGCCAACCGCTTCGCCAATCTGTTATTGTCCCGCGGCGTGAAAAAAGGCGACAAGGTTGCCGTTCTTTTGATGAACTGTCTGGAATGGCTTCCGATTTATTTCGGAATTCTGAAAACAGGCGCGCTTGCCGTGCCGCTGAATTTTCGCTATACGGCCGATGAAATCCAGTATTGCCTGACGCTTTCAGACGCGTCGGTGCTGATTTTTGGACCGGAGTTTACTGGGCGCGTCGAGCAGGCGTTTGAAACCCTGCTGGATATCCGCCATTTCTTCTTCGTCGGCAACGACACGCCGTCGTTCTGCGACAATTTTGATCATTTCATAACGTTCTGTTCCTCTACCGCGCCGGCTGTGGAGGTTGTGGACAGGGACGATGCGGCGATCTATTTTTCATCCGGGACGACGGGCTTCCCCAAGGCCATACTGCACAGCCACGAAGGGCTGATGTCCGCCATGCTTGCGGAGCAAAAGCACCATGGGCAGACCAAGGACGACGTTTTCCTCTGCATTCCCCCGCTGTATCACACAGGCGCGAAGATGCACTGGTTTGGCAGCCTTATGGTCGGCGGCAAGGCGGTGCTTTTGCGCGGGATCAGCGCCAAATGGGTGCTGCAGGCGGTATCCGATGAAAAAGCGTCCATCGTATGGCTGCTGGTACCCTGGGCGCAGGATATTCTCGACAGCATCGACAGGGGCGAACTCGATCTGAACGATTATCAGCTTTCGCAATGGCGGCTGATGCACATCGGCGCGCAGCCCGTACCTCCAAGCCTGATTACGCGCTGGCTGAACGTATTCCCCCATCAGCAGTACGATACCAACTATGGCCTGAGCGAGTCTGCCGGTCCCGGCTGCGTGCATCTAGGCGTGGAAAATGTACACAAAGTCGGCGCGATCGGCATCGCGGGCTACCAGTGGGAAACGCGTATCGTGAACGATCAGATGCGGGATATGCCCCGTGGCACTGTGGGCGAGCTGGCCGTGAAGGGCCCTGGATTGATGCGTTGCTATTATCACAATCCTGAAGCAACAGAGGAAATCCTTGTAGACGGCTGGCTGCGCACAGGGGATATGGCCCGAATGGACGAGGATGGGTTCATCTATCTCGTGGACCGTAAGAAGGACGTCATCATCTCCGGCGGCGAGAATATCTATCCCGTGCAGATTGAAGACTTTCTGCGCGGACACGACAAGATCAAAGACGTCGCCGTCATCGGCATGCCTGACGACAGGCTTGGCGAAATCTCCGCTGCCATTATAGAACTAAAGGATGATGGAAGCGTCACGGCGGAGGATATCGACGCCTTCTGTATGGATCTGCCGCGTTATAAACGCCCCCGGAAGATCATCTTCGCCAAGGTCCCGCGCAACCCCACCGGCAAGATTGAAAAGCCAAAGCTGCGCCACCTGTACGGCGTGGAGCATCTGGTGGAAAAACAGATGACCAAATAACCAATATCAAAAAACGCCCGGCTTTAACCAGGCGTTTTCATTTTATAAATCATGTATAGTTTGAACCAGCTTCTTCGGATCGTCGCTTTTAAAAAACGTCGTTCCGAGTACCAGCATATCCACCCCGGCATCCGCAAGCAATCCGGCGTTGCTTAAATTGATACCGCCGTCCGCTTCGATTACACCTTTGAACCCCTGTTTACGGATTTCAGCAATCTTGCTGATCGTATCCGGGATCAGTTTCTGTCCGCCGAAGCCCGGTTCCACCGTCATCACCAGCACCTGATCTGGAGCTTCGGTAAGCGACAGCAAGGCAGACGCGGGCGTACCCGGCCGAAGCGACGCGCCGGCAATCAGTCCCCGGCTTCTGATTTTTCGTATCGATTCCTCGTAAGATTCACTTTCAACGTGAACGGTGATGGCGTCGGCTCCGCTGTCGGCAAAGACGTCGATATATTTCAGCGGATCGTACAGCATCAGGTGAACGTCGAAAAACGCGTCGAATTCGTTTCGCATGTCCTTTAACAGGTTTGGCCCGAACGAAATATTAGGAACAAAAACGCCGTCCATGACGTCGAAATGGATCGCGTCACAGCCATTGTCAATAATACGCCGCACCGCGTCCGCCATGTGCATCGCGTTTGCCGCCAGGATTGAAGCCGCCAGTTTACTCATATCGTCCTTCCCACGCTTCCTTTGCATTCTTCAGCAATTGATGATACCGCATCACGCGCTCCTTTGTAATCAACCCGTCGTCGCGCGCTTTCAGCACCGCGCAGCCCGGCTCCGAAAGGTGATAGCACGGCTGGAAACGGCATTGTTCCTCGTACTGCGCAAACTCGGGATAGTACGATTTCAACAATACGGGGTCTTCCGTTTCCGTCTGCGACAGCAGGCTGAATCCGGCAGTATCGAGCACTTCAAAGCCGTCCTTGAGCAAGAGTTCCGCGTGCCTGGTGGTATGCTTTCCCCGACCTATTTTCCGGCTGATCTCCCCTACGTCCAGATCGATCCCCGTCACGGCCGCAACCAGAGAGCTTTTTCCAACGCCGCTTTGCCCGGCAAAGCAGCAGATCCCGGATTGCATCAACTCTTGCAATCGACCCAGACCCTCGCCGCTTTTCACACTGGTGATGACGACCGGATCGCCTGTTCCCGCGTATTCCGCCTGAATATCGCCGCAAAGCGGTCGATCCAGATCGGCTTTATTAACGACCAGCACCGGCTGGATCGATTGCCTTCGCGCATCGATCAGCAGCGAATCGACCAGAAGCAGATCGGGTTTTGGCGTTGGCGCGACGACGATAAACAAATAAGCGATGTTGGCTACCGGCGGACGGACAAGCTCGTTATTGCGCGGCAGAATCTCATCAATCCAGCCTTCTTCGTCCCCTTCGCCGGGCGTAAACTGTACTGCGTCGCCGACCATCGGCGTGATTTTCTGTTTGCGAAACACGCCTCTGGCCCGCAGCGTATATACTTGTCCGTCGCCCGCATGAATATAGTAAAATCCGCCGATGCCTTTGACAATTACGCCTTGCATGGCTGTCAATGGAGTTCCACCTCTTGCTCCAGAATCATCTCGCCGTCCAGATACGCGTGGCACATATAGGTCCCTTCATCTGTCAGGGTTAACAGCACGATCGCCGAATAGGCGGAGCCAACGCGCGTCATGCCTTTGTACATTTCTTCCTGTGCATCGCCGACTGTGAGGGTCACGGTAAGGTCCGCCGCTTCCGTCGTAGCCGGAAGCGGAACGAGCACCACGGCGCTGTGCAGTGCGCTTGGTACGCCGACTGTCATCGTTATGCTTGTGTCCAGCGTAACCACGGAGCCCGCGCTTGGTGATTGCGTCAGCACCAACCCGTAATTTTCACTCACTTCGGATTTTTGCAGCGTAATGTCTCCGAGCTGAAGCGTATCCTGATCAATAAGCGTCTGCGCCGTTTCCAGCGGGATATTCGTGAGCTCCGGAATGATCACGCTGCCGCCTGAAAGCGTAAGCTCGACCTCCTGGCCCGCCACGTAAGGCTGGCCGTTTTCCGGTTTTTGCGCGATCACCGTATCCACCGGCATGGTGGAGGGTTCTTTGGAGATCAGCACCGTAACTTTTCTGTCTTTCAGCTTTGCGACGGCCTCATCACGTGTCAGGCCGTTTAAATCGGGCATCAGCAGCGTAACAGGTCCGAGGCTGACGGTCGCTACGATGCTGTCGCCCTTGCGCATATCGGTGTCCGCAACCGGCGTCTGATCGATTACCGTGTTCGCCGGAACGGTATCATGGTTGATTTCGTTGGACAGATCCAGTAAAACGTCCGCCCGTTTTGCCGCCGACTGGGCTTCCTGCACCGTCATGCCGACGATATCGGGCGCGACGGTGGAGTTGACGACAGAATGATAGATTGCGATCGTCCCGATGGTCAGTCCGGCGATCAGCATACAGGCGACCAGAATCGTGGAGATGATCGTGACGCGGTTTCTGCGTCCCGAGCGTTTTTTCTGCAGCTGTGTTCTTGCGCCGTATTGCGTAGACGGAATGGCTTCGAACGATTTTTGCTCCGCGTCGCTTCCGTTGTCACCCTTTCCGTGTCCGTTGCCCGCGGGCGACAGCTCGATCACGACGCCCTCCTTGGCTTTCAGTAGCGCGTCGGCCATTTCCCGGGCGCTCTGGAAACGGCGCTGCGGAGATTTTTCAAGCGCTTTCATCACGACCGACGCAATGGCCGGCGGCACGGACGGATTCAAATCGCGGATCGGCGGCGGCGCCGCGTTGACCTGCTGCATGGCGACGGTTACGGGATTGTCGCCGATGAACGGCACGCGCCCCGTAAGCATTTCATAGAGGACGATACCCGTGGAATAGATATCACTGGTCGCCTGCACAATGTTACCACGCGCCTGCTCGGGTGACGAATAGTGCACCGAACCGATCACCATATCCTTTTTGGAGATGGTTTTGGTATTGGTAATCCTGGCGATGCCGAAATCGGCCACTTTAATGTGCCCGTTAGTGTTCACCAGCACGTTTTGCGGTTTGATATCCCTGTGGATGATTCCGTTTTCGTGGGCGTGCTGCAAAGCGCTTAATATGCGGATCGCAATCTGAATGGCGGTGTTGGGGTTGAGCGCGCCCTTTTCTTTGATAATATCTTTGAGCGTATTGCCGCTGATGTATTCCAGCACCAGGTAGCGGAAATCGCCTTCTGTTCCCACATCCAGAAGGTTGACGATATTATGGTGCGACATGCGCCCGGCTGCGTGCGCCTCTCGCTGAAAGCGCTCCAGGAATTCCACGTCGTGATTGTATTCCGATTTGAGTATTTTAACCGCAACACTGTGACCCGTGCGGATATCGATCGCGCGGTACACCAGCGACATGCCGCCCTGTCCCAGATAATCCACAAGTTTGTAGCGTTCGGCAAACACCATTCCCTTGATCATGTTCCGGCCACCTCCGGTACGTAACCAAGCAGAATGCTGACGTTGTCCTCCGCGCCGCGTTCCAGCGTCAATTCTAAAAGCTTGTCGATCGCCGCTTCTTCTTTAGCTTCCAGCAGAATATGTTCTATTTCCGTATCTTCCAGCATATTGAACAGCCCGTCCGAACAGATCAGCCACACGTCTCCGGGCTTCTTTTTCATTTCGATCAGATCAACCTCGACGACGGGCCCTGTGCCGATCGCTCGCGTGATTACGCTTCGATACGGGTGTGATTTCGCCTCTTCGGGCGTCAGGGCGTTATTCCTGATCAGCTCGCCCACCACGCTGTGATCCTGCGTAACGCAGGTAAGTTTCCCATTGCGCAGAAGATAGGCGCGGCTGTCGCCCACGTGCGCGAGATATACCAGATCGCCGTTTTCCCATAAAAACGTCAGCGTTGTGCCCATGCCGCGCAGCGAAAAATCATACCGCTGTCTCTCAAACACACGCCGGTTGGCCGCTTCCACGCCAATGCGAAGAACGGTTTGGGAAGGAAGCTTGTTGGCGAGCATGTTTTCAATTACCTGCACTGCCAGCTTGCTTGCGGTTTCCCCGCCAAGATGGCCGCCCATGCCGTCGGCGACGCCGAACAGGTTGTCCCGAATCAGCATCGTGTCCTGGTTGGTTTGGCGGACCATTCCCTTGTGCGTTCTTGAATAGACCTGCACGGCGCACCTCTTTTCCGATCAAGGGTTTCCGGTGTTTTCCATGATAGCAGTTTTGCTATTCTCTTTCAAGTAGTGATTGCGCAGCTGTCCGCACGCGCCGCTGATATCGCGTCCCATCTCGCGCCTGCAAGTCACAGAAATATGTCTGTCTTCAAGCGCCTTCACAAACGCGTTCGTTGCGTCCGCCGACGAAGGCTTGAGCGGGCTTTCCTTCACAGGATTGAGGGCAATCAGGTTGACGTGGCTTTGCAGCCCGTGTAAAAGACCCGCAAGCTCCAACGCGTGCTCGGGTTTGGAATTCAGCTGATCGATCAGCGCGTATTCGATCAGCACGCGTCTGCCGGTCTTCTTCACGTATCGCCGCACGGCGTCCATCAGGTCCTTGATCGGATACCGGTTTGCGATCGGCATGATCTGGCGGCGTATTTCGTCGTTTGGCGCGTGCAGAGATATGCTGAGCGTTACACCCAAGCCTTCTTCCGAAAGCTTGTCGATCTGCGGTACAAGCCCGCAGGTGCTTAAGGACAGAGAGCGCATACTGATGTTCAGTCCCTCGGGATGATTGATCAGACGCAGAAAGCGCAGGACTTCGTCGTAGTTTTCCAGCGGTTCGCCGCTGCCCATCAGCACGACATGCCCGACCTTGCCCTTCTCGCTCAGAAAACGGTTGGCAAGCACGACCTGACACAGCATTTCCGCCGTCGACAGATTGCGTACGCAGCCGTTGAGCGTGCTAGCGCAAAATTTGCAGCCCATTTTACAGCCGATCTGCGTGGAAATGCACAGCGAATAGCCGTAATGATAATGCATCAATACGCCTTCGATAATGTTGCCGTCCATCGTACTGAACAGGAACTTGACGGTATCATCGCGCTTGGATTGATAGATCTCTTCTACGGTCAAAGGGAAATCGACGGCCTCATTCCGCAATTGATCCCGAAGCGATTTGGGAAGATTGGTCATCTTCCCAAACGGCACGCCTGCGTGCAGCCAAGCAAACATCTGTTTGGCGCGGTACGAAGGCTGCGACAGGGATTGCAGGTAATTTTGCAGTTCTTCGGGTGTGAACCCTAAAAGCATCGGTTTGTCCGCCATTTTACGCCCTCTGCCTTTGCAGCCGCGCGATAAAGAATCCTTCCACACCGTCCAGATGATTGTATAGCTGCAAGCCGTAAGCGCCCTGGCGTTTGCGGAATTCCTCCGGGAAGCTCGTTGGCAGCGGTTGTACGGTAAAAGCCGGATGGGATTCCAGGAAGGCTTTGATCTGCTCCTGGTTTTCTTCCGGTAGAATGGTGCAGGTTGAGTAAACAAGCGTGCCGCCGGGTTTGACATAGCGGGATACCGTATCCAGCAGCAGCGACTGCGTTTGAACGATGGACGGCAGATCGCCTTCTTTCAGCCGGTATGCGATATCCGGTTTCTCGGACAGCACGCCGAGGCCGGAGCACGGCGCGTCCAGCAATACGGCGTCCATCATGCCCTCCATATCAGGTTTGAAACTTGCGGCGTCGCGTATGGAAATGCGCAGGTTTTCAAGCCGCAGCCGCTTTTTCATCGATTCCAGCAGACTGACGCGGTGTTCGTGAACGTCCCAGGCAAACACGCGTCCCGTATCCTGCATGGCTTCGGCCATGTACGCGGTTTTGCCGCCGGGCGCGGCGCAGCAGTCCAGCACGCGCATACCGGGCTTGGTCTGCACGGCCTCGGCTGCGAGCATGCTGGATTGTCCCTGTATGGAAAACAGTCCCTTTTGATAATCCGGGTCGGCCCCGATCTCCACCGCGCCCTTGATCAGATACGCATGCGGAACGATGCCGCGCTGCCAGTCCCACGGTTTGGTTTTTAACAGCGCTTCAAACGCGTCGTCCGTCATCCGCAGCATATTGGGCCGGATCACCATACCGGATTTCGGCGCTTCGTACAGAATGATCGTCTCGGCGGTCTCCTGCCCGTAGGCGGCGATCAGTTTTTCCACAAGCCAAACGGGCATGTTGCCCATGATATGCAGATACTGAAGGACATCCTGTTCGCGGTCTGGCCACTTAATAGTCTCCTTGCCTCGAACAAGGTTACGCAGTACGGCGTTGAGAAAACCGGACGCGCTCTCCTTGCCGGCGATTTTTGCTAGTTTCACGCCTTCGTTCACGGCGGCGCTGTCGGGAACCCGTTCGTGGAACAAAATCTGGCACGCGCTCAGCCGCAGGATATCGCGCAGCACGGGATCGTTTGTGGGATTTTCCATCAGGTTGTCCAGCGCATAGTCGATCTGCTCAATCTTTTCAAGCGTCGTATACACGATGCTGGTCGCAAGCCTGCGGTCGTTTGGCTGCAGCCTGTTCTGGCGCAGTCTGTTTTGCAGCGCCAGGGACGCGTACGCGCCCTTTTCGTGGATATCCCGCAGCACGTCCAACGCGATCAGACGTGCGTTCGGTGGAAATTTCGGGTTCATAGCGTGGCCTCGTTCAGAATTATTCCGGTTTCGATGCTTCTGCCAAGCAGAAACGCTTTTGCGGTCATGCGTTTGGCGTTGGGAGCCTGAATTTCAAGCAATTCAATTGCTCCGTTGCCCGTGGCGACCAACAAACCGTCTTTTGCGTTCGCTGACAGCACCGTGCCCGGTAAAGTTTTTATAGCCGTGGATACGGGGTTTGCACTCCAGACCTTCAAATTCCCGTTAGCGCATTCCACATAGGCGCAGGGCCAGGGGTTCATGGCACGGACGCGGCAGAAGAGCGCGCGGGAGGTTTGCGAAAAGTCCAATTTCCCCATGTCCTTTTTCAGCATCGGATCGTAACTCATATCCGCTTCATTCTGTTTGGTTCTTTCGCAGGTGCCGGCTTCCAGCTTTTGTATTGTCTCTATCAAAAGATCCGCGCCGACTTCCGACAGCGTTTCCGTCAGGCTGCCTGCGGTTTCCCCGTCTGTAATCGGCACTTCGCGTTTTAACAGCATGTCGCCGGTATCGATACCCGCATCGGTCATCATGGTCGTCACGCCGGTGACCTTATCGTCCTGCAAAATCGCCCAGTTGATCGGAGCGCTGCCGCGATGGCGCGGCAGCAGCGACGCGTGCACGTTCACCGTACAGATTTTGGGAACGTCGAGGATCGCCTGGTTTAAAATCTGCCCAAACGCCGCCGTGACGCAAAGATCCGGTTCAAGGCTTGCTAAATCTTCCAGGCCGTCCTTGCGTATTTTCAAAGGCTGAAACACCGGGATGCCCGCCTGCAGGGCAAGTTCCTTCACCGGGCTCATCCGCACCTTGCCGCCGCGTCCTTTGGGCCGGTCCGGCTGGGTAAAGACACCAACCACCTGATGGCCCGACGCAATCAGCGCCCGCAATGACGGCACGGAGAACTCGGGCGTACCCATGAATACGATTCTCATAGCTGTTCCTGTTCGGCGTCGTCTTCGTTTTCCAAATCTTCCAGGAAGATTTCATGATCCATGATATCCACGTACAAAACGCCGTTGAGATGGTCGATTTCATGGCACAGCGCACGGGCGCACAATCCCTCTCCGGTCACGACGATTTCCTCGCCCTTGCCGTTTTGCGCCTTGACCGTGACCTTCATCGGGCGTTTGACGTAGCCCATTCTTTCCGGGACGCTCAAACAGCCTTCCGATCCTTGCTGCTCTCCTTCGGTTGCGATGATCTCGGGATTGACGAGCTGATACAGCTTGTCGTCCACTTCCACGACGCAACAGCGCTTGAGCACCCCGACCTGCGGCGCGGCGAGCCCGGCGCCGTTATTTTCACGCATGGTATCCACCAGATCGTCCAGAAACGTCTGCAGACGCGAATTGAATTTTGTAACCGGTTTGGAAACTTTGCGCAGTTTTTCGTCGCCGATGGTGATAATTTTCCGAATTGCCATATTCTATATCTCCTACATCAATGTTGACGGGTTCAGTTCGTAATATACCTGACAGCGTTCGTCGCTGTCCAGAGCCAAATCGCTTAGCATGTCAAGCACGGGTTTGACGTCCTCGTGATCGAACAGTTTCAAAAGCACATGATAGCGGTACCTGCCGCGGATCATTTTGACCGGCGCTTCGTCCGCCCGGATAGACAGCACGCGCTTTTTCTGCGCCGGATGGGCTTCCACGAACACGTTTGCCTTCTCAAACAGCGTGTCGTTTTTATGCTTTGCCGCGTCCATATCCGCACTTTCGACCAGAAGTCTGGCAAACAGTGTAAACGGCGGATACAACCCCGTACGCCTGCGCTCGATCTCCTCGGAGAAGAACGAACGGTAATCCTGCGCGGACGCGCTTACGATGCACGGATGCTCCGGCTTGTACGTCTGCACGATCACCTCGCCGGCGCTCTCCGCGCGTCCGGCGCGCCCCGCCATCTGCGTAATCAGCTGGAAGGTCCGCTCCTGCGCCCGGTAATCCTGAATGAAGAGCGAAAGGTCCGCCGCGATAACGCCTACCAGCGTCACCTTGGGATAATCAAGCCCCTTGGCAATCATCTGCGTACCGATCAGAGCCTGCGCCCTGCCCTCGCGAAACGCGGTGAGCATGTGGTAATGCGCGTCCTTCTTCTGCGTGGTATCGTTATCCATCCGAAGGGTTTTAATTCCCGGAAACAACCTTTGGATTTCCTCTTCCACCTTCTGCGTGCCCGTTCCGAAATAGCGGATATACTTGCTGCCGCAGTTTGGGCAGACCTCAGGAGGACGTTCCGTTTTACCGCAGAAGTGGCAGCGCAGCATACCCTGGGTCCCGTCCTTTTGCTGATGGAGCGTAAGGCTTACGTCGCACTGGTCGCAGCGCATCACGTATCCGCAGTTGCGGCAGCTTACAAAGGTGTGGTAGCCCCTGCGGTTGATGAACAGCATCGCCTGCTCGCCCCGGGAAAAGCACTCGCCTAGCTTTTGGCGCAGCAGGCCGGAGATCATCGAGCGGTTGCCCGCCGCAAGCTCACGTCGCATATCCAAGACGGTGACCTGCGGCATCGGGCGGTTGTGCACGCGGCTCATCATTTCCACCAGCGTGTACCCGCCGTTCTGCGCCTGTGAAAAGCTTAAGATACTCGGCGTTGCCGAGGATAAAAGCAGCGTCGCACCTTCGCGCAGCGCGCGGCTTCTGGCCACTTTACGGGCGTCGTAGCGCGGATGGCGGTCGCTTAGGTAGCTTTGCTCGTGTTCCTCGTCGATCACGATCAGGCCGAGGTTTTCAAGCGGGGCGAAAATTGCCGAGCGCGCGCCGATCACGACGTTTGCGTCGCCCAGACGGATCCGCTGCCACTCGTCCACACGCTCCCCGTCGGACAAACGGCTGTGCAGAACGGCGGTTCTGGGACCGAAGCGGTTGCGGAACCACAAAACCATCTGCGGCGTCAGCGCGATTTCCGGTACGAGGATAATGGCGTTTTTGCCCATCTCCAGCGCCGCCTCGACCATCGAGAGGTACACTTCCGTTTTTCCGCTGCCCGTTACCCCGTGCAGCAGGTACGCGCCTCGGCCTTTGCGAAGATCCGGAAGCATGACCAAAAGCGCCTGGTTCTGCTCGTCGGTGAGTACGGGAGCTTCGCTTTTCGTGATCTGCATGTCTTCGTACGGGCGGCGCAGTTCCTGTTTGGAAGTCTGCACCACAAATCCGTCGGCGACCAGCCTGCGCAGGGCATCCGCAGGCGCGTTCACCCATTGTGCCAGTTCCCCGGCCGTTCTCTCCTCGCCGTCTCCAAGGGCACGGAGGAGCATTTTACGCTTTTCCGATCTCCCCTGCGCTTCCATCTGCCGTTCTATGGTATGGATATCCTTTAAACGGTACATTGAAACCTGCTTAGCGCGCGTACGCCCCGTCCGCATGGCGGCGGGCAGCATCAACCTGAGCGTTTCAGACAGCGGACAGTGGTCTTCCTCGGCGAGTTCCTGCGCCAGGGCTATGATGGGCGGCAGAATCACGGGATAATCGTCCAGAAGCCTGCGAATCGGTTTGAGTTTATTGTCCGGCACGTCGGTTTTATCCGTGATCTCCAAAACGACGCCGTCGACAAAGCGACCCGCAAGCGGCACGTTGACGCGCATACCCGGTTCCACCCGCATACCCTCCGGTATCAGGTAGGAAAACGGTTTGGATACGTTTGTATGGACGACGTCCACAATTACTTGCGCGATCAATGTCTGTACCTCAACGGAAATAGCGGTTCTTAGGCTTGGGGACGCTCCGCTTGCGTCCGCGCTTGGACTTCTTGCGGAATACGCGGCGCAGGATGAAAGCAAGGGCGATCAGAATCAGGAACGGCCATCCAAGCAGGAACACCGCTTCCAGCGAGAACGGGGGCAGCGGATTGGGATCGGCGTAGGTTTCCGCTTTAATCTCGGCGATGGTCTTTGGCGCGTTCTCCCGCCGTGCGATGGAACGGGTGGCGTACAATTCGTATACCGCCGGATCGCCGCCGTCGTCCGGGTAATAGGTCAAGGTGCCGAAGGTCTCGCCGGCCGTGATCGGCGTGGCAAAGGTATCGCGCGTGTACTCGATCAGTACGTTCTCACGGAGGTTTCTGGCCATTTCCTCCACTTCGGTAATGGTCGCGACAATCTCAACAGGTCGCGTATCCACGCTGGCGCGGATGCCGAGCTGCAGCCGGCCGATATCCGAATCATCCAGCGCATACCCCGAGGTTGCGATGATGGTGGGGTTCATGGCGTACAGCTCCATCGGCGTAACGCTGACGAACTGCGTGAATCCGTAGTTCATCAGCTTGATGGAATCCGTCCAGCGCCCTACCCTGGAGGAGTAAAATACGACGGAGATCAGTTCCACGCCGTCCTTTTGGGCGGCGCCGACGTAGCAGTATCCCGAACGGTCCAGATACCCGGTTTTAATTCCGATCGCGTAGGGGTAATAGTATTCGTTGTCGTCCGCGGCGTTGAGCCAGTTGGCGTCGGTGCCGACCATGACCCTTGACCCGCGGATATTGCTGCGCGGGAGGCTGTACGTAAACGTATCCACGATGCTGCGGAAGAGGTCGTTTTGCATCGCTTCCCTGGCGATCAGCGCCATATCGTGCGCTGTTGTGTAATGGTCCAGATCGTCCAGGCCGCTGGGATTGGCAAAATGTGTGCTGGTGCAGCCGATCATGGCCGCCGCCTGGTTCATTGCGTCCACAAAGGCGGGTACGCTGCCCGCGACGCTTTCAGCGATCAGGCGTGCGCCGTCGTTGCCGGAGCGTATCATGGTTGCGTAAAGCAGATCCTTGAAGTTGATCGTCTCGCCCATTTCCAGCGGAATGCTGGAACTGCCGTACGGCAGATTGACGGTCTCCGCGCTGGCGGTCACGGTCGATTCCAGATCGCCTTTGACGATACCTAAAAACACGGTGAGGATTTTCGTCGTGGACGCCGGGTACATAACCTGATCGGCGTTCTTTTCAAAGATGATCTTCCCGCTGGACGCCTCGATCAATATCGCGGACTTGGCGTAAAGCTGTTCGGCCAGAAGGATTTCCGGGTGTTCCGGGTCATACGGCTCAGCGCCTGCCGCAAGCTGCGGTTCGATATACGGAACCTTATTATTGTCTGCCTCTTCGGCACTTGCGGCGGGAAGCAGACTCCCAAGCAAAACAAACCCAAAAACGGCTGCCGTGAAAGCGATCACGATACGCGCTAAAATCCGCTTCAACCGCAGCCCTCCCCCAAGTTTATTGCAATCATAAATTATACCGTTTCGCTGCCTGTTTGTCCAATAAACGCCGTGGTTGTTTCAAACATGAAACGGCGGGGTCCGGGCCTTTATTCCTTTGATTCCTGATCCAGTCGCTGCGCGAGTTCTTCCATGGTCATCGTATAAATTTCCGTGCTCTCTGCGCCTCGCCCCTGGGGATCGTACCCGCAGATAGCGCTGTACTCGCAATAATCGCAGCTTTCTCTCGCGCCCTGTTTTACGGGGCGTATATCGATATCGCCCGTAAGCATCCGCTGCGCAAATCCTGTCGCACGGAATCGGGAGTGGGCCATCAGCGCATCAAGGTGTTTATCATCCAATACCTTGGCGTTTTTCCGGACCTCGCCCTTTTTGCTCACGGCGGCGGGAATGGATACAGGCGTTTCACCCGCGTCCATCGCATCCAGGATCGCCGTATCCGACAGGGCGACGCCGTCCATCTGCAGTTGTTTCTGGATGTCCATGTCCACCGCGCCGGACTTGGCTTCGTCCGCTTTCGACAACGGATCGAACAGGTGGAAATAGAACGCGCCGGCGGGCTTTGCTCTTCCCGTGTTTTTGGTTACGGCGTCCAGATACAGTACCAACTGCAATTGCAGCCCATGCCAAAGCTGCGACGCGTCCAGCGACGCGTACGCGCCGGATTTGTAATCTACCACGCGGCGATATGTGGCGTCAAAAGTATCGTACCGGTCGATCCGGTCGATCCTGCCGTGCAGTGTAATCTCCGTATCGTCCGAAAGGCGCAGCACGACGGGCGGGAAGCTGTCTTCGGCGGAATACCCGAAGGTCGATTCCGCGGTCTCCAGCCGGAACGCGCCGGATTTGAGATGATCCGTTACCGTCATACAGGCGCGGCCGATTACCCGCCTGGCCTGTTCCAGAGACGCAAGATTTCTTGGGCCGTCGCCCATCGGGCCTCTTTCCAGTTCTTGCATCAGCGGCGCGGCGGCTTCATCCGCTATCGACGCAACCTTATCTAAAGTGCAATTTGGATAGTCCGGCATACGCGAAGCGATCTGCGCAAAGCGCTGCAACGTTTCGTGGAAGAAGTTTCCGCGCTCGATCGGCGTGACTTCCCACTCCTTGCGCTCTTCCGGCGTCAATCCATAGTTTACGTAATGCCGGAAGGGACAAGCCGCGTAATCTTCCAGACGGCTGACGGACAGTGCTCTGTCGCCGAACAGCTTTTGGGCGGTCTCCCTGTTCAGCGGAAGCGTTTCCACGCGGAAATCTGCGGCGCGCAAAAGCCGCAAAGCCTGCGCTGCGGTCGCAGGGGATGAAAGCAGCCTTCCAAGACGCTGTTTCCACACCTCCGGCAAGGAATCTCCGTCGCCGCCTGTATGCATGCGCAGCAGCTCGCTGAGCCTCGCCATCGCCTGCCCTGAGGATACCGGAAGCGTATCGGCTGTCTGTGCGGCGTCTGGCAAGTACTCAAATAGCTGTTCTTCGATATCATTGACCAAATCCAATGGCTGCAGCGCGTTGCCTGCCGGATCGGTTTTCGCATAGCTTAAGTACAGCGATTTATTCGGCAGCGTCATGGCGCGTTTGATATCCAGCCGGGCGAACGCAAGCCGGCTTTCCTCCGTCATGCCCAGATACGTCTGCGTGCTTTCCTGCGCCCGTGCGCGTTCCTCCCCGGTCAACAGGCTCTCGGTGCTTTTTGACAGGATGCCGTCGTTCATACCCAGGATAAACACGGCGTCTGCGTCGCCGGTCAGAGAATGCCCGAGGACGCCCGCGTGCAGCATGTCGGCGGCTGGCGGAAGCGCAGCAAGGGAGATTGCGGAAACACCGCTTTCAAACCGGTCCGCGATGTACTTCAGTGGTATTCGTTTGCCGTCGGACAAAATATAAAGCTGATCCAGCAGTTCCAAAACCGCCTGCCAAATCTGGCTGTTCTGCCCGGCACGTACAAGCAGGTTTTCCCGGAGCAGGGATTCCTCTTCCAATTGCAGCTTTTCATATGCCTTTACGCTGGTCAAAAGATGCATCACCGCTTTTAAGGATTGCTCCGTATCCCTTGCGCTGACGATCATTTCGCGCGCTTCAATCAACGGTTTGACGACGATTTTCCGGAGCGTTTCGGCGCGCGTGCGAAGCTCGTCGTCGCCAAGTGCGAAGGACTGCAGCCAGCGGCTGCGATCGACGCCGAAGGCGCGTGCGTAATTTTCCAGCATGCAGGCGTCGTCAAAGCCGACGTTTGCGTATCTGGTTTTAAGCAGCGCATAAATATCCTCGCTGCGGTATCCGTCCGCCATGCAGCGAAGCGCGGCCATGATATACTGCACCAGCGCGTGAGACAGCGCAGGGAGTTTTTCATCAGTATAGAAGGATAGTCCGCTGTCAGAAAGCGCGGCGGCAACCGCAAAGGGATACCCGTTCTGCTCGGGATAAAGTACGGCGATGCGCTCCAAAGACGTTCCCTGCTCGATTAGGCGCAGAATCTGCCTTGCGGCAAACGTCGCTTCCTCAAACGGCGAGTGGAACTGCGAAAGAAACACGCTTTCCTGCCCGCCGGAAAACATACGCTGCGGATAGGCGAACAAAACCTCGTCCAGAAAATCAATCGCGGACGTGTGCCCAAGCGCTTGCGGCGGCACGGCCTTTTCTAAAAGCTCCATACCCTGCACTTCCAGCGCCTTGCGGAAGCGCGCGATGCTCTGTCGGACGGGCAGATACAGCGCTTCATCCGGCGCGTTGCTCGTATCGCAGATCAGCCCGACCGTCAGGCTTTCCGCGCAATTGCCGATCGCGCATAAAAGAACGATGAGTTGTTCGGACATCGCGTCAAACCCGTAGGTAAGCACGTGCCGATCTGTCATGACGCCGCTTTCCTGCAAATGCTTCGTGACGAACAGGTTCAGGTCGTCGCTGTCGCCCAGCCTGTCCGCCAGGGTTTGTCGATAGGTATGATACAGGATGGCGAGATCGTCAAGCTTTTCCTTTTCCATGCCGTCCGGCAATTCATCCGCATACTGTTTCAGCGTTTCGGGTTCCAGCCCGCCGCGCTTCATATCGGCGATCAGCGCCGTAAGCTTCTGGGCAAATCCGCGCCGCGATACGGACGCACGGTAGAATTTCAGCTGATCCGCGCACTGTTCCAGCGCATAGTTAACGACCATCTGCTGTCCGGCCGCGGACAAGGGAACGCGCTCGTCCGTGCCAACGGCTTCTGTCACGCGGCGGCGCAGCCGCGTCGGGGAAATGACTTCAATTTGAAACAATCCCGGCAGCTTCAGCCGGGAGATGATTTCCCGCTCGGCCTGGAGGGTGAATTGTTCGGGAACAAGCAGTATACACTCCTTGCCATCCTTGTGAAGCTCCCCGATATTTTGAATGACGACGGGCAAAAGGCGGTGCGGCCGGGCGGTTAAAACACGGACGTTCGGCATGCGCAACCCTCCTTTTGCGTTGTCTGTTCTCTGTATGATATGATAACACAGAAAAGAGCTTTTGAGGAGTGACTGCGGTGCCAGATACCATTGCCGGCGTTGCGACCGCGCCCGGTGAAGGCGGGATTGCTATCGTGCGAATCAGCGGAGAAAACGCGATCAATATTTTCTCCGCCGTATTCCGAGCGCATGGACATCGGCAGCCGTTTCCCGACCATTTGCTGATGCATGGTGAAATCGTCTCATCCGACGGAAAGACGGTTGACGAAGCAATGGGCGTGACGATGGCCGCGCCTCACAGCTATACCAAAGAGGACGTCTGCGAGCTTCACGTTCACGGCGGACACGCTGTGGCGTCCGTCGTGATGAATCTGCTGGTTCGTCATGGCGCAAGGCCGGCCGAACCGGGCGAGTTCACCCGCAGGGCGTTCATGAACGGCCGCATCGATCTGGCGCAGGCCGAGGCCGTGATGGGGATCATCGGCGCATGTTCCGAAGCCGCGCTGAAAAGCCAGGAAGCATTATTATCAGGCGGAGCGAGCCGCTTTATCCGAGATGCACAAACCGATCTAATCAAGCTGATCGCGGGCGTGGAGGCATACATTGATTATCCCGAGGAAGTCGGCGAAGACGAGGCCACCGCGTCGCTTTTAGCCGGACTTGAGGATCTTACCAACACGCTCCGATCCGCTGCGGACGAGCGCGCCTCGCGCATCGTGCGCACCGGGCTTCGCGTGGCGCTGTACGGCTCGCCCAACACCGGAAAGAGCACGCTGTTCAACGCGCTGCTTTCGGAGGACCGCGCTATCGTAACCGATATCCCCGGCACGACGCGCGACGTGCTGGAGGGCAGCTTCACGCTAAACGGTTTTCAGGTATTGCTGATGGATACCGCGGGGCTTAGAGACACTGGCGACGCTGTGGAAATCATCGGCGTACAGCGAGCGAAAAAAGCTGTTGAAAACGCGGATGCCGCACTTTTTTTGATCGACGCAACCAAACCGTTGGACGAATCCGAACGGCAATTGCTGAGTATGGAACTGCACTGCCCCTGCGCGGTGCTACTCAATAAAGAAGATGAACCCCCTGTCGTGACGATTGACCAGATCGAATCCGTCACTAGGCACTCCCCCGTGTTTTCCGTCTCCGCCAAGAACGGCACGGGACTTGAACAGGTACGAGGATTTTTAGCACGGTTTCTAACACAGCCGCGCGAAGAACTGCTCACCCATCAGCGCCATATTGCGCTTGCGCTCAATGCCTCCGACAAACTAAACCAAGCCGCAAACGCTCTCAGAGACGGTACGCAGCTAGACCTCGTCGCCGTCGATCTGCGCGAGGCGCTTTGGCTTTTGGGGCGCATTACCGGCGAGAGTGTGGACGACAAGCTTTTGGACGAGATCTTTTCCTCGTTCTGCGTGGGAAAATGAACCTGTAACAGTCTGTCCGCAGCATTGTTGGGGTTCTGAAATTATGCTATGATATGGATACAAAACGATGCCGAAGGAGGGTGCCGATGAAGCTGGTCTCATGGAACGTCAACGGCCTGCGCGCCTGTTTGAACAAAGGATTTCTGGAGTATTTCAATGAAAAAGACGCGGACTTCTTCTGCCTCCAGGAAACCAAGCTGCAGCCACACCAGATCGACCTGACCCCGGAGGGATATCATGTATTCTGGAACAGCGCGGAAAAGAAAGGCTACTCCGGTACGGCGATTTTCACCAAGCATGCGCCGCTGAGCGTAACAAACGGTATCGGCATCGAGGAACACGACCACGAAGGCCGCGTGATCACGCTGGAATACCCTACTTATTTTATGATCACGGTCTACACACCCAACAGCCAGAACGAGTTCAAGCGGCTTGACTACCGCATGACCTGGGAAGAAGCGTTTGCGGATTACCTGAAAGCGCTCGATGCGAAAAAACCCGTGATCGTCTGCGGCGACATGAACGTCGCGCACAAGGAAATCGACCTGAGGAATCCCAAAACCAACGTCAACAACGCCGGTTTTACACCCCAGGAACGCGAGAAGATGACCACGCTTCTGTCCAAAGGCTTTGTGGATACCTTCCGCCTTCTCCATCCTGACGAACCAGACCGCTATTCCTGGTGGTCCTACCGCATGAGCGCGCGCGACCGGAACGTGGGCTGGCGCATTGATTATTTTCTGGTCAGCCAGCGCATCGCGTCGCATGTGCTGGACGCCGATATTGAAGACCAGGTCTTTGGCAGCGACCATTGCCCGGTCATCCTGGAACTCGTCACGCCGTAAGGAGGAATAGAATGAAATTTTTATTTGCCAGCGATATTCACGGGTCGTTCGCGGCCTGCAAGGCAATTCTAAAGCAGATTGAAACGGAAAAAGCCGGCAGGCTGATATTACTCGGCGACCTTTTATACCACGGACCGCGCAATCCCCTGCCGGAGGACTATAACCCGATGGCGGTATCGGAAGCGCTGAACGCACTCAAGGTCAAGCCTTTGGCTGTCCGCGGCAACTGCGATTCGGAAGTAGACCAGATGGTGCTTAATTTCCCCATCATGGCGGACTTTACGCTGCTGCCTCTTCAGTCGGGCCGTATGGCGTTCATCACGCACGGACACCTGTACAACATCCACAACATGCCGCAGCTTTCCCCCGGCGACCTTCTGATCCACGGACACACTCATATCCATACGGCAGAAGATCATTCCGGCGTCACCTATATCAATCCGGGTTCGTCGGCTCTGCCGCACGAAGGCCAGCCTAAGAGCTACATGACGCTGGATTGGGACAACAATTTATTTGAAATCAAGGCGTTCGACGGCACGGTGCTACAGTCGCTGCGCGCCTGAACAGAGGAAATTTCGATGGCAAGCTATGAAATTCAAACCGCGTCCGATGATTTGGCCGCGGCTATCCGCAAAAGCGAAGAATACGCGGTGTACAAGCAGGTGAAAGACACCGTGATGGCTGACGATACCAATAAAGCGCTGATCAGCGAATACCAGCGACTGCAAACCAAATTGCAGATGGCGGCGGTCACGGGTGCCGATTCTACGGAGGACGACGTACAGCGTTTCAAACAGCTTTCTGGCCTTTTGATGATGAACGCAAGCGTCGCGCAGTATTTCGTGGCGCAGGTGCGCCTCCAGCAAATGCTCAGCGAGGTGTTTCAAACCATCACGCAGGCCGCGGAGTTGGAAATCAAACTTCCCGGCATGTAGGAGGACGAATGGCACGCCGCAGCGACGCATACGATTCATATGACACTGAACCGCAGCAGGAAGAGCGCCAGTACGGTTTTTACTGGTACGCTTCGCTTTGGCGCGTGGTGCGTTCGGTACTCATCATCCTTACAGCGCTGGTGCTGGTCTTCGGGCTTTTAACCGGCCTTTATAATTATGTGGACGAACAGTATTTCAGCGCCGTAGATCAAAACGACGATACCGGCATTCCGTTTTCCATTGAAAGCGGACAAAGCTTGACGCGCGTTTCCGCCAATCTGGAAGATCAGGGGCTGATTCATAACCGTTCTGTTTTCAAATACTACTGCGATTTCATCGGCTTCGGACAGAAAATCCAAGCCGGCGATTACATAATCAAAAAGAACATGAATATCTTTGAGATCGCCGAGTTATTGACCACAGGCGACGGCAAACCGCTGACCAAGATGATCACCATCATTCCAGGCTGGACGGTGGAAGACGTCGCCAATATGCTCAAGGAAGAAGGCGTATTCAAAGATACGACCGAATTCCTTTCGCTGTGCAAATCCGGCGAAGGGTTATCGGACTATTATTTCATCCGCGACGAACTCACGACCGACCGCGTCGTAGAGCGCAAATATCTGCTGGAAGGTTATCTCGCGCCCAATACCTACGAGATTTATACCGATACGACGGCTACGGCGCTTTTAAAGAAGCTTTTGGATCAGACCGACGTGGTTTTTGACTATTCGCTGCAGCAGCGCGCGTCCGAAATCGGGATGACGATGGACGAGGTCCTGACCATGGCGTCGATCATCGAGCGCGAAGCAAAAACCGAGGATTTCGCCCGCGTGTCCGCCGTATTCCACAACCGGCTGAAAAAAGGTATGGCGCTTGGCAGCGACGTAACCGTCAACTATCTGACAGGCGAAACCCGCTTTATTCTCACCACCAGCGAGCTGGCAATCGATTCTCCCTACAATACTTACGTTAACAAGGGTCTGCCGCTGGGGCCGATCTGCAATCCGTCGCCGGACGCCATCAGCGCCGCGCTGAACCCGGACGCCGTTTTTGTCGCCGAACAATACCTGTATTTCTGCGCAAAGGATCCCGCGTCCGGCGAGCTGGCGTTTTCCAAAACCCTGGAGGAACACAACGCGGCCGTCGCTATCTATAAACCTCTCTGGGAAGCGTACGACCAGGAACACGGACTGAATTAAAGCAAGGCATTAAAAAACGTCGCATTGATGATGCGGCGTTTTTTGTTTCACTCTGACTTGTTTTTCACGGCCGCGCCGATGAAATCGCGGAACAGCGGGTGCGGGCGATTGGGCCGGCTTCGAAGTTCAGGATGGAACTGCACGCCGACAAAGAAAGGATGTTCCGGAATCTCGACGATTTCCACGAGGTTGCGTTCCGGGTTGCGCCCGGCCATCATCATACCGGCGGCCAGAAAACGGTCTGTATACTCGTTATTGAATTCATAGCGGTGGCGGTGGCGCTCCCAGATCTCGGTTTCACCATATGCCTTTTCGCTTTTGGTATCCGGTGCGATCACGCAGTGATACTTGCCAAGGCGCATGGTACCGCCCAGGTTTTCCAGGTCCTGCCCGGCCATCAGGTCGATGACGGGATAGGTGGTGTGCGGATCAACTTCCGTGGTATGCGCGTCGCGCATCTCCAGCGCGTGGCGCGCAAACTCGATCACGGCCATCTGCATGCCAAGGCACAGGCCCAAGAACGGAATATTGTTCTCGCGTACGTACTGAATGGCGTTCATCTTACCTTCCAGTCCGCGGGAACCGAACCCACCGGGGACGACGATGCCGTTGACGTCGCTTAATTTTTCCTCCACGTTTTCCGGCGTGACGGATTCGGCGGGAATCCAGTCGATCTTCACTTTCACGCCGTGGTGAATGCCGCCGTGGGTCAGCGCTTCGACAACGCTTAAATAGGCGTCCGGAAGCTCCACATATTTCCCGACCAGGCCGACGGTAACCGTATCTTCGCTTTCAATCTGCCGACGCACCATGGTGCGCCATTCGTTCAGATTGGCCGGCGGACACTCAAGCCCCAAAAGCTTGACCACCTGCGCGTCCAGACCCTCTTCGTGCAACATCAGCGGCACCTCGTAAAGCGAACTCGCGTTCAAGTTCTGGAACACGCGCTCCACGGGGAGATTGCAGAACATGCTGATCTTTTCACGCACTTCAAACGGAAGTTCGTGATCGCTGCGGCACACCAGAATATCCGGCGCGATGCCGATGCCGGAAAGTTCCTTCACGCTGTGCTGCGTAGGCTTGGTTTTCAGCTCGCCCGCGGCGTGCAGGTAAGGAATCAGCGTAACGTGCAGGTACAGGCAGTTCTCCCGGCCGACTTCGGCGCGCATTTGGCGGACAGCTTCAATAAACGGCAGGCTTTCGATATCGCCCACCGTTCCGCCGATTTCTGTGATCACGACGTCCGGCGCGGCTTCGGTGCGGCTGACGGCGATGATATTTCTCTTGATCTCGTTGGTAATGTGCGGGATGACCTGGATGGTCGCTCCCAGATACTCTCCCTTGCGTTCGCGGTCAATTACTGTTTTATATACGCGGCCGCTGGTTACGTTGCTTGCCTGGGTGAGATTCTCGTCGATGAAGCGTTCGTAGTGGCCAAGGTCCAGGTCGGTTTCGGCGCCGTCGTCGGTCACAAACACTTCGCCGTGCTGGTAGGGGTTCATGGTACCGGGGTCTACGTTCAGGTAGGGATCGAATTTCTGAATGGATACTTTGAGACCCCTTGCCTTGAGCAGCCTGCCCAGCGACGCAGCGGTGATCCCTTTCCCAAGCGACGATACCACGCCGCCGGTAACGAAGATAAATTTCGTATCCATGATCTGCGACCCCCTCCGGTTTGCAAAATAACAAGCCTTATTCTAGCAGTAGAGGTATCCATTCGTCAATAGCACTAGATGTATTCATTTCGCTTTTTATCATGATATTTTTCTTTTTCGTTTTTCTGTACTATAATAATCCCGACATGACGGTTTGGAGGATACAATTATGACTGCTGCACTCAGGCTTGCTCCGATTTTCAGCGATCACATGGTGCTATGCCGTAACCGGGATATCCGCATTTTCGGCGAGGTGGAAAGCGGACGCGAGGTGACGGTTTCTTTTCATCATCATACCGCAAAGTGTACGGCTGTCAAGGGTCGTTTTGAAGCCATACTCCCGCCGATGCCGCACGGCGGACCGTATGCGCTGACGGTCACGGACGGTGAAACAACCCTTGAATTTCAGGATGTATTGGTCGGCGACGTTTATTTCGCCGGTGGGCAGAGCAACATGGAAATGTGCCTGAAAGACACACAGGATGGAGTACGTTATACCGCCCAAGCCGATTACCCTCAGGTTCGCTACTGCAATTATCCGGTGCAGGCATATCTGGATGAAAAAACACTCGCATGGGAGCGGAAAACCAAGTGGCGTGCCGTTGCGCCGGGAACATGCGGCGAGATCAGCGCCGTCGCGTTCCACTTCGCTGTGAAACTGCATACTTCTTTGAATGTCCCCGTCGGCATTATCGGCTGTTATCTAGGCGGAACGTCGATTACGGCATGGCTTGATGAAGAAGCGCTCACGGCGACGACCGGCGGAAAGGTATACCTTGACGCGTTCAACGAGCGTATCAAAGATCAAACGGACGAAGACTATCAAAAAGTATTCAGTGCGCAGCAAAAAGCCCACGCAATCTGGAGCCGGAAAGCCGATCAGATGAAAGCTGAAAACCCCGCCGTGAAATGGGCGGACTTCATCGCAGCGCTCGGCCCCTGTCCGTATCCGCCGCCCGAAGGCCGTAAGAGCCTGTTTAGACCCTGCGGGCTTATCAACACCATGGTCAAGCGCATCGCGCCCTATACTTTGACGGGGATTTTATTCTATCAGGGCGAATCCGACTTCCGGCATCCGCAGCTTTACCGCATGTTTCTCCTGTCGCTGATAATACACTGGCGCGAATTGTTTCTTTCCCCGTCGCTGCCGTTTTTATACGTTCAGCTTCCGATGTTTGACCAGCAGGACGAGCCCGTAAAAAACAGCTGGCCTCAGCTCCGGCAGGCACAGGAGCAGGTCTTTGCGGACATGCGCCATACGGGTCTTGCGGTGATGATCGATGGCGGCGACGCGGATGATATCCATCCGCAGGATAAGAAAACCGTCGGGGAGCGGCTGTTTGATCAGGCACTGCAGGTTATCTACTGCCAAAAAGCGGACAGCAGTCCCAGGGCAACCGCCGCACGCTCCGATGGGAACGCGATAAAAGTCACCGTATCGTCTCCGCTCCGGTATGAAAAATCTCCCCGGCTGTTCGAGCTTGCCGGAGAGGACGGAGTGTTTGTTGCGGCGGATGCGGTCATCGACGGTGCGGAGATGCGCATCACCGCACAAAGCGTTCCAAATCCGCGTTTCATTCGCTATGCATGGGTAAATTACGGCGTGGTGAACATGTTTGGAATAAACGGTCTTCCGCTGGCGCCGTTCAGCCTGCGCGGGTAACGATCAAGTGCTGCCCCGCCGGACCAGTTCGCCCATGAAGACCATTTTCTGAGGAACGCTCTCGCCGGACAAGACTTTTAACAGGGTGCCGACCGATTGCTCGCACAGCATTTCCAGCTTGTTGTCCACGCTGGAAAGCTCCGGTTCGCAGCACAGGCAATACGACGAATTATTATACCCGACGATCGGCAGATCCCCGGGAACGTCGCGCCCAACGATGCGCGCATATTTGAACACACCCACCGCAAGAACGTCTTCGGAAGTCACGACGGCGTCGAACTTTACGCCTTTTTTGTCCAAACTGAGTATAAAATCCCGGATGCTTGGGATGCTCATCTTGTCTTCCGTATAATAATGGATCAGCTTGTCCCTGACGGGTATACCCGCGTTTTTCAACGCGGCCTTATAGCCCGCCAGTTTTTTCAGTCCGCTGTAATTGTGGTTATGGTACAGGTATAAAATCTCTTTTCGTCCCTGCTCCAGTAGGTACTGTGTCGCGTTCATCGTCGCGTGGAAATCGTCGCACAGAACGCTGTAAATATTCTCGCCGGCGTAGGACGCGTTGAGCAGCACCAGCGGCAGGTGTTTGGCCGCGTTTCGAAGGTACTGATTTCCATCTTCGCTGTCCTCTACAAATGTAGATCCCATCAGAATGATGCCGTCCACATGTTTGGAGATGAGCCACTCCACGCCTTTTTCCCGGTCGGCCAACGCTTTCCCCGTACACAAAAGCATGCTGTCGTATCCCTGCTGGCGTAATCTGCGTTCCATAAAGCTCAGTGCGTTGGCAAGATAATAGTCCGCGGCGTTCGGGCATAAAAGCCCGATGGTGCGCATCGTTTTCAGTCCAAGCCCGCGCGCAAAGGGATTTGGCACGTACTCGTACTCCGCCATTACCGAGAGCACTTTCTCCCGGGTTTTTTGGCTGACCCTTGCGCTGTTGTTGATGACGCGCGATACCGTTGCGATCGATACGCCCGCTTTTTCTGAAATATCATAAATATTCATCGGCTGTCATTCCCCGTCATTTTGATACCGGTTTCACGGATATTTACATGAAAGAAGTATATATGAATATTTGAAAAACGCAAGTGTAATGCGTGAATGCCTTTATTTTCCTGCATTTATTCTTTCAATTCCAAAAGTTATCCATTGACTGTGTTTTCATATCGCGGTAAAATGTGATCAATTCCATGTAACTATTTACATTCTTATGATGAAACGGAGGTGCCGTGGCTTTGCAAAGATTATCTGCGCAGCTCACCCCGGCAAAAACGCGTGATATCAAGGTGCTCCAATTCGGCGAGGGCAACTTTCTGCGCGCGTTTGTGGACTACTTTCTGGATATTGCGAATACGACAGGCAAGTTTGACGGGAGCGTCGTGGTCGTCAAACCCATCGAGTACGGAACTCTAGATCGTTTCCACGCACAGGATTGCCGCTATACGGTGCTGCTTCGCGGAATCGAAAACGGCTCTCCCGTCGAATCGAGCCGGATCGTTACCTGCATAGAGGACGCCGTGGACTGTTATACGGAATACGAAAAATACACGTCTCTTGCCAAGCTTGAAAGCCTTCGGTTCATTGTGAGCAATACTACGGAAGCGGGTATCGTGCTGGATGAAAACGACAGGTTTGACTTTGCGCCGCCGCACACCTATCCGGGCAAGCTGACCAAATTTCTATTCGAACGCGCGGAAGCCTTCGATTACGCGATGGACAAAGGGTTGATTATCCTGCCCGTCGAGCTGATCGACGATAACGGCGTCGAATTGAAGCGTTGCGTGTATGCTCTGGCACGTCAATGGAAACTCGGCGACCGGTTCATCGCGTGGCTTGACGGGGCCTGCACGTTTACCTCAACGCTCGTCGACCGCATCGTAACCGGGTACCCACGCAATGAGGCCGAAGCAATCTGGCAAAAGCTCGGCTACGAAGACCAGCTTCTGGATACCGCCGAGCCGTTTAGTTTATGGGTTATCGAATCGGATAAGGATATCAGCGGAGAACTGCCGCTGGACGCCTGCGGGCTGCCTGTGATCTTTACGGATAATCAAAAGCCCTATAAACAGCGCAAGGTCCGCATTTTAAACGGCGCGCATACGTCCTTCGTTCCGGCTGCGTATCTCTGCGGGTATGATATCGTCAAAGACGCCATTGGCGATCCGCTGATAAAACAATTCATTCTGGATACGCTGCAGCAGGAAGTCATCCCGACGCTGGACCTGCCCAGGGCGGATTTGGAGGCTTTCGCGAACGCGGTGATCAGCCGGTTTGAGAACCCCTTTATTGAGCACCGGCTTTTGTCCATTTCCCTCAACTCCGTTTCCAAATGGCGCGCCCGGTGTATGCCAAGCTTTCTCAAGTACATCGAACAAACAGGCAAGCTTCCGGAACACCTCACGTTTTCCCTCGCTGCATTGATGGCGCTGTACCAGGGCCATGAGATCAAAGACGGCGCGCTGCAATGCGAACGCGGCGGGACGCCGTATCCAATTCTGGACGACGAGGCGGTGCTCAAGTTCTTCTTGGGTGCGTCCAAACTGTCCGCAAAGGAGCAAACGGCGCTGTTTTTGCAAAACGAAACGTTCTGGGGCAGCGACTTATCTTTGATTCCCTGCCTAACGGAAAGTATCTCTCAATCACTTGAAAATATCATGCGGAACGGTATGAAACAAACACTTTCAGCACTATTTTCAAGGAATATAAAACTTTAAAAGGGAATCCAAACCAGGGTGGCGAATACACATTTGACACGTGTTTGTATATAAACTAAAGGAGGATTTATTCACATGGAACTGCGAAACGCGGCCAGCCCCAAAGACGTCAGGTATTATGATACGACGCGTCTTCGTCAGGAATTCCTGATCGAGGATCTGTTTCAAGCCGACGAGGTCAAAACGGTATACAGCCATATCGACCGTATTATTACAGGCAGCGCTGTGCCCGTCAAGAAATCCGTCGCCCTGCCATCCGGGGATGCGCTGCATGCCAAAAGCTTTCTGGAACGCCGTGAGCTCGGTGTGATCAATATCGGCGGCGCTGGCAGCGTCACGGTAGACGGCACGAAATATGCCCTGCGCCATAAAGACGGCCTGTACGTGGGTATGGGCGCCGGCGACGTTGTGTTTGAAAGCGATAACGCCGATGAGCCCGCGATGTTTTATTTCAATTCCGCACCCGCTCACAAGGCATACCCCACCGTGCTGATCAAGCCGGAAGACTGCGCCAAAGTTGAGCTGGGTACGCAGGAACAGAGCAATCACCGAACGATCTGCAAATACATCCTCCCGGGCCAGGTGGAAAGCTGCCAGCTCGTAATGGGCATGACCAACCTGATGCCCGGCAACGTATGGAACACCATGCCCTGCCATACGCATGACCGCCGGATGGAAGTGTACCTGTATTTCAACCTGACCGATGATGCGGTTGTGTTCCACTACATGGGCGAACCGTCGGAAACCCGGCATTTGGTTGTGCGTAACAAGCAGGCAGTCATCAGCCCGAGCTGGTCCATCCACAGCGCCAGCGGTACGCAGGGATATTCTTTTATCTGGGGCATGGTTGGTGAAAACCAGGCCTTTGACGATATGGACGCCGTTTCCATGCACGATCTCAAATAGTTTTACTTTGAAAGAAAGAGATGTGACTGACAATGGATATGCTTAAGAAATTGTCTTTGGCCGGGATGATTCCTGTGATCAAAGTCACCGACGCCGACGACGCCGTTCCCCTTTGCGCCGCGCTTCAAAACGGCGGTCTGCCCGTGGCGGAAATCACCTTTCGCACCGATGCCGCCGAAGAATCCATCAAGCGCGTACACAAGGAGCTCCCTGACGTTATGCTTGGCGCGGGCACGGTGCTCACGACAGAGCAGGTTGATCGCGCAGTGGCGGCCGGCGCTACCTATATCGTCACTCCCGGCATCAATCCCGAAGTCGTCAAGCATTGCCAGAAGGTGGGTATCCCGGTTGTTCCGGGCTGCTCCAACGCCTCCGATATCGAGGTCGCGCTTTCCCTGGGTATAAAGACCGTCAAGTTTTTTCCGGCGGAGGCGGCCGGCGGCCTGAAAATGATCAAAGCGCTCGCAGGCCCGTATGTGGACGCCACTTTTATACCGACAGGCGGCGTCAACGAAGTTAACCTGCTGGAATACCTGAATTTCCCGAAGGTTATCGCATGCGGCGGCAGCTGGATGGTGGATCAGAAGGCGATCGTTGCCAAAGATTGGGCGAAAATCGAGGAGATCACCGCAAGCGCCGTTAACCGGATGCTCGGATTTGAGCTTAAGCACATCGGCGTCAACTCCGGCGATCCCGAGACTGCGATGAAGGATGCGCAGGCCCTGGCGAAAATCCTCGGCTGGCCGATCAAGGATGGCAACAGCTCCACCTTTACCGGCACGGCATTTGAGTTCATGAAAAAGCCGTTCCGCGGCACGCACGGCCATATCGCGCTGGGCACGAACTATATCCAGCGCGCCCGCTGGTATCTGGAACAAAAGGGCTTTGCTTTTGACGACGAAAGCGCGGCTTACAAAGATGGCAAGCTTGTCGCCGTTTATTTCAAGGACGAAATCGCAGGGTTTGCTTTCCACCTTCTGCAGAAGTAAAGAAAAGGATGATTGACGAATGAAAGTTGTAAGCTTCGGCGAAATCATGCTTCGTTTAAAAAGCCCCGTGTACGAACGTTTTTTTCAATCCCCCGTACTGGAAGCCACCTTCGGCGGCGGCGAGGCCAACGTCGCCGTCAGCCTCGCCAATTACGGTATGGACGCGCGCTTTGTGACCGTGCTTCCCGATAACGCCGTCGGCGACGCGTGCTTGCGTGAACTTCGCGGCTTCGGCGTGGATACCTCCAGCATCGTACGCAAGCCCGGGCGTATGGGGATCTACTTTCTCGAGACCGGCGCCGTGCAGCGCCCAAGCAAGGTCATTTACGACCGGGCTGGCAGCGCGATTGCCGAGGCCGAAGTCTCCGATATTGATTGGAAGATCGCATTTGCGGACGCCGGCTGGTTTCATATCACCGGTATTACCCCCGCGATCAGCGAAAACGCGGCGCAGCTGAGCCTAGCGGCCGCAAAAGCCGCCAAGAAGCTTGGCCTGCATGTCAGCTGCGACCTTAACTATCGCAAAAACCTCTGGAAATACGGCAAGACCGCCGATCAGGTGATGACGGAGCTTGTGCAGTACGTGGATACCATCATCGCCAACGAGGAAGACTTTCAAAAATCTCTGCTTTTAAAGGCCGAAAGCCAGGCCGCCGTGGAGACGGGAGAACTGAACGTCGCGCAGTACCAGGCGATCGCCAAGCTCGCGATGGATCGATACCCAAACGTCAAGCGCGTCGCTATCACGCTGAGGGAATCCAAGAGCGCCAACCACAACGACTGGAGCGCTTGCCTGTATAACGGCAAAGACTTCTATTTGAGCCGTAAATACGCTATAACCGATATCGTGGATCGTGTCGGCGGCGGCGACAGCTTCGGTGCCGGGCTGATCTATGGCCTGAACCATTACGACGACGAAAAAACCGCACTGGAGTTTGCGGTTGCAGCAAGCTGCCTGAAACATACGATTTCCGGTGATTTCAACCGCGTCAGCGCTTCCGAGGTCGAAAGCCTCATGAAGGGCAGCGGATCCGGACGTGTACAGCGATAAGGAGGATACCTATGAATTCTGTGTTTTCATTGCATGACAAAATCGCGCTGGTTACCGGCGCGAGCTATGGGATCGGTTTTGCGATCGCCCAAGGATTCGCCAAAGCGGGCGCGACGATCGTGTTCAACGACATCAACCAGGAAATGGTGGACAAAGGCTTGCAATCGTATAAGGACGCCGGTATCAAAGCCTACGGCTTCGTGTGCGACGTAACCGACGAAGACGCCGTAAACGCTCTGGTGGCGACCGTAGAAAAGGAAATCGGCGTCATCGATATCCTCGTCAACAACGCGGGTATTATCAAACGAGTTCCGATGACGGAGATGTCCGCCTCGGATTTCCGCAAGGTGATCGACGTGGATCTCAACGCGCCGTTTATCGTATCCAAGGCCGTGATTCCGTCGATGATCAAAAAAGGCCACGGCAAGATTATCAACATCTGCTCGATGATGAGCGAGCTCGGCCGCGAGACCGTTTCCGCTTACGCCGCCGCAAAAGGCGGGCTGAAGATGCTGACGCGCAACATCTGTTCGGAGTACGGCGCGCACAACATCCAATGCAACGGTTTAGGGCCGGGTTATATCGCCACGCCGCAGACCGCGCCGCTGCGAGAAACCCAGGCCGACGGCTCCATGCATCCGTTCGACGCCTTCATCCGAGCCAAGACGCCCGCCAACCGCTGGGGCAATCCCGAGGATCTGGTCGGCCCCGCGGTTTTCCTTGCCAGCGACGCTTCGGATTTTGTCAACGGCCATATCCTGTATGTGGACGGCGGTATCCTGGCCTATATCGGTCGCCAGCCGTAAAGTGATAAAAATCATTCATGAGAGCGTTCCCATTTCGGGAACGCTCTTTTGTAACCCGTTCCTCTGTGCTATAATCGCAGGGAGGAATAGAGGAGGAACCGCCATGATGCACACAGAGCCACAAATCACCCTGGAATTTAACAATATGATGCGCGGACGCCTGGACGCGGAGCACGGAATCACCGCAGGCGAAATCGACGCGCTGTCCGCGCGCGCCCAATCCGCCTATCAGGCCATCGTACAAAACCGCGGCAAAAACGAACTGATGCTTGGCTGGACGGAACTGCCGTACAACCAGACGGAAATCCTAAAACAGATTGAAGACGCCGCCGCCC
Source organism: Candidatus Limiplasma sp. (assembly GCA_963675365.2). Lineage (GTDB taxonomy): Bacteria > Bacillota > Clostridia > Christensenellales > Aristaeellaceae > CAXXOK01. Next base: position 947,563 of record CAXXVA010000003.1, read on the forward strand.
ACGTACGCGAAACATTTGATACGTTCGTGGTTTTAGGCATCGGCGGAAGCGCGCTTGGTCCCATCGCCGTGCAGACAGCGCTTAACCATCTGCGCTGGAATGAACTGGAACACCGCAACGGCCCGAAATTTTACGTGGAAGATAATATCGATCCCGAACGCATTTCTTCTCTGCTGGACGTTATCGACGTGAAGACGACCTGCTTCAACGTCATCACCAAATCCGGCGCGACCGCCGAAACCATGAGCCAGTACCTGATTATTTCCGATCTGTTGAAAAAAGAAGTCGGCGAAGGCTGGCAAAAACACATCATCGCCACGACCGACGCCAAAAACGGCAACCTGATTAAAATCGGCAAGGAAGAGGGCTTCCGTCTGTTCGTCATCCCCGATGGTGTCGGCGGTCGGTACAGCGAGCTTTCCCCCGTCGGGCTTCTGCCCGCGGCTGTCTGCGGCATTGATATCCGTGCGATGCTTGCGGGCGCCGCCGCGATGGATAAGCGCTGCCAGTCCGGCGACGTTTGGCAAAACCCGGCGCTGATGGAGGCGGTGCTGCAGCATATCGCCTTTGAAACCTATGGCGCGAACGTCCAGGTTGTGATGCCCTACGCCGACAGCTTAAAGTATATGGCGGACTGGTTTTCCCAGCTTTGGGCGGAGAGCCTCGGTAAAAATGTAACCCGCACCGGCAAAGCCGTTCACTGTGGGCAGACGCCATCCAAAGCGCTGGGCGTAACTGATCAGCACAGCCAGCTGCAGCTATACACCGAAGGGCCGTTTGACAAGGTTATCACCTTCCTGAAAGTGGAAAATTATCGGACCGAATTCATGATCCCGCACGGCTGTGAGGAGTTTAAGAACGTCGCGTTCCTCGGCGGCAAAACGCTCAACCAGCTCATCCATGCGGAATTGAAGGGAACCGAGTTCGCGCTTTGCCAGGCGGGGCGCATGAATCAGACTGTCATTCTACCCGAGGTGAGCGCCCATACTATCGGCCAGCTTTTGTACTTCTTTGAAATGGCGACCGCCTATGCGGGCGAACTGTTGGATATCGACGCGTTCAACCAGCCCGGCGTTGAAAATTCCAAGATCGCGAGCTTTGCCGTGCTCGGCAACACCGGCGAGCAGAAGTACGTGGACAAAGGCAAAGAAATGCAGGAACAAACCAAGCCCGATTCCCGTTATATTTTATAGCGGCGGGCACAGCAAAGGAGTGCATGACAAGTGTCTGCACTCCTTTTTCTTTGTTTTGTAACATACTTGCAACAAACCTGCCGATACGGTATACTTTTCAGGAAGGGAGCGGGCAAAGATGCGCTTGAAATTGCGGACAATTGCATCCGTTACAGCGCTGATTTTATTTTGCGCTTTTTTCGTGCTCAATACCGCGTCGGCGGATACGGATTCAAAGGTACAAATTACTGAAATTTCTACAGAGAACGGCGACAGCTACGTCCGCTATCCGCAGCTTGAAGGCTATGAAAACATCGACGTCCAAACGGCCGTTAATAACGCGATCGTAGACGAAACCAATATCACGCAGAGATTGATTACCTTAAGCACCCTGCAGCCGGGCGGAACGGGCCTTCAGGTGTCCTACACGGCTTTCCAGCGGGATCTGCTCTTGTCCGTGACGATCAGCGCCAAGGGTATGATGGAGAATTTCAGGAGCGGGCATGCCTATACAGCACTTGCGTACGATCTGCACACTGGCGAACGCCTGACGCTTGCGGATTTCTTTTCCGATCCCGGTGCGGCGCAGACCTGGATGGAAGAACAACTGCTTCAAACGCTTCAGGAAGAGCTTTCCAATTATCTGATCTACGCGGAACTCACGCCCCTGCCAGCAGAGAATTTCTCATTCGACCAAAACGGCCTTACGTTTTACTATCCCTATCAGCAATTTTCATTGCTTTCGGAATACAGCGGCGCGGTACAGTTTCAGTATGGCGAATTGCAGGACTTTCTGATCCAAGACTCGGATTCCGTACCGGTCCGTCTGCAGGCAATCCTTCCGCAATATACGGACGCGGAGATCAAAGAACAAATCGAAACGAGCGTATCGCAGGGCACGCTCCCCTATATTCCTGTTCATCTGGGCGATTCCATCCCCGATTTGATTGCCGCGTACCGGCTTCCCCGCACGCCGGACCAGTTCCCCGGCGGCCGGTATTTCCAGTTTGAGGACGCCGCGTTCCGCCAGGTACTCATCCTGTCTGACGCGCTGACGACCGGATATGAATCCTCCGTCGTGGAAGGAATTTTGGCGACGCGGATGAATCTATACGGGTTAGAGACCGGCGTGACGCAGCAAAACCGCTGGCGCTCGGTGCTTGGGGATCCGGACGCTATCGTAGCTTATGATTCCTCGCTCGCCGCCGATTACGGCTTGCCCATCGGCACGGCGGATTATTATACTATCGGCAACAGGCGCTTGATGCTCTTCGCCGATGAAACCGGCAACTTGTACGCCGTGCAGTTAAAGAAGTAACCGGAGGAAATATGGCCAGCAGAAGACGAGTACGCCCCAGAAATTACAGTCCCGACACTATTTTGTTTCGGAATATATTCGGCATCCTTATAATGGCGATCGGCGTCCTGGCCGCAGTGTCTGTTCTGGGGCTTTTGCAGGGCAGCGTGTTTACCGCCATCCGCCGCATTGTGCAGGGACTTGGCGGCATGCTGTGTTTGGGCGTTCCGCTGTTCATCGTCTGGGGCGGACTGCTTGTCATGCTGTCCGCATACCGCAGAACTTCGGTCCGCGCGTATCTTCTTTTGTTTTTGTTTTTCTTGTTTGTTCTGGGCGTGATCAATCTCGTTACACCGACCCCCACACAGTCGCTGATGGAGTTCTTCGCTGAAAATACGAACAATACCTTTGGAAGCGTGCTGTCGGCTAGCTATCAGGTAGCATCCGTACAGGGGAGTTTCGGCGGCGTTATGGGCATGCTTACTGCATGGCCGCTTTCGGTATTTGTTGGCACCGTCGGCGGCGTGATCTTGCTGTCGCTGCTGGGTTTATTATGCCTGCTATTCTTTACCCGTTTTGATTTCTTCGGCACATTGCAACAGCTGCGTACGGGCCGCAAAAGCACTCAGGATCAGCGGAAACTTGCAAAAAGTCAGCAAGCGCATCTGAAAAAGCTGGAAAAAGAAAAAGCCGAAGCGGAACGGGAACAGCGCAGCCTGCAATTGCCCGCGTTTATGCGCAGAAAACAGGAACAGGGCGCAGCCGAACGCCAGCAGGAACCGCAGCAGCCTTCGGCTGTTCCTCCAACTCGGCAGCAGCCAAGGCAGGTGCAAAGCGCCCGCCGGCCTGTGAATCCGCAGCCTGTAACGCTGTATGACGAAACCATCGTGTCCGAATCGGCCGCCAACATGAAGGCGACTGGCGATACGGGCAAGGTACTCAAGCGAATGGACGAGATCCGCCAACGCAAAGCGCAGATCGCCTGCCAGATGGGCGAAGCGCCCGAGGAGACTATTGAAGCCTGGCCGCCCGCTGCGGCGCCGCCTGCAAGGGAACCGGAGAAAAAGCAAGATCCGTACGCCGCCTACAAAGCGCCGCGGAAGCGTTCCGCCGCTGTTGAATTTCCTCCAAGCGGCAAGCGGCTTGACGATCCCTCCCTCGTTCTGCCCAAACAGGCGGCTTCGGAGCGCAAACCGCCCAAACCGAAAAGGCACGCCTATCCGTATCCGATGATCGAGCTTTTAGATCTTTCGCAGTTCGCGCCGCCCGTGAATCGGCAGCAGGACGCCCAATCCATCCAGACGCTTGAGGAAACGCTGGAGAGTTTTGATATCCCCGCCCGCGTTCAGCGCGTGACCCACGGCCCCGCCGTGACGCGGTACGAGCTTGGGCTGATCTCCAGCGGCGTCAACGTCAAAAAAATTCTCGGTATCTCCGAAACCATCGCGCTCCAGCTTGCCGCCAACGGCCAGGTGCGCGTCGAGGTACCGATCCCCGGCACCAACCTGTTCGGCATTGAGGTTCCCAACCGCGAGATTTCCAAGGTGTCGCTCGCCGAAGTGCTGACCAGTCCGGAAATGGAGCGTGCCAAGGGCACGCTGTGCATCGCGCTCGGCAAGGATATCGCGGGCAGGTCCGTGATCTGCGACCTGGAAAAAATGCCGCACCTGTTGATCGCCGGGCAGACCGGCAGCGGTAAAAGCGTGTGCATCAACACAATTATCAACAGTCTCCTGTTCCGCCAGTCGCCGGATGATTTGCGGATGATTCTGATCGACCCCAAGGTCGTGGAACTGCAGGGCTATAATGAAATACCCCATCTGCTGATTCCAGTCGTTACCGATCCGCACAAAGCCGCGGGCGCGCTTGCCTGGGCCGTGCAGGAAATGCTGGATCGCTACCACAAGATGCAGTCCAAGGGCGTGCGCAACATTACGGCGTACAACACCAGGCGCGCTGGCGACGAACCCGCGCTTCCCCGCATCGTTGTGATTATCGACGAGCTGTCCGACCTCATGCTTGCGTGCAAACGCGAGGTGGAGGACAGTATCATCCGCCTGGCGCAGCTTGCGCGCGCGGCGGGTATCCATGTAATCATCGCCACGCAGAGGCCGACCGTAAACGTCATCACAGGCCTGATCAAGGCGAATTTCCCGTCGCGTATCTCGTTTGCGGTCGCATCCAGCATCGACAGCCGAACCATACTTGACGCCAACGGCGCGGAAAAGCTGTTGGGCAGCGGCGATATGTTTTACTATCCCACCGGCAGCAACTCCCCCATCCGCGTGCAGGGCTGCTTTGTAAGCGACCAGGAAATCCGCGACGTGGTCAGCTATATCGTCAACAATTCCGAGCCGGATTATGATCAAAGCATCAGCGAGCTCATGGAAGGCGCGGACTCGGGTATCCCCTCCGCGCTCAACGGCGGATCAGACGACGGACTTGACGACAGAATGGAAGAAGCCGTCGAAATGGTCATTTCCGACGGGCAGGCGAGCATTTCGATGCTCCAGCGGCGCATGAAGATCGGCTACGCCCGCGCGGGCCGGCTGATCGACGATATGGCCCAGCGCGGCATCATCAGCCAGAGCGCGGGTTCCAAGCCCCGCGAGGTGCTGATCTCCTACGAGCAGTTCACCGCGCAAAAAAGTATGTACTTGAGTTGACGGGCTATTGGTTTCCACGGTATAATCCCCCTAATAACCACGTATGAGGTGAACGGAATGCTGACCCAGATGCCCAAAGGTACAAAGGACGTTCTTCCCGCCGAAACCGCAAGATATCAGGCTATGGAAGCCCTGATCCGCGAAAAAACGCGGCTTGCGGGCTATCAGGAAATCAGGACGCCCGTCTTTGAGCATACGGTGCTGTTCACGCGGTCCGTCGGTGAATCCAGCGATATCGTCCGCAAGGAAATGTACACCTTTGAGGATAAGGGCGGCCGTTCCATCACTTTAAAACCCGAAACCACAGCGGGCGTCGTACGCGCGTTTCTGGAAGCCGGGATGCACAACCAGGCGCTGCCGGTGAAGTTTTATTATCTGTATTCGCCGCACTTCCGCTATGAAGCGCCACAATCCGGCAGGCTGCGGGAACACCACCAGTTCGGCGTGGAATGCTTTGGTGCGCCGGAGGCTTCCGCCGACGCGGAAATTATCTGGCTCGGCATGGACCTTTTAAAAAGCATGGGCATTACGGACGTCAAGCTGTTCATCAACTCCATTGGCTGCCCCGTATGCCGCCCCGCATACCGCCAAACGTTGCTTGATTACCTTCACAATAAGGAAAATCTTCTGTGCGGCGACTGCAATGACCGCATCGACGTCAATCCCCTGCGGGTGCTTGACTGCAAGGTTCCCGGCTGTCAGGCGCAATTGAAGGATGCGCCCCGGATGATCGACCACCTGTGCGACGAATGCAAAAATCACTTCGCGTCGCTTCAGTCGCTGCTGGATGCAGCGGGACTTACCTACACGGTGGATACCGGGCTGGTACGCGGACTTGACTACTACACCAAAACGGTGTTTGAGGTCGTCTCCGATACCGATCGCGGCCCGCTGACCCTCGTGGGCGGCGGGCGATATGACGGACTCGTGGAAGAAATCGGAGGGCCCAGCATTCCCGGCGTCGGCTTCGGCATGGGCATGGAGCGCGTGCTTGCGCATCTGGAATCGCTCTCCGAAGATCAGCAGAAACTTAAACCCGTTCAAAGCATTCCGGATCTCTACATCGCGCCGCTGGATCGTTCACTTGCGCCCATTGCGTTCAAACTGCTGATGCAGCTGCGGACCCTCGGGATCAAAGCGGACATGAACCACACCACTCGCGGCTTGCGCGCCCAGTTCAAGTATGCCGATAAACTCGGCGCGGCCTATGTGGCCATCCTCGGCGAGGACGAGGTCAGCAAAGGCGTCGTGAAGCTGCGCGATATGAAGAGCGGCGAAGAGTGGGAAGTCCCCCTTGCCGACGCCCCGGACGTGATGAAGAATCGTATCGTAAAGAAATCTAAGGAGGCATGCGCCCCATGAATAAGCGTACAAGCTACTGCGGAGACATAACCATACAGCACGTCAATCAATCGGTCGTTTTACAGGGTTGGGTACAGCGCACCCGCAACCTGGGCGGCTTGATTTTTATCCAGCTTCGGGACCGCGCCGGCATCGTGCAGGTCGTCGCGGACGGCACGCATATGAGCACCAAGCAGTTTCTGGCCGCTGAAAGCCTGCGCGGCGAATATGTTGTCGAAATCACGGGCGTCGTACGCCCGCGCGGCGCGGACGCCGTGAATCCGCAGATGAAAACCGGCGAGATCGAGGTATTCGCCGACGCCGTAACGATCATCAACGCAAGCAAAACACCGCCGATCTACGTCGAGGACGGCGCTAACGAGCAGGAAACCGTTCGTCTGAAGTACCGTTATCTCGATCTGCGCAAGCCCGGCGTGCAGGATGTGCTGCGGCTTCGCCACCACGTGAGCAAAGCCATCCGCGACAGCATCGACGCCCGGGACTTTATCGAAGTCGAGACTCCCATTCTGACCAAATCCACGCCCGAGGGCGCGCGCGACTATCTGGTTCCCTACCGGCAGAAGCCCGGCCTGTTCTATGCGCTGCCCCAGAGCCCGCAAATCTATAAGCAGCTTTTAATGGTCGCCGGCATCGACCGTTATTATCAGCTTGCCCGCTGCTTCCGTGACGAGGACGGCCGCGCCGACCGGCAGGCGGAATTCACGCAGTTTGACATGGAAATGAGCTTTGTGGAACCCAAGGATATTCAGGACGTGATCGAATCCATTTATCAAAACGTGTTCAAAACCGTGATGAATATCGATCTTTCCCTTCCGTTCCCCCGCCTGACTTGGCGCGAAGCCATGGAGCGCTTCGGCAGCGACAAGCCAGACCTACGCTTTGGGATGGAAATTCAAAACGTCAATGAGACCGTCAAAGACTGCGGTTTTATGGTGTTTGAAAACGCGCTTGCAAACGGCCAGACAATCTGTGCGATCTGCGCCAAAGGCGCGGGAACCCTAAGCCGCAAGCAGCTGGATGCGCTCGGAGAATTCGTGAAGACCTATCACGTTAAGGGTCTCGCCTGGGCCGTGCCGCAGGAAGACGGCACGATCCGCTCCTCCTTTGCCAAGGCCATGCAGGGCGACAGTATGAACAAGCTTCTCCATCAAATGGATTGCGGCGCAGGCGACGCGCTGTTTGTGATCGCCGATAAAAAGAACACCGCACTCACCGCGATGGGCCAGTTGCGCTTAAAGCTTGGGCACGAGCTCAAGCTGATCGACGAAAGCCAGTATAACCTTCTGTGGATCACAGAGTTTCCTCTGGTATCGTGGGACGAGGAAGCGCAGCGCTTCGTTGCCGAGCACCATCCCTTTACGTCAGTGATGGACGAGGACATCAAGCTGATGGAAACCGATATCTGTTCCGTTCGCGCCAAAGCGTACGATTTGGTCTTGAACGGCGTGGAAATGGGCAGCGGGTCCATCCGTATCCACAAAAGCGATTTGCAGGCCAAGATGTTTGAAACCATCGGCCTCACGCCGGAAGAGGCGCAGACAAAGTTCGGATTTCTGCTGGAGGCTTTCCAGTACGGCACGCCGCCCCACGGCGGATTCGCGTTCGGTATCGATCGTCTGGTGATGATTCTGTGCGGCGCGGACAGCCTGCGCGACGTGTTGGCCTTCCCCAAAACGCAGGGCGGAGCCGACCTGATGATGGATACTCCCGCTACCGTGAATGACGATCAGCTGGACATGCTTAAGATCAGGATCGAAAAGTCGGTCTAGGCGTCTGAAAAGGCCGTATAGCTGACAAACTTATATTGACAAACAAGTCCCAAGCCATTATAATTATGTGGTTAAGCTATGTTGATTTGTATGCCTTTTCGGCGTGCAGGATACGATAAGGAGTTGTGCAAAATGGTTCGTACGTTTCAGCCCAAGAAAAGGCAGCGCAGCAAAGTACACGGTTTTCGTTCGCGCATGTCCACCAAAAACGGTCGCCGCGTTCTGGCTGCTCGCCGCCGCCGCGGCCGCAAAGTACTCAGCGCTTAATGCATCGGTCATCGACGATGTGAAGGCTACCCGCACCCGTCTTACCCTTCAAGGGTATGTGGGCACGGGTTTTTCAATGTCAGCCGGACATGACCCCCATGAAGTGAGGCTTTCTTTTGCAGAAGCAGCATCGGCTGTGCCTTAACCGGCAATTCAGCTATGTATACCGCCGCGGGATGCGCACGTCCTGCAAGGATCTCACGCTGATCTACGCCAGAAGCGGGCAAAAGCGCGTCGGGTTTTCCGTCAGCAAAAAGGTCGGCTGTGCCGTGGTTCGCAATCTCGTCAAGCGCAGGCTCAGGGAATGCGTTCGCCCGGTACTGCCGCAGCTCAAGCCCGGCCTCTACGTGATGATCGCCCACCCCGCCGTAACCCGGCGCTCGTTTCAGGAACTGAAGACCAGCACGGACACGCTGTTCCGGAAACTGTCCCTGTACCAGGGGGAGCAATCGCCTAAATGAGCAGGTTCCTGATCCGCATGATACGGTTTTACCAAACGCGTATCTCGACGCACACGCGCGCTTCGTGCCGGTTTCTGCCAACGTGTTCGGAATACGCGGTGACCGCACTCCAGCGCTTCGGCATCTGGAAGGGACTGCGGCTTGCGATCTGGCGCGTTCTCCGGTGCAATCCCTTTGGAAAGGGCGGGTATGACCCCGTCCCGGAAAATAAAGACGCTACGATAAGGAGGAATTGATTGCCTATGGGTGCGATTAATACATTCTTGTTCAATATCCTCAGCGGCATCAACAGTTTCATCGGCAACTACGGGTGGTCCATCGTTATCTTTACGATCATCATTAAAACGCTTTTGCTGCCGTTGGACTTTAAAAGCAGAAAGAGCATGCGCCGCATGTCCGACCTGCAACCGCAGGTTTCCAAACTGCAAAAGAAATACGCGAACGATAAAGAAAAACTTAACCAGAAAACGGCCGAGCTCTATCGCAAAGAGCGCATCAGCCCGCTTTCCGGCTGCCTGCCGATGCTTCTCAGTTTCCCGGTGCTGATCGCGATGTTCGGCGCCATGCGCATGGCGGCCAACACGGAACTGGCAAAGCAGACTATCGATTTTGTCGTGAGCGGAACGCAGCAGAACCAGGGTTGGCTGTGGGTGAAAAACTTATGGATGCCCGACAGCCCCTTTTCCTCTTTCGTAGCGACGGAAACACAGTTAAAAGCCATTCCGGTCGATATATGGCAAAGCGTACTCAATACGCTTTCCGCCGACAAAGTAAGCGCGCTTGCAAGCCTTGGTATTACGGCCGACAATATTACCACCGATACCTATCAACTGTTTGTTACGCAGCTGCAAAGTATGCCCGAGTATACGGCGCTGCTGGAAAAATGGGCGTCGCTTCCGGAAGTCAATCTTCTTGTGTTCAAGCTTCAGATTTTCGCGCAAAACAACGGCTTGTTCATTACGCCGATCCTGGCCGCCGTTACGCAGTATCTGATGACCATCACACAACCGCAAACGCCCAGCACCAGCGGCAATAAGGGTACCGGCCAGTTTATGAAGTACTTCTTCCCGCTGTTCTCGCTGTATATTTGTTCAACCTTTAATGCCGGCTTCTCTATTTACTGGGTGACGGCTAACTTAATCGCCTGGGGCGAGGGCATCATCATCAACAAAATGATGGAAAAACAGTCGCTCAGCACCAAGACCATCATCCAGGAGGATAGCCTGAAATGAAAAGCATCGAATCTTCCGCGAAGACCATAGAAGACGCAATACGGCAGGGATTGGACAAGCTTGACGTTTCCCTTGGCGACGTCACCATCGATATTATTCAGGAAGGAACCAAGGGCTTGTTCGGCATGGGCAGCAAAGACGCCAAAGTTCGCCTGACCGTGAAGGATGACGCGCAGGACGGCGACATCCTGTCTGCGTTTTCATCGAAAACGCCAAAGGAAAAGACACAAAAACCCGCCGCGCACCAGCAGCCTAAAAAGCAAAAGAAAACAAGCCAGCCGAAAGCTGTCGAGCATACTGAAAAAACCGTCAAACAGTCCAAACCCAAAGCGGACAAAAAAGACGCGCCCAAGGAGCCGCTGAAACAGTATCCGTCGGTCGATCCCGCAACGTCGGCAGGCGTGGCGCAGGAATTCCTTCAAAACGTTACCAAGCTGATGAACCTGGCAGTTTCCGTTGAAGCCGGCACGGACGACGAAGGCAACGTGCGGGTCAATATCCACGGCGATACGCTGGGCATCCTGATCGGGCGCCGCGGCGAAACCCTGGACGCCCTGCAATACCTGACCAGCCTTAACGTCAACCACGGCAAGGACGATTACACACGGGTGACGCTGGATACCGAAAACTACCGTGCCAAACGCGAGGAAGCCCTCAAGCGCCTGGCCAACCGCATGGCCAACCGCGCCGTGAAAACGGGGCGCAAGGTGGTTTTGGAACCCATGAACCCCTACGAACGCCGCATTCTGCACAGCGCTTTGCAGCAGAACGATGCCGTGACAACCCACAGCGAAGGCGACGAACCCAACCGGCACGTTGTCATCTCGCTCAAATCCTGATGCTGAAATTTTAAATCCGGCGGAATAACAATTTATCACTCCCGAAAGCCTATGCTTTCGGGAGTTTTACAGTTCATACTATGTGAAACGTACAAGATATGGTATAATAATTTCAGCCATCGGCCCTACCCGTGCGGAGGGCTTCAAATTAAAATACTTTGTAAGGAGGAAATCTCATGGCCGGCTGTATTTCAGAAGCAGTCCTGCGGAGATTACCGCGATATTACCGCTATCTTAGCGACCTGGAAGCGGATCACGTAATGCAGATATCATCCAAGGAACTTGGCCAGCGCATGGGGCTGACCGCCTCCCAGATCCGGCAGGATATCAACTGCAGCGGCGGCGAAGGCCGGCAGGGGTTTGGGTATTCCGTGCCCAAACTGCGCCGCCATATCGGCAAAGTGCTCGGAATCCAGAAGACGCAGAACATGATCATCGTCGGCGCGGGCAATATCGGTAGCGCCGTAGCGCTTTCGGATTCGTTCCGAACGAGCAATTTCAACACCATTGCCATCTTCGACGTCGATCCGCAGAAGATCGGGAAGAAAATCGGTTCCTTGACCGTATTGAATTATGCGGATATCGCCGAATTTCTAAAGCGCAATCCTGTTGCCATCGCCGTTCTTGCCGTATCGTTTCAAAGCGGCCAGGCCGTGGTGGACAGGCTGCACGATCTTGGCGTGACCGCATACTGGAATTTCGTTCCCGCCGACCTTGATATTCCCTCAGACGCAACGATCGTCAGCGTCCACCTTGAAGAGGGCCTGCAGGTTCTCTCTTATAAAATCAAGGAAAGCAACCCATGATCGTTTTCGCCTCATCAGCCCCTTGAGAGGAGGCACTCTGCCGCATGCCGGACCAAACCCCACGCAATGCGTCCAATCCCGCCCCGCGCAGTTCGCAGGCGCAACAGCAAAACCGCGATTTGATGCCGGATGATGCGGATGCGCTTGACATCAGCTTTGACGATACCGCGGCCTGGGACGAACCGATGGACCAACTCCCCATCGATCAGCCTGTCCGTTATATGGCGCACGTCGGGGATAACCCCTATGCGCAAAAGCGCGTTGCGCCCGATCCGTTTAAGACCAAAAATAAAAAACGCCGCACCGTATTGCTGACCATCTATATCACGGTCATCGCGCTTTGTTTTGTAATCGTAGGAGTAATCGGCGTACTGATGATGCCCCAGCTCACGGGGTTTTTCTGGACGAATTTTGACAATTACGCGTTTATCAACGGCGAGCTTCTGCGGTATGACAGCGTTGTCGATCAGAGCTACAAGCGTTACCGGGATTATTTGCAGGAGGCCGTGATCTATCCGGGCGTATTTGTGGACGGCATTCACGTTGGCGGCCTCACGCCGGCCGAAGCCCTGGAAAAACTCGGCGACGAAACCTCGGCATCCGCTTCGTTTTCCATCACGGTGAATATCGGGGACAAGTCCTGGACGCTGAACAACCAGAACGTCCCCGCCCAGCGCGACATCAACGGTGCGCTGCTCAAGGCCTATTCTTACGGGCGGACAAACACCACCGCGATTCTGGGTACGCAGCGTACGCCGTTTCTGGAGCGCGCGGAAGCCGTAATGGCGCTGCGCCAAAATTACGTGCAAATCTACAGCAAGCAAACCTATGATTATACCGCCGTGCAGAGCATCGTGGATGAAATCAACGCGTTCGTGACCCGTGACCCGATCGACGCGCAGATCGTGAGCTTCGATTTCAACACCCGCAGCTTTACGTTTTCGGATGGGCAGCCGGGCGTATCCATCGACGCGGAAGGGCTGTACAACCAGATCATCGGCATGCTCGGGCAGGGGTCGGTCAACAGTTCCATTACCGTTACGCCCAACCTCACCTTCCCCACCATCACCAAGGAAGATCTGCAAAACACATTCAAAATGATCGCCGCGTTTACCACCAAAACGTCGTCGGATTCCAACCGCAACAACAATATCAACCTAGCCTGTCAAACCATCAACGGAACGGTGCTGCTGCCGGGCGAGACCTTCTCGTTCAACGGAACGGTCGGCGAACGTACCTATGCCAACGGTTACCGTGAGGCGGGCGCAATCTCGGGCGGGCAGCTCGTCGACGAAGTTGGCGGCGGTATCTGCCAGGTGAGTTCCACCCTGTTTAACGCCGTGGCGCGCGCCAACCTCGAAATCGTAAGCCGCAGCCCGCACGCCTGGCCAAGCACCTATGTCAACAAAGGCGAGGATGCGACCGTCAACTGGCCCAACCTGGACTTCAAATTCAAAAACAATACGGATGCGCCGATCTTCGTAATCGCCTATTATAAAAACCGGCAATGCACTTCAGAAATCTGGGGCGTGAGCCTGGGCGACAACGTGACGATCGATCTGAGTTCCAAAGTCATCAAAACGATCGAACCTCCTTTGGATATCAACTATGTGTATAACCCCGATCTGCCTGTTGGCACCAGCGAAGAGACCATCAAGCTTCGCACGGGATACGTAGTGGAAACCTACAAGGTATGGTATCAAAACGGCGTGGAGTTCAAGCGCGAGTTTTTGCACACTTCCACCTACCGCGCCTATCAGCGGACGATCGAGTATAATTAAACCCCTTGACCCGCTCCATGTCTATCGGTTATCATATCCATAGAACACATGCATTCCGTTGAAACGTCATCAACGACACTTGACGCAGCATTTTACGGCTTGCGCGCTGATTTGGTTCGAATTTTACATTTATTGTGTATACTGTATGGTGTTCAATCGATTGATTATCGAGGAGGAAATAACGATGAAAAACAAAATCTTCGCACTTCTTGTGTGTCTGGCGCTGCTGGTATCCGTCATGACCGCTGCCGCCGCCCAGGACATGGAAACCGTCAGCACCGTTACTCTGAAATCCGGACCGCTCATGGCCGAGCTGAAAGACGTCGCCGACATCCTGGATATCGCGGCGATCCGTATCCACTCCATGCCGGAAGGATACGGGGCATTCGTGCTTTCGCTCAATGATACGGACGCGCTGAAAAGCCTGTTCAAGGTTGAACAGGATGGCGTCTATGTGCAAAGCGGGATCTTCGGAGAACAGCCCCTTTACTTCAGCTGGGAAGACGCGCAAAACTTTATGATGCAGCAGATGGAAGCCTATGCCCAAACCCAGCCCGGCGCTATGGATATGGACATGATCCAGGGTATGATGGACGGTTCCCTGTCCGAAGACGACATGCTTGGTATGATGGGCGTCGATGAGGAACTGCTCGCTCTGGTAAGCGATTTCGAATCCAAGGAAGTCTCCCAAAGCGGTACTTTCGTGCTCAAGGGCAGCGACGAAGCGACGCTGAAAACTGTAACCGCCCTGACCGGCGACGACATTATTCGCATCATTGATCTGCCTGTCGTTCGTGAACAGCTTGCAAGTCAGTTGATGATGTCCGATCCGGATGCTACGCAGGAAAGCGTGGACCAAATGGTGGACGAGGAAATCGCGGAGATCAAGCAAGAAATCATGGACGCAAACCTTGTAATCAACATGACCGTGTACACCAAGGACGACGAATTGATCGCGTATACCTTCGATATGACCGGCGAAACGAATTATTACAGCGGTACGGTTCCTATCGGCGTGAACGCGACGCTGACCCGGACGACCATTGACACGGCGAAGTTTTACCAGTTCTCCGTAAACATCTCGGAATCGGGCGAGGAGTTCGAGAATCAGACCGGTTCGCTGTTTGTTAGCGATACGTTCGTCTCCGGCCAGTATATTCTCTATGCGATGCCAGACGAACCGCTGCTTGAAGCCTCGCTCAACTGCGATAAAGCACAGTCCGATCGTACGACCGGAGAACTTTCTCTGACGATGTACGATAGCTATGCAGGCGACGCGCAGTCGGTTTACATTCTGTTGGATCAGCAAATAGCAGAAAACGTAACCGATACCGCGATCGACGTTTACCTTGGCGGTACCGTGGACGCGATTAAAAACGCCCTGGATGAAACGGGTCTGATCTCGGTCAAACTCAACACCGTTACGCAGCCGGACAGCGGTTTCTTCGACGCGTTGAAGGACGCCGCACCTGAAACCTCCGTGCAGATGCTGCAAATGACCGACGATGAACTTGAAAGCTATATGATGATGATGCAGCAGGGCCTGATGATGACGGTTCTGACCGTGATCGACAACCTGCCGCCGGATATCAGCAATGCGCTGATGGAGAGCATGAGCGGATATTAAGCGCTATTGCGTTTGACAGCGCGATCCACTGCTCCACACTGAGCTCTTCACCCCGCACCGTTACGGAATACCCCAAGGTTTCCAGAATGCCCTGAAACGTTTTTGCCGGAATCGGCAGAACGCCTTTCAGGGCATTCTGCATGGTTTTGCGCCGCATCCCATAGCTTGCGTCGATAAGGCGCCAAAGAAGCTGTTCGTCCTCCACTTGTACAGGAGGTATTTTTCGAAACGCAAGCGTGACAAAAGCGCTGTCCACCTTAGGCGGCGGCGTGAAAGCCTTTGCCGGAACCTGCGCTGCGATTTGCGGATCGCAGTAATATCGGCAGCGTACGCTCATCAGGCCAAAAGCCTTGTTCCCGGGAGTGGCGGTCAGTTTATCCGCCACCTCCTTTTGCACCATAACCGATATTTGCCGTACCGGAAGGTTCTTCCCCCAGAACAGATCAAATATCTGGGATGTGATGCTGTACGGTATGTTGGCGACTACGGTGAATTCTCCGTCGAACGGCAGGTTACGAAGATCGACCCTGCGGATATCGCTTTTGATCACCGTCAGGGTTTGAAACTCCTCCCGCAACAGCAACAGAGCGGGCAGCAGCGCGTCGTCCACCTCGACGGCAGCGACATGCGCACCCGTCTCTAAAAGCGCACGGGTCAGCGTACCGGCTCCGGGGCCGATTTCCAGCACGTTATCCCCCGCCGTGACGTTTGCTTTCTTTACCAGCGAACGCAGAAGATCCATATCGTATAAAAAATGCTGTCCAAGATCTTTTTTATGCTGAACAGCCGGAACCTTCCGTTTTTTGCTTTGACCGGTATAGCGTTTCAACTCAGTCCTCCGTATCGTCGATCTGCAGTAGATCGCGGCCGACCGCATCGGCAAGCGTCTGTATACTCTCGCGGACGTCGGTTCTTGTCTCCGCGCTTCCTTCGAGCACCGCTTCAAAGCCTACCGGCCGGCCGGCAACATTGGTAAGCGCACTGGCGATAGCGTCCGCTTTTTCGGGTTTTCTGAGGTTTAAGTATGAGAAATCCTTCCGGCTCTGCGCGACGCGGACGCGGAACACGCCGCCGTGTTCGCCCAGAAAATGCTCCCTCTTGAGCAGACCGTAGATCGCTGGCTGCGATGCGGCGAGCTGTTTCATGGCAGCTTTCCAAATATCCGCGTCGTTATAAATCGGCTGCTTTTCGATGTCCGGCGCTTTTGTTCCGGTGGATTGTTCGTCCGTTTCCGGTGTTTCCTCCACAGGCGATTCCGATGATGGAACTTCCGGCTTTTCTGCTTGCGTTTCCGGCTGCGGCATTTTGATTTGCGGAGCGCTCACCGCCTCCGGCTTCATCGCTGCTATTTTAGGCAATGAAGTAATTTTAATTTCCAACTCTGCCACGCGTTCCGCAAGCGCGGTGTTGTCCTCCCCCGCTTCGTCCCGGCAGGCTTTCAGCGCGGCGATTTCAAGTCCAATTCGCGGCGAGGATGCGTAGCGCAGCTCGCTGTCGGCCGTCATCAGGCCGTTCATCATGCGGATCAGGCGTTCCTGGGAGAACTTCACGGCTTGTTCGCGGTAGCGTTTCTCGTCTTCCCCAGTGCTCTGCAGCAGCGCGGCGGCGTCTTTTTCCACGACTTTAACGATCAATAAAGCGCGCAGATGGCGCGTCAGCTCGCGTAGGAAGACCTGTGCTTCAAATCCGGCGCGGATCAGTTGGTCGATCAGTTCCATAACGGCGCGTGTATCTCTTTCGGCCAGCGCGTCTGCAAACCCGAACAGGAAATCCTTGTCGGCCGCGCCCAGAATATCACGCACGATCTCCGCCGTGATGCGATCATCCACAGCGGCGGATACCGCCATGTCCAGAATGCTCCAGGCGTCGCGCATCGCGCCTTCCGCCGCCCGCGATATCATTTGCAGCGCTTCCGGCTCTGCGGCAATTATCAGGCGTTCCAGCGCCAGCTCCATGCGCTGCTGAATCAGCGCTGCGGGGATGCGGGAGATATCAAAGCGCTGTACCCGGCTTAAAATCGTGGCCGGAATGCGCTGCGGCTCGGTTGTCGCCAGAATAAACACCACGTGCTCCGGTGGTTCTTCAAGCGTCTTTAGCAGAGCGTTAAACGCCGCCGTAGACAGCATGTGCACTTCGTCAATGATATATACCTTATACTTGCCGAGCTGCGCCGGATAACGCACCTGCTCTAAAAGATCGCGGACGTTATCCACGGAATTGTTGCTGGCCGCGTCAAGTTCCAGCACGTCCAGCGTACTTTCCGAAAGAATGGCCTTGCACACCTCGCACACGCCGCAGGGTTCGCCGTCGTTGGGCCGCAGGCAGTTAACGGCACGACTCATGATCTTGGCGAGCGTCGTTTTGCCAGTTCCCTTGGAACCGCAAAACAGGTACGCATGCGCAATCCTTCCGGTTGTGATCTGCCTCAGCAGCGTTTTCACCACGGCGTTCTGGCCGATGACGTCGGCAAAGACGTTCGGCCTCCATTCCCGGTACAGCGCGCGATATGCCATAAATGCCTCCGATGGATAGTGTAAGTCAATCAACCATTGACTTTTAATAGAATCAGCATTTTTAGAAAGCCCCATCCGCTAGGAAGCAAAGGTGGCAAGAGGCGAAGCTTACTCATCTGTAAGTGACGCCCCTTGCCATCCTAATAGGGAGGCGAAGCCGACTAGCCACCGAGTTTCCGAAGGAAACGAATGGTGTAACCTCGTTCAAGCGGAACGCAGAACGAGGTCGCAATCAGCTGACACCGCAGATGGGGGTTTATGGAAAGGCTGATTAGAAGTTTTCGACGAGTTCGATATCCTTGTACCTCGGCATGCCCGTTCCTGCGGGAATCAGTTTGCCGATGATAACGTTCTCCTTCAGGCCAAGCAGCGGATCGACCTTGCCTTTGATAGCGGCGTCGGTCAGTACGCGCGTGGTTTCCTGGAAGGATGCGGCTGAGAGGAAGCTTTCCGTTGCAAGCGAGGCCTTAGTGATACCCAGCAGGATACGCTTGGCGATCGCCGGCCGCAGACCCGCTTCAATGGGCTCGCGGTTGGCTTCCTCAAAGCGGAAGATATCCACAAGCGCGCCTGGCAGCAGGCTGGTGTCGCCGCAGTCTTCCACGCGGACTTTCCTGAGCATCTGGCGGACGATGATCTCGATATGCTTATCGGAGATATTCACGCCTTGCTGGCGGTAAACGCTAAGCACCTCGCGAAGGAGGTAATCCTGCACGGCTTTCACGCCGAGAATACGCAGCAGGTCGTGCGGGTTGATGGAGCCTTCGATCAGCTCGTCTCCCGCTTCCACCATCTGGCCTTCTTCCACCTTCAGGCGGCTGCCGTAGTTGATGGAGTAGGATTTCTGTTCGGTAGGATCGTCTTGATTGGTGACGATGACCTCGCGCTTGCGTTTGTTTTCACCGATGGAAACCTTGCCGCTGATTTCGGCGAGGATCGCATCGCGCTTGGGCTTGCGGGCCTCGAACAGCTCTTCCACGCGGGGAAGACCTTGGGTGATATCGTCGCCGCCGGCAACGCCGCCGGTGTGAAACGTACGCATGGTCAACTGTGTGCCCGGCTCGCCGATGGCCTGCGCCGCCACAATGCCGACCGCTTCGCCTACATCCACAGGCTCGCCCGTAGCAAGGTTCGCGCCGTAGCAGCGGGCGCAGACGCCCGTTTCGTTACGGCAGGTGAGCACGCTTCTGACCTGCGCTTTTTTCACTCCGGCGTTGACAATGGTCTTGGCTTTCTGGTTGGTAATCAGTTCGTTAAGCGCTACGAGGATTTCGCCGGTCTTGGGATCGACGATATCTTCCGCCGCCACGCGGCCGATCAGCCTGTCCTCCAGGCTTTCGATGACCTGGTTATTGATGGAGATCTCTTCCAGCGTGATGCCGCGTACTTTTTCACTGCCATGCGTGAAGCAATCCTGTTCGCGTACGATGACTTCCTGGGACACGTCCACCAGGCGGCGGGTCAGGTAGCCGGAGTCGGCCGTACGCAGCGCGGTATCGGCCAGCGATTTGCGGCTGCCGTGCGAGGAAAGGAAGAATTCAAGCACCGACAGGCCTTCGCGGAAGTTGGCGCGGATGGGAAGCTCGATGGTTTTGCCTGAAGGCGACGCCATCAATCCGCGCATACCGGCAAGCTGTGCGATCTGCGACGCGCTGCCGCGCGCGCCGGAGTCTGTCATCATGCGGATGGGGTTGCGCTCGTCCAAGCCGGGCAGGATCATATTCCTGAGTTTGGCGGTTGTGGAGCTCCACACCTCGATGACGGCGCGGTAGCGTTCGTCCTCGGAGAGCATGCCCATGAAATAGTTGTCGTTGATCTCGGTGACCTGTTCCTCGGCTTCGTCCAACATTTCCGCTTTCTGCGCCGGGACTTTGATATCAGCGACCGAAACGGTGATGGCGCCGCGCGTGGAGTATTTGAACCCGAGCGCTTTCATGGCGTCCAGCACTTCCGCTGTGATATGAATGCCGTGCTGCTGATAAACCTGGTCCACAATTTTACCAAGATCTTTTTTACCGCAGAGGGTATCCACTTCCAGCGCGAACATCTCTTCCAGATTCGTGCGCGGCTTGCGGCCGATATCCTGCGGAATGACTTCGTTGAGGATCAGCATGCCCAGCGTGCAGTCGATAATCCGGGTCGCGGTTTCCGCCTCGAAAGAGCGGGTAACGCGCACGCGGATAGGCTGCTGCAGGGTAATGTTGCTGGTCTGGTAGGCCATCATGGCCTCGTCGTAATTGGAGAATACGGGGATATCCTTGGGCTCCAGGTCTTCGCGTTTGGGATAAGTCATCGTCAGGTAATAACATCCGATAACCATATCCTGCGAGGGCGACATGACGGGTTTGCCATCCTGGGGTTTGAGGATATTGTTGTGTGCAAGCATCAGGAAGCGGGCCTCGGCCTGCGCCTCCATGGACAGCGGTACGTGCACGGCCATCTGGTCGCCGTCAAAGTCGGCGTTGTACGCGGTACAGACTAGCGGATGCAGCTTGATGGCGCGTCCTTCGACCAGAACCGGCTCAAACGCCTGAATGCCAAGGCGGTGCAGCGTAGGTGCGCGGTTTAAAAGCACCGGATGTTCTTTAATGACGTTTTCAAGGATGTCCCAGACTTCGGGACGGCCTTTTTCCACCATGCGTTTGGCGTTCTTGCCGTGATGTGCGTATTTCAGCGCGACCAGGCGCTCGATGACGAAGGGTTTGAACAACTCCAGCGCCATCTCCTTGGGCAGACCGCACTGGTAAAGCTTGAGCTCCGGACCAACCACGATAACCGAACGGCCGGAGTAGTCCACGCGCTTGCCCAGCAGGTTCTGGCGGAAACGCCCTTGCTTGCCGCGCAGAAGGTCGGACAGCGATTTGAGCGCGCGGTTGCCCGGGCCGGTTACGGCGCGGCCGCGGCGGCCGTTATCGATCAGCGCGTCCACGGCTTCCTGCAACATGCGCTTTTCATTGCGGACAATGATATCCGGCGCGTCAAGCTCCAACAGTCTCTTCAGGCGGTTATTGCGGTTAATCACGCGGCGGTAGAGGTCGTTTAAGTCACTGGTGGCGAAACGGCCGCCGTCCAGCTGCACCATGGGGCGCAGATCCGGCGGGATAACCGGCACGACGTCCAGAATCATCCACTCGGGGCGGTTGCCGCTTTGGCGGAATGCCTCGACCACTTCCAGGCGCTTGACGGCGCGGGAGCGCTTCTGGCCTTCGGTATCGCGGTCGCGTTCTTTTTCCACAAGCTCGGCGATCTCTTTTTTCAGCTTTTCACTGATTTCGTCCAGGTCGAGCTGTAGCAGCATTTCCTTGACAGCCTCGGCGCCCATGCCGGCACGGAACGAACCCTTGCCAAACTGCGCTTCCAGTTCGCGGTACTTGGCGTCGGTGATCAGCTCGTGCTTTTTAAGCCCCGTCTGCTTGGCATCGCCGGGATCGAGCACGATGAAGCTGGCAAAATACAGCACCTTTTCAAGCGCGCGCGGGCTGATATCCAGAAGCATGCCCATACGGCTTGGAATTCCTTTGAAATACCAGATGTGGCTGACGGGCGCCGCAAGCTGGATATGGCCCATGCGTTCACGGCGGACCTTGGCACGGGTCACCTGTACGCCGCATTTGTCGCAGATCTTGTTCTTGTCTTTGAATTTGATTCTTTTATATTTACCGCAGTTGCATTCCCAGTCCTTCGTCGGCCCGAAAATGCGTTCGCAGAACAGTCCGTCCCGCTCGGGTTTCAAGGTGCGGTAGTTGATGGTTTCGGGCTTTGAAACTTCACCAAAGCTCCAGTTGAGGATCTTTTCCGGCGACGCCATTCCTATCTGTATCGAATCAAGATTCGTAAGTTCAAACAAAGTTTGACACTCCTTTCGGGTAATAAACAATCCTTAGGATTGGGGATTCATAACGGCTGTACTGCGAATTTACTCGTCCTTGTCAGGATCGTCCGCAGGTTCATCGCCCTGTTTCTGATCGTCTTCCCCATCCAAGTCGATTTCCAGATCGTCGTCCAGATCCATGTTGAAATCATCCAGATCGTCGTCTTCGATAAAGTCGATATCCTCAAGAACCTCTTCATCGATCGGCTCTTCCAGATCTTCCTGTTCAATGGCGACGTCCTCATGCTCGCGTTCCACGTTGCGAACCGGCATGGTGATTTCTTCAGTGTCGTCGTCGTCCAGCTCACGGATGATGATTTCGTTCTTCATGGCGTCCATCACACGGATGTCAAGCGCCAAGGATTGCAGTTCCTTCAAAAGCACTTTAAAGCTTTCCGGAACGCCCGGAGACGGGATGTTCGTGCCCTTGACGATCGCCTCGTAGGTCTTCACGCGGCCGACAATATCGTCGGACTTAACGGTGAGGATTTCCTGCAGGGTATTGGCCGCGCCGTAGGCCTCCAGCGCCCAGACTTCCATCTCGCCGAAACGTTGGCCGCCGAACTGCGCCTTGCCGCCCAGCGGCTGCTGGGTGACCAGCGAGTACGGGCCGACGGAACGCGCATGCATCTTATCGTCTACCAGGTGGTGGAGTTTTAAGAAGTACATAATGCCGACCGTCACGCGGTTTTCAAAGGCCTCGCCGGTGCGGCCGTCATACAGAACTGTTTTGCCGTCCGTATTCTTGCCGGCTTTTTCCAGCCATTCGGTGATCTCGGAGTAATGCGCGCCGTCGAACACCGGGGTCGCCACATGGAAACCCAGCGCCTTGGCCGCAAAGCCGAGGTGCACTTCCAGCACCTGGCCGATGTTCATGCGCGAAGGCACGCCCATCGGGTTGAGTACGATTTGCAGCGGCGTGCCGTCGGGCATGAAGGGCATGTCCTCCTGCCGCAGGATACGGCTGACGACGCCCTTGTTGCCGTGGCGGCCTGCCATCTTGTCGCCGACACTGATCTTGCGCTTCTGGGCGATGTAGACGCGGACCATTTCGTTGACGCCGGGGCTTAATTCATCCTTGCTTTCGCGGGTGAAGGTCTTCACGTCTACCACGATGCCGCCTTCGCCGTGCGGTACGCGCAAGCTTGTATCGCGCACCTCGCGCGCTTTTTCACCGAAGATCGCGCGCAGCAGGCGTTCTTCCGCGGTCAGATCGGTTTCACCCTTGGGCGTCACTTTGCCGACCAGGATATCGCCCGCCTGGACTTCCGCGCCGATGCGTACAACGCCAAACTCGTCCAGATCCTTGACGGCGTCTTCGCCGACGTTGGGGATATCACGGGTGATTTCTTCCGAACCCAGTTTTGTTTCGCGGGCCTCGGACTCGAACTCTTCAATATGGATGGAGGTGTACTTGTCGTCGCGCACCAGCTCTTCGCTGATCAGGATGGCGTCCTCGAAGTTATAACCTTCCCAGGACATGAACCCGATAAGCACGTTGCGGCCAAGGCCAATTTCGCCAAGCTCCGTCGAGGGGCCGTCGGCGATCAGGTCGCCTTTATCAATCTTCTGGCCCAACTTGACGCGGGGGCGCTGGTTGATGCAGGTGCCCTGGTTGCTTCGGGCAAATTTCTGTAAATGGTAGGTATGCTCTTCGTTATGCTTGTCCGCCAGGATTACCTGGTCGCCGGCAACTTTCTTGATGACGCCGTCTTCCTTGGCGATCACGACCACGCCGGAATCCTGCGCGGCTTTGTATTCCATGCCTGTGCCGATAATAGGCGCTTCCGGCGTTAACAGCGGCACGGCCTGGCGCTGCATGTTGGAACCCATCAGCGCGCGGTTGGCGTCGTCGTTCTCCAGGAACGGAATCATCGCCGTCGCGACGGATACCACCTGCCGGGGACTGACGTCGATGAAGTCAACCTGATCGGCGTGCACTTCGATGATTTCGGACTTGTCGCGGACCGTGACGCGCTCGTGCACAAACTCGCCGTTGTCCTTGAGCGGCTCGTTAGCCTGGGCGACTTTGTAAAAGTCTTCCTCGTCGGCGGTCATATAGACGATTTCTTCGGTCACACGGCCCGTTTTCTTGTCCACACGGCGGTACGGGGCTTCGATGAAGCCGTACTCGTTAATGCGGGCATAGGTCGCCAGCGAGCCGATCAGACCGATGTTGGGGCCTTCTGGCGTCTCGATGGGACAGATACGGGCGTAGTGGCTGTAATGCACGTCGCGGACTTCAAACGAAGCGCGGTCGCGGTTCAATCCGCCGGGGCCGAGCGCCGACAAGCGGCGCTTGTGCGTGAGCTCCGCAAGCGGATTAGGCTGATCCATGAACTGCGAAAGCTGGGATGAACCGAAAAACTCTTTAATCGCCGCGCTGACCGGGCGGATATTGATCAGTTCGCCGGGACGTACGTCGTTGGCGTCCTGAATGGCCATGCGCTCGCGTACCACGCGTTCCAGTCGGGAAAGGCCGATACGAATCTGGTTTTGCAAAAGCTCCCCTACGCTGCGCAGGCGGCGGTTACCCAGGTGATCGATATCGTCCGTGTGCCCGACGCCGTACGGCAGACCCAGCAGATAGCTGACCGCCGCGACCACGTCGTCCGTCAAGATGCGCTTAGGTACCAGGTTATTTAAATTGTCGATCACGGTCTGCCGCAAAAGCTCCTGATTGTCGCCGCAGGCGTCCAGGATTGCCTTCAGGGTCGGATAGTGTACCATTTCCAGCACGCCGACTTCCTTGGGATCAAAGGGCAGGTATTCGTTGGCTTCCACAAAGTGGTTGCCGACTACTTTCAGCGTCCGGTTTTCCAGTTTGACCGTTACGGAATTGATGCCCGCATTCTGAATCGCTTTGGCGGTTTCCTTGTCGATCTTCTTGCCGGCCTTCACGAAGACTTCGCCGTCCTGAGGGCTGACAATATCCTCGGCCGCGACCTGCTCCTGAATACGCTTGGCAATGGAAAGCTTCTTATTAAACTTGTAGCGGCCCACGCGCATCAGATCATAGCGCTTGGGATCGAAAAACAGCGAGTTTAATAAGCTCTGGGCGCTGTCGCGCGTCGGCGGCTCGCCGGGCTTCTGTCTTTTATAAATTTCGATAAGGCCTTCGTCCTGGTTTTGCGCGTTGTCGCCGCGCTGCAGAGTGGACATCAGCCGTTCTTCCTCGCCAAGGAGGTTGATGATGTCCGAATCCGTTCCGTATCCAAGGGCGCGCAGGAGTACCGTGATGGGCAGTTTGCGCGCGCGGTCGATACGCACCCAAAGGACGTCGTTGGAATCCGTTTCAAATTCCAGCCAGGCGCCGCGGTTTGGGATTACGGTTGTGGAAAACAGGTGCTTGCCCGTTTTATCGATCGAGTCGGAATAATACACGCCGGGAGAACGTACGAGCTGGCTTACGATGACGCGCTCTGCGCCGTTGATGACAAACGTGCCGTGCTCGGTCATCAGCGGAAAATCGCCCATAAAAACGTCGGATTCCTTGATCTCGCCTGTTTCGCGGTTTTTCAGGCGCGCGAATACCTTAAGCGGCGCGGCATAGGTCATGTCGCGTTCTTTGCAGCGTTCTACGCTGTTCTTGGGTTCGTCAAGGGAATAATCTACGAATTCGAGTACCAGATTGTCCGTATAATCATTGATCGGTGAGACATCGGCTAGCACCTCGCGGAGGTCTTCTTGCAGGAAGCGTCGATAACTGTTCTTTTGCACTTCTATAAGATCTGGCATATCCAAAACTTCTTCAATGCGTGAGAAGCTCATGCGCTTTCTCAGTTTCCCCATTTGAACCTCATGCACCATAAATGCTATCACCCCTCATGTTCTTGCACCGGACCGACTGTCGCGCTTCCCGCCACAGATATTTCACAGTTGATTTTTATCAAATCTCGCTGTAAAATACAGTTTGCAGGAGTATTGCCGGACGCGAACAGACGATACTAATGCAATTTTATATTTTATCACCAAACCTGTCTATAGTCAAGTGTTTACTGTAAATTCGCGGACTGTATTCGTGCATTGTATATAACGGAGGATCGTCATGATCAAATTTGGTCAAATCACGGATAAAAACGAGAAATCCGGTATGGTCACCATCCGGTTTGAACGGCCGGAAGCCTGCGGCAACTGCCACGCCTGCGGCTATGGCAGTAAAAACAGCGAGGTCACCCTGCCCTCCGACCGCAACGTCGGCGAGTGGGTGCGTGTGGAATTACCGGAAAACCGCTTTGTGCAGGCTACGGCGCTGGTGTACATTATCCCGCTTGCCGGGCTGCTTTTAGGGTTGCTGCTCGGATGGCTTCTTGGCGCCGGAAACGATCTGATTACCATCCTTGGCGCGGTGCTCGGTCTTGCCGTATCATTTGTAACACTTTACGCAATTGACAAACGTTTATCCAAAAAACCCGGCTGGTCGCCTAGAATTACAGACGTTTATCCGGATATACCTACGGGTGAAGACCTCGGATGCGGGGTATCCTGATATAAGAGCACAGCAAATCACCGTGTTCCCTGTTAGGTTATGACAAAATCATATCGTTTGAGATTTCTTTCTATTCTTTTCCAGATTCTTATGATATAATGCCGTTGTTAATATATAAGTGCGAACCGTTTGCCGATAATCGTATAGTATGCCCATGGCAATGGGCTGTTTATAGAAATGGCGATTGAACACGGTATGCCATTTACATTAACATACGGAGTATTCTTGCGCTGTAAAGAAGCATACGCTTTCAAAAGCATTTGTCTTTTTTCGGGCGCAGGCAATCCCGCAGCATAAAGGAGGTCATTCTATGACGGACGCTGCGCAAACGAAGCTGAAAATTATTCCGCTCGGCGGCGTTGACGAGTTCGGCAAAAACATTACCGTGGTTGAATACGGCGACGATATTATCGTGGTCGATTGCGGATCCATCTTCCCCGAGGCAAATATGCTGGGTGTGGATCTGGTGATCCCGGACGTATCCTATCTGATTAAAAACAGGGAAAAAATCCGCGGTATGTTTATCACCCACGGACACGAGGACCACATCGGGTCAACCCCTTATGTGCTCAGGCAGGTTCCTGTGCCGCTTTTCGGCACAAAGCTGACCCTGGCGCTGATCGACCTGAAACTGAAGGAACACCGCCTGTCCGGTGTGCAGCTCAACGTTGTCAAACCGCCGGACGTGGTACAGGCCGGATGCTTTTCCGTCCAGTTCGTTCACGTCAACCATTCCATTGCCGACGCTGTATCGCTTGCCATCACCTGCCCCGCGGGAACGGTGGTATTTTCAGGCGATTTCAAGATTGACTACACGCCCATTAAAAGCGACGTAACCGATCTGGCAACTTTTGCGGAACTTGGGAAAAAGGGTGTGCTCGCGTTTATGTGCGATTCGACCAACGTCGAACGCAAAGGCTACACCATGAGCGAGACCCGCATCTCCCAAACCTTCATCGACCAGTTCCAGCAGGCCAAGGGCCGCGTTTTTGTGGCGATGTTCGCAAGCAACATCCACCGCATTCAAATGGTGGTGGATTCCGGCGCTTTATTCGGGCGCAAGGTATGTTTCGTCGGCCGCAGCATGGTTAACGTCTCCCGTGTGGCAATGTCAATCGACGAACTGACAATCCCGTCCGAAAACCTTGTGGATATCGACGACCTGAACAACTACGCCGACGAAGAGCTTTTGATCATCACCACCGGCAGCCAAGGCGAAGCCATGGCGGGTCTGACCCGCATGGCCTACGGCGAGCACCGCAAGCTGCAGATTAAGCCAACGGATATGGTCATCATCTCCGCAAGCCCCATCCCCGGTAACGAAAAGCCCATCGCGCGCGTCATCAATCAGTTATACCGCTGCGGCGCGAACGTTATTTACGGGCAGATCGCGGAGGTCCACGTATCCGGCCATGCCTGCCAGGAAGAGCTGAAGCTTCTGCACGTGCTGCTAAAGCCCAAGTACTTCGTCCCGATTCACGGCGATTACTCCAAGCTCTGGCAGCATGCGGAGCTTGCCGAATCCGTCGGCACGCCCAGCGAAAACATCATCATTCCGGAACGCGGCCAGGTGATTGAAATGAGCGAGGACAGTCTTGCGATCACCGGCATCGTGCCGACAGGCGGAATATTGGTAGACGGCCTGGGCATCGGCGACGTTGGAAACGTGGTGCTGCGCGACCGCAAGCACTTGAGCGAGGACGGCCTAATTATTGTCGTCATGGCGATCGACCGCGACGCAGGCAAACTCGTCAGCGGCCCGGATATCGTCAGCCGCGGCTTTGTGTACGTGCGCGAGAGCGAGGATATTATCGAAAACGCCCGCGAACTGACGCGCTTCATCATTGCCAGCTACTCCAGCCTCGACGGCAGCGAGTGGCAGACCATGAAGAACCGCATCAAAGACGAGCTCCACCGCTATATCTTTGAAAAGATCAAACGCAACCCGATGATCCTTCCGATCATTATGGAAACATAAGCATTTCCGCAATCAAAAAGGATGGAGCGATCGCTTCATCCTTTTTTGTTTATATTGCGAAGACAGTAATGATTATCCCTTTTTCAGGCTGTCGGCCACGGCATCCTTGAGCGAGTACAAGCCCGCCGGCTGATGGATTAAAAACGCCGCGCCGCGCAGCGCGCCCCTGGCGAACAGTGCGCGGTTTTCCGCACGGTGCGTGAGGATAATCTCCTCGCCGTCGCCGTAGAAGCCGACCTCGTGCTCACCGGATACGGTTCCGCCGCGTACCGCGTGGATACCGATTTCATTGGTGCGCCGCTCCCCCGTTTTGCCGTGGCGGCCGAACACCGGCGACAGCCAAACACGTTCCTTGCGGATCGCTTCGGAAAGCATCAGCGCGGTTCCGCTGGGGCTGTCCACCTTGCGGTTATGGTGTTTTTCTACGATTTCGATATCAAAATCATCCTTGAGCACACGCGCGGCTATGGCGGCGAGCTGCGCAAGCACATGCACGCCGAAGCTCATGTTTGCGCTCTGCAAAATGGGGATCGCTTCGGATGTCTTTTGAATTTGCGTGAGCTGCTGCTTGGAATACCCGGTTACGCAAAGCACCAGCGGCGTCCCTGTTTTTAGGCCGTAGTTCAGCAGCGCGTCGAGGTTGTCCGCGACGGAAAAATCGATCAGCACGTCTGCCTTGCCTTCGATCTGCTGATAGCTGCGTACCATCGGGAAGCTGTCCGGCTGCACCTGAACGGCCGCGTCCACGCCGCAGACGATTTCAAGGCCGGAAGCTTTCGCGGCCTGGGTCAGCTCTTTTCCCATGCGCCCAAGCGCTCCGCTGATAATGATTTTCATGCGTCCCGTCTCCTACACAAGGCCCAGGCCTTTGAGTGCGTCCATCAGTCTGTTCCGGTTGCAGCCGCTGATTTCATACAAGGGCAGCCGCAGTTCTCCGCCGCACAGGCCCAATATTTCCATTGCCGCTTTGACGGGAATGGGATTGACTTCGTTGAACAGCGCGCGGTTGATGGGCATCAGCGCCATCTGCTGCTTCAGCGCCGCTTCTGTATCTCCCCGGAAAAACGCGTCGACCATAGCAAAGAGTTTTTCCGGGATGAAGTTCGCCGCGACCGAGATTGTACCCTGACCGCCAAGCGATAACAGCGCGTAGTTCATATCGTCATTGCCGGAATACATGGCGACCCGCGTACCCCTGACAACCGCGAATTTCTCGATGATGGTAGGATAATCGTAGCTTGATTCCTTCAAGCCCACGAATTTTTCATTCTGTATCAGCCTTTGCAAAAGTTCCGGCTGGATATCGATACCCGTGCGTGTCGGCACGTTATAGACAACGATCGGGAGTTCCGTTTCGTCAGCGATAGTCATGAAGTGGCGGTACAGGCCCTCCTGATTTGTTTTGTTGTAGTAAGGCGTCACCACGAGCTGCGCCGTGCAGCCAAGCCCTTCGTAGCGCTTTGCTGTTTCGATCACGTGCCGGGTGTCGTTGCAGCCGGTTCCGGCGATAATCGCGGTGCGACCGTTTGCTGTTTCACAGCAGGTGCGGACCACCAACTCGCATTCGTCTGCGGTCATGGTCGCCGGTTCTCCGGTCGTACCGCAGACGATAAGCGCAGCCGTGCCGGCTTTGATCTGCATTTCCACAAGACGCCTTACGGCGTCAATATCCACTTTGCCGTTTTGAAACGGCGTTACCAGCGCAACGCCGCTGCCCTTGAAAATCGCAGCCATAGTTTCGCTCCCTTTAGAGATAGCCCAGCTTGTGCAGGTATTCCGCGCTGAGCAGACCGCCGCCCGCCGCACCGCGCACGGTGTTGTGGCTTAAGCACACGAACTTGTAATCCAGCACGGCGTCCTCACGCAGCCTACCGATGGTAATGCCCATACCGTTTCCAAAATCACGGTCCAGGCGCGTTTGCGGACGATCCGGTTCATCCATATACTTCAAGAATTGCGCGGGGCTGGAAGGCAGGCCCATTCCGTCAGTCGCAGGTTTGGCGGTCTTCCAGCACTCCAATATCTGTTCGATTGTCGGTTTCTTTCTGAACTTCACGCTGACCGCCGCCAGATGGCCGTCGGTGCAGGGTACGCGCACGCACTGCGCGCTGATGACCGGCAAAGAAGCATTCACGATGTGGCCGTCGACGACCGAGCCGAAAATTTTCATCGGTTCGATCTCGCTTTTCTCGTCCTCACCGAGAATGAGTGGATTGCAGTTGTCGATCATTTCGGGCCATGTTTCAAACGTCTTCCCGGCGCCGCTGATGGACTGATAGGTACAAACGATCATTTCCAGCGGTTCAAACTGCAAAAGCGGCCAGATCGCCGGAACATAGCTTTGAATACTGCAATTGGGCTTGACCGCGATAAACCCGCGTTTGGTGCCAAGCCGTTTCTTTTGCGCTTCGATCGCCTGTACGTGACTGCCGTTGATTTCGGGAATCATCATGGGAACGTCGTCCAGTCCGCGGCAGGCGCTGTTGTTGCTGATAACGGGAATTTCCGCTTTCACGTAAGTGTCTTCCAGGGCGCGGGTTTCGGATTTTGACAGCGCGATGGCGCAGAAAACAAAATCCACCTTTTCTTTAATTGCCTGGATGTCTCCGGCGTCCATGACGGGCATGTCGGCGACAGCCTTTGGAATCGGAGTCGATTTGAACGCCCAGCGGCCTTGCACGGCTTCGCGGTACGGTTTGCCCGCGCTGCGTTTGCTTGCCGCCAGACAAGTGATTTGAAACCACGGATGATCTTTTAAAAGCAGTATAAAGCGCTGCCCCACCATGCCTGTCGCCCCGATGATACCTACACGAACCATAGCGTTCCCCTGCCTTCCGCCTGATTGTTCCACGAGTTTAGCATGCCCTGTCTGCGTTGTCAATTGCAGTCCGAGCCCTTAAAGCCGTTCCAGCGCATCGTGTAAAAGCGCCGAAAGCCGCTCGGGATCGGCTTTGCCCTTGGTCGCGGCCATGGCCTTTCCCATCAGTGCGCGCGCCACGGTGACTTTACCATTTTTGAAGCTTTCCACCATATCGGGGTTCTGTGAAAGTACCGTCTCAACCGCCTTTGTGAGCACCGCGTCGTCGGATACGGCAAACAGGGAATGCGCCTGCGCGTAGGCTTCCGGATCGCAGTCGGATACAAACATCTCGGCGAGGATCTTTTTTCCGGTGGAGCTGTTCACACGTCCGTCCACCAGAAGATCGCTGAGTTTGGCCAGGTGTCCGGCCGCAATGGGCAGCGATTCCGCACCTTCTACGGCCTGCCGGCCGTTCTTTTCCGCATCGGCCGCTCTGGCGGAGAGGATTGCGAACACCTCGCCCTGCAAGAGGTTTGCCACGCTGACGGCGGATTTGGCCTCCTTCGCCGCATGCTCGAAGTAATCCGCAAGCCAGCGCTCGCTGGTCAGCTGTTCGGCCGCGTAGGCGGTTAGGCCGTAATCCCGCATATACGCTTCCCTGCGTGCGTCAGGCAGTACCGGAATCTCCGATTTGATTTCTGTTATCTGTTCGTCGGTCAGGCGGACTTCCGGCAGGTCAGGATCGGGAAAATAGCGATAATCGGAAGAGTTTTCCTTTCGGCGCATACTGGAGGTCTTGCCGGTTTTCTGATCATAGCGCCGGGTTTCCTGTATAATCTCTTCCCCGGCTTCGATCGCCGCCACCTGGCGCTCATACTCGGCCTTGATGGCACGTTCCACGCTTTGGAATGAGTTCAGGTTCTTCATCTCCGTACGGATACCGAAAGGCTCATCCGGCTGGTGGATGGAGAGGTTCACGTCGCAGCGCAGGCTGCCTTCGTTCATCCGGCAGTCACTGACGCCGATGTAGGTAAGGATGGCGCGGATCTTGCGCAGATACGCGACCGCCTCTTCGGCGGAGCGCATATCCGGTTCGGATACGATCTCGATCAGCGGCACGCCGCAGCGGTTCATATCCAGCAGCGTACCGTTTTTCTCGTCGTGCAGAAGCTTGCCCGCGTCCTCTTCAATATGGATGCGCGTGATGCCGATCTTCTTCTCTCCCTGCGAGGTCTGCACCGACAGCCAGCCGTTTTCGCAGATGGGCTTGTAAAACTGGCTGATCTGGTAGGCTTTGGGCAGATCGGGGTAAAAATAGTTTTTGCGGTCGAAGCGGCTGCGGTGGTGTACGTTGCAGTTGAGCGCAAACCCGGCTTTGGCCGCATAATGCAGCACCTGCTCGTTGAACACAGGCAGCGCGCCGGGCAGCCCCATGCATACGGGACACACATTGGTGTTCGGTTCCGCGCCGAATTCCGCCTTGCACGAGCAGAAGACCTTGCTCTCCGTTTGCAGTTCCACGTGGGTTTCAAGTCCTATGACCATTTCCCAACTCATAAAGCGGCACCCCCTTTGAACTGTTCATAGGGCCGTATTCCGGCGTTGGGTTTGAATTGCCTTTCGTAGGTATCGGCGATGGACAGCAGCGTTTGCAGGTTGTTTTTCGCGCCCAAGAGGCTCATGCCGACAGGCAATGTATCGCCGTCTTCCTTCACGTGCCCGCACGGCACGCTGACCGCGGGGAGACCAGTGAGGTTCCCCGTGACGGTGTACAGGTCGCCCATGTACATCTCCATGGGATCGTCGGTCTTGTCGCCAAGGCGAAACGCTACGGTCGGCGCGACGGGCGTCAGTATCGCGTCGCAGTTTTCCAGTACTTGTGTGTATTCATGCCGCAGCAGATCGCGCGCCTGCTGCGCTTTCAAGTAATACTGATCCTGATACCCGCTGGATAGCGCAAACGTACCCAACATGATGCGGCGTTTGACCTCCAGACCGAAGCCCTCCTCGCGGCTTTTGCGGTACAATTCGTCCAAATCCTCGTAGTGTTCTGTACGGTAGCCATAGCGAATGCCGTCAAACCGCGCCAGGTTGCTGGACGCTTCGGCGCTTGATAGCACATAATAGGCAGACAACGCATAACGGATGGACGGGATGCTGACTTCGACGATCTTTGCCCCCAAGCTTTCAAGCTGCTTTGCGGCGTTCTGGATGGCTTTGTTCACGGTGGGAGATAGCCCTTCGCCGAAGCATTCCGAAGGCATGCCGATGGTTTTCCCGGCCAGAGATTCGCCGGTTTGAATAGAGAAATCGTTTGGAATCGTTTGGTCGCTGGTCGCGTCGTGCGTGTCATACCCGGCGATAACTTCCATCATCAAGGCGGCGTCCTCGGCGGTCTTTGTAATCGGGCCGATCTGATCTAAAGAGCTGCCAAACGCCACCAGTCCGTAGCGGCTCACCGTGCCGTAGGCGGGTTTGACGCCCGTTACGCCGCAAAACGACGCGGGCTGGCGGATGCTGCCGCCCGTATCGCTGCCAAGCGCGACCGGAACCATGCCGGCCGCCACCGCGGCGGCTACCCCGCCGGACGACCCGCCCGGCACGCGGTGCAGCGCCCAGGGATTATGGCACGCGCCGAACGCGCTGTTTTCGGTAGAGGAGCCCATGGCGTATTCGTCCATGTTCAGCTTGCCGAGGATCGGCATGCCGGCGGCTTTGATTTTCCCGGTGACCGTCGCGTCGTAAGGCGACACAAAATCCTTAAGCATCTTCGAGGCGCAGGTACACACCCTGCCCTTAACCAGCATGTTATCCTTGAGAGCGACGGGAATACCGTCGAGTTTGGACAGGTTTTTGCCGTCTTTGCGGCGCTCATCGCTTAGCGCGGCATCCGCAAGCGCGGATTCCCCATACACATCCAAAAAAGCGTGTATCTTCTCATCCTGCGCCGCAATGTTATCCAGGCAGGCCTGTGTGATTTGCACCGAGCTCAGCGCACCGCTTCCCAGCGCTTCCGAAAGCTCTTTCACCGTCATTTGGCATATCGTCTGATACTCTTTCATAGTTCCCACCTCCCTACTCAAACGTCTTTGGAACAGTAATGCAGTTGTTCACCGTGGTCTTTGCGTTCATCAGCACGTCCGCTACGGTAAAGCTTTCTCCCGCCTTGTCCGGGCGGACGTTGACGCTTTTCTGCTTCGGGTCGTAGGTCAAGGGCGGCGCTTTTTTTTCAAGCGTTTCAAGCTCGCCCGCGAACTCCACGATCCCGATAAAATCTTTATCCAAAGCCTGCTCGTCGCTTGCCGAAAGACTGAGCATACTGAGCAGCGCCGTATTCTGCACCGTTTCCCTCGTCATCTGCTGGATGTGCTCCTCGCGCAGCTCGTCGGCCGCGTTGACGCCGAGCTTGAGTTCCTCCAGCTGCTTGGGATCCACAAAATCCGGTGCGCCGGTCATCAGGCAGCTCGCATCCTTGGTCTTGGGAAAGGCGATCACCTCGCGCACGGAGCTTGCGCCCGTCATCAGCATGCAGAAACGATCCAGCCCGAAGGCAAAGCCCGCGTGCGGCGGCGTACCATAGCGGAACGCCCCCATCATGAACCCGAAACGCTCCTTGGCCTCCTCCTTGGAAAAGCCAAGCGCGTCGAACACCATGCTTTGCACATCATGGCGATGGATACGCACGCTGCCGCTGCCCAGCTCCACGCCGTTCAATACCACGTCGTAGGCCTGAGAGCGAACCTGCGCTTTGGTGGCGTCGTCCGCCATCAACTCAAGATCCTCCAGAAACGGCATCGTGAACGGATGATGCATGGCGGCGAAGCGCTTTTCATCCTTTTTATATTCAAACATCGGAAAATCCGTGACCAGCGCGAACTGGAATGCGTGCCTGTCGATCATGTCCATCAGTTCCGCGCAGCGTACACGCAGGGCGGACAGTGTTTTGCGTACGGTGTCCAGTTCGTCCGCACAGAACAAGAGGAAATCGCCCGCCTGCAGGTCCGTCGCCTGTTCTAACTGCCTCCACACGTCTTCGGAGAAGTATTTAGGCAGAATGGAGTTGATCTCGCAGTCTTCCTTGCACAGTACCCACGCCATACCCTTGGCGCCGTTTGCAATGGCGAATTTGGTGAGCTGCTCGATTGTGGTGCGCGTGAACGTTTTCCCCGCACCTTTGACGTTGATGGCACGCACAACCCCGCCCGCTTTCAGCGCGGCATTAAACACGGTGAAGGTGGACTTAGCGGCGATGTCCGATACGTCCACGATGGGAAAATCGAATCGCAGATCCGGCTTATCGTTTCCGTACACGTCCATGGCTTCCTGCCAGGTCAGGCGCTTGAACGGCATTTCCAGCCTGCGATCCATCGAACGTTCGTAAACCTTGGTAAACAGGCTTTCCAGATAATCCAGCATATCCTCCTGATGCACGAAGCTGCACTCGATATCCACCTGCGTAAACTCCGGCTGGCGGTCGGCGCGAAGGTCTTCGTCGCGGAAACACCGGGCGACCTGGTAGTATTTGTCGATGCCCGAAACCATGAGCAGCTGCTTGTAAATTTGCGGACTCTGCGGCAGCGCGTAAAACGTGCCCGGGTGGATGCGGCTTGGCACCAGATAGTCGCGCGCGCCTTCCGGCGTGGATTTGCACATGATGGGCGTATCGACGTTCAGAAAGCCGTCGTCCGTCAGGATGTTTTCGGTTTCGCGCTGTATTTTAGCGCGAAGCTGCAGGTTTTTCAGCATATGCGGCCGCCGCAGATCGAGGTAGCGGTATTTCAGCCGCAATTCTTCGCGCACGGTTTCGCTGTCTTCAATCGGAAACGGCAAGGTATCGGCCTCGGAAAGGATTTGCATGCTTTCGGCCGCAAGTTCCACCTCGCCGGTCGGGATCAGCGGGTTATAGGTTTCCTCGTCGCGGTGGCGGACCGTGCCCGTGATCTGCACAACAGTCTGGTTGTGCAGGCGTTCCGCAAGCACGAAACTTTCCGGGTTGACGATGGATTTATCCAGCACCGTTTGCAAAGTACCTTCACGGTCGTGTACGTCCACGAAGATAACGCCGCCCATATCGCGCCGCGTGTACACCCAGCCGCACACCGTTGCTCTTTGCCCGATATGCTCCTTACGGAAACTGCCGCAATACCCCGTTCTGTACATGGCGATCCCCTCCTTTGGAAAACAAAAAACTTCCGTCCCATACTCTGGGACGGAAGATAATTACTCTTCCGCGGTACCACCCGCGTTGGCCATACGGCCCTCTCGTTGACGGAAACTTACATTTCCCTCCGCTGTATCGGGCGTACCCGTCCGCGTCTACTCTGCCTTGCGGCGTTTCAAGCGGATGCTCAGGGGCGTTCTTCGCTTTGGGGTGCCTGCCGCGTTTCCAGCGCCTGCGGCTCTCTTTGAGGCACGGTCCGAAGGTACTCTTCCCTTCATTGCCTTGCGCGCATTATAAACCACGATCATATGCTCTGTCAAGTTAAAGCGTGAAATTATTGTATACGAAACCCCCGCGTTCATTAACGCGGGGGGTGAAATACGTTTTACAGACTGTTCAGAACGCCTCAGATGCCAGAAAGCGAAGAGGGCAAGGACTCATTCTTACTGCATTGTAAGTGAGACACTTGCCCTCTGCTGCCGATAGCGCAGCAGAGGGTTATCATAACTGTCTGCGTTATTCGGCGAGCTTCTTGTACGTTTCGTACTTCAGCTTCGCGTCCGCCTCGCTGTCAACGAACAGCTTCTTGGCGATTTCGGGGAACTGCTTTTGCAGGGACGAATAGCGGATCTCAGACTTGATGAAGTCCTGATACGTGCCGTCCGGCTCCTTGGAGTCCAGCGTCAGCGGGTTCTTGCCTTCCTCGGCCAGCAGCGGGTTGTAGCGGTAGAGCGTCCAGTAGCCGGAGGCCACGGCGCGCTTGATCTCTTCCTGGGAGTTGGTCATGTTGATGCCGTGGTTGATGCATGGCGCGTATGCGATGATCAGCGACGGGCCTGGATACGCCTCGGCTTCGTTCATAGCCTTGATGAGCTGGGCGTTGTTGGCCGACATGCCGACGCAGGCGACGTACACGTAGCCGTAGCTCATAGCCATCATGCCCAGATCCTTTTTCTTGGTGCGCTTGCCGGCTGCCGCGAACTTCGCGGTGGAGCCGGTCGGCGTGGCCTTGGAGGCCTGGCCGCCGGTATTGGAGTACACCTCGGTGTCGAGCACGAGGACGTTGACGTCCTGGTTCATCGCCAATACGTGATCCAGACCGCCGTATCCGATGTCGTACGCCCAGCCGTCGCCGCCGAGAATCCAAATGGATTTCTTGGTCAGGAGATCAGCCTCTTCCACTACGGTGCAGGCGAGCTTACACGCGTCGCAGTCGCAGCCGCCCTCGATGCCTTCCTTGCAGGCCGCAAGCAGCGCAGCGCCGGTGGTTTTGGAAAGGTTGCCGTCGTTCATGGCATCCAGCCAAGCCTGGCAAGCGGCTTTCAGTTCCGGCACGGTCCAGTCGTGCTCCTTAAGCGCCATCACGGTCTCGGCAAGCTTATCACGGCGCTGGGTGTAGGCCAGGTTCATGCCGAAGCCATATTCTGCGTTGTCTTCAAACAGGCTGTTCGCCCATGCGGGGCCGTGGCCTTCTTCGTTAACGGTATAGGGGCAGGTCGGCGCGCTGCCGCCGTAGATAGAGGAACAGCCCGTGGCGTTGGCAATGATCATGCGGTCGCCGAATAGCTGGGTTGCGAGCTTCACATAAGGCGTTTCGCCGCAGCCCGCGCATGCGCCGGAGAACTCAAACAGCGGTTTGCAGGCCTGCGTGTTTTTGATGGAAGCCAGGCTTTCGGGCCGAACCTCGGGCAGTGTGGTGGCAAACTTCCAGTTCGCGTTTTGGATGTCCTGAGTTTCCAGCGGTTTCATAAAAAGCGCTTTGCCTTTGGCCGGGCATACCTGTTCGCAGTTGCCGCAGCCTGTGCAGTCCAGCGGGCTTACCTGGATGCGGAACTGCATTCCGGCGAATTCCTTGCCGGTCGCGTTCTTGGTTTCAAAGGCGTCGGGCGCGTTTTTCTTGTGCTCGTCGTCCAGATATGTGGAGCGGATGCAAGCGTGCGGGCACACCAGCGAGCAGGTGCCGCACTGGATGCAGTTGTCGATGTTCCACTCGGGAACGCTGACGGCGACGCCGCGCTTTTCATACTTGGAAGTGCCGGTAGGCACGAAGCCGTCTGGGCTGAAGGAGCTCACGGGCAGCTTATCGCCTTCCTGCACCAGAATGGGCTCGATGACCGATTCATAGTACGGCGTGGTTTCCACGGTCGCACAGGCGGAGCCGAACTCCGTGGTCGCCCATTCTTCGGGTACCTTGATCTCCACAAGGCCTTCGATGGCGTGGTCGATCGCATCGTAATTCTTCTTCACGATCGCGTCGCCTTTTTTGCCGTAGGTTTTCTTGGCGTAATCCTTCATGTACTGGTCGGCTTCATCATAAGGAATGATATCGGCCAGCTTGAAGAACGCCGCCTGCATGGTGGTGTTGATGCGGTTGCCCATGCCGGCTTTGAGCGCGATCTCGGTCGCGTTGATGTTGTAGAAACGCGCTTTTTTCTTGGCAAGAATCTGCTTCATCACCACGGGAAGCTGCGCTTCCATCTCGTCGGCGGACCACTGGCTGTTTAACAGGAACACGCCGCCTTCCTTGAGGCTGGTGACCATATCGTAACGGGTCACGTAGCTGGGGTTGTGGCAGGCGATAAAGTCCGCCGCGTCGATCAGATACGTGGACTGGATGGGCTTCTTGCCAAAGCGCAGA
Organism: Candidatus Limiplasma sp.; assembly: GCA_963675365.2. Taxonomy (GTDB): domain Bacteria; phylum Bacillota; class Clostridia; order Christensenellales; family Aristaeellaceae; genus CAXXOK01. The sequence continues at coordinate 986,292 of CAXXVA010000003.1, forward strand.
TGGCTGACGGTGATGCCGCCGGACTTTTTGGAGTCGTAGCTGAAATAGCCCTGCGCGTACATGTCGGTATGATCGCCGATGATCTTGATGGAGTTCTTGTTCGCGCCGACAGTACCGTCGGATCCCAAGCCGTAGAACTTGCAGCAGATGGTGCCTTCCGGCGTGGTAACAAGCTGTTCGCCAAGCTTCAGGCTGGTGTTCGTCACATCGTCCTCGATACCCACGGTGAAGTGATTCTTCATCTCGCCGGACAGATTGTCGTATACGGCTTTGACCATCGTGGGGTTGAATTCCTTGCTGCCAAGACCGTAGCGGCCGCCGACGACCTTGATATCGGTCACGTTGTTTTCCATCATCGCGGTCATCACGTCGGTGTACAGCGGTTCGCCCAGCGAGCCGGGCTCCTTGGTGCGGTCAAGCACCGCGACCTTTTTACAGGTCTTGGGAATGGCGGCAAGCAGGCGCTCCGCCGAGAACGGACGGTACATGCGCACCTTGATCAGGCCGAGTTTCTCGCCCTTGCTGTTGAGATAATTGATGGTCTCCTCGATGGTCTCGCAGCCAGAGCCCATGGCGATGATCACGCGGTCGGCGTCGGGCGCGCCAACGTAGTTGAAGGGTTTATATTCGCGGCCAAGGAGCTTGGAGACCTTTTTCATCACGTCTTCGATGATCGCGGGAGCGGCCTCGTAATACTTGTTGGCGGCTTCACGGTTCTGGAAGTATATATCGGGGTTCTGGGCGGTACCTGCCTGGTGAGGATGATCGGGGTTAAGCGCGCGGGCACGGAAGTCCTTCACCTTGTCCCAGGGCACGAGCGGTTCAATCTCGTCGTATTCGACTGCATCCACCTTCTGGATTTCATGACTGGTGCGGAAACCGTCAAAGAAGTGCAGGAAAGGCACGCTGGTTTCCAGCGTCGCCAGATGTGCGATCAGCGCCATGTCCATGGCTTCCTGCACACCATTGCTGGAAAGCATGGCAAAGCCGGTCTGCCGGCAGGCCATAACGTCGGCATGATCGCCGAAAATGCTCAGCGCATGCGCCGCCAATGAACGGGCACTGACGTGGAACACGCAGGGCAGCAGTTCGCCGCTGATTTTGTACATGTTGGGGATCATCAGCAAAAGACCCTGGCTTGCCGTAAAGGTAGATGTGAAAGCGCCGCCCATCAGGCTGCCGTGGACAGCCCCGGCAGCGCCGGCTTCACTTTGCATCTCCTGTACTTTTACCATTTGTCCAAACAGGTTCTTTTGCCCTTTTGCGGCCCAGGCGTCTACCACCTCCGCCATCGGAGACGACGGCGTAATCGGGTAGATCGATGCAACATCGCTGAATGCGTATGCTACATGGCTTACCGCGGTATTGCCATCTACGGTCATTTTGATCGACATAGAAGTACCTCCCAGATAATAATTATTTGAAAGCCATCTGCCATGCCAATGCACCGCAAACGGGAATTTCCCCAAGTCGTATACCAATCATATATTATAGAAACTTGACAAGTTATTGTCAACCGAACGGGGGCTTGTTCGGCGCATTTTACGGAAACCGAATGTTTTTTTTATATACAAAATTCCGCCTTTGACGGCGGAATGTAAATTTTGCTGAAATTATGGGCACGATTCAGACTTCCAGTTTCCATTCCGGCAGGTAAGCTTTCGTGTTTTCCAGCATGGTCCGGTACAGCGTTTTGGCGTTCTGAAGCGTTACTCCGATCATAAGCGAATCGGCGGCGAACGCGCGCAGCGCAAGGGCCGCGTTCCTGTGCTTGATCGCGTCCAGAATATCGTCCTGCGCCAGGGCCGCCGGCAAGGTCAGCGCGTAAGCCGCGCCCTGCATCGCACCGCTTTGAATGGGCGTTACGATGTGATCCGCAAACACGGCGTTGGTTTCCACTACGATTCCCTTTGGCAGGTTTGTAATCTGCCCGGCGTTTGGCAGGTTGACGTTCGTTACCAGCGTTTGAAGACCGCAGAACGCCTTAATCATCTCTACGCCCTCTTCCCCCGTCGGCGCAAGTTCAAACTTCTCTTCACCCGTGAACAGGCGCGCGGATTTCTCCAACAGCGAGACCATGTTCTGTTTGCGCCAGGATACGGGCGTGAGGGTGAAGCGATAGCTGTGCGCGGTCTCCGGCGAAGCCAGATAGCGCGTTGCCGGGTTGAATTCCGCCAGGTGACGGTCGCCCGCCGCGGCGATCAGCCCCGTACGCAGAAACAGATCCATCTTCACCATCTGCGCGCTGTCGAAAAAGCGGTTCATCCAGTTGTCGTCGCTTCCCTCGGTATACCCGTCCTTTGCATACTTCTCCACAAACCGGCGGTAGACCGGATACAGGTCGATGCCGCGGTAGCTTGCATTTGTAATGAAGGTAAAGTGGTTAACACCCTGTACGGCGGTGCGCAGCTGCTGACGCGTTACGTTTTCAATCCCCTCGAATTCCGCGAGCGCTTTGCACAGAAGCGATTGCGTGTGGAACACCTCGTGGCAGCAACCGACCGCCTTAATGCCTGGAAAGGTATCGTACAGCACCCGGACGCATAAAGCCATGGGATTGGTATAGTTAATGACGAACGCTTCCGGGCAGTATGTTTTGATATCTTCTGCGATGACCTGAAACATCGGCCCTGTCCGCAGCGCGCGCACAAGCCCGCCGGGGCCTGTGGTATCTCCCACCGGCTGATACACGCCGTAACGCTCCGGCGCGTGAACGTCCGATTCCATCTCGTCAAAGGTTCCTGGCAGAATGGAGATCACAACGACGTCCGCGTCCAGAAGCGCTTTCCGGCGCGTTTTGCAGGAAATATACTCCCAATCGCCTTTAACGTCGGCCCTTCCCCGTAGACTGTTGCCGATTACCTCGTTTTTATCCGCGGCTTCCTGATCAATATCATACAGATATACCTGGCCGGACAGGCTTTCTTCCGCGGCCAGATCGCTCATCAGCCCCCAGGCCCAACCTCTGGATCCGCCGCCGATATAGGCGATCTTGAGATCCCTTGCGTATCCGTTGTCGATTTTCATGGTTTCCCTCCCGGATTTTCATTTGATACGATCATTCTCTGCCTGAGTACGCTTCCGTCCATATCCGTGACAATTCTCAAGCCCGGTTTGGCTGAGAAAACAGGTTTTCCGTTGATGGACCCTTCTATTATACTCCCAGTACCGCGAAGTGTGTAAGTGTTTTCACCAATAACCTGCGAATATTCGGTATTTTCCCCTCCGATGTGGTTCCACCAGAGTTCTTCCCGTTCCATATGAATACCATACATGCGGGAAATATACTCAAGTACCGAAAGCATCACGGGGCCGTAGCCGTCCACGTCCCCCTGCCGTTTTCCGGTGATTGGGTCGAACTGTTGGGGAAAGATGCAGTCGTCCCGCAGCGCCTGAAACAGTTTTCTGCCAAGTTCCGTAACGATCGTTTCATACCCGTAGTTCTCCAGCGCGCGGATTGCCCGCTGGTACGTCAATCCCTGCGGCTGACCGCTCCAGCTGTTGTCCGATGCGTTGTCATACAGCGGATCGTTCGCAGCGACCGACGGCAGAGGGAAAGGCGTCCAGAACTCCCGCGGGTTGAGCAGATGTTCTTTCACGAAACGGTCCGCCATGCGCTTTGACAGGGAGCCCCAGTACATACAGCGCAGGTTGTTATGCAGCAGCGTGTTCATACGCTTGCCGTTTTTATCGCGATCAAAACAGGCGCCGCGTTTCTCGCTCCATAGATACCTTCGGATTGTATCCGCAACTTGCTTAGCCTGCGTTTGCCAACGTTTCTCCTGTCCGTTGCCCATAAGCTCTGATATAACGGCCAGGGCCTCCCGCGCGGAATAAGAATAGCTCATAAAATCCATCGACTGGATGGGTACGACCCGGTATCCCTGCGGCGGCTTTGCGTCCGTCCACCAGCAGGGCGCGTCGCCGTAGCGTTTGGCGTTATCCTCTCCCGTATCGTATACGCACCAGGATTCAAGGCAACCGTCTCCATTGGAATCCCGTTCGCGCCAAAGCCAGGCGTCGAAGCGCAAAAGCACTTCGTAGAGAAGATCCAGATACTCCAAGTCCTTCCCGATCCAGTAGTACATATTCAGCGCCGGCGCCGGAAAGCAAAAACCCTGTACCTTGTTAAACTGTGGTAAGAGCTTTCCATCCTCCACCGTGATACTCCCGGGCAGCCGCCCGTCTTCACGCTGGCATTCCATAAACAGAAGCTGGTTGTTCAACGCCGCTTCCATATCGCGCTTGGCATACATTTCTCCGCTCATCGGCTGGGTTTCAAGCCAAATTTTCCGGTATCCGCCGCCTTCAATTAAAACGCGCCGGTCCGCAAAAAACTGAATATTGTCGCGCAGTTTGGATTCGGCCGCATCGTAAAGCCTATGCAAAACCTGATTTTCCGTATCAAACGCAACGCTTGAGTACACCGGTTTCATGTGAATATTTTCTCCAATATCAATTTCTTAATACAACTTTTATATTATACTATGTCGATATTTTTTGGTCAAATATAATTTAGTGCTCGAGCACATCTTGACAATTCTAGAATATTATGTATAATTTTACTCAAGTAAGCGTTTACATTTCCGATGCCATTTTGTGTCGGAATAGAACTTGTATTCAATTAACCCATCTGATTGTAAACGTTACCGCATCATACGCATAAATTACAAAGGAGCCTCCATGCGCAAAAAACGTCTTGGTTCCAACCTGGTTCTGAAGGAAAACGCGACCGGGTACATGTTTCTGACACCTTGGCTGATTGGTTTGTTCGTATTTACCTTGTTTCCCATGGGAATGTCGCTCTACCTGTCGTTCACGGATTACTCTCTGACAAAAGGTCTGGATAATCTGAACTGGATCGGTCTTGGCAACTATATCCGCATGTTTGCGGACGATCCGGAGTATCTTTCCTCTTTGTGGATTACGCTCAAGTACGTGATTCTGTCCGTTCCGCTGAAGCTTGCATTCGCTCTGGTCATTGCGATGGTGATGAACCAGAAACTGCGTCTCATCAGCCTCTACCGGGCAATCTACTACATTCCCACGCTGCTTGGCGGCTCGATCGCCATTTCGGTCGTATGGCGTCGGCTGTTCCACCGGAAAGGCCCGATCAATGAGATCATCGGCTCAATTGCCCATCTGCTGGGACTTGATCACACCGCTAAAACCTGGTACACCGATCCCAACCTTGCCATCTATACGCTGATTATCCTCACCGTATGGCAATTCGGTTCTTCCATGATCATCTTCCTTGCGGGCCTCAAGCAAATCCCGCAGGATTATTACGAAGCCGCGGCCGTAGACGGAGCGACTCCCATGCAGCGTTTCTTCCACATCACCATTCCCTCGCTCTCCCCGGTCATCCTGTTTAACCTGATCATGCAGACGATCAACGCGTTCCAGGCCTTTACGCAGGCGTACGTTATAGGCGGCGGGGGTAACAGCGTCGGCGCCAAATCCATGCAGTTTTATACGCTATACCTGTACAAAACGGGTTGGACCTCCTTCAAGGAAATGGGTTATGCCTCCGCGATGGCATGGGTTTTACTGATCATCATCGGAATTACGACCTTCCTGATTTTCAAAAGCTCAGGCACATGGGTCAGCTATGGAAGCGGGGAGTAAAAAACGATGCAAGTACGTACGAAACGCTATATTGGCAAGTTTTTCACCCACTTAATCATCATTTTCTTCGCGGTTCTGATGCTTTACCCCATTATCTGGCTGTTTATGAAGTCCTTCACGCCCAACGACGAGATCTTCTCCAACATCACCGCGCTCGTCCCCGAACACTTCACGTTTGAAAACTACACCGCGGGTTTTATCCCCAAGGGAACGCTCGGCAAGTCCTTTCTGTATTACATGGGGAACTCCATGGGACTGTCGCTCGCCGTCGTTGTATTCAACGCCGCTTCCTGTTCCATGGCCGCATACGCGTTTGCGAGGATCCGCTTCAAGTTCCGCAATATCTGGTTTGCGGTTGTGATGATCACCTTGATGCTCCCCTACCACGTTATCGTCATTCCGCGTTATATCCTGTTTAACAACATGGGCCTGATCAACATGCGCGACGTAGCGGGCATGAACCTGAATTTCCTCTATTTGCCCCTGACGCTTCCCAAGCTTTTCGCCACCGATTCGTTCTTTATCTTCCTGCTGGTGCAGTTTATGCGCGGCATTCCCAAGGATCTGGACGAATCGGCGACGCTGGACGGCTGCGGAAAGGTCGGCATTTACTTCCGCATCATCATTCCCCTGTCCACCGCGGCGCTGGTCACCACCGCGCTATTCAGCTTCCTGTGGACCTGGGACGATTATTTCAGCCAGCTTCTCTACATTCTCGATTCCGCACGCAACACGGTCCCCATCGCCCTTCGCAGTTTTATCGCCAGCGACAGCGTATCCAACTGGGGCGCGTCGCTCGCCATGTCGGTGCTCTCGATTATTCCCTGCTTTATTCTGTTCTTCTCGATGCAGAAATATTTCGTTCAGGGCATCACCACCACCGGTCTCAAGGGCTAGCGATAGTCCTCGAACGATAAAAACTAAATGGAGGTATCACCAAATGAAGAAACTGCTTTCTCTCCTACTGGTGGCTCTGCTGATCGTGCCCGCGCTGGCGTCAGCGGCTGACATCTCCGGTACGGTCCGCGTCACCTACTGGGGCGGCGAATCCCGTATCGAGAAAACAACCAAGGTCGCTGAAATGTTTATGGAAGCGTATCCCGAAGTTGAAGTCATTCTTGAGCACAGCTCCGATTACTGGACCCAGCTGGACACCCAGCTTGCGGCCGGCGGCGCTCCCGACGTGCTTCAGTTCGGCGGCAACTTCCCCGATTACGTTGCCAACGGCTATCTGGCGCCCATCACGTCCTACCTGGGCAACATCATCCAGACCGAGTACTTTGACCAGTCCATGATCGACGACATCACCGTGGACGGCGAAGTCTACGGCATGTGCCTTGGCGCAAACCGCGTCGGCGCAGTCTACAACAAGACCCTGCTCGAGTCCGTTAGCGCTCCTCTGCCCGACGAGACCCTGACCTGGGACAACCTGGGCGACTATCTTGCCACCGTGCAGGCTCTGCTGCCCGAAGGCGTGTACGCGATCTTCGACGCTTCCTGCTATGAGACCAGCTATTTGAGCTACTATGCGGGCTGCATGGGCGAGTCTCTTTGGAACGGCACCGAGTCCACCATGAGCGAAGCCACCATCGCAAGCTGGCTGCAAATGTGGGCCGACTTCCGCGAAGCCGGCTACTGCCCGCCGGGTGAAATCTCCGCCGAGTACGACGAGTCCAGCGCCGATACGTCCGCGTTGGTCGCCGGCGAAATCGCGATGATTTACCTGTACTCCAACATGGCCGTCGGCTATCAGGCCGCGACCACCGATACCCTGGGCGTCACCTGCCTGCCTGACCGCGAAGCGATGGCAAACGCGATGCTGCCCAGCCAGTTCTTCTGCATCAACAGCGCGTCCGAGAACAAAGACGCCGCCGCCGCCTTCATCAACTACTTCGTGAATACGCCTGATGTCGGCCTGGTGCTTGGCAACGACCGCGGTATCCCCTGTAACTCGCAGGTCCGCGCAGCTATCGGCGCCGTTGCGACCCCGATCGATCAGGAAGTCTACAAACTGTTCGATATCACCTCTGCTTATAGCAAGGTCCGGGATCCCAACGCCCCCAACGACCAAGCCGTTGTTGACGCGTGGCAAACCATCGCCTTCGAAGTGGCGTATGGACAGAAGACCGTTGCCGATGCCGCCGCGGAATTCTATGCGACCTTCAACGAACTGATCATGCAGTAGACCCCCTCTTAGGATCAAAAAGGGCCGCCCCTCGGGGCGGCCTTCTTGTATATGGTTACCGTTTGATTGGCTTGGTTCTTGAAAGAGAGAATTTAGTTTCCATCAGCCCGCCAGCTGAAATCCAATTGCCCGTAAATTTTTTCCAGTGTCTTTTCCCCGATTCCCTTGACGTAGATCAGGTCCTCGGGAAAATCGAATGGGCCGTACCGTTCGCGGTCGTCCAGCAATGCCTGTACTTGGGATTGGTTAATGCCTGTAAGCTTTAGGAGTTCATCCATATTCGCGGTGTTTACGTTCACGGCGCCGTCTGGAAAACGTACCGGCGCAGCGCTTGTTACAGTCTTCGCGGACGCCTGCAGGTACGTGACCGTTTCCCCGCCCTCCCAGTGCAGGGCGACCAGCGCTCCGCCCGCGATCATGAGCAGCGTCAGAAAGCCGCCCGCCCATGCCCTTCGCGTCATACGCTCTTTCGCACCTTCTGGCCCGCCGCCGTATCCTCCAGAATGTATCCGGCGGCCAAAACGGCGTCGCGGAGTTCATCGGAACGCTTCCAGTTCTTTTCCTTACGCGCGGTTTCCCGCTCCTTGAGCATCGCGGTGATTTCCGGGGGAACGTCGTCGGTCTTTTTCATCAAGAGGCCGAGGATATCAGTCATGTGCAGCATCGCCTGTTCGGCTTTGTCAATAGCCTGCATGCTGACGCCCGCCTGCGGAAGCTTGAAAATCTCACGCACCAGTTCAAACAGCGTGCCGATCGCGTCGGCCGTGTTCAGATCGTCGGCCATGGCGGCGTCGAATTTCACAAGCGCTTTATCCGCTTCCGCAATCAGTGTCGCTTCGGCTTCGTTGGGCTTCCTGTCCTCCGCGGAATTTTTCAGGAACGCAAGCTGGTCCCGCGCGCCATACAGTCGTTCCAGAGCGCTTGCGGCCTGTGCGATCATCTCGCGGCTGAAGTTCACGGGGCTGCGGTAATGTGCCGATAGCATGAACATGCGCACGTTCTCCAAATCGTACTGGGCCGAAATATCGCGTACGGTAAAGAAATTTCCCAAGGATTTGCTCATCTTTTCGTTGTCGATGTTGATGAATCCGTTGTGCATCCAATAGCGCACGTAGGGCTTACCCGTCGCGCCTTCGCTTTGGGCGATCTCGTTTTCATGATGCGGGAACAATAGATCCTTCCCTCCGGTATGGATATCGAAAGTCTCGCCTAGGTACTCCATGCTCATGGCGGAGCACTCGATATGCCAGCCCGGGCGGCCCAAGCCCCAAGGGCTTTCCCATGCGGGCTCGCCAGGTTTCTGCGCCTTCCAGAGCGCGAAATCCAGCGGATCTTCCTTCTGTTCGTTCACATTTACGCGCGCGCCGCTTTCTAGATCCTCAAGCTTCTGGCCGCAGAGGCAGCCGTAGCCGGAAAATGCGTGCACGCGGTAGTACACGTTGCCGTCCTGCGCGTAGGCTAATCCGTTTTGAACCAGCTTTTCAATCAGCGCGATGATCTGGGGAATATGCTCGGTCGCACGCGGGTGCACCGTAGCCGGACGAATCCCAAGTCCCTTGGCGTCGATGAAGTATTCCTTAATATTGCGCTCCGCCAGTTCCTTGACGGTGATGCCTTCTTCGTTGGCGCGGGTGATCATCCTGTCGTCGATGTCGGTAAAGTTCTGTACGAAGGTCACCTCATAGCCGATGGATTCCAGGTAACGCCGCAGGACATCGAAAATTATAAACGGCCTCGCGTTGCCGATATGAAAAAAGTCGTATACCGTCGGTCCGCAGGCATAGATGCCGACCTTGCCCGCGTGCAGCGGAACGAATTCTTCCTTTTTCCGTGTTTTACTGTTATAGATTTTCATTGTTATTTTCATCCTCCAGCCGCAGCGGTTCCAGCTCGTCGTTAAAGTTTCGGTGGCACTGGCCTATGACGGATATATCTTCATCCTCGCAGCCCAGCCGCCTTGCGTGCCGCACCAGGCAATCTTCCAAAAGCAGCAGCCGTTTATACAAGCCTTCCATGCGATCCTGCATCGGGTCGGGCAGATTGATCTGATCCAGGTCGACGTCGGTGATCTGGTTTGCCTTTTTCACGATTCTGCCGGGATTGCCCACCACCGTGCAGTACGGCGGGACATCCTTCAATACGATCGCACCCGCGCCGATTTTGGAATGATCGCCGATCGTAATCGGCCCCAGCACCTTTGCGCCCGCGCCGATGGTGACGCCGTTGCCGATGGTCGGGTGGCGCTTGCCGACGTCCTTGCCCGTGCCGCCGAGCGTTACGCCCTGGTAAATGGTCACGTCGTCGCCGACGACAGACGTTTCGCCGATCACCACACCGTCGCCGTGGTCGATAAACACCCTGCGCCCGATTATGGCGCCCGGATGGATTTCAATACTCGTTTTTTTTCGGGTGCGCTGGCTCATGATACGCGCGAGGATCGGATGACCCTTTTCCAAGAGCGCATGCGCACGGCGGTGCCTGCGCAGGGCTTCCAGCCCCGGATAGCACAGGCGCACTTCCACGCCGTTAATGGCTGCGGGGTCGCGCATCATGACGGCTTCCACGTCCTCCCGCGCCCGCATCCTTCTTTCTTTCCAATTCATATAATATTCCTCAATTCTTCATCTGTTGAAAGCCCGCCCACTCGCCCGAAAACACCTCATTGATAGAAGCGATCAGCACTTCCTGGGCGTTTACCGGCATTTCGCCGTCCGGCTGTCTGCGGTTATAATCTCCGCAGTTGTCCATGATCCAGCACTTCTGATTATCCATCAGCTGCAGCCGGAGCACGTTTTCAATCGCGCGGCGACATCGTTCGTCGCGGATGAGGAACATCAGTTCATAGCGCCTGTCAAGGTTGCGGGGCATCCAGTCTGCCGAGGAGAGATACACCTCTTTATCTCCGCTGTTTTCAAACACGAACGCGCGCGCGTGCTCCAGATGCCGACCGATAATGGAGGTGACCTGAATGTTTTGGCTCAGGTGCTCGTCCGCGGGAATCAGCGTGCAGATTCCGCGTACGATCAGCCGGATCTTCACACCCGCGGCGGACGCTTCGTACAGCGCTTCGGTGACGTTTTCATCAAGCAAAGAGTTCATCTTGGCGATAATACCGCTCGGGCGGCCCGCCAGCGCATGCTCTTTCTCCCGGTGGATGAGTTCAAACACTTTGGATTTCAGGTTCGTCGGCGCGGCGATGAGCGCTTTGGTGTGCAGTTCCCGGCTCTGGTGCTCCAGCGCCTGGAAAAAATCCAGAACGTCGGCGCAGATTTGCTGATCGCTGGTCAAAAGCCCCATATCGGTATAGATCTTGGCGTTTCCGTCGTGGTAGTTACCGGTGCCAAGATGCACGTATTGTTTTAGCACTCCGTTATCCTTGCGCGTGATGAGTATGGCCTTTGAGTGTGTTTTGAGCCCGGGAATTCCGCAGATCACGCGGCAGCCGGCGCGGCGCAGGCGTTCGGAATTGGACAGATTAGCGTCTTCGTCAAACCGCGCCTGCGTTTCCATCACGACTTCCACCTGCTTGCCCGCCTCGGCGGCCTTGACCAGTGCGCGGACGACCTGGCTGTTGTTGCCTACGCGATAGAGCGTGGTTTTCATGGCGATTACGTTTTTGTCTTCAGCCGCCTGGTTAAAGAGGTTGATGATCGGCTCGAAGCTGTGATACGGGTGGAACAAAAGCCAGTCGCGCTCATCCATGCGCTTAAAAATCTGTGGATCCATCAATTCATGCACGAGAACTTGCTGGGCTTTCGGGTATTTCAGATCTGACCTGTGAATCATACCGTAGCTGGTCATCATCAGCTTGCCGAGGTCCAACGGCCCCGAAACGCGATACAGCTGATCGTCCGGCACCTCGAAATGCTGTGCGAGAATCCGCAGCGCATCTTCGCTGATGCCTTCCTCGGCCTCCAGCCGCATCACGTCGCCTGTGGTACGTTTGACCAGCATCTCCCGAACGGCCGTTGCGACGTCCTCTTCCGGGTCCAGGGGAAAATCCTGATTGCGGATGATGCGAAACGCGCTGGCCTCCACAATATCGTCCTGTGAAAACATCATCCACAGCCATTGCCTAAGCAGATCTTCGTGGCGGATCAGGCAGATCGTCCCGTCCTCGCACGGCAGTTTAAAAAGCCGTGGCGTACCCGGGTAGGACACCATAGCGTAGCGGACATCGTTGCCGTTCTTGGGTTGCAGCTTGACCATCAGGCGAAGCTTTTTCTGGTTCATGGGCCAGTATTCCTCGCCCCAGGGAATGATTTTAAGCTTGGGCATGACGTCGCCCCAGAATATTCTTTTAATCTCCGCTTTCATAGCGTCGGTCTGTTCGATATGCGGAAAGAAGCGTATACCCTGGCTTTTCAGTTCGTCAACGATACCGTGATAGAGGACGTACTGCATCTGTTGCTGCTCGTTAACCGCGCCGTCCACAAGCTCCAGCTTCCGTTCCATCGTCAGCCCGCTGGATAAATGCGTTTCACGGTTTTCGCCCCGCCCGGCCCGTAAAATACTCACGTAACGAACCTGCATGAATTCATCCAGGTTCGACGTAACGATACCCAGGAATTTCGCCCGCTCCAGAAGCGGGTTGTGCAGGTTTTCTGCTTCTTTTTGTACTCTGTGGTTGAACTGCAGCCACGTCAGCTCCCGGTCCAGGTATCGCAGCTGATCGGTTCGCTCCTGATAGCATAAGTTCATGTGCGGTTTGCCTCCGTGCCGTTGCTCTCCGGCGCTAAAACAGTCCGTTTGCGTGGAATTGGGCTTTATTATAACATAGATATTCAAAGGCTTACAAGCGCTGTGTACCCTTTATGTCCACTGGACAAACGCGCCCGGTTATGCTAAATTGGGAATACCAAATATCTACGTCCGTCGACTTCATGAAAGGAACAGAATCTAATGAAAAAGACGATATTCGCCATGCTTGCGATTGGCTTGGCTGTTACCCTGCTGTGTTCGTTCGCGGCTGCTGAAGAACTCACCGTATATCCTTCGCTCAAGGAATTCTACGCCCCGTATTTCGATTTTGGCAGCGCGATGAGCAGCAAAGAGGCGGCGGACGCCGATCGTCTTGTATTCTATGCGTCCCAGTACGCCATCATTACACCGGAAAACGAGCTCAAGCCGGAAAATGTGATCGACGAATACAATTCTTCCAAAGCCGCGAAAAAGGATCAGGGAAGCGTTGCGCTGCAGTTCTTTACGGTCAAACCGCTGCTTGAGTTTGCCAAGGCGAATGATTTGAAGGTGAACGGGCATGTATTATTTTGGCATCAGCAGACGCCCGATACGTTTTTCAGGGAAGATTATGCACGCAATAAACCATACGTTTCCCGCGACGTGATGCTTCAGCGGATGGAGAACTACGTCCGGCTCGTGATGGAATATCTGGATACCAATTATCCCGGCCTCGTCGTTTCCTTTGATATCGTCAACGAGGCGATCGACGATTCCACCGGCAAACTCCGTGAAAGCAACTATACCAGCATTGTCGGCGACGACTGGGTAACCCAGGCATTCCACTTTGCCCGTAAATACGCGCCGGAGGACATGCTTTTGGTCTATAACGATTATTCCGTGCCCTATCAGCCGAAGCTTACGGGCATTCTCGACCTGCTGGACGGCCTGATTGAAGAAAAACTGCTGGACGTGTGCGGCCTGCAGTGCCATTATCAGCTGACGACCCCGACCACGGCGCAGTTCAAATCAGCGGTCGCAAGCATCGTCCAAAAAGGTCTGCTAATCAGGGTGACGGAGCTTGATATCCTCGTGGACGACAATTCGGAGGCGTCGTTTGCCAAGCAGGCAAAACGCTACGAGGATCTGATGAAGGTTTTGCTCCAGTACTCCGATTCCGTCGTCGCGGTGCAAACCTGGGGGACGTTTGACGTTAAAAGCTGGAAATCCTCCAGCTACCCGCTGCTCTTTAACGGAGACGGAAGCGCCAAACCCGCGTTTTATGCGCTGACAGATCCCGCAATCCTGCCATAGTTGACAATCCATCCAAAACATAGAATAATGAACTGCATTCTTATAGCGGAGGGAAACGCGCGATGCAGCATGTAATCACGGCGGTACTGGAAGGCTCGGTTGCCCAGGCGCACGGCCTTCAGATCGGCGACATGCTGCTTGCGATCAACGGGGAATCCGTTGCCGACGAGATTGATTACCAGTCCCTGACCGCACACGAGCGGGTCAAGCTGACGATCGTGAGAGGCGGCAGAGAACAGACCGTCGACATCCGCAAAGAAGATTGGCAGCCCCTGGGGCTGTGCTTTGGCGAAAGCATGGCGCTCAAAGCGCGAACATGCCAAAACAAATGCATGTTCTGCTTCATTGACCAGATGCCGCCGATGCTCCGTTCCACCCTTTACGTAAAGGACGACGACTGGCGCTTTTCGCTGATGATGGGTAACTACATCACACTGACGAACGTGGATGAACGGGAGTTTGACCGCATCCTGAAACGCCATGCGTCGCCTTTGTACGTCAGCGTGCACACCACGGACCCGGATCTGCGCCGCCGAATGATGAGCAACAAGCGTGCGGGCGAGATCATGCAAAGGCTTCTGCGGCTGAAAGAAGCGGGAATACGCTTCCATTGCCAGATTGTGTGCTGTCCGGGTCTTAACGATGGAGACGCCCTGACAAAGACGCTCAACGACCTCGCTTCCCTCGCCCCCGCGGCCGTTTCGGTTGCGATCGTCCCCGTCGGACTGACCAGATTCCGCCAGGGCCTGCCGGAGCTCAAACCCTTCGCTGCGGCGTCGGCCAAAGCGCTGCTTAAGCAGATTGAGCCGTTTCAGCAGCGCTGCCGGGAAACGCTTGGGACGACGTTCGCCTTCGCCTCGGATGAGTTTTACTGTCTGAGCGGCGAAGCCTTGCCGCCCGAAGCGTGGTACGAGGGGTATCCGCAGATTGAAAACGGAGTCGGCCTGCTCAGACAGTTCGAGGGTGAAATGCGGGAAGCGGCCGCGGATGACGAAGCGCCGCAACATGAAGAACCGCGGACCTTCGTCATCGTCACCGGCGTCGCCGCCGCGCCGTTTCTGCGGCAGTTCGCGGATGCCTACGCGCCTAAAAACGCGTCGGTGCATATTGCAACGATCAGGAATCGCTTTTTCGGGGAAACGGTCACGGTCGCCGGGCTGTTAACGGGCCAGGACACGCTGACGCAGCTTTCCCCCGCTCTTGTCAAAAGTGCGGACAGGATTCTGATCCCCGCCGGTATGCTGCGTCACGACCGGGATATGTTTTTGGACGGCATGACGCTCAGGGAGTTTGAAAGCCGTCTGCCCGTACCCGTACGCGTCGTAGATGACGGCGCCGATTTTTACAACGCTTTACAAAACCGATAGGAGTGCAGATATGCCCAAACCGCTTGTGGCCATCGTCGGCCGTCCCAATGTAGGGAAATCCACCTTTTTTAATAAGATCGCCGGGAAGCGCATCTCAATCGTAGAAGATACGCCCGGTGTGACGCGCGACCGCATCTACGCCGATACCGATTGGATGGGCCGTCACTTTACCCTGATCGATACGGGCGGCCTTGATCTGCGCAGCGACGACGTGCTTTTAAAAAACATGCGCCGCCAGGCGCAAATCGCCATGGACACGGCAGATGTCATCTGCCTGTTTTGCGACGGGCGCGTTGGGCTGACTACCGAGGATTCCGAAGTCGCCGCGCTGCTGCGTAAAACGCGCAAACCCATTTTGCTGGTTGTCAACAAGATCGACAATCAGAACCAAAACGACGCGCTGTACGAGTATTACAGCCTCGGCCTTGGCGACCCAATCGCGATCTCCTCCACCAACATGCTGGGTCTGGGCGATCTTCTGGAAGAGATCGTCCACCGTCTGCCCCCGCCCGATGCCGACGAACAGGAGGAGGAGAGCGAGGTCATTCAGCTTGCGGTCGTCGGCCGCCCAAACGTCGGCAAAAGTTCTCTTTGCAACCGCATCCTGGCCGAGGAGCGCACAATGGTATCCGATATTCCCGGCACCACGCGCGACGCGATCGACTCCGCGTTCTTGGATACGGACGGCACGAAGTTCAACATCATCGACACTGCGGGCATGCGCAAAAAAAAGGTGATTGAGGACGAAAGCCTGGAACGCTATTCTGTGCTGCGTTCCATTACCGCAATCGACCGCTGCGACGTGGCGGTGCTGATGGTCGACGCGCAGGACGGCGTAACGGAGCAGGATACCAAAATCGCCGGTTTGATCCTGGACGCGGGCAAGGCAGTGATCGTCGCCGTGAACAAATGGGATCTGATCGACAAGGAAACCAACACAATGACCAAGATGGAAAAGCAAATCCTGAGCGATTTGAAATTCATGAGTTATGTGCCGGTACTATTCCTGTCCGCGCTTACGGGCAGGCGAGTCAATACGGTGCTCTCCAAGGTGAAGGAAGTCATGGAAAACTACCGCCGCCGCATCCCCACCGGAGTTCTGAACGAAGCGCTGGCTGACGCGCAGATGAGCCTGCAGCCGCCCATGCAAAGCGGACGGAAACTGAAAATCTATTATGTGACGCAGCAATGCGCCAGCCCGCCGACTTTTGTATTCTTCGTCAACGACAAAGAACTCATGCATTTCGCCTACGAACGCTACTTGGAAAACCATCTGCGGAAAAGCTTTGCGTTTGCCGGCACGCCACTCCGCTTCATATTGCGGGATAAGGAAAAAGACTAACCCGGACAAACACTGTTGTCCGGGTCATAGCAGCCGTTTGGCATAAGCCATCGGCTTTATTTTTGGAATTCTTTGAGCCAAGCCTCGGCGATCTCGATACTGTCCGCAACGGCGCCTGGCGCGGTACCGCCCCGGAGGCTGCGGCGGGATACGCAGGTTTTCAGTGCGATCGCCTGGTACACATCCTCGTCAAACAATTCGCTTTCGCCGCGCAGCTCTTTAAGACTCATGTCTTCCAGGCTGCGCCCCTGCCGGATGCACTGCTTGACCAGCGTACCCGATACGTGGTGCGCATCCCGGAACGGCAATCCCTTGCCAACCAGATAGTCGGCAAGGTCCGTCGCGTTGGTAAAGCCGAGCTTTGCGCTTCTTTCCATCTGTTCAATGTTAAACGTTGTTGAGGCAAGCATCGCCGTAAATACGGTCAGGCAGCTTTTCAAGGTATCGTACGCGTCGAAAAACGCTTCCTTGTCTTCCTGCATATCCTTATTGTAGGCAAGCGGCAGACCTTTCATCACAGTCAGCAGCGCAGTCAGGTCGCCGTATACGCGCCCGGTCTTGCCGCGGATCAGTTCGCATGCATCCGGGTTTTTCTTCTGCGGCATGATGCTAGACCCGGTGGAATACGCGTCGTCCATGGTCACGGTCGCAAACTCGTTGGACGACCAGAGTATCAATTCCTCGCAGAAGCGGCTCAAGTGCATCATCGCAACGCTTGCCGCCGCTAAAAACGACAGGATGTAATCCCGGTCGCTGACGGCGTCCATCGCGTTGTCGGACACTTTGGAAAACCCTAGCAGCTCCGCCACGCGCTCCCGGTTCAGGTCATAGGTCGTGCCAGCCAGCGCGCCGGAACCCAGCGGCATCACGTCCGCTTCGTCAAAAGCGATGCGAAAACGCTTCAGATCGCGCATGATCATCTGCGCGTAGGCCATCAGGTGGAACCCGAGGGTCACGGGCTGCGCCTTTTGCAGGTGCGTATAGCCAGGCATCACGGTTTCGGTGTGCTTTCCCGCAAGCGAAAGGATGGTTTCCAAAAGCGATTTCAGTTCGTTTTCCACGTCCCGGCATGCGAGCTTTGCAAACATCCGCGTATCCAACGCCACCTGATCGTTGCGGCTCCGGCCGGTGTGCAGGCGTTTTCCGGCTTCACCGATGCGTTTGGTGAGTTCGGACTCGACAAACATGTGAACGTCTTCGGCGCTCAGATCAATTGTCAGCTTGCCGGCCTCATCGTCCTTGAGAATGTCCTCAAGGCCCTTGACGATCAAATCGCCGTCTTCCGCCGGGATGATCCCCTGCTCTTTGAGCATGGTCGCATGCGCGATGGAACCCACAAGATCGCTGCGCAGCAAACGCCGGTCAAAGGGAATGGACGAGTGGAAATCGTCCATCAGCTTCGCCGTCTGTTTTTCAAAGCGCCCCGCCCATAATTTTGCCATAATCAACCTTCCTTACACATCATCCGCACGTTGTTCTGATGGAAAAGCTCACACCCCACACATAATACGTGATCAGCACTTCCCTGACCGAATGGCTGTCCTTCTGGGTCAGGATCGTCGCCGAAACGCTGCCGCTGGATTTGGGCTGCAGCGATCGCAGTGTATAATCGCCCAGTTGCAGCACGTCGCCGTCCTGGGGGATAATCTGAATCTCGATCATCTCGATGGGCACCAGGCACTGGTTGGATAGTTCCAGCGTATAGGTGATGAACGCATAGTCCGCCGCGTCGCCGAGACCGACGTCGGAGAAAATCACGCCGGGAAACGCGCCAAGAGAAATGTATTGGCTGACCTGCTGGTACAGTTCCGGCTGCGTAACCGCCGCGCGGCCCGTGCTTTCACAGTCCGCCACCGTAACTTTCGCGGTGAAGAAGAAATAACCGACGATCACGAGGACCACGATCACCAGAGCGATCATGAACAGCATCAGATATTTGAGAAACGTCATGCCTTCACTCCGTTCTACTCATCGCCCTGCGACAGGATATTGCGAATCTCGTCGATCATTTCCGAATCCTTTAAGCGGAACTTGAATTCCACGCGGCGGGATGCGTCCATGTCTACATTCCCGCTGGCGTCATACACCGGATCGGAATAGCTTCGGCCCTTCGCGGTCAGAATACTGTACAATAGCGCCTGCTGTTTTTCCGTCAGCTGCGGCATTTCCAAACAGAATCTGACCACCGATAACGCGCGTTCCTGCGAGAGTTCCAGATTATAAAGGTAACTGCCCGCCGTATCGGTATGACCTTCGATCACGATCTCGCCGAGGTATTCCACATACTCGTCGCTTAACAGCACCGACAGGTATACCGGCAGGAAGCGGTTGAGGAAATCGCGGCCCTCCTGCTTAATGGTGTTAGAGTTATAATCAAAGAATACCGTGGATTCCAGCATAATATCGCCGGTATTGGCGTCCACGGACGCCTTCAGGCTGGCAGCGGTCAGCGCGTCCGACAAATCGCGGATGATCTTGGTTCGTACGCCTACAAGATCTTCCAGCTTCTTTTGCTGCTCATCCATGGCGATTTGCTGGGCGTCCAGTAAATCCATCGCTGAGTTCAGCTTGGCTTCCTGCTGGGCGAGGGTGGACTGCGATTCGGTCAGCGCGTCTTCCTTTTCAGTCAGAGCTGCCTGCGCCGCCGCGATGGTGGCCTCCTGATCGGTCAGCTTCTGCTCCTGAACGTTCAACAGACCTTTCTGGATATCAATTTCCGACAGGGCGCTGTCCAGATCGTTTTGCTGATCCAGCAGCATCGACTGCTGGGCGTTGAGCTGCGCCTGTTTATCATCGAGTTCCGCCGTTTTGGTCTCCAAGAGCGAAAAATACTGAAAAATGGTGTAGCAGAGCACGAGCACGAAAACAAGCAGCAGCGCGGCCATCATATCGGAATACGATATCCATGCCGCACCGCCGTCTACCCGCGAAGACCGTCCGCGTTTGCGTGCGTTTCCCCTCATCCCTGCTTGCCCCCGCCTTTTTGATTGCTGGCATGATCCTGATTCTCAAGCCCCGCCTGCAGCTTATCCGCCGCTTCGCTCATTCTGCGTGCCGAATCGGCCAGCGAATCCAGCTTGTCGGAAAGCTCCTTGTCCGCCTTCTGCCGGTTCGGCTGATCGCCCTTGCCTGCGGCTGTGTCTATGCTTTCCCGCATCGCTTCGATGCCTTGGGTAAGTCTGATCATCGTTTCTTCGTTATGCCGGAGCATCGCCTCAATCTCTTTACGATACTCCTTCCCGGCGCCCGCCATTTCCCGGTCCAGCGCCATCTCACGCACCGCTTCCAGGGTATAGTTCATGTTCTTCTGCGCTTCCTGCATGCTGTGGTTCATCCTGTCCACGGCGTCGGCAAACGCGGCGAACTTGCCGTTCATCGACGCGTCCATCTGCTGCAGAAAGCGGTT
Organism: Candidatus Limiplasma sp.; assembly: GCA_963675365.2. Classification (GTDB taxonomy): domain Bacteria; phylum Bacillota; class Clostridia; order Christensenellales; family Aristaeellaceae; genus CAXXOK01. Next base: position 1,006,214 of record CAXXVA010000003.1, read on the forward strand.
GACGATGCGCTGGATGCCGTCCACCTGCTCGCGCGTCGTACCCTGGATAAAGTTATCCATCGACATCGTCAGCGGATGGGTAGCGCGGCTGACCGCAAGCTCCACCGCCCCGGCGATCTGCCCGCCGAGCTGGCCGATGGTCTGCTGCATGCTGACGTCCTCGTCCTGCTTCTGGATGATCATCTGAACGTCCGAATCCAGCGGGCGCGGCATGGCGAGCTCGTAAAAGGTCTCGTCAAACGCATCCAGAGATTTAAACGCGCGGCCTTTGATGGTGTGATAAAACACGTTAAAGGTAATCGAACAGATGATGCCGACGATCGACGTCGCAAACGCAAACCGCATGCCGCCAAGCAGCGTGGGAATGCTGGATATGGTTGTCGAGCTGTCGGCGAAGTTTAAGTTGGTCAGGCCCTCCATCATCCCAAGGAAGGTACCGAGTATGCCAAGCGAGGTTAAAAGCGTCGGCAATATCTCGGCAACCTGCGCATGGCCGGGTTTGTATACGACCGTATCTTCGTTGATGTATTCTTCCGTGTTGCACGGCAGTCCGCGCAGATCGAGCTGATCGGCGTTCAATAAAAACCGCTGCCATTCCGACCGCAGCGCGCGGCCCAGAAAGCGCGGCTCCTGCCACACCGGTTTTTTCTTGCTGCCCGTGGTGCGTTCCAGTTTGATCACGGCGCGGTTTAACAGCGTGCTGTTGCGGTACACCGGATAAATGCACTTGACGACGCCGAAGATAAACACCAGCGCGATCGTCGCATATACCAGTATTTCCGACAGTCCGACCGTTAATTGTTTGATGATTTCGTTGGCCATGAACGCATCACCGATCCTCTTCCGTCAATTATTGATTATCTTAACACTTTTTTCATGTATTGTAAATATATTTACCCCTCTCAACCTATTATACGAATGTAAATCATAGAATGATCCTTTTGTCCAAATATTGTAATCCATGGGATGTGTCGAAGGTTCCGAAACCATTCGACTTTTAATCGAAACCATCGACATGCGCGGTGGTTTCGGAACCTTGCAAAGCAAGGATTCTTTGCACCGAGACCTGGCCGCGGGTGCAACAAGCAAGGTCGAGGCGAAGAGTCGATAAAGTGGAATACTTTATCGAAACTAAAAAGGCGGGGCTTCCCCCGCCTTGTAAATATTTCAATTTAAATGGCTTATGCTTCCGGCTCCAAAAGTCCAAGGTCGCCGTCCTTGCGCAGATACAGCACGTTGGTCTGATCGGTATCGATGTTGATAAACACAAAGAAACTGTGGCCGAGGAGTTCCATTTGGAACACCGCGTCATCCACCGACATCGGCCGGACCGGGAAGGTTTTATAGCGGACGACCTTGCGTTTATCCTCGTCCTTTTCATCGATTTCCTCGGTGAACTCAAGCTCTTCGGAGTGGAAGGCGTCCTCCCGCAGGCGTTTGGAAAGCTTGGCACGGTGTTTGTGAATCTGCCGTTCCATTTTTGCCAGCGCCTGATCGATGCTGATATAAAGGTTGTCGTCGCTGCCGGACTCTGCGCGGAGCACTACGCCGTCGATCGGTACGGTGATCTCGCAGGTGCGCCGGTGGTTTTTCTCCCGTGTCAGCCGTACCGTCATTTCAGCGTTCTGGTTCAGGTAGCGGCCCATTTTTTCGGTTTTGCGAAGCACGCGCTTTGTAACGGCCTCGGACACGTTCATGTTTTTCCCGACGATGGTTGTCTTCATGTTTGAGGACTCCTTTAACTATAAATTCAGGGTAACGCCTACACCCGCATTCGATTACGGCGGTGGCTTAAGATGATGATTGATCCGTGCCGGACGGTTTTTCAGTAAAAGCAAAACCGCGGGTTTCCGTAAACCGGTTGTGCATTCCGCCCGGCACGGTACGTATCTGTCTGTGCCAAGGGAACCACACTCCTTTCACGGGTCCGCGATTTCCATACGGAGTATTTCGACGCCGGACTCTGCGCTTCCTTCGCGAAGTTGTAAAATCAGCGCTTTTCCCGGATGGGGATCGCCGTGTCGACGATCGCCCCGCCCAGGCAACGATCACCCTGGTAGAACACCGCGCTCTGTCCCGGTGTTACAGCTCGCTGAGGCTCGTCGGCCTCTATGAATAGTGTATCACCGCTTTGCAGGATCGAAACCTGCTGATCGGGCTGGCGATAACGGAATTTGGCCGTACAGCGAAAGGGCACCCCTTCCGGCATGGGCGCGGCACCCGCGATCCACGTCGCTTCGCTTGCTTCAATGCGGTTGGAATACAGGCTTGGATGATCCTCTCCCTGCCCGACTATTAAAATGTTGTTTTTCAGGTCTTTTTGCAGCACAAACCAGCTTCTACCGTCGCCGCGCCCGCCGATACCAAGCCCCTTGCGCTGCCCAAGCGTGTAATAGGCAAGCCCGATGTGCCTGCCAACCGTTTCCCCCGCCTCGGTACGCATATCCCCAGGCATGGCGGGCAGATAGTTTTGCAGAAACGCGCGGAAATTCCGTTCACCGATGAAGCAAATCCCTGTGGAATCCTTTTTTCCGCTGACAGACAAGCCCGCATCCCGCGCCATGGCGCGCACCTGCGATTTCAGCATTCCGCCGACGGGAAATACGGCCTTTGCTAGCTGCCGTTCCTTGAGCATATACAGAAAATAGCTTTGGTCCTTGTTTGTGTCCGCGCCGCGTAAAAGCACGGGACGGCTTTCCCGCATTTCCGTCCGGACAAAATGACCGGTCGAGATCTTTTCCGCACCCAACTTTTCCGCAAATTCCAGAAACGCCTTGAACTTGATCTCCCGGTTGCACAAAACGTCCGGATTCGGCGTGCGGCCTTTTTTATATTCGTCCAGAAACCGGCTGAACACGCGATCCATGTACTCTTTTTCAAAATTGACGGAATAGCATGGAATGCCGATGGTATGGCAGACGTCCTGCACGTCCTCCCAGTCGGCGGTGGAGGTACAGACACCGTCTTCGTCCTTCTCATCCCAGTTTTTCATAAATACGCCAACGACGTCGTACCCCTGTTGTTTTAACAGCAACGCGGCGACGGAGGAATCCACCCCGCCGGACATGCCCGCAACGATACGCTCCATTACAATCCCTCGGCGGCTTCCAGCTGAGCCAAAACAAGCTTGAAAATATCTTCCGCAAGTGCGCTGATTGATTGGCTGGCATCCACGGTCAGATAGCGTTCGGGTGCGTCGTGCATCAGCTGGTCGTAGGCTTTGCGTGTGCGCTCGTAAAACTCCGGCGGCTGGCTCTCCAGCCGGTCGGGCTTGGAGGCGTCACGGCGGCGCTTGAGGGCTTCGGCGCTGTCCATCATTTGCAGATAAATCGTCGCGTCGGGGATCATTTCCCGGATTGCAAATGCGTTGATTTGCCCTACCTTGTCTACGCCCAGTTCCCTGCCGCCTCCCTGAAAGGCGATGGAGCTGTCCACAAAGCGGTCGCAGAGCACCAGCTTTCCTGCTTTCACCGCAGGGCGGATTATTTCGTGCACATGCTGCGCGCGCGCGGCGGCATATAAAAGCGCTTCGCAGGCGTCCGACATTTCCATATTATCTGTGGATAGTACAAGGTCGCGGATCTCCTCGCTGATCTTGCAGCCGCCCGGCTCTCGCGTTTGCACAACGTCGTACCCGAACATTTCCAGCTTCTCAGCCAACAGGTTGATCTGGGTGGTTTTCCCGCTGCCGTCCAATCCTTCCATGCTCAGGAAAAAACCCCGCGGAAGCGCACAATCCGGGCACAGCAGCGTATATAGCGCTTCGGTCGTATCCGCGATATATGTTGGTTTCGCAGCTTCCAGCTCGCCCTCGGAGCCGTAGCCGTAGCCCGCGCCGATGGAATCGATTCCATTGGCTTTCGCGCCCTCGATATCAAATTTCCGGTCGCCGACCATCACGGCGCGTTGGAAAGTTTCTGGCAGCGCCCGTTTAATCAGTTCCGCCTTGCCGATCTGCGCGTCGTTGTTGTCCTCGCCGACGATGCAGTCGAAGTACCGGGCCATGTGATAATGCTCAAACAGCCGAATCGTGCGGGAGAGCGGCTTGGACGTCGCGACGGCAAGATAGGCGCCGTTTTGTTTCAGCGTCGTTAAAAGCGTTCGAATATAAGGGTATATGCTGTAAAGGAACATACCCTCCTCGTCGAAATGCTTCACATAATGACTCACGGCTTCTTCCGCCGTTTCCTCTGATAATCCCGCGACCTGTACAAAAGTTTCGTGCAGGGGCGGGCCAATGAATTGCTTGAGTCTGTCGTCCGGAATCGGCTCAATATTCAGCCGTTCCAGCGCATAGCGCAGCGATGCCAGAATGCCCCCTTCCGAGCATGTCAGCGTGCCGTCCAGGTCGAAGATAACCGCATCGTAGGGCAGGGTTTTCAACATATCGTTCCTCATTTCACGCAGCGGACGCCGCCGCTAAATCCAAACAGGCGGTGCGCCGGCGCTGCGAGTATCATTTCCGCAATTTCTTCCGTCACGATCTCTCCCGCGGTCAGCCAGGCCGTACCCGGCGGGTAAATGCCGACGTTCGCCGCGCTGATTCTACCGATTGCCGTACGCGGATCCAAGGTTTCCGCGTCGGCGAAAGCGGCTTCGTGCAGCGGCATTTTCCGCACTGGCCAGGTCCCGGGTTTCAAACGAATAGGGACCGGCTTTGCGGATGCGCCCTGCGTTTGATCCATGATCGTCTTCAGCGCGCTTTTTAAGGTCTCCAGCCGTTTTTCCCCGTCCAGCAGGGACAGGATGCATACGATGCGGTGCGTATCGCTCATTTCCACGTCGATGCCCAGCTCTTCCAGCCGTTCCCGCAGCCAGTCGCCGCCCTGCGGACAGCCGAGCACCAGGCGCAGGCGGTCAGCCGGAAGCGTTCCCCTGTCGTCGGTCATGCCCAAAGCGGATACGTACGAAAGAAATCCTTCCATAGCTTTCTCCAGTCGCTTGCAGGCTTCCTGCCCGTATACGTCCATCCAGGCGCGGGCGTCATCGGCCGTCTGCATCAGCGCAAAGGAAGGGCTGGAGGTTTGTACCATGCGCAGAATTTTCCGAAGCCTGGATGTATCGACGCCGTTCATCGCGTGCAGCCATGCCGCCGCGTTGAGGGCCGGAAGGGTCTTGTGCGCCGACTGCACAAACAGGTCCGCGCCCTTTGTCCCGGCGTTTTGCACATCTTCGCGCCAGTTGAAGTACGCGCCGTGCGCTTCGTCGCACAAAAGCAGCTTTCCCCGTGTGTGTACGACATTAGCAATTTCTGGAATATCGCCGAATACCCCGTAGTAGTCGCTGGAAATGGCCAGCACGGCTTTCGCATGCGGATTTGCGGCCAGCGCCTCCAAATAAGCGCCGGGCGTCGTTATCATATACCCGCCGGGCAGTTCCGTCGGCTCCGCAAACACCGGCTCGATCCCCGCGACGGCGCAGATATTGAGCGCGCTCAGGTGTACGTTGCGCGGCAGAATGATCGTATCGCCGCATCTGCAGGCGTACAGGACCATCGCGTGGATTCCCGCGGTAGAACCGCCTGAAAGCATAAACGACGCGCTCGCTTTTGCGCTTTCAGCCAGCAGCCTTTCCGCCTCAAGAATCGCGCCCGAAGGGTTATACAGGTCGTCGGTTACGGGAAGCTCGGTGGTTTCGAGTTCGTAGGGATTGACCGCATCAAACGGCCCGTTTCCCTGGGCGGCGGGCATGTGCATCGACAGACGTTTGGATACGGATTGCAGCAAATCGTGCATGGGCCGTTGCATCGCGCTCGCCTCCTTCACCGTCGTCCACCGTTAGCATAACAAAATTCCAAATCCCACGCAAGAAAAAGGCATGGAATTCCCGCGTATCCATTATACTACAAGGATGTTCAGGTGTTACATAAACGCGCGTATTTCCTTGCCCAGTTCTCTTGCAAGTTCCATGGGAATGGGTTAGAATATCTTGAACTTTGATGTTGCCGACCTTGCCGAAACCCCGGCACACCATCGGAGGATTTGTTATGAGTTCAAGGCATGGACGCCCGCCTTTCCGATTGCGATTTTTCAACGACAGCGGCATGGCCGAACAGCTTCGCAAGAACCTGTACTGGGTCATCTGGTCGGTGACCTTCGGCATGATCGGCTTTGTGATCACCACCGGGCCGATTTGGAGCGCGTTCCAGCGCGAGGTGCTGGGCGCGAACGATTTCCAGCTCGGCCTGATCGCCGCCATTCCCGTCGCCACAGTCGCTTTGCAGGTATTCATCAGCTACTATATGGAAAAGAAGCGCAACCGCCGCTTTATTTTTCTTTTTCTGGGGCTTACCGGCCGTGCCATGTGGCTTTTCATCGCGCTGGTCCCCTATATTTTTCCGTCGTTTTCGGTCGATCTGCGCATTTGGCTGGTCATCGTGTTCGTGGTCATTATTTCGGGCGCCAACAGCGGCGTAAACCTTGCCTTCGGCAGCCTGATGGGCGATCTCGTGCCCATCAACATCCGCGGTTCATATTTCAGCGTACGCCAGCGGATCAGCCTCATTTCCGGCGTGACCACGGGGCTTTTGCTCTCGGCACTGATCGACAAAGTCGGCCTGGTCGGCTATTCCATTGCGATCGGCGTTGCGGGCGTAACGATGCTTTTGGACATCGCCAGCTATTTCTTCGTCAAGTGGCCGGAAATGGAAGAAGCGCACCTTCCGTCCCTGCGGGTGCTGCTCAAAGAAGTTTTCTCCAATAAACGGTTTGTCAAGATCGTCGTGTTTTATTCCTCATGGCTGTTCGCCGTCAACATCGCGGCGCCGTTTTGGAACATCCATATGCTGGAATACCTGAAGATGAACTTCATGCAGATGTCGCTGTATTCGCAGATCGTTTCCGGGTTTGCGTCCATCCTGATCGTCACGCGCTGGGGCCGCTTGATCGACCGCTACGGCAATAAGCCCATGCTGCAGATCGCGGCGATGGCCATTGTGCTCTCGCCTATCCCGTGGCTTTTTGCAACGAAAAACTCCGCTTATATCATCATTATTTCCAACGTAATTTCCGGCGCGACCTGGCCTGTGGTCGATATCTGCCAGCAGAACCTGTATTTATCCCAGTCGCCGCGCACGCACCGTTCCATGTATATCGCCGTTTTTTTCGCCTGCATCAACCTGTTCGGCCTTGCGCTTGCCAACGCCGTCGGCGGTTTTCTGATGCAGTCGCCCTTCGCCGCCCTTTCCGTCAGTGTCCCGGTTGTATTCGGGCTGGAATTTACCAAGATGCACTGGATGATCCTCACGTCCATCATATTGCGGATCACGGTGCTGCTGATCTTCCTGCCGCGCATCCATGAGGACGGCGCGCAAACCCTCTCCGGCACGGTGAAGGGGATCACGTCCGACGCCGCCGGACAAATGCAGCGCAGAGTGTCCGCCATTCGCGCAACCATGGTGCGCAAACGCATCCGAAAACAAATGCAGGCTGAGGCGTTGGACAGCGGTCATCAAGGTAAATAATTCGGTTTTGAACAGGAATTATTGACTATTTAACGAATATAGTCATAGAATTGTAATCTTTTCGGGGAGGTGTGGCTTTGAAGTGTCCTGAATGCGGACGCTGGAACCGCGCTGCCCTCCCGCGATGCCAATACTGCGGCGAGCCGCTTTCGCCGGCAAACGGTTTGATGACGCCCACCACCCAGCCGTGGCAGGACGAACTCCAGGATGAGCCCAAACAGTATATTCTGGTGGACGAGAGCGGCCAGACGGAAACCAAAGCCGAATACCGCGATACGCTTGCCGACGAGATGGTCAACCTTCACCGCCGCAAGCGGCAGGGCGAGCAGCGCCAGCGGGAATTGCGCGAGCAGGCCGCAAAGCGCGGAGTCGCGCCTTCGGCCCGCACGGTCCGCACCACATCCAACCGCTCCACCTTTTTTTCCAAGCTTCCCGACGATCCGGACGCCTCCCTCCGCCCCGTGGATTCGCGCCTTGTGGAAGACGGATCGCCGATCGCTTCGGACGCAAAACTGGTGCGCACCCCGCCCTATCAGCGCTCCGCGAGGCAGGCGGGAGACACCGATCCCTACAAAAGCCGCCAGCTTTACGACGGTTTTGAAGACGTGGAGGACTACGTACCCGAATACCAGCGTTCCGACGAGTACGAACACCATAAAAATCCGACGTCCGCAATCCCGCAGCGCGAACTAAAAAAGCGCATGCGCGTCCGGCGCACGCTTTTGCTGATATTGATCGCGGCGTTGATTGCGCTGCTCGGATTTGTAGGCATCAAGTATTTATTGCCGATCCTCCGGTCTTCCGACGAGGACGCCCAGGCGGTGATCACCATCACGCCAACCATCCGCGACGACCTTGCGGCCCATACCATCACCATTTCGGGCAATGACGGCGACCGGATCTCGCTTCGCGAGCTTCGGACTTCCGCCATCGTGATGGACGGCGTGGCGACCTTCGACATTATGGACTACAGCTGGTACGACGATACCGATACCTCCCTCCAGGAGAGCATGGAGGTCACCCTGTCACCGTATCTGATTGAAGAATCCGGCAAGCAGACGCCGCTGGAAACCATTCACTACACCGTGGATATACCGCTTTCCTACATCGAGCTGTACAGCCCTGAAAGCCCCTATACGGTCGTCTCGACGGCGCTGTATACGATCGTGTTCTATGTATCGGAGGGCAGCAAGGTTTACATCAACGGCGCGGATTTCTCCGATCTGGTCGCAAAGACCACCGGCCAGATCAGCTACAACGCAACCGTACAACCGATCGGCGAGAATACCTTTGAAATCGTCGTCCGCAGCCCGCATTGCCGTGAAAACTCCATGACCGTGACCCTATACCGTGAAAAACAGGCGATTCCGCTGGACCTTTCCAGTGATATCTCCAACGTCAGCAATTACGACGTCATGACCATCCGCGCCACGACCATCCCGGGCGCTGTGATACATGTGCTGTCCCCCTACTCCGATCTGAACATCACAGACGTCGAACGCGACGGCAGCTTCACCTTTAAAGCCATCTTTGATACTATCGGCGATAATACCATCATCATCACAGCGGATTATCCGGGAAAATCACAGACAGTTCTTGAATACACCGTATATTACGTGCCTTCGATCGACAAGTACAGCCGCGTGGCGTGGGACATCGTCCGCGACTACACCGATTTGATGGACAATATGTCGCTGCGCGTATCCCAGAACAAAATCTACAAGTGCGTCGGCACAATTCTATCCATTGAAACCACGCGCCCGCAGCGCGCGTTTATGGAGTGTACCAGCGACCTTTCGTCCGGCACGGTGAAGATATACGTGGAAAACCAAACCAAGACCGTTTGGGAAGTCGGCGAAGATTACCGCCTGTATGCCGACGTGTACGGCATGTACAGCCAGGTGCCATGGCTGGTGGCACGTTATACGTACAGCCCTTAAAACTCTTTCCCCTGAAACGCGTCCCTGATATGCCGGATGCCTCCGGCGGTTTCCTCTACTATATCGAATCGCACAGGCCCGTCGTGGTCGTTCGCGGCGAGATAATACAGCGCAGTTTTGATAATTCTGCGCTGTTTTGTTTTCGTCACGGCCAGCAGCCCGTCCCCCGCGGCGCCTGTCAGGCGGAGCTTGACTTCCACAAACACCAAAGCGTCTCCGTCGCGCATAATCAGGTCCGCTTCGCCGCCGGGCGCACGGTAGCGCCTGTGCACGAGCTGCATGCCCTGTTTTTCGAGATACAAAAGGGCCTGGCTTTCTCCAGCCAGGCCTTTATCGAATGTTCTATCAGTCATTGGGGAAGGTCTCGTAGAGCGGGTAGGCTTTCATCATCTCGATGACGTCCTTCTCCACGTCCGCACAGGCCGCTTCACCGCCCTTGATTACACGGGCGAAGAAGTCCGCGATCTTCTCCATATCGCTTTCCACCATACCGCGGGTCGTAACCGCCGGTGTGCCAACGCGGATGCCGCTGGCAACCGTGGGCTTCAATTTTTCACCGGGGATGGTGTTTTTATTCGTGGTGATGCGGCAGAGACTCAAGAGGTCTTCCATCTCCTTGCCGGTTCTGCCGGTATTCGTCAGATCGATCAAAATCAGGTGGTTGTCCGTGCCGCCGGATACCATGTCGATCCCGTTTTTCCGAAACGCGTTTTCAAGCGCCTTGGCGTTTAGAATCGTCTGGTGCTGATACGCCTTGAACCCAGGCTGCAGCGCTTCGTGGAAGCATACGGCCTTGGCGGCGATCACGTGCATCAAAGGGCCGCCCTGCGTACCGGGGAAGATGGCCTTGTCGATCGCCTTGGCGTACTGCTCTTTGCACAGGATCATGCCGCCGCGCGGGCCGCGCAGGGTTTTATGCGTGGTGGAGGTGACAAAATCGGCGTACGGAACGGGGCTTTCGTGTTCGCCCGCGGCGATCAGCCCCGCGATATGGGCGATATCCACCATGAACATGCATCCGACCTCATCGCAGATCTCTTTCATCCGCTTGAAATCGATCGTGCGCGGATAGGCCGACGCGCCGGCAACGAGCAGCTTGGGTTTGTGTTCTACGGCCAGGGCGCGCAGTTCATCGTAATCGATGCGCCCCGTTTGTTCATCCACGCCGTAGGAGACGAAATTGAAGTACTTGCCGGAGATATTCACCTTGCTGCCGTGGGTCAGGTGGCCGCCGTGGCTTAAATTCATGCCAAGCACCGTATCGCCCGGGGTTAAAACGGCGAAATATACGGCGGTGTTGGCCTGCGCGCCGCTGTGGGGCTGCACGTTTGCGTGCTCCGCGCTAAAAATCTGCTTCACGCGGTCGCGCGCCAGGTTTTCGGACACATCCACATATTCGCAACCGCCGTAGTAGCGGTGGCCGGGATAGCCTTCGGCGTATTTATTGGTCAGGGGGGACCCCATCGCCTCCAAAACGGCGCTGGAAACGAAGTTTTCCGAAGCGATCAGTTCGATATGATCCCGTTGGCGCTGGACCTCGTCTACGATGGTTTGAAAGAGTTCCGGGTCGCTTTTCATCACATGGCTGAAATTCAATGGCATCTCCCCCTCTGATGTAATGGAATACCGTATGCGCTCCGGCCGAGCGGCCCCGCAGCACATCCCAGGAAGCGCTTACTGCTGCTACCTTCCGGTCCTGACAGGATTCACGCCATGAGATCGCACGGGACTCAACCGTCATCGCGCACACGGCTCAAATATTATACAATGGCGGGTGGCAAAAAGCAATGAACGCCGCTGGCGCAGTCCGCTAAAATGTCGTTCCAACGACAATACCGGCCTGATTTCCTTTGCATTTTTTATGTTTCCGTGCTACTGTAACACGGAAACATATTCAAAACGTCTGCATATTGTTCTGTTTTTCGGAAAGGCAACGATGATGAAGCGAAAAGCGCTTGTGATGGCGGTCGTTACCACCCTGTTGTGGTCGGGTTCCTATATTCTCAACAAACTCGCGTTTCAGGGCGGAATCGGCCCGTTGACGCTTTCGGGGCTGCGCTATCTGCTGGCGTCGCTCTTTTTATTTTGCCTCGGCAGCCGCAAGAAAACGGAACCGGGGCAAAAACTGCCGCTGTATCTGTTGATCGTGCTCGGCGTCCTGGGCTACGCGGTAGCGCAGGGGCTTCAGTACATCGGCCAGTCCTATCTGACGCCAACACAGTCCTCCCTGTTTTTAAGCGTCGGCAATACGCTTCTCGTGGTGCTCATCGACAGGCTCTGGCTGAGAGAAAACCAGACTCGGGGCGATCTGGTCAAGCTTCTGTTCCTGATCGCGGGCATATTCCTGTATTACTATCCGTGGGGCGACGGCAGCTTGTCGGTTGTCGGCATGGTGTTCATGCTGCTGTCCTCGGTCGGGTACGCGGTGCATATCACCATCACCCGTCGTATCATGGTGAAACGGCGGTCCAATCCCAGAACGCTGGTCGCGCAAACCATGCTGATCGGTTCCGTGGTCATGCTTCTGGTCGGTCTTGCCGTGGAAGGGCTGCCGGTGATCACGCTGCGGCTTGTGCTGATTCTTTTATATTTAAGCCTTATCAGCGGCGCGCTGGGCTTTTATTTGTGGACCCGCAGCCAGCAAGAGCTGACCGCGTTTGAATCCAGCAGCATCAATAATTTAATGCTAATCGAAATCGCGCTGATGGATTTCGTTTTCTTCAAACGGTCCTTCAGCGCGATACAGATTGTTGCGGTATTCGTTGTTTTCGGTTCAATATTATGGATTCAAAGACGGAAGTCTTCCGTAAAACCCGGTTAGAGGATGAAGCGCTTGCTGTCGAACTCCGCCTCGTCCTTGGAAAGGTGCTCAAGCACATATTCCTCGGTGATGTTCAGGTCCACTTCCGGCATATCGTCCCCGCCCGCGTGGAAGGAGACGTCCTCCAGAAGCTTTTCAAACACGGCCAATAGCCGGCGCGCGCCGATATCTTCCTTGTTTTCATTGATCACATAAGCCGCGCGCGCGATGGCGGCGATCGCCTTGTCGTCAAAGGTAAGCTTGACCTTATCCACGCCCAGAAGGGCTTCGTACTGCCTGGTCAATGCGTTTTCCGGCTGGGTGAGGATGAGTTTGAAATCATCCTGCGAAAGGCTTTTAAGCGTGACGTGCACCGGGAAGCGGCCCTGCAGCTCGGGGATCAGATCGGTCACCTTGGCCACATGGAACGCGCCCGCCGCGATGAACAGGATAAAATCCGTTTTCACCGCGCCGTACTTGGTGTTCACGGTCGAGCCTTCCACGATCGGCAGGATATCGCGCTGCACGCCCTCGCGGCTGACGTCGGGTCCGCCGTATCCGGAGGAACGGCCCGCGACCTTATCAATCTCGTCGATGAACACGATGCCGTGCTGTTCCACGCGGTTGATGGCCTCCTGCTGTACCTCGTCGTCGTCGATCAGCTTGGAAGCTTCCTCTTCAAATAAGATCTTGCGCGCGTCCTTGACCTTGACGCGGCGGATTTTAGTCTTTTTGGGCAGCATTCCGCCCATCATATCTCCGATGTTGATGGAGCTTCCGCCGACCTCGAGCTGCGGCGCGGTTTCCTCCACCTCGATCTCGAGTTCCCTGTCCTCCAGCAACCCTTGTTTGAGCTGCTCGCGGACTTCCTCACGCTTGCCGGTAATCTTCTGCTGTTCTTCGGGCGGCACATCCGGCTCTTTTTTATTGCCAAGCAGCATTTCAAACGGGTTTCCGCTGCTCTTCTTGGGCGGGGTGACCAGCAGGCTTACCAGCCTGTCCTCGGCCAGCACCTGCGCGCGGACCTCGACCCTTTTTTTGTATTCGTCACGTACCAGGCGGATGGCGTTTTCCGTCAGGTCGCGGATAATGCTTTCCACGTCGCGGCCCACGTAGCCGACCTCAGTAAACTTGGTGGCTTCCACCTTTACAAACGGCGCCTCGACAAGCTTGGCGAGCCTGCGGGCGATTTCTGTTTTGCCCACGCCTGTGGGGCCGATCATCAGTATATTTTTCGGATTGATCTCGTTGCGCAGTTCCTCGGGCAGCTGTGCGCGGCGGTAGCGGCTGCGCAGCGCGATGGCGACGGCGCGCTTGGCGTCGTCCTGGCCGATGATGTAGCGGTTGAGTTCACGTACAATCTCTCTGGGCGTCAGTTCTTTCATTTTCTCACGCTCCCACGGTTTCGACGTTGATGTTATTGTTGGTGTACACACAGATGGACGCGGCGATCTCCAGCGCCTTGACCGCGATTTCCTTTGCGGTCAGATCGGTGTTCTGGATCAGCGCGCGCGCGGCGGCCAGCGCATAATTGCCGCCAGAGCCTACGGCGGCCACGCCGTCGTCCGGATCGATCACTTCGCCGTTGCCGCTTAAGACCAGCAACGATTCCTTGTCGGCGACGATGAGCATGGATTCAAGCTTGCGCATCATCTTGTCGCTACGCCAGTCCTGCGCAAGGTTCACGGCCGCGCGTTCCAGGTTGCCGCCGCACTGGGTGAGCTTTTCCTCAAAGCGCTCGCACAGCGCGAACGAATCCGCAACCGAGCCCGCAAATCCCGTAATAACCTTGCCTTCGTATAGTTTCCGCACCTTTTTGGCGGTGGACTTGAACACGGTATGCTCGCCCATGGTCACCTGGCCGTCGCCGGCGATAGCAACCTGATCGCCGCGCCGTACCGCGCAAATGGTTGTGCCTTTCATCATCACTGTCACTCCTTATCCCTTCGATCGTATCACCGATCTGTTTATTGTGTAAAGGATTCCTGCTTCATCTGTCGCCGCAGGGTGTCGATTTCCGCCAATGCCCGTTCCGCGATTTTCAGATACCGTTCCTGTTTATTACGGATTTTCTTTTCGCCCGAGGCGAGTTCCAGCGCGTCGATCAGTCCGAAAGCGCAGTTCATCGGCTGAAAGCGTTTGCTGGGCGCGGACACGTATCGTCCCATCGCGCCGATCGCCGTTTTGCCGGAAAACCTCGGCGCTTCCTTTCCGTACAGGCGGTACGCCATGCTGATCCCCGCTAAAAGTCCGCTGGCCGAGCTTTCCACATAGCCTTCCACGCCGGTCATCTGCCCGGCGAAGTATAGCCTGGGATTGCTTACAACGCGAAAGGTATCGTCCAAAAACCCGGGACTCGATAAAAAGGTGTTGCGGTGCATGACCCCAAGGCGGGCGAACTCGGCGTTCTCAAGCCCCGGAATCATGCGGAATACCCGCCGCTGTTCCGGGAAGGTGAGCCGCGTTTGGAATCCAACCATATTATACAACGAAGCGGAGGCGTTGTCCTGCCGCAACTGCACCACGGCGTAGGGACGCTTGCCCGTGCGCGGGTCCGACAGCCCCACAGGCTTCAACGGCCCGAAGGCGATCGCGCGGTCGCCGCGCTTGGCAAGGCTTTCGATCGGCATACAACCCTCGAACACCGCTTTCTCCTCAAACCCTTTTACGGAAACGGTTTCCGCCGTTCGCAGGGCCTGCTCGAACGCCTCGTATTCGTCTTTATCCATCGGGCAGTTCAGGTAATCCTCGCCGCGTCCGTAGCGAGACATGGAAAACACCTTGCCCATATCCAGCGAGTCGATTGTTACAATCGGCGCGGCCGCATCGTAGAAATGAAGCGTGGATAAGCCGTCGATTTTCGCTATCGCGGCGCTTAAACGATCGCTGGTCAAAGGCCCGGTCGCGACGATCACGTCCCCCTCCGGGATCTCCGTGATTTCCTCACGGGCGACGGCGATGTTTGGATGGTTTACGATCGCCCGCTCGATTTCCGCGGAAAAGCTTTCCCTGTCCACGGCAAGCGCGCCGCCAGCCGGGACTTTGGTTTCGTCGGCGATGCGCAGGATGAGCGAATCAAGCCGACGCATCTCTTCCTTCAACAGTCCCACGGCGTTGGAAAGCCTGTCGGACCGCAGGCTGTTGGAGCACACGAGCTCAGCCATGGTATCAAGCGTCTGCGCGGGCGTTTTCCTGTGCGGCTTCATTTCATAAAGCGTCACCCGGACGCCGCGCTGCGCCAGCTGCCAGGCCGCTTCGCAGCCCGCCAGGCCGCCGCCGATCACCGTTGCGTTCATTCGTCGCTTTCCGCCGCGATCTTTTCCTTGTGGCGGCACTTTTCATTGGCGCAAAGGAGGATGCGCTCGCCCTTTTTGTTGTGCTTCTCAGTCATATAGCTTCCGCATTGGGAGCATTTCTCCTTGGCGGGCATCTCCCAGCTGACGAAATCGCAGTCGGGATAGCGCTCGCAGCCATAGAATTTACGGTTTTTCTTGGAGATCTTTTCCATCAGGCGCGCGCCGCACTTGGGGCAAGGCACGTCGATATATTTGATGATAGGCTTTGTATTGCGGCATTCGGGGAAATTCGGGCAGGCGAGAAATCTGCCGTACCGACCCATTTTATACACCATCATCGCGCCGCACTTATCGCAGGGCACGTCGCTGACCTCGTCCTTGACTTCGATCTTTTCGATCTGCTCTTCCGCTGTATTGAGCATCTTCTCAAACGGCGGATAGAAATCCCTGAGGATCGTGTGCCAGTCCGCCTTGCCCTCTTCAACGTCGTCGAGCTTGTCTTCCATCTGCGCGGTGAACGCGGTATCCACGATCGGGGCAAAGTATTCAAGCATCATGCTGGTCACCATTCTGCCAAGTTCCGTTGGGTACAGCCTGCGCTTTTCGCGCGCCACATAACCGCGCGAGATGATGGTGGTGATGGTCGGCGCGTAGGTGCTTGGGCGGCCGATGCCTTTTTCCTCGAGCATCCGCACCAGCGATGCTTCCGTAAACCGCGAGGGCGGCTGCGTGAAGCGTTGGTTTGCTTCCACGGTATCCACCGCCACGGGGTCGCCAGCTTCCAGCGCCGGGATGGCAGTTTCAGG
This sequence comes from Candidatus Limiplasma sp., assembly GCA_963675365.2. Classification (GTDB taxonomy): domain Bacteria; phylum Bacillota; class Clostridia; order Christensenellales; family Aristaeellaceae; genus CAXXOK01. The sequence continues at coordinate 1,022,518 of CAXXVA010000003.1, forward strand.
CTTTAATTCCTCGTCGTCGATGCTTTCAATATACAGCGCGCGGTAGCCCGCGAAGGTCATGTGTTCGCCGTAGTAGCGGATACCCGCGCTGCGCTTTGCGTCGCCCGCGGGCGCGCCGTGCATGTCGATGGTCACGGTTTCGTACACGGCGGGCTTCATCTGGCTTGCCATAAAGCGCGTAAAGATCAGCTTGTACAGGTTGAACTGGTCGCGCGTCAGGTTTTTCTTCACCGCGTCCGGCGTCAGGCTCAAATCGGTCGGACGGATGGCCTCGTGTGCGTCCTGCGCGTTCTTGCGGCCCTTGTATACGTTGGGCTTTGGCGGGCAGTACTCCGCGCCGTAATCGGTACGGATCTTTTCGCGCACAGCCGTGAGCGCTTCGTCGGACACGCGTACGCTGTCGGTACGGATATAGGTCACAAGACCCACCGTGCCCCGGCCGACGTCCACGCCTTCGTAGAGCGTCTGTACGACCTGCATGGTTCTGCCGGTGGAAAAGTTCAGCTTCCGGCTGGCTTCCTGCTGCAGGCTTGAGGTGGTAAACGGCGGCTGCGGACGGCGCAGTTTTTCATCATTTTTGATGTTTGCCACCGCAAAGGTCGATTTTAAAATCAGGTCCTTGGCGGTCATGGCGGTCTTCTCGTCATGGATCACCGCTTTTTTGCCGTTCAGCTGCGTGAGCTTTGCCTGCAGGTGCAGCTGTTTACCCTTCTGGTTTTTCACGGCGGCGTTGACCAGGATATCCCAGAACTCCTCGGGGATAAAGCCTTCGATTTCTTCCTCGCGCTGCACCACCAGCTTGGTGGCGACGCTTTGCACGCGTCCGGCGGAGAGGCCTTTTTTGATCTTTGCCCATAACAGCGGGCTGATCTTATACCCCACCAACCTGTCCAGCGCACGGCGCGCCTGCTGCGCGTCCACACGGTCCATGTCGATGGTGCGGACCTTGCCGATGGAATCACGCACGGCCTTTTTGGTAATCTCGTGGAATTCAATGCGGCAGGGTTGATCGTCGTCCATTTGCAAAAGGTTTGCCAAATGCCAGGAGATCGCTTCGCCTTCGCGGTCAGGGTCGGTTGCCAGGTAGATACGCGAAGCGTTTTTGGCTTCCTTTTTCAGCTTTGCGATAATATCGCCGCGGCCACGGATGGTGATATATTTCATCGCGTAGTCATGTTCCGTATCCACGCCGAGCTGGGATTTGGGTAAGTCGCGCACGTGCCCCTGCGAGGCCGTGACCCTGTACCCCTTCCCCAGAAATTTTTCCACAGTTTTGGCTTTGGCGGGCGATTCGACGATGACCAGTTTATGTTTGGTTGCTTCTGCCACAGTGTTTCCTCCTAATCTTGTCTACCGGTTCAGCAGGCGGTAAACGTTTCCGCTGTCCCGGGTTATCTCACCGTTGATTTCCAGTATGCTAAGCTCTGTCATCAGCGCGTCGGTTGTCAGTCCGGTTTCCAATTGCAGCGCGTCCATGCCCACCGCTTCCTTTTGAAGCGCCAGAAGGACGGCGTTTGACGTTTCGCGGTTTTCCCCGCGTTCCTGCGCATCGGGCGCTTGAATGCCAAGGTCTGTAAGGATATCCTCGGCGGATGAAATCATCACCGCGCCTTCGCGGATAATGGTGTTGGGTCCTTCCGCGTAGTACTGGCCGATGTTGCCCGGCACCGCGAATACCTCGCGGCCCTGATCCAGCGCCGTCCGCACGGTAATCATACCGCCGCTCTTTATCCGGCCCTCCACAAAGACGATGCCCCGGCACAGCCCGCTGATGACGCGGTTGCGGTGCGGGAAGTGGTAGCTGTGGGGCCGTGAATCCGGCGGGTATTCCGAAAGCACCGCGCCGCCGGATGCAAGGATCTCATGGAACAGCCCGACGTTTTCCGGCGGATAGGGCGTTTTCAGCCCGCTGCCGAGCACCGCCGCGGTTTTGCCCCCTGCCGCAAGCGCGCCCTTGTGGGCGCCCGCATCAATGCCGATCGCCATGCCGCTGACCACGCATACCCCGGCTGCAGCGAGCGTGGTCGCGATGGTGTTAGCCATATCCGCGCCGTAACCGCTGGGGTGCCGGGTGCCAACGACGGCTACGCAGGGCAGCCGCAGCACCGAAAGGTCTCCCATACAGTACAGGAGATACGGAGGATCGTCAATACTCTTTAAAAGTTCCGGATAGCGTTCGTCCTCCTTGAAGAGCAGCTCGATCCCTTCTTGTCCCATACGCTCAAGATGCTTGTCGAGCACGTCTTCACTGTGGTAATAGTTCAGGATTTTGTTCGCTTCACCGCGCTTTGAAAAGCGTTTCCCCTTTGCAAACTGTTCCCACAGCGCCGTGGCGCTGCCCGCTACCGCGATCAGCTTTTGCACCCTGTCCGCGGTGATCTCCGCGCATGACAGCCACAGGAGACTTTTCTGCTCTTTGGATAAAACCATGCTACCTCCAATACCGTCCGTCGAGGTTGCGCAGGTGGATGGCCTGGGCAATATCCTGCGGCTGTATGGTTTCGTGCCCGTTCAGATCTGCGATCGTACGCCCCACCTTGCAGATGCGGCTATATGTGCGCATGCTGATATGAAATTTCTCTACGGCGCTGTGCAAGAGGGTCTTCGCCGCTTTTTCCATCACGCAGTATGTCTCGATTCCCTCCTGGGGCATCTGGGCGTTGCAGTAAAAGGATTCGTTCTTGTAGCGCTTGAGCTGCAGGCTGCGCGCCGCGACAACGCGCTTTTGCACGGTCATGGTGTCCTCCTGCTCCTGCGTGCTTTGAATGTCCCCGAGCTCGACCGCGTCCATCTCCACCTGGATGTCGATGCGGTCTAAAAGCGGCCCGGATATGCGCGCCAGATAGCGCTTGATCTCGCCCGGTTTGCAGCGGCAGGGCTTTGATTTGCTCCCGTGGTTGCCGCAGGGGCAGGGGTTCATGCTCGCGACCAGCATGCAGCGGCTTTGGTACTTCGCCTGCCCGCTGATACGGGTGACGTTGACAAATCCGTCCTCCAGCGGCTGGCGCAGGGCTTCCAGAGTCTGCCGCTGATATTCCGGCAGCTCATCCAAGAACAATACCCCGTTATGCGCAAGCGAAACCTCTCCCGGCTTGGCCTTCACGCCGCCGCCAACGATCGCCGGAAGCGACGCGTTGTGGTGCGGGGACCGGAACGGGCGCTCCGTCATCAACCCAGTTTCGGCTTCCAATGTCCCCGCCGCCGAGTGGATGCAGGTGGTTTCTAGCGCTTCCTCGTACGAAAGCGGCGGCAGGATACCCGGCATGCAGCGCGCGAGCATGGTCTTCCCGCTGCCGGGTACGCCAACCATAAGCATGTTATGGCCGCCCGCCGCGGCGATCTCCAGCGCTTTGCGCGCGATCAGCTGCCCTTTGACGTGACGAAGATCGTGTGCCGGTTTATAGGTTTCCAATAGCTGTTCGTATTGGGTCTGCTTCTGCGGCTTGATTCGCGCCCAGCCGGTCAGGTGTTCGGCGGCCTGTTTGAGCGTATCGGCCGGGTAAATGGTGACGTCGCTTAAGCACTGCACTTCTTTGCAGTTTTGGGCGGGCAGGATGGCGGACGTAATCCCTTTGTCCCGCGCGGCAAGCACCATAGACAGCACGCCGCGCACCGGCGCAAGCTCCCCGTGCAGGGTCAGCTCGCCGAGCAGCAGCGTAGTATCGAGCTGCGTGTATTCCTCCGGGTTCTGCGCCGCAAGCAGCGCAACGGCGATAGCCAGTTCCAGGCTCGTGCCTTCCTTTTTTACGTCGGCGGGCGCCAAATTGATGGTCAGCTTTTTCATCGGCCAGTCGTAACCGAGATTCAGCATCGCGGCGCGAATACGGTCGCGGCTTTCTTTTACAGCGGTGCTGGGGAGACCGACGATATCAAACCCGATCATGCCTTTGCCTAAAAAAGCTTCCACATCCACAAGGAAACCGTTCACGCCCTCCAGGCCGCCTGAAACCGTTCTGGCTAACATCATTGCCCTCCGTTATACCGGTAAGTTGGGAAACCAGTGCAGGAACGTCATATAGTCGCGGGATACCGTCATGCCCGACGCGTAGGGATAGAACATTATAAATAAAATCAGCGCGGCGACGAGCAAGCCGATCATCAGCCAGTTTTTGAGTTTCTCGCTCTTTAAATAACTTGCAATCAGCATCGTTGCCAAAATGATGAACGGAAGGCTCGCGAAGTAATGGTAGATGAACATGGAGCGCGGCACCAGCACCCACGGCAGGTACTGCGCCAAAAAGCTGATGGCGATGATGGCGAGCACGGGCTGATCGGGCCGGTTCTGTAAGCCGCCGCGGCGCCAGGCGTACTTTTTAATCAGCAGTACGAACACCGTAATTATCGAAAGCGCGCCCATATAGAACACCGCCGGATTGCCAAGACAGACAATGTTGGCGCCGAAGCCGGAGGCAACGAAGGCGTCCTTGGCGTACCACATGGGTTTTAAAATCAGCGGCCACTGCCACCAGGGCGAGTAGAAGGGATGGTCCATCCCAAGTCCCGGCGTGGAATGATAGGACAGCATCCCCTGCTGGGCGCGGATAATACGCTGCAGAGTCACCGGGCCGGTCGGCGACAGGTACGGAATGTAGCTCAGGTAATAGATCGCCGCCGGGATAACGAGGAAGAACAGCACGCAGAAGGCAAGCGTCGTGAAGATGCGCTTCAGCATCAGCTTGCGCGCCGCCATGACCCTGTCTTTTTCGTCCCGCTTCAGTTTATCCGTATCTAAATCGAAAGCGGTCAGGCCGGAACGGAACTGCCGGTACATAGCGTAGAAGAACAGTACGAACAGTCCCGCGCCGGCGTAAAGCCCTATCCACTTGGATGCGATGGCGCAGCCGATGAACACCCCGGACAGAAGCAGCGGAACCAGCGATTTGAGATACGCTTTGATCAGCACGCGGGGTTTCCCCGGGGACGCGATAAACGGATCCGCGAGGATATATCGCGCCATGCACAGATAAGACAGGATGATAAACAGGGTCGGGAACGAGTCGATGGTTGCGATCCGCGTTTGTGTGAAGTGCATCAGATCCAGCGACATCAGCATCATCGCAAACGCGGCGAACTTTCGCCTACCGGTGAGCTGCATGCCAAACAGGTACATCGCGGGCAGCATCAACGCGCCGAACAGCGCGCCCATAAACCGCCACCCAAACGGCGTCATGCCGAAGATCGCGATGCCGACGGACATAATCTCCTTGCCAAGCGGCGGATGCGTGGTTTCATACGGCGACAGGCCGTGCAGGTGCTCATACGCGGTGCGGGCGTGGTAAATCTCGTCGAAATACGTACCGTTGAACCATCCGGGTTCGCCGGTGATGGTCTCCTGCTCGTCGATCAGGTTTTCGGGCATACCGGGCAGAAGCGCGTTCTCCGGGTATGAATAGCCGGTCAGTGCTACGGGGATACGGTCGCCGTTTTCATCCCGAAGGACGATTTCCCACAGGTTCAGACCCGCGAATTCGGCATTTAAACGCAGGTATTTGCCCGTAAACCACACGATGTTTGCTTCGCTGTCGGCGGCGAAATCCTCGGTATTGATATCGTCGGACAGCGCGGTGGTCGCGTACAGCCAGCGGTAGCACAGGCCCTGTCGCATGCGGCAGATGGTGGGTTCCGACCAGGTTTCGCCGTCGGAACTGACGGATACGGTGAAGTTATGGTAGCTGACGCCAGCGTAGTATAAAAGCTTGAAGGTCGTTTTTTCCGGAAGCTCGAATACCACTTGATCCTCCGCGCTGCCCGATACCCAGGCCGTCTGCGGGGCTTTGGTGCTGCCAAGGTTCGCAAACGCGACGACGCAGTAGACCGCGAACGTGATCCCCATGATCAGGTAATCGCGCGCTGAAAGGCGCAGTCTCGCGTCCTTTGGATGCAGCAGTCGTTCCCTGTGGCTCTCCACGCCTGTGAAAAGCTTGTACGACGGTTTTTCCATCGCCCTGGACGGCTTCAGGCCCGTAAAGGCGATGATCGCCGCATATCCGCACAGAATCAGATTTGCGATACTGAGCAGAATATTCACTGTGCTTGTGTCCGAATTGAGATGCCCCATCGACGCGCCAAGCAGCATGGAATTGTCCAGCACGATGGCGATGTTGATAAACATCGTCGCCGAAAGCCCCGCGCAGAGCCACAGAAGCCGCCTGTCCTTCGTGCCGATGTAGGCAAGCGGCAGCAGCGCGCAGGCCTCGACCAGATAGCGTTCATGGATCTTGAGACCGAGTACATACACGCCGATCAGCATCAGCGCCATGTAAAACGGCAGAGCGGCCGCCTTGCGTTCCACGATGATCAAAAGCAGCACGGCGGTATAGATAAATACCATCCACATTGTACCGTATATCAGGAAGGTGCTGCGCCAGAAAGCGGAAACCAGAAACGCAAGTCCGAACGCCGCGCACAGCACGGCCAGAATGAGTTTTCGGCTGTCGTCTCCGCCGGTTTGCTTGTTCTTCAACCCTTTCATCAACTCCGCAAAGCGCGCACGAAGTCCCTGGAACCTTTGCAATACGCCGAGTTTCCACAACCCTAGCGACAGCAGCAGCAGACCGGTGCATACGGGCAGCCACGCGCCGAGTGTTCTGACAAAACCGACGTCTTCAGTCAGCGCGGACCAGTTTCCCCCCAGCAGGAAGCTCAGGTTTGCGGTATTGAGCACTGCGTAGTTGTAGGAAGAAAGCGTGTTTTGGTAAAGCTTCAAAAGCCACAGCGGATCGGTTTGCTTGAACTGGAACGGCAGGATGACGACAGCGGCCGCGACGATTGAAAACAGTATCCCCTGCCAAAGCTGCTTCCATTGCGCTTTGCGGGTTTCTTTCAAATCAAAAATCAGCGACGCGATCAGCCAGACGAGAGCCACAGGTCCGAACAAAAGCGCTTGTGGCTTCACCAGCACTGAAAGCATGTATACGGGAAGCGCGACGCGCCATTTTTTCTGCGCCGCCTGCATGGCCGCGATGATCAAAAGAAGCGCCAGCAGCGAGTCCACCTGCCCCCATGCGGCCCCGGTGACCAGTACCGCGGGGTTGAACGCAAACAATAGCGAAACGAACACCGCCGCCTTGACCGGGATGCGCTTTCTGGCATACTGGAACAGGAACATCGCGATGAACATATCGCTGAGAATGGGAATGATCTTGAGCATGATCAGCATATTCGTTGACTGCGCATAACCCAGCGCCGCGTTAATCTGCCCGACAGGCCAAAGCAGCAGCATGTAGCCGGGCGGATAATCGCAGAAGTAATCCGGCGCATAGAAATTCAGCGGTCCGACCGCGGCCATGCGTCCGCTCCACGCCGAGAAGCAGCCGATATCCACTTCGTAGCCGTAAATGCTCCCGGCCAGGATGAGCCGCAGCGCAAACGCTGCCATCAGCATCAGCGCAAACACAGCCAGGACGGCATGATCCTGTTTGGGTTTGAGTCCGTCGCCGGCAAGCAGATAACGCGCGCTGAAGGCCGTCAGCCCGATGAACAGAAGCCCAAGCACGATGAACAGGCCCGTGGATTTCTGCGGGCCGTCCTCTTCCTCCAGGGCTTGCGAAGCAACGGCGCTTTCGCTGCTTGTATAGTTAAACCAAAGATCGGCGTATACGTTCTGCGGAACGGAATCCACCTTTTCCACACTGATATCGTCAAAGTACGCCGTACCCCTGCTTTCGGTGCCGTAGCCGCCTACGCGCACGCCGATTTCCACGGTAGTCTGCCCCGTATCGGTCTCGCCGTACCATTCGACGTATTTCCATTCCCCGTCCGTATCGTAAACGCCGTCCGATTTCGCGATGACGTTTTCCAGTGCGAAGTTCGCTCCGGCTCCCGCGTCGTCCATCTCCGTGACCAGAATATAGCCCGAAACGCGATATACGCTTTCAGACTGCACGTTTACGTAGGCGACGAAGCGCGCGTCGTTCAAGTTCGCGTTGACAATCTTGGCGCTGTACATGCCGGAATGCGCCTGTTCGTCGGTGATCTCAAACAGTGTATTGCCGGCGACGTCGTTGTAGGATATCGTATACCAATCGGCCGGCGACCCTGAAGCGTTGACGTCCTCGAAACCGCCGTTTTTCAGCAGGTTATCCCCGTCCGCGGACGCGCAGCCAAACAGCAGCAGCGCGATCATCAACCCGAAAAGCAGTTTTTTCATCCGTCATTCTCCCCGGTGAATTTTCCGATAAACGAACGCCTGTGTTCCGGGCACGCGCCACAACGCCTGAGGGCTTGGATGTGTTCGGCCGTTCCGTAGCCCTTGTTTTGCTCCAGCCCGTACTGCGGATACCGTTGCGCAAGAGCGCATATCTGCCGGTCGCGCGTCACCTTGGCGACGATGCTCGCCGCCGCGATGGAATAGCTGACCGCGTCGCCGTGGATGATGGGTTTGACGGCGAAAGGAACATCGAGCCCCCGTACCGCGTCCACCAGGCACAGGGTCGCGGGCGCATCGGCCGCCGCGCGCCGCATGGCGAGCTTGGTGGCGTTTAAAATGTTGAGCTCGTCGATTTCTTCCGCGCTGGCTTCCCCAACGCCGATAAACAGCGCGTGTTCCAGGATTTCGTCAAACACCTCGTCCCGCCGTTTCGGGGACAGCTTTTTAGAGTCGTCCACCCAGGGCAGCACCGGCGATTGGGGCATGATCACGCACGCGGCAACCACGGACCCCAGCAACGGGCCGCGCCCGGCTTCGTCCATGCCCGCAAGGGACGTGCCGAAGGTTTCAAAGGCACAGTCGTGCGCAACCAGCGCTTCGCTGTGTAAAAGGCGTTTCGCGCTCGGCTTGGTCATGCTTTTTTAGCGCTGCCGCCCACGGGCGGCTGTTCCAGCGTGATGCGCCCGAGCTTTCCGGCACGGAATTCGTCTAAAATCACGGCGCTTGCGCGGTCGTAATGCGAAACGCCGCCTTTCAGTAAAAATCCCCGTCCGCGGCAAACCTCATCCAGAAGTTCGATGCCTTCAGCGTCGGGATTTTTAATCTTGAAGCGTTCGGCTGTCGCGTCTCTTCGGTCTTCCAGCAGTTCCAAAAGGAGGTGGATGCTAAGCTCAAGCTGATCGTACACGGCGTCCCGGATGGTGCCGATATAGGCAAGCCGCATCGCGGCTTTTTTGTCGGTGAGTTTCGGCCAGAGCATACCGGGCGTATCCAGCATCTCCAGATAGGGGTTAACCTTCACCCAGCGGTTGGACCGAGTAACGCCGGGACGGTCGCCAACGTCCGTGGTCGCGCTGCCCGTGAGGCGGTTGATCAGGGTGCTTTTACCTACGTTGGGTACGCCCACGACCATCGCCCGCAGCGTTTTTTTGATTCCACGCCGTTCCGCGCGTTCGTAAAACGCCTTGGCCGCCGCATCCATCATCTGCCGTACACGCTTGGTTTTCTGCGGGGTCGCGTCGTACGCCATCGCCTGGATACCCCCGTTTTCAAAAAAGCGCAGCCAGCGGTTGGTTGCGTCCGCGTCGGCAAGGTCGGCCTTGCATAGAAGCAATATCCTGCTTTTGCCCGCAAGCAAGCGGTCCAGATCCGGGTTGCGGCTGGAAAGCGGAATGCGTGCGTCGCAAAGCTCTACGGCGACGTCCGCTTTGGACAGCTGCTGTGCCAGCAGGCGCTTCGCCTTGGCCATATGTCCCGGATACCATTGTATTTCCAAAAGGGGCGCCCCCTTTCTTAGCAAGTCTATCCAATTAAACCATTGATTTCTCAAAATAGCAAGTAAGAATTCCTCTTGTTACAAAACCCCGCAAACGTTTGGCTTGCAAGGTTTTTCGAATATTGGCTAATACGTTTTGAAATACTTGAATTCCTTAAGGAAAACGCAATTCGGTATTTATGCCTTCGGTTCGTCCTCCAAGGCATCGTCGGCATCCGTTTCTTCGTAGATGTCTCCAAGCAGTTTTCTGCTTTCGTCCTCGTCCAGCTCTTCCACGCTCCTTAGCTTTCGCGTGATACTGCGCGTGCGCACGAAGGCTTTATCGATGGTCTTTGAGGCTTGATTCAGCTTTTCTTGCGTGCTTTGGAGCACCTTGGAAAACAAACTGAAGTCGTTCTTCACCGCACCTAAAAGCCGCCAGACCTCCGCCGAGCGCTTTTCGATGGCTAGGGTACGGAAACCCATCTGCAGGCTGTTGAGCATGGCAAGAAGCGTGCTCGGCCCGGAGATCACTACGCGCTGATCCCGCTGCACGCTTTCAACCAGTTCGGCATTGCGGACCACCTCGGCATACAGGCTTTCCAGCGGCAGGAACATCACGGCGAAATCTGTGGTATAGGGCGGCTCGATATATTTCGCGGCGATACGCTTTGCTTCGGTTTTCACAGCGTTAATCAGCGCTGTGCGGGCTGCCTCGGTGGCCGTTGCGTCGCCCTGCTCGCTGGCCTCGGCCAGCCGCGCGTAATCTTCCTGCGGAAACTTGGAGTCGATGGGCAGGTATACGGGGTGTTCGTCCTCCTTGCCGGGCAGACACACCGCAAACTCTACGCGTTCGGCCGCGCCGGGGCGCAGCTGCACGTTGGTTTCGTACTGTTTTTCGGTCAATACCTCGCTTAAGAGATTCCCAAGCTGAATTTCACCCCATACACCGCGCCGCTTCACGTTGCCCAGCACGCGCCGCAGATCCCCCACGCCCTCTGCCAGTCTGTGCACCTCGCCCAGGGACTTGTACACCTGCTCCAGCCGCTCGCTGACCTGCGTAAAGCTCTGCGTCAGACGCTTGTTGAGGGTATCCTGTAGTTTTTCATCGACGGTCTTGCGCATCTCGTCGAGTTTCTTTTCGTTATCGGCACGCATGCCCGCGATTGATTTTTCGATCATCTCCCGCATTTCTTTAATGCGGGCCTCATTTTTGGCAAGTTCCTGTTCCAGCGTTTTGTCGATCGCCTGCATACGGGTTTCGAACTTGTTCAGGCTTTCCTCGGTAAAGCTGTACATGCGGGCCTGCCGGCCTTCCTGCGCGGAAAACTGGTTCACCTGATATTCGGCGCTGCGGTTTAAAATGCCCGAAATACTTTCGTTGATGGCATGCAGGGTGCGCAGAAGTTCCTCTCGCTGGCGCAGGCTGTCTTCGTTGATGGCGGCTTGCAGCATGCGCAGATTCTGCGTCAGATCATTTCCGCCATGCCGTTTTCGCAACGAAACAAGCGCTGCGATCAACAAAATAACAAGCAGCGCTAAAAGCCCGGTTACCAGCCATTGCCACGGTTCCAACGGAAACATGTATGCCCTCCTGCTTAAATCTCCCGCCTGCCCTCCATGGCTTTGGAGAGGGTGATCTCATCGGTGTATTCCAAATCACTGCCCACCGGTACGCCGTGGGCGATGCGCGTGACGAGAATGCCCATAGGCTTGATCAGCCGCGCGATATAGCTTGCCGTCGCCTCGCCCTCGATATCGGGATTGGTGGCGAGGATGACTTCGTGAATCGCTCCGTCAGCAAGCCGTTTTAAAAGTTCCTGGATGCGGATATCGTCCGGCCCGATCCCTTCCATGGGCGACAGGGTCCCGTGCAGTACGTGGTAAGCGCCCTCGTAATCGTGCATGCGCTCGATGGCCGCCACGTCGCGCGGGTCGCGCACAACGCAGATCTGTCCGTTTTTCCGGTCCGGATCGGCACAGATATCGCAAAGCTCATCCACGGCGTAATTGCCGCAGACCGAGCAGTAGCGGATCTCCTTGCGGCCCTGGTAGATGGCCGAGGCTAGCTCGCGCACATCCTCCAGCTCCATGGAAATGATGTGGTACGCAAGCCGCTGTGCGCTCTTCTGGCCGATGCTTGGGAGCTTGGACAACTGCGTCACCATCCGCGTGATAGGCTCAAGCGGTTTGGCCATAATTTAGAACATGCCTCCCATACCCGGGGTGAGCTTGCCCAGTTCCTGCTCGCGGGCTTCCTTACCCAGGCGTGTCGCCTCATTAACGGCCGCGAGGATCAGGTCCTGCAGCATTTCCACGTCGTCGGGGTCCACGCACTCGGGCTTGATTTCGACCGACTTGAGCTCGCCTTTGCCCGTCGCCGTGACCGTGACCATGCCGCCGCCCGCCTGCGCGGTGTATTCGCGCTCGTCCAGCTCCGCCTGGGTTTTTGCCATTTGCTCCTGCAGCTTCTGGGCCTGCCGCATCAACTGCTGCATGTTTCCCCCGCCGCCGCCGAAACCGCCGAATTGATTTCTTGCCATGGTTTTCCTCCTATGCTTCCTGCTTCAAATTGATTTTCAAATCGCCCGATACGCCGGTCAGGCGCACCGAAGGCGCGGTTTTATCGTCCGTCAGTTTCACGCCGCTTACCGTTTTTCGTCCGCTTACCGACCGTACGGAAACGTTCAGCGCGTCAAGCTCCGTGAATAATTCGCAGTCGCCTGATACCGTGCGGAGTTCCACCTGCTCAAAGCCCGCGCTCATATCCAGGCGAATATCGCCGCTGACCGTGGTGAAGCGGTAGTTCTTCGCCGATACGTCTTCCAGCGTAATATTCCCGCTGATGGAGCGGCCCACGAGCGTTTCGCAGATCAACTGCGAGCCTTTGACGGCGCCAGCCGTAGTGCGCAGCGCGATCATACCGGCGGTGATCTGCGAAGCCTTCAGGTCGCCGTTGATCGTCTCGATCGATATGCTTTCGCCGCCGAGGCCCTTCGCCTTCACCGGCCCGCTGATGGTGTTCAGCCGCAGGGTTTGATCCCATGTCTGAGGGACCCGCACGACGATCTCTATCCAGTGGCCGTGCGTAATATCAAGCGTCAGCCCATACTGCGGTTGTTCGATGATCAGTACGCCGTCTTCTTTTTCGATTTTCAGTTCCGATACGGTACGTTCGTCGCCCGATGCGATAATCTGAATCTGCTCGACGTCGTCGGCGAATATTTCCAGCTGCGCCCATGCGAGGCGCGCGTTGATTTCATGAAGCCCTTCCGTCTGAAAGCTTTCGTTGCGTTCCAAAGTGTGGTCCTCCCCGATTGCGGTTGATAGGTTCCGGCCAGAATGCCGATTGTTTCCACTAAATTATACAGGTTTCTTATAAAAAAGCAATGCGGATGCGGACGTGTTCTCCGCTCTGCGGTCCCTGTCAAGCCGCCGCGTACGGTTCCCAAACAGTTTGATTTATGGTATAGTGGGCAAAGGAAAACAACTGTTCGGACGGAGGAAACCAGGAACCCGGAAACGCCTATTTGCACGGCATTTGTTCCGATTCCCGGCACAGGAATTTTCAGGTATGAAAGAGTTTGACCAGCAGACGCTGTGGAGCACGATGGAAGACAATCCCACGCAGTCGCCGCTTGCCGACCGCATGCGCCCGCGCACCCTTGAGGAATTCGTCGGGCAGGAGCATCTGGTCGGCGAGGGACGGCTTCTTCGCCGTGCCATCATGGCGGACAAGCTCCAGTCCAGCATCTTCTGGGGCCCGCCCGGCAGCGGGAAAACCTCGCTTGCGCATATCATCGCCGGGATGACCGGCAGCGAATTTGTCAAACTCAACGCCGTCACCAGCGGCGTTGCCGACGTGCGCAAGGTTCTGAAGACCGCCGAGGAGCGGCGTATCCTTCAGGGGAAAGCGACCTACCTATTATTGGACGAGTGTCACCGCTGGTCCAAGGCGCAGAGCGACTCCATCCTCCCGGCGATCGAGTCCGGCTTGATCCGTTTTATCGGTTCCACCACTGAAAACCCCATGGCGAGCATGACGCCCGCTATCGTCAGCCGCTGCCGCGTGTTCGCCTTCCAGCCCCTGTCCGCGGACGATATCTTCAAAGCGATGCATACTGCGCTTACTGACAAGGAGCGCGGGTATGGCCGCTATCAGGTAGACTGTGGAGACGACGCGCTTCGCTATATCGCCAGGATGTCCAGCGGGGACGTGCGTACGGCGCTGTCGGCGCTTGAGCTTGCGTTTCTGACCACGAGGGAAGATAAGGCCGGCGTGAAGCACATCACGCTGGAAGTCGCGCAGGAAAGCGTGCAAAAGCCGATCATGAAGCTCGATGAAAGCCTGTACTACGATATGCTGTCGGCGTTCATCAAGAGCATGCGCGGCAGCGACCCGGACGCGGCGCTTTTGTGGTTTGCGAGGCTCATCTACGCGGGCGTCGATCCCCGGTTGATCGTGCGGCGCATCATCGTGCACGCAAGCGAGGACGTGGGTCTGGCAGATCCTGTGGCGATGCTGCAGGCGCACGCCGCGGCAAACGCGCTGGAAACCGTCGGCATGCCCGAGGCGCGTATCCCCATCGCCCAGGCGATCCTCGCCATTTGCATGGCGGAGAAGAGCAACAGCGTAGTCGAAGCGCTCGGCGAGGCGCAGGCCGACGCGGAGGGCGGCAATTACACCGCCGTGCCCGTCTATCTGCGCGACCAGAATATGGTGCCGAAAAGCGAAAAGAACTCCGATTATAAATACCCGCACATGTTCCCGGAGCATTTCGTCCGGCAGACCTATATGCCCGAGGGTTTTGAAAACCGCGTGTATTACCGCCCCAGCGACCAGGGAAACGAAGCAAAACTCAAAGCGCGTCTGGAACGCAGATTCGGGAAGGACAAAAAGCCGTGAGAAGAAGAAAACCGACCCGGCAGATCGACGTCAGCAAGGCGTCCCTGTACGCCATCATCGTCAACGTGTCCGAAATCACGGTGCTGATGGGCTTTGTCGTCTATACGATGTTTACCGGCATTACCCCGCAGAACAGGCAGTTTATTCTTTTGTTTGCGGTTATCGGCGGCCTGATGGCAAGCTGGGGCGCGTTTTTGGATATCCGTGAAGCGCTGATGGCGCGCAGGCGGCAATTGCAGATCCTGGATTTGACACAAACCAATACCCAGATGGACGACCTGAACCATACCCTCCGCGCACAGCGGCACGACTTCCTAAACCACCTCCAGGTCGTGTACAGCCTGATGGAGATGGACGAATACGCCGAGGCGACCGATTATCTGGAAAAGGTCTACGGGGAGATCCGCGCGGTGTCAAGCTTCCTGTCTACGCGCTCCACGGCGGTGAACGCGCTTTTGAAGGTTAAGGCGGGTGCGTGCGCCCAGGAGCATATCGACCTGAAAATGAATATTAAAAGCCCGCTGCAGAACCTGCCGATGCCCGCCTGGGAGCTGTGCCGCGTGCTCGGCAACCTGATCGATAACGCCATGGACGCCGCTAAGCAGGCGGAAACGCCGCAGATCAGCCTGTCGATCGCAGAGGATATCCGCGCGTTCCGCTTCGAGATTGTAAACAACGGCCCGGCGATCCCCGAAGCCCTGCAGCCGACCATATTTGAGGAAGGCGTCAGCACAAAAGGTGAAAACCGCGGTATGGGTCTGTCCATTGTAAAGAACACGCTGAAGCCCTACGGCGGGGATGTAAGCTGCCAAAGCGATGAGAAAGGCACGCGTTTTTCCGTAACGCTTCCAAAGATCGCCCTCAAGGACGAAGCCGCCGCCGAGCATTGACGCGGCGGTTCCGGAACGATATAATATTATCTACGGTTTAAAAGATCTTGAGCAGTTCAAAGTGAAGGAGGAAACAACGGATGAAGGTAATTTTGCTTTGTGATGTAAAAGGTCAGGGCAAAAAGGAAGATATCCTCACAGTGTCCGATGGGTACGCCCGTAATTATCTGTTCCCGCGCAAGTGGGCCGTAGAGGCATCGCCCGCGTCCATCAAGGAGATTCAGCGCAAGCGCGCCGCAGAGGAACAGTTGGAACGGGAACACCGCGCCGCGGCCGAGGAGCAGGCGAAGGCGCTTTCCGGCAAGGTCATCCGCGTGACCGCCAAGTCCGGCGATACCGGGCGGCTGTACGGCAGCGTGACCAACCAGGAGATCGCCGACGAACTTAAAAAGCAGTACGGCTTTGAAGCGGACAAACGCAAGGTGGAGTGTGAACCCATCCGCCAGACCGGCGAGTACGACGTGACCGTCGGCGTGTATCCCGGCGTATCCGCGAAGATGAAAGTGCTGGTATCCGGCGCGGGCGAGAAATAAGCATAATTTTTATCATTAGAACGAAGGGAGGCAGCGCCGGATGGAGCAGCAGGATTTAATCAGCATTACCCCGCCAAACAGCGTGGATGCGGAGCGTTCCGTGCTTGGCGCTGCCATGCAGGACGCCGGAGCGGCTACCCTGGCAGTGGAAACGCTGCAGGCCGACGACTTTTATTCTCCCGAACATCAGGAGATCTTCGGCGCGGTGAAAACGCTGTTTTCCACCAGCGCGTCCATCGACGTGATGACGGTCTCCAACGAGCTGTCCCGCAAAGGGACACTGGACGGCGTCGGCGGCTCCGCCTACCTGCTGTCTGCCTGCCGCTATGTACCCACCACCGCCAACACGGCCTCGTACATCCGTATCGTGCAGGAGAAGAGCACCCTGCGCAAACTGATCTCCGCCTGCCGCCGCATTGAAGAGGAATGCTATACGCAGATGGACGATATGGATACGCTGCTGAGTAACGCCGAGCGGCTGATTTTCGATATCGTCATGCGGCGCGGCGGAGGCGACACGCTGACGCCCCTGAGCGCCGTGCTGATGGAAACCTTTGATAAGCTGGAACAGTTAAGCCGCCTCAAGGGCAAGCTCAGCGGCGTGCCCACGGGGCTTTATGATCTGGACCGCAAGCTCACCTGCCTGCATGGCGGCGAGCTAATCATCGCTGGCGCTCGCCCCGGCATGGGCAAAACCGCGTTCGCGCTCGGTATTGCGCTGTTTGCCGCCGTACACGTCAACAGCCGCATCGCCCTGTTCACCATGGAGATGCCCAAAGAGCAGATCGGCATGCGTATCCTGTCCAACGCCGCCAATATCAACATGCAGCGGCTGCGTTCCGGCATGCTCAGCGACGACGAATGGATGAAGGTTGGCGATACGTTGAACCGCCTGAGCGCCTGCCGCATCTTTATCGACGACACGCCTGGGTTGTCGCCCTCCAAACTCCGCAGCCGCGTACGCCGCCTGATGATGGAGCAAAACGGACTAGATCTGATCGTGGTGGATTATCTGGGATTGATGTCCTCGGACAAGCGCCAGGAGAACCGTCAGCAGGAAGTCTCCGACATCAGCCGCGGACTGAAAGCCATCGCGCTGGAACTGAAGGTGCCGATACTTGCCTGCGCACAGCTCGCGCGCGGCAATACGCAGCGGCGGAACAAACGCCCGCAGTTGAGCGACCTGCGCGATTCGGGCAGCATTGAACAGGACGCCGACGTGGTGGTTTTCATCCACCGCGAAAAATACTATCAAACCGACGAGCCGGACGAAGAGCCGATGATAGACGACGGCGCGGCGGAAATCATCGTTTCCAAGCAGCGAAACGGCCCCGTCGGTACCGTAGAGGTGGAGTGGCAGGATGAATTCGCTCGCTTCATCAATCCGGCGGGCATCAAGGTGCCCTCCTATATCAACGAGAACGGAGTATGACATGAAACAGCAGAGTATTATGACTCTTGCAAAAGATATGCGCTTTGAAGGCTACGTGCTGGTTCGCATGAGCGAACAGCGCACCGGCAACACCGGCAACAAGTACCTGGACCTCACCCTGGCGGACTGCACTGGGGAACTCAACGGAAAACTTTGGGACGGCAATACCGATCCGCCGCCCGTCGGCAGCGTAATCAAGGTGCGCGGCATGACGCTTGAGTACAACGGCCGCCTGCAACTGCGCATCGAAAAAATGCGCCCCCTGGAAGACAGCGACAAGGTGGACATGAGCCTGCTGACGCCCAGCGCGCCGGAAAGTTCGGACGTCATGCTGTCGGAGCTTACCAAAGCCGTCGATGAAATCACAAGCCCTCCCCTGCGCGCGATCGTCCAGGGAATGATCGATCTGTATCAGGACAAACTCCCCTATTTCCCCGCGGCGCAGCGCATCCATCACGCCGAACGCGGCGGGCTCTTACACCATACGCTGGGCATGCTGCGGCTTTCCAAAGCCGTGCTGCCGCTCTATCCGCAGTTGAATACGGATTTACTGACGTCCGGCGTGATCATCCACGACCTGTGCAAAATTGAGGAACTGAACTCAGACGAACTTGGCGTCGTGAAAGATTACACCACCGCCGGACTGCTGCTTGGCCACATCTCCATCGGCGTCTCGCGGCTGAATGAAGTCGCCGACAAGCTCGATATCAAAGGCGAGCCGCTGCTGCTTTTGCAGCACATGCTGTTAAGCCATCACGGCGAGGACATGTACGGAAGCCCGCGCAAGCCCATGTTCCCCGAAGCCGAAGTGCTGCACTGGCTGGATATTTTGGACGCGCGCATGAACGAGATCGACACCGCGCTTGCTAAAGTGCCGCCCGGCGTGTTCTCCGAAAAGATCTGGTCGCTGGAACGCAGGCTCTATCAGCCGCAGTACGATCAGCTCGAGCAGGAGTAAATCCAGGATATATTGTAAAAACACAGGCTGCCGGCAAGCCACGCTCTCCCGCATGTTGACGCGTTTTGAGCAAAATGTTAAAATACAACCGTACAGACAGCCGATATAATGAAAATCGACCTATAGGACGCCCACTCCGCAAGCATCGCTTGCCAAGAATCGGAGGAAATCGATATGAAGCGTACAGCCCTTGTACTGCTGTGTCTTGCGGCTTTTGCATTGCTCCTGACCGGTTGTCAAGGCCAGCAGGAGGACGTCATCCCCGAGGTGACGCAGTTCATCGGGCCCGCCGCGACCGATACGCCGACGCCGTCGCCAACGCCGGAAACGGATACGACGGCCGATTTCACCGAGTCGGACGCCCTGGCTGAGGAAGATACGCAGCTTACGGAGACGACCGACGCTAATTTCGACGCGGGTTTGGCGGCGCAGACCAACCTGTTCAATTCCTCGACGACATCCACAGCGGACGCGACGGCGTACCCGTATTCGGGCAGCACGCCGATTCCGCTGATGCCCATCGACGCCCCGACGCCAACGCCGCAGGCCCCGCTCGTCTTTACCTACATCAGTTACAGTCCCGCGACCGTAGGCGTTACGTTTGAAGCACCCGCGGGCTGGATACCCGACGAAACCTACAACGAGGTCTTTACGCTGACTGAGCCCGAAAGCCAGATGAAAAACGGTCAGCTGGCCATCATCAGTATCTATGCCGTCCCCGTCACCAGCGATTATTCCCAGACACAGCTTGAACAGGAGATCAAACAGCGGTTGAACACCATCGGATCGCTGAACTTCGTGGAATGGAAACCCAGCTATACCGCCACCCGCTACCTGATGGGCAGCATGGGCGTATATGCCAACTACACCGGCAAGCTTGTCACCGGTGTGGAAGTCGGCGGCCGTATCCATGCGGTGACGATCGACAACGTGCTTTACTGCATCCAGATCACCTATCCTCTGGATTTCCGGACCGACTTTATGGATGTTTTCGCCAAACTGAGAGAAACGATCCAGCGCGTACAATAAACCAAATTCCATTTTAGACCGATCGGCGGTGAATTCATCTCCCGCCGCATTCGCTAACAAAAAAGCGCTTCCTCCGTTAAGAGGAAGCGCTGGACTTGCCGGTTTACGCTCAGTACTGGGACTGACGGTTCCGGTCGAAGCATTCGCGGCAGTACACGGGACGGTCGCCGCGAGGCTGGAAAGGTACCTGCGTGGTCACGCCGCAACCATCGCAGATCACTTCGTACATCTGACGCTCACCGCGGTTGGGGTTCTGCGCGGCACGGCGCGCGGAGCGGCATGCGGGGCAGCGGCTGGGCTCGTTCTGAAATCCTTTGTCAGCAAAAAATTGCTGTTCGCTGGCAGAGAACACAAACTCCTCGCCACAGTCCCGACAGGTCAGCGTTTTGTCTTCAAACATGATGGGTCTCCTCCAAATCGTTAATCTGTGTCCCAAGCTTATCAGTGATTACGGTGTGGATTTCCAAACTTCCGGACATAGAAGAACGAAGGAGGAAGAACCGATACCTCATACCTTGGCTGGGTCATCTGCGCCATTATATCATGAACATTGATCTTTGTATAGCTATATTCCCAATTTTCACAAACAATTGATTTTACACAATCTTTACTTTTCCCCCGCCCGACCCGCCTGCTTGTATCTCATAGTAATATATGCGACCGTCAGACACTTTTCAAATATCGTACGATTCGCTATATTGAAAATCAGGTTTTGTTCCGTAGTTTTAATCGGACGAAACAATTTTTACAATGGGGATGAACACGAAATGGATTATATCGACCTCGGACGCCGAATCAGAAAGCAGCGTACCCAGCGTGGATGGACGCAGGAAACTTTAGCGGAACTTGTGAACGTGTCCACCTCTTTTGTAGGGCATGTCGAGCGCGGCTCCCGCAAGGCAAGCCTGGAAACATTGGTTTCGATGGCAAACGCACTGGATGTAAGCGTAGACTATCTCCTCTCCGGAAGCATCAACAACAGTGTCATCGGCCCGATGCCCAAAGGCCTGAGCAATCAGCAGCGGACAGCGCTCAAGGAAATCCTCACCACGATCCAGGACAACCTCTCGGAATGGGAAAAGGATCAGTAAGCGAAGACTAGCGTACCGGACGGTGCGCTTTTTTTTATTTCACGGTTTGATTCGAAAATCCATTGGTTTCCGTGATGATGCCCTCAGCATCCACCCATAGCGCTTCCGTGCCCGGGAATGCAGACAGCAGCGTCTCCCCCTGTGCGGCCGATAGCGTGAACAGGGCGGTGGACAGCGCGTCCGCAAGCCCGGAGTTTTCCGTGAGGATCGTAACGGACTGCAGATACTGCGCCGGCATCAGCGTTTGCGGATCAATGATGTGATTGTAGCGTACGCCGTTCACCTTGTAATAGCGCTGATAGCTCCCGCTGGTCACCATCGAGCCGCCGGAAAGCGCCACGACGGCGAGATCGTTTTGTGATAAATCCGGGTTTTGCACGCCGACCTGCCAGGGCGTTCCGTCCCCGCGCATACCGATAGCGCGCACGTTGCCGCCTACGCTCAACAGCGCGCTTTCCACGCCGTATGCCGTCATGGCCTGCGCTGTTCGTTCCGTGGCGAAACCCTTGGCGATCGCTCCGACGTCCAAAAGCATCTCCGGATCCGCTAAGAACACGGTCATCTGTTCTTCGTCAATCACCAGATCGTCGATATTCGTGTGTTCGGCCGCAGCGATCAGCGCGTCCATATCCGGCAGGGACGCGTTTTCCGGGTCTGCGATTCCCTCCGTGCGTTTATCGTGCCAGAGCTTCAATACGCTCCCCATGGCGATGTTCACCTGACCGCCGGTTAAGCTGTACATCTGCTTTCCGAATAAAAGCAGGTCGATAATCCTTTGGTCTACAGTCACCGGCGCGATACCCGCGTTGTCGTTGACGGTTTTCAGGTTATTGATTCCCTCATAATCATGATAGATATCATATAAATCATTGCAAATGCGCAATTCGGCTTCGGCCGCCGCCGCGATGTTCGTGGCTTCGGCGTCGTCCGCGGCATAGATCGTTAATTCCGTATAGGTATCGAACAGATCCAGATAGCTCGCCTTGAAGCGTTTTTCGCTCTGCGTTTGGCGTGGCATCAAAACAACGAGCAGCAGCACGGCACAGCATACGATCAGTATTTTCTTCACTCGCGCGCCTCCTTCGTTCTCCATCCGCTTTCGGGCAGGTTCATTACTGCAAAATACCTTATCACAGCGGAAATCGCCCGTCAAGCCGAGCTCGGTAAGCCGCTGTGACCATTTTCATTTTCCGCTGAAATGCTGGTTTTTCCATTGAATCCACGGCGCTGAAATGCTATAATAGACCGAACCGTTCGCTACCACGCAACGGCGGATTGGAGGATCCATGAAGCGCAGGGACATCATCATTCTTGCAATTGTACTGGTTGCGAGTCTGACCTTATATCTTCTGCGTCCTAAATCCGTTGACGACGCTGCCACCACGCCCTACCTTCGCATCTCGATCGCGGGGCAGACGCAGGAGCTGATACCGCTGACGGAAGAACGCGAAATCCGTATCGAACAGGATAACGGCGACTACAACGTCGTGCATATCTTTGCGGGCGGGTTTGAAGTCACCGAGGCGAACTGCTACAATCAGGACTGCATCCACCAGGGCGAGGTAACGGTTGATAACATCGAAGGGCGTGCGCTGGCTAACGAGATCATCTGCCTGCCGCACAAGCTGGTGCTCTCGCTTGTGACCGGAGATGAGACCGTGCTGGAGACCGACCCATGATCAAAACGCGAAGGCTGGCGTTTGCCGCCGTTTTGATTTCCATCATGATGGTGCTTGGCTATCTGGAAAGCCTGCTGCCCGTCTCCCCCGTGCCCGGCATCAAGCTCGGGCTTGCCAACAGCGTGCTAATCGTTTCGCTGTACTGGCTGGATGTTCCGATCAGCTTCCAGATCATGCTCATTAAAAACGTGCTGCTGGGATTGCTGCTTGGAAACCCCATGCTGATCCCGTACAGCCTCGCCGGAGGTACGGTCAGCCTGACCGTGATGAGCCTCCTGTACAGAGGGCGCAAGGTCAGCCCCATCGGCGTTGGGATCGCGGGCGGCGTGACGCACAACATCGGCCAGGTGGTTCTGGCGATGATCATCCTGTCAACGCCTTCGCTCGTCTTTTATCTTGGTCTGTTAATGCCTGCCGGAGCGGCGATGGGATTTATCACCGGCATGACCGCCAAAACGCTTCTCAGGCATTTCCCGCCCGGCCGGTACGGAACCCGGCGAACCAACTCATAAACACGGAGGACGTATACTGTGAAGAAACACGCCTGGCTTATCCTATGTCTGATCGCTTTGGTCGCCGGCTTTGCGCTGGCGGCCACCAACCTGGTAACGGCCGGCCCGATAGAACAGCAGCGCATCCAGGCCACACAGGCCGCGCGCGTCGCTGTATTTCCGGACGCAAGCAGTTTTGAAGAAATGACGATAGACGGGGACACCGGGCTTGACAGCGTCTATACCGCGAAATCGGATACGGAGACGCTGGGATATGTACTGCAGATCACCGTCGCCGGCTATGGCGGCCCGATCGAGATCATCATGGGGGTCGATACCCAGGGCGTAATCACGGGGCTCACCGTCGGAGGCAGCAAGTTTGCCGAAACCGCCGGGCTGGGCACGCAGGTGAAAGAACCCGCGTTCACCGATCAGTTCGTCGGGCTTTCCGAAATGCCGACGCTGAACGGAAACGTGGATACGATCAGCGGGGCGACGATCTCATCCTCCGCGGTTATCAACGGCATCATACGCTGTTATCAGGAATGGGAAGCGCTCACAGGCGCATCCGTGCCCTCCGCAAACGCCGTTCCTCTTTATGAGGACGGCGTTTTTATCGGTGAGGCGGATGGTTTCATCGGCCCGGTTCGGGTGTCGGTGACTGTGAAAAACGATCAGATCACCGAGATCAAGGTTTTAAGCCAAACCGACAGCGACGCCATCTTCGCCATGGCGCGCGAGGCGATCATCCCTGCGGTTATTCAGCAGAACGGCACCGAAGGCATTGACGCGGTGACCGGCGCGACCTATTCTTCCCTGGGACTGCTGGGTGCGATCGAAAACGCGCTGTGCGCCACTTGTGCGTTACGGGCGGACGAGAGCGCTCCCACCGAGTATACCGACGGCGTATTCGCGGGTGAAGCCCAGGGCTTTTCCGGCAAAATTCTGCTGACCGTAACCGTGGAAAACGGCGCGATCACCAGCGTAAAAGTGCTGGAGCAAAACGATACGGACGCGATCTTTGCCATGGCGCGCTACGGAGTACTACCCGAGGTCGTTTTGCAAAACGGCACCGCGGGCGTCGATACGGTCACCGGCGCGACCTATTCTTCCCAGGGCCTGCTGGACGCCGTGGACAACGCGCTTTCAGGCGGCGTTTTATATACCGATACGGAATCTGACGCGGCTGAAACCGTGGCCGACGGCGTATACATCGGTAAAGCGCAGGGCTTCATGAGCGAGATCAAGGTATCCGTCACCGTTCAAAACGGCGTCATCAGCACGATCAAGGTTTTAAGCCAGGGCGACACCAGCACGATCTTCGCACGCGCACAGGAAGGGATACTTCCCGCTGTGATTGAAGCTAACGGAACAGACGGCGTGGACACCGTATCCGGCGCGACCTACTCCTCGCAGGGTCTGCTGGACGCCATTGCCGAAGCGCTGTGCGGCGAATGCAACGAAACCGCCGACGCTGTAACCGCCGCGGACTATTCAGACGGCGTATTCGTCGGCGAAGCGCAGGGCTATATGGGCCTGATCAAGGTTGCCGTTACCGTGATCGACGGCTCGATCACCGCCGTCAGGATCGTCAGTCAAAGCGATACGGACACGATCTTCTATTCCGCCAAGGATGGCATCGTCCCCGCCGTACTGGAAGCCAACGGTACCGTCGGCGTCGATACGGTTACCGGCGCGACCTATTCCTCGCAGGGGATTCTGGACGCGATCAATAACGCGCTGCAGACGCCGCTTCCCAAAACGTATCACTATTTGGACGGCGTCTACGAAGGCCAGGGGCAGGGCTACGACGGCGCAGTTAAAGTGTCCGTCACTATCGAAAACAGCGCGGTCGTCAGCGTCGAGATTTTGGAGACGGGCGACAACGCAACCATGTTTGCCATGGTCGCCGACGCCATCATCCCCGGCGTCATTGCCTCCAACACGGCGTCCGGCGTAGACGCTGTCGCCGACGCGACCTATTCTTCGCGGGGCCTTCTGGATGCGATTGCCGACGCGTTGTCCAAAGCCTCCGCCGAATAAACCCGCAGCGTTACCATACAATGCCATGCTTTTGTTCCCGCCGCCGATAGGAAGCCATTCGCTATCGGCGTTCCCCATACAAAATCATTCGGACTTATAATCAGGAGGAATGGATCATGAAGAAAACCTTATGTCTGGTATGCATCCTGCTCATGCTGCTGACCATCGTACCTATATCCTCCGCCCTGGCGATGGGTGTGGACTACACCGGCGAATGGGTTTGCCTGTATGTGGATATGGGCGACGGCGTCAAACAGACGGAGTACAACGGGCAAGTCCTCAAGGACGTTATGAAGGTTCAGCTCAACGAGGATGGAACCTTTCAACTTGACAGCTTCGGCACGCAGCAGACCGGCACATGGCAGCCCACAGGCGCAGGCATCGCTATGATCGCCGAGGGCATCGTCGTGCCGTTTTCCTACGCAGACGATATGCTCGTCAACAATGAGGAAGATACAATTACCTATTTCGGGCGTGTGGAAACCGTTCCCCAGCAGGGCGGGTTCAGCACGCTGCTCAGTCTCGGAAATCAGGAGACAGCCCCGGCGTTCGATTTTTCCGGAAACTGGAAATGCATCGCCTATGAAGCGTCCGGAATCTCCTACGACATCAACATGTTCTTCCCCGACGGAATCCCCCTGACGCTGAATGCGGACGGAACGGGTGCGATCCAAATCACTCCGGACTATACCGAAAGCATCACCTGGGCCGCCGTGGATGGCGGGATCACGATCGACAGCAGTTATATGTTCTACGATCCGCAGTGGGACGCGGAAACCGAACAGCTTTCATTTAACTATGCAGCGGACATCGTCCGTGTTATTTTCGTCAAGGACGATGCGGGCAATACGGTCACCGCACCGCCCGCCGCCAAGCTCCCGCAGGTTTACGTGTGCGATTACTTTACCGTCGCATTCCCCGAGAATTGGGAACAGGACGAATACTACACCTACAGTTCCGATCAATACTATTCCACGCAGTATACCCTGAAGGACGACTCCGGCTGGACGCTTTCAAGCGTTCAGGTGACCGTAAACGTCACGGAGGCAGCCGAATACCGCAGCGGAATCAACGAATTGCTCGAATACGCCAATGAGGACGGCCGCGATACGCTGGATACGGTCACGATCGGCGGATTACCGTTCCAGAGCTTGACCTACGGCGATTATTGGACGTACGCCGAGTATCTGGCGCGCGTACCAGAGGCGTCTGTGACCATCGCAATCACCGTCTCCGATCCCGAGAACGCGCAGGATGTACTGCCGGATATTCTGGACTCCATCAGTTTTTCCTACCCGATTCCGGATCCGCCGCATGAAGATCCGCCGATGCCGGAAGACGGCGTACCCTACCTGCCTTCCCCCACAACCGTAAGCGTGGGCGGGTATGATCTCAAGGCCGAATGGCTGACGGCCGGCGAATCGGTTATCCCCAAGGATATGTATTCCGGCAGCCTCGCGGCAGAAGGATCCACTGTATATGTGCTGGCCAGCCAGAAGCTGTATATGTTTGATAAAAGCGGCTCGGCTCTCTTAGCAAAGGCGGGCTCTCCGCTGGATCTTGGCGATACGTATGCGTTTTTAAGCGCTGCACATAACGGCATGCTATATGCATCGGACGGCTTCTATCAGGCGCTTTCTTACGATGGCAACGCCACGGAGAGTTTCGAGCTTGACGGCTACCTGTCCATGCATCCAGACGGGCAATGGGGTCTGAGCTACTGGGGTTCCTCTACGGTGAAGAAAGTTACCTTCACCGCCGACGGAATGGCCATGAAGGACTGGGTGCTTACCGATATGTCAGACGACGCGGCGCGCCAGGGCCGGTTCAGCTCCGTGGATACCATCCTGATCACAGACAACCATATCTTCGTCGCCGGCTCGGACGCATCCACCGCCTATGCCGTCAGGATTGCGATGTATGACTTTGACGGCAACGAACTGGCTGTATTCGGAAGCGACGACTGGATGGACGATTCCGCTTTCGGCTCGGTTGCGGGCATCGTGGAGACGGACAACGGTATCATCGTACTGGACGGCTTTTATCAGGATTTCAAACTGTTCGGCATGGATGGAACGTTTATTGGCATGGCCGATTGCGACGATCTCCTGGGCACGAACGATCCCTGGCCATTAACGATGGTTGCCTCGGGCGGCGGCGCGCTTGCGCTGCTTGCGCAGGAGAGGCTGGATCAGTCTGCCGTTGAACTGCTCGTCTTTGAGATTTCCGGGTTCTAAGATGACAAAACACACGCCTCCTGTTGAATTACTGATCGAAACGGCCGCCGGCCGCCGCATGCCCGATCTCGTGCTGAAAAACGCCGACGTACTCAACGTTTTCACCCGGGAGATCATCCGGGCGGACGTCGCGATTACAAACGGCTGGATTGCCGGTGTCGGCCATTACAGCGCGGATAACGAGATCGACTGCAATGGCATCACGGTATGCCCCGGCCTGATCGACGCACATTGCCACATTGAAAGCTCGATGGCGGTACCCGCGGAATTTTCCCGTACGGTGCTGCCATCGGGCACGACGACCCTGATCGCCGACCCGCACGAGATTGTCAACGTCTGCGGCGCACAGGGAATGCGGTTTATGCTGGACGCGGCGGAACAGTCCGTCTGCGACATCTACTACATGCTTCCATCCTGCGTACCCGCAACGCCGTTTGAAACCTCCGGCGCAAACTTTGGCGCCGAAGACATGCGCCCGTTCCTTTTGCATCCGCGCGTATTGGGGCTCGCCGAAGTGATGAATTTCCCCGGCGTCATCGCGGCCGAGAAGACTGTTCTTGAGAAAATCAAATTGTTCGGTCAGCGGATGATCGACGGGCACGCGCCCGGTGTAAGCGGAAATGCGTTGCAGGCGTATGCTGCGGCGGGTATCGCAAGCGACCATGAGGCGACGGCCTTTGCCGAAGCCGCCGATAAAGCGCGCGCTGGCTTGGTCGTACTGGTGCGCCAGGGCAGCGCCGCTCACGATCTGCAATCCATTTTATCCGGAGTCCTCAGGGAGAAGCTGTCCACGCGCCGGTTCATGTTCTGCACCGACGACAAGCATCTAGACGATATCCGCCGAGACGGGCATATCGTACAAAACGTTCGTATGGCGATCGAACTGGGGTTTGATCCCGTCGAGGCCTTCACAATGGCGAGCTACAACGCAGCCGAACATTACGGCCTGTGCGATCGCGGGGCCGTGGCCGCAGGGCGGCGCGCCGATCTGCTGCTGGTATCGGATCTGCGCACAATGCGGATCGAAGCCGTGTACAAGGACGGCCGCTCCGCAAGCGAACTGCTCGGTTCCCCGTCCGCGCCCGCCGATATCCCCGAAGCGATCCTGAACTCTGTCCACCTGAAAACTATATCTGCAGAGGATATCCAATTGAAAGCCGGAGGCGTAACCGACGTCATCGGCATGCTTCCTGGCCAGCTTCTTACCAGGCACCTGAGGGAAGAGGTTCCGTCGGAAAACGGACTTTTTACACCGTCGGCCGAATACGCCAAGCTTTGCGTGCTAGAACGCCATGGCAGGAACGGCAATATCGCCGTCGCGCCGCTTAAAGGCTACGGAATACGCGGCGGGGCCGTGGCGACCTCGGTCGCGCACGACAGCCACAACGTGATCGCCGCCGGCGACAGCGACCGTGATATTGCCCTTGCCGTCAACCATATCCGGGCAATCGGCGGCGGGTACGCGGTCGTGCAAAACGGTTCGGTTGCCGGTTCCCTGCCGTTGCGGGCCGCCGGGCTGATGAGCGTGGAATCGTACGAACGTGTAGAGCATCAGACGCAAGCTATCCTTGCGGCGGCAAGAGCGCTGCATATTGCCGACGGGATCGATCCGTTCATCAGTCTGTCGTTTATGGCGCTGCCGGTGATCCCGACGCTGCGGCTGACTGACCGCGGACTGATCGACTTGTTTACTCAATAACGGAATTGATTTTTTCCCGTATACAACCGCAATTATCTTTGCATCCCATCCAAATGATGTTACAATAGTGCGGGGTCTGATTTTTTTATACCCTGAACCCGATTTCTTGACAATCATCCGTATCAGAAAGGGGTATTTTCATGAAACAAACGCTGCAAACCAACAACGCGCCGCAGTCCATCGGCCCGTATTCCCAGGCCGTCGCCATCGGGGAATTTGTGTTCACCTCCGGACAGCTGGGCATTGATCTGGCAACCGGCAAGCTTGCCGAAGGCGTGGAGGCGCAGGCAAACCTTGCTATGAAACACATTGGCTCAATTCTCAATGAAAAAGGCATGGGTTATGCCAATATCGTGAAAACCATAATATTCCTCAAGGATATGGCCGATTTTAAAGTCGTCAACGCCACGTACCAGAGTTTTTTTACCGCGGACTACCCCGCACGCAGCACCGTGCAGGTTGCCGCGCTGCCGCTTAATGCCAGCGTAGAAATCGAATGCGTCGCCGCATTGTAAAAAGGAAATACGAATGTTCAAAATACTTGAAAAATGCATGCTCAACCCGACCGTCGCGATGATCGTTGTCGATGCCCCCCTGATTGCCAGAAAGGCGGAGGCGGGCCAGTTTATCATCCTGCGGGCCAAAGAAAACAGCGAACGCATGCCGCTGACGATTGCCGGTTACGACCGGGAAACCGGCGCCATCAAGCTGATCTTTCAGGTCGTCGGCGCGGGCACTACGGAGCTTAACACTCTGCAAGAGGGCGAATTTATACAGGATTGCGTCGGTCCGCTCGGCCAGCCGACCCATGTGGAAGGCCTGCGCAAGGTATGCGTGGTCGGCGGCGGCGTCGGGTGCGCCATTGCGATGCCCGTCGCCAAAAAGCTGCACGATCTGGGCGCCGAAGTGCATGCCGTGATCGGTTTTCGGTCCAGGGAGCTTGTAATACTGGAACAGGAATTTCAAGAGATCTGCGATACGCTGCGCCTGATGACCGACGACGGAAGCTACGGTCATAAAGGACTGGTTACCACGGCGCTGGAAACGCTGATCAACGAAGGCAACGACTATGACGCGGTGATCGCCATCGGCCCGCTGGTCATGATGAAGTTCGTCAGCCTCCTGACCAAGAAATACGGAATTAAAACCATTGTCAGTATGAACCCCATCATGGTGGACGGCACGGGCATGTGCGGCGGCTGCCGGCTGACGGTTGGCGGTGAAACCAAGTTCGCCTGTGTGGACGGCCCGGATTTCGACGGGCATCTGGTAGACTTTGACGAGGCCATCAGCCGCAGCAGGATGTACGACGAATTCGAAGGCCGCGCGCGGGAAGAATCCTGCCGGTTGTTCCCCACGGAGGATAAGTAAAATGCCGGACCGCAACATGAACCCCTCACAGACGCCGATGCCTGCCCAGGAACCGGACGTCCGCGTTACCAACTTCCAGGAGGTCACCCTGGGCTACACCCGGGACATGGCGATCAGCGAGGCCAAGCGCTGCCTGAATTGCAAGCATAAACCCTGCGTCGCACAATGTCCCGTGATGATCGATATTCCCGCGTTCATCGAAAAGGTCGCACAAGGCGATATGGAAGCCGCGTATACTATTTTAAGCGCGAGCACCGCCCTGCCCGCCGTATGCGGACGCGTATGCCCGCAAGAAGTGCAATGCGAAAAGGTCTGCGTGCGCGGCGTTAAGGGCGAAAGCGTCGGAATCGGCCGGCTGGAGCGCTTCGTGGCCGACTGGCACCGCGAGCACAATCAGTCCTTGCCCACAAAAGCCGAATCCAACGGGCATAAAGTCGCGGTGATCGGCGCGGGTCCCGCCGGACTGACCTGTGCGGGCGACCTGGCCAAACTCGGGTACGAAGTCACGGTATTTGAAGCGCTGCACATGCCGGGCGGCGTGATGGTGTACGGCATCCCGGAGTTCCGGCTGCCCAAAGCCATCGTTTCCAGCGAGATCGATAACCTTAAAGCCCTCGGCGTAACCATACAAACCAACGTCGTGATCGGCAAGACCCTGACCATTGACGAGTTGTTTGAACAGGGCTACGAATCCGTGTTCATCGGCAGCGGCGCGGGGCTTCCCAATTTTATGCACATCCCGGGCGAAAGCCTGAAAGGCGTATACAGCGCCAACGAATATTTAACGCGCATCAATTTGATGAAAGCATACGAGCAAAACAGCCGCACTCCCATCCAGAAAAGCGACGCGGTCGCGGTGGTCGGCGGCGGCAACGTGGCGATGGACGCCGCACGCTGCGCAAGGCGGATGGGCGCAAAAACCGTATACATCGTTTACCGGCGCGGCCGCGACGAACTTCCGGCGAGGTTGGAAGAAGTGGAACACGCCGAAGAGGAAGGCGTACAGCTCAAGCTGCTGACCAACCCCGTGGAGGTGCTTGGCGACGAGCAGGGGTGGGTTAAAGGCCTTCAATGCATCGAAATGGAGCTTGGCGAACCGGATGAAAGCGGCCGCCGCAGACCCGTTCCCAAACCGGACAGCGAGTTTGTGCTAGATGTGGACACCATGATCATGGCGATCGGCACTAGTCCCAATCCCCTGCTCAGCAAAGCGACAGGCGGGCTGGAAACCAACCGGTTTGGCTGCCTTGTAACCCGCAACGAGGACGGGCTGACCAGCTACGACCGCGTATACGCCGGAGGCGACGTGGTGATCGGCGCGGCGACGGTGATCCTCGCAATGGGCGCGGGCAAGCGCGCCGCAGCGGCAATCCATAAGGAAATATCAGAAAGCCAGAACTAGCAATTCTGCTTGACTAGAAAGCCTGATATGCAAGGAAACAAGAGTGGCACACGGCAGAGCTTACTCGACGGTAAGTGATGCCGTGTGCCATCTCGTAGTTGACAACGCAGATCGGGCATTATCGTCAAGCAGACGGGCGGCCATTTGGCCGCCCGATTTGTTGTATTTCCATTATTCACTTTTCCCGATCTGCATACCCTTTACGCAACGGGACGATTGTTAGGTTTACTCTTCGTCGCCTTCGAGCGAATCCTCGTCAAACGTTGCTTCCGCCACGCGGATTAACTGTTCCAGCAGATCCTGGTCTTCTACGGGCACGAACTCCTCCGTGTCGTCGTCTTCCTCCGAGGGAACGACTTTCATTACATAGAGTTCCATTGTGGTTTCCTGACAATCCTCGTGCCCGCAATCACAGTGGTCATGGTCGCTGTCCGCCTCTTGGACGTCGCCCAGGATAACGTACTCATCGCCGTTATAAAAGAAATAGCGGATGACTTCCAGGAGAATGGTATTCCCGTCTTCGTCGACAGCTTCAATGAGATCTACGTTCTCCATGTCGTCTGCGGCCATGCCACCGGCGGTTTGGTCCTCATCTTTGTTGTACAACGGAATCCCCCCGCTTTCTGAGCCATAGTGAACCGATAGTCTCGGGCTCACTATCAGTATACACCTTCTGCGTAAATTTTCAAGTGAAAAACAACGTGCCGTTTTGCTGCCGTACATCACAGGCAATCGTGTTAAATTCTCGTAAACCGCTTGCAGTCAAGCGATTTCGGTCCTATTTTCTAGTATACTTTTTGCATATGCAGCGATTTGTTACATTTCACAAAGCACAGCTGGAGACCCAATGAAGCAAAACACACAGACACCTGAAGTGCCGTTTTATGAACGCCTGATATTCGGCACGGCTGATTTCTTCGGCGGCGGCGCGCAGGCGCTGATTACCGCCGTCTATACCGTGTTTCTGACGATGAACGGCGTGCCGATCGCGCTCGCGGGCGTGATCGTCGCCGTCGCCAAGGCATGGGACGCGGTCAACGATCCGCTGATGGGCCTGCTGTCGGATAATACGCGCACACGCCTTGGACGACGCAGACCTTATATCCTGATTGGCGGCGCATTCGTGGTATTGAGTTTCGCGCTTCTGTTTTTACCCCTGTACTCCATGAAAAGCGTCGGACTGAAGTTTGCGATCTATTTGTTCTCCTACCTCGTGTACAGTACGGTGGCCAGCATTATACTGGTTCCGTATTACTCGCTGTCCACGGAGATCGCAACTAGCTATCAGGAAACCACGCACATCAATACCCTGCGCCTGTATTTTTCCATGGCCTCCGGCGGAGTTTCCGCGCTTGTTCCGGTCTTTCTGATCGACAAGCTGCACGCCGGCGCACTATCGATCACCGCTTTTTCAATGCTGATCATCTTCGTTTTCGGGAGTATCTACTGCGTCCCGCTGATTCTCTGCGGGGTTTTGTGTAAGGAACGCGCGCCGGTTCCCGATCAAAAAAGCGTATTCTCCTATCGCAGTTTTCTGGCGCCCTTCAAGGTCAAAGCGTTTCGCTATCTGCTGATCATTTACCTATGCGGTTTTACCTGCCTGGATATCATCAGCGTCAATATCGTTTATTTCGCCAAATACAGCCTCCGGCTGCCCGTGCCCAGCTTTATCATGCTACTTTCCATCATGGCCGCGTATATCGGTATGATGCCTGTGCTTTCCCAGTTGATGAAAAAGGGTCGGTCCAAACCATCCCTGATCCGCATGGGCATTCCACTGTATATCGTAAGCGCCGCCGCGCTGGCGCTTATCCCGCAGGGTACGCATCCCGCCGTTGTGGTTACGCTATGCGTGCTGATTGGCACGGGAATGAGCGGATGCCAGATGATGCCCTGGATTCTGTTTCCGGACGTCGTGGACGTCGCGGAGCTCAAGCTTGGTACCAGAGCGTCCGGCTCGTTTTCCGGACTCATGACCTTCTCCCGCAAAGCGACAAGCGCGCTTGCCATCGCCGTAACCGGGTTTACGCTGCAAGCCGCGGGTTTCCTGGCGCCAATTGCCGACGCGCAGGGTGTGATTCCCGAAATCGAACAATCTTTAAGCGCACAATGGGGGTTGCGCCTGATCATCCTGATCCCGATCTGCGTACTGATTTCCGTTGTGTTTGTTTATTCCGGCAAGCTTCGCCTGTCGCAGGCGGTTAGCCGGCAGATTAAGAATATGCTGAACAAGCGAAGGAATGGGCAAGCTTTGACCGATACGGAAACCGCAAGTCTCGCGCAGATTCAGGCCGAATTATTCTAAAATCAAGCTTTGAAGAAAAAGCGGCGGTTTTCACCGCCGCTTCCTAAGTTCTTTGTACACTGTCTACCAGACCAGTGTCAGGATGAGAACGACCAGCGCGATCGCGCCCATAATGACGCCGGCAACGAAGAGCCCGGCAAGCGTCGCATTAAATGCGACGTGCCATGCTTCTTTTTTGGTCGCATCGGTTGCGGGCGTGAGCTTGTCTGCTTTCACCCGGCGGAACGACCGGCGCGGCCGGATGTCCGCAACGTCCATATCGGCGATTACGCGGCCATCGTCGTCATCATAATGTTTCTTCATGGCTAATCGTACAGGTGGCAGGCGACTTCCCTGCCTTCCACAGTCTTTAGAACCGGAACCTCGTGTTTGCAACGCTCCATGCATTCCGAACAGCGGGTGTGGAACTTGCAGCCTGCGGGCGGGTTCGCTGGCGAAGGGATGCTGCCCTGCAGGATGATGCGGTTCATTTTCACGTCGGGATCGGGCATCGGAATCGCCGAAAACAGCGCCTTGGTGTAGGGATGCAGCGGTTTTTTAAAGATCACCGCGCGGTCGCCGTATTCTACCATCGATCCAAGATACATCACGCCGACGTTGGTCGAAATATGCTCCACCACAGACAGATCGTGCGAAATGAACAGATACGCCATGCCGTACTCGTGCTGCAGGTCTGACAGAAGGTTGATGATCTGCGCCTGGATGGAAACGTCCAGCGCTGAAACGGGCTCGTCGCAGACGATAAAATCGGGTTTCAGCGCCAGCGCGCGGGCGATACAGATTCTCTGCCGCTGCCCGCCGGAAAATTCATGCGGATACCGGTCCTTGTGGTAGGACTGCAGCCCGCAATCCTCCATTACCTTGGTGATATAATCGTCAAATTCGTCAGGCGGCACGATGTTGTGCTCGCGAACGGCTTCGCCGATAATCTCGCCCACGGGAAGCCGCGGCGAAAGGCTGGAAAAAGGGTCCTGGAAAATAATCTGCATACGCGGACGAATAGCGCGCAGCTCGTCCTTGTGAAGCGCGAAGATGTCGACCCCGTCAAACAGCACGCTGCCGTCCGTTTTATCGTTAAGGCGCAAAAGCGTTTTGCCGACCGTTGTTTTACCGCAGCCGGATTCGCCTACGATACCAAGCGTCTGTCCGCGTTCGATGGAAAAGCTGATGCCGTCCACTGCCCGCACATAGCCGGTTATCTGGCTGAACAATCCGTTTTTAATCGGGAAATATTTCTTCAGGTCTTTGACCTGCAACAGCGCGTTGCTCATACGGGTTCGCTCCCCTCGGAATAGAGATAACAGCTCACCTTATGCGTCGGCGATAAGGAGATTTCGGGCGGATATTTACCGTTGCAGGCGGCAAGGCAATGCTCGCACCGGTCCTTGAAATAGCAATAATCCGGCATATTGATGGGATTGGGCACGCTGCCGACGATGGAAAACAGCCGGTCGACATGCTTTTTGACGTTCGGTTTTGATTCCATCAGCCCGACGGTGTAAGGATGCTTGGGATCGTGGAAGATTTCCGCCGCCGTACCTTTCTCCACGATACGTCCGGCATACATGACCACCACGTAATCGGCCATCTCCGCGATCACGCCCAAATCGTGCGTGATCAGCATGATGCTTGCGTTGATCTTGTCCTTGAGCGTTCGAAGCAGGTCGAGGATCTGCGCCTGGATGGTCACATCCAGCGCCGTGGTCGGTTCGTCGGCAATGATCAGGCGCGGATTGCACGACAGTGCCATAGCGATCATCACACGCTGGCGCATGCCGCCGGAAAGCTCGTGCGGGTAACGCATGTACACGCCTTCGGCGTTGGCGATACCGACGGTGTCCAGCGACTCAATGGAGCGTTGTTTAACCTCTTCCTTGCTGAGTTCGGGCTGGTGGAGTGCGATGACCTCGTCAATCTGCCGCCCAACGCGGAAAACGGGGTTTAGGCTGGTCATCGGCTCCTGAAAGATCATCGATACCACGTTGCCGCGGATATACTGCATTTCGGAGGTCGGGGTTTTCACGACGTCATACACGCCTTTACCAGTCTTGAGGCGGATCTCGCCTTCTACGGTCTGCCCCTGCGGACGCTGGACCAACTGCATCAGCGACAGGCTGGTGACCGATTTACCGCAGCCGGATTCCCCCACGACCCCGACCGTTTTCCCTTGCGGGATTTCAAAGGATATTCCGTTTACGGCCTTTACGGTGCCGATATCGGTGAAAAAATAAGTGTGGACGTTATCAAACTCGACGACGTTGTTCTCATCGTGCATTTCCGTCATATATTCGCGCGGGTTTACATGCTTGCGGTTGCGCATTTTTTCCATTTCGTTTGTGATCCGGCGGTTTTCACGGCTGATGCGCCTGGATTCACTCATGGAGATATAGTTCCGGTCTTTATTCTTTTTCATCGTCATCGCCGCTCACCTACCTTTTCATTCTCGGGTCGAACGCATCGCGCAGTCCGTCGCCGACAAAGTTAAATCCAAGCACGGTGAGCAGTATCAGCATGCCTGCGGGAATCCAGATAAACCAGTAATTCGTCATCACGTACACGTCGCTTGCGGCGTTGATGATCGAGCCCCATGAGGCCATCGGGTATTTGATGCCCAGACCCAGGAAGCTCAGCACAGCCTCGGTGATGATGATGCCGCCAAGTCCCATGGTAGCGTTGACAATCAGCAGCGGCATCACGTTTGGCACCAGATGCTTGAAAATACGCCTGGTCACACTGACGCCCGTGGCTTCGGCAGCGACCATGAAGTCCTGCTCGCGCAGTGTTAATATCTGGCCGCGTACGATACGCGCGATGCCGGTCCAGCCCATCAGGCCCATGATCAGCATCAAAATCATGATGCGAGGGATGGGATCGACTTTATTCGCGTCCATCACCGCGCCTGTGATGATCATAATCGGCCAGTACGGGATGGAATTAAACAGGTCGATAAAGCGCATCAATAACGTATCCACCCAGCTGCCGAAGTACCCGGCGACGCCGCCGATGACGACGCCGATGATCAATTCAAAGAAAATGACCACGAAGCCGACCATCAGCGAAATGCGGCCGCCGTACATCAGGCGGGTCAGCACGTCCATGCCGTTTGCGTCGGTTCCCAGTAGATGCTGGGCCGATGGCGCGGCGTAGCTGTCTAAAAGCTCCGCCACCGTCAGCGTTTTGATGTTATAGGTCAGGTGAACCAGCGTGATGGAATATTGAACATCTTCACCGTCTTGATTGGGATATGTGAAAGTCGATAAGTCATTATATACCGCTGCCCTGATTGCTTCTTTAAAATCTAACGACAGGAAATTGCTAGCGATATACGGATTGACGATCATTGTAGAGACCAATGCGATCGTTTGATCGCCCTGGTTGATCCGGTACGACAGGATTTCCTGCTGAACTTCATAGGCAATGCCGTCCAACGTAAAGGTCGTTTGCCCCTTCGCGATCGCGCGCTCTGCTGCTAGGTGGAAGGCGAAGGTGGACACCAGTTCCTCATCGATCAGCGACGCGCTGTCAAACACGTTCAGGGAAGCGATGGCCGTCTCGATCGGGATGCCGATGAACGCCTGCGTACCCTGGCCCGCAATATAGGTTTCGCCGTTCAGTTCAAAACTTGCTTCACCGGCAGTCACGGCGGCTTCGTACGCCTTTTTCAGTTCATCCGTTAGAACCTCTCCCTGTATGGGCGTATACGCAAACAAGGTTCGTTTATAGCTGACGTTTGCGATCATCCTGATTCTGGAGATCAGATAAAAATCGTTCTCCTTAGCATAGGAATAGCTTACATCGTCCGAAGTGAACGTCAACTCGTTTTTGTTCATTGCCAGAACAAACTGCGCAAACGCAGCCCGGTCAAACGTCTCCCCAGGCGCGGTAATCACTCTGAGTTCCGTATTGTTCAGCGCCGCGGCATATTCCTTAGGAA
This sequence comes from Candidatus Limiplasma sp., assembly GCA_963675365.2. Classification (GTDB taxonomy): domain Bacteria; phylum Bacillota; class Clostridia; order Christensenellales; family Aristaeellaceae; genus CAXXOK01. The sequence goes on from CAXXVA010000003.1 coordinate 1,060,141, forward strand.
TCAGTTCTTCCTTGAGAAATACCTGCTGCTGTTTATACGAAATGATTACGCCGCCGAGGAACGAAAACAGGAACATCACAATCAGAATAATAAAGCCGGTGATCGCAAGCTTATTGCGAATAAAGCGCTTCATCACCAGCATCGACGGCGACAGCACTTTCACGCGCCGCTCGTCGCTGAGGTTTGTTACGTCTACGGTACAGCTTTCCTCTTGAGGCGTCATATTGTCTTTACGATCTTCACTCATATCTCGACACCACCTTAATTGATACGGACGCGCGGATCAACCACGGCATACATGATGTCCGCGGTAATCAGGCTGACCTGCGTCAATATGATGAGGAATACGGAATAAAACATGGTAAAAGGAATATCACCGGCTACGATCGCGTTATACGAGATGTACCCGATACCCGGGATTTGGAATAATGTTTCTGTGATCATCGAGCCGACGAACATGCTCGGCAGAAGATAACTCATATAGGTCACCAGCGGGATCAGCGTATTGCGGAACGCGTGCCGGTTGATAACGATCCTCTCCGACAGTCCCTTCGCCCGTGCGGTGCGGATATAATCCGAATTTAAAACCTCCAGCATATTGGTACGCGTATAGCGCATCAATCCGCCGATGGATAACATTGCTAACGTAATGATCGGCATGATCATATGGACGCCCATATCGCCGATCTTGCCAAAGACACTTAACTGATCATAATATCGCCCGACGATCCCGTAAAGATCCAGCCAGCCCAGCTTGATCGACAGGATATATTTCAGCAGTGTCGCCAGGAAAAATGATGGAATCGACAAACCGAACAACGCAAACACCGTAACAAAATAATCTGTTTTGGAATATTGCTTGCGGGCCGCCAGAATGCCCAAGGGAATGCATATAACCAATTCTACGATCAAAGTGATAAAGTTCAAGATCATAGAATACCAAATAACGTCTTTAAACTTGGCGATAACGGTACCGCCGTACATCCACGAATCGCCGAAGTTGCCCTGTACCGCATCGCCTACCCAGGCAAGAAAACCCACAATAACGGGTTTATCCATCCTGTACAATGCGTTCAGCTGCGCCAGCAGATCCTGGTATTTTGGTGCGCCCGCGATGTTGACTGCGCGCATGCGCGCCTGCGCCTCGACAAACGAAGTCGGCAGCATACGAATGACGATGTAAACGACCATGGAGCCGAAAAATACGATCATGATGCCCAGCAAAATGCGCCGGATCAGAAATTTAACCATAAAAATAAAACCGCCCTTTAAACACTGCGAAATGACAATTGGGAAGGTGAGCCTGCTTTCGCAGGCTCACCTGTCAATTGCATGTCACGCGAGCAATGGATTTACTTGATCTTGAGAAGTTCGGCTTCAGACAGCCAGCCCCAATACGTGGTGATGGTCGGCGTAATGCTGTCGATGTCCAAACGTTCGGTTGAGAAGACTACGCAGTTCTGACGCTGATACGCAGGCACTTCAACCGCCCAGTCGATGATAACATCCAAGGCTTGCTTGTAGAGGGCTTTCCGGTACGCCTGGTCGTCGCTCTTGCGGGCGTCGATAATCAGGGTATCGAGGGTATCGTCCACAATGCCGTAATGGTTGGAATCCGTTCCGCCCATGCCGATTGCGTTCGCACCGTAGTACACCTGGTACATGTCCGGGTCAACCGTCGCGCCCCAAGCGGCGCACCACAGTTCCTGGGTGCCGGCGTCAAATGCATCCCACAGCACGTTGGAATCTGCGGGATCGTTGATGACCAGCTCGATGCCGATGGTGGCAAGCGCTTCGCTGGCTGCGGTCACAACGGCGAACGAGGGGTGGTCGCCCTGGCCGGAGCCGGGGATGATGACTTCATAGGACATCTTCGCGCCTTCGGGAGCTGCGGTGAACATGCCGGTCGCTTCGTCGTAGGTGTATCCGGCTGCTTTGAAAAATCCCTTCGCCGCTTCGATAGCCGCCGCATAGGTTTCAGCGGGCGTCATATCGGCAGTGTAGATGGGATTGCCGTCAATGTCAGTGGAGAACGCAACTTCGAAGTCCGGATCGGTCGGCTGCGGTGCCGCCCAGGAGGTATTGGAAATCGGATACTGGATCACGGACGCGGCCTCGCCATAATAGCTGTCATACGCCGTCGCACGGTGAATGGCCAGGATGGTGGCAAAGCCTCTGCGCAGGTTCTTGGACGCTTCGGAGCCAATTTCGCCCGCGACGTTCACGGTCTGCGCATTGATGCCGATGTAGCCGTAACCAAGGTTATCCACTTTGCTGGTAGTGATCACGTCGCCGGTGATTTCGCCATTGGAATTGAGCGCCATGATGCTTTCGAAGTTGGTCTTGGTGCCGTTCAATTCGCTGGCGTCGATCGTGCCGGTGGTGACGCCGGGGATCACGTCCGCAGAGTTGGTTTCCTTGAACTGGAAGTACTTGGTCGCCGGAGCGCCCTTGTAGTACAGTTCATTGGCTTCATAATACACAACGCGGTTCTCGTATTTGATGAACTTGTAGGGGCCCGCGCCCACCGGCATGGTGGTCTTCTCGCTCACGATCGAAAGATCGCCGAAGGGGAAGCCGTACATACCGTTTTCATAGTCGTACAGGGCTGTGTCGCCGTAGTAGTGCATCGGGGCAACTTCAATGCCAAGGATGGAGTACACGGCCGGCGCTTCAAAACCGGAAACTTTCACTTCGACCGTATAATCGTCCAGCTTGTTGATGCCGGAAATGCTGGGAACGCCGGCGGCCGTGGCTTCGTCAGCCGCGCCTTCAACCTTGATGAAAGCGTTGTAGGCTTCGCCAAGAACGTTGGTGCCATCCGGGCTTTCCACGGAAGCGTACGCTTCGGGATCGCTGCCATAGGCGAGCAGGGTTTCGTTATAATAATCGTCGAGGGTCGGGAATTCGCCAGCGTTGGTGTCATACGCGGTTTCTGTCACAGCGGTGGTGAATACGCCGGTTTCAAGATCCATAGAACCGAAGCCCCAAAGCGCCATACCGGCGATCACACCGTAGCCTTCGTTTTCGAGCGCCACGTCAGCGGTTACGCCAACGTAGGGTTCCACATAATCGGCATAGGTCGTCAGACAGGTGTTGATGATCTTGGCAACGTCGGCCTTCCATGCGACTTCAAGATCCATCCAGAACGCGGTCTGCTGCTCTTCAGTCCAGGAGTCGTCGGCGGACCAGACATGGTCTCTGCCCGCTTCATAGATGGCAACGCACATCTGGGAATATTTCGCATACACATCTTCCGGCGTCTGCGTACGGTACGCGTTCAGCCCGAGGATTTTATACGATGCCAGCTGGGTGGAGCCGATGTAGGACGGATCCAGATAAACATAATAAGAGAAGATAAGGTCATCCGCGGTCATGGGAACGCCGTCGGAGAAAACGATATCGTCTCTGAGTTTAGCGGTGTAGGTTGTAATATCGGCGGTCTCGTCGTAGTCCACGGAGAGATCGGCAATACCATGATAGAAGTAGTCAACGCCATTATAGGGAACTGTTTCACCTTCGATAGCGTTATAGATGATGCCACCGGAACGGTCCATGGTCATGAGCGTGGCTTGGGTTAAAGCGGTAACATCCATGTCGTAACCGGTTTCGCCAAAGAAGGGGCTGAATTTCTCAGAAAGCGTATCGATGCCTGATACGATCGGCATCTCTTCGCCTTCTGCAAATGCAGCAAGCGGGAGTGCAATTGCAACAAGCATTGCAATCGTCATGAGTACTGCGAGAGATTTTTTAATCATAGGTTTTCCTCCTTATTTTATTCCTATGGGAATACTAATCTTAATCTATCACAGTTTTTTAATAAAGTAAACATCCAAATCGTAAATGCTGTATCCCTTGACATATAAGGCTTTGAGTGTTTTCTGACCGTCGTTTCCCTACTGGTTGTGGAGGGCTGGTTCCGGATATGCATATATTGTATAATTTATAGCATCATAAGAATGAATATTCATTCTTTTTCGGATATTTATAGATCGTCTTCTGTTTTACGGTTATCGCCGATTTTCACACGCAGTAAAAAAACATAAAATATACAAAGCAATCCATAAATTCCCGAATCAGAAACGCGGCGGAAGTTAAACAGCATCATGCTTTACGGATTGATGTACACGTATTCAGCCGCGGGGGCGCTGCAGGGCAGGATGATACCGTTTGTCAATACCGGAAAATCATAGGGAGTGCCGTAATACAGCATGCTTTTCGTCTTAACGGTGCCGGTTACGCGAACCCAGTCGTTTAGCTGCAAATCGATACCAGGGTAGACTTGCACGTGGAAGCCGACGATGGATGCGTCCGCGGCGCAGCAGGTGATCATCAGTCTGGAGATCAGTACCGTGTCCTCTTCAAAGGATTCGTCACGGTACACAAATCCGTACAACGTTACCGTTCTGCCGTTCAGCGTTTCCGCCGATTCCATCAGGTAGTCCGCGAAGAAATCCGCCTGCGGATCGAAAGCCGCGCGCTCGTCCATGAGAACGCAGGGAATGTAAACGCCGGTATCATCTGTTTCCGACACAACGCTTTCCCCCGCCGCTGATGCAGCATCGGCATCGGTTGTTACCGGGTTCAATAGCCGTACGTTCTGGTTGGGCAGCGAACCGGGCGTGTTCGTATCGGGCGTCGCCGTCAGAATGAAAAGGATGGGCACGCAGAACATGACCAAACCCATACGCGGCAGCCGGACCGTGGGTTCATCCCGGAAGCACCGGACGATTTCAAACACCTGATACGCGCATAAAGCCGCAAGCACGGCAAACCCGAACCAGACCATCGGTACCATGCGGGGTGCCAGATACAGAAGGATATCCCCGCTGAGCAGTACCGTAAGCAGGACTGCCGTTAACGCAAGCAGGATGAAAAGCCAGAGGAACTTCATGCCGCACTTAGCCATAGAAGCCCCCGATCAGCAGGCTGGCCGCCAGCGCAAGCACGAAGCACACCACGAGGATTGAGACGATCAGGCGCGCCGTAAAGCTTTTTTTAAAGCTGCCCAGCATCATGAAGGTGTTTTTCAGGTCGATCATCGGCCCGACGATCAAAAACGCGAGCACAGACGCGCCGGAAAACTGATACAGAAAGGTATTGGCCACAAACGCGTCCGCTTCCGAACACAGCGACAGCAAAAACGCAAGCCCCATCATCACCAGGATCGACGCGATTCTTCCGCTGCCGATACCCGTCAGGATGCTTGTCGGTACCAGAATCTGCACTCCGGCGGCGATCATCGCGCCGAAAATCAGATACGCGCCTACGCTTTGCAGTTCTGCGCTGGTATGATGCAGCACTTCCCGGAAAAGATTGCGCTTTTGCTGCGGATGGCCGGCGATGCCGTCCTCATGATGGCAATGTTCGCCGCAACTGCATACGGACACGGAGCCTTCTTTTAGCACGTCGCCGCTTTTCGCGCTTCCGGCCAGCGCGCCGATTGCAATCGCGCCGATCAGCCCGCACGCAGCTCGCAGCGGCATCATCTGCGGCATGGTGGGAAACGCGTTATACGTGGACAGCAGCACAATGGGGTTGACGATCGGCGTCGCGAGCATAAACGCGATCGCAGGGCCGACCGGCATCCCTTTTTTCATCAGTCCGCGGGTAATAGGAATGATCGCGCATTCGCAGACCGGGAAGATCAGCCCGACCAGAGACGCGAATACAAGCCGCAGAAAGCGATTACGGGGCATGATTTTCAGGATCATATCTTCCGTCACGAAGACCTGGATCACTGATGATACGATGATTCCGAGCAGAACGAACGGCAGGGCTTCTAAAAGGATGGACCAGAGGATCAGCGTAAACCCTTGCATGCTTTCCAGAAAACCGGCCTGCGTTGTTCCCATGCCGAAACGAAAGCCGATCCAGAATACGGATGCGGCCAGCAGCAGGAAAACGGCGGCTTTGGAGATTTTACTCTTGGGCGATAAAGTTTGCATCAATTATACCAAGTCGTTGTGCATAACAGCAACTCAAAGGGTAACATTGTTAAAATTCTATTGTCAACGTTCATATGATATTATTTACAGGTTCATTCTTCGGTGGATTGCGAATGGATGCGCTGCCTGTGCCGCCGCTTCTGGATGCCGCCGCGCGAAAACATTAACAGTAGGTACACGGCGGTGGATACGATCACGATGCAAGCGCCGGACGGGATGTTCAGATAATACGCCAGCGTCAGCCCGGCCACGCAAAAGATGAAGCTGAACAGCATCGAAAATCCGACCACCTTCCCCACCGCGTTGAAATAAAGCTTCGCGATGGAAACGGGGATTGTCATCAGCGCGATCGTCAGGATGATGCCGACGATCTTGACCAGCACGATGATGCCGACGGGGATCATCAGGTAGACGACCCATTGCATCAGCCGCACGTTGATTCCCCGCGCCTTTGCGTATTCCTCATCGAACAAATACAGGATCAGCGGATGGTAAAGCATCGCAAACAACGCGACGACAACGACGGTAAAAATCAGGATATAAAGCAGAAATCCGCTGGACACCGAAAGGATGTCTCCGAACAGATAGCTGGTCATATCCGGCATATAGCCCGGCGCAAGCGTGATGAACAATATGCCCAGCGCCATACCGAACGACCAGAGAATGCCCACCATGGTATCGGCTTTCATCCGGGAGTTCTTCGGGAGCTTTGAAATCAGGCCCGAAGCCGCCACCGCGAATAAAAGCCCGCCCCAAATCGGCTCAAATCCCAACAGATAGCCAAGCCCGATACCGCCGAACGACGCATGCGCGATGCCGCCGGACATGCTGACGAGCTTTTTCTCAATCGCTACCGTGCCGATGATGCCGGTCACGATACTTGCCAGCAGCGCCGCGTACAGGGCGTTTTGCATAAAGCGGTAGTTGAAAATCGCTTCAATCACAGGGAAATGCCCCCCTTCAGCTTCTCGCTCAGTTCCGCGGGAGACGTAAAAGCCTGCACGGTTTGGTTCACGTACAGTGCCTGATCGGCGATACCGAAAATATGGCTTAAATTATGGCTTGCCAGAACGACGGTTTTTTTTAGCTTCATACGGTTTAAAATCTCCAGCAGTTCTTTGGCGGCGTCCACGTCAAGCCCCGCGTCCGGTTCGTCCAGCGCGATCAGCCCGGCGTCGGACGCGAACACCCGGGCGATGACCGCGCGCTTGAGCTGCCCGCCGGAAAGCTGGCCAATGCCGCGCCGCTCAAAGCCCGTCAGACCGGTCTGCGCGATCGCAAGCCTCGCCTTGTCCCTCTGCGCGGACGAATACCGGCTGAACGGCCGGATCTCCTTTGGAAGCGTACCCTGTAGCACCAGATCTTCCACCGTTAGCGGAAAGGAGGTATCAAAGGCGAAGTTCTGCGGGACGTACCCGGTTTCCAGCCCCTTGCGGACGGTGATATGCCCCGCGTCGGGTTTCATCAGCCCCGTAATCATCTTGATCAGCGTGCTCTTTCCCCCGCCGTTGGGGCCGACGAGCACCGTCAGGTTATTTCGCGGTAAAGAAAAGCTTACGCCGCGAACGGCGCAAACTTCTCCATAACAGTACCTTACATTATCCAGTCGAATGTCTGTTGTTTGTTCCATGCTAGTTTTTGGATTGCGCAAGCGCGTTCACAAAATCCTCCAAGCTTTGAATGTAGTCCGGCGACAGCGGCGCCACCTGCGCGACCGTGCCCCCGATCTCTTCGGCGACTGTCGCCGCCTGATGGTCGTCGAACTCCGCCTGATAAAACACTGTGGTAATATTGTTCTCCCTCGCGGTGTCGATTACCTGCTGAAGCTCCTCCGCGGTCGCCTGCTTGCCCTGAATCTCGATAGCGATCATGGTCAGGCCATAATCGTCGGAAAAATAGCCGTACGCTCCATGGTAGATGATAAAGGACTTGCTTGCAAGCGCCGCCGTTTTCTCCTGAATATCGGCATCCAGTACCTGCAGCTTTGCGATATACGCCGCCGCGTTTCCCTGATAGGTCTCCGCGTTGGCCTGGTCGATCTCGGCAAGCTCGTCGGCGATGGTCTGCACCATCACAATCGCACGCTTGGGCGACAGCCACAGGTGCGGATCGACGCCCGTGTGCTCGTGATCTCCCGATGACTCGTCATGATCTTCGTCATGCGCTTCGTCGTGATCCTCGTCTTCGTCCAATACCAGCAGCGGATACACGGCGGCGGAAGCCTCCCGCAGATCTACGATTTTGATATCCGGGTTAAAATCGAGTACCTTTGGTAGGATGTTCGCCTGCTCGGTGGGCATCTGGAGGGTGAAGTAGACCGCCGCGTCGGACAGTGCCTGCATCTCCATAGCGGTCGGCTGATAGTTAGCCGGACTGTACCCGGACGGTATCATCGTTACCACGTCGGCAAGCTCTCCCGCCACGGCTTTTACAAAGGTGGCTTCCGGTACAATGCCGACCGCGACGTTCACAGCCGCGTCGCTTTCCTGCGCCATGGCCGTGGGAAACACAAAGATAAGAATACACAGGATGATGAGAATTGAAAACAATGATTTGGTTTGCATAATGGCACGCTCCTTATTGCAATCTATTTGCAATAAGGAGCGTAGCATATAGCTACCGCGCTTGTCAATAGAAATCGTGAATTCATCAGACCTTAAAGTTTTCAGCTCGGTTGACAATCCCGATTGCGCTCCATATACTGCAAGCATACCACAATTGTCCGGATAAAGGAGGCGCCGAACATGCCTTTCACCCTGCAAGCTCTTACTCCGCAGCGTGTGGACGACTTCTTTACGTTCTTTGAACAAGTCGCGTTTGCCGATCACCCCGAATGGGGCTGCGATTGTTATTGCTGCTTCTTCCACGCCACCGATTTGAAAACATGGGACGCAGTTACCGGCGAGATCAACAAAGCCGCCGCCCGGGAGATGATCTTGAACGGTGATATGCGGGGACTTCTCGCCTACGACGGGGACAAACCCGTGGGCTGGTGCCATTACGATAGGCTGCAAAACCTGCCGGGCGCAAGGTTATTTTACGGCGAGCTCGCCTCGGCGGACGACAACCGCGCCCTGATCGCTTGCTTTACGATCGCGCAGGGCTACCGCAGACAGGGTATCGCGGACATGCTCTTAAGCGCCGCGCTTAAAGACCTCAAGGCTCTTGGCGTGAAGACGGTCGAGGCCTATCCAGCCCTCGAAAACGGGTCCGACGAGCACAACTACCATGGTCCCCTGCCGCTGTATGAAAAGCATGGCTTTACCGTGGTTCGGAAAACCAAAAATAATGCGTTAATGGAAAAAACGCTTTAATCGTCGCCACATACAAAACCCCTTCCGGTTTCTCGGAAGGGGTTTTTCGATTAGCGTTGTTCCGTCCTGTGCACGGCGCAGCTTGCGCACTTGCCGTAGACCTCCAGCTTGTGGTGGGTCTCCTCAAAGGCATTATCCTGCGCATGCGTTTTCCAAAACCCTGTCACGCAGGGAATCTTGATGATTTTTCCGCAGCCCGTGCAGATCAGATAATGGTGATGCTCCTGCTCGTACACCGTATAGCGGTTCACGCCCTGTTCGTCGTTGAACGATTCCAGCACCCCGACGTCCGTAAATTTCTGGATGTTGCGGTATACGGTGGCATTGTCGATGGATGTCTCCCGCGGCAACAGCGCGGCTACGTCGGCTATCGACAGCATCCGGTCCTGGTTGTTTAAAAACACATCCAATATCTGTTTTTTAGCCGCCGTCATGCGCAGGCCCTTCGCCCGCAGCATCGCGTACATTTTGGTGGTATCCGTCATGGCAATCCCTCTTATCCGCGTGGTTACACTTGGATTATAACGCGGATCGGAAAAAACGGCAAATCGGTCAAGGCCGAATCATCCTTTCGCTTTGTGCTGTGTAAAGCTGACGAACACCGGCAATACCACAAGCGTCAGGAACGCCGATACCAAAAGCCCGCTCATCAGCGCAACCGCCATGGGCTTGAACAGCTCGCTGACGCCCAAGGCCAGCGGAATCAGCCCGATCACCGTGGTGACGGAGCTTAATACGATCGGGCGAAACCTGCGCAGCGAGGCGTTCACGCAGGCTGTGCGGAGCGGAACACCCTGCTCTAATTCCTTGTTGATGAAGTCCATGAGAATGATCGCGTTGTTAACCACGATACCGAACAGGCTCACCACGCCCAATAGCGCCGTGAACGAAAGCGGCAGGTTTGTGATATACAGCCCGATTGCCGAGCCGATCACCGACAGCGGTATGGTGATGAAGATAATCAGCGGCATACGGAACGACTTGAACTGCAGAAGCAGAATCACGAATACCGCCGCCAGCGCGAAGATGCCAAGTACCCCCACCTGTCCGAAATTTTCGGCGATCTTCACATCCTCGCCGTCGTACTCAATCTGTGCGTCCTGCAGATCCATCGCCTCAATCTGCGCTTTCAGACTGCGCAGCGTATCGTTTTTATTGTAGGCCGTATTGTAGTCCGCGGTTACGGTCATGGCATAGTCGCCGTTCTCTCTGGGGATGCTGGACAGCGCCTGTTCCTGTGTAATGCTCAGGATATCGCCGGCGCTTACATAGCTGCCGCTTGCGCTTTTGAGGGCGACGGCATTAACCGCGTCCCGGGTTTCCGCCCCCGCGGTTACCGTTACGGGCACGCGGTCGTCCCCGTCCATAAAGGCGGTCGCTTCCCGACCAAGCATCGCGATGCTGAGTTCGTTGAGCGCTTCCGCCGGCACGACGCCTGCCGCAAGCGCAGCCGCTCCGTCGATCGTCAACTGGTCGATGGTTTGGTAATCGCTGTTGCCCTTGCTTTCGTTCACAAAGCCGTCCATCCCGGTCAGAAGATCGTATACCTGTCCTTCATAGGCTTTCAGCGTATCGATATCCTTGCCGATGATCTTGATTTTCAGGTCCTCGTTGGACGGGAATGCATACATCAGCTCCTTGACGGTGATCTTGGCATCCAGCCCAAGGTCGCCTAGTTTCTGCTGCAGATAGATCATATACGCCTCGTTGGTTTTAAACTCTGTCTGCTTCAGGTCCACCCGCAGCAGAAGCTGTCCGAGATCCGGCGTTTGCGTGTAGATGTACATGATATCGTTAAACCTTGGCAGCGCGCCGCCCGCGGCGGCGGTGACCTCCGTCACGCCAGGTTCGGCCGATACGGCGTCCGATAACGCATTGACGATCTCCTTCGTGCTGTCCGAATCGCCGGAAACGTTGTTGCGGACGTCGATATAAAGGATATTTTTCTCCGACGCGGGGAAAAAGATCGTATCCAGATTGATTGCAAGGTACGCGCTGCCCGCAAGCAGCACTAGCACGACGGCGATCACAGCCCACCTGTGCCTGAGCGCGCCTTCCAGCAAAGCTTTGAACGCGCGTTTGTTGCGCTTTCCGGCTTTCTCCTTTCCCGGTCTGAAGAAAATGAAGCCCAGCACCGGGATAACGAAGACCGCCGACAGGTACGATGCCGTCAGCGCGATGATGACGATTTGCGGAAGCGACTGAATATAGTCGCCGGCGAGCGAATTAAGGAACAAAAACGGCGCAAACGCCGCGATGGTCGTCAGCGTCGATGTAAATACTGGCAGCGCGACGCCTTTCACACCCTTAGCGCACGCATCGAGCCGTTTTTCCCCGGCGTCCAGATAGAACTGGATCGAATCGCTGACCACGATGGAGTTATCCACCAGCATACCCAGGCTTAAGACCAGCGCGGCGATGGAGATCTGCTGTATTTTGATCCCCAGTACATTCATCGCGATAAACGATAAAAGCACCGAAAGCGGCAGCGAGACCGATACCACCACGGCGTTTTTGATGCCCATCCCCACCAGCACCACCAAAATGACCAGACACACCGATACCAAAAGATTGCGCATAAAATCCATCAGCGAATCGCTGATTTCCTGCGGCTGGGAAATGATCAGCGAGACCTCCAGGCTATCGGGAAGCTCGCCCGCCATATCGTCCAGCGCATGCTGAATTTCGTTTTTCAGCGGGAGCACGTTGATATCGTCCTTGAAATACCCGGCCAGAATCACCGCCTGTCCGCCGTTGTGCGTATAGTAGGTGTTACGGGCCGCGGCCGCTTCGGCGACGCTCGCGATATCCTGCAGCTTGATCACCCGGCCCAACTGCGACGAATAGCCGATCCCCATCGCGGCGACGTCGTCCACGCTTTGAAAACCGCCGGCGTAGTCCACAGTCGTTGTCTGCCCGGCTTCCGTCAGGGTTCCCAAGGGCAGGTCCAGGTTATACGCCCCGATTAAGGATACCGCCTGACTGAGCGTCAGGCCGGCGGACTGCATGCGGGTTTCGTTCATCGTCACCGTGATCTCCCGGTTCAAATTGCCGATGATCTCAAAGCGCTGAAAACCGTCGATGCTTTGCAGCCTGTCCCGCATGACTTTTGCCTGTTCCACCACCTGCGCGTTGGTGAGCGTGCCGGACGACAGGCTGATCATCACCCCAGCCGTATCGGTAATGTTAGTGTTCACGCCGATCTGGCCGCAGTTTTCCGGCAAATCGCTTTGCAGGTCGATCAGCGCACTTCTCAGTTGCCGGAACGCCTCTTCCTTATCGGTTGAGAACTCAAATTCCAATATAATCAGCGACAGGTTGTTGAAGCTGAAGGATGACGCGGTTTTATACCCTTTGAGCGCTTTGATCGTATTGCTGATCGGCACCGTCACGTAGGCGTCCACGTCGTTTTGCGAAGCGCCGGGGTACACCGTGGTAATCATGGCGTAGGGCGAGGTGATATCCGGCGTTTCCTGTTTTGGCATGCCCGCGTACGCAAGCACGCCAGCGACAATCACCAGCAGCACGAAAAACAGCGTGATTTTCCTGTTCTTGATCAGGCTTTTCAGAATTCTTTCCAGTTTCATATTCGTATCCTCGCTTTATCGTAGACTCTCAACCAGTGTGCTCCGCATGAACGGCAGGAATTTGTGCAGAGCTTCCAGTTTCAGGTCTTCGTCTATTTTTTCCGTCAGGATTGATATAATCCCATTGATGTATGCGGTCACATATGCCTTAACCAGCACTTCCTGCTCGTGCGTGGCGGGGTTTGGCGTCAGCTTGTTTTTCATTTGTATGACAGCCGAGGCCATACTCTCGATCACATCCGTCCGCATGGTTTCAAAGCGCGTCGAATCGCTCTTTTCAAACAGCAGCACGAACACTTTACGGTGATTCTGGTAAACCTTGATGAATTCGCCCATCTTTTTTTCAGCGATGTTCATCCTGTCCCCCGGATGAAACGAAGGCAATCCGCCTACAAACGGCTTGAAGATCGCTTTAACTTCCGCAACGACCGGGCTGACCAGCGTGGAAAAGATCAGTTCTTTGCTTTTAAAATAGTTATAGATATTCCCCGCCGCGATCCCCGCATTCTGCGCGATCTGCTGCATGGAAGCGCTGCGGTATCCGTTTTCCAGAAAGCTGTCCAGCGCGCTTTTCAATATTTTTTCTTTGATTTCCGGTTTCAGTATTTGCGGCATTAGTGAACCCCTATTCATTATTCGTTGACAGTATACCGCCGCCCGGGGCGAATGTCAAGCACTGCATACTATTGATCGCCACACCTGCTTTACAGGATTTTTATATGCAAAATACGCCCGATGCATTGACATTTCAAATGATCCATATTACCATGATCATGTTTCGTGTCGCCTTGGCGGCAAGGACTTACAGACCCGCCTCCCCTACCGGGAAGGCAACGGCCATACGGACAGCCGGGTCATTGCCGATTGCGGAGTGTATCCGCAGGTTTGATTGCGTTGAAAGCGCAAATTTTATGAGTTGGCTACTAAATAGCCAGTTGGTTACTTCATAACCAAGTGTACTTGGGTACACGCTTGTAAAACGGTCAAAAAGAGTAGGTAAAGTAAGTTCTTACTGTATGAACTCTGGATGGTCCATAGGCGCCGGGAGCACTTGATGTGCTGATCCGCTTGTCTTTATCACAAGCTGCAAACGCAGGCCGAAGCCGCTTACAAGATGTGCCTTTTGTACAAGGAGCATCTTTTTTGTTATGCTATATCTGCCGCAAGGAGGAACAAACATTGATGGATCAGACGAAAACGCCGCTCTCGGACGCCCTTGAGGCCGTGCGCTCCGAACGCATTGTGCCTTTTGATGTACCCGGCCATAAGCGCGGGCGCGGGAACAAGCTGCTCACGGAATTTTTGGGCGAACAGTGTTTGAGCGTGGACGTCAATTCCATGAAGTCGCTGGATAACCTCTGTCATCCCGTATCGGTCATCCGCGAAGCCGAGATGCTCGCAGCGGAAGCCTTCGGCGCGGCGCACGCGTTTTTCATGGTCGGGGGCACCACCTCCGCCGTACAGGCGATGATCCTGTCCACCCTCAAAAGCGGCGATAAAGTTATCCTCCCCCGCAACGTGCACCAGAGCGTGATCAACGCCATGGTTTTATGCGGCGCGGTACCCGTATACGTCAACCCGGAAACGGACCCGAACCTCGGCATTGCTCTGGGTATGTCCTACGCTTCGGTAGAACGCGCGGTACTGGAAACGCCAGACGCCAAAGCCATTCTGATCAACAACCCCACCTATTACGGCATCTGTTCGGACGTCGTGCGCATCCGCGCGCTGGCGCAGGCGCACAATATGCGCTTCCTGGCCGACGAAGCCCACGGCACGCACCTGTACTTCGGCAAGGGGATGCCGGTCGCGGCCATGAAAGCCGGAGCGGATATGTCGGCAGTGAGTCTGCACAAGTCCGGGGGATCCCTGACGCAGAGCTCCATGCTGCTGTGCGGCCCGAACGTAAACGCCGATTATGTGCGCCAGATCATCAACATTACCCAGACCACCAGTGCAAGCTACCTGCTTTTATCCAGCCTCGATATCTCCCGCCGCAACCTGGCGCTGCACGGCACGGAGATCTTCCACAAGGTCACGAAGCTTGCACGCTACGCACGCGAGGAGATCAACGATCTGGGCGACTATTACGCGTTTTCCAAAGAGCTGGTCAACGGTGACAGCATTTTCAACTTCGACGAGACCAAGCTCTCCGTCAATACCCTAAACGTCGGTCTTGCGGGCATCGAGGTGTACGACCTCCTGCGCGACAAGTACGATATTCAGGTGGAGTTCGGCGATCTGGGCAATATATTGGCGTATCTGTCCGTAGGCGACAAGAACAAGCACATCGAACGGCTGATCAGCGCGCTGTCTGACATCCGCAGGCTCTACAAGCGCGAACGCAAAGGCCTGTGGGAGTCGGAGTACATCAACCCCGAGGTCGTCTACTCTCCGCAGGCCGCTTTCTACGCCCAAAAGGAAAGCCTGCCGCTGGACGCCTGCGCGGGCGGCATCTCCGCCGAGTTTGTGATGAGCTATCCGCCCGGCATCCCCATCCTGGCGCCTGGCGAACGCGTGACGGACAGGATTATCCAGTATATCCGCTACGCCAAGGAAAAGGGCTGTACGCTTACAGGACCCGAGGCAATGGATATCGAACGCCTGAATATAGTCAGCGAGGTGAACGCGGTTGGATGATCTGTGGTTCAGCGAATACCATACCCCGGACGTGCGCTTTTCCGTGCGCGTATCGGCGCAGCTCCACCAGGAGCAAAGCGAATACCAGCGCATTTCGGTATACCTGTCGCCGGAGTTCGGGCGCTTTCTGACGCTTGACGGCGTTTTGATGCTGACGGAACGCGACGAGTTTATCTACCATGAAATGATTACGCACGTACCCATGGCCGTGAACCCCAACATCCGCTCCGTGCTGGTGTTCGGCGCGGCAGACGGCGGTGTGGCCCGCGAGCTGTGCAAATACGATACGATCGAGAAAATTGACATCGTGGAGATCGACAAACGCGTGGTGGAGGTCTCTAAGAAATTCATGCCCCACACCGCCAAAAGCTTTTCCGACCCGCGCGTAAAGCTGCATTTTTTAGACGGCTTGAAATACATCCGGCACAACCAGGAGCACTATGATCTGGTTATCGTCGACTCCAACGACCCCTCCGGCCCCGGCGAGGTGCTGTTCACCAAGGAGTTCTACGGCGGCTGCCATAACGCCCTGAACCAGGACGGCATCCTTGTCAGCCAGCACGACGATCCTTTTTACAACAAGGATCGTATCCTGCTGCAACGGGCGCATGTGCGCATCAACAGCGTATTCCCAATCAACAAGGTGTACCAGGCGCATATCCCCACCTATCCCACCGGCCACTGGCTGTTCGGCTTCGCGTCCAACACCCTGCACCCGGTGGAAGGTCTCGACGCCGCCCGCTGGAACGCGCTCAACATTCAGACCCGCTACTATAATACTAATCTGCATATCGGCGCGTTTGCGCTGCCCAACTACGTGGAGGAGGCCCTGCAGAAGGATGAATAGAAACATTTTGACCTTTATCGGCTGCGACAGGGAATACCAAAAGGCCGATACGGTGCTTTTCGGCGTGCCGTTTGACGGCACGGCCTCGTTTCGGCCCGGATCGCGTTTCGCGCCCAACGCCATCCGCGAGGATTCATACGGATTGGAAACCTATTCCCCCTATGCGGACCGCGACCTGACGGACTGCGGAATCTGCGATATCGGCGATCTCAGCCTGCCGTTTGGCAACGCAGACAAGGTACTGGAGATGACCGAGAAAACGACTGGTGAAATTTTATCCGCCGGGAAAATACCGGTGATGCTCGGCGGCGAACATCTGGTAACGCTGGGTGCGATCCGCGCGGTGCACAAAGCCCATCCCGATCTGCACGTTGTGCATCTGGACGCGCATACCGACCTGCACGACGAGTACCTTGGCGAACCGCTGTCCCACGCTACGGTGCTGCACAGGGTGTGGAATCTGGTCGGCGACGGCCGCATCCACCAGTTCGGCATCCGCAGCGGGGAGAAATCGGAGTTCGAGTTTGCCGGCACACACACCGATATGCACCGCTTCACGCTGGACGGATTTGCCGAGACCCTGGAAGCGCTTAAGGACAAGCCCGTATATTTCACCCTCGACCTGGACGTGCTCGATCCGGCCTATCTGCCCGGCACAGGCACGCCGGAGCCCGGCGGGATATCGTTCAATGATTTACTGTCCGCCGTTTTGCAGCTGCACCGGCTCAAGCTCGTCGGCTGCGATATTGTGGAGCTCGCCCCGCACTACGACCCGAGCGGCGCATCGACCGCCGTGGCCTGCAAGATCGTCCGGGAGATTCTTCTCCAACTGAAAGGAGCGTAACCATGGGAAAATGCATGATTATCGGCTGCGGCGGCGTCGCCTCGGTCGCCATCCATAAATGCTGCCAGAACAGCGACGTATTTGAGGAGATTTTAATCGCCAGCCGTACCGTAAGCAAATGCGACGCGCTGAAGGAAAAGCTCTCCGGCGGCAAGACCAAGATCCATACCGCACAGGTGAACGCAGACAACGTAGACGCGCTTGTTTCGCTCATCAACTATTTTCATCCCGACGTGGTGCTGAACCTCGCGCTCCCCTATCAGGATCTGACGATCATGGATGCATGCCTGGCGACCAAAACCCATTACGTGGACACCGCCAACTACGAGCCGGAGGACACCGCGAAGTTCGAGTACAGCTGGCAGTGGGCGTACCGGGAGAAATTCAGGGAAGCGGGTATCTGCGCGCTTTTAGGCAGCGGATTCGACCCCGGTGTGACCGGCGTGTTTTCCGCCTATGCGCAAAAGCACCAGTTTGACGAAATCCACTATCTGGATATTCTCGACGCCAACGGCGGCGATCACGGCTATCCCTTCGCCACCAACTTCAATCCCGAAATCAACATCCGCGAGGTCACGGCCAAGGGCAGCTACTGGGAGGAAGGCCGCTGGGTGGAAACCGAACCCATGGAAATCAAACGCGAGTACGATTTCAAGGGCATCGGCCAGAAGGATATGTACCTGCTGCACCACGAGGAACTGGAAAGTCTGGGTAAAAACCTGAAAGGCATCAAGCGCATCCGCTTTTTCATGACCTTTGGGCAGAGCTACCTGACCCATCTCAAATGCCTGGAAAACGTCGGCATGACCTCCATTGAACCCATCGAGTTTCAGGGTCAGCAGATTGTGCCTTTGCAGTTTTTAAAGGCCGTGCTGCCCGATCCGGCGTCGCTCGGCCCCCGCACCAAGGGCAAAACCAACATCGGCTGTATCTTCCAGGGCGTCAAAGACGGCAAAGTGAAAACCTATTACCTGTATAACATCTGCGATCATCAGGAATGCTACCGCGAGGTCGGCAGCCAGGCGATTTCCTACACCACCGGCGTGCCAGCGATGATCGGCGCGATGCTGGTGATGAACGGCACCTGGAACAAGCCCGGCGTATGGAACATGGAGGAATTCGATCCCGATCCCTTCATGGACGCGCTGAACAAGTGGGGTCTGCCGTGGCAGGAAGACTTCAATCCCGTCTTGGTAGATTGATGGACAAGCTTCTTCACGATCTGCAAGCGCTTCCCACACCGTGCTACGTGGTGGACGAGCAAAAGCTGATCGACAACCTGACGATCTTAAAATCCGTAGCCGATCAGGCCGGATGCAAAATCCTGCTTGCGCAAAAGGCGTTCTCCATGTTCCGGGTCTATCCGCTGATCGGCCGGTACCTCGCCGGAACGGCGGCCAGCGGGCTGTTTGAGGCGCGGCTCGGGCACGAGGAGATGGGCAAGGAAACGCACGTTTTCTCCCCCGCCTACAACGAGACGGAGTTTGACGAGATTCTGTCGCTTGGCGATCACATCGTGTTCAATTCGTTTTCACAGTGGGAAACCTACAAGGACCGCGCCCTTGCCGCGGGCAAGCACTGCGGCATCCGCGTCAACCCCGAATGCTCCACCCAGGATCATGCGATATACGATCCCTGCGCGCCGTTTTCGCGCATGGGCGTCACGCGGAAGAATTTCCGGGCGGATTTGCTCAATGGTATAGACGGCCTGCATTTCCATACCCTGTGCGAGCAGGGTGCGGACGCACTGATTGAAACCCTGAAAATCGTCGAGAAGAAGTTCGGCGAATTTCTGTCTCAAATGAAATGGGTGAACTTTGGCGGCGGGCATCACATCACCAAGTCGGGGTACGATATTCCCGCATTGGTGGAGTGTATCCGCCGCTTCAAGGCCAAGTACGGTGTGGAAGTGTATCTGGAGCCGGGCGAAGCCATTGCGCTCAACGCCGGCTACCTGACCGCGCGTGTGCTCGATATCGTGGATAACGGTATGCACATCGCCATTCTGGACGCCTCCGCAGCCTGCCACATGCCCGACGTGATTGAGATGCCCTACCGCCCGCCGCTTTACGGCGCGGGACAGCCAGGCGAAAAAGTCCACACCTACCGCCTGGCCGGGCCAACCTGCCTTGCCGGGGATATTATCGGTGATTACTCGTTCGATCAGCCCCTTAAATCCGGCGATCTGCTGGTGTTTGAGGACATGGCGATCTATACCATGGTGAAAAACAACACCTTCAACGGCATGGGGCTTCCCGGCATCGCGCTCCGGCATACGGACGGCGAGATGGAGATCGTTCGCACATTCGAATATTTTGATTTTAAAAACAGGCTGTCCTGATGATTCATACACGGAAAAACCGCCGGATATTCCGGCGGTTTTTTTCTTGTTTTCCCAACATTATGTAAGCGTATAATAATCCATCACCGAGCTCGTTTCAAAGCCGCAAGACTTGTATAGGTTCAGCGCTTTTTCGTTATCCGTCAAGACTTGCAGGAAGATAGTATCTGCCTTCGCCGCTTTGAGTGTTTGCACAGCCAGCAGTATGATCGCACGGCCGCAGCCCTTGCCGCGCTCCTCCGGCAAAACGCCCAGACCGTAGACGCCGCCAAAACCGCCGGACAGTTGTATATTCACTTTGCCGATAATCTTCCCGTCCTTGATCGCCAGATAGATGGTAAATCCTCGCTTCTCCTCGTCCTCCGGCATCAGCATTCGCCCGCTTTGTTCGTACTCACTGTCTCCTCTGAACTCTTCGCCGAAATAAAGTTTATCCTGCCGAGCAATTTCCCCCGCGTCCGCGTTTTTGGCTTTTTGCAGCGTCACGCCGCGAAGCTGATCATGCGTCGGATTTTTCCACGCTTTTCCCAGAGCCATTTCATATTCGGTATGATGCAGCGGGGCGTTTTGTTTCTTGATAAGCGCTTGCCCGGCTTCGGATTTTCTGTCGCAAAGAGCCAAAATCAATCCCGCGTTTCTGCGTCGGCATTCCACCACGGCAAGGACGGAAAGCTCTTTAAATACGCCTTTCCGACGATGTGCCGGATGCACCATCCCGGTCAGTTCCAAAGGCCCCGTCTCCCCGCCAAACCCGCAGATACCCAGATAACCGATCAGCACGCCGTTAAGGTAGTAAAAAAACTCGTTGACGTCCCGGCAGCCGTCGTCCTCCCGCCTGCTGCGCGCATCGGCGAGTTTATAGTCAAGCTCCAGCTTGAGCGCGATCGGCTCCGCGTTTTCACAAAGCGTTTGCAGCGCTTTGATTTCCTGATAAATCGTATCATTTAAAAATCGCGTTTGCACGATTTGGATATCTATGGCCGGTTTCGTCATACTGTTTTCCTCCCTGCAAGCATTGTCATTGGAAATCATACCATAAAATCAGCCGGTATGGCACCGCGCGATTCCACCAAGCTTTCACGGGATAAAACATGCGATTCGCCGCATCGCTTTCATGGACACAGTGTTTGCGGGGTGGTATAGTGAAAGCCGACGAAACGCTTAAGGAGAATTGCCATGAACCGCATCAGCATTATTCGAAACGGAGAAACACTCCAGTCCGCCGCATCCGAAGGCGAAGCGCTGTTATATTTCCACGAGGCGTATCAGCCTGGCGATAGCATCGCGTTTGAAAGCGCAGCGCGCCATGCGATCGTACAGATCGATCACACCGTGGCTCCCGCGCGGGTATACCTTCCGGAACAGAAATTCGCGTTCCAATTGCCTCTGGAAGGCGATCTGCCGCATATGTATCCTCCGTTCGCGTTTAAAGGCGACCGCCATCTGATCACGCTGAAGTATGATGCTGACAACGAATACCGCAACCTCGCCTGCAACCCCGCCGACCAGCGGCACGAAAGCGGCGCATATCCGCACGCCTCCGCCAATGTGGAGACCCGTGACGAAAGCCAGTTTTTCGCCCGCAACGTCATCGACGGCGAGCATATCGCCGTCAGCCACGGCGCCTGGCCCTATGGCAGCTGGGGCATCGGCGGGCGTGAGGACGCCGCCATCCGGCTGGATTTTGGCCGCTCCGTGCGCGTGGATAAAACCGTGCTTTATCTACGTGCGGATTTCAAGCATAGCGGTTACTGGAAACGCGCCACCGTGCGCCTGTCGGACGGTTACGAAAAGACCTTTGATCTTAATGAGTTCGACGGTCCGCAGGAAGCATTACTAGACGGCTTTCACACCGTAACCTGGATAAAGTTGGATACGCTCATCAAGGCCGATCACCCGACCCCCTACCAGTCGCTTCGGCAATGGGAGGTCTACGGGCAGGATGCGGAGTAACGCTGATAAAAATAACCGTGCAGGAGGAATTATGCTCCAAACCGTACGCAAGCTGGCAATCGCCGATCATGAAAAAAGAAAATCCGCTTTAACCGAACTGCTCCGGGAGATCGGCGCGCAGGTCGGCACCCAGAGTCAGGAGCTTGACGGCGTGTTGGTCGAAAACCTGATCGTAAAATTCGGAGACGCTAAAAAACGTATCGTCGTCGGCGCGCATTACGACAGTGTTGACGGCAGTACCGGCGCCAACGATAACGCTTCCGGCGTCAGCATCCTGCTTGAGCTGGTCAGGCGTTTGCTTGTCAAGCCGCCCACGGCGAGCCTGGACATCGTCTTTTTCGACTATGAGGAGCGGCACGCGCTGGGCAGCAGGCTGTATGTCGATACCTGCGGCGCGGACGTGTTGGCGATGATCAATCTGGATATCTGCGGGGCGATCAGGTACTGATCGCCCCGCAGAAATACCTTTCACAGGGCATACTTGCCGAAGCAGTCCGGAAGGTAGATTTGGCAGTCGCTCCGTTTCAAATCCTAACCAAACTGCCCTCTGGCGACGACGACGTGTTCGAGGAGCGCGGCATCCCCAATATCTCCGTTTGCATTCTGGAAAAACGGGACGTTCAGCCGATGTCCGTGCTGTTTTCCGGCCAAAAAGAAGTATCCAAGGACGATTTCCCCTCCATCATCGAAACGATGCACAACGGCAGCCGGGATACGGTAGACGTCGTTACGCAGGAGGCGCTGGAAAAGGTATTTCGGTTTTTATATGAACTGACGATGCATTTACCGGCAAACAAATAAGCGGCTGGAAAGCCGCTTTTTTAGTCCGCGTTTTCACTTAGTACTCCCCTTTGATCACAAAAAACGAACCGCGCACCGTGCCGGCAAGCGCGGATTTTTGTCTGGCAAACTTAAACCTGCCCTCAAGCTCCCCAGGTACTTCCATGCCTTCGGACAGTTTCAGCCCCACGGCGCGTTTCTTCGGATCGTCAACGGAGTACATCACGTTCACCACGAGACCGTCCTCGTAAAACACATAGGCAAGCTTAAGATTCCCAACCTGAAACCGCGACGTTTCCAGCGGTTTCGCTGAGAATACAATGTTTCGTTCGCTTTTCAAAATATTGTTCACATAGTCAAGCGTTTCCGGGCTTTCATCCGCGGCTGGGTCTCGAACACGTGCTTGTACTTGTTCATGTAATAACGGGCTTCGTTGGCGCGCAGACCCGCCAGCGCCTGCGCGACGGGGGATGTTTCCAGCCCGTCGGTGGAAACGTTCTTAAAATCGATATCGTATTTCATCCTTATCAACTCCCGATCATTTAGTCCATGCTTCTTTATTGAGTACCAGCAAACCTTGTGTTATCATTTTCATTGGTTAATGTACCATAACGTCATACAGGCGAAACAAAAACGAATCCCGGGGAAATGGAACCAGATTACAAGCGCACAGTTTCAAAACAAACAAAAAGCCCCGGTCCATTACGAACCGGGGCTTCCTGCTGGAGCTGATACCCGGATTCGAACCGGGGACCTCATCCTTACCAAGGATGCGCTCTACCGACTGAGCTATATCAGCGCAACGAACATATGATACATGAGTATCCATAAAAAAGCAAGGGGGTAAGGGGAATTTTACCCCCTTGTTTTATTATCCGTCTTCGCGGAGAAACCTGTTTATCGTTTCTTCTTCCCGCCGCCGGGTTTGGGTTTTGGTGCGGCTGCATCCGGCTTATGTTTTGCGGTCCTGCCTCGCTGCTTCAAATCTTCCGGCAGCTGCCTGATTTTGCGCAGGCTGCGGGTATTCCAGGCGTACAATGATTTGGGTTCCTCGTGCGCAAGTACGGTGTCCAGCGTCGTATAAAAGCGTTTGGTGGTGATCAGCGCGATCAGGAAGCGCAGCTTACGCAGCAGCTTGGTTTCCTTATAGATCTCATGGTAGGTGCCGCGGGCCTTGTTGGTCTGTTCTATACCCGGCCGCAGACGGCTGTAATTGCTGAGCGACAGGATGCGCCACAGCGGCGTGACCTGCTTGCGGTAGTAATGTACGGCGTCTACGCGTTTGGCAAAGCTCAGCGGCGTTTCCCCCGTCTTAGGCTTATAGTTGGCGTACCCCAATAACCTTGCCGTTGCCGCGCCGTAAACGAAGACCTTTTCCTTCTCGGTTTCCTTGCGCATGGCCATGCGATCCGGCCAGCGCAGCGCAGCGCACGCGGCTGCCGCGCCGATCACGGCCAGCACCAGCAGTATCCACCACGGGAACGGGTTATCGTTCTGGTTTTGGGAATCGGGCATCTCCTGCGGTTCCGGCGACACGCTGGGTTCCGGCGAGGGCTGATCCTCCGGATTCTCCTGCGGGTCGGGCGTCGGCGTCGGCAGATTGTTGTTTTGATCCGGCTCTGGAGAGGGCGTGGGGCTGGGCGTAGGCTCGGGTTCTTCGTTGGGCGGCGGCTCGTT
This sequence comes from Candidatus Limiplasma sp., assembly GCA_963675365.2. GTDB lineage: Bacteria > Bacillota > Clostridia > Christensenellales > Aristaeellaceae > CAXXOK01. The sequence continues at coordinate 1,084,072 of CAXXVA010000003.1, forward strand.
TGAGTCGTGCTGGTTCGGCGTCGGGTCGAACGGCACCCATCCGAAACCCTGGAAGTAAACCTCCGTCCACGCGTGGGCGTCCAGGCCCGTTACGTAAGCAAACCCGTCGGACGAAGGCTGCGCCAGAAAGCCTTCAACATAGCGCGCAGGAAGCCCGGCAATGCGGCACATTACGGTCATCGCCGAGGCGAAATAGGTGCAGTACCCTTCCTTCTCCTTGTAAAGGAAATAGGTGACAAAATCCTGGTTTTCAGGCGGTGTATCGGGCGTGAGCGTATAGCGGTAGTATTTGCTCAGATAATTCATGATCGTCAGCGCCTGATCATACGGCGTCTGCGCATTTGCAATGATGTTGAACACGTCTTCAAACAGCTTTTGCTCTAAATGCCCCGGCAGCTGCGTATAGAGATCGTAAAACTCTTCGTAATACTTGTCTTCCGTACCAGCCGCGGCGTTGACGAGTTTGTTCAGACCCTGATCGCCGCCCTCGAACACAGGCGCGAAGACGCTGTACCGGTCGCCGATCTCCAGATCGCGCGTGATGAACAGCTCGCTTGCGTCGTTGAAATACGGAACCATGTCCCCCGACATGTTGACGCTGCGTAAAAACAGCGGCGTGAAGATGGTGGACACGGCGGCGTTTTGCATCTGTATAGTGACGGCCTTGACGTCCATCAGCGCGCTTGCATTGCGCACGGTGAGGCTTGGGTACTCCTCTAAAAACGCCTTCAGGCGCTGCGGCTTCCAGCGCGGATTGATATACAGGTAGCGCTTGGCGCTGGAGGTATCGCGGAAACTGCGGCCCGTGTACTCGTCCTTAACGATTGCCCTAAGCAGCGTTTTCCCGTCGGTTTTCACCGTCATCACGGGGTACTCGCTGGGCTCCGCCGGGCCACCGAGCTGCCCGTTGCCCATGGGATAGAAGCCGTAGTTGCCAATGGTGAACACGTTGCGCGGTTCGGTAAAGAACAGGTAATCGGTGATGCGCTGTTTCAGATCGCTTGCGGCTTTTTCCATAAACCCGATGGTCACCTTGCCTGTGGGTAAAATGAGCAGCGACAGAACCACCACGATCAGCGCCATCGGCAGAACGTTCAGGATATTGATGCGGTCGTGCGCTTCGATACTCATCTGCAACAGGATGGCGATCAACGCCGGCGCGACGTACCACAGGTATCCGCCTTTTCCCAGGCTCCAAAGCCCGAACAGCACAAGCACCGTCATCAGCGCCATCGGCAGAAAGCCGACGCCGCGCTTGGTGACCAGAAAACTCAGCACCGCGACGAATACGGCAAACAAAACGGCGGCCTGCGAGCCGTACAGCGGCAGCACTACCTGGTTGCCCGCGAAAAACAGCCCGACCGCCTTAAAGCCCTCCAGCCAACTGCCGAAAATCCCCATACGCGGCATAAAGAACTGGATCGCGGTCAGCAACGCGATTAAAATCCATAAAATCATCCTGCTTTTCCGGTTGGTAGAGAAGGCCGTCAGAACAATAAGGATTCCAACACTCAGGAACAGCGCGCCTGCGACGTGCGCGCCAAGATTCATGGCCATCAGCATCGGAAGCATCAATCCGCAGGCAAGCAAAAACGCCACGCCGCAATGCGTGAGAGGTTCCTTCTTGAGGAAATTGAGCTTCTTCATGCCTGCTCCATCCTATCCCTGCGGGGATACGTAATTGACGTCGACGCCGCGGTGCTGCAGCCGCGCGACCAGATCCTGCACAGTCGGGTCTTTGATCTCAAAGCTGACCAGATATAGCCGAACGTTGGGCCCCATGCGCTTCATCCGGCCGATCAAATCGACCAATACGCTGGTCAGGCGCGTGGTGATGATGACCACGGCGCCGGTCTTGCGCAGATCGACCATGTGCATGAGAAGGAAGCGCTCGAATTTCTCGGTTTCGGTAAAGGTGCAGCGCGCCAGTTCCTCCAAAAGGATCGGCAGCCCCATCGTGCCCACGTATTCCATCGGGCGTTCGCCGGCCAGCGGCAGGCGAACGGGGTTTTCCAGGTTGACCTGGCACTTAACGACCGAAGCAGCGGTTTCCAGCACCGCGTCCTGCAAATATGGGAGTTTGCCGGGGTCCATGTTCTCGGGCATGCGCGGCGGCGACATATCCATCAGCACCAAAGCGTCCGGAAGGGCGGGTTCCTCAAACTGCCGGATCATGATCTCCTGCTTGCGCGCGGACATCTTCCAGTGAATGCGCTTGAGCGGATCGCCCTGCTGATAGTTGCGGAAATCGCTGGGACTGGAGGGATCCTCCATGGCGCGTTTCATGGTCTCCACGCCCATATCTCCGGGCGCGAAGGTCAGCGGTTCCACGTCGAAGGGAACCGGCAGCACCAAAAGCTCGCCCGAGGCGTTGTCGGGTACGTGTTCTTTTTTGAAAAATCCGAATACGTCGCTGACGGTAAAGCTTTCCACGCCTGGGATCATCGCGCCGATATGCTCGGCGGCAAACTGGTAGGCGACCTTCTGGGTGCGGCGTCCAAGCTCCGTCAGGTGCAAAACGCCCGCCGGGGTATTGCTGGTGGCGCGCATTTTAAGCTTGACCGGCGCGATGGGCAGCAGGCTTTTGTGGGATACGGAAACCTGCATGGCAACGCTGTCGCCGCGATTGACTTTTGTATTGTTCAGCCCGTGGGAAACACGGACGGTTTTCTCAGCCATGCGGATGCTGATATAGGCAAGCACCCACGCGATGATAATCACAAGCGCGAGCAGTAAATACATCCGGTTGCCCATCGAAAGCGCGCATATCAGCAAAAAACCGAAACTCACACCCAAAGTTGCCAGCGTAGATTTCATTTGATCGTCCTTCCGCAGTTGTTACGAAAGGCGGATGGGTACGGGGACGTTTTCCATCACGGCGATCAGGATGCGGTCCGAGGTGATGCCTTTCATCTTCGCTTCGGGGTTGGGCAGAATACGGTGTGAAAGCACCGGAAGCGCCATGCGCTGCACGTCCTCCGGCAGTATATAGTCGCGGTCATTTAAAAGCGCACAGGCCTGCGCGCCGCGGATTAAGGCAATTGCGCCGCGCGTGGATACGCCAAGCTGCAAAGAAGGGTGGGTTCGGGTCATCGCGGCGATATTGGCAACATAATGGCGCACTTCCTTGGAGCAGTATACCGTGCCGATCATATCCTGCATCGCTACCACGTCGTCGGCCGAGCAGACGGCCTGTAGGTTGTCCTGCGGCTTCTCGGTGCCGGAAAAGCGGTCCAGAACCGCCATTTCCTCCTCCATCGTCGGGTAGCCCATGGAGATGCGCAGGAAAAAGCGGTCCATCTGCGCTTCGGGCAGCGGATACGTGCCGACGAACTCGCCCGGGTTTTGCGTGGCAAGCACCATAAAAGGCTTTGGAAGCGGATGGGTAACGCTGTCCACGGTGACCTGGAATTCTTCCATGACTTCCAAAAGCGAGGATTGGGTTTTGGGCGAGGTGCGGTTGATTTCGTCGGCCAGCACGATCTGGCACATGACGGCACCGGGGTGGAACTCCATTTCCCCCGTTTTAAAATTGACCATGGTAAAGCCCGTTACGTCGCTTGGAACGACGTCGGGCGTAAATTGAATACGGTTAAAACTGCAGTCCAAAGACTTGGCTAAACAGGAGACCATCGTGGTTTTTCCGGTGCCCGGAACGTCCTCGATCAGCACATGCCCTTTGCAGAGCATTGCAATCAGCGCCAGCTCAATCGCTTCTTCTTTACCGACGATCACACGCCCGATATTTTGTTTCAAAGCACTGATGATCTGCCTGGGATTGAGCATAAAAAATGGCCCCTTTTCATACGTTTTGTGCCGTATCAGTATATCTTATTTAATAGGTATTTACAATACTGTAACAGAAGTTTTAACAATCCTCATTTGCCTTTCCGGGCAATCATGGTATAATGTAAAAAATGAATTCTCGAATAAAACGAATACGGAGGGAATACCATGTCTGAAAAAACTCCTGCGACAAAATCTAAACTCTCCCCGCTGATCGTGCTGTTGTGCATTGTTCTTGTAGCGGCTATCGTTTTCGGAGTCATCACGTATCTTGACAAAAACGAATTATCGGCCCAAAAAGACGAGCTGAGCGAAACCCTCGCCCAGGAGCAAGCCGCCAACGAGGAGCTGACGACGGCAAAGGCGGATTCGGACGCTTACGCGGCGGGTCTCGAAACCGATGTAGCTTCCCTGAACGACAAACTGGCGGCCTCGGAAGCACAGGTTACGGCTTCGGAAGAAGAGCTGACAGCGAAAACCGACGAACTGGATGTGGCACAGGGCCAGATACTGTATATCCAGGGTCAGCTGACGATCGCCGAAAAAAAGCTTGAAAAGAGCGAGACCGATTTGGCGACAGCGAACACCTCGCTGACCGATTCGCTGGCAACCGTTGCGGACCTGCAGGCTACGCTGGCCACAGCCGAGTCCGACGGGCTTGCCAAGGATGCGGACATCGCCGCTCTGGAAGCGCAGCTTGCCGAAGTGCAGGCCTCGCTCGCCGACACCCAGACGGCTTTGACGGACGGGCAGACGGCGCTGACCGACGCCCAGGCGGAGGCACAGACGGCACAGGCTGAGTTGAACGCCCAGAGCGGAACGCTTTTATTCACCGAGGGTAAGCTTTCACTGGCGGAAGCCAAGCTGACCAAAGCGGAAAGCATGCTTGCGGACTCCGACGCTTCCCTTACCGAAGCGCTTCAGAAGATCGACGAACTGAACGCGACGATCGAAGAACTGCAGGCTGCCCTCGCGGCGCCGGCGGCAAACTAAGCTTCACTGCATTATTTCAAAACCAAAACCCCCGCATGCATGCGGGGGTTTTCTAAGCGAAGGTTTCTGTTACGGTTGTAATTTCTTCCACACGGGATCGACGTCCAGCACCGCGAAATAATCGGCCGGGGTTTCCGCCCGCCGGATCAGTTTAAAGCCTCCGTCCTCCTGCAAAAGCACCTCTTTGCAGCGCAGCTTGCCGTTGTAGTTATAGCCCATGCTCAGGCAGTGCGCGCCCGCATCGTGGATCACCAGTATATCGCCGATCCCGGCCTTGGGCAGCATGCGGTCAATGGCGAATTTATCGTTGTTTTCGCAAAGCGAGCCGATGACGTCCACCTTCTCGTCATGGGGAAGGCTTTCCTTGCCGACGATGGTCATATGGTGGTACGCGCCGTACATAGCGGGCCGCAGCAGATCGCACGCGCTGGCGTCCAGCCCCAAATAATGCTTGTAGATATTCTTTTCATGCGTGATGTGCGTCACCAGCCACCCGTGTGCGGCGGTCATATAGCGGCCAAGCTCGGTTTTGATGGCGACGCCTTCGATATTGTTTTGCACGAAAACCTTCTCGTACGCTTTGCGCACGCCCGCGCCGATGGCCTCGACGTTGGCCTCGTCCTCGTCGGGCTTGTACGGAACGCCAACGCCGCCGGACAGGTTGATGAACGCAATATCAAGACCGCTTTCCTGGCGCAACTCGACGCCGGTTTCAAACAGCAATTCCGCAAGCGCGGGATAATAATGCGGATCGGTGGTATTGCTGGACAAAAACGCGTGCAGACCGAAGCGCTTGACCCCTTCGTGCTTTAAAATCATGATCGCTTCGGACAGCTGGTCGCGCGTCATGCCGTATTTAGCGTCGCCCGGATCACCCATGATGGCGTTGCCAACGCGGAAATGCCCGCCCGGATTGTAGCGCAGGCAGATCGTTTCGGGAATGCCGCCGTTTTGTTTCAGCTCTTCAATATGGGTGATATCGTCCAGATTGACAAACGCGTTCAGCTTTCGCGCAAGCGCAAACTCGCGCGGAGGGACCACGTTTGCGGAAAACATGATGTCCCCGCCCTGGAAGCCGCAGGCTTCGGCGAGCATCAGCTCGGTTTCGCTTGCGCAGTCCAGGCCGCAGCCTTCCTCTTTCAGGATGCGCAGAATGGCGGGAGTCGGCAGCGCTTTGACCGCGAAATACTCCTTGAAATCCTCACACCATGAAAACGCCCGCTGCCAGCGCCTGGCTGTGGAACGGATTCCCTGCTCATCGTACAGATAAAACGGTGTGGAAAACGCCTTGCACGCGTCGATGAACACGGAATCGGGAAGTGAAAAGTTCGGCATGGACAATCCTCCCTCGGGTCTTTAATGCACTAAAGTGTAGCAAGGCGGGACGGGTATTGTCAACATTCCCGGAAAGTTTTCTTTTCGTATCGCGAAAACAGCGCGGGATTTTAGAAATCCGCTTGCATTTTCAGATACGGCATGCTACAATATGCCTTGCGAATTTTATGAAACAGAGGAGGTGAAACACGTTGCCCAATATCAAGTCCGCCATGAAACGCGTAAAGGTGAGCGAGAAGAAAAATCTTCGCAACCGCATTGTGAAATCCAAGGTCAAAACCGCGATGAAGAAGTTTGACGCGGAGATTGCGGAAAACCCCGCAAACGCAGGCGCACAGTACAGCGCAACCACCTCCGCTATCGATAAGGCCGCCGCCAAAGGAATCGTGCACAAGAACACGGCCAACCGCAAGAAGGCAAGGCTGGCAAAGCAAATGGCAAAGGCCGCGCAGTAAGCAGGTATTGAAAAGAGGCTGACGATCGTCAGCCTCTTTTATTGTCTTATTCGCCTTCCCCGTCAAGCCGCAGCTGTTCCTGTTCTTCCTCCGCGTCCGGTGCATTCGGCATGTCGGTCGGAGTTCCAGTATCAGGTTCGTCCGGCTCGTCATCCTCGGGCGGCTGGGCATCCAACATGGGCAGCATGCCGGTGACCACGTCGTCCAGCACCGAAATCACGCAGGCCTTTCCCCGGTTCTGCTTGTCGCGCAGAGGCACCTCCTCCGCCTGGAGAATGCTGGGCGGGCTTGACTTCTGCGTGACCATCACAGTCAGCGGCAGCGACCGCACCAGCAGCGCGCCGGCCAGACAGGTGCCGTTGGAGCCGTTTTTGTTGAAGGTGAAAATCTTCACGCCCTTGCCCGCGCGGGCCTGCGGCTCAAACTCAAGATACAATACGCGCTTGGCGTGGCCACGGTCGGTCATGGTTAAAATCTGGTCGTTTGGCAGTGGTTGGGCGGCAAACACAATGCGGTCAATCTTATCCAGCGTCATGCCTTTCACGCCGGAGGTCGTGCGTCCCTGTACGGGAATCTTATCACAGTGGCAGCGGATACTCATACATTGCTCGGAGAACAGGAGCAAGTCCGATTCCGGATCGAGCGCAAACACGGTGAGCACCTCGTCGCCGTCTTTCAGGTTAATGGCGGCGTATTTCTGCCGGTTGATGTTGTACTCCGCAGCCGACGTGCGCTTGAGCATGCCGTCTTTGGTCACAAACAACAGATCGGGCATGGCGGCGAGCTCGTCACCCGTGCTGCAGAATATCTGCACGGGAACCTCGCTGTTATCGATCCCCAATATCACGCCGGAGAGCAGCGAGCCCTTTTGCGAAGGCTTATTGCTTTCGGGCAGGCTGTCCACGCCGATCTGGTAGCAGTTGCCCAGGTTGGTAAACAGGTAAAGCGTCCGGTCGGTATCGGTATCAAAGCGCCACAATGGCAACTCGTCCAGGTTGCCGTTCTCGGCGCTGACGGGCGGGAGCTTGCGGTAGAACTTGGGGTACATGCGCCGCAGATACCCGCCGCGCGAAAAGGTGACGGTCGCCAGTTCGGCGACGTGTACCTCTTCGACCACCGCTTCCACCACATGTTCGGGATCGACCACCGTGGTGCGTCGGTCGTTGCCGTAGGTCTCGGCGATCTCCATCAGCTCGTGCTTCACCAGCCGCATCAGCTTGCGTTCGCTTTCGAGAATCCCGGTCAGGTACTCTATTTTTTCAAGGATCTCGGCGTACTCCTGCCGCAGGGTTTCGATCTCGAGCCCCGTCAGCCTTTGCAGGCGCATATCGAGGATAGCCTGCGCCTGGATATCGTCCAGGTCGAAGTTTTCCATCAGCTTGATTTTTGCTTCTTTGGGGGTGCGGCTGGCGCGGATCATGGCAATGATCGCGTCCAGATTGTCCACGGCGATCATCAGGCCTTCCAGAATATGTGCGCGGGCCTTGGCCTTGTCCAGCTCGTACTGGGTACGGGCGGTGATCACGTTTTTCTGGTGGCCGATATAATAGCGGATCGCGCTGTGCAGGCTTAATTGTTTGGGCTTACCCTTGGCGATGGCGACCATGTTGACGCCGAACGTCACCTGTAAATCGGTGTATTTTAACAAACCTGCCAGGATTTTTTCCGTATCGTATCCGCTGCGAACCTCCACGATGGCGCGCATGCCGGTGCGGTCGCTTTCGTCGCGGATATCGTAGATGCCCGCGAACACGGACTTCTTTTCCTCGCTGACCTTGAGGATTTTTTCCAGCATCGCCGATTTGTTCACCTGGAAAGGAATCTCGGTGATCACAATCAGGCTGCGGCCGTTTTTTCCTTTTTCGATGTGCGTACGCGCGCGCAGGGTCAGCTTGCCTCGTCCCGTTTCGTAGGCGGTTTTCAGCTCGTCGGTTTTCAGCAGGATGCCGCCCGTTGGGAAGTCCGGCGCGGGCATGATCTCCATCAACTCGTCGGTGGTGATATCGGGATTGGCGATCTGCGCCACCACGGCGTGGATGCATTCGCGCAGGTTGTGCGGCGGGATGTTGGTGGCAAGGCCGATGGCGATGCCGCTGGCGCCATTAACCAGCAGGTTAGGATAGCGCGAGGGCAGCATATCCGGCTCTTTGACGGTATCGTCGAAATTTAGCCGGAAGGGAACGGTATCCTTGTCGATATCGCGCAGCATTTCAAGCGCGAGCGGCTTCATACGCGCTTCGGTGTAGCGCATGGCGGCGGCGGAGTCGCCATCGACCGAGCCGAAATTACCGTGGCCGTCCACCAGCGGTTCTCGCATAGAGAAATCCTGCGCCATGCGCACCAGCGCGTCGTAAACGCTCGAATCCCCATGCGGATGGAACTTACCCAGGCAGTCGCCCACGATGCGGGCGCATTTCCTGTGCGGGCGGTCCGGCTGCAGATTGAGTTCCATCATGGTGTAAAGGATGCGGCGCTGCACGGGCTTCAGCCCGTCTTCCACGCGCGGGATGGCGCGCTCCATGATGACGTGCTCGGCATAGGGTATCATCGAGTTGTGCATGACCTCGGCCATGGACATCTGGATGATGCCCTGCATATTTTCTTCAGGCAATGCTCTCACCTGCCTTCAGGGTATCCGCGATTTCCACGAAGGTATCTTCGCGGTTAAAATTGGCGTACTGGCTAATGTATTCGCGGCGCGGCTCCACCTTGTCCCCCATCAATACGGACACGCGATGCTCCACCTGGGCGGCGTCCTCGATGGTGACCTGCAAAAGCTTGCGGTTCTGCGGGTCCATGGTCGTGGACCAGAGCTGTTCAGGGTTCATCTCCCCCAGGCCCTTGTAGCGCTGGATGGTGTAGTTCTTCTTGTCCTGCGTCAGTTTTTGCAGCTCCGTGTCGTCGTACGCGTAAACGGATTTTCCGCCCTGCGTAACCCGGTACAGCGGCGGCATGCCGATATACACGTGCCCCTCGGCAACCAGCTCGCGCATGTAGCGGTAGAAAAACGTGAGCAGAATCGCGCGGATATGCGCACCGTCCTGATCGGCGTCGCTTAGAATGATCACCTTGTGGTATTTGAGGTTATCCAGGCTGAAGCTCTCGTCGATGTTGGTTCCAAGCGCGGTGATGACCGAACGGAATTCCTCGTTAGCGAGCACTTGATCGAGCCGCTTTTTTTCGGCGTTGAGCGGCTTGCCGCGCAGCGGCAATATGGCCTGGAATTTGCGGTCGCGCCCCTGTTTGGCGCTGCCGCCGGCGCTGTCGCCCTCGACGATGAACAGCTCGTTCTGCTCCGGGCTGCGGCCTGTGCAGCTTGAAAGCTTGCCGACCAGCGGGGCGGCTTCCAGCGCGGTTTTGGCGCGGGCCACGTCGCGGGCCTTGCGTGCCGCCGCGCGCACCTGCGCGGCCTTGACGGCCTTTTCGATCAGCTTGGTGGCGAGTTCCTGGTTTTTCAGATCCTCAAAATACGCCGTCAGCTGCTGGGTTAAAATCGCCTCAATAGCGGGTCTCACCTCGGTGTTGCCGAGCTTGCCCTTGGTCTGGCCCTCGAACTGCGGGTTTTTAACCATCGCGAGCATCACGGCGGTCATGCCCTCGCGGTAATCATCGCCGCCAAGGTTCGCGTCCTTGTCCTTGAGCGCGCCGAGCCTGCGGGCAAAATCGTTCATCACCTTGGTAAACGCGGCCCGGAACCCCGTCTCATGCGTGCCGCCCTCGGAGGTCGGGATGTTGTTGACGTAAGAAAACACGTTTTCCGTATAGCTGTCGGTGAATTGGATAGCGACGCGGAAGATGGTATCGTCCTTCTGACCTTCCAGAAATATCGGTTCGTCATGCAGGGTGGTTTTTTCGGCGTTGAGGTACTTAACGTAGTCTACCAAACCGCCGTCGTAGCGGAATTCGATCCGTCCGCCGTTCAGGCTCTCGCCGTTTTCATCGGCTTCCGGCGCGGCTTTTTTGCTGCGTTCGTCCTCAAAGGTGATGGTAACGCCCTTGTTTAAATACGCGAGCTCCTTCAGCCGCCGCATGACCAGATCGCCGTTGAAATCCGTAGTCTCGAAGATCCTGCCGTCGGGCTTGAAACGCACCAGGGTACCGCGTTTGCGGGTATTGGAAATCTGCTTGAGCGGTTCGGTGACGCGCCCGCCGATGACCTTGTTTTCTTTTTTATCAAAGACCGATTCAAACTTGATCTGGTAATGCCGGAAATCCTTATACACGTCCACCAGCATCCACTCCGACAGTGCGTTGACCACGCTGCCGCCCACGCCGTGCAGGCCGCCCGAATAGGAGTAGTTTTCGTTGTCGAACTTGCCGCCCGCATGGAGCTTGGTGTAAATCACTTCCACGCCGGGTATTTTCAGGGTCGGGTGCATATCCACAGGCACGCCGCGTCCGTCATCCCAAACGGAGGCCGATCCGTCCTCGTGCAAGGTCACGTCGATGGTATCGGCAAAGCCGCCCATGGCTTCGTCCACGGCGTTGTCCACGATCTCCCACAGCATGTGGTGCAGCCCGCGGCTGCCCGTGGAGCCGATGTACATGCCCGGGCGCATCCGAACGGCGTCCAGCCCCTCCAGCACCTTGATTTTGTCCGCGTTATAGGAGGCCATTCCCTCTCTCCTCACTTGTTTTCAAATGCTTTTAACCTGAATAATTATAGCATATTTTGTGCCTTTTCACAAGAAAACGCCCCTATACACTCAGTATATAGAGGCAGTTGAAACGCTTGTTACGCAAGCATTAGCCTGCAGTAGCTCTTCTTGCCCTTGCGCAGCATCAGGCCGTCGGAACCGAACTGCTCCGGGGTGATCAGCGCGTCGATATCGGTGACCTTTTCGTCGTTGACCGCCACAGCCCCTGCTTCCACCATCTTGCGCGCTTCGCCGCGGCTTTTGCACAGGCCGCACTCCGACAGCCAGGTGGTCACGCGGCCGTCCTCCTTCAGTATTGCGGGATCCACGGTATAGGTCGGGACGTTATCCATGCTGCCCATGCCGCCGAACAGCGCCTTGGATGCGTCGATGGCTTTATTGGCCTCGTCCTCGCCGTGGATCAGCTTGGTCATCTCGAAAGCGAGCACCTTTTTGGCCTCGTTGATTTCGCTGTCCTTGAGCGCGCTGAGCCTGCGCACCTCGTCCATCGGGACGAAGGTCAGCAGCCGCAGGTACATCTCCACATCCGCGTCGGGTACGTTGCGCCAGTACTGGTAAAACTCGTAGGGCGTGGTGCGCTCCGGGTCGAGCCACAGCGCGCCTTTTTCGGTCTTGCCCATTTTCTGGCCGGAGGCGGTCATGATCAGCTTGTTGGTCAGGGCGTAAGCGTCCTCACGTTCCTTGCGGCGGATGAGGTCCGCGCCCGCGAGGATATTCGACCACTGGTCGTCTCCGCCGATCTGCAAGCGGCAGTTGTAGCGCCGGAACAGCTCCAGAAAGTCGTAGCTCTGCATGAGCATGTAATTGAACTCCAGGAACGTCAGCCCCACTTCCAGCCTGCGCTTGTAGCACTCGGCGGTCAGCATCCGGTTGACGGAAAAGTACACGCCGATATCGCGCAGAAACTCCACATAGTTCAGGTTCAACAGCCAGTCCGCGTTGTTGGGCATAATGGCCTTGCCTTCGCTGAAATCCAGAAGCGGGCTGATCTGCTTTTTAATGGTTTCGATGTTTTTGTCGATGGTCTCCTTGGTCAGCATCTGCCGGAGCTCGGACTTCCCGCTGGGATCGCCGACCATGGCCGTGCCACCGCCGCAGAGGATAATCGGCCTGTGCCCCGCCTGCTGCAGGCGACGGGCGAAGATCACCGGTACGATATGACCGATATGCAGGCTGTCCGCCGTGGGATCTATGCCGACGTAGAAGGTCATCGGCTCCTTTTCCATCGCCTTGTACAGGTCTTCTTCAAAGGTAATCTGCGCGATGATGCCGCGCTCCTTGAGTTCGTCCAGTATATGCATTGAAAATCACTCCTTATTTGGTTTGAAACAGCGTCCGCAGGATTCCCATTCCGGTTTTGATCTGTTCCAGGGTGCTGTTGGAAAAGTTCAGGCGAAGGGTGTTGTGGTGTCCGCCGTTTGGATAGAAATGCGTCCCCGGCACATACGCCACGCCGCTTTCCACCGCGTCCTGAAAGCGTTCGGTCGCGCTGAAGCCTTCGGGCAGCGTGCAGAAGATGAACAGGCCGCCTTGCGGATTGGTGTGCTGTGTGCCCTGGGGAAAGGTTTTCAGTTCTGCAAGCATCGCGTGCATTTTGTCACGGTAAGCGCCCAGAATGGAGTGCAGGTGCGGGTGCAGGAGCTGCCTGCGCAGAAACTGGTCGATGATCGCCTGGGTTAACAGCGGCGTGTGCAGATCCGAGCCCTGCTTGCCGATGGTGCACTTGCGGATGATCTCCTCGTGCCCCACCATATAGCCCACGCGCATACCCGGGCTGACGAGCTTGGAAAAACTGCCAAGGTACACCACGTGATCCGAGGTATCGAAATGCTTTACGGAGGGCAGGGGCTGCCCGTCGTAGCGCAGATCGCGGTAGGGATCGTCCTCTATGACCAGAAAACCGTACTGGTCGGCCATTTCGGCGATGCGTTTGCGCCTGTCCGCGGCGAGCGTCCGGCCCGTGGGATTCTGGAAAGTCGGGATGCAGTACAGCGCCTTGGGGTGATGCGTCTTCACCGCTTCTTCCAGCGCGTCAATCAAAAGCCCGTCCTCGTCGCTTTCCACAGGCACGAGATTGAGCTGATACAACCGCATGGTCTGCATATTTCCAAGAAAGGTCGGCGCCTCGGTCAGCACCGTATCGCCGGGGTTGAACAGCGCCTTGCATAGAAGATCCACGCCCTGCGAGGATCCCGTCAGCGGCAGGATGTTCTTCCGCTCCGCCGGAAAATCGTAATCCTCCCGCAGATAGGTTTCCAAGCTTTCCACAAACGGCGGATAGCCTTCGGTCGCACCGTACTGGAGTATGCGCTTGCCGTCGGAAAGCAGCACGTCTTTTGCGATTCCCGCGCACAGCGCATCGGGCAGGGCGTCGCTTGATGGATTGCCGCCCGCGAAGCTGATCACGCCGGGGCGTGCGAGTACCTTGAAAATATCGCGGATCGCGCTGCCGCTGATCCCCTCAAATCGGTTCGCAAACGAAATTCCCTTTGGCAGCATGCCATTCCCCTCCTTACTGAAAAAAAAACCGCCTTCCCCACACAGGGAGAAGGCGTGTAAACGCGGTACCACTTCCACTTCGGTATCCCCTCGCGGGCATACCCTTGCAAAGAACGATGTTCTTCTGCGCTGTAACCGGCGCACCGTCGGCCGCCTACTCGTTGCCTTTCGGGACCTCGCTCCGGGATGTATTCGCCGCCGCCTCGCCGCCTTCTTACACCAACCGAAGGCTCTCTTTAGGCTCAAGCAACGGGTACTGCTTCCCATCCTTGCGTTACAGGCATTATACGGCAGGAGGCGCGGGCATGTCAAGCGCGGCAAAAGCAACTGGCGTTTTGTTTTGGGAAGCCTTTACGATGATGCCTCGCAATCTCTGTGCGAAAATAATAAAAATGAGAATTACATGAGAATTACATGAAAACCCTATTGACTTTTTTAAGTTAGAGATGTTAAACTCTACTGGGAACTGAAGTTAAACGTGTCTAACTTTGGAATCACGATTGAGGAGGACACATATGATGCCCCTGTCTATGGTATCTGTCGGCGATGTGAATATCATCAAAAAAATCACCGGTCGCGACGATGTTCGCAAGCATCTGGCAAACTTGGGTTTTGTGGTTGGCGAACAGGTAACGGTTGTCAATCAGCTGGGCGGAAACATGATTTTATCCATCAAAAACAGCCGCGTCGCGTTGGACCGCACTTTAACAATGCGCATTATGGTATAAAGGAGACAGGCAATGAGAACACTAAAGGACGTCAAGGTTGGCAACCACGCAGTGATCGCGAAGCTGCACGGCGAAGGCGCGCTCAAGCGCAGGATTATGGACATGGGTCTCACCAAGGGCACAGAAGTTTATATACGCAAAGTCGCCCCCCTTGGTGATCCGATAGAAATGACGGTACGGGGATACGAGCTTTCCATTCGAAAGAGCGACGCCGAAAAGATTGAAGTCGAAGCTTGATGCGGTTCAAACCGCTTTTCCTTTGCCCCATAGTTAGAGTTGACTAACTTCTGTTGTATTTAATGAGGAGGAACACCCCATGGACATCAAGATTGCGCTGGCAGGCAACCCGAATTCAGGAAAAACCACCATGTTCAACGCGCTGACCGGCAGCACACAGTATGTCGGCAACTGGCCCGGCGTGACGGTAGAGAAAAAGGAGGGCCGCCTTAAAGGCTCTCGCGACGTCATCATTCAAGACTTGCCCGGCATTTATTCGCTTTCGCCGTATACGCTGGAGGAAGTGCTGGCCCGCAATTATCTGGTGAATGAAAAACCAAACGTCATTATCAACATTGTGGATGCTTCAAACATCGAGCGCAACCTGTATCTGACCACGCAGCTCGCGGAGCTGAACATCCCCATGGTGATCGCGCTGAACATGATCGATGTAACACGGAAAAACGGCGACGTCATCCAACTGGAAAAGCTTGCGGGAGCACTGAACTGTGAAGTGATCGAAACCTCCGCCCTGAAAGGCGAAGGCTCCATGCTGGTGGCGCAAAAAGCTGTCGAGCTTGCCCATAGCAACAGAAACGCCGAGCCTCCGCACGTGTTTGCCGGCAGTGTGGAGCACGCACTTGCGCACATCGAAGATCTTATCACCCACTCCACTGGCGACGAGCCCGTGCATCACCACCACGCGGACGGCGTTGTGCACGACGGCAGTATCGTGGATGCATCCCTGTCGCGCTGGTACGCCATTAAACTGTTTGAACGCGACGAAAAAGTGCTTACTGAGCTCAACCTGCCCGCCGCCATCCTAGAACAGATTGAAAAAATCATTCAAACCTGTGAAGCGGAAATGGACGACGACGCAGAATCCATCATCACCAACCAGCGTTACGCCTATATCAACCTGCTGATTCAGACTTGCGTTAAAAAAGGCAAAGCAAAGGGTTCTCTGTCCACATCGGACAAAATTGACCGTATCGTCACCAACCGTATTCTAGCGCTGCCGATTTTCGCCATTATCATGTTCCTAGTGTATTACATCTCGGTCACAACCATCGGCACGATCGTAACCGATTTTACCAACGACACCTTTGTAGCGGAGTGGATTCAAACACCACTGATGGACTGGCTGGCCGCCATCGGCACAGCGGATTGGCTGGTGGGGCTCATCGGCGACGGCATCATCGGCGGCGTCGGCGCGGTGCTCGGCTTTGTGCCGCAGATGCTGGTCCTGTTCCTGCTGCTTGCGATTTTGGAAGACGTCGGCTATATGGCGCGTGTCGCGTTCATTATGGATCGTATTTTCCGCCGCTTCGGTCTGTCCGGCAAAAGCTTTATCCCGATGTTGATCTCTTCGGGCTGTGCCATTCCAGGCGTCATGGCCTCCCGCACGATCGAAAACGAGCACGACCGCAGGATGACCGTCATCACCGCCAGCTTTATCCCCTGCGGCGCGAAGATGCCCATCATCGCGCTGATCGCAGGCGCACTCTTCCACAACGCGGGATGGCTGGCGGCCTCGGCGTATTTTATCGGCGTAGCTGCTGTGATCATCTCCGGCATCATGCTGCGGAAAACCAAGATGTTCTCCGGCAAGCCCGCGCCATTTGTGATGGAGCTCCCCCCCTATCACGTCCCATCCACCGGCAACGTATTACGCAGTATGTGGGAGCGCGGCTGGAGTTTCATCAAACGCGCCGGAACCGTAATCGTGGTTGCGAGTATCTTCATTTGGTTCACCTCCGCTTATGGCTGGGCGGCTCAGCAGCCGGCAGTTCCCGCCGACGGCACGGTAGCTGCCGTGGACATCGAGGCAGATGCTCCGGTATCGTTTGGTGCTGTGGATAGCATGGACGACAGCATTCTGGGCGAAGTCGGCGGGTTTGTCGCTCCGGTTTTTAAACCTCTGGGCTTTGGCAACTGGCAATCGACTGTCGCCACTGTGATGGGTTTGGTTGCCAAGGAAGAGGTCGTAGGTGTTTTCGGCGTCCTGTTCCATGCCACCGAGGATGAGGATTCCGCCTTCGCACTTCTGGAGGAAGGCAGCGAAGAAGAAATTGAAACCACACTTTCCCCCATCGCGCAGGCATTCAACGACGTCAGCGGCGGTTACGGCGGTCTGGCCGCGTTCAGCTTCCTCTTGTTCAACCTCCTATGCGCACCCTGCTTTGCCGCCATCGGCGCGATCAAGCGTGAAATGAACTCCGCCAAATGGACATGGTTTGCCATCGGATATCAAACGCTGTTTGCCTATGCGATCGCGCTGATCACCTTCCGTTTGGGTGTACTGTTTATGGGCGGCGGTTTTACGCTGGCAACAGCAGTTGCTGTCGTGCTTCTGGGTGGTATCGTATATCAACTGACTCGCAAGAACAAACACATTCTAGCATAAAGGAGCGATAGAGTATGGCAACATGGATCGTAGGCGGCGTCGTAGTGCTTATCGTCGGGAGCATCATATGGAAAATGCTCGCCGACAAACGGCAGGGCAAGCATTCCTGCAGCGGCAACTGTCAAAACTGCAACATGAGCTGTTCGGCACATATCAAGTAAGCTGTTTGACCGCAGCGGCATATACATCATATAATCATACCATGCAGGAGGTGATACCGTGGAGATACACAAATCCTCTGAGGACTATCTGGAAACCATGCTGATGCTCAAGCTCCAGCACGGCTACATCCGCTCCATCGATATCGCAAACGAGCTTGGGGTCACCAAGCCCAGCGTCAGCTACGCCACCAAGCGGCTTCGGGAAAACGGCTACATCACTATGGAGAAAGACGGCTTGATTACCATCACCGGGAAAGGGCTGGAAATCGCCAAAAGCATGTACGAGCGGCATCAAACCCTGTCGCAGTTCCTGATCCGCCTTGGCGTAGAACCCCAAATTGCCCAGGAAGACGCCTGCAAAATCGAGCATGATATCTCCGAAGAAACCTTCCAGGCATTGCGTATCCATATTGACAATCAAAAAGCGTAATACTATGATAGCGTTAAGCCTTAATTTAAGGAGGACGCTTTGATGAAACTGAATACCAAACGCACGATTTTGGTCGGGTTTGCCTTCATGTCCATCGGCGCATTCTGGCAGTTGTACGACAATGTGATTCCCCTGATCCTGAAGAACACCTTCGCAATGAAAGACGGAGCGGCCGGCATTATTATGGCGCTTGACAATGTTCTGGCGCTTTTTTTGCTGCCGTTCTTCGGCCTGCTTTCCGATAAAACGAAAACGCGGTTCGGCAGGCGCACGCCCTACATCGTGCTGGGCACGCTGTGCGCGGTGGTGCTGATGAACCTGCTGCCGTTTGCCGATAAAACGAACAACTTCACGCTGTTCATCGTTGCGCTCGCGTTCCTGCTGGTCGCCATGGGCACCTACCGCTCCCCCGCCGTGGCGCTGATGCCCGACGTAACGCCCAAGCCCCTGCGCTCCAAGGGTAACGCCGTCATCAACCTGATGGGCGCGGTCGGCGCGATCTTCACGCTGGTGGTGACCATGTTCCTGGTCGGCACGCGTGAGGTGGAACAGGCGGACGGAACGATGATTGCCTATAACGACTATACGCTGCTGTTCATCGCGGTCGCCGTGCTGATGGTCGTCGCCGTCGCGGTGATCGTGTGGAAGATCCGCGAAAACAAGCTGTCCGCGGAGACTGCCAAATTCAACGACGAATATGATCAAGAAACCGGGCAGGAAGAAGCCCCCGCGGTACGGGAGGACGGCAAAAAAGTCGCCGCCATCCGCGCACTGCCCAAGGACGTCCGGCGGAGCCTGTTTCTCATTCTGTCCTCCATCTTTTTCTGGTTTATGGGCTATAACGCGGTCACCACCGCGTTTACCAAATACGCCGCGCAGGAGTGGGCCTACGGCATTCAGGACGCCTCCATGTGCCTGATGGTCGCCACCATCGCTGCGGTGATCTTCTTCATCCCGGTGGGCATGTTCGCGTCCAGATTCGGCCGCAAGCGCACCATTCAGTTCGGCGTCATCCTGCTGGCGCTGTGCTTTGCGTCCTTTGGCTTCTATCACGCGTTCCACTTCTCGCTGTACATCATCTTCGCGCTGGTCGGCGTGGCGTGGGCGTCCATCAACGTCAACAGCTATCCGATGGTCGTGGAGATCTCCAAAAGCGCGGACGTCGGCCAGTTTACCGGATATTACTACACATTCTCCATGGCCGCGCAGATCGTGACCCCGATCCTGTCCGGTTACCTGATGCAATATGTGGGCTACGTCGTGCTCGCGCCCTATGCCGCGGTTATGGTGGCGATCTCGCTGATTACCATCTCAATGTCCAGGCACGGCGATTCCAAGCCCATTCCGCCCAAGAGTAAGCTGGAAGCCTACGACGCGGGAGACGATTGATATGGTATTCGCCCTTTGGCTGTTGTTTGCGTTTGCGGTACTGCTGCTGATCTTTGCCGCGTACCTGTGGCTGATCGCGCCCGCGCGCAGACCCTTCCCCAAACAGTTCCGCCGCGATGTGTTTTACGCCCACCGCGGCCTGCACGACGGAAACAAAGCCGTGATCGAAAACAGCATGAGGGCGTTTACCCTCGCCATTGAGCGCGGTTTCGGAATGGAAATGGATCTGCAGTCCACGCGCGACGGCCAGGTGGTGGTTCACCACGACCTGAACACGTTGAGGGTCTGCGGCGTGGACGCGGTGATCGAGCAGACGGACTATGCGGATCTTCCGCTTTTGCCGGACGGCACGCAAATCCCCCTGTTCTCCGATTTCCTCAAACTCGTAGGCGGCAGAGTGCCGGTCATCATCGAGCTTAAGTTCCACAAGCAGTACCTGCGTACGGTAAAGACCGCGCTGGAGCTTCTGCGGGGGTATTCCGGCGACTATAGCCTGGAATCGTTCCATCCGTCCATCGTGCGGTACCTGCGCGTGCATGCGCCGGACGAGCTTCGCGGGCAGCTGTCCGCCGGGTCGTTCGATGCGGGAACCCATCCCGTCGTCGTGTTTATCCTAAAGCACCTACTCGTCAACGCGCTGTCCCGGCCGCACTTCATCGCATACGGTTTTGAGAGCGATAAATCGCTTTCCCTGAAGCTTATCCGGATGCTGTTTCGGCCCATTCTCGTGGCGTGGACGGTGCGCAGTCAAAAAGACCTCGACGCAGCGTGTAAATGCTACGACGCGGTCATGTTCGAGGGGTTTATCCCCGACGCTCTCCCGAAAATATCTTCTCCCGAAAGGCGGTAAGCCCTTGCAATTTTGTACCCTGTTTTCCGGCTCCAGCGGCAACTGCGCCTACTTATCCACGGATCGCGGCGGCCTGCTGATTGACTGCGGAATGAGCGGAAAGCAGACGCTGGAAGCCCTGGAAAAGGCAAAGCTCGACGTCTCCTCCATCCACGCGCTGCTGGTTACCCATGAACACTCCGACCATATGAAGGGTGCGGGCGTCATCGCCCGGAAGCTGCACATCCCCGTTTACGCGTCCGAAGGCACCTGGGAGGGCATGGGCCGCACCGTCGGCGAACTGCCAAGGCACCACCGCATGACCGTACGCGCTGATGAAAGCTTTTTTATCGACGATATCGAAGCCCTGCCCTTTCACATCCCCCACGACGCCAATGAACCGACGGGATTCCGCTTCTTTACGGGCGGGCACAGCGTGGCCGCCGCGACCGACCTCGGCCATTTTTCCAAACTCGTATTTCAGGCGATTGAAAGCGCCGATATCGTGCTTTTGGAAAGCAATCATGATCCCGAGATGCTCAGGCACAACACATCCTACCCGGAACGCCTGAAAACGCGTATTCTGGGCCGCAAAGGGCATCTGAGCAACGACGCGGGCGCGCAGGCCGCCGTGAAGCTTTTGGAGAGTGGCACCAAACACCTGCTGCTTGGGCACCTGAGTCAGGAAAACAACACGCCCGATCTGGCCTATCAGGTGGTATCCGCCGCGCTGACCGAAGCGGGGGCTATCATCGGCGAGGACGTCAGTTTGCACGTCGCCGGCCGCTGCCAGGCCGGGCAGCTGTACCGCATTTAGGAGAATATCATGGAGTTACGCGTTCTGGACGAAGTTGTGGCCATCGAAGGCAAGGGCCTGATGCTGTTTGCGATGACAGAAGATCTGCAGACTGTGCCAAAAAGCGGCTGCAGGCTGCGCGACAGCCGCGGGAATGTGCACACGGTGGAGACAGTCGGTGCGCAGGAAACCCTGACTACGTTTTTCATCAGAGACGGCAGCGTTAACTACTTTGAGCGCTTATTCCGCGATATCCGCATTGATGCGACGCTGTTTATCTTGCTTGGGGAGGACGAAAATTGATCACGGTGCTGTGCGTTGGCAAGCTGAAGGAACGCTTCTATCAGGATGCGCAGAAGGAATACCTGAAACGACTGTCGCAGCTTATGCCCTGCGCTGTTATCGAGGTACCGGACGAACCCGAGCCCAAGCAACTGTCGGACACTGCGATTGAAAAAACACTTGACGCCGAAGGAGGGCGCCTGCTCAAGCGTATCCCCGATTCAGCTTACGTCGTCGCCCTGTGTATCGACGCAAAACAGCCCGCAAGCGAAGAGCTTGCGGACAAGTTGAACGGTTTGTTTGTTTCGGGGAAAAGCGAGATCGTCTTCGTAATCGGCGGTTCGCTCGGACTTTCCGAAAGCGTTTTCGCCCGCACGCAGGAACGCCTGTCGATGAGCCGCATGACCTTTCCGCACCAATTGGCGCGGATCATCCTTCTGGAGCAGCTCTACCGCGCTGCCAAGATCAACGCGGGGCAGCGGTATCACAAATAGTGTTACGTTATTCTACGAACGCCTGCACCATGCAGGTCTTTTTTGTATCGCCGGAAAGCGGAATCAACTGCCCGTCGATGGGTTTCCCGTCCACAACCAGGGAAACCTTGCGTTTTTCTCCTCCGCCGTTGTTTTGAATCTCGATCAGGTACTCCCTGCCGCGGAAGCTGCGGCGGACGGTGACGTGCTTCAGGTACGCGGGCAGGCACGGGTCGATCATCAAACCGCCGAATTGCGGTTTGATGCCCAGTATCGCCTGCGACGCGGCATAGAAGTTATACGCCGCCGTACCCGTCAGCCAGCTGTTGCGGGCCTCGCCCGGCTTATCGCTTTCCTTTCCGTTGATGGTCTGACTGTAAACATAGGGTTCCGTGCGGTGAAGTTTCTGGTTTTCGATATATGCAGGCGCAATACGGCGATATATGTCAAACGCCCGATCCCCGTGCCCCAGCACCGTTTCGGCGATGACGATCCACGGATTGTTATGGCAGAACACCGAACCGTTTTCCTTGTAGCCCGGCGGGTAGGAGCTGATCTCTCCGAGGTTCAGATAATAGCGCCGATAAGCCGGCCAGTTGAGCACCACGCCGTGTTCAAACAGCAGGTGTTCGCGTGTGGCATCCAGCGCCTTCTGTGCCATTCCGTTATCCTTGCCGATGCCGGCCATCACACACATGCCCTGTGGCTCGATGAATATCTTGCCTTCGTCGCATTCGCCGGAACCAACCTTGTCGCCGTTGGCGTCGTAGGCGCGCAAAAACCATTCGCCGTCCCAGCCGTAGGTCTCCACAGCTTTGACCATTTTTTCCTTCTCCGCGATCGCATAAGCGGCTTCCTCCGCGTCGCCGATCCCGGCAAAAATGTCCGCATAGTCGTCGGCCGCGCCCACGAACATCCCGGCGATGAACACGCTTTCGGCAATGCCTGTATCGTGATTCGTTATCGTCTGGAAGCTTTCGCCCGGTTCTTCGGAAAAACAATTCAGGTTCAGGCAATCGTTCCAGTCCGCCCGTCCGATCAGCGGCAGGCCGTGCCGGCCCAGGTGCTCCGCGGTATAACGGAAGGCACGGCGCAGGTGTTCCTTCAGCGGCGCGGCAAGGGCGGGATCGTTGTCAAAATCGACGATCTCGTCCAAAATTTCAAAATCTCCGGTTTCCTTCAGATACGCGTTCACCGCGTAGAGCAGCCAAAGCGGATCGTCGTTGAAGTTTCTGCCGACTTCCTGATTGCCTTGCTTGGTCAGCGGCTGATACTGGTGGTAAGCGCTGCCGTCGGGGAACTGCGTGGCCGCGATGTCCAGAATGCGTTCCCTGGCGCGTTCGGGGATGAGGTGCACGAAGCCCAGAAGGTCCTGGCTGCAGTCGCGAAAGCCCATTCCCCTTCCGATTCCGCTTTCAAAATAGCTGGCCGAGCGGCTCATATTAAAGGTCACCATGCACTGGTACTGGTTCCACAGGTTGATCTGGCGGTTAAACTTCTCGTCCTCCGATTGGATGGAGAAACGGCTTAACAGTTTGGCCCAGTACTCCTTGAGCTCTTCCAGCTTCCGGTCGAACTGCTCCGTGGTTTGGAAGGCTTTGAGCAGCGCATGGGCGTCTTCTTTGTTGATCACATCCGGCGCGGTGAACTTGTTGTCCTTTGGGCTTTCACAGAAGCCCAGCACGAACACGAAGCTCGCGCTTTCCCCGGGCTTGAGCGTACGGCGTATGTAATGGCTGCCGATGGGCGCCCAGCCGTGCGCGTGGCTGTTCCTGGATTGATTCTCCGCAACGACCTGCGGATTTCCGAAACCGTTGTATAAACCCAGAAAGCTTTCGCGGTCGGTATCGAAACCGTCCACCGCCGTATTGACGGCAAAAACGGCGTAATGGTTGCGCCGCTCGCGGTATTCGGTTTTGTGGTACAGCGCCGCACCCCCGTTTTCGATCTCCACTTCCGCCAGCGCGAAGTTTCGCTGATAGTTGGTGGCGTCATCCAGCGCGTTCCATAAGCAAAACTCCACGAAGCTGAAAAGACTCAGGTGTTTTTCTTCCGCGCTGCGGTTTGTCAGCGTCAGTTTGGTCACTTCGGCCCGGAACCCGAACGGGACCATCACGCACTGCTCGGCCCATAGACCGTTTTTAGAGGACAGAATGCGCGTATAACCCGTGCCGTGGTGGCACTCGTAGCTATCCAGCTTTGCCTGGCTTGGCTGCCAGCCGGGATTCCACACGCCGCTGCCGTCCCGAAGATAGTAATATTTCCCGCCGGCGTCGGTCGGCACGTTGTTATAGCGATAGCGTGTCAGCCTGAGAAGCCGCGCGTCCTTATAAAACGAGTACCCGCCGGATGTATTGCTCATCAACGA
Source organism: Candidatus Limiplasma sp. (assembly GCA_963675365.2). Classification (GTDB taxonomy): domain Bacteria; phylum Bacillota; class Clostridia; order Christensenellales; family Aristaeellaceae; genus CAXXOK01. Next base: position 1,107,877 of record CAXXVA010000003.1, read on the forward strand.
GAAAAACGCTTCGCTGCCCAGATAATTGATCCACGGATACGGAGTATCCGGGCGGGTAATGATAAATTCCCGGTTCTGATCGTCGAAGTAACCGAAATTGTCCATAGAACTGCTCCTCTACGAAAACGTTTTACCTGTTTTACTAGCATACTTTTTTTTTCGCAGTTTTGCAAGGAGAAGTTATATTTTTATCAAAAAAACGTTCCGCAAACGCGGAACGTTTCAGTATGGCCGGCTCGTTTAATTTCCGTCTTCTTCCACGTCGGCTTCGTTTGAATACCCGACGCCTTCCCAGAATCCCTCGTAGTTCGCGTCGTCGGACAGGGTGATTTCATTCACCCATCTGGCCCATTTGTAACCCAGCTTATCCTCCGCCACCACGATGAACGGATAGCCCATCTCCGGCGGCAGTGGAATCCCGTTGGCGTCGTAGGCCATGATGAGTTGGTTGTCAAGGATCGTTTGCAGCGGCAGGGACGTGGTATACCCGTCCACCGCTGAGAAGATCACCGTCACGGCTTCCGGCTGTACGCCCGCAAGATCCAGAAGATCCTGAATCAAAACGCCCTTCCAGAGGATGGTGGCGTCCCAGCCCTCCACGCAGTACAGCGTAATAAGCCGCTCATACTCGGGCATCGCAAGCACCTCGTCGTACGTCAGCACCTGCGGCGTATCCACCAGGCCGTCGATGGTCAGCGTATAGGTTTCAATATCCACCTGCTGAACGCCTTTGATGGAGTTGTCACGCGGGCCTACGGCGGGGTCGAGGTGCGCGCCCTGATACTCCATAATTTCGTTCGTCCTGTACCGGGCCAGGGTCGCGGAGGAAACGGCGTCGGGTTCGGTAGCCGAGCAGCTTGAAGCAAACAGTATCAGCATGATGACCAATATTCCGAATTTCTTCATTTTCTTCCCTCCCTTGGATCGCTTACTTTAATTATATACGCCTTTGGCCTTATCGACAAGTTCCAGGCAACACGGTATAATGAATGCAGTTAACAGGAGGGATCGTATGATACGGCATATCGTTATGTACTGGCTCAAGGACAAATCAAAAATCGGGGAAACCGTAGACATTCTCAATTCCATGCGGGGTAGGATTCCCGGACTCGTTAAGGTAGAAGCCGCCAGCGATGAGACCCACAGCGAAAGAAGCTGCGACCTGTGCCTGCACACGGTGCTGGAAAGCCGTGAAGCCTTACAGGCCTATATCGCCCATCCGGTGCACCTTCCGGTAAAAAAACACATGCACAGCGTGATGGAGCGCTCCGTCAGCGCGGATTTTGAGGTGGACGCGGTTTGAGTAAAGCAGACGACGCCCAGGGCCGCATGTGGCTGCGGCTGATGAAAGCAAACCGCGCCAAGGGCGACCTGACCGTGCCCTGCGATTTTGACCATCCCGAGCTTGCACTCCGGGAAGCGATGCATATTCTGGATCTGAGCATGCCGGTTTGGCTTCCCCGCCACCAAAAGGATTGGCGGGAATTTTCGCTGACGCGCTTTACGGCCGACCATTTTCTGGAGGCCATCCCGTTTGACAGGCTGGAGATCTCCTTCATCGCGCCGGAAAACCAGAAAAAGAAACGCAACCCGATGCTTGAGGTTTGAGCGTATGGCGGATGCAGCCCTGCAGAAAAACCAAATCATACGCCTAAGCTGCGAGCGTCTCGGCGCCGAACTGGAAGGCGTTTGCCGTTATGAGGGCCTTACGGTTTTCGTGCCCGGCGTCCTTCCCGGCGAAAGCATGGACGCCAGAGTGCTCAAGGTGCAGCCAAACTACGCTTTTGCCAGGATCGAAACGCTCAAAACGCTGTCTCCGGAGCGTACTGAACCGTTCTGCCCCGTATACGAGCGCTGCGGCGGGTGCAGCGGTCAGCATATGCGCTACCAGCTTACGCTCGAGGCCAAGCGGCAGCAGGTGTTTGACAGTTTGACGCGGATCGGCGGCCTGATGCTCGATCCCGGCGACGTTCCGCCGGTGCTTGGTGCGGACAGCCCCACGCATTGCCGCAACAAGGCAAGCCTGCCCATCGGCGGCCGTTCGCAATCCCCTATACTCGGGTTTTACCGCAAACGATCGCACGATCTGGTCGCGATTGACGATTGCCCCATCACGCTGCACAGCCTTTCGGGTGTAATCGTGTCCGTGAAACAGTGGATGCGGGAATTTGACGTCGCGCCCTACGACGAGAAAACGCATACAGGCTTTCTGCGCCATGCGGTGGCGCGTATGAACCGCGCGGGCGACGTACTGGTCGTACTTTCAGCTACGGCGGCCACCCTGCCCGGCCTGGACGCGCTGGTACAGCTTTTACTGCGCAACGAGCCTGGTTTCAAAGGGCTGCACATCAGCGAAAACAGACAAAAGGGCAATACCATTCTTGGGCCGAAAAGCCGGAAGCTTTTCGGGGAGGATTCCATCTCCGAGACGCTGCTCGGTCTGCGGTTTGACATCACGCCGCTTTCGTTTTTCCAGGTCAATCCAGCGCAGACCGAAGCGCTGTACAAAACGGCCATCGGCTTTGCAAATCTTTCGCCCGGAGATACCGTGGTGGACGCCTACGCGGGCGCAGGAACGGTATCGCTTTGCATGGCGAAGCACTGCAAACGCGTGATCGGATTGGAAATCGTTCCCCAGGCGGTGGAAAGCGCCAGGCGAAACGCGAAGATCAACGGCATTGACAACGCCGAGTTCATCGCTGCCGCCGTGGAAGACGCGCTGCCCAAGCTGGTCGCGGACGGTTTACGCCCCGACGTGGTAGTGCTCGACCCACCCCGCAAAGGCGTGGAACAGCCCGTGATCGACGCATTGCTCGCGGCGCAGCCTAAACGCATCGTATACATCAGCTGCCACGCGCCCACGCAGGCGCGCGACGTGGCGAAGCTCGTACCCGGCGGATACCGTTTAACCGCCTGCCAGCCTGTGGATATGTTCTGCTATGCGGGCGGCGTGGAAAACGTCGTCTGCCTGGAACGCTGAATGAGGAGACCCCTATGCCGCTGAAGGACGAATTGCTTAAAACGCTTGAAGAAAACCGCACCGCACCCGTTTCCGGGCAGGAGCTTGCGCGGCGTTTTTCCGTGTCCCGCACCGCCGTATGGAAGGCGATCGGCGAGCTCAAGGCGCAGGGCTATCAAATCTCGTCCGCCACCAATCGCGGGTATCAGCTTTCGATCGACGATGATCACCTGTCGCAATCCGCGATCACGGGTACGCTAAAAGACGCTATACCTGTGTACGTATATGATGCGGTTGATTCCACGCTAAACGAAGCTAAGCGGCGATACGCGGACGGCGAAAAGCGCTTTGCGGTCGCAGCAGACGCGCAGACCGCCGGGCGCGGCAGGCGTGGACGGCAGTTTTTCTCTCCAAAGGGCACAGGACTGTATCTGACGCTGGCGCTTCCTCTGTCCTGCGCGGTGGAGGCCGCGCCGAGCATCACCGCCTACGCCGCCGTGTGCGTTTGCCGGGCGATCGAAACCCTCACCGGCAAACAGGCGCGCATCAAATGGGTCAACGACGTGTTCATGGACGGGAAAAAGGTGTGCGGCATCCTCACCGAAGCCAGCACTAGCTTGGAAAGCGGCATGATCGAAACCGTGTTCATCGGCATCGGCGTCAACGTAAGTCCCTGCGACGTTCCGGATGAACTCAAAGAGATCGTAGGCTTCGTCAATCCGAAGCAACCGATCCGCAACCTTCTGGCAGCCGCTATCATCAACGGCCTTTTGCAGTATGATGAAAACAAGGACGGTTTTCTGGACGATTACCGCACGCGGTCACTGACCATCGGACGGCGCGTGCAATGTGCCCTGGGCGAAGAACGTTTCATGGCGACCGCCACAGGGATCGACGCGCTGGGCGGGCTGATCGTTCGCATGGATTCAGGCGAAACGCGCACGCTGTACAGCGGCGAGGCGAAACTGTTATGAGCAGCGACAACGAATACCGCATCATTCCCCTTGACGAGCGCTTTCGCCCCGCGGTGCAGGCGATGATCGCCGAAAGCTGGGCAGGCCCGTTCATCGCCATCAACGGCAAACTGTGGGATACCCGCACCATGCCCGGTTTTGCCGCCATACGGGACGACTGTACGCTGATCGGTTATCTTCTATATGTGTTCCATCCGGACGCGTGCGAAATCATGGTGCTGGAAAGCCTGCGGGAAAACGCGGGCGTCGGCACACGCCTGATCGAACGGGTAAAGGCGAAGGCTCTGGAAAACGGCATGAAAAAAGTCGCCGTTATGACGACGAACGACCATCTGCACGCCATTCGGTTTTATCAGAAGCGCGGGTTCGTCCTGCGGGCGCTTCGCCAGAACATGCTGGAGACGTCCCGAAAGCTGAAGCCCGGCATCCCGCAAATCGGCATCGACGGTATTCCGCTTAGAGACGAGATCGAGCTGGAGCTTACGCTCTGATAAGATTTATTTCAGCAGGTCCTTCAGCCGCAGGCTCGCGGCGTATACCGCGTTTTTACGGTGCCCCTGCGAGACAAGCGTTTCCATCCCGTCCCGCATCGACATTCCCTGCAATACGCAGTCAAACAGCATCGCTTCCAGCGATGCTTCTTGTTTTGGTTCGTCCTCCGGCACATCCTGCCACTTGAGCGCCAGACAGTATTCGCCCTTTTCCGCTTTGGGGTTCGATTGCAACTTTTGCAGAACCTCGGAAACCGTTCCGTGCAGCGTCAGTTCAAATTTCTTGGTCAGGTCGCAGCTGACGGAGCACAGGGTGTGTGGGAATAACTCCTTGATCGCGCTCACCAGATCGATCACACGGTGGGGCGACTCGTACACAACCGCAATTTTGGACCGGCTTGCCATCTCCGTAAGCTTGGTCGCCAGCGCGCTTTTCTGGCGCGGTAAAAAACCGAAAAACGTGAACTCGTCCAATGCAAAGCCGCTGATACTCAAAGCGCTGATAATTGCGCTCGCACCGGGAATGGCGATTACCTCAATGCCGTTTTGGATGGCGAGATCGACCAGAACGCTGCCCGGATCGCTGATGCAGGGCGTACCCGCGTCGGTGGTTAAAGCGACGTCGATCGCTTCTTCGACCATCCGCGCGACGATGCCTTCCGCCTTCTCCGCTTCGTTGTGCTCGTGACAGCTTGTCAGAGGAGTATGGATATCAAACGCGGAGAGAAGCTTGCGCGTGACGCGGGTATCCTCCGCCGCGATGAGGGCGACGTTCTTGAGCGTCTCGATGGCGCGGGGCGGCATATCGCCAAGGTTCCCGATCGGCGTCGCAATGACGTACAGCGTAGGCATTTGCTCACACCCTCTTTTCAAACACGCGGAGCTTCGCGCTTCGGGCGCGGGGATTGTCTTTGATTTCCTGCTCGCTGGGCGCGATTACCCCGCCGCCAAGCACCTTGCCCTGCGAAATCCTCCCGCAGGTGCAGATCGGCGCCTTCGGCGGACATATGCAGGGATTTTGCAGCGTCCTCAAGGTGTTTTTCACGATGCGGTCTTCCAGCGAGTGAAAGGTGATGACGAGCAAACGGCCTTGATTCTTGAGCAAGCTGACAGCGTCGCGCAGGGCCTTATCCAAGGGCAGAAGCTCGTCGTTGACGGCGATACGTACGGCCTGGAAGGTGCGGCGGGCCGGGTGTCCGTCGTCCTTGCGGCGCACGGCTTTGGGGATAGCCGCGTCCACAACGGCGACCAGATCGAGCGTAGTTTTAATCGGCCGCAGTTTTCGTTTCTCATCCAGAATCTGCGCGATACGCGCGGCCCACTTTTCCTCTCCGTACTGCTGCAACACGCGCGTGAATTCTTTCACAGACACGGTTTGCAGATACGTTTCGGCGGTCATCGCCTGCGCCGTATCCATACGCATATCCAGGGGCGCGTCCTCATGATAGCTAAACCCGCGCTCCGGCGTATCGAGCTGATGGCTGGATACGCCCAGATCGATCAGCACCCCGTCCAGCGGCGGGAGCCCCATCGTTTTCATTTCGTGAAAGTTGCCGCGGATGGCGTGAAAGCCCGGATACTGTTTCAACCGCTCTGTCGCAGCGGCGATGGCGTCGCCGTCGCGGTCGATACCGTAAACCTCCGCTTTCCCCTTGCAGGCCTTGAAAATACTCTCTGTGTGGCCTCCTCCGCCCAGGGTGCAGTCCAAATACGCGCCGCCTTTTTGCGGGCGCATCCAGTCCATAACCTCATGGAGCAGCACAGGCAGATGGTAGACCGCTTGTTCAGGCATAATCAGCCCTCTTGAAGTTCGGCGATTCGTTTCCGCAGGTTTTCAAGCATCCCCTGGTTGACGGTAATCTTTTCTTTTTCCTTCTCCACCAGTGCCGGCGGGGCTTTGGTTAAGAAGCCCTCGTTGCTCAGCTTGACCTTTGCGCGCATGATCTCGCTTTCCAGATTGTCGGTCTCCTTCTGGAGCCGGGCGATTTCCTTGCCGATATCCACCAGTTCCCCCAGCGGGATGCGGATTTCCGCCGGCGCGCAAACAGCGGAAACTGTTTTTTCCGTCTCGGCGTCGTCTTTGGACCCGATCACTACGCTGCTGGCGCCCGCAAGGCGCTGCAGATAGGGCTCGACAACCTTGAGCGCTTCTTCCCAGCCCTCCTGCGGAATCAGCTTGACGCGCGTGCGCTTGCCGTGCTCTACCTTCATCTCGGCGCGCAGGTTGCGGATGGTGCGGATGATATCCATAACGCCTTCCATCTGCTTTTCTTCCATGGGGAAATCAAACGCACTGTTCAGCTTGGGCCAGGCGGCGCTGATGAGTAACCCCTCCGAATCCGGCAGGTAGCCGTATACCTCTTCCGTGACATAGGGAATAAAGGGATGCAGGAGCTTTAAAATGCTTTCGAGCATTGTATACAGCACCGCACGGACGTTACGCTTCTGCTCCGGGTCCTCCCCCATCAGTCTGCCCTTGGACAGCTCGATATACCAGTCGCAGAATTCCGACCAGGTGAACTCGTACAGCTTTCCGGCGGCCATGCCGAAATCGTACTCCTCAATGTGCCTGCTCACCTCGCGGATCGCCGTTTGCAGGCGCGAGAGAATCCACTGGTCGGGCAGCGTCAGCAGCGCCGGGGCAATTTCCTCGCGCGTGTCCATGTTCATGAGCACAAAGCGGCTCGCGTTCCAAACCTTGTTGACAAAGTTGCGGGCGGCTTCCGTTTTTTCGTCCATATAGCGGGTATCGTTGCCGGGGCTGATACCCGTGGCCAGCGAAAAACGCAGCGCGTCCGCGCCGTATTTGTCGATGATATCCAACGGATCCACGCCGTTGCCAAGACTTTTGGACATCTTCCTGCCTTGCGCGTCGCGCACCAGACCGTGAATCAGCACGGTTTCAAAGGGCGTTTCCCCCATCTCGGCAATGCCGGAGAAAATCATGCGCGCCACCCAGAAAAAGATGATATCGTAGCCCGTTTCCAGCATCGATGTGGGATAGAAGTATTTCAGGTCTTCCGTCTCGTCCGGCCAGCCCAGCGTGGAAAACGGCCAAAGCCCGGACGAAAACCAGGTGTCCAGTACGTCCTCGTCCTGCCGCAGGTTTTTGGAGCCGCACTTCGGGCAGGCCTCCGGCGCGTCCATCGCGACGATGAGCTCGCCGCAGTCGTCGCAATACCACGCGGGGATGCGGTGCCCCCACCAAAGCTGACGGCTGATGCACCAGTCGCGGATGTTTTCCATCCAGTTGAAGTATACCTTCGCGAAGCGCTCGGGCACGAACTTCGTTTTACCCTCTTTCACCACTTCGATGGCGGGCTTCGCCAGCGGCTTCATGCTTACGAACCACTGCAGGCTCGTGATCGGGTCCACGGTGGTGTGGCAGCGGTAGCAGGTTCCCACGTTATGCTTGTAATCCTCCACCTCTTGCAGAACGCCAAGCTCTTTGAGCTCGTTGGCAACCATATGTCGGGCTTTATTCTCAGGAACGCCCTGGTATTTGCCCGCGTTTTCGTTCATGGTGCCGTCCGGATTGGTGACCAGGATGGCCTCCAGACCGTGGCGCTGCGCGACCTCAAAGTCGTTGGGGTCGTGCGCGGGAGTAATCTTCACCACGCCGGTTCCGAATTCTCTGTCCACATATTCGTCGGCAATCACGGGGATCTCACGGTTCATGATAGGCAGGATCACGGTCTTTCCGACCAAATGCTTATAGCGCTCGTCCTCGGGGTGAACGGCGACCGCCGTGTCGCCGAGCATGGTTTCCGGCCGCGTCGTCGCTACGACTACACCCTCGCCCCCGTCCTTGGCGGGGTAGCGGATATGCCAAAGGTGGCTGTCCTGCTCCTCGTACTCCACCTCGGCGTCGGACAGCGCCGTCAAACACACCGGACACCAGTTGATGATGCGGTTGCCGCGATAAATCAAGCCCTTGCTGTACAAATCCACAAACGCGGTGCGCACGGCCTTGTTGCAGCCCTCGTCCATGGTAAAGCGCTCACGCTGCCAATCACAGCTCGCGCCAAGGCGGCGCTGCTGGCGGTTGATCATGCCGCCGTACTGCTCCTTCCACTTCCAGGCGCGCTCCAAAAAGCCGTCGCGCCCGACGTCATCTTTGGTCAGGCCCTCTTTGCGCATCTGCTCGACGATTTTCACCTCGGTGGCGATGGATGCGTGATCGGTACCCGGCAGCCAAAGCGTCGGCCTGCCGTTCATACGGTGATAGCGCGTGGGAACGTCCTGAAACAGCACGTCCATCGCGTGCCCCATGTGCAATTGCCCGGTGATATTGGGCGGCGGCATGACGATGGTAAAGGGTTTTTGCCCCTCTACGCGGTGCGCGTGGAATGCGCCGGAGTTTTCCCAGGTCTCGTAAATTTTGCCTTCGATCTCGCCCGGCGCGTACACGGTATCCATATTCAATGCCTTATTCATCGTCTTTCACCTCAAAACAGCGTAATCAGTGCGCCGGCAACCGCCAGCGCTAGCCCCGCGAATTTGATCGGCAGTACCTTTGGTTCCGGTTCCTTAAACAGGAGCGGCGCCAGCTTTTTCGCGCCGAACGAAATCCCCGCGCCGACCAGCACCAGGATAACGCCCACAATGTTCACCCGGGCCAATACGCCCTGCCAATAGCTCATGCGATTTCCCTTTCTAAAACACAAGGAGCCGCTACGTCCGAAGGACGGAGCAGCTCCGTGGTACCACCTTGCTTTACGGCGGTTTCCCGCCGCCTTAACGCGCTGTATCGGGCGTACCCGGCGGAACTAACGGTTTCCCGCTCATTCCGCGCCCTCCCGGGCGACTTTCCGCGTTTCCGTTTCCGAAACAGCCTTGCAGCCGGGGGCTGTTCTCTCTGCCGGACGGGACGCGTACTCCTCCCGATCATCGGAGTTTAGCTTGTTCCATCAGTTTCGTTTTCGCGAAGCCAGGCGTAGTGCGGGCTGAGCTTACTCAAACCGTAAGTGATGCACGCGCCATCGCGCAGGCGACAATGAAAACGGACTTATGGGGCGAGCTGATTATTCCTCGTCTTTGTTTCCCTTATCCTCGGTCATATCAATGACCTGTGCGCCGTTATAGGTGCCGCAGTTTTTGCAAACACGGTGTGCGAGCTTCTTCTGGTGGCATTGCGGGCACTCCACGATGCCGGGAAGCGTCAGCTTCCAGTTGGCACGGCGGCTGCGCCCGCGGGCGCGCGAGACTTTACCTTTAGGCAGAGCCATGTTCTTACACCTCCTCGTCCTCTTCGAGCAATCGCTTCAATGCTTCAAAGGGACGTTGTGTGTCCTCTTGGCATGAGCTCTTGGAATTTGTCTGATAGGGTTTCAATGCTTCGCCGCCATTGCAGTCTTCTCTGCACAGAAAGCGCATTGGAAGATCGAGCATGATCAGCGTCAGCGTCATCTGATCCAGCGGCACTTCATTGCCTTCGTAGGGAAAGACCTCGTCCTCGGTTTGTGCGGCGTCCTTGCGGAAGATCTCCTGAAACTCGAGATCTACCGGGTACGCAACATCGCTTAAGCACATCGCACAGGAAGCGTGCGCCGTTGTATGCAGCGTTCCCTTCAGCTGAACCGTGCCGTCCATCGCCGAAAATGTTCCGGCCAGTGCAACGCCGTCGAATTTAATCTGTTCGCCGTCCACATCCTGCGGCGGGACAGCGACCTGCGTTTCGAACGGAAACACGTCTCCGGGCCTTAGCAGCGCTTGCATCACATCCAGTTGCATACGATGCCACCTCCAAACGCGACCATGCTACATTATATGCGCTGCGCCCTTTGTTGTCAATCGGAAATTTCCTTGCCTGTAACGATTGCAAGCGTGTCGCGGGCGATGAGCAGCTCTTCGTTTGTGGGGATCACGCAGATCTTCACCTTGCTGTCGTCGGTGGAAATCACGGCTTCCTCGCGCGTTTTATTCTTGGCCGGATCCAGTTTCGCGCCGAGGTATTCAAACCCTACCATGACTTTTTCACGGATGGCGGTGTTATTTTCCCCGATGCCCGCGGTGAACACGATCACGTCCACGCCGCCAAGCACCGCCGCATACGCGCCGATATACTTGCGGATGCTGTGTACGAGCATCTCCTGCGCCAGAATGGCGTTTTCGTCGCCTTTTTCAGCGGCGGCGTCGATATCGCGCATATCGCTGGAAATGCCGGAGATTCCGATCAGTCCAGACTTTTTATTGCACATATTCACGACTTCGTCCACCGTCATGTTGTCCGAATTGGCGATGAACTGCACGACTGCCGGATCGAGGTTGCCCGAGCGCGTGCCCATGATGACGCCTTCCAGCGGCGTAAGCCCCATGCTGGTATCGACACATTTGCCATCCTTGACGGCGGCAAGGCTGGAACCGTTGCCCAGGTGGCAGGTGATGATGCGGCTGCCCTCGCGCGGGATGCCAAGGTAATCCCGAACGCGTTTGCTGACATAGCGGTGGCTGGTACCGTGGAAGCCGTAGCGGCGAATGTGCAGACGTTTGTAGTAGTCCATCGGAACGCCGTACATATACGCTTTTTTTGGCATGGTATGGTGGAAGGCGGTATCAAAAACCGCAACGTTCGGCAGACCAGGCATGGCTTCCTGGCACGCTTCGATTCCCATCAGGTTGGCCGGATTGTGCAGCGGGCCGAGCGGGAAGCACTCCCGGATGGTCGCCTTGACCTCGTCCGTGACCAAAATGCTGTCGATGAACTTTTCGCCGCCGTGCAGTACGCGGTGCCCGAACGCGCCGATTTCATCCAGGTTCTGGATGACGCCCTTTTCGGGATCCATCAGCGCTTTGAGCATCAGACGGATGGCGTCGGTATGCTTGGGTACGGGCTCTTTGAGCGTATAGACCTTGTCCCCGGCCGTTTGCTTGATGGCGCTTCCGGGAATGCCGATGCGGTCCACGATGCCCTTGGCGAGGATTTTTTCGCCGTCCATATCCATCAGCTGGTATTTGAGTGAAGAGGAACCTGCGTTCAGAATCAGTATTTTCATCAGATACGTTCTCCTATTCTTGTGCTTTGACCGCGGTGATCGCGACCACGCTGATAATATCGTCCACCGAGCACCCGCGGCTTAAATCGTTGACCGGCTTGGCAAGACCCTGAATGATGGGCCCGATCGCCACCGCGCCGGCGAGCCGCTGTACGAGTTTGTAGCCGATATTGCCCGCCTGCAGATCCGGAAAGATCAACACGTTTGCCTGCCCCGCTACCGGGCTGCCCGGAGATTTAAGCGCGCCGACGCTTTTCACCAGCGCGGCGTCCGCCTGCAGTTCGCCGTCGCAGGCCAGATCCGGCGCGTTTTGATGCACAAGGGCCGTCGCCTGCTGTACTTTATCTACCATCTCGTGCTTGGCGCTGCCCTTTGTGGAGAATGAAAGCATCGCGACCTTCGGCTCCAGCCCCACAAGCTGCTTGCCCGTCTGCGCGCTGGACACCGCGATCGCCGCCAGCTGCTCCGCCGTGGGATCGGGGATCACCGCGCAGTCGCCGAAGATCATCACGCCGTCCTGGCCGTAGCTGTGGTTGGGAATTTCCATAATAAAAGAGCTCGAGACTACAGAAATGCCCGGCTCTGTTTTGATAATCTGCAATGCGGGTCGAAGAACGTTTCCTGTCGCGTTGATCGCTCCCGCTACCATGCCGTCGGCGTCGCCGGCTTTGACCATCAGTGCGCCGAAGTAAAGCGTGTTGCCCAAAGCAAGCTCCTTTGCCTGCTCCATGGTCATCCCCTTGGCCTTGCGGAGATTGTATAAAAGTTCCGTATAGGCCTCCAGCTTATCGCTGGTCTTGGGGTCGATGACCGCTACGCCCGTCAAATCCGTACCCGTTTCCCCGGCTGTTTTTTTGATTTCCGATAATTCCCCCAGCAGCGTTACCTCGGCGATTTTCAAATCCGTAATGCTGCGTGCAGCCTGAACGGTGCGCGGTTCTGATCCCTCGGGCAAGACGATGCGTTTGACGTCCGCCATAGCCTTTGCCCGGATTTTGTCAATCACAGACATAGCGATTTCCTCCTTAATATGCTACACTACATTTGTCATATCAATATACAACTAATGATTATACACGTTCGGCCTGGGAATTGAAAGGGAAATACGGGAAAAAAGCAATGTTTTTTAAGAACTATGCGCAATAAGAATATTGTCGGAATCATTTGTGAATACGACCCGTTTCACCGGGGTCACGCCCGCCAGTTCGCGCTGATCAAAGAGCAAATTCCGGACGCGGTGATCGTGTGCCTGATGAGCGGAAGCTTTACGCAGCGCGGGATGCCGGCGCTGTTCCTTCCCGCGATGCGGGCAAGGGCCGCTTTGCGGGCCGGCGCGGCGATGGTGCTGGAACTGCCCTGCGCCTTTTCCGTACGCGACGCCGAAAACTTCGCGCTTGGCGCGGTGAACATCATTCATCGAACGAATTTCATCACACGCCTGTCCTTCGGCGCGGAAACCACAAATATACAAGCGCTGCATACCGCCGCGCATATTCTGGAAGAGGAAGACGGAGCGTTCCGGGATGCGATGCAAGAGGCCCTGTCCCAAGGCAAACCGTTTGCCGCCGCACAAGCGGCCGGGCTTACCGCCGCGATGGACATGGATGACGCCGACGCGCTCGTCTCCAAGCCCAACAACATACTGGGCATCTGCTATCTGCGCGCGCTCAAGCGATTGCAGAGCGGCGTTCTCCCCCTGCCCGTGCAGCGCAGCGGCGATTACCACAGCGCGGAATTGTCGCGGGCTTCTTATCCGTCGGCCAGCGCGGTCCGCAAGGCGTATCTCTCCGGAGACCTCGCCGCGGCCGAAGCCGCGTGCGGATATCAGCTGCAGGGCGCGCAGGCGCACAAGCCGGACGCGCTGGACAGCGTTTTGTTAAGCGCGCTGCGCTCCCTGCCGCCGGACGAGCTGCGGCGGCTGCCCGATTGCACGGAGGGGCTTGAAAACAGACTCGTGAAATACGCGGCGAAGGCCACCAGCCGCGCGGAACTTATGGAACTGCTGAAAACCAGGCGCTACACCCGCGCACGACTGAGCCGCCTGCTCACGCATGCGATGCTTGGCATCAGTGCGGAACTGCTGGATAAGAACGCACAGCCATCATACGTTCGGTTGCTGGGTTTTCGAAAAGAGCAGGAAGGCGTATTGTCGCTCCTCAACCGCTCCGATCTCCCGGTGATCGCCAAGGCGTCGGACGGCGATCTAAACGACCCGCTGTATCAATTGGACGAACGCGCTTACGATCTGTGGGCGCTGGGCGCAAAGCTCCCCGCGGGGCTGATGTTCAGGCAGCAAATCGTGATCGAATAAATGACTTCATCGACCATCAGGAGGCGCCAAATGAACGAAACACTGAAAACCATCCACAGCCTGCGTACGGTCCACGGGAATTTCTCGGATCGCAACGTATCCGAGGAGGATCTCCAGATCATCCTGGAGGCCGCGCTGAAAGCGGCCAATGCATCGGCGCGGCAAAGTTATTCCATCGTCGTGGTGGAAAACCGCGAAACCATGCGCAAATTGGGATATGTGGGCAGCAAAGCGCTGGTATTCTGCGTCGATTACACCCGAATCGCCGACACCGCCGAATACCTGCACAGAACGTTTGACTCGGATGAGATCGTTTCCTTCGTAACAGGGTTTGTTGATACCGTATTGGCGGTACAGACTGCCGCCATCGCAGCTAAATCCCTGCAAATCGATTCCCTGTTCACCAACTGCATCCACCGTGTGAAGCTTGAGGACGTGTATTCTATTCTCCAGTTGCCCAAAGAGCACTGCTTCCCCGTAATCGAACTGATTCTCGGCTATCCCGACAAGGAACCCCAAGCGCAGAAAGGTCGGCTGTCCGGCAAGGGAATCATCCATCGCGAAACCTACAGCCGGCTGACGCCGGATGAGCTTAAAGAAACCGTCGCGGAATACGACGACAAGGAAAAGCACATCGGAATGATCCAAAACTGGGAAGAACTTGGGTTTGCGCATTATCTGGACTGGTTCTACGAAAAGTGGAGCGGGAAAATACCGGAGGAGAAGCAGCGCGAGTTCTATCAGGCCCTGACTACGGCCGGATTTTTTCGGCAGATGTAAAAACACAAACGCCGCCGCGAAGTTCGCGGCGGCGTTTGTGTTTTACGGAATCAACGGTTCGGCTTCGGGGTTCCGTTCCGCCTCCGGCAGGGGCGGAAGCTCGCGGATGTCCGTGATGCCGAAATGTTCCAAAAAGAAATCCGTGGTCGCGTACAGGTACGGGCGGCCGAGCGCTTCCTTGCGTCCGACGTTTTTCACCAGTCCTTTGTTGAGCAGCGACTGGATGGAATAATCGCACTTGACGCCGCGGATCTCCTCGATATCCAGCCTTGTAACCGGCTGGCGGTAGGCGACGACCGCAAGCGTTTCCATCGCCGCCTGCGAAAGAGACTGCCGCTGTACAGGCTGTAAAAGCCGCTCCACGTACTGCGCGTATTCCGCGCGCGTTTCCAGCTTCAGGTGATCGCCGTAACGTGAAACCCGGATGCCGCGGGGAACGCTGTCATACTCCCTTTGCAGTGCGTCCGCCGCGCTCAGGGCTTCCATCTCAGTGATTTCCAGCGCCTGGGCAATGTCCCGGATTTCCACCGCATCTCCCGAAACGAATAAAATGGCCTCGATGGCGCGGCACGCCTCACGAATGTCCACTGGCCTTCCTCCTTCCGGGATGCAGGATGATGCGGTCGAACGTACCGGACTGCGACACATGGGCTTTCCCGCGTTTTAAAAGCTCCAACAGCGCGATAAACAGCGTCACGGCTTCCTGCCGGCTCGGCCTTTCAGAAAACAGCTCGTCAAAGGGTACGGGCCCTTTCTTCAGATGATCGCGGATGGACTGAATGCATTGCTGCACCGTATAGTGGTCGCGGCGGATGTCCCGCAGCGTGTGCTCTTCCTCCGGCCGTTCCTTTGGCGTGCGCTCCGCAAGGCGCAGCAGCGCTTCCCAGAGCATTTCAAGCGTCAGGCCGTCGATTTCCAGCGTCGGCGGCGGCAGAGGGATTTCCTCTGGCAGCTTGCCAAACGCCTGCCGGGCGCTTTTTTCAAACTCCTCCATATGGACGGCGCTTTCCTTGAACTGCTTGTAGGCTGTCAGCCGGTCGATCAACAGCTGTTCGGGATCTTCCTCGTCTTCTTCTTTCTGCCTGGGCAGGAGCGAGCGGCTCTTGATCTCCACCAGCAGCGCCGCCATGGTGATGAACTCGCTGGCCTCGTCCATGTCGAAGTCCGGCGCGCTGCCGACCGCTTCGATGAACTGCTCGGTGATCTCTGAGACGAAGACGTCCTTGATGTCGATCTTCGCCTTGCCGATCAGGTGTAAAAGCAGATCCAGCGGTCCGTCGAACTGCTTGAGCTGAATATGGATGGCCATCGCTACTGTCCCGTGATCATCAGGAACAGATTGAGTACGCCGCCCTGCACAGCCTGGGTGACGGCGATCAGTACCGAGCCGATTGCGCCGGTAAACAAGAGCAGCAGGAAAATGATCTGCGCCGCGCGCATAAACTGCGGCGTCACGTTCAGCCTGCCCTTGAACGCCAGGTCGTTTAAAATGTGAAAGCCGTCCAGCGGCGGAATCGGGATCAGATTGAAAATACCGATAGTCAGATTAAAGGTCAGGAACATCATCAGAAAGCGCTGCACATGCATCAGCCAGGGCGTCTGCATATACTGTACGTAATTACCGCCCGCCCCGCTGAACAGGATGTTGTACCCAAGGCCGTAAATTTCCAGAAAGGCTTTGGAACCGCCGTTGGCCGCGATAACCTCCGGCTTCCATAAAAGCGGATTGATCAAGACGGTCAGGAACGTGGCGACGATGAACAGCGTCAGGTTGGTCACCACCCCGGCGACGGATACCAGGAAATCCGCCCGTACGCGGTTACCGGTAAAGTTTCGCGGGTTGATGGGCACAGGTTTAGCCCAGCCGAACCCGACCAAAATCAGCGCGATCGTGCCGATGGGGTCCAGGTGCTTGCGGGGGTCGAGCGTCAGGCGGCCGAGCATTTTCGCTGTCGGATCGCCATGACGGTAAGCTACATAGCCGTGCGCGATTTCGTGCAGCATCAGCGTCAGCAGTACCGCGACCGCGAAATACAGAATATAAATAAAGAATCCTACCGGATCCGACGTCAGCCAGTTTCCCCAGGCCTGCAGTCTGCTAATGATCCCCATGCACGTCCCGCCTTCCGAAGCTCGTTTGCCCTATTATATCATAAATCCGCCTATTTTATGTTGCGCGAGTGTAAACTCTCGCGCTATACTGCGGCTATACGGAAAGGCGGGATCGGTATGGATGACATCAGGCTGAAAGCGGTTGCGCGGATACGAAACGATTTCCCGACGAAGTTCGGCCTGCCGCGCCAGAGCGGTATAATACAAACGCTTGAATCGACCGTCGAATTTGAGCTGGAATTCCGCAATCCCGATACGCTGCGCGGGCTGGAGGGTTTTACACACCTTTGGTTGATCTGGGGATTTTCGGAAAACGTCCGCGCGGACTGGTCGCCGACCGTACGCCCGCCCAGGCTCGGAGGCAACCAAAGAATGGGCGTGTTCGCCACACGCTCCCCCTTCCGCCCCAATCCGATCGGTTTATCCTGCGTGGAACTGAAATCCATCAACCTTGACAATCCATCCTCCCCCACTTTGACTGTCAAAGGTGGGGATCTGATGGACGGCACGCCGATCTACGATATTAAACCATACATACCCTACGCCGACAGCGTTCCGCATGCGAAAGGCGGATTTGCGCATGGCGCCCCGGTCGCAGCCCTGACCGTTGATTTTCCCGCGCGGTGGCTAAGCATGGTTCCCATAGAAAAACAGGCGACGCTTTCGGCCGTGCTGGCGGGCGACCCCCGTCCCGCCTATCAGGACGACCCGGAGCGGATCTACGGCTTTTCTTACGGAGGACTCGACGTGCGGTTTCGGGTGGACGGGAAGCGGCTGATCGTCGTGGATGTCGTAAAACTTTGAATCAAAAAGACGGCGCCGTAAAACAAGGTGCCGTCTTTTTGTTCAGTCGATCAGAGATTGACTTCTTTTTGGATATAGGTCTGCGCGGATTTTCCGTTCAGCCGTTTCAGCAGCAGCAGATCGGCCGTGATCGCCACCAGGCATAACAGCGAATAGCTCAGCACCGCCGAAACACCCAGCGTGCCCAGTCCGTAAAATGCAAATCCGCAGGCGACGACCAGCCCCATGCTCCCGAACATGGAAATCGCCGCCATCCCGTTTTGCTTGATGGCTTCGGTTTCGGTTTTCCAGCCGAATTTCGGGTGCCCGATATCCACGATCAGGCCGATGATCGCCGTAGCGGTCATGAACAAAAGCGACACAAACCAACCGACAGCCGTATACGGAATCAGAGCCGGGAACAGGATGGACAGCAGGATCGCCGAAGGCAGTGAGTTAAACACGCCTACGGTCAGCCCCATCAGCAGTTTGGACAGCAGAAGTTGCTGCGGCGGTACGGGAAGCATACGGAAAAACTCGTGCCGCACTCCCTCGCGCGATACAGCGGTCCCGATCGCCATATTCATCGACCCCGAGAAGGCGAATAGTGCCGTGAACGCGGCCATCACAAGCGGGGCCGGCAGCGTGCTGATCATCGGGATCAGCTCGCTCAGTCCGCTGACGTTGCTTTGCTTGCCCAGAAAAACCACCGAAAACAACACGGGAAACATAATGCCCGCCGCAAGGCAGTTGAGCGCATAGGACGGCGAAGAGAAGATCTCCCGCACCTCGCGCCGGTACAGCGCGCGCATCGGCGTACGCGCTTCCTGTTTTCCGGCGCGCTTGTTCACAGTGTTTAAACGCACGCGTGTTTCACTCTGCCGGATGGCAAGCTGCTGATAGCGCCCGCCAAGTAGCAGGGCCACAAGCCCGGCCGCACCCAGGTTGATCGCCGCAAACAGGATCCACGACCAAAGTGCGGATAAACCTCCGGCCGTCAGTGCGGAGCTGAACCAGCCCGCGGGCGGATAGATGCGGGTGAAGGAATGCAGCACCGTTTGCTGGCTTTGCACCAGATCAAGCACCGCGCCGTTCAAGGAGTTGGAGCTTATGCTTGTGGTCCATTGCATCTGAAACCAGATCAGCGCCACCATGAACAGGACGCTGATCACGATCGTCAGCCTTTCCCGGTGCTTCCACAGCGCCGAGATGCGGATGATCACAAACGACAGCAGCGTGATCAGCGCGATGGGTATCAGCGGCGTAAACAGCGACAGCGCCGCGCCCGACAGATAGTACAGGATTCCCGCCCCGGTATGGATGCCGTACAGGATCACCGCAGGCAGACAGATGACCAGCGCGATCAGCGCTTCTCCCAGCCAGATGCGGATCATTTTCGCCCAGAGAATCTGCCGCGACGGGATGGGCAGCGCGGAGACGAAAAGAACGTCCTTGGAGAAAAACAGCTCGGTGAGCACATAGAAAAAGCTCGTAATCAGCATGACCAGCGCGCTGAGCGCGATGATCACGGCAAGCACCGTTTCCGGCTCGCCCAGCTGTACAAACGCGTTGAAAAGCAAGGTTTCAAACAATATCAGGTAAACGGACAGCACCACGACGGCCATCAGTATCCCCAGCGCCGTCGCAACGGATTTACGCTTGGAGCGGTCGAGGCTGAAGTAAGTAACGGGATTCCAGGATTTGAGGCGCAGTTTCAGCAGCAATTTCGCATAGGGAAACACTGATCACGCCTCCTTTGAGGTCAGGTCCAGGAACAGGTCCTCCAGGGTTTTGGAGTGGTCGCCCTTCATCAGCGCTTCGGTGGATCCCTGCGCGATCAGCTTGCCGCCGCGGATGATGCCGATCTCGTCGCACAGGCGCTCGGCAACGTCCAGTACGTGGGTGGAGAAAAACACCGTTTTCCCTTCGTCGCACAGGGTTTGCATTTCCTGCTTAAGCACGTGCATGCTGGCCGGATCAAGCCCGGTCATGGGTTCGTCCAGTATCCAGATGCGCGGCTGATGGATCAGCGAGCCGATGACCTGCAGCTTTTGCTTCATGCCGTGGGAAAAGCTGCGGATCTGCTGGTTGATCTCGTTTTCCAGCGCAAACAGCGGAAGCATACGGTCGGTATGTGCCTTGCGCTCCGCCTGCCCCACGCCGTACACGTCCGCCAGGAAATTCAGATATTCCATACCGGTCAGCCGATCGAACATTTCAAAGGCGTCGGGCACGAAACCAAACAGGCGCTTGGCTTGCAGCGGTTCCTTTTCCAGATCGACGTCGTCCAGCCAAACGCTGCCCGAATCGGCGTTCAGAATACCCGTCATGATCTTGATGGTCGTGGTTTTTCCGGCGCCGTTGGGGCCCAGAAACCCGAAAACCCTGCCGCTTTCCACGGTCATGCTCAAGCCGTCTACGGCCTTCACCTTGCCGCCGCCATAGGACTTTGAGATATTTTCCAAACGAATCATGCGCACACCTCCATAGAATGCAATTCTTGTAACAGGATACCACATTCCAAACAAAAAGGAAGCGGAACCGCTCCACTTCCTCTGATTTTTGCCTGAAAGCCGCGTTACTGCGCCCGTTCCTGTATCATATCCTTAACCTTCATCAGGCGGGTCAGGTTGCCGCGCTCGTTTTCGTCAAGCTTCATGGTGATAAAACGGATCGTCTCCTGGAACTGCGGGATCATGACGTATTCCAGCGCGTTGACCCTGCGGCGGGTTTTTTCGATCTCGTCGGCCAAAAGCTCGCAGGTCTTTTCCACTTCCGCAAGCCGGATGAGCTTTGGCAGAAGCCCGGCGAGGCTTTCAATCGCGCCGTCGAGCTGCGCGGTGGTTTCGGCAAGGCCGTAGCTTAGGGTGGTTTTGGTATCTTCTTCCTTGGTGGTGAGGGTCGGCACGCGGACGCTTAAGATGCTCTTGATGCCCATATCCACGGCAATACTGCGCGCGGGGCTTAACAGCGCTTCTTCCATAAACGCGGGTTCCACCACGGCGCGCGCCATGGCAAAGCCGGACAGGGCAAAGCCAAGCTCCGTCTCCACCTCCTTGCGCAGCCTGTGGTTTTCACGGACGAGCGCAATAAACTGGCGCACCATCTCGTCCCGCTTGTCCTTGAGCAGCTTGTGCCCGCGCCTTGCGGTAACCAGACGGCGCTTGATGCGTGTCAACTCCATGCGCGTGGGATTCACGCGCAGCGCGGCTGCCATCAGCTATGCTCCTCCTCGACCTCGTCCTGGGTATCGTCAAAGCTTGAATCGTGCAGGTACTTGTCCAGCATATCGTCGCGGATACGCTTGAGCTCGTTGCGCGGCAGCATTGCCAGCAGGCCCCAGCCCATGTTGAGCGTTTCTTCGATGGAACGGTTGGTGTTGTAACCCTGCGAGACGTACTTTTTCTCAAACTCGTCGGCAAATGCCGCGTATTTCTTGTCTACGTCCGTCAGCGCCGCGTCGCCCAGGATGACCGCGAGTTCCTTGGCGTCCTTGCCGCGGGAATAGGCGGCGAAGAGCTGGTTCATGGTCGCGGCGTGGTCCTCACGGGTCTTGCCGTCGCCGATGCCCTTATCTTTCAAACGGCTTAGGGATGGCAGCACGTCGATGGGCGGCGAAATACCCTTGCGGTGCAGCTCGCGGCTTAAGATGATCTGCCCTTCGGTGATGTAGCCGGTGAGGTCCGGAATCGGGTGGGTTTTATCGTCCTCGGGCATGGTGAGGATCGGGATCTGCGTGATCGAGCCTTTTTTGCCGATAACGCGGCCCGCCCTTTCGTACATGCTGGCGAGGTCGGTGTAGAGGTAGCCGGGATAGCCGCGGCGGCCGGGCACTTCCTTGCGCGCGGCGGAAACCTCGCGCAGGGCTTCGGCGTAGTTGGTGATATCGGTCAGGATGACCAGCACGTGCATGTCTTTTTCATAGGCCAGGTATTCCGCGGCTGTCAGCGCCATACGCGGGGTGGCGATGCGCTCAATTGCGGGGTCGTTGGCCAGGTTCATGAACAGCACCGCGCGTTCGATGGCGCCTGTGCGGCGGAAGTCGCTGATGAAGTATTCCGCTTCCTCAAAGGTAATGCCGATCGCGCCGAATACCACGGCGAACTTCTCATGCGCGCCAAGCACTTTCGCCTGGCGGGCGATCTGTGTGGCTAGTTGGGCGTGCGGCAGGCCGCTGCCGGAGAATACGGGCAGTTTTTGGCCGCGCACCAGCGTGTTCAGGCCGTCGATGGCGCTGACGCCGGTTTGGATGAATTCGTTGGGATAATCGCGTGCGGCGGGATTGAGCGGTTCGCCGTTGATATCGTTGCG
Organism: Candidatus Limiplasma sp.; assembly: GCA_963675365.2. Lineage (GTDB taxonomy): Bacteria > Bacillota > Clostridia > Christensenellales > Aristaeellaceae > CAXXOK01. The sequence continues at coordinate 1,129,593 of CAXXVA010000003.1, forward strand.
CTTGTCGGGGATCAGCTGGGGTCCGCCGTCGCGGGGGTTGCCCATGCCGTCGAACACGCGGCCCAGCATATCCATGCTGACGCCCAGCTCGATGGAATGACCCAGGAAACGCGCGGACGCGGTTTCGATCTGCAAGCCGTTGGAGCTTTCAAACAGCTGTACCAACGCTCTGTCGCCGTTGATCTCCAGCACCTTGCCGCGCCGGAGTTCGCCGTTTTTCTGCTTGATCTCCACCAGTTCGTTATAGGTTACGCCTTCGACCTGATCCACGAGCATCAGGGGGCCGACGACCTCTTTAATGGTGCGGTATTCTTTGAGCATCGTTTACGCCTCCCCTTCTTCTGCGATCGCGGCGATCTGGCCGGCCAGCTCGTTTTCGATCTCTGTAAACTGCGCGAGTTGATCCTCGGGGATGTATTTCGCCCTGCCGATCTTCTCGCGGACAGGCAGCCCGATCACGTCGGACAGGTTTGCCCCGGCGTCCAGCGCCTGTTTGCCCTTCAAGTGATACTCCAGGATCAGCCCGAGCATCAAAAACTGCTTTTGGGTTGATGTGAAGGTATCCACGTCGTCAAAGGCGTTCTGGTGCAGGTAGTCTTCACGGAGCGACCGGGCGACTTCCATGGTCAGTCTGTCCTTCCAGCTCAGGGCGTCCATGCCGACGAGCTGTACGATCTCCTGCAGTTCCGCTTCCTCCTGCAGCACCAGCATCGCGCGCTGGCGCAGTTCGTTCCACTCGGGAGCGACGTTGTCGTTAAACCAGGCTTCCAGATGCGTGGTATAAAGCGAATAGGACTGCAGCCAGTCGATAGCCGGGAAGTGGCGCTTGTACGCCAGCTGCGCCGACAGACCCCAGAAGACCTTAACGATGCGAAGCGTGGCCTGGGAAACGGGTTCTGAAATATCGCCGCCCGGAGGCGACACGGCGCCGATGGCGGAAATGCTGCCCTCGCGGCCGTCGCCGCCCAGGCACTTGACCACGCCCGCGCGCTCGTAGAACTCCGCGATACGGCTGGACAGATAGGCCGGGTAGCCTTCCTCGCCGGGCATTTCTTCCAGGCGGCCGCTCATTTCGCGCAGCGCCTCGGCCCAGCGGCTGGTGGAATCGGCCATGATGGCGACTTTATAACCCATGTCGCGGAAGTATTCCGCGATGGTAATGCCGGTGTAAATGGACGCTTCGCGCGCCGCCACGGGCATATCGGACGTATTTGCGATCAGCACGGTGCGCTTCATCAGGCTTTCGCCGGTGCGCGGATCGTGCAGCTCGGGGAACTCCATCAGCACGTCGGTCATCTCGTTGCCGCGCTCGCCGCAGCCCACGTAGACGATAATATCCGCGTCCGCCCATTTGGCGAGCTGGTGCTGCACCACGGTCTTACCCGAACCGAACGGGCCGGGAACCGCGGCCACGCCGCCGCTTGCGATGGGAAAGAAGGTATCGATGACCCGCTGGCCGGTAATCATCGGCGCGTTCGGGCTTTGCTTTTCCTGGTAGGGGCGGCCGCGGCGGACCGGCCATTTCTGTATCATGGAAACGTCGTGCTGTTTGCCGTCTTCGCTTTTAACGGTGCAGATCGTCTCGGTGATCGTAAAGTCGCCGGATTTGATCTCCGTCACTTCGCCGGAAACGCCAACGGGCATCATAATGCGGTGCTCGACGACGCTGTTTTCCTTTACGATGCCCAAAATCGCGCCCTGCGAGACCTTGTCGCCTTTTTGGACCTTTGGCTCGAAGCCCCACTTTTTTTTGCGGTCCAGAGACGGCACTTCCACGCCGCGTGTGATGCGGTCGCCCACCTGCTCGCGGATCACCGTGAGCGGGCGCTGGATGCCGTCGAAGATCGATTCGATCAATCCCGGTCCCAGTTCCACCGAAAGCGGCGCGCCTGTGGACTCCACCGGTTCCCCGGGGCCCAGGCCGCTGGTCTCCTCATAGACCTGTATGCTGGCGCGGTCGCCGCGCAGTTCGATCACTTCGCCGACGAGGCGGTTTTTGCTGACGCGAACCACGTCGTACATGCGCGCGTCGGCCATATGTTCCGCCACGATCAGCGGTCCCGCGACCTTGACTATCGTTCCCTGTGGCATGTCTACACGTCCTCCGTAGTGTTATTTCCGAATAAAATATCCGCGCCGATGGCCTTTTCTACGCTGGCCTTGATGCGCGACATGGCGTATCCGCTGGACCCGGTGCTCCCCGGAATAGGGATGATGGCGACCTGCGGATCGGTTTGATAACGCCGAAGCGCCTCTTTGGCGTTTGCGGCGGTACTCTCGGTGATAAAAATTAGTTTCACGCCGCGTTTGGTGAGTGAAAACAGCGCTTTGGCCGTTTCCTCCGGCGTTTCAGTGGGGATAACGGTCATCCCAAGCGCTTTAAAGCAAAGCACGGCGTCGCGCTCGCCGACGGCTCCCATTCGTACGTCAGCCATTCAACTCACGCAACCTTTCCTGCACGGCTTCGGCGGGGAAGCTGTTTTTCTTCCCCGTCAGGATCAGCCGGACGTTGGCGGCCTCGCGCTGACGCTGCAAAAGATAGGCAAGCAGCACTTCGATGGCCGCCGCCTCGTAGCGGTAGGGCTTGAACAACGCAAATAACGCGTCGTCGGCGACTTTCTCAAAATACGGCATCTTTTTTTCATCCAGCACGGCGGCCTGCGCAGCCTGCTTGACCGCCATGCCGTAAGGGCCGACTAGGCGTACCAGACGGTCGTTGTCGGAAAACCCGTTGACGAAATCACGGACGCCGGCCTTGCCGCCCGTGACGGCGAGCGATTCAAAATACGCCGCGTCTTCCCCAATTGCGCGTACGCGCAGGAGCATCGTCAGATTCAGCAGATCGGCCTTCGCCTGAAAATATCGAAATGCCAGAGTATTTTCTTTACCCTCAAGGTTCAAGAAGATCTGCCTGTACATGGCCTGATCGAGCAGTACGTCCACCAGCAGCGGGTCAAATTCCACCGCGATACGCTTTTCGAGCTTTTTGAGCCCTTCCGCCAGTTCCCTGGGCAGCAGCGCATAGCTGCGGTCGGCCACGCAGTGCTTAAGCGTTTCCACGTCCAGAATACCGTTATGGGACAGGAACTCCGGCTCGTGCGCCAAATGGCGGGATTTGATAAGCACTTTTAAATTATGCACGTCGTAACGCAGGAAAAAGCAGTCCGTCATTTTCGGATCCGTTGTGACGGCCTTGATCAGATCGCAGGCTTTGCGGACGTGGGTATCGGCCGCGGCCAGAAAATCGGTCTGATCCGGTCCCGCAAATCCGATATCCGCAAGCACGCGCTGCGCTTCGGAAAGCTGCGGCGCGGCAAACAGGCGCTCGATCTGCGCCGAATGCAGCTCGGACCGTTTCAGTACGCCGACCCGCCCGCACGCGTAGGCTATGCTCATCTGCGGCATTGCAAGTTCTCTCCTCCGAGATTATTCATCAAACAGTACCTGCGCGGCGGCTTGTTCCAGTTCGGCCCGCGCCTCGTCCAGCAGGGAATCAAAGGTAATGCGCACTTGCGCGCCCTTGTGCGAAAGCACCACGCCGGAACTGCCTGCTTCGCCTGCTTTTTGCAGGGTAAGCTTTGCTGGCTTGCCCGCTTTTTGCAGCGCGCTGTTGGCGTCTTTTAAAAACGCTTCGTCAAACCAGTCCGCGTCGTCGGCCCCGGCGATCAGCGTTTCTTCCCCGGCGGCAAACTCCGCGATCTTGCGCAGGAAAAAGGCCCGGCGTTCGGCAGGCTTGGTTTTTTCAAGCTTTTCCTTCGCCAGGGCAAACGCTTCGTCGATCACGCCGCGCTTCATCGAAAGCATTGCCTTGCGGTCGTCCAATTCCGCCATGCGGTGCATGCGCTCTTCCATCTGCACGCTTTCCTGTTCGGCCTGCGCGAGCATGGTTTTATTCAGCATTTCGCGGTTCTGCTGCGCTTCCAGCGTGATGAGTTTCGCCTTTTCCTTGGCGTCGTCCAGCACCTTCTGCGCGGCCAGTTCGGCGTCCTGTTCGATTTTTGTTAAAATCGCCTGTGCGTCCATTGCACGCTCCTTACAGTTGGATGGCGTTGACCACCAGGAAGCTGACCAGCAGCGCGAGCACCGCGTAGGTTTCGACCATAACGGTCATGGTGATGCCCTTACCGCTCATTTCCGGGCGCTGCCCGGTCATGATCATCGCGGCGGCCGCCACTTTACCCTGCTTTGCGCCGGAGAAGTAGCCCACAAACCCGATCGGCAGACAGCCCATCAGGATGCCCAGACCCTGGTACAGGCCCACCGCGGCCATGGTGCCGCCCAGCACGTTGGTGTTGATCAGCACGATGACGGCGATCAGAAAGCCGTAGATACCCTGTGTGGCGGGCAGCAGCTGGAGCACGAGGAGTTTGGAGTTGACTTCGGGATTCTCCGTGGATACGCCCGCAGACGTCTCGCCGGCGATACCTACGCCTTTGCTGGAGCCCATGCCTGCGCCGATGACGGCGATTGCCGCGCCGAGAAGAGCCAGAATTTGACCGATTGACATATTGGTTTCCTCCTACCGTATGTTGAAAATCATGTTTATCTTCACGTCAGGACTTTTGCGCGTCCCGGACGTAAACATAGCGTGAGGTTTCCGAGAGCGGCGTAAACGGTTTGCCGCCGTCCTCGTAAAACTTTGAAAAGAACTCGATGTACTGTAGACGGCAGCTGTGCACATACGCGCCCAGGGTGTTGATGGCGGCGTTGAATAGATGCCCGCCGACGAACACGACCGCGCCGATGATAATACCAAAGATGCCCGACTGCATAACCATGCCGATCAGGATGTTGATAACCATACCGATCACGCCCGTGGCAAGGCCCATACCGAACAGGCGCATATAGCTTAGCAGATCGCTGATCCAGCCCGTGATGCCGTACATCGCGCCCAGGCCGCTGATAAGCCGTTTGAACGGGTTCTTGCTCTTGTGCCGTCCGGCGGAGTAAATCACCAGCGCCGCGCCCGCAAGCGCCATCCACTGGCCGACAGGCGTGCCCAGAATGAGCAGAAGCCCAATACCCACGATGATCAGCGCCCAGCTGAGCTGGTCGTATACGGCGTCCATATACTTTTTATCCCGGATATTAACATATGCGGCGATACCCAATCCCGCAAACAAGTGCACGGCGCCAAGCGCGATACACACCATCATCACAGGCATGGCGTTTTTCACCGGATCGAAGACCGATGGGAACGGATTGAACCCGAACCACGAATTGTACATCGCGCCCCAGAACAGCGAAGCAACGCCCGCCGCCGCCAAAATCCACATCAGCCTTTTTGTGCCAGGGGCCGGCTTGCGCGCAAAGATCAGGAGCGGGAAGATCAACGCCATCATCAGGCCGTATCCGGCGTCGGAGATCATCATACCCATGAAGTTGACGAAGAACGGCATCATAATGGTCGTCGGGTCGAAGCTGCCGGCCTTGGGCAGCGCAAACCCCGACACGACGGATTCAAACGGCGCCGTCGCCTTCGGGTTGTGCAGAAGAACGGGCGGTTCCTCGCCCTCAAGCGGATCGTAGAATTCCAGCGCGACGGTCGGCGATACTTTCCTGAGCGCTTCTTCCGCCTTTTGCATCATCGGAGCGGGAATCCAGCCCTGTAAAAAGAAGGTCTTTTCAGATTCGGTCAGCTGTTTGGCCGCGAACAGTCGGTCGCGCTTGGACGCGAGCAGGTCGTAAAGCCTGCGCAGCGTATCCATGTGTTCGGCCAGCGCTTCGATTTGCCCGGTCGTTTCCGCGCGCTGCTTTTCGACTTCCGCCTGATCGCCGTCAAGCGTCTTGATACGCTCCGCGGCGGTTACGTACACATCCCGCAGGCTGATCTGGGCAAAGCCGATCTCCTTGAGCTTTAAAAGCATTTCGTCCTTGCAGGACTTGTGCAGGATCAGGTATACGCAGGCCTGGTCGCGCTGCTGGGATATTTCCCGCAGGTAACACAGATCGCTTAATTGGTTTTCCGCCAGAAAGAGTTCCAGCGCCTGCTTGGGCACGGTGCCGAGCATCTGCACGGTGGTTTTGGTATCGCGCACCTCGTGCAGGGGTACGTTCAGGTTTTGCCAGGGCAAAAGCTGCTCCCGCGCCGCGTCGATACGCGCCGATTGTCCGCGCAGGTCGCCCGCTTTGCGCTCGTAGCCTTCCAGCATTTGTATGGTCAGCAAAACCGAAGGGAGCTTAGACAGCGTCTCCTCCGCTTCGTGTTCGTCTATGGACGGTTTATCGCTTAAAAAGGGTTGCTTTGTTTTATCGTAGCGGTGCAGTTTCCCGATCGCCCATTCAATGCGCGTCAGGGTTTCTTCAACGGTTGGCAGATCCTTTTCGGCCTGCGAGGGGCTGAAGGTTTCATCCCCCGTTTCCTGCCGGATGATCTGGAAGCTGCGTAGCTTTTGCAAAGCGCGAAGCAGCGCATGCTTGTCGTGCTGGAGCGCAAGCATGTCTACATGCTTCATCTCAACGATCGCCATCGCTCCAGATCCTTTCAAAAATCATCTGCGCCGCGGTATCCAGGTTTTTGCGCGCGGAAGCCAGGCTTTCCTCCTGTGCGGAAAGCACCTGCGGGCGTTTGTCCTCTATGCTTTTTTCGACGGCTAAGCGTTTCTTTTCCAGGATTTCCTGGTGCTGCGTCCGGTTTTGAAGCGAAGCTTTACGCTCTTCGGTTTTGATCTGGGCTTCGGCTTCCTTGATCAGCTCGCGCGCTTTCTGCTGCGCGGCCTGCAGGGTTTGATCCGCCTTTTCCTCCGCCTGCTGTACCGAGAGAAACAGTTCCTGTGCCATAGTTACTCCTTCAAAGCGGCTGTTATTTCGTGCCGAACAGCCTGTCGCCCGCGTCGCCAAGACCGGGCACGATATACCCGTGCTCGTTAAGGCGCTCGTCGCAGGCCGCGATATAGACGTCCACGTCGCTATGATCCCGCCGGATGCGCTCGATGCCTTCGGGGGCGGCAATCAGGCAGACCAGGCGGATATTTTTGCAGTTGCGCTGTTTTAAAAACGTAATCGCGGCCGATGCGCTGCCGCCTGTCGCCAGCATCGGGTCGAGTACGAACAGCTCGCGTTCCTCGCTGTCTACGGGGAGTTTGCAGTAGTATTCCACGGGTTCCAGAGTTTCCGGGTCGCGGTACAGGCCGATATGTCCGACCCGCGCCGTGGGGATGAGCTTCAAAATTCCTTCCACCATCCCAAGCCCCGCGCGGAGGATGGGAATGATGCCGATTTTGTGCCCGGCAAGCATTTTCGCCTTCATCGGGCAGATTGGGGTTTCCACATCGACTTGCTCTGTGAGAAGCCCGCGCGTCACCTCGAACACCATCAGCATGGAGATCTCTTCCAGCAGCTCGCGAAACTCTTTCGCGCCCGTATTTTTATCGCGCATGATCGCCAGTTTGTGCTGGATCAGCGGATGATCGAAAATATGAATCTTACCCACCGTAGTTCTCCCTTCAACGCGTCCTGTAAACGAACATGGACTCGCGTCTTATTCCCGTATATTTTACATGATAAAAAAACCGTTGGCAAGCTATACCCCCGGGTTTGCTGTTTTTAGTTGGTATTCATTTTCTGAATAAAGGATCCTGAAACGGTATGGCAGTATGGCAGCTCTACTCCTCTCCGTCAGCAAAGATAATATCGTCCCGCAGGCGGTACAGGGTGGCGCCCCGTTTCGGATGGCAAAAGGCGTCCACAAACCAGTCGATATTTTTTTCGGCGTTAAACTGTACCAGACCATAGCGGATGCCGTCGCGCTTTTCACCCTTCATGTTGGAATCCGTCCAGCGTACGGTTTGGAATTCGGGATCGTAGTTTTCGATAAAAACCAGGCTATGCGCGCCCACGCCGTAATAATAATCGGCGGACATCTGAAAATAATCGCCGCGCTGCACCTGCATCATGAACTCGCGCGCGATTTCCTGGTTTTCCGCAAGCGTCAGATCCGCGTCGTAGCGGAACTCCGCCGCCGCGTAAAACGGATTGCCCTGTTCCGCGCTTACCTCTTCCCACACCTGTCCATAGGCGAAATCCACGCACTCGTCCGATGGTAGGTTGTTGGGGATTTTCAGCTCCGTATCCGGATACGCGGCCATGCGGAAGCGATCCGCGTTCTGCGTGAACAGATACACGGTAAAATTCTTGCATACGTAAATATCGCCGGCATACTGCGCGCGCTGTAGCCGGCCGTTCGCCTTTTCATAAAGCGTCTGCGCCGTATTGACGATACCGTCGATAAACGCGTCCCTGGCTTCCGGCTCGGCTTTGGCAAAACTCTGGCCTCCGCACAGCAAAACAAGCGCCGCAAAAGCGCCGATCGCAGACCGCAAGTTAATATTCAAACGCATCTTAATACTCCAACTCTTCAAAACGCCTGCTGAGACAGTACTTGGAGATCGCGCTGTTCTGCGCGCTGCGTACATAGGTGCAAAGCAGGTCGCGGATAAACGGCGGCAGCGAGCGGTTGTACTTAACCTCCAGAATAATACGCTCGTCCCCGATCGGCGGCACCGTGGGCACATAGGGGTTGAACATCTCGATGGAGTTCACGCCGGAGCGCAGGCTTTTGTCAAACGTTACGCGCACCTCGTCCACCGGGTACAGGTACGCCTCCCGGACATAATCGACGATCACCACAGGGTGCAGGAGGTTCAATGTCATCTCCCGGAACATGTCCTGCAACAGCCCCGAACGCGTTCTCTCCAGTCCCGTCGGGTCGCCCGCCATGAGCTGTTCAGCGAGGGCTTTGGGGATGGCGATGGAGCGCTTGGAAATCAGGCTGCCGATCTTTGATTTGCACTCCATACGGATCAGCTTGTCCGAAAAATTGTAAATGCGCATGCGGTACTTGTCGCGGTCGCGCACGCCGTTGACCTTGTCCAACAGCGCCTGGTTGTTATAGGTATCGAAATACAGCGAGCGGATATGGTACTCGTTGCGCTCCGGATCGCCGTTGGGGTCGCGGAACAGCACACGGTCGATCGCGCGCGACAGCAGATGGTATTCCATCGTGTTGATATAATATTTCAACTCGTGCCGTATCGGCAGCGCAACAGCCAAGCCTGTTTATCTCCTCTCAACCCATTCGCAGATAAAAGTGATTTTATCCCGTAGACAATTGATGATATAAGTGCATGCGCGATGGCGAATTGGATTTTCGTCAGGTTGGGTTCTGAAAATCCGAAGTCGTAGCAGCGCTACTACAAGGATTTGAAGGCCCAAGATGACGGAAATACGATCGTCAGCGGGCGTGTGCGTTATCAGCGATTGTCTGCACTATACGCCGACGTCGCTCTGGCACGCGACCAGCGTTGCGTCATGTACGCCTTCGATATCAAGCATACGGGTGACGATTTCATGGCGTTCGCTCAGGCGCACCTCGTAGGTCATCTCCGCGCCGGCCCTCGTGAGGGACTTGGACCGCAGCTTGAAGGTTTTCGCGGAGCGGCTGAGCGCGGTTTTGATGGCCTGCTCAGAATACTCGTCATAATGGATTACCAGCAGATAGGAGTTGGGGTTTGAAAACTTGACGAAAGAAAGCACGAACATCAGCACACCGATGCACAGCACCGCGATGAGCGCCACCAGGTACAGCTGCGCGCCCAGCAGGATGCCCATCGTCAGCGCCCAGAACATATAGGCCGTGTCCATCGGGTCTTTGACCGCGGTACGGAAACGCACGATGGACAGCGCGCCGACCATGCCCATGGAAAGCGCGATATCGCCCTTGATGACCATAACCACCGGCGTGGTGATCAGCGTAAGCATGATCAGGGTGATCGCAAACGTCGGGCTGTACAGCACGCCCCGGTACGTTTTGCGGTATACGATCGCGATGATCACGCCGATAACGAATCCCAGCCCAAGCGCCAGGAACAGATCGCCCGGAACAATGTTTTTAAACTGTGCCGCAAGGCCCGTTTCGCTGACGATATCGGTGATACTGGTCAGCTGTACAAGAGATGAAAACATAGCGTATTCCCCTTCTTCCTGTCAGTTGCATATAATATTAGTTCGAACCTGTTTCCATGTCAACCTTGATTGCTTATCCCCACTTCTTACCCTCGGTAAATTCCGCATCGTCAGGTAATGGCGGCTTGACGCCGAAGTACGGAAGCATTTGCGCGTCGGACAATCCGAATTGCTCCTGCACCATTTCATAGAAGTACGTCGGCCGTTTCTTGAGTACGTTGCGCAAGCGGTCCAGCCGCTGGTTCCAGTAGCGCAGCGCACCCTCGGGCGTCGTAGGATTATCAAACGTGATCGCCTTGTCGGTTTCCTCCGCCCAGCGGGCAAAGTGCAAAGGCATCTCGGGTTCCAGAATCGCAACCAGCTTTTCCAACTCCTGGGTCATGAAATCCGTCGTGAAAACCTGATAGATTTCACCAAGCCGCGTCAGGAACTTATCCAGCATCTGGTCGCTTTCCAGCAGCTTTCGGATCAGGGTGTTGTCGATATGCTGGTCGCCCGCGCCTGCCTCTTTCAAATAGCTATACGGGCTGTTGAATCCCGAGTTGAACAGGCCGTAATCCAGGTCGAATATGATCCACTTCCATTTGCTGCCTTCGGCGTCCAGTTTGTAATAGCGGATGTTGCCCGGGTCGGAGTTGCCGAAAAACATCTCAAACGCCATATAGTCAAAGTAGCTGTCGACATCGATGTTATCAAGAATATATTGCAGATCCTCCGCGTTTTTACCGGGCGACAGGGTTTTCACCTTGCTGATCATGGCTTTGTATTCCTTGCTGGATCCGTACACCACCGTGCCGCTGGCCTGGAGGATGTCCATATTGTCGGCTTCTTCAAGGCTCAGACCTTCATGCTGGGCGACGAAGTAGCGGTCTACGCGTTCGCGCATGTTGTAATGTCCCCAGTAGACGCCGTTTAAATACAGCACCACGGGCCGCCATGCCTGGTGGATGACAGTAGAAGGTGTATCCGACACTTCGTTGAAGCTGTCGATCAGGTGATCCTGAAATCCGTCGATCAAGCGCGTCCACGCATTGTCGTTGCCGCTGATGCGGAGGACGAAGCTTTTGTATTCGGTGAAGGGGCGGTCTTCAAAGAGCGCCGCGGAGAAGTACTTTTCACCGTACTGCGATTTTGCTTTCAGCTTGAAGGATTTCTGCGGCATATCCAGGCTGAACTGCCCCTGCAGCTTGAATTCCATGCCCTGACTGATGATCTGCGTTCCGTCTTCCTGGTAGATCTCCACGTAGCCTGGGCTGGCGCCATAGGTATCCTTCACCATGCGGTAGACGGTGTTTTTAAACGGAATCTTGTCTTTATTCACGTTGTCCCCGACCGTGAGCATACCGGTTTCTTCGTTCCAGAGCACGTCCGGATCCGTGACGATGCTGACAACGGGAAAGGTGTGATAAACGTTGACCAGATAGGTCTGCGTAATGATACTGCTGGGCTGCAGAAATCCGGTCGGATCAAACGCGCGGGCGCGAAGCGGCGTGACGCGGTTGAACGAAAGCGCCTCGCCCTGGGTATACAAAAGGCTTTCCTGGGTGGGAATGGAACCGTCTGTCGTGTAGTAAACGACCGCATCGGCGGGAACGTCGATGGTGACGTCTACGGTTCCCGTATATTCACCGCCGTTTACAGAAAACGACGGACTGCTTACATAGCCATAATAACCCTGGCCGTTTGCGGCCGCGGGGGTCGGAGAGGAATAATAATAGAAGCCCGCATATCCAAGCGAGCGACCATAACTGTGATCGGTGGGAATCCCGGAAGGGATCGGCATTCTGTCCAGCACCTTACCGGTGGGATCGGAAAAAGCGATCACGCTGTCATCGGTTTTGGACAGACTGAAACTGGTATGCATTTCGTAAAAACTCGACAGGTCCGTACGTCCGTCGAGAAGGATGACCTTATACTCGCCGGGCTCGATCGTCGCGCCCAGCGGGAACTGCCATTTGCGCGGCCTGCCCAGGTTGTCGCTCAAGCCGTAATTGGAAAGGTCCACCGCCACGGCGGACGAGTTGTACAACTCGACATAGTCGGCTGTCAACCCCGTCACGCCGATGGGTACGGTGCTGTTGGAAACCATGACCTCCGTAATGTACACGCCCGTGGAGTTGAAAGCGCGGATCAGCTGATCCACCTTTGCCTGTCCGTCGGCCGTATTGGCAAACCCGGGTGTCGCCTGTTGGAAAAACGTCCAGAAACCGTCCTCGCTCAGCCCTACGGAATAGTCCTCGGGGACGTTTTCGATGGTCACCCTGTCGATCAGGCGCCCGGCGCTGTCGCTGAGTACGATGGTCTCGCGCTCGGCGCTGATGGAGAAATTTGTGTGCGGAATACCGTTTTCCTGCATCCTGTCCTGACCCGAACAAAACACAAGGTAATACCCGTGCGCGGCGACGGCGGCGTTATCCGGGAACTTCCACTTCAGGGGTTTGTTTTCCTTGTCGCTTAAGTAGTATCCCGCAAGGGACACGGTTTGATCGGTCGTGTTGTAGATCTCAATCCAGTCTACGACCTGGTCCTGATCGTCGGGGATACCGACCTTGGGATCAGGGCAGACCTCGTTGATGATCAGCGTGCCGGTTTCCCTGGCGTTGTCAGCGCGGTACTCCAGAAACCCTTCCTCGCTGTTAACGAAGCCTGGGCTGTAGAAATCCGTGACCTCATAAACCTTCGCGCCGTCCTGGGTGAGACCCGTGAGCGCGTAGCTCTGATCGGCAACCAGAGTAGGCACCGTAAGCTCGTCAATCAGGTACAGATCGGGATCGTAGAGATACAGCGTTTCCCCCACGGACGAGATCTTGAACTTTCCGTGGAACGGCAGGGACGGATCCAACTGGTAGCTATTGGTGGCGAACACGATCACATATTCGCCCGCCCCCAGCACATAGGACGGGAACGGGAACGTAATGCGGTCGCTGCGGTTGGAAATCATCACGCCTTCCAGGTTCAGGTCGGCGCCCGTTCCATTGTAGATTTCCACCCAGTCGGAAAACTCTCCGTTTTCATCGGGTACGGCGGTGGAGTTGGCCGACATGACCTCGCTGAACACCAGCCCGTCGTAGATCGACGTGCCGACGGGTCGGCCCGCCTGCTTGGGAAAGACGGCGTACATCAGCGCCAGCAGCGCGACGAACAACACGATAAGCGGCAGAACGGACAGCCATTGGGACTTACGCTTGCGGGGCGCGTAATCCTTGGTCGGTCTGTTCTTAAGCTGCTCGCTTCGGGGCATTGCCTTCCCTCCTTTTCCATTGACTTATACAAAGCCAGCATTTAACAGGATTATAACACATCAAACCCTGCCTGCATACCGCGGACAGGGTTCTAATCGGTCAATAGCTGTAAAAACTTATTGTTCGATCGCGTGGCGGATCAGCTGTATAAACAGCGGGTGCGGCCGGTTGGGGCGAGAGAGGTATTCCGGATGATAGAGCGCCGCGCAGAAGAACGGATGCCCTTCCAGCTCGAAGGCCTCAGCATATTTTCCATCCGCGCTTACGGCGGACTGTTTGAATCCTGTCGCTTCCAGCCTGCCGATATAATCGGGATTGACCTCGTAGCCGTTGGAATGGCGTTCGCGCGCCGTATCGCTGCCGTAGGCGTCCCGCAGTGTGCCGCCGGCAAACTGGATTTCCGATCCGCCGATCCTCAGCATCGGCGCTTTGGTGCCGTTGAGCTTGCGTTCCTTGGGCAGGTATACCACGGGGTGCGCCGTTTCAGGGTCGATTTCCATCGAGTTCGCGCTTTTATACCCGAGAATATTCTGCACCGCCTCGACCAAAGCAAGCTGCATGCCCAGGCCGATGGCGAGCACCGGCACCTTGTTTTCACGCGCGAATTTCGCGGCGATCATCACGCCCTCCGCCCCGCGCGTCTCATAGCCGCCGGGCAGGATAAACGCGTCGAACGCCGCAAGCATCTGCCCGGATGTCTCGTCGTCCAGGTCCTCGGCGCTGATGGTGGCGACGTCCGCGTTTACGCCCTCGGCGGCGGCCGCGTGGTGCAGCGCTTCCATCACCGACAGGTAGGCGTTGGGCGAATCCGGGTACGCGCAGACCAGCGCCAGATACACGGTCTCGGCCGCGGCGGCCTTGCGCTTAAGCATCTCCTCCCAGGCGCTCAGATCCGCACCGGGGTCGTTAAGCTTCAGCTCACCCAGCACGATCTTCGCCAGGCCCTGCTTTTCCAGGCTGACGGGAAGCTCGTAAAAGCTGTCGGTTTCTAAATTCTGGATCACGTTCTGCGCTTTGACGTTGCAAAAAAGCGCGACCTTGTCCTTGGCCTCGGTGGTCATATTCTTTTCGGTGCGGCATACGATCAAATCGGGCTGGATGCCCATGGACCGCAGCACCTTCACGCTGTTTTGGATAGGTTTGGTTTTCAGTTCGCCCGCCGTGGCGATAAAGGGCATCAGGGTTACGTGGATATAACAGCAGTCGCTCAGGCTTTCGCATACCCAGCGCATCTGGCGGATGGCTTCGACGTAAACCATTACTTCCATATCGCCCACCGTGCCGCCGATCTCCACAATCTGGATATCCGCACCGGAGTTCTCGGCGACTTCCTGGATGCAGGCTTTGATCTCGTCGGTGACATGCGGAATCGCCTGGATTTTAGCGCCTTCGTACTCCCCGCGCCATTCCTTTTCCATAATGCGCCGGTGGATGCGCCCGGTGGTGAAGCTTGAGTCCCCCGTAAGCGTAACGTCTACGATGCGTTCGTAGTGCCCGATGTCCAGATCCGCCGCCGTGCCGTCGTCAGTAATAAAGCTTTCGCCGTGCAGAAGCGGATTCATCCGCGAAGGCTCGGCGTTGTAATAGATATCCAGCTTCAGGAGATTGGTTTTATACCCGCGCGATTGAAGCAGTTTGCCCAGCGCAGCCGCCGTAATTCCCTTGCCGATGGAAGATACCACGCCCCCGGTGATAAATACATACTTCATGCTTCGCACTCCTTATTCCTGAAGATCCATCACCAATACTTTCGGCAGCGATTCAAGCGTTTCCTGTTTCAGGCTGAATTCCATCATCGGTTCCGGGCACGCGCCCATCAGCTGTAAAAACTCGGTAACGGAAGCGATGCCAAGATCCTCGCTGAAGCGGGTTTGATAGTGCATGGGCACGGTCATGCGCGGGGCAAGCAGCTCCACGCAGCTCTTCGCGCGCGCCGCATCAAGTGTAAAGGTGCCGCCGACCGGAATGAACAGCACGTCCGGTTTTCCGATGGCTTCCGCCTGGGCCTCGTCGGGCAGATGCCCAAGATCGCCCAAATGCACCAGGCGCACGCCCTCGGTTTCGATCGCGAAAACGATGTTCTTCCCCCGCCGCGCGCCGGTGTGATTGTCGTGGAAGGTCGAAATTCCGGTGATCACCACGTCGTCGCCCTGCAGATAGTAGCCGGCCTCGTCCAGCACCGCAGGTTTGCCAATCACAACCTCCAGCGCGTCGTGATCGTAGTGGTGGTGGCTGATGGTTACGACGTCCGCGCGGAGTTCGCGCCGCGGGTAGCGGCAGAACCTGTTGTAGGGGTCCGTGAGGATGACCGCGCCGCTATCAAGCGTCACGGTAAAAAGAGAATGCCCATAATAGCGAAGTACCATATCCGCACCTCCTATATTTGCTCTGTCAACCAAACATAGAACACATTCTCAAGAGCCGACGGCAGGGCTTTGCCTTGCCGGAGCAGTTGCGCGCAGCGCGCATGCAGCTCCGGCGCAAGAATTTTCAGGCCATCTTTGTCAGTATAACGCTTCAACGCGGCGCGCAGCATGTCCATGGGCTGCAGTTCAAGCGCCGCCGGATGCCGCGAAAGCAGCTTCGCCAGCGCGTACACGCCGTGCAGCGTTTCATCCTGTGGAAAAGACGCCGGTTTTACCGACTGGAATCGTTCAAGAAGCGCTTTCCATCGCGCCGGCCGCAAGTCGATCAGCAGCAATCCGCTGGGATCGAGCGTTTCCAAAAATCCGTTCGCTGAAAGCGCATGCCTGACAAGCGAAAGCTCGTCTTGGGACACCCTGCGCGGTATATCGCTGACAAACAGGTACGTATCATGCCCGTACAGGCGCAGAAATCCGCGTTCTCCCAAAAGCTTGCGAATCTCCCCGACGGGCAGCGGATTCCTCATGAGCTCTTTTTGCGCATGAAGTGATAATTCATATTGTGCATCGCCGCATACTGGTTGCCGAGATCGAGCTGGTATTGCAGCGCGATCTCGCCCCCGTCGCGGTCTACGGTATACGCCGCCTTGGTGCAGAACACAGCCATATCCATCGCGCCGTAGGGGGTGCGGTAGCGGCTTTCAAAGCGTTTGCCCTTCTGGAACACCATATCGGCTTCGATGCTGCCCTTGCGGTTCATGGAGATGACGTCTTTCTGCATGGCGATCTCCACCTGATGGGGCGGCGAATCTTCATCGATGCTTTCTTCATAACGGATGACGTAGCCCTGCGCGTTTTTTTCCAGTTCGCCGGTCGTAATCAGGCGCATGGAATCTTCCGCCTGTCCCTCGGCGGTAAATTTCGCATCCAGCGAAATGAGAATCGGGACCCCTTTGGGCGCGTTCATTGCCATCCTCCAAAAACCTGATATAATAAGTTTAATATAGCACATGAAGGGGCTGCGCGCAATGCTCAAGCTGACCGCCCGGGCAAAGGTGAACTGGTCGCTGGATATCCTGTCGAAGTACCCCAACGGCTACCACCAGATGGACATGCTCATGAGCAACGTAAGCCTGTCTGACGAGCTGACATTCGCCCCGCACGACAGCCTGAAGCTGACCGTCGAGGGCGGAAACGGCATCCCGATAGAGGATAACCTCGTGCTCAAAGCCGCCAGGGCTTTGCAGGAAACGGTAGGCTATGCGGGCGGCGCGGAGATCACGCTGTATAAGCGAATCCCCCACGGCGCGGGGCTTGGCGGCGGCAGCGCCGACGCGGCGGCGGCGCTGATCGGCTTAAACAGTCTGTGGAGACTTGAACTTGCCAAAGAAAAACTAATCGGGATCGCCCATACGCTCGGGGCGGACATACCTTTCTTTTTAACGGGCGGTCTCGCCCGTATCGGCGGCTTCGGCGAACTCGTCACGCCCCTTCCCCCGCTGAAAGAAATCCCGCTGGTCATCCTCCAGCCCTGCGGTCCACAGTCCACCAAAGAGGTCTTTGCCCTGTACGATACACTTGTAAAAGTTTCCCATCCCGATACCGGGGCCGCGCTTTCCGCGCTGCAAGCCGGAGATTTCGACGCGTTTGCCAAGGCATCCGGCAACGTGCTGCAGCAGGCGCTGGAACCGCAATTGCCGCAGATACCCGAAGCGCTTGCGGCGCTGGACGCCTGCGGCGCTTTGTTCACAGCGATGTCCGGCAGCGGTTCGGCAGTGTTCGGCGCGTTTGCGGACGAGACCGCCGCCTGGGACGCCCAGCGCGTGCTGCACAAGCGCTGGAAAAAGTGCTGGGCCTGCCATACCGACGCACAGAGCATAACGGAGGAATAACATGCAAAAACGCGCCCTTGCCATCCACGATATCTCCTGCGTGGGCCGCTGCTCGCTGACGGTCGCGCTGCCGATTCTCTCGGCGGCGGGTATCAACACCTCAGTCATCCCGACAGCGCTTTTATCCACCCATACGGGCGAGTTCACAGGCTACACGCACCTGGATCTGTCCGATCAGCTGCTGCCCATCGCCTCCCATCTGGAAACGCTCGGGCTGCACTTCGACGCGTTTTATTCCGGCTACCTGGCTTCCGCCGAGCAGGTGAAGCTTGTTATGCAAATCACGGAAATGCTATGCGACGAAAAAACCCGTATCTTTGTCGATCCGGCGTTTGCCGACCACGGAAAGCTGTATTCCCACGTGGGCGAGGATATGCCCGTACAGATGCGCATACTATGCTCAAAAGCGCATACCGTCACCCCCAACTTCACCGAAGCCTCCTTCCTGCTCAGCAAACCCTATCTGGCCGAAGGATACGACGAGGCTTACGTGCAGGGGCTGACCGCCGAACTTGCCGGGCTTGGCCCGGAAAACGTCGTGATTACCGATGTCCGCATCCGGGACGGGGAAACGGGCGTCGCCGTATATCAAAAGAAAACCAGGGCTTTTCACCTGTTCTTCAGGCCTAAGTTCGACGGCGTGTTTTACGGCACAGGCGATGCGTTCGCAAGCTTTTTAATCGCCTGCAGGATGAACGGCATCCCGCTCAAGCGAGCGGTGCAAACAGCGCTAAACTGCACGCACGAGGCCATCCGCCTGACCCTGCAGGACGGCGAAGCGCTGCGCTACGGCGTGCAGTTTGAGCGCGTTTTGCCACAACTGATAGACGCCATAAAATAACATCAAAAAACAGGCTCCTTTTCAGGAAGCCTGTTTTTTTAATACACTAAAGTAAATTCGGTAAAAAAGTCACGATCTGCGGGAAGATAATCAGCAGCGCGACGCAGGCGATCAGCGCGATCACAAACGGCCATACGCCTTTGAAAATCGTTTCCGTCGGTATATCGCCGGCAACGCCCTTGACGATAAACACGTTCATCCCCACAGGCGGCGTAATCACGCCCATGGCGACCACGAGCACGATAATAACGCCGAACCAAATCGGATCATAGCCAAGCGTACCCACGGCAACCGGATAAAAGATGGGGATCGTCAGCAAAATCAACGCCAGCGCATCGATAAAGCAGCCCAAAATCAAATACACAATCAGAATCACGCCGATAATCGCAAAGGAAGGCAGGGGCAGACCGGCCGCCCATTGCGCCAGAAAGATCGGCAGACGGCTGACGGCAATAAACCTGCCGAACACCATCGCGCCCGCGACCATCAGCATAATCATAGCGGATGTCCGTACAGTGTCCCTCATTGACTTGCGCAGTTTTTCCAGATTCAAGTGTTTCCTAAGTACGGTCACCAGCAGTATGCTTGCCGTACCGATCGCACCGGCTTCCGTCGGCGTAAACCAACCGGCAAAAAGCCCGCCCAGGGAAATGAGGAAAATCAACAGGACTTCAAAAAGGCCGTCCCCCAAGGTGTGAAACCGTTCCCTCCATCCGGCTCTTACACTGACCGGGCCGATGGACGGTCTGCGCTTGACGACGATATAAATAGCCAGCATATAAAACAGCATCAGCAGAATGCCCGGGATAATTCCCGCGATAAAAAGCTTGCCGATCGATTGCTGCGTGGCAATTCCATACACAATAAAGATTACGCTGGGGGGAATAATGACGCCCAGCGCGCCTCCGGCGGCGATGCTTGCCGAAGACAGCGAATCATCGTATCCATACTTCCGCATTTCGGGAAGCGCAATGGCGCCCATGGTTGCGGCAGTCGCGGTGTTCGATCCGCAGATCGCGCCAAAGAGCGCGCAGGCGGCTTGCGTTGCCATGGCGAGACCTCCCGGTTTATGCCCCACCATTTTGTTTGCAAAGCGAAACAGTCCCGCACCGATGCCGGAATGATAGGCAATAAACCCCATCCAGATAAACATGGGGATCACGCTTAGAGAATAGGACGAAAAATTGCTGTAGATTTCCGTTGGCAGCAGGCTGATGGCCGCGGGAAACGAGACGATCGTACCAAATCCCAAAAACCCCGATATGATCATGGCAAAAGCGATGGGTACTTTCAGCGCAATCAAAACCAGAAATAATATGATGCCGATCAGGCCGATCACTTCAGGACTCATGCGAATTTTTCCTCCGAACGTTTTTAACCACATCCAGCATGAGTACTGCCAGCAATACCACAAACCCGACGCCGACGATATAGACAAACAGATAAAACGGTATTTTTGTCGTCGGAGAGACTTCGCCGGCCAGCGCAAGCTTATTGGCGTACTGGAACATGCTGACCGCAACGCCGCCCATGACAAGGCACGCCAGCCCGCCGCAGATGATGGCGACCACTCTTTGCATGCCGGGTTTCATTTTGTTGACGATAAAGTCAATCGCAATATGGCCGCCCACAATGGCGCAGTATGCAAGCCCGAGGCTGATCATGACGGCGGTCAAGATCCCGACCCACTCGTACGTGCCCAGCAGCGGGCTGTTGAATAATTTCCGTAAGATGACGTTTAACGTCACGATAAGCATACAGGCGAACAGAAACCATCCGGCAATTTCCGCCAGCGCCTTGGCGGCCTTTTTGACAAAACGATTGATGCGGTCGAACATGTTCCCCTCCGAATTCCATTGTGTACCTTGGAAAACCTTTGCCCTTATCCACAGTCTGTGAATAAAGGCAAAGGCTATTGTGCGTTATTGGCCTGATTCAGTCAAAACCGTTAACATCGTTTTCTTAATCAATCGCCTGCATACTCCAGGTTGTACTTCTGGGCCAGTTCATTAATGAAGCTGATCACGTCAACGTCCGTCAGGTCCGCGACGTTTTCCTTGTACTCCTCCTGCAGGGGCTTGACTTTATCAATCCAGATTGCCGCTTCCTCATCGGACAGCGTAATGACTTCCATGTTCATCTCGTTCACGGCATAGTCCATCGCAGGCGCGTTCTGCGCGTCCCAAAGGCCGATGCCGACTTCCTCATGGAACTTGGCCGTCGCCGCGGTGACCTTGTCCTGAAGTTCCTGCGGCATGGAGTTCCACTTATCGAGATTGAAGGTGACAAAGAACAGCGTATTATACAGGAACGGCGTCAGCGTAATATACTTGGTGACTTCCGCATGCTTCCAGCCCTTGAGCACTTCCACGGGGGACAGGTTTCCTTTGACGACGCCCTTTTGCAGCGCTTCATAGGTTTCCGACTGTGCCATGGCGACCGGCGTACCGCCCAGCAGGGAAATCGTCGTCGCGCTTAAGCCCGTGGCTCTGATTTCCATGCCCTGGAGGTCGGCAAGCGTACGAACGGGAGTCTTTGTGAACAGGTCTCCCGGGCCGGTCGCGATGACCATCATCAGATGCGTATCCTGCACCTCGGCGGGATTGAGCGTTTGGATGCCTTCCCACGCCACCATGCTGGCGGACTTTGAATTGGCATAGGTAATGCCCGGAAGCTCGAAGGCTTCCAGAACCGGGAAACGGCCTCTGGTATATGCAAAGCACGAAAGCCCGATATCCGCGATGCCCTGCACGACGCCGTTATAGATATCCGCCGCTTTGAGCAGCGTTTCGCCGGGATAGCTTGTGATTTTGACCTGCCCGTCGGTCGCTTCCTCAACGGCTTGAATCCAGCCCTGAATAAACGCGGTTTCGGCCGGATGCGTGCCCGGGAAGAAGTGGGCAAGGTTGAATTGGTACGTTTTCGCCGATTCGCCCGACGCTGTTGACACGGCGGAAACGAAGATCAGGACGCAGAGAAGAATGACCGAGAGGATCCTGGCAGAGGGTTTTTTCGACACAAAAATACACTCCTTTTTGTTTGTTGCAGATAGCCTGCAAAAGACTTACAAAAGAGAAGTGCTCTTCATGTGTCTTTGCCCTACTATCCTACCGTGCTACATTGCAAACAGATGCGTTCCTACGTTGCTACATTGCTAAACAAGTCTTCTATGAATAGCAAACTGTATCCATAGTATAATCGGCAAATTATGGATTTGTCAACCGGCAAATTATTAACCGGATGTTTCATCTAGACAAGCAAATGCGTTTTTAAACAGGAATTCACACACCCTGTCGTTGCGCGTCCATCCTTCGTCTCCCGGAACATAGCGATAGTAGCGTTCCACTTCCATAATAACGCCCAGATACGCTTGCGCGAACGCATTGCGGGTTTCCTCCCCGCTGCCGGCTGAAACCGGCTGTTCGGCCAGGCTGTTGTAAAGCTTTAACCCCTCCCGCTTCTCGCGCAGCGGTTTTCCGAATCCGAAACAGTTGAAATCCATGATCGGATCGCCCCAGAAACCGCGTTCCGGGTCGATCATCACAAAGCGGAACCCGCTTCCCTCCGGTTCGCAGATCACGTTGGCTTCCCACAGATCGAAGTTCACCATACGGCAGGGCACACGCTCCAGCACGGCCTGATGCTTGCGGATAAGCGCAAGGGTCTTCTCACCGTTCTCGCAGGATTGCCCCATTTTCGCCGCGTCTTCCACCATCGCTTCGGTCATAGCGTAAAACGCCTTTGCCCAGGTATCGTGCAGGCCGTTCTGCGGATACCCGAAGCCGCCGCCATGGATATGGTGCAGTTTCGCCGCGATCTGCGGCAGAAACGCGTCCGCCCTTTCCCGCTCCTCGGGCGTGAACTGCGTCTCGTTCATCTGCTTTCCCGATATACGGCTCATGACAAAGAAATCCGACGAAAGCATCGACCGGGAAAGATCGGAATATACGAGCTCCGGAAGCGCGATATCGGTATGCGTTCTCATCTGCTCATACCAAAGAAGTTCAGATCGCATCATGTCCGTTTCGTAGGTCATCACGGGCGTGTCCGCCGACGGTGCGATTTTCAGCGCGTAGTGCTTTCCGTCCGCGTCGAACGCATATACCGCGTTGAACTCCCCCGCGCCCAGCGCGTGGATATTTTCAACGGCCGGAAATCCCGCGGACGCGCAAAGCGATCTGATTTCCTGCGTGGTCAGTTCCTTTTTTGTCTTGCTGATCAATGCTTTGTTCCTCTTCCCGCTTCAGATTATAAACATTGATCTTTTTATTCTGTTTTCGGCCGCGAAACCCTTTTACGCAAGCAATATCTCTGTCAGCGCTTCCAGCAGTTCCTTGCCGATGCCGCTTGAATTCAGGCTGTGCAGCACCACGCGCATATCGCTCTGTGTTTTGATAATCTGATAGATTCTGTCCTTCTGTTCAAACGCGATTTGCGCCCGGTTGAGGATTTCAAAGCATGCCTGAACCGTATCGTTGTCCGCCAGTTCCAGCGCCTTGACAAATACGATCTCCGCCCGCGCCCCGCAGGGGATACTCGTCAGATTGACTGTCAGCTTGTGCATGCGGGAATCGTAACGCACGGGTACGTTTTCAAGCGATTCTCCGTCCACCGTAACCGTTACATCTGCGTTTTGGATCACGCCGATAAAGGACACGGCAAACTCCCGAAGGTCCGGAAGCCAGGCTTTCTCTTCCGGCATTTGGATGGTAAACCGCGTCGCGCCGCCGGTACGCCATGCAAACGCCAATTCGGTAAATGCGTAGTCCCCGGTGCTGAATGCCGGCGTTTCGCCGTCGTCCTCGTACAGGCTGTGCTTGCCGTCGGCGCCCGCATAGACCAGAATGTCCAGTGCCCGCGGCAGCCTGACGCCGTTTCCGGCAATTTCCTTTTTCTGCGTCATCGGGATCACCGCGCCGGCTTTGGCAAGCACCGGAATGGTTTCCAGCGTCCTGTACAGTTTTATTTCACAGTTCCCGCTGTAACGGAATCCGGTAAAGAAATCAAAATACGTCTCTTCCGGCAGCCAGGCCGTTACGCCGCTCATGCGCAGTGTACTGTGCAGCGGTTCCGTAATCGGACACACCGTCAGGCTGTCCCCGAAGCTGTATTGGTTTTGATACCGGTATGCCTGCGGGCTTTCCGAGTACGCGTAATACATGGGCTGTATCAGCTGTTCGCCCTGGGCATGGCAGCGGTAGTTCATGGAATACAGGTACGGGATCAGCCTATGGCGCAGCCGCAGGCCGCGGATCATGATATCCCGGATCACCGGCTCATACATCCAGGGTTCCTTGCGGTTGAACACGCTGACGGAGCTGTGCAGGCGCAGAATCGGTGAAAACACGCCGAATTGCAGCCAGCGCACCTGCAGGTCGTCGTCCCGCATCCCGTTGGCATGCCCGCCGATATCATGACTCCACCATCCAAACCCGATATTGGACGCCGTCGCCGTGAAATAAGGCTGGAACCGCAGGCTCTCCCAGCTGATGATGCTGTCGCCGGAAAACCCTACGGGGTAGCGGTGGCTGCCGGCGCCGGCATAACGGGAGAGAATCAGCGGGCGCTTTCCCCTGTTTTCCATGTCCCGGATGTGAAAATGGTTCAACACCCACAGCGGGTCCAGGCCGTTGACGTCGGACAGCTTGCCCTGCTGCCAGTCGATCCACCAGAAGTCGACGCCCTCCTCTTCCAGCGGATGGTGCAGGATGCGGAAATAAGCGTCCATGAACTGCGGATCGGAAGAAGCAAACGGGATACGCTGCCGGTTTTCGGCGTCTTTGTGCAGCGCGTCCGCCATCTCCTCATACGCGGTTTCATGCGGCTGCACGCCTTCGGCGGGATGGAGATTCAGCGTGGTTTTCAGCCTGCGCCCGTGCAGATTCCGCAAAAATCCGGGCGGATCCGGGAAAAGGTCTTTGTTCCACGTATAGCCCGTCCACCCCTTGCCTCCATTTTGAGGGTCGGTAATGTGCCAGTCCATATCGATGACGGATACGCTCAGCGGAATTCCGTTTTCCGCAAACTGATCCATCAGCGCAAGGTATTCCTGATCCGAATACGCGTGATAGCGGCTCCACCAGTTGCCAAGCGCATAGCGCGGCAGCAGCGGCGTCGGTCCGCTGAGGCGGAAATAATCTTTCAGCGCGTCCCGGTAGGCAAAGCCGTACCCGAAAAAATACAAATCCTTAACGCCTTCCGCCCGAGGCGTGATCCAGCCATCGTCCGTTAAAACCCAGGAACGGCTGTCGTCCAGCACGGAATATCCCTGCAGGCGGGATAAAATTCCGTCTTCCAGCTCCACCGCGCCGTCCGCCTCGTCCAGGGTCCTCGCGGTCCCGCCGAGGTTTTCCGTCAGTTTGTCGCCGTACCGCCATGTGCAGTAGATGCCAGCGCAGGCGCTGCGGTTTTCGATCTGCAGACCCGTGGGAGAAAATGGTTTCTCATCATAGAAAACGATCAGGCTTCCGGTATGGATCTCGATCCCCCGCTCCGTGCGCCACAGCCGATACGGCGCGGGCGGAAACACGCGGGACGCGACGGTTTGCGTCGGTCTGTCCTCAAACCTGCCGCTTTCATCGTATTCCAGGCGGATCAGCCGGTCCGTCAGCACTGTGATGCGGTAGCGGGAACCCTGCACGCACCCTGTCATCTGTTTATTTCCAGTCGTCATACGTTTCGTCCCCATCCGTACAGAATATGATCGGTTCGCCGCCTGTAAACGTCAGGCCGCCTTCGACATGCACGGCGCTGCCGTCGATCAGGTTTCGGTAGCGGCCGTCCGCGCAGGGCGTTTCCAGCATGGCGGTATTGCCCCGAAGGCTGAAGATACCGGTCATCTGCGCATTTCCCTTGGTATAGATCGCCTGCAGGATGCCGTTGCCGCTGTTGATAACACGGTACCCGGCGCTCCGCGCAAAGAAAGGATGCCGCTTGATCCGGTACAGTCCGCGCAGGAACGCGGAGATATCGTTACCGCTTTCCCAGTCGATCGTATCCCGGTCAAACAGGCTGGGCCTGCTGACGGCGGAGACCTCCTGCCCGTTATATAAAAGCGTCGTTCCCTTGAGAAAGTAAAGCATAGCGGTCGCGTTGCGGCGGCATTTTTCGTCCGGGAACAGGAACGCGGCACGGGGTCGGTCATGGTTCTCCAGAAACCGCAGCTTCACATAGTGTTCCGGATAGATCGCTTCCTGTCTGTTGAGCGCTTCCACATACCGGGAAAGCGGTTGCTTGTCCGTAATCCAGTTGATAAAGTCTCCATAGACGTCGTAATCGTAAGCGACATCGAACGCCTGGTAGATTTCGCTGTCGGACAGGCTAACCATGCCCCGCGCGCGGTTTTCCACCGTAAATTCGGGCTCGACCGATTCGCTCAGCCAGATGCAGCCCGGCCGAACGGTTTCCACTTCCCGCCTTGCCCGCTGCCAGAATTCCAGCGGGATCAACGGCGCAACGTCGCAGCGGAACCCGTCTACAATCTTCGCCCATTGCTTGAGCGTCTCGATCTGATAATCCCAGAGATCCCGATGGGAATAATCCAGGTCGATCACGTCAAGCCATGCGCCCGCCCGGTTGCCGAACGAACCGTCCGGTTTTTTATAGAACCATTCCGGGTGTTCAGAGGCAAGCACGGAATCCGGGGACGTGTGGTTGTACACGACGTCGATCAGGCATTGCATATCCAGCTTATGGATATCCTCCACCAGCGTGGCAAATTCTTCATATGTGCCCAGCTCCGGGTTGACGGCACGGTAGTCACGGATGGCATACGGACTGCCGAGCTGTCCCTTGCGGCCTTTCACCCCGATGGGGTGGATCGGCAGAAACCAAATCACGTCCACTCCGAGGTCCCGGATACGATTAAGATCCCGGCGCACCTGCGCAAACGTACCTTCCGGGCTGTATTGGCGCACATAAACGGCATAGATCACTTTGCCGCGAAGCAGTTTTACATCCGGATTGAACATCGTTTGGTTCCTCCCTGTTCAGTCAAACGCGGTCAGCCCTTGACGGCTGCCGAGGATATGCCGGCGATAAACCGGCGCTGGAAGATCAGATAGCAAATAATCACGGGAATAATGGTAATGGCCGTGGCGGCGAACAAGCCCGCGTAATCCGTGGAAAACCTGCCGGAGAACATGTTTAGGGCGACGCTCAGCACCTGCTTATCCTGGGATCGAATCATCAGGTACGGCCAGAGATAATCTTCCCACGCCCACAAAAACTGAAAGATCGCAATGCTGGATACGGCGTTGCGCAGCATGGGAAACACGATGCGGTGGAAAATGTAATACTCGTTCGCCCCGTCGATACGCGCCGCTTCCAGCATCTCGTCGGGGATCCCCTTGCAGCTTTGCCGCATCAGGAAAATACCGAACGACGTAAAAAAAGCGGGAATCAGCAGTGCGCGGTATGTATCCAGCAGATCCAGGCCCTGCATGATGCTATATCGCGGGATCATCGTTACAACGCCCGGTACCATCATGGTCGCGATGATCGCGCCAAACAGCGTTTCACGGCCTTTGAACCGGTATTTGGCCAGCACAAAGCCGGAAATTGAGCTGGTGTAGACCGTGATCAGCGTCAGCGATCCTGCGTAAAACAAGCTGTTTGCAAAATACCGCAGAAAATTCAGCTTGGAGAACACGTTCCGGTAATTTTCAAGGTTCAGAGCCTGCGGCAGGAAACGCTGACTGAGCGCGCTGATTTCAGCGTTGGTTTTCAACGATGAGCTCAGCATCCACAGGAAAGGCAGCGTGGTCGCCACGCAGCCGGCCGTCAGCAGGAACATCAAGATCCACCGGGATAGCTTTTGCCTGCTCATGCGCGCTCCCCCTTCTCCAGCATCCCGTTGGTGCGAAACGACAGCAGGGTAAGCAGCGCGATGATCAAAAACAGGATGAACGAAATCGCCGATGAATAGCCGAAGTTGTATTTCACAAACGCCTGATCGTAAATAATATAGGAGGCAACGTAGGTCGCGGTTCCGGGTCCGCCCTCGGTGAGTACCATGACGGGAATATAGTTCTGGAAATATGCGATCAGCGACGTAATGACCAAAAAGAACGTCGTGGGTTTGAGCAGCGGCAACGTGATATAGAAGAAACGCTGTTTGCTGGATGCGCCGTCGATCTCGGCTGCCTCGTAGCAATCGGCCGGCAGCGCGTACATGCCGCCGAGCAAAATCACCACGGCATAACCGAAATCCTTCCATATCGTCAGCAGTAAAATCGCGGACATAGCGTAGTGGGAATCAAACAGCCAGTTGATTTGCGTTCCCAGCACCTGATTCAAAAGCCCGAACTGGGGTTGGAACATGAACTTCCAAACGAAGGCGACGGCGATCATCGGCGTGATGGTCGGCAGATAGTACAGCGTGCGAAACAGCGACTTTTTTACCGTCAGCTTGGAAAACAGCGCACTTGCAAGCGCCATGCCGATCACTACGCGCGCGACGACGGCCAAAACGCAGTAATACGCCGTATTGATCATCGAACGCCAGAACAGGCTGCTGTGAAACGCGGTCGTCCAGTTGGTCAGGCCGTTGAATTTGAACAGGCCTTTAAGCGGATTCCACAGATGAAAGCTGCCAACAAGCGCGATGATGATCGGCGCAAAGAAAAAGGTGATGAAAAACGCGATTAAAAAGAATACGACCGTGTTGCGAAGAATGTGTTCGCTTCTGCTTTGCAGCGGTCTTGACGGCATCCGAAGGATTTTCATGGCGGGGCAGCTCCTTTGGTGTGAAAAGCGGGTGGAAGCAAGCGCATCCACCCGCCGCGTCTACCTAAAGAATATCACGAATTACTTCGCTTCACCAGCGTATTGATACTGGGATTCCACCGAGACGAAATCCGTCGTCGCCAGTTCCATGTTACAGGTGTCTTCCGCGCTCTTAAGAGCGGCTGCGAGGTCCGCGCCGTTATAGAAGATGTCCTCAAGCGCGATCTTCATGTTGTTCTCCACGGCGCTTGGCATCGTGCCGGGCCAGATGTAGCGGTCGATGTGGTTGGCAAGCACCGCGATGCTCGAAACGCCCAGGATGTCCGCATCCGATCCTAGCGATTTCTTGGCGGGGAATACGGAGTTGGCAAGGCAGAACTGCTTGACCAGATCGTCGCTGGCCAGGAAGAACTTCACGATATCCTGCGCCACGGCCTGCTGCTCCGCAGAGGCGTTTTTGTTGACACCGAAGGTCGATTCGCCGTTGTAGCGGTTATAGGCGTAGGGTACTTCCTCAGTCACGGTCGGAATCTCGAAGTTGCCGAAGGTGAGATCGGGGAAGTTGGTTGCAAGCACGTTGTGCATGAAGCCCCAGCCCATATACATCGCTACCATGCCCTGGCCGAAGTTATCGCCGGAGTTGTTGCCGAAGTTGTAGTCGCCGATTCCGTCGACTTCATAGAAATCCTTCATCCGCTGCACGACGGCCTTGATGGCGTCGTTGTTGAAGGTGACCTGCGTTCCGTCGGCTGTGAACAGGTTCTGGCCGTACTGGTACTGCAAACCGAGCACGTCGCCCTGCGCGCCGCCGTTGAAGCTGAAACCCGCCTGAACAAGATCGCCGTTAGCGTCGCGGATGGTAAGCTTCTTGGCGACTTCGCGGAATTCGTCCCAGGTCGTGGGGATGTCGGCTTCGGTCAAGCCCGCGGCTTCCCACAAGTCCTTGTTGTAGTACATGGTCGCGGTCATCAGGCCGTAATCGGTGTAATAGACCTTGCCGTCGATCACGTGCGCGGAAACGCCGATGTAATCGGCTTCCAGGTCTTCCAGCGCAACGTCGTAAGGCGCCATGTAGCCGATCAGGTTGTCATGCTGGCTGTTGTGCACGTTGAACAGCGCGGGACCGTCGCTGCCCTGGAGCGCGAGCGGCAGCTTCGTCCAGTACTGATCCCATGGATTTTCCACCAGCGTAATCGTTACATTGGGATGTACTGCCATGTAGGAATCGGCCAGTGCGGTAAACAGGTTTGCCGCGCCGGTCCAGTACCAGAGTTCGATTTCGATGGGTTCGCCGTTGTTGACAGGAGTTCCCGCCTCGTAGGTGATGGCGTTATCCTGCGCAAAAGCGACGGATACCATAAGCAGGGAAATGCTCAGAGCGAGGGTCAGCAATAGCAGAAGAGTTTTTTTCATGGGTGTCATCCTTTCGATTATTCAATTTGCTCTCATGGTTTAGCGCTATACTAACCACAGTATACGCAGAATCCCAGTACATGTCAACAGGTAAAATCATATTTTCGGAAATTATTTTTATACTTACTTCTTTAATATCCCTATTATCCTTGATTCATAAAGGATTTTTTGATTTTGATAATTTCTTGCAAGGTATTGCATTTTTGTCGTATTGTGGTAGAATAGGTTTAATTAAACCTACTATTTAGGCTTAATACCCCCGCTATTATACGGATGAAGACAGGAGGAAAGCTTTATGGCAACACTGAAAGATATCGCGAAGGAAGCGAACGTAAGCATCATGACCGTTTCCAACGTTGTCAACGGGAACCTGCACAAAGTCTCCAAAGAAAAGGCAAAGCTTATCCAGGATATCATCCGCAAGCGCAACTACGTGCAGAATGAAACGGCGCGGGGGCTGGCCAAAGCCAATTCCAACATCATTGCCGTCATGCTGCGCAATATACGCGGAGAAAACTCTCTGTCGAGCATGCACAACGCCACGCTGCTTGGCTCTATGACGCAGCGCATACAGGATCTCGGGTTCTATGCGATGGTCAACCTTGTGGAAGGCCAGGCGGATATCTCCCGTACGCTGCGGTCTTGGAACGTGCAGGGCGCGATCTTTCTGGGCATGTTCGACGACGAGATCGAAGAGATTTACGCCCAGAGCAGCATCCCGATGGTGTTCATCGACAGTTACAGCACGGTGCGCAGTATCTCCAGCGTCGGCATCGACGATTATAAAGGCGCGCAGATAGCCGCGGATTATCTGCTGCAGCAAGGTCACCGTTCTATCGCATTTGTCGGCCCGCCGGATTACGCGCACAGCGTCATCCAGCACCGCATCAAGGGCTTTACCGACAAGCTTTCCGCAAACGGGCTTACCCTGCCAAAAGAGCACCGCATCGTCGTCGATTCCGCCAGCGACCCAGCGTCCGCCGACAAGGCTGTGCATGCGCTGATCAAGCTGCTCCCGTCCATCAGCGCCGCGTTTGTCAACAGCGATCAGACGGCCGCCTCCATCATCAGCGGCTTGTCCAAGCGCAATATACGCGTACCGGAGCAGCTTTCCATCATCGGGTTTGACAACGTGCAGATCAGCATGCAGACTTCGCCGCAACTGACGACCATCGCGCAGGATTTGGACAAAAAAGCCGCCCTGACCGTAAACATACTCAAGCACAGGATGGAAAATCCCTTTGCGTCCGCCGAATCGCACGTGCTGGATATCGACCTGATTATCCGCGATTCTGTAGCGAAGAAATACTAAACGTTAAATTCAACTATATAAAAAGACCGGGATGCTTATCCCGGTCTTTTAAAGTTTTCCTATGTTAATACATTCCACCCATGCCGCCCATGCCGCCGCCCGGCGCAGCCGCGGGGGCTTCCGGTTCGGGGATATCGGTGACGAGGCTTTCGGTAGTCAGGATCATGGCCGCAATGCTGGCCGCGTTCTGCAACGCCGAACGGGTGACCTTCGTCGGGTCGATGATGCCGCGCTCCACCATGTCCACATACTCGGCCTTCAGGGCGTCGAAACCGTAGCCCTTCTTGCCGGAGTTCTTGATCTTGTCCACGATCACGCTGCCGTCAATGCCCGCGTTCTCAGCGATCTGGCGCAGCGGTTCTTCCAGTGCGCGCAGGATGATGTCCACGCCGGTCTTGGCGTCGCCGTCGAATTTCTTCAGGTCGCCCTTCACGGCGTCAAGTACGTTCAAAAGAGCGATGCCGCCGCCGGGCACGATACCTTCTTCGACTGCCGCACGGGTTGCCGCCAGGGCGTCCTCGATACGAAGCTTGCGCTCTTTCATCTCCACTTCGGTGGCCGCGCCAACCGCGATAACGGCTACGCCGCCGGCGAGTTTCGCCAGACGTTCCTGCAGCTTTTCACGGTCGTAATCGCTGGTGGTGTCATCGATCTGCTTGCGGATGGATTTCACGCGCGCATCGATTTCGGCTTTTTCGCCTGCGCCTTCGATGATGGTGGTGTTTTCCTTGTCCACCTTCACCTGGCGGGCTTCGCCCAGCATATCCATGGTGGCTTCCTTAAGCTGGAGGCCCAGCTCTTCGGTAATCACCTGGCCACCAGTCAGCACCGCGATGTCGCGAAGCATTTCCTTGCGGCGGTCGCCGAAGCCGGGGGCTTTGACCGCGACGCAGTTGAACGTGCCGCGCAGTTTATTCAGCACCAGCGTAGCCAGCGCTTCGCCTTCAATGTCCTCGGCGATGATGAGCATTTTCTTGCCCGCCTGCACAACCTGTTCCAGAATCGGCAGAATCTCCTGAATGTTGGAGATTTTCTTGTCGGTGATCAAAATGGCGGGGTTTTCCAAAACCGCTTCCATTTTATCGGGATCGGTGACCATGTACGCGCTGGCGTAGCCGCGGTCGAACTGCATGCCTTCCACGGTTGTCAGCTCGGTCTTCATGGTTTTGGATTCTTCCACGGTGATAACGCCGTCTTTGCCGACGACTTCCATCGCTTCGGAAATCAGCTCGCCGATGGTTTCATCGGACGCGGAAATGCTGGCGACCTGGGTGATTTCCTGTTTAGAAGAAATCGGCTGGCTCAGCTCGCGCAGGGCGTCAACCGCCGTGTTGACGGCGCCTTCCAGGCCGCGCTTCAAAATCATCGGATTTGCACCCGCGGCAAGGTTTTTAAGTCCCTCGCGCACGATGGCCTGCGCCAAAAGCGTAGCGGTGGTGGTTCCGTCGCCAGCGACGTCGTTGGTCTTGGTGGCGACTTCCTTTACAAGCTGCGCGCCCATGTTTTCAAAGGCGTCTTCCAGTTCGATCTCCTTGGCGATGGTCACACCGTCGTTGGTGATCAGCGGAGCGCCGTATTTCTTATCGAGCACCACGTTGCGGCCCTTGGGGCCCAGGGTGATCTTGACGGTATCGGCCAGGGCGTTTACGCCTTTTTGCAGCGCGCGGCGGGCTTCTTCACCGTATTTCAGTTGTTTTGCCATAATCTTGTCCCTCCTAAAATTCTATGCCCGTTATTCCACGGTTGCCAGAATATCGCTCTGGCGGACAATGATGATCTCTTCGTCGTCCAGCTTCACTTCGGTGCCGGCATACTTGGAGTAGATCACCTTCTGCCCGGGCTGAACGATCATCTTGACCTCTTTGCCGTCCACCAATCCGCCGGGGCCGACGGCGATGACTTCCGCCATCTGCGGCTTTTCCTTGGCAGCGCTGGTTAAAAGAATGCCGCTCTTGGTGGTTTCTTCCATTTCCAGGTTCTTAATGACCACGCGGTCGCCCAGGGGTTTTACCTTCATGTATAGTGCCTCCCTATCCATATTTGATTTGCTGATTGTTTTTGGCCGTTGTTAGCACTCAACTAGACCGAGTGCTAACAGCACTGTTAGTTTACGCCTTTTCATCCGATTTCGCAAGAGCTATTTAATTCAAAAATAGCCATCTGTTTTTGTGCAAGTTGAATAAGTTTGCATACTCCCCCGCCGATCGCTGCAGACCATGTTACAATGCAATGGAACCCTTATTATTTCCTGCGCTTCGGCGCAGCCGGGAGATGGAATATTTGGCCCCGCAAAACGGATGGGCAAAGGTACTGATACGATGGTATGAAATTGCCAAACGCGACCTGCCATGGCGGCGCACCGGCGACCCCTACGCCGTGTGGATTTCCGAAATCATGCTCCAGCAGACGCGCGTAGAGGCTGTGATCGCGTATTATAATCGCTTTTTACAGGCGTTTCCAGACGTCCACGCGCTGGCTGACGCACCGGAAGAGGCCGTACTGAAAGCCTGGGAAGGGCTCGGGTATTACAGCCGCGCACGCAACCTGCACAAAGCGGCTACAATCGTTTCGCAGTCCATGGGCGGCGTCTTCCCCGCAGGCTATTCCGAGCTCAAGAAGCTGCCAGGAATCGGCGACTACACCGCCGGCGCCATCGCCAGCATCGCGTTCGGGGAACCCGTTCCCGCCATCGACGGCAACGTCAAGCGCGTCGCATCCCGGCTGATGGGAATCCGCGAGAACGTCAACCAGCCCGCCGTCATCCGCGAGATACGCGAAAAGCTGATCGGCGCCATCCCAAGCGGAAAGGAATCGCAATTCAACCAGGCGCTGATGGAGCTTGGGGCGACGGTATGCATTCCCCGGTCCCCGCGCTGTGAAGGCTGTCCGATTGCGTATTTCTGCGACGCAAACCTGGCCGGGGATGCGGACAGCCTGCCGGTTATCGACCGGAAAAAGCCTCCGGTCGATGTATCGGTCGCCGTATGTCTGATGACGTATGAAAACGCCGTTTTGGTCTTCAGGCGAAGGGAACGGTTGCTGCAGGGCCTGTACGTGTTCGGGCTGGTCGAGGCGGTAACCGATCCTTCCGATCTGCAATCCGTCTGGGCGGAGCGCGGTCTTGAAACGCGCTTTGCCGCGGATCTTGGCCAAGCGCGCCATGTATTCACCCACCGCGTGTGGAATATGAGTGTTCTTCACTTTCAGCTCATGCAAAAGCCGGACGCCGCGTTTTTAAGCGATCACGACGCGAGGTTGGTGGATATACATAAACTCAAAACGCTGCCCCTTCCCACCGCCATGAAGGCGGCGAAAGAGGCAGCGTTGAAGCTTATATAAGTTTACGTTATGCGCCCAGATATGCCTGGCGTACCTTTTCGTCGTCCAGCAGCGCATGCGCTTCGCCGGACATGGAGATCTTGCCGTTTTCCAGCACATAGGCGCGGTTGGCGACGGACAGCGCCATTTTCGCGTTCTGTTCCACCAGCAGGATGGTAATGCCCTCTTTGTGCATGTCTTCGATGATCGAAAACACTTCCTTGACCAGGATCGGCGACAAGCCCATGGATGGCTCGTCCATTACGATCAGCTTGGGCGCGGACATCATCGCCCTGCCCATGGCCAGCATCTGCTGCTCGCCGCCCGAAAGCGTTCCGGCGATCTGCTTTGCGCGTTCCTCCAGCCTCGGGAAATGCTTGTATACCTTTTTGAGATCCTTGGCGATGGCCGCGTGATCCTTGCGCGTATACGCGCCCATTAAAAGGTTTTCCATCACGGTCATGCGGGTGAAGACCTGGCGGCCCTCCGGAACGTGCGCGAGGCCGAACGTAACGATCTCGCTGGCGTTGAT
This sequence comes from Candidatus Limiplasma sp., assembly GCA_963675365.2. GTDB lineage: Bacteria > Bacillota > Clostridia > Christensenellales > Aristaeellaceae > CAXXOK01. The sequence continues at coordinate 1,164,195 of CAXXVA010000003.1, forward strand.
TTTACGAAGGTCCTTGTCCAAATACTGCACCTTGCCGGATTTAATGGGAATTAGTCCCGTAATCGCGTGCAGCATGGTGGTTTTTCCCGCGCCGTTTGCCCCGATCAGCGATACGATTTCGCCTTCGCTGACCTCAAGCGATATCCCGCGCAGCGCTTGGATCGCGCCGTAGTTTACAACCAGATTGTCGATTTTAAGCATTCTCTACCGTCTCCTCCCCGAGATACGCCTCGATCACGTCCGGATTGTGGGCGATCTCATTGGGATAGCCGTGCGCGATGGTATTGCCGAAGTTGATGACCTGGATGCGTTCGCAGATCTTCATCACAAGGCTCATATCGTGCTCGATCAGGAAGATGGCGATATTGAACTTCTTGCGGATATCGTTGATGCAGTCGATCAGCTCCGCCGTCTCCGTCGGGTTCATGCCGGCGGCCGGTTCGTCCAGCAGCAAGAGCTTCATATCCGTGGCAAGCGCGCGGGCAATTTCCAGTTTGCGCTGCTGACCGTAGGGCAGGCTCTTTGCCATGTAATTCGCCTTGTCGTCGAGGTTGACGATCTTCAGGCACTCCATCGCCTTTTCTTCCAGCTGATGCTCGATGGTGAAATATTTGGACGAACGGAACATCGTATCCAGCAGATTGTATTTCACATCCTTGGTAAAGGCGATTTTGACGTTCTCGATCACAGACATTTCGCCGAACAGGCGGATGTTCTGAAACGTCCGCGCAATACCATGCTGTACGATGCGGTGGGTTTTCATCCCCGTGATTTTCTTGCCCATCAGGTAAACGTCGCCCTCCGTGGGGGTGTACACGCCCGTGAGGATGTTAAATACCGTGGTTTTACCCGAGCCGTTGGGGCCGATCAAGCCGACCAGCTCGCCCTGAAGGATTTCGATGTTGAAATCGTTGACGGCTTTCAAACCGCCGAAGGCGATACCGAGATTCTCGGTTTTCAAAATGACAGCTTTATCGCTCATTTCGCTTCGCCTCCGATCGCGCGTTTGTTTTCCCGGAATAAAAGTCTGCGAAGCGAGAACTCATACGTGCCCATCAGGCCGTAGGGTTTGAACATGATCACAGCCGTCAGCACCAGCGCGTAGATCAGCATCGGGAACGCGAAGATGCTTTGCAGGAAACCGGGCATCGCCTGCACCCACGCGCCGTTTTTGATTTCGTAGTTGAGTACGTACATCCCGATCGCCGCGACGATGGACCCGGTCAGCGATCCCATGCCGCCCAGCACCACCAGCACCACGATAAAGGTCGAATTCCAGATCGACGAACTGGCGAACGTGAACGACGCGGTTGTCAGCGTCGAGGTGCAGATGGCGAACAGCCCGCCCGCAAGCCCCGCGAAGAACGCGGAAATGGAGAAGGTAAGGATCTTGTAATATGTCGTATTGACGCCCGAAGCGGATGCAGCAATCTCGTCCTCGCGGATGGATTTGATGGCTCTGCCGTACTTGGACGTGATAAACATGAACATAAACGCGACGCAGACGATGGTCAGAATGATCGGGAAATACACGTACTGCGCCTGTAAAGCGGATTTCAGGCCGAGACCGTTTTTATAAAGCACCGAACTTGCCGTGCCTTCCGCCAGTCCGTTGCCGCCCGCGAACGGAAGGTTTGAAATCACGTTTTCAATGATCAGGCCGAAACCCAGCGTGACGATCGCCAGATAATCGCCGCGCATACGCAGCGCGGGAATGCCCATCAGCAGGCTGAAAAGGCCCGCGAGTATCGCGCCGAACACGCAGCATCCAAGCATCACGAGGATCAGCATGATCGGCGACGCGGTATTCGCGCTGAACAGTCCGGCGCGCTCCAGCGCCAGCGAGGTCAGTGCGGCGGTATACGCGCCGATGCCCATAAAGCCCATGTGCCCAAGCGTCAGCTGCCCCAGAAAGCCCATGGTCAGATTCAGCGAGGTCCCAAGAAGGATGAAGATGCACAATTGCCAGATAATCGGCACGAGTTTGCGTCTGTAATTGTTATCGCTCAGCGTTACGGAAAGGATGAAGACCAAAACGATCAGCAGAATGATCATGGTTGAGTTGGTCAAAACGCCTCTGATAGATTTTTTCCGCAGATCTGTCATACTTTTTCACCCACATTCTTGCCCATGATGCCTGCGGGTTTGACAAGCAGCACGATAATAAGCACTACGAATACCAGGGCGTTGGCAAGCGACGAACTGATATACGCCGTGACCAGCGCTTCGATCAGGCCGATCAGGATGCCGCCGAGCATCGCGCCCGGGATGACCCCGATACCGCCAAGAACCGCGGCGACAAACGCCTTCAGGCCGAGCATGGAACCCATGGTGGTCACCACGGCGCGGTACTGCGCGCAGTACATCAGCGCGCCGACGGCTGCAAGCCCGGCGCCGATGGCAAAGGTCACGACGATCGTTCTGTTGACGTTGATGCCGACCAGGGTTGACGCCGCTTTGTTTTCGGACACCGCGCGCATCGCGCGGCCCATTTTTGTTTTATGGATAAACAGCTGCAGTCCCACCATGACGAACGCCGCGATCACGATGGTAACGATGGCAGTTGCATTTGTATTCACGCCGAAAAGGTCAATACGCCCTGATGGAAAGATATCCTGCGTAATGGCCTTGGGATTGGGTCCGATAAATGGAATCGCCTGTGCGAGGTTTTGCAGTATCAGGCTGACGCCGATCGCCGTAATCAAGGCCGTCATGCGGTTTCCCTTTTTCCGCACCGGCCGGTATGCAAGCAGTTCGGCCAGGATTCCGACGATCGCGCATATGATGATGGCAACAAATACGCTCGTCCACGCCGGCAAGCCGAAGCCGATCAAAACAGGAATCATGAAAAACAGCGTATACCCGCCCACCATGATGAACTCGCCGTGGGCAAAGTTGATTAGGCGAATGATGCCGTAGACCATAGTATAGCCCAGGGCGATCAACGCGTAGACGCTGCCGATTCTAAGTCCAATGATGACCTGTTGCAGGAACTCTGTCATCAGTTATCAAGCCTTTCCAAACAATGCTGTGTGCGAAAGCGCCTTGCGGCGCCTTCGCACACCAAATACCAAACGATGGTTTCCTTATTTCTGCGAGGTGACGAATTTCTGCACCAGTTTGCCGTCCTGCTCCGCAAAGGTCAGGATTGCAACGGATTTGTCCGGCGTGCCGGTTTCGTCCAGCGTCATGTCGCCGGTAACGCCGACATAATGCATGCCCGCCATCGCGTCGCGGATCGCGTCGAGGTCGGTGGAACCTGCGGTCTCGATTGCCTGGGCGACCATGTACATCGCGTCATACGCGAGGGCTGCCAGGGCGTTCAAAGACTCCGCGCCATACGCTTCGGTGTAAGCGGCGATGAAGTTCTGCACGACCGGAGACGGATCTTCGGGAGAATAGTGGTTGGTGAAGTACACGTTCTCATACGCGGACAGGGGCTCTACGGCAACGTCCTGGGTGCCGTCGAATCCGTCTGCGCCGATGATTGCGCCTTCGAAGCCGGCTTCACGGGCCTGAGGGATGATCTTGGGGCCGACCGTGTCATAATAGTAGGGCGCAAACAGAACTTCGGCGCCGGAGGCTGCGATGGTCGCCAGCTGCGAGGAGAAGTCTACGGCCAGGGTATCGGAGGTGGACTGCTCGGCTACGATTTCAATGCCGTATTCGGGGGCCGCCGCTACGAACGCGTCGCGCAGGCCGGAGGAATACGCATCGCCGGTCGCAAACAGGATAGCCGCTTTGGTCCAGCCCTGGGACGCCGCATACGCTGCGCACATTTTGCCCTGGAAGCTGTCCTTGAAACAGGCGCGGAATACGTAGTCGTCTGCTTCGGTGATGGTATCGGCCGTCGAGGTGGCAGTGATCAGCACGATGCCCTCGTCGTTGGCCAGGCTGGTGATTGCCGAAGTTCTGGAAGATGCGATCGCGCCGATGATGGCGACGACGTCCTCGCTCATGAGCGCGTTGAAAGCGCTGATGGTCTCGGCAACGTCAAACTGGTTGTCCTTGGTGATGACTTCGATCTGCTTGCCAAGAACGCCGCCAGCTGCGTTGATTTCCGCCGCTGCCAGGTTTACGCCGTTGCTCACCGCGACGCCATAAGCGGCGATCGCGCCGGTCAGCGGGGTGATGTGGCCAACTTTGATCGTGTCTTCTGCGGCTGCAAAGGACACGCCCATCGCGATCATCATGACGCAAAGTAGAATGGAAACTAGCCTTTTCATTTTCATACCTTTTCCTCCTAAGTTTTTGTTTTTCCCCGTTTCCCTTTAAAAGAGTACGGCAAAAGAGCATATGAATGCTGTAACGGCATATACCCCCTTGTATGTCCTGTATTATATTGTAGTTTCAGCGGCAGGTCAATCTGTTTTTTGTTTGTATTTTGCATTTTTCCACATCTTGTATGCAAGCTGTGCATGTCCTCCACACGGCTCCGGGCTTATATTCCGCTAACGGAAACCCGGTTCCGCCTTTGCACAATCTGCGCGGTATGATACAATAATCGAACCGAAACGAAAGGGACGGATGATGGATTGAAGACGACGCTGGGGCGCATACGCCGCGCAGACCAGGATTTCGGGCTGATCGAGCCGGGCGACCGGATCGCCATCGGCGTTTCCGGCGGCAAGGACAGCCTTTTATTAGCGCACGGGCTGTCGCTGTACCGCAGGGTACGCAACGATTTTTCCTTACAGGCTATCATGCTCACCATGGGCCCCGAACCGCCCGATACCTCCGCTGTGGAAGCGTTCTGCAAAGCGGAGGATATCCCGCTGACCGTACGGTATACGGACCTATACCAAATATTATTTGAATTGCGCAACGACCGCAGCCCCTGCCCGCTGTGCGCCAAAATGCGCCGGGCGATGCTGTGCGATATGAGCAAGGAACTGGGCTGCAACAAGCTGGCGCTGGCGCATCACCGCGAGGACGCGCTGGAAACCCTGCTGATGAGCCTGATTTTTGAAGGGCGTTTTCATGTATTCCATCCGAAAACCTATATGAGCCGTACCGATATCACCGTCATCCGGCCGATGGTTTACATGCCGGAAAAGGACGTAATTCACATGCAAAAAAAGCTCTCGCTCCCCGTACAGCATAATCCGTGTCCGGCCAACGGCAACACGAAACGCCAGGAGATGAAAGAGCTTCTTTCCGAGCTCGCCAAACGGTATCCACACTTGCAGGAAACCATGCTGTCGGCTTTAAAAAACGACGATCAATACAGTCTTTGGGAAAAAAGCGGCCCTAAAAAGCCGCGGTAAACCGCTTATCGCTGCGTAACGCCTTGCCAGTACTGTTCGGGAGACGCATTATAACGGCTGCGCATTAATTTGTCGTGGGCGGTTTTCACACCGTTTACATAGGTATCGCGGTACGTATCGATGATATACCCCACCGACGCGTCGCTTTTATGCGCAACCTCGTCTGTGTAGGTAACGTGCGTCCCGTCCTTATCATCTACATACTCGATCGTGCTTGACGGCTGCAAAACCTCGACAACTTCCGTCTCCAGCTTATATGTAACATCGCCCAAATCAATCCCGTAAATGCGGACTTCGCACAGCTTGCGTTTTTTATTGCTTGGATCTGTGATCACGTGCGCCGCGATGAAGATCTGCCCGCCGGAATTGTTACGGAAAGACATATCCTTTTCCGCGCCGCGGGTATCGGTCACGGTCGCGTCCAAGCCAAGATCGGTATAGCTGACCTTCTCGGAATGCGGGGTATGGTCGATTAAATCCAAACCCGCCTGCATCGCCGCCAGAAACACCGTGGTGCTCGCCTGGCACACGCCGCCGCCGATGCCCAGCACCAGTTCGCCGTAATTGTATTCGTATGCGCGGAAAAATCCGTTTTCAAGCGTCCGCCTGCCGACGACGCTGTTGAAGGAGAACTTCGCGCCGTCGCTTAAGTTCAGGTTATTAATTTTCTCAAACGCTCTTTCGATGTTGGCGTCGCGTTGTTCGGATGAATGGGAATCGATCGGCGTTACGGCGCGTGCGCGCAGAGTATAAAGCTTTTCCAGATCGGCAACTGTGATATCCGGCTGGATGGCTTCCGTCTCCATCATGATCTCGCCCGATTCAAAGTTGTTTACCATCTCCATGATCTGCGCTCTAAGCGTTTCTACGTCCAGCCTGCGGCCCACGACCTCCTGCTGGTAGGTGAACGGCTCCGTGGAGCTTTCAGGATTGAAGGAAAGCATTTGAGCGTTCTGCGGCGCTATATAAGCGCCGTTTTCAAGCTGAGTCAGATAATAGTCAATCGGCGATGTATCCGCGTCATAGGAAACGCTTGAAAAACTGTATGTGTTTGCCAGCGCTTGCTGCAGTTCCTGTTGTAATTCAAACACCGTCTTGCGGTCCGTAGCGCTCGTCTCATGGCCGATCGCCCAGGCGGCTTCCAGCGCTTCGGTCGGATCGCGGCGAATATTCAGGGTTTCGGCTGTGATGTCGGGATACGTGGCGTTCTCGTTTTTCAGTCTGACATACCAAGAGCCAAGCTCCTGCGAGATTTGGCTGCGAACGGCGTTATTCCCCTCTTCCCAGGTCATACCTCCCAGATTGATACCGTCGACCGATACTCCGTCTAAAAATACCGAAGTATAGGGCTTTACATCCAGATAGGCTTTGCCGATATAAATGCCGCCGCCAACCGCGCCGACCAGAATCAGCACAAGCAGCAGCTTGATCAACTGCCAGCGGAGACTGCGCTTTTTTCTGGGTTTTTCAGGCGGGGGCGGCGGATATCCGCCGCGCTGAAAATCAGCGGGCTGCGCGCCCTGCCGCTGGATATTACTCCATTGATTTGCCGACGGCGGCCGGTTTTGGGGTGGTTGGTTTCCGCGGTAATACATCCAACAGTCTCCTTTGCCTTTAGGCGTCCGATCCGTTGATTGCCGCTAAAAGGGTATCTACATCCTTCTGCCAGGTATTCCAGCCCGAAGGGTATTCGCCGATTTTGGTATGCATGCTCCGGTCGCCGTGAAAGTCGCTGCCGCCGGTAACCAGCAGCTGATACCTGCGTGCCAGGCTGTACAGCCATTGCGCGTCTTCCCGGGACGCCGACGGGTGAAATACTTCCAATCCCATCAATCCCATATCCTTGAGGCGAACGACCTTGTCTTCCAGGTCCTCGCCCCGGAGGCTTGAGCGCATCGGGTGCGCGAGCACCGGCACGATCCCCGATCTGCGAAGCGTACCGATCGCGTCTTCCGTGGAAAGGTGCTCCAGCGGGATAAAAGCGGGTTTTCCAAGACCCAGATATTTAGCGAAAGCTTCTTCGACCGATCCTACGATCTGCCTTGCCACCAGTTGCCGTGCAACGTGCGCACGGCCCACGGTATGATCCTGCGCATCCGCCTGCTCCAAGAACGCTTCGGAAAGCGTAATACCGGTCAGCCGGTTTAAGACTGCGATCGTACGGCGCGTACGTTCCACACGTTTGCGCCGTAGCGCCGCGAGTTCCGTTTCCAGAAGCTCGGAATGTGTACTGACGCCGTACCCAAGCACGTGGGTCAGTCCGTTGGGACCGCTGGACATCTCGATCGCGGGGATAAATTTCAGTTCGACGGCGTCGGCTTTCAGCGCGGCGGCCAAAACCCCGAGTCCGTCTGTGGTATCGTGATCGCTGAGCGCAATCACTTGCATGCCGCCGTTTTTCGCCAGCGCGAGGATTTCATCCACCGTACAGGTTCCGTCGCTGAAGGTGCTGTGGATGTGTAAGTCAACGGCTGGTTTCACGGCTCAATAAACGTTTCTTTATCATCCGCGTTACTTGGATGCGGCTGGGAGAAAACAGGTTTCGGCTCGGCTTCGCCGTGCGCGTGCTCCTTGATCGGCAGTTCGCGGATCGGCTCTTCCTTTTCTTCTTCGGGTTCGTCGTCCGCAAACTCGGGCTCGATCACATCAGGCAGTTCTTCGCCGCGCATGACGGTGTCAAACTCCTTCAGATTGAGCGTATCATGCTTGAGCAGCGCTTCGGCTACGCCCGTAAGCTTCTTTTTATGATCGGCCAAAAGCTTCACGGCGCGCTTGTAGGCTTCGTCCACGATGCGTTTCACTTCGGCGTCGATGGCGGCCGCGGTCGACTCGCTGAACTCGCGGCTCTGCCCGAATTCCATGCCGACAAACACTTCGTTGTCGCTGGAAAGGTACACCGTGCCAAGCTCGCTCATACCAAACTGCGTGACCATACGGCGGGCGAGTTCGGTGGCGCGTTTCAAGTCGCTGGAGGAGCCTGTGTAAATATCGTCCAGCGCAACCTCTTCGGCCGCGTGGCCGCCAAGCGCCATGGTGATCATACCCAAAAGCTTGGTCTTTGAGATATTGTCGTCTTCCTCGGCGGGAAGGCTCAGCGTATGGCCGCCGGTCTGGCCGCGCGGCACGATAGTGACCAGATGCACATCGTCGCACTCAGGTAATACGTTGGCGATCACGGCGTGGCCAGCCTCGTGGTACGCAACGGTCAGCTTATCCCGCTCGGTGACTTTATGGCTCTTCTTTTCGGGACCCATCTGCACGCGGCTGATGGCCTCGACCAGATATTTCTGCGTAATTCTCTTTTTACGGTCACGGACGGCGAGGATCGCCGCCTCGTTCATGACGTTTTCAAGATCGGCGCCGGTGGAAAACGGCATCCGCTTGGCGACGTTCTCAAAATCGACGTTTTTGCCAAGGGTCTTGCCCCTGGAGTGAACCTTGAGGATTTCCACGCGGCCCTGAAGATCGGGATAGTTCACGGTCACCTGGCGGTCAAAACGGCCGGGCCGCAAAATCGCGGGGTCGAGGATATCGCGGCGGTTTGTGGCCGCCATAACGATGACGCCTTCGTTGGTGGAAAAGCCGTCCATCTCCACGAGGAGCTGGTTTAAGGTTTGTTCACGCTCGTCGTGCCCGCCGCCGAGCCCCGCGCCGCGGTGACGGCCGACGGCGTCGATCTCGTCGATGAAGATGATCGCGGGCGCGGCCTTCTTGGCCTGGTCAAACAGATCGCGGACGCGGCTTGCGCCGACGCCGACGAACATTTCCACAAAGTCCGAACCGCTGATGGAGAAAAACGGCGCGTTGGCTTCGCCGGCTACGGCTTTGGCAAGCAGTGTTTTACCGGTTCCCGGAGGGCCTACTAGCAGGACGCCTTTGGGGATACGCGCGCCCATTTCAATATAGGCTTTGGGGTTCTTGAGGAAATCGACCATCTCCTCAAGCTCTTCTTTTTCTTCCTTGGCCCCGGCAACGTCCTTGAAGGTCACCTTGACCTTGGTGGGGTCGCTCATACGCGCGCGGCTCTTGCCGAAATTCATCACCTTGGAGTTGCCGCCGCCCTGGCGCATGATCAGGAAATACCAAAGCCCCATGCTCAGCGCAACGATGAATAATAGCGGCAGGAAATCCACGTACCAGGGGGTGACCACAGGCGCGCGGTACTGCACCGTAAACGAAAGATCGCCTACGCTGACCTCATCGAGCGGTTTTCCGGCCTTATCCGCGGCAATTTGACGTACGGTTTGGATAAAATCGTCGCCGATAGTGGTTTCAAAATCGTATTTGTTGTCGGGAAAATCAGATGACGCGATGGTGGTGTTCGTATATAATCCGACCAGAGAGGTGCCGCGAATCGCCACCGCTTTGACCTGGTCGTTCTCAATCGCCGTGAGCAGCGCAGGATATTCAATACGCAGATTCACCGTTTGACCGAGTCCGCCGTTCAATACCATAGCGATCAAGATGAATGCGGCAATCAGCACCACATAACCCATCATACCGCGTTGTGATTTCTTCAAGCGTCCGTCCTCCTTGTGATCCAGGGCTTGCATGCCCCCCATGATTTGTCCAAACACGGGCAAACCATTAGACTTGATTATATCATATTTACACCATAATACCAACACCTGAAACAAAGAAATGACCTGCGTTTGCAATCTTTTACAACCCTATTTGCACGTTCCGGCAGAGACTGCAAAAGCCCGGATGCGCGCTTTTAGCGCATCCGGGCCGTCATGGGTTTGTTCAAGTCAAAACCGCGGCCGGCCGTTACGCCTTGTATGCGCCGGGCTTGATTTCGTCGCCGAAGGTCTCCTTGGCGGCGTTGATCTTTGCGATCGCCGCGTCCCAGTAAGCGAAGATCTCCTGCGGGGTATCGGCGTCCATTTTCAAGAAGAACGCCTTGGTGCGCTCCAGTTTCTCAATCCACTTCGTGCAGCGGAAGGTAAACAGGTAGGTGTAGGTTTCCTCGGTGAAGTCCTCGTCCAGATACTTCTTGAAAAGCGCTTTCAGATCCGCATACATCGGAATCTTGCCGGTGGGCGTGTCGTAGGCGTCGTACTCGCCGTGGATGCGGCCTTCCGCCCAGTGCAGCCATACCTTTTTGGCGAGCTTGGAGGTTACGAACTTGCCGTCCTTACCGCGCATAAAGTAGTTGTTGGAGAAGATTTTCGGCGTGTCCTTGACGCCTTCGCCGAACTTGATGTTGTTCATGGTGTAGCGGCCAAGCGGGTAGGATACGAAGTCGAGGTTTGCCATCGGGCTTGGGCTGCGCACGCCTTCCGCGCCCAGCGTCGCGCTGGTGGTTTCGGATTCGAGCGTACAGGCCTTGAGCAGGATGCCGTCTTTCCAGTCGGGGCTCTCTTCCACGGGTACGGTGGTATCGCTGTCGCGGCCGCCGTAAAGCACGCCGGCGACCTTCACGCCGTTTTTGTCTTCAAAGCCGGCCTGGTCGATATTGTCCAGATAATCAAGCCGCATCGTATAGCGCGCGTTGCCGTGGGCGATACCGACTTCGTTGCCTTTTGCGTCTTTCACGCCTTCGTGCCACTCGCCGAAATGGTTGCGGCCTTCCGAAGGCGAATCAACTTCCATGCCCAGCCAGTAAGGCTTGCCGTCCGGCCCCATAAGGACGTTGGAGAAGATGACTTCCTGGTCCTTCATCAGGTTTTCAAAGATCACGGGATCGTCTTTTGCGTTGACGTCCTTGATGATGCCGAACATCCCCGCTTCCACGTTCACGGCGCGGAATTCGCCGTTCAGGTTGCGGAAATAGGCGATATCGTCGCCGACGATCTTCTCGCCGGGGATCATCGCGGTAGAGGTCTTGCCGCAGGCCGAGGGATACGCGCCGGAGAAATACGTCATACGGCCCTTATCCTTATTGACGGCCGCCATGATGAACATATGCTCGCACAGCCAGCCCTCTTTGCCGGATTTTGAAATGGCAAGACGCATGGAGTGCTTTTTCAGACCCACGGAATTGCCCGCGTATTGGTCGTTCATGGAGTATACGATGTTGTGCTGCGTATCCATGTAGATTCTGCGTTTATCGAGGTTTTTGGTGTTGTTGTTCTCGTCCAGCTCGCCCGCGGAGTGGATGAAGCGGAAGAAATCGCCCTTTTCCGCGTCCTTCATTTTCAGGAAATGGCTGTACGCCGAGCGGTAGAGAATATACTCGGAATGGGCAACGTACCAGCTGTCGGTAAACTGCACGCAGGGGATGGTGAAGGGGCTTTCGGTCGGGCCTTCGGAAAAGAACAGCACAACCGCGTCCTTGCCCTTCATGATGCCTTTTGAGATCTCCATGATCTCGGCGTAACCCTGTTCATATTCAACGGAGTTGAGGGCTTTCATGCTCTCAAAATTCTCCTGCTTGACTAAATACTTGGTGTTTTTCTTATCGCGGGCCTGATCGTTATAGCTATCCCAGTGGATGGTCTGTTTGGGATACTTCAGCGTCACTTCCTCACCCAGCTTCAGGGCCTGATCACGCACATACTGCATATCGCTTTCCGAGTCCGTGCAGACATAAATCGAAGCGGGATCGCAGTGTTCGGCGAAAGAGCCGATAAACTCCATCACTTTCTCGTTTTTGAGCGCTGTCAGTTTCTGGTAGCTCTCGTCGCTCATCCGTTGCTTCAACAGTTCCTCATACTTCATAAACCCTATCTCCTTTTCAATAAGTGTCCCTCCGAAGCGAGGGCGATTCCCTGTCTTGCCGTATAAAGAAACAGCAATCTCCCACAAATAACATGATATCTGATTTTGTAAAGCAAGTCAATCTCCGGACAAGGAGTTCATAACAATTTCATAATTATGCAATCACTCTGTCGGCAATCCGTACGATTTTACGTGAAATCCAATCCTTCGCCGTGGTCCAGGCGCAAATGGGCGCAATGAAAAGCCGCCCGGCAGTATCGGGCGGCTTTTGGCTGCATCATTACATTATTTTTTTGAAAGGAAACCGCTTTTCTCCCAGAGGGCAACCCAATCCCTGAGCCTGACGAACAGATCGGCGTTGCAGCCGGTTTTGGACATCATGTCGATCAGCTGTACCAGCGCTTCGCGGTTGGTGGCGCTCCCAAGCACCGTACGTACGGCCTTCAGGCTTTCAATCGCCTGGGGATCCATGAGCATGTCCTCCCGCTTGGTACCGGACTTGCGCATATCGATCACGGGGAACATCGGCTCGTTATCCTCGGGCGTATCCAGCCATAGCGTCATATTCGCCGTGCCCTTGAACTCCTCAAAAATGATATCGTCTACGCGCGAGCCGGTGTTGGTGAGGATGGTCGCAATTACAGTCAGGCTTCCGCCCTCGCGGGTGTTGCGCGCCGCGCCGAAAAAACGCTTGGGCTTAACCAGCGCCGTAGGCGTGACGGTGTTGGTCATCGTCCGGCTGCCCTGGGTGGCTGCCGACTGGTATGCGCGGGTGAGCTTGGTGAGGCTGTCCAGAAGCACGATCACGTTCTTGCCCTGCTCCACCAGACGCTGGGCGCGTTCCAGCATCGTATCGGCGACGCGGGTCTGCGCGTCGGGCGCTTCGTCAAATGTTGTGGCGAACACATCGGCGACGCCTTCCAGCGCGTCCCGTACCTCGGTGACCGCTTCGGGACGCTCGTCGATCAACAGCATCATCAGTACGGCGTTTTCGTCGTTTTGCTTGATCGCCTTGCAGATCTCCTGCATCATGACGGTCTTGCCGCTTTCGGGCGGCGCGACGATCATCGACCGCTGCCCAAACCCGATCGGGGCGATCAGGTCGGTAATGCGCATGGGCCAGTTGGTCTCGGTGCCGCAGCTTTCCAGCTTGATGCGCCGGTTGGGATAGATCGCCGTCAGTTCGTCAAACAGCGGACGTTCCGTGTCCGCATCGTAGGGTTTTCCGTTGATCTTCTCCACATACATCAGCGCGGCGAACTTATCCAGGTCGCGGCCGGGGCGTACCTTGCCCTCCACGTAATCCCCCGTGCGCAGATCGTAGCGGCGTATGGTGGCGACCGATACGTAAAAGTCCTTGCGCCCGGGCAGCAGTGAGGACGAACGGAGGAAGCCGAATCCGTCGGGCAGGATTTCCAGAATGCCTGATCCAGGTTCGCCTTCCTGCGCCTGGAGGGCATCGGGAATCTCGCCGTTTTCAAGGCTTTCGATAATTTTGGGGTCGCGCGCGGGCTTATAAACCGCGTCGTTGTAATAAACTTCGTTGTTGCGGCTGTGCTGTGGGCTGTGCGTGTTCGCGCCTGCGGGGTACATCGGCCGGTGGTATTCCATGCGGCCCTGGCTGCGGTATTCCTGCCTGCCGTATTCGCGCGGCTGCGCGGCACGGTAGCCGAGTTTATACCCGTCGATGGTCTTCTGGGGCAGGGGCGGCGGCTCGGGCTGGCGCGCGCCGTACGTTCCGTCGGAATCGGGCGACGCCGATGACGCGGTATAATTCGTGCGCGGGCCGAAACGCGACGGGTTTGCCCCCTGCGCTTCCCTGCCCAGCGTGTTTTTCACCGCGGGTCTGTTCATCAAATTGGTACGGGCCTGCCGAACCTGCTGGTAAGCCGAGCGGTAGCTTTCGGCCAAATCGCCCCTTGGCTCGACGGACGTTACGTCGGCTGAAAGCGGCGCCGCCTGCAGCGCTTCGTTCTGCTTGCCTTCCGGCGCTTCGTCCACGCCGAGAGCGTCGGCAATTTTTTGCACGATCGCCGCTTTATCCACGCCGGCTGCCAGTTTGATATTTTTCTCCTTTGCCAGCTTGCGCAGCTGGACGACCGTCATTGCCTGCAAATCGCTTGAAAACAATGAGATTCCTCCTTATATTCTATACCTGCGGCCTGAAAAAAAGCGGCCGCAAAATTGGGTTCCCTGTTATCGTTTCACGGCGATCACCATATCGCGGTTGACCGCCTGCTCCACCCAGTGGGAAAAATCGTTAAACGGGGCATCGGTCAGTATGTGGAGGCCTGCCGTTTCCATTGCTTCGCACAGGGCCTCCCGCCTGAGCGTGTAGGTGTTGAAGGATACCGCCGCCGCGCCGCCTTTTTGCAGCGCCCGGTGAAACGCCGGAAAGCTTTCCTCCATCAGCCGCTGCATGGTCGCCGTTCCCTGCTTGTCCTTCGCCGTATGCTGCACGCCGTAGGGCAGATCGCAGACGATCAGTTGACAGCCGTCCGCGCCGAGCATGCGATCCGCATACGCCGCGCTTCCCTGGAACAGCCGGAGGCTTCGCGTATCCCCCGCTTTATACGCCTGTGCGCTGTTGCTCAAACTGTAACGGATCTCCGCCGCGCTTCCGCCTCCCGGCAGTGTTGCGGAGACTGTTTCCCGTTTGTGTTTGAGACGGTGGTACTGCAGATAACGCTTGAAATAAACGTCCGCTTCATGAACGGCTTTTTTGTCGATCTCAATGCCCGCGGCGTGATGCCCCTCCTGCAAAGCGCAGAACAGGGTCGTCCCCCGCCCGCAGAGCGGATCCAGCACGGTCAGCGGGTCTCCGCTTAAAGCAAAAGCGGAAGCGGCCAGCGCGCAGTGGATCATCATCAGGGTGAAATCCGCGTTCGTTTTTCCCTTGTACTTGAGCACCTGGGCAAGGTCCGCGTCCAAATACGCGGCCTGGCGAAGCGGTAAAGGTTTGAGCCATTCGCCGTCCTTCAGAGCCGCAAAGTAAATGCCCGAATGACCGGAGAGCAGTCTCCAACCCGCTTCGTCTATTGGTTGTGTCTCAATCAAGATGAATCGCGTACCTGCGAGTTTTTCCTGTGTAACGGTTGCCTGAAAATCCAGAGCGCGCAGTAAACACTGCATCTCAATCAGGGCGAGCTTATCCATCGAAAGAGCGTAGCGGGCGTTCGCATGCGGTTTTATGGCAAAAGCATACTGCAAGAAGATTCCTCGCTTCGACGAGATGGATAAAAATGAAGCATTAACCCTAGTTGCACAATAGCACGGAGGCAGGGTTTTGTCAACCGCGTATTGCATTCCAGGCGTTGTGGCGGAAAATAAAAGCCCTTCCCGGCATCCGGGAAGGACGTTTGGTTTAATACTTGCGTTTACGCGCGGCTTCGGCTTTCTTCTTGCGCTTCACGCTGGGCTTTTCGTAATGTTCGCGTTTACGCGCCTCCGCCAACACACCCGATTTAGCACATTGACGTTTGAACCGCTTCAGAGCGCTTTCCAGGGATTCATTTTCTCGGATACGTACCTCGGACACTGTTATCCCTCCCCTCGCTCATCTCGCCGGTTCTCCGTGCAACGCGGCATACGGAAAACATGCTGTTACTAATAGATTATACAGCTTTGCGCGTTTTGCGTCAACCATGAATTTACATTTTAACGGGATTTTAACCGTAGCCGCACCCTATGCCATGCGTTCCGACAGCGCGTTTCCTCCGATTACATGGAAATGCAGGTGGTTCACCGTCTGGCACGCGTCGGGGCCGCAGTTGGATACCACGCGGTAGCCGCTCTTGTCAATCCCAAGTTCCACGGCGACCTGATGGCAGGCGTGCAGGCACGCGGCAAGCTCCGTATCTGTGAGTTTGCCGGCCTCGGAAAGACCGGATACGTGCTTTTTGGGGATGACCAGCGCGTGCGCTTTGGCCTGCGGGCTGATATCGTGAAACGCATAGGTGAACTCGTCCTCATAGACCTTCTTGGAGGGGATTTCACCGCTCAGTATTTTACAGAACAAACAGCCGTCCAAAATGCTCATCTCCTTTTTCATTTACTCATTCGCGGGTTCGCCGCGCATTCCTTCTTTGGTGAGCGCCAAAAGCCGCAATGGAATGATCTCGCCGATCTTCCCCCGCTCGCAAACCACCGGCACATACTGCGGCGTATACCCGGTATACAGTCCGCCGCGTTGTTTTTCCTCAATGAGAACGGGCTGTACGGTATCAAGCATCCGATTCCGGTAGGCGGCGGAGAGTTCTTCTCCCAAGGCGATCAGCCGCTGCACGCGCTCGTCCTTGACCTGCTTTGGAATTTGGTCTTTCATGGCCGCCGCGGGCGTGCCGCCGCGGGCGCTGTACGGGAAGGCATGGATTTTCATAAAGCCGATCGTCCGGCAAAAACCAAGCGTTTGCTGAAATTCGTCCTCGGTTTCGCCCGGAAAACCGACGATCACGTCGGTGGTCAGCGCGGCGTCCGGAAACGCTTCCAAAAGCTTTTGCGCCGCTTTTGCAAACTGCGCGGTGTTGTAACGACGCTTCATGCGGCGCAGCACCGCGTCGCTGCCGGACTGCAGTGCAATGTGGAACTGCGGGCAGAGCTTGGGAATGCTCCTAATTTCCTGCACAAAGGCCTCGGTCACGACCACCGGCTCCAGCGAACCCAGGCGGATACGCTCGATGCCGTCCGCCTCGCAGGCTGCCCGGATCGCGTCCGCCAAAGACGGTTTATCCTCCTGATCTCGCCCGTAACTGGTCAGGTGTACGCCGGTGAGCACAACCTCTTTGAAGCCCGCTTTTGCCAAAGCGGCGGCTTCGGCACGGATATCCGAAAGGGTGCGGGAGCGGATGCCGCCGCGTACCGTCGGGACGATGCAGAAGGTGCAATGGTTATCGCAGCCCTCCTGTATTTTCATCAGCGCGCGGGTATGCCCCTGATGCCCGTGGATGGACAAGGGCTCGAATGCCGCACGGCTTAAGCTGTCCACCGCGACGATCTGGCTGTCCTCTGCCATCGCCTGTTCAAACAGATCGGCGATCTCGCCGCGAAACTGCGTGCCGATGATGAGCCTCGCGCCGGTATCCCGCAGGGTTTCCCCTTTGTTCTGCGCCAGGCAGCCCGCGACGATCAGCTCGCCTTCGGGGTTCTGCCGCTTGAAGCGCCGCGCCGCCTGCATGCTTTTGTGTTCGCCTGTGCCCGTAACCATGCAGGTATTCACCACATAGACGTCCGCGAACGCGCCCTGTTTGGCGGGGACGTATCCCTTTTCCAGAAAGCGCTCGAGCATGGCCTCGGAATCGTATTGGTTCACCTTGCAGCCCAGTGTGTAAAAGCGTACGGTTCTGGGCATACTACATCTCTCCAAGCGCCGTCAGCGCTACCGCAAGCGCGCAAAGACCGGCCGTTTCCGTGCGGAGAATGCGTCTGCCCAGTGTAACGGGTTTTGCGCCAATCTCCGTCAGCGCGGTAATTTCCTCGGGCGCGATGCCGCCCTCCGGACCGATGACGATCGTCATCTCTCCGGGCCGGTCCTGCGCGATCGCTTCGGAAAGGCGCAGCGAAAACTCGTCCTCCCACGCCACATAGACCGCGCCTTTCAGCGTTTGAATCGCATTATGAAAGCGCAAAGCCGGAAGCACCTCCGGCACATGCGCACGCCCGGCCTGCTTGGCGGCCTCCAGAGCAATGCGTGCAAGGCGTTCACGCTTCTTTTCGTCCTTTTCGCCGATTCGGGCGACAGAGCGCGCCATCTCCACGGGCTGAATGCTGTAGACGCCCAGTTCCGTGGCCTTCTGCACAATCCATTCCAGTTTCTCCGCTTTGGGAAGCCCCTGCACAAGCGTAATTTTCGCCTTCGGTTCGGGCGAGGGCAGCTCTTCTTCGATCCGCACCCGTACGATGCCATCCTCCACGGACTCGATGACAGCAAGAAACAGGCGTTCCGCCGCGATCAGCTGCACGGGGTCGCCTGTCTTCATGCGAAGAGATTTCAAGATATGACCGCTTTCCTGCGGGGATAGCGCGACGGCGTTTCCCGCCGCAGGCGGCGAAACGGCGTCAGAAAAGCAGCGGTGCATTTATTCCATTCTCCGGGCGCACAGCGCCACCCATTCGCCCTGTTCCTGGCGCTCGATGACGGCAAACCCCGCTTTCGCGAGTGCGTCCAGCGCATCCTGCTCGCGCTCCCTGATGATCCCCGAAGCCACAAAATATCCGCCGACGCGCAGAAAGCGCTTCACAGGGTCGGCTAAAATCACGATCGCGCCCGTGACCAGATTGGCCACGACCAAATCGGAATCAATCGCTTCGCCCCGCACCATATCGCCTTTGACGGCAGTCACGACGGTTTCCACGCCGTTGCGCACGATATTTTCCTGGGCGACCTTCACAGCGTCGGCGTCAACGTCGATGCCGAGCACTTCTTTGGCGCCCAGCTTCGCCGCGGCGATCGCCAGGATGCCGCTGCCCGTGCCGACGTCCATCACGTGCATGCCCTTCTCCAGATATTTTTCCAGCATGATCATGCACATATTGGTGGTCTCGTGCGTTCCGGTGCCAAACGCCATGCCGGGATCGATCTCGATCACGATATCCTTTCCGGCGGGCTTGAAGGGCTCCCACGACGGCTTGACGATCAGCCGCTTGCCGATGCGAAACGGCTTATAATACCGCTTCCAGCTCTCGGCCCAGTCGTCGTCGGCAACGGAGGAAACCTCAAAGCCAAGCGTTCCCAGGTCGGTATCGGCGGATTTCTCCTTCAGCTCCGCCAACTGCCGGTCCAGCGTATCCAGCTTCTCTTTGTCATCCTGGGAAAACCAGCCCTTGACCAGCACGTCCTTGGGCATTTCGGAGACCATTTTTTGATCAAACATCTCCGTTGCGGCCTTGTCTCGGCCTACGTCTTCGGCGTCCTTGCGGTCCATCACCTGTGTGCCCAGCGCGCCGCAGCGCACCAAAAGATCGCTGACAAGGTCGCTGCCGGCGGTGGTGGTATGTACGACTGCCTCAATCCACTGCATGCTATATTCCCTCCATTTCAAAATGGCTTTTCCGGAACAGAAAAGCCAATGGTGTTTGTTATGATTTGGTCGCAGAAGCAAACTGCTTAAGCAAATCCTTCTGTCTGCCGTTAAGTTTTTTAGGGATCTGCACGCGCACGGTGACCAGCAGGTCGCCCTTGCCCGATCTGCCAAGGTTGGGAACGCCGTATCCCTTCAGGCGGAATACGGTGCCGCTCTGCGTTCCTTCGGGAATGCGATACTTCACGGACTCCTTAAGGGTTGGCACTTCGATGTCGTCGCCAAGCGCCGCCTGTACCATGGAGATATCCAGGTTCATCATCAGCGTCGTACCGTCGCGCTTGAACACGGGATGCGGCTTGACGGAAATCCGTACATACAGATCGCCGTTGGGACCGCCGCGCCGCCCGGGCTCGCCGTTCCCGTTCAAAACGATGGTCTGCCCCGGGTTGATACCGGCGGGAATCTTGATGGTCGCCTTGCGCTTTTTGCGCACGCGGCCGGAGCCCTGGCAGGTCTGGCATTTTTCGGAGATGATCTTGCCCTCGCCGTGGCAGGTGGGACAGGTATGCACCGTCACCATAAAGCCCCCGCTGGAGCGGACCTGCCCCGCGCCGTTACAGGTCGGGCAGGTTTTGGCCGTGGTTCCGGGCTTCGCGCCGGAGCCTTTGCAGGTCTCGCAGTTCTCGTTGCGGTAAAACTCGAAAGATTTCTGCGCCCCGAATGCGGCTTCCTCAAAGGTGATGGTCATATCGTAACGCAGATCGTCGCCGGGCACGGGGCCGTTTGAGCGCGACGCTCTTGCGCCCATGCCGCCGCCGAAGATCGACGAAAAGATATCGCCGATATCGCCAAAGCCGTCAAAGCCCTGGAACCCGCCGGCACCGCCGCCGCCGAAGCCCTGCATATTGGGGCCGTCGTGGCCGAAACGGTCGTACTGGGCGCGCTTCTTAGCGTCCGAAAGAACCTCGTTGGCTTCGTTGATTTCCTTGAAGCGTTCCTCGGCCTTGTGGTCGTTTGGGTGCAGGTCAGGATGGCTTTCCTTCGCCTTTTTCCGATATGCTTTTTTAATGTCGTCCTCGGTTGCATCCTTGGCAACGCCGAGGACTTCATAGTAATCGCGTTTGGCCATGATTCACCTGCTTAAAAGTATTTTGCGAAAGTGTACGGTATGCCAGTCTGTTCAAAAGTCTTAATATGCTAGGAAGCAAGTGTGGCAAGGGCTGAGCTTACTCGGTGGTAAGTGATGCCCATTGCCACCCGTAGCTGACAACGCAGATTTGGCTTTTGGGCAGACTGGTTTTATTCGACGTCGAAGTCGGTATTTACCGTCCCGTCGTCGTTTTCCGACGGGCCTTCGCCCTGCGGAGGCTGCTGCCCCATATCGGGCGCGGCCTGCTCGCTCTCCTGCTGGTAGAGCTTGCCGAAGATCGCGTACACCTTTTGGGTCAGGGGTTCGATGGCATCCTTGATTTGCTGAACGTCGTCGGTTTCCTTGACTTTCTTAAAGGCTTCGAGTTCGGTTTGGATAGTGGTTTTATCCTCTTCGGAAAGCTTGTCGCCGTTTTCACGAAGCTGCTTTTCCATCTCGTAGACAAGGCTGTCCGCCTGGTTTTTCACTTCGGCTTCTTCCTTGTGCTTCTTGTCTTCCTCTGCAAACTGCTCGGCTTCTTTGACGCGCTGGTTGATCTCATCTTCGGACATGTTGGTAGACGCCGTGATGGTGATCTTCTGCTCGTTGCCGGTGCCCTTGTCCTTGGCGTGGACGTTGACGATGCCGTTGCGGTCGATGGAGAAGGTGACCTCGATCTGCGGGATGCCGCGCGGCGCCGCTGGGATACCGGTCAGCTGGAAGCGGCCTAGGGTTTTATTGTCGTACGCCATGGGGCGCTCGCCCTGCAGCACGT
Organism: Candidatus Limiplasma sp.; assembly: GCA_963675365.2. Classification (GTDB taxonomy): domain Bacteria; phylum Bacillota; class Clostridia; order Christensenellales; family Aristaeellaceae; genus CAXXOK01. The sequence continues at coordinate 1,185,048 of CAXXVA010000003.1, forward strand.
GGATTTCCACGGTGGTCTGCCCGTCGGCCGCGGTGGAGAACACCTGCGACTTCGTGGTCGGGATGGTGGTGTTGCGTTCGATCAGCTTAGTAAACACGTGACCTTCGGTCTCCAGACCCAGCGACAGCGGGGTGACGTCCAAAAGCAGCACGTCCTTGACTTCGCCGCCCAGCACGCCGGCCTGGATGGCCGCGCCGACCGCGACGCACTCGTCGGGGTTGATGCCCTTGAAGGGCTCTTTCTTGGTGATCTTCTTCACAGCGGCCTGCACGGCGGGAATGCGCGTGGAGCCGCCCACGAGGATAACCTTGTCGATATCATCGGCGGTGAGGTTGGCGTCTTTAAGCGCCTTGTTCATCGGGTCGATGGTCTTGTCCACGAGGTCCGCGGTAAGTTCGTCAAACTTGGCGCGGGTCAGGGTCATATCCAGGTGCTTGGGGCCGTTCTGGTCACTGGTGATAAACGGCAGGTTGATGGACGCGCTCATCACGCCGGAGAGGTCGATCTTGGCCTTCTCGGCGGCTTCCTTCAAGCGCTGGTACGCCATGCGGTCCTTTTTCAGGTCGATGCCGTATTCCTTTTTAAAGCTGTCGGCAATCCAGTCGATCACGCGGTTGTCGAAGTCGTCGCCGCCCAGACGGTTGTTGCCGTTGGTGGCCAGCACTTCAAACACGCCGTCGCCGATCTCCAGAAGGCTGACGTCGAACGTGCCGCCGCCCAGGTCGTACACCAAAATCTTCTGGGTGCCTTCTTTATCCAAGCCGTAGGCAAGCGACGCCGCCGTGGGCTCGTTGATGATGCGCAGCACTTCAAGACCCGCGATGCGGCCGGCGTCCTTGGTGGCCTGGCGCTGGCTGTCCGAAAAATACGCGGGTACGGTGATGACCGCCTGGGTGACAGTCTCGCCCAGATAGGCCTCGGCGTCACTCTTCAATTTCTGCAGGATCATCGCGCTGATTTCCTGCGGGGTGTAGCTTTTATTGTCGATCTTCACCTTGTGCGCCGTGCCCATTTCACGCTTGATGGAAAGCACGGTGCGGTCCGGGTTGGTTACGGCCTGGCGCTTGGCGATCTGTCCGACCAGACGTTCGCCTTCCTTGGTAAAGGCGACGACCGAAGGCGTGGTACGCGCGCCTTCCGCGTTGGGGATAACAACAGGTTCGCCGCCTTCCAATACGGCAACGCAGCTGTTGGTTGTTCCTAAGTCAATTCCGATAATTTTACTCATTGTTGGTTCCTCCTCGTTCTTATCCGCTGTTTTTCAACTGTAATCGCAATCTATTGTGGAAAAGGCAATCGCCTTTATCCGCTGTTATGTCTCGGGCACAACCTTGACCATTGCGTGCCTGAGCACCGTATCGCCGATGCGATACCCTTTTTGGAGCACCTGGCAAACGGTGCCCGCTTCGCCGTCCTCCGGCGTGCCGGTGAGGATAGCGTTTTCCAGGTTGGGATCAAATTTCTCCCCCAGTCGCTGGATGGGCTTGACGCCGCGCTTGTCGAACACTTCGTTCAGCTGCCGCGCGACCATACCCACGCCTTCCTTGAGCGCTTTATCCTGGCTGTTCTCCACGGCTTCCATGGCGCGTTCCATATTGTCCAGCACCGGAAGCAGTAATTGGAGAATGGATTTAGCCCCGTCCTCGAAAGCCTCGCCGCGGACGTTTTGGTTGCGGCGGCGGAAGTTTTCAAAGTCCGCCTGGACGCGCTGGGCGAGGGTTAAGTACTCGTCCACCTTGCAGTTGGCTTCCGCAAGGGAAACCTGCAGGGCTTCCATATCCGCCTTGACGTCTTCGCCGATTACTTCCACGGCCGCTTCCCCGTTTTCAGGAAGCGTGTCGCCCTGCGCCTCCGGCGCGGTCTCATTGGGTTTCACGGTCTTATCCTTTGCCATGCAATCACTCCTTGTCCTCATTGAGCAGGCTGGACAGCTGCTGCCCCATCGCGCCGAGTATTCCCAGCACGCGTCCGTACTGCATGCGGGTGGGCCCGATGACGCCGATGGTGCCGTTGGTTCCGTTGTCCAGCGAATAGGTCGCCGTAACGACGGAACAGTCCTCCAGCTCCTTGACGCCGGTTTCCGGCCCGATGCGCACGGTAAACGCCACGGACTGCCGTTGTTCTAAAAGCGACAGGATGGCGTCCTTGGTTTCCAGCAGCGAAAGGAACGTGCGTGCCTTTTCAACGTCCGAATACTCGGGGAAGTTGAGAATGTTGCTGGGGCCCGCGAAGGCGATCCTCGCTTTGCCGCCGCTTACCTGCGCTTCCGAAACCAGCTTTGCGATGCTGTCGATCACGCCGCGCTTTTCGGCCGATTCTCTGCGGACGGTCTTGAGCACCTGCTGGGTTTCCCCAAGCGTACGCCCGGCGACGCGTTCGGTCAGCATCCGGCTGATGGCGTACAGCGCATCCGAATCCAGATCGCTGTCCACATGGATCACGCTGTCGCGGATGATACCGCCGTCGGTGACGATCACCAGCAGCGCGCTGTGTGCCGAGATGGGCACGAGCTGCAAATTGCGGATGATCATTTCCGAACCCTTGGGCCCCATCGCAAGCGATGTATAGCTGGTTAGGCTGGAAAGCACCTGCGCCGCGCGGTTGATGACGTCTTCCATCTTGCCGGAGCGGCTTGTAAAGTGCTCGCGGATACTTTTGACGTCATCGGTCTTCAGCTTGCCTTCGCGTAAAAGCTCGTCCACATACAGGCGGTAAGCCTTGGCGCTGGGGATTCGGCCCGCGCTGACGTGCGGCTGATCCAAGTACCCGAGCTCTTCCAGATCGCTCATTTCGTTGCGAATCGTGGCGGAACTCAGGCCCATGTCGTAGCGCTTGGAAATAGTCCGGCTGCCCACAGGAATGGCCGTGAGGATATAGTCGTCGATGATTGCCTGCAATATGCGGATTTTTCTTTCATCCATCGCGATTCCCTCACCTCCCGGCGGCTGCTTGGTTTCCATATTGTTAGCACTCGCGCGTTGTGAGTGCTAACCTCTGTTATCATAGCCCTGTTTTTTCCGTTTGTCAAGCATTTCGGCATAAGTAATACATGTAAAGGCACATGCTTGTAACCCTTATCTCATAAGGCTTCCAGAATGTATCTGACCTTTTCTGACTAAAATTATTCGGTTTTTTTGTGAAGCTTTACAGTCGTTTTTCTCTATCGATCTTTCATAAACGGCATCAGCGCCGTGTTTTGCAGCGCCAATCCCCTTTGGTTTAAAGCCAGGCGCGGATTTGCGGCGTTTATCGGCCGCAGCAGCCCGCTGCGTTTCAGTTCCGCGATCGCCTCGCCGTAGACAGCCTGAAGCGTCCGCCCGTGCATCGCTTTAAAATCCGCGTACCCGACGCCCTCCGCCGTGCGCAGCCCAAGCATAATACTTTCAAACATCGCTTCGTCCCGATCAATCAATACGGTCTGGACGACCGGCGGCATACTTTCGGCAATAAGCCTGCGGTATTCCCCCGGGAATGCGGTATTGGTCCGGCGCAGATACCCGCCGTTTTCAGAGGGAAGCATACTCGCGGCGTTCAAGCCCAGGCCCAGATAATATTTCTGCCGCCAGTAGGCGAGGTTGTGGCGCGACGCAAAGCCCGGTTTGGCGAAATTCGAGATCTCGTAACGCTCATAGCCCAGGTCTTCCAGCAGCTCCACGCCCCGGTCCATCATATCGGCGGTATCGTCCTCATCCGGTAAAGCAAGTTCGCCGTTTTCAAGCATCGTTTGCAGACGCGTACCCTCTTCCACCTTCAGCCCGTAGGCCGAGATGTGCTGAACGCCCAGCTCCGCCGCCGCGCGGATGGAATCGAGGTAGTCATCCATCGTCTGCGCCGGCAGGCCGTACATCAGATCCACGCTCAGGTTTTGGATCCCGTGCCTGCGTGCAAGCCCCAGCGTTTCCCCCACCTGCGCAAAGCTGTGGATGCGTCCAAGCAGCTTAAGAAGCCTGTCCTGCTTTGCCTGCATGCCCAGCGACAGGCGGTTCATGCCCGCCTCGGCCATGGTTTGCAGCCAGTCGGCCGTTCCCGTGCCGGGATTGGCCTCGGAGCTGAACTCAACGCCCGCCGGAATGTGAAAGCTCGCATGCAGCGTTTCCAGAACGCTTTTCATCAGCCTTTCCGGCACGATGGACGGCGTGCCACCGCCGAAATACACGGTCCCGATCTCCGCGTCCGGACATTCCGCCGCCGTAAGGGTAATTTCTCTGCATAAGCTTTCAAGATACCGCTCGATCTCCTTCTCGCTTGCCGCAAACGAACAAAAGTCGCAGTACACGCACTTCGACCGGCAAAACGGAAAATGGACGTAGAGCGATAATTGCATACAAATCTCCAATCATACGCAGTTTGCATCATCATATCACAAGGCATGAGGCTTGGCGAATCCAGTGCGAACCAGTCGATGGCCGGATTGTTTTTTTAGATAAAGTAAGGTATGATATTCCCCGTAACAGAAGCTATTGTACAGGAGGATTTCATGCCGGACGACAGGCTGAAACATATTCGGAATTTCTGCATCATCGCCCACATCGACCACGGAAAATCCACTCTCGCGGACCGGATTTTGGAGATGACGGGCGTGTTTGACCGCCGCCAGATGGTGGAGCAGATGCTCGACAGCATGGAGCTGGAGCGCGAGCGCGGCATTACCATCAAAAGCAAGGCCGTGCACATGCAGTATACCGCTAAGGACGGGCAGACTTATGCCCTGAATTTGATCGATACCCCCGGCCACGTAGACTTCAGCTACGAGGTCAGCCGCGCGCTGGCCGCGTGCGAAGGCGCGCTTTTGGTGGTGGACGCTACCCAGGGCATTGAAGCCCAAACGCTCGCAAACGTTTATATGGCACTTGAGCACGATTTGGAAACCATCCCCGTCATCAACAAAATCGACTTGCCCAGCGCCCAGCCGGAGGTCGTCAAGCAGGAGATCGAAGACGTGATCGGTCTGGACGCGTCCGACGCGCCCATGGTGTCGGCCAAAACCGGCGCCAACGTCGGCGACGTGCTGGAAGCGATCGTCAAACACGTCCCCCCGCCCACGGGCGACGCCCAGGCGCCGCTGCAGGCGCTGATCTTCGACGCTTATTACGATAACTACAAGGGCGCCATTTGTTTTGTGCGCGTCATGCAGGGCGCCGTTAAGCCCGGCATGCGTATGCGCATGATGGCGAGCAAGGCCGAATTCGATATCGTGGAGGTCGGCACCTTCAACCCCGGCTACCGCCCCTGTGACGTACTCATGGCGGGCGACGTTGGTTACGTCAGCGCGTCGATCAAGGACATTTCCGACACCCGCGTCGGCGATACCATTACCGACGCGGCTCACCCCGCCGATAAGCCCCTGCCCGGCTACCGCAAGGTCACCCCGATGGTGTTCTGCGGCATCTACCCCGCCGACGGCAACGATTACGACGCCTTGAAGGACGCGCTGGAAAAGCTGCGCATGAACGACGCGTCCCTGTCGTTTGAACCGGAGACTTCGGTCGCGCTTGGCTACGGCTTTCGCTGCGGGTTCCTTGGGCTTTTACACATGGACATCATCTCCCAAAGGCTCGAACGGGAGTTTGATCTGAATCTCATCACTACCGCACCCAGCGTAATCTATAACGTATACAAAACCGACGGAACCATGGTTGCCATCGACAATCCCACCAACCTGCCCGACGTATCCGTGATCGACCACATGGAAGAACCGTTCGTCCTGGCGACCCTCTATACCCCGCAGGAATACGTGGGTACGCTCATGGAAGTATGCAAGGAGAAACGCGGCGTGTTTCTGGACATGCAGTACGAAGGCGGACGTGTAAAGCTGACCTACGATATCCCGCTCAATGAAATCATTTACGATTTCTTCGACCAGATTAAAAGCCGGTCGCGCGGCTACGCGAGCTTCGACTATGAACTCAAAGGCTATCTGGAAAGCGATCTGGTGAAGCTGGATATTCTCTTAAACGGCGATATCTGCGACGCGTTCACCATCATCGTTCACCGCGACAAGGCCTACGCGCGCGGCCGCAGCATCGCCAAGAAGCTGATCGACGTCATTCCGCGCCAGCAGTTTGAAATCCCCATCCAGGCGGCCATCGGCGGCAAGGTCATCGCCCGCGAAACTGTACGCGCCCTGCGCAAAGATGTGCTGGCCAAGTGCTACGGCGGCGACATTACCCGCAAGAAGAAGCTTTTGGAAAAACAAAAGGAAGGCAAAAAGCGTATGCGTCAGTTTGGCTCCGTGGAGGTGCCAAGCGAGGCCTTCATTGCGGTGCTGAAGATGGAAGACAAGTAATCTGCTGATTTTATCTAACAGGTGATCCTTCACTCAATTTTCCTGCCTCCCAGCGCACCGTATGGAGGGTGAGACGATGATATTCTCTGGGTATGCCGGAATTCTGTACGGCATCGGCTTGCTTTTGGTGTTTTTATACCTTGCGATGAGCGTGGACGATTTTATCTGGGATATCGTGACCACGCTGTTTCGCCGTTTCAGAAAAAAGCCGAGGCTTGATTTCAAGGCGCTGGAAACCGTGCCGCCGAAACTCTTAGCCGTTACCGTCGCCGCATGGCACGAGGATGCGGTGCTTGGCGACGTGATCGACAATTTCATCGCGTCCTCCAGTTATCCTCAGTCGATGTACCATATTTTCCTTGGCATCTACCCAAACGATCCGCCGACGCTCAAGGTTGCCTGGGATTTGGCGGAGCGCTACGAAAACGTGCACGTCATCGTCAACGATACGCCGGGCCCGACCTCCAAGGCGCAGAACATCAACCACGTCATCCGGCAGATCCGCCTGTTCGAGCAGGAACGCGGGTGGGCGTTTCAATCGCTGACCATCCACGACTCCGAGGACGTCGTGCACCCCTACGAGCTGCTGGTGACCAACTACCTCCTGGATACCCACGACGCTTTGCAGTTTCCCGTGTTCCCGCTCATCCGTATGCCGAAATTCTCTAATTTCTTCAAAAATATCACCACCGGCACCTATGCCGACGAATTCGCCGAAAACCATTACACCACGATGGTCAACCGCTATATGGCCAAGGCTTTCGTACCGTCGGCAGGCACCGGGTTTGCGCTGTCACGCAAGACCCTTTCGTATTTCGGCGACCGGGACGTACTGCCGAGCAATAGCCTGACGGAAGACTACCGCCTGGCACTGACGTTGTTTGAAAACAACATCCGGCTGTACTACGTCCTGGAGCGCATCCCGCGCATTTCCAACCGCGGCAAGGTCGTGTGGGATTACGTCACCACGCGCTCGATGTTCCCCAACACCTTTAAAACCGCCGTCAAGCAAAAAACGCGGTGGACGCTGGGCATTACAATGCAATCGGTACGCTTTAAAGACATCTTTCAAACCAAAGGCATCCACTTCCTGGGCCGCTACTCGCTGTATAAGGACACCAAGGCGAAAGTCGGCAATCTGCTTGCAATGGTCGGGTATCCGGTGCTGATCTATTTCTTCGCGTCTCTATTCCTGCCGCTGCAGCCCATCTTCCCCCTTGGCAGTCTATCCTGGTGGCTGAGTTTGGTTGTCACGGGGATGATGCTGGAGCGTCAGCTGTTCCGCGGCATCAGCGTATACCATGTGTATGGCTGGCGCAGCGTTTTTTTCGCCGTCCTGTTCCCGCCCATCTTCCCCATCCGGCTGATCTGGGGAAACATCATCAACATGGTCGCAACCGTCAAGGCGTTCCGCCAGCGGCGCCTGAGCAGGCAGAAAAAAGATAAAAAACAACCGGCGAAACAAGCCGGCGGAAAACAGCCCGAGATCAAATGGTCAAAAACAGACCATGCGTTTTTGGATAAGCAAGTACTCAAACGCTACCGGCGCACCATCGGCGACATTCTTCTGGAGCGCGGGTACGTATCCACGGACGTTCTGAAAAAAGCGCTGCCGGACGCCAGAAAAAACGGGGAGCGGCTTGGCGAATACCTGCTCAAGCGCGACCTGATCGGCGAGGACGAATTGCTCGACGCGCTGTCGAGAGTCATCCACTCCCAGCACGTTTCGGCGCGTCATCTGGGGCGCTACGGGCTGGAACGCTTTGCCGGCATGTTTGACGAGCTGCTGCTGCGCAGCCTCCACGTACTGCCGCTGATGGTCTGTGAGGGCGGGTTCGTGTGCGCATTGTGCGATGAAAGCCCGAAGGATGCGCAGCAGCAGATCGAATCCGCCTATGGCATCCATATGAAAGTCGTTTATTTCACGCGTCTGGCCATCCTGCGCGGGCTGGACATCATGTTCAGCCAGTCGGATAAGCATACCGATTACAACACCCCGGCCAACCGGCTGTACGAGGCGGGAACCATCAACTGCGAGCAGCTCATCCTGGTGCGCAACTATACCTACAAAACCGGCAGAACGGAAACCCGGATTCTCCGGGACATGGGCCTACTCCCCGAAAACGCAAAGGCAAAAGTCGTCTATTCGGGTCTCCGTCCCGGGCAGCGGCCGCCAGCCCCGTGATTGTAACCGGGCTTTGAATATGGTACACTGATACTATCAACAGAAACTGTACCGATGAAATTGCATAAGGAGATGACGCCAATGAAACGGTCCATACTTTTTGTTTTCGCCCTGGTTTTACTCCTGAGCTTTTGTACCGTCCTGACCCCCGTTTACGCGCTGTCCGACCCCGACACGCTGGCCATCAGGAATGTTGAAGTTTACGCGGACGGAGACGATACCGTCATGCAGCTTGAGATCTACAATACCGGCGATACTGCGATTGATTCCTTTGCCCTTGCCCTGGCGTTTGTGGATGAAAACGGCTATCAGCTCTTTGGGTATGAAAACACCCTGGCCGGGTACGCCGACGAGGTCTGCAACTGGCTTTATGAACCGGAGACCGCCATCGGCCCCGGCGAGACCTTTTATACCAAGGATGTGTTTTCAGATTACGCTGGCACTGCGGAGATTGCCGTCGCCATCCGGTATTACCATGTACAGGACGGCGATTATGTCCTGATTCCCGAAAGCCAGTGGCAGTGGATATGGCCGGGCTATCAATCGGAGGCCGGAACCCTGCCGCGCGCCTATTACGCATCGCCGCCGGATTCTTTGTACGATGCCATCGGCGACTACGAACTGGGTTACCGCTATTATCTGCTGGACGATTATAACGCTTACTATTACGATAAAAACCAGGGCGGCGAGTGGATCACATCCGTCCTGCCCGGCTCCTCAGCCGACGACGCCGGTCTGCAGGCGGGCGATCTCGTTCTGTTCGTGGACGGCGTCAAACCGACGGAAGACATGTATACCGTCGATTACGCCATGGCCGCAATCGCAGCGGGAGATAAGGTGGATTGGGTCTACGAGCGCGACGGCGTGATCTACGTTACGCGTTTACAGCCGTGATCCGCTTATTCGTCAAGCAGTCCGTACTCTCGTAAATTCTTCACGACCATTTCGGCGACGATTTTCGCGCCGTTTATATTGAAATGCGTCTTGTCGGCGACGCCCTCCGGGAAACGCTCATCCGCGCCCGGGGGGATGTTGACGAATAGATCGCACGCCTGATCCGGCCCGAGCGTTCTCAGGAGCGCCCGGGTTTTCATTTCCAGATCAGTCAAATCAATATTCTCTTTTTCGCACAGCGCTCGCACCGCATGGGGATATGCCCCGTGCGTATATAGCACAAAGCCGTTTCCCACGATGAAATTGCGGCTGGTGCTGGTGCACAGCACCGGCACAGCGCCCGCGGCGCGGGCGGCGTTAACGTAGCGCATCAGCATCTCCGGAAACGTGGTTTCCGCATCGGTGTGACGCTCCGCGTCGTCCTTTTCGTCGTTGTGCCCAAAGCCGACCAGCAGTATATCGCCGCTCTTCATGCCGGCTGCAACCGGTTCGAAGCGCTTTTCATCCCAGAAACTTTTGGAGGACCGGCCCGAAACGGCATGATTGTCCACCCGCATGCCTGGCAGCAATGCCTGCAGCTGCCCGCCCCATCCGTAGTAGGGGTCGTGTCCGTTTTCCACCGTCGAATCCCCGATCACATAGATCGTCCGCATTGTTTTCACCGCCTGTAATTCTTTAACTGCTGCGAAATGTTCAAACGCAGCCATCGGGTCGCACAATCTGTCCAGACCCGGTTTTGTTTTGACCAATATTGCAACAATAGCAGATTTACCAATATAAACGCAACTGACTTTCCATATTTCATACGCCGGGAACAAATATTTCTATTCAATTCAGAGCATGCAGGCAGCGCGGGACAGCCGTTCATGTTTGAATCCGTCCAAGTTTTCTGCTATAAACAATGCAAACAAACTTTCTGAAACCGAAAGGTGGAAAAGCCATGAAGTTCGCCGGCGTTTGCCTGATTGCGGAAAACACAAAGTCCCTGTATCCCTTTTACCGCGCTCTGCTTGATGAAGACGGTCTTTGGGAAGGAGACGAGCACGTCCATTTTCAAGACGCGGGGATCGCCATCTTTTCCGTTCAGGGCATGGATGCTATGGCGCCCGGTTCGATGGCCGGATGCGGAAACGGTAAAGCGGTGCTGAACTTCGATGTGGAAGATGTGGACCGGCTTTGGGAAACCTTGGCGAAGCTTGGCGCGACGATTATCAAACCCCCGCAGAACCATCCCTGGGGGCTGCGCAGCGTATGGCTGAAAGACCCGGACGGCAATATTCTGAGTCTCCGAAGCCCGGTGCTCTCCTCATCATAAAGAATTCCATATCTCTACTGACAGCAATCTATTGGCAAGCCTGTTCCTGTGCAAACAGCAGCACCCTGACCTGCGCGTCTTTTTCAAACAGCGCGCAGCCGCCCGTATGGTTTTCGTCCTGCGCGTTTAAATCGCGTACCATTTGGAAAAACGGCGATTGCAGCGCTTCCAGCAGGGTATGATCCAGCAGGGTCAAATCGGAATACGGGGAGAACGGGCAAGGTTCGGCTGCGCCGTGGGCGTTGATGTGGAAAAACCCGCGTCCCGCCGCCAGACAGCCGCCCATATGCTTTTCGTCGCCCGGGAAGGATAAAAACACCATGCCCGGAAACTGCCCGCGCAGGCTGTTTTGCGCCTGCTCGATCATAAGTCGCTCCGCGTCGTCCGGCGCAAGCGATTCCGTGCCCGGGGCGACCGGCACGTATTCAATGAAAAACACAAGGCGGCATCCCTTTTGGTAGAGCGTCTCCATGAACTCGGGCGACATAACCTCCACCCGGTTTTCGGTCGTCACCGTCAGCGAAACGCCGAACAGAAGCTTCTTTTTCTCCATGGCGTCCAGCGCGCTTTGCACGGCTTCAAACGCGCCGGCGCCGCGCCGGACGTCGGTCGTCCGCTCGCCGCCCTCAAGGCTTACGATGGGCACCAGATTGCGGTGGCTGTCGAAAAGCTTGATAAGCTGTGCGTCAATCAGCGTACCGTTGGTGAAAATCGGGAAAATGGTCTTATCGTGCGCAGCGGCGGCGTGCAGCACGTCCGGTCGCATCATCGGTTCGCCGCCGGCCAGCAGGATGAACGGGATGCCGGCGTCCACAGCCTGGTCGAAAATTCCGCTCCATTGTTCCCCGGTCAGAAGCAGTTTTGCTCCCGCTGACCCGCATTGCCCGTTAGCGCGGGCATAGCATCCCTTGCAGGTTAAATTGCACGCGGTGGTAATACTCGCGATCAGAAACGTCGGGATATGCAGCCCCTCGGCCTCCAGCGCCGCGCGGCGCGCTTCCAATTCCAAATGGCATTTGTAATACCGGCGCAGAAACAGGCTCTCTTTGGGGTTGCGCAGCGTAGCCTTCAGGATGTCCCTGAAAAGTTGCTCCGTACCTTCGTTGAGGTATGCCGTCAAGTCAAACGCCGCCATCGCATAATCCTTTCTGCCGCCCGGGAGAAGCCGTCCGATTTCTGCCCCTAGTATACAAAATCCCTGCCGCTTTGCAATGGGTGTTTGATTAAAATGTCATAAGAGGATGATGAAAACCGGCGAAAAGCTGATGAAAACGCCGCAGATGACAATCCGCATGTTGTCATATTCCATCTTCCCATGTATACTTTTCGTATTGGACAATCGAAAACACCGACAGGTAAACGGATCCCAAACCATGAAACGAGGTGCGTGTGATGATTCAATGGTTCAGTCAATTCGGCGCTGTGCAGCAGGCGCTCATGGCGACCCTTTTCACCTGGGGCGTAACGGCGCTCGGCGCCGCGCTGGTGTTTTTTTTCAAAAGCATCAACAAAACCATTTTAAACGGCATGCTGGGCTTTGCTGCCGGCGTGATGATCGCGGCGAGCTTCTGGTCGCTGCTCGCGCCCGGAATTGAAATGGCTGAAGAGCTGGGGCAGATCGCGTTTATAACCGTCGCCATCGGGTTTCTGGCCGGCGGAGGATTCCTGTACCTGGTGGATAAACTGCTTCCGCACCTGCACATGGGTTTGGATACGGCCAAAGCGGAAGGCATTAAAACGTCCTGGCAACGAAGCGTGCTGCTGGTATCGGCCATCACGCTGCATAACATTCCGGAAGGCCTGGCCGTGGGCGTAGCGTTCGGCGCGGTCGCCGCGGGACAGGGCACGACCGCAACCCTTGCGGGTGCGATCGCGCTTGCCATCGGTATCGGGCTGCAGAACTTCCCCGAAGGCGCGGCGGTATCCATCCCGCTGCGGCGCGAAGGATTTGGCAGAGGCAAGGCTTTCCTGTACGGACAGGCCTCTGGCATCGTTGAGCCGATGGCCGGCGTGCTCGGCGCGTTTGCCGTGATCAGCATTCAGCCCATTCTGCCTTACGCCCTGGCCTTTGCCGCGGGCGCGATGATCTATGTTGTCGTGGAAGAACTGATCCCCGAAGCCCAGCGGGAAGAAGGGGGCTCTAAAACCGATATCGCCACTATTGGCGCGATGGTGGGCTTTGTGGTGATGATGGTGCTTGACGTCGCGCTTGGCTGAATCATCCGCCTGGAGAGAAAGTATAGAACAAAAATATACAAAATTCCCCGGCGAGTACAGGAGCGGCGCACTCACCGGGGACGGCCGTAGGTATATCCAATGCGGCTTTATGCGCCGCGGAAGGTGCTAATTCCCGCCCTTCCCTTTACCGCTCTTAGAGTTGCTCTGGGACTGGCTTTGCTGACTGTCCTGCTGCTGCGAGCCTTGCTGCTTCCCTTTCTGGTTATCCTGCTGGCTCTCGTCGTTTTGTTCCTTCTGTTTTTCCTGTTCCTGATTCTGCGTTTCGCCCTGGTTGTTATTCTCTTCCTTGTTTTGCTCGACGTTTCCGTTCATGCTCTGCTGCCCGGCGCTTTCGTCGCTCTTGCCCTGACCCTGCTCGCTTTTCCCGTTCCCAGACAGGTTTTTAAACGAGTCGATGAAATTCGTCAGCTCATTACGGGCGTTGAGTTCCTTGTTCAGATGCCAATTCACATAGGAATCGGATATCTCCCGGGGAATTTCCGCCGTATCGACGGCCCGCTGGAATTCCTCTCGCGCTGCGGCCACCGTGCTGTCCAGCGTTTTTTGTACCCCTTCGTAATCCGAAAGAATCTCCGACTTCAGCCGATCGATAACTGCAGCAAGTTCCGCTTCATCCTCGATACCTTTCACAGCGTCCTGCGCGGTAACGCGGTAGCGCTCTTTCAGCGATTTGATGGCGTCCTGGTACACTGATTCCGCCGCCGAGATGCTTGCCTTCATCTGCTCAAACGCCGCGTTGAGCACCGCCATCTGTTCCTCGGTCAGGAGATCCGCATACTCCAGCAGCGCTTCAAAATCGCCGAATTGATCGGCAAGTTCACCGATGGGCGTTTCGCCGTAGCGCGCGATGGCGTCCTCAAGCGTAATGCCTTCCTGTTCAGCAATGTATTCCATCAGCAGGTATTTGCCGGGCGTCAGTCCGGCCGCTTCCGCAGCGGCGGCGACTTCGCCGGATACCTGTCCGGTTAAAATCTCAAATTTGGCGTTTAAATCCAGCGCCACCTGCTCCGCGGTTTGCTGAAGCGCCTGGGTGTCCGCTTCGTCCGCGCCCGACGCGGTGATCAGCAGATACGGCGTATAGGTATCGGACGATAAAAACCCGCTTTCGATCAGCTGTCTCGTCATCGCCTGTACGGCTTCCTCCGCCGTAAGCCCTACGACGTCGCCGCCCGATATAAGCTCTCTTCCGTCGTCGTTATAGGCAGAAGCCCCCGTGACGATCCCGTTTTCGACCGTCAGCTCGATGCTCGGGTTCACGTCGATGGAGATGACGCCAGAAAACTGGACGGCGCTCGCCTGTAAAATCGGGGCAAAAAGAAGCGGTATCACCAATAATAGGGATACCAAAGCTTTGCGTGTAAAGTTTTTCATGGTTTGTCCTCCCTTTCGGTAGCTGGCTGCCATCGGATATCCCGAAGGCCCTTTAGCTTTGCGTCACAGCTTTTCAACTGCTTTGCTATTATCGTGGGTCGTGGCAATATATTACAACTTTATGACGAAAATTGCAAGCGTTTTATCGAAAATTTTGAAAACATTGCCGCGAGCATGCGTATATGTTTATAAAGCCGCTCAATTTTAGGAAGCGATACCTGCGTGCAGTCTGTATTTATACGCACAGGAACTTAAAGAACGCAAATCGCTTCGCCATCCGTATACACCATTTCGAATGCCGGCAGCCTGATCGCTCAGCGCACCTTCGCCGATGCCCGGCGATACCGGTCGATGACGGCCGGATCTTCCGTAAATTCCAAAGAGACCGTATAGTCTCTGGATGTGCCCGGTTCCAGATAGGTCAGCATACCGTTTGAACGTGCAGCGCTTCGGTTGGCGACCCCGGATGTTGTCGGTTCCAGTCCCAGGGCGTAATCTCCCGCGCGCATGCATTTCCACTCGCATAATATCGGCAGCGCCTTTGCGTCAAAGTGAAGAATAGCGGCTAACTGCAGTTTTTCGTTATGAAGCATCACAAACGCGTTCTCGTCGGGCAATTGCCGGTGGAAAAAGACTTCTTCGGGCCGTTCGATTCCGGGCGCTTCCATCAGTTCGTAGTTATGCATCCCCCCGGCTGCGATCTCGTCCCTTGGCGTCACCTGCGCGGCTGAGCTGTATATCCTGGCTCCCTCATCCAGCATGGGATAGCCGAAGTTGATGTGATACACAAGCATCACCGGTTCCCTTCGAAACCCCTGGTTCTCTACGACGTCATGGATGCTTACGATATCCTTCTCCGTTTCCAGCGTTATTTCGCGCCGCAAAACCATATTTTCATCGAACACACAGCTTTCCCGCACAAGTCCGTGAATGGCGATCAGGACGTCGTCATCTCTTTCCGTCATCTCGGCATATACCTGCTCAGCGGGAAGGTTGCTGTAAGGCCCGTGCAGGCCAAGCATCCGGTCCTCGTCCTCCCCCGCCGCGCCTGCATATGTGATGCCGCAGGTTGTCATCATCCCCGCGTTAAACTGTTTGAGAAAACCGCGCGCTCCGTCCTCTTGGTACAGATAGGGGGAACGAATGCCGTCCCTTGAGGAAAAAGACATGTTCACCCCTTTATAGGAAAGGCTTGCAATATCCAGCCCGCGATCCGCAAGGATCGTCATCTGGAGATTTCTTCCGTTCTTGGCGTCAAACGCCCGCACGCCCCGGGCCGGACCGTCGTTAAAGGTATAATCCTTGAACCCGCATACCGTCTGCAGATCGCCGACGCGTTTACGCCATTCGTGTTCCTGGCTTTTTTTCATAGGGTCTCCTCCGAAATTCAGTTTCCCTTGTTCCCGTTCATCGAATTATACAATGGCCGGCAGCTTCCGTCCAGAACAGCGCGCTGATTTTCGCGCCGGTTCATCGCCCAAGACGGATAAAATCATAAAGAAAGCGCCGATGCACCGTCGGCACAGCGGCGCTTTCTTCAATAGTTTTGGTTAGAGCACAGGGCGATCCGGATGTTCCGAGAAGTGCCGCAGAATCACCAAAGGTTCCGTGGTGGATACATTGGTGAATTTAACGCCTTCTTTCGCCGCAGATTCCGTGACGAAATACTCGTCGCGTGTCAGCTGCCCGAAACGGATCATGTTAGGCGCGGAAAGTTCCTCCTCACCGATTTTCCCGTTGCCTTGGATGCATAACAGGCCATACGGTACTTTATCTTTGATCACAACCGAGCGGCCGGGTTCCACAGTCAGGCGTTTTGCGCCCGCAACGGAGCAACGGTAGCAGATCCACTCGTCAAGATACCCTTCCTTGGACGCGTCTTCGTTGATGGCGATCGGCCGCATGAACCGGTTCTGGTAGAAGTAGGGATCAATATTCCCTTCCCAGTCCAGTACCTCCATCAAGTAATCATAATCGCCCGCTTTTTCCGGCGGACTGTTTTTCCAAAGCAGCTCTTCGGGCACGGTATGGTCAAAATAGAGCACGGATTGGTACATCGCATATACGTCCGACGCGAATTGGGGCTCGTAAGTACACATGCTGGCAGGCGCGTGCAAAATCCCCGGAGGCACATCCCAGCCCGTGTCAATCGCAACTTTATAGGCATGGCTGAGCTCCAACAGCTTATTGTCGCCTTTGGCAAAATTCATCAGCGCCTGTTTGACTTCATCCTTGCTGACGCCCGGATTGATCCCAAAAAACGTGAAGGGGAATTCCGCACCGTAGTTGTTATACTGTGCGGGGAAGAAATACATTTCCGGCTTCCCGCTCGCGTTTACCCTGGCGGCATATTCCTCGTTATGGTGCACGTGATGCGGGAGCGGTCCCTTGTTGTCAAAAAACTTTGAAAACATCGGCCAGCGACCGTATTTCTGATATAGTGTATCGCCGATGATTTCAGCGCCCAGCGCCTCCACCGCTTCAAGCAGCAGTACGCGCTGTTTTCCGTCGGAGGTCACAATATAGCTCAGGCCCTCATCTTCAGGCGTTTCAGGCCCGTTATCGGCAGGCGTGGTGGAAGAAAACCAGCGTTCGTCAATGCCTCCGCGCGAAAGGCCAAGCGCAAAATAATCATCAGGATGCAGCCGCAGTCTCCGTCCCGGACGGCAAAAAGAACGCGGCACCCAGTTTGGCGCCAAACGTATAACGCCTTTTCCCTGTTCCAATGCCTGATTGATGATGTTACGTGTTGTCATGTGTATTCCTCCTTAAGTATTTGCTTTGTCCATAATAATGACGGCTTTGATTTTGTCCGGTTTCGAACCGTCGTTCATCAGCCGTAGGCCTTCCTGCAACTGCGATAAGGAAAATCGGTTCGTGATTAGCTCAGACAGTTGAATGGTTCCGTTACGCATTGCTTTGAGCGCCGTATCCCATGTAAACGGCGCCAGCCAGCTGAAGTTGATGGATTTGTCCATTTGCAAGGTTTTCAGCAGCGGAACCTCCAGTATCGTATCCTCGCCGGGCAGCCCGAAGAAGACAATATTGGAACCCGTTCCGCTTGCCTGCAACGCACCTTGCAGCGCCGGTTTCGCGTTCGTCGGTACAATCACGCGGTCCGCCATGTCGCCGCTTGTGATTTCAGCGATTTTCTCAATCAGGTCCGGGCAATAATACGGAGACTTGGAGTCCAGCGTATTGAACACATAATCCGCGCCGAGCTCCTTTGCCTTGTCCAGTCCGAAGTCCAAAATGCCTGCCATCGCAATTTTTCCGGCGCCGCGCGCGCGGATAAGCTGCAGCATCATCAACCCGATTGTCCCCGGGCCGAAGATCAGAACAAAGTCCCCAAGCCTTACGTCCAGTTTCTCAACGCCGTAATTGGCGCAGGCCAGCGGTTCGCATAACGCCGCCGCTTCATAGGAAACCGAATCGGGAATCTTATGCAGATGCGTATAATTGACTACCGCATACTCTGTAAAGGCCCCGTCATAACTTACGCCGCTGACACGGGAATGCCTGCATAGGTTAACCTGTTTGCGATTGCATTGCGGACACGCATTACAGTTTTGTACGGGATTGGCCAGCACCCGGTCGCCTTCCTGCAGCAATCCGAGCGACGCAGGAAGCGATCCCACCTCCACAACATCGCCGGAGAACTCATGTCCGAGAATCAGCGGTCCCAAACCGTCCAGCGTTTCCAGCGGACTTCTGCCATAATAATAGGCAACGTCGCTACCGCATATTCCGCAGGCCCGCACGCGAACCAGAACCTGATGCGGCTGTATCTGCGGAATATCTACCGATTCCAAGCGCATGTCTTCCGGTTTGTAAAATACCTGCGCATTCATTTTCCCTGTCATGCCGCGCCTCTCCTTCTCAGCTTTTTGTCTGTATGGCTGTCGGTTTTTTCTGTGCAAACAAAGCGTCTATCGATACGACGATGATCAGAATGGCGCCTTTGATGAAGTTCTGCCAATCCGCCTGCACTTCCATCCGCTGCAGACCGTTGAACAGCACGCCAATCAGCAGCATACCCCACAGGGTTTTCACCGCGCTGCCGCGGCCGCCGGACAGCGAGGAACCGCCGATGACGACCCCAGCGACAACCGACATGGTCAGGTCTCCGCCGTAGAGCGAATTGCCCGACGAAAGGCGCATAGCCATTAAAATACCGGCGAGAGCCGTTGCAAATCCGAGAATGACAAACAGCATGATTTTATAAAAATCCACGTTGATTCCCGCCAATTTGGCAACCGTCATATTTCCGCCGGTCGCATACACGTTGCGCCCGAATTTCGTATGCCGCAGTACAAACCATGTAATCGCCAGCGTGCCGAGAAAAAACCAGGCGATCGTCGGAATGCCAAACAGTTCGCCGTTTCCGAATGCGTTCAGCGCCGTATTTGGATAGTTGATGGGCCTGCCGCTTGTGTACGTCAGCGCGAAACCCTTCAGCATCAGCATCATTGCCAGCGTTGCGACGAAAGCGTTGATCTTGAGCTTTGACACCATCAGGCCGTTGAATAATCCTACCACGATGCCGGCGCCGAAGCATATCAGGATGGCAACCGGCGTACTGACCCGCTTTGCGATATCCGTGAACAGAATGGTAATCACACCAAGCAGCGAACTGACAGAGAGGTCAAATTCACCTCCGATAATCGATATCGTCATGGCAAACGCAACAATGCCATAGATCGATATCTGTGTGAAAATATTTTTGATATTGGAAACTGTCATGAAGCCCGGCGTGGTCACGGTTAGCGATCCCACAACCAGAATCAGCGCCAGAATGATGATGTTATCCTTTGCAAGCCTTCGGAAATTAATTTTATTATTCATCTTCATCCTCTAGCCCCTCTGCAGCTTTCGTCTTTTGTTCATGACATCCAACGCGAAAGCAAGCGCAATGACCAGGCCCTTGACAATCATTTGCGGGTAGCTGGATAGTCCAAGCAAGTTCATTGCGTTTGACAGCACGCCTACAATCATCACGCCGACTAGCGTATTGATAAAGTTGCCGCTGCCGCCTTTCATACTAACGCCGCCAACCACGCAGGCCGCGATCGCATCCAACTCGTAATTTGTGCCGGCCGTCGGGTTTGCGCTCATCACGCGTGACGGAAGCAATACGCCCGCAACGCCCGTAATCAGCCCGCACAACATAAATGCCATCATAAAATAGAACTTGACATTGATCCCGGAAAGCTTTGCCGCCAGCGGGTTGGAGCCCACAAACAGCAATTTCCGGCCAAACTGGGTCAGCGTCAGCAGAAACTGGCATATCACAATCAATGCAAAGAACACATACGCGGGATTGGTTCCCTTGCCGATTTGCGTAAACCAGCCGTCTGCCGTGACCATCATAAACAGACCGCCCTGCACGATCAGCGCCAGTGCAGCCAGTACCGACTGCGCGCCGTAAGTGATGATGAAACTCTCACCCAGCCGCCCGTTAATGCCGGCCATGATTCCGCCTTTAATCAGACCGATGGCTCCGGCCGCCACAACGGCAGAGAAGATTGCAAGCGTTTCGTGCCCGCTGTTGGCAATCGCGACCACGATGATGCCGATCAGCGACATCATCGCTCCGACCGACAGATCGATACAGCCGATCAGGAGCACAAAGGTCATGCCGCAGGCAAGGCTGCCGATGACGGAAATCTGATTGAGAATATTCCTGAAGTTGTTGATCGTTAAAAATCTGGGATGCAGAAACGTGACAACGATCGCTAATACCAGAGTAATGAACAGGATTGCATTATTGCCGATAACATCAACAATGCGTTCCTTAAGAGAGCCTTTTCTTTTCATCGCAGAATCCAAATAACTCATCTTCCTTTCTTACCCCAGCGCAAAGCGCATGATATCTTCGGGCTTCAAACCCTCCGTATTCTCTACGCATGTCTGCAGGCTGCCTTCATACATCACCATGATACGATCAGACAGCGCGAAAATCTCGGGCAGTTCGGACGATATCATAATAACGGCTTTCCCGTTTTTCACCATTTCATTCATCATTAAATAGATCTCATACTTTGCGCCAACGTCGATTCCCCGCGTGGGTTCGTCCAGTATGAGAATATCAGCGTCGTTGTACAGCCATTTCGCCAGCACGACCTTCTGCTGGTTTCCGCCGGAAAGCTGATCCAGCCTGTGATTGACGGACTTGGTTTTGATTCCCAGTTCCTGCACCAGGCGTTCAGCCTCGTTCGTTTCCTTGCGGCGGCTGAGCAGTATGCCTTTGGCAATCTTATCAAGATTGGTAATCGTGATATTTTTCATGACCGAAAACTCGGTGGCCAGGCCCTCATCCTTGCGATCCTCCGGTACAAGCCCGATTGATAAACGCTTGGCGTCCATCGTCGAGTGGATTTTAACTTTCTTGCCATCGATCATAAACTCGCCTTTTTCCACTTTATCGGCTCCGAATACAGCCCGCGCGATTTCACTGCGGCCCGAGCCAACCAATCCCGCAATTCCCAGAATTTCGCCTTTGCGGAGCGAAAACGTAATATCCTTTAGAAATCCCGGTGTGAACAAGTGTTTCACATCCAGGATCGGTTCGCCGAATTCGTGCGCTTCCCGCTGGGGAAACTCGATATCCATGCTGCGCCCCACCATCTTCTCAATCATTTGCGATTTGGTGGTGTTTTCCACGTCCAGCGTGCAGATATATTTGCCGTCTCTGAGGATCGTCATACGGTCGCATATCTGGAACACCTCTTCCAGACGATGGGAAATATAAATTACCGTGACTCCTTTGCTCTTGAGAATACGGATAATATTGAAGAGCTTGCGAATCTCTTCGGTGGTCAGTGTTGCGGTCGGTTCATCCATCACGATGATTTTGCTTTCCAGCATTAAGGCGCGCGCGATCTCAACCATTTGCTTTTCCGCGATGGACAGTTCGGAAACCGGAAGGCTCGGATTCATTTCAAAATCGATACTTTTCATGAAACTGACAAATTCCGCCGTCATGCTTTTCCAGTTTACTTTGCCCCACGCGTTGGATTGCAGTCGGCCAAGAAAGGCATTCTCGACCGTTGTAAGCGTAGGCACCAAGTTAAGCTCCTGAAATATAAGACCGACGCCGCCTTTGGCCGCTTCATGCGTATTGTTAAAGACTGTGGGTATGCCGTTGATGAAGATTTCGCCCTGATCAGCCGCATATACGCCGCTGAGGATTTTCATCAGGGTGGATTTTCCGGCGCCGTTCTCACCCAGCAGCGCATGCACCTCGCCGGCGCGGACGGAGAAGTCCACAGAATCCAGCGCGGTCGTAGAGCCGAAAACTTTCGTAATGCCTTTCATGAAAAGGATATTCTCTTGCATTGGGATCCCCCGTTTTTATACTTGGGGGCGGTGTAACCGCCCCCAAGCGTTTAGCGTTTTAGGTTTTCAGGCGTTGCCGGTTTACCAGCCCCAGCCTTCCCACTCGGTTACGTTGTCCAGCGTGACCAGCGGGCAGTTGCACTTGAACCAGGCATGATCGCCATTCTTGTAGACGCCGTCCATCACGGCAATAATGGCTTCAACGCCAAGCTGTCCTTCCTCTTTTGCGGAGTGGAGAACGGAGCCGTAGAGTTCGCCGGATTTAATTGCGGCAATACCCACGTTGTTAGCGCCTGTGGAGACTGCCTTGATTTTGCCGGTCAGGCCGGCAGCCGCGATTGCCTGCTGCGCGCCCTGGAAGATGCCGTCGTCATGCGTGTACAGGAAATCAATATCGTCGCCGAAGCGGACGATGTAGTCCTGCATGATCGTCATGGCGTTGGCGGGATCCCAGCCGTCCACGTTCTGCTTGGCCAGAATTTCCATGCCGGGGTATTGGCTGATAATCTCTTCAAAACCAATCTGACGGTTGGTGGCGGGATCGGTTCCCGCGGCGCCCATCAGGCATACGATCTTGGCGTTTTCGCCGATGATATCCACACAGGCCTGGCCTGCGACACGGCCCATTTCAACGTTGTCCGGTCCTGCGAAGATCGGGATCGTATCAATCACGGACGCGTCCACCTTGGAATCGATCACAGCATACGCGATGCCGGATTCGTTGAGGGTATTCACGACCGTGATGGCGCCTTCCGCATCGGCCGGGAAATAAATAATGCCATCATACCCCTGGTCGATTGCCGTTTTGATTTGGTCCAGCTGTACGGATGCGTCGCCCTGGCCGTCAACAATCGTCAGTTCGATGTTGTTTTCCTCAGCGGTTGCCATGGCTTGCGCATTGAGCGGTACGCAAAACGGGGCCGTAAAAAACGCATTCGTAAAGAACACTTTGCGTTTGGCCGTTTCAGCTGACGCGACAGCAAAGCAAGAAACGATCAAAACAGCGCACAACAAAATAGCTACGATTTTCTTCATGGTTTGGTTCCTCCTCATTTTCTTTGTTTTTGCTGGTTGGAAAGTATTGGTACGACACCAAAAACCGATTAGTCAGAGTTCCCTCCCTTCACATTGGATCAATGATCTGGTTTCACCCAGTACATTCAACGTTTACATCGCATAGAATGCAATCGATTAATTTACCATTTTTGGAGGTTCCAGTCGTCCTGCTGGCTGATGTCCGAGGATCTGCGGACGATCAACTGGGCGCTCAGCTGGTTGCGAAGCGGAAATTCCATGTTCCGCCGTGTGTTCGCGATAGCCTGCACGGCAAGATACCCCATTTGATAAATCGGATACTTGACCGTGGAAAGTCCCGGAGAGATCAGCGACGAAACCGTCAGGTTGTCAAACCCGACGATAGCCACATCCTCCGGTACAGACAAACCTTGCTGGCGGATGGCCTTGATCGCGCCGACGGCCATTTGGTCGTTTGCGCTGAAAATCGCCGTGCAGTCGAGCCCTTTGGCAAAAAACTCGCTCATGGCCGAAAAGCCGCTGATGGGCGAATAATCGCCCTGGAGCACGAGGCGCTCGTCAACCGCTATTCCATGATCGCGCAAAGCGTCGCGGTAGCCGTCGGCCCTGATAATGGAATGCGGAAAGAACTTGGAGCCTTTAATATGTACAATCCGTTTATGGCCCATGGAAATCAGGTGTTCGGTCGCCTGGTATGCCGCCTCGTGGTTATTGAGGAAAATGGAGATAAACTCGTCGTTCTTGACCTCGCGCTCCAAAACGACCACTTTGAAGGCATTCTTTTCGATCAGCTTGCGCCGGATCTCGGTAAAATACTCCTGCTCATGCTTCATGTTGCATACGGAGTCCAGAATCAGGTTTCTGACGCCGCTTTTTTCCAGGCGGTCGATAAAAGCGTTTTCCCGCTTCCATATATGATTGGAATCAAACAGACGAATGCTGATATCGAACTCTGACGCGGCGTCGGTCATCCCGGTCAGCAAAGGAGCAAAAAACGAGCTGTAAATGCCGGGCAGTATGACCGCCACTTCGCACAGATCTCCCGGGTATTGTTTTGTCCGGCCGCCGGCAGAATAACCCGTTTGCTCGATTGCGCAGCTGATTCGCTGGGCAAGTTCCGGGCTGACGAATTTCTTACCGTTCAGATAGGCCGACACCGTAGATACAGAGACCTGTGCCATACTGGCAACATCACGCATGTTCGCCATGTTCGCTATATTTAACTCCTGTTCGCTATTTGTATATTGGCATTATAAACAATTCATACAAATGCGTCAATGGTATTTTAGAATATTTTTTGTGAATTCCGAGAATTTCTTCAAATGGTATAAAATTTCACCGTTTTGTGATAATAAAAGCGCACGCACAGCGAACATGCGATGATTCTGTTCGCTGGGCGTGCGCCCGATTCTTGATCAAACCCCGTCAATACCCGAATATCAGCTGAACCGGCATCAACCGTATACGGACGTTTGGCTTTACGGCAAGTCTTCCTTTATTTCCAATTGGCATAGCCGAAATACTCCATCATCTCCACCATAATATCGGCGGCCTTTTCCACGTTGTCCCGGAGGAACAGATTCGCTTCCGCTGCGTCGAACTCTCCCTGCCGTACGGCCTCAATCCGTTTCATCAGCTTTTCAGCCGCATGTTGTCCTGCCTCACGCGCTATCCGTGTCCACATATTGACACGGATCACGCCATCCTGAGCCAATCCCCGGACCTGGTCCCCTGTCAGGCAGCTTGTTCCGTGCAGCACAAGCATGGAACGGCCCAGCGTCTCCGTCAGAAGGCGGGCCCGCTGCTTATCATACTTTGCGCCGCCGACAGTGGACGCCTGCTGTTCCGTGCCCAGATCCGCAACAAAGAAATCCACTCCCGTTTCGCTTACGTATTCTTTGGCCCGCTCACGGTAGTGGTCCACCTGCTTCGCTTCCGTGCCGCCCATAACGGTCAGCATTTCCATAATGCCTTCCACCATGACCTGGTCCCCATAGTTTTTTACATACTCTTTCGTCATTTGCAGATTGTCTTCATACGGATATTCCTGCGCATCGAACATAACGCTGGACAGATACGGCAGGGCAACCGTCAGCGCCCAGCGGTCGCGCACCGGGTTGGCGTGATCCAGATGAGGCAAGACCTGAATGTGCCTGTACGGCGCATACTTGCCCTCCGCCAGCGCGTGCAGATTGCCCATATGCGCAAGGAATCCGGCGCGCTCGTCCATGCTGTACGAGAACCGCTTTGCCTGCGGCATGTGCGGGTAGGTAAACGTCGTTGCCAAAACGACAGGCACGTCCGTCAGATTGTATTTTTTAGCGATTTTGTCCGCGGCCAGCAAGATAGCCTCCGTATTCCAGTGGCTGGCCGTACAAAAAATTGCCACCGACATACCGCACGCCCGCGCGCGGTCAAATATCTCCTGAGATTTTACCCGTTCCGTGATGATTGCCATACTGTTTTCTCCTTCGCTTTGCGGTGATAGATTTTGCAGTTTGCCTCGTACATGTTTACATACTGCCCGTATTTTTCGTCATAGAATAGCCCGGCTTTCGGGTCTGGATCAAAGGCGGCCGTTCTCTTGACCAAAGCGCCCACACCCTGCGTAAACGTTTCAAACTGGCTGGTCGCCAATCCGCACAGTATAGCAAGGCCAACGGTTCCGCTTTGCTTGGAATTCGTTGCGTGGATGGTCTTTTGCAGAATATCCGCCTTGATCTGCAGGACCTCCGGTGCCGCGCCGCCGCCAACGGCCGTCAGCGCGTCAAAATGCATTCCGCATCCGCCAAGCAATTCAAGGTTATACCGCATTTCAAAGTTGACTCCCTCAAGGATGGCGCGGTAGATATCGGGCTTTTCGGTGCGCAGGGTGAGACCGCACAGCATTCCCGTCGCCTCGGCATCCATATACGGCGTGCCGGTACCGGCCAGATGCGGAAGAAACAGCAGCGGAGAGGGCTGTGCAGACATTTGCCGATTCAATTCCGCATAGGTATTGATATGGCGGGCATCACACCGCGCGTGCAACTCCCGCTCAAACGTGTCCCGATACCACTTAAGCGATGCGCCGGCGGTATTGGTAAACACCAGCGTAAGCGATTGTCCCGGTACCGCATGCGGCTCGATGCAGAAATTATTCCGGAACATGCTTTGCGTATCGATTTGGGGCGGCAGCACAGCCGTTATGCACTCGGCACTGCCAATCCCGTCCACCACATCCCCCGGATGAATCGCTCCGGCGCCAAGCGCCGCCGCAATCTGGTCATGAACTCCGGATACGATGACGGGATTCCCGGCAAACCCGAGATCCCGGGCGGCAGAATCCAGCATTCTGCCGATTGGTTTGCCTGCGGGCACATACGCCGGAAGCCATTCGCTGCTGATAGAAAACCGGTCGAGCGTCTCCCTGTTCCAATCCAGATTATGGCGGTTGTACAGCAGCGTACGGGAAGCCAGAGAACTGTCTACCGCGTATTCGCCGCTGAGCCGATACCCGATATACGATCCGTACGGCAGCATTTTATGAACTTTTTCCAGCACCTGCGGCCTGTTTTTTTGCAACCATATCAGCTTTGGAAGCGTGTACATCCCATTGATCGGCATCCCAGTGTTATACTCAAGCGCCGCCGGATCAGTACGGGAATACAATTCGTCCAAACAGTCATTCCCACGGATATCCGTATAAAAAATACTGTCGCAGATCGGTTGTCCGTCCGTGCCCAGCAGCACGACCGCTTCTCCAAACGACGCTACCGCAATAGCGTCGATCGGTTTGCCCGCTTGGGCGTTCACATCGCGCAGCGCTCGCTTCGCCGCGTTCCAAACGTCGTCCGGCCGCAGCTCGACCCATCCCGCGGCGGGAAAGCGCAGATTATACTCATGATAAACGCTTTGAATGATATCTCCCGTTTTTTCAACCACCGTAGCCTTACAGCCGGTCGTTCCGATATCCAACCCTATATAAGCCATTATTAAAACTCCTCGTCAAAAATACCGTTCGTACACCCTGACGGATATCCGGAGTAAGCATCCCTGCAATTTTTTATCGGCTGATTTTGTCTTTGTCGGACAACGGATCCGTTCATTTCCAACGGAATTTTTCCATTGGAAATCAGAGTCCGTTCATTGCAAACCACGTTTATGTCTGCGACAAGAACGTGTACCCACAAAACTTCAATCCTATGGGCATGTTAAACGTCCGCAATGCCAGAACCATACTTCCCGGGGTTTCCACAACAAAAACAAATGATATTTGAGAGTATATAACGATCTTGATCAGAAATCAAGCGCTCGTATATCAATCTCTTGCATGGGTTTTAGGCTTTTCTTATCTTGTTTTGCAGTATGAGCCGAAGAGTCCGTTCGTACGTATCTTGGAGCCCTCCGCGCGCAAAGCGAAGCGGGAAAAGGGACGGCGGCGATCCAGTCCGTCCCGAATTCCTTATAAATTTTTTACACGCATTCCCGGTAAATCCGGCATCAGGCGGCAATCAAACTGTTCATTGCCTGGATTGATTTATAGCTTTTTGATCATGTTTTCCACGGCGCCTACCCAGGCATGGTCCGGATCGCTGCTGCGGAAAAAGCCCTGGTGCTTGCCCGCCATCAGCCACAGGAAGTACGAGTTATATCCGGGCGCGCCCACGGTGGTGTGGTAACCGCGCGGGAACTCCACCAGTTCGTTGTTTTTTACACGGTATGCCTCGTCGATCTCTCCATCGGCGGTATACAGGCACTGTACGCCGAAGCCCTGCTGCGGATCGAACAGGAAATAATAGATTTCTTCCAGCACGCCTTCGGCGGGCATGGTGTCCACGTCGTGCTTGTGCGGCGGAAAGCCCGCCCAGTTGCCGGGTGTGATATACGCCTCGCCGATGGTCAGCTTGGTTGCGTTGGTGGTTCCGTCCACGATGAAGCTGGTATCCCGCTCCCAGGGCTTCACGCCCAGCCGCATCACGCGTACCGCGTCCTGGCGGATAGCCTGGGGTTTGCTGTCCTCCGTTACGGGGGTCAGGCATACGGCGATCTTCACGCTTCCGGAGCTCTGAATCTCCACGCTGCAATTACGGGGCGCATAAAAGCACTCCGCCTTTGTGCTTTCAAACACGCTGCGGCGTACGCCAAGCGTGCCGAAGCTTTCGCCGTCGGCACTGAAGCTTGCTTTGCCCCCGAGGATGACAAACGCGGCTTCCCTGTCCTTGGTCTCAAAGGGCAGTTTCTGCCCGTCCGTGAGCTCGATAACACCGAATTCCAAATCCTTAAGCGTGCTTTTACCGATTTGGCTGACCAGGGTGTAGCCGTTGGCCGGGGTATACGTTTTTTTGTAATTCATGAGGAAACCTTCCTTTCTTTCAGGTACCGTATCATGCTGTCGGCTGTCGCTTCCCAATCGGCGACAATGCCGTAGTCCGCGCAGTCGAATATCGGCGCGCTGCGATCCGAGTTGACCGCGACGACCGTCTGTGCTCCGTTCATGCCGACGATATGCTGCACTATACCGCTGATTCCAAACGCCAGATAGAGTTTCGGCCGGACGGTGATCCCCGTTTGCCCCACTTGGTGCGCGTAGGGTATCCAGCCCGCGTCCACAGCGCTGCGTGAAGCGCCTACGACGCCATGAAGCAGATGCGCAAGCGCAAACAGCTTGTCAAAGCCCTTGGCGCTGCCCAAACCCTTGCCGCCGGCGACTACCACCCGCGCCTGCTGCAGGGCGATGCCGTCGTCCACCGGTTCAAACGCCACGGCTTCCAGCAAGGTCTTCACGGGCCGAATCCGCAGTTTTGTTGCCTTTGGTATACCGGCCGTGCCGCAATCTGCAGGCGGCGGGAATACGCCCGGGCGTACGCTGGCAATCTGCGGCCGGTGACGCCTGCACAGTATTTCCGCCGTTAGGCTGCCGCCGTAGGCGGTACGCGTCTGCAGCAGCAGTCCGTCTTCGGTGACGGACAAGCCCGTACAGTCGGCCGTAACGCCGGTTTCCAGCTTTGCAGCCACCCACGCGGAGAGAAACCGTCCCCGTATGGTGGCCGGAAAAAGGACCGCATCCGTCGCAAGCGTTTCAAGCGCGTCCGCAATACGGTCGCCCTGCGCACAATCGTCCGCGCAAGGGCCGAGCCAAATGGTTTCCCCGGCTCCCATAGCGGCGAAGCAGCGTGTATCCGTCTCCTCTTCATAAAGCGCGATCACCTGTCCGTCCAACGCCAATTGCCTGGCTTTGGACAGCAGTTCTCCCGCGGCGTCGCCCCGGTGTTCACAAAAGACCGCAATCCTCACGGCAGCGCCTCCTGTTCCTCCAGCGCCGCCAACACGTCGGCAAGCGGCAGCTTTTTACAGGGACGCAGCCCCAGGGGGCGCGGGCTGACATGAACGACGCGCGTAGGCGACGCGGCGATACCGCAGGCGCTGATGCCGAGGTCCGGCGGCGTCAGGCATTTAATCTCCGCCTTTGCCGCACCGCGCAGGCCCGCTATGCTCGGCAGCCGCAGCCTGTAACTCCATTCGCACAGCGTAACCAGCGCGGGCAGCGCGGCTTTCCAAGTCGTCACGCCGTCCTCGGTCAGCTGTTTAACGGTCAGGGTATCCCCGGCAATATCGGCTTTGACGGCGTTGACGACGCACGGAATTTGCATCATGGACGCCAGCATCGGCCCTACCTGACCGGTTTCCCCGTCGGACGCGCGCCTGCCGCACAGGATCAGATCAAACCCGCCCAGTTTGTCGGCCGCCGCGCGCAGGCATTTGGCGGTGATCAGCGTATCGGCGCCGGCAAACGCCGGATCCGACAGCAGCACCGCATGATCCGCGCCGCGCGACAGCGCTTCCCGCAGCATGGACTCCGCACGCATCGGCCCCATGGTGAGTACCGTCGCTTCGCCGCCGTGCGTATCCCGCAGGGAAAGGCCCAGTTCCAGCGCGCTTTCGTCGGCCAGGTTCATAACCTGCGCGGCAGTCTCCCTTTCCAGCGTAAAATCGCTGGAAAGCTTGACGTTCATAGTATTCGGAACCTGTTTGAGGCAAATCAGAATCTTCATAGCGAATCCTGCAGCTTATGGTAGATCGGCGCAAGCGCCGTAACGATTTCCTTATACAGCGCAAACTGCTCCTGGTAAAAGGCCGCGCCCTGCGGATCGGGCAGGGTGACGCCGGACTCGCGTACGCAATGTTTTACAGCGTCGCTATGATCTTTAAATACGCCCGCCGCTACGCCCGCGAGCATCGCGCTGCCAAGCGAGCTATCCACATTTTTCACGGTGGTCAGCGGAATATTCAGCATATCGGCCAGAATCTGCCGCCAGAACGGGCTTTTCATGCCCCCGCCGATCCCCACGGCGGTCTTCGGCGCGATATGCAGGTTTTCAAGCGTCGCGAAGGCGTCCTTCATGGAATAGCCAACGCCTTCCATCACCGCGCGGTTGAAATGCGCTTTGGTGTGAAACCCGGCGGCTCCCGTAAAGCTTGCGCGCAGTTTGTCGTCCAGGTACGGGGTAATTTCGCCCTGCAGGTAGGGATGGAAAAACAGGCCTTCGCTGCCCCGCTTCACGGACGCCGCCTGCGCGTCCATTTCCCGATAGTCGCCGCCGAACGTATCCCGGTACCAGCGGTAGGAGGTAGCGCAGCTTTTTGTCGCCGTTCCGGGATACCAAAGACCCTTGACAACGTGCCGGTAGGTAACCAGACAGGGATCGACCACCGCGTGGTCCGTAACCGTGCAGATACGCCCCGCCGTCGCCAGCTTGACGGTCGCCTGCCCTTTTCGCACTGCGCCAGCGGCGTATACTTCCATCACCGTGTCGGTCGCGCCCGCGATCACCATGGTTTCGCCGGTCAGTCCCGTGTCTTCCCGCGCCTGCCTGGTCAGCGGAGACATTGCCTGGGTGGGTTCCACCAGCGGCGGCATGATGGTGGGATCAATTCCAGCCAAGCCGCACAGGGTTTCCGACCACCGATTGTTCTGAACGTCCAGCAGCAAAAAGCCCATAGCGTCGATATGATCGGTAACATAATCTCCGGTCAGACGGTAGCGCACATAGTCCTTCATCGCCAGAACTTTTTTTACCCTGCGCAGCGTGTCCGGTTCGTGTTCTTTCAGCCACATCATCTGCGGCAGCGTCCATAAGCTGGAAACGCTGTTATAGCATACGTGCATAATGTCTTCGGCCATGCTGCTTTTCAACTGGGCCGCCTGGTCGCGCGCACGCGCGTCCGTCCAGTAAATCGCGCGGCGGACGGGCTGATCCTTCTCGTCCATCAGCACAGCCGTATGCGTCGCGCCGTCCAGCGCCAGCGCGGCGATATCCCTCGGATCGATTCCCGAAATCTTAAGAATCTCCCGGATATTGCCCACGAACGCCTCGTAGCTGTCCTGCGGATCCTGCTCGGCCCAGCCGTTGTGCGGATAATACGTAGGGTATTCCCGGCTCGTCGTCGCTACGACCGCGCCGTCTTCCCCAAGCAGCGTCGCCTTGGACGAACTGCCGCCGAAATCGACCCCCAGCAGATATTTCATTGGCTCACCTCCCGCACAATCACGCCGACGCCGTCGGGAATCACGGTCACGGTGGACGTTTCCCCCAGCTTTCGGGTCGCTTCGTAAAGCGCCGTGTTGACGTCCGGCATCCAGGTCATGTGCATCGCTTCGATCAGGGAACGGTTTTCCTCGCCGGTAACGAAATAACAATCGGCTTTGAGCAGCACCCGCGAAAGAATCTGCGCTTCCCACTGGTCCATCTGTGTTTGCTCCGGCGGAACATTTTCAATATCGCCGGCAACCTGCGCGGCGTCCCTCCGGTCCGCAAACCAGCGGTAGAAGGCTTCGCCCCCATGCCCGTCGGCCAGCGCCGCACATAGGATGATGACGCCGCCCTTCCGTACGCAAGCTTCCGCGGCAGTCATGCCCTTGACAGACTGGTACACATTCTGATCCAGCGGATACCCTCCGTTGGAGCTGACCGCGATATCGGAAACCACGGCGTCCACATGTGTCAGCTCCAAGCTCAGCGCGCAGCCCTGCGTATGGGCTTTTTCCGGTTCGCCCGCCACCGCGGCGATCACGCGTTTGTCCGCGTCGATGAGAACGTTTAGGATAAATCGCAGCTTGGCCGCTTTAGCCGCATAAAGCATGTCGCGGTGAATGGGATTGCCGGTCATGTTCCCTTGCCTTGCAAGGGGGCTTGCAAGAAACTTTGCGTTATGATTGTACAGTACCGTCTCTTTGGCGGCAACGCCCGGCAGGATGCTCTTGCGCCCGCCGGAAAAACCAGCGAAGAAATGCGGCTCGATTAACCCCTCCGCAACCACCAGGTCCGCCCATTGCACCAGCTTGTTCAGCCGCAGGCTGCCGCCGGACGGAAGCACGCCGCACGAAATCATGTCTTCGTTCTTTTCCGCGTCGTGCACTACGATCGTTTCGCGGTCAACAATCCCGTCGCCGAATTTCATGCGCAATTCCGCTTCCGTCGTCCGGCGGTGCATGCCGGTGGCGATAAGGATGCGGACGTCCGCATCGGGGTTTTCGCCGCGTATCTCTTCCAGGAGCAACGGCATGGTTATCAGGCTTGGCACAGGGCGGGTGTGATCGCTGGTGATAACAAGGATCTTCCGCTTGCCTTTGGCCATCTCGCTCAGCCGCGGGGACGCGACGGGATTCTCAAGCGCCTCCCGCACAATCCCGCCCTGATCCGGCGTGCCGATTTCCGTATGGCGCGGAACGATCACCGCGCGCAGGCGGGCGTCGTCCACCGTCAAATCCTGCGTGCCCTTGCCATAAGGAATGGAAATCATCGTCATGTCAAATCACCTTACCGGGGTTTAAGATACCGTTGGGATCAAACACAGCCTTGATGCCGCGCATCAGTTCAATCTGGCGCGCACCCAGGCTTTCTTCCAGAAATCCTCGCTTAGCGTGTCCTACGCCGTGCTCGCCGCTCACCTCGCCCGAAAGCTTCCGGGCCTCTTCGTAAAGCGCGTTCATAACCGCCTGCACCTTCTCCTGCCAAAGCGTTTCGTGCAGATCGTCCTGGCAGGCGTAGATGTGCAGGTTACCGTCGCCGGCGTGCCCGAAGGAGCAGATGCGCACGCCCTGCCGTTTGCCGATCTGGATGCTCTTTTTCACGAACACCGCGATCTGGTCGCGCGGAACGACGACGTCGCACTCGTCCATGCTCGGCGTACCGGACTTGATCGCCTCCAGAAACGCGCCGCGCGCATTCCAGATGCTTTCCTTGCGCTCGTCGGTATCGGCCAGCAGCACGTCTTTAGCGCCAAGGCTCAACACCAGATCGGTTAAAACGGCGACCGACGGCTGCAGCGCGTCGGTGCTCGCTCCGTCCAGGCGCACCAGCAAGTACGCGTCGGCGCTGGTATCGGGGAACTGCTTGCCCAGATAGGTCTCCGCGCTTTTGATGACCTCGTGTTCCATAAACTCCACGGCAGTCGGCTCGCAGCCGCAGGCGAGCAACTCCGGCACCGCCCCGATGCATTTGTCCAGGTCGTCGAATGGAATCAGCAGCGAGAGGTTCACCTTGGGCTCGGGGATCAGTTTGACCGTCAGCTTGGTCAGAAACCCCAGCGTGCCTTCGCTGCCAACCATCAGTTGCACCAGGCTGTAACCGCTGGAGGTTTTGACGTTCTTGCCGCCGAGCGTCAGCACTTCGCCGTCGGCCAGCACCACTTCCATGCCTAAAACGTAATCGCGCGTCACGCCGTAACGCACGGCGCGCATGCCGCCCGCGTTGGTCATGGCGTTGCCGCCCATGGTCGCGGTCTTTTCGCCGGGATCCGGCGGATAAAACAGACCCGTGCTCTCCAGCGCTTTGGGGAATTCCATCAGCAGCACGCCCGGTTCCACTGTCGCGGTCATATTATGCGTGTCCACCTCGAGCACGCGCTTCATTTTCTCGGTGGACAGCACCACGCCGCCGCCCTTGGCCACGCAGCCGCCGCAAAGCCCTGTGCCGGTGCCGCGCGGAATGACGGCGATATTCCGCTCATTGCAGTGTTTGAGCACAGCGCTCACCTCGTCGGTCGAGAGCGCTTGCAGCACTGCGTCGGGCATGTAGTGGCCGTACTCGGTCATCTCGTCGTGGTCGTAGTCCTCGCTGATGGCCTTACCGTAAAACACGCGGCCGGGCATCAGCGCTTCGAAAAACGCAACGTCCGACTGATTTATGGTCTGAAAAGGCTTCATGCGCTCGCCTCCTTCAGTTTCCGAGTCAGCTCCGGCAATACCTCGTACAGATCGCCCACGATCGCCACGTGCGCCACCTGGAAAATCGGCGCGTCTGGATCGGAATTAATGGCGATAATACGGTCGGACTGGTTCATGCACGCGGCGAACTGGATCGCCCCGCTGACGCCGCAGGTAATGATGAGCTTGGGACGCACTGTGCGCCCGGAAAGCCCGATCTGCCGGTCGTTGCCGCACCAGCCCTTTTCAGCCAGCGGGCGCGAAACCGCCCAGTCGCCGCCCAGAAGCCGCGCGGCTTCCTGAATCAGCTTCAGATCCGCTTCCTTTTGCAGGCCGCGCCCGCCGACGACCAGGATATCCGCGTCGGAAATGGTCTTGCCCGCGGGTACCGGTTCGGTACGCACATGCGTAACCAGGGACTCCGCAACGCCCTTTGGCAGTTTCCGGTGCGTGATCCCGCCCGACGCCGTTTCCTCGCGTACGGGGGCGTCCATCACCTTATAACGTACCGTAGCAAACTGAGGACGGGTGTTGGTTGTTACGATCTGCGCCATGATGTTGCCGCCGAACGCGGGGCGGATCTGCACTAAATCGGTGTTTTCACGCATCATCAGGCGCGTGCAGTCCGCCGTGAGCCCCGTATGAAAACGGGTGGACAGCCGGGGCGCCAGGCTGCGGCCCAAAGAGGTCGCGCCCACCAGCACCACGCTGGGTTTGACGGTTTTGATATAGTCTTCCACGCACGAGGCGAATGCGTCCGCGCGGAAATAGGAAAGCGCGGGGTCGTCGTATACGGCCACCTCGCTGACGCCGTAATGCAGCAGTTCATCGGCAAACGCGCCTACGCCGCAGCCGACCAGCACAGTTTTCACCTTGAAGTTCAAAGGTTTCGCCAGTTCCCGGGCTTTTCCGATCAGCTCCAGGCTGACCGGGTGCAGCCGTCCGCCGGACACCTCCGCAAACACCAGGATATCGTTCCAGAGCGTTTTATCGACGCTTTTCTGCTTGGTTTCCAGACGCAGGATAGCCTTCTGCGGGCAGGCTTTGACGCACAGTCCGCACACCTTGCAGGCGGCGTTGATCTCCGGCATACCGCCGATCATATCAATCGCGGCAAAGGGACAGGCCTCCGCGCACTTCCCGCAGCGATTACATTTTCTCTCCAAGATCGCAATTTGCGGCATGCTGCACCTCCCTGTCCGCAATGTATTTCCAGGCTTTCAGCGCGTTATACAGCCTTTCGCCGCAGCCGTCCCCTGTCCAGGTTTCCTTTTGAACGTCGTTTTCAGGCGGAAAGATGCGCTCCACCTGCGTGGGGCTGCCTGACAAGCCGTAATGTTCCGGGTCCTTGTCCAAAAAGTCGTCCATCGTGAGGATGTGAACGGGTTTGTCCCGGACTTCCTTTTCACGCTTGAGAGACGGCAATCGCGGCATGAAGATATCCTGCTCCACGGTCACCAAGCAGGGAAAGGGCATGTGCGCGGTTTCGATCACGTCCTGCAACTGCTGTTCCACGTCGACTCCGTCGCCTTTGGGTTCCAAATGGCTGACCCATGCCGCGTGCGGAATTCCCATAAACTCGGCGATCGCCGGGCCGACCTGAGCGGTATCGCCGTCCGTGGTTTGCTTTCCGCAGAGGATCAGGTCAAAATCGCCCGCGCTGCGAATAGCCTGCGACAGCGTATAGCTCGTCGCCAGTACGTCCGCGCCGCCGAGTCTGCGGTCGGAAAACACATAGCCGTCGTCCACGCCCATCATATAGGCTTCCTTCACCACGGCCTGCGCCTGCGGCGGCCCCATAGTGCCGACGGTCACCGCGCCGCCGTAACGTTCCTTCAGCCGCAGCGCCGTCTCCAGCGCAAACAGGTCATACGGGTTCAGCTTGCTTTGAACCCCGGCCCGCTTCAGCACGCCAGTTTTCTCGTCCACCTGTACCTTGTTGGTCGCGGGTACTTGCTTAATGCATACGAAGATGTTCATATCCGTTTCCTTTTTCAGATGGATTGCGGCCCGGCGGTCAACAGCGTTCATCCAGGAGTTCAAACAGGTCGGCGTACCGGTAGCCTTCCGGTACGGCCAGGCGGAGCGCTTCCGTGCTCTGTGGACAGGCGGCGACCAAAACCTTCGCTTTGGTTCGCATCGCGTTTTCCCAGCGGCCCTGTGCGATCTTTTTGGCAACGTCGGGGTGACAGCGGGTGAACAGCGCGCTGCCGGCGGCGCGCGCCAGATTGCGGTTTTGAAACATTTCGTCGATCTCGCAGCCCATGGCGGTCAGGATATCACGTGCGGGCTGATGCTCTTCCAGATCGCGGGCCAGGCGGCTGCCGTCATGATAGGTTACCAAAAGCGCTTCTTTTTTGGGTTTCAGCTTGCTCGTTTTGATCAGCTCGTCCGTAAACGCGGTTGCGGTCACAATTTCCGGTACGTCGACCCCCCAGTCCTTATACTCGTGAAGGAAGAAAGCCGCGTCGTAACTGTCAAGCACAACCATTTTTTTCGCGCCGGACGCCTTGATGGCTTCGGCCGCTTTTTTCGCCTGTTGCCCAACGTCGTCCACGTACCCCATCAAATCGCCAAAGGTACAGCCGGAGGAGGGTTCGTCCTTCAGCACGGCAAACGAAACGCCGGCTTTTTTCAACACGCTTAAAAACGCGTCGGCAACGTCCGGCGTGGAATAGCGCGCGGTTTCCCCAAGCCACACCAGCAAATCGCCGGTCTGGGGAATGCCGTCGAGCTTTACGTCGGTTTTCTTCACACCGTAAATATTGCCGGTCTCGGTCAGCGTATCCAAAAGTTTGACTGTACAAGCAGGCGCGATGCCGTCGATAATCGCCTGGGTGCGCGCTTCGCGGATAAAAACCGGCGGTTCGTACCCCGTCGCGCAGTCGTCGGTACAGGCGCCGCACAGCAGGCACTCGTACATGATTTGCGCGGAACTTTCATCCATGGTCATGCCGCGGTTGAACATCGACACCAAAAGCCCTTTGGCGCGGGGCGTGTTGCTTTCCTTGCCCGTTGCCAGCTGGACCGGGCAAAGGTGGCGGCACATGAAACAGAAACGACAGGCGTCCGCGTTCTTCTTCGCATTTTCACTAAACATTGTTTTCTTCCTTTCCGTTTCAGCTTACAAGCCCAGTTTGAAGGGATTCATGATCCCGTTGGGATCCAGCGACTTTTTCAGCCCTTCCAGCACCTGCATCGCGGGGCCGTATTGCTCCTTCATCAAGCGGCCGAGCTTGAGGCCGATGCCGTGATGATCGTTGATCACGCCGCCGTGTTCCATCGCGGCGCGGACGCCCGCATTCCAAATCTGGTTATGGAGGCGGATGGCTTCCAGCGGATCTTCCGGCGGTTTATCCATGATAAAGCGATCGTAAATCATCGTCCCCCACTCGTACCAGTGGCTGCAATGGGCAATAAAGCGTACGTCGGGAAAATTATCCTCCACCGCGTGTTTCATGGCCCAGTATATCGTTTCGATGTTCTTATAGGTCGCGATGGTATCCATGGTGCCAAACATCTGCGGAATATCCATAATGTGGCCGGGATAGAAGAACGTAATGCGGTTCTTGTACCATTTTTCTCCATACTCGCTGCCCAGATCCTGTGCGCCCCATTTCGCGCAGATTTCGCCGACGATTTTCATTTCGATATCGACGATCTCCTTCACGCCCTCCAGCGCAAGATTCATGAAATTGCCCTTTTGCGCAAACCCGATGACTTCCTTGACGATGCTGGTGGTTTCGGCCTCGTCGAAAAAGCGCAGGATGGACGGCTTGACCTTCTGCATAATATCGCGCCCAGCCATAATGCCCGAGTGCATATCCGGGAATAGATAGGCGCGGAACTGGCGGTTTTCGGGCTGCGCGAACAGCTTGAACGTCGCCTTGGTAATGACGCCGAGCGTACCCTCCGAGCCGATAAAGATCTGGTTGAGATCCGGCCCGGCGGCGTGCTTGGGTACCGGTAGCGTATTGATAATATCGCCGTTTGGCAGCACGATCTCCATATTAACGCACTGGTCGTCGATCTTGCCGTATTTTGTGGACATGATGCCGATGCCGCGGTGCCCCAGCGCGCCGCCGATGGTACCGCAGGTCAGGCAGCTTGGGATATGCTGGCAGGAATATCCTTTTTCGTTGGCAAGCCATTCCAGGTGCTGGAAAATCATCCCGCTTTCGGCGGTAATGGTGTTGCTGACCGTATCGATCTCGATCAGGCGATCCATACGCTTCATATCCAGCAGCAACCCGCCGGACATTGCCAGCGCGCCGCCCTGCGAACCGCTGCCGCCGCCCCAGATATGCACGGGAATTTTATAATAATTGGTGACCTTCATCAGTTTGCTGATTTCCTGGCTGCTGCCCGGCCGCACCACGATATCCGGCATCGGCGGTTTGAGGCCGCGGTCCGCCCACATGCGGGGAATCCAAAAATAATCCACGCCGTAGGGCAGGCGCTCTCCGTCGCTGGTGGCAACGTTTTCCACTCCGACAATGTCCTCCAGCTCCGTGCGAATGATATCGCTCATAAAAGCTTTGCGTTCCATGCTCTCTCTCCTTAATACTTGATATCGAAATTCGTTCCATGCAATCCGGGGTATGCGCCGCGCTGGACAACCGCTGTATTTTCCGGATGCGCGATCAGCCATTTATCTTTCGCCCAAAGCAGCCTGCCGTCGCCTTGTTCCTGTCTGGCTCGATCCAGCGGCAGATTGGTGCCTTTGGGCAGGATGACAATGCAGCGGAAACCGTTATCGTCTGTCTGGCAGGGGCAGAAGTGCAGCGAGGTCGCGTAAACTTCAATCACCGTTCCTCTTGGCACATAAAAGCCCGCCACCTTACCTTCCGGCAAATCATATCCGTTCATATCCTGCTGCGCCGCCAAAAGCAGCACCAGATCGCTGACGGCAATATTATGCTCGCTGGACCGGTGATATTCCAGGCAATTCAACCTGGTATTGTATCCCCAGCAGCAGCCGATCTGACAGCCGCCTTCGCCGCGCAGTATCCCCCGCACGTCGTCAAATGCCGGCAGGGTTTCCAGCGCAGCCATCGCGGGAACATACCGGCTGCCGGCTGCCGGCATTTCCGCGGCCAGCTCGCATGCCGCGATCAGAGCAGTCGCGTCAAACTCCACTACGCGACCAAAGCGCCTGAAGTCTGGATCAAAAACAGAAAATATCGGCAGTTCCGGATTTTTCGTCCGAACTGTCCGCAGTATATCCATTTCCCGACCAACTCCTTTTACTTGTATGATAAACGAAGTTTCCAATCAACTGATAATTATCCTGTGGCTTCGGGTCGCCACGCCGTGCGGCGCCAGGCGGATGAACCCGGGTTTCTGATCAATACGCATATCCGCGTCTACAAAATCCGGCGCATTGCACCAGGGTTCGATGCAGATATACTCCGCGCCAGGCAGCATCCAAAAGACCAGAACATCGTGCTGGGGAAACTCCACGCGCACCGTACGTTCGTGCAGCTTGCTTTTGAGCGTGACGCCATGGCTTTTCAGGCCGCGGAACACCAGCGGGTCGTGAAAAAACAATGCGGTCGAAAGCGGAAGCTCCCGCGTGCTGCCGGCAACCGCTACCGTGGTCCTTTGCAGCAGATTGCCGTTCATTTTATACCGCCGCAGCGTTTCTTCCTCGTCAAAAACGATGGAATAGGCTTCAATTCCTTCGGGCGTCGCATAACCTTCGTGCGCGCCGAAGCTGCAATAGAAAGGCCGGGCGTCAAAATTCGTCACCTCGTAAGCGACGTTGAGCGCAGGGCCGTCCAAAAAGTAGTGTGCACGCAGCTTGTAGGCAAACGGAAAGCCTTCGTGTTTTTGTTCCATCAGGAACGTGACCGCGTCGTTTCCGTTTCGCTCCACGCACCACTCCAACTGCCGCACAAACCCGTGTTTCGGCATCGCGTACCGCTTGCCGTCAAGCATATACGCATCGTCCCGGAAAGCGCCGGCGACCGGAAACAGGATCGGCGCGCATCCGGTCCAGTAATTCGGATCGCCCTGCCACATCCTCTCGATGCCGTCACGGTCCTTAACGGAGCGCAGTTCAGCGCCCAGCGTGGAAATCTGTGCGGTCAGTACGCCGTTTTGAATGGTCACAAGGCTCAAAGCGTTACACCTCTTTCCCTGAGAAACGCACGGCATTCCGCATCGGTGGGCATTCCGCGGCGCGCGCCAAGCCGCGTACACTTGATAGCGGCGGCGGCGCTTGCATAACTGCACGCGCTGTCGGCGTTCAGCCCTTTTAAGCGGGCCGCGGCAAACGCCCCGTGGAAGGTGTCGCCGGAACCGTTGGAATCCACCACATCCACCGGATAGCTGTCGTATCTGCGCAGACCCTGGTCGTCCAGGATGATTCCCCCGCGTACGCCCTGCGTCAATATGACGATCTCCGGCCAATAGGTTTGCATCAGTTGTTTCGCCGCTTCCTCGGCGTTGGCCGCGCCAGTCGCCTTCAGGGCGAACTCCTCCGAAGGGATCAGGTAATCGGCATACGGTAAAAGCTCTTCCACGCCCGGGTACAGCCCGCCCGCGTCATAACTGACTTTTACGCCGAACTTGCGGCACTGTTTGGCGGCTTCGATTGCCGTGGCGGTCATGTGCCCGTCCAGGTGCAGGATCTTGGCACGGCGGAGTATATCCATATCGATATCGCCGATCACGGGCGGTTCGGCCGTACCGCGGTTCCACACGATGGTCCGGCTGGCGATCCGCTTGTTTAAAATCACCACCGCGTGAAAGGAAACAGCGCCGGGGATGCGGCGTACGGTGTGCGTATCGACGCCCCATTTTTCCAGGTCGTCGAGCATATAGCGTCCGAACGAATCATCGCCGATGGTACCCATATACGCGCAGGACGCGCCGAGTTTCGACGCCGCGACAAGCGCCGTAGCACAAGGCCCGCCGCCCTGTACGATGGTTTCGCCGCCTTCTAGCTTCGTATCTTCCTGTGGAAAATCGTCCACGACCATCAGAATGTCGTAGACGCTGGACCCGATGCCGACAATTTCCACGGCGTTTGTGTCTTTGGGAGTCTGCAGGCTATGCATTGCTGCCCTCCGCGCCCAGCAGGCGGATTTTTTCCAGTGCAAACTGCTTGACCGCCTGCACAGGCTGTTTCATAAACACGTCTACAGCGATCAGGTCCCTGCTGGTGTTAAACACCTCGTCCAGGAACGTCAGGCATACGTCCGTACCAAAGTTGATCTTGCGGATACCCGCCCGGA
The DNA here is from genome assembly GCA_963675365.2 of Candidatus Limiplasma sp. Taxonomy (GTDB): domain Bacteria; phylum Bacillota; class Clostridia; order Christensenellales; family Aristaeellaceae; genus CAXXOK01. Next base: position 1,226,139 of record CAXXVA010000003.1, read on the forward strand.
TCGACGCGGTAATCTGATCGTCCGGCACGCCGCTGCCGCCGTGCAGCACCAGCGGGATCCCTGTAGCCTCTTTGATTTCTCGGATACGGTTTACGGCGATTACAGGCGCCTGTTTGTAGTGTCCATGCGCCGTGCCTACCAGAATAGCAAGCGCGTTGACACCGGTCGCTTTCACAAACTCCGCCGCCTCGTCCGCCTTGGTGTACTCGGTACTGACGCCGTCCTTCGCTACGCCGATATGCCCAAGCTCCCCTTCTACGGAAACGCCGACCGCTTTACATATATCCACTACGCGCTTGGTCGCAACGACGTTTTCCTCAAAGGGCAGGGAACTCGCGTCGCGCATCACGCCGGTACAGCCAAACCGGATCGCTTTCAGCACGGCGTCGTCGCTGGCGCCATGATCCAAATGAAACGCGACTTTCACGGATGAACGATGGATATCCGCCAAAATAGCCGGGGAAATGAACTCCGCCTCCGTGCTGGTAAACAGGCGGCTGTACATCTGCACAATCACGCAGGCGTTTGCCTCCCGCGCCGCCAAAAGCACACCCATGGCGGTTTCCGCGTTATAAACGTTAAAAGCCGGGATGGCGCATTGCCTGTCTTCCGCGATTTGCAGTACCGTGTTCAGGTCGGTCAACATTGAACTGTTCATCCTTTCGATAAAAGTTGATTATCTACATATTCAATCTATCATATTTGTAAATAATTTTCAAGGCAAATACGGAACATTTATCCGAGCAAATCGCTCTGTCCGTTTACAATTATCTCCACTCTTTCCCAACACCCGAAGATGCCTAAACTTGTCCACTTTCTTCCTTATATCCTATCATTTGCGTATTGTCCCCGCTATCCACTTTTCTTATCAATTTATTAACATTATTCCCGGAAACAAATACGGCCCTGTCCCCAAGGATCAAGGCCTACGGCTGTACCCTGCCGATTCAGTATTTGAGTTTTTCCAGCGCACGTTCGATGTCCTGTTGATATTCGCCTTTCCCCTTGCGCTGCCGCAGCGCCAGACAGGTATAGATGGAATCAATCATCGTATACTGCGCAATGCGGGAGGACATCGCAAGAATGTGATACTGCGTTTCCTGCGACGCAATTTCCAGCCAGATATCCGCCGCTTCCGACAGCGGCGACCGCCCTACGCCGGTCATGCCGATCACGGTTGCGCCTTTCTCATGCGCGAACTTCGCCGCATCCACCACGTCGCGCGAAGAACCGGAATTGCTGATGCAGATGCACACGTCCCCCTTTTCAAGATGTGCGCAGACAATGCGCTGCATATGGTTGTCGCTGTAGGCGGTCGCGTTCATGGCAAGCCGCAGGAACTTATGCTGCATATCCTTGGCGACCGAAGCCGAATTTCCCAGTCCGAAAATCACGACGCGGCGCGCGTGCTCCAACGTATCCACCGCCTGCTCCAACTGTTGGAGATTGACAATTCTGGCGGTATACTGCAGCGCCTGCGAAGTGGTTTGAAATACCTTCTTCATCACATCGCCGATGCTGTCGCTTTCGGATACCGCTTCGTGGATGCGTTCCAGGGGAGAAACGATGTCCTGGGCCAGGTTGACCTTGAGCTCCTGGTACCCGTGCATGCCCAGGCGCTTGCACAAACGGACAACCGTAGCGTCGCTGACGCCGGAATTGGCCGCCATATCCGTAATGCTCAGGTAAATCACATCGCCGGGATGGGCGAGAATATAATCCGCCACCTTGCGTTCCGTTTCGGATAGCCCATGGCGCAGCGTGTCGATTTTGATCAGCAGCGCGGAGTTTTGCTTTGTCATCGTTTACTCCTTCCGTTTCATGCCCGTACGGCATGGCATGGTACCAAAGCGTTCCGGTGGATAGATAGTTTACGTAAACAGCAGCGCGACCTTGACCGCCTCGCGGTTGCGTATCAGATCAAATCCCCGCCGATACTCCTCCACGGGCATCTGATGCGTGATCATGGACATCGGATGCAATTTACCCGCCAGCACGGCGTCACAGACCGGTTTATGCGCCGCTCCCTCGACGGCATGAATCGGAAACTGCATAAAACGGATCCCCCAGTTGCGCAGCATTCCGTCAAGCGGAAGCTTGAGTTCCTCGCCGGACCGCAGCCCGTATACGTTGATCATGCCGCCCGTCGCAAGGTATTTAAGGCCTTGCAGGGTCGTTTGCGGATACCCCACGGCGTCCATATATTGGGTCATGCGCCGCCCGCAAACGGCTTCCATGTCCGCCCGGTCCGCGTTACTCAGGTCGTCAAACACGCGTGTAGCGCCCGATTTCCGTATCATTTCCATGGTCATCGGATTCTGACCCGAAAGGTAAATCTCTTCAACGCCGAGCATTTTGGCAATCATCACCATGCTCAACCCCACCGGCCCGTCGCCGACGATCAGGATTTTGTCGCGGCTGTTGAGCCCGATGCGCGTGAAAACGCTGTACACTTCCTTAAGCGTTATCATCGCGGCGGCTTCCAGCGGGCGTATACCCTGGGAATATACGCCCTGCATCAGCCCGATAGTATAGCAGTCCGCCTCGGGGTATCCGTCCTCCACCATCGCGGTATAATCTGTCACCAAGCCGTACTGGGAAAAAGCGCCCCAGCCGGTCGCGTACTTTTCATTCTTCCGTACGATGGTCCGGGACACCAGATCGCCCAGCTGATAATGACGGACTTTTTTGCCGACGCCCACCACGAATCCCGCGGACTCATGACCAAGCATTACAGGATATTCCGATATCTCTTTGAGCGTGCCGTGAATGATTTCGTTGTCCGTTCCGTTGCAGATCAGCGTGCACTCAACCTTGACCAGCGCGTCGTAATCGCCGGGAACAGGCATTGGAATATCATTGACAAGCTCCAGTCTGTGCTCCCTGGTGACGATCAGCCCTTTCATGTCCAGCCCCTCCGATTCTTCCCGCGATTCTCCGTACGAACGTCCGTATCGTCCCGTATCATCTTTGGGAACGCATTATAAGCGGATCAATACTTTCCCCGTCTGTCCGCCGTGGAATTTCCGGTACGCGGCCGTCATCTCCTCCAGCGGGAATATATCGGTGACGATCGAACGCATTTCCTCGGGGTATTTGCGCAAATAGGCAAGATTATCGTCGATCTCGCGGGTGGGGAAATACCAGGAGTTAAGCAGAGAGAAATCCTTGAGCACCCAATCGGTAGAACGGACCAGTTTCAATTCGAGTTCCGGTTCTCCGATGTAGATCACTTTTCCGCCGGGATGCACGAATTTCACGGCGGCAGCCAGCGTATCGTTCAACCCGGCCACTTCGACCACGCGGTCGATGCGCAGGTCCTTCAGCGCGCTGCCGATGGATCCTACGGTATCGGCGGGATCGACCTGGATCGCCTTCGCGCCGAGTTCCGCGGCCATTTCGCAGCGAAACGGAGAAATATCCGCGGCGTACAGTTCCTTTATATGATAGAAGTTCTTCAGAATGCTGATGCAGCCAAGTCCGATCGGCCCGCAGCCGATCACCATTGCCGAATTGCCGGGCTGGAAATCGCCCTGCCGGAGGCCGTGGAATGCGGTTCCCACCGTATCCAGCGCGATCACACCCAGTTCCAGGGGAATATCGCCGATCGGAAATACCATATGGTCCGGCACGGCCACGTATTCCGCGTACCCGCCGTCAAACGTCCATCCGATCAGTCCCTGGCGGTTGGAGCACTGGCTTGTATTGCCCTCAAGGCAGGCCGGGCATTTGCCGCAGTAGTCGATCAGGTAAACCAGCACCGGCGTTCCCTTTTCCAGTTTCCGCGCTCCGCTTCCGCATTGCTCCACGACGCCGGATATCTCATGTCCCGGTATGCATTTATCAAAACCGGATCGCACAACTCGTTTTTCCGAACCGCATAAACCGCAATAGGAGACCTTGACCAGAATTTGATTTTCACGGATCTGCGGTATAGGAACATCCGTAATTTCCACCACATTGTTACCGACAAATTTCGCAGCTTTCATTGTTCGTTCCCTCCATCAATCTTTGCCGACGCCCATCGTCAGGCCGCTTACGATATATTTCTGCACGATCAGCGCCAGAACAAGCACAGGCAGTACGATCAGCACCGAGGCGGCTGCCAGCTCGCCCCACGCGATACCCTCGCTCGTAATGTAGCTCATTACGGCGATCGGGGCAGTTTTATAATTCGTGCGGGTGAGGATCAGCGCGTACAGAAACTCGTTCCACGAGAAGATGAACGCCTGAATGCCGACCGAAACGATGCCCGGCACGCATAGCGGCAGCGTGATATACCAAAACGTCCCAAAGCGCGAACAGCCGTCGATCACGCTGGCTTCCTCGCACTCGATCGGCACCGAGAGGATGAATCCCCGGACCATCCAGATGATATAGCCGATATTAAAGGACATATAGACCATCACCAGGCCCGGCAGCGTGTCGATCATTTTCAGGTGGTTGAGGATGGTAAAGTACGCCACCACCATCGCCGAAGCAGGCGCCATGCGCGTGACCAGAATCCAGAACGACAGCGCCTTTTTCCCGCGGAAATTGATTCTGGAAATCGCATACGCCGCGGGCACGCCTAGAATCAGCGACATCGACGTGGAACTGATGGCCAGGATAAAGCTGTTTTTATAATTTTGCAGGAAAAAGCTGTTGGAAAACACGCGTTTGAAGTTTTCCAGCACCGGTTTGAAGAACAGTTTCGGCGGCAGCGCGAAGGAATCCACGCTGGTCTTGAGCGCCATCATAAAAATCCACAGGATTGGAAACGCGAACAGCAGCGCGACCAGATAGGTTAAAAACGTCATCTTCCATTCCCTGGACTTCACAACCTGCCAGAGGGTTCTGCGCTTTGGAAGCAGTATGGGCATCGAACGGTCTGTTCGAGACGAATGCATTTCTCTATTCCTCCTCAGCGTTTATCGATTTTGGAACGCTTGACGAATATATACGTAAGCGCGACTGTCAGCAAAAGCAGTATCATGGCGATCGCCGCGGAATAACCCATATTCATATAGTAAAAACCGGTCTGGTATATATACATCGGCAGGTTCTGCGTAGACCGCCCGGGGCCGCCGGCGGTCATGACATAGATGGTATCAAACCAGCGCAGCAGCGCGCCAAGGCGGAAGCTGCCGGCGATGAACAGCACCGGCTGGATATGGGGAAACGTGATGTAACGGAATATCTGAAACCCGTTTGCCCCGTCGATCAGCGCGCCTTCGATTTGATCCTGGGAGCGCGTCTGCAATGCGGCCAGAACGCTCAGCGCCACAAACGGTGTCCATTCCCAGACGTCCACCATGATGATCGTCACCATGGCCATTGTTTCGCTTGCCAGCCAGTTGGGCCCTTTCGCGCCGACCAAACCGATGATGTAATTGATAATGCCAAAATCCGAGTTCAGCATAATCCGCCACATCAGGCCGATCACGGCGGGCGTGATCATCATGGGCAGCAGGATCAGGCTGCGCAACAGCGGGCGGCCTCTGAACTGCCGGAACAGAAGCAGCGCCACCATTGTGCCGAAGACCGTTTCCAGCGCCAGGCTGGCGACGGTAAAGATAGACGTTACACGCAGCGCGTTATAAAAATACCCGTCCGCGAAAAGTTTTGCATAGTTTTGGAACCCGGATAGCTGCGGTACGGCGGAGCTTGTCAGTTTCCATTTTGACAGACTAGTAAAAAGCACATACCCGGTAGGTACCGCGGTAATCATGATCAGAAATACGACCGCGGGCGCCAGCATGAACCATAAAAATCGCTTATCGGGGGCTCTCAATTTCTCCATTTGACCCTCCACAAGAACTACTGTATTGACCCTGTACGGGTCTTCTCCCACGCGGTTTACCACCGGTTTTCCAGCGAAAACCGTAAACCGCCCCGACTATTTTTGTGTGTGCCCATGTACCCCATGGACTGGTTCGGTTTGTAAAGAATATGCAGGCAGAAAACAGAGATGAGACCCCGGAGGATCTCATCTCTCCGTTTCTGCTAAAGCGTTAAGAGATTAAAATCCGTTCTCTTCCATGATTTCGTCGACTTTTTCACTCGTTGCAGGCATGACCACGTTTGCGTCAGCGCCGGTCAGCACCTGGTTAAGCGCAACAGACAGTTCCGCGGCAACTTCCTGGAAGGGAACGATCGTGGGATAATGCTTGGCCGCAATTTCCATGGAAGCGGCTTTCATTTCGAGATAATTCCCGACGTCGTACATTTCAAGGTATTCCGGCTGCAGCAGCACGGACTGGCGCGTAACGTCTTCGCGGGTGCCGGACAATGCGGTTTTCAGCTGCATTTCCTTGCTGAGCGCCCACTTCATGAACTCCCACGCGGCGTCCTTGTTCTGCGAAGCCGCGGGGATGTACACGCCGTAGCTGAGAACGCCGGGTTTTGCATAACCGGTGTTGTCGCTTGCGGGTACCAGCCCGTAGCCGATTTTGCCGCCGATGGTCGAGGTTTCGCCGTTTTCAAGGCGGGCGCCAAAGTTGCTGGCGTCGATAACCATGCCCACGAGGCCTTGCTGCATCAGCGTCTGGACTTCCGGCCAGTTGTAGCCTGCAATGCCCTCGGGACCGTAATTGTTGAGCAGATCGGAATAGAAATTAATCGCTTCGATTGCTTCTGGCGCGCCGAAGTTGGCGTTCATATCTTCGTCAAACCAGCCGGTCCAGCCATTGGAGTAGGCAAAGATATTCCAGGTGTAGATGATCGCACGGTTGTCGGAGATGCCGCGCATCGCGATACCGGCTTTGCCCGTCTTTTCCTTGATGGTCTTGGCAAACTCGACCAGCTCGGACCAGGTCTGCGGAGCACGGTCAGGCAAGCCTGCCTCTTCGAAGATCTCTTTATTGTAGAAGCACATATGCACTTCGTTATAAAGAGGAAGCCCGTACTGAACGCCGTCGTAGTTAAATGCGTCGGTGGCGATAAAGTCTTCATAATCGAAGCCTTCGGGATCGGCTTCCTGCGACGCCGCGATGTAATCATCAAGCGGTGCAAGCCAGCCGGACGCCACATAGCTTCCCAGCCAGATCTCGTGAATGCCGATCACGTCGTATGCGCCGGTTCCGCTGGCCAGATCCAGAAGGATCTTCTGGCTGAGCTGATCCTGCGGCGACTGATCCATCACAACGTTGATTCCAGTCTCCGCGGTGAATTCGTCAAAGTATTCCGCCAACGCGTTGAGCGACGAGTGGGATTGTACGGCCAGAGTAATGGTCGGATTTTCCTCTGCGGAAGCAAAGGAGACGATTGTCAGCATCATGCTCAGGACTAAAACAACAGAAAACATGCGTGCCAAGGGTTTCTTCATTTGTGTTCCTCCTTCAATTGTGAACCCGTTTCCCGTCGCATACGTCTATGGAAAAGAAACCAAGCTCACATTTCAACGTTTCCAATCGGTGTGTTAGACGCGTCAATCTACTCGGATTGTAACATAGCAAATTGTCAAATTCAATAGAATTTGAAAATTATTTTTATAATTTTTCTATTTTTAATGAAAACTTTTTACCCGTTTCATTTCCATAACCGAGCCGGCACGGAACATCTTAATCATCCAAAGTCCCGCAATGTCAGTTCAATGAACGGGTCTGTGACCCGAAAACCTTTTCACTGATCGGAAGATAGTTTCGGCAGATGCCGTCATGCAAATACAAGCTGCGAATCTGGCGGAATACGATTCTATCCCTTTCGTTACAACGCTTTTCTGTCTCCTCGGCAATTTGTTTCCGTCTCCAGAAACGCTTATCCGGATCAAACCGTGTGAATTTGCCGCCGGATTTCCGGTTACCGGCGTTCGTGCTCACCAGACAGCGTATAAGTGCTGAATCGCCGTTTTCAATCTCGCCATATCACCCTCATTCTGAAAATTATTTTCTGCATATCTGATATTTCTGCGTCGTTCCACGACTGCCCTATCGAAAGCGTTCCGACGCTGTCCGCCGAAGGCGTTTTTGCCTACTCGTCGACCGCATCCGGCGACAGCGCGGGTACGAACTTGCAGAATTCCCGCAGTTCCTCCGTGAAGTCGCCCTCGATTTCCGCCATGTGATGGATATAGGGTCCTTCCACCAGTTTCCGTTCCCATGCGGCGAGATTTTTAAACTTCGCCCACAGATAGGTGCCGAAGGTATACGGGCCGTCGGTGGACTCGCAGGTACCTGACAGGAGGCTGTATTTTCCGTCGTCCTGATCAAACCGCGCTACGGTAAACTGTCCGTCCTTGACCTGGAACCACTGCCGCATGTTGACCTCTTTGGCCGGCGCGCCTTCTTTTTTCAGGCTGTAGGCAAACGGTCCGCAGTGCCACAGCAGCTCGCCGTTTACGTCTTCAGGGTGCCGTACGGTAAATTCCCCGAAGAACGGCACTTTGGTGCCCAGGCTTGCGCAGCTTAACAGCGCCATCGTGATCACGCCGTGCAGATCGCTTTCACAGGAGACGATATACCCCATATCCGCCAGGATACTGTACGCCGTACACGGCATGGCGCCGACGGCCAGCTGCATCGCGGTCCAGCACTCTGCGGACACGACCTGCACGTTGTACGTTTCAAACAGCCACTGGTACAAGAGTACGAAGGCATATACTTTTTTCAGAAGCGGCGGGGTCAGATCATCCATCTCATAACGGGACAGCAGCAGTTCTTTCCCCTTTTCCAGCTCCGCATCATTTTCCTCAAGTATCTTATTGTACTTATCGATGATGACCGCCAAATTGACGGGAATCACCTGCAGCCCAAAACGCTGCATCAGCTCGCCTTCGTTGAAGATGACCGAGCAAAACGGTTTGGGTCTCATGCCGACCTGCGCAATGCGCATGCCGTTGAAATTCTTCAGCATGCAGCTGACCGACAAAAACTTCTGAAACCCTTTCCTGAAGGTTTCGCTGTCCGCTTCGGACGTTTCAATAAAGCTGAACGGGATGTTGAAGCGCTGCAGCTGGCGGCTGATGCCGAAGATACCGCACTGGCTGTCGGTAAAGCGCATGCCATCGGGGGCGAATTCATCGTCCAGCGGCGCCCAGATGCATACGGGCTTGCCTACGCCACGGGCAACCTGCGCGGCGACTTCCTCGTTGCCAAAGTTGCAGTTGATGATGATGACGGCGTCTACTTTTTCCGCTGTAAAACGTTCAATCACCGCTTCGGCGTCGGTTTCGGAATACATCGTATCCACCGGGTTGATGCCCTTGAGATCGACGAACGTGACGGTATCGGATGCAAAATGCGCGCTGATATAATCAACCGCCCGGCGGCCGCGCGCCTCCGCTTTTTCCCAGTTGAAAATCCCGGGGCGGGCAGATACGTCCCGGCGCAGCGGCGCCAGGCCGATTTTAAGCTGATAGTTGAGCATACGGTGAGTTCCCTCCCAATATTAACCTTATCTTTGCGTTCATTATAGAATTGCCACAAGTTCGCGTCTATAGTCCAGAATCATGATTTTATAAGCAAAATCAACAATCTTATATATTGAGTTTCCGCGTCGGATACCTATAATAAAATCATACAATAGCTCATTCTCAACCAGAACCATATCGGGAGGTCGTTTTATGCAGCCGTTTCGAGTCGGCGTCATTGGTTTGGGGTTTATCGGAATGCAGCACGTCGACGCTTTACGCCGCGTGCCATCCGTCAGGATCGAAGCGATCTGCGACGCGAATGCCGCAAACCTGCAAGCCGCGGGAAACACGCTGGGCGTATCCAAAACCTATACGGATTGGCGGGACATGCTTTCCGATCCGGCAATAGACGCGATACACAATTGCACGCCCCATGCCATGCATGATGAAATCAACCTGGCCGCGCTCAACGCCGGCAAGCATATCTACTGTGAAAAACCGCTGTCGAACACCGCGTCCGGGGCACGCCTGGTCTGCCGGACCGCCAGGGACATGGGACTGGCGCACGGGCTGAACCATCAATACCGCCTCAACGCGCCGATACAGGAGATGCGCGCACGGCTTTTGAAAGGTCTCGCGGGACGGCCGCTGATGGCCTTTGGGCACTACCTGCAGGAATCGGGATCGCAGTCCACCGACTGGTCCCATCGGATGGAAAACACGGGCATTGCCCGGGCAATCAACGATATCGGCATTCATTGGATTGATACGGCCTGCTGTGTGCTTTCGCAGCCGGTGGTCTCGGTGATGGCCAATTTAACGGTCCATTACCCGGTACGCACCGACGCGCAGGGCCAGGAACACCCAATGGATACCGAGGATACCGCGATGGTTCTAATGCGCTTTGCGGACGGTACGCCGGGCTCGCTGGTGATTTCCAAGGCGGCCAATGGGCATAAGAACGATCTGTTTTTGGCGGTCGAGTGCGAAAATTACAGCATGGAATGGGCGCAGGAAACGCCCGACCGGCTGGTCGTCGGTCGCAAGGGCACCGGGTTTGAAACCATGTATATGAATCCGTCCGTCTGCCAGCCCGAAGCGAAAGCCTGCATCACCACACCCATGGGGCATGTGATGGGCTGGCCGGACGCGCTGCGTAATTCCGTGGCAAGCTTCTACGCCTCCATAGCCGACGGCAGTTACCAAAGCCCGAAGCAGGCATACGCAACCTTCGCAGACGGTTTCCTCGGCATGGCGTTCACGGAGGCCTGCATCCGGTCTTACCAGACCGGGCAATGGACGGAGGTGGAACAGCTGTGACGCACGTACTTGTATGGTATGAAGGCCGCCCGCTGCCCGAAGCGGCCGCGTTGGAACGCGAAGTATACCCATCCGGCATTCACGGCGCGCTGGGCGATTTGTTTGCCGCACAAGAGGATATGGACGTCCGCACGGCGCTTTTGCGGGACGAAGCACAGGGGTTGTCCGACGAAGCGCTTGCCTGGGCGGACGTGCTGGTTTATTTCAGCCATAAATACTGGCGCGAGGTGGAAGACGCACGTGTGGACGCCGTGCAGAAGCGCGTGCTGGAGGGTATGGGGCTCGTTCTGCTGCATTCGTCCCACGCCAGTAAGATATTCTCCCGCATGATGGGCACGCGCACCCAATGCCTGCGCTGGCGGGAAGGACGCACGACCTCCGATCAACGCGCAGCCGGGGCCTCCTTTACGCAGAATGAAGGCGAATGGCAGCGCGTGTGGCTGGTCGCGCCCCATCACCCGATTGCCGAAGGATTGGAAACTGAATATTTCGTCATCCCGCAGGATGAAACCTACGGGGAGTATTTTGAGATTCCCGCGCCGGAGGACTTGGTGTTTTTAACGACCTCGGAAGGCGGCGAAGTGCTGCGCAGCGGGTGCTGCTGGCATCGCGGCGCGGGCAATATCTTCTATTTCGCCTCCGGCCACGAGACCTTCCCAGTGTATTATCAGCCGGAAGTCCGGCGCATTCTTGTCAACGCCGTGCGCTGGGCGACGCCGTCGCAGAAGCGTAATTCCTGGCCTGTATGGGCGCGGGAATCACCGCGCGAACCAAACCCGGATCAAATTTGATCGCAATAAAACGCCTCGTTCCATGCCGCGCAACAGCAGTGGACGAGACGTTTTTTTGATACGGATCAATAATCCGGGTTGTGCCCGAGTTCTTCCTCATCATACACAAGCGGGATCGAAATGGAGACTAACGTCCCCGATCCCTTGGCGCTTTCAATGATCAGCTTTGCCCTGTCGCCGTAAATCAGGCGCAGGCGGTCGCGCACGTTGCGCAGGCCGATGCCTGTTGAATTGCGGTTTCCGTTCATCGGCTCGTTGGCGGGACCGTTGAGTATCTGCCGCACCGCTTCCTCGGGCATGCCGATTCCGTTATCGTGCACGGTGACGACCAGACAGTTGTCGTTGGCCTTCTCGGCGGAAACAGTCACCAGGGCGTCGTCCTCGGCGTTGCTTGCGCCGTGCACCAGCGCGTTTTCAAGCACCGGCTGCAAAATCATCGTCGGAATCAGGGCGTCGGATACTTCCGGCGTGAACACAAACGGCGTGGACAGCGTATTGCCGTGAATATGATGGTAGATATGCGCGTATTGCTTGAGGCTGTCAAACTCACGGTGCACTTTAACGAATTTCTTTTCCATGTTGTGCGTATTCTGCCGGAAAAACGCGGAAATGTGCTTGACGACGTCGCAGATCTCCTCGTTGCCGTCGATCTTCGCCAGCGCGTTCACCGTTTCCATCGCGTTGTAGATGAAGTGCGGATTGATCTGCGACTGGAGAGAACGGTATTTGTATTCCAGCATTTCGTACTCGGCTTTGCTCTTGCGGTTTTCCTCCTGCACCACGCGGGCAAGCAGCTCGCGCGTTTGTCCCATCATCCGGTTGAAGTGCGCCGACATCGTGCCGAATTCGTCGTGCGTTTCGATGGGAACCGTCAGGTTCATGTTACCCGCCGCGACCTCGTCCATCGATTTAACCAAAAGGCGCATCTGCCGCGTCATGCGCTGCGTTACACCCAGCACGGCCAAAACGCCGAGCAGAATGCCCAAAAGGCCGACGATGATCCCTGTGCGGATGACCGCCTGCCTGACACTGTTGAGCGTTTCCGTCGGCAGGAAACCGACCGCCGCCCAGTTGTCATCCTGATGGATGGCGATCGCATAGCGCTGATCGACGACCGTTTCCGCGGCATCCGAGCTGTACAGGCTTTCCGCCTCCGCCATCATAGCCTCGTCGGTGCTGCCGACCATGGCGATGGTGCGGTCGCTTTTATCCAGAAACACGATCACCGTGTCCAGGTCGTCGTTGTTTGTGCCCAGGCTTGCCAGCATATCCTGCCGGATGCGGGCGACAATCTTGCCCACATGCTGAATCGGAGAGATGTTGTACAGGTCGCGGATCAGGAACATTTCCCCGTTCTCCCCGCGCTTCCACAGGGTTCGTCCGTAGGTGTTCTGTCCGTATTCCTCCGTATCCATCAGCTCGGACGCCTGCCGGATGAAGCTTTGCTCCGCAAACGAGTTGCTGACAGACAAACCGTTATCCATCCGGATATACAGTGCGTCGTGATAGGACTGCGTGGTGATCATCTGGTTGACGGCATACAAAAGGCCTTGCTCGTTCTGGTAATACGCGGCGTCCTGCGCGGTCAGGTTGCGGATGGCGTACATCTGTGAGATTACGCCCTTGCTGGACGCATAGCTTAACAGCTGCTGTGCGGCGGCGGTGGCGGCCGAGGAAAAATTCATCAGCACCTGTTCGGTGAGCAGGCTCAAGTGCGCCTCCTTGTCCTTCGTCGCCTGCCGCGAGGCTGTCAGCGTCAGCGCAACGGTAATAATCAGCACCACGAACACAATCGTAACACAGTAGACCAGGATCAGCTTTATCCGGTGCGTTAGGCTGCGCGGCTTACTCATTTTTCTACCTTTTGATTTCTGTATTCCGTCGGCGTGATGTGTTCGATGCGCTTGAACGCGTTATAAAAAGAGATGTAATTTCCGTAACCAACAGCGCTGGCGACTTCGCTGACCAGGTTACGCGGATCGGCGAGCATCGTACGCGCGATTTGCATTTTCGCCGTCAGCACATGCTCGTGAAACGTTATACCGGTCTCCTTGCGGATCAGCGCGGACAGATAATTGGCGCTGATACAGAGTTTTTCCGCCACCTCGTGCAGGCTCAGCCCTTCCACGGCGTGCAGGCGAATGAACTGCAAAGCGTTTCGGGTCAGCAGCGATTGCTGGGCGCTGTCCCGCTCCTCAATGGCGGAGCGCATAACCGTGCACAGCTTGATCAGGCAATCGCGCACATCCTGAACGTTGCTCACAAACCAGGTGTCAAACAGCGCTTCGTGGATTCTTTCGTCGAACGGAACCGGGAACTTCTTGCGCAGCGCCATCGCGTACAGCGTAACGATCGCGCGCAGGTTGCTGTATTGTTTCCCGCTTTGCTCGGCGATCACCTCGGCGGCTTCTGCGGCCGATTCGTCGCTCAGGTTCGCCTTTTCCAGCAGTTCGTCGATCTTATGGTACATATCGCTGATGCGTTCGCTGGGACGGCGTTCGTCCTCTTCCTGGTAAAAATTACTCACACAGGGGCTTTTGCACAGCGCGATCTCCCAAAGCGCCTGGCGCGCCTGCTGGTAAACCTGGCGGATTAAGTGCCGCGACGATCCCAGCTTGCTGATCCCGACGCGGACGGCCGTGACCAGCTCCGTATTCACCGCCTCGGCTATGTTTTCCGCCTGGTTTCTCCAATCGTCACCCCCGTCGTCCACAACCGCGAACACTACAATGGCATCATAGAGAAACAGCGTAACGGCGTTCACGTCGTTACGCGCCAGCACGGAGTCCACCCGGTTGAAGGCGGCCGGCGCAAAGGCGCGCTCGCCCTGCAACTGGATGACCATAATATAATAATTGGAAAAATCAAGTCCCGCGTCCGTCAGCAATCCGCGCACGCCCTGCCCGCGCTGGCTGTCGTTGGTCAAAAGGTTTAAGAGCTGCACACGCCTGTGCAGGGCAGCCGTCTGCTCCAGCGCGACATCCGTTTCCCGCTTGCGGCGCGTTAAGTTGACCGCCCGCTGCAGGGTCCGCTCGATTTCCTGGTTGTCGATGGGCTTAAGGATATAGTCGAACACCGACAGCTTAATCGCGCGGCTGGCGTACTGAAACTGGTCATATCCCGTAATGATGATAACCTTGCATTCCGGCAGATCCTTGTGGATCTCTTCGATCATATCCAGCCCGTCTTTTCTGGGCATGCGGATATCCGTCAGTACGATATCCGGTTTTTGCGCAAGGATCAGTTTCAACCCGCTTTCGCCGTTGTTTGCGGTACCCGCTATTGCGCAATCCAGCGATTTCCAGTCCACCGTCTGCACCAGGGACCGGATGGTCGCGGGATTGTCTTCTACAATCACAACGCTTAATGTCATGGCTGCTCCTTTCGTATCAGAATTATAGCAAATAAGCGGATGATTCTCAATCCGCTTACTGCATACGGATACCGCAGCGATGTCTCCGTTACCCTTTAACCGCGCCCGACATGATCCCGGATACAATATATTTCTGCGTGCTCAGGTACAGGATCAGGATCGGGATCATCGCCAGCATGAAGAACGCGAAGGCCAGGTTGAGTTCCGTCATGTTTTCCCCGAAGTATACGATCTGCGCCAGGGGCAGGGTTCG
Source organism: Candidatus Limiplasma sp. (assembly GCA_963675365.2). GTDB lineage: Bacteria > Bacillota > Clostridia > Christensenellales > Aristaeellaceae > CAXXOK01. Next base: position 1,241,207 of record CAXXVA010000003.1, read on the forward strand.
GCTCGCGTCGCTGCGCAACAGCACGACGGCAACGCTGTAGTCGTTCCAGACGAACAGGGTATTGAGTACGATCTGCGTCATGTTGACCGGCGTCATCAGCGGGAAAATAATCCGCCAGAACGTGCCAAGCATCCCGCTGCCGTCAATCGAAGCGGCTTCCTCCATATCCCTTGGAACGGTTTTGACGAATCCCGTCACCGTCAGGATGCTGATACTCACCTGAAAGCCGGAACGCGCAATGATAAAGCCAAGGTTTGTACTGGCAAGCCCCGCGTTGTAGATATTGATGTAAATCGGCAGCATGATGCACTGGAACGGAACCAGGATACCGCTGATAAATACGCCGTACATGATTTTGTAAAACAGGCCGTTGTTGCGCGCGAGCACAAACGCCGCCATGGATGTGGTGAACAACAGGATCAGCACCGTCGGAATCGTGGTAATGATGCTGTTTTTAAAGCCGATCGCCACATACTTGTTTTCCTGAATCACGCGCCGGTAATTTTCCAGCGTCGGCGCCGACGGCCACGCGAGGCGGTTCAGGCTGATATCAGAATGGCTTTTAATGGAATACAGAAGGCTGATGTAGAAGGGGGTCAGCACAATGGCTACGATGATCAGGATAAAGAGAATGCGGACTGCGCTGTTGATCAGAGCGCGGTTGTGATTGCGCCCGGCATACTTGCCGAAGCTAACGGTCGCAAGTTTCTTCATTGTATTTTGCGCCATTACATTTCCACCTCCCTTTTCCTGAGAATCGTCGTCACCACGTTGGTTAAGAGTACCAGAACCAGCGTCAGGATGATGGCGCCGGCCTGGCCAAGACCCGCACGGGAGTTGCCGAAGATGTATTCGTATACGAACACGGCGGTTGTTTTGGCCGTTTTCATGTTGATCACCATTAACGAATAGTCAAAGCAGCGCAAGCCCCAGGACAGAAGCAGCGTTACGTTTGCGGTAAACGCCGGTACGATCATCGGCATGGTAATGTGCAGGAATTCATGCCATGGATTCGCTCCCTCCACGCGCGCCGCCTCGTAATATTCCAGCGGTACGGACTGCAGCGCCGCGATATAGATCAGCATACAGTAGCCCATATCGCGCCAAATGGCTATGATGGCAAGCCCGGCGATGACTTGCGACGAGATGCCCAAGGGACTCGGCGAGCCTGTGAGCGGCGTAATAATATCGGTATATACGTAACTCCACACCTTCGTGGACGCTACCAGAGAGACGGTAAACGGCATGAACAGGAGCGTGCGCATCACGTTATTGAAGCGGCTGGACTTCCATAAAGCCAGGGCCAGCAGCAGGCCAAGCACGTTGGCCCCGACGATGTAGATGACGGTGAAATGCGCCGTATGGATAAAGCTGTCTTGAAATGACGTGCTTTTGATGAGCTTGATATAGTTTTCTAATCCTACATAATTCCAGGAGTTTGCGAAAACCGCTTTTTTATCGGTGAACGATACGGGGATACTTTGGAAAAAAGGAATCAATACCACATAAGCAAAGAATAGAAATGCCGGAAGCATGAACAGAATGTTGCCGCCGTGCTTGCGCACGGAAAAATAAGTCAACCTGCGCCTGCGGTCCGTACGGGTGGGATTTAAGATGGTCACCGCAATCAGCTCCTACCGCTGTTAATAAAATGCTGCCCGCGCGCGCGAGGCGCGCGAGCAGCGGAGTGGTTCGCCGCAAATTGCCTGCAAACCAAAGGCCAAGGAGGGGTCTTAGTTCATCAGTTCGATGACTTCATCAAAGGCTGCCTGCAGGTTGTCCAGGCAATCCTGAATGGTCATGCTTCCGCCAGACAGCATGCTTTCTGCATACGCGTTGAGTTCAACACGCCACGCGGTGGTGAAAGCGGAGCTTAACGGCATGGTGAAGTCGCCATAGTGCGCGATCTCGCCGCTGGCTTTGATTTCGGCAAGGGTCTTGACCATCGGCAGGAGCTTATCGGAGGTCACGCCGGTGAGCAGCGGCATCTGGCTCATTTCGGACCAGGCCACGCCTTCGGTGATCCAGTATTCCATGAAGCTGAGCGCGACGTCGCTGTTTTCAGCCTGCGGATTGACCATGAAAGCCTGGTCAACCTGGACGTTGAGCTTGGCGGAGCCTTCGTCGTCGATCGGGGCGACAAAGAAGCCGATTTCAAAAGCGGGGTTCTTGGACATCATATCACCGATCGCCCAGGTGCCGTCATAGCGCATGGCGGCACCGCCTGCCGCAAACACTTCCAGGCCCATGTCCTGCGTGTTGCTCAGGTCGTCGGTGCGCGGCGCGACCAGACGATAGGTCCAGTTCTGCAGAGCTTCCTCGAAGTAGGGATAATCGGCAAATTTGCCTGTGCCGTTCATCAGCTTCTCAAACACATCGTTGTCACCGGCAGCCAAGGCGCGCGGCCAAACGGTGTTGCGCATTTCGATATCGCCGTACACCGCGTCGCCGAAGCTGCGCACGTAGGGATCGATACCCGCGTCGATGAGCGTCTGCTGCAGCGCGTTGAGCTCTGTCAGCGTGGTGGGCACTTCCAGGTTCAGTTCCGCAAAGATTTCTTTGTTGTAGAAAATGCCCCAGGTTTTAAAGTCGATCGGGAAGCCGTAGATTTTGCCGTCCGCGGATACGTCGCCCAGGTCGCCGCTGGGAAGGTTCAGGCCCTTGATGACTTCATTGTCGCTGAGATCCATGACGAAGCCTTCCGTGACGAGATCCGGATACAGACCGGGGTTGCCCATCATGATGTTGGGCTGGTCCCCGGATGAAAGCGCCGTGGACAGCTGCGGGAAATAGTCGGTGCCCTGGTTGTAGTAAATGTTGGTGAAGGTCACCTCGGGATGGAGGGCGCTGTACGCTTCCTCGATAGCGACCAGGCCCGCCTGCTTGGTTGCCTGCGCCATGTAGTGGAACACGGTGATGTTCACCGTATCTTCCGCGGCCGCAAAGCCGACTGCCGACAGGACGAGAATGAGCGCGAGTAGTGATGCAAAAATCCGTTTCATTCGTGGGTTCCTCCTCTTAGAAAAATTTTTCTGTACGCATGTGCCGGTTCGACACTGCCCTACTTTGTATTTTCAGTATACAGAGGCGATGCACATGTCGCTATATATCCATTTATTCAATTCCTATCATAATTTACTTTATTCGCTATAATTCGACCATATCGTCCATATTCCCCTGCTAATACGTGCGCATCGGCAGAAAATAGCGGCATCCGGCTCCCATTTCGCGGAAGCCGGATGCTGTTTACCCTATTGTTTTATTCCGGATTGACTGCCCTCAGGCCTCCGACCCAAAGGCGGCCTTGCGAATCGCGGCAAGCGTTTTGGGCACATCCCCCCGCGCGATCAGCGCGTCGATGGCCGGTACGCCAAGCTTCTCCACGATGCGGGTATAGTCCATTATACAGCGGATGCTTTCTTCCACGGCGTCGATCGCGTCTTCGCGGTAGGGAAAGATGTCCACGGAGATATAGCCCGTATACGCGTACTTTTTCAAAAGGTAAAACGTTTCCAGCGCTTCCATGAGCCGGACGGACCCCACGATCATATCGTCGTCCCATGCGCCGTAATTATCGTTGGTGTGCAGATTGAAAAGCGCGTCATGCCGCATAGCCAGCATCAGCGACGGTCCGATTCCCTGTCCGCCCGCGATGACATGTCCCGTATCCACCGTCACGCCCAGATTGCCGCGCCCGGTTTCCGAACGCAGCATCAGCGCGGTCTGCACCGTGTCGATCAAAAGCCGGTTGCGCGGCTCGCGCGGCTTGGGTTCCAGCGCGACCGGCATACCGTCCGCATAATCGCAGACTTCCTTCAAACTTTCCACCAGGTTGTTCCACTGCGCCCGGTAATCCGTTTGGAACGCGTAATCATAACCGTCCTGCCCGAGCCAAAGGCTCACGCCCAGCGCATTGACCGTTTTGGCGTAGTCGATCGTCGTTTTGCAGCGCGTAACCGCTTCGCGCCGGATCTGCGAATCCGGGGCCGACAGCGAACCAAAACGCCATTTGGATTCGCCGTAAGTCCAGGTGTTGACGAACGTAATCTGAAAATTGCCTTCTGCGGCGGTTTTAAGAAGTTCTTCCGTATACGCCTGATCCTCGCTGCCGCGAAAATGGATTTCCACGCCGGACGCGACGCCTTTTGCGGCAACGGCGCGCATAACGTCTGGCACCGTCAGGGTTTGCTGTTTATATCCCGTCCGCAAAAACCGGTCGCCGCTTTGGCACAGCGCTCCGGCAATGAACGCGTAGTTATTCGGCTGATTCATTTGACCCCCATCCTTTCTTTCAGAAAACGCGCGGCCGCGCCGAGTTCCCCGTCGATATCGGAAGATAATTGCCGCCAGATGTTCATGCGCCCGGCGATGCTTCCGTAGGGACCGGGCAGCGATTCCATCACGATCGGCCCTCCATAGCCAATGGCCTGCAGCGCCGCAAATACGTCGTCCCAGTCAATATGCGCCTGTCCAGGCAGCGCGCGGTTGTTCTCACAGGCATGAAAATGGATCAGGCTATCCCCCGCCGCCCGTATCGCGTTGCCGATATTTTCTTCCTCGATATTCATATGAAAGGTGTCCAGATGTACGCCGACACGGGGACTCGACACATATCCGGAGATCCAGAGCCCCTCCCGGCAGGTGTTCACCAGCGGGGATTCAAAGCGGTTGACCACTTCGATGCCCAGATTAACCTCAAGGTCCTCCGCCGTTTTGGCAACCTCCCGCAGCGACTTGGCCGCGTGCTCCATCGCCTCTGTGCGCGTGTGCTCTATCCCCGGCGGAAAATGCTTGCTGACGCCGGTCACCACGCCGCCAAGCGCCGTGCCGCCCATGGAATGCACAAGCCGCAGGTCTTCTTGCAGCTGCCGTATTCCCGCATCGCGTATTTCGGGCAAGCTGCTGCTGACGTCCGTTTCCGGCGTCAGCGCGGTGGCAAACGTCAGCCCAAGCTCCAGTGCTTTGGCGCGGAGGGCGATTTCACGTTGCCGCGCTTGTGGCAGCAGCCGCATCTTCGGCACGCTGCACTCCAGAATGTCCAGCCCAGCCGATTTGGTGCGCAGCAAGCAATTCATCCAGTCCACCGTATCGGAGGTTGCCAGAAACGCATAATACACGCCTAATGGATTTTTCATCGGATTCCACCTTCCAGCTGCAGCGCAGACACGCTGTTTGCCGATGGTATGTTTCGTTATCAATATCAGTCACCGTCATGCTATCACGGGTAAAAAGTCCCTGCCATCCCCCTTCGTTACGATTTTATATACCAAACTCACTTCCACGCCCCTCAGCCGGTTCACGGCGGCAAAAAACCCGGACTGACCATGCAGCCCGGGCGGGTATGAAAAGCCATGCTGTCTAATACTTCAGTTCTTCCAGCGCGCGTTCGATATCCTGCTGATATTCGCCTTTCTGCTCGCGTCGTTTGATCGCAAGGCTGGTGTAGATGGAATCGATCAGCGCGTACTGCGCGATGCGGGAGGCAAGCGCGAGGATATGGTACTGCGCTTCCTGCGACGCGGTTTCCAGCCGGATATCCGCAAGCTCCGAAAGCGGCGAACGTCCGACGCCGGTCACACTGATGACCGTAACGCCGTTATTGTGCGCAAGCCGTGCCGCGTCCACCACGTCGCGCGAAGACCCGGAGTGGCTGATGCAAAGGCATACGTCGCCTTTGCTCAGGTAGACGCACACGATACGCGCCATGTGGTTATCATCATAGGCGGTCGCATTGATCCCAAGGCGCAGAAGCTTGTGCTGCATGTCTTTGGCAACGGCGGCAGAATTGCCCATGCCAAGGATCACCACGCGACGCGCATCACTCAAGGTGTTGACCGTCAGTTCCAACTGCTTTTGGTCGATGATTCTCTCCGTATACCGCAGTGCCTGAATGGTGGTCTGGAACACCTTGGACATAACTTCCTTTGGACTGTCGTTTTCCGTAACGGCTTCATGGATGCGTTCCAGCGGAGAAACGATATCCTGCGCAAGCGTTACCTTCAGTTCCTGATACCCGTGCATCCGCAAACGTTTGCAAAGGCGCACGACCGTCGCGTCGCTCACGCCGCATTTCGCGGCCATATCCGTAATGCTCAGATAAATAACCTCGTTGGGATGTTCGAGGATATAGTCGGCGACTTTCCGCTCCGTTTCCGACAGGCTATTTCGCATCGTATCGATTTTAATCAGCAGCGCTGAAACGTGTTTTCCCATACAGCTCTCCATTTCATTCTGATCAGCATTGCCCCGAAGTGCTTTGATCGTTTTCGCGTCCCTGGATTTTTTCTTTATACTCAATAAACGCCTGCTTGTCAAATTCCGTACAGTTTGCGGCTTCCAGGTTGACCTGATCTATATGCCACGCGAGGTGCCGGCCGTTAGAAAATCGCCTGAAACATACTGCTGCAGGCGGTCTTGGTTGATTTATATAGAGGGCTATGAACCGGAGGTTTAGGTTTTTATGGTTCGATCGTGATATTCTTCCCATTACTTCTGGGGTTTTGAGTGTAGCGAAGATCCGAAAAAGAGAGGATTGTATCCCCGAGCAAGATTAGATTGCGGATTACGACGTCGTCGATTGTGTAATCTTTGGAAAAGGCAAAGATGCGTACAGACGGCAGTTTGCCGGAGAGCACGTTTACGTTTTCGATCAGTACGTCCCGGATGTTGCCGCGCTCCTTGGTTTTAGACCACTGCGATTTGGTGGTCGTGAGGTCGATTAAAAACTCCGCGCCGTCGCCCTGGGCGAGGTTGCAATCTTCTACGGTAATGTTTTTGAAGACGACGTTTTGAATCAGCGCGTTGTCGCTGTTGTGGATGGAAATCACGGGCTTGTGGTTTGCGTGGAGGACTGTGATGTTTTCAAAGCGGATGTTCTCCATCACATCCGCGCGTGTTTCGTAACCGATCTCGCAGCTCTGCGCCAGATCGGTCCACAGCACGCAGTCGGAAAACGATATATTGCTTACGTCGCCGTCGTAGCCCTTGACGACCATGTTATCGTCCCATCCGCGCACGAAGCAGTTTCGTACCGCGACGTCTTGGCAGCTCTGCAGGGTAATCCCATCGGAATTGGAACGCGCGCCGATGATCTTGACACGGTCGATCTCCACGTCCTCGCAGTGGTAGAGGTTCAGCGTCCACGCGGCGGGGTCCAGGATCGTAACGTCGGCAATCTGTACATTGTCGCAATGCGAAAAATCAATAGGAACGGTCTGCTGTTCCCAGCGGTGAAACGCGCTTCCATCGATGATGCCGTGTCCGAGGATACGGATGTTTTCCGCGTCATAGGCCACAAACTGCCCCCGCACCACCGCGCCGGGAAACAGGTATACCGTCTGCCCGTTATGAAGCTCCACGGTGCCGATGTTATGCAGGCCGTCTCCGTAAACCAGCACGTTTTCACCGGCCGGGATTTCGGTGTCGGTCGTCTCGGCAAACAGATGCAGCGCGCCCTCCTGGCTATCATTGATCTCCACAGTCAGCCATGCCGGGTGATCCAGTGCGAAGCGCACGGTATCGCCGTCGATGACCGGCGCAATCCCTTCAGCCAGCGGCCGTACGACCGCCGAAGCAATAGCCTGCCCTGTAAAACGGACCGTGATTTCAGCCGTTCCGTCCAGACCGAAACGCACGACGGGCGCAAGCGTCGTCGGCGGGCGGCTGGTCCACACACGGGTCAGGTTGACGGCCGTATCGATCACGGTCAGTTCCTGGCCGTCCACCCAAACCCGGCAAGAAGCGCTGACAGGCATTGCGTCCGGCATGGAATACAGGGTATGTGCCGCGGCGGGCACAAACGTTGATAAAATCATCAGCAGCAACACTCCGGTCGTCCGTAATTTACGCATCGCGGGTTTCCTCCAGCGGGTAGCGTATGGATTGTGCCTGGGGCAGGATTTCCTTTCCGTAAAGGAGAACGGGGATGGCCTCTCCCTCGCAGGAAAGCGATATGCCGTGTGCACTGACGTCCACGCGCACCAGCGACGAACGTACCTGCATGGCAAAGGAAAACCGTTGCCATTGCCTGGGCAGCCACGGGTTCAGCGAAAGCTGTCCGTTTTCATATCGCGCGCCGCCGAAGCCCTGGATGATGGTCATCCACGCGGCGGCAACGCTTGACAGATGAAGCCCCTCGTTTGTATTGCGGTTGTAGTTATCCAGATCCAGCCGCGTAGCGAACGCGAAGAAACGCAGCGTCTCATCCCTGAGCCCGAGCTCCGCCGCAAGCGAGGCGTGGATGGCCGGGGACAGGCTTGACTCGTGCACACAGCGCGGTTCATAGTATGCGTAGTTTTTCGCTTTTTCTTCCCGGGTGAAGTCCTCCCCGTACAGAAGCATGGCCATCAGCACGTCGGGCTGCTTGAGCATATCTGTGCGGTAAATGCGGTCATAACTCCAGTGCGCGTAGAGAGGAAACTCCTCCTTAGGGATCTGTCGTACGTCAATATGCGGGAGATTGAAATAGCCCTCATGCTGCTCGAATACCTTGTCCCCCCGCTGAATGAAGATCATGCTCCGGGCGGCTTTGCGCCAGTTTTCGATTTCCGTATTATCAATGTCAGTCGCCTTCAAAAGCGCGTCGCGCTGTGTTTCGTTCAGCGAGGAGGCAACGTCCGCCGCCAGCAGCAGCGCTTTTTTACCCATGAAATTGGTATAGAAATCGTTGGAGACCATCATGTGGAACTCGTCGGGGCCCATTACGCCGTAAAAGCCGAATCCCTGTTCGTTCCAGTCGCCGCGGGAATACAGATACCGGGCGATCTGTACCAGCATCTGGGCGCCTTCGGCCTGCAAAAACGCGGTGTCGCCGGTCACGGCGGCGTATTTATCAATCGCATAGGCAATGCCCGTAGACGGCTGCATTTGCAGCGAGGAATGCTGCCACAGCGTACAGGCTTCCGTGCCGTCCAGCGTCGCCACGGGATAGCACGCGCCTTCCAGCCCCAGTTCCTTTGCGCGGTCCATAGCCTGCGGCAGCGTGCGATACCGGTATTCCAGCAGGGTTTTGGCGGCTTTTGGATCGCTGAACAGATAAAACGGCAAACCGTAGGTTTCCGTATCCCAAAACGCGTGGCCGTTGTACACCTCGCCGGTCAGCCCTTTGGCGCCGATATTGTTGCGGGTGCTTAAGCCCCGATAGGTGGAATGCAGCTGAAACAGGCAATACCGTATCCCCTGCTGGTTTTCGGGATCGCCGTCAATGCGCACGTCGCTATGGTGCCAGAAGCGATTCCAGCTTTCCAGATTCTCCTGTCTGAGCACGTCAAACTCCAGGGGTTCGGCCGCGGGAGGCATGGTTTCGCCCGGATAGACCGTATGCACGCATACGATGCGCTGGGCGGATACAGGCTTGTTTTTGGTTAACTTGAACGTAAAACGTTTCAGCAAAAGACGATGCCGCCGGATCTCCCGATGGCTGCCCGGGCACCGGGTGTAGAGGATATAGCGGGCGGAAATTCCGGTGGTTCCTGTTTCCAGAATCATCTGGTTGTCCGCATTCAGGGTTTCCTTCCACAGGCAGGTTCCGGTGGTTTGGTGGACGTTGTTGCCATCTATGCCCATTTCAAGCAGCGCTTCCGCGTCGCTGTCCAGCGCTTCCAGGGTGATGCGCTGCGCCAGAAGCTGCGGGTGATCCATACTCAAGAGCCGTTCGAATTTTAGCAAAACTCGCCCCGCCTGCCGGGTATGCCAGCAAAAGCTTCGGGTTAACACGCCGTCGGCGAACCGCAGGGTACGGATATAATCCGAAAACTCGCACGCGTCCAGGTTCAGCGTTTCCCCAGCGACGGAAAGCGAGGTTAATAGGCAATCCGCAGCGGCCGGCATATAGTGGGTGTTGCGCACGAAGCCCAGGTAATTGCTCTCGGGCTGGTAAGGCTGTTTTTCATAAACGCCGCCCAGATAAAATCCGCGCAGGCTTTCGCCGCCGCCTTCGTCAAAATAGCCGCGTACACCCATGTGCTCGTTGGCAAGCGAGAATACGCTCTCGCTCTCCAGCGCGTAACGGGGATCGTATCCGATTTCCTGAATGATATCCGAATCCACATGAAAATACCGGTCGGCAGACTTCGCCATGGAAACTCTCCCCCTTTACCCTTTGATGCCCGCGGAGATCACGTTCTGGGTGATCTGGCGCTGGAACGCGATAAATAAGACGATGGGCGGGATGATGGAAAATACGATGGCGCGGATGATATCCATATTGTTGACGCGGTCGGATGTCCGGTAGGTGAACAACCGCACCATGACCGTTTCCAGCTTCGTGCCGCTGAGCACCAGGTACGGCAGCAGAAAATCACTCCAGGCCGCGTTGACAGCGTAAATGATGATGACGATATTAATGGGCATCGACAGCGGCAGCACGATGCGCGTAAACAGGTTCCAGTTGGAACAGCCGTCCAATCGCGCCGCTTCCAAAAGGCTGTCGGGCATGGCGTCGTAAAAATTCTTGAATAAGACCACATAAAATGCGCTGGCTCCGGCGGAAAGCCAAAGCGGGATAAACGACGCGCTCAGTCCCAGGCGGTTGATGTTCATAAACAAGGGCACGATGGCCGTGGTTGCGGGCACCATCAGCGTTCCCATAATCATGCCGTAGACAATCTTCCATCCCCTTGGTTTCAGGCGGCTGATTCCATAGGCTAAAAGCCCGTTGCAAAGTACCGCAATCACCACGCTGCCAAGCACGACAAACAATGAGTTAAGATAATAGCGCACATACTTCATCTGGTTCCAGGTGTCGATATATTCGTCCAGGGAGAAGCTGACAGGCAGGAATTGCTGGTAATAATGGTTGTCCGCCGCTTTGACGCCGCGGTTGAATTCTTTCAAATCCTTAAACCCGGACAAAATCACCCACACCACGGGCATAATGGCAAACAGAACCATGAATACGCAGAAAACCGTCATCAGGATGTAGCCGACCTTCACGCGAGGGTTCTGCAGATCGTAAGGGCGGACGGCTCCGGAATGCAGCGTATGTTTTTTCATCTGGTTCCACCCTCCCTCACATGTCCAGTTTTTTATTGACTCTGTTGTATAACAGCGTCAGCAGCACAAGCATCACGCCAACGATGACCGATACGGCGCTAGCGCGGCTGTAATCGTAGTACTCAAACGCGTAGCGGAACACAAGCTGCATCAGCGATACGGACGCGTTGTTGGGCCCGCCGTTGGTCATCACCAGCGGTTCGTACAAAATCTGGAATACCGCGATCACCTGTAAAATCAACAGGGTGCGCGCCAGGTTATAAAGCTGCGGTATGGTTACGTGCCATACGCGCTGTTTTACGTTCGCGCCGTCGATCACCGCCGCCTCGTAGAGTTCGGGATTGATGCCCTGCAGCCCCGCAAGATACAAAAGCGCCGTCGCGCCCGCGCCTTTCCAGGTCATGGTGATGACGATCATCGGGATGACGCGGGAGGCGTTGTTCAGGTAATCCTGCGCGGGGATGCCAAACAGGGAAAGCAGCATGTTCATCGCGCCATAATCGTCGCTTTTGAACACGTACCGCCACAGGAACACCGTGGCGAGGCCGGGCACGATATTGGGCAGGTAGACAGCTGTGCGAAACAGGCTTTTGCCGCGTACGGATTCGTGGATGAAAATCGCCAGGATAATGGGCAGCAGATAACCGATCACAAGCGACCACAGCATATACAGGAACGTATTGCGCACGGCGGGCCAGAAATCCGGCTGATTGAATACGGATCTGAAATTTTCAAACCCTACGAACTGGATCAGCCGCATGCCCTTGGTTTCATACAGCGAAAGGCGCAGCGCCTCGACGAGCGGCTCCCAGATGAAGAAGGCAAACAGGATCAGCCCCGGAATCATTAGCGCCCATGCGCCAAGATCCAGCCTCCATCTACCATATCGCGAATGCCCGCGACGCAGCCGTTTGTCCATCGGATTACCCCTTATTTTGCGTGTTTTGGATGCAACACCGTCACGGCAAGGGCGTGACCGCCTTTACCGTGACGGTGTTAATTAGTTGGTTATACGTTCAGCAGGCTTGGTTAATTTACCTGCTCGTCAAGCATGGCCTGAAGGTTTGCGTTGGCCGTATCCATCAGCGCCTGCACATCAGCGTTTTCGTCGGTAACGACTGCCTGCAGAACCTTGGTCAGCTCGGCGTACATTTCCTGGGTGAGCTGCGGCTCTTCCATGCGGAGGTTGCCTTCTGTTGCAACGGTATTGAAGTAATTGTCAAACATACGGTTGTCAACGTTTGAGTATTCTTCCACAACGGCTAACAGCGCCGCGTTATACTCTTCACCCGTCCAGGCCGGGAATCCCTTGATGACGGGAATACCATTCTCCACGCGGTATTTGGCGTCTTCCACCAGACCGGCTTTCACGGTATCGGTCAGCACAGGGGATTTACCCATGACTTCCAGATAGGTCAGCGCCGCGTTGATCTCGTCGGGGGTGGCGTTGGCGGCGAACATGTAAGGCGTGCCGCCGAACAGGCTGTATTGCTCGCCCGTCGGTCCCTTGGGCATGCCGACCATCATCAGCTGGTCCACGGCCAGGCCGTTGTTGGCGGTGGGCTGGTTGACGGCGTCGTTGGCGGCGATGTACATCGCGGCGGCGCCGGTGGCAAGCTGCGTGAAGCCCGTGCCCCAATTTTCGCTGGTGGGGTCGCTCGTCAGCACGTCGTACTTCCATTTGAGGTCTTTGACATACTGCATGGCGGCGACGGCTTCGGGGCTGTTGAGGTTGGCCATCCAATTGCCGTCGGCATCCTGCACTTCAAGCTCTGCGCCGAAGCACCAGGCGATGTTGGAGAAGTGCCAGCCGCCCGCGTTATCCTGGGCCAGCAGGCACAGACCGGCGGAGCCCGTGGCTTCTTTGATCTTGACGGAGACTTCCGCAAGTTCTTCCCAGGTCGTGGGATAGAGCGGAATGCCGTCTTCGTCCACGAGGCCCGCATCGGCGAACACTTCGGCGTTGATCATCAGGCCGAGGGCATAGCCGTCGCGTGGGGTGCCGTACACGCGGCCGTTCTCATCGCTGAGCAGCTCGCGGATGGAGGGATTCATCTGGTCGATCCAGCCAAGCGCGGTCAGTTCGTCGGTAATATCGGCAACGAATTCGCCGCGGATCAGCTTGGAGGGTTCGGTGAACCAGGTTTCGAAGATGGTCGGAACCGTGCCGGCTTCCGCCATGGCGACGAAGGTATCAACCGCATACTTGTAATGCGCTTTGACCACTTCCACGTCGGGCATCAGCTTTGCGAACTCCGCCATATAGTAGTCGTGGGATTCAATGGCGGCAGTGTCCACGTCTTCGGGGTAAATACCAAGCTTCAGCACGGTTTCGGCCAGTGCGAGGCTTGCGCTCAGGATCAGGCACAGCGTCAGGACCAGAGCAATCAGTTTCTTCATGGGATGGCCTCCTTCATATTTGGTTGTTTTGCGATATGCATGCACATATCCTTTTCCCATCACGTGGGTTTTACGTTAAACCTTTCGGATGGTTTCCGATTTTCCTATCCGCTGCGGCAGGATGGCGCCATCCCCCTGCATCACGGGACCAGAAAATCAACCGGATGGAAGGTTTTACGTTAAACTTAGCACAATTATAACATCGCCATTTTCCGTTGTCAATAGCCCCGGAGGAAATTATTCGTCCGATTTTCAGCAGCCTGTTCCAATCGGCGGTGCGAACGTCGTCTTGACACATTCGCAAGCAAACAGTAGTATACTATATAGGTTTAACGAACAATCCACGACGGGAGGCAATCGACTTGGCAACCATTAAGGATATTGCCAATCTGGTCGGCGTTAGCCCAACCACGGTCACCAACGTGATCCGCGGCAACGCCGGACGCGTATCGCCGGAAATGATCAAACGCATTAAGCAGGCCATGCAGGATATGGAGTATGTGCCCAATCTTTCCGCCCGCGCGCTGGTCTCCTCCAGTTCACACATCATCGGCGTGATCAACCATCTGGTCCCGCGCGAGGTGGGCGGTTTTTTCCAGGATCCGTTCCACGGCGCGATGCTCTCGGGCGTAGAGGAAGCGCTGCGCACCCGCGGGTATTATATGATGATCCGTTCCATCGACACCGCACGCGACCTGTTAAGCCTCCTGAGCAACTGGAATCTGGACGGCTTGATTCTGACGGGTATTTTCCCCTCGGAGTTTTTCAATAAGCTGACGAACCAGAAAACCCCTTTCCTGCTGGTAGACAGCTATGTATCCGATAAAGTCCCCCAGATCCGGTTGGAGGACCGCAAGGGCGGTTACATCGCGGCCAAGCACCTTTTGGAAAACGGCCACCGGCGCATCCTGTTCTGCGGGCCGCCCATTCACGCGCACGGCGTGCTCAGGGAGCGCTTCGAGGGCTTCCGGGAAGCGCTTGCGGAATACGGGCTGACGCCCGACGATAGGGACATCTACGGGCTTGAGATCGGCATCGAGGAGAGCACGGCGCTGGGCCGGGAGCTGGCCAAACGCAAGGATTATACCGCGATCTTCGCCACGGCGGACATCCTGGCGGCGGGGATCATTTCCGGCCTGCACGAAGGCGGCCGCAGCGTGCCGTATGACGTCAGCGTCGTGGGCTTTGACGATCTGAACATCGCGAGGCTGACCAGCCCGCAGTTGACAACCGTCCATCAGGATGCTACACTGCGCGGTATCAAGGCCGCGGAAATGCTGATCCGCCATATCGAGCACGATAAGGACGCGCAGAACCGCATCGTTATGCCGGTCAAGCTGGTGCAGCGCCAAAGTGTGTGCAAACGAACGGACGCATAATCACGGGTTTCATAGCGGAAGCCCTTTTCTTTTCGGGATAGGTTTAACGTAAAACTCTACTGAAAGGAGCGGTTTCGTGCATCATCACAGTATTGAGGCAAATACCTATGAAAAAGAGCAGATAGCGGATTTCGGCAACCGTTTTCTGATCGGCAACGGTTATATGGGCGTACGCGGAACGCTGGAGGAATACGGCAGGGAGCAGCTTGCGGCCGTCAATCTCGCGGGTATTTACGACCGCTTCGGCGACGGCTGGCGCGAGCCCCTCAACGCGCCCAATCCGTTTTGGATGCAGCTTTTTACAGACGGCGAACTGACCGCACTCCCCCACATGCAGCCGGTATCGCATGTACAGCGGCTGGATATCCACACCGGCGTGCACAGCCGCGCTACGGAATTTCCAAACGGCATTACCCTGCGGACCGAGCGCTTTGTGCACATGCGCAATCCGCACCTGCTGTGCATGAAAGCGCAGGTCGAAACAACTTGTACGGCGGACATATGCCTGCAATACGGGATTGACGCCAATGTGTGGGATATTCACGGCCCGCATTATGCCGAAATGACGCTCAATGAGACAGACGGGCTGCTCTCGGCGCTTGGAACGACCAACGAGGGCGATATCGTCGCCGTCTGCTCCATGCCTTCACTGAGCATTCCCGGCAGCAGAAGCGATGAAACACAGACATTGAAACAAAAAGCCGTATTCTCCTTTACACTTCCGGCGGGCGAAACCGCCGAGCTGACCGTGATCGCCTGCATATACACAAGCAAGGATACGCCCGATCCGCTGTCTGCCGCGCAAAGCGGCGTTCGCGGGCAATATTACAGGTCTTTGCGGACGGAATCCGCCGGCGTATGGCAGGAACTGTGGAATCATACTGAAGTCGGTATCGACGGCGACGATGAGGCGGAACTGGCGCTGAATTATTCCCTGTATCACCTGCTCAGCATCGCGCCGCGCCACGCACGGAGCCTATCGGTGCCCGCGCGGGGGCTGTCCGGCCAGACGTACAAAGGCGCGGTGTTCTGGGACACGGAGATGTTTATGCTGGACTTCTACCTGGCGGCGATGCCGGAGGTCGCTAAAACCGTACTGCGCTACCGAATCGATACCATTGCCGGCGCGAAAGACAAAGCGGCTTCCTACGGATACCGGGGCGCGTTTTACGCGTGGGAAAGCCAGGAGGGCGGCATCGACGCCTGTTCGGATTACAACGTGACGGACGTGTTTACCGGCCGGAAGGTGCGGACGTATTTCCGGGATAAGCAAATACACATCACGGCGGCTGTCGTTTACGGGCTTTGGAAATACGAACGGTGGACGCGGGACTGGGCCCTGTGGCTGGAGGGCGGCGCGGAGGTGCTGATCGAAGCCGCGCGCTTCTACCGCAGCCGCCTGGTCAGGCGCGCGGACAGCGATATATTGGAATTGCGGGACGTGATCGGCACCGACGAATACCACGAACGGGTCGACAACAACGCCTACACCAACGAGATGGCGCGCTTTGTGTTTCGCCTTGCGGGCGAGGTCTGCGAGCGGCTGCGCAGCGAACATCCCGCCGCCTATCGCGCGCTGGACGATAAGCTCGCGTTTGAACCGGAACTGCCGCTGTTTTTAGAGTCGGCACAGAAGCTCAAACGCCAGGAACCGGACGCAAACGGCGTGATCGAGCAGTTCGACGGGTATTTCGGGCTGGAAAACGCAACGCTGGACGAAGTGAAAAGCCGTCTGAAAAACCCCCGTGAATACTGGGGCGGCAGCTGCGGTGTCGCCAGCGATACCCAGATCATTAAGCAGGCGGACGTGGAGGCGCTGTTATACTTGCTGCCGGATGCCTATCCCCCGTCCTGCGCCGCGCCGAATTACCACTATTACCTGCCGCGCACCGAGCACGGCAGCTCGCTGAGCGCGTGTATGTACGCGCTTAACGCCTGCAAGCTCGGCCTTGCGGACGAAGCCTATCCCCTGTTTATGAAAAGCGCGCGCGCTGATTTGCAGGGCGGCGGCAAGGAATGGGCGGGGCTTGTGTACATCGGCGGCACCCATCCCGCAGCCGCCGGCGGAGCCTATATGACCATGCTATGGGGATTTCTGGGCCTAACCGCCGATACGGACGGACTGCGGTTTTCACCGCAGCTCCCAAAGCACTGGCGATCCGTTACCGCCCGCTTTTCAAGAAGCGGAAAGCAATACGAAGTCAAAGCTACTCAAACAGGTGCCGAATGCAGGGAAATTGTCTGAAATGATTCAATTTCTTTCAGTTGAAAAACAAATCCACAGACCTATGCGCAGGCACGCCTGATCACAGTCATCCGGACAAGGTATACGGCGCTTTCCTATCGCATATGGGCAGGCGAGGTTTGATTCATTTGCCATCCGATTTTCAAGGTTCGAAACAAACGATCCGCGGCGCTGCGATAATGCGCTTCCGCATTTTCAAGAGCGGTCGCAAGGCTCATGCAGTCGTTAACCGTCACCTGAATGCTGCTTTCCGCAAGCTTTAAAAATTCTTCCGCGTTCTCGCCCATGCCGCCTACGATCGCGATCACCGGCACGCCTTTCCCCCTGCAGCGGCGCGCCACGCCTGCGGGCACCTTGCCATAACGTACGCTTTGCCCATCCAGTCTTCCTTCACCGGTAATGACCAGATTCGCACCTGCTAAGAGCGCATCAAAA
Organism: Candidatus Limiplasma sp.; assembly: GCA_963675365.2. Lineage (GTDB taxonomy): Bacteria > Bacillota > Clostridia > Christensenellales > Aristaeellaceae > CAXXOK01. The sequence goes on from CAXXVA010000003.1 coordinate 1,258,658, forward strand.
CCCAAGGCGTCCAACACGGCATCCACACCGCTGCGCATTGCGGCGCCCAGAACGCCTCCCAAAGCCGCGCCCAGGCCGCCCGCCGCGCCCGCGCCGGGAAAGCATGCGATATCACGGCCTGCGGCCTTTTGCATCACAGCCGCATAATTGCGCATACCATGCTCCAGCTCCTCGCAAATTTCCGGCGTCGCGCCTTTTTGCTTGCCGTATATATATGCGGCGCCTTGCTCCCCAAGCAGCGGATTGACAACGTCGCAGATCACAGTCATCGCCTCGTCCGACGGAAGCGGGATCAGATGGGACAGATCCACGTTGGCTACATTTTCGAGGCTGGCGCCGATCGGCTTGAGCTGCCGGCCCTGCTGATCCGTAAAAACCGCGCCAAGCGCCGCCAGCATCCCCATGCCTCCGTCGTTTGTCGCACTGCCCCCGATGCCTATCAATAAGCGCTTTGCTCCGCCTTCCAGCGCATGCCGGATCAGCTCGCCCGTGCCATAGGTGGTGGTATTGCGCGGGTCGCGGAGGTTTTCCGGCACCAGCGGCAAACCGCTGGCTTGCGCCATTTCAATCACCGCGGTTTCGCCGTCGGACAATAAACCATACTCGGCTTTGACCGTGTCTCCTAACGGTCCCGTGACTTCCGCGACAACCTTTCTGCCCCCCGTTGCGACCACCAAGGCGTCTATGGTGCCCTCACCGCCATCCGCTACCGGTAAGGCGAGTATCTCTGCCCGGGGAAAATATTCCAATGCCGCCTGCTTTAATAATTCTGTTATTTTGATTGCACTTAACGTGCCCTTGTACGAATCCGATGCGAAGATAAATCTCATTGCAAAACCTCCCGTGCACAAATGGTCGTCTGTTTGACATTGAAATACTGTGTTCCGTTTTTGTTTTCGCCATTTCCAATAAACAGATAATAATCAACTGCACCCAACGAAAAACCGTTAGGTGCGTTGTTTTTACCAGTAAATGTTGCCCCGCAAACGAAGCCGTCCTATTGTTCAGGCGTTGACCACATTATTGGGTTCGCCTTGGATATACGCGCGGATATTGTCCGCCGTCATGGTCATAATCCGCTGCCGGCTTTCCCTGGCCGCCCAGGAAATATGAGGTGTGATAAGGCAATTGCGCGCTTTGAGCAGCGGATTGTCTCCACGGATCGGCTCGGTAGAAACCACGTCCACCGCTGCGGCGGATATCTTGCCGTTGTTCAGCGCGTCCGCCAAGTCCTGCTCCACCACCAGAGGTCCGCGGGAATTGTTCACAAGGATCACGCCATCCTTCATTTTATCGATATTGGTCTTGCAGATAATCCCTTCGGTTTCCGGGAAAAGCGGGCAATGCAGAGCGATAACGTCGCTATGGTGCAGCAGTTCATCCAAAGTCACATACTCGGCTATCGCTTTGCCTCTTTCGTTGGGATAAGCGTCGTACGCCAGCACTTTCATCCCCAGCGCTTTCGCCAGCTTGCCGGTCGTCTGCCCGATGCGGCCAAAGCCGATGATGCCCATGGTTTTTCCGTCCAACTCGATTAACGGATAATCCCAGAAACACCAATCATCGTTATGTTCCCATTTTCCGTCCTTCACAGCCTGATCGTGGTGGCCGATATGATGGCAGATTTCCAAAAGCAGCGCGATAGCGAACTGCCCTACAGAGGCCGTGCCGTAGGTAGGCACATTGCAAACGGGGATTTGTTTTTCTTTGGCCAAGGCCACGTCCACTACGTTGAAACCGGTTGCCAGTACGCAAATCAGGCGGATATTCGGGCAATTCTCAAGCACGGTTTTGCTGATCGGCGTTTTGTTCGTCAGAACGATCTCCGCATCTCCAATACGGCGGGCAATCTCACGTTCGTCTCCTGTAGGCGTCCGGTCGTAAACCGTCAAGCCACCCAGCGCCTCTATGGCTTTCCAGCTCAAATCTCCGGGGTTTTCCGTATATCCGTCCAGAACCACAATCTTCATTCTGCATGCCCCTTTCACTTTCAATACTATTATACCGCAGCGATGTTAAAGCATGAAAGTAACGATTTGAGGGAAGATGACCATCAGCAAGATGAGCCCGAACAGCATGTAGATGAACGGTAAAACCGCTTTGCTCAGCTTCAAGATGTCAATCTTGGCAATACTGGACGTAACGTACAGGTTCAAGCCCACGGGCGGCGTCAGCACGCCGATCATCAGATTGACGGTCATCATCACGCCAAAGAATATCGGGTTGACGCCCATCGCGTTCGCGGCGGGTAAAAACACAGGCGTCAGGATAATGATCGCGCACCCGGCATCCAGGAACATGCCGCAGATAATCAGTACGATGTTGACCAGAAGCAGGAACACAATACGGCTGCTGGTAATCGACGTAATCAACGCCGTAACCGTTTGCGGAATCCGGGCGATCGTCAGCACATAACTTAAAACCGAAGCGGTGGCGATAACGATCAGCACCATGCCGGTGGTTTTGGCCGCTTTGACAATCACCTTGGGAATGTCTTTAATCTTGATCTCACGATAGACAAACAATCCGATGATCAAGCAATAAATCACCGCGACCACAGCCGATTCCGTAGCGGTGAATACACCCGTCAGAATACCGCCCATGATGATCACGGGAAGACCAAGGGGGATCAGCGCTTGCCCGAAGGCGGAGAAGAACTGGCGGACTGTGGGTTTTGCCTCCGCCGGATACTTGTGTTTTCTGGCGTAGAAGTATGTGTAGATCATAAAGACGATGCCAATCAGAATACCGGGAACATATCCGGCGAGGAACAGATTGGCCACGGACTGCTGCGCCACTACCGCGTACATCAATAACGGCAGACTGGGCGGAATCAGCGGACCGATGCCGCCGGAAGACGCGACCAGTGCGCCCGCGAAATCATCGTCGTACCCACGGTCCCGCATCGCGGGGATCAGCACAGCGCCCACCATAGCCGAACATGCGGAAGATGAACCCAGGATCGCGGCCAAAAACATACACGTAACGACGACGACAAACCCAAGCCCTCCGCGAATCCAGCCGACGATGCACTGTGCAAAATTAATCAGGCGTTTGGAGATGCCGCCGGAGTTCATCAATTCACCCGTCAGCATAAACAGGGGGATCGCCATCAGCGTAAAGCTGTCAACGCCGACGAACATCTTCTGTAAAATCAATTCCGGTCGGAGCGACCCGATGGAATTAAACCAAACGGCAATGGAACTGACGCCCAGCGAGATAAAAATGGGCGTGCCGATAAACAGAAGGCAGATCAGGACAACCAGGAAGATCAATAGCGCAATCATGCTTTCCCCTCCTTGGCTGTAAATGCGTTTACAAGATCACGAATCAGATAGAGAAGAATGGAACCACTGGCCAGCGGCACGCAGAAATATACTGCCGCCATTGGGATATGGTTGGTTGGCGATATTCTCATCATGGCCGTCGGTACAAACCGGACGTATCCCACGAGGACAATCACCAGAAAAGCGATTTGGATTAAAATCGACAGGACAACGACTGATTTATGCGCCGTTCCCTTTAACTTTGACACAAAGTTCTCGATACGGATATGCCCTTTATCCCTCGCAACCAGCGTGGCGGATATAAACACCATGTAAACCATCATGTACCGGGATAGCTCCTCGCTCCACGTCAGGGAGTTCTGCGTAAAAAAGCGCGTATACACCTGTGCGGCAACGAGCACTACCATTGCAAGGAAGAGCGTTACGGCCAAAGCTTTTAATATGATTCCGTATATTTGGTCGATATATTTCAGTATTTTAATCATAGTCGTCCTCCATGATCATTCCTTGGCGCAAGCCGGTGCGGGAACCGGGTTCCCGCACCGGCTTGCGCCTTCAGAAGCTCTTATGATCAGTCGGCCAGGGCGCGAACCGCCTCTACCAACTCTTCGTACTCAGGGTAGGTCTGATACATTTGATCATACACGCTCTGGGTCGCGGCGATCCACGCTTCGGGATCCTCAACGGCGGAGGTGCCGATCATGCCCGCGTCGACACAGGCCTGACGGTCTGCGGCAACTGCCTCACGGTAGATTTGCCGCTGGTACTGGCTGGTTTCATCCACGGCCGTCTGGATGGCCTGCTGGATATCCTCGGGCAAGCCGCTGAACCAGTCGGCGTTCGCCACAACGATGAACGAACCCATCAGGTGGTTGGTTTCCGTAAAGTATTTCTGCACTTCGTAAAGTTTGGCGGAAGCAATGGTGTTAAATGCGTTTTCCTGGCCGTCCACCGTTCCGGTCTGCAAAGCGCTGTACAGTTCGCCAAACGACATGGCGACGGTATTGGCGCCCAGCGCATTAAACGTGGCGATCGGGATATCGGACTGGCTGACGCGGATTTTCAAGCCGGCAAGGTCCGCCAGGTTCTTGATCTCTTTTTTCGAATTGGTAATTACGCGGAAGCCGTTTTCAAGATAGCCCATCGGATGCAGGCCATAGTTTTCCAAATTCGCATAAATACGCTCGCCGACTTCGCCGTCAATAACCGCGTCATAATGCGCTTCGCTTTGGAACAGGTACGGCATCGCCAGAACGCCGATCGTCGGGTCGATGGACGACGCCGCCTCGGAGATGTAGGACATATTGATCGCGCCAAGCTGTACTTGTTCGATGCGGTCCGTTTCTACGCCGAGAGAGTCGTTTTCAAAGTGCTGTACGGTAACGCGACCGTCGCTAAGCTCTTCCACGCGGGGGATAAACACGTCGTTCCAGCACTGCGTCAGGGAGCTTCCGGGGCTGTGGCCGCCGCCAAGTATGATCACATAGTTGTCTGCCGCGGAGGCAGCGGTTAGGGTCAGGACCATCACGAGGGATAAAGCAAGTACCAGGATCTTTTTCATGTGTTTTTCTCCTTTCATTTTTGAGCGCATAAAATTATTGGATCAATCCAATACAATCAGATCATAAGGCATTTTCGACAGCCTGCGGCAGCCCGTTTCCGTGGCGACATAGCAATCGCATGAGAGCGCTCTGACGCCGCTTGGCAGGGCTACATTGGGGTGAATATTGATACGCATGCCGGGCACGACAATGGTCGGATCGCCGCTGATGATATTGGGCAGTTCCATTGTATCGATGCCCTGGCCATGGCCGATCAGATTACCGGTTGTGAATTTTGCGCGCTGCTCCGGATCACGCGGATAGAAGCCCTGATCAATAAAGTAGTTGTTGATCAAATCCGCCACGTCGCCGATAACCACGCCGGGCTTGATGGCCGCGGCGGCCAGCCGCTGCGCTTCGCCGACGGCATTGAACGCTTTGAACACCTCGGGAGCGGGTTTGCCCAAAGAAATCAGATGGGTAATCTCGCCGAAGTGCCCGCCGGGCCCCGCGATCTCAATAACAACGACATTTAAGTCGCCTTGTTTCCATACATGGTTGCGGTCCATCGCCAGCGGCATGGAACCCTGCGCCGGCGTCGCGCCGGAGCCAACCATCCAATACTGGTCCTCGCAGCCGGCTTTGCGCATCTGGTATTCCGCCTCGGTGATCGCGTCCATCTCGGTGGCGCCTACGCGAATGCCGCGCAGATATGCCCAGAAAGCGTCCTCGTTGAGCTTGACTGCAATCTCGGACAGGGCGATTTCTTCGTCGCTTTTCGGCATTCTGGCCAGGTCGAACGAGCGGGTGAAATCGACGATCTCAATGTTTTTATCCAAATGCGAAACAAACGAGACATAGAACTCAGCAGACATATTGCTGCGCGTCATGCCAATTTTCTTTGGCTTGTACTTATTGGCATACTCCGCCACACGGCGGCCCGGATCATGATTGATATCCTTCAGGGGGATAAAGTCCGCCATTTCGATGGCGGGGTAATCATGCGCATGCTTCGCTCCGTAGCTGTAATGCGAGAAGAACGTCAAAGGTCCGTCGGCCGGGAAAAGAAGATATTCCTCAAAAATCGGAACATAATATCCCGTCATATACCGCATCATTCCGCGCTGTTCCCATTTATCGGAACCGCCGATAATGATGAGATCGACATCTTCCTTTTCCATTGCCTGCCGAATCACTTTTTTTCTTCTGTCATACTCCTGTTTTGAAATCGTGCGATTGAAGCCCATTTAATCCACCAACCTTTTTATGAACTTTTGTCTTGTATGGGTTGATGTTATCATGTTGATAAATGAATAACAATTAAACGATTTTAATATACACGCATTTTGGGGTGGATAATTATCGTCTTTATAAATTAGGTGGATTATTTTAATCTTTCGCGTCGATACTGATCATGATTTTTGGATATAAGCCCGAGGTGTACGCCTTATAGGCGTTGTTAATCATATCAAAGGGAAATATATGTGCCGTAAAGATCGACAGATCCAAGTGCCCCAGCAGATCCGCCATCCTTGCCAGGTTCAGCTGGGAAGGCGAGCGCACGGCGGTCAGGGTAATCTGCCTCCATAGAAAATCCAGGACATCCAGAGAATACTTAAAATCAGCATGATAAATGCTAGGCGTCACGATGGTACCCGCTTCGGCCACCACGCTCATCGCGTTGCTGAAGCCAGCGATACTGCCGGAGGCTTCGAGCACGCTGTTGTAGCCAATATTGCCGGTAATTTTATAAGCCTTGGCGAATACATTCTGCGTCATCGGGTCGATCACATCGTTCGCGCCAAGGGTTTTAGCCAGGATACGTTTGCTTTCCACAGGTTCGATCACCGTGATATTGGTCGCGCCCTGGCGAAGAGCCAGCAACAGCGAAATCAATCCGATGCCGCCGGCGCCGAAAATCGCCAGGGAACCGCCGAGGAATAAATTCGCCTTTTGTATGCATTCAGAGCAAAGCGTCACCAGCGGCAGCAGCGCGCCCGTTTTTAGCGATACGTTCTCAGGCAGCTTACATAGCTGGGTATATTGCAGCACGATATACTCGCACATCACGCCCATCGGTTCCGCGTTGCGGCAAAAATTGGTCTGGCCGCTGAGGCAGTATATGCATTTCCCGCAGCTGCTTCGGGTAACGCCGCTGACCTTGTCCCCCACGCGGAACCCTGCCTTGTACGCCCCTTCCCCCACGTCGCAGACAACGCCGGACATCTCGTCGCCCATGATCTGATTGCCAATGAATCCGCCCAGATCCCCGCGAAGCACATGCATATCGTCCCCACACAGCCCTGCGTATGCCACACGGATTTTCACATCGCCAATATCTTCAATCTGCGGCTCCGGAATATCCTTAATGCCAAAGCTGCGGCTACCTGTAAAACAAATCGCCTTCATGCTCATTCTCCTTTTTGAGGAAGTTCTTCCGATATTGGGTTGGCGTTTTCCCCGTGGTGTTCCTGAAGGTTCTGCAAAAATACTTTTCGTCCGCATACCCTACGGATACGGCGATATCCGATATCCTCGCAGACGGTTTGCGCAGCAGCTGTTTCGCTTTTTCCAGGCGTATCTGTTTTAAGTACGATACAAACGTCATGTCCGTCTGCTCGTGAAAGAGTTTGCTTAAATAACCGCCGCTGACCCCGACCTCCTGCGCGGTATCGTTCAGAGAAATATCGCTGTTGTAGTTTTGCTTGATATACATGATGGCTTTCTGTATTACCGGATTCGTGGTTTCCCTATTCTTGACGATTTGTGCAATCAGCTCAATAAACGCCGCTTTCACATACAGGTATTCCTGTTCCAGATCCACAAAATGGCTGTTGGAAAAATTGACGGAAACCCCAAACGCCAGCAGATCCGACGAATACAGCCGGAAGAGTTCCTCCAGTTTTGCTCTTGCTTCATTCAGCAGCAAAAAGTCCATGCTCGACCTGACCAGCGTCATATAGATCGTGGACAAAGCTAAAACAGCACGCTGTTCGTCCGTTTGATTCACGGAGTCCGCCAGTTCCTCCAGCGGTTCCTCCAGTCTCGACACATTCAGATGCAGCTCGTTCTTTTTTAAAAAGCCGTCGTTGAGCATGTCGGTCTCGGGTGAAAAATACCGATATCTTGCCAGCTCGTGAACGGCCAAATACCCTTCGTAAATATTTTCGATGGTATAAACCTGTTCGGGCCAGACACTACCAAGCGTCATGCCGAATTGCGATTGCGCCGCTTTTTGTATGGAATGAATCACGGACGCATAGTAGTAAAACGCCGCGTATCCCTCCTGAGACGGCAAACCGTTGATGATCAAGCCGATTTCGTTGGGCGATTCGGTAAAAACCTCTCCCCCGTTGTTCTGCTTAAGGATGTACTTGAATACATTGATCAGCTGCTTGCGCTCCATATCGCTTTGCGACGTTTTCTGATTGAAATACATCAGCGCGATCCCCAGGCACTCGTCCGCCATTCGCAAACGAAAGCTGCTTAACAGCCGCTTGACCGTCTTTTGATCGTATTTGTGATGCAGGATTTGCAAAACAGCGTCGTTGCGCTGAAGTGAAAAGGATTGTTTTGGTACCCCGTTTGTCCTGCTGACGGCAATCGCATAGGACGCCTTTTCCAGTATTTGCAGCAGGCTTTCCCTGGTCATGCTGTTTCTACAAAGGCTCAATTGCGCGTTGGAGGGAATATCATGAGCCGCATCAAGGTTTTCATCCGTATACAGGCGGATAATCTGCGGAACATAATCTCCGCTGCTGACAGAATTGATAAATCCGCGCCCGCCCAAGTAGAAAGATGACATGCTCAGGAGCACGATATCCGGATACTGCTGCTCTACAATCGCCCTCCCCACGATGCCGTTAGGTACGATACCCAGCAGCTCGTATTGTTCTTTTTCCCAATTGATCATCGTGCTTAAGCGCTGTGAGGATTCCACGATTTCATCAATGATCAGGACTTTGTTCATGTCAGGAAATACTCCCTTCCTTCAGGTTAAAGCAATCCGGCTTGAAATCAGCAAACAGCAGTGCCGTAAAGCGCCGGCGATATGCCCAACAGGTACGGACAACCTCGGAAAGGCGATTGACAAGCGGCTTTCCCATTGCCTGCGCAAGCCGCAAATCTTCTGATCCTCCGGGTCTCAAAACGATCCGTGCTTTATATTCAGTATTGTTCGCCGGATTGACATAAACATCCGGACGCATGTTTGGCAGTGTGAAGTATATTGTTGAAAAAAATTAATACTTCAAATAAAACTTCGACGTATTATTTCACACCCCCTGCAATCCATTTTCCGCAAAGCGGTGTGCCGCCCCAAAACGGAACGATCGGTATGACAAGCAATGCCGGAGTTCGCCGTCAATTAGCGACGAACTCCGGCTGACGTTAAACAAATTAAAAAGCTTGTTGGAACTGTTTTCCGTATTGATGTGAAAAGCGCATGCTTGATTTCACGCAGGAAATACCGTTAGGCATCCCGCACGCGGGTCAGGTGTACGACCGTCCACGCGGTGATCGGCAGGCGGGTGCCGGGCGAAAGGATTTCGTCGCTGACCAGTTCACAGTTCCACACGTCGTAAATCCTGGCGCGGTAGCGAAGCGTTGTACGTGCCTCAGGCGTTTGCCAGTCGCCGACGCGCAGCGTCGTGCCGGGCAGATCGTACTGCATAAACGTCAGGTACTCCTCGGTGCCGTTACAGCGCGAGAAATAATAATGACCGTCGCCGTTTTCCAAATCCTGTTCCATGGCCTCATACCCTACGGTGCTGAGGATTTGTTTGAGGAATTTCAAACGCGGCGCGCTTTTGCCGGTCATGGTGCCGCCGTACGCCCAGAAGATGTCGCGGTTGTTGCCGTTGATGATATACGCTTCTCCGTGCGTGGCATAGCCCCCAGCCATCACGCTGCGCCAGTGTTTGGCGACCGTCACCTCGGCAGGGTTGCTGCCCCACGGATCGGGAACGTTGCCCTCGTACTGGTATTCGTCGTTGATCACCGGCTTGTTGTACTGCTTTTGCAGCTGCATCATCAGCGTATAGGTATCCGGGTGCTGATAGCAGACGTGCGACATCCACGGCCTGTCGGGATAGATCACGCCGAAGATGATGTTATGGCAGGAGATCGGATGACGCGATGGATCGCGCGCTTTGATGAATTCGCCGATCACATCCCAGTCGCGCACGTTGAGCCCGATTTTCATCGACTTTTTATCAGGCAGCATTTCGATGTCGTACTCGTTGGCCAGGCTCCACCAAACGTTGGGGTGCGAGGCCAGGCGTGCGACGATGTAACGCAGGTAAATAAGCGCGTCGTCCTCGTCCATGCCGACGTCCAGATCCCAATGCCCGAAATCGTAAGGATGGAACAGAATCACGTCGGCGATGATGCCACGCTGCCGCAGCTCCAGAAGCCTGTCCTCGAACTCCCGGAAATACGCGGGGTTTGGGCGGCGGAAGTCAAACGCGCCCGGCGCGCCTTCAAACGGATAGCACGGCGGCTCGTAGCTGACGTTGATTTTATTGAAGCCGCCCGTATAATGCTTGGGGAAAAACAGCATGCGGATTTTGTTGAAACCGTATTTGGAGAACGATTCCAGAGTTTGCGCCCGCACCTCGGCCGGGCGGTGATGCCACACATAGGCGGTGGTGCCCATGACGAAGAAACGCTCTCCGTCGGCATGCTGAAAATGCATACCGCTGACGTTTACGGGGCCGTGGTTGCCTTTGGCCGCCGGTAAAGCGGTAAACGAGTGCGTCTGGCCGTTCAGCGCAGGCAGGCTGGAACGCAGCGTGAAGGTATACTCGCCTTCCCGCATGGGCATATAGCGGACTTTGAAGGTATCGCCGCCGTCGAAGAAGCCGTCCAGACGCTTGTGCCCGTCCGGGCCGTCTATAACCGCTTTCAGCGAAACCTCGGTGAAAGGATTGCCTATGCCCTCCGTATCCGCATGCAGCGTCCACTCATAGGGCAGATAACGCTCGGCTGTGTTCATTGCGCGTCTCCTTCCAGGCTTTTCAGTTCCTGCTCCATGTTGAGCACCAGCATATTCCAGTTCAGGAATCCGGCGCTCATTACCGGTTCGCCGGTCTCCGGCACATAGTACTCATGCAGTTCGCCCGTTGCGCGCAGGTCGTCGTCAAGCAGACGGAACGTCTGGTCGTAAAGCTTTCGGGCTTCGCTGACGTATCCGTAATTCAGAAGCCCGCGGAACACCGCGTAATTCACCACCAGCCAGATCGGGCCCAGCCAGTTGGAGGGGTTGTTGGTCTCCTCCAGGTTGTACATTTTTTCATCTTTGGACAGGGACCGGATGCCAAACGGCGAAGCGAAGGTGCCTTCATCCTCAATGTGTCGGCGGACGATATCCTCGGCCTGCTCTTTGGTGGCGATACCCGCTAAAAGCGGGATAAACCCCGTCCATGTACGGATTTTGATTGGCAGCGTATCCCAGAACACGCCAAGCCCTTTGTGGAACCAGTCGTATGCGCGGGTCTTGATGTCCACGTCCTGCGAGTAGAAAAAGCGGTCGCGCGCGTCCCAGCAATGTTTCTGGATGGCGTCGGCCAGCGCATCCGCCTTCGCGGCATACCGCGCCGCAGCGTCCTGCTTGTCCAGCGCGGTCAGGATCTTTGCCATGGCATTGAGTTCCATGACCATAAAGGCGTTTAAGAATACGTTGGCCGTGGAAAAGCGCGGACGCCCGAAAGTGGCGGGGTCGTTATCCATGCCGATCATCACATCATCCGCCCATACGTACAGGCCGGTTTTTTCATGCAGATAATAGCAGTCGTAGCATGCGAAATAGTTTTCCAGCTGCGCCTGATGGCTCTGGAGCCACAGATAGTCTCCGCTGAAATCGCTGACCAGCGCGGCTTGCTGGCATAAAAACGGCTTGTGCATGTTGAGGATATGGCCTTCGCGGTGCTTGCGGATCAGGTAGGATTCTCCGCTGTCGTGCTCGGCCTTGTTGGCGACCGCCATGGGGATATAGCCGTCCTCCATTTGAAAATAGAGAAAATTAAGTACGTTGCCCTTGCCGTGCAGGATCAGCTTTTCCCGGAATGCCGCTTCGTCCTTCGGGTGCGTTTTCGTGTAAGCGATCAGGGCGTAAACGGTCCAGTAGGTATCCCAGTCCCATAGGTTGCCGTCGTAGATCGAACCGGGATCGATAAACGGATAGGGAAAGCATTTGCCCGGCTGCTTAAACACGCCGGGAATGCGTTCTTCCAGGTATTTTAAAATCGGCGTTACATTGTTTTCCATTTTTCCAATAACTCCATCAGTCGCGGATCCTGTTGTTCCAGAAATCCTTCGGTGATCAGGTCGTACAGGCTGCGTTCGCCCGCCATCATATCAAACAGCATCATGGCAGGCAGTTCCGGCAGGATCTCAGTCAACGTGGCATAGGCTTTGGAATTCCCCAGAATTTGGCTGACCGGCGTATGCAGATCCAAAATCGTATCGGCAACCTTGCGTGTGAAAGTATGGTCTCCGGCATTGAGCGTTACGGGCGTTTCCCCGGGCAGCGTCAGCTTCGCGCTTGCGCCGTAAGGCACGGCGAAGCGGTATTGCAGCGTATCATCCGTATAGCGCCACTCGCTTTCAATCATACCGGCGGGCGAAAGGTACTTGGCGCGGGCAAGCCCCAGAGAGCGATCAGGCTTGGGTTCCAGCCGGAAACGGCGGAAACCCGGCGCGTCTTCCACAGGCTGGATGCCGCATACGTCGCGGTACATCCACTCCACGATGGAACCGTAGGAGTAGTGGTTGAGGGAATTCATGCCCGTATCGGAAATACTGCCGTCCGGGAGGATGGAATTCCAGCGCTCCCAAATGGTGGTCGCTCCCATATTCACCTCGTACAGCCAGCTCGGAAAATCTTCCTGCAAAAGCAGCTTGTACGCGATGTCGTTTGACCCGGTTTCAGACAGCACACGGCACAGGTACGGCGTGCCGATAAAGCCCGTGCGCAGGTGGTAGTTGGAGGCTTTTAGTTTCAGGCGCAGCGCGTAGGCGGCCTGCGCGCGATACTGCTCCGGCAAAATGCCGATGAACAGGGTCAGCACATAGGCGGTTTGCGTGGTTTCGGCCAGGCGTCCGCTTTCCGTCAAGTATTCGTTCAGGAACGCTTTGCGTACGGCATCGGCCAATTTTTGGTATGCCTCCGCGTCTTCCGTTTTACCGAGCACCTTGGCGGCTTTGATCAGCAGCGTGGTGGAATAGTAATAGAAGCAAGTGGCCAGGAACGTGCGTTCCGTGCCGCCGAAACGATAGCCGACGGGGTCTTCCACGTCCAGTGACAGCCAGTCGCCGTAATGGAAACTGCCTTTCCACAGCCGTGTCGCGCCGGTCTGCTCGTCGTGGGTATGGATAGCGTCCACCCAAGCCTTCATGATGGGATAATGCGATTCCAAAAGCGTCCGGTCGCCGTAGCGCACGTACAAGTTCCAGGGGATAATCGTGGCGGCGTCGCCCCAGGCGCACGCGCCGACCTGGTGTACGTCGTGCTTGGGGATTACCACGGGCACCCAGCCGTTCAGCGCCTCCTGCTCCCGCCCAAGATCAAACAGGAATTTTTCAAAAAACGCGGCAACATCCATATTGAAGGCGGCAGTGCCGAAAAACACCTGCGCGTCGCCCGTCCAGCCCATGCGTTCGTCACGCTGCGGGCAATCGGTAGGTACGTCCAGGTAGTTGCCGCGCTGTCCCCAGAGGGTATTTTCAAACAGCCGGTTCACCTTGGGATTGCCGGTCTCAATCGAGCCGGTCTGCGGCATATCGGAGTAGAGCACGACGCCCTTGAAGCGTTCCAGTTTGACCTCGCCTGTCCACTGTGTGAGCTTGACAAAGCGAAAGCCGTAAAAGGTGAAATGCTGGCGCACGACGCCGGGCTTGCCATCGGAAACATACACAAATTCTGCCTTGGCGGTGCGCAGGTTATCGCGGTAGAAATTTCCGCCCTGCAGTACCTCGCCGAATTGTAAATGGATTTTCGTGCCCGCGGGGGCGTCACAGTCAAAACTGAAAAAGCCGACCATGTTCTGCCCCATGTCCAGCACCGTTTCCCCGGCCGGCGTATGGATGATCTCCACGGGCTGTAGCATGAGTTTTTCACAGATTGGCGGGCTGATGCGCGCTTTGAGCAGCGCATTGTCGATCTCGATGGATTTAACGGGGTATACGGCGCTGTCGTCCAGCGTCGCGTCCGCCTCTTCACCGTCGAAAATCCCGCTCGCAAGCACCGTGCCGCGCTTTGCGTTCCAGTGCGTATCCGTAACCACGGTTGCCGTGCTGCCGTCTGTGTAGATAACATGCAGTTCCAAAATCAGGGCAAACGCGTCCCCGTACTGGAACTGACTGCTGCGTTTCAGCCCGTAGCGGCCTTTATACCAGCCGTTGCCGAGCTTCACTTCCAGGCGGTTTTCACCCTGCGAAAGCATGCCGGTAACGTCGTAGGTCTGATAAGGCAGCCATTTATCGTAAGCGCACAGACCGGGCGACAGGTACTCGTCGCCGACCTTTTCGCCGTTGAGGCTTGCCTCGTACAGGCCCAGGCCGCAGACATACGCGCGCGCGGACTGCACTTGCCTGTCCGCTGTAAATTCCGTATACAATACGGGGTGCCAGTCTTGCGGAAAATCCGGCGAAATCCATTGCGCCGTCCACGGCTCCCACAGCTTGGCGGTTTCAAACCAGGCGGTTTCGCTGGCCGCGGTCGCCCCGTCGGGGGCTTTCGCCTGTACGCGCCAATAATAGCGTGTCCGCGGCAGCAATGCCGGCAGGGCAGGCGTGAAAGAGATTCCGCTCAGGTCTTGCAGAAAACCACTGTCAAAAACAGTGGATTTGAATTCCGGATCCGTTGCGACAACCACGCGGGTTTGCATAGTATCCGCCGCGTATGAAGACTGGATGATCCAGTTCAGGCGCGGCGTTTCCCCAAGAGAAAATCCGAGAGGATTATGCAGCCGGTTCACCAGCAGGTGTTGAATCGAAATATTCATGATACGTCCTCCGAGAGAATTGTGATCAGCCCTTCACCGCTCCCGCGGTCATCCCCTCGATAACCATCTTGTTCATGGAGATATACACGATGATCGTCGGCAGTACGCTGATGGCAATGCAGGCAAAAATTGCGCCCCAGTTTCGGTTGCCGTATTGGTCAGAGAAGTATAACAGGCCGGTCTGTACGGTTTTCAGCGCCGAGTCGTTAACGAAGGTCATGGAGAACATTAGGTCGTTCCAGCGGAAGTAGAACTGAATAACGCCAACGGTAACGATACCCGTGGTCATCAGCGGCAGTACGATATGCCAGAACACCTGGTAAATACTCGCCCCGTCTATGACCGACGCTTCCATCATATCATCCGGAAGTGCGGTCAGGTAACTTCGCAAGAGGAATACCGATAGCGGAAGTCCGAACGCGATATAGGTCAGGATCAGCGAAAACCGCGTATTGATCAGGCCTATATTGTTGTAGATCAGGTACAGCGGAATCAGCACCACGGCCGTCGGCACCATAATGCCGCTTAGGAACATCGTCAGAACGCGTCCGCGGTTCTTCCACTGCATCTTGGTCAGCGCGAACGCGCTGGTGGAAGAAAACAGCATGATAAAAAACAGCGATACAAACGTAACGATGACGCTGTTGACGAAGTATGTGCTCATGCGGCCGCGGTTCCAGGCCTCGATATAGTTTTGATAATAAATCCCCTGCGGCAGCGCGTAGGAAGGCGATAGCGTAAACTCCGTCGTGCTTTTAAACGAGCTCATCAGTATCCAGAAAATCGGGTAAATTTCAATAAACAGGAACAGGACGATCAGTATTTTCCCGATGACCGTCAGGACGCCTTTCTTTCTGACCATGGCTCAATACCTCTCTTTCCCGACCCAGTTGATGATCAGGGTAATCAGCAGGCACTGCAGCAAAATGACGATGGCGATCGAGCTGCCGTAGCCGAATTCGTTAAATTTAAAGGCGTTTTGGTACATGTTCATCGTCATGGACGTAGTCGCCTGTCCCGGACCGCCTTTGGTCAGCGCCGTGGCGCTTTCAAACATCTTGATCGTTCCGGTAAAGCTGAACACAAAACAGGTGGTGATCATGGTTTTAAGCATCGGCAGGATAATTCTGCGGAACAAGCCGAAGCTGTTGGCGCCGTCAATGCGGGCGGCTTCGATGATCTCGTCGGGAATATCCACCAGCGCGCCGTAAATAATGACCGTATAAAATCCGACGGCAGTCCAGACATCCATAATGCACAACGCGGTAAACGCCGTGTTGGAGTATCCCAGCCATGCGGTTGTCAGCGAATCCAAACCGATTTTTGCGAGGATCGAGTTAACCAACCCGTAATTGGGGGTCAGCGCGTACATTTTGATAAACATCTGCGCAACGGCGACCGCGGGCAGAACTGTCGGGATAAATATCATCGTGCGGGACATCGTTTTAAATTTCCGAACGCTGAAATGCACCATCAGCGCGGCCATCAGGCCGAAGCCAACCTGCAGCGGCGTAACGATAGCGATATACCGCCAGTTGACGGAGATGGCGTTGACGGTCTGTTTGTTGGAAAACATATCGATGTAATTTTGAATACCGTAAAACTCAAATTTAGCACCCGGCATACCGGAAAACAGAGAATATACGAAGGTCCAGAGTATCGGCACAAAAATGACGCCGATAAATATCAGGAAAGCCGGAAGTACGAACAAGGCGATTGCTTTTTTATCGCGCAATACTTTTTCCACGAATAACGCCTCCAAAATGCAGAAGGGAAAGGCGGCGCAGCCGCCTTTCCCCCAAATCCAATAAGGTTTTTGCGGTCTAGTAAATTAGTTCATGTTCTTGTCGGTAGAATCCTGCAACGCCTGCATATATTCCATGGCGGTCATTTCGCCGGTGTACAGGAGTGCGATGTTGTTCTGGGCGATGGTGGAGGTTTCGGAGTCCATCTTGGCTTCGAACCACAGGAACGCGCCAGAGGCGGTAGACAGGGCATTGCCGACGATCTGCGTGTAGACGGGCAGGTCTTCAGGCATATTGTCGATTTTGAAGCCCTTGAACGAAGCTTGGTTTTCCATGGCGAAGTCGCCGATGTGCGTAACGAGGAACTTCAGGAAGTCCGCGACCGCATCGTCGTACTTGGCGGCGGAAACCATCATGATGTTACCGCAGTTCATGCTGTAATCATCCAAGGTGGAGGAATCGTTCACCAGCGGAACGTTGAAGAAGCCGATGCCGTTTTCGCCAGCCAGATTGGCTTCAGAGTCGAGGTTGGAGGTCACCCAGCTGCCGTTGTACTGCATGCCGGCTTTGCCGCCCATGACCATTTCAACAGCGGTGGTGTAATCAACGGTGTTCATGCCTTCCACGAAATAGCCATCGGTGGCCAGATCCTGGAACATCTGCGCGGCGGCAACGTATTCCGGATCGGTCCATTTGGCGGTTCCGTCCATGGCGTTCTTCACGGCGTCGAGGCCAACGCTGCGCACGAGGTAAGCGTTGAGCACACGAGTCATGGGCCACTGGTCTGCGCCGCCCTGTGCGATGGGAGCGATGCCGATCGCCTTGATGGCTTCACAGGCCGCGAGGAATTCATCCCAGGTTTTCGGGGGATTTTCGGGGTCCAGGCCGGCGGCTTCGAATACGGCCTTGTTGTACCAGAAGCCTTCCACGTTCAGGCCAAGGGGCAGGTCGTACAGACCCACGCCGTCGACCAGGCCGATCAGCAGCGAGGCAGCGCCATCGTCCACATAATCGCGAACGCCGAGGTCGGTCAAAGCGGCGTCGAGATCAAGGATCTGGCCGGATTCGATGACGTTCTTGAGGCGGACGCCGGACTCGTAAATGCACAGCTCAGGCAGGTCGTTGCTCGCCATCAGCGTCGTGACCTTCTGGTCGATCTCAGTGATGCTGACATACTCGTAATCCAGCTCGAAGCCTTCTACGGTTTCCGCATACTGTTTGGCCAATTCGTACAGAATGTAGCCGTTAGATGTGGGGTTGGTTTCATCCCAGATGGATAGCAGCTTGATTTTGTGCGACTGGAATTTGTCCTCAGCGCTGGCGGTAACGCTCAGCAGCGAGACCAGCATCACAACTGCCAATACGGTGGTAAGGAAGCGCTTCATGTTGGAATCAACTCCTAAATGTTTATTTGCAGCAAACGCTTGGTCTGCTTACTGCCTGAAGTGCGAAAAGCGAATGGCAAGGTATCGGTTTCGTTGAAATCCGCTTATTTGATTTGCCCGGATGAACTGGCTAAACTTATTTGTATATCATTCATATCTTCATAGCTGCGTTTTCGCAACCTTCTATCTGGTATTATAAAATTTGACGAAATGTTTGTCAAGTGAATTTAGAAAAATAATTAAATAAATTTATTAGTTTGATAACTTAATATTCAGTTGTAGTTTATAGATTATGGTCAATTACAGGATATATTGTGATAAATATAACTCCCGGGACAGGATATTGAGTAGTTCCTGTCCCGGGAGCAAGCAAAACGCATATTAAAAATCATTCGGTAATTCACATAAACGGCACGCCAAGATATAAGACGGCGTTCAGCTATGCCGATAAACTTCCCAGCCCATGTAATTTCCCAGCGCTTCTTCCAGCACGTCGGCCGCCTCCGCATGGACGAGTGCCACATGGTGTTCGTACCCGTTGCGGGCAATGTAGTGCATCAGGGTATTGAGTTCAGGAACGCTGCACACAGCTACGCCGCCGAAGGTATCCAGCGCGTCGTCGGTGAACGCGCCTTCGCCGAGATAGCATTTAATCTTGCCCTGCCGGTCGTCGGTGGAAAGCTTCAAAAATGTCATTTTACCCGGTTTGACACGCCCCTTGAGCGCACCGAACGAAACCTCCGTCCCCAGCGTCGTAGCCAGGATATCCAGATTCCCGATTTCCGGTTTCGATTCGAAAACACAGGCGGGATAATTGGAACAATGCACGTTGATGCATTTATTTTCGGCATTGGCATAATTGTTGTTCCAGTCCTGATACAACGGGGGCACGCCGGACGCCTTGAGCAGCGCCAGCATTGATATCGCGCCCATCACATCCGTTTCGCAGGCCGAGGGTTTTCCGTTTTGTCCCATCATGGACATGGACAGGCAGACCGCGCAGCCGTAATTGGCCTCCACGCTGTCCCAGCACTGGATGGCGCTTGCCTGGCAGTCGTGCGTTTCCATCCAGTCTTCCAGCACGATGCTGAGTTTGGCCTGTTTGATCAGCTTATCCCGCGCCGTGCCGGGGCATACGTTGCCGTAGGCTTCGATCTCCGCGATCTTCCGGTCGATCTTCTTTTCGTCCGTCAGTTTCCCGATATCGGCGAGAATTTCGGAGAAATCTTCGGTCTCCACGGTAATGCCGCTCGCTTGCAGAAGCTTTTCGGAATAGCGCACCGTGCGAAACGGCATCACGCGCGCGCCGATCTGCCCGATCCGCGCCGTTCGCATAGCCTTGACGACGCTGCAGATTTTGGCAAAACGCTCGACGTCCGCCTTGAAATCTTCGCCGTCCAGCGCGCAGACGTGTGCTGAGGTCAGGGTATACTTGATTCCGTACTGGTACAGGTTGTTGCACAACGACAGCTTGCCGCAAAACGCGTCGCGCCGGTTTTCAAGCTGGAGCTTGTCCGGGTCGTCGGGGCACGCCTGCACCAAAATGGGCAGATTGCAGCCCGACATGCGGATGGCGTCCGCCACGCCCGTTTCTTCGCCGAAGTTTGGCAGGCTGACGATGATGCCGTCTATTTCGTCCGCATGCGCACGCAGCAGCGCCGCGCATTTCTTGGCTTCTTCATAACTCATGGTTTGACCCATGAAGGTATCGTTAGGCGACAATGTGACGACCTTATGCCCCCATGCGTCCAATTGCTTCAATAAAACTTCCCTGGCTTCCAGTACCAGATGATCCGGGAAAAAACTCCGGTTGGTGATGATGACGCCAAATGTTGCCATGACTACTGCCCTTTCTGTATCGGAGATTCATGCATTGCCGCAAAGATCGTATCGGCGATTCCCCTGCCGTCCAGCCCGTAATGCGCCATCACCTCGGGGGACGAGCCGTTGTACGGGTCTTCATCCGGCATGCCGAGGATTTTTATCCTGACCGGCTTGTGTTGGCTTAAGAACTCTGCCGCCGCGGCGCCCAGTCCGCCGTGAATGCTGTGTTCTTCCACGGTAACGACCAGTCCGGCCTGCGCCGCATCCAGAATCGCCTGTGTGTCCAGCGGACGGATGCTGACCATATCCCAAACGCCGGCGGATATACCCTGTTTCTGCAGCAGCGCCGCCGCCTGCAGGGCATGGTAGCTCATTTCGCCGCAGGCCAGGATGCTGACGTCGTCCCCGGACCGCAAGCGGTTGGCATTGCCCGGGGTAAACACGTCGTCGCCCTCGTGATAGATATCCGGCACGGCGGCACGCCCGACGCGGATATAAGCCGGCGTGTTTGTCTGGGCCAGATACCGCGTCAGCGCTCGCATCTGGT
This sequence comes from Candidatus Limiplasma sp., assembly GCA_963675365.2. Classification (GTDB taxonomy): domain Bacteria; phylum Bacillota; class Clostridia; order Christensenellales; family Aristaeellaceae; genus CAXXOK01. The sequence continues at coordinate 1,278,991 of CAXXVA010000003.1, forward strand.
GCCCGTCGCTGGGAAGGTAAATATCGATTCCCGGGATCGCGCGCAGCAGGGCGATATCGTGCGTGGAATGGTGCGACGCGCCCAAAGCCCCGTAGCTGACGCCGCCGCTGACGCCGAAGATTTTTACATTGTAATGTGAATAGGCGACGTCCACCTTTACCTGTTCCGCGCTTCGCAGAGTGTAAAAGCAGGCCGGGCCGCAAACAAAGGGGCGCAGTCCGCTGTTGGCAAGACCCGCGGATATCCCTACGGCGTCCTGTTCGGCAATACCGCATTCCACAAACTGGCGCGGAAGCTGCTCAGCAAATTCGGTCAGGGTCACGGACCCCCGGCTGTCGCTGGTCACGGTCACGATGGTCGGGTCGGCTTTGGCCAGCGCCAGCAAGGTTTCCGTAAAGACCGCGCGCAACGCTTGCTTATCCAATCCAGTCGACCCCCTCCACGCCCAATTCCTGATATGCCTGCTGCAGCTGTGCGTCGTCCGGTACTTTGTGGTGCCATTCCTTCCGGTTTTCGATGTAGGAGACGCCCTTGCCCTTACGCGTATGCGCGATCAGGCAATGCGGCTTCCCCGCTTCGCGTTCCCCATGAAAATACGAAAGGATGGCGGGAATATCGTGTCCGTCGATATCCGATACCTCCCAGCCAAACGCGCGCCATTTTGCGCCGAGATCTTCCAGACGCATCACGTCTTCTGTGTCGCCGCTGATCTGCAGCCCGTTGCGGTCGATGATGGCAAACAGATTGTCCAGCTTGAAATTCGCGGCGGCCATCGCCGCCTCCCATACCGAGCCTTCGGCAAGCTCGCCGTCGCCCATGAACACATAGGTTTTATATCCGGCGTCCTGCCGTTTGGCGCCAAGCGCCATCCCCACGCCCGCAGGCAGCCCGTGGCCCAGCGCGCCGGAGCATATTTCAACGCCCGGCACCTTGTTGCTGGGATGGCCGATCAGGCGGCTGCCGCCGCGGCTATACGTTTGCAGTTCCTGCTTGGGGAAAAAATCAAGATCCGCGAGGATAGCCAAATAACCCTCTACGCTGTGCCCTTTGCTCAGCACAAACCGGTCACGCGCCGGATCGCCGGGAACGTGCGGATTGACCTGCAGCACGTCATAAAACAAACAGGTGAGAATATCCAGGCTCGACAGCGTTCCGCCGGTATGCCCGCCTTTTGCGAGGTGGATCATGGTCAGGGCGTCGGCGCGCCGTTTGGCGGCGATTTGCCGCAGGGTTGATGCGTCCATTTCGTTCTCCTGTGTCAGGCTTTGGTTTTCTTCCGGCCGGATTTTGCGGTTTCCGCCGGGGCGATCTGCCGTACGCTGCTGCGCTTGACCAGATCCACGCTCAATTCGGTTTTCAGTACGCCCGTCTTCATCTGCGCCGCCACGAATAACAGCGATTGCACGGCCGCGATGCCCATTTCCTGGCGCAGCACGCGGATGGTGCTCAAGGGCGGGTTGGACACCAGGCACAAGGCCATGTCGTCCATGCCGATCATGGAAACGTCGTCCGGAATGCGGATGCCGCGCTCCTGCATGGCGCGCATACAGCCAACGGCCATGATATCGTTGCCCGCGAAAAACGCGGTGGGAAGCTTGCGCCCCGAATCCAGAAGCTTCAGCATATCCTTGTACGCGCCTTCCAGCGTCGGGGTGACGTACCAGATGTCGTCCGGCGCGGCAACGATGCCCTTTTCAACAAGCGACGCCTGATAGCCCTTGCGGCGGTAGCGGACGTTGGAAAACAACACGGTGCTCGTGATATGCCCAATATGGCGGTGCCCCGCCTGATACAGCGCGTTGGCCGCCTGGAAGCCCGCATCGTAGTTGTTCATCACCACGGCGTTGACGTGTTCATGGCGGAACAGGTTATCCAGAACCACCATAGTCGACTTGCAGGGCGTGAACATGGCGAGCTCCTCGGGGCTCATTTCCGTGCCGAGCAGCAAAATACCATTGCAGTCCTCGTTGCGAATCTCCTGCGCCCGCACAGCGAGGTCGGAGTCTTTGGCGTGCAGGTGCGTGATCATCAGTTCCAGGTTCTCGGCCTTGCATTCCCGCTGAATGCTTTCGATCAGTTCGGCAAAAAACTGTGTGTCCATCACGACCAGGCCGTGGGATTTGTAAACGACAAGTCGGATATACTGATGGTTGGGTTCGCTTTTATCCTTGGGCGGTTCATAACCCATTTCAGCCGCGATTTTCATGATGCGCTCCGTGACTTTTTCGGATACGCCCGGTTTATGATTCAACGCGTTGGAGACTGTCGCGGGTGAAACTTTGGCTTTCGCCGCGATATCCTTGACCCGTACCTTCATGATGCTCCTCCTTATTTCGTTTACAGTTTCGCCGTCTGCGGATGAAAGCGGATTCTTACACGCGCTACAGCCATGCCGCAAACCGCTAACTTAATTAAATGCTGAATACAGTATATCATTTTTATAAATATCAAGCAATATTAATCTTTCAGAAATATTCATTTTTCTGTCCGCATATCCTGTAACCTTTACGATTCTTGGTTTTTCCGCCATATAAACGCTTAAGTGCCCGTTTATGTAAATTCATTGACTGGTAAATTTCAGATATGCTATACTATGGGCAAAAGCAGAGAAAGATGGTGCTGGGATGAAAACGGTCATCGCGTTGGATCAATCAACAGCCGGAACCAAAGCCGCGCTTCTGGATGAATCGGGAGCGATGATAAAGGCGCTTGAAAAAACGCACCGGCAGATGCATCCCGCGCCGGACCGTGTAGAGCACGACGCGGAGGAAATCTGGCGGAATACCGCAGAGTTGCTAACGGAGCTTGCGGGCGGCCTGAAACGAGAGGATATTCTGGGGCTTGGCATCGCAAACCAACGCGAGACGACCGTTGTCTGGGATCGAAAAACAGGGCGGCCCGTCGCTCCGGCGATCGTCTGGCAGGATGTGCGTGCCAAGAGCATCACCGACGCCATGCAAGCGGACGCCGTGCAGATCGAGTACCAAACCGGGTTAAGGCTTTCACCGTATTATTCCGCGGCAAAAGCCTCCGCGCTGCTGGGCGAGCACCCGGAGCTTAAAACCCGCGCCGTAAACGGCGAACTGTGTTTCGGTACGATCGACAGCTATCTTTTATACCGGCTTACGGATGGCTCCGTATTTGCCACCGATGTTTCCAACGCCAGCCGCACGCAGCTTTTGGATCTGGAAACGCTGCGATGGGACGGAGATATCGCGCGCCGTTTCGGCCTGCCGGAACGCATGCTGCCGGAGCAGATTCTCCTGTCCGACGCCGGTTTCGGCGAAATCACGGCCATTTCAGCGCTCAGGGGCGTAAAGATCAGCGCCATGATGGGCGACAGCCACTCCTCCTTCTACGGCCACGGCTGCACGGTGCCCGGCAACGTGAAAACCAGTTACGGAACCGGATCGTCAATTATGATGAACATCGGCGAAGCTCCGCTGCGCTCGTCGCACGGGTTGTCCGCGTCGGTGGGATACGGCAAAGACGGCAAGGTATGCTATGTGCTGGAGGGCAACGTTACCTGTTCGGCGGATACCCTGATGTGGCTGAAAAACGAGATGCGACTGATCGGCAGCATGGATGAACTGGCGCTGGCCGAAACCGTACCCGATACGCAGGGCGTTTACCTTGTGCCCGCGTTCGCCGGGCTCGGCGCGCCGTGGTTTGACGAAAACGCCCGCGCCGTACTCTACGGCATGAACCGCGGCACAAAAAAAGCACATATCCTGCGCGCGGCGCTGGAAAGCATCGCGCATCAGAACGCCGACGTGCTCGACGCCATGCGGATGGATACCGGCAAACCGGTGGAAACCATCAGCGCGGACGGCGGCGGCAGTGTGAATCCGCTGCTGATGCAAATGCAAAGCGATCTTGTGCCCTGCCGCGTCCGGGTGTCCGCGGAAAAGAACTTGACGTTATACGGCGTCGGACGCATGGTGCTGGAAAAGCATGTGCCCGCCGCATCCATCCGCCAGCTTGATCCTGCCGCCGAATACACTCCGGCAGCCGGCGAGCAGGAACGCACTCGGCGGCGCGGAGGCTGGGCCGACGCGCTCAAGAGGTGCCGGTAATGCGGACACATTGGACCCTGGAACAACAGATCGCACAGCTTGCAACCGGCGGGCGGAAATCCTGCGTTTGCGGCAGGGAACATTCCGTACCGGCTTTGCAAATCGTGCTGGAACACGATGCCGTTCTTCGCCTGCCCGCCTTGCTTAAAGAGCTGGGCGTTACGCATCCTTTTCTCCTGATGGATGAAAATACGAAATCCGCGGCGGGAGGGCGTGCGATCGGGCAACTGCTGGCGGCGGGTATTCCCTACACGCCGGTCTGCTTCCCGGCCGAACCGAAGCCGCAGGCAGATATGCGGACGCTGCCTCCCCTGCTGCGGCAGGCGGAAAACTGCGACTTTATTCTGGGTATTGGCAGCGGCGTGATCAACGACGTCTGTAAAATGCTGGGAATGCAAAGCGGGCTGCGGACGGGCATCGTCGCCACCGCGCCGTCGATGGACGGGTACGCATCCAATTCCTCGGCCATGATCGTAGACGGTGTGAAAACCACCATTTACAATCAAACGCCGGCGTTGGTGCTGGGCGATCCGGATGTTTTGGCGGGCGCGCCGGCGCAACTGCGCGGCGCGGGCATCGGCGACATGGCGGCCAAGACGATTTCCATCGCCGAATGGAAGATCGCGCATATCGTTAACGATGAATATTACTGCCCGCCGATCGCCGAAGCGATGCTCGCCGCCTGCGCCAAAGCCGTGGAGAACGCAGAGGCCTGTATGCGGGGCGATACAAGCGCCGTACGGGAACTTACTGAAGGGTTGGTGCTGTCGGGCGTAGCGATGTCAATGGCGCAGGTCTCGCGTCCGGCGTCGGGCTCGGAGCATACGCTGTCGCACCTGATGGATATGCTGTCGATCGCACGCAAACTGCCCCACCGCTTGCACGGAGCCCAGGTGGGCTACGGCGTGCGCGTGGCGCTGTTTGCTTATCAGGCGCTTGTGTCCCTGGATGCGTTGCCGGCGGAGCCGGATGCCGTGCTGCGGCAGCTAAACGCCGCCCGCTGGGAGCAGGATATGCACAGGATGTTTGGCGCGCAGGCGAACGGCTTGATCCAAACCGCATGCGACGAACACCGCAACACGGAAGCGTCGGTTCTGCGGCGTGCACAGGCCGCGCACGCGGGATGGGCGGACATTCAAGCCATTCTGCGGGAAGCGCTTGCGCATCAGCAGGAACTGGCCGCCGCGCTGGACGCCGCGGGAATCCCGGCGCTGGATCACCCGGAAGCGCTTGGCCTCGGCAAGGAAGACGTGCTTGACCTGTTTATCCACTCCAGAGACCTGCGCGCCCGCTATATCATGCCGTCCATGGTGTTCGACCTCGGACTGATGCCGTGGATGCGCGGGCAGCTGGCGGATGCGTTAGGCGTTGAGCGGGACAGGAAACGCTACTTCGACCCCACATAAAAATTCCTCCGCATTTTCAGCAGAGGAGCGGGATGTTTGTCCGGCGTCAGGCGCGGTACGCAACGGGCATCCAGATGCGCATTTCACCGAATCCCCGGTTGTCCCACGCAAAGTACGGGATCAGGCGCAGAGCTTCCGGCGTCAGCACGGGCTTTGAAAGCGGCTGGTACAGCGCGTCCGGGTCGTTATCTTCGGTATGCAGCCTGACGGCCGTCGTCGTGAGCGCGACCATTTTGGTTCCGTCCACCTCGTAAGGCGTCTGCGTGAACTCCGCGTCGGCGTAAAGCAGCAGGTCGTCCAGCGTTCCCTTGTCCGTATCGGCGGATTCTGCGCAGTAAACCAGCGGGCCGCGCTGGACGCAGACGTGATTTTCGTCCGCCTCCGCCTTGGCGTTTGCACGGGTGAGGAACGCCGGCATGTCAAACCGTACGGATACCGATACTGCCGTATCGGGCGTCAGGAGAACGTCCACGTACGTATTGCTGTTCTTGGGCGTGAGCGTAACGGTTTGCCCGCCAAACGTGACGCTTCCGCCGCGCGCCCAGCCCGGTACGCGAAGCTTCAGGGTAAAAGGCTCGGCGTTTTGCACATCCGGGAACGAAAAGGCGATCGCCCCGTCCCACGGATAGTCGGTTTCCTGCTTCAGGGTAAACCGTGCGCCATTTGCAAGGCTAACGGCCGCGGTGCTTGCGCCGTATACCCCAAGGTACACGCTGTCTTCCGACATGCGGTAAGCGTATTCCGAGGCCTGGGTAATCGTGCGGGAGATGTTCGTGGGACAGCAGAAGCACTGGAAGAAGCTCTCTCGCTGCACAGGCCACATCAGCTCATAATCCAGCGTTTCTGTTCGGCGCAGCATGTTTTCGTAGAAATACTTGTTGCCCGACAGGCTGACCGCCGCCAATACCAGGTTGTAGTACGAACGCTCGATATGATCCATGTACTGCGCCTGGGGGTCGATAGCGAACATGCGCCCGGCCCACAGCATGCTTCCGATGGTGGCGCAGGTCTCGTTGTAAGCGGTGATGTTTGGCAGTTGGTAGGCGTAACCGAACGCCTGGTGCACGTACTGCGCGGTGAACAAATTGCCAAACGGCGATGTGCCCGTGTACAGCGCGCCGCAACCGCAGTTGATGTAGAGCTTTTTGGCCGTGAGGTCTTTCCAGCAACTGTTCAGCACGGTTAAAAGCTCCTCGTCACCGGTTTCCAGATGCAAATCGGCGACGCCCGCGTACAGGTAAGTAGAGCGAACGCCGTGGCCGATGATCTCGCGGTGTTCCCTGAGCGGGAGGCGGTCCTGGTTATCGTCCGTACCGTTTTTCACCCGGTCGCGCAGGGCAATGGCGGTTTTGGCAAGCTCCAGGTATTTCCCGTCGCCGGTCGTGCGGTACAGCTCCGCCAGACCCATGTAATGGGACGGGCATACAGCCGTCCAGGCTTTGTCCTCGCGGAGGATGCGCTCATACAGCGCTTCCAGGTAGCGGGCGACTCCCCTGGCGACGTCCAGAAACGTATCTTTTCCGGTCACCCGCTTATGCAGGCAGGCGGCGGTGAACAGATGACCGAAGTTGTACTCCTCAAAGTCGTTCACGTCGCCGTGGCGGGATACGCCGTTTTCACTTTTTTCGCCGATGATCTGCTTGGTGGACAGATAGCCGTCGGCCTGCTGGGCTTTCCCGATCAAGTCGATGTATTCGTCCAGTTTCCGGTCGATCTTTTCGTCGCCACGTACGGCGAAGGTATAGATCATCCCCTCCATCAGCTTATAGAAGTCCCCGTCCCCGTACGGTGTGCCCCGGAATTCGCCGTCGCTTAAGCCCGCGGCGATACGGAAGTTCTCCACCTGGTGAAAAAAGCTGTCCGCGTCGTCAAACACGGATAGAACATGCGGGATGGTGACGTCGGCGCAAGTATCGAACCGGTTTTTCCAGAAACCCGCATCCCACCGCACATCCGGCAGCGGCAACCCGTAAACCTTGGCAAAGCGGGAGTGTCTCGTATCTGTCAACATGCTTTGGTCCTCCTTTATTTCGTTGCATAACAGGATCATCCATGAGAAAGTGCGTTTTATTATAATTGGTTTTTCGGAAATTTCAACTTCCTTTCGTTCACGATACCAGTACGTTTTTGAAGGAGACCCGTTACAATGGATATGCCAAACACCTTTCCTGATAAGCTGAAACCGAAAGTAGATGCGCTCTTGCGGGCCGCCGTTTCCGATGCGAATATAAAAATTATCGCGTTGGACGACGACCCGACGGGCGTACAGACCGTACACCAGGTATCCGTGTATACGGATTGGTCGCTAGAAAGCCTGCGGGAGGGCTTTGAAGAAGACGCGCCGCTTTTTTTCATTCTCACCAATTCCCGTGCGATGAACGCCAGGGAGACCGCGAAAGCCCACCGGGAGATCGTCAAAAATATCACGCAGGTTGCCCGTGAACAGAACAAGGAATTTCTGATCATCAGCCGGAGCGATTCGACCCTGCGGGGACATTATCCTCTGGAGACGGATATCATCCGGCAGGAACTGGAAACGGTGTCCGGCTTGCCCATCGACGGGGAAATCCTTTGTCCGTACTTCCGCGAAGGCGGGCGGATCACTATCGGCAACGTACACTACGTGGCCGGAGCGGACGGGCTTGTGCCTGCCGCGGAAACCGAGTTTGCCAAGGACAAGACCTTCGGTTATAAGCATTCCGACCTTCGGGAGTATATTGAGGAGAAAACGAAAGGCGCGGTCCGTGCCGGAGACGTACAAAGCATCTCGATCGAACAGCTGCGCTCGATGGACTTCGACGGGATTACGGATACGCTCTGCGGTCTGCACGGCTATTCGAAACTGGTCGTCAACGCGGCGGACGACTACGACGTGAAGGTATTCTGCGTCGCTCTGTACCGGGCGCTTCAGCAGGGAAAGCGTTTCTGCTGCCGCACGGCGGCATCGTTTGTCAAAGCTTTCGCGGTCATATCGGACCGGCCGTTGCTGACGCGGGAAGACCTGGTCGCGGAGGAAACGGATTTCGGCGGCATCGTGATGGTGGGATCGCATACGGCCAAAACCACCGCGCAGCTTACGGAGCTCCTCACGCTACCAAAGACGGAACCTCTGGCGCTTAACTCCAATCTGGTGCTTAAAAAAGGCGCGCTGGAACGGGAAACCACGCGCGTAATCCGAACTTGCGACGCCTTGATCCGGGCAGGGAAAACGCCCGTGGTATACACCCGCCGAAGCGCACTGTCCCTGCCGGAGGACACGAAAGAGTCGGCGCTGGAACGCAGCGTGCGGATTTCACACGCCGTACAGGCTGTGGTGGCGGGAATTACGGCCAAGCCCGCGTTCATCATCGCCAAAGGCGGCATCACGTCCAGCGATATCGCGACCAAAGCGCTGCGGGTGCGCAGGGCGGTGGTGCCGGGGCAGATCGCGCCGGGCATCCCCGTATGGATCACCGGAGCGGAAAGCCGTTTTCCGGGTATCCCCTATGTAATTTTCCCCGGAAACGTAGGACAGACCGACACGCTGCGCAAAGCCGCACAGATACTGCTTTCACAAGAGAATTAACAGGAGGATGCAGCCATGAAAATCGGATTGATCTATACCAGTACCACGCCGGAGCTGATCGCGTCGGTTGAACAGGCGGTCAAACAGGCGGTGGGAGACGATGCGGAGCTTATCAGCAAATCCGATCCCGCTATCATCAAAGAGGTACGCGAGGCGGGCTTTGTGCCGCCGAAAACAGCGGCGCGGCTGATCGGCATGTATATGCAGGCGCTGCAGGAGGACTGCGACGCGGTGCTCAATTGCTGCTCCTCGGTGGGCGACGTTGCCGACAGCGCGCAGAGTATCGCGCGTTACCTCGGCATGCCGATTGTGCGCATCGACGAAGAAATGTGCCGCGAGGCTGTGCGCCTCGGCGGCACCGTGGCCGTGATGGCGACGCTGCAAACCACGCTGGAACCCACTAAAAACACGCTGAAACGGGTGGCGCGCGAAATGGGCAGGCAGGTACGGCTTGTCGATTGTCTGGTGGAAGGCGCGTTCGGGCTGAATCCCGAACAGTTTAAGGCACGTATGCTGGAAAGCGCCCGTGGTATTGCCGAACAGGCGGACGTCATTCTGTTTGCGCAGGGCTCGATGGCCTACTGCGAAGAGTACATCGCACAGCATATCGGCAAGACCGTGCTGTCCAGCCCGCGTTTCGGCGCATTGGCGCTTCGGCGCGCGCTGGAAATGAAAGGGCTGGCATAATGGAACCGGTCATTTTATCCGTCGCTCCGGTGGCGGCCGACGCGGCGGAAAACAACCCGCGGGTCCTCGCCGGCGAAGTAGCGGAATGCTTTGCGGCCGGCGCGGGCATGGTGCATCTGCACTGCCGCGACATCAGCGGAAAGCTGACGGCGGACACTCGTTTGCTCGAAGAAACCGTGCATGAAATCCAGCGCCTGTGCCCCATCGTGATTGAAATTTCCACCGGCGGCATATCCAACCTGACGATCCGGGAACGCTGCGCGCCCTGTGCGCTTGACGGGGTAGAATGCAATTCGCTCAATATCGGCTCGGTGAATCTGGGCGACGCCGTATACCAAAACCCCATCGGCGACGTGCGCTACTGCGTAGACCGGATACTGAAAAACCGTAAAATCCCGGAAATCGAAGTATTCGAGATCGGCATGCTCAACACCGCGCGCGTGCTGACCCAGGAGTTTACGTTCCCAAAGCCGTTGTTTTTCGCACTGGTGCTCGGGCATTTCGGCGCGATGCCGGCGACTGAGCACGCGCTGCAGGCGATGGTCGATGGCCTGTTTGAAAACTTTCCAAACCGTTCGGACGTGCTTTGGGGCATCACACAATCGCATCGGCGCGACTGGGAGCTGATCCGCGCCGCGCTAGCGCTGGGCGCGCAAAGCGTGCGTATCGGCTTTGAGGACAGCGCGTATCTGGACGCGGATACGATCGTTCAAAGCAACGCACCGCTGGTCAGGCGATGCGCAGAAGTAATCCGGGAATCCGGAAAATCGCCCGCATCGCCGGATACCATCCGTAAAATGCTGGGAATCCCGTTATCGGAAAGGAAATGAATGCATGAAACAGCAGGCGTTCAACCCGTATCTCCCCTCCTGGGAATACATCCCCGACGGCGAACCCTACGTGTTTGGCGGCAGGGTGTACGTATACGGCTCGCATGATTATTTCAACGGGTATGTGTTCTGCATGGGCGATTACGTTTGCTGGTCCGCGCCGGAAACCGATCTGAGCGATTGGTGTTTCGAAGGCGTGATCTACCCAAAAACCTCCGATCCGCTGAACCGCGACGGCTTGATGAACCTCTACGCGCCGGACGTTACGCCGGGGCCGGACGGACGGTATTATCTGTATTACGTGCTGGACCAGGTAAACGTCGTGTCCGTCGCCGTATGCGATACGCCGGCCGGAAACTATCAATTCTACGGTTATGTGCACTATACGGACGGAACCCGCCTGGGAGAGCGTGAGGGCGACGAGCCGCAATTCGATCCCGGCCTGCTTACCGAGGGAGACGTCACCTATCTGTACACCGGCTTTGCGGGCCGGAATGATAAAAGCCGTCACGGCGCCATGGTTACCATACTGGAGCGAGATATGCTCACCATCCGGGAAGCGCCGGCTTTTATTGTTCCCGGGCACGCATACACCGAGGGAACGGAGTTCGAAGGCCACGCGTTTTTTGAGGCATCCTCCATCCGCAAGCTCGAGGATCAGTATTATTTTGTGTACTCTTCCACCGTCATGCACGAGCTTTGCTATGCCGTCAGCAGCAGCCCGACCGGCGGGTTTCGCTTTGGCGGCGTCATCGTCAGCAATAACGACACCCATATTGGCAGCTATAAACCCGCGAAGAAGCCCGCCAATTACGGCGGCAACAACCACGGCGGCATCGTTGCCATCAACGGGCAATGGTATATATTCTACCACCGCCATACCAACGGCACCTGTTTCAGCCGGCAGGGCTGCGCCGAACGGATTGAAATCCTGCCGGACGGAACAATCCCGCAGGTGGAAATCACCTCCTGCGGGCTGAACGGAGGTCCGTTCAGGGGCGAAGGCGAGTACCCGGCCTATATCGCCTGCAATCTGTTCACGCCAACAGACCACTCGATGTCCGACGATCCGCGCCTGCCGAAAATCACGCAGGACGGCTGCGACGGCAGCGAAGCGGACGGCCATATCGATCGGATCCAAGACGGAACAACGATCGGATTCAAGTATTTTCACTGTGACGGAATCAAACGGGTGAAGCTGTCAACGCGCGGTTATGCCAGCGGCCATTTTGAAATCAAAACCGCATGGAACGGACCGGTTCATGGCGTCATTCCCATCCGCGCCTCCAACGTTTGGCGGGAGTTCGCCGCGGATATCGCAATCCCCGACGGGAAGCAGGCGATTTACCTTACGTATCGCGGCGGCAACGCGCCGCTGATGCTGCGATCCTTCACATTGGAAACAAAAGTATAAGGTTTTTTGATAAAACCAAGAGTACCCGCAGTTTCCCGCGCCGAATATGGCTGATCTGATGGTTCAGCCATTATGGCATAGATGCTTCTTCCGGAGGGCATTCTTTCATACATTGCAGTATTTGCCGGTGATCCGGCATGGCGGGTATAGCGCCTTTTGCCGTAGCCGTAAGGCTTCCCGCGGCATTACAGTACCGTACGATATTCTCCAGCTTTTCTTGGCTGAGCAAGCGAATATCCTGCTTGTGCATACCGGCCAATTGAAATAAGAGCGCGCCCAGAAAAGCGTCGCCGGATCCTGTGGTATCGACCACAGAGACTTGATATGCCGGCAAATTCCCATGGCAGCTACCAGTATAATAGAACGCGCCTTGACTGCCTCTTGTGACCATCACCAGGCTTGCTCCAGCTTGTACCAGTGCAGCAGCGCCCTCCAGCAGCTCGTTTTTACCTGTCAGCAGCACCATTTCTTCTTCCGATACCTTCACAATATCGGCAAAGCGCAGTACGGACGTCATGATGTCTACCGCTTCCTGTTTGCTCTTCCAAAGCGCGGGACGGTAATTTGGATCATAGCTGATGACGGCGCCGGTTTCCTTAGCCATACGGGCGGCATAAATCGTTGCGGTGCGGCTTGGTTCGTCCGTCAGCGATACCGCGCCAAAATGAAAGATCCGGCAATTGCGTATCAGTTCTTGAGGCACATCCTTTTCGGTCAGGCAAATATCCGCGCCCGGATGGCGATAGAAGCTGAAAATCCGGTCTCCCTGTTCATCGAGCTGTACAATCGCAAGGGTCGTATTCACTTCTTTTGTGATTTGAAGGCCTGATACGTTGATATTTTCGTCCTGCATCGTTTTACGCAGAAATCGTCCGAAAGCATCATCGCCCACCATGCCGATGAATGCCGTTTCCCCTCCCAGACGGGCATTCATTGCCAGTACGTTTGCGGGCGCGCCGCCCGGATTGCAGCTAAACAGCTGCATTCCCTGCTCGTTGACGCCGGAAGGCGTAAAGTCAATCAGCGTTTCTCCCACTGCCACGATATCAAACATTTTTTCTCACAACCTTTGACAAAATCCCACGATATTCCTTTGCCTGCAGCGTTTTCAGCCGCTTTGTATACAGCAAAAACCCAAGAGCAAATGATTCCATAGTAAATAACCGCGTAAAATGTTCGGATTGACCTTCCGATCATCCTCTTACGATTTTATCACGCGGCTGTTTTCCTGTATAGCACGTCCGCTAAAAATAACATTCATAATAGCCAGTCAGCCAAAAATTCGGTGACTGATTGAATATAAAGCGCCAGGAATTCTGTTTTGCGCCGGTTCCAGTCCTCCATAGCCCGTGCTTACTACACCTTGCGCGGGATTAACCTGCCCGCCATTCATTGCCTGTGAACATCTTACCATAGTCCGTTTCATCGCAAACAAACGATACGTCGTTTTCTGATATTCTCTGCCGCGGTTACTGCGACGTCCAATACGAGTTTCAAACCGTGGCTGCGTAGTAGGGACGAATTGTTTTGCAGGCATTTCAGTTTTTGGTAACATACAGAGGATTTGCTGTTCGCACCAAACCCTCTTTATTCGATTTCAGCGCGTCAAACGCCCTTTGAATACTCTGCGGGATATCCATATGTGCGATATATTGTTTCCCCTTCGGCCCATATCCCTCTGCATCATCCCGGAGTCTGGGGATTTCTCCCAAGAGCAGGGAGATGTACCGTTCGATATCCCACATGCCCCATATATCCTTTGCGTATGCCAAACGGCCTTCCTTTATCGTCATCGCTGCGGCATAGGCGGCATAATTGATGATCACGGTCCGAGGCGGGCAGTATTTTCTCATCCCCGCATCCATACGCAGCTGCATTGTGGCATCCTGACTTAAGAGTATCGAATGATAATTCACCTGATTCTGTTCCAGCAGCCTCAGCAGATAGGTGATGTTATTGCCGCAATTGGTGGATTCACATTCCAAGTAGTCTGGAACGAGGTCATACTTTAATTTCAGATAAGCGGCAAAAATCTGCGCCTCCGCCAGCCTCTCCGTCTGCAACTGTGGATAGCTTTGGCGCATTTTCAATCTTAGTGTTTCGGTTGTGTGCCCTTCGCCTCCGACAATGACGTACTTCTTTGCGATACCGCCGCGCATCGCCTGTGCCAGAACATCGCCGCCGAACAGAATACTGCCGCCGAAAAGCACCATCACATCTGCCCGCTGAAACCCGAACCTGCTTTGCAGGTTTGCGGAAGTCAACTCAGGCACGTCACGCCGCCCGCAGAATCGAGCGAGTGTATTGATGTGCCGTGCAGTCAGCTCGTTTGTCATCTTTGATCTCCGGTTATTTATTCGCTTCCATTTCTGACAGCCCGCATGTCGTCAGCCTACAGGCAACTGTCAACCGTTTTCCGCAAACTGTTCCATCAGCCAGTTGACCGTTTGCTGTACGTCGGTTTTTTGCGCGTTTGATAAAACCGGAAACGGATTTCGGGCTATGCCGCCGTTGAATCCCCGCAAGCTTGCCGCATATTTTACGCCGGCAACGCCGTATTGTCCGGAGATGGCCTTGCCCGCTTTTTGCAGCGCGAGATCCAACGCATGGGGCTTTGCGCAATGGGTATTTGCGTAGATGTTCATCAACCGAACGCAGATTTCCGGCGCATAATTCGCGGCGGAAAGCACGCCGCCGACCGCTCCGTTTGTCATCCAGCTGAAAAACTTACCCTGCGAGCCGGCAAGAATCTGGAAAACCTCAGAAAGATAGGGACGATATTCTTCGACAGGCTGCTTGGATGTATCCTTCATACCGATACAATTTGGATGCGAGGACAATACTTTAACTACCTTCCCCGGGATTTCTACGCCTGCGGCGTAAGGCGGCGCGGCATAAAGCACAATAGGCAGTGGGCTTTGATCCGCTACCGCAAGATAGAACCGATGCAGGCCTTCCTCGCCGACGGTTTTGGCAAAGAACGAAGGCGTAAGCACGAATACCTTCTCGGCTCCCGCGTCCGCGCATTTGCGTATCCACTCGATGGTCGCGTGGGCCGATTCGCGGCCGGCGCCTACCATCAGCGTAACGTTTGGATCCATACCGCGTTTCACGGCGCTCAGCACTTTGAGCGATTCGCCGTCATCCAGGCTGCGGAATTCCCCGTTGCTGCCCAGCGGCATCAGGCCGGTTACGCCCGCGGCGCACAGCTTTGCCGCGTTTTCCGTCATTCCGTTATAATCGACGAGTTCGGTATCTTCAAAAAACGGCGTTACCATGGGAACATAAATCCCTGTGGGTAACATGTTTTCTCACTCCTTCTTCAAGGTTTCCAGCGCCAGCCGGACGTTCCCGACCAGTGGGCTTCCTTCCACGTGATGCAGTTCGTATTCCGGATAAAAATGCTTTTTCAGGGCCAAATACGCTTCGGACTGCACCAAATTCCCCGTGATCTTGACATCGCGATGGATCGTGAATCCCTTCGCTATCCATTGATCCAAAATCTGTCTGAGCGGTTCCTGTATGCCATAAAGCACAGCCGCAAACATTTCCTCGCGGCCGGTGGCCAGCGTCAGCTCTGAAAACGCGCCGCGCCTGATATCCAGGCAATGACGGTCGCCGGCGAGATACGGTGCGAAGCGCACGGTCGGTTCTTGTTTTTTGGATAGCTCCCCGGGCAAGTATTCTTCATAAAACGCCTGCTCCGTCATCTCACGGCAAAACGCTTTGCGGAACCATTCCAGCGCAAATCCGCCGATGCCGATGGCGAATACCTGCCATAAGCCCGGGAATGCCGATCTGCGGGTATAGTAAGCGGCGTCCGGTTTCGGACTGCCGCACAGCAGGGAAAGCATTTCGCTGCTTCCCGATGTGATCAGCAAATCGCCGTCCGTATGGTTGCCGGCGCCAAGCTGCGCCGCGGAAACGTCCTGGGTTCCCATCCATACCCGCACGGGATTGTGCGCGCCGATCCGGTCCGCCGCCTGGGCGGTCAGGGCCACGGGAGCATCCCACGGCTCGGTGATGTCCGGGCAAAGCGAAGCCGGGATTTCGGCCGCGGCAAGGATTTCGCCTGACCATCCGCCAAGGAAGGTGCGGAACAAGCCCGTCATGGATGCGTTTACGCCATCCATCGCCCATCTCCCCGTCAGCGAATGGTAGATCAGCGTCGTCAGGTGTCCAAATCGAAACGCTTTGTCAAATGTGGATTGATCGTACCGCTTCAGCCAAAGCAAGGTGGTGATGGAAACGCCTCCCGGGTACGGCAGTACGCCCGTCACGTCCAGAAAGTCCGGTATCTTCATGATAAGATCGCCGCATTCGGTGCGGCTGCGTCTGTCAAGGTGCGTTATAATCGGCGTTAGCGGACGCCCCTGTTCGTTCATCAGCAATACGGAGGGTGCAAACGCGTCAAAACAGATACCGGAAATCATCGGATATGCGGCAAACGCTTTCTTTGCAATGGATTCAAACGCCTCAAGCACTTCCAACGCGTCAATTTCCGCATGCTCGTCGCTGGTTGTGCAAAGACTGTAGCAGCATTTATACGTGGCCAAAACACATTCGTTTTGGTCAATAACCGCCGCCTTGACGGAAGATGTACCGAAATCGACAGATAAAAAGATCATACTTCACCCCATGCAAGAATAATTCCAGAAAACCAGGGCGATTCCTTTCGAAATCGCCCTGGCCTTCAAAAAAGGAGGGATTAGTAATCTTCCAGAAGTTCGTTGCCGCGGCGTTCCACGACGACCATGGCATCCTCAAGGGATGTACCGCTCAGCATCGTCGTATATGCCTCGCCCATAATGTCGATCAGTTCGCTGTTGCCGGGGTATACCTGCGGCGGATACGCATACTGTGCCGCATCCATGAAGCCCTGATACATCGGATCATTGAACGCTTCATTATCCGCAAGCGCCTGCACAACAGGGAAGCGGCCGCTGTTGAGCGCGAAGTTCACGGCGTTCTCTTCGCTGGACAGGAACATCAGGAAATCTGCGAATACTTCAGGATGCTCGCATGCTGTCGTAATCGCGATACCGCTGGTCTGGAGGGAGCAGATGTGCCGTTCTTCCATAGGAATCGGCACGCTGCCAAGTTTTCCGTTGAGGTCGGGATTGGCGGACAGGATCGCGCCAAGAGCGTTGGAGCCCGTAATCATCAGGCCGGTCTTCTCCTGGGCAAAGTATGCCGCAGCTTCCGAATATCCGGTCTCGGTCAGTCCCGGAGGCACAACGCCGTCTACGAGAGCCAGATCAACAAAGTACTGCAGTGCATCCTGGAAACGGGAGTCGAACAGGCCGAGCGTCCAGGTTCCATCCTCGTTTTGAACGGCCTCGTCCACGCCGAAGGAACGCGTGAAGGTGAGGAAACGGGATTCGCCGGAACCGTTACGGGTGCTGACCATGCTGAAGCCCCACTGGTCAGTGCGACCGTCGCCGTTGAGATCTTTGGTGAAGTCCTTCGCGACTCTGGTAAAGTCATCCCAGGTTTCAAGCGACGTATTGCCGGTTTCCGCCAGCCAGTCCGTCCGATACACAAGGCCCTGGGGAATGTAGTGCCAAGGCACAAACATCAGCTGTCCGTTCACGGTCGCGTCCGATACGCAGCCGGGGATCAGCGTCGAGAGCCAGTCGCCAAGGTAAGGCGTCGGGTCCAGAATGATGCCCATATCCTGTGCGGGGCCCATGAACTCCGTCGGCATAAAGAAGCCGTCCGGCAGATCGTCGCTTGCGGCCTGCGCGGTGATTTTCGCGGCCATCTCATTAACGGGAACGCCGATCGCGTTGATTTTCACGTTGGGATGGAGTTCCATGTAACTCGCGATCATCGCCTCGATCATCGGGGCTTCTTTTTCGGTCAGTAACGTGTCATAATAGGTGATTTCGATGATTTCGTCCTCCGCCAGTGCGCTGATGCTGACCCCAAACGTCAACAGCATCGACAGGCAGATGAGTAGAGCAAGAAACCGGTTTTTCATAGTGGATACCTCCTCATTATTGTTTAACTGCTCCTGCAGTTAAGCTACTGATAAAGCTGCGCTGTAAGAATAAGAACAGCAGCAGAAGCGGAATGGTGGAGATCAGCGATGCCGCCATCATATCGTTCCACATGATTTTGTAATAGCCGTTCAGCTCGGCGATGCCGATCGGGACGGTTTTCAGCGCCGGATTGGTGATCAGCACCTGTGCGAACATATACTCATTCCATCCCGTAATGAACGAATATATCGAAGTGGACGCGATGCCCGGAAGCGTGAGCGGAAGGATAATGCGGGTAAAGGTACGGAAATGGCTGCAGCCGTCAATCGTCGCGGCCTCATCCAGTTCCAGCGGTATCGTCCGGAAAAACCCGGCCATCATCCAGGAGCAAAACGGGATCGTAAAGGATACGTAGACCAGGATCATACCGACGTAGGTATCCTTGATTCCATAAATCGACAGCACCTTGTAATATGGAATCAGCAGCATAATGGACGGGAACATCTGCGTCATGAGCGTAAACGTCATAAAGGCTCTTCTGCCCTTGAACTTGAACCGCGTTACGCCATATCCGGCAAAACTCGATACGGCGGTCGACAGGATCATGGAGCCTAGAACGATGATTAAGCTGTTTCTGAAATAAATAAGAAACGGATAATCTCTCCAGATTCTGACATACGCGTCAAACGTGATGGTATTGGGAATCCAGGTCGGCGGGATGACGATGGTTTCCGCCTCGGTTTTCAGCGACGTAGAAATCATCCAGAGCACCGGCACCAGAACGATCAGCGCAAAGGCGAACAGTACGATATAGTATCCCGAGGCCCCGAGCACTTTGCGGCGGAGGGTCATTTTATTCATTATGATCAAACACCCTCCTGTACACAACGCTGATGATATAGCAGATCAGGAATATGATAACGGACATAGCGGCCGCTTTGCCGAACACAAAATAGCTGAACGCTTCTTTATACACGCTGATGCTGATCACAGAGGTTACGTTGCCAGGCCCTCCCTGCGTTAACAGCCAGACCATGGTGTAATGCTTGAACCACCAAACCGTATCCAGCACAATCGTCGTCGTCAGCACAGGTCGCAGACCCGGCAGCGTGATATGCAGCAGGGTTCCCCATCGCCCGGCGCCGTCAATGGACGCCGCTTCATACAAGTCTTTGGAGATGCTCTGCAAGCCGGCAAGAACATTGATCATGACAAACGGGAAGCCTTTCCAGATCGCCACGAAACACACTGCGGCAAAGGCGAATTGAGAACTTCCCAGCCAGGATACATTGGTGTCGATAATTCCCAGCTGAAACAGAAATTCATTGAGAATGCCGTACAGCGGATTCATGATCCACTTGAATAGCAGCGCTACTACCACTTCGGCAATCAGCCACGGCAGCATTAAAATCGTGCGAAACGCCGTTTTGCCTCTGCGATCCTGGTTTAGCAGCAGCGCCAGCATCCCGCCGATCACGAAATGCGCGGCGACGACGATGATCGCAAACTTGAACGTAAGCAGCAGCTGGGCGGTAAACTCCGGCGTTTTAAAGAGCGAAAGATAGTTTTTCAAGCCGACAAAATCCCACTTTGTGGATAAATTGGTCTTGAAAAAGCTGATATAAACGCCGTACAGCACAGGGTATATTACCAATGCGCCCAAAGCTGCTAACGCGGGCAGAATAAACACATATCCCATCATTGTACCGCTTGACATTCTGCTTGCATTAAACGGTGCTTTGATCGCGCCTGACTTTTTCAATCATGGCCCTCCTTTTCGCGTTCGCTGTGTTTACCACTCGGTCATCGTGCCGTCTTCAAGGCGCCAGACCGGCTGTCCCCATTTAGGCACATTCTTGGTATTCAGATCTTCCTTAAGCTGTTCTTCATCAATTTCCATCCCAAGGCCGGGGCGCTTGGGCAGTTTGACATAGCCGTCTTCGAATTCAAACAGACCTTCTCCGTTTTTAATATAGGGCTTGGAGATAAAATAATTGCTGTCGCTCTTGATCTCAACCTTTTCTTCCATATCGAAGCTTTGCCCGTTCACAGCGTTATGAATGCCGACAATCTGCTCCTGCACGAAAGCGTTGGGCGAAGCGACGTCCAGGTGCAAGCAGGCCGAAAACGCAATCGCTCCCAGCGGGCAATGCGGCGCCACCGCGATATCGTATGCCTCGGCCATCGCGGCGATCTTGCGTACTTCCCAGATACCGCCCGCATGGCTCAGGTCGGGCTGAATGATATCGACAGCGCCCGTTTTGAAAATTTTCTTAAAATCCCAGCGCGTATACAGGCGTTCCCCGGTCGCAATCGGGATATTGGACGCGCGGTGCAGCTCCAGCAGATCATCCTCATTCCAGGGCAGCACAGGCTCTTCGACAAACAGCAGGTTGTATTGTTCCAGCTCCCGCATCAGCTTGGCCGCCATGGTTTTGTGCAACCGGCCGTGGAAATCTACGCCGACTTCCAACTTGTCGCCAACGGCGTCGCGAATCGCGCCAACGAGGTTTGAAGCCTTCGTAATCACATCGTGTTCCGCAATCCAGGATACCTGGCTGGTCGGGCACATTTTGATATAGCGGTACCCTTGCTGCAAACGCCGCAGCGCCGCCTTCCCGATCGCCTCGGGCGTATCGCCGTGCACCCATGCGTATACGCGCTGCTTTTCCTTGGCCGCTCCGCCGATCAGCTGATACACCGGCAAATTATGCGCCTTGCCCTTGATATCCCAAAGCGCTTGCTCCACACCGGAAATCGCGCTGCTGAGCACGGGTCCGCCCTTATAGAAATTGCCCCGGTACATTAAGTTGAACATATCCTCAATGTTTTCGGGATTCTTGCCGATTAAAATGGGTTTGAGTTCCATCACCGCAGCAGCCGTAGAACTCGTACGGCCTTCAACCACAGGTTCCCCCCAGCCGCAGATGCCTTCATCCGTGCTGACTTTGACATAATTTGTTTTGGGATAAACCGGGAACACTTCAACATTCGTGATTTTCATGGCTGGCCTCTTTCATAATTTTATCTTTGAGCGTACGCAGTGGTGCCTGCGCTACAAATTCATCCCAGGTAATGCCGCATTCTCCAAGGTCCCGCGGGTCGGCGACTCCCTTTTTACCGTCGTTATGATAATCGGAACCGCCCGATATCACATCCAGTCGCCCGCCATAGTCGCGGCGGACTCGCTCCTCGATTGCCTGATTGGACAGCTTGCCGTCATAACTGGTTTTGCTGTAAGGATAGCAAGCTTCAATTCCATCCAGACCGGCGTCAATCAACCGTTCGATATACTGCGTCCGGAAAGCATCCGCATCGCCTTCTTTGGGCACGATCAGATATGGGTGCGCTAAAACGGCAATACCGCCGCTTGCGTGAATCCCCCTGATAATCGCAGCAGGATCCGGCTTGTTTCGCTTGACTTCGAAAGCGGGCGTATTCTTTACCAGTAACTTCGCCTCGTTCCATGATTTTGCATACCCTTTGGCAGCCATCGCTTCGAAAATCATTTTACGCTGTACGCCGTCTTCTTTCCTCTGCCCGCTGAGTAGAATATCACGACTCCAATCAATCGGCAAACCGTTGTCAGTCAGGCGTTTGCATAGTTCTTTGTATCCGTCGATCTTGCTGGTAATACTATCCTGGTATTCTTTTCCAAAAAACGGATTTTCCAAATCGCAGCCCAGGGCCACAATGTGAACATCCTCAATATCGGTATCGCAGGAAAACTCAATGCTTCGAAAAACAACGACGTTTTTTTCAAGCCCATATGCTTCAATCCCGATCTCCCTGCCGCCGGCAACCATCGTCTTCGCACACGGAATATCATGATCCGTGATGGCGAGTACTTTCAGGCCGCGTTGCGCGGCATGGTCGATCAGTTCCTGATACGTATCATTGCCGTCGGAATGGCAAGAGTGGGAGTGAAGATCACATTCATACATTTCAAGGCCCCCTTCAGGCTTGATTGCATGCGGAGAAAAGTTCGAAAATCTCGCGGCACATCGCCGCGATGGTCTGTTCGGCATTAGCGTCCAAACTCAGTGGATTGGTGTTTTCGGGATTATCGATTACAAAGGAACGCATTCCCGAACAATATGCGATTTTAAGCGCTGTGGAGATATTGATTTTTGCCGCGCCAAGCGATATGAATTTGCGAAATACTTCATCGGACAAACCCGTCCCGCCATGCACGACGAGCGGCGTCTCCACCTTCTCCTGAATCTCCTGAAACCGCTGAAAATCCAGTTTCGGTTCTGATTTATACTGTCCGTGCGCGGTACCTACCGCCGGTGCGAACGCATCCACGCCCGTCTGCTGGACAAACAGCACAGAGCCTTCCACAGAAGCCAAAAATGCGTCTTGATTGCTGACAACAATATTGTCCTCAGCCCCGGCAATTGCGCCAAGTTCGCCCTCCACCGTCACATCGAAAGGATGGGCGTATTCCACAATGCTTCGCGTAATGCGGATGTTTTCTTCAATCGGCTGCATGGATGCGTCGATCATCACGGAAGTCCAGCCAAGGTCGATGCAGTGCTTCGCCAGCGCAATATCCGTGCAATGGTCCAGATGAACTGCCACGGGCGTCGGCGCCCTGTGGGCGATTTCCTTTAAAAATCCGATCAATGCGGCCGGTCCGATATGCTTGACCGTGCTGACCGACGTCTGTAAAATAACAGGCGCTTTCAGCGAAATCGCAGTATTCACAACAGCACGGGCGGAAAGCTCATTTACGATATTAAAAGCGGGCACAGCATAGTGGTTCCTCTTCGCTGCGTGCAGCATCCCGTACATATTGACATACGCCATGATCTGTTCTCCTTCGTGTGGAAATCAAAATCACCATTATCCTGTCTATACAAGTACTGATATGATTATACATGCTATCCCTTTTGCTGTCAACATCTTTTTGAAACTCCCTGAAACCGCTGATTTCAAGCCTTTTTCATTGACAAAACTACCGTTTCAAAATAGAATATGAATGGTAAATGTGCCGATAAACGAGAATTGAGGTGGATCCATTGGCATTGGACCGGCAGGATGCAAAGCCATTGCACAAACAGCTTGAGGAGATTATTCTGCAAAAATTGGATACCGAGGAATGGGCTGCCAATACCATGATCCCATCCGAAAACGAGCTGAGTAAGCAATACGGCGTCAGCCGGATGACAATTCGTGCCGCATTGAACCGCATAGCCTCAATGGGACGCCTGTACAGCGTTCCCGGCAAGGGAACGTTTGTCAGTACCGCTAAAATCGAAAGCCTGCCGCTGACCCAGCACGGCATCCGTGAGCAGCTGGAACAAATGGGCTACCAGACCATTACGAAGGTTATCGGGTTGGACCGCATGGAAGCCAACGCGAAAGTCAGCAAGCATCTTAACTTGCAGCCGAACCAGGAAGTCTACGAAATCAAACGCCTACGCATCGTAAAAAATATACCGTTCAGCATTCATACCTCCTACGTTTCCGTTCAGGATTGCCCAAACATCGACCTGAAAAATCTGGAAGAAATGCAGCTGTGCGATATCATCGAGAGTATTTTCGGTTACCCGATCCTCCGACGAGTAGAAACCCTTGAGTCCGTTGCGGCGCAGCCCGCGGAGGCCGTTTTGCTCGGACTTGAAAAAGGGCATCCCCTGCTGATGCTGGAAAACGACGTCTATACGCGCGACAATAAACCGATTGAATACAACAAAGTGTTATTCCGCGGCGACCGTATTAAATTGAGAATCGAATATAACAAGGATTATTAATCAAGGACAGTGCTCATATGCCGAGAAAAGCCCTGCCGCCGCACGGCAGGGCTTTTCTTATATCAGCAGGCACATGAAAATCCGTGCTAGTCTGCAGCGTACGTGATATACTTCGATACCGCAATCTGGCTTTCTGTCCAGTCCGGACGGGCATCACCCCAAAATTCCGCAACATACATCCGAACGCCTATGGCATACGAAGCTGATATGCCCCAACAGATCATACACAGCGTTACTGCGCAGCCTCGGTCGTTTTGGGCATATTCGGATGATTGGGCCCAAAATGCTTGAGCATGACCAGCGGCTCAAGTTTGCTGGTGTTCGTAATCGTTACGCCATTACAAGCCGCTTCATGCGTAACAAAGAATTCGTCGTTAGACGGTTGTCCATAGCGCATGAGCGTCGGCGTTTCGCAATCATGCCCCTGAAAGGTTCCATGACCCTGGATCAAGATAACGCCATGCGCCGCATGATCCTGAATGGTAACCGTCTGTCCGGGCATCACCGTAAGCTCCTTCGCCGCGACGTACTCATTGGCGTATACAATCCACTTCTCAACGCATCCGTCCGGAGCGTCCTCAATCACGATAGGCGGGCGGAAGTAGTGCTTGCGGTAATCGGGATCCACGTTCTTTTCCCAATCGAGCAGCGAGAAGAGGAAATCGATATCGTTCTTTTTATCCTCGGGGCAGTTCTCATTGAGGAATTCCTTGGAATACACCTCGCCGGACGCAACGTTTTCAAAAACGGAGTTGACATCGCTATTCCATTGCGGTTCATAGGTCAGGTAAGAACCGGGCGCATGCAAAACGCCCATTGGCGTATACCAACCCGTTCCCAATTCGATGCGGAACGCGCGGGAAAGTTCGGTAATCCGGGTATCACATACTTCATAATCCCGCAGCTTCTCCTTCACCTGCTCAGGCGTAACCTCCGGCGAAAACCCGAAGTACGTCGCGGGAAACGTACCGGGATGGTTGTTAAGCTGATATGGAAAGTAATAACACTCGGGTTTCCCAAGGCGGTCTACCAGCGCGGCTTTTTCAAACGACAAATGGATATGGTGGAACAGCGGTACATTGTAATCAAAAAACTTCGCATACATCGGCCACGTTCCGTATTTCTCCAGGAAATCCTGTCCGATGGCACGTTCGCCCAGTTCCTCGATCACGTCTTTGAGTAAAATTCTGTCCGCCGGATCGTCTGTAGGTGCAATATAGCTTAACCCCTCGTCCGGTGCGGTAAGCGGCCCGTTATTTGCGGGCGTAACGGAAGAAAACCATCGTTCCTTAATCGCTCCGCGTTTTGTACCCAGCGCAAAATAATCATCAGGGTGCAGCTTCAGGCGGTGACCAGGCTGGGAAAACAAGCGGGGTACGAATACTGGAAAGAGCCTGAATACCCCGTTGCCCTGATGAAACAGTTCATTGATTTTGTTCGCCATTTGTGTATCCTCCTTGTTTTGATCATCGTACGGCATCTGCCGGATTATGCTTGTTTCTCCGTTTTCTTCTGCGGATACGGTATGTTATCAGGATCGCCGTGGGGTTCTCTTATGCATACAGCACAGAGAACCATCTCCGGTTCTTTGCGTTTCAACTCATACACGTTTTGCATCCTTAGAATAAAATCGTTTTTATTCCGAAGCAATATAACCAGTTGATCGCTGTGCCCCACGCCTCAATTCGTCAGATTTCTATACGAATTTATCGTACTTCCACTCGAATTCGTGTCTTCACACGCAATTTATCACATTTTTGGCATGCCTGTCAACCTGAAAATGTCGCATTGCGGATTTAAACGTTTTTATCTCTGAGCGCCATAATTATCATTCCAAGAGCTGGAATTGGTCTCCGATACTTGATTCCCAACGTAGTTTTCGCTATAATAAATGAAATTCTCAGGATATTGACCACTTATACTAAAAACGTTTATTGTTATCGGGGCAAGAAAGCGAGGAAATCGGCGCATGGCGGGTAAAGTCAGTTCCATTCGTGACGTTGCAATGCGTTCGGGCACCTCGATCGCAACCGTATCCAACGTATTAAACGAACGGGGAAACGTCAGCGAAGAGCTTCAGGCCCGTGTTTTAAAAGCCGCGCAAGAACTCGGTTATGCAGCCAGCCCAATCGCGCGCAGCATGCGCAATCGAACAACAAATACAATCTGCGTTATTGTGTCTGATATCAATTGTATATTTTTTGCGCCTGTACTAAAAGGTATACAGAAAGTATTATCCGCCGCAAAATACAACATCATGTTTTATGATTCCAATTACGACCCGGCCCTGGAGCGAAAATACATCACAGCCGCCAAGAACAGCTGGGCCGACGGATTGATCCTGGCAGGGCTGGCGCATCCGCATCATACCGAGTTTTATAAAAACATCGTAATATCGGATCAAAAGCATTTTCCTGCCATCAGCCTGGAAAACGATTTATCGGCAAGCGGATTCGATTCGGTGCTGATCGACGGCAAAAAAGCGGCCCGAACCGCCACCATGCATTTACTGGAACTTGGCTGCCGGGAGATTGTACATATCAAATCGCCGGAAATTACCGGCGCTTCCAGCGAGCGATTGCAGGGCTACGCCGATGCGCTAAAGGAATACGGGCTCCCGGTAAACCCGTCGCTGGTTTTTCCCGGCGATTATTCAGCGATCAGCGGATATCATATTATACAAGCGCTGATTCGAGCCAACACCAAATTTGACGGTGTGTTCGCGGCAAACGACCAGATGGCGGTCGGCGCGCTGCGTGCGCTGCGCGATGCGGGAATCGAGGTTCCCCAAAGCGTTAAGGTCGTCGGATATGATAACACATTCATCGCATCCATTGTGCAGCCGGCGCTGACAACCATCAGCGTTCCCGCTTACAAAATGGGGGTGGCCGCAGCCAAACAGCTGCTGGCCCGCATTGATAATCCAACCACGAATCCGGCCACGATCCATATGGATTATGAGCTGATGATCCGCCGGTCGACCATCGCATCCGCACGGACCGGTTGGGATTTGGAATATTGGTAAACGCCGGCGCGGATGGAACAACCCGACCGCCGTACTGTGCCGACAGTGATCGCGAATCCCGGCAAATGATGACCCAATGGCAAGGAGAGGGACAAGATGACGAAAGAACAGGTATTTGACCGGATACTCGACAGGAAGATCATCGCCATTATACGCGGTCAGCAAGCCGATATTATCCGCGGCCTTGCACAAGCGCTTTATCAAGGCGGCGTAGACCTGATAGAGGTCACTTTCAGCCAGAGTAAGCCTGAAACCTGGACCGATACACTGCAGGGCATTCATGAAATATCACAAATGCACGGTGACCGTCTGCTTGCAGGCGCAGGAACGGTAACGTCCGTGGACATGGTGCGGCAAGCCCACGAAGCCGGGGCAAAGTATATCATCTCCCCCAACGTCGATCCGGCTGTCATCGCAGAAACCCGCGCGCTTGGTATGGTTTCCCTGCCCGGCGCGATGACGCCCACAGAAGTGCAGCTGGCCTATAGCCTTGGCGCGGATGCCGTAAAACTGTTCCCGGCCGGAGCTCTCGGTCCGGACTATATACGCGCACTGCGCGCTCCGCTTTCGCAAATTCCGCTGATGGCCGTCGGCGGCGTTTCAGAAGAAAACGCGGCCGCCTGGCTGCAGGCCGGCTGCGTCGGCATCGGCGTGGGAGGCCATTTGGCCAACGCGGCGCTGGCAAAAGCCGGACGATTCGCAGAAATCACCGCCCTGGCA
Organism: Candidatus Limiplasma sp.; assembly: GCA_963675365.2. GTDB lineage: Bacteria > Bacillota > Clostridia > Christensenellales > Aristaeellaceae > CAXXOK01. Next base: position 1,306,457 of record CAXXVA010000003.1, read on the forward strand.
GAACGATACAGAAAGGCAATTGATGAAGCGTGAAAACCACTCTCTGGATTGACGGCGGAACCACCAATACACGTTTCAGCGTAACGCAGGGCGGGGAACTGCTTTTGCGGCAGACGCGGCACGTGGGCGCTGCCGACGCGCAGGCGGAGCACAGCAACAAAGCGCTTCGTTCAGCCGTAGCGGAGGTGCTGAACGAACTTGCTATGCAGTACGGCGCGATCCATCGTATTTGCATATCGGGGATGATTACCTCCGCCTCCGGCCTAATTGAAATTCCCCATTTGCAGGGACCGGCAGGGCTTGCCGAGCTTTCGCAAAACGTACGGAAAGTTCACTTGCCGGAGCTGGCGCCTCCCGTATACTGTATCCCAGGTATCCGTTTCGGCGATGCGGATATAATCCGCGGCGAAGAAACGGAACTGATAGGCTATGCGGCAACGGACGCCCTCTTTCTTCACTTTGGCTCGCACAACAAGGCAATCCTCATGCAAAACAGCCGCATTACAGCTTCCTGTACTACGCTGAGCGGCGAACTGCTTTATGCCGCAACGCACGATACCATTCTGCGTTCATCTCTGCCTTCACAGCCCCCGGAAACACTGACAAGGGAAGACGTTTTGCAGGGCGCGCAGGCCGCAAAGACCCAAGGTTTGCCCCGCTCCTTGTTTCAGGTAAGGCTGCTGACGACCCTGAGCGGATGGAGTACCGCACGGGCCTGGTCATATCTATACGGCGCGGTTGTGGCGCAGGATATCGTCGCGTTTGAACCGCTGCTGGCAGTTCGCGCCCCGGAAACTATAGCCTATGGCCGCCACCAGTTTGCTCAGGCGTTTGCGATTTGCCTCGGCGACAGGACGATAACCCAAATCCCCTACAGCAGCAGCGAAGAACTCAGCCTTACAGGTATGCGCCGCATTATGGACGCCTATGATTTGCTGCAAGGCAGCGCGGAATAGCCGGAGCCATACTTGACCGCCGGCGGCACAGACCGCGTGAGGCTGCGTGCGAATCTCAACCCTCGATCCATAACAAAGATTATGGCCTGCCTTAAATGTTCATCAATCGGATAGGCAACAAACAGCGGCGGTCATGCGCCGCCGTTTCTTTATCCCTCCATTCGGCCCGCCCAAACATGATGATTGTAATTCGCTATTTTCAAAGCTTAGCAATTGCTATATACTAATAGTATGAAAGATTGTAAAAAGACAAGCATCCCCCCAGAGAAAAAAGGATAGGGTTAGGATAGCAAATCGTTTGGGCGGTTCGGTTCACGGCAGACAGGGAACCGTGGCGCCATACCATATATGCAAGTTATCATATAAAGTTCACTGGATGATATACCAGCAGCAATATAAAAAGCCCACATCGCCGATGAGTATCTGAAACGGAGGAATTTCTATTAAACTCAAAGATTATTTTCTCAAACAAAAGATGATGACACGGGTGCTGATTAGTTTGCTGCCCATTCTTTTAGCGGCTATTTATTTATTTGGCTTGCGTACGCTTGTCGTGCTGTCGGTCGTCACCACAACCGGCATTTTATGTGAATATGGCATCATGCGTTTGATAGACGGGAAAAAGGCCAAGGTTTCAGAAGCGGTTCTGGTAAGCAGTTTCCTGTTTACGTTAACCCTGCCGCCGACCGTGCCGCTGTGGATTGCGGCTGTCGGTATCGCGTTTGGCGTGATCTTCGGAAAGTGTGTTTTTGGCGGATTCGCCAAGAATGTTTTCAATCCGGCGTTGGTAGGCAGATGCTTCATCTATGTTGCGTTCCCGACGCATATGACGATCTCCTGGGCAGCGCCGTACACCAGCCTTTTGGGAGGCTTTGCAAAGTGGAGCGCCGGGGTTGACGCCATGACGTCCGCTACGCCGATGATTCTGTTAAACAAGGAAGGCGTCGTGACCGATTACCTGCGGTTGTTCCTGGGCAATATCTCCGGGTCGCTCGGCGAAACAAGCGCGCTTCTCATTCTGCTCGCCGCCGTGTACCTCATTGTGACGAAAACGGCTTCCTGGAAAATCATCGTATCCTGCCTGGCGTCGTTCGCGATTTTCAGCTCCATCCTCTACTTTACGGGTGTCATCCAGGCGGATCCGCTGTTTTCCATCCTGTCGGGCGGATTCCTCTTCGCGGCCGTCTTCATGGCCACGGACCCGATTTCAGCCCCGAGGCAGGAACTATCGAAGTATATCTACGGCGCGCTGATCGCCATCGTTGCGCTGATCATCCGAGCTTTCTCTCTTTTCACGGAGGGTATCATGTTTGCCATTTTGATCGTCAACGCCTTTGTACCGCTGATTGATCGGAACATTAAGATTTTAAAGGACAGGAAAAAAGCCGGAAGTCAGGTGACAGCATGAAAAAAGGGCGAATTTATACGATTGTTTTTATGCTGATCATCAGCGCGGTTTTCACATTGCTCCTGGCAGGGGCAAACGAGCTTTATCTGCCGAAAATTCAAGAGAACGCCAAGATTGCGGATATGAAAGCAGTTCTTTACGTATTTAATCTCAGTCAGGACGGCAGCTCCGAAGAGATCCTAAAGCGGTTTGAACAAAACGTTAAACAGGCAACGGTTTCCGGCGTCGATTTGTATGAATATTCAACAGCGGACGGCACGCTGACTGCCTACGCGATTCCGTTTACCGGGCGCGGTTTATGGGGCAGCATATCCGGTTATTTAGGCGTTTCGGCGCAGCTGGACCGGATCGTCGGCATTGTTTTCACCGATCAGAGCGAAACCCCGGGCCTTGGCGGACGCATTGACGAATTGGCGTTTCGCGAGCAATTCAGGAATATCGCGATTACCGCCAATACAACGCTCGCCTACGGCGCCAGCGGAAGCGGTCAGATCGACGCCATTACCGGCGCGACGTTAACGTCCAATTCGGTGATGCGCATTATCAACCAAGTACTGCATGAGACCGTAAGCAAGCTGGGGGTGACAGGCAAATGACTGAGAAAGTAAGAGACGTCATATCCAGAAACGTTTGGAAGGAAAACCAAGTCCTGCGTATGATTCTGGGCATCTGTTCCAGCCTTGCCGTCACAAACTTGATGGTCAATTCGCTGGTGATGGGGCTCGGGCTCACGTTTGTGACCGCGCTGTCCAGCTTGACGATTTCACTGCTGCGCAACGCCATCCCGCACAGAGTCAGAATGATCGTACAGACGCTGATTATCGCCGCGTATGTTATTTTTGTCGATATTTTTCTCAAGGCGAATATGACCGATATCAGCAAAGCGCTTGGCCCGTACGTCGGGTTGATCATCACAAACTGCATTATCATGGGGCGCGCGGAAGCCTATGCGCAGAAAAATCCGCCGTTTGTATCGATGCTGGATGGTTTCTTCGCCGGCATCGGCTATACGATTGTGCTGCTGATCATCGCGCTGTTCCGGGAGTTCCTGGGCTTCGGCACAATCTTCGGATACAACGTGAATTTCGTCGGGTTTGAAACCTGGACGATTATGGTGATGCCGCCCGCGGCGTTCTTCCTGATCGGCATTTTGATTTGGATTACCTCGAATATATTCTCTAAAGACAAGGGCCAAAAGGCCAAATAAGCTCAGAAAGGATCGAGTACCGCTATGACGATACCTGTCAACCCACTGGTCATATTTCTTGCATCGATATTAACCAGCAATATGATCTTGTCGAATTTTCTGGGCATGTGCTCCTATATCTCGATTTCCGGAGAGTATAAAACGGCGTCCAGCCTCGGCAAATCCGTTACCTTGGTCATGGTTTTTACCACGTTCATCAATTACTGGGTGTATAAATTGCTCATCGTCCCGCTGGGACTTGAATACCTGCAGTATATTCTGTTCATTATGATCATCGCGGCTTCCGTACAAATCATCGAAATGGCGATGGACAGGCTGCTGCCGGATCTGCATGTGAAGCTTGGCATCTTTTTGCCGCTGATTACGGTGAACTGCGCAATCCTGGGCACAACGCTGTTCATGGTGATCAGAGATTACAGCTTTGTACAGTCTTTGCTGTTCGGTTTGGGCAGCGGAATCGGCTGGTGGCTGGCGATCAGCGCGCTGGCGGCGATCCGCGAGAAAATGGGCAAGACCAAACTGCCCAAAGGACTGGAAGGCCCCGGGATCGCATTTATCATCACGGGGATTATGGCGCTGGCATTTATCGGCTTTTCCGGTATTTTCTCCATAACCTGATTGTGAGGGATTAGCAACGATGGTCATACTGACAACAGTATTGAGCGTAACATCGGTATCCGTTGTACTGGCATTCATTATTATTGTCGCGGAATACTTTTTTAACAATTACGGGGAATGCGAGATTGATATCAATCACGGAGAGAAAGTCATCAAGATTGAAGGCGGTTCTTCCCTGCTTTCCATTCTCGCAGGACAGAAAATTTTCATCCCCTCCGCATGCGGCGGAAAAGCAACCTGCGGATTGTGCAAGGTGCAGGTTTTGGAAGGCGCGGGTCCCCTGTTGCCAACGGAAGAACCCTATCTTACCGAAGATGAGCGCAAGGATAACTTCCGGCTGTCCTGTCAGGTCAAGGTCAAAAACAATATCCGGATCCTGATCCCGGACGAGCTTTTTAACATCAAAGAATTTATGACCAAAATCGAATCCATTACGCAACTGACACACGATATCAAAGGTTTCCGGTTCAAGCTGCCCGAAGGGGAATCCGTACATTTCAAAGCCGGGCAGTACATGCAGCTGTATACCAAGCCTTATGCCAAAATAAAGGAGAGCGTTTACCGCGCGTATTCGATTGCCAGCGTTCCCTCGGAACAAAATGTGATCGAGCTGATTATCCGCCTGGTGCCAGACGGCATCTGCACAACCTACGCGCATACGCAGCTGTCCGAGGGCGATCAGGCAACCCTCAGCGGCCCCTATGGCGATTTCTATCTGCGGGGCGACTGCAAAGAAATCATCATGATCGCAGGCGGTTCCGGTTTGGCGCCGATGAAATCCATGATTCTTGATATACTGGAAAAGAAAATCGATATAAAAATGAACTTCTTCTTCGGGGCCGTGACCAAGAAAGACTTATATTATCTGGATTTCTTCCATGATCTGGCCGCAAACCATGAAAACCTGCGGTTCATACCGGCTTTATCCAAGCCTGCGCCGGAAGATAAATGGGATGGCGAGGTCGGCCTGATTACCGAAGTCGTAGACCGTTTTATTGATAACGCATCGGAAATGGAAGGTTATCTTTGCGGCAGTCCCGGCATGATTGACGCCTGTCTGCGTGTTCTTGAGAAAAAAGGCATCAAGGAAGATAAAATATTCTACGATAAATTCTAGTGAGGAGGCCGCAGCATGAAACAGAGTCCCGAACTTGAGCTGATTCAGAAAAATATGATGCCCGGAGCATTGTCGGCACACGGCTTTATTGGGGAAGACAGCCGCAATTTAGCGGATATTATACTTGCCGACCTCAACTCTCTTCAACGGATAGGGATCACGCAGGAGGCCCTGGCCGACAAGATGCAAGCGATGACCGATACCGGGCTGCAGGGCCTTGGGCGGCCGGTTTCTATGGACAAATACTTCGAGATTGAGGTTGAAGATTATAAGGGAGAAATCCCCTGCCCCTTCAAAGACAACGTAAAGGCGAAAAAACGCCATACAAGCGTCAAGCGGCTTGATACCGGCGCCATGATCCGCTGGACGGATCTCAACATCCATATGATCCGGGAACATGGTTTTTTTGAGGGTTACGGAAGCCCCTACCGCCTCGACCCTGCCGAACTGGCTCAATTTCTAAGTATGGTATAGAGAATATCCCATACCGTTACTGGCTGCTTTACTTCTGCACCGTATACTTTTATCTTCGCAATACGTAAAAAGTCCCGATCCCTCGGGACTTTTTGTTGGCCCGGGTGAAAGGATTTGAACCTTCAGCCTCTTGAACACAATTTGCTACGAGAACGTATGTTATTATTGAGTTTCATCACGTTGTTCTCAAGTCTTCAAACGCTACTTTATTTTCGTTATAATAAGCTGACAGACCAAGTATACTTTTTACGCTAAATATGGATGAAGCAACTTTATATGCTTTATTCCATTGATCAAGAAACTGTCGTAGGCAGGAACACAGCCAAGTGTTCCTATCAATACCTTCGTGATGAGCGTATCCAAAACTGATTTGGCAGGACTAGGTTTATCAGTGAACGTGTACACTGATTTGCGAATATCATCATAACAAGATTTTAGTTCATTCGACAATGACATCAAACATGTTGCGTTTAAATCGGATTCAGTTGTCTTGTCATACTGTTTTCCGAATTTGATGATTATCTCTATTTCATTTGCCATTGTGAAATTGATACAGGCCGAGATAATCTGTTCGTAACAGCCTCAGGCTTGTTTCCAGCTCCCGCCGAAAATCCAACGGGGTCAGCGCCATTGTTTTTAACTCAATCACAACCCGTCCGAGAAGCTCCTGAAACGCGGTCGCCAGCTTTTCCTCGCTGTCGTTATACCAGCGAGCGGTATCAAAAAAACGGACGCCATGATTAAACGCTTCGTGTAGCAACGCGACAGGTATTTCCTTGCCGATGCGATGCATTGGTAAGGGAATACCTGTTTTTTTGAGACCTCAATCTTCGTTTTCGCCAGCCGCACTTTCAGCATAGCATCCATATCATTTCATCGTTGTCTACTCGGTAATGCTTCCATTCTTCCTGTAATCCCGCCATACGTTTTCAAACGTGTCATCCTCTACAGGCAGCGGGCGCACCTTGCGCCAGACAAATGTGTTTTTTTCAGCCTCACGGGTGACTTCCTGCACCTCATCGCCGCGCTCCCCGTTATCGAGCGTAAAGGTAAAGCGATCCGGCAGGGCGGCGAAAGGTTTGGTTCCATTAGTATCCGTATACAGGGCACTCCCGCGGCTTTTGCCCCCGCTTGCGATATATTGCTGCATCGCGGAGAGATACACATCCTGGCAGATCAGTATATCGCGCAGCCGAAATGCTGTGGATAGGCTGTCGCCGGCGTCCGTACGATATCCCGCAGGAAACTGGACAAGCAGCTTCCGCGTATTTTCCAGCACCTCCTGAATGCTCTCCGCATCCCGGAAAGCGCCACCTGCGCGGCTCATCTCGGATGTGATTGCTTCCCATGCGCTGTCAGGATTTTGAGACTGTTCCTGCGGTTCGTTCTGTGGCCGGGCAGATCGCAGCACACGCGCCATGGAAAGTATATCCTCCACCTGTCTGTTGGCAGACGCTAAAAAGTCGCTCATCGACAGCGGGTCTCCGCCGCGTCTGGCAGCAATATACTGCGCCGCCCGCGTACTGCCCACCTGCCCGGCGTTGAGCGCGCTGCCGCCGGGACGGTATACGCCGTGGCTTGCTGCGGCTTCGCCTGCGGCAAAGAATCCCTCCACATTTGTCTGCCACCAGCAGTTAATTCCTAAACCGCCATTATTGTGCTGGGCGCACAGAGCAATCTCCAGCAACTCATAGGTTAGGTCCACACCTTTGTCCCTGTAAAATGCCACCGCAGGGGCGTTCATGTATGCAAGACGTTCGATCGGGGTTCCAAAGCAAGCCCACGCGTGCTCCAAATACGTGTGCGCCTCATCCGAAAGCGCGGTATAATCAATATCCCCGCCGCAAGGATTCCGACTGAAATCCAGATAGACCTTCCTGCCCTTTTCCGTTTCCAGATAGACCAGGACGTCAATGATCGAGGACCCTTCGGCCATCTTTCGCACGTCGAATGGCCACTGGTATCCCTTGAGGAATACCTTGGTCAGAAGGTTTCCCACGTCCGTAAAATAATCCAGCAGAAATTCGCGCTCGTCCCTCCCATCCGCATCAGTGGAAATAAAGCGAGGCAGCGCTTGCATATAGGTGCCGGATACATTCCATCGTGGATGCAACGAGGCCAGACCATACTGCCATTCCGTCAGGTTTTTACCGGTCACACCCGCCTCGAACGCCAGTCCGTTGGCCCCGTAATGACCATGCGGATATACGCTGTCACGGTACATGCCCGCCGGACCGCCCGTTGCGAAAATGATATTTTTGCAGTTGAACAGCGCAAACACGTCTTCCTTCGGTTTTGAAGTATCCAGGCAAAGCAACCCGATGGCGCGTTTCCCGTCGCTTAAAACACGAATCACCTGCATATTGTCAAAGACACGAATACCCTTTCGCGCCACCGACGCTTCCAGACACTCCGTCATTTTTTTAGAGGTATAGGGGCCGACACTCGTCGCCCGGTTGCGCGGATCATGATCGGTTTTATACCCGACATACTCGCCGTAGCGGTTATGCGGAAACGGAACGCCCGCCTCCACCAGCTTTAAAAAGCACTGTGTGGAGAGCGACGCTTCACATAGCGCCAGATCGCCGTCCACGCATTGGCCGGAAAAGAGCGTTTCCGCCATTTCCCACACGCTGTCGGGCGTGTCTCCGGACAGGGTCAGCTTATAATAGGTTTGCTTGTCGCTGCCGCTGTTACGGGAGGTGCCCGCCAGTACATGCTCCGTCACCATGGCGATATCATGCTGCCCGTAAGCGTACAGCCGGTCCGCCGCATTGTAGCCCGCGGCACCCGTGCCGACAACCACTGTGTTCAGCGAATAAACCGGAAGTGAACATGCGCCTGCAGCCACGCGTTCTTCCCGCATCCGCATCCTCCTTTTGCATTACAGCCGTTTGATATGAAATCCGCCGTCCACGTCGATATAGTTGCCTGTAGAGTACAAAAACCGTTCGCTCGCCAGTGCGGAAACCGCTCCGGCGACATCTTCGGGCGTACCCCAGCGCGCAATCGGAAAAAGGCCTTCTTTTATCAGGGCGTCGTAGCGTGCCTTGACACCGCTTGTCATGTCTGTGGCGATAACACCCGGGCGCACCTCATGCACCAGGATACCCTCTGCCGCCAGCCGGTCGGCAAAAAGCGTCGTCAGCATGGAAACCCCCGCCTTTGATACGCAGTATTCACCGCGGTTGGTGGACGATACGACAGACGAGCAAGAGCTGATGTTGATGATCGTTCCGCGCTTCTTGCCTTCCTGTTTCTGCGAGATCATTTGTTTGGCGACCAGCTGCGTTAAAAACATCGTGCCCTTGGTATTAATGCCGACGACACGATCCCAGCTTTCCTCCGTCATTTCCAGCAGGTCGTTGCGTTGCTTTGGCCCCACACCCGCGTTGTTCACCAGCAGATGAACCGCACCGAAGGTCTTCACGGTTTCGCTCACCAGCCGCTGTCTGTCCTCGGCTATGCTGACGTTTCCTTTGACGTACAGTACCTGCGCGCCTTCCGCCTCAATCTCGCGTATATGATCCACGTATTCCTCAGCGTCCCGCGTAGCCAGAACGGCAATATTGTATCCATCTTTTGCCAGCTGCACGGCAATCGCAAGCCCGATGCCGCGGCTTGCGCCGGTAACGATGGCGGTCAATTTCATCCAGGGAGCCCCCCTCTTATTTATGGTTTCAGTATCACCTTTACCGTATTTTGCGTACGATCAAGCGCCGTGGTAAGCGCTTGCTGGAGCTGATCCAGCGGGAACTGATGCGTGATTAGTTTCTCAAGTGCGATCTCCCGGGCAAATTGCATGGCAATGGGAAAGTCCCAGCAATAGCCTTGTGAGCCCTGCACGCGGATTTCGTTGGTGACCAGTTTCATGACGGGAATGGTGATCTCCGGCTGTTCAAAAATACCGACCACCGTCGCCAGACCTTGTTTGCACACCAGGGTCATTGCCTGCACGAAGGTTTCTTGGCGTCCGACGCATTCCAGCACCCGGTCCACACCCTTGCCGCCGGTCCTCTGCCGGACGATCGTTTCCAAATCGCTCCCTTCCGCGAGGTTGACCGCACAGGTTGCGCCAAGCTCCCTGGCCATGTCCAACCGGAACTTGGAATAATCGGAAACGATCACGTCTGCCGCACCGGAATGCTTGCATAACGCCGCGGCCAGCAGCCCGATCGCACCTGCGCCGAGTACGAGTACCGTTTGCCCCATGCGCACGTCCGCGCGTCGCACCGCGTGCACGGCCACTGCCAGCGGCTCTATCAACGCTCCGGCTTCATAGCTGAGCGTATCCGGCAGCACAAATACACTGGACGCTTTGACGGTAATATAATCAGCCATCGCTCCATCGCCCTTGCGGTAGATGAAGCTGAGCTTATCGCAGCTGCCGTATTCGCCATGCAGGCAGGCATCGCAGATGCCGCATGCCTCGCAGGGTTCCACTGTCACGCGGTCTCCGACGTGCAGATGCGTCACACCGCTGCCGACCGCCACAATGTCGCCGGAAAACTCATGCCCGATCGTCGCGGGCAGCGGTACGCTGGGGTGCTTAGCTTTGAAGATATGCAGATCGCTGCCGCAAAGCGCGCTCGCCCGTACGGCGATGATCACGGAATCCTCTTTGGGCAGCGCTACGGTGCGCGTGAAAAAATCCGTTTGCCCTTCTGCAATCACGCGACCGACACGGCTGACCATAGAATCGCTCATTTCTTTTCCCTCGCTTCCGCCTCTTCATGGTATTGCTTATACAGCGGTGCGTAGATTTTTGCGTCGCGCATCACACAGCCCGCTCTGCCATGGTCGCGCATAATTTGCGTACATTTGGAGCAGGTCGTGCAACATAACTTGGGATCCATTCCTTTTCCCGACAGCACGTCGCGCGGCGCATCCGGATACGCAAAGGCGGAACGGCCAAGCCCCACCATACTGCAATGCCCCGCCGCGATATTCGCCGCGCCTGCATAGGGCAGATATTGCCTGAGCCATGAATAGCCGTTGCCCACGACCGGTATATCGCCGGCCTCCTGCTGAATGCGGCTGGAAAACGAAAACAGCCTAGCTACGCTTTCCAGAGGATGCTCGTCGGGAATCGGCACGCCGGAACTGGACTTGTCAAACGGACGCGTCACCTGCGGATAGATATAATAGGGATTGCCGGCGGAGTTGCTCAGCAAATCCACCCCAAGCCCCCGCAGCATCCTGATCAGCGCCATAGGCTCTGTGGGATCAAACTTCCAGAAATCCCGTGTATCCTCGCCGAATCCATAGGGATACGGATGCGCGTCGAACACATTGAACCGGCAGGCGACAATAAAGTCCTTGCCGAGTTCCGTACGGATCGCCGTGATGGTATCGCGCAGAAAACGGGTGCGGTTTTCAAAGCTGCCGCCGTATTTCCCTGGACGGGTATGGCTTGCCAACAGTTCGCTGAGCAGGTAGCGATGGCAGCTTTTCACGTCCACGCCATCGAAACCGGCCCCTTGCGCAAGCTTTGCCGATGCTACGTATTTTCCGATCAGATCGTCAAGATACGCGTCGGTTACCACAGGCGCGTCCGGCGCGAGCCCCACGCGGGGATCTAAAATCGGATCATGCTGCGGTATGATCGGCGCGAGTTTGTGCCCCACAGGCCGAGAATAACGCCCGGAATGCGTCAACTGCAGTACGTTTACCGGTCGGTGCGCTGCGCCGTTGCGCCGGGCTGCTTCCGAGTTTGTCTTTTGCAGCAGCGCGGCAAAGTGTCCCTGGTTTCCCTTTGTAAGCATCATCTGCAGCTCGTTGGCGCGCCCTTCTTCTACTACGGCACACGCTTCCCACCACAAAAGCCCGGCTCCGCCGCCCGCAAAGCGCATATAACGTCGTTCCACCAGCTCGCTGGGTGAACCGTCCGGATTACAATCACAGCCCTCCATCGGAAGCCCGGCAAACGAATTTGGCGTCGTTTTTCCGCCAATTTTTACCTGTTCCGCCAATGGGGACAAGTCCTCCGACAGCGCGATGTCGACGCCCAACGCGGTAATTTTGTCCCGCAGCGCTATGAGGGTTGGAAATTGGAATATTTCATGGGAAGCCATTGGAATTCCCCCCTTACTGATCTATCGGATAGATTTGCGAATGATGAAATCGGTTTTGAGAATATCTACCTGCGGCGTCGCGAGATGCCCCGTTTTCTCCTTGTGCACAATTTGGCGAATCAGCTTTGTTGCTGCCAACTCGCCGATCTCGTACAGGAGCTGTGCCACGGCGGAAAGAGGCGGCTGTATCAGCGCGCGATCGTTGGAAAGTTCATGTTCTGAATGCTGGGCAGCATCTACGTGATTGTGCTGCTATACCCCGGCTGCGGGCTTTTGCCAGTTTATTTGGCAGGTAATCCAACAGCCGTACGGCGTCCATCACGCGCATCCGTGTGTTGAACGTTGACCAACGGTTTGTTGGGAAGAACGCGGGATACGGTGCCGGTGGAGGCTCCTGCTTTCTCCTCCACGTCTTTTAAACTGACCACCGTCCTGCTCCCCTTCCAAGCTTCGTATATGCGGTTTAATCCCAGTAAATCGTAGCTCCGCGATGAGCGCTGGTTGTGTTCTTGCGGTATAGCTCCAGCCAGCCGGTCGCTTTCTTGCAGACCGGTTTCCAGTCTTCGCGGCGGCGGGCGAACTCCGCTTCCTCTACATCCACCGTCAGGCTGCGGCCGGTGATATCAATATGAATGATGTCGCCGTCCTGCACCAGCGCGATATTGCCGCCGTCATACGCCTCCGGGGTGACATGTCCGATGGCAAGCCCGCCCGTCGCGCCGGAAAACCGTCCGTCGCTGACGAGCGCGATTTTCGTTCCCAGTCCTTTACCCAACACCGCTGCCATAAACGTTTCCATATGGGGCATCCCGGGAGAGCCCTTGGGACCTTCGTAGCGGATGACCACGACATCGCCTGCCACAATTTTGTCTTCCAAAATCGCGCGCCATGCCTCATCCTGCGAATCGAACACTTTGGCGGGACCGGAAAACAGCCAGGCGGCTTCTTCCACAGCACTGAACTTGACGATTGCGCTCTCTGTGGCAATGTTGCCATGCAGCACCGCCAGGCCGCCCTGCGCGTTCACAGGCTGTGCGACGGAATGGATGACGTCCGGATTCTTGTTCTCACTCGCCTGCGCCATCATGCCGATCGTACCGAACATACCGCCGGCTTCCGCGTCCATTTTGCCGCCCGAGACCAGTTCCTTCACCACGGCACCCAGCCCACCCGCTTTGGAGAAATCTGCCATTGTGTATTTAGGATGGTTGGGATAAATGGTGCTCACCACGGGCACATCGCGGCTGATACGGTCGAACGTTTCGGGCGTGATATCGAACCTGCCCTGCCGCGCGATGGCGGGAATATGCAGAAGGCTGTTAGTAGAGCCGCCGGTTGCCATCATATAGCGAACCACGTTTTCCATGCTGGCCTGCGACAGAAAATCAAGAGGCCGTTTGCCGTCTTTGACCGCCTGGGCCACTGTGCGTGCCGCCTGCCGAGCCAGTTCATGCCACTCCGGTGTCTGGCTGCGCACGCTCGCGTTACCGTGCGGAGAAAACCCCAGAACCTCCGCGGCGGCGCACATGGTATTGGCCGTGCCCATGAACGGACAGGCGCCGGGCGTCGGGCAGGCGTGGCGGACGACCGCCTTGTACTCGTCCCGGGTAATGTCCCCGGTAATATACGCGGCATAGCTCTGTTTGGTGTGGGTCAGGGTCAGCATCTTCCCGTTCAATTCGCCCGGCGCCATGAAGCCGCCTGTGAACATCACAGTCGGGATATTCACCCGTAACGCTCCCATCAGCATGCCGGGCACGATTTTGTCGCACGTCGCCATGATCACCATGCCTTCCAGCATGTTGAGCTCCGCCAAGGTCTCCACCTCGCTGGAAACCAGATCGCGCGTCGGCAGCGTGTAGCGGTCGCCCGGGGTATTGCTGCAAATACCGTCACAGATGCCCAGGCTTGGCAGCTCCAGCGCCAGCATCCCGGCGTTGTAAATCTCTTCCTTCATTTCCTCGATCACATCCCGCAGGGGATAATGACCGGGGTTCATCTCATTCCAGGAGTTAATCAGCCCGATAATCGGTCGTTTGACATCTTCGTCGTTGATACCCATCGCGAATAAAAGCGCGTTGCGGTGGTCCAGCGATTCTTCGTTCCATTCCCGAATCATAGAAACTTCCTTTCCGATTGTCCGCATTGTACTTGTTTTTGCTGGTTTGAAGCGGACGGAGCGTATGCGTACCCAACATGGATTTTGAAACTTGCCATGCTATTTCTGGAGCAAATGAACGGCGAAGCCCCCAAGTTCTGCAGTCAGGTAATACAGAATCGCACGGCCTGAAGCATCATTTTTTCGACTATCTGGATCAAAGGAGAATCCAGAGCGCTGCGCGAAGTACATACCCCGTTCCAGGTCATTTGTTGCAATGCCGATATGGCCATGCGTACCGCGCCCTTTATCTTTCATGACCTCAATGCTCGTGCCAGCGTAATCAGAGGTATTCCCGTAGATATACGGTACCCCCAGAAGGCCGGAATACTTCCGGGCGATATTTGCCGCTTCATGACTGCCGCTTGCATTAATGCCAATATGAACCAGAGAAAACTCCAGCGAATCTGCCCACATCCGCTTAAGCGCGTCGGCATAGGTTGCTGCCTGACCCGCACGTACGGATTGCTGATTCTGGAAAATGAGAATTTGCTTGAACGTCTGCGTCTGCTCGCAGGAAAAACCATTGTTCCCGTCAATCATCAACCGTACGATACGGTTAACCCCTGGCGGTTTTTCGAACATTTCGGTTTCATACATGCAAACGGCGGAGGTATCCGTTTCCGCCATGGGAAAACCGGCGCTATACCTTTGCGCGTACGGAAGAGAAACCCATCGCGCACCAGCCTTCAACGCCAGGGCACGCTGTTTCATATCGCGTGCTTGTACGATAACGTCAATTTCCGCATTGCGAAGCAACGCTTCGAATTTCTCGTTTTCCCAACCAGACGATGGATACGCTATCTCGACTGCTGGAAACCCCCGGGCCGATAACGCGTATAAATAGGACGCAACATCGTCTGCAGAGTCCCCAGTCAAACAGGGGAGAAGACCGCAAAGACGGATTTGTTCAAGGATATCTGTCATGGCATACCTCTTAGCCGTGTGTTCGTGAACTTGAATTGAATCCGATCACGATCCTCCATGAATCTGGGAAACGGCGATTTGAAGATGAGCGCATCGCCGTTTCCCAGTCCAAGGAGAACAATGAACGATTACGAAAATAACTCCTTTGCATTTTGCATGGCAATGATTTTATTCTTGTCGGCGGACTTCTGCGCACATATCGCGACATACGCATTTCGGAACGAATCGTTGATGCTCATCAAATTCGCGCCCTTCCCCTGGATGGTACGCACAAAATCCTCAAAGATAAACGGCGTTTCTTGCTGCTCTACAATCCCGTTGAAATCCTTGTTGATCAAGCGTACCTCATGATCGCCCGCCCCGCGGATCACTTCCAGAATACCGTCGGTGCCAACAACTCGTATGCGGTCGTCGTCATGTGAGTGCGAATTTTCCGGGCGGTAATAATCGGTGCATACCGTGGCGAGGATATCATCCTCAAGCAGGAAATCAGAGCTTGTAATGACCTCCATATCACCGTAGCCGTGATTGTGCGCGCGGGATTGCCTGGAATATACCGACAGCATTTCCTTGCCCGTGACCATGCGAATCATATCAATGGAATGGATTGTGACCCACGGTATGGTGCCGCCGTAATATTTTCTCTCTTTGTAAAAATCGGGACGCACGCCAAAGCGATAGGATTTCTGGCAATTCACCATGCGAATGTTCCCAAGCGCACCTTGGCTGATTATCTTGCGCGCCGTGTGATACCAGGCGTCAAACCGAACCGTATGCATGGCCCATAGCAGTTTCCCGGATTGCTTCATCACTTTGTACAAATCCGTAAGCTCCTCAACGGTAAGCGCAATCGGTTTATCCACGTATACGTGGATACCGCGCTGCAATGCGGCCTTCGCATGCTCGTATCGCTGCGTGAAGAGTCCGTCGATCACCAAAATATCAGGATTCTCGGCGTTGAGCATCATCTCCAAGTCCTGGTACGCAAGCAATTTGTGTCCGCCGGTCTTTTGGTTTGACCGGGCGTGGATTTCCCACCCGTCGGGATAATCCGTACCGCTCTTGCCGGCAAATGTCAGCAGCCGTTCCATACTTTCGCCGGAATAGCTGGGGCAATAACCCGCGAATTCCACCTCGGGTATCCTGCTGCCGGCCAGAAATGCCGTAAAGAAATGGCCTGTATTTCCATAAAAACAGACTTTCATGATAGCCTCCTAGAAATTGTTGTCCTTATAAACCTGTGATACGAATCGAACCGCTTGATAAACGTCTGTAAGCTCCGCTACGGGCTCGCCCTTTCCTTCCAGGCAATCCAGCATGCTGCCAAGGCATCTATCGAAGAACTGAATGTCTTGGAACGCTTCCTCTTCAATCAGTTCGCCGCGCTTCTCTCCGCCTTCCACGGTACCAAACCGCTGCATTTTCTGCGCGGCGGTCGCGGTAATATAGAAATCTTTTCCGGAGAACACAAAATCCTCTTGCGGATATCCCGATTTCGTATACCCAACCTCAACCACCGCGGTATGGCCTTTTTTAGTTTTGAGCAACACAGCGCCGAAATCATCCATGCCCAGGCCCCATACGCCCGTATTCAAAACGCCTTGAGCAGAAACAATCTCATCCCCGGTTAAAAACTGTACGAGGTCAATATAGTGAACGGCGAGATTAAGCAGAGCGCCTCCGCGTGCGAGAGCCTTTACGTTTGCCCAATGGAAGCCCATGTCGTCATAGCGAAACGGCCCGGCCGTAATATACCGCATATCCAGATGAACGCAGCCCTCAGACGCCTTTTGCAGTACATAGTCACGGTATTTTCTCACAGGCTGTGCAAACCTTCGCTGCAGGGCGATCGCATGCTTCACCGGTTTTTCCCGGAGATGTTCAAGTACCGGCAGAAGCTGATCGGCTTCCTCGCAGCAAGGCTTATCGGCAATAAACGGAAGTCCCAATGAAATGCATGTATCGATAATGGTCGGCGTTTCCTTATAGAGACCGAATACATAGACGAAATCCAGGTCCTTCTCATTTTGCAGCAGTTCACGATAGTTTGGGTAACGCTTGATTCCGAGGTTTTTACTCAGTTTTTCTGTAAACTCGCCGTCTCCCGACAGCGCTGTGACCTGCACCTGCGGGTACTTTTTCATCGCTTCAAGGTGCCCCAGTACATGCCAATGTTCCGCGTCCAGCAATGCGACTTTATACATGCTTCTTCCTCCATTTAGTCCAATTTGATCATATTTCCGCTATCAAGCGATTTGATAATCGCGTTAAGCGCTTGTAAGGAACGCTTGCCGTCAAGCACGGTCGTGCGCGGATGCGCGCCGTTGAGAATCACGTCGCAGAAGTGTTCCACCTCTTTGGCGTGATTGTTTTGCGGCGGCAGGTATTGTGTGTCAACCTTACGCGAACGCTGATCATAGGCAAAACCCTCGCCAAGAGCCGTTTCCTCATATACTTGGAAACCGGGCTGCGCATAAAACGACGAACACTTGAAGCGGATGGTGCCTTGAGCGGCAAAATAGTAATCCGTAAATTCGCTTGCGGTGTGGCTGCTGTCGGAAATATAATACGTTCCGACCATGCCGTTTTTCATGCTGATGGATACCGCCGCTGTGTCCTCCACCTCAAACCCGCGCGCGACATTGCCCTTCATCGCACAGACTGTATCGATTTCACCACACACGTAACGGATTCGGTCCACATCGTGTATCCCGTTGTTGGATACGGTACCGCCGCCGGAGTCGCGCATACGCTTGTAATCGTCCTTGAAATACCAATCCGGCTTTGGCAGCATGCCGAAAATATGAAAGCCGACCGGCTGCCCAAGGCCGCCGGAAACGAGGCGTTCCTTTGCCATCAGAACGGATGGGTCGAAGCGGTGATGCTGACCGACCAAAATCCGTTTGCCACTGGCAATCTCCTTGGCGGCAAGTTCATCGGCTTCCTCCTCAAACAGCGTAACAGGCTTTTCCACCAGTACATTAGCGCCGGCGTCCATGCAGTCCATAGCTATTGCCTTGTGAAACTTCGGCGGCACGGCGATAATCACGCCGTCCGGACGCTCTTTTTCCAGCATTTCGCGATAATCGCTATAGAAATTCGTACCCAAAGAATCCGCAAGCGCGGCATAATCCGGTTTCATGTCGGATATGGCAACCAGTTGGGCCGGCATATCGCCTTTGGCAATATTGTTGGCATGGCTTTTCCCGAAATTCAACCCAATAACAGCTAATTTCGCCCGGTTCATAAACAGATACACTTCCTTCTTTATTCACAGTTGACGTCGGCTTTCAATGCCGCGTTAATTTCATCCGAAATGACGGGATCGGCGCGGATGCCCCGCGCTTTACGCAGTGCTTTTTGCGCTTGAACAGATCCAATTTCGCCTAATGCCCATGCGCACAGCGAAGCATATTGTGGGTCCAATGTCCTCAGCCCCTCCGCCAACACGGCGACGGCTGCGCGGGAACGGCTGTTTCCCAGAGCAATCAGAACGTTTCGGCGGATATACTCCAGCCCATACTTGACAACATGGTATGGCAGCGCTGCGCGGTATGCGTCGTCGTCTGCAAGTACAAGGGGAATTAACATCGGGGAATCATCTTTATCTTCAAAAGCAAAAGGGAACTCCGTACGCGGAATCAGCTTTTTATTGCGCGGACATTCCGAAAGGCAGCGCCCGGTGCGCATCAGGTAATTCATACACATGGAACGCGCTTCGCGCGGAATTCCTTCGTGATAGAGTCCCTCGCCCTGCAGCCACAGGTGCAGGCAGCGATCGGCGTCTAACGTGCCTTGAGCGCCCATGGCTCCGGTGGGACATACGCGTTGGCAAACCTTGCAGTTCCCGCAGTCATTGTTCGACAGGGTACCGTGGTTGACGGTTTCCAGCGGCGCGTCGGTGAGCACACAGCCAAGGCGAATATAGCTCCCCATGCCCTCATGGTAGAAAAACCCGTTGTTGCCGATTTGGCCCAGGCCGCATTGCACGGCAAGCGAACAATACGGGAGCTCGTTTGTAAAAAGTGTTTGATACCCGCAGGATTGAAGAAAACCTTCGACCAGATCGGTTGCGTATCGCCCGGCCTCAACATAACCGCGGGTCCACGGACCGATGTTGCCGCGCGGGCACTCTTCCGTGGAAAGCGTTAGCTGATCGAAGCCATACATATACATACCGGTGATAACGATCGCTTTTGCCTGCGGCATTAAAAGCAATGGATCATAAACCTGCGGCGCGACGGCTGCTTTCCGGCAGGGAGAGTAATGATCGGGATCGTCGTCGTAATCCCAGGGCTTACATTTCACCAAACCGCAATCCGTGATACCAACCAGACTGACACCGGAAGATAACACATGCGTACGCAGTGTATCCGTTAAGCTCATACGCTACCCTTTCAAACCGGATGTGCTGATACCCTCGACGATATAGCGTTGAAAGAACAGGAACACTAAAAACGTAGGAATCAGCGAAAGCAGCGACATGGCAAGCATCGCTCCCCAATCCGTGATGGAATTGGGATCGGCGAACATCTTTAACGCGATGGAAACCGTATACAGCTTCGGCTTCTTCAAATACAGCAATGGACTGATAAAGTCTTCCCAGCGCCAATAAAATGAAAATATTGCCGAGGTCACAAGAGAGGATTTGATTAGCGGCAGCGTGATTGATGAAAAGATACGCAGTTTGTTGCACCCATCGATCATCGCAGCTTCATTAATATCCTGCGGCAGCGTGCGTATAAACTGGACGTTAAGGAAGATAAAGAATGCATACCCTCCCATATAAGGTACGATCATCGGCAGAAAAGTATTCGTCCAGCCAAGCCAGTTAAACAGCATATACTGCGGAATCATCAGCACCTGCGCTGGCAGCATCAGCGTAATCAGCATGCAGGAAAACCAGAAGCCCCTCCCTATAAAGCGAATACATGCAAATCCGTACGCCGTCAGCGCGGAACCAAATACGGAAAGGAGCGTTGCACCGATGACAATGATAAAGGTATTTTTATAAAATATCGAAAAGCTGATTCCGCCAAACCCCGACCAGCCGTTTCTGAAATTTTCCCATATCCATTTCTGCGGCAGAAATCCGCCTTGGAATATATCTTTCTGGTCTTTGAACGCACTGAAAACCAACCATATCACCGGGTAAAGCATCATAATGAGTAAAACAACACACATCGCGTGGAACAGTGCTGTATCCAGCCGTTTTAATCTATTAATTTTCACTTTTGATCCCCCGCATAGAAGACCCACTTGCCGCTGGTTTTCATTATAAGTGCCGTAAGCAAACCGACAAAGCACAGAAGCATCCAAGCCATTGCCGATCCGCGCCCCGCCTCGAAATACTCAAACGTGGTTTTGTATACCTGCACGACATAGAAAAGCGTGGAGTTAAGCGGTCCGCTGTTTGTAATGATGTATCCCTGGGTAAAAACCAGGAAACCCGTGATCATTTGCATGATGAAGTTAAATAAAATAATAGGCGTGATTTGCGGTAATGTGATATGGATCAGCTTTTTGAATGATCCTGCGCCGTCGATATCCGCAGACTCGTAATAAGATATGGGGATATCCTTCAATGCCGCCAGGAATATCAGCATAGGCGAGCCAAATTGCCAAACCGCCATAATGATCAGCACCCACATTGCCGCGCTGGGATCTCCCAGCATGGAGTAACGCGTATGAATCCCCACGGCGCTGAGGATCGTTTGTATGGTGCCGCCCGAGCCGAAAATTGTCCTCCATACAATGGCAACCGCTACGCTTCCACCGAAAATGGACGGCAGGTAAAACGCCGTTCTGTAGAAGCCTACTGCCTTTTGCCGTTTGCTCATTAAATAGGCGACGAAAAAAGCGAACAGAAGCTTGAGCGGCACGGAGACAAACGCATAATAAAATGTATTGAATACGCTTTTCCAGAATTTCGGATCTTCCGTTAACAAATAGATGTAGTTGGTAAAGCCGACAAACGAAGGTGGCGACAGGATATCATAATCCGTAAAAGAATAGTACAGCGACAAAATGACAGGAATCAGCGAGAAGAAAAAGAAACAGAACAGCCATGGAGCAATAAAAGCATATCCTGCTATATTATCCCTGAAACGATGCCTCATCGGTGTCAACCTCCAGTTCTGTTTCTGTGGCAGAGGCTGCCGCTTACAGCAGCAGCCTCTGCTTCATATAAACCTGTTTGGATGCACAGCCTCTGGTTACTTGCTCTCCAGAATTTGGGTCGCCTGCTCACGGAAGGTGGCGGCAGCCTCCGCTGGGGTGATCTGCTCGTAGAGCACCATTTCTTCCAGTTCCTGCAGCAACTGCACCACTTCGGATGCGCCTTCCGGATCAGGATTATTGATCGGCGAAGAGTGGCCGTCGGTCATATAGTCAATCAGCTCAAAGATGGATTGGCTGGTTGCGCTAAGCGAGGAAGCAATGTGCTCACGGACTACCGAGGACACCGGCACGCCGCGCTCGCCCATCATGATATCGTTCGCATCCAGATTGTTGATGATAAAGTCGATTAACATGGCAGCTTCGGCGGGATGCTCTGTGTTCTGAGACATTGCGAGGTACATGGAAGGTTTGACATATGTGCCCAGATCAGAGTTGGGGCCGTACATCGGCGCTACCTTGATTGTGCGGTCGGAGCCGGACCCATTTTGCACCATCGCGGCGGCATTGCTCCAGTAGGTCACCATCGCAGCCTGGCGGCGGCAAACCAAATTATCCTCATAACCGGATGCCTGCTTGGCAACGTCCGGTGGGGACATATATCCCAATTGCACTTGATCCAGACGCATTTGGAACAACTCGGCAAGATAGGAATCGTCGTCGTATCCGAGGCCTTTGCCAACCTGGTTGTAAAGCGTGGCACCTTTGGTCCGCAGATAGTAAAGAACATGGTCTTCAAAGTTGGACATATGCATACCATAGATACCATGTTCCGCAAATTGGGCACAGATGTTCAGATAATCGTCATAGGTCCAGTCGTACGCAGGCTCTTCGATGCCGTATTCAGCAAACGTGTCCGCATCATAGATTACGCAGAAGCAATTCATACCCATCGGGATGCCGTACAAACCGCCGTTCACAACACCGCTGGACAGGATGGCATCACTGACGTTGGACAGATCAATGCCGTTGCCGGAAAACTCATCCAGTTGATACAACAAGCCCTTATTTACATAGGTTTCAAGGTAACGATGATCGTGCTGCACAACATCAGGCAGTTCATTGGCGGCAACCTGCGTGGAAAGATTGTCCCAATAATCCGCCCATCCGACGAATTCACACTCAACAGTAATCCATGGATAGGTTTCCATAAACAGATTAACGACTTCCATCGTTTGGTCATTGCGAAGCTGCGAACCCCACCATGCATAACGGATGGTTACAGGTTCGTTTTCTTCAGCAACAACAGTCACGAGCGTTGCCATCAGGCAGAGAATCAGGACTAAGGCCAACAGTTTTCTTTTCATTCCGGGTACCTCCTTTAAAATTTGGGTGATATTTGGTGCAAAACGTACAAACTGTATCCATATAGTAAATGATGTCGTTTGAAAGGTAAATGCATAAAACCGAGGTCTCTTTGAACAAAACAGAGATAGTTAAATGGAAATCTTGGATTGTTTATACTATATTTCTTCCATCCTACGGTATATACAGCGTGCGCAAGCACATGATTCGTCAACGATATTCCCGCCCTTGCCTATCGTTTTATTCAACGCTTTCAGCATGGCTCTCATGTGCGAGGACGGGAAATCAAGTAATCATTTTTGCTTAGATTACTTAAATCTATTTGAAGTACAAAAGAATAGAAATTTTCTGGCTAAAGTTTATCCTGCCGGACTTTGAACAAACCCTGGTATTCAGTCGGTGTAATGCCGGTATGCTTTTTAAACACTCGGCAAAAATACTGAACGCTGCTACCAAACCCGCACCGCTCCGCAACCGATGTAATTTGCATCTCATGATCTGCAACAAGTAATTCTTTGGCACGCGCCATACGCATCCCTGTCAGGGATTTGGTAAATCTCTCACCGGTGTCTTGCTGGAAAAGCCGTCCCAGATAATCGGGATTCACAAACAATATCTTGCGTGCGATATATGTAAGGGAGACATTTTCATTGTCAAGATTTTCCCGCATGGCCGCCATAGCCTGAACCACCAGCTCCGAGTACTGTCTGGCAAGAAGACTCCGGTTTCTGTCCGCAATATCCCCTGTGGTCTTAGCCAAAATATTGTAAATCGTCCGCAGACTGTGACTGGCAGTAATTAGATTGACTTGTTTTAAGGAGCCGAGAATATATTCACTCCCGCCAAGCTTGCAGATTGATACATACAAATCAATCATATAGGCTTTAACCTCGGCAATTGCATAGCATGGATTATCCAGTATGCTGATTAATTCGCCCAGCAACTCTGTGGCTTTCTCCCGATTGCCTCCTTGTATTGCGCTGAGTAAACGCTGCTGATTTGGTATTTCAAAAGGGTTGCGCTCTTCGTTGTGCGGCAGATCGCCGGCAACAATGAGATGCTCTTTATTATTATAGAAGGCGGATTCCATACAAGCCAGCAAATGGAGGTAGGTTTTGCGGATATGGTGAAGCACAATCTTGTTGCTTACGGCAATCGTAATAGTATTGTCGTGGAATTGCGTATACACGCCGCGAATCGCTTCCAAATCCTTTGTGAGCGTTTCAAACGGATACCATGTGAGCAGGGTGATCAATTGATTGTTGAAGTAACTGGACAGGAAAACCTGATGGCGTTGCTCTTCCATCCGGTTGTCGAAGATCTCCTTAAGCGATTGAAGGCAAAGCGTATCGCTTCCGTGATCAATGCGGAAAACGAGCATCCGGAGATTTTTGCTGATCAATGCCCCGAAGTCTGCCTGGCCTGCTATCTGCTCAAACGTTACCGCGGCGTTCGTGATATAATCCTTCATTACCTGCGCGCAAAGAGAATGCTGCATGCTTTCGACGCGCTCTTCAAGAGAACTCAAGTATTTTAAACGCACCTCGCGTTGTGCAAGCTGCTCAATCATTTTTACCATTGTCCCCTGGATATCGTCAGCGCTGCATGGTTTTAGTAGATATTTACAGGTACCGTAGCGTATAGCCTGCTGTGCATAAGTAAAATCATCGTATCCGGATAAGATGGCGCACAGCGTGTCCGGATAGCGCTGTGATACGATCCGGATTAAATCGATTCCCGATATTCCGGGCATACGAACGTCTGTCAGTAATATATCACACGGATGTTCGTTCATTTTCTCCAGCGCTTCCGTCCCGCTTGTCGCAGTGCGCACGTCGCTGATATTCAGACTTTTCCATTCGCAGCAATTCTTAATGCCGTTTCGGATATTTGTTTCATCGTCCACGATCAGAAGCGAGTACAACGCTTATTCACCAGACCTTTCGCAGGGAATAGAGATCGTAACCTCAGTACCGCCTTGAGCGCGTGCATGGATTTGCAGACTGCCTGTTTCTCCATAAAGCAGCGCAATCCTGGCAAAAATATTGCTGAGGCCGATCCCGCTGCCGGAAGCCTCCAAGGTGTTGTTTTCCAGCGAAGCCATCAGCGTATCAGGCGGTCCTATGCCATTATCCGTTACGTTTAGCACCAAGCGATTCCGGGAATCAATCCTCGCGTTCACGCTAATGCTGCACGGTTTATCGATCATCTCTACGCCGTACTTGATGGAGTTTTCAACGAGCGGCTGTAATAGCATACGGGGCACAAGCAGATTCTGCAGGCTTTCGTCTATATTAATTTTGATGCTGAGCTTTTCACAAAAGCGCATTTTCTGAATACCAATGTAGTGCTCCAGCAACGTGAGCTCCTCATGCAACCTGATCTTCCATCCGTAAGCGTCCGGTTTTTCCGTGGCGGAACGAAGGAGACAACCAAGTGAATATACCATCTGTGCCACATCGTCGTTCTCACCTCTTGCCATCCAATAAATCGAATCCAGGGTGTTATACATAAAATGCGGATTGATCTGCGATTGGAGCGAGCGATATTGCGTATCCTTGATCACAATCTGCTTGATATAGTTTTCTTCGATCAATGTATGAATACGGTTCAGCATATATTGGTAAGCGTTGGATAGAATGCCGATTTCCCCGCCGCCGGATTCTTTTTGCACAATTGCGTTCGGCTTTGAAAAATCGACGGATGAAACCTGCCGCATCTGTTCGACAAGATGCTTCAGCGGCCGCGTGATGCTGTTTGAAATCCACAATGCGATTATGACAAGAAATATAGACATGATGCTATAAACCGTAAACGCAAATATGCGAAGACTATGAAATTCCGAAAACAGCGTCGCATCTTCAAGGATATATAAGTATTCAAAGGAACTGTAATCCGACTTCATGCGCGTGATGAAATAATCCATGCTTTTGTCTTTGACGATCGTAAATTTTGAAAAATCATGCGGAATCTCCAATGTATCGAAATCAATCGTATCTCCGCTGCTGCAAATAAATTTACCGTCTAAAAATATGTTAAGCGACTGCCCGGAGGTTGTCACAGGCGATACAATAGAAACAAGCCGCGATAACTGAATGCGCAGGATGATTGTTCCCATATAGTCCAGGCTGAGATTTTCTTTATCCCGAACCGGGCAGAGCAGCAGAATCTCACTGTCGCCTTCCAGAGGCCCCAGCCATAAATACCGTCCGTTTTGCGCTTTGGCGATTTCGTTGAGCATGGAATCGTTTTGATGAAGAATACTGAAGGATGCGTCGTTTGAGATAGAGGTAAGCTCGTTGGACGGGAACAGGAAATAATAGGATAAAATATAGGTTTTCTGATTCAGGGACGAGTATACAGCCTGAATCACCTTGTTTCTCGCCTGAAAACGCTCATATCCCGACTCAGCGGTTTCCATTTCACGTATATACAGCTGGATCTCGCTGGAGGTCGCGGTGGAAGTAACGTCCTTTTGTAATTCACGCATTTCAGTTTCAATTCTATCTATTGACGTAAGCAGACTCTCCCCTTTGTCCTCATAAAGACGGTTTGTATAGGCCTCAACAGAACTGTCATATAGTAATGAAAATGTAATTGTATTGACCACAACCATTAAAAGCACAAGAAGTAAAACTTTGGAATGCAGCTTCAAATTTCTTAGCGAAAATCGCAGCATTCTCGTCTGTTTTCTCACTAACAAGTCCTCCTCTCAGTGTTTCTTTATTTAAACAATTATTGATTTTAATTCTCATTCCGCACGCATACAGAATTCACCAACAATCATAATCTAACTGATCATATCATTCAAGTTACAGAATCAGACATTATATATTAATGTTGTCATCGCGTTAATCACGAGTAGTAAAATACTATTCCTAAGTAGTTATTGGTAACCCTACAGTATTGGCAGTATAATGCAGTAATAGTATACCGGCTATCTATAAAGAACGATTTCATTGGATCATATAGAAATAGAAAGTTGAGTCTTTCGATATAACATCCCATTACTTTTTTAATTTATCTGATAAAACAAAGCAGAGGCTGTAGTCCTGCTCGCTCAGTTTAAAGTTCCTTATCGCCCAGGAATGGTGGTTTTAGCAATAGGATAGGTTATGATTTTATGGTTTCTTCATCGATATAGCCAATTTCACAGTGAATGAAGTTAAATGCAGTTCCTGAAGCCACTCCATTTAACTTCCAAGTAAAAATACTTGTGCTTATTTTTGTGATAATCAGCTCCAAATTTATCTAATTTACAATGCCCCGTCCGCTGTAATAGAATCATACTCTATCACAGCGGCCAAGAACGCAAGAGCCAAGCCCTGCCCCCAACCCTGCGGCCATGTTTTCGTGATACCGCGGTAACCTTCCTTGTCGCGCATCACCGCCGTACCGCCGCTTACGTTTAATACACGCCCATCCGGCGCAATGTTGCACAGGATGCCCTCCGTAGCCTTGTCGATATATTGAATATGCAGCGGATTATGCTTAATCACCATGGCAGCGGCGATGCCGCAGGACGCGGATACCTCTTCATAGCTTTCCGGATCGTTAATAAGGGTGCGCCATAACCCATTTTCAGTTTGGTATTTTTTCAGCCCCGCCAGCTGCTCGTTCAGCGAACCGGCCAGATCCATAAATTGCGGATAGAGATAGCACTGCGGCAGAATGCGGCCCGCTTTCGCCATGGTATACGCGCCCCACGCGTTGGCGCGGCCCCAGAACATGCCGCTCATATGGTTGTTTTGGATATGGTCATACCCGTGATACCATAGACCGGTATCCATATCCTGCAGATAGCGGATATGCCATACAAACTGATTGAGAGCGTCGTTGATCAGCTCTTCATCTTTCCAAAGCACTCCTGCGCGCAGCATCAGCATCACAGCCATAAACAGCGTATCCGCCCATGCCTGCTCGGGGAATTCGGCATCCGCGGCGACGGTGTGCTGTATCACCCCGTCGCCAAAACGCGGCGCTTTGGTACTCAGATACCCGATCATCTGCCGGACAATTACTTCATACTGCTCTTCCCCGGAATATTCCCAAAGCGAAAGCAGGCAGTGCCCCATGGATGAACAATTAACGCTCATCTTCGGAAGCCCAAGGCTGATGAGCTGGTCCACGCGCTGCTTCATCGCTTCCATATACTCTTTTTTACCGGTTGTCCGCCAGGCTTCGGCAATGCCATAATATGCTACCGCGCAGGGCCAATCCCATATCATATCCATGTCCATTGTCCGCACAACGACTGCATCCATTGTTTGCAGAAGCTTGTCTTTGTCATAGGTAATTGATGCCATACGATCCCTTTCCTGTCCGCATCTTCTGGCGGATTTCTCGCCTGATGTTTTGTATTATTGATCCGTGATTCTCGGTAAATGGATGGATACCAGCGTGCCTTCGCCGGGAACGCTTTCAACATCCAGGCCATACCGATTGCCAAACAGCAGTTGAATGCGCTTGTTGGTGTTATACAGCCCGATGCCGGAATTTCCTTCCGGCGCCGTTTTTAATCCGTGCCGCACTTGAAGCAGTTTATCCGCCTTCATGCCGCATCCGTTGTCGGAGATGATGAAGCATACCCCTTCGCTTTCCTGAATCATCTCGATGCGGATCACAGGCGGTTCAGTCATATCGGCAAATGCATATTTACAGGCGTTTTCGATGATGGGCTGAAAAATCAAACGCGGAATGCGAAGCCGGTTTGCCTCCGGGGGAATGTTCCAGTCCATCGCCAGGGCGTCGGGCAGCCTGTGGCTTTGCAGCGCAATATAGGAATTGGTGTATTGAATTTCTTCATCCATCCTGGCCAGCGTGTCCGCGGGATACAACGTGTAGGACAGGATCTTGCTCAGGTTCTCGATCGTGACATTCACCTCTGTATGACCACCTTGCCGGCGAATCAATTTCCAGTTCAGGGTTTGCAGCGTGTTCATCAAAAGGTGCGGGTTGAGCTGGTGACGAAGCGTTTCCAGTTCCAGCGTACGCTCTTTCAGTTCGTTTTCAGACAGGTGCAGCCGGATGTAATTCTGCATTTCCTCATACCGCGCTTCATAGACCTCCTCACCCATCATGCGCGAGCCCATATCGTCCAGCTTCTGAATAAAATCACCCGCGCGGATATAATCGCGGTAGCGGTCTTTGCTGACATGCCATACCACAACCATTCCCAGAAGCAGGAAACAGAACATAACCATCAAGTTAATTGCAATCAGCAAATTGCCGCTGGAATACAGTGACGCATAGGTAGCGAAGATCTGATAGGAAAAGCCTCGTTCATCCTTTGTTTCCGCGACCATCAGGTACTCTGTACCGTTTGCTTTCACACGATCTGAATCAGCGGGCTGCACACCGGCTTCCAGCAGCTCGTCGCTGCCAAATACCACCTGATCGCCCTGATAGGTGATCAGGAATAAATCATCGGTGCGTTCACGGGTGTATTCTTTCAGCGAGCTTTGAATGGAGCGTGTGTCCAGATTGATGATCACCGTACCCGCTACGCGGCTGGTGATGCTTTTTGTTGAGTGCATCACATAGGTAAAGTAGTAAGTCTGCAGCGACGTTCCCTGCTTAATCTGGCGCAGCGTCAACCCGTCCGCCTCACCGGCGCACGCTTTCCGGATGAAATCCGCGTCAAAATGATTGCTCAGATAGGCGATCCCGTCCTGCGCAACCAGAAACCTGCCATTATCCATATTTTCGGGGCAATAATAAATGGACGAGATGTACATGCGCACAGCTTTGGTGATTGCCACGTTGCGCTCCAGCGTACGCAGGGTTTCCAACTGTGTATAGCCAATACTTTCCAGCGATAGGATCGTGCTTAACTGGTCAAAGAAATACTGGTTGGTGCTGTAGACCAGCGAAACCTGCTGGGCCTCATCCAGAATATCATTGAGATCCTGCGTCAGCTGGATGACCACGGCGTTGGAAAACCGCTCGTTCTGCGAGCGGATGAAATTGTTCACAAACCGGACGGACAGCAACGTGACCGTGATTGCGATCAACAGCGGCAGCAAATAATGAATCAGATACCGGCTGATCTGCGATCGGTTAAAGAGGAGATTTTTGCGGCGGGACGTCATGCTTTATTCCTTCTGTATTCGGCGGGGCTTATGTGGTAAACCGAGCGGAAGCATTTCAGAAAGATGCGGCTGTCCGTATAGCCGACCAGATTGCGGATGTCCGCGATGCGGTAGGACGGATCGCCAAGCAGTTCTTTGGCCTTCTCCATACGAATTTCCATCAATATCGTTTTGAAGTTCTGATCCGTATGTTTTTTTACATAGGTACTGAGGTAATTGGGATTCATATGCACAACATCCGCGGCGGTCTGCAGCGTTGCGGTTTTGTAATTATGCTTTAGATAGCGCATCAGGTTCCCCAGGATGATATCGGTATCCTCGGGCTCGCTTTCGCTGCTATCCGTATTTTCGTCCTGCCGGTATGCCAAATCCAAATCCTCTTTTACCTGTCGGAACACATCGACGATCTCATGGTATCCCATATCCTTTGTGATATAACGTTTTACGCCGTACTTCATGCCGTCCTGTGCAAACTGAAAGTCGCGGTACGCGCTGTAGAACACCACAGTCTCCAGCCGGTTTTCACGCCATAAAAATTCCGCCAGCTCCACACCGCTGCAGCCGGGCATCCTGATATCGGCAACCACGACATCCACATGGTTGCTTTTCAGCCATTCTTTGGCGCTAAGTCCGTTACCAAAATCCGCGGAAACTTCAAACCCGATTTCAGCCCAGGGAATCGACGTAAGCATTCCCTGCCTGATTTCGGGCTCGTCTTCCACCAGGATGAGCGTACGCATCGTATACACCCCCTGCTACGCCTTTGTGCATCAAAGCCCGGTCGCACTGTTTCCGTTCTCCAACGCCCTGCGGTTGGAATAGCTGTCCGAACTGTTGTTGAGTATCCATAAGTTATCATAGATGTTTTCACATTGCCGAATTCCGTAGGCATGCAGCTGCAGCGCTACATGGATGATATTGAGCTTGTCCATGCCCGGTATACTTTTCCGCAGATGATCCCGCAGATCATATGCAAAACGCCGCAGCCCGATCTGTGCCGCCGACAGCATAAGCGGATCGAAAGCCGGCAGGGTACACGCCAGACCAGACACCAGCGCCTCGCCTGTATTGTCCCGAAGCATCACGCACAGTTCATCGCAGACAAATGTCAATTCGCCGTATTGTTTTGAAAGTTCTGTGTGCAGCGAGCCGATTTTTCCGCCAGCCGGGTTCTGTTCCACGTTCACAGCCCGTTCGTTCAGCCCGTTCATTTTCACAGCCACGGAAACCTTTCCGCTAAACGACGTTTGCTCAAGTCCCAGCATTCCGGCGGTCTCCAGTGTATCCGAAGCGTCGATTACCTGGCTACAACCGATCCGGATCGGGCCGGTCTTCCCGTTGACAAAAAAACCTTTCAGTACGCCGTCTTCCGTAATCGGTTGAGAAAGGAACACATGATCCAGCCAGGTCACGCCCGCATCCTTGAGCAGTTCGCCAAGCACGACTTTCATCTTCTGGTCCGGATACAGCGCGCCGGCGGCTCCGTCCGCACATCCAAGCCGCTGCAGGATTTCCGCGCGGATCGGAGCGATACTGTCGTCTTTATCGCAGGGTTCCATCCATACGGAAAGCCCGTTGGATGCCATGCCGCCCAGAGAACCCGACTTTTCGACCATGATGACGGATTTCCCGGCACGGGCCGAAGTGATGGCTGCAGCACAGCCTTCCAGGGTTCCACGTACCACCATTATATCACATTGCATTGTCACGGGATTGCGCATCTCATTCATTATGCTTCCTCCTTCAGGCCGAGCTCTCTGAGGCGATCGGGTCCTCCAAGGTATACGTTCTGCCTGATCAGGGCCTGCTGCAGCGTGCGGATTGGCAGCTTGCGTACCGTCGTAGCCGTCTGCGACGCCAGCGCGGCGGCAACCCCGGCGGCCTGCCCCAATGCCATGCTTGCGGACTGATACCGAAGCATGGTCTGCGGTACGGCCGAAACGCCTTTTCCGCTGGCGGACAGCACGTTTTCCACGCCCAGAGGAAGCATGATGCCGTAGGGAATATCCACCGTGTATTGGCTGACGAATTCTCCGGTCAGCTTGAAATTCTTCTGGATCGGCCGGCAAGCAATAACATCGTCGGTATAGATATTCCCCTCGTCCTGCTTGTCGGATTTTACATACCGGGGATCGGCCTTGACCGAACGGAGGATGCGGTATTCAATATCCGTGCCGTTTGCCGTGGGATCGTTGGATTCGATGATGTCCCTGACGGTTCTTTCGTCCTTATCGAAAGTCTCCTCCCCGACAATCCCGCGGCTGACACGGATGGCAATTTCATCGGATATCTGCGCAACATACGCATTTTCAAATCCCGGGACATGCTTGATCATAAAATCAGCCACGTAGTAGCACATCTGATAGGCCTCAAACTCCGCCGGCGTCACCTGCCGGGGATCGATGGATACGATCCGCCAAAACTGCGAGTTGATGACTGCCGTTCCCATGCCCTTCATGCCGATGATACAGGCCGAGTCCATACCGAAGATCGAGCCGATCTCCTTTTTAAATTCGCCGCTTCGGATGGCGTTTTGGAATATATCCCAGTCTTCCCCTCCTGAATGCGGGAAATACAATACATGCCGGTTCAGCCAAACGTCTTCAAATTCCTTGAAATTCTTCATCGCGTCGATGCCGATAGGGAAGGTTTCGGGATGCGCCTTAAAGTGCAAATACAACGCTTCCAGATTAACGTTTGCCATTTTAAACGTCAGCGTCGCAAGCCCGGCAGCCTTGCGTACCGGCGCGCCGGCTTCCCAAATAATATCGCATTCGCCGCTTGTATCCACTGTTACTGCCGCTTGAATCGCAAACCGGCCTGCCGCCGTGTCCACATGCGCGCCCGTGACAGTATCGCCGCTCATGATGGGCGC
Organism: Candidatus Limiplasma sp.; assembly: GCA_963675365.2. Classification (GTDB taxonomy): domain Bacteria; phylum Bacillota; class Clostridia; order Christensenellales; family Aristaeellaceae; genus CAXXOK01. Next base: position 1,338,844 of record CAXXVA010000003.1, read on the forward strand.
ATAAGCCGCGGTATTGAGCAGAACCTCAACGCCTGCCTCGCTAAGCATTTCGTCAAACACCAGTTTCAATTGCTCGGGATCGTGTACCAGGCGCCCGTCGTGGTACATCCATTCCGGGGTTCCGGCATTGCGGTCCACAAGCCTTTTTGCCAGCTCTATTCCGATACCGCGCATCACCAGGCGTTCATCCCGGGTGATGTAATGATTATAGATATTGGAGATCATACTGGATGCCGCGATTCCGCCCAAAAAGCCGCTGCGTTCCACCAGCAGGGTTTTCGCTCCGGCTCTGGCGGCGGCGATGGCAGCCGCACAGCCGCCCATACCGCCGCCAACCACCAGTACATCTACGTTTTTTAACACACGGTCCTGTTCCATCATTATCCTGTCATCCTTTCAAACCGGTTGTTGCGATTCCCGCCACAAAATAGCGCTGCAAGAACAAAAACATCAGAACCAGCGGTAAGATACTGACCACAGTCATCGCGATGATTTTGCTCCAGTTGATCACCGAATCGGCGTCAATGGCAAGACGCAGCCCCAGCGAAACCGGGTAGTATTTGACCGTGTCGATATAAATCAGCGGATTGAAGAAATCATTCCATGTCCACATGGTTTGAAACAGCGCTACGGTAATCAGCGGCGTCACCGCAAGGGGCACGATAACCCGCATCAGGATGGCAAATCGGCCGCAGCCGTCGATAGTTGCCGCTTCGTCGAGCTCCTGGGGAATACCGCGGAAAAACTGCACCAGCAAATAAGTGAAAAACGGATTTGCCGCAAACAGCGCAAGCAGATAAAACGGATTGTAACTGTTCAGCACGCCAAAGCGGTCGAACAGAATATAGCGCGGGATGACCAGAATGGTGTTTGGCAGCATCATGGTCGAGATCATGACGGCAAACCAGAACTTTTTCATTGGGAATGTAAAACGGGTAAACCCGTACGCCACCAGAGCCGAGGATACGCAGGTAAGCGCCACTGTCGGGATTACCAGCTTAAGCGAGTTGATTAAAAACAACGAGAACGGCGACTGCGAGGTGGACACCCAGCCATCTATATAGCCATTGACGAACCAATGTTTTGGCAGCAGGCTGATCGAGGCAAATATCTCCGAGCTTTCCTTAAAAGACGAGAAAAACAGCCATACCAGCGGGTACCCGATGACAACTGCCAGCAGTGTGAGAATGAGGTATGGCGGAAAATTACGTTTCAAAGCCTTCATACACATATCCCTCACTTCACGTCGTCATAGTGTACCCATCGGCCGGAGCGCTTGAACATGACCAATGTAAACACAATGATAATGATGAAGATCACCCACGACAGCGCGCTGGCATACCCCATCTTGAAATCCCGGAACGATGTATCGTACAAAAGCAAGGAATAGAAATAGGTCGTTTTTGCGGGCCCGCCTTTGGTGATAATATAAGCCGGGGTAAACATCTGGATCAGCTCGATCGTCTGCATGATGATATTAAAGAAAATAACCGGGGAGATAATCGGCAGGGTGACATGTACGAAGGTCTGCCGCCTGGTTGCGCCGTCGATCCTGGAGGCTTCCACCAATTCGTTCGGTACGGTTTTCAGCGCTGCCAAAAACAGCACCATGGGCGAACCCATCTGCCACATCGGCAGCAGCATCAGCGTATAGATGGCGATCCTGTAATCGCCGAGCCAATTCAAACCCGATATGCCCACTGCCTTTAAAAGCATGTTGAGCAGTCCATCCGATTTGAATACGTATTTCCATATAATAGCCAAGGCAACGCTGGACCCTAAAAGTGAAGGGATATAGAACACCGTGCGATAGATGCCGATTCCCTTCAGCCCGCGCGCCAAAAGCAGCGCTACGCCCAGTGCCATGATCAGTTTCAGCGGTACCGAGACGGCTGTATACAGCAGCGTACGTGTCAGGGAGTTAACAAATACCCTGTCGCTCGTAAAAATCTTTATATAATTGCTGAAGCCCACCCATTCGTAGGAAAACATGTCAAAATTCGTAAAGGAATAAAACAGGGACATCATAAACGGGTACAGAGTCAGAAGAAAAAATCCGATTAACCATGGTGCGATATATAAATAACCGTGAACCGTACGCAGCCGTTTTATACGCATCAGTCGCTCTCCTTTCACCATGATTCTCCGGTTTCTCCATTGATTGAATGTAAAACGCGCTTTTCTTGAATCGTCCTGATTTGAGGAAGGATATACCGCCGGAAAAAGGCGGTATATCCTTCCCGTCTGCAAGGAGCATCAAAGAACAGAAGAAATATGTCGGACGCTCCCATACATCGCCGCGAGGATCGGTCTTGCTTGCTCTCCTCGGACTAGTTGCTCTGTGCCATCTCCGCAAGGCGGACGGTCAGTTCGTCATACAGTTCCTGTGCGGCCTCCTCCGGCGTTGCCATGCCGTAAATCACTTTCTCCATCTTTTCGACGAAGATCGCGTGGATGGAGGAATCCATTTCATAGTTGCCGTTACGGAACCCAACCGTTGCGTTGGAAATCTCGATGGATTTCACTTTCATCGCGCTCAGCAGGTTGTTGTCCGTTAATACGGCCAATGCCGAGGAAGAAGCCGGTACGCCGCGTTCGGTTTTCAGAATCATGGATGCTTCCTGGTCGTTGATCATCCAGTTGATAAATTTGGCGGCTTCCTGCTGCTTGACATCATCAGCAGAGGAGTTGATAGCGACCATCAGAGACGGGCCTGATTCCTGACCGCTGGTCAGTGCGCCTTCCATCTTCGGCAGCGCCATAACGCCCCAGTCGTAATCCAGGCCCTGGATCTCGTTATCGACATTGGAGAAGAAAAGGAATACGCCGCCGATTTTACCGTTCAGCCAATAAGGGTTGTTTTGCAGGGAATCATACACGACACTCTCCGCATACGGCTGCGCTGTGGTGCTGGTGAAGATTTCATTGAAAATGGTAAATGCATCAGCCATCTGTTCCACGGTGAAACCCAGTGTGAAATCATCCTGCACAGAGATCTTATCGGTAATCTGCTCCAGGATTGGCTTAAGCATATAGCGTACATAACCGTCTGTAATGGATACGGTCATATAGGCATCGGGGTCTTTTTCATGCAAGTCGGCGCCGATAGCATAGAACTCATCCCAGGTCAGGTCCTTCAGTTCACCGTTTTCATCCAGGTAATCTGCGAGCAGAGTTTTGTTGTACAGGAACACCGTGCCGTTGTAACCAAGCGGCAGCACGACAATCTGTCCGTCCTTGACGCAATAGTCTTCCAGCATTTTTTCGGGGATGGTGCTGGTGTCGATGGTATCGCCGAACTGGGCCATGTCGGCAAATGCATTGCCGCGGGCATAGAGTTCAGCTACCCAGCCCTGGTCTACCTGATATAAATCAGGAGCATTGCCGGATGCCAATTGAGTAATGAGTTTCTGATAGTATCCGGAAAACGCGGAATACTCGGCCTCGATTTTTACATTCGGATTGAGCTGCTGGTACAGTTCGATGGCTTCCAGCGTAGCCGCCGCGCGGCTGTCGCCGCCCCACCATGAGAAGCGGAGGGTGACCGTGTCATCCGCGGATGCGGGTACGACAGCCAAAAGCATCACGAGACAAATAAGATAGACGAGCGCCTTTTTCATTGAGTAAGCCTCCTTTAATATTGATGTGGATATACAATCCACCATTTCTGTACTTTATATGGTAGAGTATCCTGCTGGATTTACAAGAGTGGTATACTTCAGAAATTAAGTGTATTTTTTCAGCTTAAATTACACCATATATTACATTTTTCATGTTGAAATACTTTTTGCAACCCCAATCTGACGCATTTCCCAAAGAATTTCCTGTATATCCAAACATGGTGAAATATATTTATGATATAGACTAGGGCATATGTCAAATAGGCGATAATTATTATAATAGAGGAAGCTTTATAAAAAAATTCCTTTGACTGCTGATGGCGATTACTTTAGTTGTGTCATTAATGGGTTCTGCTCTTGCGGAAGTTCCAACAATGACGCAAGAGCTCTCTTGTGGCAAAGGACTTGGTCATCACGGTGGACGAGTTTTTAAAGTCAGCCCGCTTAGCCGCGAAAACTTTAAGGATCTTTGGGACGGCTTGTCCATCAACAACAATAAAGAATTGATTGATTTGAGCCAAGCATCTCTAAATCATTTTTATTGACATACCGTAAGACATCGTGTGATAATCTGTTTTTTGCTCTATTATATGCTGTAGCGCAATGCACTCCCGCGCACCTCGTGATTACAGAAAATAGAAACCTTTGTATCTTTTACATACAAGGATTTTATGGCATGCTCGACTGGGTTCGAACCAACGAATTCTAGTGTGCAGATATACTCAAATATTTATATTGACTATTTTATTAATCATTTTGTTGACCATCAAGCATATTCTACAAACAATTATCAGATGCATACACGCAAAAAGTCCCGAGTTATCGGGACTTTTTAATGGTCTGGGTGAAAGGATTTGAACCTTCGGCCTCTTGAACCCCATTTGCTACGAGAACGTACGTTCTCGTAGCATATCATCGAGCTTTCTTTGATAACTTGGGGGGTGAGGCTTATTCAGGCAAGTATCGTTTAGGAGTGTATAGCGGTGTTTCAGAGATTTGTTGACCCTATTGTTGACCACAAATGTGCTCGCAACCTTGGATATACCGCATTTACCTTCGTTGTTCTATATTATACCCGGCTTGCCAGTAACACATATCGAGGATTTTCATTTGCGGATATACAATACCTTTATTGGATATCTCAGTTCTTAAGTCTTCAAAAGCTGCTGACCAATTTGCACAAAGCTTTTGACGGTACTTCAATAATAATATAACTCAATCGTTCCTATTAGCACAATACGGTGGATTTGAAATAACTAACACCCTTGATAAACTGTTATACATCACAATACCCTGCATCCCTTGCATATAAGAGCTTTTAGCAGCATATAGAAAACTATCTACCGATAAATTTTATTTTATCAATAGATGGCAACTGATATGTATCATAATGGTCCGCATTAGCCTTTTGGCATGCGCTTACCAGAAATATTTACGATTGAATTTCAAATGCACACAAATCAAATATAATCACAATAAACTGATTACAAGTACGAACTGGAGAAGGAACTGCAATGCTGCTCGCTCAACACGCAGTTCCTTCTCGCCGGGGGGAAATGGAGGTATCGACAATGAGAAAGGTTTATATCTTAAGGCTTTTTCATTGAAACCGCTGATTTGACAGCGTTTTTAATCTCCGTTTTTGTCAGGCCATACAATTTCAATAATTCCAGCGCATTGCCAGAACGCCCGAAGACGTCGTTAACCCCTACCCGCACTACGGGTACCGGATATCCGCCCGTTACGGCTTCCGCAACCGATCCGCCCAGTCCGCCCAAAACGCTATGCTCCTCCGCGGTCACAATGCAGCCGGTTTCCCTGGCAGCCTTCAGAACCGCATCCGTATCCAGCGGCTTGACCGTATGCATATTGATTACCCTGGCGGAGATCCCTTCCGTTTTCAATTCATCGGCGGCTATCAGCGCTTTCGGCACCATTAAGCCCGTCGCAACAATGGTTGCGTCCGTTCCCTCCCGCAGAAGGTTCGCCTTTCCGATCGTAAAGGTATAATCCTTATGATCATTGACGATCTCAACGGGAAGCCGTCCAAGCCGCAGGTATGCAGGCCCGTCGTAGGCGATTAGCGCTTTAACAGCTGCCTCAGTCTCAATTGCATCTGCGGGACATACAACCGTCATACCGGGTATTGCCCGCATTAAAGCGATGTCTTCGATACATTGGTGGGTCGCGCCGTCCTCTCCGACAGACAATCCCGCATGGGTTCCAACGCACTTGACGTTAAGGCGCGGGTAACAAACGGAATTCCGTATCTGATCATATCCACGTCCGGCCATGAACATCGCAAACGCGTGAACAAAGGGAATATATCCCATCGTGCTTAATCCCGCCGCCATACCGATCATATTCGCTTCCGCGATCCCCACGTTAAAAAACCGTTTAGGATATTGTCTGCCAAAGATTACCGACATGGTACATGTTGACACATCACCGTCCAGTGCAACAATCCTCGGATCCTTTCCTTCCGCCGCCAATGCTTCGCCATAGGCATAACGCGTCGCGATCTTATCCACCGTACACACCCCCACATTCTGCCGCGTTTACATACAGCTCCTCAAACGCATCTTTAAACTCATCCGCACATGGAGTTTTGCCGTGCCACTCGCATTTCCCCTCCATAAAGGAAACCCCTTTCCCTTTGATGGTATTGGCGATGATCATCGACGGCCGGTTTTTTTCAGCTTTCGCGCAGTCGACAGCCAGCGCCAGGGCTTCAACGTTATGGCCGTCAACCGATTGCGTAAAAAACCCGAAGCTTTCGAATTTTGCCTTCAGGTCACCGGTATTGAGTATTTCGCAAACCATTCCGTCGAGCTGCACCTTGTTGGAATCGACAATCACCACCAGGTTATCCAGCCGATGTGCGCCTGCATACATGCAAGCTTCCCAAATCTGCCCCTCCTGCACCTCTCCGTCCCCTATCACAGCATAAACGGTCAGCGCTTTCCCGGATAGCTTAGCGCCAACGGCCATACCAACGGCTGTTGACAATCCCTGTCCCAATGAGCCCGTCGACATATCCACGCCGGGCACATGATGCATTTCCGCATGGCCGGATAAATGCCCGTCAATTTTTCTAAATGTTTGAAGCAGACCGGTATCGAAGTACCCCCGAAGCGCTAGGGTGGGATAAAGCGCGACCGTGCAGTGGCCTTTGGAAAGCACAAAACGATCCCGGTCCGGCCAGTGCGGTTGATCCGGGCGTATGTTCATCTTGTCAAAATACAATACCGCCATCAGTTCCGCCATTGAAAACGCCCCGCCGATATGTCCGGAACGCGCAGCCTCCACCATTTTGAGTCCCGTTATTCGTATCTCCATAGCCCGTTTGTTTAATGCAGTTTTTGTCGCGTCGTCCAACAGGAATCCCTACCTTTCCTTCACAAGTCCGTTGACCGGTAAAACGCAGCGGTTTTAAATCAACTGCATCGTCAAGGGATATGCTTGTGCAAACACATAAGATACAACTTGCTTATCCAAAGAAACCGGGTCCGTCTTCCCCGGAGAATTCATAATCATACGGCTGTGTTACGCTTTATCCTCCCAGTATGAGAAAAGTCCCCGGTTTTTCAGCTTCCATATTTTGCATTGCGTGCATCCGCCATGCAGCTGTAATGCACCCTTGCTGATCGGAGGCGTAACAAGCGTTACGCACTCGTTCTCCCCGATAAATAGCTCGACAACCGACACATCCAGAAAGATACGCAAACGAACCGGATCGGAGAGATTGACAGGCACGTTGTAATCACCGAGGCGAATCGCATTGTTTCCGGCCGAAATCTCGATTGCTGCCGCTTCTCCCATGATCGTTATGCTCGCGTCCCCCTGCACCTCCAGCGCAATTTCAAAGGTGCCCACATCAAATTCCAAAACTCCATCTGACGGAAGGCTCGTCGCCTGTCCTTGACGCAGATTCTGGAGTTCCTTGGGAGGCTGCTGCGATAGCTTTCCATCAGATATCTGAATCTTCCTCGGCAAAGAGTTAATGCCGTTCCAGCCGGATGTATGCTGAAATCCCTCTACGGCTCCCCACAGCAGTTGACGGCCTTGAGAATCTTCCAGGATGTTCGTCGCATAGAAGTTCGTGCTTCGATCGACATAACCGCGCTTTTGCCATTGAAACCGGCAAGCCTCAAAATCAACATCGCCGATGAAGTACTCCACCGGCCCGTGCGGGGAAACCGTCAAGAGCCATTGATCACCGATTTTCACCAGATTGGGGCACTCAATACTCCGCAGCTTTGGGTCGGGATATGAAAACAGTATCCCTTTATACTCCCATTGGGTAAAGGCGCGGTCCAGAGCCACATAAAGCAGTACGACCGCTTTGCCTCCATCTGCGGCGTCCTGTTTCGCTCCAAGGATCAGATATGCCCGGCCTTCGTTTCGAAAAAGAAACGGGTCGCGCCACTCCCAGAACTTGACGTCATGGTGCAGTTCCTCGGTCAGAATCGGGTTCTTCTCACCGCCCGGACGCCATTTCAGCAAATCGTTATCACCAAACCAAATCCACTGCTCCGCGGAATCCGTCGGGTTTCGCCGGTATCCGATGCTGGTATAAATCGCCACCGGAACTCCTTCGTCGTTGATCGCCGTGCAGCCAAACCATATATAGTGCTCGTCCCGCTTCTGATCGGGATAGATAGCAACCGGCAGGTGCTCCCAGTGAATCAAATCCCGGCTTCGCGCATGTCCCCATACGGTGATTCCGCCCGTCCAGTCGGGATCGTCAGGAGACCAGCGGCTGGAACCGGTTTTGTAAACCATGCCGGCCCTGAATTGATCCGTATCCGGATTCAAGCTGTACATCATATGGTAGTATCCGTCATGGTAAATGATGCCGTTGGGATCATCCATCCATTGAGAAGGAGCATGGAAGTGATAGGCTGGCCGCGCCGGATCCTTGTCTGCAATTGTTTCTGCGACATCGCGCAGCTTTTGATCGATTTCCCGGATCTTCTGTTCGTAGTTCTCCATACATGTTCTCCTCTCAGGCCTTAAGGCCGGACAGCGCTACGCCTTTGACAAATAAGTCCTGCACCAAAAGGAACATCACGATGACCGGCAGGAGGCTAAGCGTTACCGTCGCCATCAACGTTCCCCAATCCGTTGAATACGTACCCTGCATGGCGTAGATCCCAAGCGTCAGCGTCATATGCTTGTTACTGCTGAGGAAAATCAACGGACGGAGGAAGTCATTCCAATTGCCCACGAAAATAAAGATTCCAAGCGTAGTGATCGCCGGAATCACCAGCGGCATGAATATTTTGCTGTAAATACCCAGGGGATTGCACCCGTCAATCTTTGCCGCTTCGGCCAGCGAACGCGGTATACCGCGAAATGCCTGCCTCATCAAAAATATCCCAAACGGCGATACCAGCACGGGCAGCACGAGCGCAAGCAGATTATCCAGCAAATGCATATCCCGCAACAGCACAAACGTCGGTACAAGCAGCACATGATACGGTATCATAATCGCCAGCAATATAATCTGGAAAAGAATTTCTCTCCCGCGGAATTTTAAATAAGCGAACGCAAATCCTGCAGTCGTCGAGGTAAAAATCTGGCCGATCAGCACCAGTAGCGTCACAATGATCGTATTCCCCAAAAGCAGGGGGAACGAAAGCCGGTCCGATACCTTCAAATAATTATCCCACGCGATTGTCTTTCCGAAAAAGGAAGGCGGAAATGTGAATACGTCGGAAATATCCTTCAGCGACGTTGAAAGCATCCAGGCAAACGGAAGAAGCATCGCGGCGGCGCCCAGCGAAAGTATCAGTACGCTGAAAGTCCTGAACACCTTCTGCCTGGTCTTCCTTTTCAGTTGCAGTTTATATATATTGATCATCATCAACCCTCACTGCGTGCAAAAGCAGGTTACTCTGCACGTTTCATTCAATACTGTAGTCTTCCCGGTTGAAGACAAATTGCATCAGCGTCAGCAAGAACACAAAGATCGTGAGAAGCCATCCAAGCGCGCTGCCGTACCCCATTTGGTAGTACTTGAAAGCACACTGGTAAATATAATGCACCAGCACAGATGAGCTTCTTGCGGGGCCTCCCCCCGTGATTACGACGACCTGGTCAAACACCTGCAGTGAGTTAATGATAGATATGACGGTTATAAACAGCGTGGTCGGCCGTAAAAGCGGAATGGTAATCTTGAAAAATTGCCGGATTGGCGAACAGCCGTCTATTTCGGCGGCTTCGTAATACACATCGGGTATATTCTGCAGACCCGCCAGAAACAGCATCATGTTGTAGCCGGCGCCGCGCCAAATGCTCACGATGATGATTCCCCAAAGCGCGTACTTTGGATTGGACAGCCAGTTCGGGCCATCAATGCCAACAAATCCGAGAACATAGTTCACAAGGCCGAAATCCCTGTTAAACATCCATTGCCAGACCATGGACATCGCAACCATCGATGAGATCGTCGGAAGGAAATATGCCGCCCTGAAAAAACGGATGCCGCGAACCTTCTGATCCATCGCGATGGCCAGCAGGAGCGGAATAACCAGCAAAACAGGCACCGTAACGGCAGTAAATAAGATGGTATTTCCAAACACCTTGATCGCCGTTTTATCCTCAAACGCATGAATGTAGTTATCAAACCCGATAAACTTCATATCTCCCAAAAGACCCCAGTCTGTCAGGCTGATCGTAAACGAGGATATGATCGGGTAGATAAAAAAGATGCTTAAGCCGACGATACTGAATGAGAGGAATATAGTCGCCCAGAACCAATCCCTGTTGTTCAGAGTCCTCATATGATTCCCCTTTTCCGGTTTCAGCCCGCCCGAACCCCTTGTCCGGGCGGGCCGAGAGTCGTACTGCTCCCCCTCAACCGATCAAAAATTCATAATCGGTTTGACGGTGATTTTAATTTTCCAGGGCATCGTTGATGCGATCCTGAATGCTGGTGAGCGCAGCATCCAGATCGGCATCGGCATAGAAGTATCCCTCAAGTTCCTCGCTGATGGCATTATAGACAACATCAATATTATGCAGCTTGTCCACCCAGCGCCCGTTCGAGTTCTTGAACATATCCAAGAAATCTTCCCATCCTTCCGGATAAATGGACCGGTCGAACCACTTTTCGAGATTTTCCGGTTCATACATCGACATACGGCTGGGCATCCAGAGGCCCGACTGATAGATGGGCAGTGCAAATTCGATAGAGTTCAGATAGCCCATGAGTTCCAGCGCTTCCTTTTGATGCTGCGTATCCACCCAAATCGAGTTCAGGGCAGCAGACGCGATGAAATCATTCTCACCAGCCAGCTTCGGCCCAAGGCCCGCGCCATAGTTAATCCCGGACTGGGCAATTTCCTGCAATGCGTATGAGCCGATGAACAGCGTCGCCACCTGTCCCGTCAGGAACATCTGTGTCGGCGAATGCGTCGTCTCCAAACCAACAGCCGTAGGATCGGGCGCTACGCCATACTCCGTGCGCAGCGATTTAATCTTCATGAACGTGTCCTTGGTCGCTTCGGAATCGACGTCAACAGCCATAGTATAATCATCATTGAACCACCAGGCCCCGTTGCAACGCAGAAGATACTGTTCAACGTAAAGGTTAAAGCTCTCTTCCCAGTTATAGGTGCCGTACTGGACTGTTTTTCCGTTTTCAACCTTGGTCAGTTTCTGCATGTTTGCCACAAACTCGTCCCAGGTCCATTGGTCTTCCAGCTTTGTCGGCGGATAAGGAACACCGACAGCATCGAACAGGTCCTTGTTGTAGAACAAAACGGGGCCAACGCAGCAAATGTCCACGCCATACAAATGCGTTTTGCCGCTTTCATCAACGACGCCCACACGCTCGACCGAACCAGGGATCATATCGGAAAGATCCACATAATCGCCCGCGATATCGGTAAGCTCCAACAGGAGGTTATTGTTGATGAAATCCCGCTGGTAGTCCGGATGAAGATAAAATACATCCGGAGCCGTTCCCGAGGCCATCGCCGTCTTCAGCTTCGTGTGATACTCGCCAAACGGGATGACCATGTAGTTGACCTTTACGTTCGGATTGGCCGCTTCGTACTGGGAAATGCCATTTTGAATCGCTTCCGATTCCAGCTTGCTCGCTTCCCAGCTCCAGAAGGTGAGCGTTACCTGATCATCCGCAACGGCTGTCTGCCAAAATCCTAGAAAGGCAACAACCGCTACTAGCAGGCAAAGTGTTCTGGTAACCATTTTTTTCATGTTGGATTCCTCCTCGTTTTATTTGAAACAATCGCTTGTTTCTGAGTCGCCATCAATGCCGGGCTCAGGCTTTCCTCCCGCGCTGAATTGCTTTGAGACGGTCCAGCATCTCATCCGCGCTGAGCAGCCTCTCAACAACCCTGTAATAACAGCCCAGCATGGTAGGATCGGGCTTCAGTATGGAAGCCCGGATTTCCAGGTTTTCGCATATTTGGGGTTGTACCATCTCCTTTATTGCTTGTTTGACATCTTGTATAAAGCGTGCGTCGTCAGGATAGTCCGTTCCAATAATGATGATATCCGGGTTGATGATGAAGATCTGATTCGCTAGGCCATATCCCAGATACCATGCAAGTTTTTTAAATGCGTACAGTGCAAGGGGTTCGCCTTCCAGGTATGCTTTCTTGATTGTCGCGTAATCCGTGTCTTCCGACAGCTCGGTTTTGGGAAATTCATGCATGCGTTCCAAAACATAATTCCGTACACTGTCCATTCCCGCATAGTACTCAAACGTTCCTCGAATTCCGTTGTCGAATTTCGGTCCGGTGATGTTGATGCCCATATGGCCAATCTCACCGGCAATCCCCTGCGCGCCTTGCATGATTTTTCCATCAATGATAATTCCCGAGCCGATGCCAAGTCCGATGGATTGAATGCCCAGCAAGCAATGCTTGCTTTTTGCTTGCATATGATCGATTTGTTTCCATTCCGCAAAAGCGGCCAGCTTGGCGTCGTGTTCCGAGAATACGGGGAATGCATAGTGCTGTTCCAGAAGCTCCTGGATATCAATATGGCTCAATTTCTCAAATCCGGTAACCATCGCAATGCTGTGCACACCGCGAACATATGGGCCCGGCAGTGCCAGACACAGCCCCAGAATTTTATCCGCGCCATACATCTCTACCAATTGATCTATATCCCGGTATAGATTGTCGATCAGGTGTTCGATCTCGTCGACAACCGCAACATCTCCCTTGATTTCCCTCAAGAGGCTGCCATCCAGCGAATAAGCTTGAATATGATAATAGATTCTTGTCAGGCGCACGGAGAGAACCACTGCCTCCGGAGCATCCAGGCACAGCTTCTGTGCCTTGCGCCCCTTGCCTTCGGTGTTCTCAGCGCCGCCTTGCATGCAGTCGTATTTCACAATGCCGGAATCCAGCAGTTCGTTGACAATATTGGTTATCGTAGCCTTGTTCAGACTTGTTTTTCTTGCCAACTCCACGCGGGACACGGGTTTGCCCTCAAGCAATATTTTCAGCGCCAGATTTCTATTTGACCGCTGCATGCTTTCATTGTTCATCCCTCGCATAAACGCCCTCCTAGTTTATTCATTAAACTATATTGGCTATTGGATTAACCATATATTCAACTTCTTTATTCAAAGTTTATCATTATTTACTTACTATGTCAACTTATTTTGTATATTTTAAATTTAAATTATTTATTGTATTAACTTTATAGATATATAATTAACTTAATGCATTCCTATCTACCACAGAAACGTGTGGTTAAAGCTTGAACCGATTAACTTGCACATGCATCACACGTGTATAACCTTATCTTCCTATCGTGATCAATTGTTGGTTTCAACACCACATCTATTTTGCGTTTAATTAACCGCAAAAAGCAGATTTGATGTAAGAAAGATGTCCTATATAAAAATTGAAATCTATGTGTATTACCTATGGCTCCTGTAATTTAACAAAATGCAACACCTTTGCATACAATACTAAAGAGCCTAATAAGCTTGATGATATTATTGACGCAATGTCCAAATTATGTGACGCCAAATGGAGTATATATAACTTTGTGATGTATTTGGATAAATTTCTCTCAGACTAGACCTACGTGGATTCTTATCCACTATACAGATAGTATTCTGTTTAATCCCTCTGCCGCTTTCCTTAAGCTCTCCGGCGATGAGGCGGCATAAAATGCCAGCGTGGTCTTGGCGTCCTCATGTCCGAGGAAATCCTGCGTATCCTTGATAGTCGCCCCAGACATCAGCAGTAATGTGCCACAGGTATGGCGGAGGTCGTGCGGGCTGACGTCGGGTAGGTTATGTCGCTTGATAAATTTGGACATCCACCGTGTCGGCGTCGTTGGAAACATTGTGCTGTACGGGTCGATTTCCAGCCCGAACACAAACGCTCTCGGCAGCAGGGATATCTGTAAACATTCCCTGCGCTGCGCAATCTGCCATTGCCTGAGCAGCGCCAGCATACCAGATGTCAACGGCAGTATCCGCATCGAGTTTGCACTCTTGGGCTTCCCTATGGTGATGCCAGCCTCTTTGGTGTAGGTTACAGCACGCTCGATACTCAGGGTGGCATCCTTGAATGAAATATCCCGCCATTGTAACGCAACAGCTTCACCTCTGCGCAGTCCGCAGCTCATCAGAAGCGTCATCATGCACCGCCAGCGGAGCGGTTCGGTATCCAGTGCTTTAAGAAACACCTTTGCCTGTTCCTGCGTCAGGAAATCCACAGGTTTATGCACACGCTTCGGCGCGTCAATCTTGCGCATCGGATTGCGCTCCACCAGATCATGCTTTTCAGCAAACCCGAACTGAATACGAAGCAGGTTGATGTAGTGCTTCACTGTAGTGTCGGACAGCGGCTGATTCCCCCGCTGTTTTTCGTTTGTGCGCAGCTGGTTGATAAACCGCTGAATGTCCAACGCTTTGATCGTATTGATATCCTGCTGCCCGAAATGCTCTACGAGCCTTTTGGACATGCGCCGGTAGTAATCGATAGTGCTCGGTTTATGCTCTCCGTTGCGGACATGGACCGGAAACCAAACGTCGTCAACGAACGATCTATACCCTGTTTTCTTGGTCGGGGTAAACCCGGCGCCTAGATTCCTTTCCCATTCATCCGCCTGCCGCTGCATTTCCCTTTCGGCCTTTTTAGGGCTCAGCCCCTCCGGAACGGGCACTGTTTTACTTACTGTTTTCTGTTTACCAGACGTTTCCCGCCCCAAGCATACACGGAAACGATAGGCTATGATGGAACCTTCTTTGTTATATTTTGGCATGATGCTTGCCATACATCTGCCTCCCTTCAGAACTTCAGTACACCATCTATCACTGGAGTTCAGGGATAAGTCAAGTTATATAACTCCGATGCTCAGGCCATACTTCTTGAGTTGGCCATGAATGAATTCCTGTATGAGAGTGTTCAGATCCCAGATCGAATACCCCTCCATATTGATGCCGGGGTATTTTCTGTCTCTTTCATCATACGGCATTGTCCGCAGGTTACGGATGGTCTCTGCCTTAAAACCCAGGTCTTCCAGAAACACGTAGATATCACGGTCTGCAAGCAAATTGTTCAGGAGAGGAAGAACATCCGTATTGCCGTTGAGAGACTTTTGTTTCTGCGCTATTCGAATCATATTGACAGCCTGCTCTGACAAGCCCAGCTGTTTATGCAGCTCCGTGTTATCAGAGCTGATGCCTTTCATCAGGTAATCAATCGACACACCGAAAAACTCTGATATCCCCACCAGTATGTCTGCTAATGGCTGTGTTTTCCCTGACATGTATAAACTGACGCTTTGCGGTGTGATATTGAGAAATTTTGCCAATGCCCTCTGTGTCGTCTTATCGCCTGTTGTAGGATGCTTTTCCATTAATTCTCTCAATATTGTTGGCAATGTATCATGGTATCTATCCTCTTGATTTTCCATGGCTCTTTTCTCCTTGAATTCTGTTTCACTTGAACTTTGTCTTTCGAGCTCTGTTTTGTTTGACATTTAGTTTCACTTGCTCTAAATTAATAATATCAAGTGAAACTACACTTGTCAAGAGAAACGCAAACAAAACAAACGGGAGGAGAGCCTATGAACGGGAAAACTATAGAAGAAGCCGCAAGGCAGGAACGCCGGGCATACTTCCGCCAGTGGCGTATGAACAACAAAGCCAGGGTTCGGAAGTATAACGAGGAGTACTGGAAAAAACGCGCCGCCATGAAATTACAGGAAGGAGAACCGCATGATAACACCGCCCAGAATGATGACCATCCGTGAGATCGCCAAGACCGGGCTGCTCCCCGAGCATGCATTACGGGTGATGCTCAAGGCCGGTAAGCTCCCGGCGATTTATGTCGGGTGCAAAGCGCTCATCAACTTCGACAAACTGTGTGAACAGTTATCCGCCCTGGGCGAGGCCCAGCCAAATGCCTGATCGCCGGGTAAACCATCAGAGAAGGGAAGGGAGCCATGGAATCCAGGAGTTACGATAACCTTCCGCAGTGGCTGACGGAGAATGCTCGCTTCACCCTCTGGCGGTATGAAAAGCGAGAAGGTCAGGATAAACCAGCCAAAGTTCCCTATCAGATAAACGGTCACAGGGCGAGGAGCAATGACCCGAGTACCTTTACAGATTATGCCAATGCACTCTCGTTCCTCCGCCGTTCGAAGCAACCGACTGGTCTGGGCATCGGGATATTCGGGGATGTCGCCGCAGTGGATATTGACCACTGTGTTGATGATGACGGACAACTATCCGATATGGCATCGGATATTACCGGCATCATGGACAGCTATACGGAATTCAGCCCCTCCGACAAAGGCATCCGTATCCTGTTCCGAATCGAGAATCCGGTGCGTAACAGTAAAAACTACTACATCAACAACAGCCGGATTGGGCTGGAAATTTATGCCGCAGGCGTCACCAACAAATACGTGACCGTCACCGGTCATGTCATCCGGCAGGGTGACATGGATTCTCGTGACAATGCGCTGCAAACCATACTGAATAAATACATGAAACGGACGCTGCCTACAAGACCCGTGAGTCCTACCCCCGTTTCCTCACGGCTGTCCGACAGCGCGGTGCTGGAGAAGGCTGGACACTCCGCTCAGAGCGACAAATTCCGTCGTCTGTACCGCGGTGAGTTCGGTGACTACAAATCCCAGAGCGATGCCGACATGGCTCTGGCGGGCATCCTGGCCTTCTGGTGCGGCGGTGATACCACGCAGATGGACCGTCTGTTCCGGCAGTCCGGTCTGATGCGCGATAAATGGGATTCGAAGCGCGGTAGTTCTACATACGGTCGTATCCTGCTGGAGAAGGTTGTCTGTACCACCGATACATTCTACAATCCAACTTCCTCAAAGCGCCATGCGGCTGTATCTAACGATGACAGCAAAGCATTAACTGAGTATACGCCGGATGATAATGAACGGTATCCGTGGACGGATATTGGAGCAGGACGCTTGTTTGCGGATTTCTACAAGAAAACGCTCCGGTATGTACCGGAGCGCAAGACATGGTTCGCCTACGCTGACGGCATCTGGGCACCGGATACCGGCAGTCTCCGCGCCATGGAACTGTGCAAGCAACTGGCTGACCAACTGCTGATATACGGTCTAGGCATTTCGGATGAACGACGCCGGGATTCATTCCTGAAGCATCATCAGAAATGGCAAACCCGCCGGTACCGTGAGATCGTCCTCAAGGATGCGCAGAGTGTCCACCCGATTGCCATGAGCAGTTTTGACAGCGACCCCTACGTTTTCAACTGCAAAAACGGCACCTTGCACCTTAACAGCACGAAATTCACCGAGCACCGAAGCGCAGACAAGCTCACCAAAATCTCGCAGGTGCGATATGACCCGGATGCGGCGTGCAGCCGGTTTGACGATTTCATCCGTGAGGTCGCCGGTAACGATGCCGGCAAGGCCCGGTTCCTGCAGAAAGTCCTGGGATATGGTATCACAGGCGATACCCGCTACGAGTGCCTGTTCGTCCTGTACGGCGCAACCACGCGTAACGGCAAAGGCACGCTCTGTGAGAGCGTACTAAAGGTACTGGGCGGCTACGGCTGCACCGTACGGCCTGAAAGCATCAGCATCAAGGCCAACGCCAACAGCTCCAATCCCAGCGAAGATATCGCCCGACTCGCAGGCGTACGCTTTGCCAACATCTCTGAGCCAGGACGTGGGCTGGTGCTCAACGCCTCACAGGTCAAGAGCATGACCGGCAATGATACCCTCAACGCACGTTTCCTGCACGAAAACAGCTTTGATTTCGCGCCGCAGTTCAAGCTGTACATCAACGCCAATTACCTGCCGGTCATCAACGATATGACGTTGTTTTCCAGTGGACGCGTTGTCATCATCCCCTTCGACCGGCATTTCGAGGAGCATGAGCAGGATAAAACCCTGAAGCGGGAATTCGCCAAATCGAAAAACCAAAGCGCTATCTTGAACTGGCTGGTCAAAGGGTATCAGTTGCTCATAGCTGAGGGGCTTACCCAGCCGCAGTCTGTCCTGGCAGCCACAGACGGGTATCGCCACGACAGCGACAAGGTCGCGCTATTTGTCGAGGACACCCTCATCCAGGACTCACGCTGCGAAGTACGGACTTCTGCGGTCTACAAGCTGTACAAGTTATGGTGCGATGATAATGACTGCAGAGCAGAAAACAGCCGGAATTTCAACCAGGCATTACGGAGCATCGCCGTAGTGGAAAAACGACGTCCGAAGTACGGCGGCGGAGCGACCACAATGCTTGTCGGATACTATATCGCTGGCTAAGCAACCTATATAGCCGTTTATCGCTTTCAACATAAGGGTTTACCTTGTATACCCCCAGTATCTCCAACATGATACAAAGGGGCATTATGCTAAGAACAAATACCGATCACTAAATACATCATTATTGTTCCGGCAAACGTTCATTCATGCATTGTAAAATCTGCTGATGACTTGGCATGGCAGGGATAGCTCCTTTTGCCATTGCGGTTAAGCTGCCTGCAGCATTGCAGTATCGAATGATTCTGTCAAGTCGTTCTTTACTTAAAGAGATGATATCCGCCAAACTTATACCGGTCAACTGGGATAAAAGCGCGCCTAAAAAAGCGTCACCGGATCCAGTCGTGTCAATCACAGGCACCTGGTACGCCGGCCAACTCCCATGGCAGCGATCTGTATAATAAAACGCGCCTTCTTTTCCTCTTGTGACCACTATCAGGCTTGCGCCCGCCTGTGCCAGAGCTGCTGCGCCTTCCAACAGCCCGCATTTCCCGGTCAGTAAAAGTATTTCTTCTTCTGACACTTTCACAATATCCGCTAGTTTCAAACCCTTTGTTATGATATCAACGGCTTCCTCTGTATTTTTCCATAGTGGAGGGCGGTAATTCGGATCGTAGCTGATAAGCGCTCCGGACTTTTTTGCAGTTTCTGCAGCATAAAACGTTGCTGACCGACTTGGTTCGTCTGTTAATGATACCGAACCAAAATGAAAAACGCGGCACTCATTCAGCAGTGATTGGGGTATATCCTTTACTGTCAGGCAAATATCAGCACCAGGATTTCTGTAGAAACTAAACGTACGGTCGCCTTTTTTATCCAACTGTACAAACGCAAGGGTAGTATGCACATCTCTGGTCGTTTGAAACCCCGATACATCAATACCGACATTCTGCATGGTTTTTTGTAAAAATCGCCCAAACGCATCATCGCCCACCATCCCGATAAAGGCCGTCTGGCCGCCTAGCCTGGCATTCATTGCCAATACGTTGGCTGGTGCGCCGCCGGGATTGCAGCTGAACAACTGCATGCCCAGTTCATTGAAACCCGATGGTGTAAAATCAATTAATGTTTCGCCCAATGCCACTACATCAAACATTATGTCCCCCTACAACCTTTCACTGAATTCCACTTTTCCGGCATTTAGTCTGAGAATCGTAAAATACTTCACGCCATTTCTCCAGAACGGCAGCGATTGGACACCGTCTTCTATAGCTGAGTATCCCATTTGGGTTACTATATTATATACTCCTTGAATATCACTCACATCAATCGCAATATGGTCAATCGCACCCGGTTTGCCTATAGCTTGCCTGTTCTCGTAAATTTCAATCATTAGGCTTTTATGGGAAAGAAACGCTAAGGGTTCTTCCTATGAATCTATACGTAACACAACCGTAAATCCGAGGGTTTCAAAAAACTGTATTGTCAATTCCAAATCATTGGTCGGGATCCCAATGTGCTGTATCCCTGTCATGTATTCTTTCAGTTTCATAGTTTATTCCCACACTTCTCTCCAAATTGTTTGACTTATATAGCAACTTCTCAGATTGCCCGTATAGGTAAACAGTGTCCCCGAAATCACAGTGCAACTCCATCAAATCAATAGAGAAATTATACCAATACGAGAATGCTTGTGTCATTCCATAATTATTATACGGCCAGATCGATCATCCCTTTAGCGCGCCGCTGATCAATCCGTTTTCGATCTTTTCTTGGAACAGAACATAGAGTAGGATGACCGGAATTGTGGTTAACGAAATACCCGCCATAGACGCACTATAATTAGTGCTGAATTCCCCAAAAAAGGAAAGCAGCCCCATTGAAATTGTGCCCAGACGTTTATCGGTAATGAAGATCAGCGGGAATAGAAGGTTGTTCCAGACCTGAATAAAATTAAAAATGGACGCGCTGATGATACCAGGAATGGAAAGCGGTAAAATCACATGCAAAAATGTCTGTATCGCTGATCCGCCGTCCATAATCGTCGCTTCTTCGAGTTCCGATGGTATGCCTTTCATCAATCCGGTCAGAATCAACACTGTCATGGGAATACAAAACGCACTGTATAACAGGCACAACATCGGATAGTTGTTCATAATACCGAGTTTGCCAAACAGGTAGGAAAGCGGGATTAGCACCGCCTGAATGGGAATCATCAAACCGCCCAAGAAGAAAAAGTAAACCATCTGACGTCCCTTGAAATTAAATTTGGATAGAATATACGCAGCCAGCGCCCCAACGATTGCCGATACCAGCAGCGTACTAGCCGCCAGTACCAAGGTGTTGAAAAAATAGCGGCCGATATTGCCGACGCTCCAGGCAGTGACATAGTTGTCAAACCGCAGCTGCGTGGGTAACGCCGTAAAGGATTTGAATATTTCCAGATTGCCTTTAAACGAGCATAGGATCGTAAACAACAGCGGATACAGGTTAAGTATAGCGGCTGTTACAAAAAGCAGAAATCCTATCCTCCGTCTGATGAGTGTAGTTTTTTTCACTTTCATTTCACAAGCTTTCTGGTCCCGCCACATCGCGGCGGCGATTCATGATGCCAAGACTGAACAGCGTGATGATAACGCTGAGAGCGAAAATGACCGAAGCGATTGCGCTTCCCAATCCATAGTTATTATATCGGTATGCCTCGTTGTACATCAGCAGCGCCGGCACCACCGTGCAGTTCTGCGTGCCGCCCGTTGGGGTTAAAATGTATACAGTATCAAATATCTTTAGAACTCCCGTAATAACCATGATAACGGACACCTCAATCGATTGCCAGAGCATTGGTATATAAAGAAACCGCACCTTTTTCAGGCCGGTAACGCCGTCTATCACGCCGGCTTCAATCACTGATGCTGGCACGATGGTCAGTCCCGCAAGGCAGAGTATCATATAATATCCGACACTCGTCCAGGCACATACGATCACCAACGCGACCAGAGACGTGGACGGATCTACAAGCCATTGGCGCGTCCATGATTCCAGGCCCATGGTATTCAAAAGACTGTTGAGGATTCCTTTGTCCGTTGGGAAATAGATAAAGTTCCAAAGGAGTGAAACCGCCGTTACGTTCAATATCATAGGAATAAAAAATGCAGCCTTGAACAATCGTTTTCCATTCTGAAAAGAATGAATAATCAAACCCAGCGCATACCCTATGGGCACCTGCAGGACTACGCTGAGAAAGACAAAAATACCGATGTTGCTCAACGACTTTAAAAACACGGGGTCCTCAAACAATTTACGGTAATTCTTCAGCCCCACAAATTCCAGTGGTACGGATTGAATTCCCGGCCACTCGTTAAAGGAAAAGTGGATGGACAGCAGCACGGGAACGACCTCAAACACAAAATAGATCGCAAAGGCCGGTAATAAAAACAACAGGATCGTCCTCCTGTTTCTATGATATAACTCCATAACGGCGGCTCCTTAACATAGCGTTTAACCGTGCCCGAACGCCGGTAACCCGGCGTTCGGGCCTTGTCTTAGGGCAATTATTCCGCGCGGTAATCGTCGATTGCCTTTTGAATCACAGCCGCGGTATCTTCAGCGGAAGCACCGAGCATCATATCCAAAATAGCATTGCGGGAAACGTCGACCAAGGATGGGCAGGTGTCGTAGTCAAAATACTCTCCGCCCGATTTAGTGATGGTGTTGGTGTAAGCAATCATATCGGAAAAGATGGGAGCGGCATCCACCGGAGCAACGGTGTTTTTATAGGGGGATACGCGCATAGCGGCTGTCATACGTTCTTGAATCGCTTCCGGTGTCGTCATGAATTTTACAAGTTTCAAGGTCGCTTCCTGCTGCTCTTCGGTCATCGTCCCGGAGATCATCCATCCCGAAGTATAAATCACATGCGTATCGTTGTATTCCGGTTTATCCGTAAAGGACGGGAAGGGGAAGAAGCTGATGTCGCCCTTCATCTCACTCTCCGATGCCAGAATTTCCGGAATAATCGGGCTGCTGTGCGAAATCATCGCCACTTCGCCTGTCAGGAATTGATTCATCTGTGTATTATAGTCCATGCCCTCAAAGCCTTCCATAAAAGCGCCCTTTTCTTTGAGGTCTTTGGTGATCTGCAGGCATTCCACCACATCAGCATCTGTCCACTTCTTTTCGCCCGTTCCCAGCGCGATTACGCCTTCCAGCCCGATGCGCTTAAACAGGATATTGTTGAAGATATGGCCCATAACCCATGTGTTTTTACCGCCGACACCAAAGGGGGTGATGCCAGCCGCATTCAGTTTGTCCATGCAGTCGTAAAGCTCTTCCATCGTGGTCGGCGCAGAGGTGATACCAGCCTGTTCAAAAAGCTTGGTATTATAGAAAACAGCGTCCACATTGAGCTCGTTCGGCAGTGCGTAAATCCCGTTTACGCCATAATCATCAAGCTTGTAGGTATCCAGTGCACCATCCAGGAAGGTAGCCGCCCACTCGGGATCATCCGCCAGAGAACTGCTGAGATCCAGCAGCACGCCGTTTTTCGCCCACTCGGTTAAGCCGGCAATCGCGGGATAGTAGAAAATACTGGGTGTTTCGCCTGTGGAGATCGCAACCTTGAGTTTGTTGTTGTAGGCAGCCTCTTCATAAATCGAGTCGTTTTGCACAATAACGTTCGGGTTTTCCGCCATAAACGCAGCGATCTGTCTTTCATAAACCAAAGCAATTGGGGTACCCCCGCTGTCACGGCTCATGAACGTGATGGTCACCTGCGTATCGGCAAGTGCAGAAACAGAGATGAGCATTGTCAGCACCAGAAAAAGTGCGGACAGGATAGAAAGGAAACGATTGGTTTTCATGGAACATCCTCCTTTTTATTATTCCCCGGCCATTACAACCGGGTCATTTCTAAATTGAATGGACAGCATTCTGTGTCCAATTATCTTTGGTACGGTCAACGTCAGGGTGCCCCCTGCCTGCGAAAAGAGCAGCGGCTTGTTTTCGGGGACAAGCCATACCTCTTTGACCTGATGTGGCACTGTGATTCGCAGAGAAAGCCGATACAATGGGATGACTTCATCCACAATGTCCAGCGTCGCACATTTGCGCTGCGGAATATAGTACAGCAGGTGAACGACCCATCGGCTTTGGGATTCTTGTGCCATGATGTTGGTGATTAAACTGCTTGGGCCATCGTGCACGAGCAATCGCTCCGGCAGAAGCATCGAAACCGCGTTTTGCGCAAGTTTTTTACACCAGGGCGTGGCATTATGCTGATACTGTGCGAAAACAGGGTGTGCGAAGTAAATCCCGTTCCCATTGGAAATCACCGCCGGATATGACGTCTTGCCGGAAGATGGAGCATACAGATGGGAATGGAAATGTTCCCATGTGCGGTTAAAAACAGGCTCAACGGCCGGCAGCAGTACCTCCGCCTCACCCGAAGTCTTCGTCAGCGCCGCGCGCATGTACATCACATGCTCGCTTGGCGGCATTCCCTCGCCGATATGGCCCTGCGGGATGATAAAATCTGGACAAAAGGGCGCTTCACCCAGGTATTCAACTCCCGGATTATATACAAACCGTTCCTCATTTATCGCCAATCCACTGTGGTAACTTGCCAGAATTTTACCGCCTTGCGCCGTAAAGGATTGCAGCTTCTTCCGCAGTTTTTCACTGACTCTGATTTGGTCGGGAAGCACCAGCAGCCGGTATTGGGAAATATCGGAATCGCTGTCCACTACATCAAACTGCACCGAAAGCTCCATCAGGAGGCGTGCTGCGCCCTCTGTGGCTTTGGGAATCACGCCCGCGCCTGCCTTGTCCATAAATTCTTCTTCCGTAAACAGCGCAGCCTCGACAACCGGCTGCGCTCCATCGCACCACGGCTCTTTTTGCTCAATATCGGCATACAATGCGCCAATCTGCCGGTAGGTATATGGGTTGAGCACACAGGATGGCGCGGGTTGATCGCCGATAATGCACTTGCAGCCGTTTGCCAGCATGCTATAGCATTCAAAATCCAGCGCGTCTTGATTGCGGAACGAATGAATATCGCCCCACTCGGTGTGAAATCGGCCCGTCATCCCCAGGCATTCTTTGCCGAAATTCCGATTGTATTTCGCGCATAGGGGGAAATCCATATAGCCCCATTCTCCTCCGGGAAGCGATTCAAACGCGTAATAGGTATAAGCATCCCGCACATTCTTTTCGTGTACTCCCACATGCCCTTTATTGTAAAAAATATTGAAATCTGGGTTCGTCTCTCTGACAAAAGCCGAGAGGTCCTCCACAAAATCCTGATAGGTAATGATTGAAAAACGGGTTCTGTCCCCAGCATCGGCAGGATTCAATCCCAGTGCCTGCATTTTTCGGATGCACGTCGGGCAGCAGCATTCCACTATAAACGCCGCATCGAACCAAACGCCTTCTGCGGGTATTTTACGAATCACCTCGCCAAACTGCTCCTTAAGATAGTCACGGTATGCAGTATTGACACAGAGGTTTTTATAAAAACCGGCATCGAAGTAACCGGCGCCCTTGTAATCCATCAGCGTACCGTTTTCGTCAATGCAAACCCACTCCGGATGGAGATCCGTGATCCGCTTGTCCCAGCAAACGGTCGTATACAAGTTTACATCAATGCCCCGTTTATGGCACGCCTCCGCCTGATGTTCCAGCAACTGACGGTCGCAAAGATGCGGGTGTACGAATTCAGGAAACAGAGACGAATCATAATACAGCATCCCGTGATGGCCGCGGGAAAAAAGTGTTATAGAATCAACATGCGCCTGTTTCAATGTATCGGCAAAGGCATCGGGATTAAACTTTGCGGCTACCCCTTGGATCAGGCCGCTGGTATGGAAATCCAGGTGGATTTGTCGTTTGCCAATCGGGTTGGGCATTTATCTCACTCTTCTCAGTTTCTTCAGTGATTTGAGTATAATGTAGGGTATATCTTCGAAAAATGGATTCTCTTGGGATGATTAGGAAATATTTTGGATGGAATACACATGATTTCCGACTCCAGGCAAATAATCTCTGCACGGTTGTTTGATCAAATTCGCAAATTCTAACATGTAAAGCTGTAGAAACAGCTATACTGCTTCCGTCTTTTCAACCACAGCTATCTATTGTGTTCAACAGCGTAAGCTATTGCTAATTGTATGATGATTTGAACATTGTTCAATTCATGATAACCACCGTCTCTTGCGCCTTTCCAACAGCGTAGACGGCAGAATGCCATAGAATTTTTTGAATGATTTGCTGAAATAGTAAACGTCAATATATCCTACTTGCTGAGCTACAGACGTCACTGTGGCTTCCGGTGACACGGAAAGCGCCTCTCTGGCGTGTTCCATTCGCACTTGCAGCAAATAACGGGTCAATGAGCATCCATATTCCGCCTTGAATATTTTACTTAAATAGCTTGGATTTGCTCCAACAATTGATGCAATTCGGTCCAGCCCAATCTCCGCAGACGTATAATTGCTTTCAATATAGCACCGCGCCTCCTCGGCTTTACGATGTGTGGAAGGAGGGTGTCGATTGTCTATCCACTGTGCCAGCTGCGTGATAGCATCACTCAGAGTTTGGCAGATCTCTGTAACCTGCGCACCGGTTTTCTCAATACCCCGCTTGGCGTTCGTTAAAATTGCAGATGGATATTCTCCGGTTTCCGCCATGCATTTATCCAAATTCATCAGCATATTCATAGGTATATAGAATATCGCCTGCCGACCCGACTCCTCCTCAGTCAAGCGTTGAAAAATCTTACGGATCAGGGATATCGAGCCGTCCCAGTCATGCGCGCGGTAAAGCGTTTGCAGCTTCAGCGGATCGTACGCCGCAATCGACAAAAACTCAGCACGGCTTTGCGCCTCATACGGCTGTACGTTCCTATCCGCCGTCTGTGACGCCGCCTGTGCCTCGTCCCAGGCAGCATGCAGCTCCAGACTTTCATGTACAGCGCTTACCCCGCCGCAAAGCCCCTCCGTTACCGCCTGATTTTCCAGAAAATGTTGCAGGCAAAGAGAAAGCTGTTCAGCATCATCGTCACTGATGACCGCATATAACCGCTGCTCAGTCGAAACAAACACCGTATTGGAAAAGCCGTCAAGAATCACTTTTTGTATATCATCCTGCCACATCAAGTTTACCTCCAGCAGTAAAACAAAGGCATATCGATGCAAAGGCAGTCCACGTTTCCCCCATTCGCTGCGTTGTATTTCCGCGCAGCCAGATTGCATAAGTTGAGATATTAAGAACTGGGTTTGTTCTAGCTGAATACGTTCACGCAGTAAAGAACCAATCTCCCCGTTTTTCGCGGCAATCGCATCCAAATTGCTGCGCGCGGCTTGCAGGGCATCTGTTAGTTCTTCTGGATCTAGCGGCTTGAGCACAAACCGTACCACACCCAGGCAAATCGCATCTCTGGCAAAATCGAACTCTCCAAACGCGCTGAGAATGATAACCTGAACATTGGGAAGAAACATTTTGATCTTACGCGAAGCCTCCAGTCCGTTCCCATGCGGAATGTTAATATCCATAATCAAAATATCCGGCCAAAGTTCACGGGCCAAAGAAATTGCTTGACGCCCATCTTCAGCCTCGCCGACGACATTCATACCCAATGACGGCCAATGGATCACCGCCCTCACAAGACGGCGCTGCAGATCCTCGTCATCAACGATTAATACACGCACAAGCACTTTCCGTCCTTTCTTCTCCCGGCAAAATTACAATGACAGTTGTCCCTTTCCCTAACATACTGTCGATTTTCAGACCATATTCCGCACCAAAATACAGCTTCAGCCGCCTGTCAATATTGTTTAACCCAAACGATTCCATGGAGATTTCCGCCTCGGATTCGATCAACTCCTCAACCTTTTCGGGTGTCATGCCTGCACCATTATCCACTACCTTCACCAGCAATTTGCCTGCCTGTAATTCTGCTAAAATGTGAATGTCTCCAGGTCCGTCTATCAGTTTGATCCCGTGATAGATGGCATTTTCCACCAAAGGCTGCAATGTGAATTTCACAATACAATAATCCATCAACGCATCGGGTATATCGCATGTATAACGGATCTTGTTGCCGTACCGGATACGTTGAATTTCAATATAGCTCTGTACGTTAAGGATTTCCTCGCGCAAATCAATCCTTACCTTTCCGTTGCTTAACGCAGTCCGGTAAAACGTACCGATTGACCGGATAATTCGATAGGAATCCTCCGTTTTCCCGAGTTTTATCAACGAACAGACACTGTTGAGCGTATTGTACAGAAAATGCGGATTGATCTGCGCTTGAAGGGCGGAAAGCTGAAAATGGCGCTTATCCCGTTGCTCCTTGCGCACCTGTTCCACCAGTTTTTTAATATGGGCCGCCATTTCGTTGAACACAAGGGATAACATTCCAACCTCGTCGTTTCCCTTTACGGGAACCTCCGCGGTCAGCTGGCCGCCGCCGAAACGCTGTATCGTTTTGGCCAGATTGGCCAGAGGCCGAGTTACCCCGCGGATGATCCATTGGTTGCCCATCACCATGACAAGGATGCCCAGTATAGCAATCCCGTAGATCATCCCTGTCAAGGTGTTACTTCTGGTCGTCAGTTTGTCTACCGGAATGAGTCCGATCATCACCCAATCCAGTGTTTGGATGGACGAGTAAGTAATTTGATAGCGGATAGCATTGACAGTATAGATGCCATGTGCATTCTGTGCTAAAATATCCAGAAAAAAACGCTGTTGCGACAGCGACGGCATGGATGGGAAGGAGCTCATTTTCACCGCGCCGTCCGCACCCGCAATGATATAAGAACCGGTTTCTCCGCTGTCAAGCTGTGCAATACGTTTGAGCAGATCTTCCTGATGATACCCGATTACCGCATACCCCAGCAACGCCCCCGACGTATAATCACGATACGGCTGCACATAAGCGACGCCTGTGATCTCACTGCCAGATGCATATAGATCAATCCATTTCTCAGTTGTGTCGCTTTGCAGGTAATCGGCGATCAATTGTTGATAGGCGGACAACTGCCGCCTGATGGAATTGGTAGAGACCGTCTGCCCTGTTAAGGAATAAATCAGAATATAACTAAAACTACTGGCGCTTCGCACTGCATCGAAATAGTCCAGCTGTTCCTCAGCTTGAAGTGTCAGGTTCAGCCGCGTAGAATATGAAGCATCATCCTTCTGATACAGGAAAGAGCGAATACGCTCGTCAGTCAGCACAATGTTGGACATTTGCCTGGCATCCTCGGATAATTCAATGAAGTTATCGGAAACCGTATTAAATTTATCAACATAGCTGTCCTGCGCCATTCCCAGCACAGTGGCATTAAAGATACCCTTGACCAGTATTGTCAGCACCACAATGATGACAACCATTAACGGTAAGTTAAATACTGTCAATTTTCTCGCTATCGGAAAATCGCAGTATCGTTTCATTCAGTATTCAGGCTCCTTCCTCCTGGTCTCGAAAATATAGAGAAATGTCATCCTATTTCTAAAAGCCAATAACAAGCATTGCATACGGTAATGCTAGATCCCGTATAACTTGATCCGTTCGCGTATATCAGCACATAGCCTCGCGCATAACAACAATATCGGCCATTTGACGCAGCTGCGGTAACGTCAAGTGACGACCGTTCTCCTGAAACATGAGTGCGGCTTGTATACTTTTTAAAATGCTTGTATTGTCCACCCCCTGTTCTTCGCATAAACGAGCCGCACGGAAAAACCTTTCATTTTCACCAAGCTTGCGACATTGGTCCCGGCCCACCCGGGCAATTGTGTCTCCCAATTGACGATTGGCAAAGCGTTCCAGCAGATCGTCAATATACGCTTGTAGTGCAACCAAATCCATTTGATATACCTTGCACAGTGCCTCCGCGCTTTCCATCATTGCGTTTTTTACCGTTTGGAAAACGGATGGATCGCCGATCGCCTCCCAGATATATTGATACTCTTTTATATAACCAAGATAGGCCGCCGCGCCGTGCCCCATATTATGGATCAGCATCTTGCGCAACACATAGAATTCAAACGTGCTGTATGCTTCCAAATATGGATAATCCGGAACCGCCCCCTTGAATGCGTCTTTGTCCACCGGCAATTTGTAGTAGCTTTCCGCATAGATTTGCAACGGATCCCTTTGCTGCATTTCAGGTGTTTGTGCAGGAATCATCCGACCAATTGATGTCTCAATCAGCCCAATATTGTGATTAAAATACTTGACATCCTCTTCGTTTAACTGCGCAAGAATCAATTTTCTTAAATAATCACGGGCGTGAAGCAAATTCTCACAGATCAGGATATTGAGCGGTGGAGCGTTGTTTAATCTCCGCTGATGAATTGCCTTAGCCAGAGTATTCATGACGGCAGACAGTGCGCGCACGCCAACAGATACTGCCATTATATCGGCCGAGGCAATCTGACCGCAAACAGCAGCTTCATGATTCGCCTCTATGGCGAAACAATTGCGTACTATCACTGTTTGTTCATTCTCCGCTGATAAAAGTGTGACCGGATATTCATGCCGCTGGTTCAAAGCCTTGACAATTTTATTGTTAATATCAATAAAAACCGTTTGAAAGCCCCACCGGAAAAACAATTCCCCGATAAAGCCGCGCCCAATATTGCCCGCGCCGTACATTACGGCTTTTCCACGGTTGCGTTCTTTGCTTGTTGCTGCCATATCGTTCTCTTTCTTCATATTTGGGATCGAGCAATACATCATCCATAGTGCATCAATTCAACGACCTGCCGACTCACTTCCTTGTTATTGAAAATAATCGGTTTGTATTCTATCCGCAAGCGTTTCCAAGGGGGCCAGAGCACTCAGCGGGTCGCTTGCGGACAGGCTGCATGCACCTGCAGCGGCGGCCAACTTCACACAGGTAATAAAATTCCGGCCTTCAAACATTGCCGCTAAAAAGGCAGCGATACAAACATCTCCGGCTCCATTGCTGGAAACAATGGTTTTAGGATGGAAGCTTGGTATAAATCCTGTTTGTCCTTCCCAAGCAAGGGAATTCAGGTTCAGTGTTTGACACAAGGCCTGTACTCTACTGTTTTTGCTTGATTGGTAATATATCCCAAGCTTTCCGCATTTCAGCATTATAACGCTTGCTCCCAGTTCTATGAGCTGCTTTGCCAGCGGAGCGATATCCTCCTGAACAGACAATACGTCCATGACGTCGCCCGCATTTGCACGTTCGAGCCATTTCTCATATCTTTGCCTGTCCAGCATAAAGGCCGTTTCCTCAATGCTGGGAACAAAAATGTCGATAAACGGCAGTACCCTTTTGAGTATCTTCCGCCAGTCTGCTTTCGCGGCCGGGGAAGCAACGTCCACCGCAGCCATATCTAGACTGGTTGTTATTCCTTTTTGCTTTATCCGCTGGAATAGCGCTACAAGCTGCTGTCCATCGTTTTGATACATGGATGCCATCAGCGGCGGATATCCAAAATGGAAATGATCAACGCTTTCTATGCTCTCATCCGGTATGTCGGCGGCGTAGAAATGATCATTGGCTCCCGAATAATGCAGAAATATACGGTCAACCCCAGGAGGCGCGATAACGACAGAGTACGATGTTCCCGCCTCATCATCCTCAATCAATTGCAATTCGCAGGTGTATTCGGACAGCTTCTGACGAATGATTTCCCCAAAATCATCCCTTCCGATTTTAGCCGCCAGGAAGACGTTCCGATCAAAATATCGAAGCGCAAGCCCTGTATTTGCCACGGAACCGCCAAGATGAATTGCTGCCCTTCCTACTTGAATAAGCTTCCCCGGCAACAACATTTTCCCCAGCTCAATCTGCTGTTGCTGGCTAAAATCCGGTATAATGTCAACGCAAATATGCCCTGCGGCCATAATGCTTTTTTTTCTGGACTTCTCCAAGGAAATCGGCTCCCTCACTTGTTGGATTACCTTATTCTGTGCCGCTAAACTTCCTTTTTCATCTGATCGGCGAGCTTACGCAATTGCTCCGCACCCAAAATGTTGTGTTCGGCATAATCGCGTGCGACCTGCTGATATTTCTCCTGTACAGTTTTCTGTTTCGGAAAAAACATCTCGGCCCGGTGTTTCATGGACAACTGCGCGGCCTTCATATCATCCTTCATGGCAGGGTTGGATTTCTGCGCGGCAGTCTCCCCAAACTTCAGGGGAATTCGTTCTTCAACAGGCTGGATGGAAAAAGGTTTCGTCGGTAGAAGCTGATACCAATATGCCGTTGAACTCCAGTCATCCGATAAATGGTTCGCATGGCCGTGTTCCATTGTCACCTTCAGGCTTTTCGAAAAATGTATCGGGTCTTCAATATGGAACCGATAGGAAACCTGATAGATTTCGGGAGTATCTGTTTCGTGTAGAATCGAACCGGAATAAAGGCTATAATTTCCGCTTTGCATACCCCAGGCATGGTTAAAGTAATCCTCCGTGCCCGTTCCAACTATACTTGGCATAGGTTCTCCATCGATGAAAACCATATCATCTCCCTCGCCCCACCAACTACCCTGAAAATGCTTCACCGAGAGGTTACAGCCGACATAATGTCCACGGCCCTCCACATCCAAGACGACGTAATTTTCAGCGCCGTCGAGATTGGCGACACTATTAACTTCCGGAGAGTTTACCTGCAGGTCGTTCCCCCATCCATTGCATGGAAGCTCCCGTTTCCAAAGCGCGTGGAAGTATGGCACGTTATCATCCAGTGCCTCGGGGTAAAGCTCATAATCTATATGAAAAAACAAACCGAACGGAACATCGTTTTCGTTGACGATTTCTACCTTTGCATGCTTGTTAAAGGGCATGGGCCAATAGCAGCTCACCGATGCCGCCCCCCCAAAAACCTTCGATTCCTCAGGTTTTACAGAGACTTGCACGGGAAGCGATTGGAATGTCATAGGCAAGCAGTGCCCGATGCAGAAAAAGTCCCCGTAAGGAACCAAAACACTGGGACAGTCCTGATGATCCCACGTGATGCGAATTAACACCTTGCGATAATAATCCGGATCATAGGCATCCCATACCACACCCAGCGGAGGTGCGATTTCATTCACCGGCGCGGTCATAGCATTGTCTTGAGGATCCATGATGCTTGGAA
This sequence comes from Candidatus Limiplasma sp., assembly GCA_963675365.2. Classification (GTDB taxonomy): domain Bacteria; phylum Bacillota; class Clostridia; order Christensenellales; family Aristaeellaceae; genus CAXXOK01. The sequence continues at coordinate 1,371,293 of CAXXVA010000003.1, forward strand.
AACGCGACCTCCGGCAAAATGAAGTCATCCAGATATGCTTAATAGCTCCAGGGCCCGTCAATTCACCCAATGAAATGGTTTCGTTGGGAGGAATCTGCCAGTAGTCATGGTTTTTCCCGTTTTGATCCCAGCTTGAGATACGGCCGTTTCGCGCCACCGTTATCCCCGCAATGTTTGCAAACGCACCTGTAGTCAATGGTTTCATCCTGGTATCCTCCGATATATCATGAAGTGTTTTATCCCTTTACAGCGCCCGCCGTCATCCCTTCGATAATGTAACGCTGAAAAAACCCATACAACAACAGCTGCGGAATCATCGTGATTACCACCATGCTAACAATACCGGCATAGTCAACCTGGAACATGCTTTTAAACGATGAAATTCCCAACGGAACAGTATAGTTATTTACTTTGCGAATTAATGTTACGGCAAATGGAAATTCATTCATCACGTAAAGTACATTAAAGATAAATACCGTAACAATCACCGATTTGACAATGGGTACCACAATCCGCAAAATCATTTGCATCAGGGGACATCCATCGATAATGGCCGCTTCTTCGATTTCACGCGGAAATTCATTGAGAAATCCTGTGAATAACAGCGTATTAAATGCGATCGACGTAGCGACATACGGCAGCACCAACGACCACGGTGTATTCATTATTTTGAATAGTATGCTCAAGCGATATACTGGAAACAGCAGGATAAATGCCGGGATCCCTAACCCAAGCATCAATAAAAACAGCAAGGACGCTTTAACGCGGATATTCTTAAAGGGCAGCCTGCTGATTGCGAACGAACTTAAAAACGTGATAATCAACTCAATGACCATCGTCAGGCATACGATTGTTATGGTATTCAAATACATTCTGGGCAGATTGATTGTTGTAAATACGCGCGTGTAATTATCGAATTGGATATCCGTAGGCAGCGCGATCGGATTTCCCAATATCTCACCGTTATCCTTAAACGACATTAAAATAATCCAAATAAACGGCATCACAACGATGATCGTGATTATAGCCGCAAGGATATTCGGCCAGGTTTTTGACCAGCGGGAATGTTCAACCGTCGGCATTTCTCATCAACTCCTGCTATACGCCCCGTTTAACGTTTGCCCGAATGTAACCGATAGAGCCGGCCATTGTCAGTAAAAACGTAAACATTGCAATCGACATTCCATATCCATATTCCGAGGATACGAAGGTCGTGTGATACATATAGGTAACCAACACCTCGGAAAGATGATTCGGGCTTCCATTTGTCAATTGGTATACGGTCTCAAAAATCTTAAAGCATCCGGTTACGATCAAAACAACGACAATCCAAATTGTCCCGCGCATCAAGGGTATCGTGATACTGAAGAGCCGTTGCCTCGCGTTTGCCCCGTCCACACTGGCCGCCTGATAAATTTCTGAAGGGATTGTTTTCAGTCCGGCATAGAAGATCGTCAAATAAAAGCCCATAGTTTGCCACATGTAAATGATTCCCACAGAATACGGTGTCAATACAGTGCCTCCAATCCAATCCTGTTTCCATGCTCCAAGCCCTATTGCTTCCAGGATAGAATTCAACAATCCAATTCGCGGATCTAGAATAAAAAGCCAGAGTAACCCGACCATGATGGGTGCAATAATGGCAGGCGAATAAATCATCGCTTTTGAAAATCCCGAAGCACGAAGAGGTTTGCAAAACAAAACAGCAACCATAAATGAAATAGGCGTTAGTAGTACCAGGTTCATAACAAGAATAATTGTCGTGTTTTTCAAAGCCACCCATACCAAACGATCGTTTAAAAGGCGGGCATAGTTTTTCAATCCGATGAATACAGGTGCGCCGATCCCTGAGTATTTCATTAAACTGTAATACAGAGCAATTCCAACCGGCAAGATGATGAACAGCACATAAACCAGTAAAGTCGGCAGAAGAAACAGCGCCTTAATCCGTTTCTTAGCATACCAGTACATAGCGTTTTTCACCTCTTTATTTTACTGTTCTCAAATCGCACAGCCCACATATATTTATTATCTGATTTTGCCCAGTTATAACACAAAACCTTTTATACCTGGTTCTATAAGCTGTGAATTCGGAAGATGCGGCCCGGCGCCGCTTCGTGCCGGGCCGCAAGTTTCTGGAATGGAACGAGGAGTGGATTAGTTGTTAGGCGGCAGCACTTGTACGCACACGTCAATGGCATCTTCAGGCGTATAGATACCGTTTACCACGCCATAAATGCTGTCATAGAGCGCGTTGCCGAACGCCTCGGTATATACATTGTCGGGCTGCATAATGGGAGCCGTATACCCTTCCATCTGCATTGCCTCAAGCACCGCCGCGAAAGCGGGATTGGCGGGATCAGGCTCGGCTTTGAAATTACTGGCCGGCGCATCCAGGTACTGCAGGAAGATATTGCCGCCCTCCGTATAGTAATAGGCAAGCAGTTCATAAAGGGCAGCCAGTTTTGCTTCGTCATTGGCAACTTCCGCGCTAATCAGCCACGGTGCCTGCGGAACAACCATTTTAACCTTCTGGTCGCCAACGCCTTTTTCCTCATCCAGTGGGCCCCACACGAATGTAAGCTGCTCGCCGCCGTCCATGGCATCCTGCAAAGCTTTCGCTTCCCAGATTCCCGAGTCCAGCATGGCTGTTTCACCGCGGATGAAAGCATCCTTCATCGCGTAATAATCCATGGTACTCACATTAGAGGGGAAAGCTCCAGCCTGGGCCAGTTCTTCCAGCCGTTGATAAAACGTCAGGAAATCCTCATTATTGTAGGATTCTGTACCGTCGAGAATATCCCATATTTTGTCATAATATCCATAACGGCACAGCATGGTCATCAGTGCCCAAACGCTGAACGGATCCTTGGCACCCTGGCTAATCATAGCGATACCTTTTTCGTTGAAGGCTTCCGCAGCCGCTACATACTCGTCGAAAGTCACCGGAATATCGATTCCGTTTTCTTCGAAGATGTCCTTGTTCACCCAGAAACCGGTTACCAAACCTTTACATGGCAAGCCATAACGAACGCCGTCCACAAGCACTACATCCAACATATTCTGTGCCAGATTTGCAGCAATTTCCGGGTATTGAGCGAGAAAATCGTCGTACGGGAGCAAATAGCCAGCCTGCGCCATTTCTTTGGCGGGCGCCGGCAGCATCCAGAACAAGTCCGGCAGTTCACCGCTTTGGGCCGCCATCTTCATGTTCTTGATGTGGTTATCCGTATCGGTTCCAACAATCTCGATCACAATATCGTCGTGCAGTTCATCAAATGTTTTGAAAATGTTATAGTATCCCGGTTCCTGCACTTCAGGATTCGCTACGTGGGCGCCAATCGTCAGCGTGACCACGTCGTCGCTTGCGAATGCGACTGAGCTCATCATGCTGACCAAAATAGTTAGCACAAGAGCAAGGTAGAGTGTCCTTTGTCCATGTTTTTTCATTGGGTTTTCCTCCTTATTTTTATCCCGTACCTTTCGGGATTAACGTCTGTTTCAGGCCTTCCGTTAAGCATTACGAATTTTTCATAATTATGGTATCGGTTACATTTTTATGTAAAATCAATTTCTTATTTAACAGGCTTCTGAAGAATTGCTATAAATAATTAAAAATAAGTTCCGGCTTTAGTTTATTATCTTCGAACGGTTTATTTGGAAGCATAATCCTGTTGAATAACATATCAATGGCATGTCTTCCAATAATCATCGGATCCCTTAAAACATAATTTCTGTCATTCCCCAAGTAATCCAGGTCGTCAATCTTGTCAAATCCAATATGGCCAATGTCACTGGGAATCTGTTTGCTCAGGTCCTTGGCAGCTTTTAGAAATCCCAGTGTCGTAATGTTATTGCATGTCAATACCGCTGTGGGATTATCTGCCATTTGCAATAATCTTTGGGCGCTTTTGTAAGCATCGTCAATCAAATAACTGTTACTGAAAATGTAATCCTCCCGCGGTTCAATCCCATGGTCAGCCAGTGCTTTTAGATATCCTTCCAAGCGGTCCCGCAGGAATACGCTGTTGTTTTTCTGTGCGTTGATCAGTCCGATTTTTCTATATCCTTTTTGAATAAATGCTTGAGTTGCCTGGTACGCAGCCCAGTAGTCGTCGAAATATACGCTTTCCGCCTTTTGAATACCTATAATCCTGCGGTCCATCATGATGATCGGCGTGTGAAGTTCTTCCAGTCTCGCTTTTACATTTCGGAGTTCATTTTTAGTTGCGTAGGTATTTGCGGTCGTGTAGATTAATCCTTTTACGCGAAAATACCGGATAACCTCCAGCGCCTGTTCATCTTTTGCCCGATGATCGCCAGAGCCGAAGCAGACCATTGTCAGCCCGCGTTTGAGTACTTCATCGTTTACCAGCTGCAGAATATCCGCATAGTATTCGTTGCTCATATCAGGAACCAGAACCGCAATTGTAGCGCTCTCGCCAAGGGACAGATTACGCGCCATCGTGGATGGGGAATATCCATGCTCCCGGATCAGCTCCAGAATGCGCTTTTCCGTATCTGGGTTTACTGGACCCGATTTATTCAGCACACGAGATACAGTCGTTTTGGATACGTCTGCCAATCTTGCAATGTCTTTGATTGTAATCGACTTCATAACATTTGACCTCATATAATGTTACCGGTTTCAATAATAGTATATCGATCTTCCGGTTGTTTGTCAAATCATTCCCTGATTCATTCCTAAATATAGCTATAATATACAAATATATTATCATATATTAGAATATTATGCACATATTCATCCAATTATTTTACAAGTACTTGCGTCTCTAGTATGATCCATTTCAGTGAATCTCAGCGAAAATCCCGCGTTCCTTCAGGAGTTCCAAAAACGTCTGAACAATTCTTTGTTCAGGTGCTTGGAAAACATCGGCAGTCAGTCCCAAAGCACGATATTTCCGCACACCCAAATCATGATACAAAAGGACTTCCACTTTCTTCACACGATCCAGCGTTCCAATAAATTCTGAAAATGCTTTGATTTCCCCCAAACTATCATTCACATTTGCAATCAACGGAATTCTAATGATCACAGGGGCATTTTTAGCGACATAGCGCGTATTCTCCAAGATTTGCCGATTATCCATACCCGTAAATTGACGATGCCGCTGCGGATTGATCAATTTGATGTCCACTAAAAACAAATCTACAGTGTCCAGAACATGCGAGAACGCTTCTTTTGGCACTTGCGCTGAAGTGTCTACCGCTACGTGGATTCCCTGGGCTTTCAACTGCCGGGCAATCCGGCCCAGCGCATGATATTGCAGGAGCGGTTCGCCTCCGGAAAAAGTAACCCCTCCGCCGGATACAGAAAATAATTTCTGATCGCGTGTGAGTACGTACAGGAGTTCTTCATCCCCAATACAGCGTCCTTTCATCTCCAGGGCAATGGTCGGGCAGACATCGGCACACGCACCGCAGCGTATGCATTTCATGCGGTCGATGATATGGTTTCCCCGTTCAAATCTATGAGCACCCGTCGGGCATACCTTTATGCAGCGCATACAACCGATACACAGTTCTTCCCAGTATTCTAGCACCGGTTCCTTCTCAAACGATTCCGGATTGTGGCACCACTTGCAGCGCAGTGGACATGCTTTTAAAAAGCATGTGGTCCGAATACCAGGTCCATCATGAAGCGAGAAATATTGGATTTCAAAAAGATTGATGCATGGCTGATTGTTCATCTTTGTACTCTATTGATAATCTCGTCTTGCATCTCAGTACTTAATGAATAGAAGGGTGCTGAGTACCCGCAAACGCGCACAATGAGATTTTGATGATTCATAGGATCGGCTTTGGCATCCAGCAATTCCTGACGATTGACGATATTGAAATCCAGCATAGGGCTTCCGTTTTCCAAAAAATACCGGATCACCGATTCATACAAAGTATTATCATGCCCGTTTTTTGTAATCGGTAAGTCCATATACACCACAGCGGCACCCGGAGCGCATTGGTAATCCATATTGCGCTGCGCAAACAATAACGTCGCCGCATCGATATTGCGACTCGATTCGCTCGGGTTGACTCCACGGGAAAGCGGTTGACCGGCCAGTCTGCCATCCGGTGTTGCGCCTGTGCGATTGCCCAGCGGCACATAAGAATAAAATGAAAACAGCGATGACTCATAACGTCCGCCGTGGCCGTTCACCATCCCCTGCGTGCAACGCCCAATACTGGCGAGCACCGTATCCGCAAACGTCGCCATTTGCGGATCGTCCTGCCCAAATTTCGGCAATCGGTTCACAATTTCCCGCCTAAGTATTTCTTGCCCGGCATAATTTCCCCGTAGAATGTGAATAAACTCATGCAGCGCGAATCTTTTCTGCTCAAATACAAGCTCTTTGATCGCATACAATGAATCAATCAGTGTTCCCAGCCCGGCCAAACCGAAGCTGCTTGGATTATACATAGCACCTCCCTGTGAAACATCCAACGCGTTCTCAATGCAGGAAAGCATAGTGGCGGAGAAAAGAGGACAAGGATTGTAGCTGCGCCATTGGCTTTCAAAGCCATTGAATCCCGACGCTAAAGCCTGGAAAAACGCAGCGCAATTGGTTTCAAACCAAGTGAAAAAACGTTGATAGGAATTTGCAGAATCAAGCGGAATCAATGGTATTCCTTCGGTCTGAACCAACGCAAAATCCTCAGGCACCAGCTGCAGCATGAGTATTTGAGGCAGGTTTACATATACATAGGCCCGGCAATTTACCTCGTTATGTACAACCGTTTCCTGACAACCGCCTGCCAGATACAATCGGCAGTCCTCCAGTGCTTTCCCCTGCTTTTGGTGGGCTTTGATGATAACGTCGTCGTTAAAAATGCTTAGAACATTGCTTCCCTTTTGCGCCAGCTTCCCGACGAGTTGAAAGTATTCGGCAGGATGCTGTTTTGAAATGCGTACTTGAATTTTCGGATTGGATAACGGCTGTTCACACATAACATCAAGTACCATACGTGTCACATCGTTAAATATAACCTGTCCCTGCGAATCACATCCACCAATAATAACCGACGCATTCGTTCCACCCGGCAGATCTTCCAAATTCCATCGTGCGTCTGTCATACTTAAAAAACAGGCAATGAGCTCTTTTGCCTCTTGTCGGCTGGTATTACCCACTCTCAGATCCCTTTCTAGGAAAGGGTTCAACACGCGATCCATATGCCCAAGTACTGCAAACCCAAAGCCCTCTAGCGCGTTGCAAAGTTCCCGAACAAACCAGGTAACACAAAGTGCTTCATAGAAAGTCTCCGCTGGCTTTCTGGGTACGCGGCGCGCCGTCCTTGCGATCATAGAAAAATTGTGCTTGAATTCTTCATTCTGTTCCTTTTCAGCCATGATTTCCGCATGTTCTGCAAATCTGTCGGATATTCTGCACATGCATTCGCATGCTGTCGCTATGCTATGCAAGTAGCGTTGCTCTCTTGGGCTGCCGCCCTCACGAGCCAATATCTTAGCACGGATTGCATCAAATCCCATTTGTATAACAGATTCGGAATCAGCATAATGGTGTGCCGCATCTGTAAACATCACACCTTCCAGCAGTCCCGATTCACAATAGGGCGTTCTCCATTCCCTAAAAGCCCGCTCGAATTCCGGTTTTCTGCGCATCAGCCAGCTTCCAAGACCCGGCTGCGGCGGAAATCCCCCTGTTACACTGTTTTGTTCCCTGCCGGTAACCAATTCGCCAAATAGCGGGCATGCCGGAAACAGGTGAACTTCACACTCTTCAGTGGCCAATTGATACACCATTGTCTTTAACGTGAACGCATCTGCGTCCAGCTGTACATCCGCAATGGCATTCAGCTTTGCCTCTTGTAGTGAAACATCGCGGGGATATGCTTGATATTGCTCTTTACACTGTTTCATCAGCGCATCTCTGTTAAAATGATATTCCACGAATAGCACCTCTTCTCAGAACGTTAAGGCAACTTTCAATGCCTTGCGTTTTTCCACCAAGTGGAAGCCTTCTGCATAATTCGCAATGGGCAATTGATGCGTTACATAGTCTTTCAAATCGATCTGTCCATCCAAGACAAGTTGGATAACCGCATCATGCGCCTTATACTCCCATCTGGGCAGCGGCCATTGTACCGAATGTATCCGCCAATTGTACGGCCCTGCATACCAATCGATCCCTTGGTTGCGCTCCAGCCCTATGCCATAGAGCGCGATTGTGCCGTCTTCCTGAATAACTTGAAGTGCTTCCGTCAAATTTCCCATTCGTCCGACAGCGTCTACATATGCGTCTAATGTATCAATTTGACACTCCTGCAATGCAGTATGCAGCGTCCTGTGAAGGCTATTGGTTACTACATCGGTACCCAACTTGGTCGCTGTCTCCAAACGATCATCATGGTGCCCGGACAGTGCTACGAACGCAGCGCCACGCAGCTTAATCAGCTGCGCCAGAGCTAATCCGACAGGGCCGTCACCCGCAACGGCTGCTTTGATGCCCTCTTTAAATGCCAGCCGGTCCAATGCCGAATAGATTTCCTTCAGTGTGATCAGCATTATTGCGTCCACAGGGTTTATATTGGATGGAATAATTTGCTGGGTGATGAGCCCTTCGTCAAATGGAACGCCGTCCTCCGCCATGGCACGACAATCCGCAACCCGACCGAATTCGGCAAATCCGCCCCATAAGCTGTAATATTCAGATGTGTTTTCAAGCCCGCTTCTCAGAACAAGATCATGTTCTTTGTAGTAGCGCACGTTCCGGCCGGTTTGTACAACGACACCGGTACTCTCATGTCCGATAATCGCCGGATAGGTATTGAAATGACGTAATTTCGCAGCTTTCAGCTTGAGATCTGTTCCGTTGCAAATACCGCAGGCAATATTTTGCACTAGGCAATCATAATCACCCAATTTCGGCATGGCTATATCATCACGCAATTCCATTTTGCCATTTCCATAGGCAATTAATGCTTTCATAACACTTCCCCTCCCATCGGTACAAGTTGAACAAGATGATTCCCTGTTAAGTGAATCCCTATCGGTTCATCAATCGCATTTCCATCCAATATAACTTGATATACATCCCCCTGCCCGTATAACTGAACATCCAGAACGCAATTGCGATAGTGCACTCCTTTTAAAATCATTGTTTCCATGTGTTTGGGTGGCGCAGGCGCGAATCGCAAGCCTTCCGGTGTATAGTCGATGCCAAATACACCATATACAATAAAGCCAAGAAAAGCCGCCGCATGCCACGGCAATCCTGGCCAGCGCCAGGCACGGCCGGTATCGAAATCTATCACTTCATGGAATGTCTTATTCAGCAATACATTTCTCACTTGCTGCCAGATCAACCGCCCGGTCAACTCTTTGCATCCTGCACGGGCGGCAGCCACTCCGATACCCAAGCTCCAGGATACCCAGCATGCCCGCCAAAAATGATTTTTCCCTTTGGCAAACGGATACCAATTCACGCCGAAATCTGATATCGCCTGGGGATTACGTTCCATGGTCTTGAGAAATGTATTCGTTTGCGTTACGTCCGCTATGCCAAACCGGGGCCAAAGCGCCGCTTCTGCACCCGTGGCTTCCCAATACCCTTTTTGATACGCCTCACTGCCTTCTGGCCCGCTGCAAAAACAACCCTTCTCTTCATTCCAGTAGCGATTTTGAATCGTTACCAGCATCTGTTCACCGCGTAATTTCCAACGTTCACTTTTCCCCGGTTGACGGTTTATTGTTTCAAATATGGATGCGGCGCAAAGGTACATATGTGCATAATATATCTGGGGGCTTAAACAGAAGCCTTCATTCTCCGCTTCTTCAAAGGCATCCTGCGCCGCGGAATGCTTCGCCTGTATAAGTCCTGTGCCGTCATCAAAAAGGGAATCAGCAAAATCAGCATTGCTCTCCACCGCGTCAGCAGTTTCGGACAATATTGCGGGATTCCCTGTGGCAATATAATGGTCCCAGGCCGCAATAGCGAGCATAGCCGCTGCATCTGTTCCGTTATCAAATCCATACCGGGTGATATAGCGAAGAGATTTATAAATATCTTCCGGTGCCAGGAAATTCTGGATTCGCAGCGCATTATGGCAAGTATCCCGCTTCCAAATGCCGAACCCTTCGCCGGGTCCTTGGAACAACGCGGCATTCATCAGCCCAGCCTGTCCAGGCAGCGCGTAAGTTTCGGATACATTTTTCCTCATAATATCTACGGATAATCGATACGCCGCGTTCAGCACAGGAATTCCCGACTCCAGCAACGGGTACATGCCCGTATCACCGCTATCCCAGCATTCGCTTCGATCAATTATACGCGTCATATCGCCCCAGGGCGTTTGGCGCCAGCAGAATTCTTCCACTGCACGCACAGGTGAAAGCACTTTATTTCCATTCAGTAGCGCCCACGCCGGCGGTTCTCCATAAATCTTATCTTTTACACAATTCTCATATACTGTATACTGCTCTGTTGTATACAACATCCGCCCCTGCTCTGTTTGCTTAAGAAGTTGTTGATTCTCAGCCTTCCAATAAACGGATCGCAGGGCGTATATTCGTAATTCAACAATGCGTGCTGTTTGGCCAAGTGTAGTAATTTCAAAATAGGGGGTCTCATAGTAGCGCAATGTAAAATTAGGGTTTTGAATATTATCAATTTCCTGATTATGGATTTGATGCGTTGTTTTTCCAGTACCGTCTGGTTCAATCACCATCATTGCATAGCCGTTATGCGTAAATGCTTCCCTGACAGGACGGTCCTGAAATAATTTCAACCGCAACCGCCCGTTCTGCGGTCTTAAAGGAAGCGTATACAAACCGCAGACCAGCGTCTGCTCCAATGCATCCCATCGCCAAACGGTTCCCGCCAGATCAAACCATATCTCAGGTTCCATGCCAACCATGATTTCAAGGTCAATCTCGCAAGCGTCGGCTTTAATATCATTTGGGCCGTTTGTTGCCGGCGCAATTGAAATTCCCGGCCATTCTTCCGGTTTTACACTGAAGCGCATATCAAATCTAAATTTTCCCGTTATAGGTTCTTGCCGCCAAACACGTTCCCAGATTCTAAGGTTTTCAATTGCGGAATCAGGCTTTAATTCCCCGTCTTCAAGAATTGCCGGTAGGCTGAATACACGGGAGGTCGGCAGGCCTGTGATATTTACGCGGTTGCTGAGCGCAATCACATGCACAGAGCCCTCTATATCTGTGCAATGAAGCTCGGACGCGACATCCCCCGTCCAATTTTGTACTTCATTTACTGCATCCGCAGCATTGGTCTTTCCACCATACCTTTCTTCCAGTTCCTCTTTCTGCCAGTGCAATAGATCTGCACTGCTCATCATACGCATCATAGTATCGTTGCACTCTTCGCATGCAAACGGATCTATTTCATAGCGAAGAACCCAGCGGTCCCGGTTTTGAGAAAGGCTTTCCAGTCGTGGAATTCCGCCTTGAGGTTCCGTGAGATGAATTTGCGGACGCAATGGTTCATCATTAGCTGCTGCATCAGGGGCGTTTCCAATAATAATACTACCTAATGAATCGCTTTCGGCTTCCAGTGTGATGGTTTTTCCTATAGATGCCGTATCTATCGTAAAATACAACCAATAGTCTACTCTTTGATGTGAGAGACGCAGCTGGAAGTTTTTTTCTTCATGCCCCTGCAAGTGTAATGTCATCTGCGTTAACGGGACATGCATCTCACAAGGGAAATACAGGGTATTTCCCTGTGCCTGCAATAAAACTCTATTACGCACGTAACATGCCTCCGCTTTAAATGTTACCGGTTTCTTATTTAAGTATAATCACTTCATCCGTCCCTGTCAATACACAAGCCATATATCTTATCCCGCGTTCATTGCCTTCGATCATTACCTCCATGAAATTCTTTACTATCACAGATATTTGGCTATTATGTGCAAAAGTCATCCGTCTTCCTTGGATTGAATTATTGAACATTAACCTTGACATCTCAGCAGACTACAATATATACTGAATAAACGCAACCGGTTACAATTATACTATGGCATGTTCAGAGAAATGCAGGGTGAAACTTATGGATTGGAAATCCATTGCGAACGATTATCCATACCAGGAAAGGGTTATCAAAGCACAGCAAGCGCAGCAGAAGCTCGCCAAGAAAGCAGGGCAAGGCATCTTTCGGCAACAGTATCACTTCATGGCACCTGGTGGATGGCTTAACGATCCGAATGGATGTATTTGGTATCAAGGGCAATATCATCTATATTATCAGCACAATCCCTTTGACTCTGTATGGGGTGAAATGTACTGGGGCCACGCCGTCAGCAAGGATCTTGTACATTGGCAGCATTTGCCGATCGCCCTCGTGCCCAGCGAATCTTATGAGGATCATCCGCGCGGCGGCGTATTTTCCGGTTCCACAATCTCAAAAGACAATGCGTTGATTGCCGCTTACACCGCCACGACATTTCAGGGTAACCAGCACCTTCAAACGCAGTGCCTGGCCCGCAGCACAGATGGAGGCCTTAGCTTTGAGAAATTCGCTATGAACCCTGTGATTACCTCACCACCCGCAGGCGTATCAGCAGATATTCGTGATCCGCGCATACTTCGGCACGGAGACCGCTGGTATATCGTACTTGGGGCATCGCTTGGTGCGGGAGCGTGGAGTCACGGTGAAGGCTGTGCCCTTTTGTATGAGTCAGCCGATATGCTTCACTGGAAGTATCGGGGTGTTATCGCGCGATCCGGCGGAAAGCTAGGAACCATGTGGGAATGTGTGGATCTATATCCGCTGAATGGACAATGGGTCCTCTCCTTTTCCCCTATGTTTTTAGGCGACAGCAAAACCGTCTGCCTAACTGGTACAATGGATTTCCAAAACGCCTGCTTCTCCTGGCATACACGCAGTGAATTGGATTGGGGCACTGAATACTATGCGCCACAATCCATAGCCGACGGCTGCGGCCGAACTATTGTGATGGCATGGCAAAACGCATGGGACTGGATGCCATGGTGGCAGGACTTTGGCCCGGTATCAAGCGAAGGCTGGTGCGGATGCATGGCGCTTCCGCGCTCAATTTCACTTGACCAAAACGGCCGTATAATATCTGCGCCTGTGGAAGAGCTAAAAACACTACGAAGCAACGAACAAAAAACTGGCTGGATAACCGTTGACGGACAGCCACGAGAATTACCCTGTGCCGATCCTGTTGCATTTGAGATGGAAATAAAAATTGATTTGCAGCATACACAGTCCAAGATTGTTTACATTGATCTGCGTTCGAACGGCGATAAAAAAAGCCGTTTGATCATTGATCTGGACAACAAGCAGCTTACTTTTGACCGGCACCATGCGGACAATGGGTTTGTCAAGGGCATGCGAACCTGCAATCTGCCCATTGAAGGCAATATGCTGGATTTACGGATATTTTCCGATACGATCTCCATTGAAGTATTTGCCGCCGGAGGGCTTTGCTGCATGAGCAATCTTATCTATCCCACGCACCAAGATCAACAATGCCAAATATATTCGGAAGGTGGTATATCGCAGGTGAATATTACCATATGGCAAATCGCTCGTCTACTCTAAGATATTGTAATTGTTTATTTTCGTTGAAATAATCAATAAACCATTTGTTCGCAGAATCATTCCTATTGTGTTATTTTTTCCGTGGTTTACAATCCCAAAGTTCGTCTGCACTGGCAATTTCATACTGGAGGGAAAACGGTATTTGGAAGTGCTCCCATTACAGGGTTGAACATAAAGTTCGAAAATTTATAAATATATATCTTTTTTGTCGTGTTTTTTTCTATTGCGACAACTTCTAAACTTTGTTCATATGTCTACTTATAAATTCACCCTATATATTTTAATATGTATTTTTATTGTTAGCTCATCCTGAAAGCGTAGCAATGTCTATTTTTTTTCAATGCAGGTATACGATTGTGGAATACGTGACCGGGTTCGAACAAATGTCTATATCGGGATTTACTAATCGAAAGAATACTTCGTTATTAATATAACAAAAGCGGAATAATCCTTGAAAATGGCTGTATAGTCTGCTATATAATGAGCTAATAGCTCCTTCGTTTCTCCTGTTTATATTACGAAATATAACGATACAACAAGATATTTACTCGAATTCCGGCGGTTTTCTTTTGATTTGACATATACCCCCACCCCCGTAATTCTCGGGCATTAGCGTGTTGTTGTTGCGCGGTCTAAAAGAATTGATCACTAGAGATTTGATACCCCCCTCCCCCCTCATTAAATAGATATAAGAAATAGTTTTGTTTATACATCTATTATTTAAGGTTAACTCTCATGGCTTATAATATAAAATATTGAGGACATGATTTTCTCATGTAGCAGGTTGTAGCAGGTAAAAAAGGTCCTTTCTAAGAACATCCCTTCACGGGAGAGGACATGTTTTACCTGCTACAAGCGGCTACAAGCGGCTACAAGCGGCTACAAGCGGCTACAAGCGGCTACAAGCGGCTACAAGCGTGATTATCCCTTGCTACACAAGGGTTTTGCTATATATACCACCATCTCGTCCGGTAACTTAAATTTCATAAAGGAGTATTCTATATCAAATATCATGACTTATTACTCAAAAACAGCATGACTTCGTATTCTTCAATCTGCCGGAGGGGTTTTATCGGATCTTCATCCTGTATAAAACCCAGCATAGCGGCGGACGTGAGCATTACATGAACCTGCTGGATCCGCGTTCGATCGATGTGCTGATCGATGAAGTGTATGAGCCGCATTACCGGCACTATGAGGCCGGAGTTCGGCAGGACATTCGCCGGTTTCTTCTCGGACGAGCCTGAGCTGGGCAACACTCCGGGGTATGATTTCCAAGAAAAACTCGGCAAAGCGGACGTGAAGCTCCCGTGGAGCGATGAGCTGGCCGAGGCTCTGCAAAAGCGCTGGGGCAAAGATTATGCCTCCCGCCTCCCAGCCCTCTGGTTTGACATGGGGAGCGAAACTCCTGCCGCCCGCAGCGGATACATGGACGAAGTCACGCGGCTTGTATACCGGTGCTTTTCCGGCCGGATTGGCACATGGTGCGAAGAACGCGGCGTCGAATATATCGGCCATATTATCGAAGACGACAACGCGCACATGCGGCTTGGGTGCAGCGTCGGGCATTACTTTCGGGAGATGCGGGGTCGACACCGGGCTGGTGTGGATGTTGTACACCACCAAATCACCCCGGGGCACACCCGGAAAATTCATCAGTGGATCGCCTGGGACAGCGACGGCGAATTCTTCCACTACGCTCTGGCAAAGCTTGGCAGTTCGTCGGCGCAGATCGACCCGGCAAAACAAAGGCGGGCGGTATGCGAGATTTTCGGCAATTACGGCTGGGCAACCGGCGTGTTCGCCATGAAATGGCTGGCGGATCACATGCTTATACGCGGCATCAATCACTTTGTGCCGCACGCGTTTTCCATGATTTTTCCGGATCGGGACTGCCCTCCGCATTTCTTCGCAAGGGGCAATAACCCCCAATATCCATATTTCAAGGTGCTGATGCGCTATCTTAACCGCCTGTGCCACCTGCTCAACGGCGGCGTGCGCATAACGGATGCGGCTGTCCTGTACTCGGCGGAATCCGAATGGGCAGGCGGGGATGCCATGCTGTTTCAAAAACCGTGCAGCGCATTGATGGAAAACCAACTTGATTTTGACATCGTTCCGGCGGATAGTTTAGTGGATGCTACCATACAGCTTGCGGCGGGCCGCTTCTCCATTCATCGGGCGGCGTATCACGCGCTGATTATCCCGGGATGCGATTACCTGCCGCCGGCGGCACACCGCTTCGCGGTCAAAGCCGCCCAGCGTGGCATTCCGGTGTTTACAGTAGACACTCTGCCGCTTCACGATACAGACGGCCGGCCTCCTTCCGAGGAGTTTATCCAATCGGTTCGGTAAGTACCGCTGATTGATTTGGCGTCTCATGTACGCGCTCTGGGCACGGGCGGTATCACCTGCGAAGCCAACTGTCCGGATCTGCGTTTCATGCGTTACCGGCAGGATGACGGCACCCTTTTCCTGTTTTTTAATGAAAGCGTGTTTCATACGGTTGATACCATCGTTACGCTGAACATCCCCCCTTGCGCCTGCATGCGCGTTTACAATGCCCAGAGCAATACAGCGGAATATCTGCAGCTTGACCATAACGCGTTCCGCCTGTGCCTGGAACCCGGACAAGCCCTGGTATTTGAACCGTTAGCCGATCCAGCGGATGAGGCCTCGGCTCCCATTTCGCTTCTGCGGCAGGAAGCCCTGGAAATCGCGTGGCGTGTCTCCACCAAAGCAGCAGGTACAAATACGGCGTTTGAAGACAAATACCGCTTTGCCCCGGGTGAACTGCCCAACCTCAACGGCCCGGAATTCGACACCCGCTTCAGCGGCGTGTAGCGCTACAGGGGGTTGTTCACAGCCGCTTCTCCGCCCGGCAGCCGCGTGATGCTGTATTTTCCAGCCATCGGAGACTGCGGTCAGGCGTGGCTCAACGGCCGGGATACCGGGTATATCCTGCGCACGCCTGCCCGCTTGGATGTGACGGATATGCTACGCGACGGCGAAAACGAACTGGTTGTCGAGGTCTGCAACACATTGGTGTGGCAGGTGAAGGACCCCGTGTCCGCACACGTACAGATCGCTCCGACAGGGATTACGCAGACGCCTGTCATAGAATATTACGCATAACCGGGGTAAAAGCATATGAAAGCAACTAATCTGCACGTCGAGGATACGGTCTGCCCGATCGGTATTGATACGCAGCAGCCCGTGTTTTCGTGGAACATAACAGACACAGAAGACAATTGGAAACCGAAGGCCTATCGCATTGTCGTGACGGCGGAAAGCGGCGGCATATGCCAAGATACCGTGTGGGACAGCGGTATGGTCAAATCAGACCGCATGGCCTATATCCCATACGGCGGACGCGCGCTGCGCTCCGACACGCGGTATGATTGGCAGGCGGAGGTTTGGCCGGCAGACGGAGGCCCGAAAACCGTCAGCGAGCCGTCATGGTTTGAAACCACGCTGCTTAACGACACGGACTGGAAAGGCCTGTTCATCGGAGAAACAGCAGACGGCGAAACCCACTGTTTCCGCAATGCGTTCCGCCTGGAAAAACCGCCGTTTAAGGCAAAGCTGTTTGTGTGCGGTCTCGGGCATTGCGTATTTACCCTGAACGGGCAACGCGTTACGGACAGCGTGCTGGATCCCGGCTGGACGGATTACCGCAAGACGATCCCCTGTACCGCGTATGACGTTACCGGCCTGCTGCATCAGGGACAAAACGCGGCGGGGGCCATGCTAGCCGACGGCATGTACAACGTCGCGGGCGGACGGCATGTGTACTATAAGAGGAGCTACGGACACATGAAGCTGCGCGCGAAGCTTCACATCACCTATGCGGACGGAAGCGCCGATCGGCTCGTCACCGACGAAAACTGGCGCATGGGGCCGTCTCCGTACACGTTTTGCTGTATCTATGGCGGCGCGGATTATGACGCGCGCAGGATGCCCGCCGGATTTGATACGCTGGATTTCCGCGAGGACGCAAGCTGGCCATCCAGCCGCCGTCGTGGATGCGCCGTACGGGCAAGCCAGGTGCCTTGGAATGCAGCCTCTCAAGGTCATGCAGACCTATACTCCGGCAGGCGTCACAAAAATAGGACCGCTCCATTACATTGTCGATTTCGGCAAAAACCATTCCGGTTTTGTCCGCCTGCTGCTTGGCTGCACGTCAGAATCCGCGGGCCGGAGCGTTTGCATCAAGCCGTCGGAACTTCTGTCAGCCGAAGGATTGGCCATTCAGCCGCTGATGCCCAACGGATATGAATGGAACTACACCTGCAGCCGCGACACCCGGCAGCTGTTCAACCCCGATCTGACCTATACGGGCTACCGCTATGCGCAAATTGACAACGCTGTGCTGCCCGAAGATACCGCAGACGATCCGCAAGCCCCCGTACTCCGGCAGATCGCAAGCTGTTTCCTTTATCCCAATATGGACATAAGCGGGCACTTCCATTGCTCCAATCCGCTGCTTAACGATATTCACGCGCTGGTGCGGCAGGCAATCCTGAGCAACATGAAAAGCATCGTGACGGATTGCCCCCATCGGGAGAAGCTGGGGTGACTGGAGCAGACGCACCTGATCGGGCCGTCCATCATGGCGGAGTTCCCGGTGCGAAACCTGTATGCGAAAATCTCGCAGGATATGGCCGATTCACAATTTGAGAACGGCCTCGTTCCGGATGTTTGCCCCGGTTACGTTGGCGAAGCGTTTGCACAGTGGTATTCCGGCTATCTGGACTCGCCGGAATGGGGCTTCGCGTGCATTATCAATCCATGGTATGTTTACCGCTTTTACGGCGACGCTTCGTTGCTGAAGCGGCACTATAGCAGCATGAAGCGGTATATGATGTATTTGGCGGGGAAAGCGCACCGCGGCATCCTGCGCCACGGGCTTGGCGACTGGCTGGATATCGGCGTGCAAAAGCCGTATTCCCAAAACACGCCTGTTCAGGTTGTGGCGACGAATATCTATTATTACGCGCTGACGTTGATGGAACAGGCCGCCGTATTGCTGAAGCAGCATGAGGACGCAGGCATGTACCGGCGTTTGATGGCGCAAACCTATGCAGAATACAACGCCTTGTTTTTTGACGATCAAACCAACCGCTATGCCACCGGCAGCCAGACGGCGCAGGCGATGAGCCTGATCAGCGGCTTGTTCCTGCGCGATCGGGAACAACAGATTCTGGACCAGCTTGTACGGGATATCAAATTGCGGAACTATGCGGTCACCTGCGGCGATATCGGGCACCCGTTTGTCGTGGCCGCGCTGACCAAATACGGTCAAAGCGACGTGCTGTATGCGATGACCACCGCTACGGATCAGCCGGGGTACGGCTATCAGGTAAAGAGCGGCGCGACGGCGCTGACCGAGGAATGGGATGGTCCTGCGCCGGGCAATCCGCACGGATCGCAGAACCATCTGATGCTGGGAAGCATAGAGGAATGGTTTTTCTGCGGATTGGCGGGCCTGCAAAGCATTCGATCGGAATTGCCGTTCGGGCAATTGCTGATCAAGCTCCATTTCCCGCCGGATTTAAGCGCATTGGATGCCCACATCACGCACCCGTACGGCAAGGTGTCCGTATCATGGAGGCGGGAGAACGCCGTCATCCGTCTGGAGCTGAGCATCCCGGCCAATCTCACCGCACGCTTTGTCAATGCGTTCAGCGGCGAGGAACAAACGCTCGGTTCCGGTACGCATGCGTTTCAGCTCAAGGCACTTTGAACGACCGGCACTCCAAGAGGATTAAGGGTCAAAATATCGCCGGTTTCCCGGCCGGTCAGCAGATCCAATCCGCGGCGTGCCGCATGAACAGTCACAGGGATATCGCTGTGATTTAAGTAGAAATCAAACCGATGGGTGTCGTTTTGCCGCATATGGTGCCCGACGCCTTCGGGCAAGGTACGGTTGGCAATGCCGCATGCGTCGAGCATCGCGCGGTAGATCTGCTCCATGCCGCGCACGTCCATGCGCGCCGCGACGTACCATGCCTGCCCTTTGCCAAACGCATTACGCGTAACAACAGGCGCGCCCGCATAGAAATCATCATTGTACCGGGCTAAAACTTCCGCGCCTTCGGGCCGCACGATCTCGCAAAACCGAATAAGCGGTACGGCCGTATCGTCTCCAAACGGCAGCACCGTCGCGTTCTGTTGCGATGGGTATAACGTGTCCATCTCCTCTACGCGCAATCCGAACAATTCGCTGAGCCCGGCGCCCGGAAAGCCTCCCGTATAGCACAACGTATGCTCATTCACGTATCCGGTCAGAAATGTGGCGGCAACGTATCCGCCGCGCCGAATGAACTCCTTCAGCCGCTGTGCAAACTCCTCCTTGAGCAGGTACAGCATCGGAAGCACCAACAGCTGATACCCATCCCAGTCGGATTGCGGCGATACCACATCCAATTCCACATCGTTGCGGGTAAACGCTTCATATTGCTCATAGCAGAATGCTTCGTAGCCGCGATCTCGGCTCATCGCCGCCATATCCCCAATCGCCCAGCGGCTGGGCCAGTCGAACACCAGGGCGGCATTCGCTTTCACTGTGCTTCCAACCACGGGTGTCAATTGATTCAGCGTTGCCCCGAGCGCCTTCACATCCTGAAAAACCCGTGTATCGTTGCGGCCCAGATGATCTATGACCGCTCCGTGGTACTGCTCAAATGATCCGCGCCCTTTGCGCCATTGGAAGTACTGCACGCTGTCGGCGCCGCAGGCGATAGCCTGCAGGGACGTGAGCCGGTGCATGTCGGGGCGTTTTAACTGATTGTAAGGATGCCAGTTTACCAGGCTTGGCGTGCTCTCCATCAGCAGGAAGGGCTTATCCGGTGCAAACCCGCGCATTTGCGCGTGATCAAAAGCGACCTCCGAAGCCAATCGCGCCTTTGTTTTTGCTGGATCTCCCCACAGCGGATAGCTGTCCCAGGCGATAATATCCAGCTCCGGAGCCAGCTTTGCGTAATCCAACCCCTCGTACATACGCATAAAATTGGTTGTAAACGGGATATCGGGCGTCAAGGGCCGAAGCGTTTCGATCTCAAAGCGAAGGTAATCCGTCATATTCCAAGTATTGAACTCCTGCCATGCCAAATTAAGGCCATGGATGGATGTTTCGCCGTTGTCAAATGGCGGCTCGATTTGTGAAAAATCATTGTAGGTATGGCTCCAGAATGTCGTCCACCATGCCTTATTGAGCTTGCCGATATCATGATCAAACCGCTCGGCCAGCCAGGTTTGAAACCGCCTGGCGCACAACGGGCACAGGCATTCCCCGCCCAGTTCATTGGAAACATGCCACAGAATCAGGCCGGGATGCCTGCCTGCGGCGTGCGCCAGGTGGGTCAGTATTTCCGCCGCCCGCGCGCGGAAATCAGGCGACGACATGCAATGGTTGTGGCGAACGCCGTGGCGGTTTCGCACGCCATTGCGGCGCACGCGCAGCGCCGAAGGGTATTGCGCGTCCAGCCAAGCGGGCCTGGCGCCTGTCGGGGTTGCCAGCACCGTATAGATACCGGCGGCAAACAAAGCGTCCATGATTTGAAGCAGCCAATCAAAATGAAACTCGTTCTCGACCGGCTCATAGGTTGACCACGAAAACACTCCGAGCGTCACAGTATTGACGCCCGCCTCGCGCATCCACTGTATGTCCTGTTTCAAAATATCGGGCCTGTCCAGCCATTGTTCGGGATTATAATCACCGCCGTGCAGGAGCTTTGGCAGCTTGGCAAATAACGGTTTACTCACGATTTTATTTTTTCCTTTCACGTCCGCCGCAATCAGCAGGGAATAGCATTCACTCAGACAGAAACGGGATGGCTGGTTGCCACTGCAATCGTGCGGTATTCGCTATAAATCTTGCTCCGGTCGCCTTCCCGCCAGGGCCTTGTGGCACAGTAGAAATGGTACAATACGCCGTTATGGAATACGACGGATGCCTTATGGGCATGACCTTCGTCCAAGTCTCCGGGCTTTCCGCTTGGCAGAATAGGTTCGCTGAGCTTCTCCCAATGAACCATATCGCGTGATATGGCCAAGCCGTCCATGGCGTGCGGACTGCCAAAGCCGAAGAAAAAATTGTACCAAAGGCTTCCGTCATGCACAATGCAGGGATCGGACACGAATCGGCTATCCCAGCCTTGCGGGCTTACGCGCAGGATCGGGTTATCAGCGCATCGCTCCCAATTCCGCATATCAGCGCTCCACGCAAGGCCCGTTTGCTCAATCCAACGGTGTCCGCGGTCCTTGGCGTTGTAATACATCCAATACCGGCCTTCATGCCACAGCAGACACGCTTTGTACAGGCCGCCAGCCTCCCACGCCGCCCCGTCACGCCAGGAAAACACAGGCGTGTCCAGCCGGTGCCACTGGAGAAGCTCCTCGTCCTCACACCACGCAAGGCCGATCTCAGCCGGACCTTCCTCATATCCTGTCTGCGGATACGAATGATACACCAGCCAGTATTTCCCATCGACCTTTTTGAGCCTAGGTATCCCCCGCAGCTCGTTATTCTCTTTGAGAATCCAAGTTCCCGCGCAGCCAACGGCATCCCAGCGGCCGCTGTTTTCATCCCGCGGGAGTATCACCCCCAGCGGATGCCATTGCAGCAGATTGCCGCTGACCGCCAAGGCAGATTGATACCCTTTGCCGTCGTAGCCCGTATACAGCATATAAAACCGCTCCCGATGCCAGAATACAAACGGGATATCTACGGCGCAGGCATCAAACGCGCCCGGCGTTCCGCTTGCTTCCAGCACAGGCCGGGAAACCCTGTACGGGGTCAGCACGCGGCGTACCGCTTCGTCATGCATTGTGATCATATGGCTGCCTCCCAGCATCAACAGAATATATTGCTCCCTTACAAAATCATAACTCTATTATACATCATGATCAGCGAATGAAGAGCGCATATACATTAGATTCTGTGCTAAATATCCATCTATGCATACCTTACAGCCCTTGATTCTCATTCCGCTGTTTCCAGCATCTGCATGCTTTCCATCAGGTACTCCTTGGGGGCTACTCCTTTAATGGCCTTGAATACATGGCTGAAATGACTTAAATCGGGATACCCAACGCTTGTGCCGACCTGCTGAATATTCATTGCGGTATACCGCAGCAGCTTGCAGGCCTTGTTGATACGCAGCATCCGTTGAAAGCTGTGAATTGTCATCCCCGTCTCCTTTTTAAACAATGTGGAGAGATACCGGTAATTCAGCTGAAACTGGTTGCTGATATCCTCCGAACGGATGGGCCAATCCAGATGGTTTTCGATATGTGAGATCAGCTTTTCGATATGAATGCTGTAGCGCGGTTTCATTGCTTCCTTGGCGGTGTTGGAAATCTGCAGCAGCAATGAATACAGCTGTATACTGCACCGTATCTGCCGCAGCGGATCGCGCGAGGCAAACATGGTTACGATTTCACAAACGGAGCGTTCAATGGTTCTGTTTTCATCGTGAAGCGTTTTGGGAAGTACGATATTACAGTGAAAATCACGTTCTGAAAACTCTATATTCTTTGAAACCGGTATGTCGGCGATGGAAAAGTCATCCGCGTATGCCGGCTTCGGGGCAAAATGGATGTAAGCCCACTTACGCGGGCTGCACGGATGAATGCCGTAGTGGCGGATTCCGGCGTGCAGAAATAACAAATGCCCTTGATGAATGAAATACTCTTGTCCGTCTTCCACCACGGAGAACATCCCCTGCATTACATACAGCAACACATGACTCGGCATAATCCGGTCAGGGTGAGGTGTCAGGCTGGAATCCATCCCATGATCCGCTACATACACCAACGGCACAGCATCTACCGGAAAATGAATTTCATGGCGCATGCAACATTCCTCCAAATATGACTTTTATACAAGCATTTCATCGATTTGTACATAGACACCGCCATGGTTGTAATCTACAATAGTCATATAAAGTAAAGATTGTCAACACATTTCATGTGGATATCCACAGGATGGACACATCTAATTTACTTACAACTTTTTTTGGCAATGCCATCGTTCAGGAGGACCACGCATGACAGTTTTGCAGGACATGAACTACGAGAATGTAACCATCCAAACCGGGAAGTGTTTTGAACAGGTTCAGGAGAATACCCGTTTCTTACTCAATCTAGACGAAGACAGCATGCTGCACCTTTTTCGCAAAGGAGCCGGTCTTGAAGCTCCCGGCACAACCTATTGCGGTTGGTACGGACAAGGCGCAACTACATTCGGACAGTGGATCGGAGCCATGGCAAAGCTATACCAGGCAACGGGCGATACCCGCCTGCGGGCAAAGATGATTCGCTGCCTGGAAGAATGGGCCCAATGCATAGGCGAGGAAGGATACACGAATTTCTCGCCCGAGAATGCAAGCACCTACGGCTTCGAAAAAATGGTTGGCGCACTGGCGGACGCCTTTGCCTATGCGTCATACGCCCCCGCCATGGATTTACTGGAGACAATCACCGCATGGGCAGACCGGCATTTTGACGAAACCATCGACCGTGGATATGCCATGTACGCAGACCTCGCTTCCCGCTATATGCATGAATGGTATACCTTGAGCGAGAATTATTACCGCGCATACCGCCTCAGCGGGCGTGAATCGTTTCTCTCTATGGCAAAAAAGTGGGAATATACGCGGTTCTGGAGAGATATGGCCGATGGAAACGACAGTCTGCCGCCGTTGCATGCGTACAGCCACGTCAACAGCCTCTGCGGTTCGGCGCAAAAATATCTATTCACCAAGGAACCATCCGATCTGAAGGTGATTATCAGCGCCTACCGCGTCCTCACCCAGCGTCATTTGTTCGCGACAGGCGGCTTCGGCCCCTCGGAAGCCTTGTTCGGAAAGCCTGGATATTTGGGCGATTCTTTACTCTCTGCAAACGAACTGGGCGTTGTTGAAACCCGCTTTGAAGACCTGGAAGGCGGCAATGTCTGCAACGATCTTTGGGGAAGCTGTGAGGTTTCCTGCTGCGCATGGGCTGTTTTCAAGCTCACAGAATATCTGCTTACCTGTACCGGCAAAGCAGAATATGCGCAATGGGCCGAAAGCATGATCATCAACGGCGTCATGGCGCAGCTTCCACTGACTGATGATGGAAACGCAGAGTATTACGCCAATTATTTCCGCTATGGCGCAAACAAGGATGTGGAAGACCGCCGGATCAGCAATGCGGGAGTTGCCCATGCATGGCAGTGCTGCACAGGCACCTTCCCGCAGGCCGTAGCAGCCTACCATAATCTCATCTACTACCACAGGGAATCCAGTATCTATATTAGCCAGTACATTCCCTCCGAAGGTCTTTTTCAACTGGAAGAAGGTGGCGTGCGGCTGGTCATCAGCGGAGAGTATCCCATGTCCGAGGAGATGACCGTTCATGTCGAACCCAGCCAAGCCTCCATGCGCTTCTCCCTCTTTGTTCGCATTCCTGTATGGGCACATGGCGCCGTTGTAAAGGTCAACCATAAAAGCGTTGCGGAAATACCGGTATCGGGCGAATGGTTTGAGCTAATACGCGATTGGCATCCAGGCGATATCGTCACCCTTTGGTTTCCGTTCCGCCTGCGCTTCGTACCCGTAGATGAACAGCATCCGCATCTGGCAGCCCTATGCTATGGTCCGCTGGTGCTGGCCTCCGATCAACTGATGACGCTTGTGGGGGATATACAGCATCCCGAAGCGTGGATCCTGCCGCGCAGGGGCAAGGATTGTGTGTTTGAAACCCTGCCGGGACACGACCAGGCGTATGAGCACCGAACGCACGTGTTTCGCCCTTTCTTTGGGATCGGCGCGCGCAGCTGGTATTACATGTATACAAAGATACTTCCCGGACCGACTGAGGCGTGAATAAGGAGTAATCATGCATGGCCCATAGCCCGATGATCCGCAGGCGAAGAAGAATTTCGTTTCTTTTTATCGCTCCCGCCTTCCTGGTGTTGCTGCTTTTTCTGATCGTCCCTATTTGCTACGGCTTTGGAATCAGCCTGACAAACTACAACATGTCGATGCCTGCAAGCATGCGGCATTATGTCGGTTTTGCAAATTATGGAACTGTTTTGACGGATATCAATTTCCGTAATTCCATCCTGTGGACCTTCCTGTTTGCCATTGTGGCTGTGGCAGGTACGGTCGCTATGGCGCTGATACTGGCGCTGGCGCTCCATTCCCCCCATATGCAGGGCATCCATGGCCGTTTAATCAAAACAACCTTCATATTGCCAATGATGCTGTGTCCCCTTGTGGTGTCCAATGTTTGGTACATTATCTTCGCGCCCAACTACGGCCTGATTAATTCCACGCTTGCCATGCTGGGACGGGAAACGATCAGTTTCATGGGCGATGTGTTCTGGGCAAAAATGGCCATTATTATCGTAGAGTTTTGGTGGGGCACCCCATACGTGATGATCATCTTGCTGGCCGCTTTGACCACGGTGCCCATCGAGTTATATGAGGCGGCGGACATTGAAGGCGCAACCGGATTACAGAAACTGCGGCTCATCACCATTCCTTACATCAGCCGGTTTCTGGTGCTCGTGATCTCCATTCGTATGATGGACGCGCTGCGAATGTTTGACATTTCCTATGCTCTCACAGGAGGCGGTCCGCAGCGTGCCACCGAAACGATATCGGTTTATATCTACCGGAGCGCTTTTTCCAGCTTCAAAGCAGGAGAAGGTACAGCGGCTGCGTTTATTCTGTTTCTGATCGTCCTTGCGGCGACATTCCTTTTCATGGTGATCAGCAAGCGTGCCACACACATGGACGGATAAGGAGGGTATAGAATGCGCTGGCAACGGAAAAACCCGCTTGGCAAATGGCTGTTAATCCTATTCGTTCTGGTTCTGCTGGTTCTGTTTGCTCTGCCCATGATTTGGACCGCCCTGATGTCCTTCAAGGGGCGCGAGGATATCTTCACGCTGACGCCGCCGTTTCTTCCGTCACAGTGGAGATTGGATGAATACCGTGAAGTATTCAGCCTCAGCGGTGTGGGACGCTTCTTCATCAACAGCTCTGTTGTTGCGATGCTGACGACGGCGATCAGCGTAGTGTTGGCCTCCACCTGCGGTTACGGGCTTCACCGCATATCGGGCCGAAGCAGCGAGCGCCTTTCCACCGCCATCCTGATGATGCGCATGGTCCCAACCATGGTATGCACCATTCCGTTCTACCTGCTGTTCCGCCAGTTCAACCTGATCAATTCCCTGCCGGCGCTGGCGTTATGCTATACCGCCCTGTCGATGCCGTTGGCAATCTGGCTCAGTCTGGGGTTCTACCGGTGCATTCCCGAGAGTATTTACGAATCCGGTATGGTGGACGGCTGCACGGAATGGGGGCTCTTCATCCGCATTGCCTTTCGCTGACAACCAGCAGCATCGTCGTTGTCGTTTTGATCGTATTTTTCTTCGCCTGGAACGAGTTTTCACTGGCGATGGTACTGGTCAACAAGGAGCAGTACCGCACCATGGCTGTCGGTATCCGGTATTTCGTTACAAACACACTGGAGACGCCTTATCCGCGGATGGCCGCGGCAGGCATGGTGGCCATCGTGCCCACCGTGATCGTTACGGTTTTCATGCAAAACTATCTGGTACAAGGCTTTGTGCAGGGCGCGGTAAAGGGTTGAGTTCCGTACGTCGCCGCATCCCCAGATGCGGAGCAAATACTATATGGAAAAATCAAATTTTAGGAGGATGTACCATGAAAAAACTGCTTTCGTTAGGTTTGACGTTTCTGCTGGCATTCACACTGTGTACGACCGCGGCTGCGCAGGAAGACATTTACACCGCTTACGGCCGCGACCTGGTCTTGAACCCCGGCGAAAGCCTTAACGGGCAATATGCAGGACAGAAGCTGATTGTGTATTGCTGTACCGGTGAGTTCGCTGCGCCCCTGCAGGAATCGGCCGCTGAGTTTTCCAAGCTTTCAGGCTGTGAGGTGGAGATTGTTATTTATCCGTGGGCGGAACTGGTCTCCAAGATTTCCCTTGCTCTCAACGGAGATGAGGAAATGGATGCATTCTGTTTCGTCAGCGCATTCATGAAAACCTACAGCACGCTGGATCAGCTTGCAGATCTCACCGCCCTATCCCAAGCATATGGCGCAGAGGATTATAACTGGGATGGGTTCATCCCGGAACTGCTTGCACGCACTGCGGACGACGATGGCAATGTGTTTGCCATTCCTTACCAAATGTGTGAAATGATGATGTTCTACCGCAAGGATCTGCTGCCCGAAGGAACGGTTCTTCCCAACACCGTGGAGGAAATTAAAGAACTTGCAGCAGCATATACCAAAAGCCTGAATCCTGATTCCCCCACCACCTTTGGGTTCCTGAGCATGTATGAGGCCGAGACCGCGCAATGGACGTGGATGAGCCGTTTGGGTTACTACGGCGGCGCGCTGGTGGACTCCGACTGGAATATACTGCTCGACCAAAACGACGCGGCAGTCCAAGCCATGAATGCGGCTATGGACATGCTGGCTTACGAACCGTCCAACTATGTGGAATATGGATTTGACGATGTCAACACGATGCTCAGCCAAGGGGAAGCCTTCATGGGTGAAATCTGGTCCAGCGCCGCGCCGTTCATCGACACAGCTTACGCCAGCGGAAAAATCGGCTATGCGGTCACTACCGGGTCGTCGCCTACGATTTCAGGATGGTCGCTTGGCATCAACGCCCTGTCGGATAAGCAGGAACTGGCCTGGAAATTCCTGGAGTTCTGCTCCACCGAGGACGACGAGATGACCAAGGTTGACGACGGCCTGCCGCCTGCGCGCTCAGCCAATTACGATTATCTGATCGGCATTGGTGAAACGCCCGAATTCTATCAGGCGCTGCTGGAAAGCCTGAATTGCCAGGGCGCTACCTGGGGCGATGTATGCTTGCCGTACCTTGGCACGCAGGGCAATGTTATCCTCGCGGATTGGACGATGAAAGCATACACCGGAAGCATCACGCCCGAGGAAGCCGTAGCCGGTATCGTAAGCGATCTTAAGGCGGCGCTTGCCTCTGTTGGCATTGAGAAGTAAACGCAACTGATAACCAGTACGCAAAGGAGAAAAACACTGGGGAGTTTTTCTCCTTTTTGCTGCAATAAAACAAGGGCAAATGTGCGCTTTTCGCACATTTGCCCCTTGAAAATACCTGGTCCCGGCTGAGAATTCTCCCTTTCCGCGGCTGAAACGGTCATGCCAATCAGGCGGTTATGAAACAGGCGGCGTTTCCTGCAGCGCTTGCTCGAAATGAAAATCGTGGATCAAATGCATTTCTTCCGGATCAAACGGCGTTCCGTCCGGATACAGCAGGCATTGAAACCAGCGCCGGGGTTCCGGCGCGCCTGCAGGCCAGTGCCACGGCACATGGTACTGGGCGCTGCCCGCGCACAACCCCCAGATATAAAACCCGATATTCGCGCGGCTATAGTAGGGAAGAAAGCTCTTCAGTTCGTTGCCAAAGGTGCGTGCCACACATTCCGTACACAGCATGGGCCTTCCCGTGGACGCCGCCAATGCCAGCTCATCCTCAAACGTACGGTAATGTATGTTTCCAGGCTGCGTAGCGGGCAGCTTGCCCGGCTGCTCATAGCAATGAAAGCTTGTAATATCGGATATCTCATGGGCGCGCCAGCAGCTTGTAAGCGGCTGTACGGGATTTTCCGCTCTGGCAAGGGCGAACGTCATGTCCAGCAGTTCCCGGTTTGCTTCCCAGGGCTCATTGTATAAATCCCAAAACGCCACGCGCCGGTCGTGCCCGTAGCGGCGGATGATTCCCGAGACAAAATCCGCAATACCGTCCCGGCTTTTTGTCCATTGCCCTTGATTGTCAAAAATCAACGCGTCTTTATAGGTCCAGCTTCGATCATGCCCGCCGGGCACGAACGCAATGCGAAACGGGTCCTCCTGCGGATTTACAGTATGATCGGGGCGCAAAAAAGTGTTTGGCTGCAGGGTCAGCATGATCGAAAGTTCCATTTCCACGCACAAATCCAAAAACCGGTCAAGACTCCGGCATACCAACTCCCGATGACTCTGCCATTGGCACGCAGCTACAAAGATACGCAGGCTGTTCAACCCTATCCTCCGGGCGTAGTTCAGTTCACGCACAATCCATTCTTCATCGAAATGGTGCCAGATCTCAATATAGCTGTAACAGTAAGATGGAACGTAGTTTACTCCTTTGATAACACCGAAAGGTTTCATGTAGTCGTAAGCCTTTTTGGAATCCCAGGTTTTTTGAACTAAATGTTCGCGAGTCACAGTCCTTTTCCCTCCGTATTCCTATTGCATTGAAATTAAAATATATGCCGCAGCCGTATGGCAGCTCTGCTGACCATACCTGCCGCCCGTTTACGCAGCGCAACGCATACCTGTATCGCGGCACCATAAGCGGAAAGTGTGTTGCAGGCCTCCAGTGTTATGCCGCAACGCTTGGTATTCACGAAATGCGCTTCCCCTGCGCGCCGGAACATTTTCCCGCAGGCGCATGGCGCTATATCCTGAAGGCGGCACAGGCTTGCATGGGGCATCACGCCGCCGCCACGATCGCATACGATACCGCGCCTTATCATTCATCCTTTGATGGCGCCCAGCATAACGCCCTTTTCGAAGTATTTTTGGAGAAACGGATACAGGATCATAATGGGTATGGTAGATACAATAATAATGCTGTATTTCATGCTGATGACGTATAGAATGGCATATCCGCTGCCCATTCCTCCTGTTTGCGAAGTCGATTGCGCAACCAGCAGTATTTCCCTGAGTACGAGCTGCAGAGGTTTGTATTGCAGGTCTCTGGCATATAAAAGACCGGTAAAATAATCGTTCCAGTGCGCCACTGCATAATACAAGCCGATTACAGCGACAATCGCCTGGGACAGCGGCATTACGATTTGCACGAAATAGCGCAACTCCCCGCAGCCGTCCAATTGCGCCGCATCATGGAGCTCCTCGGGAATGCCGGTTTCAAAGAACGTACGAACGATAATGAAGTTGTACACATTGAGCGAGAAGGGGATCAGAAAAACCCAAACCGTATTGATGAAGCTCAATTGCTTCATGAGCATATAGGTGGGGATTAACCCGCCGTTGAAGAACATGGTAAACACGAATATCAGCATCACAGGGTGACGCGGTAAAAACTCCCTGCGCGAAACGGCGTAAGCGGCCGGAAAGGTTACCAGAATGTTAATCAGCGTACCGGCAACCGTATAAAAAATCGTATTGCGGTACCCAACCCACAGATCATTCTCCTGAAACACCATTTCGTAGCCTTTCAGGGTAATTCCTTTCGGCCACAGCACCACTTGCCCTGCCGAAACGCTCATCGGGTCGCTGAACGATGCGATAATCACGTAATACAGCGGATAGGCTACGATGATAAAAACCACCGTGCAGAATACCATGTTAAAGATGCTGAATCCCCGGGAAACAATCGGCTGAGGCTCATATTCTTTTTTTGTTTTCATCATTCGCTCCTTTCTTACCAAATGCTGGTACCGGAAACGCGCTTGGCGATCTGGTTCATTCCGAACACAAAGGCGAAGTTGATGACGTTATTGAAAAGCGATATTGCCGCTGAATAACTGTACTGGTTGCTCTGAAGACCAATTTTATACACATATGTCGATATGACTTCCGACACAGAAAGGTTCATACTGTTTTGCATGAGGTATACCTTTTCAAATCCAACGCCCAGCACGCTTCCCATGGTCAGAATCAACAAAACAACCATGGTGGGAACCAGGCTTGGCAAATCAATATAGCGTATCACCTGCGCTGTGTTTGCGCCGTCAATATAGCAGGATTCATAAATGGATGTATCGATGGTGGAAAGTGCGGCGATATAAATAATGCTGTTCCAACCCGTGTGCTGCCAGATTTCCGATATTACATACAGCGGCACAAACCACTCGGCATCACCCATCAGGACCCCGGAATAGCCCAACTTAGCCGTGAGCTGACCCAGGATTCCGGAAGAGGGCGAAAGCAGCAGTGTCATCACGCTGACCAGCACGACCGTAGAGATAAAATGCGGCAGATACACCATGGTTTGCATCAGTTTCTGGCGTTTTTTGCGGCGTATTTTGTTGAGCATGATCGCAATCAGTATAGGCAGCGGAAAGCTGAACACGATTGTTGTCAGGCTGACGACAAGCGTATTGCGGATCAGCGAGAGAAACTGGAAGGAATGAAAGAATTTGCTCAGGTATTTCATGCCTACCCATTCGCCGCCTGCAAATCCCGTTGCAAAGGAATAGTTGCGAAACGCCATCTGCACGCCGTACATGGGAATGTAATTAAAGATGACGATGATGAGGAATCCCGGCAATACCATCAGATAAAGAATGTAGTGATGCCGTATGTTGTGAAGCAGTTTTCTGACAAAGGACATGATGTGGCCTCCTTATACTGCCAGACGATCGTAGGACAGAAAAGAATAGAAAAGTGGTTGCC
This sequence comes from Candidatus Limiplasma sp., assembly GCA_963675365.2. Taxonomy (GTDB): domain Bacteria; phylum Bacillota; class Clostridia; order Christensenellales; family Aristaeellaceae; genus CAXXOK01. Next base: position 1,403,340 of record CAXXVA010000003.1, read on the forward strand.
GCGCCACAATTTTCACGCGGCAACCACAGGTTGAATGGATTGCCCGGTCACGCGCTGCGATGACGCATCAGGGAGTAACGTATGAAAGGTAAGCGTCCACAGCGTTCTGCACGATCTGACGCGCCTCCTGATAGCCGGCTTTATCGGCGTTTTGCAGGTAGTTATTCCATGCTGTTTCATCGACACCGCTGGTAATCCAGGAAGCGAAGGTCGTTTCAAACAGGCTCTTCAGATCGGTCATATAGAACGACAAATTGCTGTTATCCTCGTCATTATACTTAAGGAACGCGCCCGGCCACATGTCGCTGCCAATGCGATCCACATAAGCGGCATAGGTTTCATCCAGGGTGTTGATCAGCTGCATATCAGTGGACAGCGACAGCTCCAGCGAATCCGAGATATACATACAGCCGGAATCCGCCTGCGCGTTTGTCCATTTCCATGTGCCGGGATCCATGTCCGGATCTGCCGGCGGCAGCACAGAGTACGTTCCATCTCCGTTGTCGGCAATACACTCGCCCATGGAACCGAACAGCACCTGCATACCGTACTCATCGGAATAGAACAGGTCAAGGAACCGCATGGCGGCTTCCTTGTTTTCGCAAGCAGCGCTCATCACGGCGGTCGGGCAAGCATAGTTCAGGGTGTAATAGGACGTTTCCCAAACCGCGTCATCTGCATACTCTGCAGAGGGCAAGATCGGCGCAATCACCTGATACTGGCTGGCCAGATCTCCGCCGCCCATGCGGTCGGTGATGTCCCAGCCCAGCGTATAGCCCACTACGCCTGTGCGGGAGGTTGCCGCATAGGTGGCATAATCCTCTGTGAATATTTCCGGATTGATCAGGCCAGCATTCCAGCATTTGTTCAGGAACTGCATTAGGTCGAAATACTCTTCACTGACATAGATATTGCTTACCTGGCCGTCCTCCAGATACCATCCCTGGTCGGTAATCGCCGTTACAGGCACACCATAGCCGCACAACAAGCACAGCGCCCAGGGAATCTGATACACGCTGCCGCTGGCCACGCCCGCCGCAAAATCCATAGGGATTTCGTTATCGGGATCGCCATCTCCGTTGCAATCGTTGGCTTTGAATGCAAGCAGCACATCGTACAGCTCGTCAAATGTCGTCGGTACAGACATACCCAGCTCTTCCAGCCAGCTGGTATTGATCATCTGGCGCAGGTAGGTTCTCGGCCAGAAGCGCTGGTACTTGGGGATACCATAGATGCCGCCGTCATCAGACGTCGCCAGGTACTCCAGCTCCGGATGCGCGTCAAAGGCGGCGCGGATGTTGGGTGCATACTCGTCAATCAGGCTGTTCATATCTGCAAATAGTTCCTTGAATTGGGCGATATCGCTGTTGAGGATCGCGTCCTTGCCAATAATCAGATCCGGAATATCTCCGCTGGCCAAAAGCGTGCTCTTGATTTCGTTCCATCCGGAGTTGATCTGCTCCATATCCAGAACTACATTGGCCTCCTCAGCCATATTGCGAATATAGGCTAATTCGTTAACGTCTTTGGTCAGCGAGTTGGTAAAGAACATGACTTTGAGCGTCGGCGCTTCCTGAGCGCTCGCAGTCACCGTCAGCATGCATAGCATTACAAGAGCCAGCACCAGACTAAAGAGTTTTTTCACGAGATTTCCTCCCTTTCCGTTCGTAGCATTTTGCATTGTTTCCCCTCCGTGCGCAACGGAGCGAATGCCAAATGGGATTGTGCACATCGTAGCTACTTTTGCAACAATTTGTAATCTCATTATAAACATTCGGTACAATAATAAATAGCCCACGCAAAACTACAAATGGTATATGATATTGACATTTCGCAGTTATATTTCGTTGCGGCCGCAGGTCAGGCGCATACCCATAACAAACAGAATGCACCCTCATAGCGGCGCCGTTTCCAGTATTATACAAGTGCACGGAAATGATACGGTTTCAGATAGTCGCACGCACATAAAAAGCACTTGTTCGCACAAACGCAGTCCAGGGTGTGTGTCAATCCTATCGCATGTGCGGCAGAAACGCCTGACCGCTGCAAAGGCGCATATTGTATATGAGTATGGCGGCATTGCGGCATACGCTTTCCACGTTTTTACTCATGCGCCGTGTTCCGCAATGAATTGATTCCCTTGGCATCTGAAACTGACCCGCTTTATGATGGCTTTGGTTGGAAATCCATAATGGCGATGCGGTGAGAATTCCGAAATTGCGTCGGCGTTATATGCATATTGCTTTTAAACACTCGCATAAAATACTTGTCGTTTTGGAAGCCTGATTCCATTGCGATGCTTTTGATCGGGTGATTTGTTTCTGTAAGCAGCTGGCAGGCGTAGCAAAGGCGCAAATCCGTTTGATATGCTGTGATTGTTTTTCCGGTTCGGCTTTTAAACAAGCGGCACAGGTAGTGCTTATTATAGTCGAACCGCACTGCCAGCTCGTCCAACGACAGCGGTTTGGAAAAGTTGGAACGCAGATGATCCAGCAATTGCATAAAGTGATGGTCAAATTTGCGCGCGTGCCGCAGGATCATCTGATTGCTGATCTCATACAGGATTACTTTTAGGAGGTTTTGCTGCAGATTGGGCGTATAGTACTGAATGTAGTTGTTGTTATACAATTGATTAAACAGTATGGAAACATTATTGACATCCAGAAGAGACATGTGATAGGTCAGCTGAGAGTAGTCCTGCGGAATGTTGTCAATATCCGCTTGTTCGTCCACCAGCACCGATTCCAGCTCGGGGGCGGTAAAATGAATCCAATAATATGAAAGTCCGCCCGGAGAGATACGCGGGCCGTAATGCAGCTTTTTAACCGGCAATATAAAGACGTCTCCCGGACGTATGATATAATCCTCGTTTTCAATGTTCATATACATTGTGCCATGTGTGCATAAAGAGATCACCCACAGTCCGAAGATCCGCGGCAGATGCTGCCAAGGATCATCCGATACCATAACGCCGCACTCTTTGTATTCAACATCCTTCTCCAATTGAAGTCTGATGATGTTCAAATTCCATACCCCATTTTTGCGCTTCCCAGTGGTTTCTGTTTGCATTTCCCTGATTTGGCCGTGTCCGGTATACAAGCACTTTTTCTCAAACACCCACCCCGCATCCGTTTGGATGCGGGGTGTTGAGACTCCGCGTTTTTTACCCGATCACAACGATTTCGGTATCGGTCAGCCTGGCAAACAGCCGGATATCGTCGGCAGTCAGCGCGGTGGAGACCACCGTGTGGTGGCCGCCGCCCGCCTCGATCCAGGCCTTTGCGCCTTCCTCGAAATTGGGTTTCAACGTCCACATGATCTGCGCCACGGGGAGCTTTGGCATCGGCTTGGGCTGGGCGATCAGCTCGATGTTGGCGCACACCAGCCGGAAATGTGTGCCCAGGTCGATCATGCACACGGCGACGCCTTCGCCCTGCACGCCGCCAAACGTCAGGCGGGCGGGGTCGGCCTTGCCGCCGATGCCCAGCGGATGCACCTCCACGGCGGGTTTCGTGGCCGCGAACGACGGCGAAACCTCCAGCATGTGCGCGCCCAGCACGTAGCCGTCGGCCATGTCGTAGGTGTAATCCTCCATGAACCCGGTCGCGCCCTGGCGGCCTTCGGCCATCTTCCACAGCACCGCGCCCAGCGCGCTGGTTTTGTAATCGCCCTCCGCGCCAAAGCCGATGCCCTTGCCCTGCATGCGCTGGGTGGCCAGGCCCGGCAGCTGCTCCAGCCCATGCAGGTCTTCAAACGTGTCGGTATACGCGCCGACGCCGTGGGCTTCCACAAAGGCGTCCAGCGCGATCTCGTAGCGGGCCTGTTCTTTGACGGCGTCCATGTCCTGGGTCTTGAATACATACGCTTGGCGGTACTCGGCGAGCTTTTCCTCAATCTGCGCGTCGGTGACCTTGTCCTTGAGCGCGGCCAGGTCGCCGATGCCGTAGTAGTTTACTTCCCAGCCATAGCGGATCTGGCTTTCCACGCGGTCGCCGTCGGTCACGGCCACCTGGCGCATATTGGAGCCGAACATCGCCACCTTGAGGTTGCGGGAGAAGTCCAAAGCTTTCGCAACCTCGGCAAACTGCCTGAGCTGCGCGACGACGGTTTCGTTCCGGTAATACCCGACTACGATCTGGCGCTTGACCCCCAGACGGGTGCAGATAAAGCCGAACTCCCGGTCGCCGTGGGCGGCCTGGTTCAGGTTCATGAAATCCATGTCGATGCTGTCATAAGGCAGGCGCTCGTTGCACTGCGTGTGCAGGTGGCACAGGGGCTTGTTCAAAATCTGCAGGCCCTTGATCCACATCTTGGCGGGCGAGAAGGTGTGCATCCAGGCGACGACGCCTACGCAGTCGGCGTCGGCGGAGGCTTCCCGCATGAGGGCGATGCAGCTTTCGGATGTGATGACCGCCTCTTTCCACACGACCTCGGCGACATCGCCGAGCTTGCCGTTGAGGAACGTGACCATCTCTTTGGTGTCTTTGGCGACCTGCTTCAAAGTTTCCCCGCCGTACAGGTCCTGGCTGCCGGTGACAAAATATAGCGTTTTCATATCAGTGATTTTCCTCCTGGCCGTAGTATGCGTTTGTTCCATGCTTGCGCAGATAATGCTTGTCCAAAAGGTATTGGTCGGCGCGCTGGGCGTCGGGATTGATGGTCTCGGTGAGCGCCGCCAGCTTGGCGACCTGCTCCAGCACCGCCGCGTGGTACACGGCCTCGTCCGGGTCCTTACCCCAGGCGAACGGCCCGTGGTTTTTGATCAGGATGCCCGGGACCGCCATCACGTCTGCATCCCGCAGGGTTTCGAGGATCACCAGGCCGGTGTTTGTTTCATAGGCGGTGCCGATCTCCTCCTGCGAAAGCGCACGCGCGCAGGGTACGTCGCCGTGAAAGTAGTCCGCGTGCGTGGTGCCGTAGGCGGGCACGGCGCGCCCCGCCTGGGCGAAGGCCGTGGCGTAGGTACTGTGCGTGTGCACGATGCCGCCGATCTGCGGGAACGCCTTATACAGCTCGATGTGCGTGGGCGTATCGGAGGACGGTTTCAGAACTCCGTCCACCACCTTGCCGTCCAAGTCGACCACAACCATGTCCTCGGCCGTCATGCCGTCATACGCCACGCCGCTGGGCTTGATGACGACCAGGCCCTTGTCCCGGTCGATCCCGGAGACGTTTCCCCAGGTAAACAGCACCAGCCCGTGCCTGACCAGGTCCAGGTTCGCCTGTAACACCCGCTTCTTCAGCTGCTTGACCATCCCTTATTCCTCTCTTCTGTTTATATTTCCGCGAGCCTGATAACGTTCCAGCTCAGGAAAGGCAAATTGACTGTCAATTCGCTGCCTTCAATTTCGCCCAAATCGCCAGCGCTTAATTTTACATTGTTCGGATTCTCTTCCGTATTTACGGCTTTGACATCGTTATGGTGCAGCACACTATGCTCCAATACGCGCAAATCGCCAAACGCGCGTAAGTCCACATGCAAGCTTATATCATCCCGCAAATCGCGATTAACAACAAAAAGCGTTACATTGCCCTCTTCGTCCGCCGTAACAGCCGCATCCATCAGAGGCACCTGCCCGAACTCTTTACAGTCGTAGGTGGGACTCTGAATCACCGGCTGCAGCGCGCAACCACGGCCATAAACTGAGGCTTGCATGAGTGGATAAAAGATTGTCTGCGCCCATACCCCGCCGCCGTTGCGCGTCATAATTGGCGCAATCACATTCACGAGCTGCGCCATGCATGCGATTTTCACCCGATCCGCGTTGCGCATGAGCGTAATCAGCATGGAGCCAACCAGTAAGGCGTCTTCAAAGTTGTATACGTCTTCCAGCAGCGGCAAGGCACGATTCCAGCGATCCTTCGTTTGCAGTTCCTGATCCTGTGCCTGAGAATGATACCAAACATTCCATTCGTCGAACGACAATCCGAGTTTTTTCTTCGTATGGCGCCATTTCTTTGCCCCGACGGCATCGCAAATAGAAATCACTTCTTTGATGAACGCATCCATGTCCACACTTTTGGCAAGGAACGAGAGCGTGTCGTCGGCAACGTTATCATAGTAGCGGTGCAGGCTGACGTAATCAATGTTTTCATAACACTGATCCAGCATTTCATATTCCCATTCTCCAAATGTTTGTATCTCATGGGAGGAAGAGCCGCAGGCAACCAGCTCTATCGACGAATCGACCCATTTCATCACCTTGGCGGATTCGTTGGCAATGCGCCCATACTCGTAAGCCGTTTTCTGCCCCATCTGCCAGGGACCGTCCATTTCATTGCCCAGGCACCACAGCTTGATATTGAACGGCTCTTTCGCTCCGTTTTGCATACGCATATCGCTGTAATAGCTTCCGGATGGATGATTCGCATATTCCACTATATTGCGCGCCGCATCGGGCCCGCGCGTGCCAAGGTTCACCGCATACATCACCTCGGCATTTACCTCCCTGCACCAATCCATAAACTCATGGATGCCGACTTCGTTGGTCTCTGTGGTCAGCCATGCCAAATCCAGCCGCTGGGGGCGTTTGTCGCGCGGCCCTACGCTGTCCTCCCAATTGAAACCCGAAACGAAGTTGCCGCCCGGATAACGAATAATCGGTACATTGAGCTTGCGCACCATATCCATCACATCGCGGCGAAACCCGTTTTTATCGGCAGTTGGATGGCCCGGTTCATAGATTCCCCCATATACCGCGCGGCCCAAGTGCTCGATAAAATTGCCATAGATACGCTTATCAATCCTGCTAATTACAAACTCTTTATCTACAACCAATTTCGCATTCTTCATATCGTAGATCCTTTCCGCTTTATCATTAAACTGTACTCACAGGCACTCTAAATGGAGAAATATCATAACAATGCCATGTCCTATTCCCGCACCCATACCCGCATCTCTCCAGCCTCTCGGTTCGCCCATGCGAAATAGGGAATCCATTGCAGCGTCACGTTTTCCATCCTACCTTCTCCGTCATCGGCATAGAGCGTATTTTCATCCCATCCATCGCACGTTTCCCGTATCGCCGGTGACGAAAGCGCGGCTACGCCGCCCAGCAGATCCGGGTGATATGAGACCTTGAAATCCTCAGCCGTGACCCCCTGCAGACGAATGAGATGGAGATCAGGGCCATTATCTGCTTCCTCCAAACAATATACAATCGGGCCGCGCGTTACCGCGACTTTCCCTACATCCTCATACACACGCGGATTTGCCCTTACAATCGTTACAGGCATCGATAGCGTGAGTTCGACCGTATCCTGATGCTTCCACTCTTTTCTCATACGGTGGTATCCATCCTTAGAGTCGCTTCGAACAGCTTCACCATTCACCTTTATCCCATAGTGTTTACACCACCCTGGAATATGCAGAGCCAGTTCAAATGAAGCAGGCTCATCCAACGATAACGTGAGTTTCACATTTCCATTCCAAGGGTAATCCGTCTCCATTCTCACCTTTACACCCGTTCCGTTAACCATGCAGCTCACGTCGCTGTTCAGATACGTATGGATGAACAAGGATTGATCATCTGCCGAAAAAGCATAATTCTCCAGCGACGCGATCAAACGGATAAAATTGGGAGGACAGCAAGCGCAGCTGAACCAAGGCTGCCTCTGCGCCTTCACATGTTTTTTTCGCTCGTCCTTCTCACACGCTTCCGGAAGCACCTCGAGCGGATTGACATAAAAAAAGCTCTTGCCATCCAGCTGCATACCGCTGAGCACGCTGTTATACAGCGCACGCTCCATCACATCAGCGTATGTCCCGCATATGCGCGTTTTCAGCATCCTGCCCGCTAAAAACACCATTGCGATGGAAGCGCACGTTTCGCCGTATGCCGTATCGTTGGGTAAATCATAATCAAACGTGAAGGCTTCCCCATGCGCCGAAGAACCGATCGCTCCCGTGATATACATGCGCCGCTCCACAATGCTGCGCCACATGCTTTCACAAGTTTTCTGCAGAAGCGAATCATTTTTCACACGGGCAACATCCACCATGCCGCTAAACAGGTACGCCGCCCGTACCGCATGACCGACGGCGTCCTTTTGTTCGTATACCGGTTTATCCGCCTGGTAATACGCAAATTTCAAAGGGCCTTGCAGCCACTCGCTTTCACGGTTGTTATCGATGCTTTCCTGCTCAAAATACAAAGGGGACTGCCCGCGTTGCTTAATGAAGAACTGCGCCATTTTCAAGTGACGTTCGTTTTGGGTCAGTTCATACAGCCTCATCAGCGCCATCTCGATCACAGGATGGCCGGGATACCCCTTCAACTTGCCCTCTTCCCCGCCGAACATGCTGTCAATATAGTCTACGTATCGAAGCATGGCATCGAGCAGCTTGCGTTTGGAGGTCGTTTTGTAATATGCGACCGCCGCTTCAATCATATGCCCGGCGCAGTACAATTCGTGGTTGTCCATCAGGTTTGTCCAACGCTTATCCAGCCCGTTGATTGTGTAATAGGTATTCAGGTACCCGTCAGGCTGCTGTGCGGCGACGATATCGTCAATAGCGGAATCGGCGGTACGCTCCAACACCGCATCCGGATGCCAGGAAAGCGTATATGCGACGCCCTCCAGCCATTTCGCCACGTCGCTGTCCTGAAACACCAATCCCCCGTGTTTGCCCGGCTCCTTTCCGGCGGCAACACGGAAGTTCCGCATGCAATAACTCGGTTCCGCGCCTTCCACCTGATCATTGAGCGCTTTCCACTGATACGGTATCCCTTCTCGCCTGACCGTTTCTCTTATTTCGCTCCAGAACCCGTTGCGAATGATTACCTGCTGTAAAATGCAATCCGCTGTTTTCATATTCTTCTCTTTCTGACTGATTGCTAATATTTCTGCTTCGTCAATCCGATTGTCCCCTATCTGCGCAATCGATCTTGTCTCACGGAATGCTCCGTTTTACCCATCGACTGCAGCGGAATACAAGTGGCAGAATCACGGCTTGGTGTTGAATACCAACGTGTTCCAGGAATGCTTTTTAACACGGATTGTAAGCTCGCCATCCCGCGGCGCAGCAAGATCAACGCTCCGCGGTCTCACCCGTCCTTCGTCGCTAAACGTATTGACAGCGTTCGGATCGTCCGTGTACAGAGTGGTCATGCTCACAGGCTGGAGACCGCCAAACCCGGTCAGAGAGAGCTGCACCTCACAGTCATTTTCAAGGTCGACATTGGCGATCATCACGCACAGGACGCCGCTGTCGGCATCATGCGCAGCGCAGGTGACCAAAGTCTCTTGCGTGCCATGATGGTTGGTTTTTGCCACCGGCATATCGGTCATCCCGCGCAATGCGGTGCCCGCGGCATAACGCGACACATCGCGAAACGGGTAGAAAGTCGCCTGCCGGATCGCCTTGCCGCCCGGGCAGGTCGATATCATGCCGCCCTCGTTGACTAACAGCGATTGGCAGGCGATCTTGACCCGGTCCGCATGATTGATGAATGTGCAGAGAATCCCTCCGCTGATAACGGCGTCCAGCTGACTGAAACTGGCGTGATGATAGTTTTGCTCCTGTCCGCCGGGCGTAGCGGCTGTCTGCGTGATCACGCCCCACTCGTCAAATGATATATGGATATCCTTCTCCTTGCGCAGCTTGCCTTTCACGAAATCACAAGCGCTTGTAACGGTGTGAATGAAATCGTGCAAATCGCGAAAGAAGTATGGTATGTCTGTGATGTCGTCATCCATTTTGTAAAACAGCTGCTTGTCCGGATGATAGTTAAAATACCGGTGCAGCGATAGGTAGTCGATTTCGTCATAGGCATGTTCCAGCACGATACGGTCCCAATCGCCAAAGGAGTGGTGTCCAAGCTCATTGGTGCACGTTCCACAGGCGATCGTGGCGACCTGCGGGTCCATCCATTTGATGATTTTAGCAGCTTCTTTTGCCTTTGCAGCATACGTTTGCGCATCCAGCGCGCCGATCTGCCACGCCCCATCCATCTCATTGCCAAGGCACCACAGCTTGATATTGTGCGGCTTTTCAGCGCCATTTCTGATCCGCAGATCGCTCAGCGCGGTGCCGCCCGGCGTGTTGCAGTAGTCCACCAGTTCACCGGCATCATGCGGCGTGCCCGTACCGAGATTGGCAGCCATAATCAGTTCCACGCCCAAATCCGCACAATAGGCGGCAAATTCGTCAGTGCCCACCTGATTGGTTTCCAGCACGTTCCAGGCAAGCTCCCGGCGCACGGGCCGCGCCTCTTGGGGCCCGATGCCGTCCTTCCAATCGTATCCCGAAACAAAATTACCGCCGGGATAACGAATGGCAGTGACGCCAAGTTCACGGATCAGTTCCTTTACGTCACCGCGGAATCCCAGCTCGTCGGCACTTGGGTGCAACGGTTCATAAACACCATTGTACAGGCAGCGTCCCAGATGCTCAACAAACGACCCACGTATACGCGGGTCAATTCTCCCAACCGTATAATCCCTGTCAAACCGAATTTTTGCCTTATTCATCCGTACTTCTCACCTTTCAGTTACAATCTTTGACTATTCCTTCAGTCCCGTCGAGGCAACGCTCGCCACAAAATATCGCTGGAACAGCATATACATAATCAGAAGCGGCGCAACCGAAATCACAGCCCCCGCCATCTGCGGACCATAGTACAGTGTCGCCCTTTCTCCCACGAACAGCGCAAGTCCAGCGGACAGCGTTCGCATTTTCACGCTTGAGGTCATCATCAGCGGGTAGAGCAAATCGTTCCAGCTGTTCATAAAATGGAATATGCCCAGCGTCAGCAGTCCCGGCAGCACCAGCGGCAGCATGATGCGAAAAAAGATGCCGAATTCGCCGAGGCCGTCAATGCGCGATGCTTCCTCCAAATCCACAGGCAACTGTGAAAAGAATGAGCGCATCATAAAAATACCGAAGGCCGTGGTCATCCTTGGCAATATCAGCCCCGCATAGGTGTTCAGCAGCCCCAGCAGGTAGGATTCCATAAACAGCGGAATCATGATGACCTGAAAGGGAATCATCATCGTGATAATCACGAACAGAAAGATGGCGTGCTTGCCTCTGAAATTGAAACGGGCGAACGCGTAACCCGCCAGCGAATCAAAAAGAAGCGCGGTAAGCGTTACGCCAAAGGCAAAAATCACCGTGTTTTTCAGGTATATGCCCATGGGAATCGTATTGAAAATCCGCTCAAACGATGCTATTGTATAGGAGCTGGCAAATAGCGTAGGTGGATACGCGAGTATCTGTTTTTCCGGCTTCACCGCGCCGATAAACAGCCAAAGAATCGGAAAGACCACTATCACCAGCAGCACGCCGACCAATATAATCCGAAGTGTTCCCCATACGATGGTTTCCGCCGTATGCCGATTTTGATGCCGCATGGCTCAATCCGCCTTTCTGGGCACAAACAGCTTCAAATACAAGGGAATCGACAGCACCAGTATGACTATCATCATCAGTGTGGACATCGCGGATGCGTATCCAAGGTTAAAAGGCGATGAGAACCCTGTTTTATAGATGTATTGCACCATGGTCTCGGTTTTAAACTGAGGCCCACCCTGCGTTGTCACATAGACTTGGTCGAACACCTGCAGCGATCCAATCAGGTTCGTAATCAGGCAGAAACCGAGACTTGCGCGGATACCAGGCAGCGTGACATGCACGAATTGCTTGTATTTCGATGCACCGTCGATCTGTGCCGCCTCAAACAATGAGCGTGAAATGGCATTAATGCCCACGACCAGAATCGACATCGTATAGCCAAAGTTTTTCCAAACCGTCATCCCGATCACCGTCGGCATAGCGAGAACGGGGTCCCTGAAAAACGCAACGTTCCCAATGCCCAAATATTTTTTGATCAGGTACGGCATCATACCGATCGTCCCATCCAGCAGAAGGCTGAACGTAATGCCGATCGCTGCCATGGAGCAAACGACCGGGATGAAGAAAACAGTCCTGCCCAAGCGTGAAAACCACCCCGACGACGCCAGTGAGTTCGCCACAAGCAGCCCGAGTATCACCTGCACAGGCACTTCGAACGCCGCGAATACCAGGCTGTTTTTCATGGCGTTCCAGAACCGTTCATCTCCAAAGGCGTTTAAAAAATGCGTGACGCCGTTGCCCTCGGCGTTCGCAAAGGAAATGTCAATTTTCAGAAATGAGATCACGACGGACGCGCACATTGGAATGATCGTAAACAAAACCAATGTAAGAAGTGACGGCAGTAAAAACAGCCAGGCTATCTTCTCCGGACGAAGGTGCCGCTTCTCTCTCGCTCGCATCAAGAGGTTATTGTGCACCAAAGGCCTCCTTCTCGTTGGTCTCCGGGGTCATATGAAGACCCCGGAGACCCGTTGTTTTGTAGGTTATTCCCTGTTCAGGATTTCGTCGATCTTATCGCTTGCGGCTTCCAGCTCTGTTTGAGCGTCGTTCCCCGCGATGACGTTTTCAATCAGCGGGAACAGGATATCGCTGTTGATCTGCGACATCGAGGTAAGCCCTTCGCCAACGCCAACGCCATATTCCGCGATCTTGGAGAAGACGTTCACAATGGGATCCGCCTGCACATCAGGATCTTCGGCAACAGAATACAGGTAAGGCGGGAAGCCATTGCGCAGCGACCACTCTTTGCAGATTTCAGTGGTGTTCCAGTATGCGATAAAGGCATAGGCCGCGGCTTTCTCAACATCGGTCGTCCCGGCAGGTATGCAGAAACCCGTTGTTTCCGCCACGCCTACGACAGCCTCACTGCCCGAGGGCATCGGCGCGACGCCGAAGTTGATCTCGTTGCTGCGCAAGCCCGCAACCATCCAGGGCCCGTTAATGACCATGCCCAGGCGATCGGCCATCATCAGGTTATCCAGGTCGGCGCCGGTATTCCCCACGGGCGAATCGCCATTTTCTACAACCGCCTGAATGTACTGCAGTGTTTTCAGGTTCTCTTCGCTGTTCAATAATGATTTCTTTTCGCCAACGTCCAGGATTTCACCTCCGTTGGACAAAAACATGCTGTTAAACCACGATACGCCGCCGGATACGCAGAAGCCGACGCCGTACACGTTGCGGTCCGGATCTGTGATCTGCGCAGCGTATTCTGCCACCTCTTCCCATGTCGCAGGCGGCATATTCGGGTCGAGGCCGGCCTTCTCAAACAGGTCAATGTTGTAATACAGATAGGTGGTAAACCACTGCATCGGAAGCATAATCTGGCTTCCCTCATACTGCAGGCTGGTCAGCGCGGCAGGCATGAAATCGGCCTGGTCGACACCGGTTACCTCAAAGAAATCATCCAGCGGGATCATACCGCCGTTCTGCGCATACATGGGTACGTCCAAATTGCCAGCTAGCACCAGCGCGGGGGCAGTGCCTGTGGTGATAGAAGGCATCAGTTTCTCTGCCAAAGTCGAACCAGGCATGATGTCCATCTCGATAGTGATGCCCGCCTCGTTTCCCTGGTTGAACCTGTTCACGATCTCGCGCAGAATGTCTCCGTCGGATCCTGTGAACGCGTTCCAGAATTGGATCGTTATGCCTTCCTCCGCCGAAGCGGTAAGGCCCGTCGTCAGCGTGCACAGAAGAACCAGAATTGTCAGCAACGGTAAGATTCTTTTTTTCATTTCCCTCGCAACCTTTCTTTTTCATTGCGTTCTCGTGTGCGCATCCATCATATCTCCACTTTCCTCATCCGGCGTCGGACTGAGCCGATTATTTCTGTATGAGTACACGTGAACGCATTTGTTGATTTTATTATATTCCTATCAAATTCGGATGTCAACACCAACTTTTTAAGAATTCTTTCCAGCCTTCGCAGCGTATGTATCTATCTCACCCGGCCTGTTTCCCGCCAGCCGGCGTCAGAGCGTATCGCCCTCGATTACACGGTATGGAATATCCATGTTGCGGCAGCGGTCGGCTTTATTCTCGATCATTTGGATCGTCGTCTCCACCGCGCCGAAACCGATCTGGTCGATGGCGTTATCTATCGTTGTGAGCCTGTAGTCGTATTTTTCGTAGATTTCCATGTGGTCAAACGCGGCAATGCCGTAATCGCGCTTGGGAAGCATCTCTCTTTCCCTTGCTCTGCGAATAATGTGATCCGCAAAGTACTCTCCAGAGCAAAGGACGCCGATTTTTTCGTCGCTTCTTTGGATCATAGCGATTACACGATCGGCAAAATCATCGTTAACGGGTACAACCTCAACCTTTACCGAATCCGCCGCCGCCGCAGCCTGGCACACTCCCCTGTAGCGCTGCATATGGCCATGCGGAATCGTATGTTGAAACTTATCCATCGGAACAACAAATGCGATCTTGCGGTATCCAGCCGCGATGATCGCGACTGTAATATCATTGGCCGCCTGCTGTTCATCAATGCCGATACAAGCGATTTTCCGGGAAGCCTTATAACCCAGCAAGATCACAGGCTCTGGCAGGGTGAGTAAAAACTGCTCCAGTTCCTCCGTCATGGCGGTCATCGCGAGGATGAGGCCATCAATGCGGTAGCTGGTCAGCGTGTTAATCAGACTGTGCTCAATATCCCTGTCGCCCTGATGCAGGCCGATGCTCAGCTGATAACCCGATTGCCTGGCGCACTCGGACATAGCGTCCAGCATCGTTGGAAAATACTGGTTTTTCAGATCGGGCACGATGATGCCCAGCATCATGGAGCGCCCTTTGGCAAACACACGCGCCAGAATATCAGGACGGTAGTCCATCTCCCGTGCCTTTTCAATAATTCTTTCGCGCGTTTTGGCGCTGATTCTGCCTGTGTTGTTGAGCGCGCGCACAACCGTGGTATGGGAAACGCCGCATTCCCTCGCAATATCTGTAACGGTTACCATGCGAATAACCCCTTTCGCTCAGCTGCTGCTTTTGCGTGTCAGCGACCGCTTCTTGATGATTATTATACCATACCGCAGGCTGATCGTTTACACCGCAGGTAAAGAAAGCCGTTGACGACGAAGCGGCAGGATGCAGTCACTTAATATCTTCCAGTTTGCCAATGTTGCAGCGATCCCATATATCAAAGTCAATTATCCTCGTCAGGCGTCCAAACGCCGCCTGCATCACGGGTTCAGAAAACGGCTGCCGCGTCATTCCCCCGACGGTTGAGTTTTATACCGTGCAATGGTATCCTGTATGCAGATCAATGTGTTTGCGGGCCAATGCCCCGCCAGGGTCATACGGCGGCTCGTTTGCAATCTTGAGCGTTTATACCGTGGAAAAACTTAAATACTATATCATCAGGCAGAAAAGTATAGTTTTTCAGACAAATTTGTTGACTGCATTTCCAGGTACGGTTTGTTATACTTGCATCAGATAAGCGCGTTGTGCGTTCTCATACATTTTAAAGGAGGCTCCCCAATGAAAAAACTGCTTGGAATTCTGTTGTTAACGATGTTGGTCTTTTCGAGCGTAAGCTTTGCTTACGCACAGGAAGGCGATGTGATTGAAATCAACATCTACCACCACATGAGCACTGATACCGCCCGCGGACAAGCTACAGAAAAACTTTTGGAAATGTTCAATGAAGAATACGCTGGCCAGTACAAGGCTGTTTCCAGCGTCAATCCCGACTTCCCCACCTATCAGGAAAAGGTCAAGGCAATGATAGCCGCAGACGAAACCCCCGACATCTTCTGCTATAACTATAACCCCAACGACCTTTCCCGCCAAAACTCAGGCAAACTGATGGATTTTACCCCCTATATGGATAATGACTGGAAATCGTGCTTTAAGCAAAGCGACCTGGACTTACTCACGCTTGATGGTCATCTGTATTCCATCCCGCGCGCACAGCAATCCGCAGTGTTCTATTACAACACCGAACTGCTGGCTGAAGCCGGATACGACCACTTCCCCACTACATGGGACGAGTTTTTCGCTTGCTGCGAAGCGCTTAACGACATCGGTGTCGGGGCCATTTCACTCTATACGGCAGATGATGCTTGGTATTCTACCGGTTTCTTAACCTATGCATTCGCTTCTTTCGGCGGCTCCGAGCTAGCCAACAGCGGAACCATCGAGTGCGATGAAATGATCGGTGCGGCGGAATATCTCCAAAAAGTGTTCACTTTCACAACCGGCGATGCGATCGGCGCTAATTACTCAGTTGCATCAAACAATTTTGCTACTGGCAAGACGGCAATGGTCGTCGACGGTCCTTGGTTGATCGGTATGCTGCCCGCCGATATTTCGGATAAAATCTCCGTTGGTTTTGCACCTTCTTTCCAGGATGGCAAGATTCAAGATAACTATCAGGTCACTGATGCACAATCGCCTTGGGCTGCGGCGGCACAGGACGATCCTGCCAAAGCCGAGGCAGTAGTCACACTGCTTAAATACCTCACAAGCGAAACCGCCGCAAAAATCTACACGCTGGAAGGCAGCGAATATCAGTCTGCCAAAATGACGCTCAACGACGAGGATAAAGCGTCTATGTCGCCACTGCAGCTTGAATACTATAATGTTTATGCATCGGGTTCTGAAAACATCGTAAACATTCAACGCAATCTTTCCAGTGCCGCGAATGCCGCGCTTCCCTCTTTGATCGAATCGCTCGTGCTCGGCGAGATCAGCGCTGAGGAATTTGTAGCGCAGCTGGCTGCCGAAAACGATTATTAACCCGGCGGATACACATCCGTATCAGAAACGGGAGAGGGAAACCTCTCCCGTTTGCAAAGGAGGATACTTCTGTGCAAGCATCGCGCAGCGGGCTGCATGACAATCGTGCTTTTTGGTATACCGTACCAGCCTTGATCATGACGCTGACCTTTTTTATCATTCCGTTAGTATACTTGATTTCGGTTTCTTTTTATAAATGGAACGGGCTGGGTCCTATGGAATTCACAGGCTTTGGCAATTATACGTACATCTTCCGCAGCCTGAGCTTCCGAAAGGCGCTGCGGGTTACATTATGGTGGCTCGCGGCAGCGCTGGCGCTGCACATCCCTTTCGGATTGCTTCTCTCCTTGATGCTCAACCGCCACCCGGCAGGCTGGAAGCTGCTCAGGATACTCTATTTTATTCCGAATGTGATTTCCACAACGGCGGTCGCTTTTATGTGGTACTTCATCTATCATGCCGATATGGGCATCCTCAACGCCATTCTCATCAAGCTCGGGCTTGGTCAATATACACGCGCGTGGCTTGGGAGCATCGATACGGCGCTCGTCAGCAATATGGTGCCTTTCATACTGTATGTCGGGCTGACCAGCATTATCTTCCTCACCCAGCTTTCCACCGTGCCTTCGGAATTATACGAAGCCGCCGAGATAGACGGCGCAAACACGCTGCAAAAGGATTTGTACGTGTCCATGCCGATGCTCAAACCAGCGTTTGTCACCAATATCATGCTCAACTGCGCGTTTTGCCTGCGTACGTTTGAGTATCCGTTCCTGATGACATCGGGCGGACCCTCCGGCTCCACCACAAACCTCGCGTTATACATTTACCGGGAGATGATGAGCGCCAATCGCTACGGCGTATCCATGGCGGCTGGTCTGGTTACGATTTTACTCGGCGTGGCGCTGATGACTGCAGTAACACTGATGCAGCGTGAAAGAGCGGTGAAATTATAATGAAGGCCGCACATAGAATCCCAAAGGTATTGATGTATTTGTTTTTATACCTGGTTTTACTGGTTATGATGCTGCCGTTTTTATGGCTGATCCTTTCATCATTCAGGCCCAATCTGGAGTTGTTTGCAGAACCGTTCGCCGTTCCGCGCCATTTGAGCCTCAGTAACTATTCCACGGTTCTGAGCAGCCATCCTATGTTTCTATATCTGTTCAACACAGTTGTGGTTACTTTACTGGCTACCATTACCGACGTTGCGGTCGGCGTCATGGCCGGCTATGGCCTGATGCATCATTTCAAAGGTAAAAGCGGCGTCGCCTTTATGTTGGCGCTTGGGTTGTTTGTCCCAACCAACGCTTTTTTGGTTCCATACTATATCATGGTGAACAGTATAGGTCTCTATGACAAGCTTTGGGGCATCGCATTGACGTATGCGGGCATTAATTTGCCGATAACCATCATGGTAGTGCGTGGATACATGAGCACGCTGCCTGCCGCGCTAATGGAAAGCGCGCATATTGACGGCGCTTCATCATTCCAGACCATGACGCGTATCATCCTGCCGATGAGTATCCCGGGTATTGTTACCGCCTGCGTTTTTGTTGTAATACAATGCTGGAATGAGTTATTATTTGCCAATATTCTCAATCAAAATGATATTTCCCGCACTTTGCAGGTTGCCATCCGGTCGTTCCTGACGACATTTGAAGCGAATTATGCAAACGCTTTTGCCGCTATGGTGCTTGCCATTCTGCCGACTATCCTGATTTATAGTTTGCTGACCAACCAGATTATCAGCGGGATGACCGCGGGTGCGATAAAGGGATAAATTCGGTATGCATCGAATCCGATGGTGAGGAGGTGAACAGATGCGTGTACTGATCGTGGAGGATGAAAAAATAATCCGCGACGGGCTGCTTTCGCTCGTCGACTGGGCTGCAGAGGGATTCGGCGAAGTGATCGGCTGTGAGAACGCGGTAGACGCACTGGACATCCTCTCCGACCGCGGGGCGGATCTTGTGATTACCGATATATATATGGACGCCATATCCGGCCTTGACATGATTGAAATGGCCCGTCAGCTGGATGTACGGACCAATTTCGTCATTCTGACGGGGCATGGTCTGTTTGAATATGCCCAACAGGCGATGGATCTGGGCGTAAAGCGTTTCTTAACCAAGCCAATACAGGACCGGGAACTGCGCGCACTGCTTGCCGACATGCGCGCTGAGATCGCCGAACAGAAGCGCGTAGAACAAGCGCTGGCCTCCAGCGCAGCGAAATTAAAGGCGTATTACCCATTAGTCCGCAGGGATTTCTGGTCCAACCTCACGCAGGAAAACAGCCTACCGGAACCAGATATCCGTAACCGCGCCGACCGCTGCGATATTGAATTGCCCGCAGGTAAATACCAATGCGCAGCCTTAACGCCTAGCGTTGCGGACATTCCGCCTGCGGATATGCTGGCTATCCGACAGGTATTGGAAGAGCTTCTGGGCACGAAGCTCATCCAGTGGCTGGATCACGGTTCCTTCGATTTGCTTATCGTATCGCCGGATTTGGAGGAAACAGAGATTATATCACTGCTGGAAGTCATCCGCGAGAACTTTTCCCTGCCGCTGCATATCGGGTTGGGCAACGGCGTTGCCGGTCTATCAGAACTGCAGGTCTCTGCACGCGAAGCAGAGGAAGCCATGCAATCCATCGTGGGAACCGGTGAAGAATGGTGCTATTTCAGCGATCTGATTCAGGTTAAGCGCGCTACGTATCCCCTACAGGAAGAAACCGCGGCGCTTAATGCAATCCGCTTTCGGGATACGCCGGACGCAATGGCGCTGCAGGCATTTTTAGCGGCCGTATACCGCAGAAACGGCGATGCACAGCGCGATCATATGCTGCTGCGTTTTCAGGTTGCGCTGTACCGCATGGCGGACGAATACGGCGCTACCGCTCTGCCGCCGTTTACCATGCCTCCTACGCATGAATCAATCACCGACGCACAAGACAGGCTTTACTCTCTGATGGAAGCCATAGCCAATCGGAAAGCGGGCACCCGCCGGCAAACCATCGAAACCCTGATTGACAACGCCAAGCGAATTATCAGCGAAACCTACGCCGATCCAGATTTGAACGTATCCGGAATTGCGCGGCAGCTTTTTATCTCCCCACAGTATCTGTCGCGGCTTTTTCGAAGCGTATGTGATCAAACCTGTATGGATTTCATCACATCGGTACGGCTGGATGCGGCTAAAAAACTGCTCAGGGGCGCACAGATGAAAACATACGAGATTGCGCTGTTGGTCGGCTATAATCATCCAAATTACTTCAGCGCGTTATTCAAAAAGCACGAGCATATGACCCCAAAACAGTACCGCACAGAATTTGGCCTATGAGAAAGAAAAAAAGGCGGTTTTCATTAAAACTCTTACGCAACCAGCTCATACTTTGGTTCGCGGCGGTTGTGCTGCTGCTGATGGGCAGCGTCGCGTTTTTCTCGGAATTCACACTGAAACCTTACATGTATAATACGCATGTATCCCACATGAAACAGAATACCAGCCTTCTGCTGCGGCAGCTCACCTCGCTGCGCAACAAGCTTCAATCGTACTCCATCAATATTCTGGCCGATAGTACTGTACAGGCGTTTTTGCTTGGCAAGCTACCGGAAGATCCCAATATGTCCAATACACTGCGAGAACTCATGATCGGTTATACCGAGTACGATTCCGCTATCCGGGCGCTGTATCTGGTGGACAATCAAGGCAACATTTACGGCAACAACCTCACGCGGCCTATATCGGAATACATTGAGAGCACACGGGATGATATCTATCATTCCACAGGCAGCGCGGTATGGGCTACCAATTTTTCGGATGATACGGTGGCGATGTACCGCGTTATTCACGATACGACCAGCGATTTGAACCGTAAAATCGGAGCGCTGTACATGCTTGTAGAGCGCAGCGCCTTTACCGAGTTGCAGGAACTGTACCTGATGGATTCACAGCGTTCTGTGTTGACGGGCGGCAGCCTGCTGCTGGGTACACCCCAGCCGGACGAAGCCGAAATGAGCGAATACATCACCTATTCGGAGGAAGAAAACGGATGGGCGCTGACCACATGGATTTCCCGATCCGCAGTATACGGGCCTGCAGACAGCATCTTAAAACTGGTGTATCTATGGCTGATGTTTATGCTGCTGATGGGGGTGCTGCTGATCGTGTTCATATCCGGCAGGCTCACCAAGCCGCTTCGGGAAATCCGCCATGCCATGAAGCGGGCGGGCGAGGGCGATCTCGAAGTCGTGGTGCCGGTTCGCAGGGACGATGAAATCGCCCACTTGGCAAAGACCTTCAACCGCATGATCGGCGATACAAAAGCATCCATACGCCAGAATGAAAAAAACCAGCGCCGCCAGCGGGCTTTGGAATTAAGCACGCTGCAGTATCAGATCAATCCGCACTTTTTATACAACACGCTTGACAGCATTTATATGATCGCACGCAAAAGCAGCAATCAGGATATTACGTCGCTGGTTTTAAACCTCTCGGCGCTGTTCCATTTAAGCCTTGCCCACGGCCAGGACTTTGTTTCGCTGGAGCACGAGATCAAGTATGTGACATGTTATCTGGATATTCAGCGTATTCGGTTCCCCCGCCGCTTTCGCCTGGTGATGGACGTAGCGCCGGGACTGATGCAGCGCCGCGTGCTGAAATTCCTGCTGCAGCCTCTGATCGAGAACAGCCTGAACCACGGCTTGTGCAACGGAGCCGACGACGGAAGGATCGAAGTGAGCGCCAAACATGAGGGGGATGACCTGGTTCTGCGCGTGGCCGACAACGGCAACGGCATGACGGAACAGGCGCTGGCGAAGCTCAAGGCATTTATTGATCTTCCCGACGTCGGGGAGAACGGCAATCCTTTCGCGGGCGGCGTGGGCGTGCGCAATGTGCATCAGCGGATGATTTTGTATTACGGGCGGGGTATCCAGATTGAAAGCCAATGGGAAGAGGGCACGCTTGTTACCCTGCGCATCCCCTTTGAAAAAACGGAACAAATACACGAGGTGATTGTATGAATGCTTATCCCGGAGCCGGGCAGGTGAAGATCGACGGCGGATTTCTTGGGCATTATATGGATATGATCATGCGAAAGGCGCTGCCGTATCAGTGGCGGGTTCTCAACAGCGAGACGGTTGAAAACCCTACCGTACACAATTTTCGCATCGCAGCCGGCGAGCAAACCGGCGCGTTCGCAGGCGTTCCATATCAGGATACCGATTTAGCCAAATGGCTGGACGCCGCGGGGTGCGCGCTGGCAAACGGACAGCATCCGGAACTGGAAGCGCTTGCGGATTCCGCCATCGCAACCGTCGTGAAGGCGCAGGATGACGACGGATACTTGGATACCTATTATCAGCTGGTATGTCCCGACCAAAAGTGGACAGATCCCGCTTCGCACGAATTATATTGCTTCGGCCATATGATCGAGGCAGGCGTATCCTACAGCGAAGGCACGGGCAAGCGCGCGCTGCTGGATGTTGCCTGTCGGCTTGCGGATCATGTGGAGCGGGTTTTCGGTCCCCGGGAGGGACAAATACACGGATACCTGGGCCACGAGATTATTGAGATGGCGCTTGTCCGGCTGGCCCTGCATACCGGGCGGGACAGGTATCTGCGGCTGGCGGAATGGTTTATTCATGCCCGGCGCGATACACCCGGCGCGTTTTACCGGAGCGAACGCAGGGAAGGAAACCCTCTGGATTACGGCAGCTGGGGATGGGGAGACCCGGATCGCGAGCTTTCCAGCTATGAGCATGTCACGGGCCATGCGGTGCGGGCAGCGTACCTGTACTGCGGTATGGCCGATGTCGCCCGCCTGACGAACGACGGGGCAATGCTCGGGCACTGCGGCAAACTGTTCCGGGAGATCACGCAAAAGCAGATGTATATACACGGCGGCATCGGAACCACGGCGGTGCTGGAAGCGTATACCTATCCCTATGACCTTCCCAACGACACCCTGTATGCGGAGACCTGCGCCTCCATAGGGCTCAGTTTTTTTGCGCAGCGAATGACCCAGGCGGAGGTGGACAGCCATTATGCCGATGCTATAGAGCGCTGCATATACAACATCCTGCCCGCCGCCGTATCCCAAAGCGGCGAAGGGTATTTTTACGTCAACCCCCTGCAGATGAATGCGGAAGCATGCCGGTTGAATCCATTGAAAACCCATGTGAAACCGCAACGGCAGGCATGGTTCGAATGCGCCTGCTGCCCGCCGAACCTGGCCCGTTTTTTCGCGTCGCTGCCGCGATACCTGTACACCTATACCGGTACCGCGGTGGCCGTGCACCAGTATGCGCAAAGCAGCGCTTCTTTTGCGTTGGACGGCGGCAAGGTAACGATCCGGCAGATTACAGAGTATCCGTTTGACGGTGAGATTCGCATTTCGGCGGAACAGGAAGCTCCTTTTCCGATGGAGCTGGTGCTGCGAATCCCCGGATGGTGCGCCCGCTGGGCCTTGCGCGATGCGCACGGCAAAGCAATCGCATGCAAGCCGGAAAACGGGTATATCCGTATCCCCTTATGCGGATCCGGAAGCTTTGCCCTTTCACTGGCCATTGAGCCGCAATTCGTGCAAGCAAACCGGCAAGTCCGCGCAGACGCCGGGCTGGTTGCCCTGCAGCGCGGACCCATGGTCTATTGTATCGAACAAGCGGATAACGGTGAATGGCTGGAAAACATTTCGGTTCCTCCACAAACAGCGATCCGGGAAGAATCCCGCTGCGATGTGGAGGGGTTTGGCAGATATCCGGCGCTGCATTTAAATGGAACAACCGATGCTTCCCAATTGCAAACAGAACTGTATTTCCCGATCGCGGTGCGGCGGGCGGCGGAAATCACAGCCATCCCCTACTGCCTTTGGGGGCAACGCGAGCCAGGTGAAATGCTGGTGTGGATGCGCCGTATATAACCGTATTTTTCATATGCATTCCGCCTGTGTTTCCTATGCGGATCCGGCGGCTTCCAGCCATTTATACAGGTCGCTGTCCTACCACATGGTACCGCGGTATTCCCCTGCTCCTATGGCAGCATTGCGGAAATTGACCACGGAATAGCTGGGCTCGGCATCATCCACGTTATCGTTGAGCACTTCCCATTGGAACGGCAGCATGATTTGCCTCACCAGCGTTATATATTCATTGATTTGCATCGTATTCACTTTCCTTACTTGAAAAACACCACAGCCGCTTCATCTGTTTCCAGTACAACGCGGATTCGAACGGCTCCGTCGGTAAGATTTTATATGAGGTGCACCCATAAATTGGTCCAGGATCCGAGTTAAAAATCGAAGGTACTAAACAGCGATTTCGGCTTGTTTCCTGGCAAAATCGGCTGGTGTAAGGTATGTTAGTGAAGAGTGAGGACGAAGCTCATTGTAGTCGTCTTTCCATCGTCCTATCTTATCCCTGGCATCTGACAGGGATAAAAACCAATTCGTGTTCAGGCATTCATCCCGAAAGCTTCCGTTGAAAGATTCAATAATCGCGTTATCTGTCGGTGTTCCCGGCCTCGAGTAATCCAGCTGAATATGGTTGAAGTATGCCCACGCGTCCAGAGCCTTGGAGATAAATTCGGGACCATTGTCTACTTTGATTCGCTGCGGTAATCCTTTGGTCTTTCTGACCTGATCCAGTACGTTTGCCACAACTTCTCCTGTGATGCTCTTATCTACATGCAGTGCCAAGCATTCTCGGCTGTACAGGTCAATCAAGGTCAGCGTCCGGAACCTTTTCCCATTATAAAACTGATCACTGACAAAGTCCATCGCCCAGCATTCATTGAGGGTGTTAGGCAGTACCGTTGATGGGATTCTGTTTACACTTTTTAAGCGTTTCTTTGTCTTGCGACGCAGGTTCAGTCCCTCTTCACGATACAGTCTGTACACTCGCTTGTGATTGATATGCCAGCCTTCTCGAAGTAGCAACACATGAATACGGCGATACCCGTACCGGATCCGCACTTCTGCAATCTCTCGTATTCGCATTCTCAACTGGGCCTGCTGATCCTTGACCGATTGATATCGATAGGCATTCCGATATATTTTCAGCACAGAACACATCCGTCGCTCGCTGACGGAATACTGCTGCAGAAGATAGATCGTGCCCCTCTCCGGTCAACAGGCCTTACCAGTTTTTTGAGAGTACATCTTGCAGCATTGCTTTGTCGAGGCTGAGATCCGCCACCAGTTTCTTAAGCTTCGCAATCTAACTCTAATTCTTTGTACATTATACGCGGTCAGACCATGTTCCTCCGATACTATCATTGAAAAGCTACCCAATAATTTTTGTTGACCGATTTGTTGACACCCTCTAATATTTCGAAAGAATAATACATATCGATATACACGAAAAGTCCCGATAAATCGGGACTTTTCGTTGGTCTGGGTGAAAGGATTTGAACCTTCGGCCTCTTGAACCCCATTCAAGCACGCTACCAAACTGCGCCACACCCAGACGACTCAAGCAGAGCGCGAAAAGTAGTGTATCACAAGCGCAAAGCGCGTGTCAAGGCATTGACGCGCGATGCGAAAATATTCTGTCAGTCGCCAAAGCAAATACCGATGGTTTTGCCTGTGGCGACGATATTGTTATCCTTGTCCACAAGCTTGGGCGAACCCGCGATATCCTCCAGTTTGTTGTGGGTGATATCCTTGCCGTTGAGCGCCACGGTCACACCGTAAATGCCGTCGCGGATCAGCTCGGCCGCATGTACGCCAAGGCGCGTGGCCAGCACACGGTCAAACGCGCTGGGGCTGCCGCCGCGCTGAATATGCCCGGGAACGCAGTTGCGGGTATCTACGCCGATCATCTCGGTCAGCTCGGTAGCGATGCGCCTGGAAACGCTGTCGTACGGCGAAGCCTTGCGCAGTTCCTCGCGTTCCTTTTTCTTCATCCCGGCTTCTTCCACGGTCATGGCGCCCTCGGCGACGGCGATAATGGAGAACTTGTTTTTCTCCTCCCGCCGCTTGACCGCCTCTGCGATCTTTTTAATATCATAGGGAATCTCGGGGATGATAATCACGTCCGCGCCGCCCGCGATGCCTGAGTACAGCGTCAACCATCCGGCCTTGTTGCCCATGATCTCCACCACGATACAGCGGCCGTGGCTATTGGCGGTCGTATGGATGCGGTCGATGACCTCGGTGGCGATATCCATTGCGGAATGGAACCCGAAGGTGTAATCGGTGCCGGTGATATCGTTGTCGATGGTTTTTGGCATACCGATCACGTTCAGGCCTTCCTGCGAAAGCAGGTTTGCCGTACGGTGCGTGCCGTTGCCGCCGAGCGTCACCAGGCAGTCGAGCTTGAGCTTTTTATAAGTCTTTTTCATCGCGGACACTTTGTCCACGCCGTTTTCGTCCACATCGGTCATTGAACGGAAAGGCTGCCGGCTGGTGCCGAGGATTGTCCCGCCCAGGGTTAAAATGCCTGAAAACTGTTCGCGGGACATTTCCTGATAGTCGCCGTCGATCAGCCCGCCGTAGCCGTTATGGATGCCGATGATCTCAACGTCAAAAAGCTCGTAAGCCGCCCTGGCAACCCCGCGGATCGCGGCGTTGAGACCGGGGCAGTCTCCCCCGCTTGTGAGTATGCCGATTCTTCTTTTCATCCTCAGACCTCCTCAGTCACAGTCCAAGTATACCATGTCCGGCGGAGAATTTACAATGTTTCCGTATCGTTTCTCCCCAATACAAAACCGGCCCGATCGGGCCGGCCGGTAATTTATAAATCGCGCGTCAGGCCGCAAGCCACCCCATGCCCTGCATGAAGATGACGGCGATACCAAGCAGCACCACATACAGCGCAAACCAATGCAGCGACACCTTGGTGATGATCTTTAGGAAAAAGCGTATCGCCAGGTAGCCGCTGACGCCGGCGAATACCATGCCGATGAGAAATGCCATGAGGTTTTCGTTCTGGGTGAACGCGCCCGCTTTGTACGCGTCGTAGCCTTCGCTTAAAAAGCTGCCCAGAATCGCGGGCATGCTCATCATGAAGCTGAACTTCGCCGCGGTTTTCCGGTCCAGCCCCGAGGCCACGCCGCCGAAAATGGTCGAGCCGCTGCGGCTGATGCCCGGCAGAATACCGATCGCCTGCAATACGCCCATCACCAGCGCGTGCACCGCGCCGACGCGGCCCGTTTCCCTGTTAAGGATCTGGTTGCGCTGGGATACCCACTGGGTGAGCGCCAGCAACAGACCCGTAAACAGAAAACTGACGCCCAGCAGCGTGCTGCTGGTAACAAGCTCCGTCAGGCTGTCCCCGAGCAGCAGTTTTGCCGCCAGGGCAGGCAGCGAAGCGATCACCAAAAGCAAAAGCGTTTTGTCCTTGATCGGGTGCAGGATCATGTGCAGCCATTCGCGCCAGAACACGACCAGTACGGCCACCAGCGTGCCGACGTGCAGCAGGATATTGAACAAAAGCTGCTGATCCAGCTTGACGTTTAAAAGAATCTCCAAAAGGTTCAGGTGACCGCTGGACGAGATCGGTAAAAACTCCGCCAGCCCCTGCACCACGCCCAGGATGGACGCCTTCAAAATGCCCATGGAAAGCCCTCCTTACCCAATCGGATGGTGCGGCGTTATTCCGGGGTTCCGCGCCACTCCACAAGCTCCTTAAGCGGCTGCCGGGGCCTTTTGGCGGGCGCTTCGTCCGCATAGCCCAGCACGACCGCGGCGACCAGCAGGCCGCTCCATCCAAGCCAGCCCGTGAGCTCCGGATAGGCCGCAAACGTATCGCAAATCCATAGCGATCCGACGCCCAGTTCCTGCGCGCGCAGGAGCATGCTCTGGATCGCCCCGCCGATCGACTGGATATTCACGATGCTTTGAATTTGGTCCATCAGTGTTTTCTCCTCCCATGGACCGGGGTTTTTGGAGTTGAAAACGAACACGATCGCGGGCGCGTCCTTCATGATGCGGAAGGTATACTCCGCACTGCCCGTGGGGACGCCCTCATCCTTCCTGGCCTTTAAGCCTTCCTGCAAGGCTTCTGACATCGCTTCCCGCTCGTCTCCCTGCACCACCACGAACTGCCAAGGCTGGTTGTTTTTCCCGGAAGGCGCAAGGCGCGCGGCGTCTAAAATCATCTCGATCGTCTCGCGGGGAAGCGCATCGGGCTTGAAACGCCTGATGCTCCTGCGGCTTTCGATCGCTTGTTTCACATCCATGGTCAGATTCCCCCCTTGTACGATGCTGTCCTCAATGTATCATAGCCGGGCATCCCTGTAAATAGCCAGGAGTATTCAACCGCCGTGCATATTTACAATATATTCACAGTTCAACTCGTTATCATCGGTATCTTATGCTATAATAGGTTCGTTATGGCAATCCAATGCCCGGAAGGATGGTTTTTTTTTGGAAAATAACGTGAAAATCGCGCTGATCACGGATTCCGCCTGCGATTTGAGCGATGAACAGCTCAAGCAGTATCATATCCGCATGATCCCGCTGAGGATCGTTTGTAAAAATGCGGAATACAGGGACCGGTTTGAACTCAGCCCTGACGAAATCTACGACATGATGGACAAAGAACTCCCCAAAACAAGCCTCCCCCATCCCGAAGATATCCACGATACCTACGCAAAGCTGATCGAGGAAGGCTATACCGACGTCATTCATATCAGCATTTCCGCGGCGATGAGCGGGACCTGGAACATGATTCGGATTATCGCCGAAGAGTATCAGGACAAGCTGAATATCCGCGTCGTCGATTCTAAAACGCTCTCTACGGGGCTTGGCACCATGGTGCTCGCCGCGGCCAAAGCGCTTGCGGACGGCGCGGACCCCGACGCCGCGATACAGGCTGCGCACAACGTACGCAACTCACAGCTTGGGATGTTTGTGATCCGGACGCTTGAATACCTGCGCAAGGGCGGGCGCATCGGGCTGGTCGAAGGCGTGATGGGCAACCTTTTGCAGATCAAACCCATTATTTTCGTCAATAACGACGGCATTTATGAAACGCTCGCCAAGGCGCGCGGCTACAAGGCCGCCGTGGAACAGATGATTCAGGAGGCGGTCAAGCGTTTCGGAAAGAAGAAAATCGAATTGTCCATCGTTCATGGGCAGGCCCCGGACGAAGCGCAGACGCTGCTTGACAGGCTCAAACAGGTTTTAAACGTCGCCGGCAGCTTCATTTCGCCGGTCAGCCCTGTGCTCGCCATCCATTCGGGTCGCGGGCTCTTGGGCATCATCGCCAATACGGTCGATTGACGCAAACACACCCCAAACCATTCCGACAGCCGGAGGAGAAACGGATGCGTTGTACAAAAAACAGAGCGAGCGGCATCAATCTCAAAATCGTCATCGGGAGCTTGCTGCTCCTTCTTTGCATCGGCGCATTCCTGCCGGCGTCGGCTGAATCGCTGGGTTATTTTACCGGCCGTGTGTGGAACGACCTGAACAACGACGGCATCATGGACCCGGACGAACCTGCCGTCGTGGGGGTCACCCTGCAGCTGATCCGCGACGATACGGGCGAAGTGATGACTACCGTCAGCGATGAAACGGGCGTCTATATCTTTACCGATCTGCCCAACGACACCTACGCGTTCAGCGTAGAACTGCCCAAAGCCATGATGCTGGCCCGCTACACCAACACAGTCGGCCTGCGCTCCATCCTGACGGGCGATGATAAAAACAATACCCGCAGCTTTATCGTGCGGTCCACCGAGCCGCGCGAGAATATGGACCTCGGACTGGTGGATTCGGCCATCATCCGGGGCCTTACGTATCTTGATATGAACTACAACGGCAATTACGACGAAGGCGAGCCGCCCTATGCGGGAGTGAAGCTGCAGTTTATCCGCAACTACCAGGATTACGTTGCGGGGGAAATCATCACCGGCGAGGACGGCGTGTTCGAGTTTGATTACGTCCGCACGGGCAATTACCGCTTCCGCGCCATCGTACCCGACGACGGTAGTACGTTTACGCTCGTACCCGGCGAACCCAGCTATTTCTCCAACCTCTTCGGCGCTCGCCCGGAACGGCGTGAAAACTCCGTAGACGACATCGACGTGGAAAACGGCATGGTCTACGAATACTATATCGGTGTGGTTCTGGGCGGGGAAATCTCCGGCCGGGTGTTCAACGACAAGAATTATTCCGGCGTCGAAGACAGTTCAGACAGCGGCATGAGCGGCATCACGGTGCAGCTGGTGGACACGGACGGCGCGGTTATTCTGGAAACCAACAGCAATAAAAACGGTAATTATACGCTTGAAAACGTCATGCCTGGCACGTATACGCTACGCTATCTGCGCAAGAACGGCTATACCTTCACCAAATACCGTCCGCTGGAGGCGGGCGGCAACGACGCCGTTCTGTCCTCTTCGGACGAATACGGCGAAACCGAGCCTTTCACCATTATCATGAGCGAGATCCTCACAGATTATAACGCAGGCATGGTGCAGGCCGCGTCGCTTGAGGGCGTGTTTTTCTACGATGAGAACGACGACGGTTTGATGGACAAAACGGAAGGCGGCTTCACCGAAGGCAGCGTACGCCTGGTTTCCACGGACGGCGAGATCGACCTCACACAGTCCGTCAACGACGACGGATCGTACCAGTTCAGCGGCGTACCGCCTACGGACTACACGCTGTATTATCTGCTGCCCGAACACGCCGAGATGGCCAAGGTCGTCAAAGACGGCAACACCATCGAGCATCAGGGCCTTGAAAACGCCGTTACGGGGCTTACGCTCAAGGCGAAAAAGAACTACAAGCAGCCGCTGGCAGGCGCCGTAAAACTCGGCACGTTTGAAGGCTATGCCTTCATGGACCTGAACGCAAACGGCGCCCTGGACGAAGGCGAGACCCCGGTTGCGGACGTCAGCGTCGGTCTGTCGCTTACCGGCGCGCCTGAAGACGCGGTAACAGCCGTCACAAACGCCGACGGAGCGTTTTCCCTGACCGGCCTGCGGCCCGGCGAATACGATTTAAGCATTCAGCTGCCCGAAGGCCTGATCTTTGCGGGCAATATCATCCAAAGCGGTATCACGCTCGACAGAACGGACGCCTACTCCGCTCCGGTGCTGTTTTCAACGCTTCTGCGGCGTACATCGAACGGAATCGGGGTCGTTGCGCCCGCCGTCGTCCAGGCGACGGTATGGCTTGACGAGAACCAAAACGGCACGCGCGACGACGGCGAACCCGGCGTGGGCGGCCTGACCTATACCTTGTTTGATGAGATCCGGCAGCAGACGGTCACGACCATAACGTCCGCGGAGGACGGCACGGCGTCGTTTGCAAACGTCCGTCCGTCCACCTACACCGTATCCTTTGCGCTCCCGGCGGATTCCTCGCCCGTCGCAGGCGTCGGCACGATGACGGAGACCGAAGGAAAACTGGCGGAAAGCGGCATCGTGATCCAGTCAGGCGACATCTATACCGCAGTCTCTAGCGGGATCGTCAGCACAACGAGCCTCGGCGGTACGGTGCTGGCTGACCAAACCGGCGGCAGAGTGCCCGTAGAGAACACGGAGGTTCGCCTGTACAAGGCGGACGAAACGCAGATTCTGCAAACCGTCCTGACCGATGCAAGCGGCGTATACCGTTTTGACGGGCTCTGGCCGGGAAGCTACGTGATCGAGGTCGTCCGTCCGGACGGATATGTGTTTACACGCCCAGGCGACCCCGCGCTGAGCGCTGAGGACAGCATGATCAGCCAGATCAGCGACGAATACGGCACCAGCGAGCCCGTCGCACTGCGTATGTCGCAGGATCAGCTGAACAACAACGTTCTGTTTACCATTCCGGCCAAGGTCGGAAGCTTGGTATGGCTTGACGAAAACGAAAACGGGCTGATCGATAACAGCGAGCCGACGATTGCAGGCGTGGAAATCAGCCTGACCCAGGACGGCGCGGCCATCTACACCACGACCTCCAACGAATGGGGATATTATGAATTTAACAGCGTTTACCCCGGCGAGTATATCCTCCGGGCGTACGCGTACCCGGAGCTCAATATTACCATGGCGATTCCCGCGGTGCAGATCATTTCCAGCTGCCTGACGCTGGGAGACGGCAGCATCGCCGTATCCGATCCCTTCACAGTCGAAAGCCAGTCGGTGAACTTCTTCTACCATCTGGGGTACGTTCTGAAAAGCGGCGAAACCCTGCCGGCGGACGTCACCAAGGGCGGTAGCCAGGACTGGACATTCGGGGATTAAACAAATTGCGGTACAAAAAAGCGGCCGGATGATCAGGCCGCTTTTTTCATATTCACTTCAGGTAAATTCTTTGAGCATTGCTTCCTGCATATCATCGATCTCGCAAACCGTCTGATGCCGGACCGGCATGGACTTGAGCGCGGTAATCTGACGCGGAATCGGCTCGCCTGTAATCTCCATCAGCTTTTCAGCGCACTGGAACGCGTCGAGTCCCTCGGTAGCGTCCCTGCCCTTGAGCGCGGCCAGCACGTCCGGTGCAAACTTGTAGGGGCTTGCCGTCGCGAGAATCACCGTCTGGGAGTAGTCCCCGGTTTTCAGCCCGTAATCCCGCTGCACGTAGCTTGCTACGGCGGTATGCGGATCCATCAGATAGCCCGTTTGCTCGTACACACGCCGGATCTCCTCGGCGGTCATCGTATCGTCGGCAAAGCCGGCGGCAAAAGTCTGCCTGAGATCATACATCCTCTGCGCGCCGATGGAGAAGCTGCCGCTTTCCTTGAGCGAATGCATCCACTCGCCGACGACTTTGGGATCGCGGTCGGCGCTTTCGTACAGCAGGCGCTCGAGGTTGGAGGAAATCAGAATGTCCATACTGGGCGACATGGTTTTAAAAAACGTACGATGCGTGTAGTACACGCCGTCGCGGAAGAAATCGCTGAGGACGTTGTTTCGGTTGGACGCGCAGATAAGCTTGCCCACGGGCAACCCCATGCGCTTTGCGTAGTACCCCGCCAGGATATCGCCGAAATTGCCCGTAGGCACCACAAAGTTCAGCGGCTGCCCCATACGGAGCTTGCCCTGGCACACCAGCTGCGCATAGCTAGCAAAATAGTACACCACCTGCGGCGCAAGGCGGCCGAAATTGATGGAGTTGGCCGAGGACGGCAGCTTACCCATCGCGTTCATCTTCTCGCGGAATTCGGGGCTTGAAAACAGGCGCTTCACGCCGGTCTGTGCGTCGTCAAAGTTCCCCTTGACGCCGATGACGTGCGTGTTTTTGCCTTCGGTCGTCACCATCTGCAGCTTCTGCATGGCGCTGACGCCTTCGAAAGGATAAAACACGGTGCAGCTTGTGCCTTCCACATCCCGGAAGCCCTCAAGCGCGGCCTTGCCCGTATCACCGCTGGTGGCGACCATGATGCTGATCTCGCGGGTTTCCTCGTTTTTCCGGGCCGCCATTCCCACCAGATGCGGCAAAAGCTTCAGGGCGATGTCCTTAAAGGCGAGCGTAGGCCCATGGAACAGCTCCATAACATGGATGCGGTCGTCCAGCCGCTTGAGCGGGACGATCGCGGGATCGTCGAAATTCTCGGGCGAATAGGCCGCCTGAACAGCGTCGGCAATCTCAGCCTTGGAATAATCCTCCAGAAAAACGCGCAGAACGCGCTCGGCAATCGCCTGATAGCTTAAATCGCAGAAGCTGAAGATGCGATCCTGCGCAAGCAGCGGGAACATCGACGGCACGTACAGACCGCCGTCTTTGGCAAGCCCCCATAAAATGGCCTGCGAAGCTGTGACGCACGCGCCTCCGCGCGTAGAATAAAACGACATGGCTGTCCTCCCGCGGTTTACGGCGGCCCGGCCGCCGAACGATAGGAAGAAGCGGAAGCCCGAAAGCCTCCGCTTCTGACTCTCAGTGGATTATATCACGTATTTCTGGATGAAAGCGGGCAGATCGGCCGGCGCTTCGCTGACAGAGATGACGAAATCCACGTTGTGCTTCTCACTGATGGCTTCAAGCCGCTTGAAAAACGACTCGGTCTCGCTGAGGTCCAGTTTGATCAGCTTTTTGAACGCATCGATCAGGATCAGTCCTACGTCGAAGTTCTGCGCGACGGCGCCCGTAAGGAACCCGGCGAACATCTGATCGTTGGTCAGTTCGTATTCCGTGGCATTAATAAAGCGCACCTCATGCCTCAGATCAAACATGTACCGGTTATCATCATCGATGAATACGATATCACTCTTTGAATCCTGGCTGGCCTTGTTGGCCATGTCAATGATGCGCTTGGTCTTTCCCGATCCTTTTCTGCCGGCAATTACCTGAATCAACGGCAACGCCTCCTTATATTCTGTTCGGTTTTGATTACCGTAACGTAACCATTGCTTCGATAATATTATACATGAACATCCATTGATACGCAAGACGTGGGACACGGTTTTCGCCGTACCGTTCAAACCCCGGCGCACACCCCTGTTGCCGCCTTTTTCACTCTGTCAACAACCTTCAATTCGCAAAGTAGCCCAACAAGAATTAAATGATACTAATCCTTGTTTGGTAATATGATACAAGGAGATATTTTTATGCAAGAATATAATTGCTATACAAAAAATGAGGATGAAGTCCAAACGGAAATAATGAAACTAATAAAAAACAACATTATTCTGAAAGAAACAGCAACAAGAATATTAGAAAGATGTATAGATGAATTATCTTGTACTTATGTTGTTTACGAAAATACATGGGTACATTATGATCCACCAATGCCGATTAATGCCAAAGAACTCGCAGAAATGTCGCTAACGGTTAATGCTTTACAAAGAGAAACCAACAAAGAAATACGTTCCTAGATTATAACTAGACAAGATTAAATTAAAGAATGCCTCTACGTTTTGAGGAATTGCATAATCTATCAATCTAGCAATTTCTAGCATCTCATTTGCGGCAGATGTATATAGAGGATAGTTCCCTCTGAACCATATTTCAAAAGTATCGTCTATTTTAGTATGTTCATACTGCGATAAAATTATGTCCTTTAGCAACATAATACAAATATACCAACATGATAAATACAACTCAATGCATCGATTATACTTTATATCCAAAGCATCGGAATTATGTATTATTCTTTGCACCGTTTTTTCATAAACCACTGTAAGATCAAAGTATTTGGAAAGCCTTAGATTTACTAATTGATCATGAATTGAAGAGTCCACGTTTGCTTGAATTTTTTTCAACTGTAGAAATTTATAGTCATCCACAATGAATTCTTTCATTGATATATGTGGAAATTGTTTTTCCTGATTGATCATTCCATGCAACATTTCATGGGCAATCATATGATCGTTTTCAAGTTTTACTGGTATTTGTTTCAATACGATAGTGAATTCAAATTCGTCATCATTCAAACGAGTCTCTATTGATGCAGGCGTATAATGATTTGGCCTTAATTCCCATTTTAGATTCTTAATCCTCCATCGTTCGGCATCGTAAAAACGTCGAAATTGCTCAGACTGAGAAAGGATATCGGATAAGACGTAATCCTCATCAAAGTATTCATCAGCATTTCCCATATCAATATACCCCTATGTAAACAACAGAGGATTATTCTAGCCCTTGTTGTTTCTTATACTTATCAATTTCAAACTCATTTAATTCTCCTATTGCAATCATACGCGGAGTGAGATTTCTTTCTGACGCTGCCTGAATGTTTCGTTCATTTTTAATTTCATATAGGTCAATAAGATCCTGAATGGTGTTTCTTTGAGGAATAGTTAATCGTGATACATCAAGAACATTCCTATTGCTGAAACCAAGCAGATTATCCGTTGAAACGTGGAATATTTGTGCAAGCGAAATTAAGACTTCATAGGACGGCATTCTTGTCCCAACTTCATAAGTAGATATCGTCGCACCTGTAACCCCAACGCGATCTGCAAGATCCGCTTGAGTCATTTTTTGTGCCTCTCGCAAGGATTTAATATTCTTTGCGATATTTGGATTCATATAAATCCTCCAATATAACGTAATAAGAATATTGTATAGGTAATATCTCTACAGTTGGGACGATATAGTTCACCCTATCTGTTGACATTTCAACTGATTGTTGATAATCTATACAAGTAGATAGTGTGGTATCTATCTATGAGTAGATATTAGCAAGGAGGTGTGCAAGACGGTTACTCTGTGTCATGAGAATAAATCAGAAGTGTTGAAACAGTTACGTTCCGGCAAGATTGATTCTATGGCATTGAGTACGACAAGTTTGGTTGACGATATTATTCTACAAATGCACACCTCCGATGTCCTTCAATGTTTGAAGAACGGAATTCCTGATAAACGGGCACACAATACAATCATTCCTTTTGATCTCATCTGGATTTTAGCAATCGCGGCCAAGATGAAAACACATACGGCGCTTTCGGATATTCCACACGCGCTTTCAGATCATCGCGTACTTTCCCAGTTGGGATATAGCATGATTAGCGATGACCACGAAGGTCTTGGGACCGATTTAATGCAAGAAAGTTCCCTACGCTATCTTCTTGGTAAATATGACGCAAAAGAGTTTGTTGATTATTACAATATGGTGTATCAAGAATATATTGCTCCGAAATTAGATATCAAACCGAATATTCATATCCTGGATTGTACGGACTTGGAAGTAAACCTCGAGAATGCGAATTATGAAAAATCGGGAATATCCGTTAGTAAGCATGGTGGTCATGCGCGTGGATATAAAATGGCTACACTTCGCGGAATATATCAGGATACAGGCGTTATTGAGGAAATCCGATGTGACGCGATTAATGTACACGATTATGCCCTAAGTGAAGAAATGGTTAGATCTTCCAAAGTTCTTAAGCCGGGAGATATCCTCATCAATGATCGCGGATTTATCTCTCGTGAGTTGATGAACTATCTGAAAACCACCAGTAATGTTGACACCTACGTACCGCTGAAAAAGAATATGGAAGCCTACAAATATGCCATTGAAGAAGCCAAGACGAACGAAAAGTGGTGTAATCATCCCAATCGAAACCGCAAGTCACAAAGAATTTCCTTTGTTCCGAATGTCGGAACTGATTGGCTTTCGGATTCTCCTAAGAATGACGTTCCAATCAACGCGTGCGTAGTATGGGAAACCGAAACCGATGAGTATTTCGTATTCGTCACTACAGATTTAACACAGTCAGCCAAAGATATAGTTCGTACCTATGAATTGCGTCCTGAAGTTGAGGAAGACTACAGACAATTGAAAGACTTCTGGAAGATTGATGATTTCAAGAGCACCAAGGTGAATGTGATTGCGTTCCACGTTGTTTGTACTTTGTTTGGATACTTATTCTTTCAGCTTTACACCACAATGGATGAAGGCTGTAAATATGCTGGAAAGTCATTTCCTGTAGTTCTGAAAGGGTATCAGCCAAAAGCGCAGAGATTTATGATTGTCTATGTCAAGGATATGTTTGGGGTATTCCCACTTGTAGAATTCATGGATATATACGCCAAGTGTAATGAGAGTATTCAAGAAATACTAAGACCAGTTATAGCACAAGTATAGGTTTCTCTTGTATAACTATATCCTTTTTGACCGTCAAATAAGATTTTAGGAGGATTCTCATGAAAAAGTTAATTACAGCAATGATGATGTTCATTCTTGTTTTTTGTTTCACAATAACGCCTGTCTCAACTACTGCATTAACTGATCAAGGGGACAATGAAGGATTGGCTCGGGAATATGCGAATATAACATTTGATTCACTTTCCGATGCTGCATCTGCTTGTACACCCATAATGAATGATATATACAGAGGATGGCATTTTGGTATATTTGAAAATTCTGAAAATGATAGGGCGAAATTATCAGAGTTTTCTTCTGAACTTAGTTTGTCAAAAAACGAGGTAATATATGGAATAGAATCTACGGCTGCCTTTCTTTTTTTTGGATATGAACACGCATACCAATACTTCGAATTATGAACAGGAACAGATAATTTTTGGCAAGATTGTGTAGGTTTCGTTGTGGCTGCATACAGAGAGAATAAAGCCTATGAACAAATCCAACTTAGAATTGATATGGCAATCCTAGCCATAAAACAAATCAATGAAATATACCCTTCTTATGAGTATATGCAAGAACTTATTGATTTCTATACGCAAGTTAATCTATATTATGAATTTATACTATCGCCAACAGGTAGTTTTCAACAACTATCAAGCAAAGAGGCCCAATTTGAGAATGATATTAACGACAGTATTATACATCTATCACTTTTTCTTGAACCAACATCCATTAAAAATGGCAATACGTTATGGAAAGAGCTCGTATCTCAACTCAAGGAAGCGTTTATCAACGCAGATATGTCATGTCAAACGACTCAATTTGGATTGTATATCATTAAGTATTTAGATCATTCATATGATGAATTCGTAATTTTACGAGAAGACAAGGAAGGAAAGTATAAAGATGAGGAAGGAGAAAACGTGTTGAGTTCATTGGGAGACTCACTATCCAAGACGATGTCCAGAGTGTGGAATGATTTTATCTGTGATGATTTTGAGAATTATGCCTTTATTTTTGAATTGCGTCTCAATGACGATTTTGTTGTTATGAATTACGTTAATGGTGAATGGATTTATTATATAATTTAATCACGTTGAATATATATGGTCGTTATACAATGAAGACAAAAATAAGAGGAAAGGAAACATGTCAGAAAACACAGAGCAGTTCAAAATCACAGAATCAGTTGGTCAAATCAAGAAATTCATATACGACCAACGAAACGATGATCTACAAAGTAAATTCGATTTTAAGACTTTTAAAGAGAATACAGATACTACTCTTACATGTAGTCAATTTTCTCAATGCATCAAATTCTTGATTAAGGATGGATATGTAGGAATTTTAACCGAACCTGGTTTTGGTAGAGTACAATTAAGTTCGCATCTTTGCCCATGAAGAAAGGAATGGGCAAGCCACTGGGACTCCGATACAATGGATGTTGCAAGACATTCACAAGGAGGGAGAACCCAATGGCTCAATGCAAGAATACCACGAATATCGAGGGAATGCTATTTCAATTCATGGGTACCGAGGATCCCATGTTCAGTATGCTGGAATGGCTGTGCCAGCAAATCATGGAGGTGGAAGTATCCAGCAAAATCGGCGCAGATAAACATGAGCAAAGCCAGGAGCGTATCAGTCATCGCTGCGGCTTTCGGGCACGGCGATTGGATACCCGAATGGGAACCATGTATCTCATGATTCCCAAGGTTAGGAAGGGCGGCTACATCCCATTTTTCGTGACCGAGCGTAAGCGTAGTGAGGTCGCATTAATCCAGGTGGTGCAGGAAGCCTTTGTACAAGGGGTATCCACCCGCAAGATGGAGAAGCTGGCCAAAAGTCTAGGAATTGAGAGCATATCCCGCAGCCAGGTCAGCGAGATGACAAAAGGGCTAAATGAACAGGCCGAGGAATTCCGAAACCGTCCCCTTACATCCAACAGTTACCCGGTATTATGGGTAGATGCCCTCTACGAGAAAGTGCGGTATGGCGGACGGGTCGTAAGCATGGCCATATTACTGGTCTGTGGCGTGAACGATGAGGGTAAGCGGGAAGTGCTGGCGATTGAGCCCATGCTGGAAGAGTCCCGGGAAAGCTACAAGTTGCTCTTTGAGAAACTGAAAGATCGAGGTCTGACCAAGCCATCCCTGATTGTCTCAGACGCTCACAAAGGCCTTGTGGCGGCCATTGGCGAGTGTTTCCCTGGGTCCAGCTGGCAACGGTGCAAGGTGCATCTGATGCGCAATATCCTGGTACATGTGCCACACAGGGAGAAAGAGCGCTTTGCCAGCCTGCTTAAAGGCATTTGGATGACAACGGATCCGGATACGGCCAGGCAGCGGGCGCAGGAATTGGCAGATGTGTACAGGGCGAGATTTCCCAAGGCGATTGAAACCCTGGAAGAGGGCTTAGAGGATTCACTGACATACTTGACATTCCCCAAACTGGACGCCAGGAAAGTCAGCTCCAATAACATGCTGGAACGGTTGAACAAGGAGGTTCGCCGGCGAACCAGGGTGGTTGGTATCTTTCCAAATCCGGAGTCTTACCTCCGGTTGGTGACAGTTTACCTGATGGAATACTCGGAGGACTGGTCGGTTTCCAAATCATACCTCAACAAAGAATCACTTCAATTACTCAACGACCAGGCAGCATAACATGGCTTTTCGGAGTCCAAAGTTGCGAACACCAGTTGACACGACCCTGGTTTTCCTGGAGAGGGAGACACGCATAGTTTCTTTCTTGATATCGGTTCGCGTTTGATTTGTGAAGTCGAAGATCAGACGTAAAACTCGTTCTTAATAAATCTTCAATACATCTTTTTAGAATTACACGAGCTTCATTTACTGTAATATCGTGTTTCATTAATACAGTAAGTATTTCGTTATGAATCTCTTGTGCTTTTTTATCATTAGGCCAAAACTTATCATACATTGAAGTTAAAGTATCTTTTTTTGACATGATCAATTACTCCTTAATTCTTTGTTTTCGTTTCTGCATGAGTTGTTTGTGTGTTATACTTCCATTAGCCCGTTGTGGCAATGGAAGGAGTGAGTCGCTCAAGTGACCCA
Source organism: Candidatus Limiplasma sp. (assembly GCA_963675365.2). Taxonomy (GTDB): domain Bacteria; phylum Bacillota; class Clostridia; order Christensenellales; family Aristaeellaceae; genus CAXXOK01. The sequence goes on from CAXXVA010000003.1 coordinate 1,443,493, forward strand.
ATTTTTGTATTGCCCAGTACTCAGCACATATTGTTCTCGTTCATGTGGCTAATGCGAATGGGTTAATTAGCAGAACCAACACTGCTAAAGTGCGGCAGCACTTCAAGCTGTTCAGGTGGTTTCTGAATGGGGTGGTCTTCGGACCATTCAACAAATCAGGATCGATCATTTTGATTTGTGAATTGAAAGGGATAAAAGGAAGAAAAGGGAATTACATACGCAATATCCCTGCAAAGTGCTCTGAGTTAAATGTTGGAGTAAGGGTGAATGTAAAACCACTGCATTCGTCCTTACTTTTACGCCCAATTAACCCACTCGCATTAGCCACATAAATATTTCGATTTAAGTTTTCATCGGAGGCACATCCTTTTATACCATTAGATACTATTTAGTACAACGGGAGCTACTTTGCGAATTGAAATGTCAACAACATAAACGGGTTGACAAACACTCCAAAACGCGTATAATAATTTTTGCGCTCTTTTTACCGGAGCCGCGCGCACCATTAGCTCAGCTGGCTAGAGCACCTGACTCTTAATCAGGGTGTCCAGGGTTCGAATCCCTGATGGTGTACCACAAATAGAAGCCCCCATATGAGGGCTTCTTTTTGTGGCTGTAAGCAAAGGGATTCGTATCCGAGAGGTGCGGAGCCGTTATGAAATTACCATGTCTTGTATCAATTGCTGGTATTTATTTCCTGTTGTATATTTTATATACCAGGATTACAATAAATAAAACTAAACAGGGAGGGTATTTTATGAAACTTAAAAAAATCGTTGCTTTTGCTCTGATTCTATGCATGGTACTATCTCTGAGCACGGTGTTGGCAGGCAGCAAGTGGGTTGATGTCAACGGCCAGAACTTGAAAGCCCGCCTGTATAAAGGCTGGGTTTCACAACACTCCTGGTTTGTGATGAAATGGTCCAAGGACTGGGATCCGATGCAAGATGAGCCGGTAGGCGCATGGGTGACCAATCATTATACCTGGTATTCCAACGATTATAACGAAAGCACCTGGTATGGCTGGGAAACCATGACTGCCTATGAGGAAGGCGCGTATCGGATTGAAGAACTGATGAAAATCATGAGTGTCGGCGACGATAAAGCCGCGTGGGCAAAATACCAGGCCGCCGGCGCGTATAGCGCAAACTGGGGCCAATACGACGACGGTGTTCCCCGTTATATCGTGCTCTCGGACAATCTGACCGTTTATAAAGGCACGTCGAACAAAGTTGTGATGTCGCTTCAGTTTGTCAAAGGCGTGCCCCAGGGCTTAGGACAACCCAGTTTCTAAACTTTGAAGAACACATTCATCAGCCCGCCACAGAAATGAACAAAAACCGGCGCTGCATATACAGCGCCGGTTTTTATGTGCCTCGATTCCGCAAAGGTATCCGGCAGCGTCTTCAGTTGATTCTCCAAAACTGCTTGCCGATCATCCTCTCATAGGAAATAACGTTCCATCACTTCCCGCATACCGTCGCGCACCGTCAGCATCACGCGGTCAAGCCGTTTGCCGTCCGGTGTTTGAAGCGCCGCGGCCGCGGCCGCCGCTCCGGCCCGGGCGACTTCGGTATTGACATTGATCTTGGCGATGCCGAGGGCGGCTGCCTGTTTGAGCAGAGGCTTGCCGATGCCCGAACTTCCATGCAGCACAAGCGGGATGGAAGTTTGCGCCGCGATATCGGCGAGACGGTCAAAATTTAAATGCGGTTTGCCGTGATAGACGCCGTGCACATTTCCGATGGATACCGCAAGGCTGTCTACTCCGGTTTGCCCGGCAAATTGTTTCACCGCCGTCGCATCGGTATATCGGGGAACCTCCGCGCCGCCGTCGCCGTCTTCGCTGTTCAGCCCGCCCAGTTCGCCCTCCACGCAAGCGCCGTAAGCCTTCGCCAGTGTTTTGGCTTTTTGGGTCGCCTCGATATTATCGGGAAACGGCAGCTGGGAACCATCAAACATCACAGATTGGAATCCCGTGTCGAGCGCTTCCTGAATCACAGATAAATCTCGGCAATGATCAAGGTGTAAAACAACTTCCTGCGCGTGGCTGTCCGCCAGCGTTTTTGCCATAGCGTAAATCATCTGAAACGACGCATGCTTCCGATACCCGGCTCCAAAGGCCAGGATCACAGGCTGTCCGGCGTTTGCGGAAGCGGCCAGCGCGGCCTGCATCGTTTCCAGATTATAAATATTGAACGCCGGAATGTAGCGGCCTCCGGCTCTCACCTGCAACAGCAGGCTTTTCCCATTGCTCAGCATATCTACATATACGATCCGCCGGATACCACCAGGCATTCGCCGGTGATAAAGCTGGAATCATCCGAGCAAAGGAATGCGACCGCCGACGCCAGCTCTTCCGGTTCGCCGAGACGCTCCATCGGAATCGCGGCCAGGAAGCGCTGCATCGTCGCTTCCGGCACGGCCTGCAGCATCTCGGTGTTGATATAGCTGGGCGCAACGCAGTTGACGGTGATGCCGTTGCGCGCAACATCGCGCGCAAGGCATTTGGTAAAGCCGATCACACCCGCTTTCGACGCGCCGTAATTGGTTTGCCCCAAATTCCCGAACGCGGACACCGACGCCAGGTTGACAATTTTCCCGTATTTGCGCTCGCGCATGCCGGGAATCACCCTCTGGCAGCAGTAGAACATGCTGTTGAGGTTGACGTTGATTACGCTAAGCCACTGCTCCTCCGTCATCTTATGGAACATGCCGTCACGCGTGATGCCCGCGTTATTGACCAAAATATCCACGTGTCCGAACGCTTCCGCGATTTGGCCGAACACCTTCTGCGTGGATTCGCTGCTGGAAACATCGCAGACAAACGCAACGGCCTTTTCCCCCGTCGGGTCTATCGCCAGGGCCGACGCCATGAGTTTATCCTCGTTCATATCAAGCATCGCCACTTTGTCGATGCCCTGCCGGCAGAGAAGACCGGCGATCGCTTTTCCGATGCCCTGCGCCGCGCCTGTAACGACGGCGGTTTTTCCTTCAAATCGCATATATCTTTCCTCCTGTTGTTGCGCTATGCCTGATCCGGATGAATTTTCATCACCGCATCCAGCAGCGCGTTTTCGTCGCCGACATTCCCCGGGAAAATAACGTACGGGATATTCGGAAACCGGCTTTCAGGGCCGGTGAGCCACACCGGAATCCCCTTGAGAATCTGCCCCATCACTAACGCTTTTTCCACGCCGAGCCCCAATGTTCCGACGTCGCTGGAGGTGATCCCGCCCTTGGCGATGATGAAATTCGGTCGGAGAGACAGCTTTCGCACGATACCGGTTACGGAAGCGGATATCTTTGCCGAAAGCCTGAGCTCCGCTTCCTTGTCGCCCGTACCCAGATCGAGGCGATCCCTGCGGGTATAAATGGCAACCGTTTGCCCCTCGCCGATGTGGCTGTTTGCCAACCGCACAACGCGCGCCTGTTCCTGCGCGAGCTTGTCGTCGTCCAATGCGAGGTGCTGGTTGAACTCAATGAACGTTACAAACGGCGCTTCCTTCAGTTTATTCAACTGTTCGGTGGTGCGCTTCACATGGGAACCGACGAGGATCAGTCCGCCGTTTTGGTTGCGGGTATTAACCAATTCCTTGCGCGACAGCAGCTCGCGATCCGTTATACCACCCATCACCTTGGTCAGCGCGGCCGCGCTGCGGAACATAAATCGCTTGCCACGCCGGATCATGGCGGCCAGCGCCGTCATAAACACTTCCAGATCGGCGTATTCCACGGCGTTGACGATCACCTTGCTAAAACCGCTTACGCCGCCGAGCAGGCTTTCAACGGCTCCGGTATCCCGCCGCCGAAGCGTATCCAGCGATACGGACAGTACATCCGTCGCTTTGACCGTCCCGCCGTATTTTTCCGCGACCCATTCCCGCAGGTTGGAACTGCGGTATCCGAAGGTCTGATCCGCCGCGTATTCCGTTTGCCCGCAGGGCACCAGCTTGTCGCCGTACGCCACATAGTGTACGTCGTTCGCGGTCAGCCTGCCGCCTTCCGGAAAAAACGGCACAATGATTTCACCGTCGTACTGTACACCGGTTTCCGCTTCCAATTCCTCGCGCAGGGTTTCGGTTTCAGTCGGATAATGGCCGCGCAGCGTGGAATCGCTCCGGCTGATCACGGTAAACTTAACGCCGGTGGTTTTGGAAGCCCTGGCGATATTGCGCGCGATCTCGCGGTGTATCTCGACAGTTTTTTCTCTGGAAAAACCGCGCGAATTCGTCAGAATGAAAAAGATCGGTTCAGACGACAGCAGCCCGCTGCGGATGTGTTCATAGGTCCAGTTGGTATACACATAAACGTCGTGCACAGTCTGTACGCCCGTAGGATCGTCGTCCAGAACGATGATTTTATGATGCAGCGACGATATCGCCTGCTGATAGGCCTGTTTGACCGCGGCCGCATCATAGGTCGGCAGACTGTTTATCAGCGCCCGTAAGGACATCTCGGCTTCATGCATGGTTTCCATCCCCGGCGGCGTCCGTGTTTTCAAACAAAACGCTCATACCCTGGCCGCCGCCAATGCAAAGGGTTGCCAGGCCGTACCGTACGCCGCGCCGTTTCATTTCCGAAAGCAGCTTGACCGTAATGACCGCACCGGTCGCGCCGATGGGATGTCCCAGCGAGATGCCGGATCCGTTGACGTTGACGATCGCGGGATCAAGCCCCAATTCCCGGATGCAAGCGATGGATTGCGAAGCAAAGGCTTCGTTGAGCTCTATCAACCCGATCTGGGAAAGCGCAATGCCCGTCTTATCCAGCAGCTTTCGCGTAGCCGCAACCGGCCCCATCCCCATCAGCAGGGGATCGACGCCGGCAGCCGCGGAAGCGATCACGCGGGCTAACGGCTTAAGCCCCAGCGCTTCCGCCGTATCAGGTGCCATCAGCACCAGAGCGGCGGCCCCGTCGTTGATACCCGCCGCGTTGCCCGCGGTCACCACTCCGTCCTTGCGTGCGAACGGCCTGAGTTTTGCAAGCTGTTCCAGCGTCGTTTCGCGCGGGTGTTCGTCGGTATCGAAAACCACCGTTTCACGCCTGGATTTGATTTCAACAGGCACGATTTCTTCTTTAAAATATCCGGCTACGATTGCCGCTTTCGCCCGTCTTTGGCTTTCCAGCGCGTACGCATCCAGTTCCTCGCGGGAGAGCCCGTACTTCTCCGCGATGTTTTCCGCAGTGATCGCGATATGGGTGGCCTCGCCGGTCGTAGGTTCGCACAGCGCCGTCGTCAGTGCGTCTTCCAGCGCGAGGTCTCCGACGCCCATGCGCATGCCCCAGCGCGCGTCGCGCAGCATATAGGGATAGTTGGACATGCTTTCCGCGCCGCCGGCTACCACGGCATTGGCGTTCCCCAGTATAATCTGCTCCGCAGCCGTTGTGATCGCCTGCAGACCGGATGCGCACATACGGTTCACCGTCAGCGCCGGGGCTTCTGTTTTCAGGCCCGCTTCCAAACCGACCAGGCGGGAGATGAACGCGTTGCGTCCGTATTGGCCGACACAGCCAAAGATGATTTCGTCAATCGTCTCCGGCCGTATACCGGCGCGGGCCAGAGCGGCCTTTACGGCGACGGTTCCCAGGTCGACGGCACTGAAGGACTTGAGCGAACCTCCGAAACCGCCAACGGCAGTCCGTGCCGCTGACACGATAACAGGATGCATGGATAACCTCCTATTGGGCTTAGTAGTTTACTTTGTCGATACCTTTAAGCTGCAGCTGCTCGCGGGCGTCATCGGGGCTGGCGATCTCAAAATCGAGCTCCATCAGAATGCGGATCATCTTGTCCACCTGGTTGGCGCTGGAGGTCGCCAGTTCGCCGCTGGGTTTAATGTACAGGCCGTCTTCCAGGCCAACGCGGACGTTTCCGCCGTTGATTGCCATCATGGTCGCCAAACGGAACATCCGCCTGCCAGGCGCAACGGTGCAGTACTGGATATCCTGACCGAAGATTTTTTTGGCCTGATCGATGATAAACATCATCCCTTCGTAGCTGATGGGCATTCCGCCCATAATGCCGGGGACGAACTGCAGATAAACCGGATTGCGAACAATTCCCTGCTTCACAAAATAGCTCAGGTTTGCCAGCTGCCCGTAATCAAACAGCTCAAACTCGGGGCGTGTATCACAGGAATTCATCATGTTGATGCAATATTCGATGTCCTTGAACGTGTTTTTAAACACGTTATCATATGTACGCTCGATAAACGGCTTTTCCCATGGATGCGCAAAGCTGTCATACATGCCGGAAAGCCTGGAAAAGGTAAAGTTGATGGTCCCGCCGTTTGCCGAGGCGATTTCCGGGCTGAAACGCGGAATCACCGAAAACCGCTCCTCCACCGTCATGCCCTGCGCGCCGCCCGTTGTGATGCCGATTACAACATTGGAGCGCTTTTTAATCCGTGTCAGAATCGATTCAAAGGTATCAAAATCCGCCGTCGGGCTTCCGTCCTCGTTGCGCGCGTGGATATGTACGATTGCCGCGCCGGCCTTTGCGGCGTTCACGGCGTCTTCGACAATCTGGTCCGGCGTGCTGGGCAGAAACTCCGACATCGTCGGCGTATGCACGCCGCCGGTTACCGCCGCTGTGACAACAATTTTCCTCTGTGGTTTTCTGGCCATGGTGTTTTCCTCCTCTTGTCAGTCAGCGAACGGTTCCGCCGCCTCTTGAAAAATCCTCAGTGTTTCCGCCGCGGCGTCCGCTTTCACGGGCAGATCAATCTCCGCCGTCACGCCGCCCCTGTAAGCGGCGGCAAACAAACGCCGAAGCCTGCCGATATGCAGATCGCGCTTATCGCTATTGAGAAACCAGCGTTTGAGCGGATCTCCCGCATCATCGGAGATATGCGCATGGGCAATCTCGTCGATATATGGATTCAGCGGTATATCCGCTTCTCCCATATGCTCCATATTATAAAAATCGAGAACTACTTTCAGGTTTGGCCGCGCAACGTCGCGCGCGACTTGGCACGCTTCCTCAAGCATATTGATGTGATTGGTGTAACAGTCGGCAAGCGCTTCCACGCACACGGTAATCCCCGCCGATTCGAACACCCGCGCAGTCGCGTCGAAAAACCTGAGCGTTTGTTCCCTGGCGCGACCGCCGTCGAATCCGGCGGGCAGGGTCCGGGAGTTCGGGGACCCGACGCCGATCACCCGTACGCCGAGTCCGGCAGCCCGTTCGAGCAGCGCTTCGGCGTACGCTTTGGCGGCGGCTTCGCTGAATCCGGGTCCCGCGATCACCACATCCGGCGGGCAATAGGCGTTAAACCCGCGGCATGGCATGCGTCCCGACAGAAAGCGTTTCTTCAGCTCCGTATACGCGGCCTGGGGCATTGCGTACACGGCGCGGCCGGAAACTTCCGCGTAGTCAAAGCCGACCGATTCCACAACCGCAAAATCACGCGGGGTGATTACGCATCCGAATTCCATCAACTCTTACCGCTGATCGATATAGCTGACCTTAAACTCGTCCAGCCGGCGAACCAGATCCACGTCCAGCAATTCAATGATGATGATTTCCGAAAGATACTGAATTTCGCAGCCGGGCTCCAGATGCCCCGTGAACGTTTTATCCTTGGCGCTCCAGGTAATATGCAAATGGGGCTCGCCGTCGATGATCAGGCCCTGAATCGTGCCGATCTCAATGGGGCCTTCCTCGGTAATGTACTCGTTGGTTGGATTGTCTTCCGTATCCGCGATACGGTGAAACACAATCTTTCTGGCGGAGCCGATGCCGCTTGCCACAAACCCGTTTTGGATCTCCAGCCGCTTAATTTCCTTCTCAATCGATTCAAGCACCCCTTCGCCTTTGCTCAGGTGCATCATCACGTACCGTCCGTATTCTTTGCCGACATATGTTCTCATAACGCCAATCCTCCAATTTCTTTCCGTTATCCCTTTAAGCTTCCTGCTGTAATCCCTTCGACCAAATAGCGCTGGAATCCGATAAACATCACAAACAGCGGGATTAAGCTGATGATGGACATCGCAAACATCGCGCCCCAGTAACTTTCCCCCATACTGTCCACGTATTGACGCAGCGCAAGCGTTGCCGTAAACGTTTTGATATCACTCAGATAAATCATCTGTGAGAAGAAATCGTTCCACGTCCAGATAAAGGAGAAAATAGCCGTGGTGATAATGGCCGGCGTGCTGAGAGGCAGGATCACCCGTAGGAAATGCTGATAATAGTTGCAGCCGTCGATCTCGGACGCGTCGTCCAGGTTCTTGGGAAGCCCGCGCATGTACTGTGTCATCAGGAATACAAAAAATCCTTCTGTCGCGAGCACCTTTGGTACGATCAGCGGAAGGTAGGTATTCACCCACCCCAGCTTGTTATACACGATGTATTGCGGAATCAGGCGCACGTGCAACGGCAGCATCATCGTCCCCAGCATGATGGCAAACCATACGCTGCGCATCGGAAACCGAAGCTTGGAAAACGCGTATGCCGTGGCTGAGCAGGACAGCACGTTGCTGACGATGACGAAGGTAACCAAAACCAGCGAGTTTTTTAAAAACAGCCAGAATGAAAACCCGGAAATGCCCTTGAATCCGTAATAATAGTTGTCCAGCGTCCAGTCGATCGGCAGCAGTTTCCCGCTCTGGAAAATCTCGGCGCCCGGCTTGAACGAGCTCATCAGCATCCAAATCAACGGATAGATCATAATGACGCCAAACCCAATGACGAGAATATGAAATACCGAGGCATTGCGCAGACGTTTGCGTTTCGCCCGCTTTTTCGATAGCAGAATGGTTTGATTCTGTGCCATGCTCTGCTCCATTCTAGTTATTTTCATAAACCCATTTCTTTGAGGACAGGAATAGTAAACCGGTAAAGACGGCGATGATGATCAGCAATACCCATCCAAGCGCGCTGGCATACCCCATTTTGAAGTACGTGAAGCCCTGGATATACAGGTACAGCGAATAGAACATCGTCGAATTCAGCGGTCCGCCGGTCCCGCCGCTGACGATATAGGCCGGGGTAAACGATTGGAAGGCCGCAATAAACGACATAACGATGTTGAAAAAAACCATCGGAGTCAGCAAAGGGAGCGTGATTTTGAAAAACTGCCGTACTTTATTGGCTCCGTCAATCGTTGCCGCCTCATATAATTCATCCGGGATCTGTTTGAGCGACGCGAGGAATACGACCATAGTCGCGCCAAACTGCCAGACCAACAGAACAATCAGCGTATTAAGCGCGGTATCCGGGGAATTGATCCAGTTTTTTGTACTTGGCGTTCCAAGCAGGGTCAGCACGCTGTTAAACAAACCGGTTTTGTTGAAAATTTGCCGCCACAGGATCGCCACGGCGATACTGGCGCCGAACAGAGACGGCAGGTAGTATGCCGCGCGGTAGAAGCGGATGCCAACGCGTGTCCGCTTGAACACCACTGAAAGCAAAAGCGCAAATACAATCTGCAGCGGTACGCCGACCAGCACATACTTAAACGTTACCGCGATGCTCCCGATGAATTTCTTATCAGTCAGCATCGTTTGATAATTTTTCAGCCCGATAAAGGTTGGTGTGGTAAACATGTCATAATTGGTGAACGAAAGGTAGCCTGAAACGACCATTGGCAGAAGCGTCAACAGAAAGAATCCCGCAAGCCAGGGAATCATGAACACATAGCCTGCCAGGGCTTCTCTTCTTCTTCTATGCACCTTGCATACGCCTCCTTTAGGGTGAGATCAGGCTTTAAAGCCTATGTATTGCGGACAGAAGGCGGCCGGATGACGATGCTATACGGCTGCCTTCTGTCCATCCATGTCAGGTTCTTGTTTCCTGTAAGACGCTACTGCGCGTTACTTGCCCAGAATCGTCTTTGCTTCGTCGTAGAATGCCTGTGCGGCTTCCGCGGGCGTCATGGTGCCAAACTGCGTGTAATCGCGGTACTCGTTGAACAGCGCGTTGATTTCGCTGGCGCCGGCCGGTGCGTACACATAGCCGGATGCCGTCTGGGCAACCATCTGCACAAATTCAATCGCGGTCTGGTCGTACTCACCCAGCATCGGCGCGATGTAGGCGGCCATGACGGAACTGGCGGGCACGCCCTGGTCCATCAGCATGTACTGCCAGCAGCCTTCGGCGTTCTCCAGGAAGTTGATCAGCAGCGCGGCGGCTTGCTGGTGTTCTTCGTCGCTCTGCGAAGACATCGCCCAATGTGCGCCTTCCATGAACGCGCCGCTTACGCCGTTGTCGCCAAGAGGCATCTGCAGGGTGACGACGTTGTTGTCGGGACGCGCGCCGGCAAACAGATAGAGCTGGTTGACCGGGCCCTGTTCACAGGCCGTTTTACCCTGTGCGAACAAGCGCTGCTCCAGCGTGAGCGCGGTATCCTGCGAAACTTCGCTGGCTTCGGGGATCGCGTCCACCGCACGCAGGTCGTTCCAGAACGCCCACCATCCGGTCAGATCTTCAACCGTGAAACCGAGGTCTCCATCTTCGGTATACAGATCGTGGCCATTGGAGCGGGCCCAATACTGGAACTGCGTGAAGCCGACGATATCCTTTGTGAAATACAGATCCTGTCCTGCCGCAAGCGCTTTGGCGCGGAAGTCGATACAGGTTGCGGCCAGATCTGCGTAGGTCCAGCTTTCGTCCATTGCGGGGATCGTAACGCCAAGCTCGTCGCACATGTCCTTGTTGGCGAAGATCGTCATCACCGTCAAGCCCATGGGCAGCATGATGATGTTGCCGCTGTTGTCCATGCAGCCGTCCAATACGGAATCGGCGATGTTGCTGACGTCAATCACACCGTCGGCAATGAATCCTTCCAGCGAAGCGAGAACGCCGCGGCCGGAATAGTCGGATACAAACTGCGGGTGCATGCCCATCACGTCGGGCGCGTTGCCCGCCGCAACCTGCGTGGGCAGTTTCTGCCAGTAGTCCGTCCAAGTGCTGTATTCGCGGATGATCGTAATCCACGGATACTCAGCCTCGAACTCGTCACACCATTTGTTGTACTTCTCATGGCGCGCCGTGTCACCCCACCACGAAATACGGATGGAAATGGCTTGATGCTCCTCTTCTGCAAGCGCCCATGTTAAACACATCGACAAAAGCATGGCGAGAACCAACATTGCGGACAATAGTTTCTTCATTTTCCTTCCTCCTCAGATCTTTTTTATTTCTCTCTGCCGGCTATGCCGGCTAGAATACCAATGGATTGGGGATCATTCAATCTCGTCTACGGGAATAACGGTATCGTCCAGTTCCCAGTTGAGCTTTTTGTACATTTCCTGACGGCCCTTTTTATCGCCGTTCATTTCCTGCCAGGCGTATTTGGCCACGTCATAGGCAATCTTGCGCGGTACGACGATCACGCCGTCGTTATCCGCAACGACCACATCCCCCGGGTAAACGGCTACGCCGCCGACCGCGATTGGAATATCTTTCTCAAGATAGCGGATACGCGCCTGATCCATAGGCTGCGAAATAAACTTGGACCACACGGGCACCTTCTGCAAAATCACTTCGTCCGTATCGCGGATGCCGCCGCCGTTGGTTACAAATCCCACGCATCCCTTGAGGATTGCGGTCAGGGTATTGTTAGACCCCAGCAACCCCACATCGAGACCAGCAATATCCAGCACCACAAAGTCGCCAGTCTGAATATCCTTCATCCAGGGATCCGTGCAGACCTCGCTGTAATACCAGTTCGACCATTTGGTGTATTCGTCTCCCCTTACGGTCGGCGCCGGGCCTTCATACGGAACATAGCGGGCCGTACGCGCGATGCCGACCACATGGGTGCGAATCAGCGGACGGATGCTTTTATCCATCGTTCCATAATGATGATATCCCATCCAGTCCATTCCATCGCGGACGTCCGTTACACGGCAGGGCGCAAACAGTTTGATCAGCTTTTGGTTCTCTTCCTGAAATGTCACACAATCGTCTCCTGTCCTATTCATTGTTTTGTGATGTAGCTAGATTATAACCGCAGAATCATACCGATTCTACTCATTTTTTGTCCTATGCTTTACACATTTTATTCAGAATTTGATTCAAATCCCATCTTTCCCATATTTTGCGCTATACTTTTCATATTATGTGCTTGCATCGCCGGGAGGTCAGATAATTTATGACCTTTATCCATACTTAGTTACCATTTGTAACATGTTATCGCCTGTTTCGAAGCGGCCGGCGGCGCCTTTCCAAGCGGCCAAAATACTGCATTCCATTCACTTTTTGCCATTGCAACGATTTGTAGCCCAAGTTCCTATGCCTTTTCTCTTTGGCGTCCGGCATTTGCTTTCTGCACAATAATATTCTTTTTTTGTTTTCTGTATGCGCTTGGCGATTGGCCCATCTGCGCCTTGAATACACGGTTAAAGGATTGAATGCTGGAAAACCCGGTTTGTTCCATAATTTCCGTCATATTATAGTGTGTGTAAATCAGCAGCCGCTGCGCATTGTTGACGCGGATCGCATTCAGGCATTCCACAAAAGTCATTCCCGTATTGCGGGAGATATAGCGGGAACAGTAGCTTTCCGTCAGGCCGAGGTGATCCGCCAGCATTTTCAGCGTCAGTTTCGAAAAGCAGTGATCCTGCATAAACACCAGCGCCGCTTCAATATAGCGGGAATCCTCATACCCAAGGCGGCTGGAATCCTGCACCACATCCGGCGTCTGCAGAAGGTAGGCCATCAATTCGATCAGTTTCCCAAGCAGATAGACTTCGCGGTAGGCCGGAAATTCGTTATGCAGCATCGACCGGACAATTTCATCTATTTGCCGGTCAGGGCGGGTTAAAAACGCCTGGCTGAATAGCGCGCTGCATTCCTTCTTCTGATCCGATTGGAAAAAAGAAGGAATCAGCCACTCTTTGATAAACTTGATCTTCACAATATCGCCCGGGCATTTTTTGTTCATATACTGGTGCATCGCGTTGGCCGGAATCAACAGCATGCCGCCTTCGCCGACCTTAAACAGCCTCTCGCCAATCATGATTTCGAGTTCGCCGCTGAGAATATAAACAACTTCCACCTCTTTGTGCAGATGCCGGTCCGCCACATAAATATCATCCAGCATCACGCACTGCGGTTTTCCCATAAACAGGTGGTACAGTTCAATGGGAATTTTCCCATGCGCAGCGTCTGGCCTGTCCTCCGTTTGCGATAAAAGGGTTGATTTCTCCAATTCTTTCTCTTCCATGGGAACCTTTCTTTCCATTCTTCAAGATGCACGTCATGTCCGCCTCCGGAAAACCGGAGCGCGGTAGACGGCAAAAGATCATCCCGGATGATACGCAACGCTGACAAGTATATTCATACTTGTCGCTTTGTTGCGCATCCATCGCTTCAGACGCTGCTATTATACCATACAGGTAAAATGCCGTTTGCTTTGAAAGAACCATAGTCCCCAAATGGAGCGTCCGTATTCCGAGGCGGCGATCACAAAACCGGCCCCGCAGATGCGCAGGGCCGGTTTTTTACCTGAAAAATCTCCGTCAGGCGAATTTATGAAGCAACGCATCGAGTTTTAACTCCGATAGCTGCTTGTCTACCATCAGGGTGCCGTCGTAAATCTCCGGGCGCTGCTGGCGATAGGTGGGTTTTTCGACCTGGTAGAGGATGCCGATGGGAATTTTCGGGCCGTACTCCATACTGCGCAGGATGGCAGTCTGGAGATTGGTTTTGTCGTATCCCTCTTCCAGCTCGTAGGTGTGTTCCTTATAGTATCCGAAGGTGTTGACCTTGTTGAAGCTTACGCAGGGCTGGAGGATATCTAAAAGCGCGTAGCCCTTGTGCTGAATGGCGGCTTTCATCATCCTGGCCAGGTGTTCCTTGTTGCCGCTGAAGCTGCGCGCCGCAAAGGTCGCTCCGGCGGCCAGCGCGATCAGCAGCGGCGAGAAGGGCTTGCTCAAATTGCACGCGCCTGCACGCTCATCCCCGCAGGGATCGGAGGTCGGCGAGGTCTGCCCCTTGGTGAGGCCGTAGATCTGATTGTCGTGCGCGAAATGCGTGATGTCCACATTCCGGCGGATGTTGTGCAGGAAGTGGTTGCCGCCCTCGCCGTAGCTGTCCCCGTCGCCGGTGTTGACGATTACGGTCAGCTTTTCGTTGACCATCTTGGCGGCGACCGCAGCGGGCAGCGCGCGCCCGTGCAGGCCGGAAAACCCGTTGGCGTTGACATACTGGTTAAGCTTCGCCGCCTGTCCGATACCGCCGACCAGCAGCAGCTCGCTGGGCTTCAGGTTCAGATCGTCTAGAACCCCCGTCAGGGTCGCGATGATATCATAATTGCCGCAGCCCGGGCACCAGGCCGTCTCGGTTGTGTGAAATACTCCGTTGCTCATTTGGACACCTCCTTGCCGATCCCAAAGCCCGCAAGTCTATGCAAAATATCATCCACCGACAGCTGTCTGCCGTCGTACTTGAGTACGCTGTCGGTTACGGTCAGACCCGTTTCCATGCGGACGAGCTTGGCAAACTGCGCGGTCATGTTCTGCTCCACGCTGTACACGGCCTTGGCCTGTTTCCAGCGTTTTGCGAGTTCTTTTTCCGGCAGCGGGTATACGTCGCCGAACGACAGCGCGCCGACGGACGCTCCCTGCTTGTTCAGGATGTCGACCGCCTCAGCGATCGCGTTTTGCGTCGTGCCGAAACCGATCAGCAGTACCTCGGCGTCTTTCGCGCCGGTATATTCCGGCTCCAGAAGTTCCTCCGCCAGCAGATCAAGCTTGCGGGCGCGTTTGTCCACCATCTGCACGCGCACCTGCGCGCTTTCGGTGATGACGCCTTCCTCGGTATGCTCGTCGCTGTCGGAACGCACCAGGGCGTCCGTCTTGCCGGGAACGAGTAGCGGGGAGATACCGCTTTCCGTGATCTTGTAGCGCAGGTAGGATGCCGGGTCACCGGCGTCCTGTTTCAAGGGCTCAACGCTGTGCGCGGCCTTTTTGACGTCAAACGGGGCGACTGTCGCCGCGGAATCCGCCAGGTACTGATCCGAAAGCACCAGCACGGGAATCTGGTATTTATGCGCCAATTGCAGTGCGCGCGCCGTTTGGTAAAACGCGTCAGCGTGGCTGCGTACGGCGATCACCATGCGCGGAAACTCTCCCTGCGAGGCAAAGCAGGTAAACAAAAGGTCGCTCTGTTCGGTACGGGTGGGAAGCCCGGTCGCCGGGCCGGGACGCTGCACGTCTACGATCACGACGGGGAGCTCCGCGATACCCGCGAGCCCCAACGCTTCCACCATCAGCGCAAAGCCGCCGCCGCTGGTGCCGACCATGGCCTTCGCGCCCGCAAACGACGCGCCAAGCGCCATATTGATGGCGGCAATCTCATCCTCCGCTTGTTCGACCGTAAGCTCGAATTCCTCGGCGTGAGCCGTGAGGAAGTTTAAAATCGACGTCGCCGGAGACATGGGATACGCGCTGTAAAAGCGCAGGCCGCCCGCGATCGCGCCCATCGACAGCGCTTCGGCGCCGGTGAGCAAAAGCTGGCCTTTCACTTTTGGAGAGTTCAGCTTGTGCTTTGCGTCTACGCTGTCAAATCCCTTTTGGACAGCCGTCAGGTTCATCTCCAGCAGCTTTTCGGGCAGCGATTCCGTCAGAACGGCTTTGGCCGTATCCGGTTCAAGCCCGAGGAGCTTTACAAGCGCGCCGATACAGACAACGCCGATGGTGCGCGCGCTGCCGGACTCCTTCGCCAGTGTTTTCAACGCAACGGGCAGCAGGCGCTTGTCGGAAATCCCGAGCTGCGGATCGGCCAGCAGAAGGCCATCCGGCTTCAGACGCTTGTCGTGCTCCTCATAGCTGCGCAGATCGTAGGCGATCAGGATATCCAGCGCGTCCGTATGCGCCTTGACCGGCTCGGAACCAAAACGAATCTGCGCGAAATTGTGCCCGCCACGAATGCGGGACATGAAATCGCGCATGGAATACACATAGAAGCCGGAACGCTGCAAGGTTTTTTCCAGGATGCCGGCCATGGTCTCGATGCCGTCGCCCGCTGCGCCCCCGATGCAAATGTTCATCTGTTCGTCCCCCTTTATCCTCTTTGTTATAGTATACACTCCCGACCGGATCGAAACAAACCTTTGTTTCCCGGTTTCGTGCTAGAAACAGCGTTCCCTGCGGTTCTTGCGGCAGTTTTCCACGACCTTGCCAAGCTCGCACTGGTAGCAGACCTCGTTGGTCAGAGGTTTGTCCGCGAAAAACTCGTCCAGGTTTTCAAGCGTCGTCAGCGCGATCTTATGGAGCGCTTCCTCGGTCAGGAACGCCTGGTGGCTGGTCAGCACCACGTTCGGGCGCGAGATCAGCAGCGCCAGCAGGTCGTCTTTGATGATGACGCCGGAGTTGTCCTCGTAAAACAGGTCGGCTTCCTCTTCGTATACGTCCAGCCCCGCCCCGCGCACTTTGCCCGCGTTGAGCGCTTCTAAAAGCGCTTCGGTATCGATCAGCGCGCCGCGCGATGTGTTGATGATAAAAACGCCGTCCTTCATTTTGGAAAACGCTTTGGCGTCCAATATGTGCTTGGTCTGTTCGCTGAGCGGGCAGTGCAGCGAGATCACGTCGCTTTGCGTGAACAATTCGTCCAGCGTCACGTATTCAATCCCCGCAATCTCGACGGGATGGATATCATAGGCCAGCACGCGCATGCCGAGACCTTTGCAGATGTTGATGAAAACGCGTCCGATTTTGCCGGTTCCAATGACGCCGACCGTTTTCCCGTGAAGGTCCACGCCGGTCAGCCCCACGATGCTGAAATTAAAATCGCGGGTGCGGTTATACGCACGCTGAAGCTTCCGGTTAACGGTCATCAAAAGCCCCATAGCGTGTTCCGCAACGGCGTAGGGCGAGTAGGCGGGCACGCGCACGATGTTTATCTTTCCGTACGCGCGTTTGAAATCGATGTTGGAGTATCCGGCGCAGCGCATGGCGACGACGCGGATCCCCAGATCGTACAGCGTATCGATGACCTCGGCATCGAGATCGTCGTTGACGAACGCGACCACCGTGTCGTATCCCTCGGCCAGGCGCGCCGTCGCGGGCGTCAGCCTGGCTTCAATGTAGTGGAAATCGTATTTTTTGTTTTCCTGATCAAACCAGAGCCTGTCGTATGGCTTGGCGTCGAAAAACGCGATTTTCTTCATGGATTGTCACCCGCTTCCTCCGGGTCGGTCCTCAGGCGTTCACCAGTCTATTCCTGCCAATTGAACACGATGGCTTCGAGCCGCGTCATGGCTTTGAGGCCGTTTCCGGCATTGCCGCAGCGCGCGCCCTCCTTATCGTATGAGTATACCATACCCAAAGGGATTGCCTGTAAACATTTCGGTAAAAGATGCCTTCGCTTCACCGCTTACACTTCTTGCCGCACAGCATTGAAACCTGCTAAAAAGCAGGTTTCAATTGCACTCGGGCATATTGGCGGTAAACCCGGGGGTTATCCGGCCATTGTAATGATGGCGTTATTCCCCAGACAGCAATCGGATAAAAATCGCAGTGATATCGGGATCAAACTGCGTACCGGCGCAGCGTTTCAGTTCGGCGATCGCTTCCTCTTTGGTCCTTGGCGCCTGATATCTTCTGCCGGTGATCATCACATCATACGCATCCACGATGGCGATGATTCGGCTGACAATGGGGATATCGTCTCCGGATAGCCCTTTTGGGTATCCCGCCCCGTCCCAGCGCTCATGATGCGCCAGGATGAATTCCGCCGCCTGGTTCAGCTCCGGGATGGTCCGGGCAATGCGATACCCGATGGCCGGGTGCTGGTTGATGATGCTGCGTTCCTCGTCCGTCAGGCGGCCGGGTTTATTGAGAATTTCATCCGGGATTCCGATCTTGCCGATATCGTGCAGCATGGAAAGCAAAACCAAATCGTCAACCAGTTCGTCTGATAGGTTCAGCTTTTTCGCAATCAAGCGGCAGTGGTCCGCCAGGCGGTCGGAATGTTCCTCCGTTTCCACGCTTTTTTCATGCAGCATGGACAAGAGCAGCCGGATGATCCCGCTCCGGTGGCTTTGCCGTATCAGGAGCTTTTTCTGCAGAATCCATTTCTCCGCTTCGCGGATCATGTCCTCCGCCGTTCTGCATTCCGTTTCGCTTGTCGCATAGCCGAAGGTAACCAAGTTGTACTCGTCGTTGCAGATCACGTTCAGCGATTTTTGCAGTCTTTTAATGATATGCTGCGCCTCCGCCTGCGACGCGTGCGGCAGCAGCAGCAAATATTGCCCGTCGTG
This sequence comes from Candidatus Limiplasma sp., assembly GCA_963675365.2. GTDB lineage: Bacteria > Bacillota > Clostridia > Christensenellales > Aristaeellaceae > CAXXOK01. The sequence continues at coordinate 1,461,708 of CAXXVA010000003.1, forward strand.
CCAGCGGGTGACAACGTCGTCCCCCCTGCAGTTGTCCAGCAGTGTTTTGGCAATTTTAATCAGCAGTTCGTCGCCCGCATGGAACCCAAGGCTTTCGTTAATGGTCCGTAGCCCGTTCACATCGCCTAGCGCCACCGAAAAGGGAAGCATTTGGGAATCGACATACATATTCAACGCTTCCATGGCAAATACGCGGTCGTACAAGCCTGTCAGCGTATCGCGGAATGCGGCGTCATACGGTTCCATGGAATGCACGTTGTTTCGAATGATCTCAATCGGTTTAAAATTCTCCAGAAACACCGCTTCGTTTCCTGTGACCGCCGTATCATCCCGGTCTTCATCGTTTGGCACGGCGTCCGGCACGAAGAGCTTTGCTTTCATAAAGCTTGTCTGGATCACATCCCGCGGGATGGACCGATGATAATGCTTTCGGAAATACTCCGCGTGAATGTCTTCAAAGATCACCAGCAGCCTCGCATCACTGACAAACAGAAAGGAGACCTTATAGATATGCTCAAATACCCTTGCTTTGACTTCGCATGTTTTGCTCTTGCTGCGAAACGCCTGATTAATCAGTGAAATCAGATCGCGGACGCAGTCCATGTTCATCGCGCCGAAAACGTCGGCGACCGTTCTCCCAATCATCCTGTTTCGGTCCAGGCCGATGATCGCTTCCAGCCCGGCGTTCATGTGTAGAATCACAAAGTTTTCGATAGCGTCCCGCTCATTCAAAACAGGCTGAAAACACGCGCAGCTCATCGGGAAGTGCTCCACCAGATTGCAAATCAGCGTTGAATCCTCTTGAGTGATTTTGCCCGGCTCATTACTATTCATTCCATACCCTCTGCGCGATCGCGCTTGGCAAACGCCCGGCGTTTTCAGTCTGACAGGAACTCCGGCAGGGCTGCTGCAAGGATCCTAGGTTTTTTATGAAGCCCTATGGAAATCAATGAATACCGTCATCGTGTCTGACCAGCCGATGGATTTATCGAAGTAAGTATTGCATGGTGAAGATAATACGATATGCTATATCTGTGTACTTACTTTAAGTACATTATGAGCATAGTAACACAAGTATTACTTAGAATCAACATATAGCGAAGCATAGTTGAGCGTTTCACTTGTTTCATGTTGATTGGATTGGAGAATTGACGATGAAAAAGGAGAAACATCTTGGCATTCGTATTAATGCTGGCCTGCATTATAAGCTCCATTATGTTGCGAAGTTCGACGGCCGTTCCGGAAACGCCGAAATTCTATACCTGATCCGGCAGTATATTGCGGAATTCGAGAAAAAATACGGAGAGATCAAGATCCCGAAAGATGGCTCTGATAACAATCCGTAAAGATACCAGGATGCCTGCATGCATACAACACAATGCCCCGGAATATCCGGGGCATTGTGTTTTGCATCCGCACGCAGCTATTGATCGGTTTTATTCCTGTAGGTTGAATACGATGGCTTTGGGCCGCGTCATGGCTTCGATGGCGTACTTCACGCCCTGGGTGCCCATACCGGAGGCTTTCACGCCCAGGAACGGGAAATGGTCCGGCCCGCGCTCGGTCTTGTTGTTGATCTGCACGGTGCCGACCTCCAGGCGGTTTGCGATGTAGAACGCGTCGTGGATGTTTTTGGTGAACACCGAGGACTGCAGTCCGTACTCCGAACGGTTGGCGATGTCGATGGCCTCGTCGATGTCCTTCACACGCAGAATCGGCAGCACCGGGCCGAAGGGTTCCTCCCAGGCCAGGCGCATATCGGTGGTGACGTAGTCCACCAGCGTCGGCTGGATCAAATCGCTTTCGCGCTGCCCGCCGGTTAAAATCTTCGCGCCTTTTTGCACCGCGTCGTCGATCAGGCCCATCACGAAATCCGCCGCCTGGGTATTGATTAGGGGAACGATGGTCGCGCCCTCGCGCGGATCGCCCACCTTGAGCTTTTGAATGTCCTCAAGCAGCTTTGGAATCAGCTTGTCGGCGACCGCGTCGCTTGTCAGGATGCGCTTCACCGCCGTGCAGCGCTGCCCCGCGTAGGCGTACGCTCCGGAGATGATGTTCTGCGCCGCGAAATCAAGATCCGCGTCCGACAGCACGATTGCCGCATCCTTGCCGCCGAGTTCCAGCATCAGGGGCACCATGCCCGCTTCCTTGGCGATATGCCGGCCCACAGCCGTGCTTCCGGTGAAGTTGATGAAGTTGACGCCCGGATGGGTCACGATGTAATCGCCGATCTCGCTGCCGCGCCCGGTGATGGTGTTCAGCACGCCCTTGGGCAGCCCCGCCTCCTGCAAAATCTCGGCGAGGTACAACGCGCTGATCGCGCCATGGCTCGCGGGTTTTAACAGCACCGCGTTACCGCCGATAAGCGCCGGGGCGATCTTGGATGCAGAGAGGTTGATGGGATAGTTGAACGGCGAAATCGCCAGTACCGTACCCAGCGGCACGCGGCTGACGTAGGAGACTTTATTTTTGGAGCCGCCGGGGAAGTTATCGCCGCTGATGGCCTCCCCCGCCATGCTCTTGCCCGCGTCGGCGGTATAGCGGAAGAAATCCGCCGTGCGCTGAACCTCAAACCATGCGGCTTTTTTGTCCTTGGCGATCTCCATGGTCAGCACGGCCGCGATTTCATCGGCGTGCTCCTCCAGCAGGTCCGCCGCGCGGTAGAAGACGCTCGCGCGTTCGTGGATTGGCGTATTCGCCCATATCGGCAGGCTGTCCTTGGTGTTCTGGATCGCCCTGTCCACGTCCTCGCGGCTCATGGCGGGTACGCGCCCGACCAACGATCCGTCCACCGGGGACATAATGGTCAGGAATTTATTGGAGGACGCCTCCACCCATTTACCGTCAAACAGGTTGCAGAAGTCCTTTTCTCCGTTGCACATATGCTGAAACATCTTGATATTCCTCTCTATATCGCATGTCCTAAGGAACAATCGGTTGCTACGTTTCCATTATACCCCATCCGGGCCGTTTCAAACATAACCGTTTGCGTTGTTTCACGGACAGGCACAATCCCCAGAACGCAACGCATTCCGGGGAATTGAGTTCATTTCTCCACTTCTTCAGCCAGACCGGCGGCAAAGGTTTTCGCTTTTTGCAGGTCGCCCGCGTTCGGCCTGCCTTTGTTGAGACCGCCGAAGAGTTTGAGGAAACTGTTGGTATTGAAGCCCGCGCAGTTGAAATCGCCTACGATGGTATACCCTGTCGCCTCCAGTTTTTCCCGAAGCACCAAATGATCGGCGAGCATCTTCTTGTTGAGATAGTCTTCGTTCATCATGGCAAAGCGCGGCATCCCGTCGGTGGAAAACAGAAACGCTTTCCTGCTTTCCACCGGGGGCAGGGCCTCCGCCAGCCTGAGAAGCTGTTTGTGATGTTTGGCGCTGTAAATGCCGGAGCCGAACCCAAGCAGTTCATAGTCCGCAAGTATGCCGGGCCGCGCCTGATCCGCCGGCACGATGCCGGCGTGCAGTACGTCCGCGATCGCTTCGGCAACTTTCAGCGTGTTGCCATGGTGATAGGAACTGACGATCAGCAGCGTTTTCATTCCGTCTTCCCCGCTGTGGGTTCCGGCTTCACCTCGCACCGGTCGGCGCCGTCTTCACAGACGAACACCTCGCTCAGCTCCACGCCGAATACCTTGGCGATGCGGAACGCGAGTTCCAGCGACGGGGAATACTTGCCTGCTTCCACGGCGATGATAGTCTGCCGCGACACGCCTGCCTTTTCAGCCAGCTGCTGCTGGGTCATTTCATTTGCGAAAAAGCGCAGTTTGCGGATGTTGTTGGAGATGGTCAGCTTTTTAGCCATACAATCACCGCACCTTATAGTAGATGAGTTTGGAAATTCCTTCGCCGATCGAGCCGAGGCCCGCCGCGCCGAAGAGGATGTTGAGCATCAGCCCTACGGGATAGGAAAGCGCAAGCAGAATCAGCCCCGCAATAAAGCCGACCATCGATACGATGAACGTGATGCGCATGGATTTCAAGTCGATCAGCTTGTCCCGTTCGTCTTCCACCATGGCCGCGTTGATGGCGCTTTCAATCTCTTTTCCGTCTTTCCCGCGCTCCTGGATAGCTACGCCCACGGAAAACAGGATGTGGAACGTGACCTGCACCGCAATGGTCAGCGCAATACCGATGCCAATGAACGTAAGCATGGTCACGGAGAAGAATTTAACGTCGTCCAAATTCACCTCTCCCGCGTTCAGTTTCCCGATTACATAGATAAAATAGACGGTCAGCAGGGCGATGCCCGCTACGATGCTGACGATGGTTCGTTTCTGTTGATAATACATGGGTGTTTCTCTCCTCATATTTGCTGGTACCGCAGTACGGAGGGATCGTAACATGGTTTTTACTATATGTCAAGTATATTTTACTAATTGTATAAAATATTTTTCTATTCCCGGAAACCCCTGATGCGATAAGCTTTGATGGAGCTTGGTCTGTGCACCGCGCAATGCATTCCCGTTATAATCACCCGGATATGATCATCATAGAAAAGCGCTTCCGCAAATTCACGGAAGCGCTGCAATGGATTTGTATCGGACTTGTTTATTATTGGCAGGCCAGGCGGTACACCTCGGCAATATCCTTGCGGGTCAGCGGGTGGAAATTGCCAAGCTTGTCCCCGTTATTGAGCAGGCACTTGTTGGCCATAAACTCGATATCTTCCTCTTTCGCCCCGATCTCTTTAAAGCTCGTGGGCATCCCGATCTCGCGGTAGAAGGCTTCCAGCCTGTGAATACCTTCCAGCGCCGTGCGTTCGGGCTTTTCAAAGTCCATGCTGACGCCGAACACCCGCACCGCGAACTGGGCAATGCGCTGCACCCGGAATGGAAGCTGGTATTTCAGGAAGGCCGGGAACATCACCGCCAGTCCCGCGCCGTGGGCGACGTCGTACAGGCCGCTGAGCTCGTGCTCCATCATGTGCGTGCTCCAGTCCTGCTGGCGGCCGACGCCCAGAATGTCGGAGTGCGCGACCGAACCCGCCCACATAATGTTGGCGCGGACGTCGTAATCGTCCGGCGTCTTAAGGACGAGCTTGGCGTACTTCATCACGGCGCGAATCACGCCTTCGCACATGCGGTCGGATACCTCGACCTCCGGGGTGTTGGTGAAATAGCGTTCCATGACGTGCGCCATCATATCCGTGCAGCCGCACGCGGTTTGATAGGGCGGCAGGGTGTACGTCAGCTCGGGATTCATGATGGCGATTAACGGCCGCATCAACTGCGAATCGCAGAAGCGCTTGAGCTGCTCGGACTCCTTGGTCACGACGCTTGAGTTGGAGACCTCGCTTCCCGCGGCGGGCAGCGTGAGGATCACGCCAAGCGGCAGAATATCTTCGGGAACAGCCGTACCCGCATACAGATCCCAGAAGTCCCCGTCGTACTTGACACCTAAGGCAATGGCTTTGGCGGAATCGATCACGCTGCCGCCGCCGACAGCCAATATAACGTCCACGCCCTCGCGTTTGCACAGCTCGATACCTTCATACACCAGGGTATCGCGTGGGTTGGGCTGTACGCCGCCTAGCTCCGCCCAGGCAACGCCCGCGTTTTTCAGCGATTCCTTCACCGTATCCAGCAAACCGCTGCGGACAACGGAGCCGCCGCCGTAGTGCAGTAAAACCTTGCGCCCGTACGCGGCGCACAATTCGCCGGCCTTTTTCTGTGTGTCTTTCCCGAAGTAAAACTGTGTGGGGCTGCAAAATGTAAAATCAAGCATTGGTTTCCCTCCCTGCAATCGACCCGTCTGCGCAAGCAAGCGGGCAGTATAAAAAATCAACCGCGATATAAGATCTCCCTGCGTTTTGGCCCCGTGGACACCATGCGGATCGGCACGCCGACCTGCTCTTCCAGGAAATCGACGTAGCGGCGGCAGTTTTCGGGGAGTTTGTCAAACTCCGTCAGGCCGCGGATATCCGTTTTCCATCCGGGCAGCGTCGTGTACACCGGCTTACAGCGCGTAAGCGTTGGCGTGGACGGGAATTGGTCGATGGTCTTGCCTTCGCACTCGTAGGCGGTGCAGACCGGGATCTCATCCAGATACGCCAGCACGTCCAGGTTGGTCAGCACGCATTCCGTCGCGCCGTGGGCCATGCAGCCATAGCGGGTCGCCACCGCGTCGAACCAGCCCACGCGCCGGGGCCTGCCGGTGGTCGCGCCGTATTCGCCAGCGTCGCCGCCGCGCTTGCGGAGTTCCTCGGCCTCGTCGCCGAACAGCTCGGTTACAAACGGTCCGGCGCCCACACAGCTGGAATACGCCTTGGTAACGCTCAACACGTCCTTCACCGCGGTCGCGGGAACTCCGCCGCCGACGGTGGAAAACCCGGCAAGCGGCGACGACGAGGTCACAAACGGGTAAATGCCGTGATCCGGATCGCGCAGCGCGCCAAGCTGCCCTTCCATCAGGATAGATTTGTTCTCATTCAATGCCTGGTGCAAAAACGCGGACGAATCGATCACGAACGGGCGGATTTTCTCCGCCTGCACCGCGAGCAGTTCCATCAGTGCGTCCACGTCCAGCAACGGCTTATGGTACAGGTGCTCCAGCAGGATGTTTTTCTGCCTGACGACGCTTTCGAGCCGTTCGCGGAGCATGGCCTTGTCGTACAGCTGGCATACCTGAATGCCGATTTTCAAATATTTATCGCCGTAAAACGGCGCGATACCCGATTTGGTGGACCCGAAGCTGCTCTTGCCCAGGCGTTCTTCTTCGAACTTGTCAAAATCCACATGGTAGGGCATCATCACCTGCGCGCGATCCGAAATGTAGAGTTTAGGCGCGGGAACGCCGCGGCTGACGACAGCCTCGTACTCCTTGAGCAGCTTGTCGATATCCAGCGCTACGCCCGGCGCGATGAGGTTGACAATATTCTGGTGAAACACCCCGGACGGCAGCAGGTGCAGCGCGAATTTGCCGTAATCGTTGATGATCGTGTGCCCCGCGTTCGCTCCGCCCTGGAAGCGGACGACCACGTCGCTGTTTTCCGCCAGTACATCGGTAATCTTTCCCTTGCCTTCATCGCCCCAGTTTGCCCCGACGATCACTCGTACCACAGTGGCGTTCCCCTTTCGTACGCTCGGAAGTTCAAAAAGCACCAACGACCATTATGCCCTACCAAAAGTAGGCTGTCAACATGCACGCTAGTCTTTGCCGAACAGATCCCTGGTGTAGACCTTATTTGCGCAATCCCTGAGCTCCTCATGCATCCGGTTGGAGATGATCACGTCGCACATCGTTTTAAAGGCGGTCAGGTCGCGAATCACCCGGCTGTGGAAGAATTCCTCTGCATCCAGCGTCGGCTCGTACACGACGACCTCGATGCCCTTTCCCTTGATGCGCTTCATAATGCCCTGGATGCTGGATTGGCGGAAATTATCGCTGTCTTTTTTCATGGTCAGGCGGTAAACGCCCACCAGCGACGGGCGTTTGTCCAAAATGCGCTGGGCGACGAAGTCCTTGCGGGTGCGATTGGCGTCCACGATCGCGGAAATGATGTTGTTGGGAACGCTTTCGTAGTTGGCCAGAAGCTGTTTGGTGTCCTTGGGCAAGCAATAACCGCCGTAACCGAAGGACGGATTGTTGTAATGGCTTCCGATGCGCGGATCCAGACACACGCCCTCGATAATCGCCTTGGTATGCAGGCTGCGGATCTCGGAATAGGTATCCAGCTCGTTGAAAAACGAAACGCGCATCGCCAGGTAGGTATTGGCGAACAGCTTCACGGCTTCGGCTTCCGAAGGGTTCATATATAAGGTTGGGATATCCTTCTTCAGCGCTCCCTGTTTAAGCATCTGCGCAAAGGTCTGTGCAGCGTCCATCAGCTTGAGGCTGCCGGTCGGCACGCCCATGATGACGCGCGAAGGGTACAGGCAATCGTACAGCGCCTTGCCCTCACGCAGAAATTCAGGGCTGAACAGGAGATTGCCGTTATGCAGTTCCCTGCGCGCGTTTTCGGTATACCCAACGGGTACCGTGGATTTGATGATGATCACCGCATCCGGATTGAGCGCGGTCACCTGCCGGACGACCGCTTCCACAGACGAGGTGTCGAAATAGTTCTTGTCCGGGTCGTAGTTCGTCGGCGTGGCGACGATCACGAACTCCGCGTCCCGGTAGGCGACCTCCGCGTTCGTGGTCGCCGTAAGGTCAAGCGTACGGTTTTCCAGATAGTCTTCGATTTCCGCATCCCGGATCGGCGACTGCCGCCGGTTGATCAGCTCAACTCTGTCTTCTATGATATCTAAGGCGGTCACGCTGTGATGCTGCGAAAGCAGTACGGCGTTGGATAGCCCGACGTATCCCATGCCGACCACGGTGATCTTCCGTTTCTTCGTCTCGTCCATCGATAATCTCCTTCAGGAGCCTTATATAAGACCTTGAAACACACCCGTACAGTATACCATATTCATCGCGCGCGATAAAGCGCGGGGCGGCCTGTTTTCTCCGGTGTTTTACGCCTGTTTTCAAGTCTTCGCCGAACGCCGTTCATCTTGCGCGGCTTCGTAATTCGTGTTACAATACTTTCAATATAGACACGCGCATTGATTGCGGAAGGATGGCCGTATGGGGATTACGAAGGTGATCGCGGAAGGCAAAGGGAAACGTATCTATGCCACCGACAACCCGGACGAAGCCGTGGTGTATTTTAAGGACGAAGCAATCGCGTTCCGCGGGCTGAAAATCGGGCGTATCATCGGTAAAGGAGAGATCAACAACCTTCTCTGCGAGTATATCTTTACACTGCTGCAGAAAAAAGGCGTTCCCAATCATTTTCTGCGCCGCATCAACGATCGCAGCATGCTGGTGCTCCGGGTGGATATCATTCCGGTCGTCATCAAGGTACGCAACATCGTCGCGGGCAGCCTGGCCCAGCGCATCGGTTATCCCGAGGGCACCCACCTTAAAAACACCGTGATCGAGTATTGCCTCAAGGACCGCAGCCTCGACGACCCGCTGGTCAACCTCACGCACATCACCGCGATGGGGCTGGCGACGACGCAGGAACTGCGCACCATGGAAGAGATCGCTATAAAAGTCAATACCATCCTCACGGAAATCCTAAGCGACATCAACATCGAACTGATCGATTTCAAGCTTGAATTCGGAAGGTTCCATGGGGATGTTTTATTATCGGACGAAATTTCGCCCGACACTTGCCGTTTCTGGGACGCCAGCACGCACGAGCCGCTGGATATCGACCGCTTCCGCCGCGATCTGGGCGACGCGGAAGGCGCGTACCGCGAGGTATTGCACCGCATGACGGGCTACGTACTGAAAAACAGCGAGGAAAACGCAGACGAAACCCAGTAAAGACCATGATTCCAGCACGGCGGTGCCCCTGTTTCGCTACTCGTTTAACGTATGGACTAGCCATACGTTTTTTTATGCGCTCACGGCTGATTTGTATTCCTTCTGTTTTTTTGGTCAGTTCGCGTAAAACATAAGATTTCCAGGCAGGGAAAAAGGGTTAAACATAGAACAATGGTGAATATGGGTTAGAATCAGTTTTTCAGCCAAAACCCCGTCCGGGACGCGGCGAAAAGCAGACGGAAGGAGATCAACCATGGCGAACTCTCAAGACCTAGGCAAGATACAGGACTTGCGCGAGACCCTCGGCAAGGGGGATGAAAAACGCGCCAAGGCGCAGCGCGAAGCCGGAAAGCTTACGGCGCGTGAACGTATCTTGAAAATCGCGGACGTCGGCAGCTTTGTGGAGCTGTATGCTTTCGTATCCGAGCAGGATGAAGGCGCGGGCGTCGTAACCGGATACGCGACGGTGCAGCAGAGGCCCGTATACCTGTTCGCACAGGATTTCACGGTGCACGGCGGCGCGATCGGCAAGCTGCAGTCGCAAAAAATCAATAAAATCTTGGATATGGCGCTGAAAACAGGCGCGCCCGTGCTGATGCTGTGCGACAGCGCAGGCGTACGGCTGGACGAAGGCGCGGAGGCGATGAACGCCTTTGCCGATATTTACCGCAGTATGGCCCGGCTCAGCGGCGTATGCCCCATGATTTCGGTCATTTTGGGTCCCTGTATCGGCGGCGCGGCGCTCATGGCGCAGCTGTCGGACATCAGCATTCTGGCCAAAGACGTCGGTCAGCTGATGATGTTCGGGCCGCAGGTGCTGTCGGCTATGAACGGCATCAGCTACGATATCCAGGCCGTTGGCGGCGCGGAAATGATGGCGAAGCAGGGCGCATGCTCGCTGCTTGCCGATACCGAAGACAAAGCGATCGAAGCGGCGCTCAATATCCTTTCGCTGCTTCCCGGCTCCAATGCCGAAGACGCGGATCTTTTGGAAAGCGGCGATCTCAACCGCCTGCTCCCCTCCATCGAGCCGTCGGACACCGACGCGCTGCTTTCCCAGATGCTGGACGCCGGAACGATGATCGAGCTGATGGGCTCCAACGAGCCTGGCATCAAAACCGTGATGGGCCGCATCGCGGGCCGCTCCGTCGGCGTGGTCGCGACCGCAGCCGGATCCCTCAGCGCGGGCGCAATGCAGAAAGCCGCGCGCTTTGTGCATTTCTGGGACTGCTTTAACATTCCGGTGGTCAGCTTTATCAACACCCGGGGCGTGGAAGTGAAAAGCCTTCATGACCAAAAGCTGGTTGATGAACGCGCAGAGCCAGTTGTTTTACGCCTACGCCACGGCGACCGTGCCCAAGCTTTCGGTGATCACCGGCAGCGCCATCGGCCAGGCTTATCTGTCCATGGGCGGCAAAGCCACGGCCGACGTCACCTTTGCGTGGCCTGGCGCCGTGATTTCGGCGCTGACGCCCGAGGCCGCCGTCGCCGTACTGTACGGCAAGGAAATCAGCGCGGATACGGATAACACCCCCGAAGCTTCCCGCGAGAAATACGCGCAGGATTATATTGACAACGTGGCGGGGGCGCCATGCACGCGGGCGAAAGCCGGGTTGCTGGACGACGTGATCGATCCTGCACAGACGCGCAAGGTGCTGGCATCGGCGCTTGAAATGCTTTCGTCCAAGCGGGATTACAACCCCCGCCAAAAAACACGGCAACATGCCGATGTAGAGACAGGGAGGAGTCATCATGAATTTATCGTTTGGCCTCTCCGTCGCGGCCGTAGGCATCCTGGTGGTTCTTTTCCGGGCTCGTGCTTTTAATCCTGTTCCTGAAACTGTTCGAAGCTTCTGTTTAAGGAACGCAGGAAAGCGTCCCCTGCCGGCCCCTGTGGAGAGCAAGACGCCAGCGCCGCAGGAGGCGCCGGCGCCAGTTGCCGCAGACCCGGGCGTTTCCGCGGACGTCATCGCGGCGATCACCGCCGCCGTTTCCGCCGTTTGGCAGGAAGAATCCGGGTTTATCGTTCGCAGGGTGCGCCGCATCCATACCGCGCCCGCCTGGAACCGTGCGGGCCGGGACGACCAGATTTTCTCCAGATTATAATTAAGTAATCCTTCATTACACTAAGGAGGTTGACCGCTATGCGTCAATTCAATATCACTGTAAACGGTGTTCTTTATCAGGTTTCCGTGTGAAGAAACCGCGGCCGGCGCGCCTGTAACGGCTGCGCCCGCGGCGGCAGTTCCCGCTCCCGCTCCCGTCGCCGCAGCGCCTGCTCCCGCAGCTCCCGCCGCGGCAGCCCCCGCGCCCGCCGCAAAACCGGCCGCGCCCATCG
>CAXXVA010000004.1:0-47222 GCA_963675365.2 Candidatus Limiplasma sp.
CGGGCTCGGCGGCGACGGTCGGCGACGCGAACCCGCAGCCGAAGATGGTCTCCGGCGGCAGCGCGTGCGCATTCAGCAGATAGTCGCAGTACACCTGCATCACCGCCGCGCCCTGGCTGTGCCCCGCCATCCACAGCGAAAAGCGGCTGTCCTCCCCGCGCATCTCGGCGAGGATATCCTTAAGCGTCAGCTTATGGATGCCAAGCGCCTCCGCCGTATCGGGGAACACGATGTGCTCCTCGTTTTTGATAAATTGCTGCGTGAGCTGGTAAAAGCCCTTGTGAAAACCGCCCTCCATGCCCATACGGAAGTTGGAAAACCAGTCGTAAAAGCGCGTGCCGGTGCCCATGAACCCGATGGCGAGCACATAACGCCCGTTTGCCGTCGGTTTGACCATGATCACGGCCTTGATGGTGTCGGATTCCTCGCGTTGGCGCAGCGCGCCCGTGACCTGCGCGAGCGGGTTGTGCTCCTTCATCGCCATGCGCGCAAGCGTCAGCCGCAGGCTGCCGACCGCCGCCGAAACGCGGTCGGAAAAGCTGTCGTCGTCCCGGGCCTTCAGCCCGGTGGTGAGCTGATTGTCTACCTGCACGGAAAAGTCGGTCCAGCCCGCGCGCATCCACGGCTCCACGTCCAGCGTGTAGGCCATGCGGGCAAGCTCCAGCGACAGCTTCAGCCCGTCCCCTGTCAGCGCCCGGCGGCGCATGCCAAACACATCCGGCGAAATAGGCGCAAACAGGGCGTCCGCCGCGTCCAGCGGTACGCCGGTCAGCTCCCCTGTGCTTGTCCGATATTCGATAACGTCATTCGGCTGGCTCATGGCCGTCCCTCAAGGTCGGTTGGAAACAGTATCAGGCTGCGTATAGTATAGCATACGCCGCTATTGCGGGCGCAGTTCCCGCCGGATCACCGCGGAGTATTTGGCGACGACCGTTTCATAGGCGTGGTCCATCATCGCGGTCAGTTCGTCGTCGGGCACAGCGCCGTCCAAATCTACGGTATTGAAGTGCGGCTGCTGCACCGGCGGGCAGTGCCAGCCGCGCACGACGGCGCCCGAATATTTGGCGCGGTAGTAATCCGCCGCCGCGGGCGTGCAGTTCAGAGTCACCTTCGGCTCGCCGCGCAAAAGAAACGGCTGGGCGAAGATACGCCCTTTTGCCTGCGACGGCGCCTTGACCCGGATCACGGGGAAAAACGGCGTGAACGGATAGTCCAGGTACGCGCCCGGCTTTTCCATGCAATAGGCGATCACCTGATCCAGCGTCATGCCCCCGCCTCCCCTTTTCCGTTATTATAGGCCGATCGGGCGGGCTTTTCAATGTGCGCGGCCGGGCAGGCAGATTCCTCTGTTCAATTTCTTAATATACGGGTATAGTAAAGAAGTTCTGCACCAGTTTTCGCCGTGCGGCATGGAATTTTCAGGGATATCCTGCGTAAAAGCGTGCGGGATGGCGATCTGGATTTTTGTCAGGTTGCGTGTGCGGAAATTGAAGTCGTAGCAGCGCTACGTCAAGGTTTCCGCAAGCGCAAGATGGCGGAAAGCAAGGCGCCAGCATGTACGCGCTTTGCGCAGTATTTTCCTGAAAAGAGGTAATCACAATGAATAAAACCATCTACCTCGCGGGGGGATGCTTCTGGGGACTGGAAAAGCTGATGCAGTCCGTCCCGGGCGTCCTGGACGCGACAAGCGGCTACGCCAACGGCAAACCCGGCGCGGAACCGACCTATAAGGCCGTCTGCGCGGGCGGCACCGGCTTTCGGGAAACCGTGCGCGTAACCTACGACCCCGATAAAGTCAGCCTGGAAACCCTGCTGTTCCAGTTCTTTTCCGTGATCGACCCGACCCAGAAAAACCGCCAGGCGCACGATATCGGTGAGCAGTACCAGACCGGCGTCTATTACACCGACGATGCATCCGGCAAAACCGTGGAAACCATCGCCGCCATCGAACGCCAGCGGCGCAGCCCGTTTTACGTGGAGATCAAGCCGCTTGAAAACTTCTACGAAGCCGAGGACTACCACCAGGACTACCTGGATAAAAACCCCGGCGGCTACTGCCACATCCCCATCGGCGCGTTCCAAAAAGCCGCGCAGATTAAAGTGGACGCGGGCATGTACCCGCGCCCGTCCGAGGAACATCTGAAGGAAACCCTGACCGACGAGCAGTTCCGCATCACCCAGGAGGCGGGCACCGAAGCGCCGTTCGTCAACCCCCTGTGGAAGCACAAGGATAAAGGGATCTACGTGGATATCACCACCGGCGAGCCGCTGTTTGTATCCACGGACAAGTTTATTTCCGACTGCGGCTGGCCCGCGTTTTCCAAGCCCATCGACCCCGCCGTGATCGCCGAGCTGTTCGACGGAAGCCACGGCATGCAGCGCACCGAGGTGCGCTCCCGTGCGGGCAACGCCCACCTTGGCCACGTATTTGAGCACGACCACCAGTCGCCCACCGGCACCCGCTACTGCATCAACTCCGCCTCCCTGCGCTTCGTCCCCCTCGCCGAGATGGACAAAGAAGGCTACGGCCAGTTCAAGTCGCTGGTGGAGTAATCAGCCTTCTCTTTTTGGCAAAAGAAAATCATCAATACCATTTGACCCCTTAACGCTGGTACTGGGCGCGCAACATCGCCTTGTTGCATATTTTTTCCCGGATACGCCGCGCGATCGCAGGCGAGCTTGGTTCGCATGTACCGATTTCCAGTCCCTATTTGTATAGCCGCAGGGGTCTTACATCATCATGCCGTAAGACCTCTTTTTTATGTTTCCGTTTAAACCTTCGCGCGGGTGTTTTGCCCATTGAGCAATGAGTTTTCCACAACATTTTACAAGGCAATGACGCCGCCTTAACAAATATGTAGTATCTTTTCTACGTGCAAACTACATTATGTGGAACAATGAGGCAAACGATGATGAAAGCACCTGTGCAATGCCGCGATCAATTTTCTTCTGATTGCGCTCGCGTAAGCCGAAGTAGGGAGGGCAACGCCCGACTAGCCACAGAGTTTCCATCGGAAACGAATGGCGTAGCTGCAACACGACGCAGGAGTGGAGCAGCCGCAAAAAGTAGTGGCAGCGCTACGTCGAGGCTTGCGCAAGCGCAAGATGAGGGAAATGGAACCGGCAGTGTACAGGGGCTGAGACAGCGTTTGCCTCGAATCGCGGTTTTTACAGATACCTTTCTGCCCCAGATCAACGGGGTATCCAATACGCTTCAATATTACAGCCGCTACCTGACGCGGCGGGGCATCGCGCACGTGTTTTACACCCCCGCGTATAAGGACGGCGAACATGGCGGCGGGGAGTATCCCGTCGTCCGGTTTCCGTCCGTGCCGTTTGCGCTCTATCCGCAGGTGCGGCTTGCGCTGCCCACCCAGGCGGCGCTGCAAAAGCAGCTTAAGGATTTCAGCCCCGACGTGGTGCACATCGTCACCGAGTTCGGCATGGGGTATTCGGGGCTGAAGGCCGCGCGGCAGCTTGGACTGCCTATCGTGATGAGCTACCACACCAATTTCGACCAGTACCTGTCGCACTACGGGCTGACGTTTCTGGAAGAACCGCTATGGCAGTACATGAAATGGTTCCACTCCTTCGCCGGTAAAAATTTCTGCCCGTCGGAAAATACCCTGCGCAAGCTTACCTTCCGGGGCATCCAAAACCTCGCGGTCTGGTCGCGGGGCATCGACCGCACGCGCTTTTCGCCGGAATTCCGCTCCGAAACCCTGCGCCGGGAGCTGGGAGGAGACGGCAAGCTTTTGTACCTGTACGTCGGCAGGATTTCCGCCGAAAAGGGCATCGACGTCTACGCCCAAAGCATCCGCGCGTTCAACGAACAATACGGCGACCGCGCCCGCTTCGTGTTCACGGGCGACGGGCCCTACCTGCAAACGCTCAAGGAACTGAACATCGAAAACACCGTCTTCACCGGCGCGCTGCGGGGCAGGGCGCTGTCGGAGATCTATGCCAGCTGTGACGTGTTTGTGTTTCCCTCCGATAACGAGACCTTCGGCAACGTGATGCTGGAAGCAATGGCCAGCGGCACGCCCGGAATCTGCGTGGACGCGGGCGGATTGAAAGACTTCACAGCCCACGGCGAAAACGCCTTCGTATGCGCGCCGCGAAACGCCGGCGCGCTGACCGAAGCGATGACCGCCATGATGTCAGCCGGCCTGCGCGACAGTATCCGCGCAGGCGCGCTGCGGACGGCCGGGGAGAGAAGCTGGGACGGCATTTTCGACGCGCTGCTCCGGCAGTATCCCCGTATTTTGCCGAAATCCAAAGCAGTCTGACGCGAAAGGACGGATGCGGATGCCAAGCTGTATGGCGCACTATCAGTTCGGACAGGATATGGTAGGAACCCTCAACTTAACCCTCCGGCAACTGGTGGCCGCCTATCAAAACGAGTTCGATATCGGCCTGCAGGGCCCGGACATCTTTTTCACCTACCAGATGCTCAAAAACCCGGGCCTGCTCCGATACGGCCTGAAATGGCACGCCTGCTCCGCCAACCAGATGTTTGCGCCTCTCTTCGGCGAAAAGCCGAAGAAGGCGTCTTCTTTTGCCTACACGCTGGGGCTTTTGTGTCATTATTTCCTCGACAGCGCCTGTCACCCCTACGTGTTTGGCAACTGCCGCGGCCTGCCCGAACACTGGAAAATGGAAGCCGCGTACGACAAGGCCATCATGCGGCGCAGCGGCTACGGCACGGAGCGCTACCCCTTCCTGCCCGTGGACATGCTTGATTTCACGGGCATCGCCATGATTTGGCCCAAGCTTTCCCAGCGCACGGTGGAGACCTCCATCCACGCCACGCACATCCTGAAAAAGGCTTTCGATACCAAGCAGGCGCTGATTCTGCTGGGGAAGCTCGGCAAGACCTGCGGCAAGCTTTGCTTCTGGAACGACGCGGAGCTGTTCACCCGCGAGCAGGCGCAGCACGAAAAAAACCTCGACCGCTTCTACGGGCAGGCATTGCGCGATGGCACGGAGATGATCGAGACCCTGTTCCACGGCATCGGGCTGGATCAGCCGCTGTACGAGCGCTTCAAAATGAATTTTTTCGGCGAAAAGGTGGAAGCCTGACCGTCAGATAAAAAGCCGGTTATGCAAAACGCCGATCCCCGCAAGGGGACCGACGCTCGTGGGTTTTTAATGTCTTTACAGGTCGTGATCGACCTTCACATACCGGAACTGGGCGACGGCCGCAACGACCGTAACCACCGCGACGATTACGAGAATATACCAGGGGAAGTTGAGCAGTTCCCTGCTCTGTTCCGCCAAATAATCCTTCCCTGTGATCAGCGCATACACCCCGACCGTGAGCATGGTCGCGCCGTTAAGCGAGCTGCCGGTGATGATGAATTCCTTAATGAACAGCCCGGCAATCAACGCGCCGACGGCGGCGCCGATCGCGGCGGTCCACCAATAGGGATCGATTCCAAGCGAGTTGGTCACCACAAGCACAAGGCCCGCGCCAAGCAGCGCGCCGATGAGCACCGCGCCGACCTTATACAGCCAGTACGCCACCACGGCGAGCGCTACGCCAATGACCGCCGCGGCGACAATCGGCCACACGTCGCCGCCCAGCAGACCGCCGAGATAATAGCCCAGATATACGCCGATGAACAATCCCGCGACCGACAGCCAAATCCTGAAGAGCCGGTATCCGAAAAAGCACATCAAAAGTCCGATAACAATGGCAACGATAGCGATCGTCATACAAACGCCTCCTTTTCATCGTTCAGGTCAAGCGAACTCTTTTGTGAGTCGAGCAAGGTACTGTAGAATTTTACATGTATTGCACGCTGCGTATAGTCCCATTATAGTCTCAAACGCAGGATTGTCAATCAAGCGGGCTTTTCGCCCGGTTTGATATTTCATTTTGAAAACAGGCAATATGCATCCAGCCTGTTCAGAAAGTCCAAGATGCTAGAAAGCAAGAGCGGCAAGGAGCTGAGCTTACTCGTACGTAAGTGATGCCGACTGCCATCCCGAATAAGTGAGGCCGCAAGGTCGATTAGCGCCCGAAGTTCGCAGCGCGAACGAAGCGCGTAGTCCCGCCTCATTCTTCGCATGAGGCGGGACCGCAACAGCTGACACCGCAGATCAGGTTTTATGGACAGGCTGGATGGTTACCTGAATTGGTTCCGGTACAGCTTCGCATACAACCCGTTCGCCGCCACCAACTCGTCGTGCGTGCCGCTTTCCTTGATCTGCCCGTCCTCCATGACGAGGATGCGGTCGCAGATTTTCAGGCTTTCCAGGTTGTGAGAGATAATCAGCGCGGTTTTTGATTTCATCAGCTTTTGGAGGGATTTCCACACCACCTGCTGGCTTTCGGTGTCCAGCGCCGCGGTGGGCTCATCCAGAAGCAGGAATTTAGCGTCGGCCAGAAACGCGCGCGCAATGGCGATGCGCTGGCGCTGCCCGCCGGACAGGTTTTCCGCGCCCTCGTCCACCAGGGTGTCGTAGCCCTGGGACAGGGCCTTGATAAACTGGTGCGCGCCCGCGGCCTTGGCCGCGCGGATGATATCTTCCTCGGATGGCTCCTCACCGTCGCCGTAGCGCCCCATGGCGATGTTTTCACGCACGCTGCGGTGCAGAAGCGGCGCGCTCTGCTCCAGATAAATGAGCTTGGAGCGCCATTCGTTGGGGCTGCAATCCGCCGAATTGATGCCGTGCAGGGTGATCGCTCCGCAATCCGGCTCGTAGAACTTTAGCAGCAGCTTGAACACCGTCGTCTTCCCGCAGCCGGACGCGCCCACCAATGCGACCCTTTCACCGCTGCGCACGGTAAACGAAAGCCCGTTGAGCAGTTCGTTTTTCGCCTGATACCCGAACAAGACCTCCGAAAATTCCAGCGTATCGCCGG
Organism: Candidatus Limiplasma sp.; assembly: GCA_963675365.2. Taxonomy (GTDB): domain Bacteria; phylum Bacillota; class Clostridia; order Christensenellales; family Aristaeellaceae; genus CAXXOK01. Next base: position 6,872 of record CAXXVA010000004.1, read on the forward strand.
TCTCCTTCAGGCATTCGGCCGGCGCGTTGTCCTCCTGGGGCGCATGCAGCGCGTCGATCACCCTCTGGCCCGAGACCGCCGAGGTGATCAACAGCCGCCAGGTGTTGCCAAGGCAGTTGACCATCTCAAACACGGAGCTTTGCAGCGGGAACGCCAGCAGCAGCGAAGCAAAGCTGATTTCCCCCGCCTGGATGAGCAAAATGCCGCCTGAAAAGAACGCGACCAGCGAACCGGCCGCCAGCAGCGCGCTGATGGAGCGCACGTGTACGTCCAAATTGCGGGCGGCCACGCCGTCGCGCGCCAGATCGTCGCTTTTGCGCTCGTAGGCGTCCAGCTGGGAGCCGACCGTGCCCCAGTACCGGTGCGCCGTGTTGCCCGCGAGGAGATCGGAAAAGCTGGATACCGCGCCGTCGGTCGCTTTGCGCAGGTGCACGTTGCGCCTGTGGATCGGCCCGCCGAGGATGATCGCGCTCAAAAGCGCCGCAACCCCGAATAAAAGCGGAACGAAGGTCAGCCGCCAGTCCACCAACGCGATGGTAATCAGTGAGGCGACGCCCTGCACAAACGGCATGAAAAACGTCATCATCATGCCCTGAAAATAGAAGTTTTCCACAATCTGCATGTCCGAGCTTAACAGCGTCATCGCTTCCCCGGAGTGCCGCTTGCACGCGAACGCCTCCGTTTGCCGAAGCCACGACGAAACCAGTTTTTTCTGAATCGACGCGCGGATCCCAAGCCCGCCGCGCAGGTTGAACTGATACCCCATCACCACCAGCGGCACAAAGCACGCCAGCATAATCAGCAGCAGCGTCAGCTTGGGCACGGCGGAGATCCCCTCCGCAAAATCCCGCGTTGTTACGCTGAGCACCAGGCCGACCAGCAGCGACAGCAGATAACTGCCAAGCCCCGCGAGCGTTACGCCCAAAAGGCACAGCAGCCACTTGGGCATGCCAAGGCGTATCATGCGGAAGATGGTTTTCATCACCTGGAAAAAGCGCAGACGCTGTTTACTCTCCATCGTCTTCCCCCTTCTCCTGGGCGGTGAAAAGCTTATAATACAGCCCGCGCTTTTCAAGCAGCTGCTCGTGGGTGCCTTCCTCGGCAATACGGCCCTCGTGGAGGAACAAAATACGGTCGGCGTCGGTCACGGTGGACAGGCGGTGGGCGATGATCACACGCGTTTTGCCCTCGCCGCTTTCCCGGAGCGCCTTCAAAATCTCCATCTGATGCCCGGCGTCCAGCGCCGAGGTCGCCTCGTCCAGAAGCTCTATGGGCGCGTCCTTTAAAAACAGGCGCGCCAGCCCCACCCGCTGCTTGAGCCCGCCGGATAAAAGCGCGCCCTTCTCGCCGGTATCGGCGTTCCAGCCCTGCTCCTGCTGGCTGATCCACTGCGAAAGCTTCGCCCTTTCCACGGCCATAGCCAGCGCGAAATCGTCCGCGTCCGGATAACCCAGCAGAACGTTGTCCTTCACCGTGCCCTTGAACACGAAGGTATCCTGCTGCAAAATGCTCATCTTTCCGCGAAGCTTTTCAATATCCCAGTCCTCCACGTCGCGCTGGAGCACCTTCACCGTTCCCGCCTGCGGCCTGTATAATCCCGTGATCAGCTTAATCACCGTGGATTTTCCGCAGCCCGAGTGCCCAACCAGCGCCACCTTTTCGCCCGGCCGCACAGTAAAGCTGATCCCGTCCAGAAGCGGCGGTTCGTTTGCGTCCTGCTCGGCATAGCGGAAGCTGACGTCTTCAAACGCGACGGCCGCGCCTGTCTCCGTCCCGGTTTCGGCGCCGGTTTTTTCCTCCGGCAGATCCCAGATCTCAAACAAACGGTCGGCCGCCACCACGCCGGAGGGGAAGTTCACCAAAACGTTCGGCAGCCGCAACAGCTCCGTCGTCGCCGACGACGCCAGGATGATCGTGATCACGAACGCGTCCAGGGTAAACAGCCCGTCGAATAAAAGCCCCGCGCCGACGATCGCGCAGCCGAACATCGGCAGTACGTTGATCACCAGCGCGGAGATATTGGCCGTATAGATTTTTCCGATGCCGCGGATGCCCTTTTTGCGGTAATCCTCCACCGCCTCGTCCGTCCACTGGTCGGCGCGGTTTTGCAGGCGGTAGGCTTTGATGGTGGTGCGGTTCTGAATCAGATCCTTGATCTGCCCGCTCATCGCGGCAAACGACTTGCGAAACGCCGGGATTTCCGAAAGCGACCGCTTGGTCAGCTGCGGATAGATGAGCACGAGGACCAGCGGCACCGAGTACCCGATGCCCACGCGCCAGTCTACCACAAACATAACCGCGACCATGATGATGGGAATGATCACGCTGCGCAGTCCGACAATCATGTGGTCCGAGTTGGCCGCCGCAAAGCGGCAATCCGCCACCACGCGGCTGATAAGGTCTCCGGACTCCATTTTTTGCAGATCCGCGTATTCGGCCCGCAACAGGGCGCGCGCGGTAATCTTGCGGTAGTTGCTTTCGGCGGTCTCCGTCAGCCGCGTCATGCGTACGGAGCGAGCCCATTCCAACAGCGCGGCCAGGATCGTCGCCGCCGCGAAGTAGAAAAAACTCTCCGGCAGCGCCTCACCGCCCGAGGCGGTCAGGCTTCTGGTTACCAGCCCGAGCGCCTGGGCCGCGGCGACGTCCGCAAGGCCGATCATGACGACCATGATCAGCTGTACAAAATAGCGGGATCTTTTATCGCCGCAGCTTAGCAAGCGGCGGGTATTGGCAATAATCTTCATTCAGACAGTTTCTCCGGTACGGGACTGTGGGAAGCAGAAAGAGTGTATGTGCTCTGCAACGAATCAATGGGATACCTATCCGTATTATTCTACATGTCCCTTGCCCATAAGTCAACGAAAACCTTTACTGTCAAAGCACTTCCGGCGGTTGAAAACAAAAAATAAACAGCCGGAATACGCCCGAATGTACGATATGGGACGAAAATCGGCTGTGAATACAGCTTATAGTCCATAATTCTTCCAGTCCCTTTTACGCGCTGCCCTGGTAAAGCGGCGTTCCTATGCGGAACCGGGCCGCGCCCCTGCCGCACAGAAAAAAACGGAGGCGTTCCGCCTCCGTTTTCTTGATGCCGTCCTGTAAGAATGCCGTTTTATTGCAAGTACTTGTCCACGGTCGCGCGGACCGCGCCGGGGCCTGCGTTCATCTCCGTAAAGTAGCCCTCCGCCTTTTCGCCAAGGCTATGGGCGTACAGGTCCACGCCGCAGTACTCCGGATCGGAGAACAGGGGGCGCAGTTTTGCCGTATCAAAGGGCTTGCCGAGCTCAAACCCCGCAACCAGCTTTTGCAGCGTTTCCAGGTTCGGATCGGGCGACAGGGCAAAGGGTTTGCCATCGTCGACGATACCGGTCAGGTAGCGGGCGTAACCCGCGAACACCATCGGGATCATGGCCAGAAAAGAGAGGTCGTCCTTTCCTTTGGCGACGTAGGCCTTGAGCGTTTCCCCGAAGCGCACCGGCAGTTTTTTGGAGGTATCGCAGGCGATGCGCTGGGGCGTATCAGGCACGAAGGGATTGGGCAGGCGCTTTGTCAGCACCTCGCCGATGAACGCTTCCGCCGACATCACGCCCGGATCGACCACCACGGGCATGCCCTCGGTATACCCGATAACGTTGATCATGTTGACCAGCGTATCGTCTTTCATTTCCTCGCTGATCTTGGTGTGCCCAAGCAGGCAGCCGAAGATCGCCAGCGCCGTGTGCAGGGGGTTGAGGCAGGTGCAGACCTTCATTTTTTCGATCTTGTCCACGGTCTCCCGCGAGGCGAAGATCACGCCCGCCTTTTCAAGCTTCGGCCTGCCGTTTGGAAAGCGGTCCTCGATGGCCAGATATTCGCATTCCTCGGCGTTCACCATGGCGCTGACGAAGGTGTGCTTTTCCGTCTGTGCGGCCTCCATGCCCTCCAAGCCGTCGGTTTTCAGCATATCGAGCACCTCCTGCGCCGGGCGGGGGGTGATCTTGTCGATCATGCTCCAGGTGAAGGACAGTTTGGCGGGATCGCGCAGATAGGCAAGAAACGCGGTTTCAACCATGCCCCTGCGCCGCCAGCTTTCGGCCACGGACAGGATACCCGCCATGAGCAGGTCGCCGTTGTGGGAACAGTTATCCAGGCTCACCATAGCCACAGGGTGCGCGCCGCTTTGGAAGCGCAGGTGCAACAGCTTGCAGAGCTTGGCGATAATCGACGCGGGCGCGTCCATACTCTCGCCGTCCGGATCTTTGACGGCATAGCCCTTTTCGGTGATCGTCATGGAGACGATCTGCAGGCTATCAGCCGTCATGATCTCTTGAAGGCGCGCAAAGTCGCCCGTATAGGTCAGCGCTTCGGCGATCGAGGCGACCACGCGCTTGTCCACACTGCCGTCGTGCTTCAGGCTCACCGCGACCGACAGGTTGTCAAACGGGGTAAAGCTTTTTTCGATGATTTCCTCGTCGTAGCATTCCGCCACGATCAGGCCCGTGTCCGCCTCCCCCGTGTCCAGCAGTTTTTGCTGCAGCACCGCGGGGAACGCACGGAAAATATTGCCCGCGCCAAAGTGAATCCAGCGCGGCGCCTGACGGGTTGCCGCGCGCATGGCACCGACGTCGAACGCGGGGACGATATAGCCCTTTTGGGCCAGGGATTGTATGGTTTCCAGGGACAGTTTCATTTACCTTGCTCCTTTTTGCGGATCAGCGCGTCATAAAGCCCCAGCAAATATTGGCTGCCCAAAGCGCGGTCGTACAGCCCGTAGCCGGGCATGGAAACCTCGCCCCACACCGTGCGCCCGTGATCGGGCCGGACAGGGCCCTCAAAGCCTACATCCACCAGCGCCTGCATGATCTCCACCATATCCAGCGATCCGTCCGCCGCGTAGTGGGCGGCTTCCTCAAACACGCCGGGGGCGGTGTGCCTGGTGTTGCGGATGTGCGCAAAGTGGATGCGGCCGCCGAGCGAGCGGATCACGTCGGGGATGTCGATCGTGGGATCGGACGACAGCGAGCCCGTGCACAGGGTGACGCCGTTGTGTTTGTTTGGCACGGCCTTGAACAGCCTCTGCAAATTCTGTTTGCTGTTTACAATGCGCGGCAGACCGAACACGCTCCAGACCGGATCGTCGATATGCACGGCCATGTTGACGTCGTAGCGGTCGCACACGGGCATGACGGCGTCCAGGAAATAGCAGAGGTTTTGAAACAGCGTTTCCTCCGTTACGTCCCGGTACATTTGGAACAGGTCCTTGATGCTCGCCATGCGCTCGGGCTCCCAGCCGGGCAGCAGAAAGCCGTTGGCCTCGCTGTCCATCTGGGCGAACATGCGCGCGGGATCGATTCCGTCGATGATTTTTTGATCGTAGGCCATCACGGTGGCGCCGTCCGGCCGTACCTTGGCCAGATTGGAACGCGTCCAGTCGAACACCGGCATAAAATTGTAGCAGATCATCGGAATGCCCGCCTTGCCGAGCTTTTCGATGGTGCGGATATAGTTTTCGATATAGCGGTCGCGTTCCCCGGTTCCGACCTTGATGGCGTCGTGAATGTTGACGCTTTCGATACCGAGGATGGGCAGCCCCGCGTCCTCCACCTGGTTTTGAATCGCGGCGATCGCCCCGGCGTCCCATTCGTCCCCGGGCTTGGTATCGTACAGCGTAGTGATAATCCCCCGGATGCCGGGAATCTGCCTGAGCTGTTTGAGGGTTACCGTATCAAACCCCTCTCCAAACCACCGGAACGTCATTTTCATGCAATGCACATCCTTTTACCCAATATGCGATCTATTCGGAAATCAGGAAACCAGCAATCAGCCCCGTCCACACGGCGGAGGGAACCCGGCGCATTACCTGAACAGCGACGGGATCCACAGGCTGATTTCGGGAATGAACGTCACCAGCAGCAGCGTGAGGATCATGCAGATGTAGAACGGCAGCGTGGCCTTGACCACGCGTTCCATCGGCACTTTGCTGACCGCCGAACCGATAAACAGCACCGCGCCGACCGGCGGCGTTAACAGCCCGATTCCACAGTTTAACACAATCAGGATGCCGAACTGAATCGGGTCGATCCCGATCGAGGTCGCAAGCGGCAGCAGGATGGGCGTGGCGATCAGGATGATCGGGGCCATATCCATCACGCAGCCCAGAATCAGCAGGATGAGATTCAGCAGCAATGCGAGGCCGATGGGGTTGGACGTGATCGACATGATGGCGTTGGACGCGATCGCCGGCACCTTCAGGTACGCAAGCAGAAAGCCGAACAGGCCGGAGGTCGAAATCAGGATCAGCACGAGGGACAGGAGGTTCACCGCGTCGCCCAGCACCTTCCACAGCCCTTTCCAGTTGAGGCCCTTGTACACGAAAATGCTGATGAACAGGGAGTAGATGACCGCGATGGCCGCCGATTCCGTCGGCGTGAACACACCGCCGATGACGCCGACCACCACGATGATAATCGTGGCGAGCGCCCAGAACGAGCGCAGGCTTTGCTTGAGGAAGGTTTTCAGGCTGAACTTGCTGCCCTTGGGGTATTTGTGCCGGACGGAAATAATGAACGAGCCGATCATCAGCGTCAGCGCGAGCAGCGCGGCGGGCAGATACCCCGCCAGGAACAGGCTGCCGACCGAGATGCCGCCCGCCGTGGTGGCGTAAATGACCATGTTGTGACTGGGGGGCACCAGCAGGCCTTCGCAGGCGGACGTAATCGTTACCGCCGTGGAAAAGTCCGCGTCGTAACCCTCTTCCACCATCATCGGAATCAGGATAGAGCCCAGCGACGCCGTATCCGCCGCGGCCGAACCGGAGATGCCGCCGAAGAAATAGCTGGCGACGATGTTGACCTGCGCCAGGCCGCCGCGCATCCAGCCGACCAGGGAATCCGCAAGCGCGATCAGCTTTTTGGAGATCCCGCCCGAGCCCATGATGCAGCCCATCGTGATGAAAAACGGCACGGCCATGAGGCTGAAGGAGCTGATGCCGCGCACCATCTGCTGCGCCATAATGGTCAGCGGCCGCCCAAGGAAGATCAAACAGAGAACCGAGGAGATGCCTACGGCGTAGGCGATGGGGAACCGGAGCAAAACCATCAGGAGAAAACTGCCCAGCAGAATCAGAATGGCGACTTCCTGTGAACTCACTGTACGTCCCCTCCTTTGGTTTCGGCGTTTTTGTCGTCGAGGGTCAGGTTGGCTTCCTCCAGCGCGACGTTGACCTCTTCGGTCATCGGCACGGCGGGCCCGCCGCCCTCCCCCGTATCGTAAAAAGCTTTGATATGATTGACGATAATTTCAACTTCAAAGATGATCATGCTGATCCCCGCCAGCGGGATGGGGAAGAACGCCCAGAAGCGCGACAGGGAGGGGATGCTGATGTAAAAGCCGTTTGCGCCCAGCGTGAACGCGTACTTGAATCCGAGCACAACCATAAAAACGCCGAACGTCAGTACAAAGACGTCGACGATTAAATCCAAAATATGCAGCAATGTTTTGGGAATCCATTTGTCAAACGCCGACATGCGGATATGCCTGTGGTGGCGCAGCGCGATCGCCGCCGACAGCACCGCCATATACGCCATCGCCGTCAGCACCAGCTCCTCCGACCACATCGGATCGGGAATAAACGAAATATAACGGCCCGCGACCGCAAACGAGGTGATCGCGATATCGGCGATCAGCAGCAGCTTGCAGACGAACATCAGAATTCTGTCCGTCATATCAAAGACCGGCTTGAGCTTGTCCATGGCAAGCAGGAACTTCGGCATAAAAAGAGCCTCCTTCAACCGGAATCAGGCATGGAGTTTTAAAAAGGCGCAGGACAGCACAACGTACATGCCCTGTCCTGCGCCGATGGGTACCGTTTCGCTCTTGCGTGGTTTACGGAGCCATGTCGAGGATGGCCTGGTAGTCGGCTTCATAGCCGGCGGGGATGTTCTGGGCCGCCACATCGGCAACCGCATCCTGCCACGGCGTGAAGTCCGCGACGCCGATCATCACTGCGCCTTCGGCGAGCAGCTTCATGACGGTGTCTTTCTCATACGAAGCGGAGAGGTTCTTGTTGAATTCGCTTGCATCCGCGCTCGCCAGCATCACAGCGTTCTGCTGAGCTTCGTCAAGGCGCGCCCACGCCGCGTCGGTAATGATAACCGAGCCGCAGCCCAGGGTGTGCTGATCCATGATGAAGTAGGGAGCCACTTCATGGAAGCGGTTGGAGTAGTAGTTGGCGATCGGCTGTTCCGCGCCGTCAACAACGCCGGTATTCAGCGCCTGATAGAGCTCGGTGAAGCTGACGCTCGTCGGGTTGGCGCCCAGAGAGGACACAACGCCGGTCATAATGGGGTCGGGAGCGACGCGGATCTTCTTGTCGGCCATGCCGGCGATGTCCATGACGGCATCTTTGAAGAAGAAGCTGCGGAAGCCTTCCTCAACATAGAACAGGCCGAAGACGCCGATGCCCTTGTTTTCCGGGTCCATGAGGATCTCTTTGCCCAGATCGCTGGCGGCGAAGGCCCAGAAGTGATCGCGGCCCGTCCACAGGAAGGGCAGGCTCAGCAGCTGGATCTGCGTGGCGCCGTAGGCATTCAGGGTGAAGTTGGAGATACGGCAAAGGTCAACCATGCCCGCGCCGCCAACCATGCCGTCTACGACGTCGGCTTCGTTGCCGATGGCGCCGCCGGCCTGGATGTCAATGGCGACGGTGCCGCCGGAATACTCCGCAACCTTATCGGCGAAATACTGCGCGGTCTGGCCCATCAGCGAGGTGATGGGGTTCACTTCGGCATACACCAGGGTGACGGTGTCGGCCAGGGCGGCCGTCGCGCTCAATACCAGCACGGCGGACAGCAGGATAGCGAGAAACTTCTTCATGTGTTTGCCTCCTTATACGTTTTGGATTGTTCAGCAGAATCAAGTGGAACCGCTCTGCTGTTTTGTCTGTATTGTACCATACTACGGCCGTATCGTCAATCGTTTTCGGAGGATATTTTAAAATTTGTATACAAGTTTTTCACTTTTCAGAAACGCAGAAATGCTTACAATTCCTTTTGCATACTAGTATTCGTTTTATATCACTCAAAAGTTGTATACATTCTTACCAAAAAAAGGTAAGCACTTACCATCCGCCCGGCCTCCCGCCGGCGCCGGCGCCGGAACGCGGACTTGAATTCATCCGCCGGATATGCAACAATAGCACCGTAGCCTCGCACCGAAAACAGGAGGAGCGGCATGAACGCAGACACAGTTATCACCATTCCCGTCACGCTTTCCAAGGCCGCCTTCCGGCGCTTTGCCACCTTTGATACCTTCCGCAGGCAGCGGCGCTGGCGCCTGCCTGTGTGGTTTATGCTGATTTTGCTGGGTTTTTCCGTGTATCTGTATTTGCAGACGGATAAACCCCAGTCCGCGCTGATCGCCACGGTGCTCTTGATCGTGGGGGTCGGCCTACCCGCGGTGTATTTTTCTTCTTTCTATATGGCCCTTCAAAAAAACGTAAAGCAGCATTGCCTCCCGCGCCGGGTGTACACGCTCACGCTCCGGGACGGGGACGTAACCATCCGTTCCGACGTCAACAAGGACGAAATTCTGACCCTGCAATGGACGCAGCTGTTCGCGGCCTACCGCGTACGGGGCGCGGTTTACCTGTACGTGCTCCCCACCCGCGCCTTCCTGCTGCCCGAAGGCCAGGCCGACGTTCCCGACGACGAGCTCTGGGGCTTCATCCGGGAACGGCTGAACGATAAATGCCGCAGCCTGCAATAAGACCGCACAGAACATCGGGCGTTCGCCAATGCCACCGCCCCATAGCAAAAGCCCGCGTTTTGGCGGGCTTTTGCTATGGGAAAGGGAAATACAGCGCGTGCGTTACACCCGTTCAATAAAACCGGCGCAAACCCCGATCGCCTTTAAAGCGGTTTCACAAAGAAAATTTCGGCGGGCGTCGCATATTCCATGGAAAACATCATGCGGCCTTCCCCCTTACAAGGCGATCCAGTACCGCTGCATGATATGGTCGCCGTCCCGTACTTCGTTTTCGAGGACGCCGCCGTTTTTCTGGATGGTACGGGCGGAGCCCAGATTCAATTTGTCGCAGGTGACCAGCACGCGGGTCAGCCCCAGCTCCCGCGCGTGCGGCAGCGCGGCTTTGAGCATCGCGGCGGCGTGCCCCTGCCGCCGCATGGACGGGCGGACGCCGTAGCCGATGTGCCCGCCGGCCCGGCGCAGGTGATCGTTCAGCCGGTGCCGCAGGTTGAGCGCGCCGACGATTACGCCTTGCGGGTCTGTCCAGAAGTAGGTATGCCCGGTCACGAAATTGTTGACGCTGTGGGTTTCCCGCCATTTGGCGTCTTCGAGCCACGCTTCAAAGCTCCGCCCGAGCAGCCGCGCGGAATACGGCGTGATCTCCTCGCCGTGATCCGCCCAGTCCCTGCTAAATTCCAAAAAAGGTTCCTTCATCGCCGGCTCCGGCAGCAAAAGCGTCATGGCCGTCCTCCCGTTTTGCCGTTTGGCAGCGTCCGCCGTTATGCCGCAACAGGCATCCGGCCTGTTGACGGGCGGATGCCTGTATGCTTACGGTTGTCCCGGTGTCCGCGCCGCGTGCGCCGGGAGATAAATTTACAGTGTAATCCAGTACCGTTGGATGGTATGCCCGTTGTGCTCGACTTCCTTCTCCAGAACGCCGCCGCTGTGCATAATGGTCAGCGCCGCGCCGACGTTCACCTTGTCGCAGGTGATCAGCACGCGGTTCAGGCCCAGCTTTTTGGCTTTTGGCAGCACCGCGGCCAGCATGGCCTTTGCATGTCCGTACCGGCGAAACGAAGGCCGTACGCCATAGCCGATGTGCCCGCCGATATAGCTGAGCCGTTCGTCCAGCACAGGCCGCAGGTTCACCGCGCCGATCATCGCGCCGTTGGAATCCATCCAAAAATAGGTATACGACGGCACAGATCCCGGAGGCGCCGACGTTTCCCGTATCTGTATGTCCTTGAGCCACTGCTCGTAGGTCCGCCCCAGCAGCCTCGCCGCGTGCGGACGGATTTTCTCGTGATGGTCTTCCCATTCGCGCGCAAAATCCAGATAGGCGTCCCGCATCGCAAGCGTCGGTTTTACAAGCCGCATGTTCATGTCCTCCCCATTGAGGTGTGATACTCTTCCGGTATCCTGTATGGTTCCGCTTTACAGCGGTTTTGCACGTTTGCTCATATCCTGGAGCACCGCTTCCAGCGCTTCCAGGCGCTCGTTGGTATCCCGGAAGCAGTCGTCGGGAACGTTGGAATGCATAAACGCATCCTCCAGCTCCTGCGAAAGCCGGATCAGCCGCCGGTTAATCTCCACGAATTCGGCAAAATGCCCGCTGTACATGGCATTTTGAAACGCGCGCAGGTCCATTTGGATGAACTCCGTAATCGCGTCGCTGTCCGGAAACACGCCGGCGCTCATCGGATAGGGCTTGATGCGCTGAAGGTAATATTCGTTGTTGGCGTTTAAGTTGTACACATAGTACAGCTCATGGTCGCCCACCTTGAACCGCACGTAGCTGAGCAGCCCGTGGATTTGCGTAACCGTCGCGCCAAGCTGCCGCAGCTGCATGTCGATGTTATCCTGCTGCGCCGAAGCATACCGCATCTGGTGATTGCTTTGGAATACTGGTTCGTTCCTGTCCGGCACCGCGTCCGCCTCCCTTGTTCTCCAAACTCTATAGATAGAAGATAATTAAATAGACCATCGAAAGCGCGACCGACAGAATCATCAGCGGGAAGCCGACCTTCAAAAACGACTTGAAGGACAGGTTGACCCCCTGCCGGTTGGCCAGACCCGCGACCACCACGTTTGCCGACGCGCCGATCAGCGTACCGTTGCCGCCGAGACACGCGCCAAGCGATACGGCCCACCACAGCGGCGCAATATCCACGCCCTGCGCGCCCAGCCCGAGGATCAGCGGGATCAGCGTGGCCACGAACGGGATGTTGTCCAAAAACGACGACACCAGCGCGGAGAACCACACCAGCAGGATACCCGCCAGCAGCACGTTGCCCTTGACCATTTCCGTAATCAGCGACGCCAGGGATTCGATCAGCCCGACCTCTTCCAGCGCGCCGACCAGCATGAACAGCCCCGCAAAGAAGAAGATCGTCGGCCATTCAATGGATAACAGCGCGTCCTCGATATCGCCGCGGCTGATCAAGATCAGCAGCACCGCGCCCGTTGCGGCGATCATCCCGTTGTCAAACCCGATCACATCGTGGAAAATGAACCCGACGATCGTCAGCCCCAGAACAATGGCGCACTTGTACAAAAGCACCTTGTCCTTGATACAGACGCTCTCATCCAGCTCGAAAACCTTCATCTTGGTCTCGTCGTCTATACGGATCTGCTTGCGGTACATCAGCCACAGCACGAAAAATACAGCGGCGAAAATAACCACAATGATCGGGCCGAGGTTGGTGATGAAATCCAGGAACGAAAGCCCCGCGCGGCTGCCGATCATAATATTGGGCGGGTCGCCCACGAGCGTCGCGGTACCGCCGATGTTGGACGCGATGATCTCCGGAATCAGAAACGGAAGGGGGTTGACGTTCAGTTTCTTGGTGATCACGAAGGTCATCGGCACAATCAGCAGCACCGTGGTCACGTTATCCAGCAGGGCGGAAACCACGGCGGTCACTACGCATAGGAATACGATGATGCGCCACGGATCGCCCTTGGCCTTCTTGGCGGCGATAATGGCCAAGTATTCAAACACGCCCGTTTTCTTCACAACGCTGACGATGATCATCATGCCGATGAGCACGCCCAGCGTATTGAAGTCGATGTAGGCAAGCGCTTCCGACGTCGTGAATATCCGCATAATCAGCATCACGGCGACGCCCGCCATGGCTGCGACAGTGCGGTGCAGCCGCTCGGTGATAATCAGTACCAATGTGATCAGGAATACGACCAATGCGATAATAGATGATGGCGACATGAATTGCTCCTGCTGCTAGGGTCGTTTGAGGAATGACATAACGGGGGTAAGTATACGCCTGTACGCCGGCCGCCGTCAAACAATGTCCGCAGAACGGGAACATCGTACAAATTTAAGCAACGGGACTTGTTGAGTTTGCTCATCCGCGGCCGTCAAACTCCGCGGTTCCGCCTCCTTCGCGATTGGAGTCACCGGTAAACGCGCTTCAACACACCCTGCCCGGCGTGATCGACGGCGGCATGGACGTTCACCCATCCGCCCGATCTTATTTGCAAAACGCTTTCATCTTAAAACAGTATACGCCCGGACCCGTTGACCGTCAAACAGAAAAGCCGGGGTTTGGCAAGAAATTTTCAGATAAATTTGAAATCCTACATACTGAATGCTATAATACGGTCTGGCCGTGTCCATCAACGCGCGTTCGATGATGAGCGCAAGCGTGGCACGGTCATATCCATTTCCATTTTACAGCGGCAACGCCTGCCGCCGGACGACCGGACCACTGCAGCTGCGCGTACATCAAAAGAGGAGGAACGAATCCGCATGCTATCCTATGAGTTTTTATTTGATCTCGCTCTGATTCTTTTATTCACCAAGGTGCTTGGCATGTTCACCCGCAAGCTGCATATGCCCCAGGTCGTCGGCGCGTTGATTGCCGGCTTTGTTTTAGGCCCGGCCGCGCTGAACCTTCTCCACGACGTATCGTTTCTGAAAAAAACCGCCGAGCTTGGCGTGGTGGTGCTGATGTTCAACGCGGGGCTGAATACCGACATCGACGAGATGAAGCACGCGGGCAAAGCATCCCTCGTCGTGGCGATGATCGGCGTACTGGTACCGCTGGCCGGCGGCTTTGGCATCGCGTGCCTGTTTAACAAGGGCGAATATCTGGACGTAACCACCTCGCTGTTTCTGCAAAACCTGTTCATCGGCGTGATCCTGACGGCGACGTCGGTCAGCATTACGGTGGAAACGCTCCGGGAACTTGGCAAGCTTTCCACGCCGGTCGGCAGCACCATTCTTGGCGCGGCGCTGATCGACGATATTATCGGCATCATCGCCCTGACGGTCATCGCCTCGACCGCCGACTCGAATATCGATATCTGGATGACGCTGTTCAAAGTTCTCCTGTTCTTCGTGTTCGTGGCGGGCGCGGGCTTTATCTTCTATAAGCTGTTTACCTACTTCAACAAGCACAACAACCGCGACCTGCGCCGCTACGTGATTATGAGCTTCGCGTTCTGCCTGCTGATGGCGTTTTCCGCCGAGCATTTCTTCGGCGTCGCCGACATCACGGGCGCGTTCTTCGCCGGGCTGATCATCAGCCATACCGAGCGTACCAAGTATATCGCCAACCGTTTTTCCACGCTTTCGTATATCCTGCTGTCGCCGATCTTCTTTGCCAGCCTCGGCCTGCACATCGACCTGCGCGACGATATCAGCGGCACGATTTTCCTGTTCGCGGGCGCGCTTTTACTGGTCGCGGTGCTCACCAAGGTGATCGGCTGCGGCATCGGCGCGCGGCTTTCGGGCTATTCCAGCCGCGAATCGCTGCAGATCGGCGTGGGCATGATGTCGCGCGGCGAGGTCGCGCTGATCATCTCCCAAAAGGGCGCGGCGCTTGGGCTGATGTCGGCGGTTTATTTCGGCCCGATCATCATCACGGTGATCCTGACCTCCATTCTGACCCCCATCATTTTAAAGCTCACCTTCTGCGAGCCCGGCCAGGGCCCCGGCGGGAAGCTGATGTGCCTGCTCAGCCGTAAAAAGCCCCTGCCCGCGGAAGATCCCGACGCCCCCTCCTGCGATATCTCCAACCTGACGCAATAACGCGAAGCGCAAACCACAGCGCCCGTAAAAAACAACAACAAAAGGAACAGGCATTGCCTGTTCCTTTTTATTCGTACAAACCAGCACAATCGTAAAAGCAGTTCCGGCATACCTGTTATTCGGATACACAGTCAGCTTGTTCAGAAAGGCTGAGATACACGAAAGCGAAAGCGGCAAGGCCTGAGCTTACTCGTTTGTAAGTGATGGCCGCTGCCGCTTGACGCTGACAAAGCAGCTTACCCTTTATGGGCTACAGAAACTGCGAATTCGCAGTCAGCTTGTTCAGAAAGGCTGAGATGCGCGAAAGCGAAAGCGGCAAGGCCTGAGCTTACTCGTTTGTAAGTGATGGCTGCTGCCGCTTGACGCTGACAAAGCAGATTACCCTTTATGGACAAGCTGAGATTAGCCTTTGACCGCGCCCAGGGTAATCCCGGTGACAAAATAGCGCTGCAGGATCGGATACAGGATCATAAACGGCAGGATGGCCACGATCACGGCGGCGTTCTGCACGGTGTTTTCCACGGCGCCGCTGTTGGCGGCGGGGAGATCCGAGCCCATCATAATCGAGCGCAGCTTCATTTGGAAGTTGTAGAGCAGTTCCTTGGTGATATACAGCTTGTAATTGGTGTAATCGTTCCAGTAGGCAACCGCGTACATCAGCCCGATCGCCGCAAGCGCGGCCTTGGACAGCGGCAAAACGATGCGATAGAAGATCTGCATGGGGGTGCAGCCGTCCAGCGTCGCGGATTCAAACAGGCTTTTGGGAATGCCCTCAAAGAAGTTGCGCATCAGCACCAGGTTGTAGACGTTGATGGCGGGCAGCAGGATGACCGACCACAGGGTGTTCGTCAGCCCCAGCTTACGCAGCACGATATAGGTGGGGATCATGCCACCCTGGAAGATCATCGTAAACAGAAGGAAAAACGCCAGCAGCCCGCGGCCCGGCATATCGTCCTGAATGAGCACATAGGCGCCCAGGGTGGACAGCGTCAGCCCGATCAGCGTGCCCGACACCGTGGTGATCACGGAATTGATCAGCGGAACATAGAGGGATTTGTTGGTGAAAACGGAGGTATAGCCAGCAAAGCCGAACTTTTCGGGGAACAGCTTCATGCCGTAGCCGGTGGTCAGGTCGAACGAATCCACCAGCACCTTCCACAGCGGCAGGAGGATCAGAAAACAGAACACCAGGAAGAACAGTCCGTTGAGGATGGGAAAAATCCGGAATCGCCGGGTTGTGCGCTTTATGGTTGCCGCGCCGGTTTTGGGTGTGGTATCCATCGGTCGTTCCTCCTTTCTTATACGATGCCCCTGCCGCGTACTTTTTTACTCGCGTAGTTGCACATCAGCACCAGGACCATGCCGACCACGGACTTGAACAGGCCGACGGCCGTCGTATATCCGTAATCCGGGATGCCGCCGGAGTTAAAGGTCTGATAATAAATATAGGTCTGCAGCACCTGGGCCTTGTCCATCACGGCCGCGTTTTGCAGCACGAAGGCGGATTCGAACAGGTTCATTACCTTGGCGAGGTTCAGAATCAGCACCGTCAAAATCGTCGCCGCCAGCGCCGGCAGCGTGACGTGCACCATCTTCTTCCAGCGGCCCGCGCCGTCAATGGAGGCGGCTTCATAGATGCCGGGGTCGATCGCGCTGAGCGCGGCCATGAAGATCACCGTTCCCCAGCCGGTATCCTTCCAGATGTTGATGACGTAATACGTGGGCGTCCACCAGTCGGACCGACCCAGGAAATAAATGCTTTTATCGATGATGTTGAACTTCAGGAGCAATTGGTTTAACAGTCCAGCCGTCGTGGGCGACAGCAGCAATTGGAACACCGACGCCGCAACGACCCAGCTTAGAAAGTGCGGCAGATAGATAATGGTCTGGGTAAGTTTTTTCATTTTCAGGCTGACCATTTCGTGCAAAAGCAGCGAGATGCCAACCGCCATGCCGGTGTTGAGCAGGAGCTTGACGATACTCAGCCTGATGGTATTGAAGAACGCTGACCAGAAATTCGGCAGCGAAAACAGCCTCGTAAATTGATCCAGCCCGACGTAAACGGGGTCCCGGATCAAGTTGTATTTCGTGAAGGAATAGCGGATGCCCGCCATCGGCGTATAGTAAAAAATAATGACGAAAACCAGAACCGGAACGAACATGAGGTAGAACCACTTGTACTTGAGGATACGGATCTTCAAAGGCTTCTTTGGGAGTTTGAAGTTTGATGCGGACGTGCTATCCATGCTGCCCTCCTAAATCATGAGCAAGCGCTTGATTCGGATGGAAACAGCCGCCCCCCATTGTGGAGCGACCGTTCCGCATCCGAAAGCCTGGCCGTGCCGCGGGCTTCCGCAGGGCGGAAGCCCGCGCCTGCGGTCAGTTCAGAGCGTCCAGTGAGGCGACGATCGCTTCGGACCAGGTCATGCCGCCGTCGGCTTCAAACTTGGCCATCGCTTCGTCATACGTCATTTCGCCCATGATCACCTTGGCAACCAATTCACGCTTGAGCGTCATCAGATCGCCGTTATACATTGCCATCGCGTCGGTCGAGGGGACCAGGCTGGCAAGTTTGGAGTTGTCGTTGAAGATCTGCTGCGAAATCACGGCTTCTTCTTTGACCGTGTCCACCTTGGGATCGTAGTATCCATCTTCAAACGACGCCAGAGACAGCATCGGATCGATATGGTTCTTCGTGTACGCCGTTCCGGCTTTCTCCATGCTTTCCAGCATATGGAACTGACCCGCTTCGTAGGTCTTGTCCAGCACGGTGCCGGCTTCGGTGGACCAGTGCACGTCTTCTACGCCGTAGGTCCAGAGCATTTGCATATCCCCGCCGTCAAACATTGTGTCGATGAAATATTTGAACACGCCTTCGGGATTCTCGCATGCGGTTGTGATGCCCCAGCACGGCGGGACGCGGTCGAAGTACGCGCCGACTTCGGCGATGGGCGGCAGTGCGACCAGCTCGCCGTCGCGGCCGTTGGCTTCGAGGTTGACCTTCAGGTTGGTCGCCCAGGTGCCGGCCCAGTAGGTGAAGATACCGGTGGTATCGTCATAGAACTTGTTGCGGCAGTCCTTGGTGCCGTTGGTTAGCGTCGTGGGATCGATGTAGCCCTGCGCATAGGCGTAGGTCAGCCTTTCCAGCGCGCTCTTCATTTCGGGCTCAACGAATCCGTCAGACCAGGTGCCGTCGTCATGCTGATAGAAGTAGGGCGTCGCATCCTGGTAGAAGTTGGGCAGATAGTTGATCCAAGGCGCTTCGGGGCCGATGAAGCCCGCGGCGGCCAGCGCGTAGGTGTCGGCTTCGCCGTTGCCGTCGGGATCCTGGTTGACGAACGCGTCGCAGACCGCGATGAACTCGTCGTAGGTGGTGGGAACGTCCAGGCCGACCGCATCGAGCCACGCCTTCTTAATATAGGTCAGGCAGCCGTTGCCGTGTCCGTCGGCAAAGCCGTACATGCGACCGTCGATTTTCATGCCTTCTTCGACCAGATCGCCGTTGAAGCGTCCGGAATTTTTCGTGGCGCTGTTTTCCCAGGCGTCCGTCATATCCCAAAGCACGCCCTCGGCGGCATAGGAGGAATACAGGGACGTCGGAAGCATCACGACGTCAGGCCAGTCGCCAGAGGCGATCTGCTGCATCAAAACGTCCTGATACGCATCGTGATCCGGCTGTATGATTTCCAGATCAATGCCGGTCAGCTCTTCCCAGCGAGCTTCAAAGTCGTCGCGGCCGTTAATGAAGGTAACGACCGTAGCATCCACCATCATGGTGATCTTTTCGGGCTTCGTCACCTCGTCGGCGGCGAAGGCGGATACGGTCACCAGGGACATCAGCATCCCCAGTGCCAGCGCGAGAGCAAGGAGTTTTTTCATGGGTTGACCATCCTTTCTACTTGAAAATGTATGCCTTTTCATTTTTTCAGCGCTCAACCGGCGCATCAGAAGTAATTTGAGTATAGCATCCGCGTTTCTCAGCGCGCAAGAAACAGCTTTTATGCAAAAGGTCGTTTCTTTAGACCGGACTCCAGGGTTCGCTCAAAAATTGTTCCCTGCGGCGCGTAAACCCCTTATGGTGCAAGCCTTCTACGGATACGGCTTCCGCCGCGTGTTCGCGGGCGCCGGTAAAAAAACGCCTGCTCCGGCCCGGGCCGCAGGGGCCGCAGGCGCTGTTTGGGGCTTTGAAAGCAGTTACATTCCCACCGGACGCGGCGCTTGCGAAAGCACGGGCGTTTGCATATAATGGGAATATCAAAATTGATTGCGTTGCCTGCGCTGCATACGATCCGGCGGGGAGGTATAATTGAAAGCATTTTCACAGAAACAGAAGGCTTCTGCGGAGGTCAAGCCGGCTTCCGTCGTCCGCATCGCGCTGTCCTACTGCGTGTTCCTTCTGCTGTGCCTGGCGCTTGGGATGGGGCTGTACCTGTCCATGAACAAAAGCGCGCGGGACAATTTCTGGAATCACCAAAGCGCGCTTTTAGGCAACAGCGTTATCACCATGGATCACTACCTGGCGACTGTGGACAGCTACACGCGGCAGCTGACCAACGATTCCACCTTTATCCGCTTTTCCAACATGGCCGATTTTACGGCGCGCGGCTACATCACAACCGCCTCTTCCATCATGCAGACCCTCACCTCCCGCGCATTCAGCCTGGCCAACGTGCCGATCACCGAAACCCATATCTACATGCGAAACACGGGCTACGTCATCTCCGCCAGCCAGTTTACCGAGGCGCGGCAGTTTTATATGGATTACAACAGCTGGCGGCGGTCGCAGTACCAAAACTGGCAAAACCTGTTGTCGTCCGCTACGGCCACCGAGCAGAATTTCGATACCTCGGCCATCTACGGCACGGACGGCCAGTTCACCCTGATCCGGAATATCGACGACCTCTTTACCAAGAGCATCCCCGCGATTATCTGGTTTGACTGGAATATCGCCGTGCTGACCCGGCAGTTTACGGGCTATATCCCGGACGCGTCCGTGATGCTCGTCGCCGTCAGCCCGGAAAATCAGGTCCAGCTGGTGCTCAAGGGAAGCGGGGCGGACGACGAAAGCCTGGCGGAACTGACAGCGTTCGCCCTCGCGATGAAAACCGAAGAAACCCTGGACCAGTACCATGTGCTGCGCAGCGTATCCACCCGCAATTTCTGGCGGTACTACTTGGCAATCCCCGAGTCCCTGTGCGCGCAGACGCTTAAAAACGTCAATTCGATCTTCTTTTCGCTGTTCTTCCTGGTGCTGGTCGGCGGCATCGCGCTGATCGTGCTGCAGGTGCGCCATTATATCACGCCGATCCGCCAGCTTGGCTCCAAGCTTGAGCAGGCGCAGGATATCCGGGCGCAGCTGGAATCGGAGCTGGATTCCCACAAGCCTTTCCTGTATTCTTCCTACCTGCGCAGGGTGCTGTCGGGCCACGTCGCGTCCGAAACCGAGTTTGACTATATCCTGGATTACCTCGGCATCAAGGGCGAGGGCCTGCGCTACATGGTGCTGTACTGCTCCGCCTACTCCCAGGACGAGCGGGAATCCGGCAGCCTGTCGGTGACGCGCATCCTCGCCGATAAGATCGTCGCGGGCTGCCAGACCAGCTACCGCGCCTACACCTACATGGCGCAGGACAACAACTTCGTCACCCTGGTCACCTACGGCCCCAAGGTTGCCGACCCGCTGATGGACCTGCAAACCCGCGTGGTCCGGCTGCATGACGAATTGCTCGCCCAGCACAACATCTGGCTGTACGCGGGCGTTGGCACGCTATGCACCCAGCCCTTCACCCTCTGGGAATCCTATGAGCAGGCGCGCGCCGCGTCGCGCTACGCGTCCAGAAACCATGTGTTCCTGCCCTACGAGATCATCAGCAAGGAGACCGGAGGCGTGTACTACCCCATCGAAATCTCCGCAAAGCTCCTGCACTTCATCACCTCCGGCAACCGCCAGCAGGTCGCGGAGATGTTTGCGCTGATCCACCGGGAAAACATCACCGAGCGCTCCCTGCCTATGAATATGCTCAATTATCTGCTGTCGGATATCCGTAACACCCTGATGCGGGCGCGGTTTTCCATCCCGGCGGACCATCGCGGCGACGAGGCGGTGCTGCGGCAGATTGACGAGCACCTGGCGCAGCGGGCGACCCTGCCCCTGTGCGAAAGCGCCGCCATTGCCCTGTGCGGGTTCTTCGCGGAAACCCAGAAGCCCGCCAACCCGATCCCCGAGATCCGGCAGTATCTGCAGAAAAATTACAGCGATCCGTCCATCTGCCTGAGCATGCTGTCCCACCAGTTCCATATCTCCGAAAGCTACCTGTCGCACCTGTTTAAGGAAAAGACAGGGGAAAACCTGTCCGCCTATCTGGAGACGCTGCGGCTGAGCGAAGCGGCCAAGCGGCTGACAAACCCGGGGAAATACGAAAAGCGGCAGCGGCAGAGCATCAATTCCCTGTATATGGAGGTCGGCTACAATAACGCCGTCACGTTCCGGCGGGCGTTTAAAAAGCACTTCGGCATCACCCCAAGCGAGATGCGCGCCGGAACCAAAGCGAAAAAGCGCTGAGCTTGCACGATCGAAAGGAGCCTGCGGTGGATAAGGAGTTTTTCAGGAATTTCCGGTGGCTGAACGAAAGCAGCGCGCAACTTGCGGACGGGGCGCTCACGCTGTACGCGCCGGAAAACAGCGATTATTTTTTCGGCCGCTACGTGGAAGCCGACCCCAAAAGCACGCCCGGCGTTTCCTGCAACGCGCCGTTTTACTACACCAAAGTAAAAGGCGATTTCGTGCTGCGGGCGCAGGTCGGGCATGCGTTTCAGTACACCTTTGACGCGTCGTCCCTGATGGTAATGCACGATCTGCTGGTCTGGGCGAAGGCCTGCTTTGAAAAAACGGATTTCGGCACACACGCGGCCGTCAGCGTGGTGACCAACCATATCTCCGACGACGCCAACGGCCCCAACGTGGAGGGCAATACCCTGTGGCTGCAGGCGGCGCGGGCGGGAAACCATTTCGCCTTCCACTATTCGCAGGACGGCGAGCACTTTTATATGATGCGGTACTTTTCCCTGCCCGCCGGGCCGGAAATCATGGTCGGGTTCGTGCCGCAGTCGC
Organism: Candidatus Limiplasma sp.; assembly: GCA_963675365.2. Lineage (GTDB taxonomy): Bacteria > Bacillota > Clostridia > Christensenellales > Aristaeellaceae > CAXXOK01. Next base: position 28,759 of record CAXXVA010000004.1, read on the forward strand.
CCGCCGGCAAGGGCGGGGAGCGCGTCTATCGAAACGTGTCCCTGCTCCAGAAAACGGTCAAGGACCTGCGCGCAGGCGTATAGCCCGGCTTTTTCCGTCCGATCGGATAAAAAATCAGGATTGCGTCCGGCGAACCGCCGGATGCAATCCTTTTATGCTTTGTATGGAGCCCAGCCGTCCCCGCCGCCGAGGACGGCTTCTTTCGTGTACGGATGCCCGTCCGCGAGCTTCCCGGCGCTCGGGTGCCGCGCGGAGATCCAGGTATCGGCGGTCTCGCACAGGCCTTCCCACACGGGGCGAAACGGCGTTTGCCAGTCCAGCCATCCCGCCGGGTGTACGCATTGGTCCATGGTACAGTGCAAAAACGCCGCGCGCCCAAACGGCCGCCACGGGCGGCCAAGGTACACCGTCGCGGGCTCGCAGTCGCCGTCGATGACACAACGATTGAACACAAAGCCGAAAGCCTGCCCCTGCGGGGTGTTGGGCGCGGCGATCAAAGCGTTGACCGGTTCCCCCTGCGAAACGCAGCGCAGCGTGCAGCGTTCAAACCAGGCGGCGTAGCTGCCGAAGATGAAATCCGTGTTTCCCCGGATCAGGCAGTTCTCCAGGTACGCCCGCCTGCCGCAGGGGTACGCGTCGCACACCGTGCCGGTTTCCGGCCCGATTAACAGCGTATCCTGATGCGCCAGCAGTTCGCAGTGTTTCACCGCGCAGCGGTCGCCCGCGATGTACAGCGCCACCGCCTGTCCCACGGCCTTGCCCGGTCCCGCGTCGTTTTCCACGGTCAGGTTTGCAAGCGTAACGCCGGGCGCGCTCACGCGCACAGTTGCCGTGCGGAAGGTGGTCAGCGGCTGCCCGTTTTCATCCAGCAGATTGGCCGAATCGCCCCATACGATCCGCGCTTCGCCGTTGTCCGGCCCGGAAATCCGCATCCCCGGTACGTCCAGCACCAGCTTTTCGCGGTACACGCCGGGGGCAAGCGAAATAACGACGCTCCCGTCGCCGCGCGCCTTTATCGCGTCCAGCGCCGCCTGTATGGTCGGAAACGCCCGCGGGTTTCCCGCCTCTACGGTATAATGCATCGTTTTCCGTCCGGTTATACGGTCAGCAGCGTTTCGCTGTGTTTCAAAAGCTCCGTCAGCGGCTGCCCCCAGCCGGTCACCTCGACGCCGAGCGCTTCCAGCTGCTCGATCACGCCAAGCTGCCTTGCGCAGGCAACGCAGGCGGAAAACTTCACACCCGCGTTCATGGCCACCTTCATGGCGTCCTGAATGTGCGCGTTTTCGGCCGTGAGCTTTGCCGTCGCGCCCCAGATGATCACGGTTACGTTTTCCCACCAGCCGCGGGATTTTGAATTGGTCGCGTACATCATCACCATGCCCAGCGCTGTATCGATATCCGCGTTCGTCCACAGGATGTGCAGGGTGTTCTTCTCTTCCATGCGGGTTTCCTCCATGTTCCGTCAGGGACGGTAATGCGTCTCCATTTCAACGGCCGCCTGCAGCATCGCGCCCGAGCCCTTGAGATCGTTGCAGACAATCGGCTCGGACATGTAATAGGCAAAGCTGCCGTCGCGCTCCGTTGCGTTGCCAAGCCCCGCCACCTGGCAGCACTTGCACACGATCGCGTCGCCCTTGTAGACTTCGATGAACTGGTCCACCGCACCTTTCCAAGCCGCGCGCAGATCTTCGGCGGAAATCAAATCGCAGCAGCCGAGCCGCCTGGCCTTGGCCGTAGCGTATATGAACTGCGCCGAGCAGGAGCTTTCGGCGTAGTTGCCGGGGCGATCGGACGCGTCCATCACCTGCAGCCACACGCCGGTGCGTTCGTCCCTGGCGCGCCATACGGCGGCCAGCAGGTCGTTGAGCAGCGAAGCTAGCGCCTGATGCTCCTTGGCGCCCTCCGGCAGCAGTTCCAGCACATCCACAACCGCGCAGGCATACCAGCCCACGGCGCGCCCCCACACATGCGGCGAGCACCCGGTTTCCTTGTCCGCCCAGGGCTGGACGCGCGCCGAGTCCCACGCGTGCAGCGCAAGCCCGGTGGGCTTGTGCCAGGTCTTTTCACGGATCAGCAGAAATTGCCTGGCGATATCCTCAACCCACTCCGGATGGTCGAACAGTTTCGCACATTCGGTGTAAAACGGCGCGCACATATACAGTCCGTCCAGCCACATCTGGTTTTCGTAAATTTTCTTGTGCCAGAACCCGCCCTCCGGCGTGCGCGGCTGGTGCAGCACCTGATCCAGCAGCAGTTCCGCCGCCGTGCGGTAGCGCCGCTCTCCGGTCTTTTGCCACAGGTATAAAAGCAGCTTGCCGTTGTTGATGTAATCCAGGTTGTATTCCTCGCGGAAATAATCGCGGATCGCCGTGCCGTCGGCGTTTAAAAACGAGTCCGCGCCGCGCCTGACGTAATCGAAGTATTTTTCATCGCCCGTCAGCGCATACAGCGCCGCCATACCCTTCCACACCACGCCGTAATCGTAGCTCCATCGCTGATTGAGCAGCGGGAAGATGTGCAAAAGTCCGTCCGCGATGCGGATGTGCCAGTTGTCAAACGCCTGTTTCATTGTCCGTCCTCCATTTGCAGTAAGCGCACGCTTTGATCCGCGTCCATCGCGGGGCCGTTTTGGTTAATCACACGCAGGCCGCGCACGTCGATCTCCTCGCCGTTGCGCAAGAAAAGCCCCGCCGCTTCCATATCGTCCAGGTCGTCCATCATGGCGGGTTTGCCCGGTTTGCCGGGGATCATTTTCACCGTACAGCCGGCAATGCGCACGCGGCGCACGGGGCTTTCCGGCAAGCCGTAAAGGAAGCCCGCGCAGGCCGTGGCCCCGCGCACCAGGATGTTTTCAATCGTAACGTCGGACAGCTCCGGCGTGCCGGCGTCCACAGGGCGCGGGGCTTTGTCCCGCACGACGGGGAGCTTGCCGCCCTTGCCGCAGAAATAATACATGTTAAACACGAAGGGGCAGAGCACGTCCTCCATTTCGATGTTCTGAAACGTAAGCCGCGCCGCCGCGCCGCCGCGCCCGCGCCGGGTTTTCAGCCGCACGCCGCGATCGGTGCCGGTAAACACGCAGTCCTTCACCAGCACGTCCCGCACCCCGCCGCTCATTTCGCTGCCGATTACCACGCCGCCGTGCCCGTGGAGCATTTGGCAGCGCTCGATGGTGATATGCTCGCAGGCGCGCTTTTTGGGCGTATCCTCCGTACCCGCCTTGACGGCGATGCAGTCGTCCCCACGTCGATCACGCAATCCGCGATATACACGTTTTTCGAGCCGTTGGGGTCGATGCCGTCGGTGTTGGGGGAATCGGCGGGGTTATAGATGTGAAGATTCGTGATGGAAACGTTGTCGCAGTACAGCGGATGCACCGTCCAGCTGGGGGAGTTTTTCAGCGTTACGCCGTCCATTTCCACGTTCGTGCAGTTGTGAAAGCAGACCAGGTACGGGCGCACGTGCGAAAGCGCGCCGGTTTTCAGCCGTTCCCACCATTTCGCGCCGCTGCCGTCGATGGTTCCCGCGCCGGTGAGACGCACGTTGCGCGCGTCCCGCGCATACACGCACGGCATGTACGCCTTGCCGGGGATGCCCTCAAACTCAATATCCACCAGCGGAAACAGCGCCTCGTCGTCCGTGAGCACGATCTCCGCGCCCTGCTCCAGATGCAGCGTGATATCGGACAAAAGCCGGATCGGCGCGGTCATATACCGCCCCGCCGGCACCGTCAGCGTGCCGCCGCCCTGTGATGATAGCGCTTTCATCGCCGCATGGAACGCCCCGGTCCACAGCCCGTCCTTGACCAAATGGCCGTATTCTGCCAAATTCGCCATATTATGCTCCTTTGCCCTGCGCCGGGCATCTTCTGTTTCTCTCCGCATTATACACGAAACGGCCACAAAAATCCACGTCCGATGGTAAGGCCTTACAACGGCCGCTGCGGATGGAAAACAGGCCCCGCCCGGCGCTTCTGTTCCCTTTTCGGGCGGCGTGTGCTACAATGGGTTCCATACATCCCCAGAAGGAGGCGCGCCCGTTGACCGCATTGTTTTTCACCGCGTTGGCCGTCGGCTTTTCGGGCGCAATGATGCCCGGTTCGCTTTTGACCTACACCATCCGCCAGTCGCTCAAGGAAGGCCCCAAGGTGGGCTTCATCGTCATCGTCGGGCACGCGCTTTTGGAGCTTGTGCTGATCATTGGCATTTTTCTGGGGCTTGACATGGTGCTCAAGTCCGACGCCGCGCAGATCACCATCGGCATCGTCGGCGGCGTGCTGCTGTGCACTATCGGCGCCGATATGATCCTCAAAGCTGCGCGCGGCAAGGTAAGCGTCGATCTGGACGCCAAGGCCAAGAACTCCGACCGCATGATCCTATCAGGCGCGCTGCTGAGCGCCGCCAATCCCTACTTCCTGCTCTGGTGGGCGGTGATCGGGCTTGGATTCCTGACCGAAGCCTACCGCGATTTTGCCGTCTGGGGCGTCGCCGTTTACTTCCTGGGCCATATCGCTGCGGATTTCACCTGGTACGGGCTGATCTCCACGGTGGTGGGCACGACGCGCAAGTTCATCAAGGAAAAGCCCTACCGCATCATCATCATGGTGCTTGGCGGGCTGTTGATCTTCTTCGGTGCGCGGTTCCTGATCGACGCGCTGGGCAAACTGTTCTGATCACCGACTGTTGAGGGTTGCCATGAATATTCAAAACCACATCGCGCTGGATTGCCCCTGTACCGCCAATTGCCCCCGGCACGGCGACTGCGCCGCCTGCGTGGATAACCATTACGCAAAGGGCAACCTGCCGTTCTGCCTGCGGGATATCGGCAAAAAGGAAAAGGCGGAGCGCAAGCTTGCGCGGAAGCTGGAGAAAAAAAGCAAGCCGTAAGGCCGCTGAAATCCGGTTTCATCCATACTGTTTCGCACCCGAGCCCGCCGATCATCGGCGGGCTTTTTTGCCATCTTAAAAAGAATTTTTCTGCTTTCGCTTGACAGAGATACGGACCGTGCCTATAATTACTCTATCAGATATAGTAATCTGGTAGAGTAATTTGATGAGGCGGTGGCGGCATGGCGATCTCGGCAGACCTGATCCGCGGGCATCTGGACGCGATCATCCTGCGCCTGCTCATCGAAAAGGACCGTTACGGCTACGAGCTGATCAAGGAGATCAGCCGACGCACGGCGGGCCGCCTGGAGATCAAGGAAGCGACGCTGTACGCGGCCATCCAGCGGCTGGAGCGCAACCTGTGCATCGTGTCCTACTCCGGCCAGATCACCCACGGCCGCGCCCGCAAGTATTACCGGCCCACGCCAACGGGCAAGGCGTACTACCGCGAAAAACAGCTGGAATGGCTTGAAACCAAAGACGTTATCGACGGAGTATTGGAGGAAAAACGGGATGAAAATCAGACAGCACATTGAAGAGATGTTTCAGGGCGTTCCTGACAGCGAGGAGAAGCAGAGCCTGCTCAATGAGATGATCGCCGACGCCGAGGAAAAGGCCGCCGACCTGATGGCCGAGGGCAAGCCAGAGGAAGACGCCGTGAACAAAGCGCTGGTGGAGCTCGGCGATCTGTCGGAAATCAAGATGACGCTGATGGGCGCGTCGCCCCGCAGATCCGGCCCCGGCGGTCAGCACAAAAACCGCAACAACCTGTTGTATTCGGTGATCGGGAGCCTGCTGATCATCGGGTTGATGCTGTTCATCAACCTGTATTACACGCCCCGCGCCATCTGGTTTGTGTACCCGGCCTTCGGGGTGATCTGGTGGCCGCTGTCCACGCTCCTTTACTACTTAAACCACAAGGAGGGGAACGGAAAATGAAAAAATCACTGCAGACGGCCCTGACCGTCTCCGGGATGGTCATCCTCTCGGTCGTCATCCTGAACCGCTTCACCTCGCCTTTCCCGTGGAGCCTATACCCCATCTTCGGCATCCTGTGGTGGCCGCTGAGCGTGTACTTCTACGGGCGGCATGAGCCGCTGCACTACGCCGTGTACGGCACGGCGCTTTTGTTCCTCCTGTTCCTGCTCACCTACCTGTTTACCAGCCCCGGCGCGCATCCGTGGTTTCTGTACCCGATGCTGGGCGTGTTCTGGTGGCCGCTGTCGGTATGGGGCTCCATGGTCGGCGCGCGGCGCTTTTCTACGACCGGCGCGACGTACGTGGTGCTGATGCTGGTTCTGATCAACCTGCTCACCTCGCCCGGACACTGGTGGTGGATGTACCCGAGCTTCTTTATGATCTGGTGGCCGCTGGGCGTGCACCTGTCCCGGCGCGGCCGTGAGGAGGGGGAAACGGAATGAATAAAACGCTTCGTACGTCGCTTGTCTATTCGCTGACGATCATCGCGATGGTGATCACCGTAAACCTGTTAACCTCGCCCGGGTTTCTATGGTGTATCTTCCCGGTGTTCGGCGTGCTGTGGTGGCCGCTGAGCGTGTATTTCGCCGGGAAACGGCAGCCGTTTGCCTATTCCCTGTGCGGTACGGCATTGCTAATCGGGCTGTTCGTCGCCACATACCTGGTGGCAAGCCCCGGTGCGCATCCGTGGTTTCTCTATCCCCTGTTCGGGGTCGTTTGGTGGCCGATCAGCGTGTACTTCGCCAGTAAAAAACAGCCGCTTCTGTTTTCCGTGATCGGCTTTGTGCTGCTTGCGGCGCTGTTCGTCGGGCTGTACCTGCTGGTGAGCCCCCACGCGCATCCGTGGTACCTGTACCCGCTTCTAGGCGCGTTTTGGTGGCCGCTGTCGGTCTGGGGTGCGAAAAAAGGCGCGCGGGCGTTTTCCGTCGCGGGCGGCCTGACCGTGATCCTCTCGCTTCTGGTCCTGAACCTCGTTACGTCGCCCGGGTTTTGGTGGTGGGTGTACCCGGCGTTCTTCACGCTGTGGTGGCCGGTGAGTGTGCTGTTGGGTAAAAAGGCAAGCACGATGGCGTTCGCGCTGGGTTCGGCCGTTACCGGGTCGCTGTTCCTAATCGTGATGTACTTCATCCAGACGCCAAACGCCGTGCCGTGGTTTTTATACGCGGTGCTGCCGTTTTTCTGGTGGCCGGTTTCCATGCTTTTAAGCAAGCGCCTGAACGACTGGCAAAACGGGCTCGTGGGCGCGATCGTGTTCGCGGCGTACTACACGGGGCTGATCGCGCTGCTGCACGGCGTAAGCTCGCTGCTTTCGCTGTTCCTGCTCGTCGCAGGCGCGTGGCTGATCTGGGCCATGGCTATCAGCAAGTATCGTAACGCCCCCGGCTTCGCCGCGGTCAACGCCGTGCTGCTGATCGCCTATTTCTACCTGGTGCACCGCTTCGTCACCCCGGATATTCACCCGTGGTACTGGTACGCGGTGTTCCCGCTCGTGTGGTGGCCGGTCGCGGCGGCGCTGAAGGAAAAAGCCGTCAAACCCCTGCTCGTCACCCTGTGCGCGGTCCTGTTCCTGGTCTATTACGGCGCGCTGAACCTGGCGCTGTCCCCCGGCACGCCGTGGGTGCTGTTCCTCACGCTCCCCGCCGCGTCCGCCGTGATCGGCGCGCTCTGCTTTGAAAAAAAGGCGTGGGCCGCCCTGTCCGTGTGGATGGCCGCCGCGGGCATCGCGTACTTCGCCGCCATCAATCTCGTCTATACCCCGCACGTCGTATGGGCCGTGTACCCCGCCTTCGGCTTGCTATGGTGGCCGCTCAGCATGCTGCTGTTCGGACGGAAGGCAAAGGACGAAGCGGAACGTTAGGGGTTTCACCCCTAAGACCCCGACAAGGGCGTTGCCCTTGACCCATCATAAATGCCGCGCTGTAAGCGCGGCATTTTATGTGGGGTTCAGGGGCACTGCCCCTGATCGGGGGTTTGGGGGCGGATAGCCCACAATCATCCGGCATGCATCGTAGTTTCTTCGATATGCTCCAAGGGCTTTTTAGCCTTCTTTTTATGCCACTGGCTCAAGAACAGGCCGGCCATGGTTAAAAGCGCGCCGCCGATTTGCAAAAGCGTGATGGTTTCGCCGATCAGCAGCGCCGCGCCGAGCATGGTGATGATCGGAATGAGATAGATATAGGTCCCGGAGCGCACCACGCCGATGCGCTTCATGCCCATCATCCAGGTGATGTAGCACACGGCGCTGGCGATCACGCCCAGAAACAGCACGTTCAGCCAAACCTCCGGGCGCAGGAGATCCGCCCACGCGCCCTTGCGGGGCATAAACAAAAGCGTTGGCAGGGCAAACAGCACCCCGTACATAAACAGCTTCCTCGTGACCAGAATCACGGGATAGCCGTGCTTCTCGATCTTGCGCATGAACATCGTCGCGATGCCCCAGGAGATCGCCGTGAGCAGACTCAGCAGATCGCCCAGGGGGTTCAGCTGCAGCTTCTGCCCCGCGAACGATACCATGCCCAAGCCTACGATCGCCAGAACGAAGCCGACGAAAAACAGCGGCGTCAGCTTTTCTTCCTTCAAAAACACACTGGCGAAGATCGCGATAAAAAACGGCGCGGAAGACACGATCACCGCGCAGTTGGACGACGAGGTGAAGGTCAGCGCCGAGTTTTCCAAAAGAAAATACATCGTTACGGCAAACAGGCCCGCGCCCATGAAGTAAAACTCGTGGCTGCGCTTTTTCAGCTGCATTCGCTTGGGCCGGATCACCGTCAGCGCGATGATGGCGATCGTGATTCGCAGAATCAGCAGTTCCACCGGGCTTAAATACTGCAGGATCACGGTCGAAGATACGAAGGTCAGCCCCCACACGATAATGGTTCCGATCGCGAGCACGTGCCCGAGCTTTTGGTCCGCCGCCGATGTTTGCATGTTTCTATCGTCCTTATTTATATTTTGCGCCCATTAAGCGAATGATGATGAAGAGCCTGTGTGATGCTGTGATGGATTTTTGTCAGATTGCGCTTGAGCAAGTTGAAGTAGTAGCAGCGCTACGTCGAAACTTGTACAGGCACACGCTGGCGAAAATAAACACGGCAGCGCACAGGGGCTTTCATTAGCGTTCGCTTAACTGCCTTACACAGCTTGCGGCATAGAAGCACAGCGCGACGAGCGTCAGCGCCGTTGCCAGATACAAGGTCAACACGTCCGGCGAGACCTGCCAGGCCCAAAGCCCGGCAAGCTGCTCGTGGAAAAACGTCGCCGTCAGCCCCAGGGTTAACAGCGCCTGCGCCGCCTTGCCGATAGGCTTTGAATAGACGACGATATGTTTTTTCAGCATCACAACCCCGCCCAGCAACATTAAAAGCTCCTTCCCCAAAAACACGATCACCACCGCCCACGGCACCACGGCGGGGATCAGCTCCGTGCCGATGGTCATGGAAAAAAGCGCCGTCAGCCCCATCAGCTTATCGGCCAGCGGATCCATCAGCTTGCCGAAATCCGTGATCAAGTGGAATTTCCGCGCGATCATGCCGTCGGCGATGTCCGTCGCCCCCGCGAGCAGGAACGTAAACAGCGCCCAGTACTTGTGGCCGTCCAAAAACAGCACGATATATACGGGGATCATCCCCATGCGCAGCATCGTCAGGGCGTTTGGGACGTTCAGGTTTTGCTTCCATTTGCCTTTCATGGGCTTATCCTCCGAATAACCGCGTAATATCGCGGAAGGTAAACAAAATCAACAGCCCGAACAGGAGCACAAACCCGATCATGTGGATGGTGCCCTCCACCCGGCGGTTGATGGGCTTGCGGCGCACGGCCTCGGCCACCATGAACAAAAAGCGGCTGCCGTCCAGCCCCGGGATGGGCAGCAGGTTGATCAGCCCCAGGTTGATGCTGATGAGCACGGCCAAGCTTAGGTACATATACAACCCGCCCGACCGCGTTTGCTCGGCGATGACCTGCACCACACCGACAGGGCCGGCGATATCCTGCGCGCCCTCGCCGTGGAAGATCAGCTGTCCAAGGCTGTCGACGATCACGGTGGAGGCGTACACACAGCTTTCAAACGCCCCGCTTACCGCCTGCCCGATATTGGGGCGCACGAAGCCCTGGATGCGCACGCCGATCAGCCTGCGGCCCTCGGTTTCGTCCATCTGCGCGATCACGGACACGGTGTGCTCCCCGTCGGCGCGCGACAGGGTAACGGTCACGCCCTTGCAGGTGTCCGACGCGTCGATCACCTCGGTCAGGAGGTTCGTGTCGCCGGGCTCGACAGTCTGCCCGTCCACCTCCAGCAGCACGTCGCCGGGCAGGATTCCCGCTTCGGCGGCGGGGGACCCTTGCGTGACATCTAAAATGCTCGGCTGCACAGGCACCGCGCTATAGGCCAGGTGCAGCACGATGGCGAGTACAAACGCCAGGAGGATGTTCATCGCCGCGCCCGCGACCACCACGATCATCCGCTTCCATACGGCGGCGGCGTTGTAGCGGCGCGGGTCGTCCGGGGACAGGGTTTCGGCGTCCTCGTCGTAAAACGCGCAGTAGCCGCCAAGCGGGATGGCGCGCAGCGAATACAGGGTTTCGGTCTTCTTGCTTTGGCGCTGCCATAGCTTCGGCCCGAAGCCCACGGAAAACTCCTTGACCGCGATTTTCTGCGCCCGCGCGGCCAGGTAATGGCCCAGCTCGTGCGCCGTGATCAAAATTCCCAAAAGCAGGATCGCCAGCAGTACAAATACGATCGTCATAGGGTTCCTTTCAGGATCATTTTATGCGAAATCGAGTCAGGGCGAAGCCCTTGTCAGGGTTCTCAGGGATGAAATCCCTACGCGTTCTCCCCGTCCATCAACGTACGCGCCGTCTCCCGTGCAATCCGGTCGGCGGCGAGCACCTGGGAAAGCGTATCGGCGGGAAGGCTGCCGGCCCGGCGGACGGTTTCTTCCACGACATGGAAGAGCTGTCCCACGGTGAGCTTGCCTTCCAGCAGACGGTTGGCCGCTTCCTCGTTGGCGGCGTTTAATACGCAGCAGGCCGCGCCGCCCGCGCGGATGCACTCCGCCGCGAGCCTTAGCGACGGGAAGCGTTCCGTGTCCGGCGCTTCAAACGTAAGCTCCTTGAGTTTGAACAGGTCAAGCGCTTCCCCGCCCGTAGGCAGCCTTTCCGGGTACGCCATCGCGTATAGGATGGGCAGGCGCATGTCCGGCGTGCCGAGCTGGGCGATCACCCCGCCGTCCGAAAACTCCACGGCGCTGTGCACCGCCGACTGCGGATGAATCAGCACCTGAATCTGCTCCACGTCGGCGCCGAACAGGTAATGCGCCTCGATCATTTCCAGCGCCTTGTTGAACAGGGTCGCCGAATCGACGGTAATCTTCCTTCCCATGTTCCACGTGGGGTGCCGCAAAGCCTCTTTCACCGTCGCCGCGTCGATCTCTTTTTTTGCCCAGGTGCGAAACGGCCCGCCCGAACAGGTAAGCAAAATACGCCGGTAGGGGTTGCCGTCCGCGCCGCGCAGGCACTGGAAGATGGCGGAATGCTCGCTGTCGATGGGCAGAAGGCTGTCTTTCCCCGCCGTCCGGGCGGCTTTCATCACCAGCTGCCCCCCGGCGACCAGCGTTTCCTTGTTGGCCAGCAGCACACGCTTCCCGCCCGACAGCGCGTGCAGCACCGCGGGCAGCCCGCACATGCCGACCACCGCGACCAATACCTCGTCGCAGCCGTCCATGCCGGCGGCTTCGATCAGCGCGTCGTCGCCGAACACCCAGCGCACGTCCCGCAAATCCTCGGGAATATCGTCCATCGAAAACCGCTTATCCGTCAGCCCCGCCAATTGCGGCCGAAACGCCCGCACCTGCGCAAACAGCGCCTCGCTGCTCGACCTCGCCACCAGCGCGGCCGCCCGGAAGCGCTCCCTGTGCCGCGCGATCACGTCCAGCGCCTGCGTGCCGATAGACCCCGTGGACCCCAATATCGCCAGCCGTTTCACCGTTTACACTCCTTTATGGGGCGCTGCCCCATACCCCGGTTAAGGGCTATCAGCCCTTAACAATCCCACATTTGGCCGCGCAATGCGCGGCCAATCATGAATAAAAACAAGAAATTCGACGTTCACGCAGGTAAAGGATGAATCAACACCCTGTGCGATGCCGAGGCGGATTTGCATCAGTTTGGGTTTTCGGGAGCCGAAGTAGTAGCAGCGCTACATCAAGGCTCCCGAAGGCACAAAATGGTGTAAATGCACCCGGCAGCGTGCGGGGGCTTGGTTCAGCGTTTGCCTGCCAACTAGGCTTCTGATGTGCCCCAATGGGCCTGCTCTATATCCAAATCCCTGTGCGTCACCGACACCTGCCACTCCAGTTCCCGCAGGAAGGCGGCGAGGTTTTCGGTAATCGCCACGCTGCGGTGCGCGCCGCCCGTACAGCCGATGGCGATCACAAGGCGGTGCTTGCCCTCGGCCACGTAGTGCGGGAGCAGGAACTTCAGCATATCCTTGACCTTTAAGAGGAACTCCTCGGTCACCGGGTGGTTCAATACAAAATCCCGCACCGGCTTATCCAGCCCCGTGAAGTGCCCGAGCTCCTTGATATAGAAAGGATTGGGCAGAAAGCGTACGTCAAACACCAAATCGCCCGCGCGCGGAATGCCGCGCTTGAACCCGAACGAAATCATCTCAATACGCAGGATCGCGTTATCATCCGGCTGGTTGACGATCTTGCGCATCATCTTCTGCAGGGTTTTGGCGTTCATCTCCGACGAATCGATCAGGTGGTCGGCGAACTCCTTAAGCGGCTGCAGCATCACGCGCTCGCGCTTGATGGCCTCCTCCAGCGATTTGGTTTCGGGCGTCAGGGGATGGTCGCGCCGGGTTTCCTTGTAACGGTTGACCAGCGTGGCGTCCGTGGCGTCGATAAACAGGGTATCGATCAGATACCCAAGGTTTTTGGCCTCGCGGATGATTTTCACCACGGCCATGGGGTCGAAAAATTCGCCCGAGCGCACGTCCACGCCGATGGCGGCCATGGGGCGCTCCTGCAGGCTTAAATTGCACGCTTCCATGAAGCGGATGAGCATGGTGGGGGGCAGGTTGTCCACGCACAGCGCGCCGAGGTCTTCCAGGGTGCGCAGGGCGATGGTCTTGCCTGAGCCACTCAGGCCCGTAACGATCAAAAACCGCATGATGTTCCTCTTCTCTGGGGCAGGTCTTCGCTTGGGTTCCGTTTATTCGTCTTCTCCGATGATCTTCACTTCGGGCTCGAGCTCGATGCCGGTCTCTTGCTTGACGGTCTTTTGCACGTGCTCGATCAGTTTAATGTAATCATTCGCCGTCGCGTTCTGGTCGTTGACCAGGAAGTTGGCGTGCTTTTCGCTCACCGACGCGCCGCCGATACGGCAGCCTTTCAGCCCGCTGCTTTCGATCAGCTCGCCCGCAAAGCGCCCCGGGGGCCGCTTGAAGGTCGAACCGCAGCAGGGCATGGTAAGGGGTTGTTTATCGCGGCGGCGGGCGTTGAGCTCCCGCATGGCGACGTGCACGGCGTCGCTGTTGCTTTTTCTAAGCATTACGGTGACGTACAGCACGATTTCGTCACGGATGCGGCTGTCGCGGTAGGCAAACCGCATGTCCTCGCGGTCGTAGGTGAGCATATTCCCGTCGCGGTCCAGACAGGCGACGCTGACCACGAGATCGCCGATCTCGCCGCCGTAGGCGCCCGCGTTCATCCGCACGCCGCCGCCGACCGTGCCGGGGATGCCCGCCGCAAACTCAAGGCCCGAAAGCCCCGCATCCGCCGCGGCGTTTGCCAGGCTTGACAGCAGCGCGCCGGACTGCGCGGTGATGGTGTAGTTATGCCCGTCGTGGGTGGCGGGGGCGGAAATATCCTGAAACTTCTCCCCGAAGTGCAGCGCGATACCTTTCAGTCCGCCGTCCCTGACGAGGAGGTTGGAGCCGTTGCCGATCACGTACACGGGAACGCCGAAGCGCTTGGCGATCCGCAAAACCTCCGTCGCCTGTTCGTCGTCGGAGATCTCCACCAGCATTTCCGCGGGACCGCCGATACCCAGGCTGGTGCGGCCCGACATCGGCACGTGAAACTTCAGGTCTTCGCTGGGCACAACAAGGCGCAGCTCGCCTAAAAGCTTTGCCCTCGCCGTTTCGTCCATACGTTGCCCTCCCATGCCGAAATCGCCTAAAGTGTACCGCACTTTGCGGGAATAGTCAAAGTTCGGCACGCGGACGCGATCTCCTTTTCGCCTGTTAAAACGGACCGGGTTTCCCGGGATAAACTCGCGGGCTTGCAAAGGGTTCAGCCATTGCCCTCGTAATACCACGCGCACTCGATATACCCGTACTCTCCCCACAGATTGACGACGTGGTACCAGGCGCCGTTTACAATCCCGATAATCTCCAGATCCTCCACGATGCTGCGGCCTGCCGCCGCATCGCCGCCCACCGCTCCAATGATTTCGCTGTCCGCATCCGGCGCGGCATGCAAAATGTCTCCGCGGGCAAGCGCCGCCTCTGTGTACACAAGCGAAGGAAACTCCGGCTTGACCTCCCGCATCTCCTCTCCGAACACAAGCACGTCCGCCGGAAGCCAGCCTTCCGCGCCCGCAATCTCCACACGCCGCCACGCATCCCGAACCTCCAATACTTCCGCGGGCGCGCCGGTATAATAAAGACCCAGCACCGCACCTTCGCCCGACGGCGTCGCGCGCAGCGGCGCGGGGCTCTGCGGCCCGGCAGCCTGTACCATGGCCCACCCGGTCGTGTCCAGTATCTTCAGCGCGTCGTCCAGTGACAGCGGCAAAACGGAAGTATCCAACGCGTCCGCATACAGGGACTGCGTCCACGTACCGTATACCCGGCGAAAGCCGTCTCGGTCGGATAAAAACTCCACGGCCGCGTGCGGGTACGATGTAATGAAGCAATCCGTTTCCCCGTAGTCAAACGCGGTACCGAAGACCCAGCGTCCGTCAATCCCCGGGCGAAACGAAAATGAAAAAGCGTCGGAATACGCAATCGTATAAAAATCCTTGCCGCTGTACCCAAGCTTCGGCGCGAGCCCACCGCGCAGACCCAGCGGCGCGCCGCGCAAAAGCAGGGTGTACGCGCCGTTTAACTCCTGGAATACCAGCGCCGTGCCGTTGCCGTCCAAGTCCTTCGTCCATACGTAGATCATCTCCGCAACCGGATACGCATAGCCGAACTCCACATCCTCCGGCAGCAGCGCCTGTACCTGCGCGGGCAACGCGTCCCGCTCATCGTATATCGTTTCCGGGCTCCATGCCCGCACGGACACCGGCAGCAGCAGGCAGAGCAGCGTCAACAAAGCCATGCGTTTATACATTCTATCACCTCATACACTGTAACGATTGCAAGCGTGATTTTATTGCGCCGTACCGGGGCGTTTTTTGCCTTTCTGGTTATTATTTTATCCATACGGAAGAAATTGCCATATCCCATCGTTAGCTAGACAGGAAAACATATCATGGCGCCCATCAAACACAGGAGGCTCCTATCATGCAGTCAAACGCACAGAAACCCAGCCACATCCCGATCAAGCGCAGAACGTTCATCCTCATCATTGCCGCGACAATCGCCATCATCGCGGCGCTTGTCGCGGCGTTTTTCCTATTGCTGGGCAGCGGCACAGCACCGTATCCCGTCCGCGCCACCATGATCCCCGGCGCGCAGACGCGAACCCTGCAATCCCCACAGGCCATGCGCTATGACCTGAGCACCGCCGACCAGGCGCAGGCATACTTCGAGCGCCTGCTGGACAGCGAATACATCGGCCTGCGCGGCGACGCCATCGAACTGCCGCAGGCCACTGAAAACGGATGGAGCGTGCAGGAAACAAACAGCGACGGCACAAAGCTTTCCGCCGCGTTTGACAACCAGGGCGTCATCAGCTCGCTTTCGATCACCACCAACTTAAGCGGCGAACTGCGCAATTCCAATCCGCAGTACCGGCTAGGCAACGACGATGAAAGCCTGTTCACCTACATCCGCGCGTTTGCCTACGAATACCTGCCCGACGTGACCATCGATTCCGGCGACATTGCCGCCGATACCTATAACGACGAGGGCCGCTTCATCACCATCATCGCCAACAACCAGTTCGCAAACGGCGCGTACCGCTTTATGGTGCAGATCGATCCCCAGGCGCGCATCGTCGGCTTTGAAACGCTGGTGGATCCGTCGCTGGCCTATATCCGCACCAGTCGCATGGCGGATGCGGACGGCGAACAAACCGCCGAGCCAAGCGCCCTGACCGAACCGCTGACCGGGGACACGGCCGCGCAATTGGCGCGAAACGCCCTCGCCGAGGCGTACAGCCTGCCCGCGGACCTGGTGGATACCTATATTCTGGTGGACGTTACCCGGTATGAGGACTCAAACCTGAACTGGTACGGCACGGTGTACACCGGCGCGTATTGGCTGGTCAACCTCCGCATGCCGGAGACGCCCGAAAACTTTTACAGCGATTATTCCGTGTTTATCGACGACGCGACAGGAGAAATCATGCAAATTCTGGATCCGTCCAACAATTCCAACGGGTGAAGCATCCGCTTTCCCGGCAAAAAGCCCCCGGCCGTACGGCCGGGGGCTTTTTTGTTTGCGCGGCGGACCTTTACGCAATTTTAACGCGTTCTGTTCCGTGCGCTTACCCGCGCGCAATACAATGAAACCCTAATCTATTGATGTTAGGTGGGTTCGCCGATGCGGGCGATGAAGAAGCAAGTCATGACGGCATTCCTGTGTATCCTGATCGCGCTGGGCGGCACGGCGCCCGCGGCTTTGGCCGAGACCGTGAAGACCGCGACGGTGTCGGGCGTAGTCACGGGGGAGGACGGGCGCGGGCTGATCGCCCAGGCGGTATTCACAGGCGACGGGTTTTTGCAGCGTATCAATACCGATATGCTGGGGCGCTTTTCCCTCAAACTGCCGCTGGGCGAGTATGCGCTGGAGCTCACAAAGGGTTCGGAATACGAGCGCAAAACGGCTGCCGTCAGCGTTGCCGACCGCAAGGCAAAGTACCTGGGCGCGCTTACGCTTAACCGCCTGTACGAAACCGATTGGATCGCCGGCGACCTGCACCAGCACAGCGTGTATTCCTTCGACGGCCGCAATTCCCCCGCGGAGATCGTGCTGTCCGACCTTGCCATGGGGCTTTCCTTCGGCGTGCTGACCGACCATAACGACCTGCGCGGCAACCTGGAATACCTGAGCGCGGCGCTGGACGGGTTCATCCCCATCGCGGGGATGGAGATCACCACCGAACGCGGTCACTTCAACGCCATCAACTTCAGCGCCGATCTGGATGTGAGCGTAGCAAACGGCGCGGAAGACGTTACACGTATCGCAAACGCCGTGCACGACATCTCCGGCGCATTGATCCAGATCAACCACCCCACGCGCACGGAGTTCGCCTTTGCGGACACGCAGCTCGCCCCGCTGTTTGACACCTACGAGCTGTGGAACGGCAAGCGCGCCGCGCCGTACGTGCAGGGCGAGCCCAACTATGAGGCAATGCAGGTGTGGTTTTCCATGCTCAACGACGGGCTGTATCTGCCCGCAACCGCCGGGTCGGACAACCACGACATCGACGGTAACCTGCTGTTCGTCTCCCCGGATGATCTCAGCGACGACGACCGGTACTACATGACCTCCATGTACTCCGGCATGCCGCGCCTGTACGTGTACGCGCCGGAAAAAACCGCCGACGCGGTGCTTGCCGCCATCCTGGACGGGAACAGCTTTCTGACCAACAACCCGCTCGCGTTTTTGGACGTCGACGGGTTTATCCCCGGGCAAACGGCAGCCGCCGGAGACTGCCAGGTGCATGTGACGCTGCAGTCCAACCGCGATTTGCTGTCCTATAGCATCGTTGTCAACGGTGAAACGCGCGCGGATGTGTCCGTCGGCGGTCTGGAATATTCGGGCACACACGGCATGGCGCTCCACTCGGGCGACTGGGTAGTGCTCACGGTTCGCGGTGTAAACGGCGATTACGCGATCAGCAATCCCGTTTTTATCGAATAATTTGATTTTGGAGGAATTCACAATGAAACTGCAAAAACGCGGACTTCTGGTGTGCCTGATTCTCGCGCTCACCCTGCTTTTCACCGGTGCGGCCGCCCAAAGCGTAACGCCCGTCTACCTTGGCGACAGCGCGGCGATCACTACCGTCACGCTTCGCGTGGCGACGCTGGAGGGCGAAATTCTGTTTGACGGCCCCGTGGCCGTCGTAGACGACAATCCCACCGTATACATGGCGCTGAAAGCCGCCGCCGACGCAGCGGGGCTGACGCTGGATATCTCCGGCGAGGACACCCCCGACATGATGTTTTTAAACGGCGTCAACGATCTGATCTCGGAAAACCCCGTGTTCTGGATGTACTATATCAACCAGGGCATGGCGGACCTTGGCATGGGCACCCAGCCGATCGCCGACGGCGACGTAGTGGAATTCCTCTACGAGGATTGGGCCGCGGGGTACGTGGAGATTCCCGCAGCCTAAAAAGCACAAAACACAAAACCCGCCCCGGCATGCCGGGGCGGGTTTTCTTTTACATCACGCAGTACTTATACGTTCACTT